>NZ_JAEPET010000002.1:0-89696 GCF_016635065.1 Halorubrum sp. LN27 | reverse complement strand
ACCGAGATATTAGCACCTTTCAGCGACCAGCCGTTTCAACCAGAAGTGTGTCTGAAGAAGAGGGAAGGTGTCATAGAACAGTTCACAGACCTTGTTGGCTGACCCGTGGATCGCTCAGTACGGGAGATCCACATACCGATGAAGAGCGGGGAGTTACCAATACCGTGTTTGAAATGTATGGTTGAATCATTTGTTTATAATAAAAACAAATAACCAGAAAAAAATCCAATCATAATGCCTATTATTAGTATCCACAATGCGAAACGTCGAAAAGAATTATTATCTGAGCTGAAGTTATTCTTTATCTCACCTGTCTTACCATCATAATCGAATATCGCAGATGTACAGTATTGACACATTGACGAAATTTCACTATAATCTGGTTCATCACCGAAATAGTGTTTCTCTAAACCCAGTCCTACACGGACCATTTCATCCTCTCTATATTCTTCTTCACAACTTGGGCAAACGTAGAGATCAACCTCTTCTGTGGTAACTTTCGGTTCTTCAATTACTATCGTTTTTCTCTCGATAGTAACCTTCTCTCTTTCTTGTTTTCTTTTTTCAACCATGTTCATTCCCCTATCAATTCTTGCTGTTTGTGTCTCCAATGCTTTGTAACAACTAAAAAATGTAGTACGGGTTAGTACAAAATGGATTAGTGCTGTACTCGCGTGCTACATCTTACACGGCTATAAGAACATTTCTCTAAACTGGCAGAAACATCAATAGCCAATTCGCACTTTTCAGCGACCGGCTGTTTCAGGCAAGAATGTGTCTGATGAATAGTATTTCACCAGAGCCCAAGTAAAACAATTATCCCCACTGCAGATCAAAATAGGATCAATGACGTACGAAAACCTCGATACGGAGTTGGTAAACGCACTTCTGGAGAATGGCCGTGAGAGCTTGCGCAATCTCAGCGACGAGCTTGATGTGTCGGTGACGACGGTCTCGAACCATTTGGCTGATCTCGAAGACGCAGGTGCAATTGAGGGATATACGCCAATTGTCGATTACAGCAAACTTGGCTACGACGTGACTGCTATTCTCCAACTCAAAGTCGATGGCCCCGGGCTACCGGATATTACAGATGCGCTCCGCGATGAACCGCAGATGATGAGTGTGTATGAGACTACTGGCGATTACGACATCATCGCGATTGGAAAGTTCATCGACTCCGACGGTATGAACAACCAGATTAAGCGCATCTTGGCCGATGCAGATGTCCAAGAGTCCAATACGAGCGTCGTCTTGAATGCAGTGAGTGAATACACGCAGTTCAGCGTTGGTGACAACTAGCGCATATTCGACGGTTCGCGTGCCGCCGCATGATGGCTGCTATCGGAGTTCCTTGACATGAGTCTCCAGCGATGCCAGTTCGCTGTAATCGCGTGCTGATTCCTGATATCTACTCGCTCAGACCGAGTTCCTTCTCGATCGATGTCTCGTTTATTGCTGCTCGGATCAGTGCTGGGTAGAACCGCTCGTTTTTCGGAAGCTGTTCGCCATGAGCTTGTTGCCACTCAACGTTGGCCTTGGAGTACCGGATGTCAAGATCGTCGACCACGTCGTCAGGCAGATAGATTGTTCGACCGTTCCAATCCTCACGCAAGACAAATCCTTCATCACCGGGACCGAGTGCGTCAGTCGTGTCTCCCGTTTCAGACGTTTCGATCGTTTCAGTCGTTTCAGTCATTTCGGGGGACGAAGCGGCTTTTTCATCGGTTGTGTTGATCGTTTCGGGCGTTTCTCTCGTTTCAGTCGTCTCGGACGTTTCCGACGTTTCATTCGTGGTGGTCGTTGCGCCAAAACGATCTGCAATCCCACCCATCTTTTCGCCGGTTTTTCCCAGTTCCTCGCTGGTGTCGTCCTGATCGTCACTCATTGGTCTGCCTCCACGAGTTCGTTATCAACAAGGGATGCAACTTCGCCAATTACCTCGGCCATGTCACTCTCAATCTCCTCAGCAGCGAAGATCGATCGTTCCTGTGCAGCAATTGTCCGCTGGAGATCCACCCGTTTGTACACGTCGAACACCGGAATTCCGAGCCCATCCTCAAACTCCGCGTGGAGCTGCTTGAGCATCGAATCAGCCTGCTTGTTGTGCTCGACGCGGTTCGCGACGATCCCGAGGATCCTGACCGCGCCGAAGTACTCGCGGACGCTGTCGATCTGCTTTTGGAGGCGGTCGAGACCTTGGACTGAAAGCGCCTCGGCGTACGCCGGGATGAGAACGCCGTCACTTGCCACGAGCGTGTTGTCCGTGAGGACGTTGATGCTCGGCATGTTGTCGACGAGGACGACATCGTAGCCAGCGCCGAGTTCGTCGAGGACCATCTTCAGTCGCTCCCGTGCCCGCGGTTCGCCATTTAACTCCCCGCCGGTCCGGTCAACCATGCGCTCGTTCGCCGGGAGCAGATCGAACTCCTTGCCTTCTAGGACAAAGTCGTCGACGTCGGTGGCGCGGCTAGGGTCCAAGAGGAGTTCGTGGAGCGACACTTCGCGGTCAAGATCGCTGTACGCCTCGTCGTAGCCGAGGATCGATGTGAGCGCTCCTTCTGGAGCGAGGTCTACCACGAGGACATCAAGTCCACGATCGGCAAGTCCTCCGGCAACGTGGATTGTGAGCGTTGTTTTCCCAACTCCGCCCTTCTGGTTGAGCATCGCTACGATCGCTGGAGTCGTTTCGATCGTTTCACCCGTTTCAGTCATATACTGAAATGAGAGAAACGCGATCGTTATAATACTATGTCAGACGCTGCTTCACCGACAACGAGAGTGGAGACAAACCGGCCACGGACAGTGACTCCGCAAAACCGATCGTGATTGCCAGCCGGGAGATCTGTACCAGTCGGGTCATGAACACTGAGTTAAGTAGGACACGAAGACAATATATTTTGGCCAAAGAAAGGTATATGTGTGGTAGAACCGTTGAGAAAAGTATGTCAGACGATACTCACCCTGACGGGCCGCCACCGTTTGATAGACCATTCGAGGAGGAAGATACGAAGCAACGCGTCTACGGAGCAATACTCCACGCTAGAGAACCGATGACAGCTGCTGAGATCGCGGAGCGAGCGGATTGCTCGGACGAATCTGCTCGAACACACCTATCTTTCTATGGCGACCTCGGCATCGTTATCCAACACGAAGGGCGACCAGCCAGATACGAGCGCAATGACGATTATTTCGAGTGGCGGCGGGTGAGCAAGCTCTCACGAGAACACACTATCGACGAGTTACAGACACGCGTATCAGAGCTAACAGATCAGATTGAAACATACCGCGACAAATACGAGGCCGACACGCCTGCCGACGTCAATGTCCTCGAGTACGGTGCAAACCAAGTCGATGATGTCTACCGAGAGCTTGGTGATTGGGCCACCACACTCGAAGAACGCCGCTTACACGAACGCGCACGGAGAAAGGCCGCCGGTTCAACGGCACCCTCACACAGTTAAGGATGGTTCCGGTGGACGATGGCGCAAGCCCTGCGCCGATAGACCGCGCTGTGATGGAGAGGATGCGTTCCCGATTTGCAGGGAGTCGGCTGGCCGACTCCGCAGAGATCATTGAAGAAAGTACGCTGGCTCTCCACATCGAACTGACTGATGAATACTACCCGGCTGCGGCTTCAGGACGGTTCGAGATACGCTGGTACACGAACGACGATTTCACGATCCATTATCGCTAGTTGTCCACTCTCTCGATAACCGCGGCGGCAAAAGCCCAGTCTCACACGGTAAGGACGGCGATACCAGACGGAGAGTGGCTCAAACGCTACAGTGAATTGAAAATATGTCGAATCTCTGTTTGGTTTCCGCTGTAGACATGGCTCAGATGGCTCTCAGAATACAGCTGCCGCTGTTCGCCAGCCTCGCTTCAGAAGCGAGGCGGCTCAGCCGAGTCCGTGCTCGTATCCTGGTGGTAGTCCTTCTCCGTTCGTCCGATGCTTCTCCTTCCAACCGAGTTCGTCGTCTAACACCTGTTCGATCCCATGGAGAAACGCATCGCCGAACGTGAACGCCACCGGAAGTGCTCGCCCACCACGCCGTGGTTGGGCGAGCACGGCCCACTGTAACACGACCCACAACTGCTCTAACAGGAACCCGACACCCACATAGAAGAGCCGAATTGTCGTTGATGGCGTCGTTGTCAGGGCACGCGCTTCCCGAAATTTCTCGTAGCTCTTTTCGATCCGTGACCGGTGGTTGTAGATCTGTGCCACTTGTCGCGGCGTGCGGTCTTCGAGACCGTACGCCGCGTATCCCGTCTGTTTGAGCCCTGACTTCCCACGATCACCGTTGTGGTACGTGACATTGACCGCCAGTGGATACGTCTGTTCGTACTCTTTGCCTTCACAGATCGTCTCCTCGGTCATCTGCGACGCGTTCACCGAGAGCTTCTTGCGGAGCGAGTCTTTCCCGGTCTTAACCGGAAAGACTGGCGGTGCTGTCTCCCGAAGCACACCGATCAACTCGCCAGCAAAGGCTGCTCTGTCCATGAGAATCTGTTCAGTCTCGAACGGATACGTCTCGACGCGGGCAAGCACGCGCTCGACCGCGTCGGCCTTGCTGTCGTCGCCGTCAACTGGTTCAACCGCCAGTGTCAGCGGCTTTCCCTGTGCAATGACAAACGCCGTACAGTAGCGATGACACTTCGTCGTGCCGTCACGCGCTTGCATCCGGCGGAATTCATCTTCGTCGTCCGGAAACCCGTGGAACGGATTGTCCATGAAATCGAGACAGATGGTTCTCGACCGATCGCGGTCGAGAACCGTCATTGCCACCAGCGCGAGGATATCGTTGACAGCATCAAGCATCGACTCTTTCTCCAGTGTGTGCAACCAGTCCATCACAGTCTTGCGATTTGGTGTGTCTTCCGTGTTCCCCGTGACGCCGTTGACCGATGTCGTGTCAACGGCAGCCCGTAAGACGACTTCCATGATCTCCTCGGAATCGAGGCCGGAGCCCTCGATTCCTTCCATCGGGATCAGCTCGAGCAACTCCATGCTAAGAGACTTCAACTGGCCGTTCGAAAGGAACTCGTCCGGATCTGTGAGGATGCGTTTGAGTTTTGGTAGCCTCATCACGCACCAATCCGGACAGCGGCTGAATCAGGCGACTGATTCAGTCGCCTAATTCTGACTACTACGTGTCAGCAACTGGTCTCTTGAGCCAGAGTGGACAACTAGCGAGTTTAGAATCCCCCATGTTATCGAGTTGGTATAGATGTATTTTCCAAGTGGTTCGTTGTCGATCTCGTGCCACTCAATATTGTATCTAGAGACTATATTTTGAATGATCTCTGTATCTCTCCCGCTCTTCCCGTCGCTTATTTTGGATTTTATCCATCCGCGTAATTCGACTGAAATATAGATGTGGAAAGTGACCGCAGCAGCGAGCAGTGGAGCAATTGGAGTGATTTTTAGGATTGATTCGAGCTGCTCTTGAGCGGTTGACTTCTCAGCCCCCTCGCCAAATATGATATCCGGGCTAGCGAACTGTTTCTTGATTTCATTTTCACGCTCCGCAATACTATCGACATGGGTTCCCGAAGAAATCCAGACTTCCATCCTACTCATTGTAAGCCAGTCCGTCTACATGACTGTATTGCTGATCCAAAACAGGATAACTTGATTCGGCCATTCAAAAACATCAGAATTAGTATATATACGGTGTGAGTAACTGTAGATGTCTCAAGCAGCCCTAAGTAGTGTATTAGTTACATCCTATAAAGTGAATAAAGAAACCGTGCTACGATCAACTGTTAGCAGTATCGAGCCGTTCAATCGTCTGCTCTGTGGCATTGTGGAGCAGGTGGAGCTTCGCTCCAGCCTGCTCCTCGTGGCGGGCTTCGAATTGGTCTGAGAGAAATTCGTGTAACCGCAACACCGTTCCATCAGCGATCATCACGTCTCTAAATCGGTCGATATCAGCGTCAACAGCGTTAGGAACAGCGACCTCGTCGAGACCGCGCTCGACGAGGTCGCGGAGATACTCTGCAAGCGTCGGTGTCAACCGCTGATAGAATCCACCCGGAGAGATCGTCTCATCGGCAGTAGAGTTGTAACAGCGTCTAAACCCGGCGAGTGTTCGGCTTTCGCCTGCGGCGAAGCCGAACACGAACGCCCAAACGAAGGCAGGGATCTGGAGCTTGCGGTCACGTTCGACCACGCCGAGTTCCTCGGCGTGCTCTTCGAGGAACTCAGAGGGAAACAGTGTAGTGAGTCGACGCATAATTCGAGATGAGGAGTCCTTGTCGTGCACAGACTGGACTTCCTCATTCCTTCCGAAAGATGCCTCGATAAGCCGCCGCTATCTCGCGGTTTCTCGCTTAACTAAAGACAGATGGTGGGGTGCTTCATGAAGTGCGTAATGACAAGACGGCGGCGGGATTGGTGGGGTATTTCATGAAGTAATTCTAAACCCATCAAGTAGCGATCGACCTACCGTAATGACAAGACAGCGGCGGGGTTGGTGGGGTGCTTCATGAAGTGCGTAATGACAGGAAGGCAGCGGGATTGCGGGTATGATTCATTAATTTCATATCTATATTGGCAGGTCATCTAATGACAGGAAGGCGGCGAGATTGCGGGGGTGCTTCATGAAATTGCGACCAGCCAAATCAGGCTCATACGTTCAGCCATCGGACGAAAAATCTTTAGAGAGCCTATCAAAGAACCTCGGGTTATCTAATACGTTCAGCCGAATTCACACAATTAGGGTTCAGGGCAGATGAAGTTCAGTGGATAGTCGCGTAGCGAAGGAATCGGGGCGGAGCCAAGTAACGGACGAGGGAAAGAGGGAGAGACGGGAGGCGGACGAGGAGGAGACTATCAAGGATATGATAGTGGATGGAACCCTCGGAGAGCGGCGCAAAGGACGGGAGAGATGAGGCGATGAACAGAGACCAACGACAGGCAAGCACCGACCACCAGCAGAGGACTACGGAAGAGCCACGACCAGTACCGGCGGCGAAGGGAGATAGCAACGACTGCGAGGTAGTGGGAGAGCCTGACTCGGAGGACTGACGACGGCCGAGAGACGAACCGGACCCGGAGCTCGACGACGGACCACCAGCTGATCGATAGCACTCCAGAGGCGAGCCACGACACCACCAGCAGGACTGACCCGGCAGCAACAACCCGACGAGCGATGGGAAGTGAGAATCGACCAGCGACGACCCTCGGCGATTAGACGAACGACTAGCGAAGTCGGCCCGACGACCAGGAAGCAACACAGCGACCTCGACCACCATCAAGAACGGACCACCGAGCGCGCGACAACATTGAGGGACCGCCGAGACGACACGACACCCGATGACGAACAGCGGCGGCGTGGCGACGACAGGAGGGAAGGGCAGATCACGATGCGAGAGTGCGGGGTGGGGCGCGGTCGACGACATCGAGAATCGCGGTCGCGATGTGAGCGGTGTGGGGTGGGTGGGCGGGGAGACGCGACCGTGACCGTACCAGATGTGACGCGACGGTGGGGGTGGGAAGGCGACAACAGCGAGACAGCGATACTACGGGAGCGGCGAAGCGACGGGGACGGCGAAGGAAATGACGACATCGCGGACCTCAAATTAGAGTGCTGTAGTTGTCTTTTAGGGTTAACAAGAAGTTAGTGTTATAGCCTCTTTATATACTTCGTGCTGTTGTCTGTTGAGATCCCGAATATATGGTCTCGGTTGGATCGTCTCTCATCTTCTGGGGACCTCACTCCAAACTGGGGGTCCCCGTGTGTGGACTACAGAACCACGGCTGCGGGAGATGGTCTGAAGCGTCGGTACTCGGGAGATTTGGATCGGAAACGTGGGGTGGGGCTGTCCGCCCGTCCGATCACGATACGCCTACCTCAGACAGAAGCGTCCATGACCTCCGCCAGTTCGCGGTCAATCTGCTCGACCTGCTGGGTCAGCCGTGAGACCATCTCCGTTTGGCTCTCGTTTTCGTCCGCGATCTCCGCGATTTCCTCATTCACGACGAACGCTCGTTCGGAGACATCGTCGACGGCACTCGATATCTCTTCGGCCACGCTTGCCTGCTCGTCTGTTGCGGCCGCGATCTCGCTGATCCCGCTTTCGGTCTGTTCGACCGCCGTTAGGATCTGTTTCTGGTTCTCGAGGACGCCTTGGATGTCGTCTCTCGCAGACTGGATCTCGTCGTTGGCTGCTTCGACCTCTTCGGTCGTTTTGGAGGCCTTCGCCTTGATCCTCGCGACGATTTCTTCGATCTCGTCCGCTTGGTCCTGCGAGCGGTTCGCGAGGTTCTTCACCTCGTCGGCGACGACCGCGAAGCCGTCACTGTCGCTGCGTGCCGCTTCGATGTTGGCGTTTAATGCGAGCATGTTCGTCTGCTCGGCGATATCGTTGATCACGCCGACGAGTTCTTCGACTTGTTCGATTTCGTCTCTGAGGTCCGCGACGTCGTCTGCGACGGAAGCCGATTTCTCGGCTGTGTCGTCCACTTGGTCGATGACCTCACCCGCGGTGTCGACGGACTCTTCGGCGAGGGTTCTTGACTCGGCGCTTTGGTTGCTGACCTCTTCGGCGCTGGACGCGATCTCCTCGACGGTTGCGCTGAATCCCGAGACATCGCCTTGGGTACTTTCGAGTTCGGCTGCTTGCTCGTCGACGAGCTGCGTGATCTCGTTTGAGCGGTTCGCAACTTCGGTCGTTGATTCTCCCAGCTGCTCCATGGATGTCTCGACATTGTCCGAGAGCTCTTCCTGGAGGTCGGTGAGTGTCTCCCGCTGTTCGACGACGGTGGTGACGTCGAAGAGCAGCTCGACAGCCCCAACGACCTCGCCAGTGGGTGTCTGGATCGGAGTCCCAATCGCGCGGGCGTGTGCTTTCGTGCCGTCTGGTCGTTCGGCAGATCGGAACTTCTCTTCGCGGATGGGTGTTCCCGTGCGGACGACTTCTTCAGCGAGGGTCTCGTCTTCGCCCTCGGTGCCGAACACGTCGTATGCGTTCATCCCGACGGCTTCGCTTGCGGGGAGGCCGAGGAGATCAGCCGTTGCCCTGTTCCACTGCGTGATGTCGCCGGCGTCGTCGACGACAAACGCCGCTTCAGGAAGGTCTGCGATGAATTGCTCGAAGGTGTGCCGCCAGAAGTCTCCGCCAGGCTCGGTGCTACTCTCTTGGAGCTGGTCGTTGTCCGTGGCTGCGGTCATACCTGGAGGCGTCTATCGGGGTTCATGTGGGTTCCGTCTGGATTATTGTATTTGATAGACTTGTCAAATTAGAATGAATTAAAATGATATAGGCGGCTTTGTTGAAATCCCATTCTTCAGACATATTCTCATCTTAAACAGGCGGTCGCTGAAGAGTGCGAATTCAGCTATAGGCCATACTAACAGGGCCTAGCGGCTGGTCATCATCCAAGTGTACTATCCCCTGCTTCACTACAACAAGCCTCGTCTGAAACTGCTGTAATTGTAACGAACCCCGTGTCAATACACTACTGACCAGAGTGCGAAATATATACCCTGCGTTGACCGCAACTAGGTCAGAACATATCTCCTGTAGAGGGTTTCAACAGAGCCATATGGGCAGTAGCCACAAAAATACAGTTCTGCGAAACATGTAATATCAGTTAGTGACACAAGTGATGTGATGCCTGTCCCCGTCGATGAGCTCATTACTGACAAGCCCTTCCCGGTCAATCCAGAATCGGTCGAGTATGAGATTCTCAGTTTCCTTATAACAGCCCACGAGTACGGCTTCACGCCACAAGAAATCGCAGCTCAAACAGGCCACAGCAAAGCAACTGTCTCAGACACGGTGGCTCAACTTGTCGAGAACGGACTCATCAAACAGACAGAGAGCGTTTATTATATCGAGCCATGGCGAGTTGATAAGCTAACGAATCGGCTGAGATCGCTTGACGCAGCTGTCAAACTCTTCGAAGCGACACCCACCGACGACAGCTATGCTGAGTCGGGCTGGGAGCAGGACGTTCCGAGCCTCGAATTAGATGAGCAGACAGAGATATCCAATAAGAAGAGTTCTCCGAGCGTAGAAGCACGAGCAGAAGCCCTTGTCACAGAAGTCGAAGACCACTACCCAGAGTAGTAGTGGTTCGAAGTATCGATCTCGCCTACAAGATACGGCTCACCACTCTCGGCGATCTTGGATTGTCACTGTAACTGCGCGAACAGTACGCACGATCCACAGTCACGCTGCTGTCCTCGAACAGTACTTCCACTCCGCTCGCCCGGGATATAAGTCACAGAGCACATAAGTTGATGTGAGGGAGCAGAGTGAGGCCAGTCTCAACAACTGGGTCCGCTCTAAAACGATGTCACACGCTCCCTCTCCCCTAAAAAAGCCCCGTGAACTCGTGAGGATGGCTCCTAATAGTTCAGAGATAGTCCGTGGCGCCTGCTCGTTCTGCGGCGAGACAGTCACTGGACGACATGCGATCATCCGGTATGAAACAGCCACCGGTACCCCAGGCCTGTGGGCTGAATGTCCCGGCTGTGGCGAGATCGTCGACCCCACCGATGATTAGTAAACAGTTCATCCAGCAGATCGTCAGGCTCGAGCCGTCATCGACAACGCACCACGAGTGCCGTCACTGTGGGTACAGTGTGGAGCAGGACGTCGATGAATGTCCACGGTGTGGCTCTCACGAAATTGCTGCCTACGATCTTGAGTAATTGCTGAGGTGGTCACGGTTGGTAGAGAAGGTTCAATTCCTTATGTAGCATCCGAACGCTAACATGGCACCGGTTGTTACATAAGGTATGGAGCAGCCGTCACCACCTACCTCGCTCCCGAAGTATCTCGCGGAGGGGCTCCCCAAACAGGATACGGAGACACTCCAGGAGGTACAGAACTATATTGAGACGCTCATCGAATATCGCGACCAGTCGGTCGACACTGACGAGCTTCCCGAGGCTGCCGAGCCCGTCGACGATCCCGATGGCGCAGGAAGCGGGACCGTCGTCAAAGAGAAAGTCACCTGTGGCGACGATAGCTGTAAGTGCGCTAGCGGAGATCCTGCGGATATGCACGGTCCGTATCTCTATCGGTACTATCGTGAAAACGGGACGATGAAATCCGAATACGTCGGTAAGCCAGAAAGTGAGTAGTGGTGTGAGAAGTTTGCCATAACCACCCGTTCGTGCCAACCTGCGGTCCTAGACTTCCCCGCGAAGGGTGTCATCAACGACATCAGCGAACGCAACGTTCTCACGCACCTGTTGTATCTCGACGGTGACTCGGTCTCCGACACTCGTTTCGGGAACGATCACAACGTAGCCGCGCTCGACTTTCGCGATACCGTCACCTTGGTCACCGAGGTTCTCGATTTCAACGTCTCGCTGTTCACCTTCCTCGACAGGCGGGCCGTCGTATTCGTGTTGCTGAGCAGCGTGGTCAGCTGACTGAGTGGCCTCAGTCGCGTCGGTGGCTTCGATATTCGACGTCGATGTCGATATGAGCGCAACACGGTATGTTTCACCCTCAGAAAGTGTCCCGGTGGCTATCTCACGGTCTGGTACAGTTATTTGATAGGTACCATCGTCTTGCACAACAGTCGCAGTATACAGTGTCTGGAGCGTCTCAGAAATGTCCATAAATGGCGTATTGTGTTGACTCGTGCCAGCTGACTTGTTTCTAGCGTTTCTAGTGCTCTCAACCGATTACCGTCGGTCTGATCAAGGTTCTCGAGTGACCATTTCAGGACTCATCGCCAGCATCAAATACGGCCGCAAAGTCTTCGAGAAGCTCCTGTGGCGATCGCTCATCACTACGAGACGGGAGTGGGGCTTCCCAGCATTCGATCTCAAGCGTGCGGGCATTCGACACTGACTCCGGTTCGGTTGTCACATTGAAAATTCCGGTATGATAGATCGCCAGCAGTCGCTGCTCATGAACGGTAACGTAATCAATTCCGGCCCGGTCCAAGACTGTAGAAACGTTAGTCGACTCAGATAACGAGACAGAGACGCTTGGAGACGGCGAGTCGGTCATACCAAGTCATAGGTCAATTCTACAAATAAAACCCGACTTGAGCAGGGTCCAGATACACCATCTGGTCAGTTGCCGTGGCCGGTCTGTCGTCTCCCAGCGAGTGCTGTGCGATAGCCCTCTCCCGGGCTTAGCTGTGATGGTCAACGTGATTAACCAACAGATACCAGTAGAAGCGCCAGTTAGTTGGTTAATTTTGAGCCTATCCTCAGAGGATCTTTCCAAGATCCCCAGTATTGTCTAGGCGTGGGGTGAAATTGGGTCTCGCTCTTCCGTAGGAGATTGTTGATACGGTCACGGTATTTTCACAAGTAGCCACAACCACCGATCTGAACGTCTCTCTAAGCCGAATAGAGTTCACCCGGGATAGACCGAAATCGCAAGACAGCAAGCTATCAACAATGTCCTACACAAGAGCGTTCGAGTGAGCTACCGTCCACTACTGTGGTCGTCGCCTTCGAGCGCGTTCCGAAGCCCGTCCGGGAGTAGGGAAAACGGCTTCTCCGCGTGAAAGGCGACGTTCTCGTAGGCCTGCTCGACATGTTTTCGCTTCGAGTCTGCACACTCCTCGGCGAGCGTGTCCAGTTCGTCCATCATGGACCAGAGTTCGTCCTCGGCTTCAAGCATCTCGGCGGTCAGCGCCAGTTCCTTGGTCGCCTTGGCGGCCGCGCGTCGCACGCGGCCGTCGTCGTCGCGGAGCGCGTCCGCGTAGAGGTCCCGCAATCGTTCGCGGTGGGTCGCGATTTCCTCGAGCGTCCACTCACCCGGTAACGCCTCGTCGGTGAGGTCCGCACCGACCGTTCGATAGGCCAAGCGCGGATACAGACTGGCCGCAAAGCGAATCACGGACTGTCGCTGGTATCCATCGTCGGCCTCGTAGAGGTCGAGACACATATCGAAACACTCGTCGAACAGGGCGGCTCGTTCCTCGAGTTCGGTGTTTTCGATTTCGTCGATCGCCCGATTCACGCGCTCGGTGTCGCCCGAGGAGAGTGCGTCAGCGAACGCCTCGTGAGTGTGATCCATAAGCGTTGTTGGTTGGATGGCGGCGTAATTCCTCGGGTCGGCCTTCGAGAGGATATCCGTTCCTCACCCGGCGGTGTCGTCGACGTAGTCTTCACGCCACCAGACGGTCCGGCCCGCAGGCGACCTGACCGCAGTCGCCGTGAACACCCCGATGGAGAACGTTTCCGCTACGGCCGTATCCGATCCATGTAGATGGGTAGCGAGATAGCGCAGTAATTCTGGGATCGCTTCGTCACTCCACCTTCTCCCGGAGCACGAGCAGGGCGTATGTCCGATCCTCGTCGAGTGACCAGATCGTGGCTGTGGCGAGTCTGGCGTTGACGTGATCGTCGGCGACCACGTCCGGATGTGTGTGGTGTCGATGTGCCAGAGTGTCGCTTCTTCGGACTGAAAGAGCGGAAGCGGATCGAGGTGCTCAGACTGGAGATGTTCGAGCGTCAGTTCCATATACGGTTTGTACGGTTGGCAGAGATCTAATCTGTTCAGCACGGGGAATTCTAAAGGAGAGCTACCGCGAACGAACAGCTATGGTCGACTACATCGTGGAAATCAAAGACTCGGTCTTTCGCGAGACACCACTCGCGGAGGCGAATTTCGATGAGGATGGTCGACTCGCCTTCGACTTGAAAGCGGACGCAGAGGAGTGGGTAACTGAACAGAACCGAGAACACACGAGCAGGGGGCAACTCACGCTACACACCGCTCATCCGACCGACACGTCGGATGTCGACGCCTACGCCGTCTTCCAGCCGGTGAAAGGCGTCTGGGTTCCAGATTCGTAGGCACACAGCCACCCAACCGCCCACCACAATTACTACGGGTTTAATCCGTAGATACCATACGAGCGATGGTTGATCCCGACCCGACACTCACGGAGGCAGCAGTCCGGGATCTGGCACGTCCCCAGTCATACGACCGGGGGGGAAACTACTACGCCGAGGGTGCCGTCGTCAAGCTCGTCCGGCGCGGTGAGACGATCCGAGCGGCGGTTGAAGGCAGCCAGTACGAGCCCTACCAGGTGCGGATCGATCTCGACGAAACTGGGGTCGTTGACACGGCGTGTTCCTGTCCGTACGATCACGGTGGGATTTGCAAGCACCGTGTCGCCGTTCTCCTGACGTACGTCCGCGATTCCGATGGGATCGACCAGCGACCGCCTATCTCCGAACTGATCGCGGATGCCGAGCCCGAGATCCTCCGTGACGTTCTCACCAGCCTCATTGAGAGTCGCCCGGAGCTGGCATCCCAGATCGAATCCGAACTCGAAACAGCCGAGTCAGAAGACGAGACGGAGAATGGCGAACACGGTCGAACTCCGGACATCAATCGCGAATCGATCCGCCAGCAGGTACAGAACATTCTCGGACCGACTAAGGGGCGAAGCGCTCACGCCTACGACCCGTACGAGGCAGCCGAAACCGACATCGAGAAGTTGCGAGGCCTTCTCGATCAGGCACGCACAGCCGTCGAGGCTGGCGACGGCGAGACGGCACTGGACATCCTCGAACCGCTGGCCAACGAACTCATGGACGAAGAGTGGCTCGCGCTCTCGTACGACGATTCGAACGCGATCTTCGAGTTCTTCGACGAGGTCGACCGAGTGCTGGCCGAGGCGCTGCTCACCGCCGACCTCTCGGAGGTCGAGCGTACCGATTGGAAGGACCGCCTCTGGACATGGGAACAGGAGATGGGGGGCTATACACACCATCCGCCGTACAATATCGCGCTCGAAGCCGCCCAACGGGGCTGGGATTTCGAACCACTTCAGCGAGCGATGCAGGGCGATATCGGCTACGCTGACCTCTGGGGAGGGGATCCACCGTGGTACGCCGAGGACTTCATCAGGGCTTGCCTCAACGTCCTCAAGCGCCAAGGTCGCAACGAGGAGTACCTGGATCTGGCGGAGGCTGCGGATCTGATCGATGACTACGTAACCAAGCTCGTGGAGGAAGGACGGATCGACGAGGCGATCGAATACGCCCGGCACAACTTGTCCTCCCCAAACGAAGCACTCACACTGGCCCAGACGCTGCGGAACCATGATCGGCCCCAACCAGCACTGGAGGTGGCCCAACACGGATTGACACTAGACGGCAGCGAGAAAGCTGAGCTGGCCGAGTGGCTCCGCGATCGAGCCGCCAGCCTCGACGAACCGGAGGTGGCCTTGGAGGCGGCTATCGCCGCATTCGAAGCCTCGCCGACGCTTGCGGCCTACCAAGCGGCAGAGGAACTCGCCGGTGAGGAGTGGATGACTATTCGCGAAGAGTTGGTGACATCGCTTCGGAACAAGGACACGACGCAGCGAGTTGCGCGACGGCACGTCGAAATCTTCCTGTACGCAGAGCAGTACGAGGCGGCTATCGATATCGCGGATCGATTTTCGGACTACAAGGTCGTGGAGCCGGTCGTCGAGGAAGTCTGGGATGAGCACCCAGACTGGACGATCGACGCCTGTAAGGAACAAGCCAAGCCAATCATCGAGGAGGGACAGTCCCAACGGTACCGACACGCCGTCCAGTGGCTGGAAACTGCCGGAAAGGCCGCCCGAGTTGTCGGTGAACTCGATGAGTGGTGTGTCTACGTCGAAGATCTCCGAGACGAACATTACCGGAAATACAAGCTCCGCCCGATGCTCGAGGAACTGTTGGAGGGCTTCACTGAGTAGTCGAAACCAGGTGAGGATAATGGATAGGACTACCAAAGACCGCGTTCTCACCGTGCTGGACGAGTGTGACATCGACCTGCCTGAAGATGGGCTGACACTGGGAAAGATCAGAGAGCGGGCTTTCAGATTCCAGTTCGAAGCAGATGACATGCTCTCGTTACAGATCGAGCGTCATCCGACGGTGTACCTTTCGGACATGGGTGTGCCGGGTGTCGATGCCTCACCAGCTCGGTTTCACGTGGTGACGGAGTATCAACTGGATTTGAACGACGAGACGTGGCATATCGAAGAACTTTCTTCGACCTTCGAGTACGAACCATGGCTGGTACTCGAAGCCGAGCTTGGAGCCGGAGGGCCCCACGAGATGATTCAGAAGGGGATCGAGGACGTCAGGGCTGCAGACGATCCAGAAGACACATTCGAGGACGTGTTCGGGTCGTGGATAGATCACTGGGAAGAGAAGTTCGACGAACTCGACGGCAGGAACGTTCCCGAGGAGGACAAAGAAGCGATCCTCGATCTCCTAGTCGGCGAGCTGAAAGAGCGGGCAAAACTCGATTGATCGGTGGCTGCTGTTCGTCCCGACATGCAGCTTCGTGCGACACGCTTTGTTGATTCCGATCGTAGGATACAGACATGCAAACCGAGACGTGGATCGAGCGGTTACTCATCGATCAACTCACTACCCACGACAGACGATACAAACACGATTACGCTGGCGTCGAAAAGACGACTGACGACCTCGTTGTAGCCTGTACGCAACTCGACGCAATCACGACAGAAGGTGGATCCGAAGAGCCGCCACTCGAAGAGCTTCTCTCGATGGATTCGGAGTTCGGACCTGAAGTCGAAACCGCGCTTCAAACACTGCAAGAACGGGGATTAGTCGAGTGTGTCGGAGAACGCGAGCGATCTGGGCCGTCGTTCGAATCAGGGGACTATGGCACGACAACCCTCTGGAAACCGACCGTCGAGGGGAGGGCCGAAGCGAGAGCGATCCGCGAGGCATATTCTGACGAGGTGGAAACACTCGCGGACTCGCACGGTGAGGAGTTCGAGGAGTTCCGCGAAGAGATCGTCTCGGTCGCCAGAACGTATGGAATCCTTCCGAGTGATGTCGAATAACAGACTACCAAAACCATGACCGATTCAGAGACGGAGATACTGGAGCGATTTGTTATCGAAGTCAGTCAGATAGGGACTGTCGACCATATCGTCGACCTGAAAGCAGAACCAGTCGGCAGGTCGACCTATTCCCCTCGTCAGGAGTTGCCCGGCGAGAAGCTGTGTGATCGGAGTACGCGCTCACCCGCGAGTGAATACATCGATTTACCGCGATATGCTGACTGGAAAGGTCTCGACAAGACGGCATTCGAGAGCGATGCGCCAGATGAGATCTGTTCGTATTGCTGGGCTGCAACACTCGATGAGATCGACCAGCTGAGACAGGATGCAAGCATGGAGGTAGAATCTCGTATCGGCACCACCGGCTACCGTCTTCGCTGGAAGCAGAAGGGTCGCGCTCGCGAGGAGTGGTACGATATCGTCGTTCGGCCGGAAACGACGATAGCAGAACTCGATCGGCTCGTGTGTCGATTCAGTACGCTCGATGATCTTCATCTCCGGATGTACGGCCTCGAAGACGAGTATCTGGACTCGTCACTCAACGTTCTCCCGGACCACCAGTATGAGAAGATCGACGACCCCTCGTACACGAACGCGAGTGGCGTGACGATCGGAGACATCGCTGAACGTGCGACGCTCCGAGAAGGGGATCGGCTCAGCATGGTCTACGACTTCGGAACGCCGTCACAGTACTACTGCATCGTCAAGGAGGTCTACGATCCAGACGAGATCGACGACCTGCTGGCAGTATCCGACACAATCGCCGGGACAGATACCGCCGCCATCATTGACGAAAAACGACTGTAGGCGGGACAACCACCCGCTACTCGTCCATATCGGGATACTGGGACGGTGCGTCCCCCTGTTCGTCGACGACCACGGGGCTACTGTCCAACGATGCGTTGCGAGTATCCTGGAGTTCGATGTAGTGTTCCCAGTTGTCACCCATGTCGAACGTGTAGGAGAGCGCTCCCAGCTCTTCCGGATTTAACTCGTCGATCGTGGTGTCGGCGGCGTTACCTTCCGGCGGCGGATTCGACTGGAGCTCGCGAAACCGCGCTTTGGCGTCTTCGGAGGCGTCGTCGGGCACGGCTTGATCGATGAAGCGGTCGATCTCCGCGTCGTCCATCGCTCGCCAGCTCGGGCCGCCGTCGTAGAGCTGTGGGTGGACGTAGCTCCGGAGCGCGATGCCGTCCTCGTTGCGCGTGATGAACTCGTAGGCGTGGCTGTCCCAACGCTCGAACGCCTCGAAGATCGCCTCGTGGAATTCGGCTAGTGTATGTGACCCGTCGACTTCGATATCCCGCCAGACCTCCTCGTCGGGTTCGAGCTCCAGTGGCGGATTCGGGAGCAACCATACACGAAACACGTAGCTCGTCATACGTGTATCTTCCATAGGCGGGAGTGTCAGTTTTCCTCACGACAATAGCGTGGTTCCTCGATCAGTTGACTACAGTACCGTTCATTCACAAAAGATCCCAGCGTCATCTACGATTTTTAGAATATCGGTAACGCAAAATGCTAAACAGTCGCCCCTATCGATTTGTTGTGTGAGCGACCACCACAGTCTGTAGACCCACCTCTATCGACTTGTTCCTGTCACCGATAAAACTGAGTCATCGATAACACCCTCGCCCCTATCGACTTGTTCGGTGAACACCCTACTGATTGAGCTGTGCATTCACGACGGTGCGGAGTTCGTCATTGTGGACGTCGTCTAGCCGCGAATCTTCTCGGAGCGTCTCGATGATAGTCTCCGGATTCTCACCAAACGTGAACTCGAGGTAGCTACCCGAGTGTGGTCCCTGACTCTTCCGCTCTGTCTCGACCAACGAATACGTCGTGAGTTCTTTCATCTTATTCACGTACGTCTCCTGGTGGTACTGATCCGAATCTAGGGTACCTGTCAAGTACTGATACACCCGGTATCCAATCGGGCTCCTTGCTGCACCAGTTCCATCCTCACGGGCCACAGCTGCAGTCGCGAACAGACAGAGCTTCTTCTGCGTACTAATCCCACGTGTCACCTCCAACACGCGGTTCTTCTCAACCTTATCTTGGGCTTGTCGAACGTGTTCCTCCCGGACTTTGTCTGCACCTGTTTTTTCCGCAATCGACCCAGCTGTTCGCATCAGGTCGATCGCCTTCCGTGCGTCTCCATTGGTTTGGGCAGCGAATGCAGCTGCAAGCGGGATGACGTCACCGCTGAGTGTATCCTCGTGGAAGGCGTCCTCCCGAGCCCGGAGAATTTCCCGGAGCTGGTCGGCGTCGTAGTCACTAAAGTGAACGTCCTCAGGGGTAAAGGAACTGAGAGCGCGACTTCCCACACTCTCCATCATCTTCGTGTCGTTAGTGATGGCAGTGACAGAGACTTGGGCAGTAATCTCGTCGGTGCTTCCAGCACGAGAGAGCTGATAGAGAAGGCGCGAAAAAGCGGGCTCGTCTTTATCTCGACGACCGACGAGCATATCGAGTTCATCGAGAATAAATACAACTGTATCGTAGTGGTCGTTGATCAGACGGTAGAGTTCGCGCCATTTTTTCTTGTTTGGAACTCCATGTTCCGGGACATCGACAGTTGTTCCGATGTCGTTCGCCACCTTTCGGGAAAGTTCGTAGACAGCTGCGCCGAGGGTTCCCACGTTCTGGCAGTTCATCTGGATGACGCCGAACCGGATATCACGGCTTTCGCAGAGTTCGACGATGTTCTGACAGACAGCGTTGATGATAAGAGATTTCCCGGTTCCAGAAGGACCATAGAGGAGAAGATTCGGCGGTCGCTCGTTACTTATTGCGACGCGAAGGTGCTGAGTAATATCGGTGAGCTGTGTGTCACGACCGACGATACGTTCTTCGTCGACGATCTCGTTCGGCTCAAGGAGCGACCGGTTCTTGATGAGACTCGCGGCTTCTTCCTGCTCGAGAATGAGATCTTTGATAGAACCCGTGGACTCGGAGGTTCCCTCGGGACCAGGATCCGTGGGCATATTGGGACCCACTCTACCAAAATACTAAAAGATTCCCCTGTCGATTTCTTTTCTGCCGGTATGACCGTCAAATCCACGGTATTAGAGGTTTACGCTGTTCCTCTCCGTAACCTCCGACGATTTGTTAGGGGTTATCGTCTCAACCGATTCAAAAGAATACCCACACACCCTCTCACCCCTATCGATTTGTTCCAGCCTCCAAGGAAGGGAGGGGTGACAGAATTCCAGATTGGACTAACGTCTCATCTACGTCACGATTTGGGGCAAAATTGAGAGTCTCTTCCACCTTCTCTTTTTCTCGCTCTTGGGTAGAGGATTGTTGGTGACGATTTTACGTACTGTTGGAGACAGTCTGCCTTGTTTTGCCGCCTAGTGACGACGGTCTGGGACGCTTTTACTGTAATATTCCGCCAGATTAACCCGGAAATGGACGCCGTCTGGCGATATGGCATCGCTCAGACGGCTTGCTTGGATGTGTCGAGATCTTGCCAAACAGCATGTTGATGATCCGGACGTACCCGCCGCGCCGGACGGCGCGGACGGGTACGCTGAGTGGGTACAGATCGCGTTGATCCTGTATCGCGTCGAACTCGAAAAGAGTCTCCGTGAGACCGAAGACTACCTCAACGAGATGCCCGGCGTCCTCGCCGTGTTTGATCTCGACGACGCACCGCACTACAGTTCGTTTTGTCGGTGGGAAAACGAGTATCGGATGCGTGAACTCCGCCGCCTGCTCCGCACTTCGGCGGAGCAGGCGGGCTGGAGTGGTGAAGCCGCAATTGACGCAAGCGGCTTTCAACGCGACCAAACCAGCTACCACTACCGCGATCGCGCAGACTTCTCGTTTCAGTCGATGAAGACGACGATCTTGATCGACGTGAATTCGCTAGCGATCAAGGACGTTCATTTCACGACGCAGAAGGCGTGGGACGGCCACATTGGGATGCAGGTCTTCCGCCGGAACGCGGAAGACCTGCGTGTGTTATCTGCCGACGCGAACTACTCATGGAGCGAACTCCGTGAGGAGTGTCGCTCCAACTCAACGCGACCACTGATCAAGCACAGAGAGCAAACACCGCTACAGAAGGCTCACAACGCCCGGATGAACGAGGATTACAACCAGCGCTGGATGAGTGAAACCGGCTTCTCGCAGTTGAAGGAAGACGACGGCGAGAAGCTCCGCTCCCGGAGCTGGCACGGCCAGTTCCGGGAGCTCACGCGGAAGTGCATCATCCATAACCTGACGCAGGCGGCGAGTTAGGGCTCGCCGCCTGCTCTCCCTTCTCCGGACGTATTTGGGAGAGGCATCGCCGTCGTCACCTGATCAAGGAAGTAAGATACCATAGTTTTGACCCTTTGACGACCACCGCCAGCGGCGGCTACTACATCTTCTGAGTGTAAGAACCAGTCTCTGACATCGTGAAACCGTGAGTTATCGACCCTACCCCGACGCAGTCTTGCGTTCAACAAGGCAAGACAGTCACGGAACCGATCAGCTCCAAAATTGTAACTCTACACGGAAAGTGATTACCAAAACCCCAGAATAGCTTAGCCTAGTGGTTCTTCGTTTCCGCAGGACGGGCACCGGGTGTATGTCGTTGAACTACTCAAAAGCCCACCTCCTTTTTCTGCTACTAGACCATGGTTTTTCAAGCAACTCAAGTGGGCAACTTCTCTGCACTTGGGACACTGAAGACCGTTACTACGATCCACCTTTCCATCGCAATAGTAGCACCCTCCTGCCATATGTTGTGTGTTAAACCTAGCCAACATATAATTTTCGACTACGATATAGACTTTTATGAGTCATAGCACAGTTTCGAGGATGGTTTTGAGGGCTTCTTCACCTGATTTTCGAAAAACTTCACGTCGAAGCTGAAATCCTCGGAGATACGGTGTGAGTCTGTCTTTGGAGACGCCACGGTGCGGCGAGAGCCACCGCCGCGCCAGCGAAGCGTGGCTCTCGCAGGTGTTCACGTGAACGTCTCCATCGACGTACTCGCCGTCACCGTGGACGACGTATTCCCGAGTGAATGCGTCATCCTCGTCAAGCGGTTCGTACGCCCGAAAGCCGTCGGTATAAACGGTCAACGACTCTTGTTGGCGGTCGGCCAGCAGGAGTCGAATCCGTGATTCGGTCGCGGCTTTCGCCGGTATCACGTACCGTTCATCGCTGCCACGATCTGCGAGAACAAACACAGGGAACTTGTCCTCAGCGTATGTTCCACGTCCGCGCGTGGACAGGCCACGCGAGCGCGACGGCTGGTCGCGCTCGCGGCCTTTGATCCCCGCTTTCACGTAGAACTCGTCGATCTCAACGGGGCCTTTGAGATGGAGTCGAGGCGCGTCCAGCGCCCGCAGGAAGCGCTGGACGCGCCGGTAGATCGTCTTGTAAGAAACGCCAATCTCTACGTCTAACTGTCTGAGACTCGTGTTCATGCGGATGTACGTGTAAACGGCGAGAAACCATTTTCTGAGTTCGACCGATGAGTGTTCGAAAACGGTGCCGGTCTGGTCGTTGAACGTGCGGTCGCAATCCTTACACAGATACCGCTGAAACACTCGATAGCTGCCGTAGCGGATCACAGATTCGCCACGGCAGCGTGGGCAATAGACGCCGTCACGCCAGCGAATCTGTGACAGCAGATTCCCGGCGCGACGCTCCGAGACGAACGTCTTGATTGGCATCATCGTTCGTCGGGTGGCGCGGTCGCGTCACCCTTGCCTGCTGTGACTTCCAGCTACTGCTGAGAAGTGACCAACAATCCTCTACCCAAGAGCGCTTTTTCTTCTTTCTAGTTCTAGCTACTAGCTAGATAGAAGAACACACGTCTATCGATTTGTTCTAATCACTCTTCGTCGCTATATTCTCCTCCTAATAGGATATTAAATAAGAAGTCAAGAAACCAAGCGACGAAGACCAAGATCGGAGTTCTTGTACACTGTGGTGAGTGATGTCTTGTTGCTCCTTTTATTTCTTCGACTAACTACTCTACACCCACTCCTATCGATTTGTTCAACCCCCTTTCTACACACCAATTATAACAGAATCGAATTTATAAAGATGGATTTAGCCGAAGGATATTATTCTGATTAACCATATCCACCTTGGCTCCCCCGTGATTGACCCACCTCACCACTCTTTCTCGTTAGAACAAATCGATAGGGGTGGGTGTGTGGTCCTAGGGACACGGTCGTGGTGAATCCCCCGACTACGTGTAGGAGTGGTCCTATGCTCAATTTTGATCAGCAATGGAAACCTCCCACTAGGGCGTGGAAAGAACTTCTCTCCACTAATTCAATACCGATCTCCTATGGGTAACTCCTCGCGAAACAAATCGATAGAGGTGACCCTCTATATACAGGTGGTTTTGTTGAACAAGTCGACAGAGGGGTGCGTCTAGTGGTAAAATATCTTGAATCCGTGGACCCAGTCGTATCTTCCTGTTATATTTCACCTCCGTCACCACAACCAAAAAGTGACTATAACCACCCAATGACGAATCCATCGATAATCTCTGTCAACAACCTCAGACATTTATCATCGCGCTCTCTCACTACGAATATGTCGTTTCGGGTCAGCTGGCACAATCTCCTTGAGCGGTTAGATGACCTCCCGGAAGGAGCGACGCTCCGGACACCACTCTCGAACGACCGGTTTCAGATAACTGGCGTCCAGGAACACCGTGTCATCATCAGATTCTCAGATAGCGGTGAGTCGCGACCGCTTCAAAAAGACCAGTTCGAGACACTATATCGACGTGTCTCCGACTCTACCGATGGGTTCGACCTTGATCGACTCCCACCCGATGCGGATCCATACCCGACGGTATTGAGTCTCCATCCACGATTCGAGGTGAACGACGACCGAGGTGTGATAATCGAGACCGAAGCGCCAACCACCTCATTGTTATTGGACGAGGACCCGCCCTCTGAGCCTGCTCCCGACGAACGGACAGAACCTGATCTCGATGTCTACGCGGATGCGCTGTTGCTCGTCGACGCGCTGGAACGTCACGAGGTTACAGCGCTTGAAGGGGTCGAGACAGGGACACTCATCGACCTGTATACCTTGCTCTCGGACGTTCAACGGAACGCCAACGACCTCCGCAAGGAGATCGCGGACACGCTCTTAGACCGACTCCATCACGACCGACCGGTCTCGGGATCGTACGGCTCGGTCCAGCGGACAACTCGGACGAACCGCTCGCTCAAAGATGACGACGAGGTGCTGGACACGCTCGAATCAGCGGGGATCGACCGTGATCGGGTGGTGAGCGTTGATCGCGGGAAGGTTGACGACGCCCTCGAAGTGACTGATGTTGCTGAAAGCGACGTTTACGAAATTGAAGAAACCGAGTACGTTCGGAAAGCCGAGGTGGACGAAGACCGCAAGGAGACACGGCTCCAAGGGCTGAAAGACCAACTTGCGGCGAGCGATGCTGACGACGCCGACCAGCTTCGCGACGAAGTCGAAGAGCTCGAATCGAGGATTGAGGAACTGACCGAATTCAAGTCTGGACAGTCGTATCACACGCGCTCGAATGCCGACCGATGAGTCCGTCTGGCGACGTGACGGGGCGAGACACGTTACGGTCGACGTCGGCCCGAACGTGGGTGTTTCTCAACGGTCGACGCGAGTCCCTCGAGGCTCTCCAGCACAGGTAGTTTATGTGTCTGATGTGAGAATCGTTGGTATGGGTGACCCGGATTCTCCAACCGTCTCGGCATCTCTCTCTAGTCCCACGGATATTCCAGCAGTCCTGAATCGAGCTGGCATCGATCACGTGAGTGTCCATGATCACCGACTCCTTGCTATCTATCACACGGCAATTCTCAACGTGACGACTGATCCGCATCAGATATCGGATGCACAAACACTCGAGGTCGAATGCTGGGAGGATCCAATTCCATCTCGTGCTGATGGAAAGTCGTCACAAGATATTCTTCAGGACTTCACCGACGTGTTCGACTGAAGATAGTGTATACACTGTTCTGTGACTACTCAGTCGGTGACTCGCTCGCGAGTCACAGCGATGAGTAGCCACAAGAACAGCCACGCGAACAGAAACACGACGAGGAGCCCAGTTGGAGACAGGGCTCCAAGCGGACTCATGAGATCGGCTAACACTGGGAGGGAGAGGAGAAAAATAATTCCAGCCCCCACGCTCCCACCGAGGCACTCAACGAGTGGCCAGACTGCGGTTTCACCCGTCTCAATGTCGCTATCTGGGTGGTGGTGCGACTCTGCCCCCGCATAGCTTGGTGTGGCCATACATACCACCTATCAAAAAGTACATATTCGATCGTTATAAATCTGTCTTCGGAAGCCTCATAGAGTGAAACGCCTTCTTAGTGATTTTTAGCCCTGAGTAAGCCGTACCGCCCTACAACTGGCAACGTGACGAGATGGACAGACAGGCCACGGTCGATGTCGACCGTGACGTGGGCTCAGGATTCACTTGTCAGCGATGCCTGCTGCCTTATGTAACATTTACCGTCCCCTATTCACCGGATTTCTACATAAGGCATTGATTTACAATATCGATTGAACGAACCCGAAAAACGCCCGTTGCGGGTTTGTCGTGCCACCGAGTGGGAGATTGGCACAATAATCTCGGCCAATCTCATAACGAGTATTAGCGACAGAAAGACCGATTATAATGGAGACACGTTAGCTGTTGGAATATGAGTGCGTCACAGGGTGAAGCCGATCTCTCGGAAGACGAACATGCGGGTCTTGAACTGATCCGCGAGACGGGTGGGATTCACCAGAGCGACTTTTGGAAAGAGCTGGATGTCTCTTCGCGAAAAGGAAGCCGAATAGTCGAAGCGCTTGAGAGTGCCGAGGTGATCCAGCGTGAGGAAACGGTGTACGAAGGTCAACGGACCTACTATCTCGAACCAACAGCATCTGATCTTGACTTTTCACTGCTGATGGCGGGTGACATGCTCTCGCCATTCATCGGTGAGGAAGAGGTCGATCCGCAGGCAGACGCCTTCTCCCAATGGCTGATGAACCTCGCGTACGAGGAAGAGTGACTCTGTTCTCAAGGGCTTCTGACGGCTCTTAGTCACCAACTCTCAATTGTTGAGGGTTTCATCAACGGCTTGGAGACCGATTCCGAGTTCTTCAAACCGGCGTCAGATTATCCAGTAGTATGGACAAAGATGACTCTCACAGCGACGTCGTTCCTGGGAGTGATGAGGAACCTGACACGCCGGATGTTCGTGGCTACGACTTTCGTGGAGAATTTGATTTTGACGAGATGCTCGACGCCTATGGGACAACGGGGTTCCAGGCGACGCAGCTCGCAGAGGCAATCGACATCGCCGAACGTATGCAGGAGGCGGACGCCACTGTCTACCTCACGTTCACGTCAAACATCATCTCGTCGGGGCTGCGCGAGACCGTCGCGTATCTCGTTCGAGAGGGGTATGTGGACGTAGTTATTACGACGTCTGGATCGCTGACCGAGGACGTGATCAAGACGGCAAAGCCATTCAAGATGGGAAAATGGGACGCAGACGAGGCATCGCTCCGTGAGCGTGGGATCAATCGGCTCGGGAATCTCTTCGTTCCTTCTGACCGGTATGTGTGGTTGGAAGAGTATCTGTATGATTTCTTTGAGGACTTTTTCGCAGAGGAGAAAGTGAGAACACCGACGTCGTTCGCACGCGAGTTAGGTGAAACTCTTGAGGATGAGGATTCGGTTCTAAAGCAGGCTGCGGACAACGACGTACCGGTGTACTGTCCAGCATTGACGGACTCCGAGGTCGGGAACTTCCTCTACTATTACCGTCAAGGGTATGATTCAGAAGTGGGTATTGAGATTTTGGACGACTATGACTCGCTAATTGAAGATGGGCTGCTGGCGGACTCGACGGGGCTCATCGCGGTGGGTGGTGGAGTACCGAAACACCATGCAATCATGACGAACCTCTTTCGAGGGGGAGCGGATTACGTGGTGTACATTTCAACGGGGATGGAGGGTGATGGGTCATTATCGGGTGCACCGCCGAACGAGGCTGTTTCTTGGGGGAAGATCAAAGAAAACCAGACGAACTACACACAAGTGGAAGCAGAGGCTACACTTGTCTTCCCACTGCTTGTGGCGAAAGCGTTCAAACAATAACCTCTCACACGCCCGTTGCGGGTCTGATATGATATCGAGTGGCGGGGATTAGCGCAATAATCACGAGCAGGAAATTTTGTGTCGCAAAGCTATCTATGTCCTATATGGATCCCATTCAAAACCATCCTCACTCTTCGAATAGTGTATCGAACCGTTTCGCCAGCCAATACGGTTCCAGAGCTGATAGAGTGGTTCGCGAAGGGCCAACGCGATATTAGAGTCCCAACCATCTATTTTCACGCGCTTCAATTGGAAGACATTCTCGCTGATCGGACGGGTGCTGTCTGGGCCGACAACTCCTTCTGGTTTTTCAATCGGATAGTTCACTGCCCCGATTATAGTAATATAAACGTACAACGGCAGGTAGATGCCCATAGTCTCGTACATCTCTTGGAGGCGGTCAATTAGGGAGACGATCTCTTTATCGATGAACCACGCTATCCCGTACCTTCCGTTCCGCTCCATAGTCATCTTGGTTGTTACAGCTTCTACCCACCCATTACCGTCTAAGCAGACGTACTCGGAGAATCTCTCTTCAGACAGCTCCGTATACGGAGCTGTAATTATGAAATCACCGTAACCTTCGGTACCAGCCGACCGTGACCGGAATTTTGGTGGATCAGGGAGATCGGTTGCGATCATCCCAGGAGGATCCGAAACCGACTCAACGGGAATGACATGGACAGCCACAATCGGTTCTTCATCTAATAATTCACCGTAACGAGGCTGGCGTTCCCGTAATCGGTCGATTTGAGCCTCATATAATTCGTCTACATCCTGTTCTGGGTCGTCGAGAGCATTCTGCGGGGCGACATGGAGATGTTCTTGGGCGAGATCGTGGTTGTCGATGTCCATCAGATCTTTTCTCAATCGAGCAAAGTCCTTGATGTGGACGCGCCAGCCGTACGTATCCGCTAATTCATTCTCTAATCGGTCACGTTTGACGCCGGCAATCTCCGTGGTGGTAGCAAATATGAAGAAATCGAACTCCTCCGGGTAGTCAGCAGCTGACTCTGCATCCGAACGAATCTTCTTCTCGATATTACTCGAGGTCACACTACAGTGGAGAACGCCAGATTTCCCCGAGCGCTCAAGAAGTGCATCGCGCCCGCCGTCTGGACCCCTCACGCCAGTTGGATCAACATCGTATCCTTCTCGACCAAGTAGGTCAACCGCCAACTGTTCCAGTCTCGCACCGTCTCCGATACCGCGGAGATTTGCTTCAAGAGCAGTGTTTGGCATCTATTGGTTCATCTGGACAGTCCATGCTTACAAAACTACCCAGCTACTGTGGCTGCTTTGTTGACTTCTCTCGGTTGTCGAGGAATTGATCACACCACGTCGGAAGGGAATCCATCGGTCCATTTTCAGTCACAGTCCCATCGCCTGCAATCCGGGTGAACACGCCGTCCCGTCCCCACGCACACACGACTGGCTCTTGGTCTTGATCGGGACGGGTCACGATTCGCTGTTGGAATCGCGACGGCTCCTCACTCACATCCTGCAAAACTGTGAGGAGCTGTCCGAGAAGTGGATGACTTGGTGCAAGATGCTGAACCGATGGGAACTCGTCGGCACACTCTGCCGAGAACGTTACTGCCACTTCATCAGCAGCAGTCGCAATAGCCTGTGCAATCGTCTGTTCCCCATCCCCGGCTGGGACCTCAATCGGTGCATCACCTACTGAGAGACGGTATGTACTGTCCGCAAAGTCGAAGTCCCCATCGTCGTACTCGAAGACAATCTCGTGAACCGGTGTGAATTCGACACCGGCCTCGGCAAGAGCGTCGTTATCGACCAACACTGACTGGAGGCTCGGTGTCTCGAACGGGGGTTGATACTCGTATTCTTCCTCGCCGACATCGACGAGATCCGGGTGGGTGTAGGACTGCCACGCATCAAGTTTTGCTTCGTCGACGACGTCCTGAGCGACGAGGTCGTCGACGTCCTCAAGTGACTCTCCGACATCAACGCGGTCGCCCTGTTTGCGTTCTTCGAGTTCTTCAGAAAACTCACGGTCAGCTGATTCGACCGCACTCTGGTCGTCAGCGCTGTCGGCGTTCAAGGTCGCATCCCGGATCTGTTGGCTGACACCGGAGAGTATGGGTTGCATCTCACCAACGACGTTTTCGAAGAGGCCGATCCGATCGTCAAGGCGATCGTAGATGTCTGTCTCAACCGTATCCTCGTAGCTGTAGTTGAGAATGCGAATCTCGTCGAATCGTTGGCCGATGCGGTCAATCCTACCGATACGCTGTTCAACTCGCATCGGATTCCACGGCAGGTCGTAGTTGATGAGCGCCCCACACTCCTGGAGGTTTAGCCCCTCACTCGCGGAGTCGGTACAGACGAGGATATCGACCTGTCCATCATCACGTGAGAATTCACGCTTCACGCGCTCTTTCCCGACGTGCTCCCAAGTTTCAGAATCGGGGTCGTACAGCTCGCCGCCACGACCAGAGTACGTCGCAATTGTCTCTCCAAGAAGGTCCGCGAGACTGTCCCGGATGAAGTCCATTGTGTCCGCGTACTGCGTGAAGACAATCACCCGGTTGTGACCAGCACGGTCCAGCTCGTCGAGGTCGTTGTAGAGTTGCTGAATCTTCGGGTCTGTATCAACCAAGTCTAAGTCGTTGACGAACGCTTCCAGAGCCTCGATTTCTTCCTCGATAAGCTGTTTCCCCTCTTCAGTCACGCTCGGGATGAGTTCAGAGAGATCTAGGTCGTCGCTACTAGCGTCGAGTTCATCTAAAACGTCCCCGTCGTCGAGGTCTGCGTCTTGTAGCGTTTCGAGGACGACCTGCTCCGCATCACCATAGTCCCGGTCACGAGCGCGTTCCCGTCCGGCAAGCACGGTTCTTTGGGCCCGAAGTGTCTCAAGCCGGTGTTTCAGGCTCTGACTGATCGCATAGACACTCGACGTGAGTCGCTGTCGGTACGTGGTCATCACGAACCCGATGGCGCGTGTTTGGGCTTCGTCAGTCTGCTGGGCTCGCTTGTAGAACTCACGTGTGTACTCGTCGATCTGGTCGTAGACCGCCCGTGTCTCCTCGGTGAGTTCGATTTTCCGTTGTTCGGGATTCCGGTTCGGAACGGTCGTATCGAGGAGACCGACCGCCTCGTACTTCCGGAGTGTATCCCGTGTATTCCGATGGATGAGCGCGTCGACCGGTGTGGACTCCGCGAGAACATCGTGGATGACTCGCCAACCGCCCGGAGAGAGTTCGTCAAGTGCGTCCTGTCGGTCGCTGCGGGACGCCATCAACCACTCGTCGGCGTCTTCAGGATAGAGGAGCCGTTTGAGTTTCGTATCCTCGCTCGCCTCGAAGCGGTCGATGTCATAATCTGCCATCGCGTCGTCGACATGGTCGAGATAGCCGTCGTAGGCGTCTCCATAGGCTCGTGAGAGCCGGCACGCGGTCAGCACACGCTCTTTGGCGATGGCACGGTCCTGTCCGTCCTCATTGATCTCGAGTTCGTCTGCAAGGTGCTGGAAGACTTTTGAGGAGAATGGTCGATCCGTCGGGAGCCGATCTTGGTGTTCCAGTCCATCGAGCGTGGCTTGCGTGTCCCAGGAAGCCTCCGCTTCGTCGGACTCTGAACTCGGGTTGTCGAGAACCTCGTTGAGGGCCTGCGACAGCCCGTCTCGAGTTTCGAAGAACTCCATGAAGGTATCCCGGTTATCCCAACCACCCGGAAGATCCAGCAACTGCATCAGATCGTAGAGTTCGCCAGAGTGCAATTGCATCGGGGTAGCAGTCAGGAGGTAGTAGGCGTGCGTATAATCGCGAAGCTGTTCGAGAAGAGCGTAGAAATTACTGCCACGCCGGGCGTTGTGCGCCTCGTCGACGATGACGGCGTCCCACACGCCCATCCGGTCTTCCGTATCGTGGTCGCGTCCGCGACAGCTTGCCGGGATGACGTCCCGAGACCGGTCGGATACCCGGTCTAAGGGAGCGACCTGATCCCACCGGTCGTCGAGACGAGCCGTGTGCCAGGACATAATGACGACCGTCGGCCCATCCAGCGGCGACGATGCATCGGCATCAGTCGACTGCTGTTCGTAGAGGAACCGCCAGATGGGGCTGTCCGCCCATTCGCGCTCCCCAGTGAGGTCGAGGTCCGTTGCCGATGGTGGATAGTGGTCGCGACCGCGGACGTCCCGGAAGACGTGATCGCCCGCTGTGTCCCGGTCGAATCGGACGGCGTTGATGTTGAACTTCTCCCAGAGCTCTTCCTGCCACTGCCGCTGCAGACTCGCCGGAACCAGCAACAACCCGGTTTCCAGCTCGCCGGTGAGTCCGAGCCGGGAGAGCGTCAGGCCGGCCTCGATCGTCTTCCCGAGTCCCACCTCATCACACAGCAAGAAGCTCTGTGGATATGTATTGACGAGTGTGTCGGAGACAACTCGTTGATGCGGCCACGGCGTGATCGTGCTCGCTTCCTCGGCTAGTGCGAGCCCACCGGGCGAGAGTGGTCCATCCTGAATGATGTTCGCTTTGTCGCGCTCCGTCGGCGGAGCTGTACCGTTCGCGATCTGAATCGCTTCCTGGAGATCGCTCTCGGTATCTGGGGCTTTCCAGTCGATGATGTCCTCTTCGATCGCCTCGGGGAGGTCATACACTTCGACGAAGGGGTGTTCATCACTCCACAGTCGCTCGAATGTCTCCTCGTCGCCGGCGACGTAGGCCGCCTGTTCAGGAACCCACGAACGGTGGACTTTGAACCGCTCGTAGTTGCGAGCCCAGCCTCCGACCGTCTCGTTGACGCTGCCCTCGAACGAAATCGTGTTTCCGTCGCTATCGTGGAAGAGTCCAACTTTCGGATGGAAGATCTCCCAATCGTGAGAGGGAGAGCGTGGATAGGCGACCTTGATGTGGATTCGGCCCTCGCGGAGGAGACGCGCGAGAATACGGAGGTTCGCATCCAGGCGTTCGTCATCGAGGTCCTCGAGGTTTTCCTCGAGGCGGTCGGTGAGCGTCTCTAGAACCGGACGGTCTGACTCGTAGAGTTCGGTGCCGACGATGAGACGCATTTCACCATCGTTCTCGACAAGGGCGTGAATGCCGTTGGCAGCAGCCGCGAGTGCCGTACTGGAGAAGTAGCCCGCAATCCGGTCGTATTGCTGGCTGCGTTCCAATGCGGGCTCGTAGAAGTCCTTGACGAGATGGGCGCGTCCCTGCTCGGGCTTGCTCTCGTAGATCGACTGCCACTCGCGGTCACGTAGGTTAGTCATACTGGAGGAGTTTCAGGTTAGGCGTGGTCACCGAGTTCAGTCTGTTCGGCTCTGTCTTCTGAGACGTCAGTGAAATCAGTAGGTGTGAATTCGAGACCAAGTGCGTCGTGGGTCCGACCTAAGGCGAGGTCGCGAGCGGCTTCCCATTCCGAACTTCTCTGGGGAAGAACTTGCAGGAGAGCTTTCAGTGTTGCCTTGAAGCCCGCGTCTGTGTCGAAGTTGCGTTCTTTGAGCCAATCAATCGCGACGTCCTCGCCCTGTTTCTCGTAGACGTGCATAGCGGCGTGAACCGCATCGAGGGCGATCGTGTAGGACAGCGCTTCAGGATCGACGGGCGTCCGGTTAGATCTCTCTTCGGGGGGCAGTGTGATATCTTGGACGCGGTCCTCATGAGTTTTCAGCTGAATATCCCCACGTTTCTTCCCCCAAATTTTCGTAGAGCGCTTAATATCGTCAATGTCGACACCAATACCGAGCCCCAGCTGATGGCCGTCATCGTAATGGAAGGTGTCCGATTCGTGAACCAGCCAGGAGAGGATATACCACTCTGTAATGTCATCCAAGTCGTCTAGTCGCTCGCCTTCAAGATATTCCTCGACAAGGACTCGCGTTACGGCCTCGCGTGCTTCTTCTAGAGCTCGCCGTGGAGGAATCTCATTATCTTGGTCGTCGACGACAGGATAGGCATCTGCGTAAACTTGCAGTGTCGGCCCGAACGCCGAAATGATGACGTCTGTTTTCGTCAGAGAGAGACCAGCATCAAGCAGGTCTCTCGCTGCCTCTTTCGCTACTTCACGGGTCTCAGCACGGACATCGCTCCACAGGGTTGGAACCGTTTCAGATTCCGTCTTACTATCGTGCGGTTTTCTCCCTGTGAGCAGCAGAGTACTGTCAGCTGAACCTCCACCACGGGTGTCGGTCCGCTGGGGCATCTCGCTGGTGATTGGGTGGGTTGATGTGATGGTGAACCCAGATCGAATCAGCGACTTTGTAAGGGTATCCCATGCGCTGGATTCTTTGTGGGTAAACATGACAGTCATCACACCGCCGGGCTCGAGAACACGGTAGAGTTCTTGGAAAATCTCCGCCATCTTGTTCTCGTAGTCCTCGGCAGCTAATTCGGACTTAGATTTGGAATCCGAAGCGACTTCTTCGTATTCGGCCACATTAGCAACCGCCTCTTGGCTCTTGTCAGTAAGGTCGTCAGAGAAGATGTCTGGATAGATATCTTGGAGGTATTCTTTGAGCCAAACATAGCTCATATCGGACATCTCTGAATAGATGATGCTATCGTAGTAAGGGGGATCAATTACGATGGCTTGGATGGAATCTGACTCAAACGATAGATCGGCAGCATCTCTTTGTGAGACGTGGACGTTTTCCGCATCTTCATCACGGAGATAATCGGCGATTTCTTCGTAAGAGTCCCTAACTCGATCAACAGTATCCTGATAGCTCTGATTCCCTGCCGAAGGGTTGTTTTCGACAAACGACCACTGGAGTGTGAAGTGTTTACCACCGAGAGAATTGCCGAGGAGGCCATTACTGATGTCCAATGGCGCAAAACGAACATTTCTATCTACAGTCTTTCCGGCCACTAACGCTAATACTGCCAGTATTCCCTCTGCTTTTTGCTTACTGTACTGTTCAAAGATCTCAGCTTGGCACTGCTTGTAAGCTTGGAGATACTCATACTGAGTTACCAGCTGTCTTGGTGTGAATGCATCCCGCCATTTAGTGACGCCATATGGTCCTGCACGGTCTTCGTCACCAATATAGCGCGGTACATCCAGAAGCGAGCTAAGCTCAAAATCAGCTTCAATTCGATCTGCCGCTTTTGATTGGGCCTCATCATCTTCCGGAATAGGGGCTCTCCAGGCAGTCCCCCCACTCGACTTCTCATATTTCACGCCGTAGATTTCATACTCGAACTCGTAATTACGGATCCGGTCTTGAATGGTATCGGATTCCATTACGATACCGCAATTGAGACATTCGGCTCCACTCCGAGTATGAGGCCCATCTTGGGGGTTGTATTCAGACTTTTCAACGTCATCGGGGAGTCTAACAACCTCGTACTCAATCTCAGTACCATCATTAGACACAGAAGGACGTGCTGCGACACCTTTCGATGAGGATTGCTTCTGAAGCCACCACTTCTTCGTTATCGGGATATCACAGCCACATTCCGGACAATCAACTGCGTAAGTGCACGCATAGTGGGAAGGTGTCTGCCGTTCACCATCACTCGGGAAATATGGTTCAAGCTCCTCGCTAGCAAGTTCATCTATTCGGTCGGCCCACTGGTTGAGTTCGCTCTGGAGAGAACCAACGCTGGGCGCATACTCAAGGAGGACCTTAAGCATCACAGTCGGGACAGGGTTGAGTTCGTTCGCTGCTGTCGGTAGGCCATAGCGCAGAGATTCAAACGGAATAACGCCCCCACCGGCAGTCGGGTCTAAGACAGTAGGTAGCTCTCCGTCCCAATGCTCCCGAAGCAACTCGTGCATCTCCGCTTTCTCATCTGTAGTCGGTGTCCGAGTGTACGGGCGAGGATATCCGTAGTGGTCCTCTAAGTTTCCATCCCGATCATCTTCAGTACGCTTCTTTTCTGCCACGTATTCCTCAATATCGACGTCGATTTCGTCACGAGGCTTGATCTGCATCCAATCCAGCAGCGTGTTGGCGTCCACCTCTGGAGGAAGTATGGACGCTAGAATAGCCAGTCTAGAAGCTGGAGTTGGACGACGTGCAAACCACGGGTGAAGATATCGATGAGGCGGCATAAAGTAGGGGTTGGCCTCTTTCAGATTCTCGATACCAACCGCCTTCAGGGGAAGATTCCCCTCAATTGCGACACGCTTCAGCTCCGAATCGCTATCTTGTGTTTCGGGATTTCGGCTCATAGTTAGATCACTCAATATGGTCCGTCAGCAACACTCGAAGGGCCTTTTCGCCGTTCGGACTCGACGGAGACCGACACTTTGCGTACCAGTAGTAACACTCCTCATCGCTCATCCGTGCAACGCCTCGAGCCAGCGACCGCATCCGATCGATACGCTGGATCGGTTTCACGCCACGGAAGGCAACAGCAAGCCGGACGCCTGCCGTCTCGGGTAGGAACACGAATCCAGCCCCACCAGTGAGAACTTCTGAGGAATCTCCTGGCGTGCCCTCGATCGCTTCCCTGACGACGTCCTGGAGCGCACGGACGCGGGTCGGGTCAAGCCGTGCGACCTTTGCGCCGGCCCACTCATCCCACGTCCAACCATCGAGCTTGGAAAGGAGGTCGTCGCCAGCGATGTCCGAGACAAGATCCTCGACTGGTGTGATACTCAGCGAACGACCATCTCGCTCTAGGCGATCACGGCGGGCTTCAGCCTGTTCACGAGGGAGTAGTTCGTGGAGCGTCCACTCGCCGCCACCGTCTGTCTCTCGTCGGACGAGCGTGAACGTCGGGCGGCCACCGAACATACTCGTCCCGTAGCGAACCAGCCGATCCTCCTCTGTTCCCTCAGCGGGTGAGGTCTCAAATTCCGAACCGCGACTCGCCATCAGACCGTCACCTCCGAGCTCGCCTGAATCGGGCCACGCCCTTCGACCCGAACATCGATGTTGCCCGCATCGAGGTCATTATCGAGGGCAGCGAGAAGGTCGTCACCCTCGTCAGTAATCGGTTCGGGCTCGTCAAACTGGAAGCGGAACTGGATGGTTTCTCGATCATCGCCGAACGAGCCGGGCTGGTCGATCACGTCCCGGAATCGGCTCGGTGACCCCGTGAATTCCGCGCTGTACGTCCCGTCGTCAGTCCGGGTTTCGTACTGCATTCGAACCGTCACCGAGTCTTCGCGGGCTTTGAATCCGGGGCGTTGACTGATGAACTTGGCCGCTTGGAAAGGTTCGTCCCCACCGACCTGGATGGTCACCTCTTCAAGCAGCGGCGTCCGGTCAGTTCCGGCCTTCGATTCCGCATCGCGACGAACCTCTGAGAACGCCCGCGAAGCGGACATCATCTTCTTGCTCGCCTCCCAGGATTCGTCTGGCTGGCATTCCTCGCAGCGTCCGCGTGCGTCCAGCAGCTGCTCGCTAGCGACCTCTTTTCCGCAGGAACTACAGGTCGTATCGGACTGGTGTCCCTCACAGTAGTAGGGTTCGCTTCCTTCTGGGTTTTCAACCTCCGCCCCACACTCAGCACAGGTAGCAACCGTCTGTTCTGGCCGGTCAATTTCGTCGAGGTAGTCGTCGACGAGCGCGTCGATATCTCGATAAACGACGAAGGCACTCCCGATTTGGACATCGCTGTCCCGAATCGAGGTCTCGACATCGGGAGATTTCGCGAACGGTTCCGGATGCGGCCACGATTCAGGCTCTGTTGTCCCGACCCAGTACGCTGTCCCAGACTCGCCATCCCAGTATGCGTACCCGTGGTCACTAACGAGAGAGGAGACAGTCTCTCGAATCGGTTTTGTGCTGAAGAGGTAGTCCAGCCCCGGCTTCTTCGCGTATTGGTTGACCAGCGCTTCGGTGGACATAGCGTCCTGGGTCTGCTGCCAGAGTTTCTGTTGGACGTGAGCGGACCCACGAGCGCCGGAGTCGCGTTTCACGATCTTATCCTCGAGCGTTGTCTGGACAGCGTCGACCAGTGTCGTCCCGCCGTTGGATTCGGTCGCACCGATGGTGATGTGGGTGAGCCCGTCCCGGTCAGGGTAGTAGAGGTGTCGGTAGACGTTCCGAACGAGCTCTCCGAGCATCAGCTGTGCCTCGTCGCTCCGTTCTCGAAGCTCCTCGATTTGTTCCGAGGAGAGGTCGGCTTTCTGTTCGGGGCTATCAAGCAGGGCCTCGATAGCCTCGAGACGCCGAGCCTCGTCGATTGCAGCATCCATTCGATCAGCGTCAGGGGCGAGGAACAGAGCGTAGTTCTTGTAGATTCGCGTCTCAGTCTCTCCCTCGTGTTTTGCGGCTTGCTGCTCGTAGAGCTGAGTCACCCGGTTCGGCGGCGTATCGCCGCCGTCTTCGACAGCAGCGGTGTCCGGATGCATCACCGCGAGCTTCGGGGTATCCGGGGTATCCGGTAAGTCCGCCGGCGATTCAGGGAACTCCACCGGCTGGAAGCCACCATCGCCGATTTCCTTCGAGGTGAGACGGTTCTGGAAACGCGAATGAGCGCTCGCTTCGGGAGTAGACTCGATCCGCTGGTCGATGATCCGGATCAGATTTGGTTCTTGCTTGAATCGGAGGCGCTCTTCCTCGTAGAGGAAGTAACACGCGACGTCCATATCGTCGCCCCGGAGTGCGGATAGGGCGGCATCGTAGTCATCGAAGTTCAGATCGGGATGGCCGATGGCGAGGTTCAGATCGGCGTGAGTTAGGCCGGCGGCCTGTTCACCGTATGCGAGGCTGTGCCAGAGAACTGTCGTTGTCAGATGGGTACCGAGAGGTGGGAGACCGTTTTCGGTCCATTTCCGATCCTCAAGCTGGGCGTGCGCGGTACCATCGTCGTCGTAAATGTCGGCAGTCACGGCGGGACCGAGATCGACGAAGTCGAATAGGCGCTCACGAAGGATCGTCTGAATCCCACCGCCAGGATCGTCATCAGCGACTGTGAGGTCGTAGATCCGAATCCAGTGGCGGTCGTAACTGTCGGGCTGGTGATTCCAGAGGTAGTAGACGGCTCGAGCAAGCAAGCGGAGGGCATCACGCGTGCGCTGGAATCGAGGGATTGTATCGATCTTGTCCGTGAGAGCGTCGATTAAGGAGGGATGGAAGGGGTACTCGCGAGCGAGGACATCCACGTAGCCAGCGTCGGTGGCTTCCTGTGGATACTGCCGGTCTTCCTGATCATAGAATCGGAAGTATGAGTCTGCGGCTTCGCGCGCGGCGTTTTCTGGAACTTCCGAGAAGAGACGGTGTTGAAGGACTTGTCCGATCTCGTTTTCGTCGGTCGGTGTGACCGTCTTGTGCTGTCGCCGGCCGATCTCGTTGACCTCCTCAATGTGATCACGGACGCCATCACGAACCCGGTCAGCCTGTTCACCAAACGCTGTATCCGCGATAGAGTAGACGACCGTGACGTGCTCCGACTCGGCAGCCGCTTCGAGGAGCGCCATCACGAACGAAAGCGTCTGATCGGCGAGCGTCTTGTCGCCGACAGGCGTGCCCGCGGCTTTGTTCATATAGTCGGCGATTTCGTCAATCAGGATGAGAGCCGGCTGGTCGTGCCGGGCGAAGAGTTTCGAAAGCGTTCCTTCACCGGGTGCATCCTTGTCCTGATCATAGTCTTCAAGATACTCGTAGCCCTCGAACCCGTAGAGTTGGTAAGCGAGTTCGCCCCACATCGTCCGTGTTTTCGGGGCATCCGGGTCGTCGTCAGCGTGTCGGGCATCCTTGCTATCGGCTTTCGTTCCGATGAAAACCCCCGTTGCGATGTCCAGACCCTCGGCTACCGCATTCTGGTAGTCAGTCGCAAGTTCCTCATCACCGTCCAGCAGGTAGTGTGAGAGATCGTCAATATCGGCAGGATTCTCAGCAAGATGGTAGGAAGCGATGAGGTCGTGGGTTTTCCCACCGCCGAAACGCGTATCGAGGCAAAGAATACTCGACGTGTAGGATCCAGGATTGTATTCTGTCGTCGCCAAGAAACGCCCAGTGAGATTGGAGAGCAGCGTACGGAGTCCCTCCGTGGGATAGGTCATATCATAGAATGAGTCTGGATCTCGGTAGACCGGCGCTGCCTTCTCGGGGTTATGAACGACAGTTGAAAGCTTCGCAGCGAACTCTTCTTCTTGGAGTGACCCATCCAAGACATCGTCTCGGGGCTGACAGCTTTCGAAAAGAGAGGGGTGGTTGCTACTCATTAGGTTCCTCCGCTGATAGTGAATCAGTAGCTGGTTTAGAGACAATCACGAACTCTTCCTCCGAACTATTCTCTATGATCGCTTTGGCGATCCCCTTCGACTCAGCAATATCCACCTTGATTGGATCTCCAACTTCCGCACGGAATTGATCAAGTTCGGGACCGGACAGATTTACTCGGCCTGATTGCCCGGTATTCTGTCCAATTGTTTTCTGAGTCATCTGATGTCTATATCACATAATGGGTACAATATAACCTTTACTTAGTCTAAGCTATGGCTGTAGCGTTTGGGCGGGCGGAGATCTCATCGATTAATTAATCAACCAACAAAATATGAGAGGCCGCTAAATCCGGAAAGCTGGCCACTTGCTAAGTGACTCCCTGTTATTCTATCAGAAAGAAATATCACACTACCTCGATAAAATCATCCAGACAACATCAATCTGGGCAATATCAAATGTCGAGACAACAAGAACTAGGAAAAGAAGACGGGGACTTCGAGGAAGCACACATCTTCTACCGACAGGTCAAATCACAGGACCGCCTTACTAGCCCCATTTCCGAGCGAATCGAATCTCCCTCCGAGCTCAGCGATGTTGACGAACTACTCGACTATATCCGAAGTAGAAAACTCCGTTACCCAATCGATATCTCGGAAACCGAGATGGACGAACTTCCCAAAGATCTCGCTATACAGATTGTTGAAAACAGTCCAGAAGAAGGCTCTGTTAAGTTTCTTCTCAGCCAGTTCTGCGACAGCCTTCGCAAAAGACAACGCCAGGCCAACAAGTACGCGATGCTGATCCACATCGGCCAGCAATTTCTCCTCGCACACGTTCGAGCCGAACGCGGGATGTCGATCAAAGAGGAGGAAGGCGAAATCGAACTAATCAGACGCTTCCTCGATGTCGACAATATCCTATCAGCCGCTCTCTTCGAAAGAACTGATGACGGAGTAGTCAAATTCTCACATTTCACGGACACTGGATCAGACTCCTTCAGAGCCTTTCTCGGGGTCACAAAGCGCAAATTCCACTACCAGAAAAAGAACGTCCAGATCATTACCTACTACAAGGGGAAGACCGGACTTGAGTGTAAATTCGAGTTCACCAACGAAGAGTTTGAGGACAAATGGCTCAACGGAAGCGAACTGACACTCCAAGGAGAACAGTTCGCATTCAACGACGAGCGCCCACACCTCATCAAAGAAATCCGTTGGGGCGGCGAGCAATACAAATCTCCTCGTTCATTCAAGAGCGATTTCAAAGAATACAGCTTCAGTCTTGACGGAGAGCGCCGACGCTACCAAGACCTCCTCAACCTCGAATCTCCAGAAGGATCCTCCATCTCAATATTTGACAACGATGTTGAGAAAGTGGAAGACAAACAGGATCGGGTCGAGATTTACTATGAGGACGAAGATACCCGAGTCCTTGACAAAAGAAGCCTCCCAGACCACCTGTACGTCATCTACGCGAATGGTAAGATAGATCTTAACAGCAGTTTCGCAGACCACATCTTCGCAGATATCATCAACGGGGCAGAAATCTCACTCTTCCATCCCTCCCAGTCTGCCGCCGCCAATGAGTTCACAGTCAACACTCTCACATTCCTCAACATCGATGAGGATCAGATAACACCAGAACTCCGGAGATTTGCCGAAACCACGCATGAACATATCGTGAACCTCAGCGGAGAAACAGCTAGCCGCTGCCTTACCTACCTACTGCTGTACGTACTCTCCCGAGAACTTGGCAAACAGTTCCAGGACGGGATCTCCCAGCTCATCAATATCAATCATGGCTCGGCCAGGAACCGAGATGTCATCTCTAGTAAAGAGAACGAATACGGCGGACTCATCGAATACAAGAATAAGAAGGATCTCGAAAAGGACGACGCCGCCTCCGAAATTGTCTCCAACATCAAAACCAAGCTGAGAGACTCCAATGAGAAAGTCTTCCTCTGGGGAATCCCTGAGCAGACCCGGGAACTCGACGGCCTCAACACACAATCTTGGAACGACGACAGAGTCACCAGTATCGAAGAACGAGTTAATAAAAAGCTTCAAGAAGATAACTTCGATTACACGGATTACCATATGCAGATCATCCCGCTCGGTGACAACGGTGACCGGTGGATCATCGCTGGGATAATCTACTGACAGTGTGAGAAGTAATTCAAAAGTCAAACTCTCCACCAAAGGGAATCTCCGGCAAGAGCTCAAATCACGGGAAATAATGGCATGAACCGTATTATAATGACGATCAGACTATTCTTACTGCCAACGAGCAAATCACACTAAATGCGACGAGTCAAGTGTATCCAATATCCACTCGCACAGCCTCCTGACGACACCGTGATCTCTGGGGGGGTGAGAAGGATCACTTGTGATACGGATAGTATCCGGTTCGTACAGGCAAGTGGCGACGAGCCGAGCGTAGAACGACATAGCAATCGCCAACATCCACAAGTCTTCACCCAAGGACAGAACTACTGGTTTATTGAGGTTTCTGACTACTGGGTTGAGCAGTGGGGTCTTGATTACGGTCCGCCTGGAAGGCAAGCAGATAAACTACTTCTGGCCATGAATATTCAGCTTGATCCTGGCGCTATCTTGACAACCACCGCAAGGACTACTCATCGTGGAGTCATGTTCGACGAAGACTGGCGAAAGATCACAAGAGACGGGGGTTTTCAGTCGAACTTTAGAGCGGTAGAGACTGAACCAGATCATCTTGATATCGATACTACCGTCATTACAAGTACCATGGAGGCATTAGAAGATCGCTCTGTCTTCTCGACCGATCTCGCCGATCACGAGCGTGACGTGATTAATGCAATCGAATTGTACACCGACGGGCTCTATTCATTTGATATGAGCATCCAGTGGACATACTTCTGGTTCTGTCTTGAGAACGTCTTGGGAGAAGGTAGAGGGTCTGGTCACGACACGAAAGATCACCTTATTGAACAGGGTTTCCTATCCCGAGAGGATGCAGGGAAGTGGAAAAATGCGGTAGATCGAATCAAACATCCTGATAAAGGTGTGGACGGGAGTCTAACAGACATATCACTACCCCGTCCGATCAGGTGTCGTGAAATCACTTCAAAGATACTACTCGAGCACCTGTTACAGTAGATGTTAGATCTTATTACCGAACCGAACTACTACTGGTCTCCTCAAATTTATCGAATGTTGACGCTGGCGCACTCCTCCCAACGCTCACCTATCAGAAGTGGTCTGACTACATATCAAGATAGGGGCCGCAAGCCCGAAATCTGGCACTACTGCCGATCGTCCAACACGAGTTCAGTAATATACGCCGACGACCGACGCGGTTATCGCTCCAAAGTCAGCGGCTATCAGGCCCACTCATCGAGTTGTTGAGAACCTACTATTTCATCTGGTGAAACAGCTGTTGGCCTATTGATATTGTGATGGGTTGGCGTGCAAGGTGTAGGGCGCATATCGGTCACGAAGATTCAACCAATTGTGGCTGGGAGAATCGGTCAGTATAGAAGTCTCATACAGCACTGACTGTCTGTGTCAGTCATATTTGAATTGAATTAGGGCCAGAGGCCTCGCGCCTCGTGGGCCTCAGCAATACGTGTGAGTGCCACGATGTAGGCTGCATCTCGCCAGGTGACGTCTCGGTGTTCGAACTCTGTCTGGACGGCCTGCCAAGCGGCCTGCATCTCCGTTTCAAGTTCGTCGTTCACCCGTTCGAGCGACCAAGACCGTCGATTAATGTCCTGGAGCCACTCGAAATAGCTCACCGTCACGCCGCCCGCATTGGCGAGAATATCGGGAATCACCGCGATATCTCGCTCTGCGAGGATCGAATCGGCCGTCGAGGTCGTCGGGCCATTAGCGCCTTCGACGACGATGTCTGCAGCGACCGCCTCCGCATTCTCTTCGGTGATCACATTCCCCAATGCTGCTGGAATGAGTACGTCGACGTCGAGCGTGAGCAACTCGCCGTTCGAGATTACGGTGTCCGCATACGTGGTGACGGCTTCCGGTTCCTCATCGTGCGACGGGACAGAAGCTGTATCGATCCCCTCAGGATCGTACATCGCCCCGTTCACGTCGCTGATCGCGACGACGGTCGCGCCCCACTCGTCGAGCAATCGTGCGGCATTCGCCCCGACGCTCCCGTAGCCCTGGACTGCGACGGTCGTGTCCGTGAGTTCCCGGTCATAGTACTCGCAGACTAACTTCGTAATAATTGCGACACTCCGACCAGGGGCTTCTTCTCGCCCCTCACTGCCGCCAACGATCGGCGGTTTGCCGGTGACGACACCCGGTGTGGTCTCACCTTCCTGCATCGAGTACGCGTCCATCAACCACGCCATGGTTTGTGGATCCGTCCCCATGTCGGGGGCTGGAATATCCTGATTGGGGCCGACGGCATCGCGAAGTTCCTGCGCGAACCGACGAGTGAGCCGCTCCTTTTCGTCCGAACTCAGGTCCTTTGGATTGACAGCGACGCCGCCTTTGGCCCCGCCGAAGGGCAGGTCCATAACGGCACATTTCCAGGTCATCCACATACCGAGTCCGACACACTCGTCTCTGGTGACGTGTGGGTGGTACCGAAGCCCACCTTTGTACGGACCTCTGACGCTGTCGTGTTGGGCTCGATAGCCCGTGAACACTTCGACAGTTCCGTCGTCCCGCTTGATGGGGATCGTCACCTCGTGAACCTTTTTCGGGTGTTTGAGACGCTCGACGACGTTCGGATCAATGTCGAGGTGATCGGCAGCTTGGTACAGCTGGCGACGGGCCGTTTCGAGCGCAGATTCCGACTCGATCGATGATTCCGCCTCGTCGCCTGACTCGTCGCGGGTAGTATCGGCTTTGGAGGCCATAGTCATTCGAGCGGCATTTGACGGTTTCGCATCGATCCACTACAGTCGGGACACTGTCCGGGGCCTGTCTCTGCGATGATGGTTTTCCCACACTCAAAACACTCGTACGTGGCTTCTTCGTCTGTTTCAGGGTCGATATCTTTCATGGTGAGTTCACGAGTGCCAGCACCAGACCAGGGCACTCTACATACGGATAATAAGTGTATAAGGGAATATTGGAGTGTTGAATAACAAACCATCTAAAAAATTCGTGGTTTGTTATTCAATAATATTAGTAGAAGCAGCGATAGGGAGGTTGTTCTCTTCAAAAAGCGTCGCAAACAGTTTGCGTTGGACGGTCCGAGCGTGTGTATAGAAGGCAGGCGGAGAAATTCCTAACGTCGCTGCAACGTCTTCTCCGGTGCTCTCGCGTGGCGACTCGAAATACCCGCTGTAGTATGCGGTTTGGATCACCTCGAGTTGTCGCTCGGTTAGCTTGTCGAGGAACCTCGAATAGAGATCGTGTGCAGCGGTTTGATCGAGGGACTGTTTGGCACGGAGTTCGACAGTGGAGAACGTCTCGCGCACGAGTTGCGTGATCGTTCGGACGTCGATACTGTCAGGGATATCGATGACGAGCGTCGTCGTGGTCGGATCAGCCGTCGCTCCGCGAAACACGGCGCCGTGATCGGCCAGTTCTAAGGCGAGAAACGGCTGTGTAAGCCGGAGTCGTAGAACGCCGCCTTCATCCTCGGTACTGATCGTCTGGACATCACCGATAGCAACCAGCTGCGAGGCGGCTTCTACGACGTCCTCCAGCGATGAGTCTTCAACGTTGACGAATACGTAGCTTCCCTCTGTGGATTGCTGGACTCCTCCCTGATACGAGAGAGTACACTCGGCGTCCTTCGCAAGCCGTGAGAGGACGAATGCCGGATCATCGATGCTGAACTCGACACGCGTCATCGATGTCGTGAGGAGTGCATTCTTCCGCTCGATCGCACTGAGAGCAGACGCAATTGTTTCGCCGAGTTCGGCTAGGACGGTCTTCGTCGTGTCGTCGAACGCATCTTGGGTCGGCGCGTAGACCGTCAGGACGCCGTGCGTGAGGTCGTTGTATACGAGGGGAATGCTCAATACAGATAGGTAGTCGCGAGCGACGGCGTCTTTGCGCCATAGTTCGTCACGGATCCCGGCAGCGACGTTCGAGACCATCGTCACGTCGCCGGTGGCCGTGGTTTGTCCAGCTGGCTCTGTATTTCCCACGTCGACAGCAAATGACTGACTATCCAAATATCCCTGCTCGGTGCCTGCCCAGGCCCGTGGCTCGATGGTGTCGGTCGCCGGGTCAACCGTGCCTATCCAGGCGAACCTGAACCGATCATCGGCAGTCAACAGTTCACAGACTGTCTGATCAATCTCATCCCGCGTTTCGGCTTGTACGACTGCTTGATCGATCTCACGAATCGTCTCGTTGATGCGGTTCAGAGCGGTGAGCTGTTCGTTTTGCTGCTGGAGTGTGCGATCCTGTTCACGGAGTCGGGACTCTCGTGTAATGCGGTCGAGGGCTGCCTCAGCGGTTGCGGCGAGTAGATCGGCCAGCTCTCGGGTCACGTCGTCGAAGACGCCAACGTGGTCTGAACCAACGATGAATACACCGTGGTTGCCGAGTGGAATGTAGGCTGCACTGCGAAGGTCAGTCGCCCGGTTTTCGAGTCGCTCTGTCTCGTGGACATCGTCGAAAAACAACGCTTCGTCCTCGACAAAACTGTAACTCGGAAGCGTTTCTCCGTCGGCATGAACGGTGGGGAGCGGTCCGTTGAATTCTTTCATTGTGGCCGAGTGCGCTGCGGGACGGAGATTGCTGGTATCGGTATCAAAGAGGTAGACCGCACTCGCATCCAGATTTAGTACACTCGGTGTATCGTCGACGATATGCTGGGCAATTTCTTGGTGGGTCTCGGCGTAGAGGAAATCGCGAGCCGTCTCATGGAGCGTTGCGAGTGCTTCCTCGCGCTGCTTGCGTTTCGTGATATCTCGACAGCTGAATAGGAGGCTTCCGTCCTGAATCGAGACTTCGCGGATGTTAACGAGGAGTGTGTGCTCGCGACCTGCTTTGTCAGTCGCGGTCGTCTCAATGTTTTTGAGTACTCCCTCAGCTGCGAGTTCGGCACGATCGAAGAGATCCTCACCCAAGAGGTCGTCAATTGTCCCTTGCTCGTGAATCTCATCAGCCGTGTAGCCGAAGATGAAGTGGACGTTGGGACAGACGTAGGTGTACCTGCCGTCTTCGTTCGTGATGAGAACCGTGTCAGTCATGTTGTTCAGCGTAACACGATGGAGTTCCTCTGATTGACGGAGGTCACGTTCGAGGTCAACACGTTCGGTGATATCAACGCCTTCAACGACAATTGAAACGATCTCTCCACTTTCGTTCTTGACTGGGCGCATGGAGAGATCGATGACGCGCGAGTCCTCGATGTGTGGCGGCTGTGTGACGACCGCGTTGCCGAATTTGCCGTCGAGTGCGTTCTCCACGATTTGTTGTACGTCCGTGTTCGTTGCATCGGGCTCTACCCACCACGGAAGCGTCTCGAAGGGCTCGCCAACGACCGATTCGACGTCTGTATCGATCATCTCCCGTGCGGTTTCGTTCACACGGGTGAGTGCACCATCCTGGTCAAGCACCCACGTTGCGGTCCGCAAATCGTTAAATATCGCGTCAAACTGTCTGGCTCGCTCCCGTTGTGTGGCCGACCGCTGAGCAGATCGGAGGACACACTCAGTTCGCTCGATGAGTTCGTCGGCCATCTCCTCAACTGGTTCCACGAGTGCGATGTAATCGGTGACACCGGCTCCGATCGCCTCGCTGGCAATGGCCTCGTTCCCGGCAGTAGTACCCAGTAGTACTGGTAGCGCAGTCGTTTCCTCGCGGATCTCTCTAAGGAGATCGAGTCCGGTCATCTCTTTGAGTGCGTACTCACTAATGAGACAGTCAGCGGTCCCCTTTTCCACGATATCAAGCGCCTCCGTTTTGCCCTCGACTGTATGCACAGTCGCGTTAGTCCGTGCCTCGAGCGTCGTGGCGAATCGCGTGAGCCAGTCGTCTGTTCCGACGAGCAACACCGTCGACGAATCGATGACTGGGGAAGAAGCGATCATTATTCGACCACAGAAATACAGCAATTGGTCCTCTCGGTGCCGATTCGAACTCGCCACCAGTTCTGCTGCTGGCCCAAGTCGGAATACCGGTACATAGATTGTTTACTATCAAACAGTCCTAGAACAAAGATGTTTGCTACCTAACCCTCAGAAGTATGCGGAGCGGTATGTAAGGTTAAAGTACCGAGCGGCTGATTCACCAATAGAATCGTGAAATAATTGGGGGAATACTGGGCTCACCCTCTGTATCTTGCACTGATCAACCTACCAAATCCTGAATACATACCGCTGTTTCACTATCTCTCTGTACTGGTCAGCTAATCTCAAACCGCGTCGAGAAGGTAGTGGTATACACGAAACCGCAGTAACCCCCACTTGTTTAAATTGACAGCGTATCCTCGAAAACATGAGCGAAAACGGACCCGCGACCGCGGCGATCTATGCCCGCGTCTCGACATCGGATCAGGACGTATCTCGGCAGCTCGACGAGGCGCACGAGCATTTGGAACGTCTCGGTGTGGAAGACATCGAGGAGTATCCAGAGATCGTCTCCGGCGCTGCCGACACCGACACTCGCGAGGTCTACAACCGACTCCTCGATGATGTCGGGAGTGAGGAGTTCGACCTCGTGGTCGTTCACGAGATCAGCCGACTCTCCCGGCTCGGCCCGACTGAGATTCACGAATTCATTCAGCACTGCTTGGAACACGACACCGGCGTTGAGGCCCTCGACGTAGGCTTGAAGATTCACGTCGACGACGGCGAGCTTCAGCAGACAATATACAGCATGGTTGCTCGGTTGATGGGCGACCTCGCCCAGATAGAACACCAACAAAAGCTCCAGCGAATTCGGTCGGGCGTCCGGGCCGCACAGTCCGCCGGAAAGTGGACTGGGAGACCGCCTGCGGGGTTCGTCGTTGAGGAAGGCTACCTCCGCGTTGATCCGGCCGAATTTCTACATACCCGCGAGGCCCTCGTCCGCGTCGACCGCGGTGAGTCGTTCGCAAGTGTCGCCGACGACACCGGCATCGCTGAGTCGACGCTCCGGAGCCTCCACCAAGATCGTCGCGACCTCTACCTCGGCGGCGAGGCCGAGGACAAGCGCGTCGACGACGCACTCACCGACGTCCGCCCGCTGGAGGATGCGCGGGCCGAGGATCCCAATCTCGAAGAGCTGCGCGAACGCGTCGAGCGATTAGAGGAGGCCACGGACGTTGAAGGCCGCTAACGCTCCCATCTTAATCGGACACGCGAGCGAGCGTAGACCTGCTTGACGGCAGGCTCAGCGGTTTGTCTTTCTATCATACCGAGATGTCTACCTCTCTACCCTCCCACTCCTCTTCTACTTCATTTACTGACTTCTCGTTGTCAACCACGTCGGCTAAGTCGCGGAGGTACTCTACGATGTCATCGTTGTCTACGTCCCATCGCTGGTCCGAGATAGATTTGAGACTCGTCGCTAGCTCACGGGCTTCATCAGCCGTGTAAGCTGCGTCAGTCTCGCCAATGTCAACGATGACAGCAAACTCGTTGTCGGTGATGCTGAGGTTCAACGACGACACCTCGCCGTCAATAATGCTGCTCGATACCCCATCCTGAAGATCTGACTCATACATTATATAGTCGATCTTGTCGGTCCCATTTGAAATCGGGGGCATCGTCAGGGTCGGAGCGGTCAACTTTCGACCGAGGGCGTGGTACTCCTTTGGTGATACATTCTTACTCAGTCGGGTCAGTACAGGGGAGTCATGAATCGCTCAGTACAGATTGTTAATTAAGTGCCTCGAATAAGAATAATGAGATATGCCAGATGGAAATCCTTCTACACTTTTTGAAAAGACACGTGAGGGACGCCCACCAATAGATGTTCTCGGTCTTGTAGCCGGATTAGCGGTGTTCGCAGCCCTCTCATTCTTGTTTGCCGCATTGTCCCAGTTATCGGGGCCAGCTGTTGAAACTGGGATCAGTCCTCAAACGGTCGCTGCTCTCCGATGGAGTGCGATAGGGATTGTACTGGGTGTACTGGCGGTCTTTGTATATCAAGGAAGGCTCATCGGCTGGTATGGAACACTCGTAGCGGCGGTGATTGGTGCGATTCAGGCTGTGAGGATAGATATTCCATTAATGATATTGATTATCTACCTATCACTTCCGCTGATCGTGCTCACTCTCCTGTTGGTACGTCGTGACACATTTTTGGGTCGTTAGATACGCAGGCACGTTCTATCGGCTAATTCAGGATCGGTTTTCAGAAAATAACGCAGTCCTCGTGCTGACTACACCCTCTGTATCTTACACGGCCGTCTTATCAGCTGGTGGCTGGTTGGGGCGTGCCGTGTTTTATCGCTCACTTTGATATGATAACCCTATGAACACTCGTCTATCTATGGATGAGGATGCGGTTCGGGCCTATGTCGATCACGCGCAGGCCACCATTGAGGCGGCACCACAGATGGACGAGGCCAACACGAAAGCCGCTCTTCTGCGAGACTTTCTCAACTTACTCGACTGGACAATCCCCGACAACACGCAGTTAGAGTATTCTGTGAAAGCCTTCGGGAAGACGTACAAGGTGGACTATGCACTCATTCTGGAGGGAACTCCTGTGGCTTTCCTCGAGGCCAAAGGTGTCGACACGACGCTCACAGAGACACACAGAGAACAACTGGCCGCCTATCTCAAAAACGAAGACGTGAACTTGGGGATCCTCACAAATGGAGAAGAATATGAGTTCTATCGGCGGGAGGTAATCGACTCCAAGGTCAACGTGAATACGCTCGGACAGGCAGACCTTCAGAGTCTTCCAGACAAGATCACAACCTTGAGCGCCTTCACTAAGGATGCCATTCAGAACGAGGAGTGGGTCACAATTCTCGATCGTATTCGGGAACTGCGGGAAGCTCGGTCGACATTGGAGATGGAATGCCTTGTTGAACGCAAGACTGCGTCGGGGTAGGGTCGATAACTCACGGTTTCACGATGTCAGAGACTGGTTCTTACACTCAGAAGATGTAGTAGCCGCCGCTGGCGGTGGTCGTCAAAGGGTCAAAACTATGGTATCTTACTTCCTTGATCAGGTGACGACGGCGATGCCTCTCCCAAATACGTCCGGAGAAGGGAGAGCAGGCGGCGAGCCCTAACTCGCCGCCTGCGTCAGGTTATGGATGATGCACTTCCGCGTGAGCTCCCGGAACTGGCCGTGCCAGCTCCGGGAGCGGAGCTTCTCGCCGTCGTCTTCCTTCAACTGCGAGAAGCCGGTTTCACTCATCCAGCGCTGGTTGTAATCCTCGTTCATCCGGGCGTTGTGAGCCTTCTGTAGCGGTGTTTGCTCTCTGTGCTTGATCAGTGGTCGCGTTGAGTTGGAGCGACACTCCTCACGGAGTTCGCTCCATGAGTAGTTCGCGTCGGCAGATAACACACGCAGGTCTTCCGCGTTCCGGCGGAAGACCTGCATCCCAATGTGGCCGTCCCACGCCTTCTGCGTCGTGAAATGAACGTCCTTGATCGCTAGCGAATTCACGTCGATCAAGATCGTCGTCTTCATCGACTGAAACGAGAAGTCTGCGCGATCGCGGTAGTGGTAGCTGGTTTGGTCGCGTTGAAAGCCGCTTGCGTCAATTGCGGCTTCACCACTCCAGCCCGCCTGCTCCGCCGAAGTGCGGAGCAGGCGGCGGAGTTCACGCATCCGATACTCGTTTTCCCACCGACAAAACGAACTGTAGTGCGGTGCGTCGTCGAGATCAAACACGGCGAGGACGCCGGGCATCTCGTTGAGGTAGTCTTCGGTCTCACGGAGACTCTTTTCGAGTTCGACGCGATACAGGATCAACGCGATCTGTACCCACTCAGCGTACCCGTCCGCGCCGTCCGGCGCGGCGGGTACGTCCGGATCATCAACATGCTGTTTGGCAAGATCTCGACACATCCAAGCAAGCCGTCTGAGCGATGCCATATCGCCAGACGGCGTCCATTTCCGGGTTAATCTGGCGGAATATTACAGTAAAAGCGTCCCAGACCGTCGTCACTAGGCGGCAAAACAAGGCAAGATGGAAAAAGATGAACTGGCAGCTGGGGTTGCAAATCTCTTTGCTGAACGTGTCTCGGAGAAACTTGCGTCACCAGCAGAATCGCAGGCAAAGGAGATGATCGACCGGCTCATCCAAGACATGGAGAGTGAGATTGACGACAGTGGCAATACCGATTTACCCACACCTGAAGTCTCGGAGTCTGTAACCGCTCGAGAACGTAGCGATGATGATTTGTACCGGATTCAACTCTCTGACGGCGAGGCGGTCCTCACTGAGTTTGAGGAGACGCAACAGGCCAGCGCGTTCGTTGGGGTCGTAGACTATCTCGTACGAAACCACGACCTCATCTCAAAGCTGGAACCTCTCCCGTATATCCCGGGCCGAACGCGGCCGATCATCCATAAGCAAACGAGTTCTGGTGGGAAAGAAATGAAGCAACCTCGAGAGTTGACTGGCGGACACTATGTTGAGGTGAATCTGAGTTCAGGGCAGAAGCAGCGAGAACTCGCCCGTCTCGTGGAACGATGTGGCCTTCATGTGGAATTTGATGGCCCTTGGTGAATTGTCTTGGGTATCGACATACTCATCGGTAAGCCAGACTTGAGCCTGCTCGTTTTGAGTTTCCGAATTCGTTGATTCCCTTATCGTTTAGATGGCTCGTAGCGCTAATTGCCTCGCTTAGCCCTTCGAGCTTCCGACTCCATTAACAAAATCGGAAACTCGGGGCAGGGACAGATCAACTCCCGCCGCCTTCGAAAGAAGGCCCTGTTATCGAAATGAAATCAGACCCTGAAACTACTGGACCCTTGTCGGAAACAACTATCTACTGACTAGCCTGTTCCGTGATTGACACAGATTCAGAGACAGGTTCACTCTGATCACCATTCGGAGCTTCAAGCACGAGTGTCACATCGTACTCCCCTGTCTGTATGTTGTTATCCCACCGATCCAAAAATAGGATACTTTGACCAATCAAAACCACATCACTCTCTGTTTCTGGTTCAATATTCTCCTCTCGTTCCTCTTCCAAAGTGATGTCATCACTCTCGATAGTCCATCGCTCAGTTATCCTAAATTCATCACCGTAGTTCGGCGTCTTGTATGTCCGTGAAAGATGTAACCACGCTTCGTCATATTGGACTGACGTACTCTCAATCACAGGACGGTCGATCTCTTCTGCTTCTTGAGTGTCTTCAGTTGATTCTCTTTCTACTTCCTGCTGTTGTTGGTCATTAGATTCGTCATTTTCTGTATCGCTCTCTGCTGACTCATCATCTTCTGCTGAATCATCAGAACTGTCGCCAATAGTTACTGTACACCCAGCAAGACTGACGAGTGAAACAGACAGTATCGCTCTACGATTCATATTATAAATGGTCTTCACAGACGAGGAACTTATCGAACACTCTAATGCTCCCTTTTCCACGTGCATCAGTATTTGAACTCACTCTTTCTAACTTCTGTGTCCCGTACTCTGCTAACTGATCGCATTTACCACAACTTCGAGGTGTCTGCTTTGCGTTCAGTAATTGTATCTTGCATCGTTTGCAGATATGAGCTACTGATGTTTTAGGGTCGTCTTTGTGTACAACCATCTCTCCTGTCTTTTCTCGTCCACAGTTGAAGCATTCCATACAATATGTTATCTTCCTATAACTTAATCTCTTACTTGGGGCAAGAGAAAGAGATGAGCGGATAAATGAGAGAATCCACGCAGAATACAAACTCGACGTGGGAACGTACAGGTAATTAACGCCATCGACAGTAAGGAGCTGAGATTAATTGGCTGACTGAAAGAATAAGAACCCTCGCCGAAAGTAAGGATCATGGAACGACGCAGGTACGTTGCAGGTGCGGGTACAATACTAACTCTCGGTATTGCTGGCTGTACGGGTGGCGGGTCCGAGGAAAATGGCGAATCCGAGAATAGTGGCGGTGAATCGGACGACTCCAGCGACTCAGACGCAACTGCAAACCCCGAAGCTACAGAAGCCCTCGAATCTGCTGGAGAGGACTTAGACGAAGCTCTTGACCTCATTCTTGATGAAATTGATAATGCGTGGGCCTATTCTAGTACAGATGCGTCTATCTCGACTGGAGGTGTAGAGACTGCACTTGAAAGTGCAAACGCTTCGATTGAGGAGGCTAACGAAGCTGCGACAACAGATACTCAACGAGAATGGGTTAGCGAACTCGAACTTGTTGCTGAATTCGTCGACCAATTTCTCGACATAATCGTTATTGTCGGTGAAGGTATCAACCAGATCTCGACGTCGATCTCTTATGAAAATAATTCGCGGTACGAAGATGCCGCAGACTCCCTCTCGGATGCTGGAGCAACATTCGAGGAAGCAAACTCACAGATTGATGGGTTGAATGAAACCTTCGCCGAACTTGGTGATGGTACAGACACAGGTGTTGATTATGCTGAAGCTGAAGACGCCATCGACGAATTGGATGAATTGATATCCGGGTATCTGTTGGCTATGGAAGCAGGCATCCCCTTCGACCGCGGATTAGCGGATTACAATACCGCGTATGAGGCCTTTCAAGCTGAGGACTATGGAACAGCAGCTAATATCTTCGGGGACGCGCTTGAACATCTTGAAGAGGCAGAATCGATGTACCGAACGGGTGAGGAGGAGGTGACGCAATCGCTTCGAGACACATTTATCACACAGACCTGCTATACCGGTAAGTACGTCGAAATAACCGAGTTGATGATGGAGGCAAGTGAAGAAGCCGATGCAGGAAACTTCGGCGAAGCGAGAAATCTTGCAGACGAAGCCAATGCAGTCTCAGTTGAAACCTGTGGGTAGTCTAATTTAGTCAACATACTCATGCGGTTGCCCTCTTCAATGTGATCGAAAGCCGAACTGATTGCGTCCTCCTCAATCAGCAGGGGTTACTTTTCGATCTCGCCGCTGTCGGACGATCGAAAATAATGCGTATATGCGGTTGAGACACCTGTCGGGTTCGGACATCCGAACGTACAAGAGTCCGCCTTCCCCTGTATTGTGCGTGGTCGCAGTGAGCGGCCACGACCGCCTAAAACGGCGGTGACAACGTACATGGTGGGTTCGCTAATAGAATCGCCGACGGCTTCATGCGTCGGTGTGACATGCGGTGCCGTGCTGGTGATGTCGGGGCATGTCTACGGGTACGCTGTTATCGCAGCTGCCTATGGCCTCTGTCACGCAAACACCAGAGTTACTGCCGAGTAACGTTGGCAGCCCCGCCACTGGCGGGGTATTCATACTTTCATCAAAAACGCACGATGGTGGGTCCGTGCGGTGCCATCACCTTCTGGGTTTCCCCAGCTTCATGCGGTGAGTCCGTTTTGGCACTTGCGCCGAGGATGTCAGTCATCCCGATCTCTCGATCGTATCCCTCGGCAGCTTACTGTATGTATCCCAGATTATTAAGATACCGTGGTCGGTGGAAGTGATGTCTGACGTAAAGTTAAGCCGCTCCAGACACCTGTTTCGTCTATGCCACCACAACCGCCACAGGCGGGACAGGCGACACACCCGCCACGGTTGGTCGTCGCAAATGCAAAAGGAGGTGTCGGGAAGACAACCGTCTCTGCGAATCTCGTCGGCGCACTCGCCGATCGCGGACTCGAAGTCCTCGCCGTCGACGCCGACCCGCAAGGCAATCTGACCGAGGCGCTTGGCCACTTGGACGCCTATGAGGCTGAACCGCCCACCCTATTCGATGTTCTCCTCGATATCGAGGCTCGCGACGACGTCGCGACGATCCTCTGTGAGGGCGCTGAAGCCGACCTCATTCCGAGTAGCATCGACATGCTGGGGTCGACGCTCGAACTATCGGCAGCACACTTCCTCGGTCAACTGCACAACGGTGACGTCGTTGACGATCCGGACGCCGTTGAGGCTGCGACGTGGGCGCTTGAGTCGATGACGCAGTTGGTGACGCCGGCGACGATCGGGAGCGACGACCACGGATACGGGTTGCTCGATGACGCTATTACCCGCATCGACACGAGCTACGACGTCGTAATTGTCGACGCGCCACCGGGGCATAACCCGATGTTCAAAAACGCGCTGTACGCCGCGCCGAACCTGATCGTGCCGGCGACGGCGGAGGCGTCCTCGAAGGGGGCGGTCGACCGGCTGTTTGACGAGATCGCGGCGTTCGAGACGGAGACTGGCCGCGGTATCGACGAGGTCGCTGCAGTTACCAACCGGATCCGCATGTCGACGAACGCTGCCGATGAGATGACGTCGTTCCTTGCAGAGGTATTCGACGACGTCCCCGTGTACGAGATTCCCGAGCGTGTCGCGCTCTCGTACGCCTACGACGCCGGCGAGTCCATCTTCGAGTACCAGCCGGACGCCGACGTCACTGAGACGTTCGGTCAGCTGGGCGACCACGTCATCGAGGCGTTCGACCTCGAGGTGGCAGCATGAGCGACGACGCCGGCGAGGACGACGAGAGCCTCGACGAGGAGACTCAGGAGCGTGTCAACCGCGTTCGGGGGAAGCGTGACTCCCGACCGAGCCGCCGTCGAGGGCGTTCGAAACAGACACCCGAGCCGGAACAGACGCCACAGGCGGAACAGGAAGAACAGGCTGAACAGTCAAACAAGGCGGAACAGGAGGCTGATGAGATGGACGCAAACCCACAGACAGAAGCAACACAGGAAGATAAGTCACCACAACCGACACAGGCGGAACAGAGAGAACAGACGACTGTGTCGAAACTGGAGCCCGTGACGCAACGGGAGCACGACACCTACTATCTCGACGCCGATGTCCGGGAAGAACTGGAGCGTGTCTACCGGCGGATGTCGTTGGACATCCTCGAGGAGACTGGCGTCGACCTCGATGAACAGCGAGTCGGGGGACGAAACCGCTACTACCGGCCACTCGCTCTACTACTCGGTGCTCGCGAGATCGCCGAGATGTCTCCGGGTGAGGTTCGACAGGCGATCGAGGAAGAAGACCTCATCGACGACCTTCCTGATAGCGAGTAGCCGCGTAGTTTCTATCGCGGGATGTGATTTATGAACAGACGAAATGAGGTGTCTCCCGCAAACACTCCACTATCGAAGTGTATCTTCGGCGGTCTGACCCCCTGATTTAGGACGACAAGAACGGCTTCTCGAAGGTGTAAGCGTGGTGGATACTGGGTTTCCGGTTGAGATAGGTTTAGATTCCGGGATTAAAAAGACTATCTCGAACACTGCCCCCATCACCCTCACCGTCCTGCGGTTTCGATCTTAACCAACAATCGGCAGTTCTACCACCAATTGTTGGTTAAGACCGAGCAGAGCGGCTTTCCCAGAGCATACGGATCGGTGTGTATGGGCGAGATCTTCTATGTCAACTGTCCGGGCTGTGAAGAGCAGAAGGGCCCGATCACGACGCACCCCGGTACTGTCGGCATCCACTGTTCGTGTGGGATCACCGCAACCGTCGACATCGACGCGCAAGAAATCGACGAATGGTGGACGCGGGAAAACTAACCTATCGCAACTCCAGCGAGGGCGGCCCGGATGTTGGCCCGACGTTAAGGACGAAAGCCGTGAGGTTGAGTACTTCGTCGAGATATTTGAAGAGGGTCGGTCGCCGGGTCGCCCGCTGTCGTGGTCAGATAGTGGTGAACGGACACCTACGTTAATCCGTTTGCGCTGGGTAGAACGTGGTATGAGTCGTGAAAACCCGGCCGACGCCGACATGGTCTCGGACGAGGAGCTCACTGAGCTGCTCGCCGATGCTGAGGGGACAACGCCCGAGGAGATCGAGCGCGGCGCTGCCGAACTTGAGATTGCACCGCCTGAAGAGGCGACTGTCGTCGACGAGTAACACGACTGTTTCGATGTGTCCTTAGTACCACTGAGCAACGGCTCTAACACAGTGGCCTCTCTCGACCGGGATCGGAAGCCCATCGACATGGGGGCTCGCCCCCGCGGCGATCTCCGACTTCTCGGGGGAGACTCACTCACGCGATCGGCAAGATCGCCGACGGCGTCTTCGAACACTGCGAGCTCGGCGTCGATCAGGGATTCTCCCGACGGTCGGATCGTTCTCGAATTCGTCCCTATTCTCCCGGATACATGCGGACTAGCGGTTCTAACACTAGTTTTTGCTGTGTGTCAAGGCTTATACGCACAGATTCGAAATGGACGGACATGGCAGTCGACGGGGAACAGCCAGAGGAAGTCGATGAAGCTGAGGTGCTCCCCCGATGAAGCAGCGGTGCTCCCCGAACGAGGCGAGGCCCTCGACGATGCCGATGATGACGAGCTCATCACCACCGAGGAAGCCGCTGAGCGTCTCGGCATCGAGCTAGAGTAGCAGCGTGCCGCATCCCCCGGACGAACTCCGCATTCTCGGCGTCGTTTATGACACCGGTCGGCTACCAGACGAACCTCATGGTGTATGGCCCCGGTGGGTACGCATTCACCAACTTCCTGCGAGTGGGTGGTCCGCAGCAACTACTCCTCGCCGTCGTCTGGGGCGTCTAGCTGAGACAATACTCAAGCCAAAAAGTATTCACCGGGTGGCGCTGGTCAGTGTGTTGGGGACAGTTGGTCCCTGACAGAGGTGGCGGACATCCCCTGCCTGCCTGCATGCGACCACCTCTGTGCCCCCTTACCATCCGTTAGCTCGTGGTGTCGACTGCGAACGTGATCCGGGCTCACTGACTGCGATCTGCGCGATTTCCTCTTACAGCAGATTCGATCTGTCCAAGATACTCAGTCATCGACCGCCTGTACCTCAACACCATCGTCGAACTCCGATCTTTCAGGGCCCTCTTGTCTGCGGACATCACCGTCACGCCACGTCCCTCGCCGAAACCATGCCCACGCGATGATCGCACCGGCGATGTTTGAAATGAAGAACGCAATCCAAATACCGCGAACACCGAACACCGCATCAGCGAACGGCAGCGGCAAGCGGTACTGCGACGCAATGTACGCGATTGGGAGCCGAAGACCGGCGAGAGTGAGAATGGAAATTGCAGCAGCGACAAGCGTCTTTCCCGCACCTCGGAACCCACCGGTGAAAGCTCGCATGATTCCGATAAAGCCGAAGGACAATGCCACGTATCGGAGGAAGGTCGCGCCTTCAGCGACGACAGCTGGATCATTCGTGAACACGGCAACGATGGGTTGTGGTAGGAAGAAGATCACCACACCCATCAGCGCGAGAATGGCGAACAGGCCCTTCGCGGCGACGTAGTTCGCCTGTTCAGCCCGATCGTATTTTCCCGCCCCGATATTCTGCCCGCTCATTGTTTCAACTCCGCGTGCCACGGCGATCGCGGGTAGGAAAATCACCGAGAAGACCCGAGTTCCAATACCGAACGCCGCGACGACGGTCGTTGAAAATAGCCCGACAACAATGAGTAGGGCGTTGATAGAGAGCGCCCGACCGGTCCCTTCGATGCTAGCCGGGACGCCGATTTTTAAGATTTTCTTGAGGTATTGAAAATCGGGAACAAGATCTGTGAGATGAATCTGGATCCCCCTGCTCCCCGACAGCATGATGCCTAATCCAACGACCATCGCGATGCTTCGCGAAAAGACCGTGGCCACGGCTGCGCCTTGGATACCTAGCTCGGGGACAGCAACGGGCCCGATATCCCACCCGTTAATCAGGAAGGGATCGAGGACGACGTTGATGATCACCGTTCCCAACATGACGAGCATTGGTGTGATGGTGTCACCAGCTCCACGCATGAGCGAAATGAACACGAAGAAGCCGAACATGAAGGGTAAGCCGAGTGCGATCACCTGCATGTAGGCCGTCGCTCCCGGGAGCACATCCGGTGAAGCCCCGAGAAATCGTAGAAATGGACGGACAAGCGGGTAGCCGGCCAGTCCTAATAGTACGGACCCCCCGAATGCGAAGGCCACTGTCTGTGAGGCTGCGTACTCGGCCTGCGCTGTTTCGCCAGCTCCGGTGTGTTGTGCGACGAGGACGCTCCCTGCGACTGACAGACCCATCCCGAGCGAGATCAATAAAAACACCATCGGGAATCCGAAGGAGATCGCTGCTAGCGCGTCTGTCGAATACTGACCCAACCAGAACGTATCTGCAAGGTTGTAGGCGGTCTGCAGAAGGTTCGTAATGACGATTGGTAGCGACAGGTACACCAGCGGCTTGAGTATCTCGCCGTCGGTGAGGTTCAGTTCGTCTTGCCCCTTGAACAGATTCACGCTGTCACCCCCTGACTTGGCGTCCACCCGATGTACCGTGCCAGCGTTCGCTCAACAGCTTCTCGTGTTCGGTCAGGTTCCTCACCGAGTGCCACCATTCGGACGTGAGAGCCATTGATGATCGTTGCGACAACGTACGCAACCGTTTCGGGATCTACCTCGTCAAAGTATCCAGCTTCGATGCCATCACGCACGGCTGTCTCGACGACATCACGCACCGCGTCGTCGAGTTCGATGAACCGTTCACGGAAGAGGTCGTGGTGCGGTGCCTGCGCTTTAAGCTCCATCAGTGCGACCGGGAAGTCGCCGTTCTCAGACGATGGCTTCTCAAAAACGGCAGCAAGAAACTCACTCAACCGCTCGCGGGGGTCACGAGCCTCGCACGCGACTCGTGACTCAAACCGCTCTAGCAGGTCGTCGAGAAACGCGTTCAATAACTCCTCTTTCGTGTCAAAGTGGTAGTGGATTGCTGCAGATGTTACTGATGACTCATCAGCAATTCGTTGCATGGTGAGATCAGCGTAGCCGTACTCACAAAGCGCACGGCCAGTCGCTCCCATAATCTCAGTAGTGCTCTCAGAACCCATGTTACGAGAACTTACTAACTAGTCAGTTAAGAGGATTTTGGTTTTGTGGCTTTGTTGAGTACTGTTTAGCACCCAAGGCTGCTCGTTCACCGACCGGATACATATCACACTGCTCAGGTAATATGCGTAATGAGCACTGAAACGGATACGAACGACGCTCCCCAGATCAGGCGAACCATCACGCTCACTCAGGCGGACGACGGCTGGTGAGTCGCCCGTGACGAGGAGACAGGTGTTGCGAGCCAAGGTGAGACGAGGCAGGGCGCCCAGTTCGTCGTCGACGCAGAACCAGTCGACAGCTTGATCAATGTGATAGTGGCTGTCAGGGCGAGGAACCTCAGAATCAACGTCGTCGAGCGTTGGCCTCTCAGCGCTCAAGCGTTCGCCTTACCCTCCCGACTCGACGGCGGCGTGAGCGGGAGGTCCGCGTCGATCTCGTCGTACCATACGACGGGGCGCTTCGCGCTGCCGTTCTCTTCGAGCTCGAGAAGGCCGTAGTCGGCCAGCTCGTTCACGTTGTCGAGAACCTCCGGTGGGTTCCGGTCGACAAGGCGAGCGAGTTCACAGATGCTCTCTGGTTCGTGTGCAACGATTGCTTCGAGGAGTTCGAGATTGGTCGACCGAAAGACGCGGCCGAACGTCTCGAGGTCCTCGATCGACAGCGTTGGTTCACCGGGTTCGACGTCGTCACCGGCGTCGATCGCTTCGAGCCGCTCCTCGAGGCCGCTACGATCCGCGGATGTGATCTGGACGTGGAGTGTTCGGGTCATGATGAGGTGGGTTGGGCTGGGGTTGCGATGATACGTCGGTCAGCGTGCTCGGAGAGTCACCGGCCGGTTCATTTCTCTGGGAGGGGAGTGCCGCCCGCCACGCACGTAAGATTTCTCTGGGTGGAACGTAGGGACGTACCGGCCACGGTCGACGAAGCCGAATACGCTGTGTCTGTAAAATAGATATGGGAATGGACCTTCTCAGACTTAACCAACAAAACTATGCATTTGGGCTCTTTGTTGGTTAACACCGGAGCAGCCGATGTCAGACGAGCCACCAATCCCATCGACAAGCCTCTCAGCGGAGCTAGTCGACGCGCTGAACCAGTCCACTCCTAAGCAACTCCGAGATGTTGCTACGTACGCCGAGGAGCTGGCTGAACGCAAAGAACGGGAGACACATCGCGAAGAGGAGCCAGACCGAGACGAAGCGGACGATCTCCCAGACGGTGTCCCTGCAAAAGCGACGATCACAATCAAGGAAATTAACGACAATCGCTACTACTACTGGCAGTGGCGAGATGGAAACCAAGTCAGGTCCCAATATAAATCACCAGTCAGCCCTGACGAGTAGAGCTGGTCAAAACAGAACAGACGGATCACCCCGGGCGTCGAGTGTAAATTGGCGTTTACCTGCGTATCAGACCGTATAGACGTGATTTGAGATTTTACAGAATGCGTACGTCCGAGAAGCAAAATGAGACACCCCGGGTGTCGAGTGTAAAACCATGAATTACAGAGCAGGGGAGAACCGCTGATCAGATTCAATAGCGCTTTGTACGACTTCAGGCTCCTCGAGTAGGTAGTAGAAATTAGTCATCCCCTTCCCACGACCACGGCCAACCCGATCAGTAACACCAAGAATATCGAGAAATGCTTGTTCATTCAATCTGTCAGACATCCGTCTTTGTGAAAGAATGTCAATACCCAGTGATTCAGCGATCTGCTCATATTGTTCGTAGATCTCGCGGGTGGGGAATTCTTCCTGTTTGCTCTCATCTGCGATCAATGAAAGAGCATATACTGCTGCTTTCGATTGTGTTGGCTGGTCTTGAAGCAGTTTAGAGAATCGATCGATGTCCGCCTTCTCCCGGGCATTTCGAACATGCTCTTCTCGGACAACATCACTGCCATCGTCTTTCGCGAGTTCGCCTGCGTTTCGGAGAATATCCAGTGCCTTTCGAGCGTCGCCGTGCTCCTGTGCAGCGAACGCAGCCGCAAGGGGAATCACATCATCGGTGAGGACACCTTCGTGAAAGGCGTCTTGACGATGACGCATAATTTCGCGGAGCTGGTTTGCATCATAGGGAGGGAAGATAAACTCACGCTCTTGGAGACTACTTAGAACTCGCTCGTCCAAGGAATCTTTAAATGAAATTTTGTTGCTGATCGCGAGGATTCCAACCTTACACGAGTCAATCTTTCCAGCTTCTCCAGCTCGGGAGAGCTGCATTAGCACATTATTTTCCTGAAGTTTGTCAACCTCATCGAGAATGATGATGACGACATCGTGGAGAGTATCGAGAATTTGCCAGAGGCGATCGTAGTATGCATTCGTCGATAGCCCAGAGAGTGGTACAGAGATATCTGTTTCATCTGGTCGGTTAAATGTTCGAGCAAGCTTGATAACCACCTGTGTTTCTGTCGTTGCTTGCGTACAGTCGATGTATGCGCGATCAAGACTCGTATCCTGCTCGTGAGCGAAGTTTTCGGCACTTTGAGTGACGTGCTTGGCAACGAGACTTTTCCCCGTCCCCGTCTTTCCGTAGATCAGGGTATTTCTAGGCTTTCCACCTCTGATTGCGGGATGAATACTGTTGGCAAGATTCGATATTTCATCCTCGCGACCAATAATACGCTCTTCATTTGGAATATGCTCGATGTCGAGAAGTTCTTTATCAGCAAAAACTGGATCGTCGCTTTCCCAAATTGCTGTGAGTGAACTCTGCTTCTCGTCACTCATTTGAATAGTCGACCTCCGAACGTCCGCTCCATGTTACACACGACGGTCGGTGAGGTATATAAAACTATGTCTCAATCACACACCACCCGTCGAGTGTAAATGCTGAAATACACGGTTAATAGAGTCTAAAAAAGAGGAATAGCAGAGTGTATTTCGAGGTGAGGAGATATCGGTTCTCTCCCCGGGCGTCGAGTGTAACATCGATGGGTCCGTATCGGTTTTGATTGTTGAGGAGGGTACGTTCGCGAAGACACACACCCCGGGTGTCGAGTGTAAACTGATGAAACGGTAGGTTGGTACTCGGGAGTTTATGATATATGTGAGGTTGTCAGTTGCTATATTCTCGGTTGAAAACTCTTCAGCCCGTGTTTTGTAGTAATCTTACTACTACTATCTATATATCATTTATATATTTTATTGTATGGGAAATATAAGAAGTGAGATTAGGTGTTACAAGCTGTTATAGACAGTTATAGGCAGCAAGGATATTTTCTTTATAAGCACAAACAAAGAGAAGAGGACGAGCCATCTCGACGGCCTGTTAGCTGATTAATATCTATAATTGAATCCGTATCTGAGCTGTTTACAGTCTCTATCTCCATGTTATTCGCATTACTCTATCCTCTAGCCAACGGTTAGCCGGGCTCAGACAGCCATCGTGAGCCATTTACACTCGACACCCGGGGTGTGTGTGGTACCATCCACAATCCGGGAAGTTAGAGAAGGTGGCCACGGTCGATCCATCTAGGAATCGTCGTCGTTCGGTGGCCGTTCGGCAAGCCGATCAAACCGTGACTGTGCCCGTTCTTTCCGATTGCGTGTTGTTTCGGCGTCGTACTCTAGCTCCAGAATCGCTCCGCTATCATCCCCCGTTATCTGGAAGATCGCATCGACGTGATCGCCACCTGCCGGGAGGTCGTCCCGATCGATACCCTGTTCGTCGACGACATCGCCGTCCTGTTCAAGCAGGATCACCGCAAGATCGTCCTCAAACCGATCGAGAACGCCGATATACTGTGATGTCGTCATGAGTACGATTCCTCGATAACGACTGTTCCTGATCCATCCGTGATGATAACTGTGTCTCCACCATTGTTCCAGACCGCCGACGATCGGCCCCAGTAGAGGTCGGTCGCTGTGTCCGTGCCACGTCCTGTGTGAACCACGACCTGCGCTCCAGCGGTGAGTTCGACACCACGTGGGATCGTGTAGGTGTGATCGGCACTATCCGACACGGTCCACCCAGACAGATCGAGTGTCCTCTGCCCCGTGTTTTCGAGAACCACATATTCGTCGTTCAGATTCTCGTTGTCGTTTCCATCGGCGTCGGCGTGGATCTCGGCGATCGAGAGTGACGTGTTCGTATCGCCCGCCGTGGAGTCATCTGCCTCTGGCGTGGAGCTATCGGATGCGTCGTCGTCGGGCGTCACCGGCGCAGCCGTTCCAGACGCCGGAATTACGACCCGATCGGTGACGCCGGTATCAGCAGCAGTCGATATCGGCTCGCCGTCTCGAAGCGCAGCCGCATCGGTCGGCGCGTCCCGCTGCGTCGCGACCGTGATTGCCGATCCGTTACTGGTCAGTCGGACATCGCCATGTGTCCCGGTCCAAAAGGTTGGCACGGCTGTGTTGAATCGCCATACAGCAGCGAGATAGGCCGCTAAATCAAAGGAGCTGAAGCGGGAGAATGCGGTTGTCTATGACGCAAATCTCCCGCTTCATCGGGGAAGTTGTGCCGGTTGCTCAAAGAGTTACTGGCGATGGAGGCGAATCCGCCGCCCCGGACGGTGGCGGCGGATTCGCCGACTATGCACTCGTTTCCCTTCACTGTCTGCGGATTTACCTCGATTCATCGTACCGCATGACGATCGACCTGCTCAAAGAGATGCCACAAATAACCGGGGAGATCGGCCTCAACGCGGCCGATCTCCCCGCACCGTCCACGTTGTGTAAGGCGTTCGATCGGATCAGCATGAGCGTCTGTCGAGTGCTGCTGCGCCAGTCGGCGCAGCTGCACGATCTCTCTGAACACGCCGCGATTGACGCCACGTTCTACGACCGCTCACCAGCGAGCCGCCACTACTGCCAGCGAATCAGCTACCGCGTTCAAAAACTCAAAGTCACAAAACTCGTCGATACAGCGTCTCAAGCCGTCCTTGACGTTCACTGCTCAACGAATCGGGAAGGAAGCGACGCAGACCTTGCTGAGCAGATCGCCCGCCGGAACGCGGGCGATCTGCGGTCTCTCGCGGCCGATAAAGGCTATGACAAGCAATCGCTTCGTGAAGGATTACGTGAGATCGGGATCAGACCGCTGATCAAGCACCGTATCTTCGCTTCGTACGATCACGCCCACAACGCTAGAATCGACGATAACCGCTACAATCAGCGCTCTATGACCGAAACTGTGAACTCGGCTGTGAAGCGCTCGCTCGGCTTCGCCGTGCGAGCGCGGTCATGGTTTCGTGAGTTCCGCGAGATCGCGCTGATGTGTGTCGTCTATAACATCAAGCGCTTCGTCAAACAGTGAATCTCTACGCCTTACAGCGATTCAACACAGCCGTTGGCACCGACCGCTGATCGAGGCGCGTAAGCACTTCCTCATGAGGGTGGCCGTACTGAGAGTCGTACGCACTCGACACGACCGCAACGCGTGGTGACACAGCCTCGAGGAACGGTTCACTCGTGCTCGATCGACTCCCGTGGTGGCCTACGGCGAGGACGGTCGCGTTCAGCTCATGACCGTACGTCTCGACGAGATACTCTTCACTCGCTGTCTCGCCGTCACCGGGCAGCAGGAAGCTGGAGTTGCCGTACTGGAGATGGAGCACGATGCTGTTCTCGTTGCGATCGCCGTTCGCGAGGTATCCCTCGGGTGGCGCAAGCACCTGCGCGTCGACGCCCTCGACGTCGATCGTGTCGCCGGCGTACGTCTGATACAGGGTCACGTCGTGTTCCTCTATCGCATCAAGGTACGACTCGTAGGTTGCCGAACTCGCCGCGATTCCGGGGTCGTACACCGCGCCGACGCCGTCGCCGTCTGTCTCATAGTGCTCGATGATCGCCGCGTGCCCGCCGATATGGTCGGCATCCGCGTGTGAGGTGACGAGGTGGTCGATCCGCGTGATGTCTTTCGCTTCGAGGAAGTTGATCACGCCCGCGCCGTCATCCCGCCAGTCGCCGGAGTCGATAAGGATCGTCTCCCCGGTCGGTCCGATGATGAGTGTGCTTGACCCCTGCCCGACGTTCAACATGTAGACCGTGAGTTCGCCGTCCGGCGTCGTGACGTTCACTTCGCCGGCGTCGCCGTCTGTGTCGACCGTCGGTCCTTGTCCCCCACCGTCGTCGACGACGCCCGCACAGCCTGCGAGAACCACGAGTATACCGACCGCCACCAGTCCAAGACACCGTCTCCGAGACATACCGTTGTGTCACCAACTGTCGGGTTAGTCTTACCCCTTGTAGGTGGCTTTCCATACTGGCGAGCTACCTACAGAGCGCAGTGTGAACACGCCAAGGAACTCTCTCAGCTAAAATCTCAAAGCAAATTTCGTGTTCTACAGGCTGTGCGGGCCGAGTGTCTCGAGGCTTGACCCCGAGGCGGTTCACGGTCGAATCATATCGTCGACAGCGTCTGCGATGAGGTCCATACCTTCGTCGGTGAGTCGTCCCCGTGGAAGAGTATCGTCTATACTGGAGAGAGGGATCGTGTAGATCGCCCACGGGAGGACGTACGTAGTCTTCTTGAGGTGAGCATTGTTGATGACATCGTTCGGGAGAACAGGCGTTGAGTGCTTGTACCGCTCGTCGGCCTTCGTGCCGAGACAAACGACAGTTGCTTCCTCTTCCAAGTATGGCCGGTCAGCATCTGAGATGACAACGACGGGCCGTGGGTTCGTATGAGCTCCCGTCGGGTCGACCGCAAAGACGAGACTGCCCTGAAAATACCATGTCATATCGAGTCGCTACGCCTGCTCGGAGTCGTCGCCGCCCTCAATCCAGTCTTCGGGTGCCGGTTCTTCGTTGGCACTGCTGTGCTGTCTGGTCTCGGACTGTGTGTTGCTCGTAGGGTGGTCATCCGTTTGCTCGATATCGTCAGGAGTGAAGTCATCGTTGTAGCGGTCGGTGAGGGTCTGAACTTGAACGAGGCCGCGGGCAAATCGTCGGAGGTCATCACGACTCTCGAGGGCGTGGTAGTAGCCGTCAGCGGTCTTGCCGATGTCGCCGTCGTTGAGAAGACGGGTGAGTGTGCCCGTGATACTTCCCTTTGGGATGTCATCAAGCCGACTGTGGATCTCGGAGGGTGTGAACCCGTAGTTGGGGTTCGTATAGAGAAGACGGATAATGGCAGCCTTGTTCGTACGCGGGTTGATCTGGACGTCGTCGGATGGGTCGTGAGTTCGAAGGTCGACGGGCATGGTGGATGTCTTCTTGTAGTTGACTGTAGGCGATTGTAGGTGATAACTGTTTGGGGAATTGAGGCGCTGAGAATCAACCACGTGTCAGACTAGCTGCCTCCGTGAATCGCCCTAAGTATCATCTATTCATGAACCCCTCCAACGTCTCGTCACTCATCCCTGTGAGATACTGCCGAATCTCCCCCTCGCGCCACCCAATGGGTGCCAGTATGCTCTCAACCGCTCGCACGACGGCATCTTCGTACCACCGGGCGTCGTACCGGTCGAGTCCTCATACTCTAAGCGGACGCGTGACGCGCCGCGATCGTCCGCGTCAACGACGACGTATCGGACGGTCTGCCCCGGTGCCAACCCTGCGCCCTCGATCCGTGCCCGCTTCAACGCCGCGACGGTGAGCGCCTCCATCGAGTAGTCGTCGACGTCCTTCGAGACACGGTTGTCGACGACGAGTTCACTAGGGTCAACCGCACCCTCTCGTAACGCTCGGAGCCGGCGTCGAAGCACGTCACACACTGCCTCCGGCGACCGTGTCTCGTCGAACACTCTGAGCGCCTCATTCTGTACCTCTTCGACCCATGTCGACGTCGATCGTTGCCGGCCCTCGATCCCACGAGTCTTGATCGCGTCGCCGAGCCCGGCCTCGGGATACGCCTCTCCACGTCGCTTCCCGAAGTACCGCGTCAAGGCTCCGGACCCGGAGTTACGCAGTGGACAGAACGCCACCCACTGGAACGCACACTCGTACTCTAACTCGATGCCGACCTCGCCGCTCACCTCGCTGGCGACTTCCTCCAGCGGGCGTTGCTCCCGATCGTCGGCGGGCATCACCCAGATCGAATCGACGATCCCGTGGACGACCCGCCACCCCGCCCCCTCCAGCGCTGCCTTCGCGTCGAGGAGGATCTCCCGGGCGAAGGCGTTGATGGCTTCGTGACACTCGATCCGCCCGAATTTGGCGTTCGAGAACCCCTGATACCCGAAGCACGACATGAGAATCCACTTGATCGCTGACGACGCGGCTTCCAGCTGCTCGCGCTCGTCGCCGTCGGCATCGGGGATCTGCTCTTTGATCTCACTCCGAGCGTCGATGAGCGGGCCGAGCACCTCGGGCAAATATCCGTCGTCCTCGCAGATCGAGTAGCCGAGCCCCGGTACGTCCGCCGTCTCACAACACCCACACCGGACGGTCTCGGGAGAGATGTTCCGCGTCCGGATGATGTTCGGATACAGCGACGCGAAGTCGAGCTCATAAACGTTCTCGTGAACGCCCACGTCGGGGGCGAACGTGGTCCCACCGCGGTCGGCAGCGTCCAGCGTCGACGCCGACTTGAACAGCTCCGGACGCCACGCTCGCCACGGAACGAGCACGTCCCGCTGCCGGGCCTCACGAATCTGCATGGCCGTCAGCACGCGCCCAATCGACGCCCACCCGAGCTCCTCTAGCGGCAACCCGGAACGTGCAACGAGGTCCAGACACCCCTCCAACCCGGATTCGTGGTAGAAGAACGAGTTTGACTCGTCGACGATGACGCGACCGGGGACTGTGTACCGGGCCGGGGAGTGTCCTACGTTCCCGTACGAGGTGTATGTGGACTCGCCGGCGAGTTTGGTGTATCCCGGTCGGCGTCCGAGTGTGAACGCTACACCGTACGCGTCTGCCGTCTCGAACAGTAACGGGACAAGGTCGGCGGTCGATACGATAAGCACATCGGGATTGTGATCGTCGATCGCCGATTGGACGCCGTCGAGTACCTCTCGCGGCGACGACCCGACGCGCTCTCCACCGACGGTGAGCTGTGGGAGCGACTCAATCTCTGATTCGTGACTGGGAAACTCTAACCGAAGCGTTCGGAGGCCACGCACCGACTGATCGGGCGCGGCCCGCGTGTCTGTTTCGAGGCAGAACCGCAGCTGCCGCGTGAAATCGATATTGTAGCAGGTGTACGTGTCCGGCTGATCGAACTGTCGAACCCGCTTTGCGATCGTTCGAACGGCCTCGATCGACGTGGCATCGATCCGAAGGAGTGGGCGAGCACCCGTCCGGAACGTCTGCCGGTGCGACTCGACGTCGAGGTCGGCGACCGCTTGTTGGTCGTCGAGAAACGACTGCAGCTCGGCGAGCGCGTCCGAGAGCCCGTCCCGGCTCGGCGGTACCGGCTCAGGCCCGCCCCTCCGCCCGTACAGGTCGTCTGGTGCGTCACCGACGAACAACGTCGGTCGGTAGTCGTCGTGGACCTCGCGAGCAACACCGTCGGGTGTGAGCGTCCACTTGGCGACGCGACCGTCTCCGAGGTAGTCCAACGTGAGGGTCACGGCTCTCCGTCAGTGAGCTCGTCGACGCGTGCCTCCAGTTCGCTGATCTGCCGGTCCTGTTCGATCGCGATCGCCATCCACATCGGGGCGAGTGGATCCGAGTGGTTGAGGGTACCTGCGGCGTCCGCGTGGTCACGAGCGTACACGAACAGGTGGTCGAAGATGTCCTGATCCTGTCGCCGAAGCGCCCGGCGGTACGCACCCCACTCGTCTTCGATCGCGCTCAACTGGTCGCGATAGGTCGGATTCGTCCGCCCCATTACTGGACCCCAAGGGTGAGAATAAAACGAGTATTTGAGTGGCTGGTGTCTGGGAGCTTGTGGAAAGTCAGACCTATTCTATTTTGTGAACATATCCCGTAACCCCGATCCTAACGGTTTTGAGTATTTCGACAGAGATACCGCTTCATAAATGGACTGGGAGTGTAGTCCCTTCTACAGCGTCAGTGGGTGTCTATTCTTCGATGACCATGTCGGCGTAATCGAGTGCCCGCTCGAAGTGTTCCCTATCATTCGTCACGATACGCCCCCACTTTGCCTTTTCTGGAGTTAGGACTGGGTTGTCACCGCTGATATCGGGGACGGGGAGATACGCACGGTGGCCGTCGACGCCGACGAGAACACGCTGGGTGATCGGCGAATCGTTTAGGTAGAGCCAGAACGAGTAGCTCGTCGCGTCTGGATTCGGAAACCCGTCGATCCAATCCTCCTGAAAGTCCTTGACAGCGGTCCGTCCCTGTTCGATCCGGACTCGAACGTCGCTGTTGTTAACCCACACGGGGTGATGGACAGGATCGTTCGGATCGCCGCCGGCGTAGGAGCTATTCGCGTCGTGCTTTCGCCATTCACTCCACGGCCGGGTGTGGAAGTATTCGAGAACCTCGTCTCGGGAGGGTGTTTGGTCTAACACAGCCTATACGTCAACCCGATGGGGTATATAGATAGGGTGCCTGTCGTACCGGAACTCAGCAGATCGGCGACGCTAACGGGGATCGCGGCATATATCTGTTAACGAGGCGGCACGCCGCGACTTAATTTTGCCTCAGTGATTAGACAGCCACTCTCCGGCAGTCGATGCGTTGCTTGTCGCCCATGTTACCCCTGATTCACTCTTTTTTGTCACGATGATCGAATCATTGGAGCCTGTGTTTTCGCTTAGTGTGTCTCGAATATCATCTGCTGACTCTGTAGACTCCACGAACCAACAGTCGTCAAGAGGGTGGGCGGAATCTCCGAGCGCCTCAATTGCTTCATACAACTGTTCATAATCTTGTCCGGGGCTGTTCAGCGTATACGTGATCTGGTAAACAGTCACAACCAATTGAACGTATTGCTTTCAAATAATATTGACCTGACTGGAGTGAAAGTAATATTCCAATCAAAGAAACGCCCGAAGGAAAGGCCTTCCCAAGGGAACAAAAGGGGGGTTGAGTGGGTCTCAGGCGCGGCAAGGTTAAGTTGCGAACGACAGAAAATGTGCACGGGATTATTTCATAAAAATCAAAGAGTAAGATATGAGCGGTGATAGTCAGATTTCCTATGAGATCGCTCAAATATGCAGATGTATTCGGTTCGATATTGATCTACTTACGTAATATTATAATCCGAGACGGGCACGCTGTTCGTAACTGACACGACATGGAACCGATTACACTTCGTCTTCAACCGCCACTTGCTGAGGAGCTAGAACAGGAGGCTAAAGAGAGTGGATTCAGTAGTCGATCAGAATACATTCGACATCTCTTGCATCACCGAGAGACTCTCAAGCAGAATCCTCCGATCGGAATTGGTCAGATTACATCCGACACCGAATTTCTAGATCAATCAGTAGATTCTCCCGAAGAACTCTTCGAGGTGATTTCAGAAATGGAGGATCGGATCGATGAGCTTGAACACGAAGTTGCTGATCTCCGGACGGTGATTGATGAACCAGAGGAGGAAGCTGACGAAAATCCTCAAGAAGATGACTTCGCTGCGCTTGATAGGTGGCTTCAGGAGAATGGACCGCAAAGTGACGACGCTCAAGAGATTCTACTTACTGCTGCTCAAATATTGAACTCCGAAGGCCCCCTGAAGACTAGTGAGCTGAAAGATCGTCTTGCAGAACGTTATCTTGAGGAGTCAACTTACGCTTCTGTAGATACGTTATGGGCCTCAACCGTCGAAAGACTCTATGAAGTCACACCTGGATTTGAGAAGCCGGGGTACGGAACTTATGACTTTGACACCACACAGATCAAAAAGCAGATCAACTAACTAGCACCACGGTGTGTGGCATCCGCCGGGAAGTAACACGCTCACGCTTATACTGGGACACGGCATACTACGAAAATATCCCCTATGTGGAGTCAATACGATTTTGAAGCCATTGAAGCCCTCTACGAGGAAGTCGCCGAAGACTACTCCGATCCCAACCACCAGCACGGCGAGCACGCTCGAGTGCTTCTTACGGCCACACAGAACCTCCACGATACTGATACTACCCTACGGCATGTACACGGCGATATTATAGGCGACAAACATAAAATGCAACTGTTCTATCTTCGCAGAGGCGTCAGAACACTCTTTTCAGTATATCATGCCGTGAAATACCACCACTACAGCGCAGCATACTCTCGGATCCGTCTGCTTCTCGAATTGTATCTTGTCGTGAGAGAGATGAACCGGAAGCAAGAGGAGACGAAACAGACGTTCCAGGATGCACGGTACGAAATCCGGGAGAACGAGTACGGCCCGTTTGATTCTCTCCCGTTCGCAGATTATGTGGACGGACTTCGACGGCATCTTCTCGGTGAGCTCACCGACGAGTATGAGTCGCTGGATATGTTAGTCGGCCGACTCAGCGATTTCGGCGCGCACCCCACCTCTATTAAGACGCCACAGAGAGAGTTAGAGCACGTTGACATCCTTGAGGAGAACATTCTAGGTTTCGCGCTCATGTTCACATTTGGTCTCGCCGCGCAGTACACACGCACGTTCGAAGACACTCCGATTGAGCGTGCTATACGGGAGGATATGGATACAGTATTCGTCGCTGTACTGTGGCAAGTCGGGTCTCTCCCCGAATTTTTCGCCGAAGATCTGGATTTCGGATCACAGATTAGGTAACACCCAGTGTCTCCTGATAAATCAACAAAACCCTAGTTCGGTATCTGGGAGAGGTCCTTTGACTGACCTAACCGATATTTTCACATCATTCTGATCAGCAGATGAATATTGCCGCTGATGTCGGCTCAATTCGCGCTGTATTGGTTAACCCACAGACCGGATAGATGTCAGAACATGTGGGGTGCTATTGATGCTGTCTCCCGTCGCTGTGAGTCGTTACTGAGGGCTTACGACCTCATCACAGCGCAGGCACTCTACCCAAATCCCAGTCGTCCCGTTGTCTTTCTCGTATTCTACTAGAACGTGTGCACCAGAGAGATCCTCATTTCACTTCGGACAGCTTCCGAGTGTTGAATCGCCGATTATCAGGGGAGGGAAGGGAGCGTATGACATATCCCTTCCACCCGAATGTAGGATAATGATTGGGTGTAAGCCTTGTGTGGAATCGTATGGGAAGTGCACCATTATCGGTGGATTCTGCTTAGTCGTCACAACTAACTCGCTTGCGACCGACTCTCGGATGATGGGTCTCCGAACGGTACTCACTCGTGCGCTCTTTGGGACCGATCCCACGGTCATCGTTGAGTGCCGTCACTGTGGGCTGACCGTCTCCTCAGAGACCGACTCGTGTCCAGCGTGCGGGTCGATAGACTTCTGTTGCTACGAGATTCCAGAATAGGCAGTACCGCTGAAATTCTCGACAATTGAGACGAAGCCTCTGCTAAATACAACGGTGTAGTTAGCACGGGGACCTCGTTATTTTCTCCACATGATCTCTGAATCATCCATTAGAATATCCCTGTGTACTCAGGTCTGAGTGTCTCTGGATTGCGGATCAATCAGTTGCCAGTAAACGCTTCGAGTGTCCCTTCAGTGACGCCCGAACGGGAATGAATCGTGACGAAATCGTTCTCCTTCATCAGCGTCTCTCCAGTTGGCGTAATCGTTCCCTCGTCACGGTTTATTCGCACGACCAACACATCGGAGGGAAGAAGTTCTTCCTCGTTTGCTTCTTGGAGCGTTTTCCCGGCGATCGGTGCTTGTTCTCTGACGATAACTTCGACGACATCGGCGTCGCCAGCCAGACCTGCGACTCCAGTGACTGGTGAGGCTACTTCTTCGTCACGAGGCCCGAATGGAGAATATGGACGGAAATACTCTCGGTGGATCAGATCCTCGTCGTCGATTTCGATGCCGAGTGAAACAATCCCCTGTGCGATCCGCGTGAGGTCATCAGTATCAGTCCCGACGACCGTAATTCGGAGATCTCCTTTCCCGGACATAATCTCCCGAACGTTAATGACGCCCGGAACATCGAGGACACGCTGAGCCATTTCTTCCCGGTCACGGTTTCCCGTACTGCAGACGTAGTGGTTGGTCAGCCGTCCATCGACTTTCTGGTAATCAACATCGGCGTGGTATCCACGGATCACCCCTTCCTCTTCGAGTCGTCGAATCCGATTTCTCACAGTTGGCGCTGAGACATCGACCTTCTCCGCGATATCAGGTGCGGAGGTGTGTCGGGCCTCCTCGGTCAGATAGTACAGGATCTTCTCGTCAATCGTATCGATCTGAAGAGACATATTTATAGGACAAAATTGGCCCCGTAGAGTTATTTAAATTGTCGTTAGGTGACTGTTTGATATTCGGATTAATTTCCCCAATCAACCAATAGTCCATTTGCTGAAACTCTGATTAGTCCGCTGTAGACCTCTCGACGACAGTCATAATCGAAAAGAAAGAAATATAGGTTTCAGTTACTGAATCGTTTGTTAATGCGGTGGATATTTATTGTCTCGTGGTAAGACTCCGTATATGATATTCATTCGCGGTGCACCAGCGACAAACACGAATCATTTCTCGACTGGCACGCCTCGCGAACCGGAGGGGGCCGATCGTTTCCCAAGACGGAGGTGAGACGATGAGCGACGCTGATAACGATCCAACGCCACCAGACGACCTTTCCGAGATGCTGATTCAGCGGATTGATGCGTTGGAGCTCCCTGAGTTGAAATCACTCTTATCGTATATTGAGCGGCGCATCGAATCGCTTCGAACGTCAATCGAAGCGGAGATTGAAGCGAATACTGCCGGAGAAGTTCTCGAAATCGAGAATCACGGGGCATACGCACTCGTGCGAAAGCATCCACCTGATCCGGACGGTTCTGGTGTGAATACGGATATTACTTCACTGTATCACGTTCGACGTGAACACCAGTTGGACGGGGCGGAATCGCTACACTGGGCGTTTCTTGGGGATGTCCATAACACAACGGAGGCTCGGTGCGAAAGCTGCGGGCGGACGTTCGACCGTGAGATAGACACCTGTCCGAATTGCGGTAGTGATGATGTCGCTACCGAGACGGAGGAATAACCCATGTCTAAATCACTAACCGGCCATCTCGTCGTCCCAGTTGTGAATGAAGAGGATGCACGAGCGACAGCACGTATCCTCGACACCTACGAGTATGATCGAGTAACTGTTGTTCACGTCATCGAGAAGGGTGAAGGGGTTCCCGATAAGCTGCCGGTCGAACAGGCGGAACAACGCGCTGCGGATTCGTTTGCTGCGTTTCGAGGCTTCATCCCGGAGGCAAATGAGGAAATAGCCTATCGGAGAGATGTAGTTGGAGCCATTATCGATGTCGCAGCGGACGTGGACGCCAGTGCGATCGCGTTTCGCCCCCGTGGTGGGAACCGACTCATTCAGTTCTTGTCTGGGGACACAGCCCTCAAGCTGGTCACAGACGCGGACCGTCCGGTTATCTCCCTTCCAGAAGAGGACGAAGGCGAATGATGGTCGATTTGATTCGATTCTGCACACATGGAGCGACGCCCACGATAAACGGTGATCTACGATGAGTGAAACGGATCAAGAACTGGCTCGTGACCTCGGCTTCCTGGAGGCCTACACGATTGGTCTCGGGACGATGATCGGAGCGGGGATATTCGTTCTTCCGAGCATCGCTGCCCAGCAAGCTGGTCCTGCCAGTATGATTTCGTTCTTCGCGGGGGGTATCGTGTCGTTGTTAGCCGCGCTTTCCCTCTCGGAGCTGGCGACTGGGATGCCGAAAGCTGGTGGCAGTTACTACTACGTGAATCGTGCGCTTGGCCCATTCTTCGGGAGTATCGTCGGTTGGGGAATGTGGGCTGGCCTGACGTTCGCCTCGGCCTTCTATATGATTGGCTTCGGCCAGTATCTGCTTCCCGGACTCGGGCAGTACATCGGCTTCCTCGCTGGCTGGGGCCAGATCGGGATTACCGTCGCTGCGCTCGTGATGGCCGCATTGTTGACTGCTGTCAACTACTACGGTGTCAAAGAGACCGGTTCACTGCAGAACGTCATCGTTCTCACTCTCGTAGGCCTCATCGTCGCGTTCCTCGCGCTCGGCATCATCAGTGGCCCGACGATCGGAGAGTTCAATCCGAACGGCTGGCCAGCCGTGGCAGCGACAATCGGGACGGTGTACGTGACGTTCATTGGGTTCGAGGTGATCGCAACCAGCGCCGAGGAGATCAAGAATCCGAGTCGGAATCTCCCACTCGCGATGATCGCATCGGTGGTGACGCCGACGCTGATGTACGTCGGCGTGATGTTCGTCTCCACCGGGACATTATCGATCGATGCGCTGGCTACCTCACAGATTCCGGTGGCCGACGTGGCGACCGAGTTCATGGGATCGATCGGTGCGCTGGCGATGATCGTCGGGGCCGTCCTGGCGACGGTGTCGAGTGCGAATGCGAGCATCCTGTCGGCCGCCCGCGTCAACTTCGCGATGGGACGAGACCGGATTCTCGTCAACTGGCTCAACGAGGTCCACGAGCGGTTCCGAACGCCCTACCGGGCAATCACGGCGACCGGAGTCATCACTCTCGTTTTGATCGCCATCGGTGTCGGGATCGGCACGCTCGCCGAGGTGGCGAGCTTCATGTATCTCGTGACGTACGCTCTCGTTCACGTTACCGTCGTCGTCCTTCGCCGGGCGAATCCGGAGGCGTACGAACCGGCCTTCCAAATCCCGTCGATCCTGTATCCGGCCGTTCCGATCGTCGGGATGCTGGCCTGTCTGGCCGTCCTCGTGCAGATGTCGATCGAGTTCGTCCCGGCCGTCCTCTCACTCGGACCACTGGAAATCGTCCTCCCAGTCACGCCGACGCCAGTCGGGGCGATAGGGACGGTTCTCGTCGCCTTCGGTATCGGATGGTATTACTTATACGCACGAGATCGCGCGCTGAGTGAAAGCCTGGTCGGCGAAGCTATCGCGCCTGAACCGACTACGATGGCGAACGGTGAAGGCCGCTATCGTGTGGTGGTTCCGGTTGCGAACCCGGAGACGGAACAGGATCTTCTTCGAATGGCTGCGGCCAGTGCCCACGCCCACGAAGACGAGCAGGCTGAAGTTATCGCCGTCAACGTCATCGAGGTTCCGCGCCAGACCTCGCTCTCACAGGACCTCACATTCGAGGAGGCGCGGGTCGAACGGCAACAGGAGCTGCTCGACTCTGCCCGTGACATTGCCGCCGATCTCGATATCGGCCTCCGGACGCGAGCAATCGTTGGTCGGAACGCTGGCTCCGTCATCCTGGATGTCATCGAGGAGGAGAACGCGGATCACGTCCTCCTCGGCTGGCAGGGTACTCGTAGCCGGCGAGAACACGTCCTTGGATCGACCATCGACCCCGTTATCGGACGGGCACAGTGTGATGCGACCTTAGTGAAGCTCGGCCCGGAGGGCGGACGCGGCGAGGGAGACATCATGGTCCTCGCCGGAAAGGGCCCGCACGCGCCGGTCGCGGCACGCCGAGCAGCTGAGTTTGTTTCTGCAGCCAGTGATGCGTCGCTGACGTTGCTTAACGTCCAGCCTCCGGAGACTGATGTCGACGAGGATAGTTCCCCCACAGAACGTGGTGAAGCAGTAATCGAGGAATTAGCCGAGCGAGCTGGAATCAAATACATGTCATACGATACTGAAATCAGAGTTGCTGAGGATACCGAACAGACGATCATCGACGCTGCTCAGGACTACGATACGATCTGTGCCGGGGCGACCAGGTCCGGAGCAATTTCTCAGGCGGTGTTCGGATCACTCCCCGAGACTATCGGCACGGAAGTGGATCGAACTGTCGTGATGGCTCGCGGCCCGGAAGAATCGGCGATGTCAATTCGTGAAGCGTTGTTGCGGCGACTGGAGGTGTGATTAGTATGTACATTATCATCATCGGGGCCGGCGATATTGGAACGCCACTCATCGAAATTGCAACGGGAACCGGGTACGAAGTCGTCGTCATCGAGAAGGACGCCGCTAGAGCGGACCAGGTCGCCAGCGAGTTTGACTGTATGGTCATCAACGCGGATGCAACGGTCAAAGAGACGTTAGAGGATGCTGGGGCCGACCGCGCAGACGCCATCATCTCGACGACGGATCAGGACGCGACCAACGTTATGATCTGCTTGCTCGCAAAGGAACTCGAAATTCCCGCGATTGTCTCAGTAGTCCACAATCCGGAGCATATGAGCCTCTTTAGTCAAATCGGCGTCAATACGATGCAGAACCCACAGCGACTCATTGCGGAATCTCTTTTCCGATCTGTGGATCGCCCATCGATCGTCGATTACATGCGGGTCGGCGATGTCGCCGAAGTGTTCGAGATTACGGTCGCGGCGGACGCACCGATTTCCGGTTTGACCCTTATCGAAGCGGACGAGGAAGGATTGCTCGACGAAGACACCCTCGTTGTAGCGATCGAACGGGACGGAGCAGAGTCGCCCATCACCCCACGAGGGCAGACCCGTATCGAAGAAGGAGACCTGTTGACGGTGTACTCTGGCACGGGAGCCACACCAGAGGTAACCGACATTTTCGGCCATTATGAAGATCAAGAAACGAACAATTCGAATGGATTTAATTTATGAGCAGTCTGTTGGTCGCCCATCAGATAAGATAGTGTCCACGATACCGCCCATACCTGGACTACAATCACTCCGCTCCCACCGAACCTATCTAACTCCCTCCCGAATATCATGAGCCAGATCGTAAACAGACGAACTGTTGGGCGTGACGTCGGTCGCATCGTGCAAGCAATCTCGTTGATGATGGTGATCTCTATCGCCGTGGCAGCAGTCAACGGCGAGTTCTTTACGATTCCGGCGTTCGCCGTCTCGGCGTTCATCACGGCTGCTATCGGAAGTGCGCTCGTCTGGTACTATCAGGACGCTGAGCCGCCGGAGAAGCGCGAAGCGATGGTCACTGCAGCCACAGCCTGGGCGCTGATCGGCGTCCTCGGAGGTCTTCCCTTCCTCCTCATCGCGTGGACGATCCAACTCGACCCGTTGCCGGTCTGGATGAACACACCGGCGATGGACGAGACGACGGCGGTGTTTCTGAATCCCCTCGATGCAGTCTTCGAGAGTATGAGCGGATTCACCGGGACTGGCCTAACGGTGGCTGCTGTCGAAGAAAAACTGCCCCGGTCGCTGCATTGGTGGCGGTCGTTCATCGAGTGGGTCGGCGGTGTCGGCGTGATCGTTCTCACGGTTGCTATCCTCCGGCGCGGTGGCAGCAGCGGTTCGTATACTCTCTATGAGAGCGAAGCTCGATCAGAAAAAATCCATCCGAGCATCGTCACCACCGTCCAAGAAATCTGGAAAATCTTTGTCGGACTTACCCTTGGCTCGATCGCTCTGTTCCTGCTGGCTGGTATGCCATTATGGGATGCAATCAATCACGGGATGACCGGGATTGCCACAGGCGGATTCTCCGTTCACGCTGCATCGATTGGGTTCTACGACAGTCCGCTGATCGAGTACGCAACAGTACCCATCATGGTCGCGGGCAGTATTGCGTTCCCTATCCACTATCTGATATTCAAAGGAGAAGTTCGGAACCTGTACACCGACTTGCAGACCCGATGGGTATTCCTCTGGTTCACCGCCGGGTCGCTCGTTCTCACAGGGATTCTATATGCCAACGGTCAGTACGCGACACTCGAAGAGACGTTCCGAGTCGCTCTGTTCCAGTTCGTCTCTGCAACCTCGAACACTGGCTTTGGTAGCACGGCAATCGGTGGCGGGACTGAACAGGTCTGGAGTGCTGGTGCGACACTGTGGGCCTGTCTCGGAATGCTGACCGGCGCAGCAGCGGGCTCAACAGTAAGCGGTCTCAAGCTCATCCGAGTGATCACTCTGATCAAGGGAACGGTCTGGCAGATTCAGGACGTGTTCAGTCCGCAGTCCGCGATCAGGTACCTCCAGATCGGCGAGCGACGTCTCAGTGAAGAACAGGCCCAACGTGAGTACACAGAAGCGACTGTCGTGTTTATCCTCTGGATTACCTTCTTGGTAATCGGTGTCGCGGTACTTCTCCGTGTACTCTCACCAGCACACCCGCTGGAGTACGTCATCTTCGACGTAATGAGTGCACAGAGCAACGTCGGTCTCAGCAGTGGTATCACCGGGCCTGATATGCCCGATACTGCGAAGGCCATGCTGATACTCAATATGTGGGTTGGACGGCTCGAAATCATCCCCATCGCGGTGCTGGTCGGCTCAGTGCTGCAGCGGCTCGATCTCTACCGCTAAAGTAGAACACGGGCTGTACGGGATATATTCCGTGAATTCATCATGGCCTCCAAAATCTATCACCGCTTGAGGATTTCAACAGAGCCGATCTAGCTGAAACATAGACTACTGGAGAAATTAAAATAAATCATTCAGCAGGCAAGGGCTTGGTTTCGGAAGATTCGGAAATGTCACACTTCCGTTTATTACTATGTGGGTTCATATTATGGACATGATCACAGATGCACGGGTGTTACAGCCTGATTTCGTTCCGAAGGAGGTGAAACACCGCTGGGCAGAGATCGACCATCTCACGGACACACTCCGCCCGATTGCCACCGATGATGGATTTCCGGGACCATCGTTCCTGTGTGGACCATCCGGTGCAGGAAAGACTTGTATCGCCCGTTATACCGTCGATCAGCTCCGTGAGGAGGTTGTTGATCTCAACGCGCAGTACGTAAACTGTTGGGAGGACTACAGCGGATTCAAGACGCTATACCGACTGCTCGAAGGGCTCAATAAGACCATAGACATCCATCGGCAGTCTACCCCGAAAGATGAGTTGCTTGAACGACTTCGTGAGTACGATGGTCCCCACTACGTGGTTATCTTGGATGAAGTGGATCAACTCCAAGATAAGGGACTCCTTTATGACTTGTACCGAATGCAGAATCTCACGATGATCTTGATCGCAAATCGTGAGGAGCATGTCTTTAGCACCCTTGACGAACGATTGAATAGCCGTCTCCAGAACTGTGTCCGTATTCGTTTCAATCAGTATGATATGTCTGAGCTGGTCACGATTCTTTCTGATCGAGTTCGGAAAGGTTTCGAACCGAATACGATAACGGCTGAACAACTCTCTACGATAGCAGATTATGCCGCTGGTGATGCTCGAACAGCGGTTGGGATCCTCCGAAATACAGCTCGAGTAGCACAGCAAGACGATTGCGAAAAGATCACCCAAGAAATGATTCGGCAAGCGGTTCCGGAAGCACAGTCGGAGATCAGACCATCCGTTGTAGTTTAACTCCTCGTGCCAGCACCGTCTGCTGATCTGAATACCGTTGGAACTACTTGTCAGAGAAACCCGGTGGCTGCTGTGAGTTACGAACCACCGGATTCAGTGATTGTCGACCGGATCAAAAGAGCGTTTCCCTCTGATGAGTTGCGCGAGCGCGCTCGCGCAACGAATCTCATCCAACGAGAGCGCAAGTTCGACACTGTCGCGTTGTTCTACACCCTCTCACTGGGTTTCGCTGCTGGATCAGATCGCTCTATTCAGGCATTTCTCGAACGGTTCGTCGAAATGGCTGACTGTGACGAACTCGCTTATCCAACCTTCCACGGCTGGTTTTCACCCGCGTTCGTTGCACTCCTGCGAGAGATTCTCGATGACGCCATCGAGAATCTCGAACCGGGACAAACCGACCTCAGCGGACGTCTCGAACGCTTTCGAGACGTCCTCATTGTTGACGCCTCTATCGTCTCACTCTACCAAGACGCTACAGACGTCTACGCAGCGACTGGCGAAGATCAAGCTGGCGTGAAGCTCCACCTCACAGAATCACTCTCAACCGGACTTCCTACGCGGTTTCAAACGACTGACGCCAAAACGCAGGAACGGAGCCAGCTACCCACCGGCGAGTGGGTAGCTGGCGCACTCGTCTTACTCGATCTCGGCTTCTACGACTTCTGGTTGTTCGACCGTATCGATCAAAACGACGGCTGGTTCGTCTCACGGGTCAAAGATGACGCGAACTTCGAGATCGTCGAAGAGCTTCGCACATGGCGGGGAAACAGTATTCCACTCGAAGGCGAGTCGCTGCAGGACGTCCTCGACGACCTGCAGCGACAGGCGATCGACGCTCGGATCACCCTCTCATTCGACCGCAAGCGAGGGTCGGGCGTCAGCACGACCCGAACGTTCCGACTCGTCGGTGTGCTCAACGAGGACAGCGGTGAGTACCATCTCTACCTAACGAATCTTGCCAGAGACAACTACCACGCGCCCGATATCGCACAGCTCTATCGGGCGCGCTGGGAGATTGAGCTGCTGTTCAAGGAACTCAAATCGCGCTTCGGTCTTGATGAGATCAATACGACGGATCCCTACATTATTGAAGCGCTGATCATCGTAGCGGCGCTCTCGCTGCTGATGAGCCGCGTTATTGTGGATGAACTCCGCAAATTAGACGCAAAGCGGCAGGGAAGCGACGACGACGCAGCGGCGTCGTCGACGCGTCTCCCACGCCGTCGGTGTTCTCACGCGCTCGAACGTCACGCACACTTGGTCCAACTGTACCTGATGCTAGATCTGGGGTATGAACTGCCAGATCTCGACGAATTGCTGTTGTGGTCGTCACGGGATCCAAATCCACATCGAGCAAGATTACGTGAGCAGGTTGAGTCAGGCGAGTTCTGGTAGAAACTCGCCTGACAAGCCGGTCAGCTCAGACGTTGGTAGTAGTGACAGCTCTGGATCGGCGACGCACTCACCGGAGTGAGTGCGCCGCCTTCAGAGAGTGACACAGATCTCATCATCCGAGACAGAAGAACATCCGTTCAGTTCTCCGATCACACTTCATCAGCGATTGGACTCAACACCGTCTTGGTCAACTATCCGCACAAACACCGCCTCAACGCGCCGCTAAACTACAACGGATGGAGATCAGACAGAAAACAACGGACAAACTCACCGATCATCAGCAGACACTCTATGACCTCATTCAAGATGCTGGAAGCATCGGTGGCGGACCCCTCTATGAACGCTATTCTGAGGCGGTCGCAGATCCAAAGACACGTCGAACAATGCGAAACCATCTTGAAAAACTTGAACAGTATAATCTCATCACTGCGAGCGGCAATACGAAGGCCAGAACGTATTCTCCATACACCTGACCCACCCTTCAATACTATCGAGACCGCTAGTTTCGGAAATTACCCGGTTATTGTCTTGTGCTATCTACTCTGAGGCGGTATATGGGTGATTTATCCCCTATCGCATTCGATATCGAAACGAGTGGTTTGGATTCAGACGCTGTGGTTACTGTCGCTGGTCTTGCACACGAACTCGGCGAAGTCCTGATTCTGAATACTGAAGGTAGAACAGCGAGCCAGCAGAAGTTAGAACGAGTATTAACGGAAAGTTCAGGCGGCAGAATCGAACTCACGGTAACGGACAACGAGGAAGAACTCCTCACAAATCTCGCACAGATAGCTCACAGTCGCCTCGATGAGGAGAATCATTATCTTACGGCCTACCACGGAGAAACATGGAATGGTGGGTTTGACTTGCCCTTTGTTCGGACAGCCTGTGTTACCCATAATGTTGACTGGCCCTTCCGGAATATCGCATATGCAGATATGCTGGATGTCGTTGATCGCTTCGATACGGACGATAAGAATGACCTTGTCGGAGTTTATAAAGAACTCATCGGAAATAACTCGTGTGACCCCTTCGAAGACAGTCAATCTGCGGTCCGGGCTTTTGAACAAGGTGATTGGAAGGACCTACTTTTGCACAATCTCGCCGATATACAGCGGACACGGGAACTAGCTGTTCTTGCCGGGATGTACGTCCCACAATCGGATTTCCGAATGAAAAATCTGGATCCGCCGGGAGACTAACTGCGTTACAAGACAAGATCGCTAAAAATTCTCGTTGTCGGTATGATTTGGTCCACCGGGACGACTCTCTTCTTGATCTCGTTTCATACGAGCTTCGTACGTGTCCTCGAAGTCATCGCTCTCAACCCACTCAATTACGTCTTCACGTTGTGATTCGAATTCTTCTCGTGTTTTTTTGAGATATGTCCATGTGCTAACAATGTTACTGAGATGCATTTGATGATAGACCGTCTGGCCGAGCGTATCTAGCTGATAAATTTTGCTCACCGAAGATTCGTGATCCATAGTATTTGACTTGACTAATCCTAAGTCTCGTGCATCTCCCAATCGCTCGGTAAGGGTGGCTGTACTAATATCGACTTGCTCTTCGATGTCACTCCAACGTCCACCGTCTGTGCCAATTGCGAGTAAAGCTTCGATAGCGCCTTTCGAGCGAAGAAATTCAGCGATCTCGTCAGTCGAGAGGCCCGACCTTCTCATATCAGACAAGTTCGTGCAGCATATGCTTATACTATGAACTTAGGTTTAGTTTGGTGTTTCCTTCATATCAAATAGTATCTGAACTCGAAGATTGGTTTACGCGACAAGTTAAATTCCCTTCTGAGGCTCCTTCTATCCAGAATATTCGGAAATGGCTCACCAAGAAATATACTTTAGATTAAAGCACTATCGGGCAATGTTTGTCCGCTCTCTCAGACTCGTATTACCCGTTTCAGCACTGATCTCCGAGGACTTCTGGTTAGGAGGTGGTGTAGTCTATGAATCCGGATAGCTCTGAGTCGGCTCCGGTAACCAGCCTCGGAAAACAGGCTGATGAGATTATCAACGAAGAGACGGAATGGGCTGATCTTCTCGCGCAACTTGATGTACATCGATTTAAGCGGAAGGATGGTTACCCAGAATGGCACAATTCGACGCCGTTCTGCCCAATGTTTCTTGCATACACATGGGCAAAGGCAGAGGATATCCCGTTGACAGCAATCCCTGATCGGCTCAAATCGAATTCGGAATTGGCTGCTGCTATGGGATTTGATCTCGGTAATCTTCCGTCAGAGAGTACGTTCAAGCCAGCACGGTTAGAGGAAGAGCGATTCGCGGAACTCCAGTCAAAGGTAGAACGGGGGGTGAAAGAGATCCGAAGAATTGCGGCCGAGCGGGGCGCACCCATCTGTTGTGATCTAATAAAAACATCAGATACTGAGAGTGAGAATACCCCCACAAATCGAACCGTCCAACGCTTACTGCGAAAGAAGGGCCACCAGGTGCTTGATGAGCTAAAATCAGTAGCAATCCCCTCAATTTCACTCCCTCGACCGGATAACGCCATCTACGATGACGATGAGTTACTCGTCTTGGAAGCAATCGCGTCGATCAAGCAGAAGGCGGCACACGATTCTGGGCAGAAGCTGGGTGACATGAAAAACCCAGATCCCGACATTGATGGCCCGTTCTACAAGGACGGTCCATCCGGTGAAACACTGTTGAAAGCCCTCAAGCAGATGTCCGTCGAGAAGATCACGACCGTGCTGAATTTCGCGCTACAAAAGATCTACACACGCGCGAAGCCCCGGCTTAAGGAGCTCGAACACGACAACGGCTCACGGTTTGGGACTCGGGCGAAAGTCGCGCTGGACATCACGTATGTTGCCTACTATGGCGACCGTGACGAGATGAAGTGGATACAGGGCGCACCAGACGATAAGGGATACACCTGGTGTCACAAGTTTGCGACGGTCGTGATTGTGGGTCAGAATACTCACTACGTCGTCGGGATGTGTCCACTTGGGAGCACGGACTACGCTGCGACAGATGCCTATCCCGGTGAGGATAATTCCTACTACGTCGGGAATGTTGCACGGCGACTCCTTTCGATCGCTGAAGACTACGTCGACATCAGGATGGTGTATGCCGATCGAGAATTCCACACTGTGGACGTCATTCAGACGCTTACTGACAAAGGGCTGGATTACGTAATCCCTGCACAGAAAGATCGACACCGGATTGGACCGATGTGTGACCGGTTTGACCAAGTGAAGCAAGGATATCAGGAACCGAACGATACCCCGCTGTATGTGAAGGAGGATTTCGCAATGCACGGTGCAGTGAAGGATGGCGTCTCAAATCACACGGTACATACGACCGTTGTCGTGTTGCCCCCATCAGAAGATGATGACGTCCATGGAAGGGAATCGCCACAGCCCTTTGTTACAAGTCTCGACGTGAGTGACGAGGTCGCATTAGATCGGCGCTGGGCGAAAAAGCAGATTGAACAGTACAGTGACCGGGGAGCGATCGAGAACTCGTACTCATCGATCAAGAACGCAGCGGCGTGGACTACCTCAAAAGAGTTCGAAGTACGGTGGTTCCATTTTGCTTTCGGGTGTCTGGTCTACAATATGTGGCTGTTAGTAGACTTCCTCACACAAGATCGAGTTGGGGTTATCGAAACACTGAATGAACCCCGAATCACACTCAGTCGGTTCCTTGATTGGCTAAACGATGAGTTGATCACACTCATTTAGATCTCGGTCTGGGTTAGCTCTTCGCGAGAGGCATCACTCTTTGCGGACATAGATTTCATCCAGTAAATTCCGGTATAGTAATAAGTATGTTCCCATGATATTTATTGTCGAGTAATTACGGCTGTTTCTCCCGGGTGGTGGCCAAATTAGAGCTGGACCCGTGAACGTTTTCGGCGGTATTCGCAACTACAGGGCAAGCATTCGATATAGCGATATAAAGTATACTAGGGCATCTATTCCGCTCAGACATCCTCTCGCGGCTGAAATCAGCCGATAATCCCACAGAACCACGAACACCCGGCAGAATAAGTTACTTAGTCTTAGTTGAGTAAGACAGAGTAAGCTCTTAGTGACCCCCACCCGTGGCCCCAAACGAGGCAGATTCAGAACTATGGCCGACGCTTCCCCACATGGACGCTCCAGCCGGATCGTCGCGTCTGCAGCGGCGTTCCGACGGCACAATCCCTACACTCTGGAGGCTCAATGACGGGTCGCCGCTCCGTCGAGACGCCGATCGAGGACACATTCACGAAGTACCTCACGGACAAGGGGAAGGGCGATGCCGGCGAAGAAGGTGCGTACCGAACTGACGCCGATCGCGAGCTGCATCGTTTCCGACGCTGGTGTCTCGGCAAGACCGCCGACCCGGCAAACGCCTCCCCGCCGGAATCGTGGGCGGGCGTCGTCGACGGCGACACCGTCCGGTTCGCGGACCTCGATACGACGGTGTTCTCGGACTACGCACGGTATCTCTCAACCGCCGGGTACGCCGCCGGGACCGTCCTCACCTACTACGCGCATGTCGCGTCATGGTGCGGGTGGGCGCACGCGCAGGGGTACATCCCGCGGCACTACGCCCGGGAGTCGGACGCCGAGGACCCGCTGCCGGAAAACGACGGCCGCCGGCCGGGAGACCAACAAGCGTGGGAACCGATACACCGCGACCTAATCACGCAGTTCGTCGACCGGCGCGTCTCCGAGGCGTTTGACGCGCTCGGCGCGATCGAAGTTCCACACGCCGATCGAGGCGACCCGGAGAGCGAGACGTGGCAGGCCAAACAGCGCGCCCGATTCGAGGCCTACCAGCGGTGTCGCGAACAGGCGCTTGTGTATGTTGTCGCCTACACGGGCCTGCGCGGCTCGGAGTTCCTCTCGGCACCGAAAGAAGATCGCGACGGTCGGAACGGAATCCGCTGGCGTGACGTGTCGTTCGCGGACAGCAGCGTCACCGTGTTCCGAAAGAGCCGTGAGTGGAAGGAGGCATCACTCCCCGAGCCCGTTATCGGCCCGTTGCAGCGGTACGCGGAGGTGCTGGACGTGCCGGACTCGTGGCCGGTGTTCACGACGCTACACCGCCCCTCGCTCGCCTCACACGTCGCCAATGGACTCGCCACTGCCGGTCTCCGCGACAACGCGATCGAGCGTGTTCGAAACGGGGCACCTGACCTGATCGTCGCCGCTGAGCACGACCTCGACTCCCCGAAACCTCTCACCACCGACGGTGCCCGGTCGATCATGGAACGACTCTGGACACACGACATACTCACCGAGCGTCGCGACGAACTGGATCTCTCACTCGATGGCGACTATCTCGAACTGCATGGCGGGCGAAGGGGTGTCGGAGAAGTGCTGGTTCGACAGTTCGGCTACGCCGCAGCTGCCCGGTATCTCGACAACAGCGAGGAACAGGTTCGCGAAGCGTACCAGCACATTGAGGCCGCCGAGCGCGCTGATATGGCGACTGAGGCGTTCTCACAGACAGACCATCGCGTGACCAAGAAATGACCGTCGTGAAGTTGGTCAAGCGTCCGTCAACAGGCCATTAAATAGGGGTCTGTTCAATTATCAAGGCTGTGTTGAATCGCCATACAGCGGCAGGGTAGGTCGCTAAATCAAAGGCGTTGAAGCGGGAAGATTCGGTTGCCTATGACACAAATCTCCCGCTTCATTGGGGAAGTTGTGCCGGTTGCTCAAAGAGTTACTGGCGATGGAGGCGAATCCGCCGCCCCGGAAGGCGGCGGCGGATTCGCCGACTACGCACTCGTTTCCCTCCACTGTCTGCGAATTTACCTCGACACATCCTATCGGATGACGATCGACCTACTCAAAGAGATGCCACAAATAATCGGGGAGATCGGCCTTGATGCGGCCGATCTCCCCGTGCCGTCTACGTTGTGTAAAGCGTTCGACCGGATTAGTATGAGCGTCTGTCGAGTGCTGCTGCGCCAGTCGGCGCAGCTGCACGATCTCTCCGAACACGCCGCGATCGACGCCACGTTCTACGAACGCTCAGCAGCGAGCCGCCACTACTGCCAGCGAATCAGCTACCACGTTCAGAAGCTGAAAGTCACGAAACTCGTCGATACAGCGTCTCAAGCTGTCCTTGACGTTCACTGCTCAACCAACCGAGAAGGAAGTGACGCAGATCTCGCTGAGCAGATCGCCCGCCGGAACGCGGGCGATCTGCGGTCTCTCGCTGCTGATAAGGGCTACGACAAGCAATCGCTCCGCGAAGGATTACGCGATCTCGGGATCAGACCGCTGATCAAACACCGCATCTTCGCACCGTACGACCACGCACACAACGCCAGAATCGACGATAACCGCTACAACCAGCGCTCTATGACCGAAACCGTGAACTCGGCTGTCAAGCGCTCGCTCGGCTTCGCCGTGCGAGCGCGGTCGTGGTTCCGCGAGTTCCGTGAGATCGCTCTGATGTGTATGGTCTACAACATCAAGCGCTTCGTCAAACAGTGAATCTCTACGCCTTACAGCGATTCAACACAGCCATTATCAACGTCTGATATGTTTTCGTCTGGTTTCGGTCAATACAGGGTATATATGTATCACCGGTGAGTGGAATTTTCTGAAATCCCTCAGAAGCACGGTGTAATACGTAGGGGCTGGGAGCGCAATAAAATAGAATTTATCTAGTTTTCAGCAGTCCTGTTGTTGTGTGTCCCATTCTTCAAAATTATATTTTGAATATTTATCAAGCATATTGCCAATCAACCCTATAAATAACAAACTGAAGAGAATAAATCGGAGCAAAGAGAATGTGACGATTGATTGTAAAGTTAGAAATCCACTCAAAAAAATAAAGAAAAGATATCCTGCCCACACCCACTTTTTCTTTTTTTGGGGCGTTATCCAACCCTCCTCTGGCGACTCTGGAATTAATGTCCAATCCTCCGGATTGGCTTTCAATTCTGCGCCATCTGTTTTGAGCCAATCGGCTCCATTTAATCCGCCTACCGTAGCTTCACAGATCCGGACAAATTTGTATTTATCTGGATCGTCAATCCTCGGCCAGTCCATTATTTCGCTTTTCTCTTCCATTGTAGGTGTGCGAAAATTAACTTCAAGATCATTCTCAGATACTCTTTCGTAATCGAAGATCTCAACGCTCACAGTACCATCAGCATTGGTGGCCTCACTAACCTCATACAACTGATCGGAAACCGTGAATTCGGCGGTATCCGCTTCACTCATGTTTCTTTTTATTATCCGATAATACAAAAGTATCCACTCTTTCTCTGGTATATTTTGAGCCTGAAATCAACTACAATTCCGAATCGGATGA
>NZ_JAEPET010000001.1:0-3211515 GCF_016635065.1 Halorubrum sp. LN27 | reverse complement strand
ACCCCGACGACGTGATCTGACCGCCCCGACGACGTGATCTGACCGCCCCGCCGGCGTGGCCGACCGCCGCGGTCGGGTTTAACCCGCTTCGGCCCGAACGCCACCGCGATGCGCGCCACGCTCGAAACTCTCGCGGTCGCCCTCCTCATCGGCCTCGCGCAGCTCGGGTTGAGCGTCGTCGGCCTCGCGGGGATCTTCGCGCTGTCGACGCCACTGTCCGTCGCGCCGTGGACCGTCGTCACCAGCGTGTACGCGCACGGGTCGATCGGCCACCTGCTGGCGAACGCGCTCGCGCTGCTCCTCGTCGGCCCGCTCGTCGAGCGCCGGACTACCCGGCTCCGGTTCCACGCGTTCGTGGTCGGGACGGGCGCGCTCGCCGGCGTCGCACAGGTGACGCTCGGCGGACTGCTCGGCCCCTCGGCCGCCGTGTTGGGACTGAGCGGCGCCGTCTTCGCGCTCGGCGGCTACCTGCTGGCGGGCAACGTCGCGAGCGCGACGCTGTTCGATCGCCTGCGGCTCTCCTCGCGGACGCAGATCCTCCTGTTCGGGGTCGTCGCCGTCGTCCTCACCGCGACGACGGCGGCGCCCGGCGTCGCGCTGATCGCCCACGCGACCGGCGCGTTCTGCGGGCTCGTCGCCGGGCGGACGCGGCTGCTCGACGTGCGGTGACGACGGGCGCGGCTGCTCGACATGCGGTGACGGCACGCGGACGGGCGGCAAACGGACGGCGTCGCCGCTGGGCGCGTCGAAAAACGAAAGGGGTGAAAGAGAAACGCCCTAGCGCTCAGTCTTCGAGAACGATCTCGATGCTGACGTCGTTCGGCACTTGGACGCGCATGAGCTGGCGGAGCGCGCGTTCGTCGGCGTCGATGTCGATCAGACGCTTGTGGACGCGCATCTCCCAGTGCTCCCACGTCGCCGTCCCCTCACCGTCCGGGGACTTGCGCGACGGGATCTCGAGCGTCTTCGTCGGCAGCGGGATCGGGCCCGACAGGGCGACCCCCGTCGAGTCCGCGATCTCGCGGACGTCGTCGCAGATGTCGTCGAGGTCCTCGGGGCTCGTGCCGGCGAGGCGGACGCGTGCCTGCTGCATCGATTATCGCTCGTTGACGTCGAGCACCTTGCCGGCCGCGATGGTCTGACCCATGTCGCGGATGGCGAAGCTGCCGAGTTCCGGGATCTCGCCGGACGGCTCGATGCTGAGCGGCTTCTGCGGGCGCACGGTGACGACCGCGGCGTCGCCGGACTTGATGAAGTCCGGGTTCTCCTCGGCGACCTCACCGGACGAGGGGTCGATCTTCTGATCGATGGACTCGATCGTACAGGCGACCTGCGCCGTGTGGGCGTGGAAGACCGGAGTGTACCCGGCCGTGATGACCGACGGGTGCTGCATGACGACGATCTGCGCCTGGAACGTCTCGGCGACGCTCGGCGGGTCGTCCGCGGGGCCACAGACGTCGCCGCGGCGGATGTCGTCCTTGCCGATGCCGCGGACGTTGAACCCGACGTTGTCACCGGGCTCGGCCTTGGGCACTTCCTCGTGGTGCATCTCGACCGTCTTCACTTCGCCGCCCACGTCGGACGGCTGGAAGGAGACGTTGTCGCCGGTGTTGAGGATCCCGGTCTCGACGCGTCCCACGGGCACGGTCCCGATGCCGGAGATGGTGTAAACGTCCTGGATCGGGAGGCGCAGCGGCGCGTCCGTCGGCGGCTCCGTCTCGGGCAGGTCGTTGAGGGCCTCCAGCAGGGTCGGCCCGTCGTACCAAGGCGTGTTCTCGGACTCGTCGGCGACGTTGTCGCCGTCGAACGCGGAGATCGGGATGAACTTCGCGTTGTCCGTCTGGAAGCGGACCTGCTTGAGGAGGTCCTTGACCTCGTCGACGACCTGGTTGAACTTGGACTCGTCGTGGTCGACGACGTCCATCTTGTTGACCGCGATGATGAGCTCGTCGATACCCAGCGTGCGGGCCAAGAAGACGTGCTCTCGGGTCTGGGGCGCGACGCCGTCGTCGGCCGCGACGACGAGCACCGCGTTGTCGGCCTGCGAGGCGCCCGTGATCATGTTCTTCACGAAGTCACGGTGGCCCGGACAGTCGACGATGGTGAAGTAGTACTCGTCGGTGTCGAACTCCTGGTGGGCGATGTCGATCGTGACGCCGCGCTCGCGCTCCTCGGCGAGGTTGTCCATCACGTAGGCGAACTCGAAGCCGCCCTTGCCCTTCTCTTCGGCTTCCTCGCGGTGCTGCTCGATTACGTGCTCGGGGACGCTCCCCGTCTCGAAGAGGAGGCGACCCACGAGCGTACTCTTGCCGTGGTCGACGTGGCCGATAATGGCCAGGTTCTGGTGCGGTTTGTCACTCATGGGGTAATCACGCGCTAAGGCGCTCTGTGAGTAAGTTTCGGTAGATTCCACTAAAACGGTTTCGATACGGCCCACAGACGATCGCGACGCGGTCGGGCGATTCTCGACAACGCGGGGCACGCCAGCGCGTCGCACGACCCGGATCGCGTCCCGTGCTCCGGTGGTGCGGTTCGAGACGACTGACCTACTCCAGCCGGCCCACGTCCCCGAGCACCGCGCTCGCGGTCTCGGGGCCGCCGGCGCCCCGCCCCGAGATGTTGAGCCGACCGGCGTGGGTGGTCTCGATCTGGACGATGTTCTGGGTCCCGGAGACCGCGAGCGTCCCGTTCTCGGGGACGAGCCGCGGCGCGACCCGGACCGTCTCGCCCGTCGCCTCGCCGATGAGCCGGACCGTCCGGCCGTCCTCCGCGGCGAGCCGGAGCGCCGAGCCGGGTACGTCGCGGATCCCGGAGACGTCGGCATCGTCGAGGGTGAACTCCCGGGCGTCGGCCGGGTCGTCGGCCGCGCCGAAGGAGAGCACGTTCGCGAGGATGACGCACTTGAGCGCCGCGTCGGTGCCGTCCACGTCGAAGGAGGGGTCGGCCTCGGCGACGCCGAGGTCCTGCGCCTCCGCGAGCACGTGCTCGTAGTCGAGCCCCTCGGCGGCCATCCGCGTGAGGATGAAGTTCGCCGTCCCGTTGAGCACGCCCCGGACCGCGGTGACGTGTCCCGGCTCGATGTCCTCCACCGTCGACACCGCGGGGATCGCGCCGCCGACCGTGGCCTCGAACCTGATCTCGCCGTCGCTGTCGTTCACGAGCGCCCGCAGGTCGCCGAACCGCTCCGCGACCGGCCCCTTGTTCGCCAGGACGGCGTGGCGGTCGCGCTCCAGCGCGGTCCGGACGTGCGAGAACCCGGGCTCGGCGTCGCCAAGCGTCGTGGGCGTCGCCTCCACCAGCGCGTCGTAGTCGGCCGCCAGCGCGTCCGCGGGGTCGCCGTCGCCGACGATCCCCCGCTCTGCCTTGCGGGCCACCACCGCGTCCGGGTCGACGCCGGCGTCCCGGCCGTCGGTCCCGTCCGCGACGACCGCGCTCGACGAGTCCGCGACCGCGACGACCTCGTGGCCGTACTCGCCCGCGAGGTCGACGACCGAGCGCCCGACCGCGCCAGCGCCGACGACGGCGAGTCTCACGCCTCCACCCCCGTGAGCGGCTCGACCAGACGCAGGTCCTTCTCGGCCGCCAGCTCGCGGACCGCGGTCAGCGCCGCCTCCGTCTCGCCGGCGCGCGCCTCCAGGCGAAGCCGCGCGCTCGACACCTCCTCGGTCCCCTGCGGCGCCGCCAGGGACACGTCGGCGACCGAGGCGGACTCGCACGCCTCGATCTGCGAGAGCGTGTCGGAGAGGTCGGTGTCGATGAGGTGACCGAAGAGGAGGATGGTCACCTCCTCGGCGTACCGCTCCGTGCCCGCCTGCATCACGTTCACGCCCTCGCTCCGGAGCGCCTCGACGATCCCCTCGAACCGCTCCTGTGTCGCCTCGAAGTCGACCTCGACCGGGATCCGACCGCGGGGCGTCTTGTTCCCGCGCTCGTGGTAGATCGAGAGGAGGTTCCCCCCGTTCTCGGCGATCGGATGGAGCGCGGCGAGCAGCTGCCCGGGCTCGTCGACGAGTTCGAGCCGCACCGTGTGCGTCGAGGGCGTGGTCGCGGCGTGCCCGCCGTCGGCGGTCGCGTCCTCGCCGTCCGCCGTCTCCTCGGGGACGCCGTCGCGGCCGTCGCTCACGCCGCCACCCCCGCGTCGAAGAGTTCCGGCTCCTCGGATACGGTCGCCGTCGCGGCGAGCGACGGTTTGCCGGATCCCGTCGGCGACGCGGTCCGGCACGGTCCTGTCGGCGGCGCGGAGCGGTCGCTTGCTGGCTCCGTCGCGGTGCGCCGAGCGGGAGTCGTGCCCGTCTGCATACCCGAAAGGTGTCGGGGGATCCGGTATAAGCCTTCGGCGATGGCAGGCGTTGCCTCGCTTCCGACCGTGTGAACTCGGTGCACGGAAGGGCGGATCACGGACGCCGGAGACGGAACTCGGCGAAGACCTCGGCGACGAACAGAGAGAAAAACGGAGGGCGTCAATCCGCAGCGGATCGCGGACCGCGTCGTCGACTTAGAAGTAGTCGATCGACTGCGGCAGTTCCAGCTTCATGCCCTTGCGCTCGCGGATCTCCATGATCTTCTCGCGCTGGAGGTTGTCGACGAGCACGCGGAAGCCCGCGTTCTCGGTGTTCCACGAGGCGCGGCCCTCGGTGGCCGAGCGGATGTCGGAGGAGAACCCGATCATCTCCTCGACGGGCGCGATGCCCTCGACGACCATGAGGTCGCCCTCCTGGTACATGTCGTCGACGCGACCGCGGCGACCCTGGATCTCGCCGGAGGCGGCGCCCATGTGCTCCGAGGGCACGTCGATCCGGACGTCCTGGATCGGCTCAAGCAGGCGGACCTCGCCGTCGATCAGCGAGCGGTGGACCGCGTCGCGGACCGCGGGGATGACCTGCGCGGGACCGCGGTGGATGGTGTCCTCGTGGAGCTTCGCGTCGTGGAGCCGGAACAGCGACCCCTGGACCGGCTCGGCGGCGAGCGGCCCGTCGTCGAGCGCCTCTTGGAGCCCCTCCAAGACGAGTTCCATCGTCTCGTTGAGGTGCTGGATCCCCTTCGTGTCGTCGATGAGGATGTTGGTCCGGTGGATGTGCTCGACGTTCTGGGAGGTGTCCTTGTCCATGCCGGCCTCCTGGAGCGCCTCGCGGCGCTCGAGCTCGGGCATGTCCATCGAGACCTCGCCGAGCTGGATGGCGTCGACGATCTCCTGGTCCATCGGCTCGACGGTGATGTAGAACTTGTTGTGGCGGTTCGGCGACTGCCCCTCGACCTCGCGGGAGGACTCCTGGGGCTGCTCGCGGAAGACGACGATCGGCTCGCCGGTGATGACCGGGATGCCCTGGTTGTCGCGGATCCGCTGGGTGATCACTTCGAGGTGGAGCTCGCCCTGCCCGCTGATGAGGTGCTCGCCCGTGTCCTCGTTGATCTCGATCTGGATCGTCGGGTCCTCCTTGGCGACCTGCTGCAGCGTCTCGATGAGCTTCGGCAGGTCGTCCATGTTCTGCGCCTCGACGGACTTCGTGATGACCGGCTCGGAGATGTGCTCGATCGACTCGAACGGCGTCATCTCCACGGAGGAGACGGTGGAGCCGGCGATGGCGTCACGCAGGCCGGTGACCGACGCGATGTTCCCCGCCGGGACGCGATCCACTTCCTCGCGCTCGGACCCCATGAAGAGCCCGACGCTCTGGATGCGGTTCTTGCCCGCGGTGCCGGAGACGTACAGCTCCTGGCCCTTCTCCAGCGTGCCGGAGAAGACGCGACCCGTCGCGATCTCGCCCGCGTGCGGGTCCATGGAGATGTCGGTGACCATGAAGACGACCTCGCCGTCCTCGTCGACGAGCTGCATCCCCTCGGCCAGCTCGGAGTCCGCGTCGCCGCGCCAGATGCGCGGGACACGGCGGGGCTGGGCGTCGACCGGGTTCGGGAAGTGCTCGCAGACCATGTCGAGCACGACGTCCGAGAGCGGCGTCCGCTCGTGGAGCTCCTCGCGCTTGTCGTTCTGTTCGAGCTCCATGATGTCGCCGAAGTCCATCCCGGTCCGCTGCATCGAGGGCATCGAGACGCCCCACTTGTACAGCGCGGACCCGAACCCGACGGTGCCGTCCTCGACGGAGACCGTCCAGTCCTCGGGGATGTCGTCCATGTTCTCGGCCATCCCGCGGATGAGCTCATTGACGTCGGCGATGACCGACATCAGTCGCTCCTGCATCTCCTGGGGCCCCTCCTGGAGCTCGGAGATGAGGCGGTCGACCTTGTTGATGAACAGCGCCGGCTTCACGCCCTCGCGGAGCGCCTGCCGGAGCACCGTCTCCGTCTGCGGCATCGCGCCCTCGACGGCGTCGACGACCACCAGCGCGCCGTCGACCGCGCGCATCGCGCGGGTGACGTCGCCCCCGAAGTCCACGTGGCCCGGGGTGTCGATGAGGTTGATGAGGTGGTTGGTGTCCTCGTACTCGTGGGTCATCGAGACGTTTGCCGCGTCGATGGTGATCCCCCGCTCCTGCTCGTCCTCCTTCGTGTCCATCGCGAGCTGCTCGCCCGCGGTGTCCTGGGAGATCATGCCGGCACCGGCCAGCAGGTTGTCGGAGAGCGTCGTCTTGCCGTGGTCGACGTGGGCGGCGATGGCGATGTTCCGGATGTTCTCCGGGCTGTCCATCAGCCGCTCGCACTCTTGAACGATCTTCTTGCGTCGGCCCATTATACCGCTTGTTACCGAAAGCAGGGTCAAAAGGGTAGTGTTTCGTCTCGGCCGTTTCGACCGGATCGACCCGCGATCGCCGCCGTTTTCGTGTCGATCGGTCGCACGATCGGAGGCCGAACGGCGGAGCGTAACCGGTCGTACCCGACGACGCTCGTCGGCATCCGCGCGTATTTAGGTGGTCGCTCGGAAACGGGTGCGTATGAACGAGACGCTCTCGCGGATCGTCGACAGCGGCGTCGTCGCGGTGTTGCGCGGAGTACCGGCCGACCAGCTCATCGAGATCGCGGACGCACTCCGCGAGGGCGGCGTCACCGCCGTCGAGATCACGGCCGACACGCCCGACGTGGCCGAGAAGATCGGCGAGGTCGCCGGCGCCTTCGACGACGAGGTCGTCGTCGGCACGGGGACGGTCCTCGACAGCGAGACCGCCCGGACGACGCTGATGGCCGGCGCGGAGTTCGTCGTCTCGCCGAGCCTCCACGAGGACGTGATCGAGACGTGCAACCGCTACGGCGCCGTCAGCGCGCCCGGCGTGATGACGCCGACCGAGGCGGTCCGCGGCTACGAGGCCGGCGCCGACTTCGTGAAGGTGTTCCCCGCGAAGACCGTCGGCCCGGACCACCTCGGCGCCATGAAGGGACCGCTCGGGCAGATCCCGATGATGCCGACCGGCGGCGTCGGCCCCGACAACGCCGCGGACTACATCGACGCCGGCGCGTTCGCGGTCGGCGCGGGCGGCGCCCTCGTCGACTACGACGCGGCCGAGCGCGGCGACTACGAGGCCATCACCGAGACGGCCCGCGAGTTCACGCGGGTCGTCGAGGCGGCGCGCGCGGACGACTGAGTCGGACAGAGAGAAATTCGTCCGGAGAGAGGCGCGGAATGGACGCCGTCGCCGATCTCACATGAAGTCCGCGATGCCGGACTGCTTGTTGGTGTCGTCCTCGAAGATCGACTCCAGCGACTGGTCTAACACCTTCAGCCGCTGTTTCGTGTAGGGTCGACAGCCGAACCGGTCAGCGACCTCGATCGCCGTGTCGACGTACTTGTTGACGGAGCCCTCGTGGACGGTGAGGTTCACCCGCCCGCCGCACTCGCGGCAGTCGCCCGAGAGGGGCATCCGCCGGTACTTCTCGCCGCAGTCGAGACAGCGCGTCTCCTGCCGCGAGAACGCCCGGAGGTTCCCGATGATGTCCGGCAGGAAGTGGTACTCGATCACGCGCTCGGCCACGTCCGTCTCGTCGACGGCGCGCAGTTTCCGGGCCAGCTCCAGCTGGGCGTCCATCTTCTCCATCATGTCGCCGAGTGTCTTGTACGCCGAGAGGTCCGGCCCCATCGCGATGTCCGTCGTGTCGTGGGTGTGGCCGAACCCGTGGTACTCCTCGTCCGTCCCGAGCGTGTCCTCGCCGATCTGGATCAGGTCCTCGACCGACTCCGGATCGGCCATCTCCAGCGTCGCGTCGTAGAACTCGCGGGGGTACTCCCGCGCGATGTCGACGTTGTGCGCCTCGTCGTCGATCTCCGACGGATCGATCCGCGAGGACATCACGAGGGGCGCGTCCATGCGGCCGCCCCGTTGGTCCGGCAAGAAAGTTTTCGAGAAGTTGAGAAGACCGTCCATGAGAAGCATGACACAGTCCTCGTCACCGTCGCACTGACCGGAATACACGTCGTTCGCGACGAGCGTGTTCGTTTCATCGACAGTCAGGCAGTACGTGTGATCGACGTCGGACTGGACCGTCTCAACGGAGACGACTTCGTCGACCCAGACGTCACCACCGTCACCGAGGAGTCGCTGTGTTCGAGTGTCGATACGGTCCAGCACGTCAGTAAGTGTCTCGTCCTTGCGGCCGAGATGGAAGCCAATTCGGTCGGCGAACCGTACGGCGTTCTGTGACGTGACCTTGAGAACCCAGGAATCGAACGAGCGCTCATCGTCGTAGAACTCGGCCACTGCACCCGTCTGCGGGGTACGTTCCTCGCGATATACTTTCGTAGCGATGCCGAACCGCTTGAGCGCTGCGACGAGGTCAGACTGTAGGTCGTCGCTTACGGTGGTTGCCCGGATCTCGACGCGTTCGCTGGACGTGCTTCCGTCGCCGGAGAAGTACGCCGCGAGGAACGTTCGGAGAACCGGATCCGGTGCGGAAAGCACACAGTCCGGGATGCGTTTCGTCTCCGCACGACTCCCGGCATCGAGAACGTCCGAGAACAACGTCGCGACGAGGCGACTGGAGACCGTGACCTTCCACTCGTTCTCCTCGAACGCCTCGACATCGAGCACGTCGTCGAAGACATCGATGATTTCGTCGCGCGGCACGTCGTCCGGGGTACAGATTGTCGTCTGATAGAACGACCCCGCTTCCCGCCGCGTGAATCCTTCCGCAGCGTAATATCCGAGCATCGTGCCGACGGCCTCGTCGACCTCGAACTGGCGCGAAACCGAGGCCCCGTCGCGACGGATTCCGAGGGTCACGTCTGTGGGAACGCGTTCGACGACGGTGTCGTAGTCGTACAGTTCGAGGAGGACTCCGGCCGGGATGCTGTCGCGGGACACCCAGTTGTACACCGTCGACTGACTGGCGTCGAGGCGTTCCGCAACGGGCTTTAGATAGCTCTCGGCGTCTGTCGCGTCGTCGAGGAGTCGCTTGAGCTCGGATTCACCGAGTCCTCGGATCATCAGGTCGTCGTTCGGAACGGCGTCCGCGTCGAGGAATTCCGCGAGCAGGTCGAACGTCGCTGTTTCCCCGTCAACCGGTATCTGTTTCGGCGCCGGGAGCGCGTCTTCCGTAGTTAGTTCTCGGGCCGAGACGCGGTCGACTCCATCGCCGGTCCACCGACGCATCGAGTGGTCAGGTGTCACCGTTAGCTCCTGCCCGCTCTTCGTTTTGACGCGGACGAGGTGATCGGGCGACGGATGCTTCGAGACCGCTTCGACTCGTTGGAGCGTTTCCTCGCCACTCTCAGTTACGGACGGCACGTACACGTCACCGTCGAGTCTCTGGACGAGCGTCCCGAAGTCGTCCTCGTCAGCCGTTTCGGCGTTAAGGCGGTCCTCGACGAGCGTCTCGATGGGGTCGTAGTGCCACTTCCCGGCTTCGTCTTCGAACCACACGTTCGTCTCCGGGTGGAAGCAGTTCCGCCGTTTCGCGGCGTGAAAGTACGGATGAGCGTATCCGACGGCCGCCGAGGTGAATCCTACCACCCTCCCGACAGTTGCGGCGCTCGTGTGGGGGGCCATCCCGAAGACGAGCTCCCCGACGAGGTCGTCGCGCTCGTTGACCTCGTAGAAGCGGGGGAGGTCGTAGTACTGCTCTAAGAGGTCGTCGACGAAGTCCGCGGTCTTGAGCATGTGCTCGGCGGCGCCGTCGGAGAGGACGATGTCCTGCACGCGGAGCTCCACGAGCTGGTCGTCGTGGCGTAGCGGCTCGCCGTCGATGTCCGTCTCGTAGCCGATCTCCCGGAGGTGGTCGGCGGTGACGTCGAGCTCCTCGGGGCGGACCGACGTGACGGGGAGGTCGGTCATGTCGTACCTGACGGTGCCGTCCTTGAACGACGTGACGCCGTTCTTCGCGCGCAAGATGCCCTTCTCGATCGGCTCGGGGGTCTTGTTCCGCGAGGTGAGCCCCTGGACCCCCTTCAGGATCTCGAAGGCGGACTCCCGCTCGCCGACGTTCTCCAGCGCGGAGCGGTACGCGTCGTTGAGGTCGACCTCCTGGTAGGTCGCCGCGGTCACCTCCCACTCGCAGCGCGGGCACTCGACGCGGCCGGCCTCGTCGGGCTCGCAGACGGTGCCGCAGTCGCCGCACTCGTAGTGGAGGTCGGTGTGGACCTCGCAGTCCGGGCACTGCGCCCGGTACGTGTGCTCGCCGCACTCGGGACAGACGCGGTCGGAGACCTCCAGCTCCAGCCGCCCCCGGTGGCCCGAGTCGTCCATGACGCTGGCGGCCTCCGCCACGTCGCGCTGGGGGCCGCCGGCCTCGTTGATCGGGAAGAGGGTGTGGACCGCGGGCGAGAGGTCGCGGCTCTCCGACTTCTCCGGGCGGCCCATCCGGTTGCCGATCCGCGTGGGGGCGCGCTCCCGTATCTCGAAAGGGGCGACCTCGTTGACCGCCTTCAGCGCGTTCCCGCCGTCGTCCCACTCGCGGGCCGCCGGCGAGAGGTCGCCCGCGTCCCACGTCTTCCGGAGCCCGTCGTCAACCCCGAGCGACCGCGCGAGCGGGCGCCACGTGGGGATCCGGAGGGCGTCGGGCGTCGCGACGTGCTCGACCAACAGCGACTCCAGCGCGTCTTGCGTCGCCTCGGTGCGTTCGATCGCGAGGACGCCCTCGACCACGTCGCCGGCGGCGACCGCGTCGGCGAGCGCCTCGAAGGCGTCGACGGACACGTCGTGCCAGAGGTAGGTGTACTCCGGGTGGAGCGGGCAGTCGTACTCGCGCGCCCACGCGAGCGCCTCGTCGACTTCGGGGTGTTCCAAGTCGACGTGCGGGTCGTCCCGCATGGCCTGCACGTCGGCGCCAGCCGCCTCGAACTCCTGGACCCACCACTCGTAGACGTACGAGGCGGGCGCGAGCGGGTGGTTGTTCTCGACGAACTCGCCGTAGTTGACGAGGTACTCGCCCAGATCGAGCACCTTCTCGACGCCGTTCCGGATCTCTTTGGCCTCCTCCGGGTCGTCGATCCGCCGGACCTCGCCGTTCGCGAGCCGGACCGTCGGCCCCTCGATGGAATCGACGGGGACGACGCCGTGGGCCTTCCCGGGCCGCTCCGTCTTGATCTGGGTCCCCGCCGCGAGGAAGTCGTCGACGAGGTGCATCGTCGCCGGGTGGACGCCGCCGGTCGCGAACCCGTGGTTGCGCGCGCGCCCGTACCGGAGCCGGAACCCGCCCGCCTCGCTCGGGTGGGTGAAGACGGGCCGGCCCGCGATCAGGTCGCGGAGGAACTTCTGAGAGGGCTTCGCGCGGAGGGGGCCGTCGGGTTCGGTGGCGTCCGAGTCCGGGGCGGCCCCGTCGTCCGCGTCGTCCTCTCCGTCTTCGTCGCCCTCGGTGCTCTCGCCCTCCGAGTCGCCGTCGCCGCCGTCCTCCGCGTCATCACCCTCGGCGTCCTCGTCGCTCGCGCCGCCCCCGTCCTTCCCGATCGTCCCGTCGATCAGGTCCTGGAGCCACGGCCAGTCGACCTCGTCGAGGTCGCGGGTGTACCGCTGGATCTTCGGGGCCTTCAGTGCGATCCCCTCGGCGGCGACGAGACACATCCCGCCGCGCGCGGAGTTGGTGTCGACGCGTTCCAGGTCGCGGAACCCGGAGACCTCCTCGTCGCCCGTCGCCTCCCCGTCGAGCATGACGGGCATGTGCTGGGCGATGAACTTCGACTCCTTGTCCTTCGGCGTGTACTGGAGCCCCGTCTCCTTGTCGTAGAGGGCGATCTCCTCGGCGTAGCGCTCGACCTCCACGTCTCGCGGCTTGTACTCGTCGATGTCGAGCAGCGACCGGGCGTAGTCGGCGACGAGCACGGACAGCGCCTGCGCGGTCCCGCCCGCCGACCGGATCGGGCCGGCGTAGTAGACGTTGACGAACTCGGTACCGTCGTCGTTCTCCAACAGCTCCACGCGGTCGATCCCCTCGATCGGCGCGGCGACGACCCCCTCGGTGAGGAGCGCGACCGCGGTCCGGACCGCGCCCTCGACCTTGCCGGCGCGGGAGTCGTAGTCGCCGACGGTCCCCTCGACGAAGTCGGTGACGAGCTCTAAGGCCGCCTCCTCGCGGGACATCTCGCCTTCCAGCTCGCGGACGCGCTCCGCGACCCCGTCGATCCCGAGGATGTTCTCGACGCGGTCGGCCATGTCGCGGGCGATCGGGATCTCGATCTCGGGTTTCGGGTCGTGGCCCTGCTGCTTGGCGGCCTCGGCCACGTCCCACGCCTCGTCCAGCCGGTCCTCGATCCGCGCGAAGTAGCGCTCGTCGTCGGGCCTCATCGCCCGCTCCGACTCAGAGCCATAGGTCGAGGTCGGTGGCCTCGTCGTGGGAGCGTTCGAGCGGCTCCGCGAACGCCCGCAGGTGGCACTCGCCGGCCCAGACGGTCGCGGAGTCGAGGTGTCCCGCGAGCGCCTGCCCGCTCGGCCGCGACAGCACGACGTGCGTGTGCGCGAACACGTCGCCGTCGAGCAGCGAGACGTTGCCGACGCAGGCCGCGACCTCCAGCGGCTCGTCGAAGGTCACCGAGCGGTACTCGGTGTCGTCCTGGTCGTAGAACCACACCTCCGCGTCCTGTACGGCCCCGAGCGCCGTGAACCAGCCCGCCTCGACGTCCTCCGCGCGGGCGAGGTCCTCGATCTCCTCGCGCCAGTCGGCGCCCGTCTCGAACCGCGCGACGTACTCCGCCGTGGGCTCGACTTCCCGATGGTGCATAGGAACCGTCCACGGCCGCCGGGGGCAAAAAGGCTTCAGTCGCGCCGCGAAGTCGAATTGATATAGCGTTATTTGATTTAATCCCAGATCGGGCCGATCAGACACACAATCAGGGAATCAGCGAGAGACGTACCTTATCCGGAGATTTCGAGCGAATTGCTATCGGAACGCAAAAAACGAAGAACGAAGCCGCGATATCGGGAGAACCGAACGAACCGCTCAGAACGGGGCCTGCGGGCCTTCGTCGTCGCCGCCGTCGTCGGTCGTCTCGCCGGGGAAGGAGGGGGACATGCCGCCGCTGCTGGTGCCGCCGAGGTCGCCGTCGGCGCCGGCGTCCATGCCCGTGTCGGCGTGGACCGTCTCGATCTCGGGGATCTCCTTGACCATCCGGGACTTGATCGCCTGGATCGTCATCGGAGAGATACCGCAGCCGGAGCAGGCGCCGCCGAGCTGGATCGTGACCTCGCCGTTCTCGCGGTCGAGGTGGCTGATGGCGGCGCTCCCGCCGTGCATCTGGATCTGCGGGAAGTTGCGCCGCAGGAAGTTCGTGATCCGCTCGCGGAGGTCGTTGTCCGCGTCAGTCGTTTCCGTGCTCATGCACGCGAATTGGCGTCCGGGCGGCTTATGCCTTTGGTTCGGCGGGACGCGTGCCGGGAGAACGGGCGTGTCAGCGGGGCAAGCGGACCGAACGCCGGTTATTCACTCCGGCCGGTCGACGCCGAGCGTCCGGTACAGTTCCGTCTCGATCCGGTCGACGTACTCGTCGAGCGTCTCCTCGAACGTCTCGTCGTCGACGGGGACGACGCCGCGGATGCGCTCGCGGGGGTTCTCGGGAAGCTCGACGCGGAACTCGCCGTCCTCGTAGAACGGCTCGGACTCGTTGAGCACCGCCTGGTCGATCCCGTGGATCAGCTCCGAGTCGTACCGGTCGTTCATCTGGTTGAACGCGTTCTTGTACGCCCGCTGGAGCTCGTTGAAGTAGTTCGCGTACTTGTCCTCGAACTTCTCGGGGTCGAACTCGTCGGCCATACCCGATCCGACGGCGCGGCGGGGAAAAAGCCGGTCGATCGCGGCTCAGGAGACCGAAACCGACGGGCGAAGCGGTCGTCGCCGTCGACCCGTAGGTGCAGCCGAGCCATGAGTATAAACTAAATATCGCTATATTAAATGTGTTCCCGGCAGGCGACACAAGTTCGGAAGGTAGCTCAGTACAAACCGATAGTTGGTTGACACCAATGTGCCGATAAAACGGAGGAAGACGCACCCGTCCGCTAAACTCTCTAATTTAATTCATATACGCGGCTACCCAGTTTCCGACTTCCTACGCCATCAACGCTCAAACGTAAGTACGATGTAGTAATGCGATCCCGTCGATGGTGGACACAGTTTCGGAACTCATCATTGGTGTATCATTCACAATCTCGACCGGTCCTCTTAACGGGCAATACAAGGAATCACAGATCGCTCAGTACAGGCGAATAATTATCGACTCTAAGCAGATCCGGAGTACTAATCCGAAGAAGTCTCAACGCCATATTCATATCCAAGTTTCTCACGTAGCTGATGGAACGCATCCAATATCTTTTCTCCGTCTTCACCAGGAGGAATCTCAACTTGTGCTGGCGGAGTAGCACTCTCCGAACCCAGAACTCGCCAAACCGTTCGACGAAGTAACGACTCCTCGGACACTGGCTTCCAATCGAGGCGTACGAGGTTCTCAGAAAACAGTGCAGTCACCTGCCGTAGCCGTTCCAAATCATATGACGATCTCTCCTGTCTATCAGAGCGATACAGAGAGTTCCATTTCAAATCATACGTGGTACCATCAGTTGTCCAAGAGACAAGCTCACCAAACGGAACGACAGCCGAACCTCGCACTTGCGCAAATGTGTCGTTCAATCTCTCAATTACTCCCTCATGTCCCCTCGCATTGATTTCTCGAATATGTGTCTCATGCGGTACTGAGCGATATAGCCACGATTGGTCGGCCAGAACTGCAAATTCAACGAAGTAGAACAGACGGTCCGTCCACGCATCAGTATCACCTCCTGGGACTTCGAGTAATGACTCAACCAACGCCCGGTCCTCGGGAAGCGACGCTCGAAACTCATGATCCGAACCGACAAAGATACATTCCGAGTCAGGAATCTGCACTAGCTCCCGTTGTACCGTCTCAAATTGACCGTGTTTTGGATCAAGGCCTAGGTGGACAACGGTTCCGTAGTCCATCAAAACACTAATGGCCCGGTTCTTGACTGTCACACCGCCGAGCTCGTCCCAATCCTTCACACCAGATAGACTCCGAGAGACGAGTCTATGTGTCGGTTCTGCAGCATCGAACTTCCCTGTAAACTCCATAGTTGTTCCGTATTCTCGGGTTTGTTGAAATCCTCAGTAGTGATATATTCAGATTCGGTTGCGGTCAATACAGAAGGTTAGGTGATCACGGTACTACGCTCCCAACCTGCCATTTCCATATGTTCTATATGTTCGACGCAGCACAGCGAATATAGCGAGTATAAATACGGCACCTAGTATGAATCCTAATTGACCTGCGTAGGGGATGTCAAATGCTACAAATCGCGTTCCGACGATTTGTCCTGAACGGATCATTATCATACCCAAACCTACGATTAGAATAGCTTGTAGAATGAAATTAGAGACCGCTGATCTGTTCACCATAGTGTAATTCAGTTCCGAACGGGTGTATATTTTGCCCCAGTTATATGTTGAGAACCAAGCCTATCTACTGAGCGACTCTTTCACACCAGATCTGGTAATGAGAAACCTCCTCAATGTGGTGAGTAGATTCGGTAAATACAGGGAACTCACGGACGCTCAGTATAGGGAGAACGCCATACCACTCACGATCACAGATGCCGGAAGATCAACTGAGAGACACCTACTACTGCCACTCCGAAAAAACAGACTGTAGCGATAACTGCCGAAGTACCACCATCCCCCTGTATAATCATCACTAGGAACCCTCCTCCGGCGATGACCATAGCTACGATGAGCAAGATGATTCGTTTGTCTGATTCGCCCGAATTTTCCATGTATCCATATTCTATCAACTAGTTAAAAAATTTGTCCGATAAACTACTCACTTTTTCAACTCATCAGTGGAACATCAAACCGATTTCAGAACCGAATTCGTTGGAACAGAGTGCAGGTTAGACTGTTTGTGGGCCAATCCGACGAAATATTGGGATGTGGCCAATGATGTTGCCAATTACCGCGCTGGTGATACCAATAAAGCCACCGACGGCAAGAGCGAAGCAGAGCCAGAGCAACGAGAACGCGATTCCGAGAGCTGCGTAGCCGGGTGAGATCGCCCACCCAGAAGAGATGATGCCGATAGAGTTCCAAGCGGCGGGAAGACCACCTATGACACCAGTTCGTAAACCAGCACGCGCGGAGGCAGTGAATCGGCTGCTGTAGTACAAGCCTGCAAGCAACGCAGCAAATGACACTGCGCCGAAATCGTAGTAGGATGGGCCAGTCTCCAAAGATAAAATCACCGTGAAGGGAATAGAGAGGAAACCAAGCTTTATTGCAAGTGACATATCGTTATTGAACAACCACGTGATTATTCCGGATAGGACAGTCATATTGTCCTATTTATAATACTCAATTGAGTAATATCTTTTGGTCTTATTGGTCCTGTTAAATATTATTCTTCAGACATATTCTTCCCTAAAACGGCTGGTCGCTGAAGAGTGCATAATGAACAGTTTAAGCACCATCGTAGGAAAAAATGTCTTCTATCGAACAATCAAAATATAGTGCGAGTTGGAATGCGAGTTCAAGAGATGGATCATATCTTTCTGCTTCAAGTGCGTTAATCGTCTGTCGAGTAACCCCGATCTCTTTCGCAAGGTCCTCTTGGGTTAGGTCGTGCTTCGCCCGATAGACTTTCAATTCATTCTTCATACTATTCAATGTATCTGTAATATACGTAGTACAAGGCGTATACTGCCAATCCAACAAATATGTATAAGTTGTTAGCTTCGTCTGGGAAGATGGTGAATGTGCTGTCAATTAGCAGGATACCGATTAACCACCAGAAAGCATTAGTGCTGGCTTTTGTGAGTAGTTCAGCTGTCCGCTCATCACCTAACGCCTTCCGGTTCTTACTGGCAGAGACAGCCCTATAACCGAAGAACACAACGATAACAAATGGTATCAGAGGCCCGATATAACTGATTGGCGGGAAGTCATAATATTGGAATACTGCGATACTACCAATTAGAATCGCAACTGCGCCTGCTAGCAATCCGTATCCAACACGCTTCTGCCGCTTAAGATTCGAGGGGAGCTCACTCATAGGATCACTAATGTATCTTGTTTTGAATTTACTTCTTGAATAGCGCTCCTGCCAAATGTGTCTGTGCTAGCAGACATTATGTAATGTCTCTTTTCCATATTGGAATCAAGGCATTCCATCAATATAATTGCTTTGCTAAAGAGTCCGGTGAAGTATAGAATTAGAATCTGAAGACGATGGTAGCTAGTTGACCTGTATTGACCGCAAGGGGGGGACAGAACCTATCACCTTTTGAGGATTTCAACAAAGCCACTATTTTGGAAGATTTGGAAACAGCACCCTTCCATTTATCACCCTGCCAAGCCGTGTCGACGTACCATCATGATAACCGACGCCCGGGTGCTCCAACAGGAGTTCATCCCGAGAGAAGTACAGCACCGAGATGCGGAGGTGAACTATCTGTCGAGCATCCTCGAACCCGTCACTGACGGGGAACCAACGGAACCAACGTTGCTACACGGCCCATCAGGAGCTGGGAAAACCTGTATCGCGCAGTACATCGTCGAAGAACTTCGCGGGTCTGTTGTGGAGCTTAACACGCAGTACGTGAACTGCTGGGAAGACTACACCCGATTCAAAACTCTGTACCAGTTACTCGACGGGATTGGGCAAACGTACGATGTCCACCGGCAATCTACACCGCGTGACCTCCTCCTTGACCGTCTTCGTGACTACGATGGCCCGCCATACGTCGTAATTCTCGATGAAGTGGATCAACTCCAAGACAAGGAACTTCTATACGACCTCCATCGAATCCCGAAACTCACGTTAATTCTCATTGCGAACCGCGAAGAAGACCTGTTCAACCCCCTTGGAACTCGCCTACAAAGCCGTCTTCAAAACTCGAATCGTATTCACTTCGACCAGTACGGACACAAGGAGTTGGTCACAATTCTTCGAGACCGAGCACGATGGGGGCTTGAACCGGATGTAATCGGGTCCGTAGAGCTCGCACATATCGCTGAACACGCTGTCGGTGACGCGCGAGTCGCTATTGGTATTCTACGGAAAGCTGCTCGCAATGCTAAGAAAATCGGAGACGATCAGATTCGGTCTGATATGATTTCAGATGTGGTTTCGGAAGCGAAATTGGAAATCGAGCGCAACACTATTAGTCGTCTTAAACCTGATCAGCGAGTGCTCTACAATATCATCTGTGAGGTTGAGGATATCAAACCACCAGCACTGTATGAACAGTACGAAGATCGTGTTGACGACCCCAAAACCGAACGAACCGTTCGGAACTATCTGGCGAAGTTGGAACATTACAATCTCATCGTGGCTGACGGGAATACGAAAGCTCGCTCGTACCGTGTTCGGTCATAACCGGTGTGAGTCGTGTTTCGGAAACACCACGCCCTTTCCTATTGTTACTCGGGAGGTCTCTGTTCTTGCAATGAGCGAGAACGGCCAGACAGACGCCTCACACGACATTCGAATGTCCGCGACAGTTGACCGCCTCCCAGAGAGCGAGCGGTTAAGACGGCTTGTGGACGCCGTTGCGAATGAGTCATTCAACGAGTGGTACGACGAGCGACTATTTACGGAGAACATCTTGGAGGGCCGCCCGTATTTCAACGGGGCGTCACCGGTTCCTGACGCCGAGAAACACTCGCCGAGCAAATTACTACAGTGTCATCGGAAAGTCCGGTACTACGGGCAGAACGCGCCACAGGAGGGTGACTCACCGCAAGGCCTGTTTTGGATTGGGAGCGAGTTCGAGGAGGAGATTATCGTACCGTACTTACAGGAAGCGGTGACGACAGATTCGACGTACGTTCGGAATTCGCTGTGGATTGATACGTTGGTACCGACCAGTAGCGGTGATGAAGTTCGGGTGAAAGGCGTGACAGACCCGGCAATCGTGGACAGCGACGGTGGCCCAATCCTGGTGACAGAGATCAAGACGACGTCGTCGTTAGAGTACCTTGACGGGCCGAAACCGCATCATAAGGCGCAGCTACATGCGTACATGCACGCGTTGGATGGAGAGTATAACCGGTCGATTCAAGACGGGTTGCTCGTGTACGGGAGCCGAGATACACTCGACGTGCGGGCATTCCATGTTCCATTCGATGACCGGTTCTGGCGGGAAAGTGTCGTAGAGTGGATGGCGCAACAAACTCAGTTCCGGGAGAGTGGTGAGTTACCACCAGCGGAGCCAGCATTCGGCTGGGAATGCGGGACCTGCCCGTTCCAACGGCGTTGCGGAGAGCATGACGGGAAGTACCAGAATGAAGGATTCACAGGGCTATTGCCCGGTGTACGTGAGTACCGGAAACAGCAGTTGGTTGAGTACTTCGATGCATATCCGAATGCAAAACTGACACCGACACTCGCTGAAAAATACCCAGAGTTAGCCGTGGAACACGGTGTGTATGAGTGGAGATGCGGAACCTGCGGGAGTACGTACCCATATGACGGTGTTGGTGACGATCGTGATTCAACACCACCCGTGTGTAGTGATTGCGCCGAGAAAGGAGAGTTATCTGTGTTATTTGTCCCGGTGCCAGACGAACAGGTTGTGGATGAATCTGTAAATTGACTGGGACGGCATCAGAGAAACTCTTCAAGTGGCAAAAACAAAATGAAGTCCACTCAGTACAGTTGAGGTACGGATCGGTCAATACAGTGGACTCAGTTAGAAGACTCCGAAAAGACCAGCCCCACCAGCTACGATCATGCTGACCCCAAGTAGGAGTATCAAGATTTGCTCCGGGCCGAGGGCATCATGACTCATCATGGATTAAGATTCTACGGCATAGCTATTAGTTCTGTGTTCTGAACAGTTAGGGCAGGAGACTCAAAGAGCGCTCAGTGAATGGGAATACACGTTCTACATCCGGCACGATAAGCCAGTTATCGGAATGCCGGTCACGAATTATCGGGTCCAATTGACCACGAAAATTCTCCACCGTCCCACACCCTACCAGTTAATATCCGATCAGGAGTTTCGGCACTTGGACGAACTGGCTTGAAAAGGGTTCTCGCGGAGTCTTCTCCGGGGTACTTATCGTCAAGTGTGAAGCGGATGTCGTACCAGACTTCCGACTTGAAGACGGACTCATAGGTCCGTTTTTCTCCGGGTTCAACAATCACCGTCGTAGTTAGATTGCGTTGGAAGACTGCAACGTCAGGAGTTCCTGTAACCGTATCATGTCCATCTACTCGCTCACCTCTCCTAGTCCCCACGTTGAGAACTTCGACAGAGATCTCGTGTGGGACGGAATCTCTGTTGTGAAACTTCAAACTCCCGGCAGGTAAGCTCTCTGAAGATTCTGTCGAACCAATTTCAGAACAGCCTGCTACCGATATACTTGTTCCCAGTATTCCTACTGCTTTCAGAAACGAACGCCGATGGAGGGCAGACATACATTAGTGTTCGAATCTACGACAATAATCTTTGTGAACGTACCACGGATGAGCGATAAGCACTCTTCAGTTACCGAGCGTTTCAGGCGAGAATGCTTCTAAAGAATAGAACTTTAACAGAGTTCCAAACCCCTACAGATATTCACCGCGGATCAGACATCTATTGGTCGTCTTTATTATCGCCTGTAGAGTGAGCTACGCGGACACGGTCCATGAAGGCCTCGTTGAGTTCGTCCTGTTTCTCTACCAGGGATTCGCGGAATGTGTCGAGTTCCTCGTCAAGTTCCTCTTCAAGACGCCAAATTTCCTCTTGAATCCGCAGTAGATTAGTCCGTTCGATCTCGTCACCAATCACTTCTCCCTTCTCGGTGAGTTGGTGGTACTTGTTTGTCCTAGAGTACTTTGCTTCCTCATCTACTAATCCCGCATCTCTCCCCTCTTTGAGGCGCTCATCAATTGTTGACGGGCTTTTTGGAAAGTCTTGGCGTAGTGTTTGGAAACGCTTCGGCTCTTCATGTAATTGTACAATGAGCCACGCCCCACCAGCAGATGAGAGTACCTCAATCATCTGATCGAGTATCTCATCGCTGAATTCGTCAGGTGGAGCTGGCCCTCCACCGTTTCCGCTATCGCTGTAATCCACGTTATCGATCGGTGCGTGAGACTACAAAGTAAAACCTCGGTATGGACCGTACGAGTAGTACAAAGTATACAACTTGATCGTAGCGATCGATGACTTTTGAAAATCCCTAAAACACTGATAATACTGCCTATGGGGGTTCATAACCCCGGATTACGTATTGTCGCGTGTGCAGATTCGGAAACGACACCCCCTCGAATATGATACGTGTTGTACTACTCTGGCTATGGAACATATGAATCCGAACGAACCCACCAGCCAGTCACCGGATACGACCACTGAGCCGAGGGGTAGGTAACGACGACTACCACCACCCACCAGTAACTCGTGTCCCTCGCCACCTCATCTCGACGCCAGCTCACCTCGCCGTGGAGTGGAATCCACGGACCCAGTGAGCTGAGCGGCTATTGCTGGTGGGGAACTGGTGAGTCCTGGGTAGCACCCCTCAGTTTCCACTCTAGATCTCGGCCACGATTCACCGGTTCGACGGGGGTGCTGAATGACTGACGACCCCGAAAATACCGTTAAAGAACGGGTAGTCGCTCAAGCGACATCTCTCTTTGAAGTGCATGATCACGTAGTTCGCGTAATCGGAAATCTCGACTTACCAATGGGAGAGGTCTACGATGAGTACGGTATCAAAAACGATGACACGTTCGATTTCGAGGCGATAACCCGTCTCTACCTGTACAAAGAAGCCGCAGAGATGAAACAAGAGGAGGTAACATCTCGCGTGAAAAACTGGGAATACCTCCAACAATTGTTTGGGCTTGACCGAGCACCAACGCAAGCAGCCTTTTCATACACCAAAAAACACCGATTTTCATACGAATTCAGGTCCCTGCTCAACGATATTGCGAAGGGGATCAGAGATGCAGGCAGACAGCAAGATCACTACAATAAAGACCTCAAATCACCAGACCCGACCCCGTCACCAGACGAGATAGAAGACACCTCCACGCCCCTCCATCATTACGTCGATGATCACGCCCCAGATATCATTTCAGCCGCGCTGAACGACGTGTGCCCGGCGTTCGATACTGGGAGAGCACATAACGTCGTACACGAAGACCGGACCGTGTGGGAACACCAGATCCTGATGAGTCTCTCTGACCGCGCGGGAACACGGTCAGCGTTCCGCACGTTCAACAAATTCCGCACGAGAGCACTCCACAACGACACGCACGTCCGCGCGGTGAAGAAACTCGGCACACCACATCGGTACACACTCGATGATTTTAGTGGTAGCCACCGACCGACTCCGTACTGGCGAAAAGTCGCGGATACGATTCAACCACAATTCTCGGACGCGGTCGAGAACATGCTTGGACGTATTCGAGAAGCGGACGAGTTCAGTGAACCGGTAGTTGCTGCAATCGATACGGTTCGTGTTCCGGTCAGTGTTACCCCGTACAAGGGTGAAGCAGACGTCGAACCTGGTGACACGAAAGTAAAGACCAAGAATGGTAATCTTCGTGTTCCGAAGGATGACTACCCGAAGATGATCAAAGGCGGGAATGACAAACCGGTCGGGTACGAGTACGCCACGCTCACGATCGTCGGGAATAACGACCCGATAGTCCTCGCTGTTGAACCGGTCCGACATAATTCAAACTGGGAACTCGACAACGGTATGTCTGTTACATGGGCCGAAACCGTTAATCGGCTCATGCAGCAGGCGACTGAGCTCGTGGATATTCACCTCGTTATGGCGGACCGCGCGTTCGAAAACCGTGAGGTCAAACACGTGCTCGACCAGTACCACGACGTGAATTACCTTCTGCCGAAAACGAAGAGATCGGAGGCAATGAAGGAAGATTTGGAGGAAGTAGAATCAGACCCGTCGTTGGTGAGTCGGGTGCAACCTGCATCGTTCTATTTGGACGAGAACAAAACGCGGTACGTTGAGGCTGAAAGTGACGACACGGTTGGCGAGGACGGGTACAGTCATGATCTGAATTTCATGTATGTCCCCGCAAAGAAGGACGACTGGGTGTACACTGAACTAGATGACGTGGAGTACACAGTGTTCGTGACAAATCGGGAAGACGTGTTGCCGGAGGATGCGATGGGGTTCTGTAACCGATATTCGAGTCGGTGGGATATCGAAATCGAGTATAAGATGATTAAGCCGCTGCTCCCGTCGATCGCGTCGAAGGACTACCGGATGCAATATTTCTCGTTCGTCTTCAGCTGCTTGCTGTATAATCTGTGGCGGTTGACGGGGTCGCGTTAAGTTAGAGAATGAGGCGGACGATGTCTGAGTGTCTATGGCAGAAATCGACCGCCTCAGCGAACGTATTGCGTGGATTGACTTGTCGTTTGTGGAGCGAGATCGGACTCCGCGATGGGCGATTGAAATAGGGATCCGCTGTCACTTAGCCGGTATGTCGCTCCGCGAGGTAAGTAAACATCTCGAGAGGTTTGGGATCGATCGGAGTCACGTCGCTATTCACAACTGGGTACATAAAGCCGATCTACAGCCGATCTCGACCGTCTCAGAGGATCAACTCGCGGTTGACGAAAAGATGATCCGCCTCCACGGCCAGAAGTTCTGGCTGTACGGCGCGGTTGATCCGTTTACGAACGAGATCCTTCACGTGAGCCTCTATCCGACCGCAAATAAACAGACAACGCGATGGTTTCTCACCGAGCTACACCGGCGCTATCAGCTCGATAATGTGGAATTTCTCGTCGATGACGCAGACTATCTCGGATCCGTTCTCGCTGAAGACGGCTATCGATTTCAAGTCATTCAACATGGAAATCGGAATGCCATCGAACGTGTCTTTTGGGAAATAGAACGACGAACATCATCGTTTGCGGATAGTTTCAGCAATGTCGCTCTAGAGACAGCCCAAAACTGGCTTGAAGCCGTCGCCGTCTACCACAATTCACGTCAAACTTAACGCGACCGTTGACGGATCACTCGTTGAAACGGCTTGCGTCTGAGGCGTTCGATGACTACGGTCGGTTAACTTTCGATGACCGATTGGACCCGTTGCTGCCGATAGCTGACTTCCTTGCGTCAGCGTTGATCTTGATGTTCTGTGAGGATGGGCTTGACCCGCCTGACTGACGAGTCCTGATTTTCCTGGGTTTTCCCGATTCTCGCTAGCGGCGCGTGTTTCGTTCACACGGGTGATTTCCTGCTTTCTTATCAGATTTATTTGGTGATTTGGTGACTCGGTGAGTTTTCTCCCGACTGAGATCTAAGATTAGACTTTACCAGCAACATTAGCTGGTATCCGTTTGTACGAATTCTACCTTCCGAACTTATGAGGCGAGCGCGCTCTCCCAGAGCCGCCTACGAGCCATCGGCCCACAAGACCCTTCACGCGCTGGCGGACTGGACGAGACATGCGCCGACGCTCCCTCCTCGTTGGCCTGTCGGCCGGTCTCGGGGTGCTCGGCGGCTGCAACACCACGGACGGATCGACCGGCCCCGGGTCGTCCGAGCCGGAGGAAGACCCGGAGGGAGAGCCGAAACCGACGATCGACTCGGCGTTCGACGGCGTCTCGGTTCCGGAACTGCCGGGCGAGGGCGGGGTCACGTGGTACCACGAGGCCGACGAATCGGCTCGGGGATTCGTCCGTCCGAGCGCCGAGACGGCGGAGCTACCCGCTCGCGTCGAGTTCACGTACCACAACCGCTCGGAGGAATCGACCAGCTGCGGCCACTGGAACCTCTACAAGCTACACGACGATCGATGGTTCCACGTCGGGCCGGGCGCCCACGACGGCATCTGTTACAACCTCTCGGCGGGCGAGAGCGAGACGTGGACGATGGCAGCCGCGACCAGCGAGGTGGACGACGGAGACGAAGACGGAGACGTGGATCGCTACCCGTACCTCGGTGGCGGCCGCTACGCGGCCGTCGCGGGATACGGACACGCGACCTCGGACAGCGCTGCCCTCGTCGAGTTCGACGCGCCACCGGTCTCCGTCGAGCCGACCGACGACGCGACGAGCGAGACGGACGGGACCGCGGTGACGGTCACCGCGGACGGGTGGCGGACCGCCGACGACGACGGAGAGCGAGCCACCCTCACACTGGAGCGAGCACAGGCGGCCGAGAGGCCGATCATCGCCGAACAGGTGATGCGATATCGGAACCGCGGCTACCGAAATCTGCTCGCGTTCGTAGAGGAAGGCGTCGAGCGGGTGGCCCTCCGAACCGACAGTCGAACGGCCGTCTGGATCGTCGACGACGGCGAGACGGCCCAGGTCCGGTACGACGGTCAGGCGTATCGCGTGACGAAGGGCAAACCGTGAGAGAAAGCGAGCCGTGAGAGAACACGAACTGCGACCGGAGCCCGCCGCCTCGCTCACCGCAGCCGACCGAGCAGCCGGTAGTCGCGGTCGGGGTCGTACCGGCGGAACAGCAGGCTGTTGGTGAGCACGCTCACGCTGGATAGCGCCATCGCCCCCGCGGCCAGCGCGGGCTGGAGCAGGCCGAGCGACGCCAGCGGGATCATCAGCGTGTTGTAGCCGAGCGCCCACACGAGGTTCTGTTTGATCTTCTGGAGCGTCGCGTCCGAGACCCGGATCGCCTTCGCCACGTCGAGCGGGTCGTCGCGCATCAGCGTCACGTCCGCGGCCTCGATGGCCACGTCCGTGCCGCTCCCGATGGCGGTGCCGACGTACGCGACCGCGAGCGCGGGCGCGTCATTGACCCCGTCGCCGACCATCATCGCCTGCCGGCCGTCGGCCTGGATCGACTCGACGGCCGCCGACTTGTCCTCGGGGAGGACCTCGGCCCTGACGTTCGCGGGGTCGATACCGACCCGCTCGGCGACCGCGCGGGCGGTGCGCTCGTTGTCGCCCGTGATCAGCATCACGTCGATGCCGCGGTCCTTGAGGGCCGCCACGGCGTCCGCCGCGCTCGGCTTCACGGTGTCCGCGTCGGCGACGATCCCGACGAGCCGGCCCTCGTTCGCGCCGGCGGGCACGCGGGCGACGAGCATCGCCGTCTTCCCCTCGCTCTCCAAGCGTTCCATCTCTTCGGCGGCGGGAGACGGATCGATCCCGTTGTCGCGCAGCAGCTTCCGGTTGCCGACCAGCACCTCGCTGCCGCGGTCGGGCCCGTCCGACCCGACGGTCGCGCGGACCCCGTGGCCGGGGACGTTCTCGAAGCCGTCCGGCTCGGGGATCTCCAGTCCGCGCTCGCGCGCCCCGTCGACGATGGCGCGGGCGAGGGGGTGTTCGCTCCCGCGCTCGGCGGCCGCGGCGAGCCGGAGCACCTCCGTCTCCGGGTCGCGGTCGGGACCCGAGCCGGCTTCGGGGGCGATGAGGCCGTCGTCGCCCTCCCGCCGCTGCGCCGTGCCCCCGTCCGGGGCCGGGTCGTCGTCCGGGATCACGTTGCCGTCGCGGTCGAAGGCGACCACGTCGGTCAGCTCCATCTCGCCCTCGGTGAGGGTCCCGGTCTTGTCGAAGACGACGGTGTCGACGTCCTTGGCGCGTTCGAGCACGTCGCCGCCCTTGAACAGGATCCCGTGTCCGGCGCCGATCGTCGTCCCGACCATCGTCGCGGCGGGCGTCGCCAGCCCGAGCGCGCAGGGACAGGCGATGAGCACCGCGGAGGCGAACACGACGACCGCGAACTCGGAGACCGAGACCGCCCCGCCGGCGACCGCGGGACCGCCGGCGACGAGGTCCCACAGCGGGAGCGCGTTCACGAACCCGGCGAGCGCCTCCGGGAAGAGGAACCAGACGGTCCCCCACAGCAGGGCGTTGGCGATGACCGCCGGGACGAAGTACGCCGAGATGCGGTCGGCGAGGTTCTGGATGTCGGGCTGGCGCGACTGCGCCTCCTTCACGGTGCGGACGATCTGCTGGAGCGCGGTGTCGGCGCCGACCTTCGTCGCCTCGACCACGAGCACCCCGTTCTCGTTCACCGTCGCCCCGACGACCTCGTCGCCCTCGCCCTTCTCGACGGGGACCGACTCGCCGGTCACCATCGACTCGTCGACCGCGCTCTGGCCGTCGACGACGACCCCGTCGGTCGGGACCTTCTCGCCCGGGCGGACCTTCATCCGGTCGCCGACTTCGACCTCGTCGACGGGCACCTCGCGCTCCGTCCCGTCCTCCTCGACGAGCGTGGCCCGGTCCGCCTCCATCTCCAGCAGCTTCCGGAGCGCCTCGCCGGCCCGGCCCTTCGAGCGGGCCTCCAGGTAGTTGCCGAGCGTGATGAACACGAGGATGAACGCGGCCGTGTCGAAGTAGAGGCTCCCGGCGATCGCGCCCGACAGCGCCGCGACCGAGTAGACGTACGCGGTCGTGGAGCCGAGCGCGATCAGCACGTCCATGTTGGCGCGCCCGTTCGTCACGAGCGCCTTGTAGGAGTTCCTGTAGAACGGGCGCCCGAGGACGACCTGCACGGGCGTCGCGAGCAGGAACTGGACCAACCCGATCCGGACGCCGAAGACGGTCTCGGGGAACACCTCGCCGCCGAACAGCAGGTGATCCGTCATAAACACCAGCAGCGGCAGCGAGAGGACCGCGCCGAACAGGGTCAGTCGGAGCTGTCTGCGGATCTCCTCCTCGCGGGCGGCGTCGCGGGCGTCCTGCCCGGCGTCGCCCGTCCCGCTCGCTCCGGCGCCGTCCCCGGATTCCTCTCCGTCCCCCTCACCGCCGCTCCCGCCACCCTCCCGAACCGGCGAGTAGCCCGCCGACTCGATCGCGTCGTAAAGGTCGCCGAGCGAGGCGTCCGCGGGGTTGTACCGGACCTGCGCCTCGTCGGTCGCGTAGTTCACCGTCGCCTCGATCACGCCGGGCGTCGACTCCAGGGCCTCCGCGTTGGTCTCCGCGCAGTTCGCACAGGACATGTCCGTGATCGCGACCGTGACGGTCTCGCTCACGGCGCCGTAGCCCGCCGACTCGATCGCCGCGTAGATCTCGCCGAGCGACACCGCCTCGGGGTCGTACTCGACGGAGCCCTCGTCGGTGGCGTAGTTGGCGTTCGCCGACGCCACCCCGTCAAGATCGTCGAGGGCGTCCTCGATCGTCGCCGAGCAGTTGGCGCAGGACATCCCCGTGACGTTCAGATGGGCTGTTCTCGTTGGCATGTGTACTACTACGGGTTCCCCCCTTAGGCGGTTTTCTGCTTCGCAACCCATGCTTCGAGCGGGTCGAAATCTTGGATTCTAAAGTGCCGGTAGAGCAGGATTGTGAGAGACGAGCGCAGATGGGTCGACAGCAGCGATTTAAAAAGGCGGTGGCGCGTGCCGCCGAGCGCCCGAAGGGCGCGAGGTGTACGCGCGAGGGAGTCGCTGGCGCCTTATAAGGCGCCAGCGACGAGGCTGGGGAGGTGTGAGGCTGCGGTCGCTGTGCGGGGGGGACTCAAAGGGGCAGCCGCGAAGCGGGCGCAGGCGTTCACGAGAGCGGAGCTCTCGTGAGCCAATCAGAACGCTTCGCGTTCTGATGACGATGTAAGCACCGCAACAAGGGAGCGAACAGCGTGAGCGACCGAGTGAGGAGCGCAGCGAGCGTGCGCCCGCTTCGCGGCTGGGGCTTTGGAGGTCTTCACCGTCAAAAAACGACTTATAAACAGCCGCCCCGTCAGATTATACCCCTTCCTCCAACCGCTGGTACCGCTCTCGAAACCGCGACAGGCAGGAGGAACAGCAGAAGTGGTACACCTCGCCGTCGATCCGCGCCGTCTCGCCCTCGCTGTCGACGGTGTTGGAACACTCCGCGCAGGTCAACGCGAACTCCACGCCCTCGATCGAGGGCGTCCACTCGAACTCGTCGACCAGGGTGACCGCGTAGTCGTCGACGGTGACCCCCTCGAACAATCCCTGCACCCACTCCCTCGCGTTCCGACCCTCCACGCGGGCGTACACCCGGAGGTCGCCCTCGGCCGTGACGAACACGTGCTCGACCGCGTCGGCGTCCCGGACCCGATCCCGCGCCGCGTCGAGCGCCTCGGGGCGGTTCGGCGGCAGCGCCACGTCGATCAGCACCGGCACCCCGGCGCGCAGCTTCGTCCGGTCGACATCGACCGTGAACCCCTCGATGATGCCGGCCTCCTGTAGCCGCGTGACGCGGTCCGAGACCGCGGGCCCGGAGAGCCCCACCCGTTCGCCGATCTCGCTGAACGCCCGGCGGGCGTCGTCGGCCAGCAGCGACAGGATCTGCAAGTCCGTCTCGTCGAGGTCGCGCATGGCTCGCGGTACGCACCGGATATATAAGACGGTTGGGCGTGACGGTTCGGATTCCAAAGTCGAGGCGGTCGTCGAGCCGCAGTCCCGAAGCAGAAAACGACAAACATCTACCCGCCGTATCGGTACGTGTCATGAGCCGGACGATCACGGTCGAGGGAATGTCGTGTGGACACTGCGAACAGAGCGTCACAGAGGCGCTGGAGGGCGTCGACGGCGTCGAGAGCGCGACCGCGGACCGCGAGAGCGACTCGGCGACCGTCGAGGGCGACGCCGACCCGGATGCCTTGGTGAGCGCGGTGAGCGAGGCGGGCTACGACGCGTCGGCGTAAACGGTCCGGCGCGTCGACCTAGACGGCCAGCGCGTCGGCCAAAGGGTCAGGCGCGTCTGTTTCTGGGGTGACCATCGGATTCTCCCGCGAGTGTCGGGTCCGAATCGAGCGCGACCGACGCGACTCGCTATCGGTACCGGAGAGCCAGGACGCCGACGACCGCCGACAGACCAACGACGGTCAGCACTTCCCCCCACAGTCCGGGCTCTCCCACCGTGGCGATCCCGATCGCGGTCATCGCGAGACCCACGAGCAGCGTCAGGGCGCCCAAGACGACGTTCGGGACGAACCCGAGGACGGCGTCGGCGATCAGGTCGAAAACCTCGTCGAACACGATCAGTGACAGCGTGTCCGTACCGGCGTCACAAAGTTCCGGCGGGCAGAGACTGAACCGACGGGTCCTCGAACCGAGACCGGTCCCTGCCTTACCGGTTCAGCGTGTGAATCGCCTGCCCGCGGGCGTTCTCCGCTGCCTCCATCACCGCCTCCGCGAGCGTCGGGTGGGTGTGGACCGTCGCCGCCACGTCCTCCAGCGTCGCGCCCATCTCGATCGCGAGCGCGACCTCGGCGATCAGCTCCGAAGCCTCCGGGCCGACGATCTGCGCGCCGAGCACGAAGCCGGTCTCGTCGTCGGCGACGATCCGGACGAACCCCTCGGTGTGGCCGGTCGTCATCGCGCGGCCGGAGGCGTTGAAGGGCATCTCGCCGACCGCGGGCTCGAACCCCTCCGCTTCCGCCGCTTCCTCGGTCAGCCCCACCGTCCCGATCTCGGGGTCGGTGAAGACAGCCGCGGGGATCGCCTGCTGGTCCATCGCGGCCGGCTCGCCCGCGATCACCTCGGCGGCGACGATCCCCTCCGTCGAGGCCGCGTGCGCGAGCATCGGGTCGCCAGCCACGTCGCCGACGGCGTGAATATGGTCGACCGCGGTGCGGGTGCGGTCGTCCGTCTCGACGAACCCGCGGTCGTCGGTCTCGATCCCGGCGTTCCCTAAGTCGAGCCCGTCCGTGACCGGCTGACGCCCGACCGCGACGAGGATCTTGTCGACGCCGTATGTCGACTCCTCTCCGTCCTCCGTCTCCGTGTGGAGGAGATAGCCGCCGTCGGCGCCCTCGGACCACTCGCTCGCGCCCTCGCCGAAGTGGAACTCGACGCCCAGCTCCTCGGCGCGCTTGCGGACGATCCGCTTCACGTCGTCCTCGTAGGGGTCGAGGATGTCGTCGAGCATCTCGACGACCGTCACGTCGGCGCCGAGCTTCGCGTACGTGGTCGCCAGCTCCATGCCGATGTACCCGCCGCCGACGATCCCGAGCCGGTCCGGGACCGTGTCGGCGTCGAGCGCCTCGGCGGAGCTCCAGACGTGGTCCGCGGCGAACTCGAAGCCGGGGATCTGGATCGGGCGCGACCCGGTCGCGACGATCGCGTGCTCGAACTCGATCGACTCGGACCCCTGTCCCTCGCCGCCGTGCGCGACGCGGGCGGTGTGCTCGTCGACGAACGACGCCTCGCCCTCGATCAGGTTGACGCCGTTGGCCTTACAGAGCTTCTCGACGCCGCCGGTGAGCCGGTCGACGACCCCGTCCTTCCACTCGACCATCTTCCCCATGTCGACGGCGGGGTCCGCGTGGATCCCCATCGACTCGGCGTTGCCGGCCTCGTGGGCGAGCCCCGACCCCGTGATCAGCGCCTTCGAGGGGATACAGCCGCGGTTGAGACAGACCCCCCCGTAGGCGTCCTTCTCGACGAGGGTCGTGTCGAGCCCCTCCTGTGCGGCGCGGATGGCGGCGACGTAGCCGCCCGGTCCCGCGCCGATCACCAGTACCTCCGTTCCGGTTGTGACGTCTCCGACGACCATTATTGAGTCAACAGTAGCAGCGGGTGTTCAAGGTGTTCCATCACGGTGTTCGCGAACTCGGCCGCGACCGCGCCGTCGATCACGCGGTGGTCGATCGACAGCGACAGCGGCAGGGTCGGCGCCGCGACGACCTCGCCGTCGCGGGCGACGGGGCGCTCCTCGATGGCGCCCAGCCCTAAGATCGCGGTCTCTGGGTAGTTGATGATCGGCGTGGCGTACTCCCCGCCGATGGCGCCGAAGTTGGTGATCGAGAACGTGCCGCCCTTCATCTCCGCCGGCTTGAGCTTGCGCTCGCGGGCGCGGGCGGCGAGGTCGCTGACCTCCGCGGCCAGCTCGAAGAGCCCCTTCTCGTCGACGTCCTCGACGACCGGCACCATCAGCCCGGCGTCGGTCGCGACGGCGATCCCGAGGTTGTACTCCTTTTTCAACACGATCTCCTCGTCGTCCTCGCGGAGCTCGCTGTTGAGGTACGGGTACTCCTTCAGCCCCGCGACGATCGCCTTCATCACGAACGGCATGTAGGTGAGCCGCACGCCCGCCTCCTCCGCCCGGGGTTTCAGCTCCTCGCGAGCTTCCACGAGAGCATCGACCTCGGCTGTGTCGTGGTGGGTGACGTGCGGGGCGGTGAACTTTGAGCGCTCCATCTGCTTCCCGATGGTGCGCCGCACCCCGCGGTAGGGGACGGTCTCGTCAGCCGAACCGGTCGTCGCATCGGCGTCGGTCACACCGGTGCCGGTCGTCGCACCGGCGCCTGCCGTCGCGGAGCCCGCGGCGGCACCGCCGGCGTCGACGTCGACTGGTTCGGGTTCGGTGGCCGAGTCGGCCGCCGTCCCCGACTCCAGCGCCTCGGCGTACGCGCGAACGTCCTCGCCGGTGACGAACGCCTCGCCGTCCCGGGTCTCGTCGGTCGGCACGTCGTCGATGTCGACGCCGAGCTCGCGGGCGACCTTCCGAGTCGCGGGCGTCGCGAGCGTCGTCTCGCGGCCGGCTGGTTCGGGTGCTCCGGCAGACGGCGCTGCAGTCGACGCGGAGCCCGCGGAGCCGTCCTCGCCGCGCTTTTTCACGGCGGATTTCCGGCCGCCGGATCCCACGTCGGTCGGGGTCGGCGCCGGCGCCTCGTCGGAGCCGGAATCGCCCGCGTCGTCGCCTCCGCCGCCCTCGGCGTGCGCCCGCACGTCGGCCTCGCTGATCCGGCCGCCGGGGCCGCTCCCGTCGACCGCCGCGATGTCGACGCCGAGTTCGCGTGCGAGCCGGCGGGCGGAGGGCGGCGCGAAGGTTCGGCCGGACGAGGTGGCCGGTTCGGAGTCACCGTCGGCGGCGTCGGGGTCGGCGTCAGCCGCGCCCGGTTCCGACCCTTCCGCCTCGCCCCTCGGCTCGTCGCCCGGAGCCGCGTCGGCGCCGTCAGCCTCCCCTCCGGCGTCTCCGTCGTCCTCCCCGACGCGGAACGAGATGATCACGTCGCCGACGGGGACAACGTCCCCCTCCTCGACGAACAGCTCCTCGACGGTCCCGTCGTAGCTCGACGGGACCTCGACGAGCGCCTTGTCGGTCTCGACCTCCGCGACCGGCTGGTCCTCCTCGACGCGGTCGCCGGGCGCGACGAGCCACGAGACGAGCTCGCCCTCGGCGACGCCTTCGCCCACGTCGGGCAGTTTGAACTCTTTGACCGGCATGGTCAGAACTCCACCGCCTCCCTGATACCCTCCTCGATCCGGGTCGCGGACGGGAGGTAATAGTCCTCTAAGGCGTACAGCGGGTAGGGCGCGTCGAAGCCGGTGACGCGCTTCACCGGCGCCTCCTGGTACAACAGCGCCTCCTCCTGGATGATCGCCGTGATCTCCCCGGCGAGCCCGCCGGTCTTCGGGGCCTCGTGGACGACGACGGCGCGCCCGGTGGCCTCGAACGCCTCGACGATCGCCTCGCGGTCGAGCGGCGAGACGGTGCGGAGGTCGACGACCTCGCACTCGATCCCCTCCTCGGCGAGCGTCTCGGCCGCCTCCAGCGTCGGGCGCGTCATGGCGCCGTAGGTGAACACCGCCACGTCGCCGCCCTCGCGGCGGGTGGCCGCCTCGCCGATGGGGACGGTGTACGGCTCCTCGGGCACCTCGTCGCGGAACGCCCGGTAGATGAGCTTCGGTTCGAGGAAGATCACCGGGTCGGGGTCGCGGATCGACGCCGCCAACAGCCCCTTCGCGTCGTACGGGGTGGAGGGAATGACGACCTTCAGCCCGGCCTCGTGGGCGTAAAACGCCTCCTTCGACTCGGAGTGGTGTTCGGGCGCCCGGATCCCGCCGCCGTAGGGGGCACGGAGGGTCATCGGGAGGTTGAACCGCCCCCGGCTTCGGGTCCGGAACCGGGCCATGTGGGAGACGATCTGGTCGAAGCCGGGGTACATGAACCCGGAGAACTGGATCTCGGGGACGGGCTTGAGGCCCATCGCGGCCATGCCGACCGCACAGCCGACGATCCCCGACTCCGCGAGCGGGGTGTCGACGACGCGGTCGCCGCCGAACTCGTCGAACAGCCCTTCGGTCGCGCGGAAGACGCCGCCGTTCTTCCCCACGTCCTGTCCCATCACGAGGACGTCGTCGTCCTCGCGCATCTCGGTGTACAATCCGTCTCGGACCGCCTGTACCACGGTGAGGTTCTGTGTCTCGCTCATTTACTCCTCCAGGAACGCCTCGTCGCCGTGCGCTTCGCGGAACGCCGCGAACTCCTCGTACTGCCGCTCCAGCTCCGGCGGGAGCTCCGCGTACGCGTGCTTGAACATCTCTTCCGGCTTCGGGCGCGCCTCCGACTCGGCCGCTTCGATGGCCTCCGCCACCCGGGTCTCGACGAGCGTCTCGATCTCGGCGACGCGCTCGTCGTCGAGGATGCCCTCCGATCGGAGGTACGCCTCCAGCCGGGGGATCGGGTCCTTCCGCTTCCACCGCTCGACCTCGTCGTCGTCGCGGTAGACGGTCGGGTCGTCGGCGGTCGTGTGCGCGCCGAACCGATACTGGACCGCCTCGATCAGCGTCGGCCGCGGGCGGTCCGCGTCGGGGTCGCGCGCCTTCTCGACGGCCGCCCGCGTGACGCTGTACACCGCCAGCGGGTCCATCCCGTCTACCTGGACGCCGTCGATCCCGTACGCCTCCGCCTTCTGGGCCAGCGTCGCGCTCCGGGTCTGCCGCTCGCGCGGCACGGAGATGGCCCACTGGTTGTTGTTACAGAAGAACACCGTCGGGGTGTCGAACACGCCCGCGAAGTTGACCCCCTCGTGGAAGTCGCCCTCGCTGGTCGCACCGTCGCCGAAGTAACAGAGGAACGCGTCGTTCTCGCCGCGGAGCTTCGACGCCCACGCCGCGCCGGTCGCGTGCGGGACCTGCGAGGCGATGGGGACCGCGACCGGGAACACGTTGACGTCCTCCGGCGTCGCGTTGCCCGCCTCGTGGCCCATCCAGTAGAGCAGGGTCTGTTTCAGGGGGAGCCCGCGGACCAGGGCGGCGCCGTGCTCGCGGTACGAGGGGACCATCCAGTCGCCCTCGTCGAGCGCGGTCGCGGAGCCGATCTGTGCGCCCTCCTGCCCGGACAGCGGCGGGTAGGTCCCCATTCGCCCCTGCCGCTGGAGGCTCACGGCGCGCCCGTCGAAGTGCCGCGCCAGCCGCATGTGCCGGTAGATCCCGACGAGCTCCTCGTCGTCGAGGTCGGGCACATCGCCGACGACCTCGCCGTCCTCGTCGAGTACACGGACCGGATCGTCGTACGCCCTGTCAAACACGCTCACGGTCGAGCCCACCTCTTCATACACGAACGGTTCGCCGCCCGGGTATTATGGTTTTCGTAAATAGTTTATTATAGTCAGAAATCGATGGGAGGCGTGAGAAACCGTCCATCAGAACCGGATAGAATCGGACGTTTTTGAACAAACAAGCCCACGACCGGCAATATTTTCGCCAATATCGGCGTTTCGCGGAACAGTACCGAACGATCGAGTAGGTTTCTCGGCGATCGGCGGCGCGGCTGGCGGGGAAAAGGGACTGCGGGAGGGGAGGGGAGGGAAAGGGAGAGGGAGAGAAAGGAGCGGAGCGACGCGCCGTCGACTATCCGAGTCGGAAGGAGGGTTCGTCGGGCTCGCCGTCGAGGTCCTCGAGCTGGATCACCTCTTCGTCGCCGTCCTCCAACTGCTCGCGGAGATAGTTGACGTAGCGTTTGTGCTCTTCGAGCTGCTCGCGGAGGTGATCGGCTTCGAGCTCCAGCCGCTCGTGTTCGCGGACGAAGCTTTTCGGGACCTCGATCTTCGGGGGGAACGACTCGCCGCTCTCACCCATGCTGTCGAGCTCCGCCTCCGGAACGACCCGGACCTGACCGTCGTGGGCAACGAGCGTATCCACGTAGTCCCGGAAGACCGCCGACAGCGAGATGTCTCGCTCCTCGGCGATGTCGCGGAGCGTCTCGAACGCGTCCTCGTTGACGCGGAACGAGATCGTCTTGTTCTTGTTGCCCATTATCGGACCGTTCGTTTCCCGGACCACTTAAGCGTTTGTCAGACGGTGCCGTACCGTCAGGGGTCGTACCGTACTGATCGCCGCGTTCGCGCCTCGTTGCGCCCGCGTACGGCCCCTTTATGTACGAGCGGAGCGCTGGTAGAGGCAAGTGTTCTGAAGTGAGCTGGCAGGCCACCGTCCTCGCGACACCGATGCTGTTCGCCGCGGTCGTCGCCTTCGCGCTCGCCGGGTACGCGGCGGCGACGTTCCGCGGCGGTCGACGCGACCCGACGGTGGCGCTCCTGTTCTGGATCGCGTTCGCCGCCGCGGGGTGGACGGGGCTGTCGGCGCTGAAGCTGTTACACGTCGACCCGGCGACGAAGCTGCTGTTCTACCGCGCGCTCCACGTTCCGGCGGCGGTGTTGCCGGCGCTGATGTTCCTGTTCATCGCGGCGTACACCGACCGAACGCGGTGGCTGTCCCTCCGGGCCGTCGCCGGTGTCCTGTTCGTCCCGGCCGTCTTCGTCGCCCTCGTCGTCACCGATCCGGGCGGCGCGGTCGTCGCGGGCGTACGGGTGATCGAAGGCGATCCGGTCGTGTTGCGGGTCGAGGACGGGCCGGGGTTCGCCCTCTTCATGCTGTACAGCCTCGGGTTCGTGTTCGCGGGGCTCGGGACCGCGGTGTGGGAGGTGCGCCGGGTCGGCCGGCCGTACTACCCGCAGGTGGCGCTCATCAGCGTGGCGCTCCTGGCCCCGCTCGTCGCGGCGGCGGGGACGGCCGCCGAGGTCCCGCCGTTCGTGGACGACCGGATGAACCTCGTCCCGACCGCGGGCGCGGTCTCGACCGTCGCGATCGCCGCGCTGCTCGGCCGGTACCGGCTCTTCGACCTGCCGCCGCTGGCGTACGTGACCGCGATGAAGTACTCGCCGGACCCCCTCCTCGTCCTCGACGACGACGGGGCGATCGTCCACGCGAACGAGCGCGGCGGGGCGTTCCTCGACCGCCTCGGCGCGTCGCCCGGGAGCGACGTGCGGCTGTCGGCGCTGCTCGACGGGTTCTCGCTCGACGACGCCGCGCGGATCGAGACGCAGTCCGGCGACGACTCGACCGACGCGGGGGAAAGCGGCGGCCGGAACGGCACGGGAGGGAGCTGTGACCCCCTCGCGGTGCCCGGGCCCGAGGGAGAGCCGGCGTACTACCGCCCGTTCGTCGAGCCGCTCGTCAGGGGCGGCCGCCGCGCCGGCTGGGTGGTCGTCCTCCGGGACGAGACCGTCCAAGAGCGGCGCCGTCGCGAGCTCGAACGGCAGAACGAGCGGATGGAGGCGTTTTCCGCGACCGTCTCGCACGACCTCCGGAACCCCCTCGGCGTCGCGCAGGGCTACCTCGAGCTGGCCGAGACGGGGGACGGGCCGCCGGACGCGCTCGAGAAGGTTCGAGGGGCTCACGACCGGATGGAGACGATCATCACGCAGCTGCTGTTGCTCGCGCGAGAGGGGCGACCGATCGGCGACCTGCAGTCTATCGACCTGGGCGCGCTGGCCCGGACGGCGTGGTCGCACGTGGAGACGGGCGACGCGACGCTGACGGTGACCGTCGAGGGAGCGATCCGGGCCGATCCGGGGACGCTCCAGCACGTCTTCGAGAACCTGTTCCGCAACGCGATCGAGCACGGCGGCGACGAGGTGAGCGCGGTCGCGGTGAGCCCGATCGACGGCGGGTTCGCCGTCAGCGACGACGGCGTGGGGGTAGACGTGAGCGAGGCGGAAGCGCTCGACGGCGACGGCGACGGGTCCGACGGTGACGAATCGGGGCGCGACGGCACCGGAATCGGACTGACGATCGTCCGCACGGTCGTCGAGGCCCACGGCTGGGCGTTCCGGATGACGAACGGCCCCGACGGCGGCGCGCGCGCCGAGATAACTGGCGTCGAGGCCGTCGGCGGCGGAGCCGACGCTGGGGACGAAACCGGCTCGGACGGCTCGGAAAAATCGGCCGCGGGAGACCGTCGCTGACCGGGACGGATTCGCTCAGATTCCGGCGGGGGAGTCGGTCGGCGAGTCCGCCGGGTCGGCGGCGAGCTCGTCGCCGTCGCCCTCGTCGAGGTCCTCGAGGGCCGACAGCGCGGCGTCCTTGTACGTCTCGGGGTCGAGGTCGTACTCCTCGCGGGCCATCCGCGCGTACTCGTTGCCCTCGTCGTCGAACGCGGCGACGCGTTCGATCGTTCGCGTGGCCGTCTCGGCGACCCAGCGGTCGCGGGTGACGGCGTCGACCTCGGTGATCGACTCGGGGCGGACGGAGACCCGGACGGTGCCGTCGTCGGTCTCGTACGTCCGGGGCTTCCCCACGACTGCGACGTAAGCGGGCGGCTCCAGGTCGCGGAGCTTGGAGGCGGCCTCGGGCTGGTACTGGCCGGCGTACACGAAGAACGTGCCCGTCGGGTCGACGATGCGGCCGCGCCAGTACTCGGCGTCCTCGCCGACGTCCTCCTTCTCCGTGAGGGTGCCGACGAAGAACACGCGGTTCGAGGACTCGCCCGTCGGTAACAGCGCGTAGACGGGGGCGCGCTCGTCGTCGGACTCGGTGAACGTGTAGCCGGCGTCGTTGAACTCGCTCGCGAACACGCGCCGGGCGACCTCTCGGCTGGGGGTAGACTGGTTCTGACTCATCTCAGATCGACCTCGCTTCGATCAGCGCGCTTTCAACGTCGACGTCGCCGGGACGCTCCATCTCGTCGACCAGGACGTACCGGCCGAAGGTGGGACCGGTGACGCGGTAGTACCGCCCGAGCACGTCGTCGCCCATCTCCTCGGCGACGACGGTGGTGTCGAGCGCGTCCATCGCCATGTCCTTGGCCTCCTCTAGGCCCATCCCGGTGAGCTCCTCGGTGGCCTCGCGGTCGAAGATGACCTCGGTGACGGTCTCGCCGTCGTCGAGGACGCCCTTGATCCGGAGGTCGAACTCGCCCTCGACCTGCCCGTGCTCCGAACAGCGCCCGTTCTGGAGGACGCGCGTGCAGTCGTCCTCGGGGCAGCGCTTGATGAGCCCGGAGCCGGACTGGATATCCACGAGGGCTCCCTCGACGGTGTCGGCGTTGTCGCCGACCTCGATCTCCTCGTCGATCTCGGTGATCTGCGTCGTCCGGTTGAGCTTCACCGAGTAGCTCCCCTCGTACTCGTCGGTGACGACGTTCGAGAGCTCGTACGCCTGCCCCTCCGTCAGTTCGGGGAGGTCGGAGGTCTCGAAGGCGACGAACTTGATCGTGCCCGACTCGTCGCCTAAGAGCCCGACCTGCGAGATCGAGTCGCTGCGGGGCTCCCAGAGGTCGACCAGTTCCACGCGCAGGTCGACCCACTGTTCGTCCTCGTCGATCTCGTTGACCAGGACGGACTCGCTGCCGCCGCGGCCGAGCTCGTCGCGCTCCATCCCGGCGTCTTCGAGGTAGCTGTTGGTGACGCTCCGGCGCGCCTCGTCGAGGGGGACGCGGTACTCGTTGACGAGGTTCTCCAGTCGCTCCTCGACCTCGTCGGCGCCGACGTCTAGGTGGTCCGAGAACTGTTCCGCTATCGCTTCCGCTTCCTGTCGCAGTTCGCTCATGGGGTGTCTCCGCCTCCGGTCGTGTTTCAATGGGAGGCGTACGACGGTTGGTTCCTCACGGTATTAAAAATCCCGCAACCGCGGTGAAAGTGAACGAAACGGCGCGTATGACCCCTCGTACCGCGGTATCTCCGATTCGCGCCGATCGCCGGACGCTGACCGATCGCCCCGGCGTCTGACGCGCGTCAGCCACGCGCGGGCGCCGTTTCAAGTGGAACGGTACCACGTGAAGTGCTCTCACGAAACGGCGTGGGTTTTGGCGCAACGGTCGCTTATAAATAGACGCGCGGTGGCGTGCGCCTGCGAGCGCCCTTATAAGGGCGCGAGCAGCCCGCACGAGGGAGTCGCTGGCGCCTTATAAGGCGCCAGCGACGAGGCTGGGGAGGTACGAGGTGCGGTTGCCGTGCGGTCGGGTGGGACTCAAAGGGGCAGCCGCGAGGCGGGCGCAGGTGACGCAAGGACCGCAGGGAACGAGCGGAGCGAGTGACCGAGGACCGCAGCGAACGTGCGCCCGCCTCGCGGCTGGGGCTTTGGAGGAGTTCGTGTCGATCGGCCGTTTATGAACAACGAGACCAACGTACAGCCGAGCGACTGGGGCTTTGGGGGAGATCGCGTCGATCGGCCGTTTATGAACAACGAGACCAACGTACAGCCGAGCGGCTGGGGCTTTGGCGGCGTTCACCGCGCTGGCAACCACTTATAAACGTCTCACGCCGGGTCCGCCATTCCGGGCCCGATCATCTCCCCATCGCCAACGGACCTATATCCGACGCGCCGGTACGGCCTGCATGGACGACCGACTCGAACGCGTCATCCGCCAACAGCTCCGCAAGGCGGGCAAGCAGTTCGAGGAGGCCAAGCGGGCGTACGCCGAGGCGAAGGACGATCCCGCGGGCGACGGCGCGGGGGCGGCGCGGTACGACCTCCCGACCGACGACGAGGGGCGCGCCCGGATCGTCTGTCGCCGGCACGCCGAGCGCCGGGCCGTCGCCGTCGACGGCGAGGGACGACCGTCGTGTTTCGAGTCCGGGCACCCCGACTGCGAGGGGTGCGCGGAGGACGTGCGGGAGGGGTTCGTCGAGACCTGGTGAGCGGGGAGCCGGGGACCGGATGAACCCCAGAAGACGCGACGGACCCCGGGATCCACCCAAAGGCGTTTCTCTCCCGGCGTCTTCAGCCCACCCATGAAACGGACGGCGGTCGTCGTCGCGCTCCTCGTCGCGGTCGGCGTCGGGCTCGCGGCCTCCGGCTTCTTCGCCGGGGCGGGCGACGAGGCGCCGCCGCCGACCGTCGAGGAGCCGGCGCCCTCGGGGGTCGAGGAGGCGTCGCTCGTCGAGGTCGCGGGCGAGTACCGGCTCTGGCCGTACACGAGCCGGAGCACCGATCCGGCGGGCCGGACGCTCGCGATCAACGTCCTCTTCCACGCCGACGCGGAGACGACGCGCGCGGCGATCGAGGGGCGGTCCGGGGCGGACTGGGAGGAGACCGAGGAGGCGGAGGCGGCGGCGACGACCGCCAGCGACGCCGAGCAGGTGGGGGCGATCGTCGAGCGCGACTGGGCGGACGCGCACAGCTCCGACCGCTACAGCTACGTGGAGGGGCCGGACGGCGGCGTCTGGCTGGAGGAGACGTTCGAGCTCCACGACGGCGCGTACCTCGGCGTGCGCGACCACCTCCGCGCGTACGAGTCGCCGGACGGCGCCTACACCGCGGTGCAGGCCCACGAGGAGTACTACGACTGGTTCCGGCTCCGCCACACGGTGCCGGGCATCGACGCCCCCGCCGTCAGGCTGGAAGACGAGTTCATCCGCGGCGGGGTCGACGCCGAGGTCAGCCGCGAGTACCGCGGCATCGAGGGCGGGTGGAGCGACGGCTGGGTCTCGGTGATCGAGCTGGCGGCGCTGGCGACGCTGTCCGGCGCGCTGCTCCGGCGCCGGACCCGGGCCGCGGCGGTCGAGCTCGCGGGTCGGGCCCGGCGGGAGGCGGGGCGACACGCGGACGCCGCGCTGCTCGGCGCCGCGCTCGCGGCCGTCATCGTCGGCGTCCGGGTCGCTGGCGTCGCGCTGGAGACCGCGTATCCGGGGGTTGGTCCGAAGCTCATCGCCGCCCCGCTGTACCTCGCCATCGCGGTCGGGATCCCGGGGCTGGTCGTCGCGCGGGCCCCCGATTCGGAGCCGAGCGCGGCGCTGCTCGGGGTCGTTGTCGGGCTGGGCGCGGGGTTCGTGATCGACTTCGCCGCGCTCGGCGTGGCGGTGCCGCCCGACCTCCTCGTCCACCGGGTCGCCCTCCTCGCCGCGATCGGCGTCGTCGCGCTGGGACGGGCCGCCGGCGACCGCCCGGTGCTCGCGGCGGGGCTGGCCGCGTGGGCGGTCGGGCTGGCGCTCCCGCTCGCAGACGTGATCTGAGCGGCTCGCGGGGGTGAGTCGACCGAATTAACGGAGATACGGGAGTTCGATCCGACGGCGACACCACAGAAGAGATATACGCGAGGGGCGAAAGAGTCGACGAACGCATGACGCGGCAGATCAGCCGGCGGGAGACGCTCGCGGGGGTCGGAGTCGCGGCCCTGAGCGCCGGCTGTCTCGGCCGCACGCGGAACATCGCGGGCCGCGACCGGTCCTCGCAGCTGACCCTGGAGATCAACGCCCCGCCCGCCGACAGGGACCCCAACGCGATCCGGATCGCGAGACACCTCGCTGAGAACCTGAACGCGGTCGGGATCGACGCCCGGATCAACACCCTCGGGCACACCGACCTCCGGCGGAAGGTGCTCATCAACCACAACTTCGACGTGTACGTCGGGCAGTTCCGGGAGGCGGAGCCGTTCGACCCGGACGCGATGTACGCGTTCACCCACTCGCGGTTCGTCGCCGAGGCGGGGTGGCAGAACCCGTTCGGGTTCACCGACATCAACGGCGTCGACGACCTGCTCGCGAGCCAGCGCCGCGCCGAGGGCGACGAGCGACGCGAGGCGGCCGCGGACCTCCAGCGGGCCCTCGCCGAGCTGCAGCCGTTCACCGTCGTGGCGTTCCCCGACCCGCTCACGGCGGTCCGCGAGGACCGCTTCGAGAACTGGACGAACCGCCAGCCGCTGTCGGTCGGCGGGCTGCTGGGCTTGGAGCGCGTCGGCGCGGCGGGCGGCGACGCGGACGGGAGCGAGACCGGGAACGAAACCGCCGACGGCGACGCCAACGAGACGATCGACGGCAACGAGACCGACGAGGACCTGATCGACGACAACCCGCTCACGGACGATGAGACGGACGACGGCGACACCCTCCGGCTCGTGACGACCGACGAGCGCATCACGCAGAACTGGAACCCGATCGCCGCCGAGTACCGGCGCTACGGCACGTTCACCTCCCTGCTGTACGACCGGCTCGCGCTGGTCGACGGCGGGGAGGCGATCCCCTGGCTCGCCGCCGACTGGGAGCGGACCGGCGACGCGGGGATCGAGGTCTCGCTGCGGGACGCCGACTGGCACGACGGGGAGCCCGTGACCGCCGAAGACGTCGCGTTCACCTACGAGTTCCTCCGGGACACCGCGATGGGGGGCACCGAGTCGCCGGTGCCGACGCCGACGTTCCGCGGTCGGGTCTCCGCCGTCGAGGCGGCGACCGCCGTCGACGACCGGACGGTCCGGCTGACGCTCGACGGCGTCAACGACGCGGTCGGCGTGCGCGCGCTCCAGGTCCCGATCCTGCCGAAGCACGTCTGGGAGGAGCGGACCGACGTGGCGACGATCGCCGGCATCGAGTTCGACGCGGAGACGACCGAGGCCGTGGTGACGAACAACGAGGACCCGGTCGGGAGCGGCCCGGTGCGCTTCGCCGAGGCGACCCCGGAGGAGTCGGTCGCCTTCGAGCGCAACCCGGACCACTTCCTCGTGCGCGACGCGGGCGGCGGATCGACCGACGGCGCGGACGCCGACGAGACGGACCCGCTGGCGGGGATCCCCGAGCGGTTCCGCGGGAAGCCGGCGTTCGGCCGGCTGGAGATCGAGGTGATGGGCTCGGACATCGCCGCGGTGCAGGCGGTCGGCGACGGGCTCGCGGACGCGACCGTCTCGAACCTCGGCCCCGACTCAGTCCCGCGGATCGGGCGGGAGGCCGACGCGCGGCTCGTGACGGGGGAGTCCGGCGGGTTCTACCACGTCGGGTACAACGCCCGGCGGGCGCCGCTGTCGAACCCGCGGTTCCGTGGGGTCCTCGCGTCGCTGATCGACAAGCGGACCCTCGTCGACGTCGCGTTCGACGGGTACGCCGAGCCCGCCGCCTCGCCGCTCGCCGCCACCCCGGAGTGGGTGCCGTCGGACCTCCGGTGGGGGGACCGGGAAGCGGACCCCACCCACCCGTTCGTCGGCGAGTCCGGATCGCTGGACGCCGAGACGGCCCGCGAGCGGCTCCGCGAGGCCGGGTACCGATTCGACGACGAGGGGCGGCTGCTCGCGCCGAGCACATGAGCCAGCTCCTGTCGGTCGCGGGGTCGCTCGCGCTGTGGGTGGGTTCCGCCCTCCTCGTCGCGGGCGTCGCCATCATCGGCCCGCGGCGGCTGTACGCGCTCTGGAACGACCTGCGCGAGCGACTGTGGGAGATCCGGCGGCCCCTCGCGGCGCTGGTGGTGGTGCTGCTGGCGAGCGCGATCGGTCGGAGCTCGCTCCAGACGGTCTCCGAGCTGTTCGGGCTCCAGCTGACGTGGGCCATCTACGCGCTGGAGGGGAACTTCGTCGCGTGGGTGCAGGCGACGTTCGCCTCGCCGCGGCTGACGATGTACTTCTCCGCGATATACGTGTACGGGTACGTGTTCCTCCTCTCGTTCCCGTTCTTCGCGTACCTCGCCCTGCCGCGGACGACGACGGTGAAACGGCTGATCGTCGCGTACGCGCTCAACTACGCGATCGGCCTCGTGATCTACACGATCGTGTTCGCGCACGGCCCGCGCAACGTCATGCCCGAAATGGTCACGTCGCTGCTTTTCACCCACAACCCGGCGTTCATGGCGCTGACCGGGGAGGTGAACGAGCCCGCGAACGTCTTCCCCTCGCTGCACACGTCGCTGTCGGTGACCGTCGGGACGTTCGCGGTCCTGACCCGCCGCGAGTACCCGCTGTGGACGCCGATCGCCGCGTGGCTCGCGATCAGCGTGGTGATCGCGACGATGTACCTCGGGATCCACTGGCTCACGGACGTGATCGGCGGGACCGCGCTCGCGCTCGGCGCGGTGTACCTGTCGTATCGGCTCGTCGACGAGGAGGGGGAGGGCGACGGGTCCGGTGTCGTCGGCGACGGGGGCGACGGCGACCGAGACGCCGAGAAATGAGGCGCGTCGCGGTCGAAACCGGCGGTATTACCCTTCGACGAGCCGCTGGATCTGTTCCGGCGGCACCGCGCCGCGCGCGGCGTGGCCGTCGTACGCGAACGTCGGGACGCCGGTGACCCCGCGCTCGCTCGCCGCGGTGAACAGGTCGGTGACGCGGTCGCGGAGGTCGTCGTCGTCGAGCGCCTCGTCGACGACCGCGGGGTCGATCCCGTCCACGTCCTCCGCGATGTCGGCGAGCACGTCGCGGTCGCCGATGTCGCGGCCGTCCTGCCACAGCGCCGCGAAGACGGCCTCGTCGAACGCGAGCCACGCGTCGGGCGCGGTCTCTCGCACGTGCACCGAGACGATCTGCGCCGGGAGCGAGTCCACGTCGGTCCGGAGCTCCTGTGCCATGTCGGCGTCGTACTCCTCCTGGAGCCGCCGGACGTTCTCGCGCGCCTGCTCGTAGTAGGCCTCGTCTTTCCCGTCGTCCGCGTCGTGGTCGATCTCGCCGTCCGGACCGCGCTTGCCCGCCCGGAGGTCGAAGGGGTGCCAGTCGATCTCGAGCGGCTCATCGCGCGTCTCCTGATACCGCGCGAGCGACTGCCGGCCGAGGTAGCAGAACGGACAGACGTAGTCGGAGTAGATCGTGATCGACTCGGACTGGTCGGCGTCCGGTTCGTCCGCGGCGTCGGTGTTCGACATACCGCCGATTCGGCCGCGAGGGGCAAAGGCCGTTCGGCGGCGGCGATCGCCACGGTTTAAGATAACCGAGTGGTACCATTTAGATATGGCATCCGCGCGAGACCCCGTGTCACCGCCCGTCGCGCTCGCGATCGCCGGCAGCGACGCCGGCGGCGGGGCGGGGATACAGGCCGACCTGAAGGCGATGACCGCGCACGGCGTCTTCGGCACCTCGGTCGCAACGGCGACGACCGCCCAGAACACCCGGGGCGTCCGCGACGTGCACGCGGTGCCCCCGGCGCACGTCGCGAGCCAGTGCGACGCCGTCTTCGACGACTTCGACGTGGGGGCGGTCAAGACCGGCATGCTCGCCACGGCCGAGACGGTCGAGACGGTGACGGGGCTGCTCGCGGCGGTCGACGCCCCGGTCGTCGTCGACCCGGTGATGGTCGCGGCCAGCGGCGACCGCCTGCTGTCGCCCGAGGCGGAGGCGGCGTACGACGGCCTGATCGAGGCGGCGACGCTCGTCACGCCCAACGCCGACGAGGCAGCGGTGCTGGTCGACGGCCCCGTCGAGACGCCGGCCGACGCCGAGCGCGCGGGCCGGGAGCTGGTCGCCGCGGGCGCCGACGCCGCGCTCGTGAAAGGGGGGCACATCGGCGACGGCGAGACAGTGACCGACACGCTGGTGGTCGAGAGCGAAGGGGGAGGCGACGGCGGATCGGACGGCTCCGGTTCGGCGACCGCCCTCCGTTTCGAGAACCCCCGCGTCGCGACCGACGCGACCCACGGCTCCGGCTGCGCGCTGTCAAGCGCGATCGCCGCGCGGCTGGCGCGCGGCGAGCCCCTCCGCGAGGCGGTCGCCGCCGCGGTCGACGGGATGGGGCCCGCGATCCGGCGCGGCTACGACGTGGGCGAGGGACCCGGCGCGGTGAACCCGACCGCGCTCGACGGGGGCGCGTAACGACTCCGGTTCCGATCTACACGAAGTTGAGCGGGACCATCAGCAGCGCGCCGAGCGCGATCCCGCCGGCGAGCACGGGCTTCCCGCCGCGAGGGAGGTCCCGTCCGGTGTCGAGCGCCTCGGGGACGAACTCGGAGAGCACGAGGTAGATCATCGCGCCCGCCGCGAAGCCGAAGCCGTACGGGAGGAACTCGCGGGCGTAGCGGACGAACGCGAACGCGGCGACCGCGCCGATCGGCTGCGGGAGGCTGGAGAACACCGCCCACCACACCATCTTCCACTTCGAGACGCCCATCGCCCGCAGGGGGATGGAGATCGCGGTCCCCTCGGGGATGTTGTGGATTGAGATCGCGACCGTCATGAACACCGCTAGGAGCGGCACCGTGAACCCGAGCAGCTGGGTCCCGCCCTCCAGTCCGAGGTCCGCGAAGGAGACGCCGACCGCGATCCCCTCCGGGAAGCTGTGGACCGTCAGCACGCCGAGGATCAGGACGAGCTTCTTGAAGTCGGCCTCCTCGTACTCCTTCGGGTCGATCTCGGCGTCCATCAGCACGTCGTGCGCGAGGACGACGAGAACCACGCCGGCGGCCATGCCGATCGCGATCTCCGCGGGCGTCCCCTCGGCGAGCCCCTCGTCGACGAGCCCGAACAGCGACGCCGCCAGCATGATCCCGGAGGCGAACCCCCACAGCGCCACGTTGCCGCGGTCGCTGATCGTCTCGAAGAAGAAGAAGGGGAGCGCGCCGACACCCGTCGCCAGCGCCGTGATCAGCCCCGCGACGAAGACGAACGCGAACGCGTCGAGCGCGACCATACGGTCTGCGGTTCGGCCGGCCGGCACTAAACAATCGCGGACGCGCTACGCGATCCCGCGGGCGGTTCCGACGAGCAGGGCGAACAGGAGCAGCACGGCCAGCGACAGCAACACCGCGAGCTTGGCTCCGAGCCGACAGGGGCGATCGGACGGCTCCGTGACGCGCTTCTCCGCCGGCCCTCGCGGCCTGATCGAGGAGGTCACGTCGCCTCTCACCCGCGGATCGCGGCGGCGGCGACGGACCGACGGACGTCGGCACCCGGCGCCTCGGAGTCGCTATCACCGAGCGACGGCGCGCCTCCGGCGGTCGCGTTTCCCGCGTGGACCGGCTCGTTCGGTCCCGGAGCGCCCGCGGCAGACGCGTTCCCAGTCGGTGTAGACGCGTTCCCGGACGGTTCCGACGCGTTCCCGGACGGTTCCGACGCGTTCTCGCTCGGGGGCGAACCGCTCTCGGGCGGGACCGACTCGTTTTGCGGCGCCGGCGACGAGACGTTCCCCGGTGGCGACGAGCCGTTCCCGGGCGGTTCGGCGTCGCTTGTCCCGTTCGCGATCGGCGCGGTCGCGGCGGCCGGGCCGTCGCTCGGCGGGGGCTCGGGTGCGACGAGGTCGTCGGTCGGAGTGAGTTCCTCGGCGGCCTCGAACGCCACCGTCACGTTGCCGCTCGACGTGAGCACGGCGACGGTGAGCCCCCCGCCGAACGCGACGCCCCACACCAACACGGCGAGGGCGACGGCGCCGACGACCCCGCGGTTCACGGCCATCAGTCCACCTCCCCGCCGCCGTCCGGCTGCGCCGGCGGCGTCCCGGGTGCCTCGGCGACCACGGCCGGCGGATGGTCGGGGGGCGACTCGGGCTCCTCGACCGGAGCCGAGGGCTCCCGACCCGTCTCGTCTGTACCGTCGCAGTCGTCCGGTTCCGGAGGCGATCCGCCGCGATCGGAGACGCCGCGGTCGAGGACGCCGCGGTCGAGGACGCCGCTGGCCGGGACCCACGCCGCGAGGGCGCCGAGCAGAAGCGTCGATGCCCCCACCGCGACCGCGACCGCGACGGCGGTGCGGAGCTGGAACGCGACGACGACGGCGTAGGGGGCGAACGCCGCGAGCACCGCGGCCGCCCCGCCGACCGCGTCGACGGAGACACCGCCGGAGTCGGCCCCGCCGGACGCGACGGCTCCGTCGGCGGGAACGCGGTCGGCGGGCGGAGCATCGGTCGCTGGGGGCTCCGCGGCGGGCGGAGCATCGGTCGCCGAGGGCGGCGAGGCCGGGGACTCCGAGCCGTCGCGGCCGCGGACGATCGACCAGACCTCCGTGACCGCGAGCAGGCCGAACGGGAGCAGCACCAGCGCCGCGAAGCCGGCCCGCGTGCCGGCGAACTGAACCACGTATCCGATGTACGGGATCGTGAGCGTCACCGCGCCGACGAGGTTCGCCGCGGGCACGAGCCCGGGATCCGGCCCCTCGTTGGCGTCGCCCTGCGTCTCGAAGGCGAGGGAATCGCCCTCGTCGACGACGCCGATCACCCGGTGGGTCACCGGCACGTCGCTCGTGCCGCGAGCGAACGTGATCACGTCGCCCTCGGCGATCGACGCCGGGTCGCGCTCGGCCACGATCACCACGTCGCCCGGCGCGATCGCGGGGGTCATGCTCGGCGTGAGCACGACGAAGCTCTCGTCCGCGCCGACGAGCTCCGGGGCCGCGAACACCGCGAACGGCGCGACGAGCGCGATCAGCAGGACGATGCCCAGTACGTTCGCCGCGCGTTTCGTCCGCCGTGATGTGAGTGGGTTTGTCATCAGTTCTCCTCCGAGCCGCAGACCGGCTCGCCGTCCGTGGTCGTCACCGCGACGACCTCGAAGGCGCCGTAGACGTCGCCGGGGGCGAGCGCGACCGAACAGCTGGTGTGGATCCTGACGCCGTCGGTGGCGTCGCTCGGATCCCCGTCGATCGCGGCGTCGACGTAGACGTTCGGGCCGAGCCAGTTCGGGTCGCCGTTCGTCGGCGAGTCGCTCCCCTCGAGGACGAACGTCTCGTTCGGCCCGACCTCGCCGGCGAAGATCACGGTCCCGCCGGTTCCCTTCCCGCCGGCGCCGCCCCCGACGGCCGCCGCGGCCACGGATGCCTCCTCGTCGCCGAGGTACCGCAGCGTGAGCGAACCGATCGTGACGCCGTTCTCGTCCTCGCAGGGGACACACTCTGGGCCCTCACAGGCCCGTCCGGCGAAGGGGTTCGACCCCGCCGCGTCGGCCTCGGAGACGTGGCGACACTGCTCGGCGTGCAGCCGGAACGTCAGATCGGTCGCCGCCCCGGCGACCCCGTCCGGCGCGTCGACCGGGAGGCGCCAGAACACCTCGACCGTCACCGCGCCGGTGGGATCGAGACACCCCTCCGCGAGACGACCGCCGGCGACGTGGTCGCGAGCGGCGTCGGCGAGGGGACGGTAGCCGCCCGTCACCGACTCCCCGTCGACGACGAGTTCGACTTCGAGGGCGTTCGCGAGGGCGTCGTCGACGGCCGGACAGTCCGTCGCGAGCCAGACCCGGACGGGGTTCGCGCGCACGCCCACGTCGAACGCCTCGCGGCCCGACTCCCCGCGGTCGATCCCGGAGACGCCGAGGGAGACGGTCCCGCCGGCCGGCGCTCCGTCGACCGTCAGTTCCACCTCGCCGGCGCCGAAACCGTTGCTCGCGAACGTCTCGCGGTCCGTGAGGTACGCCCCCGTTCCGAGGCCGCTCGCCGTTCCCACGGCGCCGACGCCGCCGATACCGGCGAGCAGGCGGCGTCGGCTCAGTCCGCTCGGCCGGCCCGTCTCGCTCGGGTCGCGGGTCATCGGCCGCCTCCGGTGTGGGTGTCGTCGGCGCCGGTCCCGTCGGTACCGGTTCCGTCGGCGCCGGTCCCGTCCCCGTCGACGGCCTCGAACTCGAAGGGGTTCCCCTCGGACCCGCAGTCGTCCGCGGCGAACGCCACGTCGAAGTCGACCGATCCCCCCTGTCCGGCGTTGCCGCCCGCGGCGTCGAAGGCCCACGAGAACACCAGACACCGGCGCTCGGCGGCCGTGAGACAGCCGTTGTCGAAGAGGCCGGGGTTGAGCTCGACGCCGGACGCGAGCGCAGAGCCGTCGAACGAGGCGAGCGTCCCGGACGCGATCGACTCGCCGTAGCCGGCGAAGTCGCCCTCGGCGCCGGCGCAGCCCCCGATTCCGAGCAGCCCGGTGTCGTACCGAACGTCGAGGGTGATGCGCTCCGCGAGCGCGGCGCTCGCGGCGTCTCCGTCGTCGAAGTCCGGGACGAGACGGAGCCACACCCGGACGCCGTCCGGGGCCGTGTTCGCGGGGTCGTCGAGCCGGAGCCCGACGCTCGCGGTCCCGCTGTCCCCCGGGAGCGCGTTGGCGACGTCGACGATGCGGATCCCGGCCGCCTCGACGTCGTCCTCCGAATCGGTCGGGCTCGATCCGACGACGACCCCGTTTTCGGTGCGCCGCCACCCGACGAGCAGGTTCCACGGGGTGTCCGACTGCGCGAGCGTGTAGTCGGAGTATTCGCCCCAGCTGTCGGTTCCCGTCGGTCGTCCGGAGGCGGCCCCGAGGGTCGCGAAGCCGAGGGCTCCGGCGCCCGCGAGCGCCTCCCGCCGCGTGAGTGTCGATTCTGTCGGTCCTTTGCGTGTCATGTGCGTCTTCGCGGCTCCGAACGGCCGTGTCGTCGATGTGCTTCCCACGTCGTCTCGGCCCGTATGTATGGGCGCCCTACCCGGCCGGTTCGCCGAGCGTACCCCGCGGTTCGGTGTCCCTACTCGAGCGTTCCCGGGAGGGATCGCCGGGGGAATCGCGGTCGCCCGAGCGTGCGATCAGGCCGCGATATCCGGGCCGGAGCCGTCGTTGTGCCGCTCCTGTTCGGTGTAGAACCCGAGATCGAAGCCGAGCGTGTCGCCCTGGATCTCGTTGCCCACGTCGAACGGGAGCTCCCACGAGAGCGCGATGCAGTGCATCACGCCGTCGCCGCGGAACGCCTCGCGGTCGGCGTCGTCCGCCGGGTCCGCGAACTCGTCGTAGATCGTCGAGCGGTTGCCGTCGAGCGGGATACCGTTGCCGTCGGCGAGCGCGTCGAGGACGTTGCCGAGGCTGTCCTCCATGATGACCTTCTCCGCGACCGTCTGCGCGGCGAGGTTTCCGAACACCGTCGGGATGTTGAGCGGGTCGTCGACGTCGTTGAAGAACACCGGATCGCCGCCGGATCCGCCCGCCGGGCCGGCCATCGCCTGGAGCACGCTGGCGCTCCCGTTCACGTTGATCGTGTACACGTCGGTGGCGGGCGCCGGCGACGCCGCGCGGGCGTCGGCCGCCGCGCTCGCGGGCGGCGCGTACTGCGTGCTGCCGTCGCCGTTGAACGACTCCCCGTCCGAGAGGACGATGTTCCGCTTCTCGGCGTTGGAGCGGCCGTTGTTCGCGAGCTCGGTCTGGGCGTCGTCGAGGCCCTCGCTGATGTAGGTCCCCGTCGCGATCCCGTTTGCGTTCGAGTACGGGTCGGGGTCCCCGTCGCCGTCGAAGGGCGTCGAGCCCGCCCCGCCGCTCACGACGTTCGCGAGCTTCTGCCGGAGGTCCGACAGCGCGGTGTCGACTGCTGAGAGGTTGGTCGTCAACGGTTCGAGGATACCCGTGCGCGGCACCGAGTCGTCGCTCCCCTCGCCGTCGAAGTAGGCGACGCCGACCTGAACGTCGGCGCCCTGCGTCTGGAGGTAATCGACGAACTGTCGGGTGCCGAGTTCGACAAGGTCGATCTTCGTCGTCTCGCCGTAGGTAGTTCCGTCGACGGTGATGTCGTCGTCGCTGATCACGCCGCCGTACTGGTCGTACAGCATCGATCCCGAGAAGTCGAGCGTGAGCATGATGTCGACCGGCTCCGCGCCGTCGTGGACGTTGTCGCAGTCCTCGTCGTACCAGAGCTTCGCGTCGATCGCGTCCGCGAGGTCCGGGAGGTTGTCCGCGTCCACCAGCGACTCGGGCTCGGTGAACGCGCCGCCGTCCTCGGTGAGGTTGCCGGCCTGCATCCAGATGTAGCCGGGGTTGTCACAGAGGTGCAGCGAGAAGGTTATCTCGCCGGAATCGCCGGGTTTCACGTCCGTGAACTGCACCAGCGTCTCCATCTCCTCGCCGGTGACCGGGTCGATTCCGAAGTCCGCCTCCTCGGTCGGCGGAATCGTCTCGCAGTCCAGCACCGGGATGTTCGCCCCGTTGCTGTCCTCGTCCTCCTCGTCCGGGAAGTCGCTGTACCGGAGCACTTCCTCGGTCTCCGGGTCGAGGATCGACTGCTCGCCGTCGCCGTCGTGGTCCGGGTGCGCGCTGACGAAGGTCTGGCCCTCGCCGAAGTCGTACGTCTGTTGCCAGTCGACCAGGAGGTCGAGCTGCCCCGCAGTGAGCGTGTTGCCCTCGAACGACTCGGTGTCGTTGAAGTACGCCGTGGTGCCGAGCCCCGCTCCCGCGGAGGCCACGCCGACCGCCCCGAGGCCGGCCAGGAGCGTCCGCCGCGAGAGTCCGATCGTGTCGATTGCGTCTTTTTCGGTCATGAGTGTGATTCCCCGAGGGGAGGTCCCACCGACGGGATCGAACCGTCGTCTCGGCCGCCCGCGCGGGTCCGAAGTGGGAGGCGGTCACGCCGCCCGAGGCGGCGGAGTCGTCAGCGCGTCAGTCGCTGAACTCGACCGCGTCGGCGCTGTTGTAGAAGTCCGGACCCATCGACGGATCGTCGTTGACCTTCGCGACCGGACCCTCGCCGCCGGTGCTGCCGTACGCGAGCAGCCGGAACGTCGAGTCGATCTGACTGTTCGGGATCCCGAACACGATCGTGTTCCCGACCTTCGCCGCGGAGAAGCCGGCCGGAAGCGACTGCGCGGGACCGTAGCTTCCGCCGGTGTTCTCAACGTAGCCGAACGGATCGTCCGGGAACGCCGCGTTCGGCTGCCAGATGACTTGCCAGTCGTGGGTGCCGTCCGCGTCGGCGTCGACGGCGACCGGGAGGTTCGTGCTGGAGTAGTCGCCCGCGTCGAGGAAGTCGACGCCGTCGCCGTCGTCCACGAACGCGAAGCTCAGGACGGTCTGATTCTCGCCGAACGAGACGCTGGTGTAGACGCTTCCGTCGGTGGGGGTTCCGAGCGTCTGTCCCTTCCAGTCGTTGTCGTACTGGGTGACGACGGTCTCGTCGACGCAGGGGTTGTTCGTCCCGTCGTTGTGGCGCGACTGCTCCGCGTAGAACTCGAAGTCGAAGGCGACGGAGTCGGTCTGGATCTCGTTGCCGACGCCAGTTGGAACGACCCACTCGAAACAGACGCACTGCTCGGCGACGTTCGGTTCCTCGTCGTCGAACGCCGACTCGACGCCCTCGAACGGTTCGCGACCGTCGAGGGGAGCGTCCGCGTCGCCGTCGCCGGACAGGGGCACGCCCGCCTGCAGCGCCAGCATGACCTCCGCCAGCGATCCGGAGACGATCTCCTCGCCGACGGCCATTCCGCCCTCGCCGTCGTCGGTGCAGTACGACACCGTGACCTGCATCGCGTCGGCGAGCTCGCCCGCGCCCTCGCCGGGGTCGCCGCCCGTCGCGTCGGCGTCCGTCTCGGGCTCGGTCTGGCCGTTCTCGTCGTTCGCCGTCACTTCGCCGCACATCCACATGTACGCGGGATTGTCGACGATCGAGAAGCAGAACTCGCCCTCCCCGGAGTCGCCGGGCTTGAGGTCGGAGACCTCGATGCTGAGGGGCTCACCGTCCTCCTCGCCGCCCACGACGTTGCCGTCGACGTAGGTTCCGGGGTCGGTAGACCAGCTCCCGTAGCTCCCCTGGTCCTCGGAGTAGTCGACGTGGACGAACAGGTCCAGCTCGCCCGCGGTGAGCGCGTTGTCCTCGAAGGTCTCCGTGTCGTTGAAGTACGCCGTGGTTCCGAGTCCCGCGCCCGCGGAGGCGACGCCGACCGCCCCGAGTCCGACCAGCATCTTGCGCCGCGAGAGTCCGATTGTGTCGTCGTTCATTGTGTATCATCCCCTGAGGGGAACTCCCGTCGGCGGTCGCGAACCGCCGCGTCGGCCGCCCGAAGGCGCCGAACCGGGAACCGGACGAGGTCGCGTCCGGGGGTGAGCGGGCGTCCCGCTCGGAGTCGCGCGCCTACTGCGACGCGTTGCCGGTGCTGTTGCTGGTCGGGACCGTCCCGTTGAACGTCACGTCCGGCTCGTCGTTGTGCCGCGACTGCTCGGCGTAGAAGCCGAGGTCGAAGGCGACGGAGTCGGTCTGGACCTCGTTGCCCACGTCGGTCGGCAGGCACCACTCGAAGCCGATACACTGGGTGAGGCCGCCGTCGAAGGGGTCCCGCGCCTCGGTGGCGCGGTTGCCGTCGAGCGCGATTCCGGCTTCCAGCTCCGCCATCGCGTCCGCGAGCGAGCCCTCGAAGATGATCGACTCCCCGAGCAGCGACTCGCCGATCAGGCCGAACGCCTGCTCGAGCGCGCCCTCGTCGCTCGCGAAGAAGACGTAGTCCTCGTCGGGGTCGCTGGCGATGGCGTTGAGCGTCGAGACCTCCGCGCCGCCGACGCCGAGCGCGTAGATCGTGGTCCCGTCTCCCTTCGCCGCGGCCGCGGCTCCCGACGGGGACGTCCCCGCGTTGTTGGACCCGTCGGTCAACACGACCATCGTCGGCGACTCGCCCTCGTCGCAGTTCTCGAGGTCGCCCTGAGCGGTCTCGATCCCCTCGCCGATGGCGGTGTTGCTCCCGTCGGCGGGGAGATCGTCGATCGTGTCGAGCACGGTCTGTAAGTCGTCGGTCAGGGGCTGGACGACCTGCGCGCCGCTGCTGTAGCCGGCCGCGCTGAAGAACGTCACGCCGACCCTGCTGCCGGTGGGGCCGTCCTGCAGGATGCTCTCCGCGAGCGTCTTCGCGCCCTCGATCGCCTGCGTGTTGCGCGCGCCGGACATCGAGCCGGACGCGTCGAGGACGATCTGCACGCAGAGCGGACCGCCGCTTTCCCCTCCGGGCTCGTAGACGTTGTCGCAGTCCTCGTCGTACCACATCGTCACGTCGATGGCGTCGGCGAGTTCTCCCTGACCGCTGATCGGGCCGTCGCTGTCGTCGCCGAGCGCGTTGCTCTCGCCGTCGGCTCCCGCCTCCGGCTCTGAGACGGTGTTTTCGTCGTCCGCCGTCAGCTCGCCGTTCATCCACACCCACGACGGGTTGTCACAGATGTGGAGGCTGATCGTCACCTCGCCGCAGTCGCCCGGCTTCACGTCGTCGAGGACGAACACCGGGATCTCGTCGCCGTTGACCAGGTCCACGTCGGGCGCACAGAAGTCGCGCTCCTGGACCACGTCGGGCCACTCGCCCTCGTCGATGTTCGGGACCTCGCCGACGAGGTAGACGCCATCGTCCTCCTCGACGACGTCGAAGGGCTCGCCGGGGCCCTCGTCGCTGTACCAGCCGTTGATCTCGTCGATGCGCCCGGTCCCGCCCGCGTACGTGGCGCGGTAGTCGAGCTTCAAGTCGAGCTCGCCCGCGGTGAGCGTGTTGCCCTCGAACGTCTCCGTGTCGTTGAAGTACGCCGTGGTACCGAGTCCCGCGCCCGCGGAGGCCACGCCGACCGCCCCGAGGCCGGCGAGCAGCTTGCGCCGCGAGAGTCCGATGGTGTCGGTTGTGTCCGGATTCATGGTTGCTCCCCCGACTCGCCCCCGCCCACGATCGGGCAGCCGAATCGGTTACTCCCCCCTCCGAGAGACACCCACGTAGTTACGCGCAGCCACGTCACCGTCGAACCAGGGGTTCGATCCGGTAGAACGGACGGTTCACACGGTCAAACGCCGCGTTCGACGAACGGTCCGTCGTCCCTACTCGGGGCGAAACCGGCGGCAGGGATCCCGTACTTCACACGAGATCGCCGGTACGGGGGCCGTGCCGCACCGCCGGACGGACCGACGTCGATCGGGACGGAATCGCGTCGTCGATCGCGTCGCAGGGTACCGATTTGGCGACGCGGTTCTCCGGTCCGGGACGACGCCGGACGGGGGCCTGCGCGAGCGTAGCGAGCGCATACATATACCCCGGACGGAAGATGTAGGGCCAACGACCGATCTCCGCGTGACGCGGCGCGTCGGCGGCTCACACCCATGAAACTCCGAACAGACCTCCTTCCGGCCGAACAGGTGTACACGATCCTCGCCAACGAGCGCCGCCGGCGCGCCCTCGAACAGCTCGGGAGCGTCGGCGGCGCCGTGACGGTCCACGAGCTGTCGGCGCTGGTCGCGGGCCGCGAGACCGGCGAGAGCCCGCCGCCGAAGCGCTGTCGCGAGAGCGTGTACACGTCGCTCGTGCAGACGCACCTTCCGAAGCTGGAGGAGCTCGGCGTGATCGAGTACGACCGGGAGACCCAGACGATCGAGGTGTCCCGCCACGCGCGGGACGTGGCGCTGTACACCGAGGTGGTCGCGAGCGCCGGCGTCACGTGGTCGGAGCTGTACCGCGCGCTCGGCGTCGCCTCGCTGACGGTCGTCCTCGCGGCGCTGCTCGGCGTCCCCCTCGTCTCCGCGGCCGATCCGGTCCTGCTGACGAGCCTCGCGCTCGCGCTGTTCGCCGCCGCGAGCGCCTACCAGCTGTGGATCAACCGCTTCTCCGTGCTCCGGCAGCTCCGGGCCGGACGGAACCGCGCCTTCCGTCTGCGACGACGCCGCTGAGGCGGCGCGGCCGAGGTGAACTCCGGGGTTTGCGGTTCGTCGGCGACGACCGAGGACAGATTGACGTTTATAAATGAACGACCGTGCGGCGGCGCGCGCCGGCGAGCGGCCGACAGGCCGCGAGCCGCACGCGCGAGGGAGGTCGGCGGCGGCCGCGATGCGGTGCGGTTCCGCGGCCGCCGCCGACCGAGGCTGGGGAGGGGTGAGGCTGCGGTGCGGTTGCGGTCAGGGTGGGACTCAAAGGGGCAGCCGCGAGGACGCCACAGGCGACGCAAGCACCGCAGGGAGCGAACGAAGTGAGCGACCGAGGCGCGCAGCGAGCGTGTGGCGTCCTCGCGGCTGGGGCTTTGGAGGTGTTCACTGCCGATCCGCCGACAGTCGCTTAAAAGCGAGCGGCTGGGGCTTCGGAAGCGTCCTACCGCTCGCTCGCCAGCGACGGCGGGAGGTCGATCTCGAACAGCCGCGCGTCGCACGCGGTACACCGACCGGCGACGACCTCGTAGCTCGAACAGCACGACTCGACGACCCGCTCTTCCAGCTGCACCGGTCCGTCACAGGTGGGGCAACGCTCGACGAACAGTCGGAGCGCGCCGAGCACGCCGCTCCGCGAGGCGAGCGGGAGCGACGCCCAATCGTCGAGGGTCGCCGTCAACGCGCGGTCGGCGGCGACGTCGGCGAGGAACGCCGACCGGGACTCCCAGTGGCCGATGCGCTCGTCGGCGGCGTGCGCGAACGCCGCGTCGCCGCGCCAGCGGAGCGAGAGGTCGTCCCCCTCCTCGTCGAGCCCGGTGAGCCGCGCGAGGGCGGCCACGTCCGCGGGGGCGGCGGGACGCGTGCCGTCGGGGGCGAGCCCTGCGGGCGAATCGTCGTCGCGATCCGCGTCCGCGGTTCCCCCCGCGTCGCCGAATCCCGCGTCGCCGAACCCCGCGTCGGCCGCGTCGCGCAGCGCGGCGAGGTGCGTCCGCCACGCCGACTCGAACGCCGGCGCGAACGCGAGGTCGCTCCCGTCCGCCGTCTCGACCACCACGTCGGCCGACAGGAGGTACGACTCCGCGTCGATCACCGGCGGCGGCCCGGTATCGCGGCCCTTCCCGAACAGCCGCAGGACGCGCTCCGGGAGGTGCCGCTTCGTGAGTTCGGGCGTGCCGGGCACGAGGTAGCCGCGCAGCCAGACCGCCGCGAGCGCCGCGACGAAGACCAGCGCGCCGAGTTCGACCGCGACCAGCGCGCCGACCGCGGCCGATCCGGCCGCGGCGATCGCGACGTTGACGACCGTACAGGGGAGACAGCGGTTCTCGCCGGTGTACTCCGGTCGCCGAAGCCGATCGAGACGGGTGTCGTGTGATGCCGTCATGCCCGCCGTTGGCGGTGAGAGGGCCTATGTATGCGCGGCCTACCGCCCCGTTCAGGGGCCGGGAGCGAGAGCGAAGGCGAGACTGAGATCGCGCCGATCGCGGACGGGCGAACTGCGATCGCAGATTCAAGAACATTATAATAACGCCCCAAAGAGCGAGTATAGACACGATCAGGCAGCTCATATTCGCGTTTTCAGGGCCATACATATCGTTTCCCGAGAGCACCGAGGAACCAACCCTTCAATCAAGAATGTGATAATAGATAGAGATATGTGGGTTGGTTTCGATGGGGAATGTGATTCAGCACGTGACTGAGCCATGACACCACAACTCATAGGAGGGGCGGAATCGACGACCGGCGAGGCCGACGGAGCCTCGCGGGACGAGGTGTTTACCGCGCTCAGCAACCGGCGGCGGCGGAACGTGATCACGTACCTGAAACAGCACGGCGACGACGCGCGGGTCAGGGACATCGCCGAGCAGCTGGCGGCGTGGGAGAACGATCTCGAGATCCCGGAGGTGACGTACAAACAGCGCAAGCGGGTGTACACCGCGCTCCACCAGTCGCACCTGCCGAAGCTGGCCGACGGCGGGTTCATCGACTACGAACCGGACCGCGGGATCGTGTCGTTGACCGAGGAGAGCCGTCAGCTCGAGGTGTACCTCGAAGTGGTCTCCGGAAACGAGATCCTGTGGGGAGAGTACTACGTCGGGCTCGCGGTCGTCTGCGGGCTGCTCGGCGGCGCGGCGTGGATCGGGACGGCTCCGTTCGCGTCGGTCTCCGGATACGCGTACGCGGTCCTGTTCGCGGGGCTTTTCGGCGTCTCGGGACTCGTTCACCGGGCGTCGACGCGCCGGAACCGGGTGGGGTAGCGCGTCGCCGTTGCGGCCGGCCGCACCCGCAGGGTTTTAGCCGCCCACGGCGGGAGTACGGGTATATGGCAACGGGGATCGTCGGGGAGTTCCTCGATCTCAAGGCGGAGACCGACGCGGACGTCCTCGCGATGCAGTGCGGCGACTTCTACGAATTCTTCGCGGACGACGCCGAGCTCGTCGCCGACGAGCTGGACCTCACCGTCTCACAGAAGTCCTCGCACGGGTCGTCGTACCCGATGGCGGGCGTGCCGCTCTCCGAGCTGACCCCCTACGTGAAGGCGCTCGTCGAGCGCGGCTACCGCGTCGCCGTCGCGGACCAGTACGAGACGGACGACGGCCACGCCCGCGAGATCACCCGCGTCGTCACGCCCGGGACCCTGCTGGAGACCGCGGACGACGACGCGCGGTACCTCGCGGCGGTCGTCCGCGGGGGAGAGGGCGGCGGACGGGCCGGAGGCGCGTCGGGGGGCGCTCCCGCCGCGAGCGGGGCGGGAGCCGAGGGCGACGCCGACGGCCCCTACGGGCTCGCGCTCGCCGACGTGACCACCGGGCGGTTCCTCGTCACCGAGGTCGAGACCCTCGGCGACCTGCGCGCGGAGCTGTACCGGTTCGACCCCGCGGAGGTGCTCCCGGGGCCGGCAGTCCGGAACGACGACCGACTGCTCGGGGCGGTCCGCGAGGACCTGTCGGGCTCCGTCTCCCTGTTCGACGCGGAGGCGTTCGCGCCGGGGCGCGCGACGCACGCGGTCCGCGAGCAGTTCGGTCGGGAGACGGCCGACAGCGTCGGCATCGACTCCGAGCTGGCGCTGCGCGCGGGCGGCGCCGTCCTCGGCTACGTCGAGGAGACCGGCGCGGGCGTGCTCGCGTCGATCACCCGGCTCACCGCCTACGGCGACGACGACCACGTCGCCGTCGACGCGACGACCCAGCGCAACCTCGAGCTCACCGAGACGATGCGGGGCGAGACCGACGGCTCGCTGTTCGAGACGGTCGACCACACCGTCACGGCCGCCGGCGGCCGGCTCCTCCGCGAGTGGATCACGCGCCCGCGGCGGGACCGCGAGGAGCTCCGCCGGCGGCTCGACGCGGTGGGGGCGCTGGCGTCGGCGGCGCTCGCCCGCGACCGCCTGCGGGAGACGCTCGGCGACGGGTACGACCTCGAACGGCTGGCCGCGCGAGCGACGAGCGGGAGCGCGGGCGCGCGGGAGCTGCTCTCGGTGCGGGACTCGCTCGCCCTAGTGCCCGCGCTCGCCGACGCCGTCTCCGGGACCGCGCTCGCCGACTCCCCGGTCGCCGCGGTGCTGGAGCGGATCGACCGCGGGCGCGCCGCCGCCCTCCACGACGAGCTCGCGGACGCGCTGGCGGAGGACCCGCCGAAGACGAAGACGCAGGGCGGGCTCCTCCGGAAGGGGTACGACGGCGAGCTCGACGACCTGATCGAACGCCACGAGGAGGCCGAGGAGTGGCTCGACACGCTCGCGGAACGGGAGAAGCGGCAGTACGGGCTGAGCCACGTCACCGTCGACCGCAACAAGACGGACGGCTACTACATCCAGGTCGGCAAGTCCGCGGCCGACGGGGTCCCCGAGCACTACCGCGAGATCAAGACGCTGAAGAACTCGAAGCGGTTCGTCACCGACGAGTTAGAGGAGCGAGAGCGGGAGGTGCTCCGGCTGGAGGAGGCCCGCGGCGAGCTGGAGTACGAGCTGTTCGAGGAGCTCCGCGAGCGCGTCGCCGACGACGCCGAACTCCTGCAGGACGTGGGGCGGGCGGTCGCGGAGATCGACGCGCTCGCGTCGCTGGCGACCCACGCCGCCGGCAACGACTGGACGCGGCCCGACCTGACCGACGAGCGTCGGCTCGACGTGGAGGCCGGGCGCCACCCAGTCGTCGAGCGGACGACCGACTTCGTGCCGAACGACCTCCGGCTCGACGGAGAGCGCGGCTTCCTGATCGTCACCGGCCCGAACATGAGCGGGAAGTCGACGTACATGCGGCAGGCGGCGCTGATCCAGCTGCTCGCGCAGGCGGGGTCGTTCGTCCCCGCGCGGGCGGCGACGGTCGGGCTCGTCGACGGGATCTACACGCGCGTCGGCGCGCTCGACGAGCTGGCGCAGGGGCGCTCGACGTTCATGGTGGAGATGCAGGAGCTGTCGAACATCCTCCACTCGGCGACCGCCGACTCGCTCGTCATCCTCGACGAGGTCGGCCGCGGCACCGCCACCTACGACGGGATCTCGATCGCGTGGGCCGCGACCGAGTACCTCCACAACGAGGTGCGCGCGCGCACCCTCTTTGCCACCCACTACCACGAGCTGACGACGCTGGCGGACCACCTCCCGCGCGTCGAGAACGTCCACGTCGCCGTCGACGAGCGCGACGGGGAGGTGACGTTCCTCCGGACCGTGCGCGACGGCCCGACGAACCGGTCGTACGGGGTCCACGTCGCCGACCTCGCGGGCGTGCCGGCGCCGGTGGTCTCCCGCGCCGACGCGGTGCTCGACCGGCTCCGCGAGGAGAAGGCGATCGAGGCGAGGGGCGGATCGCGGGGCGACGCGCAGGGCGGAGAGGCGGGAAGCGAGGGGACGGGCGCCGCCGGCGACACGAAACAGGTCGTCTTCGACCTCTCGTCCGGGTCGTTCTCGGAAGGCGGCGACGCCGGAGCGGCCGGAGCGGCCGAGGCGGACGCCTCCGATCCCGAGCGAGGCCGGAACGGGACGGGTCGGGCGTCCGCCGACATCGAGGGGACCGCCGAGTCTCCCGGGCGCGCAGAGACCACCGAGGCCGCGGCGGCCGACCGACTTGACCCCGAGACCCGGGCCGTGATCGAGGAGCTGGCCGACGTCGACGTCGCGGCGACCGCGCCGGTGGAGCTGTTGTCGCGGGTCCAGGAGTGGCAGGAGCGGCTCGACGAGACCCGCTGACGACCGGCTCGCGGATGCGTCTGACGTAAGAACTAATGTCTAACCTCGTCGTGTGGTGTGTATGGGCATTATGAGCAAGATCCTCGGCGGCGGCGGGAACCGCTCCGTCGACGACTACGTCGAGCTCGACCTCGACGACTTCGCCGAGGCACATGCGGACACGGGCATGCAGGTACACATCGCGGAGATCGGCGACCAGGGCGACGTGATCCCGATCAAAGACGCCGTCTACGACGGCGACTTCGTCATCGCGGACATCACCCGCCACTCCACGTCGGACCGGACGATCGAACACATCATCGACGAGCTGCGGCAGGTCGCCCAGGAGGTCGACGGCGACATCGTCCAGAAGGGCGACGACCAGATCGTCGTCACGCCCACGGGCGTCTCGATCTCCCGCGAGAAGCTGTAGGGCGCTGACGACCAGCGATCCGGGGGTCGACGCCGGAGATGCAGCGCATCGCGGCCGAACCGTGCATTATATGCCCGTCTCGCGCCCATGCACGACCGAATGGACGAGCCGGTCCTCCTGACGGGCGCCGGCGGACGGGTGGGGCAGGCCATCCTCCGCGGCATCGGCGACGACTACGAGTGGCGACTCCTCGACAGGGAGCCGCTCCCGGCGGCGAAGGTGCCCGACGGGGTCACCGACGCCGACCGGTTCGTCGCCGACATCACCGACGATCGGGCGGTCCGTGAGGCGATGGACGGGGTCGGCGCCGTGATCCACCTCGCGGGCGACCCCCGGAAGACGGCGCCGTGGGACTCGGTGATTCGGAACAACATCGACGGGACCCAGGTCGTGATGCGGGCCGCCGTCGACGCCGGCGTCGAGAAGTTCGCGTTCGCCTCGTCGAACCACGCCGTCGGCGGCTACGAGACCGAGGACCGCACGCCGGAGCTGTACCGGACCGACGACGACTACCGGCTCGACGGCAGCGAGCTCCCCCGCCCCGGGAACCTCTACGGCGTCTCGAAGGCGGCCGGGGAGTCGCTCGGGCGCTTCCACCACGACGAACACGGGATGAGCGTCGTCTGCGTCCGCATCGGGAACCTCACGAAGGACCACCCGCCGCGGGAGTACGAGCGCGGGCAGGCGATGTGGCTCTCGCACCGCGACTGCGCGCACCTGTTCGACCGGTGTCTGCAGGCCGACTACGGCTACGAGATCGTCTACGGCATCTCGAACAACGACCGGCGCTACTACTCGATCGAGCGCGCCCGCGAGGCGCTCGGCTACGACCCGGCCGACAACTCCGCCGACTACACCTTCGAGGGGGAGCCGAAAGGCGAGGCCGGAGGCGACGACGAGGACGGCGAAACCGCCGAGGGCGACCGCGACGGTCCGGCCGAACCCAACTTCCCGACGGATCCCGACACGCCCACCGACGGCGCGTGAAGCGGGCGGTTGCTGACGGCGCTTCGTGATCGATTGCGGGAGTGGGTATAGCAAATTGGCTGATCGGTTGTTTATAAGTGAGTTTGTGATGTTGCTGTCGGCTGTTTATAAGTGATCGATGTATTTGCGGTGAAGACCTGCAAAGCCCCAGTCGCTGCGGGGGGCGCACGCTCGCTGCGCGCCTCGCTCAGTCGCTGTCGCTCCTTCACTGCGGTGCTTAGCGTCGCCTAAGCGGCCCTCGCGACTACCCCTTTGAGTCCCACCCGACCGCAGACCGCAGCCTCACGCCTCCCCAGCCTCGTCGCTGGCGCCTTATAAGGCGCCAGCGACTCCCTCGCGCGTGCTCCTCGGCCGCGAAGCGGCCTCGGAGGCACGCGCCACCGCACCGTTTTTATAAGTAGTCGTCGACGCCGCTCACAGCTGTTTAAATACCGTCTCGCCCCTACCGATCTGCAATACTCACTCCCGCTATCGATCGCCGTCGCGGGTCGACCCGCACGCCTCAACGCCGACCGGCGCCGCCGCTCCGCGCGGCGGGTCGAAACGGAAAACCGCGAAAACGCGTCCCGTCGGTCCGAGTCGGAACCGGCGTTAGCGGGCCGCGGCGGCGACGCGCTCGCGCTCCTCCTTCTGCGAGATGGAGTAGGAGCGCTCGGCGTCGTAGTCCGCGGCCGTGACGAGCTCGTTGGCGAGCGCCTCGGCGGCGGAGGTCGTCGACTTGTACGTCGCGTTGGCGACGCCGTCGGAGATGAACAAAAGCGCCTGATCGACGCGGCGCTGGGGCGCGACGTCGACCGCCTTCGGGACGGAGATCCCGCCGTACTTCAGGCGGACGGTCTCCTCGCGGGGCGCAGCGTTCTCGACGGCCGTCACGAGGATCTGGACCGGGTTCTCCTCGGTCCGCTCGTGGATGATGTCGAAGGCGTCGCGGACGATCCGCGTCGCCTGCTGTTTCTTGCCCGTGTTCTCCTCGGTCTGCATCAGGCGGTTGATCAGCCGCTCGACCAGAGAGATCTCGGACTTCTTGAACTGCTTGGACGCGTGGCGACCCATCGTGTGGGCGATGGGCGTCACGGTCATGTAGCGCTTCGTCGAGGGATCCTCGTAGGCGATCTCGGTGACGTCCCAGACGCCGAACAGCTTGGCGTTCTCGTTGGCGGCCTCGCTGGACGCGGGCGCGTCCGGGTCCGGCTCGTCGGCGGCGACGTCCGCGTCGGACGGCGCCTCGGTCTCCTCACCGCTCATCTGACGGGCTTCTCCGCGTTTCCGCGAACCAGTTCGATCATGGAGACGCCGTTGACCTTCTCGACCTTGTAGTTGACGCCGGAGAGGTCGCCCATCGCGCGACCCTTCGCCCCACCGATCCCGGCGATCGTGACCTCGTCGTGCTCGTCGATGAACGAGATGGCGCCGTCACCGGGACAGAACGCGGTGACCTGCTTCCCGTTCTTGATGAGCTGAACGCGGACGCACTTTCGGATCGCCGAGTTCGGCTGCTTTGCCTCGATCCCGACCTTCTCCAGCACGATCCCGCGGGCCTGCGGGGCGCCCTCGAGGGGGTCGGACTTCTTCTTGAGCCCGCGCTCTCGCCGAGCGTACTCGGAGTCGGACCAGCGGCGCTTCTGCCGGTCCTGTTTGAGCTTACGGGCCGCGTATTTGCCGTTCGCCATCGTACGTCTACTTCCGAACGGAGCTACTTAAGCGTCGTCTTTCGACGCGGAGAAACGCCCTCAGATCGCTCGAACGGTACCTCTCGTCCGTTCTGAGAGTGTTTTGCGGGACCGAGCGATCGAAAACGACGGGCGCTCTCGTCGGCTTACCGGCTCAACGGAAGCGAGCGCCCGTCGTTTCGACTGGAAGCGAGTCGCGCTCGCGGCCGAGAGCGCGTCCCCGAGTCAGGCGCTCGTCTCCTCGCGCGCCGCCTCGACCCACTCCGGTTCCGCCACCGTCGCGCCGAGGTCGCGGTAGTCGATGTCGACGTCGACGGTCGCCTCCTGCCCGTCGTGGGGGCCCGCCCACGACTGTTCGAGCCGCGGCACCACGCCGGACTCGTACACGTGGACGGTCGCCGACGCCGTCTCGACCGTCTCGGGGACGTTCCGGTCGCCCTCGAAGGCGTCCGCGGTGAACCGCGCCGTCCGCTCGCCGCCCACCTCGCCCTCGCCGTCGCTCGTCGGGTTCCACAGGTTCAGCCCTTCGTACTCCGTCTCGCCGCCCTCCGTCTCTCCCTCGACGCGGATCCCCGTCACCACCTCCGAGCGCATTGCCGACTCGAGGTCGTCGGCGGATCGGTCGACCGCCTGTCTCCCGTACTGCGTCTCGTCGCCGACCCGCTGGCGGACCAGCGCGTCGCCGTCGGCGACGTACAACTCCGACACGTCGGTCTCCTCGGTCTCGGTCAGCTCCTGTCGCACGTACTGTCGCCCGTTCTCGAGGTCGTACGCCGACTCGTACTCCTGTGAGGGGAGCCACGGGCTCGGCTCCGCGTCGCCGTCGTGGCTCGTCTCCGCGGTCGAGAACAGCGTGGCGCCGCCCGCCTCGACGATCGCCTCGACGTGGCGCTCCGAGAGGACCGCCACGTCGAGGCCGTCCTCGTCGCGCCAGTCGGCCTCGGGAAACGGGCGATCGGGGCCGCCGCCGCCGAGACAGCCGGCGAGTCCGATAGCGGCTCCGGTTCCGGCGCCGACGAGGAAGCGTCTCCGGTCCATGTCGCGACAAGCGAGCGCGTCGGCAAAAGGGCGTGGGTTCCGACCTCAGGTCAGCTGGATGTCGTCGATGTCGAAGTGGCGCTCCGCCAGGGTCCGCGCCGTCTCGATGTTGGCGCCCTCCGCGCCGATGGCGACGCCGCGATCCGCCTCCGGCACCTCGACGTACGCCACCCGGTCGTTCTGCTCCGAGATGGTGACGGCGTTGACCGCCGCCGGCGAGAGCGCGCTCGCGACGAACGCCTCCGCCGTGTCCGCGTCCTCGACCAAGTCGACGGACTTGCCGAGCCGGCGCTCCGCCTCCTCGACGGTCTCGCCGGCCTGTCCGATCGCGGCGGCCATCTCGCCGGCCGGCACGAGGAACACGAGCCGGTCGCTCTCCACGAGGCAGTCCTTCGGCGCGACCCCGGTCAGCTCGTCGAAGCGACCGATGTAGCGCCGGGCCTCGTCGGAGAGCTCGACGTACATTAGTCGTCGCCCACGACGCGCGACCCCATCCGGAGGTCGACGTCGCCGGTGCCGAGCGAGATCGGTTTGCCGGCGATCACGTTCTCGATGACGCCGTCGAGCTCGTCGTACTCGCCGTGGATCGCGGCGTCGAGCAGGTGGTTGACCGTCACCTCGAACGCCGCGCGCGCGAGCACGGAGTCCTTCGAGCCCGAGATGCCGTGGCGACCGATCGACTCGATCTCGCCGTTGTTCGTCATGATGTCGGCCACCAGCATGAGGTGGCGGACGTTCACGTCGTCGAGCCCCTGCTCTTCGAGCGTGTTCTTCGTCTCGTCGATGATCGTCTCGCGGGCCGCCTCAACCCCGAGGTTGCGGTAGATCTCGTGGATGTTGTTACACGTCGTGCGCGAGGCGTCGACGCCCTCGATGTCGAGGGTGTCGCCGAACGCCGACCCCTCGGTGTAGAGGACGAACTCCTCCTCGCCGTCGATCTCCTCTTTGCGGATGACGACGCGTTCGATCTCCTCGATCCCCTTGAACACGATCTCGCGGAGCCGCTCGACGAGCTGGAGCAGCTCGCGGTAGCTCGGCTCGTTCGGCCCGAACTCCACGACGGTCCCCGACTGCCGGGTGTTGACGCCGAGCGAGTCCTCGATCGTCTCGGCGATGATCGCAGCGACCTCCGACGGGTCCGAGTGGGTCGGCCACCGTTCGAGGAGGGTGTCGTCGTTCAGGTCGATCCGCACCAGCATGTCCGCGACGTTCGTCGACACGTCGCCGAGCGCGAGGATGCGCGTCGCCTCGATCGACCAGACGACCTCGTGGGCCTTCTGTCGGTCCGTGGCGTACTCGCCCTCGAGGTGGACCGTCATCATCGGCGTGTCCGGCGTCTTCCGGGCGTCCACCAGCTCGATGAGCCGGGGGAGCCCCTGCGTCACGTCGATCTCCGCGACGCCGGCGTAGTGGAACGTGTTCATCGTCATCTGCGTCCCGGGCTCGCCGATCGACTGCGCGGAGACGGTGCCGACCGGGTCCAGCGGGTCCACGCGCGTCTCGATGTACCGGTTCTCGACGCCGGTCGCGATGTCGGTGGCCTGCTCGACGGTGACCTCGCCCGCCTCCTCGGCCTTCCGGTCGATCGCCTCGTACACCTCGTCTTTGAGGCGGGCGGGAAGCTCCGTGGCCTCCACGACCGCCTCGATGTCGTCGGTGACGTGGTCGTACTCAGTCATCCGACTCCACCCCCGAGGCCTTGTTCAGGCCCGGCCCTGAGTGCTCCGAGAGGTTCGTCGGCGGCGCGCGCTCGCCGAGGAAGCGGTCCTTCTCGTCGTCGGACTCGAACTCGGCGTCGACGACGCGGTCGACGATGTCGTCGACGTCGATGCCGTCACCCTCGCCGGAGGAGACCTTGACCGGCGAGGTGCCGTCCTCACCGAACTCGAACTGGACGATCCGGCCCGAGGTGTCCCGGACCGTGCCGTCGTACTGCGCCTCCAGCTCGGAGAGCGCGTTGATGAGCCGGCGCTGGAGGTAGCCGGACTTGGAGGTCCGGACCGCCGTGTCGACCAGCCCCTCGCGGCCGCCCATCGCGTGGAAGAAGAACTCCTCGGGCGTGAGCCCGCCGCGGTAGGAGTTCTCCACGAAGCCGTGCGCCTCCGCGGACAGGTCGTTCTCCCGGTAGTGAGAGAGCGTCCGGTCCTCGTAGCCCCGGTTGATCCGCTCGCCGCGGACCGCCTGCTGGCCGACGGAGCCGGCCATCTGCGTGAGGTTCAGCATCGACCCACGCGCGCCGGAGCGGGCCATCACGACCGCCGGGTTGTCGTCGCCGAAGTGCTGGTCGGCGATCTCGCCGGCCGAGTCGCGGGCCTTCCCGAGCGTCTGCATGATCTTCATCTCCAGCGTCTCGTCGACGCCGCGGCCGGGGAGCGACTCCAGCTCGCCGGCCTCGTAGGTCGAGATGAGCTCCTGGACGCGGTCGTACGCGCTCTGGATCGCGTCGTCGACCTGCTCTTCGGCCTCCGGCGGGATCGACTCGTCGTCGATCCCGATCGAGAACCCGAAGTGCATGATCGCGCGCATCGCCAGCGACGCGATCTCGTTGATGAACACGCGCGAGCGCGTCTCGCCGTACTCCTTCGTGAGGGTGTCGACAACCTCGCCGCCGAACGCGCCGACGGCGTCCTCGTCGATCGTCCCCTCGACCAGCTGGCCGTTCTCGATGAGGACGCTGTCGCCCGTCGACGAGGTGAAGTCCAGCGAGAGGTCGTCGGGGAGCAGCTCCGAGAACAGCGTGCGGCCGGTCCAGTACTCGCGGCCGTCGTCGTCGACGCCGTCCGCCTCGGGCAGCTCGTCGACGCGGGTCGCGCGCAGCAGGTCCAGCGCCTGCGTCTCCGTGAACTCGGGGTTCGAGTGCGTGAGCAAGTACGTCCCGGAGATGTGGTCCTGGATGGCGCCGATGATGTTCCCGCCGAACCGCGGCGAGAGGATCTGCTCTTGGACGCGCATGAGGACGCGCGCCTCGGCGCGGGCCTCCTCGTTCTGGAGCGCGTGCATGTTCATCTCGTCGCCGTCGAAGTCGGCGTTGTACGGCGGACAGACGACGGTGTTGAGCCGGAACGTCTTGTACGGCATCACCACGACCTCGTGGGCCATGATGGACATCCGGTGCAGCGAGGGCTGCCGGTTGAAGATCACGATGTCGCCGTCGACGAGGTGGCGGTTGACCTCCCAGTCGGCCTCGACCTTCTCGGCGAGCTCCTCGCAGTTCTTCTCGGTCACCTTCAGGCGGCGACCGTCGGGGCGGCGCACGTAGTTCGCGCCGGGGTGGGCCTCGGGCCCATTCCGGACGTACTGCCGCGCCTCCTCGACGTTGCGCTCGGTGACGTTGAGCGTCTGGGTCATCTCCTTGGCGACCCGGTCCGGGACGCCGACCTCGTTCAGCGAGAGCGTCGGGTCGGGCGAGATGACGGTCCGGGCGGAGAAGTTCACGCGTTTGCCCGACAGGGAGCCGCGGAAGCGACCCTCCTTCCCCTTCAGCCGCTGGCTGAGGGTCTTGAGGGGGCGGCCGGAGCGGTGGCGCGCCGGCGGCGTCCCGCTGATCTCGTTGTCGACGAAGGTGGTGACGTGGTACTGGAGCAGCTCCCAGAGGTCCTCGATGATCAGCTGCGGGGCGCCCGCCTCGCGGTTCTCCATGAACCGCTGGTTGATCCGGATGATGTCGACCAGCTTGTGCGTGAGGTCGTCCTCGGAGCGCTGGCCGTTGTCCAGCGTGATGGAGGGGCGCGTGGTGACCGGCGGGACCGGGAGGACCGTCAGGATCATCCACTCCGGTCGGGAGTGCTCGGAGTCGATGCCGAGCACCTCCAGGTCCTCGTCCGGGATGTCCTCGAACCAGTCGCGGATGTCCGAGGGCATCAGCTTGTTCATGTCCTCCTCGGTGAGGTCCACGTCGAGGGCCTTCTCGATGGCGCGGCGGTCCTCCTTGCGCGGGCGGAACTCGCCGGCCATGATCTCGTTGATCCGGTCTAAGGCGATGTCGGTCTTCTCGGCGAGCTCCTGCGGCGAGGTGCCCGGGTCGTCCTCCTCCTCGTCGGGCTGCATCGCGGCCGCGATGCGCTCGGAGTAGTCGCCCGAGAGCACGTCCTGAACCTCGTAGTACGTGGTCGGCTTCTCGTGTTTGATGTCCGCCTGCGGCTCGCCGCAGAACGGGCAGGTCGACGCCTTCCGGGCCTGCCGGACGGCGGCCTTGAGCACGTCGTGTTCGTCGTCGCCGAGCTCCTGCGCCCGCTCGTAGCGGTCGCGGAACTCGTCGCGCTGCGCCTCGTCTAAGGCGAGCTTCCCGCACTCGCGGCAGGTCGACCGGAGCAGCCGCCGGATGAGCTTCGTGAAGCCCACGTGGATGACGGGCGCGGCCAGCTCGATGTGACCGAAGTGGCCGTTACAGGAGCCGGAGTGGGAGCCGCAGGTACGACACTCCAGGCCGGGGTCGATGACGCCGAGCCGCGGGTCCATCAGCCCCATGTCGATCGGGTAGCCGTCGTCGTCGTACGTGTCGGCCGTGATCACCTTCGTCGCGGACATGTCCCGGTACGTCTCCGGGTCCATGAGGCCGAAGTCGATGCCGCCGAGCACTTTCGGTGTTTGCATTGACATTTAAATCGCGTCCTCCAGTTCGAGTTTCGGTCGGATTCCGAGGGCGATCATCTCGTCGAGCAGCAGCTTGAACGCGTAGCTGACCTCCAGCTCGTGGATGTCGTCCTCGTCGCCCGTGACGGGGTCGTACACCCGGCGCTGCTCGCGGTCCTCGACGGCGACGAGCCCGGTCTCCGCGGAGACGTGGACCGTCTCCGCGTCGGAGGACTCCAAGAGCCGCTCGTTGAGCACCATCGACGCGCCGTGGCCGATGATCGTGTCGCGCTCCATCTCCCCGACGCGCAGGCCGCCCTCGCGGGCGCGCCCCTCGGTCGGCTGGCGCGTGAGCACCTGCACTGGACCGCGCGAGCGGGCGTGGAGCTTGTTCGACACCATGTGGTACAGCTTGTGGTAGAAGATCGTCCCGACGAAGATCTCCGCCTCGATCTTCTCGCCGGTGACGCCGGAGTACATGACCTCCTTGCCGGAGGACTTGAAGCCGTGCTCCTCTAAGCCGCCGCGGAGCTCCTCCTCGTCTTCGCCCTGGAACGGCGTGCCGTCGACCCGCGAGCCGCGCAGCGAGCCGACCTTGCCGCCGAGCATCTCCAGCACGTGACCCACCGTCATCCGCGACGGGAGCGCGTGCGGGTTCATCACGAGGTCGGGGACGACCCCCTCCTCGGTGAACGGCATGTCCTCCTGGGGCGCGAGGTGGCCCACGACGCCCTTCTGGCCGTGTCGGGACGCGAACTTGTCGCCCAGCTCGGGGACGCGCTGGTCGCGCACCTTCACCTTCGAGAGCTTGGAGCCGTCCTCGCCCTCCATCAGCGTCACCGTGTCGACGACGCCCGACTCGCCCGAGCGCATCGTCACCGAGGTCTCACGGCGCTTCTGCGGGGAGAGCCCGCCCATGTCGTCGGGCTCCTCCAAGAAGCGCGGCGGACTGGTCTTGCCGAGCAGCACCGAGGACTCGTCCACCTTCGTCTCGGGGTTGACGAGGCCGTCCTCGTCGAGGTGGGTGTACGCGTCCTCGCCGCGCGCGCCGCGCACGTCCTGTTCGGGGATCTCGAAGCGGTCCTCCTGCCCGCCGGGGTACCGCCGCTCCTCGCCCTCGTAGGTCCGGAAGAAGTGCGAGCGGGTGAGCGCGCGGTCGACGGAGCCCTGGTTCATCACCAGCGCGTCCTCGATGTTGAACCCCTCGTAGGACATCACGGCGACGACGAAGTTCTGCGCCGCCGGCCGCTTGTCGAAGCTGATCTGGTCGGACGTCTGCGTCTTCACCATCGCCAGCTGCGGGTAATGCAGCAGGTGCTGACGCGTGTCCGGCCGGATCCGGTAGTTGGCCGAGGGGAGCCCGAGCGACTGCTTCATCATCCCCGCGCCCATGGTAATTCGCGGGCTCGCGTTGTGCTCGGGGTACGGGATCATCCCCGCGCCGATACCGAACACGAGCTGCGGGTCGATCTCGAGGTGCGTGTGGTCCTCGGTCACGTCCCCCTCGTCGACCGCGACGAGGATGTCCTCCTCCTCCTCGGCGTCGATGAACTCGACGTAGCCGCGCTCGACGAGGTCCTCGAACTCGACCTCGCCGCGTTCGAGGGCCTCGACCTCCTCGTCGCCCAGCAGGGGCTCGCCGTTCTCGACGACGATCAGCGGGCGGCGGGCGCGCCCCGCGTCCGCGTTGACGATCACTTCCTGGGTCCGGTCTTTGACCGAGACGTTCACCATCTCCGAGACGTCGCCGCGCCGGCGGGCCTCGCGGATCTGTTCGGCGAGGGCCTCGGGGTCCGGATGGGTCCCGACGAGGCTCCCGTTGACGTACACCTTCGCTTCGCGTTCTGCCTGAGCCATATTAGTCGTCCGCCGTCTGTCGTTCGACGCCCTCGATGCCGGGGATCCCCTCGACACCCATCGACGCCAGTTCTCGTTTCAGCCCCTGTTCGTCGTCTACGGTCTGTGACAGCTCCATCGCCTGCGCGAAGTTCTTCACGAGCCCGCAGTTCGGTCCCTCCGGGGTCTCGGAGGGACAGATGCGACCCCACTGGGTCGCGTGGAGGTCCCGCGCCTTGAAGTGCGGCTGCGAGCGCGACAGCGGCGAGCGCAGGCGCCGGAGGTGCGAGAGCACGCCCATGTAGTCGGTCCGGTCGACGAGCTGGGAGACGCCCGAGCGGCCGCCCACCCAGTTCCCCGTCGCGATCGGGTGTTCGAGCCGCTCGGTCAGCACGTCGGATCGGACGACCGTGTTGACGGTGAGCTCGCGGTTCCGCATGTTCGCGCGCTCGAGCTGGTACTTCACGTCGCGCGCCAGCTTGTTCAGCGCGGTCCGGAACAGGTCGCGCATCAGGTCGCCGGAGACCTTCAGGCGCTTGTTCGCGTAGTGGTCCTTGTCGTCGGCCTCGCGGCGGTCTAAGGCGAGCTCGAAGCACGCCTCGGCCATCCGGCAGAGGTAGTACGCCTTGTTGATCCGCACGTCCTCTTCCTCGACGCCCTCCTCGTGGAGGTGCGGGAGGAGGTAGCGGTCGATGACGTAGTTCGCCCGCTTGAGCTGGTAGTTCTTCCCCTGGCCGGAGGCGACGCGCTCACCGAGGGTCTCGATGGCCTCCTCGGTGGTCTGTACGTCGGCCTCCTCCAGATTCTCCAGCATGAACTTCACGATCTCGGGGTCGTCCGAGACGCGGTGGACGATCTCCTCGTCGGACTCCAGTCCGAGCGCGCGGACGAGGGTCACGAAGTCGATCGAGCCCGAGACGGACGGGAACGACACTTCGAGCAGCCCCTCGCGGTTGCGCTCGCAGAGCACCAGCGCGCGGTAGCCGCGGCGCTGAGAGAACGTCTTCGCGACCTGGATCTCGTCGCCGTACTTCGAGTCGTACTCGGCGAGGATCTTGTTCGGCGCGAGGTCCTCCGAGGTCATCAGCACGCGCTCGGAGCCGTTGACGATGAAGTAGCCGCCGGGGTCGACGGGGTCCTCGCCGATGTCGATGAGCTCCTCGTCGGAGAAGCCGGCCATGTTACACTTGTCCGAGCCGACCATGATCGGCATCCGGCCGACCTTGGTCTCGGTCGTGTCGACGACCTGCTCGGGCTCCTCCTCGCCGCCGCGCACGATGGACATCTCCATGAACACGGGCGCCGAGTAGGTGATGTTCCGGAGGCGGGCCTCCTGGGGGTACAGCAGTTCCTCGGAGCCGTCGGCCTCGCGGACGCGCGGGGTGACCATCCGCACGTCACCGAGCTCGACGTAGACGGGTTCCTGGCCCTCCTTGTCGCCGATGTCGGTCTCGATCGTCTCCTTCTCGTCGACGACCTCCTGCATCCCGCGGTCCAGGAAGTTGTTGAACGATCGGAAGTGGTGTTCGGCGAGCCGTTCGTCCGAGAAATACTCGCGTGACACCACGCGTCGGTCTTGCCTGTTCATGAGACGACTAATCGGTACACGACCGCTTCCTCGGTCGTGCGAGAGTTTCGAGTGATCTTCACCACGTCACCGACCTCGGCCTCGTCGGGGAGCGCGGGATCTGTGCGTTTGATCTTCGGTAGGTTCGTCCGTTTCACGTCGTACTCCGCCAGAACCTCGTCGACCTCTTCGGGTTCGAGGAGGACGTGATCCGGGACGAGTTCGTGTTGGCTTACGTCTACCATGGGTGGTGGTTATTGAGAGAAGCTATCACGAGATACTACAGATCGCTATATGCGCCAACGGCATAAGGCTTGCCAAGCGGCTCCGCCGCGCACGGCTCACGGCGACGGGGGCGTGCGATACCCTAACTCACGCGGGTATCACACAAAAGGGTACCGCCGCGATCGACTTGGACGCGACCGATCCGGCTGCGATCGGCCTTGGCACGACCAACCGCGCCGCCGTCGGTCCCTGTCACCGGTCACCATCGTCGGCGGGGATGACAAGCCTTATTTGCCAGACAGGGGTACGAATGACTGCGACAAGCCCGGATGGTGTAGTGGCCCATCATACGACCCTGTCACGGTCGTGACGCGGGTTCAAATCCCGCTCCGGGCGTCCCGACGCTTCGGGGTCTGTCGCTGTTTGCCCGGATGGTGTAGTGGCCCATCATACGACCCTGTCACGGTCGTGACGCGGGTTCAAATCCCGCTCCGGGCGTTCCTGTCGACGCCGACTACGAGCGAGGAGCGTCAGCGACGAGCGAGTCCGGCGTCGACGAACCCAGACAAGGGATTTGAACCAGAGAGTGGAGCGAGTGAAACGAGCGGAACGACTGAGGTTCAAATCCCGCTCCGGGCGTTTTCGTTCTTACCGATCAACGAGCGGTGAGCATCGCGAACCGCGGGCCCGGCGTCGACGAAACCCTCAAAAACCGACTCCCGGGCGTCGATCGCGGTTCCGTTCTACAGATCGAGGAGCTCCCGCAGCTCCGCGACCAGCGACTCCGTCTCGTCGTCGGGGTCATCGTCGTCGCCGACGGGAGTGCGCCCGTCGAACGTCTCGTGGACCATCGAGACGCCTTCGGCCAGCGTGTCGAGCCCGTATCCGCCCTCGAGCACGTAGGCGTTCGCGGCGCCGACCTCGTCGGTGACCGACCGGATCCGGTCGGTCATCAGCGCGTACCCCTCCGAGGAGACGCGCATCCGCGAGATGGGGTCGTGGCGGTGGGCGTCGAACCCGGCCGAGACGATCACGAGGTCGGGGTCGAACCGTTCGATCGCTGGCGCGACCGCCTCGTCGATGGCGTAGAGGTAGTCGGCGTCGCCCGCGCCGGCCGCGAGCGGGAGGTTCACCGTCGTCCCTTCGCCCTCGTCGCGGCCGGTCTCGTCGAGCGCGCCCGTGTCGGGGTAGAGCCCCTCCTCGTGGATCGACGCGTAGAGCACGTCGCCGCGCTCGTAGAACACGTCCTGGGTGCCGTTCCCGTGGTGCACGTCCCAGTCGAAGATCGCGACCCGGTCCGCGGCGCCCTCGTCGAGGACGGTCTGGGTCGCGACGGCGGCGTTGTTGAAGAAGCAGAACCCCATGGCGTCGTCGGGCACCGCGTGGTGGCCCGGCGGCCGGCCGAGCGCGAAGGGGGTGTCGCGGCCGTCGTCGCCGTCGAGCGCGGAGCGAGCCGCCCACTGGGCGAGCCCCGCCGAGGTGAGCGCGGCGTCCCACGTCCCCTCGCTCGCGACGGTGTCTGGGTCCCAGTTCCCGCCGCCGTCGTCGACGAACGCCTCCAGCTCGTCGACGTACTCCGCGTCGTGGACCGCGACGACCTCCTCGCGCGTCGCTGGGTCCGCCTCGGCGTACTCGACGCCGTGCCGCTTCGCCAGCCCGCGGCGGATCGCGCGCAGCCGGTCCGGGTTCTCCGGGTGCCGTTCGCCGGTGTCGTGTTCGAGACACCGCTCGCTGTAGCCGAAGCGCATCTACTCGAACAGCGCGAAGTACGTCTCGATGTCCTCGGCCTGTACGGTCCGTCTGTCGGCGTGGCGCGCGAGCGTCGCAGCCGCGCTCGCGACGTTGTCGGCGTAGTCCTCCAAGATGTCGGCCAGCGCGATCCGCGCGTCGACGCCCACGCGGTACCGGTCGTCGATCCGGAGCCGCGCGATCCGGTCGATGGGGGCGACCGGCAGGGTGAGATCCTCGCGGCTGATCACCTGTTCGACGCCGAAATCGGACGCCATCAGCGTCTTCCGTCCGTCCTCGGTTGCCCGTTCGGCCGCGTCGATCGCCAGCTCCGCGCCGTGCGCTTGGATCCGGCGAGCCAACTCCTCGGCGGCGTCCGCGCTCACGCGGAGGTCCCCGGCGTTCCGCCGGATGATCCCGTCGACCGGCGCGAACGGCAACTCGACACTCATACACACAGTCGCGTCCGGTCGCCGTAAAACGTTTCCGTTACCCGCTCTCCGCCGCCGAGCGACTGCGTCGGCGCTACTCCGTCGCTCCCGTCGGCGGCCGCCGTCCCCGCGTTGACCGTCGCTCCGTCGCCGGCTGTTCCGCGCGCCGCGCGCCCGCCCGATCAGAACACGTCGTCGGCGTCGATCGTCCCGTCTCGCTCGGGTCCGCGCACCGTGACCTCCTCGCCGAGGCGGAGGCTCGCGTCGGTCTCGACGCTCTTCGTGCGCTGGCCGTCGTCCAGCACGACGGGATCGCCGGTCTGGACGACCGTCCCGGTGAACTCGACGTCCTCGGTCGACCGCTCCGCCGTCGCGGCCGCGGCGCCGCCGGCGCCCCCGCTCTCGCCGCCGGTCCCGCCGGTTCCGTCGCCGTCGGCGGTCTCGCCCGCGACGGCCTCGGCGGCCGCCTTCTGCCCGTCCTCGGCGAAGGCGCCGAGTCCGGTCTCGTTCCCGCCGCGGTCGTCGCTCCCGGAGTCGGAAGCGCCGGCTCCGCGGGCGCCGTCCGCGCCCCCGCCGGCCGCGTCGCTCCCCTCCTCAAGGACGGTGACCGTCGAGCGCCAGTTCGCGGAGGCCTCGAGGTCGTCCTGCCAGCCGTCCTGGATCTCCACGTCGGTGAAGACGACGCGGTCGGCCAGTTCGATCTCGCGATCGGCCTTGTCGCCCCACAGCGCGACGCGGATCTCGCCGGTGTCGTCTTTGATCCGGACGTTCCGGACCTGCCCCTCGGAGCCGTCGTCGCGGTCGAACGTGCGCTTCGGGTCGGTCTCGATGACGCCCCCGCCGATGTCGACGGTCTCGCCGATCTCCAGGTCCGCGATGTCGGCGGTCTCCGGGACGTACTCCACGTCCTCGTCGACGCGCTCGACGGTGCCGCGGTCGCCGACGTGGAGCTCCAAGTCGCCGTCGCGCTCGCGGACGTAGCCGTCGCCGACCTCGACGACCTCGCCGGCCTCGAACTCCTCGGCGAGGTCGGCCTTGCCGTCCCACAGCGTCACGCGCACGCGACCCGTCTCGTCGCCGACGGTGAGGTTGGCGACCCGCCCCTCGGAGCCGTCGTCGCGGTCGAACGTCCGGATCGCGTCCGTGTCGAGCACCTGTCCGACGAGGTCCACGTCGGAGGCGCCGAGCGAGAGGTCCTCCACCCGGTAGGTGTCGAGCACCTGCACGTCGACCTCGGCGTCCTCGTCCGGCTCGACCTTGTCCGCGCTCACCTCGAGGCCGCTGTACCCCTCCTTCGGGCGGCCCATGACGCGGAGCACCTGGCCGACCTCGAGCTCCTCTTCGGCCGCCGCGGCCATGTCGTCCCACAGCGCGACCCGCACGGAGCCGGAGGCGTCCGCCACGTCGACGTTGCAGACGCGGCCCTCCTCGGCGTCCTCGTCGTCGCGCTCGAACGTGCGGACGTCGCCGATGGCGGTCACCTTCCCGAGGAACTTCACCTCGTTCATCCCCGGTTCGATGTCGGCGATCGTGTCGGCCTCCTCGTCGCGCAGCTCGTGGGCGATCAGCATCGCGGCCGTCTCCTCGTCGGCGAGCCCGCCCATCTGCTCGACCTTATCCTCGACGGCCGCCTCGAACTCCTCGAACTCGACGTCGGTGTCGAGATCCTCGTAGACGTCCTCTATCACTCCCATACGCGTACCACCTCGGTTGTCGAGTCCGCGGATAAGCGTTGTCCTTGCGGGGGTCTCGCGGTCGAATCGGGGCGCTCGCTCCGCGGGCCCCGCGGCGTCGCCGGCGCGGGTCGGTGCGTCGTCATACCCGTCCATCGGTCCCGTCGGTACAAAAGGTGTGCAATCCGGGCCGCCCCGTCTCCCTCCTACGCGTCGTCCGGCCGATCGGTCGCGACCGTCTCGCGGCCCCCCGCGTCGTCGTGGACCACCGCCACGGTCTCGGGGACCCCGCCGTCGAACCGCGCCTCCAGCTCGTAGCCGACCGCCGTCAGCGACTGGGTGCACAGCCGGTCCGGCGCGGACCGGTCGACCGCGGCGACGACCACGCGGAACGCGCCGTCGTCGTCGACGGCCGCGTCCGCGATCTCCGCCCCGTGACATCCCGTCTCCCCGACGACCGTCCCCGCCACCGCGACCTCGTCGGGCGCGAATCCGATCGCGGCCTCGCCGCCGGCCGATCCAGTGTCTTCCGACGGGTCGGACTCGACCTCAACGAGGTCGGTCGACAGGAGGTCGGGGTCGGCGGCGGTTTCCGGCACGCTCCCGTCCGTCCCCTCGCCCGCGGTGGTGTTGCCACCGTCGGCGTCGGCGGCGTCGGCCCCTGACTCGGCGTCCGCCCCGCCCGCCCCGCCCGGCGATCCGCCGGCACCGACACAACCCGCGACGGAGAGCGCCGCGGCCGCCGCAAGGAGGGAACGCCTGTTCATACCGGGCCAGAGGGGCGCAACGGAGATAAACGGGTACCCATTGCCGGCCCCCGACCGCGCCGCATGCGACCGTTCGCCACGCGTCCCGCGGACCGTAACCGTCTTAAGTACTAGCGCGGTACGTGTATTTGAGTCCTGATAGGGTAGTGGACTATCCTCTTGGCTTGCGGAGCCAGGGACCGGAGTTCAAATCTCCGTCAGGACGCTCACTTTGCGGCTGACTCACTTCGTTCGTCAGCCGCTGCGTTCGCGCCCTGACGTGCCCTGCGCTCGCTTCGCTCCGCAGGACTCCGTCAGGACGGTTTTGGACACGTCGAACGGCGAATCCTGTGAGCCGCGTCCACATCGACGACCGCGGGGCCCGCCGTCAGTCGTGCGGATGGAACCGCTCCATCGCGCGCTTGACGGCGTCCGTGTCGCCGATGAAGGTGACGTGGTCGCCGTACTCCAGCACGCTGTCCGCCGACGGCACGTGATTCTCGCCGTCGCGGCTGACGACGGCGACGAAGGTGCCGTCGGGGATCTCCGCGTTGAGGTCGCGGATCGTCTTCCCGGCGAGGTCCTCCGCGGTCACCTCGACCTCCTGTACGTCGTGGCTGTCGCCGAGTTCGTTCATCCAGTGGGTGATCGCCGGACGCTCGATCTCGTCGTCGATGGCGACGGCGGTGGCCGTCGGCGAGTCGATGCCCTTGACGCCGAGACTCTCGAACGCGTCGACGTTGTCCGGCTCGTTCACCCGGGAGTACACCGATTCGACATCGAACTTCGTGATCGCGAGCTGGCACGCGAGGAGGTTGATGTCGTCGTCGCCGGTCACCGTGATCACCCGCTTGGCGTCCTCGATACCGGCGCCCCGCAGCGCCTCCGTGTCGCTGCCGTCGCCCTCGTACACGGTGAACCCGTCCGAGCGCGCGCGTTCGATCTCTTCGTCGTCGATCTCGACGATGACGACGTACTCGCCCCGCCGCTCCAGCCGTGTGGCGAGCGCCCGGCCGACCCGACCGCCGCCGATGATTATCGTGCGCATTGGTGACACTCCGAGAACGTCGCCGATCTGCCGCGCCAGCCCGGCCTCGATCGCGACCGTCGCGAAGATGACGGCGAACACCGTCCCGACCAGCAGCTCGCCCGCCTCGACGCTGCCCGCCAGCTCCAGCTCGATCGCGAACAGCGTGGCCACGCTCGCGGGGATGATCCCGCGCGGGCCGACGCCTGCGATGAACAGCCGCTCCGGCCACGTGAACCGCTCGACGCCGGCGGTGGCGATGATCGCTCCGAGCGGCCGGAGCACGAGCATGATCACCAAGACGAGCCCGACGGCGCCGACGCCGAGCGCCGCGATCGCCTCGATGTCGATCAGCGCGGCCAGCGAGATGAACACGAACGAGAGGACGACGAGCGTCGTGTTCTCCGCGAACCGTTCGATCTCCTCTCTGTTGTCGATGTCGAGGTTGCCGAGGATGATCCCGCTCGTCGCAGCCGCCGCGATCCCCGCCTCGGCGGCGACCGCCTCGGCGGCCGCGAACGCCCCCACCGCCGCCGCCAGCACGAGGAACTGCGACGCCTGCACGTCGCGCTCGGGGACGAACTCGCTGTTCAACAGGTAGTAGATAACCACCGTCGCGAGCACCCCGGCGCCCACGCCGACGCCGAGCCGCTGGAGGAACGAGAGCAGGGTCGCGGGGACGCCGAGGTCGTCGAGCAGCAGCGTCTCGAAGATCACCACGGCGACGATCGCGGCGGTCACGTCGTTGATGATCCCCTCGGTCTCCAGCGCGGTGGCGACGTGGTCCCTGACGCGGACGACGTTGAGAATCGGCGTGATCACGGTCGGCCCCGTCGCCACGAGCAGCGCCCCGATGAGCAGCGCGATCTCCCAGCTGGCCCCTTCGAGGAACCGCACCGCGGCCGCCGTCCCGAGGAACATCACGAGGGCGCTGACCGTCACCAGCCGGAGGGAGACGGTCGACGCGCCCCGGATCCGATCGATCCGCAGGGCGAACGCCCCCTCGAAGACGATGATCGCGACGCTGAGCCCGACGATGATCTCGAGCCCGCCTCCGAACGTCTCGAGGGTCACGAGCCCCAGCACCTCCGGCCCCAACACGACGCCGATGAGGAGGTAGAAGATGACGCTCGGCACCTTCAGACGGTGAGCGATCAGTTGGACGACGAGTCCCGACACGAGGATCGCCGCGATGACCGGCAACAGGCTGGACACGTCTACCGAACGTACGACCGCCGCCCTTCTTAGTGTACTGGTGGCCGGAGCCGTCCCGCGTTGTTCGCACGCGATAACTGAAGAGAATATTCTCGCGCCGACGAATCACGCCATTGATTCGCACACACGAGCAACTATTAACTCGGTTCCACCTGTTGGTCAATCTACACCCGCGCGGATCCCTCCGCCGGGTGCCCCACCCATGACCGTCCGCGACACCATCCCGGCGCTCGCCCCCCTCTGGAGCGTCGGGAAGCGGGGTCGCGGAACGGTCGTCGCTCGCTTCGACGCCGTCGCCGCGTAAACCCCGACGCGGGGGCGGTCGGCTTCGCCCGTCGGAGCGAGCGCCGTCTTCTCTCCCCCCCTTCCGACAGTTGGACCCGGTAGCTCAAGCGGCAGAGCCTCGGGGTGAGGAATCGACTCCCTCCCGGGTCCGTATGGCAGTCCAACCCTGCCACCGCGCGACCGACGTCGCGCTCCGGCTGGCGGTTCCCCGCGACGCCGCGGGCGACCTCCACGCCGGGGTTCGCGACAAGCTCGCCGGCCGCGACGGCGTCGACGTCGAACGCGTCGACGTTGTCGCCCTCCGGCCGCGCCTCAACGACCTCACGGTTGAGGTCGACGCCTCGCTCCGGCTCGCGCCGGACGCCGAGGTCGACGACCTCACCGAGATCGTCGGGGTCCACGAGGCGCGTCCCCGGTAGCGGACGCCGGCCGCTCTCGGTCTCCGCGGTCCCCGACCGACGCACCGACTCCGACCGCGGCGCGAGGACTCGCGCCACCAACACAGGACACACGATGACACGAGATTCACCCTCCAGACGCACGAGACACCCCGACCTCTACACCGGTCCGGCGCCCGCCGACCGCGCGCCCTCGTGGCGCGCGACGGCCGCGCTCGCCGCCGTGCCGGTCCTGACGCTGGCGGTCGCCGCGTTCCCGACCGCGGCCGCGTTCGCCGCGGCCGCCGTCGCCGGCGCGGTCGCCGGTGTCGCCCTCCAGCGTCGGTACCCGGACGCGCTCGACCGCGTCGTCGACCGCGCGCGGTCGGCGCCCGGCGACGGTCCGGCCGGCGCCGCCGACGGCTGATCGCGACGAACCACCGATCCCGCTGACGCTCGCCCTCCAACCTTCGCCTCCCGCTGACGCTTCCCTTCCCGTTCCGCCCGCCCTTCCGATCCCGGCGCTCACCGCGGGCATCCTCATCGCTTATCCGTCGGAGTCCCCGACGGACGGATATGACCGACCGCGACCGCGGGCCCGGCGTCGGGGCGGCCGCCGACGGAGACGTCCAGCCGGCCGCCGACGGAGCCACCCCCGGCGACGCCGATCCGCCGGTCTCCGCCGCGCTCCGTGCCGGCGCCGCGCTGTTCAACGAGGGACACGTCCTCGCGGCGCACGACCCGTGGGAGGCGGCGTGGCTCCCGCTCGCCGAGGGCCCCGACGAGCGCCTCCTCCACGGGCTGATCGCGACCGCCGCGGCGACTCATCACGCCGGCGCCCGCAACTGGTCCGGGGCGGTCGGTTGCGCCGAGAACGCGGTCGAGTACCTCGACGGAGTCGGGGCGGCGCCGCGCGGGGTCGACGTCGCCCCCGTCCGCGACTGGTGTCGCCGGCTCGCGACCGATCCCGAGACAATCGAGCGCGCGGCCCCGCCGACGCTCCGGATCGGGGGCGCGGCGCCGCGGTTCGGCGACCTCGACCTGGCGGCCGCGCGCCTCGCGGCGCCGGCGCTGGCCGGCGCGGTCGCCCCCGGCGACGAGGAGACGTTCGAGGCCGCGGCGGTGCTCGCGCACGCGGAGCGCGGCACCGGCCGGACGACGTTCGCGGAGCTTTTGTTCGCGTTCCTCCGCACGCCGGAGGCCCGTCCGCAGGTGGCCGCGCGGCTCGCTGACCACGTGGAACTGGCGGAGCGGAAGCGGCGCGACGTCGACGACCTGTTCTGATCGGACCGCGGTGATCGATGTCGGGAGTGAGTGTCGCAGGATGGCGAGGGAAAGACGGTATTTAAACATCGAGAGCCGCGTCACGACGCCGATCCGCACAGCCGCCGCTCGAAGGACGGACGCGTCGAAAAATGTGGAAAACGGACCGGTGAGTCTCGCTAGACAGCGCGCTCAGTCGTCGGCCGGCGCCGCGCCGGAGCCGCCGTCGGCGTGCTGCTGTTTGACCCACGAGAGCTTGCCGCCGGCCGCGAGGATGTCGCGCTCGCGCTCGGAGGCGTCGAGGTCGGCGGTGAACTCCCACTCGCCGTTGACGCTCACGGTGAACTCTTCCTGCCCGGAGCGGACGCCCGCGGGCACGTCGTCGACGATCTCGAGGTCGTCGCCCTGGTCGATCTTCTCGTACGTCTCCGCGTCGATCGCGAGCGGGACGATACCGAAGTTGAAGAGGTTCGCCTTGTGGATGCGGGCGAAGCTCTGGGCGAAGACCGCCTCGATGCCGAGGTACATCGGACAGAGGGCGGCGTGCTCGCGCGAGGAGCCCTGACCGTAGTTCTCGCCGGCCACGAGGACGCCGCCGTCGGCGTCGAGGGCGCGCTGCGCGAACGTGTCGTCGACGCGCGAGAGCGTGAACTCGGAGAGCTTCTCGATGTTCGAGCGGAACTTCAGGATGTCCGCCGTCGCCGGGATGATGTGGTCGGTGGTGATGTTGTCCTCCATCTTGAGGAGGGCCTCGCCGCCGTCCACGTCGATCCCGTCTTTGAGCGGCACGTCGCCGATGTTCGGGCCCTTGACGAGGCCGTCGTCGATCGCCTCGTCGGGCGAGATGATGTCGGAGTCGTCCTCGCCCATGCCGGGGCCGTACTTCGTCCCCATCTCCAGGCCGGGCGCCTCGAGGTCGCCGAGGTCGTCGGCGAGGTCGCGCGGGTCGACGATCTCGCCGGTGATGGCCGCCGCGGTGGCGACCTCGGGCGAGCAGAGGAAGACGGAGTCGTCCTCGATGCCGGAGCGACCCTCGAAGTTGCGGTTGAAGGTGCGCAGCGAGACGGAGTCGGAGGCGGGCACGTGACCGATACCGATACACGCACCGCAGGTCGCCTCAGAGAAGTTGACGCCGGCCGCCATCATCTCGGCGGTCCAGCCCTCGCGGGCCAGCATCTCGGAGGCCTGCTTGGAGCCGGGCGCGACGATCATCTCGGTGCTCTTCGAGACCTCGCGTCCCTCAAGCATCTTCGCGCTGGGGAGGATGTCCTCGTAGGCGCCGTTGGTACAGGAGCCGATGATGACCTGCTCGACGTCGGTGCCCTCGTACTCGCTGACGGGGGCGACGTTGTCGGGCATCGACGGCGCGGCCACGAGCGGCTCGAGCTCGTCGAGGTCGACCTCGATCGTCTCGGCGTACTCCGCGTCCTCGTCGGGCTGGAGGTCGACGTACTCGTCTTCGCGGTCCTGGCGCGCGAGCCAGTCTTTGGTCTTCTCGTCGGTCGCGAAGATCGACGACGTGGCGCCGAGCTCGGTCCCGAGGTTCGTGATCGTGGTCCGCTCGGGGATCGAGAGGTTCTCGGCGCCGGGGCCGGTGTACTCGAAGATCTTGCCGACGCCGCCCTTGACGGTCAGCTCGCCGAGCAGGTGGAGCGCGATGTCCTTGGCGGTCGCCCACTCGGGGAGCTCGCCTTCGAGGTGGACGTTGACGACCTCGGGCATCTCGACGTAGTAGGGGCCGCCACCCATCGCGACGGCGATGTCGAGCCCGCCGGCGCCGATCGCGAGCTGGCCGAGCCCGCCGGGGGTCGGCGTGTGCGAGTCGGAGCCGAGCAGCGTCTTGCCGGGCGCCGCGAAGTTCTCCTTGTGGACCTGGTGGCAGATCCCGTTGCCGGGCCGGGAGAAGTACGCGCCGTACGTGCCGGCCGCGGAGCGGAGGAACCGGTGGTCGTCGGTGTTCTTGAAGTCGAACTGGTACGTCTGGTGGTCGCAGTACTGCGCGGCGAGCTCCGTCTGGACCTCGTCCATCTCCAGCGCCTCGAACTGGAGCCACACCATCGTCCCCGTCGTGTCCTGCGTCAGCACCTGGTCGATCTCGATGCCGATCTCCTCGCCGGGCGTCAGCTCGCCCTCGACGAGATGGTCATCGAGGATTTTCTCCGTAATCGTCTGTCCCATATCATCCGAAGGTGGCTCTCCCGAGGATATAAAACCCGCGAGTTTTCTGCAAGATCGACCGTGTTAGATCGGTCGAACCGGCGGATTTTGCGGGCAGACGAGACTGGTATCATCCCCCATGACAGGAATAGACGTAACGAGTGTATAAGGCCGATAAAGGCCTATACCTCCCGAATTCTGAGGTTTCAGCGATCCTGCCGATCTGAGCGATCGGCGCCGCGATCGCGGGCGACACCGTTTAGTCTCGCCCGCGGGTCCGGTCGAGCATGTTCGACTCGGGAGCGAGGGTCGCGGCGGCGCTCGAAGGAGGCGACGCCGACCTCGACGACGAGCAGCGACAGCCGAACGGGGTCGACCTCACGGTCGGCGCCGTCTTCGAGCAGACGGAGCCGGGCGCGGTCCGCCGCGACGGGAAGCGAGTGGGGGAGCGCGAGGAGCTCGACCCGGAGGACGGCGCGTACCGGCTGGACGCGGGGACGTACGTGGTCCGGTACGGCGAGCCAGTGCGGATCCCGGACGAGCGGATCGGGTTCGTGCTCCCGCGGTCGACGCTGCTGCGGAACTCCTGTACCCTCGACACCGCGGTCTGGGACGCGGGCTACGAGGGGGTCGGCGAGGGGCGGCTCGACGTGGGCCACCCGATCGAGATCGAGCCCGGCGCGCGGATCGCCCAGCTGGTCCTCGCGCGGGCGGACCACGACGGGACCTACGACGGGACGTACCAGGGCGAGCGGCTCTGAGGCGAGCGGCGGCCGCGATCGCGGCGAAGGCTGCCGGGACCTGCGACTCCGAGGAGCCGTCGCTCCCGTCACTCGCCCGTCCAGTCGCCGCCGACCCGGTCGATTCCCATCATGTCCGCGCCCGCGTGCTCGGTGAACACGACCTTCGCGTTCGGCTCCGGGACGCCGAACTCCGCGACCGCGTGCTCCATCACGGCGAGCGCGAACGCGCGCTTGTACTCGAACGGGCGCCCCTCCCTGATCTCGGCGTCGAGGAACAGCAGGGGTCCGTCGACGGCGCGACCGAGGGTCATCGCCGAACGGTCCAGCTCCGAGACCGTCACCGCGACGTGCCCGGCGGTCGTCTCCATCTCCTCGACGTACCGGTCGGTGACGAACGCGGCGAACGACTCGCGCTCGGCCGGCGAGAGCGACAGGCTCGTCGAGAACTGTAAGAGCGGCATACGCGGGGGTCGACGCCGAGGCTCTTGGACGTGTCGGCGAGACGGGCGCGTCGCTACGGTCAGCGGGACACACCGGCGGCGAGACACACGGGCGGCAAGCGACACCGCCGAAAGAGACCGGCCGCTCTCGCAATCAAAGGAACGAACGGCACGCCCGTGCCGGGAAAAGGTGGCACGAGCGTGTCGTTCAGTAGGTCCCCGCTGACGCTTCGGCCCTCCAAGCGAAGCGTCACCTGAGACAAGCGGGGGAATCCACTTAAGCGTGCCGGGGGCGGCAGCGTTGTCGCCTTAGCGGCCCGGGAGATCGCCGCGAGGACGGGGGGAACCGCCCTCGGTCACTGCTTCGCCGGGTGGTCTTCGCGGAGCCGGGACTGGCCCGTCCCGAGGAGCCGCTCGCGGAGGGTGCCGTCGCCGCGCGGCGCGTCCCCCGCGTCGTCCGGATCGGGGACGAGCCCGCGCTCGCGCAGCTCGGGGACGACGAGGTCGACGAAGTCCGTCAGCGAGTCGGGGCGGACGACCTCCTTCACGTTGAAGCCGTGGACGCCGACCTCCTCGTGCCAGTACGCCAGCTCGTCGGCGACCTGCTCCGGGGTGCCGACGATCTTCGGGGAGGTGGTGCCGAGCCCGCAGAACTCCGCGACCTCGCGGACGGTCCATTCGCGGTCCGGCTGGGCCTTCGTGAACGCGTTCATCGTCCCCTGAATCGCGTCGGTCTCGATGTGTTCGACCTTCTGGTCGGGGTCCAGCTCCGAGAGGTCCATGTCGAGGAACCCGGAGAGGAGCGCGAGCGTCGCCTCGACGTCGACGTGGCTCTTGTACGCCTCGTGTTTCCGTTCGGCGGCCGCCTCCGTCTCGCCGACGATCGGCACGACGCCGATGAAGAAGCGGAGGCTCTCGGGGTCCCGCCCGTGGTCAGCCGCCCGCGACTTCACGTCCGTCATGTACTCACGGACGCCCTCCTCGGTGGGCTGGCTGGCGAAGACGCCCTCCGCGTTCGCAGCCGCGAACTCGCGCCCGCGGTCCGACGAGCCCGCCTGATAGATCACGGGCGTGCGCTGTGGCGAGGGCTCGCAGCCGTGGGGGCCGGGCACCGAGAAGTGCTCGCCCTCGTGGTCGATCGCGGAGACCTTCTCGGGGTCGGTGTACCGGCCCGCCTCGCGGTCGACCTCGACGGCATCCTCCTCCCACGACTCCTCCCAGAGCTTGTAACAGACGTCGAGGAACTCGTCGGCCCGATCGTAGCGGGTCTGTTTGTCCACCCGCTCCGAGAGCCCGAGGTTCTCGGCGGCCGACTCCAGGTAGGAGGTGACGACGTTGAGCGCGACGCGCCCGTCGGTGAGGTGGTCGAGCGTGGAGAACTCCCGCGCGAGCTGGTAGGGGTGGGTGTAGGTCGTCGAGCGCGTCACGGCGAAGCCGAGGTCGTCGGTGACCTCCGCCATCGCGGGGACGACGAGCTGCGGGTCGCTCGCGGGCGTCTGGACCGCCTTCTCGACGGCCGTCTCGCGGTCGTCGCCGTACACGTCGTAGATCCCGCGCACGTCGGCGAAGAACACCGCGTCGAAGCCCCCGCGCTCGGCGGTGCGCGCGACCTCGGTCCAGTACTCGCGGTCGGTGTACTCCGGCGAGCGGTCGCCGGGGTAGGTCCACGACCCGGGCGAGACGTGCTCGACCGAGGCCATGGTGAAGAGGTTGAGGTGCAGGTGATCGGACATAGCGTGCGGTACGCGATCCGCGGGTAATACCCCACAGAAAGGGGCGGCACTTGTCGGCGTCGCGGACGCGGCACTCGAGGAAGCGACAGTCGGTGACGCCGCGGTCCGAGACGGACAGAACGGAAGGGGCGACCGAGCTACGCCGACTTCGCCTCCGGCGAGGAGACGTAGGCGGCGAAGTCGGAGGTGGTGATGATCCCGATCGGCTCGTCGCCGTCGACGACGGGGACGTGGTGGATCCCGTGTTCGACCATCGTCGCGGCCACCGCCGAGACGGAGTCCTGCGCGCTCGCCGTGATCGGGTCGCGGCTCATGTAGCGCTCGACCGTGGTCTCGGCCTTCGGCTGGCTCTTCGCGACGATGTCGACGAAGTCGGTCGTGGTGAGGATGCCGACCAAGGCGCCGTCGTCGTCGACGACCAGCGCCGAGCTGATGTCGTTGTCGAGCAGCACGGCCGCCGCGTCCTCGACCAGCGTGTCCGGCGTCACCGTGTGCAGGTCGCTCGTCATCAGCCGCGCGACGAACACGTCTTCGATCTCGTCCATACCTACACGTTCCGCCGTCGACGTATAAAGCGTTGCCACGCGGATCCGGTGGTCGGCGGGGTTGGGGGTGGGGACGGTGGTGGGGGGTAGGGACGGTGAAGGTAGGGGCGAGGGTGGAGGTAGGGACGAGGGTAGGGATTAGGGACGAGGGTAGGGATTAGGGACGGTGAAGGTAGGGGCGAGGGTGGAGGTAGGGACGAGGGTAGGGATTAGGGACGAGGGTAGGGATTAGGGACGGTGAAGGTAGGGGCGAGCGCTCACAGGAACCGCGAGAGCCCGGACTGACGCCGCGGGCCGGCTCCCGCGGGGTCGGCCACCCACGCGGTCCGTGCGTCGCGGAGGCCGTCCCGATCTGTGGCGGGCGGCTCCGCGGGCTCGTACGCGTCGCAGGCCGCGCCGCAGTCGCGGCCGGGGTCGACGACCCGGTCGAACCGCTCGCAGTACGGGCGCCCGTCGGCGGTCGTCGTCGCGTGCGCGCAGGCCGGCGGGTCCGGGCGCCACCCCTTCCCGTAGGCGCGCTCGGCGATCCGGCGGCGCTTCCGCGCCTTCGCCGCGGGGTCGACGAGCGCCACGTCGGTCCGGAGCCCGCGCTCCTCGCGGATCTCGACGCCGGGCGCGCCGGGATCGAGGGGCGTCGGCTCCCGGACGACCTCGCGGTCGCCAGAATCGGGGTCGAACCGCCAGACGCCGATCGACTCCGGGATCCGGTTGAGGTGCGCGCGGGTGACGTACGAGGCGGTCGCGAGCACGACCTCGTCGAACAGTCCCAGCGCGGCGTCGTACCGCAGCTGGGCCGACAGGTCGCCGGGCGTGCCGAGGTCCGGCTTGTTCTCGATCGCTGTCAGCGAGCCGACCCAGTCGTCGGGGTACCGGGCGGTCGCGCGCACGACCGGGCGCCCGTCGCGGCGCTCGCGTTCGAGGTAGCCGACCTCGGCCGCGCGCTCGGCGACCGCCTCGGCGCGGTCCGGGGGGAGGTCGAACGCCTCCGCGAGGGGGACCGCCTCGCCCGGGCCGACGGCGGCCTCGATCGCGGGGTCCGGGATCCGGGCGGGCGAGATCGCTGCGCGCCGGTCGAACGCCGGCCCGGGGGTCAGCACGCAGACGTCGACGATCCGGCCGCCCGGGTTCTCGATCCCCGCCCCGAGCTGGCGGGCGACGACGCGGTCCGGGGATTCGAGCGCGGCACACAGCGCCAGCTCGAACCGGAACTCCATGGGCGAGCGTGGGCCGCGGGCGAGTAAAGCGCGTCGGCCGCAGCGGGGTCGCGGGCGGGACGTGGCGAGGTCGAGGACGGGACGTGGCGAGGTCGAGGACGGGACGTGGCGAGGTCGAGGACGGGACGTGGCGGGAGAGGCGGTGACCGCCGCGGTCGAAACCGGTATTCCCCGGCGGCGCCAACGCGGACCATGCGCCGGGTCACCCGGAACCTCCTCGTCGCCATCGCCCTGGTCGCCGTCGCCCTGCTCGCGTTGGGGGCGCTCCCGAGCTACCTCGGGAGCGGCGACCCGTACTACCTCACCGCCGAGCCGATCGAGACGAACGAGACCGCGGCCGACGTGAACAACGTCTCCGACCGGCGGTACCCGTTCCTCACGAGCGCCCTCGCGAGCGACGACGGGCGGTCCGACCCGTACCTGGCTGACTCGTACGGGATCAAGGAGTGGTTCACCCACACCCCGTTCGACGAGGTGGACGCCCTCACTCGGCAGGTGCCGGAGGCCGCGACCGACGACGGGGTCCGCGTCCGCCGGGACGGGCGGGTCTACCACGTGGAGGTGGTTCGGCCGTGAGCGACGACCTTCGCGACCTGCCGGCCTTCGACGACGGCCGCAACCACTCGCTGCCCGGCGAGCCGGAGTGGCCGGTCCGGGAGGTCGTCGTCGAGTACGACGAGGGGTGGTTCGTCGGCGGCTACGACCGCGTCGAGCAGCCCGACGGGACCGAGAAGAAGTACTACTGGGCGGAGCTGTCGCCCGCGACGGTCGTGGTCGCGGTCGCCGACGACCGGGTGCTGTTCGTCGAGCAGTACCGCCCGACCGTGCGGAACACCCAGCTGGAGCTCCCCGCTGGGATCGTCGAGGCCGGCGAGTCGTACACCGAGGCGGGGGCCCGCGAGCTCGCCGAGGAGACCGGGTTCGAGCCGTCGTCGACCGCGCTGCTCCAGGAGGTGTGGTGCTCGACGGGCGTGTTGCGCCACAAGCGCGGCTACGTGTTCGCGGAGGGGTTAGAGCCGGTCGACGTCGACCACGACAGCAACGAGTTCCTCGTCCCGCGGTCGGTGCCGATCGACGAGGCGCTGGCGATCGCCCGGGAGGCGCCGACGAACGACGCGACGCTGGAGGGACTGCTGTTGGCCGAACACGAGGGGCTGCTGTAGGCCGAACACGAGCGACTCCGGCGGAACCCGACGCGCGTCCAGTTCCCCGCGCCGACGGGGAGGTATTAGTCGCCTCGGTCCTAGGCTCTCCCCATGAGCCGGACCTCGGACCAGTCGGTGTTGCTGTCGGACGACCCCCCGCTCGACCTCCTCCTCTCGGACGAGGAGCTGGAGGCAACCCGCGAGCGCATCGTTTCCTTCATCGCCGACCTCGTCGACGGCGCGGGCGCCGAGGGCGCCGTCTTGGGGCTCTCCGGCGGAATCGACTCGACGCTGACCGCCTACCTCGCCGTCGAGGCGCTCGGCGAGGACGGGCTCCACGGGATCACGATGCCCGCGGAGGTGAACGACCCGGACGTGATGAGCGACGCCGAGCGCGTCGCCCACGATCTCGGGATCGAGTACGACGTGGTCGAGATCCAGCCGATCGCGGAGTCGTTCTTCTCGGCGTTCCCCGAGGCCGAAGACGACCGCACGGCGGCGGGCAACGTCTACGTCCGGACCCGCGCGGTGCTGAACTACTTCGTCGCCAACGCCGAGAACCGGGTCGTGTTGGGGACCGGAAACCGCGCGGAGGCGATGACGGGCTACTTCACGAAGTACGGCGACCAGGCGGTCGACTGCAACCCCATCGGGAACCTGTACAAACAGCAGGTGCGCCAGCTGGCCGCCCACGTCGGGGTCCCGCGTGACCTCGTGATGCAGGAACCGACCGCGGGCATGTGGGAGGGACAGACCGACGCCGCGGAGATGGGACTCGACTACGACACCGTCGACGCGATCCTGGCGGTCCACGTCGACGGCGGGCTCTCCCGGGCGGCGACGGTTCGCGAACTCAACGTGCCCGAGGAGGCCGTCGACCGCGTGGTCGAGTTGTACGAGCGCAGCGCTCACAAGCGCTCGATGCCGCCCGCGCCCGAGCGGTAGGCGGCGGGCGGAAGCGGACGGTAGGGCCGAACGAACCGGTCAGCGGGAGTTACGCGTTCTGCGACCGTTCCTTCGCGACCTCCGCGATCCCGGCGTTCGCCGAGCAGTTCGGACACGCGTGTATCCGACCGCGGGGGTCCGCGAACACGCGGGCGAACCGTTCGGAGACGTGCGCCTCGCAGTGTTCACACGTGGGCATGGTGGGGAGCGGTATCGTGGATCATGTTCGGTACACCTTCACTTGGCGCCACGGCCTCAAGACCCCTTTGCGAATTCTCTCCCAAATTCGACCCAGATCCGGCGGTTCGGGCGGTGAAAGCGGGACGAAAGAGAGATGAGCGTGAAGAGAAAGCAGGGTGAAATCGGGATGAAAGCGGGCTGAAAGCGAACCGAAAGCGCCGGTAGCGGTCACGGAACGCGACCGAACGGCGAGTCGAAAAAACGGCGGGCGGAAAGTGGCGAACGAAAAGCGGCGAGAGACGAGACCGACGCCGCGGTCAGAACGCGCGGAGCGCTTCGAGGACCTCGTGCGCGGAGCCGTCGTCGATGGCCTCGCGGGCCAGTTCCAGGCCCTCCTCGATCGAGTCGGCGTCCTCGCCGGCGTAGATCCGCAGCGCGGCGTTGACCGCGACCGCGTCGGCGAAGGGGCCGTCGCGCTCGCCGGCCAGCACCGCCTCGGTGATCGCGGCCGACTCGGCCGCGACGTCGTCGACCGCGAGGTCGTCCTCCTCGAGGTCCATCCCGTACTCCGCGGTCTCGATCTCGAAGTCGGTGAAGGAGGCGCCCTCGGAGCCCGCCGCGTCGTCCGCGTCGTCGCCCGCGTCCCACTCGGCGACCTTGGTGTAGCCGGGGCGCACGTCGTCGTACCCCTCCATCCCCTGGAACATGAGCACGCGGTCGAGGTCGTGGAACTCGCTTGCGACGAACGTGTCGACCACCTTCTTCGCGAACGCGAGGTGGTAGAAGGAGCCGAGGTGCGTGGAGGCGCCGGCGGGGTTCGCCAGCGTCTCGATCGTGTTGACGAACGTGCGGACGCCCATCATGTCCCGACGCTCCCAGAGGTCGTCGACCGCGGGGTTAAAGGCGGGCTGGTAGTAGAAGCCGAAGCCGGTCTCGTCGACCATGTCGGCGGAGTCGGCGGGCGTCAGCTCGGTGTGGACGCCCAGCTCGTCTAAGACGTGCTTGTAGGCGTCCTGCTTCTGCGTGGGCACGCGGTCGCCGGAGTGGACGACGACGGGAGTACCCGCGGCCGCCGCGACGGCGCCCGCCGCGACGCCGAGGATCGCTGACCGCCCCTTCCCGTCGTAGTTGGCGCCGCAGTCGACGGGGTCGGCGTCGGGCTCGGCGTACTCGACGCGGTCGCACATCACGTCGACGTACGCGCCCAGCTCCTCGGGCGTGTTCCGCTTCCAGCGGTTGGCGAGCCAGAACGCCCCGAGCGTCGTCGGGTCCGGCTCGTCCGCGAGAACCCGCTCGAACGCCTCGGTCGCCTGTGCGCGCGTGAGGTCGTCGGCCGACTTGTGGCCGGAGCCGCAGACCTCGGTCATCAGCCGCTTAAGGGGCCAGTCGCCGAACTCCTGAGTCGCCTGAGCCATACGCTCCGTTCGGCCTTCCCGACGAAAAGTCCCCCGCTCGCCTCCCGAACGCTGGGAACCGAAGAGCCCCCGCGTCGGCGGGGACGCGTGACCCGTCGCCGCCTCGGACGAGGGACCCGTCGCCGCCTCGATCGCAGTGCGCGCGAGCGACGAGCCCGGTGATTCGGGGGCGATCGCACCCGTTCCGTGGTACTTGGTCGCATAGTATAAACAGACAGATGTCTATTTCTAACTCAATAAAAGCCCAGAACAGCCAACTATATCGCTACTAGATTCTGTAATACACCTTGAAAGCCGTTAGAGTTATATGATCGTCCATCTAGAGAACAGTTGTTCCCGATGACGTCCAAATCCGTCGCCACCGCGCTCACGCTGTATCGCGCCCGCACGCTGACGCTCGAACAGGCCGCGACCGTCGGCGGCTGCTCGACGACGCAGCTCGAGGAGAGCGCCCGGGCGTTCGCCCCGGCCCCGGGCGAGGCCCCCGCTGACGACTGATCGGTCCCGAACCCCCGTCCCCGTCGAACCGCCTCCGAAACCCGTAGATACCTCGACGCCTTACCTCTGGCAATGAGTCTGGACGCCGACTGGCGGGCCGACCTCGACGCTGTCGACGCGGCCCTCATCGACGAGTACCAGAGCGGCTTCCCCGTCGAGCCGCGCCCCTTCGAGCGGGTGGCCCGCGAGATCGCGGCCGAGACGGGCGTCGAGGTCGACGCCGACGAGGTCCTCGACCGCGTGCGCGACCTCCGGGAGCGCGGCGTGTTCCGGCGGTTCGGGGCCGTCCTCAACCCGCCCGTCATCGGGTCGTCGACGCTGGCGGCGGTGCGCGCGCCCGAGGACCGCTTCGACGAGGTCGCCGAGGTCATCAACGGCTACCGGCAGGTGAACCACAACTACCGCCGCGACCACGAGTGGAACCAGTGGTTCGTCGTCACGGCGGGCTCGCGGGAGACGCGCGACGCGATCCTCGCGGAGATCGAGGAGCGGACCGGCTGCGAGGTGCTGAACCTCCCGATGCTCACGGACTATTACATCGATCTGGAGTTCCCCGTCGTCAACGGCGACCGGTTCGCGCGGGAATCGCTGGAGGGGACGGCGGTCTCCGCCACCCGCATCTCCGAGAGCGCCCGGGGCGATCTCACGCCGCTCGAGGGCGACCTCCTCTTGGCGATCCAGGACGGCTTCCCGCTGTCTCCGACCCCCTACGCCGACGTGGCCGAGGAGATCGACGCCCCCCTCGACGACGTGCTCGCGGCGGTCGAGCGCCTCCTCGCGGACGGCTGCATCAAGCGCATCGGCTGCGTCGTCAACCACGTCGTCACCGGGTTCACGAACAACTGCATGGTGGTGTGGGACGTGCCCGACGACGAGCTCGACGAGCGCGGCGAGGCCGTCGGGAGCCTCCCGTACGTCACGCTGTGTTACCACCGCCCGCGCCGGAGCGACCAGGACTGGGAGTACAACCTGTTCACCATGATCCACGGGCGCGAGGCCGAGGCGGTCGACGCGAAGATCGACGAGCTGGCGGCCGACCACCTCCCCGTCCCACACGAGCGGCTCTACTCGACCGAGACGCTCAAACAGACCGGCGCGCGGTACAAGGATCTGGTCGCGGACGGGGAGTAGAGAGAGAGAAAAAGGAGAAACGAACCGGTTCAGTCGTCGCCGAGGACGGTCGTGTGCTCCCCGTCGGCGGAGTCGGTGCCGGCGTCGAAGCCGGCGGCCTCGGACCCCGAACCGAGCCCGCGCTCGGCGCCGAGGCGGTCGAGCGCGTCCGCGCCCGCGACCGCGACGACGACGAACCCGACCTTCGAGACGATGTCGAGGTAGACGAACACGAGCATCTCCGTCGCCGGCGTCAGCAGGCCGAAGCCGGTTGGCGCGAGCAGCCACACGACCGGGTACAGCGTCCAGAGGACGACGGTGATGTTCCGAAGCGTCCCGAAGACGGCGCGGACCCGGTCGGCCTCGGCGGAGGCCGACCGCGGGAGCGAGACGAGCAGCCCGTAGACGAGCGCGGCGTACGCGGCCGCGGCGACGCCGAACAGGACCCACGAGACGGTTCCGACGGTAGCGACGGCGGCGATTCCGCCCGCGATGATGACCACGTCGACCGCGATCAGGCCGCCGAGCAGCCGGCGCGACGGGCGGGCGAGCAGCCCGAGGTACAACAGGAGCAGCGGCGTCGTTATCAGCCAGTCGACGTAGCGGGCGACCGGGAGGTCGCCGCCCGGCGTCGGCACGGTGCCGAAGCCGAGCGCCATCGCGAGGTACGCGAGCGCCGCGACGCCGGTAACGCCGGCGAGCGTCCCGTAGTAGACCGCGTGCGACTCGCCGGTCTCCGAGGACCGGGAGTACCACGCCCACAGCGGGGGGACCGTGCCGGCGCCCATCGCGAGCAGCCCGATCCACGCCCAGACGGTGGTGTCGGCGAGCATCTCAGTTCACCCCCTCCCCGTCCGGGAAGTCGAAGGAGCCGTCCGCGTCCCCCGCGTCGGTCCCGCCCTCGGTCCCCCCGTCGGAGACCGCGGTGGCGGACGCGTCGGGGCCCGCGCCGTCGGACGGTCCGCCGGACGCGGCGCCGAGGCCGTCGTCGGCCGCGAACTCGAAGTCCTCGACCGCGTCGCGCAGCGCGAGCGCGCGGTCGGAAAGCGACTCGGCGGCGGTTTCGACCGCGCCGAGGGTCCGCTCCTGTTCGTCGACCGCGCCGGTCACGTCGCCGGCCGCGCTCGCGGTCTGTGCGCTGATCGCGGAGACGTCCTCCACGTGCCCGACCACCGCGTCCACGGAGTCGGCCTGCGTCTCGGTCGCTCGGGTGATCTCGGTCATGCTCGTGTCGGTCCGCTCGGAGGCCTCCGCGAGGCGTTCGAGCGCGTCGATCGACGTCTCGACGGTGTCGACGCCGGCGGAGATCCGCTGTTCGGTGCGTTCCATCGCCGCGGCGCCCGTCTCCGCGCGCTCCTGGACGGCGTGGATCCGCGCTTCGATCTCGCTCGCCGACTCCTGCGTCTCCTCGGCCAGCGCCTTGACCTCCTCGGCGACGACCGCGAAGCCGGCGCCGTCGGCGCCGGACCGGGCCGCCTCGATGGAGGCGTTCAGCGCGAGCAGGTTCGTCTGCTCGGCGATCTCCGAGATAGTGTCGACGACCTCGCCGATCTCCTCGACCTCCTCGGCGAGCGCCTCGACCTCCGCGGTCGTCTCCGCGGTCGTCTCCTCGACCGCGTCCATCTCCGCGAGCGCCTCCTCGGCGGCCTCGCGGCCCTCCTCGCCGACCGCGGCGGCGTGCTCCGCGGTCTCCGCCACGTCGGTGACGGTGGAGGCGACCTCCTCGGCCGACGACGCGAGGTTCTCGGCCTCGTCGGTCGCCGCCTGCAGGTCGTCGCGCTGGGTGCGCGCCCCCTCCGCGATCTCCTCGACCGCGTCGCTCACGGTCCCGGTCGTCGTCCGCAGGTTCTCCGTGCGGTCGTCGACGGTGCCGGCCACGTCGGCGGTGTCCTCGGCGACGGTCGCGACGGAGGCGACCGTCCCCTCGAGCTCGTCGGCCATCTCGTTGAACGCGGCGCCGACCCGCGCCATCGCCTCGTTGTCGCTGTCGGGGTCGACGCGCTGGGTCAGGTCGCCGTCGGCCAGCGCGCGCATCGCCGACTCGTACTCGGTCGCCTTGCGCTCGACCGTCTCGGCGCGTTCGGTCGCCTCTCGGCGGGCCCGCTCCGCCTCCTCGCGGGCGTCCTCGGCGTCGTCGATCTCGGACCGGAGCGACGTTCGCATGGCGTCGAACGCCCGGAACAGCCGCCCGATCTCGTCGGTGCGTCCCGTCTCTAACCGCACGTCGAGGTCCCCCTCGGCCATTCGCTCGGCCTTGGCCGTGAGCTGTCGCAGGGAGATAACCGTGTTCGATCCGACGGTGACGCCGATGAGCGCGAGCCCGATCACCGTCAACAGCGTCATCCCGATGAGTCCGGAGCGCACCTCTGCGCCCGCGGCCCCGACCTCGTCCGCGCGGAGGTAGACGATGACCCCGTATGAAACTGAGACCCCCATGACACCGATCAGCGACAGCGCGAGCTTCGCGCCGTAACTGGACCGGATGCCGGAGGACGATCCCTCTTGCATAGTGTAAGGGAAAACTGGGATCGTATCGACATAATAACTGTCTCCCGAATATTGCGTGTGATAACGCTGTGGTACCGATATCGGTCGTCGAAGCGAGGACGGCCGCAGTCGGGAGCAAAAGCGGCCTCAGCCGAGGAGCGAGGGCAACCTCAGCCGAGGAGGTACCGCGCCCACGGGTACCGCTCGACGAGGGGCCGACCGCCGACCTCGTACTCCTCGACGATCGCGTCGAGCCCGAGGATCCGCCCGGCGCCGAAGGCGGCGACCGAGAGGAACACGAGCATGTACGCGAAGTCGCCGTTGATGTAGCCGTGCGCGATGTCCCAGTTCCCGAGGTAGAACAGGAGCATCATGAACGCGCCCCAGAACGCGGCGAGCCGGGTAAGCAGGCCGACTATCACGCCAAGCCCGATGAGGACCTCTCCCCACGGCACCGCGACGTTCACGAAGTCGACGAACAGCGCGTTCTCACCCATCGCGGCGAACAGGCCGGCCGCCGGGCTCCCGTTCGCGGCGGGCGCGTTCTGAAGGTATCCCGCGGCGTTGAACTCGCCGCTGAGGACCTTTTCGAGGCCGCTCTGGAAGAAGGCGAGTCCGATCATCAGCCGCAGCGCCAGGATGAACCAGACGCTGAGGGTGTGGATCCGTCCCTCCACCGATACGCCACCGATCGTGCTTCGCAGCGCGACTTCTTTGGATGACATACGTCCCTGACTCTCGGAGGAGGGTTAAAAATGGATCAGCCTTCTCAGGCGGTGCGATCCGCTCGGAACCGGTACGTTGAGGGCGTCGCCGCCCGCGTGGGAGAACATGGCGAACGCCTTCGACAGGCTCGGGTACGGGACGTACAAGCTGGCCGACGGCGAGGAGTGCGTCTCCGGCGTCGCCCACGCGATCGAGACGGGGTACCGACACGTCGATACGGCGCAGGGGTACGACAACGAGGCGTCGGTGTCTGCGGGGATCGACAGCACCGACGTCGACCGCGACGAGCTGTTCGTCGCGACGAAGCTCTCGACGGACAACCTCTCGTACGACGACGCGACCGCGACCGCGCGGGTGAGCCGCGACCGGCTCGGCGTCGACTCGATCGACCTCCTGTACGTCCACTGGCCGATCAATACCTACGATCCCGAGGAGACCCTCCCCGCGCTCGACGACCTCGTCGACGACGGCGTCGTCGACCGGATCGGGCTCTCGAACTTCCGACCCGACCAGCTCGACGAGGCCATCGACCGGCTGGATCACGACGTGTTCGCGCATCAGGTGGAGTGCCACCCGCTGCTCCAACAGGAGGAGCTGCGTGAGTACGCGGTCGAGCACGACCACTGGCTCGTGGCCTACTCGCCGATCGCGCGCAACCGCGTCGCCGACGTGGACGTGTTAAAAGAGATCGCCGCGAACCACGACGCGAGCCCGGCGCAGGTGAGCCTCGCGTGGCTGCTCTCGAAGGAGCGCGTCGCTCCGATCCCGAAGGCGGCGGACGTCGATCACGTCGAAGCCAACTGGGCGGCCCGCGAGATCGACCTGACCGACGAGGAGATCGCGCGGATCGACGCGCTCGACCGCGGCGAGCGGGTCGTCGACTTCGAGGAGGCGTCGTGGAACCAGGCGTGAGCGCGCCGCGGAACCGGCGGTGATCCGGCGGTCCGGACGGTCTCGGGAGGCCGTGTATTCCGGGCGATCCCGAGGGGGCGCGTATTCCGGGCGATCCCGAGAGTCCGTATATAGCCGTACGGACCCGTACGGGTCGCTATACGGCCCTCATAGTCGATTTTACGTGCCGAGCCGTCGATCCCGTACCCGTGACCGACACCGAGACCGACTCCCCCGGACGGCCCGTCCTGCTGGCCGCGACGCCGAGCGCGGAGCGGGTGGAGCGGTGGCTCCGGACGCTGGCGCTCTTGGCCGGCGCGCTCGGCCTGCTGGTCGGGCTGTTCACGCTGGAGCTCGTCGTCCGGCTGTGACCGAGCGCGGGTTCGGGCGCCGCCCGGGCGGAACTGAACGCGCGGACGCACCGAACCGGACCGCAGACGCCGCGTCGACTCGGGTTTCACTTCCGCTTTCGGGCGCGTTTTTAAAAGGCGTCGGCACGACGAGTCGGGTATGAGCCAGTCCACGTTCGACGACGACGACCTGTTCGGCGAGGCCGCCGAGGAGACCCGTGCCGAGGTCCGAGAGCACCTGCAGGCCGCGCGCGCGGAGCTTCCCGACGCGGACGCCGTGTGGGAGACGGACGCGGACAACGTGCTCGGCGCCCTCAACGGGCTGAAGTCGGCGCTTGACGTCGGCGACGCGGTCGACAGCGTCCGCTCGGCGAAGAAGGCGTACGTGCTCGGCGAGCGCGCCGACGCCTTCGAGGACGCCGAGGATTTAAAAGCGGAGATCGAGGAGCTGGAGTCGCTCGTCGGCGACATCGAGGCCGCCGCAGAGGAGGTCGCCTCGCTCACCGGGACCGTCCCCGCGATCCGCGGCGCGCTGCAGGACGCGGCGGAGGCGAGCGAGGACGAGAGCGAGGAAGACGAGGAGTAGCGCCGCCTCGTTACCTCCGTTCTTTTAAACCGACTCCCGTTCGACGACCGCCGCCGCGAGCTCCGCGAGCGCGTCGCTCGCGAGGTCGAGCAGGATCTCGCCCCGCTCCGCGCCGCCCGCGCTCGGGTCGCCGACGACGCCGTTGTCGGTGAACTCGTCGGCGTCGTGCGCGAGGTTCACGCCCGAGACCCACTCGCCCCAGCGGTCCGCGGCGCCCTCGCGGGCGGCCTCGATCCGGTCTTCCCGAACGAGCGCCGGGTTCGTCGCGCGCAGCAGCGCCGTCTCCAGCGGGCCGGCGTGGCCCATGTCGCCCGCGTGCTCGCCGACCGCCTCGAACCAGGTGAACGCGACCGCGTAGCCGTCGTGAGCGTCGTCGCGGGAGAACCGGCGGGCGACCTCGGCGAGCGCCTCGACGTTGCCGCCGTGCCCGTTGACGAACACGACGCGGTCGATCCCGTGGTCCGGCAGCGATTCGGCCGCCTCGCGGACGTACGCCCGGAACGTCTCCGGGGAGACCCACATCGTCCCGTCGAACGCGCGGTGCTCCTCCGCGACGCCGACGGGGATCGGCGGGGCGACGGCGACCGCGGCGGGCTCTCGCTCGTCGCCTCCCCGCTCCACCGCCTCGTAGGCCGCCGCGCCGGCCTCCGCGACCGCGACCGCGTCGAGCGTGTCGGTCCCGAGGGGCGCGTGCGGGCCGTGCTGTTCGGTGCTGCCGACGGGGACGAACGCGACGTCGACGTCGGCGTCGCGCACGTCGGTCCAGGTTGCGTCCGCGAGTCGCATACGGGCCGGTCGGCGGGACGCGCCGTATAGGCGACGGTCCGCAATCGCGACTGCGAGGCGTAATCGACCGCGAGCGCAGAGCGTAATCGACCGCGTTCTACGCGAGCCCGGCGGAACGTGTGCTCCGCACGGGCGGGGGTATTAATCCGACGGGCGATGAGAAACCATCCATGAGCAACGACAACGAGGATCAAGCCCGGGCGTACGGGGTGACGTTCGGACCGTTGAAGCGGGCGCTCCGCGAGCACCGGTACCCGGTGACGGTCGGCGAGCTGATCGAGCAGTACGGGGGGTTCGAGCTGGAGACCGCGGCGGAGGACCGACGGCTGGAGGCGGCGCTTCAGGGGTGCGAGGCGACGACGTTCTCCGAGCCGTGGGAGGTCCGGGACGCGATCCTCGACAGGCTCGGCGACGACGCGGTGGTCGGGTATCGCGGCGAGCCGGCGGACGGGGAGGGCGACGACCGCGAGGCACCGGAGATCGACCGCGCGGGCAACTGGAGCCGGCTGTCGGAGTAGCCCGCCGCTCTCGGCGCCTCAGTCGTCGTCGCTCTCGGCGTTCTCGATCAGGCGCGCGGTGCGCTCCTGCGCGCGGTCGATGAACTCCTGCGGGAGCTCGTCGATCTCGCCGGCCTGCACGCCCCAGAGGTGCGCGTACAGCCCGCCGTTGTCCAACAGCTCCTCGTGGGTGCCGCGCTCGACGACCTCGCCGCCCTCCAACACGAGGATGGTGTCCGCGTCCTTGATCGTCGAGAGGCGGTGCGCGATCGCGAACGTGGTGCGGTCGGCGGTGAGCCGGTCCAGCGAGCGCTGGATCAGCATCTCCGTCTCGGTGTCCACGTCCGAGGTCGCCTCGTCGAGGATGAGGAGGTCGGGGTCCTTCAGCACCGCCCGCGCGATGGTGACGCGCTGGCGCTGGCCCCCCGAGAGCTTCACGCCGCGCTCGCCGACCATCGTGTCGTAGCCGTCGGGGAGGTTCTCGATGAACTCGTGGGCCTCCGCGGCCCGCGCGGCCTCGCGGACCTCCTCGTCGGTCGCCTCGAAGGTGCCGTAGGTGATGTTCTCGCGGACGGTGCCGTAGAACAGGTACGACGACTGGCCGACGTAGCCGATCGACCGGCGGAGCGACTTCAGCGTCACGTCGCGCACGTCCTGTCCGTCGATCCGGATGGACCCCTCGTCGACGTCGTACATCCGGAGCAGCAGCTTGAGCACCGTGGACTTCCCGGCGCCGGTCGGGCCGACTAAGGCGAGGGTCTCGCCGCCCTCGACCTCGAAGTCGATGTCGGAGACGATGGTCTCCTCGTCGTACCCGAAGCTCACGTCGTCGTAGACCACGTCGCCGTCGCCGACGACGAGGTCCTCGGCGTCGGGGTCCTCGGCGAGCCGCGAGGGCTCGTCCATCAGCCCGAAGATCCGCGCCGAGGAGGCGCGGGCGCGCTGGTACATGTTGATGATCTGCCCGAACTGCGCCATCGGCCAGATGAACCGCTGCGTGTAGAGGATGAAGACGACGAACATCCCGACCGAGAGGTCGCCGGTGAACGGGCCCGGCGGCGCGTCCTGGAACACCCACAGCCCGCCGACGATGAACGTGACCACGAAGCCGATACCGGCGAGCACGCGGAGCCCGGGGAAGAACTTGATCCGGGTCTTGATCGCGTCCCAGTTGGCGTCGAAGTAGTCCATCGACACGTCGTCGACGCGGTCGGACTCGTACGGCTCCGTGTTCGACGACTTGATCACCTGAATGCCCCCGAGGTTGTTCTCCAGCCGGGAGTTCATCTTCCCGACCGACGACCTGACCTCCGCGTACTTCGGCTGGATGGTCTTGATGAAGAGATAGGTGAACCCGCCGATGATCGGCACCGGCAGCAGCGCGACTAAGGCGAGTTGCCAGTTGATCCAGAAGAGCAGCACGCCGATGCCGACGACCATCACGGAGAGCCGGAACAGGGAGTTCATCCCGTCGTTCAGGAACCGTTCGAGGCGGTTCACGTCGTTCGAGAGGATGGACATCATCTCCCCCGTCTGCTTGTCGGAGAAGAACTCCATGTTGAGCCGCTGCATCTTGTCGTAGGTGTCGGTCCGCACGTCGTGCTGGATGTTCTGCGCGAAGGCGTTGAACCCCCAGTTGCGGATCCAGTGGAAGGCGGCCCCGATGCCGAACGCGCCGCCGATGACGGCGATGGTGAACCAGAACTGCTCGGTCTGTCCCGTCGGGAGCCACGCGTCGGGTAAGAGGACGAGCGGGATCTGCTCGCTGAAGGGCGCGTCCTCGTAGAACACGGCGTCGATGGCGATCCCGAGCATGAGCGGCGGGAGGAGGTCCAGGAGCCGCGCGAAGACGCTGGCGAGGATGCCGACGGTGACCTGCGGGAGGTAGTCGCGACCGTACGCGAGGAACAGCCGTTTCATCGGGTTCTCGATCTTGTCCCGCTGTTCCTCGAAGGGGTCGTCTTCCTCCCATTCGACGCTACTCATTAGCCTTTCTTATCGTATCGCGCGGCAAATAGGTTTCCTTCGAACCGAAATGCATCGGCGGAAATCTCCGGTAACGGGCGCCAGAACGGGAGATCGGAGGATCGAAACGGAGCAACTCCGGGGGGCGGGACGCGGTTTCGGACGCGGGTCACACCGCGCGGCGCTCCACGTCCGGGTCGACGCCGGCGGCGTCCAGATCCTCGCGGATGCGCCGCCGGAGGGGGTCGGGAACCCGCTCGCGGGGAACGGGGGCGGCCGTGGACGTGCCCGCGTCCGAGTCAGTCGCGTCCGAGTCAGTCGCGTCCGAGTCGAGGTCCGCGTCCGGCCCTGCGGTCGGCACCGTCCAGTAGAGGACGCGCTCCGCGTCGGCGTAGAACTCCACGGCGAACCGGTCGCCCCCGCCGTCGTAGTGGACGCGGGCCGCGTCGCCCTCGGCGCGCCACCCTTCCTGTCCGACCAGCGCGGCGATCGAGTCGTGCACGGTCGGGTTCGGGTCGGCGGACACATGTCGGTGTCGCCGGCGGCTCGTGGCGATCGGGAGCGTCGCTACTCGCCGGCCTCCCGGGCGCCCTCTCATCGATACCGGTTTACAAACCCCGCTCCCACACCCGTGTATGTCCCTTCGCGTCACGTTCCTCGGGACGGGCGGCGCCGTCCCCACCACCGAGCGCGCACCGAGCGCACTGTTCGTCAACCGCGAGGGCGACCGCCTCCTGTTCGACTGCGGAGAGGGCACGCAGCGCGGCATGATGCGGCACGGGACCGGGTTCGGGATCGACCACCTGTTCGTCTCGCACCTCCACGGCGACCACGTCCTCGGGATTCCGGGGCTGGTCCAGACGCTCGGGTTCAACGACCGGACGGAGCCCCTGACGATCCACTGCCCGCCGGGGACCGGAGACGACCTCCGCGACCTGGTGCACGCGGTCGGGCACGACCCCGCGTTCCGGATCCGGATCGAGGAGGTCTCGCCCGGCGAGGTCGCGCTCGACGCCGACGGCTACGAGGTCCGCGCGTTCGAGACGGTCCACCGGACCGTCTCGCAGGGATACGTCCTGGAGGAGGACGACCGCCCCGGCCGGTTCGACCGGCCGAAGGCCGAGGAACTCGGCGTCCCCGTCGGGCCGAAGTTCGGGCGGCTTCACGCGGGCGAGCCGGTGGAAGCAGAGGACGGGTCAGTCGTCGAGCCCGACCAGGTGGTCGGGCCGCCGCGGCCCGGCCGGAAGCTCGTCTACACCGCCGATACCCGCCCGCGGGAGGGGACCGTCGAGGCCGCGGCGGACGCCGACCTGCTCGTCCACGACGCCACCTTCGCCGACGACATGGCGGACCGCGCCCGCGACACTGCCCACTCGACCGGCCGGGAGGCCGGATCGGTCGCCGAGCGCGCCGGCGCGAAGCGGCTCGCGTTAGTGCACATCTCCTCGCGGTACGCCGCGGACGCCTCGCCGATCCGCCGCGAGGCGCGGGAGGCGTTCGACGGCGAGTGTCTCCTCCCCGACGACGGCGACCTGATCGAGGTGCCGTTCCCCGACGTCGAGGGGTGAGGGTCCCCTCCGGCGGGTCGACGAGCGAGGCTCGTCCCGAACAGCATCACCCGGAGGCCGATCACGGAGGAGCGACGGTCTCCCCGGCGTCAACGCTCCTGCCGAGGTTTTTTGTTTCTGGTCCCGAGACACGAGAGGGATCATGGCGTCACCGGAGACCGCCGACGGCGACTCGACAGACGGGGAGAGGCTCCGTGCGGTCCGGGAGCGGTTCGACCGGGTCGACCGCGAGATAACGCGGCGGATGAACCGGCTCGGGATCCCGGCGCTGCGCGTCGCGCTCGGTGTCGTCTTCGTCTGGTTCGGCGGGCTGAAGGTGATCGGCGGGAGCCCGGCCGCGGACCTCGTCGCCGCGACCGTGTACGTGGTTCCGGCGGAGGTGTTCGTCCCGATCTTGGGCGTCTGGGAGGTGCTCATCGGACTGTGCCTGCTGTACCGCCCGCTGATCCGGGTCGGCATCCTGCTCCTGTTCCTCCAGATGCCGGGGACCTTCCTCCCGGTGGTGTTGCTCCCGGACGTCGTGTTCGCCACGTTCCCCCACGAGCTGACCGTGGAGGGGCAGTACATCGTCAAGAACCTCGTGATCATCGGGGCGGCGCTGGTCGTCGGCGGGACCGTCCGCGGGGACGAGGAGGAAGGTGAGCAGGAAGAGGAAGGGAAGCAGGAGATGAAGGAAGGGAAGCAGGAAGAGGAAGGGCAGCAAAAGGAGAAAGAGGGGAAACAGGAGGAGGAACGGAAGCAGGAGAAAGAGAAGGAGGAGAGGTAGCCCGCGGGGCGAGCCGGTCGCCGGACCGCGGGCCGCCGCGGGTCGGGCGCCGGACCGCGCTCGCCGCGGGTCGGGAAACCTTGATGGGTCGCGGCGACGACCCACCGCGTATGTCCGCAGACTGCATCTTCTGTTCGATCGTCGACGGCGACATCCCGGCCCGGACCGTCCACGAGACCGACGACGTGCTGGCGTTCCTCGACGCCAGTCCGCTCGCGCGCGGGCACACCCTCGTGATCCCGAAGTCGCACGCGCAACACGTCGGCGACCTCGACGACGGCCTCGCGAACGACCTCTTCGCGGCCGTGACGGAGCTCACGCCGCGCGTGCAGGCCGCCGTCGACGCCGACGGCGCCAACGTCGGGATCAACGACGGCGAGGCGGCCGGACAGGAGGTCCCGCACGTCCACATTCACATCATCCCGCGGTTCGAGGGCGACGGCGGCGCGCCCCTCCACGCGGTCGGCGGCGACCGGCCCGACCTCTCCGACGACGAGCTGGACGCGATCGCGGCGGACGTGTCGGCCGCGCTCGACGGCTGACGGGCACGACCCCCGGAGGCCCCCGCTCTCGCCGGCCTTCGCGGCCCTTAAGAATCGGACGGCGGGAGGCGGGAGCATGCAGGCGACGACGCTCGCGCTCGTCGGGGCGACCGGCGGCGCGGGGACGACGCGAACCGCGGTCGAACTGGCGGCACTCGGCGCGCGGGACGGCCGCGACGTGGCGGTCGTCGACGCCGCGTTCACGACGCAGGGCCTCTCCGAGTACGTCTCCGGCCGGATCGGGACCGACCTCACGGCGCTCGTCACCGACGAGGCCGGCGCGTCGCTGTCGGCGGCGACCTATCCGATCGCCGCGGACCGCGGGGGCGCCACCGATGCCGACGACACCCCGGCCCTCCCGGGTCGCGTCGACGCGACCCCGGCCCGCGCACCCTTCGAGCGGGTCGCGCGGGCGAAGACCGCGGAGGCGGCCCGGAAGCTCGAACGGCGGATCGACGAGGCCGCGACGAACTACGACGCCGTGATCGTCGACGCCGCGCCGGTCGGCTCGAACGAGGCGGTCGCGGGGGTCACCGCCGCGGACCGGACGGCGGCGGTGTTCCCGGCGACGACGCACGGGCGCGACGCCCTCCAGCGGCTCCGCGGCCGCGTCGCCGACGTGGGCGCCGGGGTGGACCGGTCGATCGCGGTGGCACGGGGCGTCGACGGCGAGGACGGTGAGGCGGGAACGGAGAGCGACGCCGACGTCCGCCTCCCGCCGACCGATCCGGAGGTCGCGAGCGCGCCGACGGCGGCGACGGGGGAGGGAGAGTACGCGCGCGCCGTCGCGGCGGCGTTCGAGGACGCCTTCGACGCGACGGTCGGGATCGAGTTCGAGGAGCCCGGGCTGGTTGATCGCCTGACCCCCTGAGCGGGGCGGAGAGAAACGGAGAGGAAGCGAGGAGAAACGGCGGAAGAGCGCGCCGCTCAGCGGAGCCCGTCGGGCGATCCGAGCGCGCCGCCGAGCGCGTCATCCTCGCCGCGGGCGGATCCGGCCGAGCCGGTGGAGCCGCCGGAGCCGCCGAGCTGGGCGGAGCCGGCGACGTGGGCGTCAACTGCCTCGGCGACGGCGGCGGGCGGGTCGTGGGTCTCGACGTACGTCGCCAGCGCGAACTCCGCCTCGTCGCCGCCCGCGAGCGCGAGCGCCTCGCTGCGCGCGAGCCGGCCGTCCAGCCAGTCGCGGACCGCGCCCCGGCGGCTCGGCGCGAGGGGACAGACGCCCTCGACGCCGCAGCGGTGGAGCGCCTTCGCCCCCGTCATCGGCGTCACGCCGGCCTCGCGGGCGGCGTCGCCGACGCTCCGGCCGGCGGTGTAAGCGTCGACGAGCGTGGCCGTCGCCTCGGGCGTGCACGGGAGGTCGTCCGCGTGCTCCGCGAGCCGGTCGGCGAGCGGCGTCTCCGTGTCGTCCGCGACGGCGACCCCGCGGTCGCGCTGGCTCGCGGTCACTTCGAGGCCGTCCGCGATCTCCGACAGCGTCATGCGAACACCTCGCTTGTCCGAGTGGTTAAAACCACCGTACTGCAGCAGGGTAATCTCAAAAACCACCGATCGGTTACCGGTCGGTTCGAGCGCGCCGATCCGGCCAATCGACCCCGAATTCTCCCGGGTTTAAGTAAGGCATCGGGCCCGAGTTCGACGTGTGATGAGTGAGGCACGCTCGACCCAGACCCGTTCGCCCCGCGCCGAGACCGACGACGCCGCGACCGCGGACCGCGCCGCGACCGCGGACCGCGCCGAAACGACCGACCGAACCGAAACCGCCGACCGCGCCGCAGCGACCGACGCGGACGAGACCGCGGCCGTCGACGAGACCGCCGCCCGCGAGACCTGTCCCGAGTGCGGCGGTCGGACCCGCGTCGACAGCGCGGAGCGCGTCTGCACCGACTGCGGGCTCGTCGTCGAGGCCGACCGGATCGACCACGGTCCCGAGTGGCGGTCGTTCGCCGACGACGACACGAACCCCAAGCGCACCGGCGCGCCGCTGACGCGCTCGCGCCACGACCGCGGGCTCTCGACGGAGATCGGTCGGTCCACGAAGGTGAAGGGGCGCAAGCGCCGGCGGCTCGCCCGGATGCGGACCCAGCACAACCGCGCGCAGATCTCGACGAAGCGCGACCGCAACAAGGTGTACGCGTACACTGAGATCCGGCGGCTCACCGGCGCCTTGGGGCTTCCCGACAGCGTCCGGGACACGGCCTGCACGCTGTTCGACTCCGCGCAGGAGGAGAGCCTGCTCCGCGGCCGGTCGCTGGAGGGCTTCGCGGCCGCCTGCCTGTACGTCGCCTGCCGCACCGCCGACGTGGCCCGGACCGTCGGCGAGATCTGCGCCGAGGCGAAGGCGACGGAGGACGAGCATCAGGCCGCCTTCGACGCGATGAACCGGGAGCTCGGGCTACCGATCGCGCCGACCGGCCCGGCCGAATACCTCCCGCGGTTCGCCAGCGACCTCGACTGCGGCGCCGACGTGGAGCGCCGCGCCGGCGAGCTGGCCGAGCGCGCCGTCGAGGAGGGGATCGCGAACGGCCGCAACCCGGTCGGGGTCGCCGCCGCCTGCCTGTACACCGCGGCCCGCGAGCTTGGCGCGGAGTGCACCCAGCAGGAGGCCGCCGACGCCGCCGACGTGACGCCCGTGACCGTCCGCCGGACGTACGTGGACCTGACCGACGAGTGAGACCGGAGATCGACCCGACCGTGGAGTGATCGGAGCGATCGTCAGCTTCTGTACCGCGAGTCGAAACCGACGAGCGCGAGCTATCGGTCTACCGATCGGACCGTGAGGCGTCGAAACCGGCCGTCCACCGGCCTCTGACCGCGAGGTGGACCTGCGAGATGACGCCCAAGAGCGGCAGTTCGAGCAGCGGCCCGATCACGAGCGCCAGCGCGATCAACGGCTCGTTCGGGAACGCGACGACGGCGATGGCGAGCGCGGTGGGCGAGTTCCGCGAGAGGATTGTGTTGTTGAAACAGACCAACTCGCCGTACGAGAAGTCGAGCAGGCGGCCGGCGGCGAACCCGACCCCGAGGTTGATCGCGTAGAACAGCGCGACCGGGACCGCCATCAGCGCCAACAGGCGGGGGTTCTCGACGATCACCCCGCCCTGCGACGCGAACATCGCCCCGATAGCGAGCGCCAGAAAGACGATCTGGACCGGGCTCAGCCGCGGCAGGAATCGCTCCCTGAACCACGTCTCCCCCTTCGCCCGGGTGAGGCCCCGGCGGGCGACGCCGCCGAGAAGGAGCGGGACGACGAGGACGAGCAGGACGCTCTCCGCGAGGAGGGCGAGCGGCAGGTCGACGAGCGTCCCCGCGAAGGCGTAGAGGTACACCGGCAGCAACACCAGCTGGAGGACGAGGTTGTACGGCAGCAGGGAGGTCGCGAGCGGCACGTCGCCGTCGGCGAGGTCGGTGAACACGAGGTACCAGTCGGTACACGGCGTCACGAGGAGCATGATGAGCCCGACCCAGAGCGCGGGCTGATCGCGGAGGAAAACCGCGCCGAGCCCGACCGCGAGCAGCGGGCTCCACACGAAGTTGACGAGTAAGCTCGACCCCGCGACCCGGCGGTTCCCGAACGCCTCCCGCAGGCTGGACAGCGGGATCCCGACGAACGCGGCGAACAGCATGACCATCAGGAACGGGACGATGAGCCGGTCCGCGACGGGCGCGACGCCCTCGATCTGCCCGGCCGCGAGCCCGACCGCGACGGCGGCGAGGACGAGGGCCGACTGGTACTTCTCGACGGCGTCCATCGTCTCCGTCCTGCGTCGGCGGCGTGCTAAGCCTGTGGGTTCGCGTCGGCGGGGCGGCGAGTAGAAAACGGGAACGCAGCGCGAGAACGACGGCGAAGCCGCCGTTTCGTGACGGTCCGCGGGCGAGCGCGGCGGCGTCAGCGGGGGCCGCCGGTGGGGAACCCGACGGCGGCGACGCCGACGGCGACCGACCGTCGCCGAGGGGGCGACGACGGCCGGTGACCGACGGCGGGCGAGAGGGAGGGCGCGGAGGGCAGAGGGAGTGCCGCGACCGCCCGGCGGGCGTCACGCGTCTGGATCGAGGGGCGATTCCCGTTTCTACGTTAGCCGTGTATAGTCCGGATAAAGCGTACAATTCGTTCCGATCTGAGGAACCGCAACGCGCGTGCTGCGCTCACTCCCCGCCGAGCTTGTGCTGGAACGCGAAGAAGACGCGGCGGCCGGTCTCCGTGAGCCGGACGGTGTCCGATCGGCCCACGTCCTCCAGCTCGACGTAGCCGCGGTCGCGGAGGGGCGAGAGCACGTGCGTCTCCAGCGCGCGGTACTTCGCCGTCCGGCTCGCGCCCGCCTCGCGGAGGAACGCGAGGTCGCGCTCGCGCGCCCACTCGATCAGGTTCCACTTGTCGGTCGTCACGTTGTCGTCGTCGCGGTCGAGGAGCCGGCCGAGCACCGCGACCTGGTCGGTCGTCGGCGCGTCCATCGGGTATAAGGGGAGGTCGACGGTGCGCTCGACGCCCTCGGTGAGCGGCTCCTCGCGCACGTCGTGGCGGTGGCGCTCGGGCTCGACGCTGTAGGGGCGGGCGCCGACGATCATACACGCCATCGCGACGCCGACGGCGGCGATCCGCGGGCCGGTCGAGACGTTGGCGAACAGCCGGTCGCCGTCGTCCTCGCCGGCACCGTGGCGGGCGGCGACCGTCGTCGTCACGCCGAGCACGTCGTACACGTCGGCGAGCTCGACGGGGAGCGCGCGGACCGACGCGAACTCGGCGGCCGCGGTCCACGCGTCGCGCTGGTAGTCGGTGAGCCGGTCGAGGTCGACGCGGGTGTCGGCCGGGTCCGCGGCGTTAGCCGCCTCGAAGTCCACAGCCCCCCGGGCGGCCTCGCGACCGGGGGCGTCCGCGAGCAGGTAGACCACGTCCGCGCCGTGGCGGCGGAGGGGCTCGACGATCCGGTCGCGCTCGTGGCCGAGCGGCGCGACGTGAACGCGCCGTTCGGCGACGCTGGGGACCGATGTGTCCATACAGCCGTTCCCTCCGGCGATCGCTTAAAGGGTGCGTCGCGGGCGCGTTCATGCGGGAAGCGGGAGCGGTCCGGACGGCTCCTCCCGTCCAGACCGCTCCCCATTCCTCGGTACCGATCACGTGACGTGGGGACCCATAGCACGAAAACCGTTAAGCACGGCTGTCGCCTACGAGCGGGTATGAGCGCTGACCGGTCCGCCCTCCGGCGGGCCATCGAGCGCGGCGAACGGGACGGCGGCGAGATCGAGTTCAAGGAGCGGCTGACACGCGAGGTCCACCTGGCTGAGGGCCGGATGGAGTCGCTCGTGGCCCAGCTCCGCCACCGCGTGCTCTCCGGCGACGGGGAGGCGACCTACGTCCTCGGCGTCACCGACGACGGCGGCCTGGCCGGGATCTCCCCCGACGCCTTCTCCGAGACGATGGACGTGCTCTCGCTTCTGGCAGACGAGGCGGACGCCCACATCGCCGACGTGGAGACGTGGAGCGCCGGCTCCGACGGGAACGGGAGCGCCGCGGGGCTCGTCGGACTCGCCACCCTCCGCGACGGCGGGATGTTCGAGACGGACGACGACCACCTCGTGATCGGCACGGCCGGCCACGTCGACCACGGGAAGTCGACGCTCGTCGGCACGCTCGTCACCGGTCGGGCCGACGACGGGCAGGGCGGCACGCGCGGCTTCCTCGACGTCCAGCCGCACGAGGTCGAGCGGGGGCTCTCGGCCGACCTCTCGTACGCCGTCTACGGCTTCGAAGACGGCGGCGCCGAGCCGGTCCGGATGGACAACCCGCACCGCAAGTCCGACCGCGCGCGGATCGTCGAGGAGGCCGACCGGCTGGTCTCGTTCGTCGACACGGTCGGCCACGAGCCGTGGCTGCGGACGACGATCCGCGGGCTCGTCGGCCAGAAGCTCGACTACGGGCTCCTCGTCGTCGCCGCCGACGACGGCCCGACGAAGACCACCCGCGAGCACCTCGGGATCCTGCTGGCGACGGAGCTGCCGACGATCGTCGCGATCACGAAGGCGGACGCCGTGACCGACGAGCGGCTCGCCGCGGTCGAGCGCGAGGCCGAGTCGATGCTGCGGGACGCCGGCCAGACGCCGCTTTTGGTCGACCGTCACGGGATCGACACGGCGGTCGCGGAGGTCGGCGACGGCGTCGTTCCCCTGCTCCGGACCAGCGCGGTGACGAAGGCGGGGATCGAGACGCTCGACCGGCTGTTCGAGGCGCTCCCGAAGCGGGCGACGCCCGACCGAGAGGCGTTCCGGATGTACGTCGACCGCAGCTACAAAGTGACCGGCGTCGGCGCGGTGGCGTCCGGCACGGTCAACTCCGGCACGGTGGAGGCCGGCGACGAGCTCCTCCTCGGGCCGATGGCCGACGGCTCCTTCCGCGAGGTCGAGGTCAGGTCGATCGAGATGCACTACCACCGGGTCGACAAGGCGACGGCCGGCCGGATCGTCGGGATCGCATTGAAGGGCGTCGACGAGGCGGAGATCGAGCGGGGGATGGCCCTGGTGCCCCGCGGGAGCGACCCCCGGCCGGTCCGCGAGTTCGAGGCCGAGGTGATGGTGCTGAACCACCCCACGCGGATCCAAGAGGGGTACGAGCCCGTCGTCCACGTCGAGACCGTCTCCGAGGCGGCCGTCTTCGCCCCCGAGGGGGGGCGGCTCCTCCCCGGCGACACGGGACGGACCGCGGTCCGGTTCAAGTTCCGCCCGTACCTGATCGAGGAGGGCCAGCGGTTCGTCTTCCGCGAGGGGTCGAGCAAGGGGGTCGGAACCGTCCGGTCGATCGGGGGGGACGGCGGGAACGAGGGCGACGAGAATCAGGACACCGGGAACCGAGACGGCGGGAACGAGGGCGGCGTCCGCGACGGAATCGGCTCCGAGGAGTGACCCGGTCGGTCAGGCGCCGCCGTCGTCCGGGGCGTCGGCGACGGTGGCGACGCTCGTAGCGGCGTCCTTGTTCGGCGGCGCGACGAGGGGCTCGAACTCCTCGTAGCGGAACCGCCCGAGAGTCTCTCCAGAGATGGTCTTGAAGTGGCTGTACAGCGCGCCCTCGTCGAGGGCGGACTGCGTCATCCCCTCCGCCATCGTCATGTCGTACTTACACGGGACGAGGATCGACCGCTCTTCCTCCGGGTCGATCAGCTCGATGGCGACGTACATCACCCCGTCGATGGCGTCCCCGTACACGAGGTACTCGGAGAACGCCTCCTCGTCGTACGCCTCGACGAACGCGTCGGCGTAGTTGTTCGGGACCACGTGCATCAGCCCGAACCGGTCGTGCTCTTTCATGTCCCGGCTGACCGTGTCGGTGTGGGGGACCATGACGACGGTCGTCTCCCACCCGTCCTCGCGGCGTTCCTCCGCGAGCAGGTCGGTCTCTTCGAGCGTCTGCTCCCACGCGGTGATGTGCTCCTCGCCGAACCGCTGTCGCTGACGGACGAAGGCGTCCTCCTCGGGGTCCATTGCTGTGTGCGACTGGTCGGGGGAGGAAGATAACTCTTTTCGACCCGCTCAGGCGACGCCGAAGACCGTTTCCATCAGAAGCGAGCCCGCGAGCGTGACGACGCCCGCGAGGAACACCTTTCCGGCGACGCAGACCCGCTCCGGCGGCGCCGGGAGCCGGATCCATCGGACCGGCGGAACCGCACGCACGAGCCCCTCGAGCCGCGTGCCCCGCGCGCTCACCGCCGGTCCGTCGAGGTCGTCGACGGAGGTCGGCCACAGCCGCACCGTGGCGTAGCCGACGAGGAGCCATCCGGCGACGAACGCCAGGAACTTCCCGCGGACGAACCCGCCGCCGGTCGCGAGCCCGAGCGCCACCGCCCCGAGCGTCGCGGCGCCCGCCAGCGCCAGCGCGTACGCGAGCGCGTCGAGCCACGCGCGGGCGCGAAGCGAGAGCGACCGGGGAACACCCATCGCTAGCTGCGGTCGTCGAGCACGGCCGCCGTCTCTCGGTGCTCGTCGGCGTGGCGGTGACAGTAGCTCAGACGGCCGCTGTCGCTCACCTCGTAGTACTCGGGCTCGACGGGGTCGCCGTCGCCGTCCGGACCGACGCCGTCACAGACGCTCCCGAACTCGGCGTTGAGCCGGTCGAGCGCCTCGCGTTCCTCGTGGGCGCCCGCGGCGTCGGTGACCTCGGAGAGGACGCGCTCGACGTCGTCAGGCACCGCGAGGCCGCCGAACAGCTCGTCGTACGTCTCGTCGATCGTGGCGAAACGGGTCTCCAGCCCGAACCGCTCGCGGACCCGCTCCCGGATCGAGCGGTCGGCGCGCATGCGCTCGCGGATGATCTCGCGGAGCCCGTTGATCCCCGTCCAGATCTCGTCGTCGAGGCCCTCGTACTCGTCGGGCCGGATGCGGACCGGACACCGCGTGCTGAACGGACAGCCCGTCGGCGGGTACCGCGGGTTCGGCGGCGTCCCGTGGAGCGTGATCCGGTCGCGGCTCGCGGTGGGATCCGGCTTCGGGATCGCCGAGAGGAGCGCGTGGGTGTACGGGTTCGCTGGGTCCGTGAACAGCTCCTCGGTCGGCCCGATCTCCATGATGTTCCCGAGGTACATCACCGCGACCCGGTCGCAGATGTGCCGGACGACCGAGAGGTCGTGCGCGATGAACAGGTACGTCAGGTCGAACTCGTCTTGAAGGTCTTCGAGGAGATTGATGATCTCGGCCTGCACCGAGACGTCGAGCGCGCTCACCGGCTCGTCGAGCACGATGAACTCGGGGTTCAACGCGAGCGTCCGGGCGATACCGATCCGCTGGCGCTGTCCGCCCGAGAACTGGTGCGGGTACCGGTAGTAGTGCTCGGGCGAGAGCCCGACCTCGTCCAACAGGGACTTGACGCGCTTCCGGCGGTCGGCGGGCGTCTTCCAGTCGTGGACGTCGAGGGGCTCCCGGATGATCTCGCCGATCGTCATCCGGTCGTTGAGGCTGGAGTCCGGGTCTTGGAACACCATCTGGGCGTTCCGACGCCACTCGTAGAGCTGGTCGCCGCGAAGCTCCGTGATGTCGGTGCCGTCGAACAGGACCTCGCCGTCCGTCGCCTCCTCCAGTTGGATGAGGGTCCGACCGAGGGTGGTCTTCCCGCAGCCGGACTCGCCGACGAGCCCCAGCGTCTCGCCCCGCTTGATGTCGAAGCTGACGCCGTCGACGGCCTTGACGGGACGGTCGCTGAGCAGGCCGCCGGTGTCGTAGTACGTCTTCAGGTCCCGCACCTTCACCATCGTGTCGGACGCGGTCGTCGCCTCATCGCCGGTCGTCGTCGAAGCTGCGTTCTGGCTCATTCTCGATCACCTCGTCGGTCGCGTCCCCGATGACGCGCGACGGCTTCCTCGGTCGAGACGTCGTCGGGGTACAACAGGCACGCCGCCGTGTGGTCGTCCGTCTCCTCGTCGACCGGCGTCGGGACCGGGTGGACCGACTCGCACTCGTCGAACGCCTTGGGGCACCGGGGCGCGAACCGGCAGTACGTCGCCGGCTCGTTCGGCGTCGGAACGTTGCCGTCGATCGTCGACAGCTTGTCGCCGACCTGTCCGCCCGGGATCGAGTCGAGGAGCCCGTTCGTGTACGGGTGTTTCGGGTCCGCGAACAGCGGCTCCACGTCCGCGGACTCGACGATCTCGCCGGCGTACATCACGTTGACTCGGTCGGAGACGTCGGCGATCACGCCCATGTCGTGGGTGATGAACATTACCGCCACGTCCCGCGACTCCTGGATCTCCGCGATCAGGTCCAGGATCTGCGCCTGGATCGTCACGTCGAGCGCGGTGGTCGGCTCGTCGCAGATCAGCATGTCTGGCTCGCAGGCCAGCGCCATCGCGATGACGGCGCGCTGACGCATCCCCCCGGAGAACTGGTGCGGGTACTCGTTGACCCGCCGCCGGGCGTCCGGGATCCCGACCGCTTCGAGCAGCTCCGCGGCCTCCTGCGTCGCCGCCTTCCCGGAGAGCCCCTGGTGGAGCTCCAGCGCCTCCTCGATCTGGTTGCCGACGGTGTACACCGGGTTGAGGCTGGTCAGGGGGTCCTGGAACACCATCGCGATCCGGCCGCCCCGAATCTTGCGCTGGGCCTCACCTGAGAGCCGAGTGATCTCGACGAACCCGTCGCGGATCGACTCGGGCGAGCCGGCGTCGCCGTCGAGGACGAAGACGCACTCGTCGCCGTCCGTGAGCCCGACCTCGTCGGTGTAGCCGGCCGCGGCCACGTCGACCACGGGCACGTCGGCGGGGTCGGCGTAGCCGAACTCCTCGGGGGTCGCGTCGGTCCGGCCGAACACCTCCGCGGGGTCGTACCGCTCGGCGAGGTCCGCGACCGCGACCGTTCGCTTCGCGAACGTCCGGGCGAACTCGCGGACCGCGTCGAGGTCGCGGTAGCGGACGCTGCTCCCGCGGAGCACGCGCCCGGGCGACTCGATCAGCCCCATCAGCGAGCGGGCGGTGACGCTTTTCCCGCTCCCGCTCTCGCCGACGATGCCGACCGTCTGGCCGGAGTCGATCGAGAAGTCGATCCCGTCGACGGCGCGGATCGTCTCCTTGTCGGTGAAGAAGGCGGTCTGGAGGTTCCGAACGTCGATGAGGGGATCGTCGTCGCGAGCCCCGTCGGTCGCCGCGGCCGCGGACGCGGACCGCTCGTCGGCGGCCATCACGCACCACCTCCGGTGGCGGCGGCCTCGCTCTCGTCGACGTCGGCCTCCGGATCGATCGCGTCGCGGATCGCGTCACCGAGCGCGTTGAACGCGACGACGACCAAGACGATCGCGATGCCCGGGATCGTCGCGACGTGCCACGAGGAGGTGGAGACGTACGACTGCCCGCCGTCGATGAGCCGTCCCCACTCGGGGGTCGGCGGGTTGATCCCCAGTCCGAGGAAGGTCAGCGCGGCGGTCGAGATGATGACGCCGCCGATCAGCAGCGATCCGTAGATCAGGATGTAGCCGGCGATGTAGGGTGCCATGTGTTTGCGCATCGTCTGTAAGGGCGTCTGGCCGTAGCTCTTCGCGGCGTCGACCCACTCCTGTTCGGACACCTGCAGCGAGGGGCCGCGTATCGAGCGCCACATCCCCGGCCAGTAGGCGAACGCGAAGATGAGCGCCAACAGGAGGCCGCCGTCGAGCGGCTGTGCGATCGGGTGGTTCGCCTCCTGGAAGACGACGGAGACGAGCATGATGAGCAGCAGCGCCGGGACGGCCTGGATGGTGTCGCTCGCCATCACCGTCACGATGTCGGTGATCCCCTTGTAGTACGACGAGAGGAGCGAGAGGACGACCGCGATGAGCGCCCCGAGCCCGATCGCCGTGATCCCGATGACCAGCGAGGTCCGAGCGCCGTACGAGAGGTGCGTCATCATGTCTTGCCCCCTGTTCGTCGTCCCCAACGGCGCCCACCGGTTGTAGTCGTCGTAGCTCATCGGTCCGATCGTGTTCTGCCCGTCGGAGCGGCTGTCGAGGTTGGCGAACACGTGCGTGGTCGAGGTCACCTCGCCGTTCTCGTCGAGGTACTGGAACTCGTGAGAGTTGGGCTCGTAGATGTTGTGTTGCGCCTCGACCGGGCTCACGGCCGGGGCCCACAGCGCCATCACGACGAACAGGAAGACGATCGCGAAGCCGAACAGCCCCCAGTAGTTGTTCCGGAACCGGCGGACCGTGTCGTCTCGCGGCGTCCAGTCGGCGAGCCGGTAGTGGGTCCGGTAGACGTCGAAGCCGCGCCACAGCCAGACGAGGACCGTCGTCGCGTACGCGAAGACGAGCCCGGTCCGGATCGCCCACGCGGCAGCCGGCGAGAGGCCGAGGAACGTCCCCTCCCAGCCGCCCTCGGGCAGCCGGTGCCCCGCGTTCGGGATCAGTTCCCGGCTCGTGATCGACGGGAGCGAGGAGGCGAGCGCGTCGACGCCGCCGGTGATCGCGCCGATCAGCGCGGAGAACGCGCCGCCGACCGGGGTGTACGCGACGAGCCCCGCGGCGGCGACGACGACGAACGTCAGTTCGGCGCGTTTCGCCCACCGGTGACCCCGCCGGGAGAGGTCGAGGCCGAGGATGTCGACCGCGGCGTCCGGCACGCTCGCGGAGACGGGGACCGTGACCGCGAACGCCATCAGGACCGCCGTGATCGCAGTCGCGACGAACCCGGCCGCGGAGCCGAGCGTCCCCGCCACGTTGTCGCCGACGGAGGTCGGGATGCCCGCGAGGAGCTCGACGGTGAACCCGACGATCCCGAACGCCTGGCCGACGCCGGCGAACACGCGTCCGATCTCGAGCAGGAGCAGGAACACGAGCCCGGCGAGCCACACCATCGCCGGCCGCGGGTTCTCCCGGACGCGGTCGCGGAGCAGCTTGTCGTCGTCCGGTTCCTCGAGTCCGTCCGTGGAATCGCGCTGTCTCGTGCTCATTGGTCGTACCCCACGCGGGGATCGATGACGGTGTACAGGAAGTCTTGGAGGATGTTGAGTCCCAGAATGATCAGCGTGAAGAGGAACAGCAGGGCCCCGGCCATCGGCAGGTCACCCTGCGTGAGCGCCTGGAAGAAGATCCGCCCGAGCCCGTTGATGTTGAAGATCTGCTCGACGATCACGGAGCCGCCGATGAGCAGGAACGCCTCGCTCGTGATCACCGGCAGCAGGGGAATGAGGGCGTTCCGGAAGATGTGCTTCCAGACGATCACGCGGTCGGGGAGTCCCTTCGCCTTCGCGGTCTCGACGAAGTTCGAGTTGACCGTCTCTAACATTGCGGTCCGCCCGATCCGAAGCTCCGCCGCCATCGAGGCCGAGCCGAGGATGATCGCCGCCGGGAGGATGAGCTTGATGTCGATCGCGAGCGCGGTCCAGTCGCTGACGTACGGCACCGGAAGGAACAGGATGTCGGTGGTCGAGAACCACTCGAGGTTCGGGGTGCCGGTGATGCTGATGTTCCGAGACGCGAAGTCCGGACCGAACGCGTACCAGTCGAATCCGAAGGGCCCGCCGCCGTTGCGGGTCCGGCGGAGCACCGCCAGCGCGATCACGCACAGCCAGAAGTTCGGCAGCGCCTGCCAGATGATGCCGCCGAGGGAGGCCGTGTAGTCGCCGAGGGTGTTGGGGTTGAGCCCGGCGTAGAAGCCGAGCGGGATCCCGATGAAAAGCGGCAGGAGGATCGCCCAGAAGCCCAGCCAGAGCGTCGCCGGCGCGGCGTTGATGGCGATGTCGAGGATGTCCCGCTCGGCCTGGACCACCCACGACTGACCGAAGTTGAACGTGATGAAGTCGGTGATGAAGTCCACGTACTGTTCCCACAGCGGATCGTTGAGGCCCAGCCGCTCCCGGAGCTGCGCCCGGTCCGCGGCGCCCGCTTGGGGGCCGAGCCGCGCGGCGACCGGATCGATCGGTCCCGCCCGGAGCATGACGAACAGGAAGGTCAGTACGGCGAACAACACCGGGACGGTGAGCAGTAACCGCTTGACGAAATATTGCCAGCGGCTCATGGTATCTTACGGTCTCTTGGGGTCGTGGTGGGCATGGATCGACTCGATATGAGAGGGTTTCTCGTTCGGTAACTAAATGCTTCGATAACGGGAGGCCGAGCGGGTCTACTCGGCTTCTTCGTTGAGCGCGGTCTGCCAGTCGAGGTAGAACCCGTTGGTGTCGTTGGGCATCGTCGACGTCCGCGTGTTGAGCGGTTCGAGCTGGAACATCCCGTACGGAACGGCGGGCCAGCTCCAGATCCACCCGAGACTGTACATCTCGAGGTCACCGTCCTCCCCGCGGCCCTGCAGGACGGAGAACTGCGACGTCTCGAGCGACATGTTGATCCCGGTCCCGGAGATCAGGTCGCGGATGAGCTCGCCGGCCGTCTGGAACACCTCGCTCTCGTAGGTGGTGAGCGTGATGTCGACCGGGTTGTCGGACGAGATGCCCGCCTCTTCGAGGACGGACTGCGCGCCCTGCGGGTCGCTCTCCCCGCGGCTGTACGGGTAGTCGTCGAGGAAGTCGTTGTAGCCGTCGTTCCCGGTGGGCCAGATGGCCGGCGGGAGGAAGCTGTATGCCGGGGTGCCGCGGCCGGCGAACACCTCTTCGACGATCTGCTCTTTGTTCATCACGTACGCGATCGCCTGACGGACCGCGCGGTCCGTGTTCGCGGCGTTGAACGCGAAGTAGAACGTGCTGATCTCGGAGAGGCCGAGATAGTTGACTTCTTCCTCCAGTTCTCCCGCCGGACCGTACGTCCCGACGTCGCGGCCGCGGTCGTCGGCCTCGGCGTCGATGGCGTCCGCCTCGTAGGCGAACGTCGGCATCTCGAACCGGTCGGCGTTCTGCTCGAGGGCGTAGGTCCACGCCGCCTGGGAGTCCTCGATGATCTCCCAGTTGACGGCGTCGACGCTCGCGACCTCGCCGTAGTAGTCGTCGTTGCGGACGACCGTGACGTCCTCGTCGACGTTGAACACGTCGAGCTCGAAGGGACCGGTCCCGTTCGCGACTTCGGTCGAGAACTCCTGGTGGGTGACCTCGCCGTCGTACCCCTCGATGTCGCCGACGTACCCCTCGGGAATGACCGAGAAGCTGGAGTACGCGATGACGTCGAGCACGTCCGGGTTCGGACCGGTGAGCTGGATCTCGATGGTGTAGTCGTCGATGACTTCGACCGCCAGCGAGTCGGGGACGACGTTCCCATCGTCGTCCGTCTCGGCGTCGATGCCGAGCCCGACGGGCTGATTGAGGGTGAAGCCCGCGCGCTCGGAGTTCTCCGACTCGACGGTGCGGCGCCAGGAGTACTTCACGTCCTGGGCCGTCATCTCGGTGCCGTCGTGGAACTGGACGTCGTCGCGGAGCGTGAACGTCCACGTGGTGCCGTCCTCAGAGACCTCGAACTCCTCTAAGAGCTGGTTTTCGATCTCCGGGACGCCGTTGGGGAACGCCGTCAGGTTCTCGTAGATCTGGGTGATGACGATCGACGACGCCGTGTCGGTCGACATGATCGGGTCCAGCTCGTCGAAGGTGCTGTTGATCAGGTTGAGGTCGCTCTTCCCTTCGACGGTCGTCGTGTTGAGCTGCTGCCAGTGCTTGCCGAGCGCACCGGTCAGCGGCACGTCGACGTAGTCGTACCAGAACAGCTCGGTGAGGCCGTGATACAGCGGGATGAGCACGGCGTCGTCGCGGGCCGCCTCTTCCATCTCGATGTACGCCTCCTGACGGAGCTCCTCGTCTTCCGGGAGGGGGTTATCGACGGCGCGTTCCCAAGCGGCCTGCGCCTTGTCGGCGTTGGTGGGCCCCTGGTCTTCGCCGTCTTCGCCGTCCATTCCGTCTTCGCCGTCTTCGCCGTCCATTCCGTCTTCGCCGTCTTCGCCGTCACTGCCGTCGGAGGGCTCCTGATCGGAACAGCCGGCGAGGCTTACCGCCGCCCCGCCGCCGAGGAGGCCGAGGAGGCGCCGTCGCTTCGTGCTCTCAACTGCCTCACCATTTGCTGGATCGGGCATAGTGTACCGATTTTGGTAGGGTACACTAAAGTCTTCCTCAAAGTTCCTTACAGACTCAGGGAGAATCGCAACTTGAGTAAACAGTTAATTAGTTGTGCCGCTCCCGTCGGTAGCCTCCGACTCACCCTCGACTGCGACCAGCTCCATCAGCGGGTACCCGTCCCGCATCGCCATCCGGGTGCGGACCGTCACGCCCTCGTAGTCGATCCGCATCTCGACGTCCATCAGCGAGCCGGTGAGCTCCGTGTAGCCGTTCTCGTGGTCGATCGCGTCGGCGACGCGGTCGTCGCGGATCTCGACGGTCACCGACTCGCAGTACGGCTGGTTCTCGATCGCCTCCGCCATCGCCGCCTCCAGACTACGCGTGCTCGCCGGGCTGACCGGGGTCCCCGCGAACTGGTGGTACAGCGACCCGAACTTGATCCCGGCCTCGAAACACGCCTGCTGGGCGTCGGTTGCCATGGGCGGACCTCCGGCGGCGGCGGGGAAAGAACGTTCGGAGGCGGAGGGGCCGAGAGCGGCTCCCCCGACCGAACGGTCCGCGTCGCTCCCGAACGGAAGGCGTTAGGTCCGCCCGCCGGAACCGGGTGGTATGAACGCGCTTCGCGTGACGGGCGGCCGGGTGCTCCGACCCGACGGCCGCGTGACCGAGTCGGACGTGACGATCGACCGCGACGCCGGGACGATTGCCGCGGTGGGTGACGAGACGGTGAGCGGCGAGAGGGCGGACGACGCCGACGCGGACCTCCCGTCGACCGCCGACGAGACCCTCGACGCCGACGGCGGGCTCGTGATCCCGGGGCTCGTCAACGCCCACACGCACGTCGCGATGACGCTCCTCCGCGGGTACGCCGACGACAAGCCGCTCGACCCGTGGCTGCGCGAGGACATCTGGCCGGCCGAGGCCGAGCTCACGCCGAACGACATCGAGGCCGGCGCCGAGCTCGGCGTCCTAGAGATGATCCGGTCGGGGACGACCGCGTTCGCGGACATGTACTTCGCGATGGACCGCGTCGCGGACGTGGTCGATCGCGCGGGCGTGCGGGCCCGCCTCGGCCACGGCGTCGTCACCGTGGGCAAAGACGACGCGGACGCCCGCGCCGACGTCGAGGAGAGCCTGGCGGTCGCGAAAGAGCTCGACGGCGCCGCGGACGGGCGGATCCGGACCGCCTTCATGCCCCACTCGCTGACGACGGTCGGCGAGGCGTTCCTCGGCGAGGGCGTCGCCGAGGCCCGCGAGGCGGACATTCCGATCCACCTCCACGCCAACGAGACGACCGACGAGGTCGACCCGATCGTCGACGAGCGCGGGGAGCGACCGATCGCGTACGCCGAGGAGTTGGGCGCGCTCGGCGCGGACGACTTCTTCGCGCACGGCGTTCACCTCGACGGCTCGGAGATCGACCGGCTCGCCGACGCCGGGACCGCCGTCGTCCACTGCCCGGCCTCGAACATGAAGCTCGCGAGCGGGATGGCCCCGGTCCAGCGCCTCCGCGACGCGGGCGTCACGGTCGCGCTCGGCACGGACGGGGCGGCCTCGAACAACGACCTAGACGTGTTCGACGAGATGCGCGACGCCGCAATGCTCGGGAAGCTCGCCGCGGACGACGCGAGCGCGGTGCCCGCCGCGGCGGTCGTGGAGATGGCGACCGCCGGCGGCGCCGACGCCCTCGGGCTCCCCGGCGGGCGGATCGAGCCCGGCGCGGCCGCCGACCTCGCGGTCGTCGACCTCGACGCCCCGCACCTCACGCCGGTCCACGACCCCGTCTCGCACCTCGCGTACGCGGCGCGCGGGAGCGACGTGCGTCACACCGTCTGCGACGGCGAGGTCCTCATGCGCGACCGCGAGGTCCTGACGCTCGACGCCGACGCGGTCCGAGAACGGGCGGCGGCGGCCGCGAACGACCTCGTCGACCGGGTCGGCGAGTAGAGCTCCGGGGGGCGGGACGACCGCGGGCGACGGCGGGAGAGCGCGACGCGAATCGCCGGCCTGGTCGGTTTAAATGGTTCCGCACGGTTCGCAAGATCTGTTTATAAATAGTGCCGGACACCTCTCGTGTCCCCCTATAAATAGTGCCGGCGGCGAGAGGCCGTTCGACGTTCGGGCCGGACCGCCCTCAGAACCGTCGCAGCCGCTCTTCGAGACAGACGGTCGCGATCGACTTCGCGATGGCGGCGCCGCCCTCGATCGGGTCGAGCTTCGTCTCCCCCAGCCGCTCGGCGTACTCGATCGGCTCCTCGCGCACGTCGTAGCCGCGCATCAGCGGGCGGATCAGCAGCTCGGCGGAGAGGCCCGTGTTCTCGGTCCACCCGATGTCCTGCACGACCTCCCGGCGATACGCGCGCATCCCAGTCGTGGTGTCGTGGACGCGCTCGCCCATGAGGACGGACGCGAGCGCCGCGAACGCGTGGTTTCCGAACCGGTTGAACGCCGGCATCGCGTCCGCGCCGTGGTAGAGCCGGTCGCCGCTGACCACGTCGGCCCCGTCGTTGATCTCGGCGAGGAACTCGGGCAGCGCCTCCATCGGATAGGTGTCGTCGCAGTCGGTCGTGACGACGACCGGGCGGTCGGGCGTCAGGACGGCCTCTCGGACGGCGACGCCGTACCCCTGCGGCTCCTGTTCGATCACGGTCGCGCCGCGCTCGCGGGCGATCTCCGGCGTCCGGTCCGAGGAGCCGTCGACGCAGACGACCTCCGCCTTCCCGTCGGTGACGCGCTCGACGTCGTCGAGGACGGTCGCGATCGCCTCCTCCTCGTTGTACGTCCCCATGACGACGCTGAGGTCGTCGAAGGTGTACTCGTCGTCCGTGTCGGTACTCCCGTCGTCGTCCCGCGCGGTCGCGTCGACGTCGACGGAGTCGGCTCCGTCGGTCGCCTCGTCGTCGGGCGCCGTGATCGAACTCATTACCTCCGAGGTGCCGCCCCACCCACTTGAGTTTTTAGGTTTGCCTAAAGCGTTTGTTAGAGCCCCTCTCGAACGTCGTCGGCCACGCGAAGCGCGAGCGCGGCGATCGTCAGCGTGGGGTTCATCGCGCCGCCCGTGGGGAAGACGCTGCTCGAGGCGATCCAGCAGTTGTCCAGGTCGTGGGTCCGGCAGTCGGCGTCGACGACGCCGGCGTCGGGGTCGGCGCTCATCCGGGTCGTGCCCATGTGGTGGTAGGCAGGCCCGGTCGCGTCGGGGCCGGCGACCCATTCGATCTCCGCGCCCAGCTCCTCGAGGACCGACCGCTGGATCTCGTTGGCGCGCTCGATCGTCCGGAGGGCTCGCTCGTCGACGTTCCAGTGGATCTCGGGGACCGGGTTCCCGCGGTCATCGGTGCGGTCGGGATGGAGGGTCACGTAGCTGTCCGACCGGGGGAGCTGTTCGACCAGCCCGCCCATGGCGACGTGAGTGCCGTAGCCGTCGCGGAGCCGCCCTAAGAGGTCGTCGCCCCAGTCGTCGCCGGTGAGGGCCATCTCGACCGGCGAGGGGCCGGCGTAGTTGAGGAACTCCAGCTTGAACGGGCCGACCGCCTCGTCCGCCTCGTCGTAGAACTGGTCGCACGCGCTCGTGTAGAACCCGACGTGGTTCTGGCGGGTGGGCTCGTCGAGCGTGCCGCCGACGCCCGCGAACAGGTGGTCCATGAAGAACTTCCCGACCGTCCCGCTGGAGTTGGCGAGGCCGTCGGGGTACTCCGCCGAGTCTGACATGAGGAGGAGCCGCGGCGTCTCTACCCCGCCGCAGGCGACGACGAAGGCGTCGGCGGTCTGTCGGTGCTCCTCGCCGTCCGGGGTCGCGTACACCGCCGCGGTGACGCGGTCCGCGTCGTGTTCGAGCCGCTGGACGGGGGCGCGGTCGATGACGGTCGCGCCCCGCTCCTCCGCGCGCTCGACGTGGACCGTCGCGTCGTACTTCGCCCCGGCCGGACAGACGGGCTGGCAGGTGCCGTAGCCGACGCAGGCGGACCGACCGTCGTACGCCTCGGAGTTGCGCGCGTTCGGCACCGAGTGCATGTCGATCCCGAGCTCCTCGCACGCCTCGGCGAACAGCGAGTCGCTGTGGGAGGGCTCGAACGCGGGCATCGGGTGCGGCTCCTCGCGCGGCGGCGCGTAGGGGTTATCGGAGGCGCCCGCGACGCCCAGCTCGCGCTCCGCCTCGGCGTAGTACGGCCGGAGGTCGGCGTAGTCGATCGGCCAGTCCGGGCCGACCCCCCGCGCGCTCCCCGAGTTGAAGTCGTCCTCGTGGAGCCGCATCACCATCCCCTGCCAGTGGAGCGTCGACCCGCCGACCCCCTTCACGCGGGCGTGGTTCAGCGGGTAGAACCGCTCGCCGGAGTTGGCGTGCGCGTCGCGCTCGCCGCCCCCGTCCCACACGTCGGGGCGGTCGTAGCTCGGGCGGATCGACCGCTCCTGTCGCGCGAGGCGGTCCGCGGGGTCGAACCGGGGGCCCGCGTCGAGGACGACCACCTCGCGGTCGTCGGCCAGCCGGTCGGCGACGAGGGCGCCCGCCGGTCCCGCGCCCACCACGCAGACGTCCGCGTCCGGGACGGGAGCGCGGTCGACCCCGTCGTCGCCGCGGGTCGGGCCGGCGCTCTCCGCGCCGCTCATCGCAGCCCCCGCCGGTAGCTCTCGGTCCCGCCGGGGTGACCCTGCGGGTTCTCCAGCCCGACCAGCTCGCCGCCGGTCGGCGAGGCGTACAGCGCTAAGAGAAGCTCGTTGACCACGTAGTACCGCACCCGCTCGGCGAGGGTTCCGTCAGGGTCCTCGTCGGCGGTGTCGGCGCCGAGCTCGCGCAGGAGCCGGTCCCGGTCGCCCTCGGACAGCTCGGCGACCGGCGCCCCGTACCAGTCGCGGGCCGCCTCGTCGACCTCTCTCACGGTGGCTCGGACCCCGTCGGCGTGGGGCGACCCGTCCAGCCGGCCGTCGAGGAACTCGTCGACGAACGCCCCGACGCCGTCGACCTCCTGCGGGTAGAGGACGGTCGCGACCGCGGCCATCGACGCGCGGACGGCCGCGTCGTCGAGGGGGCGCTCGGTCCCCTCGTCGTCTTCTCCGCCGTCCTCCTCGCCGTCCGCGCCCCCCGCCGCGTCGGCGTCGCTCCCGCGGCCCGATCGGCGCGCGGCGAGGGCGACGCCGCCGGTCGCGCCGAGGGCCGCCAGCGCGGCCGCCGCGTCGCGCCGCGTCAGTTCCATGCCCGGTTTAGGCTTCCCTAAACTATTATATCCGTCGGACCCGGATCGCCGACCGAATCGCAACTGCTAACGGTCGGTGCCGCCTTCCCCCGCCAAGACCCTCCCGCACCGGATCATGAGCCTGACACAGCGGATCCGCGACCTCCTGACGGACGGCGACGGCCGACTACCCCTCGGGCTGACGCTGCTCTCGGCCGCCATCGCCGGGACGCTGGTGTTCCCGCTGGCGTGGCTGGTGATCGAGGCGGTCACCGTCGACCGGGCGCGGGCGACGGAGCTGCTGTTCAGTCCGGGAACCGCCGAGATCCTGGCGAACAGCCTGCTGCTGATGGGCGGCGTCACCGCGCTCTCGGTCCTGATCGGGGTTCCGCTGGCGTACCTGACGGCCCGGACCGACCTCCCGTTCCGCCGGTTCTGGTCGATCGCGGTCGCGCTCCCGCTCGTCGTTCCGAGCTACGTCGGCGCGTTCTCCTTCGTCTCGGCGTTCGGCCCCCGCGGCGAGTTCCACGACCTGCTCGCGCCGCTGGGGATCGAGCGGATTCCCGAGATCTACGGGCTCCCGGGAACGATCCTCGTCATCACCCTCTACACGTACCCGTACGTCTACCTGACCACCCGCGCCGCGCTCCTCTCGCTCGACACGACGCTCATCGAGGCGGCGCGGACGCTGAACCACGGGCGGATCGCGGCGTTCCGGCGCGTGACGCTCCCCGTGATCCGGCCGGCGATCGCCGCCGGCTCGCTGCTCGCGGCGCTGTACGCGGTGTCCGACTTCGGGACGCCGACGATCATGCGGCTCCCCGTCTTCACCCGCCAGATCTACGTCGAGTACAACTCCTTCGGCCGGGACTACGCCGCCCTCCTCTCGCTGCAGCTGCTCGCCGTGGTGCTCGTCGTGCTCGCGCTGGAGTGGCTCGTCCGCTCCGACCGCACCGCCCACGGCGACGACGCGGGCAACACCGACCGGCTCGTCGGGCTGGGGCGGTGGCGCTGGCCGGCGACGCTGCTGCCCGCGTCGGTGTCCGCGGTCGCGCTCCTCGTCCCCCTCTGGATCCTCTTCCTGTGGCTCGTCCGCACCGACGCGGGCCGCCGCCCGTCGATGGCGTTCGAGTGGGTCCAGGCGCTCAACTCGGTGTCCGTGGCCGGGGCGGCCGCGGTCGTCGCCGCGCTGGCGGCGCTCCCGGTCGCGTACTTCGCCGCGAACCACGACTCTCCGCTGTCGACACTGTTCGAGCGGACGACCTACGTCGGGTTCGCGGTCCCCGGGATCGTGTTGGCGCTCGCCTTGGTCTACTTCGGGTCCAGCTACCTCCCGTGGCTCTACCAGACGCTCCCGCTGCTGGTGTTCGCGTACGTCGTCCGGTTCCTGCCGCAGGTCGTCGGGTCGACGCGGACCTCGATCCTGGGGGTCGACCCGCGGCTGGTCGAGGCGAGCCGGGCGCTCGGCGAGTCGTCGGTGGGGTCGTTCCGGCGCGTGACCTTCCCCCTCGTCCGGTCCGGGATCGTCGCCGGCGCCGCCCTCGTGTTCCTCACGACGATGAAGGAGCTCCCGGTCACGCTCATCCTCCGCCCCTCCGGCTTCGAGACGATCGTCACGCAGATCTGGCGCGCACAGGAGTCCGGCCTCTACCAGTACGCCGTCGTCCCCACCCTCCTCCTGTTGTGCATCTCCGGGCTCTCGATGGTCGTCATGCTCGCGCAGGAGGGCGGCGAGGAGGGGCTCTGACGGCGCGGCTCCCGGGGAGCGGGAGCCGCGACGCGTTTCCACACCTACTTACCCGACACCGCCCCAGGGGTCGGGTATGGACCTCACCGATTCGACCGCGCTCGTCACCGGCGGCGCGGGGCTCGTCGGGAGCCACCTCGCGCGGGCGCTCCGCGACCGCGGCGCCGCGGTCCGCGTCGCGGACGACCTCTCGAAGGGGACCCGCGACCGCGTCCCGGACGGCGTCGACTTCGTCGAGGCCGACCTCACCGATCCGGAGGACGTCGCCGAGGCGGTCACCGGCGACCTCGACGTCGTCTTCCACTTCGCCGCGTACACCGACACGAACTACGACGACGACCGGGAGCTGTTCGAGGCCAACACGGCGATGACGTACAACGTTATCGAGCGCATGCGCGAGGTCGGCGTCGACCGGCTCGCATTCACCTCCTCCTCGACGGTGTACGGCGAGGCCCCGCGGCCGACGCCGGAGGATTACGGTCCCTTGGAGCCCATCTCCATCTACGGCTCCTCGAAGCTCGCCGACGAGGCGCTGATCTCGACGCACGCGCACTCCTATGACCTCACCGCGTGGGTGTTCCGGTTCGCGAACATCGTCGGCCCGCGCCAGCGCGGCAACGTGATCCCCGACTTCGTCCAGAAGCTCGACGCCGACCCGACCGAGCTGGAGATCCTCGGCGACGGCCGCCAGGAGAAGTCGTACATGCACGTCACCGAGTGCGTCGACGCCATCCAGCACGTGGTCGAGCACGCGGACGAGGACCTGAACGTCTACAACCTCGGGACGCGGACGACGACCTCCGTGACGCGGATCGCCGACATCGTCAGCGAGGAGCTCGGCGTCGACCCCGAGTACAGCTACACCGGCGGCGACCGCGGCTGGACCGGCGACGTGCCGCGGATGCGACTGTCGATCGAGCGGCTCGCCGACCTTGGCTGGGAGCCGTCGATCGAGAGCGACGAGGCTGTCCGCCGGAGCGCGCGCGAACTGATCGACGAGATTGTCTGAAACGGTCGACGAGTTCGTCTGAGACGGTCGACAAGATCGTCTGAAACGGTCCTTCGGACGCGCCGCCGCGGCAAGTCGTTCTCCGAACGTACCCCGTCGCGTCCGGGCCGTTTCCCGTCACGCCCGAGCCGCTCTCCGCTGCGCCCGAGCCGCAGATCGATCGCCGCCGGGCGTGGCTCGCCGGCGATCCCGGCCGATCGGCCGCCGGATCCCGCCCGCTTGCCGAATCGTGGAGAGGGCGCCGTTAACCCGGATAAAATCCGGATTAAACCGGCTTAACGGAGATGCCTTTTTATAGGGTAACGGCGCCACGGCCCGGACGCACATGAGCAAACGCACGATTGGCCTGCTGTTGATCGCGGTCGTCGCGCTCGGCGCGATGACCGGCGTCGCGGCCGCCGACGGACACCTCGAAGTGGCCGTCGAACAGGACGCGGACGGAACGTCGACGGTCACGGTAACCGAGAACGACAGCGCGGTGGAGAACGCCACGGTGCTCGTCGAGGTCGCCGACCCCGAGAACGAGTCGTACGCGGGCGCCGGCGAGTACGAGACCGACGCGAACGGCACCGTCGACCTCCCCGCCCCCGAGGAGGACGTGACCGTTGACGTGACCGCGAGCGACGGGAACGAGACCGCCTCGACCACGGCCGATCTCGAAGCCCCCGACGGGCTCGAGCTCACCGTGGAGAACACCGACGGCGAGCCGGTCGTCACGGTGACCAACAACGACACCGCGGTCGAGAACGCCTCGGTGAACGTCACCGCCGCCGACGCCGAGAACGAGTCGTACGTCGGCGCGGGCGACTACGAGACCGACGCGAACGGCACCGTCACCCTCGCCGCCGCGGAAGAGGACGTGACGGTCGACGTGACCGCCGAGTACGAGAACGACTCCGTCTCGACGACCGTCGACCTCGTGGCCCCCGAGGGGCTCGCGCTCGACGTGTCGAACACCGGCGGCGAGCCGGTCGTCACGGTGACCGACGACGGCGAGGGCGCGGAGAACGCCTCGGTGAACGTCACCACCGCCGACGGACAGAACGTCAGCTACGTCGGCGAGGGCGAGTACACGACCGACGAGAACGGCACCGTCACCCTCCCCGACGCCGAGGAGAACGTCACGGTCGACGTGACAGCCGAGTACGAGGGCGAGTCCGTCTCCGCGATCGTCGACCTGACCGCGGACGGCGAGGAGGCCGCGGACCAGCCCTTCGGCCAGCTCGTGCAGGACTTCATCGACCGCCTGGAGGACCGTGAGGGCGGCATCGGCGCCGCCGTCTCGGACTTCGTGACGGAGAACAACCCGGGGAACGCCCCGGACCACGCGGGGAGTCCGGGCGGCCCGGACGACGCGGGTAACGGGAGCGACGCGGGCAACGCGAGCGACGGCCCCGGTAACGCGCCCGACCACGCCGGTCAGGGCAACGGGAACGGCGGCGAGCAGGGACCGCCGGACCACGCCGGGCCGGGCGGTGACGACGACGCGAACGAGAGCGACGACGACCGTGGACCGCCGAGCGACGCCGGTCCGGACGGTGACGACGACGCCGACGAGGACGACGCCGAAGAAGACGACACCGAAGAAGACGACGAGGACGATGATGGCGACGAGGACGATGACGACGACGCCGGGAGCGGCCCGGGCAACGGCAACGGACAGGGCAACGGGCCCAACAACTGACGGCGCAGCGCGCGCCGATCCGGTTCGCGATCGCTGACGCTCTTTTTCGGGACGCACTCGGTGTCGGCAGGGTTTAGTGCGCCGTGAGCGAAGCGAGGCGTATGAGCGAGACTTCGTATCCGCCGGTGTCACAGCACCTCTCGGACGTCGAGACGGCCCGCGAGGAGGGGCGCCGGAAGATGGACTGGGCGCTCCAGCACATGCCGATCCTGAACGCCCTCCGCGAGGAGTTCGCCGACGAGCAGCCGCTCGCCGGCGAGACGATCGCGATGGCGATGCACGTCGAGGCGAAGACGGCGAACCTCGTCGAGCTGCTCGCCGAGGGCGGCGCCGAGGTCGCGATCACCGGCTGTAACCCGCTGTCGACGCACGACGACGTGTCCGCCGCGCTCGACGCCCACGAGTCGATCACCTCCTACGCGGTCCGCGGCGTCGACGACGACGAGTACTACGACGCGATGCACGCCTGCATCGCCCACGGGCCGACCATCACCGTCGACGACGGGATGGACATGGTGAAGCTGGTCCACGAGGAGTACCCGGACCTGATCGACTCCATCGTCGGCGGGGCCGAGGAGACGACGACCGGCGTCGACCGACTGCGCGCGATGGACGCTGACGGCGAGCTCCACTACCCCGTCTTCGCCGTGAACGACACGCCGATGAAGCAGCTGTTCGACAACGTCCACGGCACGGGCGAGTCGTCGCTCGCGACCATCGCGATGACGACGAACCTCTCGTGGGCCGGTAAGAACGTCGTCGTCGGCGGCTACGGCCAGTGCGGGAAGGGCGTCGCGAAGAAGGCCTCGGGCCAGAACGCGAACGTCATCGTCTGCGAGGTCGACCCCCGGAAGGCGCTGGAGGCCCACATGGAGGGGTACGAGGTGCTCCCGATGCGGGAGGCCGCGAAGAAGGGCGACGTGTTCATCACGACGACGGGCAACCGCGACGTGATCACCCGCGAGCACTTCGCGGAGATGCAGGACGGCGTGCTCCTCGCGAACGCCGGCCACTTCGACGTCGAGGTGAACCTCGACGACCTCGACGACCTGGCCGTGGACCGCTACGAGGTCCGCGACGGCGTCGAGGGCTACGAGATGGAAGACGGTCGCGTCCTCAACGTCATCGCCGAGGGGCGGCTCGTCAACCTCGCCGCCCCCATCGCGCTCGGCCATCCGGTCGAGGTGATGGACCAGAGCTTCGGGGTGCAGGCGGTCGTCGTCCGCGAACTGGCGGCGAACGGCGAGGAGTACGAGGCCGGCGTCCACGACGTGCCCGACGAGCTCGACCGCGAGGTCGCGGATATCAAGCTCGCCGCCGAGGGCGTCGAGTACGACGACCTCAGCGATGAACAGCGCGAGTACATGGACAGCTGGGAGCACGGGACGTAAGCGACGACTAGCCGACGACGCTCCACTACACGAACGGTCGGCGCGCGCCTCCGAGGCCGCATCGCGGCCGAGGAGCGTCGCGCGAGGGACGCGGCGACCGTAGGGAGCCGCGAGGCTGGGGAGGTGTGAGGTGCGGTTGCTGTGCGGGGCGGGACTCGAAGGGGCAGTCGCGAGGCGGGCGCAGGCGACGCAAGCACCGCAGCGAAGGAGCGACAGCGACTGAGCGAGGAGCGAAGCGAGCGTGCGCCCGCCTCGCGACTGGGGCTTCGGTGGTGGTCGTGTCGCCCAGCGATTTATAAGCAGTATCATCGTCAAGCCGAGCGGTTGGGGCTTCGGCTGTCTCGGTCGCGATCGGTCAGACGGTCCCGAGCGCCCCCCGATCGTCTCCGTCGTTCTCACACCCTTTTTGAGCGACAATCACGTACGGATCGCAGTGACAGTCACGAGCGTCCACGACCCGAGCCACCGCGAGGCCCTCTGGGAGCTTGAGGACGCGTTCGAGCGCGGCGACCTGATAAGCGTGTTCGGTCGCTGCACCGTCAGCTACGAGGGCCGCGCCGCCTCCGATCTGGGCGCCGGCGACCGCCTGCTCGTGTTGAAGCCGGACGGCGCCGCCCTCGTCCACACCGACGAGGGGCGCCAGCCCGTCAACTGGCAGCCGCCGGGGTCGGAACACCGCGCCGCGGTCCGCGAGGGGCGGCTTCGCGTCGTCTCGACGCGGACCAGCCCCGCCGAGACGCTGACGGTCCGCTTTTCCGACGTGCACCAGCTCTCCGCGATGGCCGTCACGGGCGGCCGCGACCTCACGCTCCACGGGAGCGAGGAGGACCTCCGGACCAGAATCTTGGAACGGCCGGAGCTCGTCGAGCCGGGGTTCGAACCGCGCGAGACCGAGCGCCCGTCCAGCGCCGGCCCGATGGACGTGTTCGGCGTCGACGCCGACGGGACCCCCGTGGTCGTCGAACTGAAACGGCGGCGGGTCGGTCCGGATGCGGTCGGCCAGCTCGCGCGGTACGTGCGGGCGCTCCGGGAGGAGCTGGGCGCGGAGGGCGGGGGCGGCGGTTCCGACGCCGGCGATTCGGACGAGAGCGATTCCAGGGATAGCGATTCCGACGCCGACGGCGGCGGCGCCCCGACCGTCCGGGGCGTCCTCGTCGCGCCCTCGGTCACCGACCGGGCCGCGGAGCGGCTCGCGGACCGCGGGTTCGACCACGTCGCGCTCGACCCGACGCCGGAGGAGTGATCGGGCGGCGCGAAGCGGCCGGTGACGTGAGGTGGCGCCCGAGCGAGTGGCGTGCCAACACGCGACTCGATCGGGTCGAGAGCCGGCGTTGACCCCCGAGAGGCCGACGACGACGCCTCGCTATCGAAGGCTTTATCGCCGCAGCGCGGGCTACATCGGACAAGTAGCCATGTCTGACAAACCCGCCTCTATGTATCGGACGATCGATAAGCCGTCGTACACCCGCCGCGAATACATCACGGGCATTCCCGGCTCGAAGATCGCCCAGCACAACATGGGCGACCTCTCCGCGGAGCCGGACGACTACCCCGTCCAGATCAGCCTCCGCGTCGAGGAGGAGCTCCAGATCCGACACGGCTCGCTCGAGAGCGCGCGCCTCTCGGCGAACCGCCACCTCATCAAGGAGCTCGGCGAGGGCAACTACAAGATGACGCTCCGCAAGTTCCCCCACCAGGTCATCCGGGAGAACAAGCAGGCGACCGGCGCCGGCGCGGACCGCGTCTCCGACGGGATGCGGCAGGCGTTCGGGAAGCCGGTCGGGACGGCCGCACGACTCAACAAGGACGACGTCGTCTTCACGGCCTACTGCGACGTCGACCAGGCCCCCGTCGTGAAGGAGGCGTTCCGCCGGGCGTACAACAAGCTCTCGCCGCCGTGCCGGATCACGGTCGAGCGCGGCGAGAAGCTGCTCGTCTCGTAGAGCCAACCGACCCCCGTCCGTTCGAGGCGGGCCCTTCTCCGCGCGATCGCGTCACTGAGCCGCGGCGCCGCGCGCACGGCTCCGGCGTCACGCGCCGAGCCGAACACCTGAAATACCTCGATCGCGTACCGAACGGCAGTGTCACAGCAGTTGGCCGAGGTCGAGACGCTGTTCCTCCACGAGGCGCGGAGCGACTACACCGTCGTCGCGAACCGCGACGGCAACCGGGTGCTCCGCGGGCGGCTCGAACTCAAGGAGACCTCCGCGGGGCCGCGACCGGGCAAGTTCCGGGTGATCCGCGACGGCGAGGACCACCCCCGCCAGCCCGACGAGTTCGTCGACCTCGCCCGCGCGGCCGGTCGGATCCGGATCTCCGAGCAGACCGCCCCCGAGAACCGGCAGCGACTGAAGGAGATGCTCGACGGCTACCAGCTGGAGGCGACGGCGGTCCGGACCTGCCGGCGCTGCGCGAGTGACGGGCGGTACGGCCCCATCACGAGCGAGAGCGCGATCGAGCACAACGGCGAGCTGATCTGCCGCGACTGCGCGCGCCGGGAGTTAGAGCGCGAGCTGTCGTACAAAGGCGAATTCACGGGCGCCGCCGAGGAGCGGCTCGAAGAGCTCCTCTACGAGTCCGGCGACTTAGACCGGATCGTCAACCTCCTGCAGGGCGGGCTCGACCCCGACCTCACGAAGTACGACGAGGTCTCCGCGAACGTCGACGACATCTCGCCGGTCCGGACCGAGGATCTCGACCTCCATCCGGATCTCTCCGCGCACCTCCAGGGGCGCTTCGAGGAGCTGCTGCCGGTCCAGAGCCTCTCCGTGCGGAACGGCCTCTTGGAGGGGAACGACCAGCTCGTCGTGAGCGCGACCGCGACCGGGAAGACGCTGGTCGGCGAGCTGACGGGGATCGACCGCGCGCTGAAGGGGGACGGGAAGCTCCTCTTTCTGGTCCCGCTCGTCGCGCTCGCCAACCAGAAGCACGAGGACTTCGAGGACCGCTACGGCGACCTGCTGAACGTCTCGATCCGCGTCGGCTCCTCGCGCGTGAACGACGACGGCAACCGGTTCGACCCGAACGCCGACGTGATCGTCGGCACCTACGAGGGGATCGACCACGCGCTCCGGACGGGCAAGGACTTAGGCGACGTGGGGACCGTCGTCATCGACGAGGTCCACACCCTGAAGGAGGGCGAGCGCGGCCACCGGCTCGACGGGCTCATCTCGCGGCTGAAGCACTACAGCGAGGAGCGGATGGAGACGCATTCGGGGTACGACGGCACCCAGTTCGTCTACCTCTCCGCGACCGTCGGCAACCCCGAGTGGCTCGCCGAGAAGCTCCGGGCGACGCTGATCGAGTTCGAGGAGCGCCCCGTCCCCATCGAGCGCCACGTCACCTTCGCGGACAGCCGGGAGAAGGCGCAGATCGCCGACAAGCTCGTGAAACGCGAGTTCGACACGAAGTCGTCGAAGGGGTACCGCGGGCAGACGATCATCTTCACGAACTCCCGGCGGCGGTGCCACGAGATCAGCCGGAAGCTCCGGTACGACTCCGCGCCGTACCACGCCGGCCTCGACTACAAGCGCCGGAAGAAGGTGGAACGGCAGTTCGGGAACCAGGACCTCTCCGCGGTCGTCACCACCGCGGCGCTGGCCGCCGGCGTCGACTTCCCCGCCTCGCAGGTGATCTTCGACTCGCTGGCGATGGGGATCGAGTGGCTCTCCGTCCAGGAGTTCTCCCAGATGCTCGGCCGGGCCGGACGACCGGACTACCACGACCGCGGCCGCGTCTACCTCCTCGTCGAGCCCGACGGCGTCTACCACAACTCCATGGACCGCACGGAGGACGAGGTCGCCTTCACGCTCCTGAAAGGCGAGATGGAGGACGTGGCGACCCACTACGACGAGACCGCCGCGGTCGAGGAGACCCTCGCGAACGTCGTCGTCGCGGGCAAGAAGGCCAAGCGGCTCAACGACCGAATGATCGGCGAGGTGCCGACGAAACACGCGGTCGGCAAACTGTTGGAGTGGGAGTTCATCGACGGCTTCGAGCCGACGCCGCTCGGTCGGGGGATCACGAGGCACTTCCTCGCACCTGACGAGGCGTTCTTCATGCTCGACGCGATCCGGAAGGGGACCGACCCCTACCAGATCGTCGCCGACCTCGAACTGCGCGACGACGAGGAGTGAGGACCAGAGGGGAAACCGGGGCGTACCCCGCCCGCGCAACGAAACGCTTTACCGGCCGATGCGGGTACGTATGGGTGCGGGGCCGTGGGGTAGTGGTATCCTCGCTGCCTTGGGTGCAGTGGACCTGAGTTCGACTCTCAGCGGCCCCATCCGTTATTCTTGGCCGTTACAGACAACCTGTTCGAGTTCTGCATGAAGATCGGGATGGTGTTTCCTGAGAACCTCTACGTCAGTTTGGAGTTCTTCGTGAATTCGATTTCGGATTCGTGATACGGCTTGATACTGATTCGGACCGGTGTTCTTCGATCGGAGATGTTCACGCTCGGTTTCAGTAAGGAGAGCACGTGTTCGTGCCATGGTTTGTGTACACATCTGTCTGGTAAGTGTACACTGCATCTGTCTGGTAACGGTTCGACGCTGTCCGATCGGTATAGTTTGCAAATATACAAATGTGAGTGGGAGGATATACAAACCGGATAACGAATCACGACAGATATGGAGTCACACAGGCAAGGGGGTCTCACCGAGCAAATTGTCATCACAGAGCTGAAAAAGCGTAATATTAGCGTGTCAACGCCAGTAGGCGACAACGAACGATACGATCTCGTCTTGGAAAAGCCGGATGGCGATCTGTTGCGTGCACAGATCAAAACAGGGCGGGTGAAAGACGGAGTCGTCCGATTCAAGGGGGTAAGCCAGCACACGAACTCGTCTGGGCACGTGTACAAGCAGTACGGCGACGATGTCGACTGTTTTCTCGTACACTCCAACGAAACAGAGGAAACCTATTTCGTCGATTCTGAAGAGGTTGGGACCTCGATGCACTTGCGTATCGATCCGCCTGCTCAGAAAACCAGTCAGATCAATTGGGCCGAAGAGTACCACCTCGAGCAACAATGGCCGCCCACCGACCACAACAAAAGAGACTCGACAGTTACTGCGGTTATCGACGCGCTCGAAAGCGTAGAAGGCACTGTATATATTGATCCGACCAGAGAAGGCGATCAGGTCTTATTGTTTGTCGACGCAGACGACGAAACACATCGAATTGGAGCCGAGACCGGATGGATTGTGAATGGCCGAGTTCGGTTCACGCCGAGCGAAGCCGCAGAGTACCATCTGATATACTGTGATGAGTTAGACGATTTGCTGTCTGTACATTCTGATGAATTTAACGAGTCCATCTCCTTCCGAGTAGACAGCGAGAATACTCGAGAGGGCACAAATCCAGTAGACAAGTATACGTTCGAGAATAACTGGCCTCCATCCATTGTTGGGACTTCACCAGCAGATCCAACACCGGAACTGACCCGGTTCATCAGTAGACTGGAAGACAAACAGATGGCGTATAACCGTGTAGAATACGACGGTAAAAGGGAGGTAGAAGTGTATTGTGGAGGATCTTATTGGCGATGTTAAGTTAAGAACGAGGCGGTCGGTGTTTCGAATGGTCTATGTCCGAATCCAACCGCCTCGGCGGCTCTACTGATTGGATCGACTTGGAGTTTGTGGAGCGTGAGCGGACACCCCACGAGATCATTGAAACCGGTATTCAACTCCATCTTGCTGGACTATCACTTTCGAATACCAAACAGTATCTTGAAAGGTTGGGTGTCGAGCGGAGTCGAACAGCAATTCACAACTGGATTCAAAAGGCCGATTTACAGCCAGTTGACGGTACGAGCCCGAATCGCGTTGCGGTCGATGAGACTGCGATTCAGATCGATTCGGACAGATACTGGCTGTATGCCGCCGTCGATCCTCGGACAAATGAATTCCTTCACGTTGACGTATTTCCCGTCCAAAATCAACAATTTACGCTGGTGTTTCTCCGCGATCTCAGAGAGAAACACCACGTTGAGGACGCGCTATTTCTCGTTGATGCTGGCGGACACCTCACAGCAGCACTCTCACGAACCTCACTTCGATTTCAAATCACTCGCCATGGAAATCGGAATGCCGTTGAACGTGTCTTTCGAGAAATAAAACGACGAACTTCTTCATTTTCAAATACGTTTAGAAATGCGGAGCCGACGGCGGCAGAATCATGGCTCCGAGCCTTCGCCGTCTGCTGGAACCGATGCTTAAGTTAACACGACCGGGCACGAACGGTCAGGTCGCGCCTCCTCGTCCGTCGCCTCACTCCCCGATCACGCCCCGTCGCGGAACTCGTCGAGCGTCGTCGGCATCGCGCCGCGCACCTCCGCGACGAGTCCGTCGGGGTCGAGCCCGAGCACGTCGGCGGCGGCCCGCCCGACCCGATCGGTCGCGGGCCGGGGGGCGTACACGCCGAGGCGCCACTGGTTGCGCTGGGCGGTCCGGAGCGCCGAGACCAGCGGCGACTGCCGCTCCAGCCGGCGCACCTCGCCGTTGACGGTGACCCGCGCGGTCGACTCGCGCATCGACGGCTCCGGGGGCACGTCGAGGATCACGTGCTGGCGGGCGACGCCGGCCTCCGCCGCGATCTCGCGTTCCAGCGCGACCTCGGCGTCGCGGTCGGCCTCGTGGACGCGCTCGGGCGCGTCGTCGTACTCGGCCCACACCGCGAGCTTGTAGAGGTCGCGCTCGTCGTAGCGTCGGGAGATCTCGGCCGTCTCCGGGCAGCTCCGGATCGCGGCGAGGAAGTCGTGGTCGTCCATCCGGCGAAGCTCGGCCGCGGTCGTCGGGGTCGCGTCGAGCAGGTCGCTCGCGGCGCGGCGCAACATTGCCTTCGAGATGCGCGCGACGTGATGGGTGTACACGACCGGGTTCATCAGCGCGCGTGCCAACAGCAGGCTCTCGGCCGTCTGGACGTTCCCCTCGTCCAAGACCAGCTCCTCCTCGCCGGTGCCCACGTCGACGAACGTCAGCTCGCGGACGAACCGCTCGGTGTCGATGGTGCCGTACGGGACCCCGGTGTGGTAGGCGTCGCGCACGAGGTAGTCCATCCGGTCCACGTCGAGCTCGCCCGAGACGAGCCCGCCGTAGGGCCCCTCGCCCGCGACCAGCCCGGCGATCCGGTCGGGGTCGAGGTCGTGGTCGCGGAGCACCTCCCCGACCGCGCCGGTCGCGAGCAGCTCGTCCACGTCGTCGTGGTACTTCCCCGTGCGGCGGTGCGTGAGCGACTCGAGGTTGTGGCTGAAGGGGCCGTGGCCCACGTCGTGGAGCATGGCCGCGGCCTCGATCCGGTCCGCGCGCTTGCCCTCGATCCCGAGGTGGTCGAGGGCGCGGCTGGCGAGGTGGTAGACGCCGAGCGAGTGCTCGAACCGGGTGTGGTTCGCGGAGGGGTAGACGAGCTGGACCGTCCCGAGCTGTTTGACGTGTCGCAGCCGCTGGACGGCGGGGGTGTCGAGGAGGTCGGCGGCGACACCGTCGATCTCGATGTGGTCGTGGACGGTGTCCTTGACCGTGATCATGCGTCGGGGTTCGGCGGCATCGGATAAAAACGGCGTGCGTCGGCGGGGGAGGCGGTCTGCATCCGAGACCGGAAACGGCCGGCACGATTTATAGGTCCGGTGTCCGAACGGTCGACCATGTACGACGTACTCGTCGGCATCGACAACGCGGAGGACAGCCGGGCGGTCGCGCAGGCGGAGGCGATCGCGGACATTCCGACGGAGGAGGGGGCGGTGACCGCGCACCTGTGTCACGTGTTCCAGGAGAACCCGGAAGGGGCCTCAGTCCACCAGATCTCGGCGGTGCGGCGCGCCCGCGAGGCGCTCGAAGACGCCGGGATCGACTGCGTCCACTACGAGGCGAGCGGCGAGCCCGCGGACGAGCTGCTCGCGGCCGCAGCCGATGTCGACGCGGACGCGATCTGCGTCTCCGGCCGGAAGCGACGCCCGACCGGCAAGGCCGTCTTCGGGAGCGTGACCCAAGACGTGATTCTGGGGACCGACCGGCCGGTGTTCGCGGTTCCGGCGCCGCGAGGCGAGTGAGGCCACGGCTGCACGTCGCCGAACGACTCGCGGCCGCGCGCCGGTCGAGCCGCTACGCCCGCGCGCCGATCCCGCGGAGCCCGAGCACGTCGCGCGCCGCCTCGCCGACCGCGTCGACGTGTTCGGCCGGGCAGTAGACCCCGAGCGTCCAGCGGCGGCGCTCGGCGCTGCGCAGGCCCGCCACCAGCTCGGAGGCGTCCTCCAGCCGCTGGGGGACGCCGTCGACGACGACGGTCGACCCGGACTCCTTTAAGCCGGGGCGAGAGGGCACGTCGACGACGACCTCCTCGCGGTCGAGCCCGACCGCCTCGGCGATCTCGCGTTCCGCCGCGCGCTCCTCCGCGTGTCCGGCGTCGACGGTGCCCGCCGGCACGTCCTCCAACCCGACCCACACCGCCCGCTTGTAGAGGTCGCGCCGCTCGATCCGCTTGCCGAGGGCGGGGACCTCGTTCCGGAGCGCGACGAGGAGGTCGTGGTCGGCCATCCGGCGGAAGTCGGCCGCGTCGGTGTCGGTCTCGTCGAGGTAGCGCTCGGAGGCGCGTTCGAGCATCGCGCCGGCGACCCGCGAGACGTGGTGGCGATAGACGACGGCGTTCATCAGCGACCGGGCGACGAGCAGGCTCTCGGCGGTGGGGACGTTGCCCTCCGCAAGCACCAGCTCGGCGTCCCCGGGATCCGAGGAGCCGACACCGCCCGATTCTCCGTCCCCGGCGAGCCGGAGCTCGTTGACGAGTCTGCCGGTGTCGACCGTGCCGTACGGGACCCCGGTGTGGTGGGCGTCGCGCACGAGGTAGTCCATCCGGTCCACGTCGAGCTCGCCCGAGACGAGCGCGCCCAGCCCCCCCTCGCCCGCGATCAGGGAGGCGACGCGCTCCGGGTCCAGTCCGTTGCGTTCGAGGACCTGACAGACCTCGCGGTCCGCGTCGGTCAGGAGCCACGCGATGTCGTCGTGGTCGCGCCCGGTCGCGCGCCGGATGATCCCCTCGGTCTGGTGGCCGTAGGGGCCGTGGCCAACGTCGTGGAGGAGCGCCGCCGCGCGGACGTGGGCGGCGGTGTCGTCGTCGAGCCCGAGCCCGTCGATCGCGCCGCGCGCGAGGTGGTAGACGCCGAGCGAGTGCTCGAACCGGGTGTGGTTCGCGGAGGGATACACCAGCCGGACGGTGGACAGCTGTTTGATGTGGCGCAGCCGCTGGAAGGCGGGCGTGTCGACCAGCTCGGTCGCGAGGTCGCCGAGCCGGACGTGGCCGTGGACGCTGTCCTTGATCGCCTTCATTACCCGGTGGTGGGCCGCCCGGGAATTGGTCGTTTCGGCTCGGGGTCCGGAGGGGTGCCTGGGCGGCGATACTCGCCGATCGGGCCGTCGTCCGCGCTACTCGTCGACGATCTCGACGCCGAGCCGCTCTTCGAGGGCGCGGACGACGGAGCCGCCGACGCCCGCGGTCGCGGCCCGGCCGTCTTCGACCGCGAACAGGTCGTCCTCGTCGACGTCGAGCTCCTCGGCGAGCTCCTCGACCGTGACCCCGGCGTCCTGCCGCGCCGCCGCCACGTCGTCGCCGTAGCCGGAGACGAGGTACGGGAGCCGGTCGGACTCGTAGTTGGTCCCGCCCTCCTCCCAGTGCTTCGAGTCGCCGGTCGCGGAGTCGTACATCTTCGCCTGCTTGCGGGCGAGCTCCTTCTTCCGGCTCTCGGAACCGCTCGACCCCGCGCTGGCGCCGCCGGAACTCCCGCCGGAGCTCCCGCCACCGCCCGATCCGCCGCGGGAGCCGCCGCTCGGTGCGTTGCCAGCGTCGTCGTGGGGGCGGCAGTCGGAACAGACGAGGAGCTTCGCCCCGGCGACCGTCGCCCGCTTGAGGTCCGTGGTCTCGCGCCCGCAGAGCTCGCAGGCGTCGCCGTCGTCGCCGCCGCCGCCACCGCCCGTCGAATACTTCGCCATACCGGAGTAGTGGACCCCGACCGTTAAAAGGTCGTGGAGGGGCGTCGGTCAATCCGGCGGGTCGGTCGGCGTCGTTCGCTCTCCGGCTCTCTGACCCGATGACGCGATTGACACCGGGAGTGGGTATAGCAAATTGGCTGATCGGTTGTTTATAAGTTGGATTTGGGTGTTGCTGACAGGTGTTTATAAGTGATCGATGTGCCCGCGGTGAAGGCCTCCAAAGCCCCAGCCGCGAGGGGAGCTTACGCTCGCTGCGCTCCTCGGTCGCTCGTTTCACTCGCTCTCTGCGGTGCTTAGCGTCGCCTAAGCTCCCCTCGCGGCTGCCCCTTTGAGTCCCACCCACACCGCAACCGCAGCCTCACGCCTCCCCAGCCTCGTCGCTGGCGCCTTATAAGGCGCCAGCGACTCCCTCGCACGCGCTCCTCACGGCCACCGGTGGCGGCCGTTCGGAGGCGCGCGCCACCGCGTCGTCATTTATAAGCGATCGTCGTCGCTCTTGGCTGTTTAAATACCGTCTCGCCGCTACCGATCTGCAATACCCACTCCCGACATCAATCACCGCTGTTCCTGTACTGATCGCGATCGGACCGTCACAGATCGTCGGCCGGGGAGGTCACCGGTCTCGGGTTCCGACGCCCTCGGCCGCGAGTCAGATCCCGTAGGCGACCCGCTCTCCCACGTCGAGGCCGTTCGCGAGCGCGGCGTGGAGCCGCCCCTCGCCGGCGACCCAGTCGCCGAGGAGGTACAGTCCCTCCCGGCGGGCGGAGTCGATCGGCCCGTGAGCGACCCCTCCTTCCGGCTGCGCGTAGCGCCAGCCTTGGTGATCGGTCCACGCCGGGTCCGCGAGCCGGTCGTCGCCGACGATCTCGGCGGCGTGGTCCGCCAGCGCCGCGACGTTCGCGGCCGGGTCCGCGTCGTAGCGCTCGACCGACCACTCGTGGTTCGCCTGCACGACGAGCAGGCTCTCGCCCGCCGGGACGTGGCCGGGCTTGCACTCCTCCCGGGAGATCCACCCGACGGCGTGCTCCTTGTCGGCGTTGACGAGCCCGTAGTAGGGCACGTCCAGCGCGAATGGGTAGCGGAGCACCGCGGTCCAGACCGTGCGGAACGCCACGTCGCCGACCGCGTCGACGAGCGCCTCCCTGACGGGCGAGTCCCACTCCGCGTCCCGGAGGAGTTCGGCGGTCTGGGGCGCCGGGGGGTTCAACAGGAGGGCGTCGAACGGCCCCCGCGTCTCGCCGTCCGCGTCGTCGACCTCCCACCGGTCGCCGACCCGGCGGACCGTCTCGATCCGCGTCCGGCGGCGGACCGTCGCGTCGGTCCGCCCGAACAGCCGCTTCGCGACCTGGGTGAGCCCCCGTCGGTAGCTCCACTTGTGCTCGTCCGCGTCGCGCCCGGGCGAAACCGCGCCGTCGGCGTCGAAGACGTGGATCGGCTCGGTCACGTCGACGAGCCCCTCGTCGTCGAGCGTCTCCGTGATCAGCTCGACGACGCGCTCGTCGTCCGCCTTCAGGTAGTTCGCGCCGTAGTCGTACGTCAGCTCCTCGTGGCGGCGGGTCGCCGCGCGGCCGCACAGCCCGCCGGACTTCTCGAAGACCGTCACGTCCGCGTCCGGGACCGCGCCGTCGACGGTGAACGCCGCGGCCGCCGCACCCGCGCCCGCGCCGACGATACCGATGTGTGTCACGATCGCGAGAAGGGGTCGCAGTCACTTAATCCGTCGCTCGGCTCGGGGCGGGTCGTCGGTGCCGAGCGCCTCAGCCGTCGGCGGCGCCGACCCGGCTCAGTCGTCGTCGGGACCGACGACCAGCACGGGCGCCGAGGCGCCGCGCTGGACCCGGGTCGGGAGCCGCTCGGGGTGGACGAACCGGTCCAGCCCCGTGCGGCGCGCGGAGCCGACGACGATCAGGTCGGCGCCGTGCGCCGCGGCGAAGTCGAGCACCTCCTCGTGGGCGGTGCCGTAGCGGAACCACTTCTCGACGTCGACCCCGGCGTCCGCCCCGCGCTCCGCGGCGTCCTCGACCAGGCGCTCACCGGTCCGTTCGCGCCGCTCGACGACCACGTCCCACTCCTCGGCGACGTCGACGACGTACAGCGCGTCGACCGCCGCGCCGTGGGCCGCCGCGAGGTCGATCCCCGTTTCGACCGCGGCCCGCCCGGCGTCGTCGTCGCGAGTGACGACGAGGACGCGCTCGAAGCGGCCGGCGGCGGGCGACGCGTCAGCGTGCTGCTCGGAGGAGTGCGGCTCTGTGGCGTGCGGTTCGGTGGTCGTGTCGGCGGACATGGTTGCGTGCTCCCGGCGACCCGGTACCGGATCGCCGCGTTCTCGATACCACGTTGTGCGGGCCGCCTCTTAACGATTTTCGACAGTATAGACGATTATCATTATTCATCCGCAAACAAGGGATCTCTGTCAAGGGAACATCGGTTTAGATCGACAAACGATTTCCGCGACGCCGATATCGTGATCTATCGTGATCGAAATTTCCGGCCGTCCGAGACCGGTTCGGCCCCGCGCGTGGAGGCAAGAACCTCCCCGACGGCGCGTTTTATTCCCGCGTGCCGACAGCGTCGGAACACGAACCGCCGGTCCGGCGGCCGGGCCGGTCCCCGAGGCTCACATGACCCACGACACGACCGGACCCGCGATCGACGGTGACGATGGCTGACGACGGCGACGGCCCGACGAGGGGCTCCGGCGACGGCGACGGCGACGGCGAGGGATCGCCGGGGAGCTCCGATAGCGAGGACGGGGGCGTCGACTACGCCGGACGGGCCGCAGAGGTCCTCGGCTTCTCCCGCTGGTGGCAGATCGTCGCCGCGGCGGGGATGATGGCGGCGGTGAGCCCCTACCAGTACGTCTGGTCGTCGATCGAACAGCCGCTGGCCGAGAGCCTCGACATCGCCCTGCCGGCGCTCGGCGCGGTGTTCTCCTTCTACGTGGTCTTCCAGTCGCTCTCGCAGTTCCCCGCCGGGAAGTGGCGCGACAGCCGCGGGCCGGGCGCGCTCACGTTCCTCGCGGCCCTGCTCGCCGGGGGCGGGTACGTCGGGCTCGCGTACGCGACGACCCTCTGGCAGCTGTACCTGCTGTACTCGCTCGGAGCGATCGGCGTGGGGATCGTGTACACGGTCGCGGTCAACACCGCCGTCAAGTGGTTCCCCGACCGGACCGGCCTCACCACCGGAATCGGGACGATGGCGTTCGCCGGCGGGAGCGCGCTCGTGGTCCCGTACGTCCGCGCGAACGCGACCGTCGCCGCCTACAGCGACGTGCTCCGGAACGTGGGGCTCGCCATCCTCGTCGTGACGCTCGTCGGAGCGTACCTCCTGCGGGACCCGCCGGACGACTGGCTCGGGCTGGAGGACCGAGAGGAGGAGGGAGCGAACGGAGGGGGAGACGACGACCTCGCGGCGTCGCTCCGCGGCCGCGCGTACACGACCCGCGAGATGCTCTCGACGTGGCAGTTCTGGCTGCTGTACGCGATGTTCATCGCGACGGCCGGCGCCGACCTCGTCGTCATCGCGAACGTGGTCCGGTTCGCGGAGCAGTTCGGGCTGGCGGCGGTCGTCGCGACCGCGTCGGCGACCTTGCTTCCGGTCGCCGCCGGCGTCTCGCGGATGGTCCTCGGCGAGGCCTCGGACCGGTTCGCTCGCAAGCGGGTGATGGCCGTCTCGTTCGTGCTCGCCGGAGCCTTCCGGCTGGCGCTCATCGGGGCCGGGTCCTCGGGCTCCGGGATCGCGTTCGTCGGGCTGGTGATGGCCGCGATGTTCTTCTCCTCGCCGCTGTACGTCTACTTCCCCGCGCTGCTGGCCGACTACTACGGCGCCGCCAACTCCTCCGGCAACTATGCGGTCCTCTACACCGCCAAGGTCGGCGGCGGCGTGTTCGCCGGCACCGTGACCGGCTACCTCGTCGCGACCGCCGGCTGGGTCCCGACGTTCGCGCTCGGCGGGGGGCTCGCGATCGCGGCGGGGCTGGCCGCGCTCCTGCTCCGACCGCCGAGCGGCTCCGGGCTGGAGACGGAAGGGGCGACCGCGGCGGAGTAGGCGGCGGACCGCCGGCTCGGGCGGCCTCTTACGCCTCAGCCATCGCGCGTTCGACCCGGCGCTTCAGGTCGTCGAGCCGGTCGCCGACGGCGCCGACCGTCGCCAGCACGGGATACGTCGCGGAGAGGTCCTGATAGAGGTACGTCGGGACGTCGAGGTCGTCCCCGATCGCAAGCTCGCGATCGCGGGAGGCGAGCTCCCGCTGCCGGCGCGCGGCGATCCGGTCGCAGTCGTCGAGGAGGGCCTCGGTCCGTGCCCGGTAGGCGTCGAGGGTCCCGAACCCGTCCCGAGAGAAGTCCGTCCGCGCGGTCGACGCGACCTCGCTCCGGATCGGGGCGAGCCGGGAGGCGGCCCGCTCGACCGACTCCGCCTCCGCCTCGACGGTGTCGCCGAACCGCTCGCGCTCCTCGACCGCGGTCTCGGCCGCGTCGATCAGGGACCGCTTGCACTCGGCGTGGAACCGCGACCCGCGGGTGAGCGCGTACGCGATCTCCGGGCCGAACTCCTCGGCGACGCTGCGCTCGTAGGTGTCGTCGTACTCGGCCTCGTAGTGCGGGACGGACATCACCGTCTCACGGTAGGCGTCCCTGACCGCGACGAGCCCCGATCCCGCGGGCGGCCCCGAGCCGCGGGACCCGGCGGCCGCGGCGGCTCCGACCGCCCCGAACTCACCGGCGATCCCGGCTCGGCCGGCGTCGGCGACCGGTCCCGCCCCGCCGTCGGTCCGGATCGGCTCCGACGGGACGGACGCGACGCGCCCCCGAAAGGCGCGGAACGCCTCGCGCTCGTCGGCGATGCGCCGGCGCTCGACCCGGAGCGCCTCCCGCGCGTCGTCCAGTAGCCCGCCGTCCCGGTCCGCCGGCTCGGTCGTCGTTCCCATACCGTATCGGTCGCGGGTGGCGCTCGTAAACGCTTATAATAGGGGTACCGGACGCGTGGGACCGGTATAGTGGGATCAATAGGGCTCCGGAGACGCCGCCGACCGGAGCTAGGCGACCCCTCTCGCGAGCGACCCGAGCAGCGGGAGCCCGAGGGCGCCCGCGGCGGTGACGTAGACGGCGGGGCGCATCCCGGCGACGAGCGGGGCCGCGGACCCAAGCGCGACGGTGAAGGTGACGAGCGCGAGGGCGCCCGCCGCGAGCGCGTACGCGACGCCGCGGCGGAACGACGGGGCCACGAGCGCCGCCGCCGCGCCGGCCGCGACGAGCCCGAGCCAGTGGACCGACGCGAGGGCGACGCCGCCGATCAGCGCGACCGCGAGGGCGACGGCGTGGGGCCGGGATTCCGTCCGGATCCGGGCGAGCGCGGCGCCGGGCTCGCTCACGACGAGTCACCCCTGAACGCGACCGTCTCGCCGGTCCCGTCGCCGGCGGTCCTGTCGCCACCCTCGCCGGCGCTCGGCCCCTCGCCGAGAGACATCGGCTTCTGGTCGTTCTCCAGCCACGCCCGGAGCTGGTCGTCGTAGTGCTCGGAGAAGTAGTCGCCGGAGTTCCCGCCGGGGATCACCGCCGTGGCGTCGGTCCCCGGGCGGACGACCATCCGCCAGCTCGACCCCACCGCGGAGTCGACTCGGTAGTTCATCACCGTAGCTCGGGAGCCGTCGGCCGGGAGCGCCTCGTAGTTTAAGAAGGGCGCCTCGCCGCCCAGCGGGTGAGTCACCGACCGCGTCGTGTTCCAGTCGCCGTACGTCTCCCAGCCGGCCTCGCGGATCTCGGCGGCCGCCTCCTCCAGCGCCGCGACCATGGTCTCCGCCCGCGAGCGCTCGGCGAACACCGGATCGTCGCCGGAGAGCGTCGCGAGCACCCAGTCGTTCGGGTGGTACGTCTCGTCGAGGTCGACCCCGTCGAACGTCGGCCCGAAGGCGAGCCGACGGAACCGGTCGAGCCACCGGGCGAACACGAGCGCGGCGCGGGACTCTCGGTCCATCCGGTACTCCCAGCCGTCGAGGGCCTCGGCCGCCGAGACGGCCGGGCCCGACACGCCGCCGTCGGCGTCCGATTCCGCCTCGCCGCCTCCCGCCGCCTCGACCGCCGCGAGCAGGTCGGGGACGAGCTGGGCCGCGCGCCCGTCGCGAACGTCCCGCTGGAGGTCGCGGTGGAAGGCCGGGTCGGTCGGCCCCTCGGACTCGACCGCGTCGTCGAGGCGGTCGGCGATCCGCACGCCGCGGTAGGGGGTCGCGTACGCGACGCCGACGTAGTGGCGCGGGTCGTCGGTCACGCGCTGGTTCGCGGTCGAGAGCACGTCCGGATCGATCGCGTGCGGCTTCTCCTCGAAGGGGACGAACCCGTCCCACGAGGACCGGCCGAACGGCTCGAACCCCGACCACTCTCCCTCGCCGGCGGAGCCGTCGAAGATCCGGTCGCCGGCGACCGCCTCCCCGTCGATCTCGCGGATCGGGAGCTTCCCGGTCGCGTAGTACATCGTCCGCCCGTCGGCGTCGGCGTACACCAGGTTCTGGGTCGGCAGGTCGAACGAGCGGGCGGCCGCGAGCGCGTCGTCGAACCCCTCGCTGCGCCCCAGCTCGTCGATGGCGACCGTGGTCCGGGTCGCGGTGTGGCCGGTCCAGGCGACGCCGACCTGCCGCCCCTCGCGCTCGATCAGCGGGCCGTGGACCGTCCGTTTGACCTCGATCTCGCGGTCCTCGCCCCCGGAGACGGGGATCGGCCGGGTCTCGGTCTCGAACTCGCGCCACTCGCCGTCGTAGCGGTAGCGCTCGCCCGCCTCGTCGATGTCGTAGCGGTAGCAGTCGAGCACGTCGGCGCCGACGTTGGTGAACGACCACGTCCCGCGGTCGTTGGCGCCCGCGATGACGAACGGGACGCCCGGGAACGTCGCCCCGCGGACGGACCGCTCCGGGGTCTCGACGTGCTGTTCGTACCACAGCGGCGGGGCCGAAAGCGACAGGTGCGGATCGTACGCGAGGATCGGCGTCCCGCTCGCGGTGTGGTCGCCCGAGACGACCCAGCTGTTCGAGCCGACCCCGGTCGGGGACTCGAAGCCGGAGAGCCACGTCGTTAGGTCGGCGTCGACGGGGTCGGCAGCGACCTGCTCCTGACGGGGAGCGACATCCCGCTCCGCGTCGTCGTCGCCGAGCTGCCGCTCGTCGCCGTCGAGGATCGTCGCGTCGTGGTCGAGGCGCCGCGGGAACAGGTCGGCCGCGCGGCCCTCGCCGAGCCGGTCGGCGACGACCGCCCGGCGGAGCTCGGAGAAGTCCCCGGTGAGCGTCCACGAGATCTGCTTTTCCATCAGCATCGAGTCGACCGGGGTCCACGGCCGCGGCTCGTGGCCGACCAGCGCGAACTCGACGGGGAGCGGTTCGGCCTCGATCGCGGCGTTGACGCCGTCGGCGAACGCCTCGATCGGCGGCCCGGCGGGGGTCTCGCTCACGAGGTCCCACGTGGCCTCGGCGGCCTCGGCGAACCCCATGGCGAGGTGGAACTCGTCGCTCTCGACGGTCGACGCGCCGACCGCCTCCGAGAGCCGCCCGCGCATGACCCGCCGCTGGAGGTCCATCGCGAAGAGCCGGTCGAACGCCTGCAGGTAGCCGACGGCGAAGTACGCCGCGCGCTCGTCGTCGGCCGCGACGTGCGGGACGCCGTACCCGTCCACCCGCACGTCCGCGTCGCCGTGCGGGCTCTCGACGGTCTCGGGGAGGGACCGGTCGGCCGCCGCCCACGCGTCGCCCGAGAGTGGCGCGAACGAGTCGAGCAGGTCGGACGCGGCGGAGACCGCGATCCCCCCGGTGCCGGCGGCCAGCGCGGCGGCGAGGACGGCCCGGCGCGTGGTGTCGTTCGTCACCTCGTGACCGAGTCGTCGATTCCTAATCATTATTCCGGTGGATTCCGCGGCCGACGGGAAACGCACATCCGTGCGCCGCCCCTGCGATCCGGTAATGGAGGTCGCGCTGATCACGGTCGGCGACGAACTGCTCGCGGGCGACACGGTGAACACGAACGCCAACTGGCTCGCCGCCGAGCTGAGCGACCGCGGCGTCGCCGTGACGCGGATTCTCTCCGTGCCCGACGACCGCGCCGTCGTCGCGGAGCACGTCGGAGCGTACGCCGACGCGTTCGACGCCGTGATCGTCACGGGCGGGATCGGCGGGACGCCCGACGACGTGACGATGGAGGCGGTCGCCGACGCGTTCGACCGCGATCTGGCCCCGACCGACCTGACCCGCGAGGCGGTCGAGCGGCGGCTGGCCGAGATCCGCGAGCGGATCCCCGACAGCGACGTCGACGTTGACGTCGAGGCGGAGGCCGCGATCCCGACCGGGAGCCGCCCGCTCTTAAATGATCCCGGGCTCGCGCCGGGCTGCGTGATCGAGGGCGTGTACGTCATGCCGGGGATCCCCGAGGAGCTGCGGGCGATGTTCGAGTCCGTCGCCGACGAGTTCGCGGGCGACCGGCGGTCGCGGTTCCTCTACACCGTCGAGCCCGAGTCGGACATCGTCCCCGCGCTGGAGGCGGCGGGCGAGCGCTTCGACGTCGCCGTCGGCTGTTACCCCGACCGCGAGGCGGAGCACAACCGCCTGAAGGTGACCGCGACCGACGAGCGCGCGCTCGACGAGGCGACGGCGTGGCTGCTGGCGAACGTCGACGCCAGCGAGACGCCGGTCCATCGCGACTGGGGCGACGAGTGACGGTGCGGGGTTTATCACTGCTGGCGACGCTACGGTAACGCGAACCGTTCGCAGGACCACCATGCCAACCATTACCACTACAGGAGCGGGCGACGCGACGGAGGACGCGCAGACGGAGGCGACGGCGGCGTCGCCGGAGCGAGGTATCTCCTCGAACGCCGCCCGATGACGGATTCGTTGCGCGGCTTCTTCGACGATATCGACGCCCCGAGCCGGTCGCTCGTGGTCGTCAACCGGACCGAGCCCGACCCGGTTCGGAACCTCCTCGACTCCCTGCTCGACGGCCAGTCGGTCGCGATCAGCGAGCGCGACATCCCGGACACCGACGAAGACCTCGTCCTCCTCGTCGAGGACGGCGAGGTGATCGCTCGCTCCACGCTCGACGAGCTGCTCGACTCGGTCCTGTTGATCAACTCCGACCTGTACAAGACCGGCGCGATCGACCTCGACGAGGTCGAGCTCCCGGACGTGCTCGCCGGGCTCGACGAGGTCCCCTTCCGGCTCCGCGGCTACCCCCACTCGAACAAGGAGAAGCTCCTGTTGATCGTCGTCTCCCGCGTCATCGAGCGCATCGCGGCCAAGGCGGGCGGGGGGACGCTCCGGGCGTCGTTCCAGCGCCTCTCCCGGCTGCAGGACGAGCGCGGAACCCACGAGGTGTACCGGGTCGTCGGTAGTCGCGGCGTCGACGTCCACGTTTACGGGATCGGGGACGCGGACCCGGCGGCGACGCTCCCGGTGACCGTCCACCGTGGCCGGTCCTACCCGTACCGGCGGTCGTGGTTCGTCGTCTACGATCCGCCGCCGGAGGCGGAGACGGACCGCCACGCCGCGCTCGTCGCCCTCGAGGACGAGCCGAACGTGTGGGACGGGTTCTGGACGTTCCGTCCGGCGCTGGTCGACCGGATCGAGCAACACATCGCGACCGCGCTCTGAGCGCCGACAGAGCTACCCCGCTCGCGCGCCACCGTCCGACCCGTGCCCCCCACCGACCTCACCGACCGCGTGGTTGTCCTCACCGGCGCGACCAGCGGGATCGGTCGCCGCGCGGCCGCGACGCTGGCCGAGCGCGGCGCCACCGTCGCCGCCGTCGGGCGGGACCGCGAGCGCGGCGCGACGCTCGCCGCCGAGAGCGAGGCGGCGGCCGGGACGGTCCGGTTCCACCGCGCGGATCTGGCGACGCAATCCGCCGTGCGCGACCTCGCCGCCGACCTCCGTGACTCGTACGACCGGCTCGACGTGCTCGCGCACAACGCCGGACTCTCCGCGGGAGCGCGGACGGAGACCGCCGACGGGATCGAACTCACGCTCGCCGTGAACCACCTCGCGCCGTACCTCCTCACCCGCGAGCTGTTCGACCGGCTCGCGGCATCGGCGCCCGCCCGCGTCGTCGTCACCGCCTCGGACCTCCACCGGCGCGCGACCCTCGACTTCGACGACCTCGAGATGGCCGCCGACTACGACCCTCTGGAGGCGTACGCCCGGTCGAAGCTCGCGAACGTCGCGTTCACGCTCGAGCTCGCCGACCGGATCGGAGCCGACGCGGGGGTCACGGCGAACTGCCTCCATCCGGGGTTCGTCCCCTCGACGAACCTGTTCCGCGACGCCGCGCTCCGGACCCGCCTCGCGGTCCGAGTCGCCGGCCTCCTCCCCGGCGTCGGGACGACGCGCCGGGCGGCCGCGGAACGCCTCGTGCGACTGATCGCGGCGTCCGAGTACGGCGAGCAGACCGGGCGCTACGTCGGCGAGGAAGAGTTGACCCCCGCGGACGAAGCGAGGGACCCCGAGACCCGAAAGCAGCTCTGGGCCGTCAGCGCCGACCGCGTCGGGGTCGACCCCGACTGGCCGTGAGTCGGCGACCGACTCACCGGTCGGCGGGTAGCTACCACTCCACGTACGCGAGGTACGCCGCGCCCTCGTACTCCAGCAGCCACGTCCCGTCGAAGTCGTCCTCCCGGATTGCATCGTGGTCTCTGATCCGGTCGACCACCGAGCGGAAGGCGTCGTCGTCCTCGAAGTACGCCCCGTCGATCGACTCCTCGACGACCTCGCGCTCGGCGTCCGAGAGCCCCGCGAGCACGAACAGGTACCGGTCTCGGACCCGGTCCGCGAACGTCTCCACGTCGGGGGCCACCTCGCTCGCCTCGTACCGATACTCGGCCTCCGGGGCGGTCCGCGAATTGACCGCGACCCGGTACCGCTCCCCCCCGTAGACGAGCACGTCGTACTCCCGATCCGGCACGAACACCGAGTCGTTCCCGACCTCCTCGGCGCTCCCGTAGTCGACGCCGATGTCGTAACCGTCCCCGAGCGGCGGGTCGGCCTCGGTGACGATCCGTTCGAGCCGCTTCCTGTCCGTCTCCGGGAGGTCGTCGAACGCGATCTCGCCCAGCTCCGGCGTCGTGTCCTCCGGATCGAGGTCGAGGAGCACCTCGTACACCGTCACCTCGCTGCTCGCGACCCGCGTCTCCGTGACCTCGTAGAACGCGCCGTCGACCCGGACGGTGTCGGTGCGGTCGAACAGCTCGTACCGTCCGCGACGCGTGGCCGTCCCGTTCTCGATCGCCGACGCGACGACGTCGTACTCCTCCGAGTCGGGATCGGCGTTCATCGACACCTCGTCGGCGACGTCGTCGTCGGTCGCCTCGCTCAGATCGAGGACGACGGAGGGGTGGCCGCAGCCGGCGAGGACCGTCGCCGCGCCGGTCGCGAGGGCCGCGAGGAGGGACCGTCGGTTCATGGGGGAGAATGACGGGCCCCGATAATAAACGACCCCGTAGGACAAACGATCGCCGTCGCCTCGCTCCCCGCCCCCTCGCTATCCGTCCGCCCGAACCGCGCCCGCGAGGTCGTCGGCCACGTCCGCGACGGCCTCGGTCGCACGGTCCACCTCGCGGAGCGTCATGAACCCGTGCACCTGGTCCGCGTAGTTCTCGTAGCGCGTCGGGACGCCGTCCCGGACCAGCTGTTCGGCGTACGCCCGCCCGCCGTCGCGGAGGGGATCGAAGCCGGCGGTGACGACGGTGGCGGGGGCGACGCCGGACACGTCGCCCGCGTTCGTCGGGTCGGCGTAGGGGTTGCGCTCGTGGATCTCGTGGTCGTAGTAGCACTCCCGAAACCACTCCAAGTCGGCCTCGTCGAGGACGATGCCGGCGTGCTCCTCGACCGACGGCTGGCCACGCTCGACGCCGACGGCGGGGTACAACAGCGCCTGATACGCGATCTCGGGGCCGTCGCGCTCGGCCGCCATGAGCGCGGCGGCGGCCGCGAGCGCGCCCCCGGCGGAGTCGCCGGCGACCGCGACCCGACCGGTCCCCGCAACCGCGTCCGGGTTGGCGGCCGTCCACTCGACCGCCGCGTACGCGTCCGCGACCGCCGCGGGGAAGGGGTTCTCGGGCGCGAGCCGGTAGTCGACGGAGAGGACCGCGCAGCCGCTCTCCCGCGTGAGGTGGCGACAGAGCCAGTCGTGGGTGTCGACGCTCCCCAGCACGAACCCGCCGCCGTGGAAGAACACCACCGTGGGGAACGGGCCGTCGGCGTCGGGCAGGTACAGTCGGGCGTCGAGGTCGCCGGCCGGGCCGGGGACCGTCCCGTCCACGGTCTCACCGACCGGGGGCGGGTTCCGGTTTTGAAGCCGCGTCACCGGCCCCGTGAGCAGCCGCGCGAGCTTCAGCCCCCAGCGGCTGTGGGGCAGCGGGAACCGCTCCTGGCGCTCGATCGCCGCCTTCGCCTGCGGATCGATCTCGTCGGCGTGCATGGTCGACCCTGTGGCGAGCCGGGAGTAAACGTTGGGGACGGTGCGGGTACGGGTGCACACTGAGGAGCGATCGTGGGTACCTATTTGTCGCCGCGGGCGAACGCACAGACACGAGCAGTCAGCCGCCTCTCAGTCCCCCGATGAGCGAGACAAAATCGACCCCAGACCCGGAGGAGACCAGCCCGCTGGAGACGTTCCGACAGTTCTTCGCGTTGGAACGGGACGTGCTCGCGGTGTCGCTGGCGATGTTCGCGTTCAGCCTCGGCTTCCAGATGACGAACCGGTTCCTCCCGGAGTACATGGTTGCGCTGGGGGCGTCCGGGTTCGTCGTCGGCCTGTTTGGGACCTTCGGCAACGTCATCTCCGCGCTGTACCCGTACCCGGGCGGCGCGATCTCCGACCGGATCGGGTCGCGGTACGCGCTGACGGCCTTCGGGCTGATCTCGACCGTCGGCTTCGCCGTCTGGCTGGTCGCCCCGAACGTCGGGGCGATCACGGTCGCCGGCGTGACGATCGAACCGTGGATCTGGGTCTTCGTCGGGCTCGTGCTCGCGCAGGCGTGGAAGTCGTTCGGCCTCGGCGCGACCTTCGCCGTGGTCAAGCAGGCGACAGACCCCTCGCGGCTGGCGGCCGGGTTCGCGAGCACGGAGACGTTCCGCCGCACCGCGTTCCTGATCGGCCCCGTCCTCGCGGCGGTCCTCATCGACCTCCACCCGGCGTTCACCGTGAGCTTCCGGTACGTGCTCGCGGTGGCGGTCGTCTTCGGCGTCGTCGGGACGCTCGTGCAACACGTCCTCTACGACGCGAGCGAGGACACCGTCGGCGGCGGGCGGTTCGAGGGCGTCGCCCAGATCCGACGCGACCTCCGCGACATGCCCGATCCCCTCCGCCCGCTGTTGATCGGCGACACCCTCGTCCGCTTCGCGAACGGGATGGTGTACGTCTTCTTCGTGCTCGTCGTCACGCAGATCTTCTCGGTCGGGCTGGAAACGACGGTCGCGGTCGGCGGGTTCTCCTACCCCCTCGACCTCTCCCCGCAGGCCTTCTTCGGCTACCTGCTGGGCGTCGAGATGGTCGTCGCGCTGCTCACGATGGCCCCCGCGGCGAAGCTGGCCGAGCGGGTCGGGCTCAAGCCGGTCGTCGCGCTCGGCTTCTTCGTGTACGGGGCGTTCCCCGTCGTCCTCGTCTACGGTCCCGAGCTCCTCTCGCCGACCGTCCCGATCCAGTGGGCGCTCGTCCTCGTGTTCGCGTTCTCCGGGCTCCGGTTCGCCGGGCTGCCCTCGCACAAGGCGCTCATCGTCGGGCCCGCGGAGCAGGGCGCCGGCGGCCGGGTCACCGGGACCTACTACCTGCTGCGAAACACGATCGTCATCCCGAGCGCCGCGATCGGCGGCTACCTGTGGGACTTCGTCAGCCCGGAGGTCGCCTTCACCGTCGCCGCCGTCATCGGCGTCGTCGGAACCGGCTACTTCCTCGTCTTCGGCGAGGAGTTCGAGGCGTACGCTTGAGATCGGGGGCGTTTCGATCGACGGCGGGAGTACGTGAATCGTTTCGATGGGTTGGTTGTTTATAAGTCGGATTGTGGTGTTGCTGGCGGGTGTTTATAAGTGATCGACGGCTCCGGAGTGACGGCCTCCAAAGCCCCAGTCGCTGCGGGCGGCGCACGCTCGTTGCGCGCCTCACTCGGTCGCTCACGTTGTTCGCTCCCTCGTTCCGGTGCTTCCGTCGCCTGCGCCGCCCGCAGCGACTGCCCCTTTGAGTCCCACCCAACCGCACAGCACCTCATACCTCCCCAGCCTCGTCGGCCGGCGCTTATAAGCGCCGGCCGACTCCCTCGCGCGTGCTCCTCGCGGCCGCCTCCGGCGGCCACTCGGAGGCACGCGCCGACCGCATCGTTCTTTATAAGTGATCGTCGCCGTCGCTCACGGAGTGTTCGCGACAGCAATGCGGGGGAAGGGATTCGAACCACGGTCGGACGTGCTCGCTTCGCTGCGCGCGACCTCCCTGCTTCGAATCCCTTCTAAGCCGATTCCTGCTGCTCGCGGGTTGCTCGCAGCAGGAATGCGGGGGAAGGGATTCGAACCCTCGAACCTCTACAGGAGCGGATCTTAAGTCCGCCGCTTTTGGCCAGGCTCAGCCACCCCCGCGCGAATTCGGATTCCGGCGGCGGGGTCAAACCCCTTTCGGATGCCGCGGCGGTGCTCTGGATAGCGGGCTCCCACGCGCCCCGTCCGACTCCCCTACCAGTCCACCGACAGGGTCCCGTCCCCGTGCGGATCCGGCGCGATCTCCTCGTCGGTGCGGCGGTCGACGACGTGGATGACGCCCTGGTCCTTCTTGGCGGGACACACCTCGGCGGCCCGGACGTTCTCCGCCAGCTCGTCCTCGCCGATGTAGTACGACCGCGGCTTCGCCATCCCGCTCTGGACGTCCATCACCCAGTTGTCGCCGACCTCGGCGCACTTGCCCGCCCCGAAGCACTTGTTCGCCTCGAAGACGATCTTGTAGGGCTTCTCCTCGATCGGGGGGCCCTCGCCGCCGATGTCGCTCGCGCGCAGCACCTCGCTCTCGGCGTCCGCCTCGTCGCTCATACCCGTGATCGGCGCCCGCCGGACTTTCGTCTGTCGGTCGTTTTCACTCGGCGGGCGGTTCCACCCGGTGATCGGTTTCGTCACCGCGCTCCGCGCCGAGCCCGGTCACCGAGCCCGCTCACCGATGCGCGTCGAGTCCGTCCTCCGGCGCGTCGACGATCTCGTAGCTCCCCTCCGTCCAGCCGTCCTCGACGAAGACGAACACGCGGCCGCCGGCGATCTCGGGGTCGGCGATCACCTCGTTGCGCTGGCCCTCCCGCGCGACGATGACGCCGGGGAACACCTCGTCGCGCTCGCCGTCCTCGACCATGACGCGGCCGACCCCCGAGTCCTCGAGGATCTCGTCGTCGGTGTTGTAGTCGTTGACGTACGTCATCACGCCCTCCGTCTCCGTCGGGTCGGTGACGAGCACGTGCGTCTCCTTGCCGGGGCCGGCGGTCACCGACCCCTCGACGGCGTCCGGGACGCCGCGGTAGAGGGTGGTCCGCCCGTCGAGGTACTCGACGACCACGCCCTCCTCGCGGAGGTCGATCCCGATCGACGTGGGGGGAACGTCGCTGCGTGAGGGTGCTGACATACGCGCCGTTCGGTGCGCGCGCCTCAAAAGGGGCGCGCTCGGCGGTCGCGGCTCGGCCATTCAGAAGCGAGAATCGGGGATGCCACATTTAAGGTCCCTCCGCCGGGAGGGTATGTCATGCAACGGACGCGACGGGGCCTGTTGGGCGTCGGCGCCGCCGCGGTCGCCGGGCTCTCCGGGTGTCTCGGCGTCGAGGGCGTCGAGTACCCCGACGCGGCCTCCGAGGACCCGCCGAACGCGGACGGCGGGGACGGCGACGGCGGAGACGAGGGGGACGGGAACGCGGACGAGCAGGTCGACGGCGACGACGCCGGGCCGGTCGCAAACGAGGCGCTCGCGGCGGCGACGCGACACGTCGTCGACGACGCGGTGTGGTTCGCGACCGAGTACCCGTCGGCGGTCGAGACGTATCGCGCGGCGATCCGCGAGGTCGTCGCCGAGATCGACGACGTTCGGGACGAAGCCGACGCGAACGACGCGGTGACCGTCGAGATGGCCGACCGCCTCGACGAGGCCGGGCGCGCGGCCGCCGACACCGCCGCTGACGCGCTGGAACCGCACTTTCACCCCCGCTCTCGGATCGTCTCGCGGACCGAGCGCCACGTCGAGGAGCTTCGGACGTTCGCCCCCCGCGGCGACGTCGATCGGTTCCTAGAGGAGCTCTCGCGGATGCACAGCAACTTCGCCGCCGTCGGGACCGCCACCTACGTCGACGAGGCGTTCTCGCGCGAGCCGATCCACAACCGCCTCCTGGACCGCCTCCTGTATCCCCTCCCGGACGACCCCGAGGAGCGCCGGCGGGTCCGCGGCGGCGCGTTCGTGGAGCTCGGCCTCGCGAGCCGCGGCTTCTCGGCGTTCTCACACGAGCCGTACGACGACGAGGAGCACGACCGGGACCGGATCCCGAGGATCTACGGGAACGCGTTCGAGGCCGCCCGCCGCGAGGAGCTGCGCGCGCGGCTCGGACCGATACCTCGTTCCGAGGACCGGACCGAGGAGCTGTTCGTCGCGTTCGCGGCGCGCCCCGAGGCCGGCAACCGTCCGAGCGAGACGTTCGAGGGGTGGGCCCACGAACTGGACGGCGTCCCCCTGTACGTCCAGCGGTACCCGGACGCGGCGACAGCGAGCGACCGCCTCGACGAGGCGATCGCCGCCGCGTCGACCGAGGGCCGCGCGCCGATCGACCCCGACGCCACCGCGGCCGGCTCCGACTTCTCCGGGAACGCGACGGCGGGGGAGGGCGGAGGGAGCGACGAGACCGACGGGGAGGCGGCGACGGACGAGGGCCCCACCCGCTGGCACCGCCTCTACCACCACGAGGCCGAGGGCGAGCGGTACGGGTACGACGAGCACGCCGGCGTCCAGTACGGCTATGTCGTGCAGGCTGGCGAGTTCGTGCTCGCGACCGGGTTCTCGGGCGACGCGTGGGAGGAGCGCACCGGCTGGCAGGGACGGCTGGCGGACGGGTGGGCGGTGGTCTGATGGACGGGAACGGAGTCGGGCTCACGGCGGCGGTGTTCGCGGTCGTCGGCGCGGGCGTCGGCCTCGTCGCCGCCGCGACCACCGGGTGGGCGGAGGCCGCGCTCGCCACGGCGGCCACCGGCGAGACCGCGCGGTTCGGCCCGGTGTTCGTCGCGCAGTCGTACCTCGCCGTCACAGCCGCCGCGCTGGCCTTCGCGCCGCTGCTCGCCGGCGTGCTCGGCGTCCTCGTCGGGTCGCGGGCGTACGACGCGCGGGAGGCGACCGTGACCTGCGGGCTCGGCGGCGGACTCGGCGCGCTGACGTACGGGCTGGTCGTCGTCGTCCTCGTCGTCGCGTCGCAGGGCGAGGCGGCGACGCAGGCCCACGGGATCGCGGACGCGTTCGGATCGATTCTCACGACCGCGGTCGTCGCCGCCGTCGTCGGCGCGGTGACCGGCGCCCTCGGGTCGGTGACGGGATAACGATGCGGCCGCGCTCGACTCCCGAATGCCGTTGCGACCGAGGGGCGCACGTCGATCGGCTCCGACGACCACCTTTAGGGCGCTCGCCGACGTGGGTGGACGCATGACGCCCTCGCTCCGCCGTCGACGCCTGCTGGCCGCCGCGGTCCCCGGCCTGCTCGCCGGCTGTCTCGTGGAGTCGAGCGGGGAGGCCGGCAGCTCCGGGGACGGGACGGGGAGCGACGCCGACCGCGAATCGCTCTCCGAGGGCGAGGAGTCCGGGGCTGAGCAGACGGACGGCGAGGAGTCGGACGGGGCGGACGACGACGACGAGGCGGACGGCGCCGAAACCCCCGAGGAGGTCGGCCCCGACGGCTCCGGCCTCGTGGTCACGAACGTCGACGTGCTCGACGTGACCGACGGCGGCTACGAGACGACGGTCGAGGCGCGGCTCACCGTCGAGAACGCCGGGCGGTTCACGTACGGGACCGTCTACTTCCGCGTCGACGCGTACGCGACCCGCCCGAACTCGATCGAGCGCGAGGCGGTCGGGTACGCGTACCACCGCGCGGAGTACTCTGCGGACGACCGGTTCGACGGGGGCGACGACCCGCGGCGGTTCACCGTCGAGATCGACTTCCGGAGCCGGGACACCCGCGCCCGGCCCGATCCCGACTGGTACGAGGTCGACGCCGCGGTCCGGCGCGCCGAGCCGGTCTGAGGGCGCGGGCGCTTCGGCGGGCCGCGCCGCTCCCTCCCCCGACCGCCCCGAGAGACTCGCCGTGATCGCTACCTCTTTGTCCGCGCTCGCGAGCCGTGAGTGCATGGAGGGACGGGCAGCGGCGCTCGGCGCCGGCACCGTGTTGAACGCGCTCGCGACGGGCACCGGCGCGGCCTTCGGCATCGACGTCGAAACGCGCGCGACGGTGACGCTCGACCCCGGCGCCGACGACGTGCGCGGGGAGATCGCCGAGGCCCCCGACGCGGACACCGCCCTGATCGAGCGCTGCGTCGCGCTCGCGACCGAGCGCTGGGGCGACGGCGAGGGCGGCGCCGTCCGGACCGACAGCGACGTGCCCCTCGCGGCCGGCCTCAAAAGCTCCAGCGCGGCCGCCAACGCGACCGTGCTCGCGACCTGCGACGCGCTCGGGCTCGCGGTCGGGGACGACGCGGACGACCCCGCGGTCGACGTGACCCGCCTCGACGCCTGTCGGCTCGGCGTCCGCGCGGCCCGCGAGGCGGGCGTCACGGTCACGGGCGCGTTCGACGACGCGACCGCCTCGATGCTCGGCGGCGTCACCGTCACCGACAACGGCGCCGACGAGCTGCGGTCGCGCGAGGCGGTCGACTGGGACGTGCTCGTGTGGACCCCGCCCGAGCGCGCCTACAGCGCGGACGCGGACGTGGCGCGCTGCGAGGCCGTCGCGCCGATGGCCGACCTCGTCGCCGACCTCGCGCTGGACGGGCGGTACGCCGAGGCGATGACCGTCAACGGGCTCGCCTTCTCCGCCGCGCTCGGCTTCGACGCCGACCCCGCGGTCGAGGCGATGCCCCACGCCACCGGGGTGTCGCTGTCGGGGACCGGGCCGAGCGTCGTCGCCGTCGCGAACCCGGACGACCCCGAGACCGACCTCGATCGGGTCGCCGACGCGTGGGGCGACCGCCCCGGCACGCTGCGACGCACGACCACCAGGAACGACGGGGCGACCGTCGAGTGAGCGTCCGCGAGACACCACACAACAGACACACCCACAATGAGTGACACACCGAACTCCGAGGACCGAAGCCTCGACGAACTGCGACACGAGATCGAGGACATCGACCGCGAGATCGTGGAACTGATCGCCCGCCGGACCTACGTCGCCGACACGGTCGCGGCCGTGAAAGACGAGCGCGACCTCCCGACGACCGACGAGGGACAGGAGGAGCGCGTGATGGAACGGGCCGGCGAGAACGCCGAGCGGTTCGACGTCGACGCCAACCTCGTGAAAGCGATCTTCCGGCTGCTGATCGAGTTGAACAAGGTCGAGCAGCGGGAGAGTCGATAGTCGTCTCAGGATAGTTTTAGACGCTTCATCACCTGATTAGTGATTCGAAAACCGGTCTAGGGAGTTCGCCGTGTTCGGTCGGGGTAGTCGGAAGATGGGCTGACTCAATCTAGCCCGAGACTCAGTTTCAGTGCTTCGTCGACCTCGGCCATGATCGGCTCGCTCAGACTTCCGACAACCGAGTGAATCCGCTTTTCGATAGAGACGACGCGAATCTGGTCGAGACGAACTGATGAGTCCTTCTCGAACGGTGAGCCATCCGCTTCGACCAGCACCTCGAAGGGGTATCCCCGATGCGTGCCTGTCGCGGGAGCAACGATGGTTGTACTGGAGTTTCGATTTCCGATATCGTTTTGCACAATCACCGCAGGCCGGGTCTTCTTCATCTCACGGCCCTCGGCAGGGTCGAGACGGACGATTACGACATCGCCACGCCGAATCTCGGTATCATCGGTCATTCATCGAGTCCGCTCCACGCCTCGTCGGATGCTCCCTTCCACTCCTCCGCGAGATAGTCGGCGCTCTCGGAAGCCTCGCGGTACGCGGCGGCTAATTCGTCCTCGTCAGGTCCGGCAGACTCGACTTCGACGACGGCGACGGTCACGCGTTTGTTCGCGTATTCTGTTCCGAGATAGATACGACCTCGGTCGTCAGTCTCGTTGGTTCGCAGGTCGCGGGCATCCACCTTCGTCATGTTACCCACTACAATCCACTCCTGGATAAGTATTACCCACTATTACCCACGGAGATGCTTTTCCGTCAATGTTCCATAGATTTCGGCGACCTGAGCAAGGGCGGCGGAAGAGTCGGGAGGACGCTACACTCTCGCCCCCGCCCGGCGTTGCTGAGGCGCCTCGCGCCGAGCGCACGCCGTTCGTCTGACTGACTTTTATCTTCCTGACTGTGCTATTACTTACCACGGACAATGGCCTCCGACCCTCCAGCCGAGAGCGCGACGGAGCGACCGGCGTTGCGGTGGTCCGACAGCGGCGGCTCCGCGGCGGCAGGCGCCGAGGCCCGCGGCGACGACCGCACCGAGGGCCCCCGCGACGCGGAGCGAGCGGTCGCCGACGACGACCGCGACGTCGAACGGCTCGAAGCCGAGCTCGAACGCAAAGAGGAACAGCTCCGGTACGTCACCGAACAGTACGAGGAACTGCTGGCGGAGAAGAACGAGCGGCTCGCGGACGACGGCGACGACGACCGGGGGCGGACCACGCTCCGATCGCGGCTCGCCGGATACCTCCCCGACCTTCGGTGACGTATCGATCTCGTTTCTCTGGCCGCGAACCCGCCGTCGACGCCGGGGTTTTTGTCCGCCCGCCCCGGATCGAGACGCGATGTCACGTGACAGGATCTCACACCGCGACGGCCACGTCTACGAGTTCGCGCCGGCGATGGACCCCGTCTACGAGGCGGCCGACGGCGAGTCGCTCACGATCGAGACGGTCGACAGCCTGAACGGCGCGATCCAGACGGACGACGACCTCCTCGACGCGATCCCGGAGGAGGTGAACGCCGCCACCGGGCCGATCGCGGTCGCGGGGGCCAGCCCGGGCGACGTGCTCGCGGTCGAGATCGAGGACGTGCGCGTCACTGAGGACGTCGGGCGCGTCCTCACCGCCCCCGGATTCGGACTCCTGCAGGACGACCCCGACATCGACCACCCGGCGACGCGGATCACGGAGGTGGATGCCGAGAGCGACGGATCGAGCGGTGGGATCGACTTCGAGGGGATCGACGTGCCGATCGAGCCGGTGATCGGCACGATCGGGGTCGCGACCGCCGAGGAGACCGTGTCGACGCTCACGCCGGACGACCACGGCGGCAACCTCGACACGACCGACATGACGGCGGGGACGACGGCGTACTTCCCGGTGTTTCAGGAGGGCGCGATGCTCGCGATGGGCGACTCGAAGGCCGCGATGGCCGACGGCGAGATGTGCGGAACCGGCGCCGAGATCGGCACCGAGATCGACGTGACGCTCTCGGTGATCGAAGCCCCCGAAATCCCGCTCCGTCGCCCCCTCGTCGACACCGGCGACGCGGTCAAGACGATCGCGAGCGCGCCGACGATGGAGGAGGCCGCCGAGCTCGCGAACCGCGACGCGGTGCGGCTGCTGGCGCACGAACACGGGTTCTCTCGGACCGAGGCGTACCTGTTCTCCAGCCTCGTCGGCGGCCTCGAGATCAGTCAGGTGGTCGACCCGCAAGTCACCGTGCGCAACGCGGTCCCGAGCGAGCACCTCTCGGTTCCGTTCTGACGGGCGGCCGGGACCGCCCGGTCACGTCCGCACCGACCGATCTCGCGTCCGCATCGACCGATCTCACGTCCGCATCGACCGATCTCGCGTCCGCACCGACCGATCTCGCGTCCGCATCGACCGATCTCGCGTCCGCATCGACCGATCTCACGTCCGCACCGACCGATCTCACGTCCGCATCGACCGGTCACTCCTCGGCGGTGCGCCCGCGATCGGCGAGCCGCCGGGCGGCGTCGCTCAGGCCGCCGGCGTCGTCCCCGGTCTCCTCGGTGTCCGCCTCCTCCCGGTCCTCGCTGTCGTCGCGTTCCGCCTCGTCTCCGTCTGTCGGAGTGTCCGCATCGCCGAGCTCGATCCCCGCCGAGCCGCCGCCGGCGACGTCTTCCGGGTCGGCGTCCGGGGGATAGCTCCGCTCGGCCGGGGGGACGAAGGCGGTCTCGACCGCGCGGACGACCTCGCGGACGCTCTCCTCGTCGAGCCGGTCGGCGTACGCCTCGCGGATCAGGTCGGGGACGGCGTAGGCGTAGTGCCCCCGGCCCGCGTGGCGGATGAGCCCCGCACGCCGGATCGGTCGGTGTCGGCTGTACGCGTGCCCGGAGTCGCCGTCGCCGCCGGCGTCGATGTGGGCGGCGACGGGGTCGCTGACGCCCTCTCGGCGGTAGTGTCGCAGCATCCCCTGCGAGAGATCCGGGAGCGTCTCGATCCGGCTCCGGAGCTCCTCGATGACCGCCTCGCGGGTGCCGAGCTCGACCGCGTCGTCGAACCGGAGCGCGCTCTCGGCCACGTCGGCGCGCGTGACCGGGTCGACGTCGTCGACGTCGGCGGCGGGAGCGTCGCCGGTTCCGGAATCGACGTCCGACGTGTCGGCGCGGGTGTCCTCGGCGGTGCCGGTCGCAGCGTCGCTCTCCGCGTCGGCGGCGTCGAGGTCGGCTGCCGGGTTCCCGTCGGCCGCCGGGTTCCCGCCGTCCGCGGCCTCGCCGTCCGCGGTCCCGCCGTCGCCCTCGGTCGCGGCGACCGCCTCGTCGTACGACTTGAGGACGGACTGGCCGCCGTCCTCGCCCTCGTCGCTTCCGGGATAGCCGCCGCCGGGCGCGGTCCCCCCGCCGCCGCGGTACGGCGCCTCGGCCTTCCCGAGGAGCGCCTGCGCGAACTGGTCGGCCATGTTGCTCAGGTCGCGCGCCTCCTCTAACTCGCGTTCGAGCTCCTGGATGCGCCGGTCCTTCTTGTCGAGCTCCTGGCGGAGGTCGGCGATCTCGGACTCGCGGCGCTCCTTCTCGTCGGAGATCGACTGAAGCTCCCCCACGAGGTCGCTGGAGACCGACTTCAGCTCGGGGCGCTCGAAGTCGTCGAGCCCGGGGGTCGCCCCCGCGTCGAACGTCTCCTTGCGGTGGAACTGGATCCGGCGGATCGACTCGTCCCAGTCGGTCATCAGGAAGGCCTCGCCGTCGCCCAGATCCTCCACCGCGCTCGCGTACTTCGAGCCGAGGATCCGGCCCACGACCTTCGTGTCGTTGTCCCAGGTGAGCCGGTGCCAGCAGAGCCAGTCGCACTGGGTGATGAAGTCCTTTTTTACGTCGGCCGGGCGCTGGCTGATCCCGACGATGCCGAGGCCGTGTTTCCGGCCGCGCTTTCCGACCTTGATCAGCATCTTGCCCGTCTCGTCCATCCCGCCGCCCTCGGGGATGTACTCGTGGCACTCCTCGACGACGAGCAGGAAGGGCTTCTTGAGCCGCTTCTCCTTGGCGAACAGCTGTTTGACGACCTCTAAGAGGAGCTCGTTTGCCGTGTCCTCTTCGAGGTAGCCGGAGACGTCGAGGATGATCGGGACGTTCTGCTCCAAGGCGAGGGTCGCGATCTTCTCAGCGTGTTCCGGCGAGACGACGATGTCGCACTCGTCGTCGGCGCCCGCGTGGAGAATCTCGTACTCTTCTTTTAAGCCGTAATACTCTCCGTCCGTGTCGACGATGAGCACCGGAAACCCGTTATCGAGGAGATTCTCGATCACGACGCTCGCGGTGTTGCTCTTCCCGGACCCGCTTTTTCCCGTTATGAAGGATCGGCCGGTGAGCACGTCGACGACCGGAAGCTCCACCGGCGAGCCCGGTTCCGCCGTCGCGTCGCCGCCGATCCCCTCGCTGACGTCCGCGACGTGGATCGTCTCCTCCTCGCTCATACTCGTGAGAGGTGGCGCCCACCCCATAAACCATCGGCTCGGTCGACGGTCCGAGTCGGAACGGGTGAAGCGAACCGACGGGTACCTCTCCGAGAAGTAGACGAACCGCTACCGACGACTGACCCAAGAACACCGACGACGCCCTCCCCGACGCAGTTATCGGCGCGCTCACAGCGGTTCAGTTATAAACTGCTGACTGACACGCACCACTCCGAATCCCTAGCAGCGAGAATCGAAGATTCTCTGGAAGCCGGCGCTACGCGCCGGCGACTGGCCCTTCGAGTCCCGCCCCGCACGGCACCGCACCTCACACCTCCCCAGCCTCGTCGGTCGCCTCCGCTTCGCTCCGGCGACCGACTCCCTCGTACGGGCGGTTCGCGCCCCGCCGGGCGCTCACCGGCGCACGCCACCGCACGGTCACTTATAAATAGTCCACCGCAATCGACGATCCCGTTTAGTGCTCGCCGCCGGTCCCGCGCCGGTCGGAGTCCAAGTCGATGTCGAGCTCGTCGAGCAGTTCCTCGGCCTCCTCGCGCTTCTCCTGGTGGTCTTCGAGGAACTCGCGCATCAGCTCGGCGGCCTGCTCCTTGCAGCCGCCACAGAGGCGCTCGCCGTTGACGCACTCGGAGTAGACGGTCTTCGTCAGCTCGTCGTCGTCGCCCGCGAGCAGGTAGGCGTACAGCTCGTAGACGGGGCACTCGTCGGCCTCGCCGCCGAGTTCGCGCTGCTTTTCAGCGGTGTCGCGGCCGCCGGTCGTCGCCGCCCGGACCTTGTCGTAGCCGTCCTCGGGGTCGTCGAGCAGGGAGATGTGGCTCGCCGGGACCGACGAGGACATCTTCCCGCCGGTGAGCCCGGTCATGAAGCGGTGGTAGATCGAGGAGGGCTGGCGGAAGCCGAACCCGTCGTGGTCGATCTCGACCTCGCGGGCGACCGACTCGGCCTCGCCGCGGGTGAGGTCGAAGGCGTCGACGTGGCCCTCGAACACGCGCTTCTCGCCGTCGACCGCCTCGATCAGCGCCTCGAACGCCTCGTCGGTTGCGTTGCGGTCGAAGAAGCGCACGCGGGGCCGGAGCGGTTCCTTCCCGCCGGCCTCGAGCTTGTCGAGGGCGCCGGACTTGGCCTCGGCGACCGACTCGGGCGGCTCGTAGTCGGCGAGCCAGTCGGCGGCGTCCTCGCAGCGCACGTCGGTCTCGGCGTCGTCGACCGCGCCGTCGCCGTCGGGGTCCGCGAGCGCGTCGTAGGCGGCCCGCACGAGCTGCCGCTCGTCGTCGTCGAGCTCGAAGGAGGCGAACGCCTCGGTCACCTTGAAGTAGCGCACGCGGGTCGCCAGGTCGCGGGTGAGCCGGACGTGGGGGTCCTGGTCCGGCCCGACGGGAATGACGGTGGGCTTCGGCTCGTCGACCAGCTGCGGGTAGAGGATGTCCGCGGTCTGGGTGATCACGCTCTGCATGTGCGAGATGTTGGTCTCGCCGTCGAAGCCGTAGATCGCCTCGAACTCCGAGAAGTTCGCCTTCGAGCCGAGCTCGAAGCCGAGGTCCTGTACCTCGCGGTTGTCGGACTGGCGGTAGATCTCCCCCTCCTCGGCGTCGAAGCCGAGCGCGAGGAGCGAGAGGAGGTAGTTGCGGGCGTGCTCGTCGATTTCGTCCCACGACATCCCGCGCGCGGAGTGGGCCTCCAGGTCGGCGATCAGCCCGAAGGCGTCGCCGCCCTGCTGTTGATGCCAGATGATCTCGTCGAACACGAGCTTGTGGCCGATGTGGGGGTCGCCGGTGGGCATGAACCCGGAGAGCGCGGCGAACGGCTCGTCGTTGGCCATCGCCTCGGCGACGGCGTCGTACTCGCGGTGCCCGAAGATGACGCCGCGGCGCATCAGGTAGTGGGGGTCGACCACGTCGTCGGCGACCTCGTCGAACGCCTCGATGCCGAACTCCTCGAAGAGGTCCGCGTAGTCGCCGACCGACGCCGACCCCCAGGGGTCGAGCGCGACGTCCTCGGTCGGTTCCGCGCGCTCGGTCCCGCCGTCGGCCCGGGGGTCGCCCGCCGTCGGCGCCTCCCCGTCGGGGGTGTCCTCGTCCATACGTCCCTTCCAGTCGGTCGACGCAAAAACCGTTCGCTTGCGCGGGAGCGGTTGGCACGCCCTCGGACGGGGGACGGCGGGGGAGCCCGTCCCCCCGCGTTCCTCCGCGTTCCCAGCGGGCGACCGAGCGGGCGTACCGTTATTTGCCGCCGGATCGAACGGGGACCTATGTACGACGACCTGCTGGTGCCGACCGACGGGAGCGAGGCGGTCGACCGCGCGCTCGATCACGCGGTCCGGCTGGCGACCGACCACGACGCGACGATCCACGCGCTGTACGTCGTCGACCGGCGCATCGCCACCGCGAGCTCGGGCGAACTGCACGACGAGGTCGTCGCCGACCTCGAGTCGCAGGGCGAGGCGGCGGTCGCCGCGGTCGCCGACCGCGCCGAGGAGGCCGGCGTCGACGTCGAGACCCGCGTCGTGTCGGGGACGCCGGACACGGAGATCGTCGACTACGCCGACGAGCACGGGATCGACGTGATCGTGATGAGCCCGGAGGGGAAGTCGCCGCGCGAGCGGATCCGGTCGCTCGGCAGCGTCTCCGACCGCGTGGCCGACGACGCGAACGTCCCGGTGTTCCTGATCAAGTAGCGGGGCCCGCGCCGGCGCCCTCGCCCGATCTACTCCGCGAGATCCGCCGCGGAGTCGGCGATCTCGTCGACGCGCTCGCGCTGCCGGTCGGTCGCGGCGGCGATCTCGCTCGCGCTCTCGGCGACCGTCTCCGCCGAGTCCGCCGACTCGTCGACCATGGCGGCCACCTCCTCGACGGAGGTCGCCTGCGAGTCCATCGCGTCGGACACCTCCGCGACCCCGTCTGAGGCGTCCGCCACCGCGCTCTCGATCGCCGCCAACCGCTCGACGGCCTCGTCGACCTGTCCCGTGCCCGCCGTGACGCGGTCGGCGACCCGCTCGAGCTCGTCGAGCGTCGACTCCCCGCTGTCGGCCACCTCCTCGACCGTGTCCTCGATGTCTGCGGCGTGGTCGCTGGCGTCCTGGGCGAGCGACTTCACCTCGTCGGCGACGACCGCGAAGCCGGAGCCGGCCTCCCCGGCGCGGGCGGCCTCGATAGAGGCGTTCAACGCGAGTAGGTTCGTCTGTTCGGCCACGTCGCCGATCACGTCGGCGACGCCCCTGATCTCGTCGACGCGCTCCTGGAGGTCGGCCATCTCCTCGCGGACGGCCTCGGTGGCCTCTCGGATCTCCGCCATCGTCTCCGCGGCGTCGTCCGCGACCTCGACGCCCCCGGCCGCCAGATCCGCGGCGTCGTCGCTCGTCGCGGCCACCTCGTCGGCGGTGGCGGCGACCTCCTCGACGGTCGCGGTCATCTCGTTGGCCTCCCGGGAGAGGTCGTCCATCCGCTCGGACTGCCGCCCGGCGAGGTCGTCGATCCGGTCGCTCTCCTCGGCGACCGCCGCCGTGGTCTCGCGGAGGGCCGCCGCCGGATCGCCGATCCGCTCGGCGACTCGACGCGAGAGCTCCCGCTGGCGGCGGGCCTCGCGTTCCGCCTCCGCGGCGTACGAGTCGACGTAGGTGTCGATCGCGAGCTGTTGGTCGAGGAGGAACGCCTTGAGCACCGACAGCGCCTCGGCGCGGAACTGCTCGACCGCCTCCGCAGCGTCGGCGGTCGCGGAGCGCTCGGCGGTCGCAGCGCCCCCGTCGATCGGTCCGCCCGCTGCCGGCGATCCGAACCCGTCTCCGTCACCGTTCTGGTCGAGCGCCCGTTCCGCCAACACGTCGAAAATTCCCTCGTAGTACACCGCGTACTGCCCGAGGTACGCGTCGGGGCCGAGGCCGAGCAGGTCGTGGAGCCGGCCAACGCGCGCCCGGTCGGCGAAGTACTCCCGGCCGTAGTCGCCGCCGACCAGGTCGGTGAGATACCGCTGCTGGCCGGCGACGAGCGCCGGCATCGGGAGGGAGGACCGGTCGAGCACCGCCCGGACCTCCGGATCGGAGTCGATGTGATCGTAGAAGTCGTCGACGATGTCGTCCGTGACCGGGTCGACGTCGTCCGCGATCGCGGAGAGCCGCGCGGCGTCCCGTTCGTCGAACCGGGTGTACCGTTTCCGGCGTTCGATCTCGGCGTCGTCGATCCCGAGGTTGTCCAACAGCTCGTCGCCGTCGACCGTCGCTCGGACGTCGTCGTCGACGCCGCGCTCGCGGTCTCGATGAGTCCCTTGGCTGCTCATATCAGAGGTATCCGGATCCGGTTTATGAGTCCTCTCTCCCGATTATCAGGTCGAACATTTTTCCGGTACTGCGCCGCCCCGGCCCCGATCAGGACGCGCCACCGACAGCTCGGGCACGGACGAACGGGGCCTAGGTCCGACCGAGTTAGGTGACTGGGCGCACGGACACACGAGCATGGAACTCACCGTCCTCGGGTCCGGCAGCGCCATGCCGGTCCCGGACCGCGCGCAGGCCGGCTACCTCCTCGACGACGGCGACCGCTCCCTCCTCGTCGACTGCGGCAGCGGCGTCCTCCAGCGGCTCGCGGGCACCGACACCGGCTACGAGGGGGTCTCGACCGTCCTCTTAACCCACCACCACCTCGATCACGTCGCGGCGCTGCTCCCGCTGATAAAGGCCCGGTGGCTCGCCGGCGAGGAGCACTTGGAAGTCGTCGGCCCCGCGGGGACCAAGTCGCTCCTCGACGGACTCCTCGACGTCCACGAGTACCTCGACGGACGGATCGACCTGGCGGTCCGCGAGGTGTCGGCGTCGCGCCCCTTCGCGGCGGCCGGGTTCGACGTGACCGCCCGCGAGACGCGCCACTCGATGGCGGGGTTCGCCTATCGGTTCTCGCCGCCGAGCGCCGACGTCGACCCGGCGGACGGACCGCTCACGCTCTCGGGGGACACGGAGGCGTTCGCGGGCATGGCGTCGTTCGCGGACGGGAGCGATCTGTTGGTCCACGACTGCTCGTTCCCGGACGGGACCGACGTGTCGAACCACCCGAACCCCACGGAGCTCGGCGAGTCGCTCGCCGGCGTCGACGTCGACACGCTACTGCTCTCGCACCTGTATCCGCACACGGGAGGTCGCGAGCGCGAGATGGCGCGAAGCGTCCGGGACGCCGGCTTCGACGGGGACGTCGAGGTCGCCAGCGACGGGCTCCGGATCGCGATCGCCGAACGGTCCGAGCCCACGGGCGAGAGATCGACCGCCGATACGGACCACGCGAACGCGAGAGACGAAACGTAACCGTACCACGTTACACTGACCCACGATCCACCCGGTTATTTAAGCGAACGCGGCGGTTCCGTTCGGACATGACCGGCCCACTCGCGGACGACTTCGGACGGGAGGTGACGGGGGTTCGGATCTCGCTCACCGACCGGTGTAACTTCGACTGCGTCTACTGTCACAACGAGGGGTTAGGCGACACGCGGGGGCCGATGGAGCCGAGCGACGACGAGATGACCGCCGACGACGTGGTCCGCTTCCTGGAGGTCGTCGAGGGGTACGGCGTCGACTCGGTGAAGTTCACGGGCGGCGAGCCGATGCTCCGGCAGGACTTAGAGGAGATCGTCGAACGCACGCCCGACTCGATGGAGGTGTCGCTGACGACCAACGGCACCTTCCTCCCCGGCCGCGCCGCGGACCTGAAGGCCGCCGGCCTCGACCGCGTGAACGTCTCGCAGGACGCGCTCGACCCTGACGACTTCGCGGAGGTCACCAAGTCGGGCGCCTACGAGAAGGTGTTAGAGGGCGTCAAAGCCGCCGTCGACGCCGGGCTCGACCCCGTAAAGCTCAACATGGTCGTGTTCACGCACACCGCGGGCTACGTCGAGGAGATGGTCGAGCACGTCGCCGACAACGAGGGGCTCCAGCTCCAGCTCATCCAGTACATGCCAGAGCTCACCGGGAAGCCGGAGTGGAACATCGACATCCAGCGCGTCCACGACTGGCTCGCGGAGCAGGCCGACCGCGTCGAGCGCCGCGAGATGCACGACCGGAAGCGCTACTTCGTCGGCGAGGAGAGCGACGACGACACCGGCGGCATGGTCGAGATCGTCGACCCCGTCGAGAACGAGGACTTCTGTGCGAACTGCGGGCGCGTCCGCGTCACCCACGAGGGGTACTTAAAAGGGTGTCTCAACCGCAACGACGACCTCCGGTCGATGGGTGAGATGACCCGTGACGAAATCGCGGAGACGTTCGAGGAAGTGGTCGCCAATCGGGTCCCGTACTACGGCGAGTACCTGGTCGAGAACGACGACGGCGAGTACGAGATCAACGAGGAGTACCTCGGGACGCCGAGCGTCGCGGACTGAGGCGGGCCTATAAACCGATCTCGGAGCGCCTTCTCAACCGGACCCGGTTACGAGCGTCTCCCTGAACGACTCTGCGGACGCCTCGCTTTCGAACGTCATCCGGAACGCCCCGTCCCACTCGCCGTCGACGATGGAGCGCGCCAGCGGCTGTGCGACGCCGAACCGGTTCAGTTTCTCGCCGTCGGCGATCACCGCGATCTCGGCGTCCTCGTACCGCTCGCCGAGATCCGCCGCGACCGCCGTCTCGGTGGCCGCCTCGACTCCCTCGTCGGTCAGTCGGAGGGCGAGGTAGGGCATCCCGTTCCGGCCCGTCTCCACCGGGCCGACGCGCTCGACGTGCCGACTCTCGAAGAGCGTCCACGTCTCGTCGACCGTGAGCGTGACCCGAAGGGAAGCGTCGTCCGCCACCGGGTCGCCGGCCGGTTCCGAGCCGGACTCTGACTCCGTCGGTCCCGACTCGCCGGCGCCACCGTCGACGGCGTCACCCGAGACGAGATCGTCGGGGAGGGCGCCGGTACAGCCGGCGACCGCGACCGCGCCGGCGACGCCGCAAAGGCCGAGATAGCCGCGTCTGGAGGGCTGCATACGGCGAGCCAGTCGCGGAACGATGAAATGCTTTGTGACGAACACCGCCGACCGCACGACGAACGAACGGGCACAGTGGGGTCTGGCGATTCGGCGATTCGCGGCGTAGGGTTCGGGGTTCATAGGTCGGGGAGAAAGTCGCTGCGTTGTTCTGCCTGTTCTCGGTCAGACCGCCGATCGTAGTGGCGACTCAGAATGTCCTCGCTGGCGTTCAGCCGGTCCTCGACGATGCGCCGCGGAACGTCCTCGCGGCGGTAGAAGGTCACCCGGCCACTCCGCACGTCGTGAGGAGAGCGCGACGACGGACACTTGCTCGCGTGGTCGATGTTCGTCGCCTCGCAGGAGTCGATATCCCGATCGTGGGGACAGCCCTCGTCGCGCCAGCATGGACGAGTCACCCGATAGAGCGTTTTCCGGAACGTGTTGCCCGCCGGTCGACCGTACCGGGTCGTGATCAGCGGATGGCGGTCGTACTCGTCGGTCACCTCGTCGCGGTGATACTCGATGTAGTCCTCGATGTACCGAGCCGTTTTCTGACTGATTCGGTTCCAGCGGGTCCCCGACTCGTGGTTCTTGAGGGGAGTCCCGGTCTCCGGACGGTGAACGAAGTGGACGGCCGGACCGGAGAACCGAGGATGCGTCCCGTCGAGGTCGCAATCTTCGAGGTCGAGGCCGCGGATCGCACCGCTTCGAGCACCCGTCTCCCACAGGAGGAGGAGAACGATGTGATCGCGAGACGCCGGCTGCGCGTTTTCGAGGTAGTCCAGAATCTCGATAGCCCGCTCGGGTTTGAGCGTGGTTTCGGAGACGTCTTCCCCGTTCTTCATCGTCGGGAGGCTGAGCTGTTCGTACAGCTCGGGGTCGACGGCGTCGATGTCGCCAGCGAACCGGAGGAATCGACGAAGCGTCGCCAGCTGACTCTTGAGCGTGACGAGCTTGATCGAGTCGCGTCCGTCGCCCTTCCCCTCTCTCCGCCAGGTGCGGTATCGGTAGAGGTCTCGACCGGACACCTCGTTCAGATTCTCGATCCCCTCCTCATCGCAGAACTGGATGAAAGACCGGAGCCGGTGGTACTCGCTCCGGCGCGTCGACTCCGAGTGTTCGTCCTCCATCGCACTGTGGAACATCTCCACGGCGTCGACCGGGGAGATCGGTTCGAGGTCGTCACTCACAGGTAGCCCTCCGGGGCGTCGAGGATCGGGTGATCTGGGTGCGACTCCGCGAAGTGGTCGAGGTAGCCGGCCACCTGACGCGCGTACTCGGTGAACCCGTCCGGCGGGTCCGGGTCGATCGAGGCGCCGCACACCTCGCAGGTCGAGAGGTCCTCGACGAGAGTGTTCGAACTCATGCCGGATCCATCCACCCCGAGGTGAGCCGCTCCCAGCAGTCGACGTGAAACGCGTAATCCGCGTCAGCTTCGTAGAGAGTCGCCGTCGGGTGACACGTCCGCGGCTTCCGCTCCGCGTCGATCCACATGTGATCGTCGTCGGGTTCGAAGCGGTTCCCGCAGATCGCGCAGTAGAGCGTCGTCATAGAACCGGCACCCCGATCGTCGCAGAAGCGAAGACCTCGCAGTGAGGGCAGAAAACGCCCGTCTCCTCACCGATCGAAGCGTCATGAAACACGAGACGGCGAGTTTCAACCCCGCACTCGCCGCAGGTGATATTGTGAGCGACAGGAGTGTTCATCGCGCACCCCCGTCGGCGTCGAAAGGTCGAATCTTTTCGATCACGAGGAGAATCTCCGTATGCTCGATCGAGAGGAAGTCGACTTTCCCGACGAACTCCTCGATGGGAGTCGAGACATCTACGGTCTCGTCGATAGGTATCGGATGGAAGGTCTCACAATCTCTCGGGTCGATATGAATCCGGATCCCGTTCCTGTCGTCGCACTCGTCGATCTGCCAAGTCGGGAACGAAACGTCTCCGACCTCGACGGCGTACTCATCGGAATGAGGGATTTCTCCTTCTGGAGGGTACTCAGAGTAGGGACCGACTCGAACTGTCATCGCGCACCCCCGTCGAGATCGTCGTCGTAGGGACCGGTCGGCGTGACGAGTTGCACCTGGTGGCGGACGAGAAGCGCGTCGGTCTTCCGATCGCGCAACTGGTAGAACGCGCCGTCGACATCGTCCCGCCGGGCGCAGTGTTGACACCAGAAGTGGTGATTCGTCGGCTCCCACGTCCGGTGACCGAGAGGGCAAACATACCGCCAGCGATCGCGCTCGTTCTCGATACGAACGAGTTCCTTTGAGGGCATCACCTCACGCCGACGACCGGGTATATAAAAGACGAAATCCTTGTACGGAGACTGAAAGTGAAACTGGTTCCAGTCGCTGGTTTCCGCGCGATCACGTCCGTCGTGGGGGGATTCAATACCCCCGACCGTGTGTGCTGACATGGCTTTCGTGCCTGATTCACGGAAGTCCGCGCGGACCTGCTGCCCCTAGCAGCGAGGTCCGTTTTCTCGACAAGTCGAGATTTGCTTCCGTTACCGGATAGTGCATTAGCCAATACTTAATTGTTAGCTAATACATATGCACCAGCTAATTAATAACTACCACATAGCTGATGATTATAAGGGTACCAATTCAAAACAGAGTATGACCGGTCGACCGGCAGATACCTCAGATGAGGAAATATTAGATTTCTTTAGAGAATCTGACGATTTAGTGTTTTCAACATCGGAGGTCGCTGAGGCTTTATCTTACAGTCAACCGGGGATATACCGGAGACTTGTCAAGCTAGAGGAAGATGGGAAAGTGAAATCAAAGACTTTGGGAGGAACAAGAGCATGGTGGTTAAGAGAAGAGTAGGAAGCCCGCGCGACCCCCCACAAGGAGGGGTCTTGCGGGCAGCGACATCGGATGGAAACCACCACAGGAGAGGGGTGGGTCGGTGGACGGGTCGGAGAGAGCGAGTTGCGAGCTGGACCAGGTGACCAGCCTAACCAGAGTATCGTACGCAGCCTACCAGCAGCAACGTCACTCGGCCGGACCACGATCGCGGAGTTCCTCCAGCAGCTCGGGCCAGTCGAGGTCGAGCGCGAACAGGTCGGGTTGGAGGTTCCATTCCCACGGCGCCGCGTCGTTCGGGTCGGGTTCCGCGGTCGCGGGTTCGAGGTTTTCGACGGTGCCGCCGAACAGCTGATCGGTCGGCTTGTCGGCGTCGGCCGGCCAGTTTTCAAAGAAGTCGACCTCCTTCTTGGAGTGTTTGAAGTACGCGGTCGTGAACAGCCGTTTCAGCTCCGGGTGGCAGTCCTTCCCAGTGTGGAACACGGTTCCGAAGACGTCGACGTTCACCTTCGCCATCCGCTTGGCGAGTGGGGAGAACTGCGCAGCCACCTCGTAACTGTTCGTCCGAGCGTCGAAGTGGGTCGATCCCTCGTCGATAAAGACGAACTTCGGGCGGTGTCGGTGCTCGATGCAGGTGACGGCGAGGTCGTGCGCGCTGGTGACGACGAGGTCCGTCCGGTCCCACGTCCGCGAGTTCGAGATTACCAGGAGATCGTCGACGGTCGCAGATCGGAGTTCGGCGAGCAGCGCCATCAGGTTGGTCTTCCCCGTGTTGGGGTTACCGGCGCCGCCGATGAACGCCGTTGCGTCGTTGTTGGTCATCACCTCATCGAGCCGCAGCGGGAGACGGAGCGCCGAGGCATCGAGGTCCTGCTCGGTGATCCCGACGAGGTGAGAGAGCAGGATCGAGTTACCGGAGCGAATCGCTTTCGACGCCTGCCGGGATTGCTGGGTCCGGTCGACGAGCGAGAGCAACTCCGAGGGACGATCACGCTCAGCGCGGAGATCGTCGAGGAACACCGAGGCGGACACGTCGTCCGGGTCGAGCGCGCCAGCGCCGGAGGCGAGGTCGCGTTCGGTGTCGATGTTGCCGGCGAGCTGCTCGGCGAGCTTCGCCGCCGTCAGCATCCCTTCGTCTACGTCAGTCATCGGCGGAGACCTCCGCTTTCTCGGCGTGACCGTTCCGGTCGGTCGGCGGGTCCTCCGGGTTCGAGAAGTCGAATCCGGACTTATGGTCGAGGTCGTCAAGGTCGGCGTCGTCGACGAGGTCGGAGAGGTCAGAATCCGCGGCGTCGTCAAGCCCGAATTCTTCCAGCTCCTTGTCGATCGCCCGGTCGATGCCGTCGCCCGAGTCGGGAAGCGCGCCGTCCTCGAACAGCTCCACCACACGCTTGACCGTGTTCCGGGTGGCGCGCCGGACCACGACGAACGCGGAGGTTTCGAGGATGAAGCCGCGCTGAGCGTCGTCCTGCAGCTGGCCGCGGCACTCGTGGACCGTACGGAGCGCGCGGGTCAGCTCCCGATCGTCGAGCGTGCCGCGCCAGGTGCCGACGACCGTCATGTCTTCGAGGTCGACCTGTTTCCCCACGTAAAGGTTCGGGGACAGCTGCGTGAGGTCGTACGTCGAGTTGATGAACTCGTCGTCGTCGAGGATTTCGAGCTCGCGGAAGTCTTCGAGCGGAAGCCGGTAAATCCCGCCGTCGAGAACGCGGGCGTCGAGATCGATCAGGTAGACCCACGACGGGTTGTAGAGCCACGAGACGACCTTTTGACCGGTCAGGAAGCCGAGAGGCGACAGCGCGACCGCGGCGACGGTGAACACGTACCAGAAGCGCGGAACTTCGAGGTCGAACCCAACGATCATCGAGACGCCGACGAGCGCGGTCAGGCCCGCGACGAGTTCCGGAACGTGACCGTGCAGCCAGTCGAGTATCTTGGCGTGACGAGGCGGTTCGGGACGGGGTTCAGGTATGTCTCTCATGCTAACCTCTCGGGGTCCTCAGCGCGGCCGTAGACGACCTTTGCGACGAGGAAGATGGTGACAATCGCGACGCCGGCACCACCGCCGAGCCCGGCGGCTTGTGCGTCGGCCGCTGTGAACGGACCGGCGACGATCGTCGAGGAGGTCCGGACCTCCTTTTGGTACAGCACGTCGCCCGCGGCGATCGTAACGCCCTCGGAGCCGCCGTCGACGGTGACGGTCATTCGGACGGTGTTGCGACCGGCGTCGAGCGAGACGCGCCGCTGGGCGAGTTCGCCCGAGCCCTTCCGGAACGCCTCGGTGACGACGACCGTTTGCGGGCCTTCGGTGTGGATATCGATCACCACGTCTGAGCCGTCGAGTTCGGCGCCGCAGATGGCCGTGTACTCGTTGATGCGTTCGGTACACTCCGCCGTCTGGTTCGTCGACGTGGAGTTCGTCGCCTCCTGTGCAGCGACGCCGCCAGTTGCGACGGCTGTCGCTACGAGTAGCGTGGCAAAAATGGTGAGAACGCGCATGGTCAGTTGTTGATGACGCCGAGAGCGGCTAGTGCGGCGACGACCAACGCGACGCCTTTCTCGCCGGTCGAGAGGCCAGACCAGCCACCACCGCCGCCGGTGGCGGTGTCGTGGACCATCTCCGTCGCCTCCTTGTTGGCGGTGTAGTTCTCCTTGAAGATCTGGTTGATCTGGTCGTTCGTCATCGAGTCGTTGGCGAGCGACCGATCGTTGAACGTCACGCCGCTCGCGCCCTCGGCTGACACGATCGTGAACGGTTGCGTCAGTTCGAGCGTTTCGGCACCCGGACCCTCGGAATCGGAGTACGAGGTTGTGTTGGTCTCGTTTTCGTAGAGACTGGTTACGTCGTCCGGGAGGTTGACGGCGGCCATGATTGAGCCGGGGATGTTGGCGGGGTTGTGCTGCTGGCCAACTTCAAGGGAGTTGCCCTTGTGGGCAGTCCACGAGAGGCGGCCAGTCAGTTCCATCCCTTCGCCATCCTCGGTCGGGATCTCGATAGTGACCACCTGCTCGCTCATCGGGAAGCCCATCGCGCGGAGCGACAGAGCGGCCTCGGCGTAGTCATCAGCGACACTTGCGGAGTCGGTGAGGTGCTTCGGGCCGACCGCTTCGTAGAGGTCGATCTCCCCGTCCTTCGCCGGCTGGAAGTAGGAGTCGACGATCGTAGAGACCTCGTTGCTCATCGCGTTGTAGGCGTCGTCGAGGTCCTGCAGGAGTTCGGCCCACTGGTAGAGGTCGAGCGCGACAACGCGGTTGTACGACACGTCGAGCGCGTCGTCCTCGGTGACGGAGTCGTAGTTGGCCGGGTCAGGCTTGTTGAGCACGACACCCGTCATGTCGTTGGCGTCCCCGTAGTTCGAGAGCGTGGTTTCTGACGGGGCTGGGTCCGTCAGGATATTGTTCCCGTTGCCGTCGGTGGTGTTGGCCGTTCCGAGGTACGAGACAGAGTCGTCGTCGTAGAGCGTGACGGTAGTCGTGGGGGCGTCAGCGGTCGCGTAGCTGCCGCCGGTCATCACGTACCACCAGCCCGTGTAGCTCACGTTCTCGTGGTTCTGGTTGACGTTGTCACCCCACGGGTTGGATGAAGGAGTGTCGCCGAAGACGCCGAGCACGTTCGCCATCCGGTTCGCGCGGATGTTGTACGAGTTGTAGATCGACCGTTGCACGGTCGCGTAGGCGTCGTCGACGGCGGCCTGCGCGTTCGCCGTCGCGTCGGACTCGGTGAGGTTGTCGACGCCGGCTTCGTACACCTTGAAGATAGCCTCCTCGCGAGCCTTGTTCTCGACGAGCTGCACGTCGCGCTTCAGAGACGACAGCGTCGAGTCGAGCATCAGGCGGTCTTCGCGAGCACGGGTGAACTCGTCGACGTGGAACTGCCAGTCCAGCGCGTCGGCGACCTCTTCACCGTCAGGGCCGCCGATGGTCTTCCCGTACGCGATGCCGGCGACAGAGCCAGCAGCGAGCCCAGCAGCGCCAGCGATCAGGAGCGGAGCGATAGCCTCGGACTCCTGAACGGGACCGTCGTCAAGCGATAGCGTGACACCGGTCGCAGCAGTCGCACCCATCCCTTTCAGGAAGGTCCGGCGGCCGAGGCGACGATCAGACCGTACATCAGTACCACCATCAGGACCCACAGAAGGCCCATCAGGAGCGCCGTTCGTTGCTTCACCGCTAGTCGAGATTTCATTTTTGGAACTCATAAGGTGAGATTCGAGGGTTGGTTACCGAACAGCGACGCCCCACGCCACGACCGTCGCGAGGAACGCGACGATCGGGCCGAGGTTGCTACTCGTGTTGATCACGTCGGCGACCGGCTGCACGTACTGGTAGCCGACGATGACGAGCGGGCCAGCGATGATCGCGACCTTCTCCCAGTCTTCATAGCTGTCGAACTGCTTCGTCTCCGAGGAGGCGAAGGCGACAGCATACGCGCCGATCGAGATGAACGTCGCGTGTTCCGCGGTCAGTGTGTAGTCGAGCCACGTCAGCATGACCTCGGAGATCCCCCCGAACTGGTAGAGTCCGGCCAGTACGAACACGACCGACAGCAGCGCCGGGAGCGTCCGCAGGTGGGTGTAGTCCGAGAGCGCGTCGCCCATCGACTGCGAGTAGGACGACGCCATCAGTCACCACCCGGGAACGCGACCATCGTCGGGTTGTAGTCGTGCGTCGATCCGTCGTCGCGTTCTAAGGTCACCTCGTCGGTGTCCATCGCGACCCAGATCTGTTCGCCGACCTCGATCCGGTCCTGCGCAGCTGCACGCTTGACCTCGTCCTTCGCGAAGTACCGCACGACTCCGCGAGACTCGTCCTTGATCTTCAGGCGGTACCACGGGCCGTACTCTCCCTCTCCTTCGGTGAGATCGAGCACGAGCCCTTCGAGTACGTCGCCGGGGCCGAGTTCCACAGTGGGAACATCGGACTCCGGCGACTCTCCTTCGAACTGTTCGTAACCGTCAGGCGGCGTCGGTCTTTCAGTCGACATCTCCGACTGTTAGTTCAAAAAGAGAATACAAATAGCACGAGAGATACCGGGGTGAAAGTAATTGTGCGAAAGCCGATCGAGGTATCTACTTATTGACTCAGAAAGAAACTGCGCACTGGCATTCCGTTTGCGTTAGGAGAGCCCGAGTTCGCGAGCAGCGTCGGCCGAGATCGTCAGCGCGCGGTCGCCACGCGAGACGTTGCCCTCGACGCACTCGCCGATCAGGTTGTGGAGGTCCTTGAGGTACGACGCCGGGCGCTCCTCCTGTATGCGGGTCGTCGCCTTCCCTTCGAGATACGCACCGCGGTGGGCGACGTACGTCTCGACGAATCGCCGGCGGATCGGTTCGGGACTCTCCCAGACGACCGCCGGGACGGCGTCGAGACTCGTCTTCGCACCGTGCGGGGCGCCCATAGCGACGAGACACCGACCGAGCACCGAGGCATCCGTCGTCGGGTACAACTCCGTCGCACGGCCGTCACTGTCCACATGTCGGCGCTGCGTGTCGACGCCCACTGCCGCGAACGCGGCCTCGATCGTTGCGTGGTCGACCCGGCGCCCGGTCGATATCGCGGGGACGAACGTCTCGTTGATGCTCCCGCCCGCGAGGACGTGCGCGAGGAGCTCAACGAGCGCGCCGGCCATGTCACACTCAGGTTCGAGCCACCCGTTCGCACTCGCGGTCTCGATCCCGCGCACCGGATCGGGTTTCCCACCGTTGAGCCAGCCTCGGACGCGCGACGGCGGCAGTTCGAGCGCGTTCCCGACGGCCGTCCGGCCCGAATTAGGGTGTTCGGCGGCGTACGCCTGCACGCGCTGATAGTCCTCGACCTTGTCCCACGGGTCGGGGTAGACGCGATCGGAGTAGGTCCGCGCGATCGAGCGCGCCGTCGGTTCCATACTTGGAATGTTGACAGCCTGAGAGATACGTCTTGCGGGGCCGTTCTCAGCCGAGATATTTGCGCCGATGTGTTTATCCCCCTCCTCAGAGTTAATTAGACCATACCAACGGACGAAACGGAGACAAAGGTGGGATGGGGGGCCATCCCACCACCTCGGGTCCGCGCAAGCGGGGCGCCTCGAAAGGGCAGCCTATCAGTATGCGCCCGAGTGTCGTTAATCTTCGTATCTGTCTCGTTGGCGACACAACGAAACATGAACCTCAAAACAGCATTTCAGGACAGCGAACGGGCGGTCAGTCCGGTAATCGGAGTCATACTCATGGTCGCGATAACCGTGATTCTGGCGGCCGTGATCGGGACGTTCGTGCTCGGACTCGGTGACTCGCTCGGGGACAGCCAGCCGAGCGCGCAGTTGACTTTGGACAGTACGGATCTCAGTGCCGGTGAGGTGACAATCGCCCACGGCGGAGGAGACCCGCTCGACGGTGGCGACCTACGAGTGACCGCCAACGGAACTGAAACAAGTGACCAGTTCCCCGACAGCCAATTCAGCGTCGGCAACACACAGACACTCACCGATAGTACGAATATCACCGAGGGCGCCCGACTCCGGATCATCCACGAGCCGTCCGAGTCGATCATCTTCGACCGGACGCTCTAATTAGGCGTTTCACCGTCTGATTTTTTAAAAATAGAATCCTACCCACCGAGAGCCGTCTATTCCTCAGCCCGAAGCAACACGTCCTATTCGCCGTACGGCCCGGAGTGAACAATGATGTTCGTCCGATTAGCCCCGGCGGCGTTGACCGTTACCGAGTCGCCGGGCACGATCTCTCCGTACTCGCCCCAGCGCTGGGATCGACGAACGTCGCCGTCGATCAGGAGCTCGTCGGCGGGCACTGCGTCGCCTCCCGGATTTCAGGCTACTTGTCATCAGGGTGAATCATGCAAGAACGGGGTTCGTCTCTCGACATCCGAGGGTTCGAGACGTGGTAGTCCTCGACGGTTAGTAGCCGATCGGCAACTTCCGGGTCATCAACGCCCATCTCTAGGAACCCCCTCGCGATCGCTTCCGGGTCGTGCGACGCGACCTTCGTTTGGCTGTTTCGGAAAATCTCTCCTTGCGCAAGATCATTTCCGAGGCGCGTATTCTCAACGAGGTTCTGGATAGGAAGCTCCAGATGGACCATGTCGACACCGCCGCCGCCCGGCTGGTGTTCGTTGCCGTCGCTGTCGACAATCGCCTTCAGTTCATACCCAAAGCGCGGTTCCTGCCGGCGGCGATCTACCGATTCAGAATCAGGGCGTTCGGTTCCGTTCAGGATGTCGCCGACGAATTCCTTGTACGAAGGGTCGATGTTCAAGCGTGCGAGCAACGAGGGTAGCGATACGTTCGAGTCATGCACGTCGAGGTAGGTATCGACCTTCTCGCGAATCGCAGCCTTGCGAGGCGATTCGCCGTATGACCATGCGCTCGTTGCGCTCGGCCAGCGTTCGGCGAGCGTCCGACCTTGTTCGGGTTCAGGCGGTGCCGCAGCTGCTTCGGTCGCCCACTGGAGCCCGTCGAGAAGACGATCGTCCGGTTCGGGAGGTCCGTCGAGCTGGTGCTGGTCGATAGTCCACGGTGACCCGCAGCAGGTACAGACCACGTCGTCACCGTGGCCGTCGTCCCATCGGACGCGCTCTCCGTGCGATTCAGTCTGGCCCGAATCTTCGTATTCGGCGTGCTGTTCACATCGATCCGCGCGGATCGCCTGATTCACGGTTTGTGACCGCGAAGTCCGTCGCCGGGCTGCGGACCAGTAAACCGCGCCCCAGGCGATGTACTCAATCGGTTTGTCCATGAGGTCCTCAGTATAGCCACCCATGTACGCCGCGAGGTACGAACCGAGGTTCCCGACGTCTGCGTTCATCGAGATGCAGCCGTTGTCTTCGTGGAGGTAGTCGTCGATCACGTCGTAATTATGGGCCGACCAGCCGGCCGGATCACAGGCTTCTAGGTGTTTGTCGATCACACGCTCGAACTCGGAGGCTACAGGTCGGAGATCTTCGAAGCGACCGCCGTCGAAGTAGACGCCGACGTGAATATGAGTGTAGCAGGCATTGAGGCCGGCGTCTTTCTCGGGGTCAGCAGCGGTACCCATACCGTGCGGTTCCGCTTGTAACCAGTATCCCCACTGGTCGGAGTCGAGGTCGAGGTGATATTCCATCACGTTGCGGAGGGTATCGCGAACGCCGCCGTAGCTGAAGGCGTCGTGAATCGCGTCCATCTGGTCGACGGGAGAGAGGCGGAGTCCGTTCGGAACGGACGACGCGGTCAGCGTGAGCATGACGGTCACCGGGTCCTCCCACGCGGGGATCGCGTCGCCGCCGGACGGACGGGTACCTCCCGACATCTGTCGCTGGAGCGCGCGAGCCCGTGCGTACTGTTTCTTGCTGTACTCTTTCCCCCACGCGTCGACAAGGGGAACGTCGAACTCGTCGCCGGTCTCCCGATCGGCGAAACGAGCCAGCATCCCCTTGTAGTCGTGATGGGCGCGGAGGAAGGCGTGAACGGCGTCAAGCCACGTCCCTGCCGAACGAGAGCGAAGCGAATCAACGGCGAAGGCGTCTTCCATCGGGTGATCGGGGTCGACGAACTCCGTTTCCCATTCGGCTTCCGTGACGATCCGGCGGAGCTTCCGCCCGTGCGTCTCGGAGAGCGGTTGATCAGCGAGTTCTGGATACTCAGTCGCAAACTCGGTCACCCGTTCGATGACGGGATCGGCGTCATCCTCTAATCCGGTGAGAGAAGCCGTTACAGAGTTAGTCTCCTTGGAAGGCCAAGACGCACCCCCATCCGTGGGCGCGCTCATCGCTCACCTCCAGGTGTGCGCGCTACCGCGACAGCACCGCCGCTCGTTTGGCGACCTTCGGTCGCCTGTGCGCGGTCGGCGCCGTTCGGTCCGCGTCCGGCGGACCTCACGGACCACAAGGTCGCCGACCGCTTGGAGAGACAGCTGAGGCTTGCGTTGTCGAGGCGAGGGAGATCGTGCCGAACCCGTGGGGAGGTGGACCGGCGTGCAGCTGGCCGGCTCACTTCTCGTTGGGATTGTCGAGGTCGGCCGGCCGCTCTAGACAGTCGAGCGCGTGCCCGTACTCGATCCCGGAGGTCCGATTACGGGTGCATCGCTGCTGGCAGAACGGACACCAGAACTCACCCACCCCGTCAGTTGTGAGAGTGTTCCCGGTGTTCGCCTCGTTACCAAGGCTCACCGCCAATCACCCCCGAGAACAATGAAAAACGGGTGCCTGCGTGGGGGTCCGTTAAGCTGCTTAACGAAATCCGAATCGCGGTCTCTAAATCGGTCTGAAAATTTGGTCCTAGAGGTTCTTACACCACGTCTAACGGACGTTTGACGAACGACCCAAGAACCGAGGGTTTCGGAGCGGGCACAGTGGGATTCGAACCCACGACCGTCGGATTAGAAGTCCGACGCTCTATCCGGGCTGAGCTATGTGCCCTCATTCGCTTCTACTCTGCCGGGTCTAAAAAACGCCCGCGGTTCGCGTCGGGGAGTCGTCCCGAGTCGACCGCGTTCAGTAGCTGTGCTCGATCACGAGGGTGCCGTCCGGGTTCTCGACGTACACCGTGTCGCCGCCGTTGTTCCAGATCGCCGACCCGGTCCGACCCCAGTACACCGTGTCGTCGGTGTCGGTACCTGTGCCGGTGTACAGTGTGATCGTCGCGCCGGGATCGACGCTGACCGCGCCGAAGGTGTAGCTGTTGTCGACCTCGTCGTACACGACGTATCCGTCGAGGTCGACCGTCTCGGCGCCCTGGTTCACGAACGAGACGTACTCGTCTTGGACCGGGTCGCCCGAGGGGGCTTCGACCAGCTCGTCGATCGCGAGGTAGACATCTCCGCCGCCGCCCCCGTCGTCGCCGTCGCCGTAGGCGTCGAACAGGTCGAAGTCGGCGTCGAAGTTCGTCGTCGTCGGGTTGGCGGGGCCGCCGAGGTTGTTCTGGTCGTCGGTCACCGCGTCGCCGGTCCGCAGGTCGGAGCCGAGGTCGGCGGCGAGCGCGTCGAGGTTGTCGCGCGCGTCGCTCGCGTCGTCGCCGGCCGCGCTCGCGAGGATCACGGCGCCGCCGTCGTCGCGGAAGTCCTCGATCGCGGTGACCTCGTCGCTCCCGAATCCGTCGTCGGGCGCGGTGACGATGAGGGCCCGGGCCTCCGCGAGGTCCCGGCCGAGGTCGTCGTCGAAGTCGTTCTTCCCGTCGAACTCGATCGCGAACCCCTCCAGGTAGCGCTGGAAGTAGGCCGCGTCCTCGGCGGAGAGCGCGTAGTCCGCGGCGAACTGCCCGTGCCCCCCGTCGATGACGACGCTCCCCTCGCGCCCGTCCGCGGAGACGGCGTCGATCAGGTTCGCGAGGAAGACGTAGTTGCCGTACGGATCGGTTCCAGGTCCGTCCTCGCCCCCTTCGAAGTTCTCGTCCGGAAGCGGTCCGCCGAGGAGCGCGACGTTGCTGTCGGCGTCGACGCCGACGAGCGGGTCCCCGCCCTCGGACTCGACGGGAACGCGGTCGTCTGCGATGTCGCCGTCGGCGGTCGCGACCGCGGTGGCCGACGGGACGAACAGCTCGTCGACGGGGGCGTCGCCGACGACGGGGGTTGCGGTGACGTCGCTGTCGGCCCAGAGCCCGCGACCGTTCTCGCGCGCGTCGGCCTCCGCCTCCCAGAACTGATCGTGGAGCCCGAGCCCGGAGTCGTACACGCGAGCGTAGCCGTCGGCGATGAGGTTCTCGTTGAACAGTCCGTCGTCCGTCTCGATCAGACCGAGCAGTCGACCGAAGTTCCCGCGAAGCCCCTCGTTTTCGTCGAAGGAGAGCGTCACCGTCTCACCGACCGGAACCGCGTCCTGCGCGTAGTCGGTCGCTTCGTCGCCCCAGAAGCCGAGCGTGTCCACGTCGTCGATCCCCTCCCACTCCTCGGGGCGCTCGTTAGCCGCCTGTGTTTCCGGCGCATCGTGTCCGAGAGTGCGAACGGTTTCGACCTGTCCGCCTTCGAACTGGACGTCGACGGTGTCGCCGTCGGTGACGCTGACGACCTCGACCTCGTACTCCTCGCTCGGGTCGAGTTCGAGCCCGAGCCCGTCGCGGTCGGCGAACAGCTCGGGATAGCTCTCCGTGTCGAGATCAGTCGACGTGGGTGCGAAGTTCGCGCCGTCGTTGTTCTCGTCGTCTATCACCTGATTGTCGTTGAACCGGATCTGCGAGTCGAGACCGTTCGCTAGGGCGTTGAGGTTGTCCGTCTCGTCGTAGTCGCTGTAGTCGGACTGGTCCATCAACACGATCAGCCCGCCCGCGTCGGCGAACATTGAGAGCGCATCGATCTCGCTCCCGGAGAACGACTCGGAGGGCGACGTGATCACGATCGCCCCGGCCGAACCGGACAGGTCCGTTCCGAGTTCCGTCGTCGCCTCCAGTGTGTATCCGTTCTCCTCGGCGTAGGATTCGAAGTTATTGTGGCCGTCTCCTTCACCCTGACCCAGGGTGTAAAACTGGCCGTGCCCCTCATCCCAGAGGACCGTGTCCGACGCGGCGTACTTGTCGAGAACGTTCAGTAGCACTTCCTCGTTGCCGTAGCTTCCGAACTGAATGTCGTCCTTGGCGAACGGGAAGCCGAACGCGACCACCGGAAGCTCCTGGTCGACCGCCATCAGCGGCAGCGGCGCGTCGTCCGGGTAGCTCGTGTCGTCGCCGTTGCCGTCCTCGTCGACCGACTCCGCCGTCGGCTCGGCGGCGACCGCGACGGCGTCCTCGGGGAGGTAGCCGTCCGCCGCCAACAGGCTCGCGGTCGAGTCGAAGACGAGCTCGTCGACGAACTCGGTCGGCCCCTCGCCCGGCTCGTCACCGGGGTCTTCGATCGGTCCGTCGCCGATGCCGAGCGTGATCGCCACCTCGCCGTCGGTCGGGTCCTCGCCGGAGTCGATCTCGACGCCGACCGCGACTGCCTCGCCGACGCCGAGCTCGACGGTCGGGTCAGGACCGAGCGTCTCGCCGTCGACGGTCAGTTCGAAGCTCGCGTCGCCGAGGCTCCCGTCCTCGACCTCCGCGAAGAGGCCGAGGTCCTCGGTCCCCTGGTTGCTGACCTGGAACACCTCGCCGATCTCGTAGACGGTGTTCGAGCCGAAGCCGGTGCCGCCGCCCTCGACCTCGTCGAAGACCAAGGCGAGCTCGCCGTCGTCGTCGACGAACGCGTACTCGTCGTCCAGCGGCGTCAAAGAGAGGAGCGAGCTGGCGTCGTCCGCGAGCGCGACGGTCGCGGTCCGCTCCGCCGTCGCCGTGTCGAACGCCCCCGTGGCGATCGCCCCGCCGCCGGCCGCGGTCGCGCCGATGCCGATGAGGACGCTGCGGCGCTTCATAGTTCACCCTCCGCGAGGAAGAAGTCGGGAAACTCGTCGTCGTTGAAGTTGCTCGTCCGCGGGATGTAGAAATCGCCCCCGTTGTTGTCGTTGTCGACCACCTGATCGAAGTTGAACCGGAACGCGGCGTCGAGGTCGGCGAGCACCGCGTTCAGCGCGTCGTTCGAGGTGCCGTCGAACGACGCGGTCCCGTGGAGGAACACCGCACCGCCGTCGTCGACGAAGTCGGCGAGTTCGGACCGCTCCGTGTCGGAGAATCCGCCCACGCTCGCCACGTCGCCGTCGGATGCCGCGATCATCACCGCGTCCGCACCGTCGAGCGAGCCGACGAAGTCGCTGTCGATCGACTCGACGTCGAACCCCCGACCCTCTGCTACCGATTGGAGCTGCGAGAAGGCGTCGAGCGTCAGTTCCTGTCCGTGGGTCTCGTCGTACAGCACGGTTCCGGTCCCGTCGAGGACCGTCTGCCAGGCGTTCGCGATGAGCGTCCGATTGTCGTCTTCACTGCTCGCGTCCGGGCCGAGATCTGCTCCGAACCCGACTACGTTCCCGTCCGCCGCTGCCAACGGGATTCCGGTGTCGTCGGGATACGAGACGAACCCGTCGTCGTCCTCCGAGTTTTCGTTGTCGGCCGTCGCTTCCGCCCACACCGCGACGACGGAGTCGTCGTCGAGCACCTCGCCGTTCGCGTCGACGAGGCTCGACGTGGAGAAGAACTCCGTCTCGTCGATCGTCTCGGGCGGCTCCGGTTCCGGCTCGTCCGGCTCGTCGCCGCCCTCCTCGAAGGCCGCCTCGATGGTGATCTCGATGTCGAGCTCGTTCGTCACGTCGACGTCGCCCGTCTCGACGTGGGTGCCGACCGACTGCTCCTCGCCGGTCTCCAAGACGATCGCGTTGTCCTCGTCGTCGAGGGTGCCGTCTCGGTCGCCGGTCGGGTACAGCCGGAACTCGCCGTCGAACGCGTCGGTGTCGCTGCTCGCGGTGATAGAGACCGTCTCGGTCCCCTGGTTCGCGATCGCGAACACCTCGTCGAAGAAGAACTGCGAGTTGCGGCCGATCCCGTCGCCGTCGCCGGAGACGTCGCCGAACGCGAGCGCGAGCTCGCCGTCGCCGTCCGTCGTCGCGTACGCGCTCTTCGAGACCAGCCCCAGATAGGCGTCCTCGTCGTCCGCGAAGTTCACCGTCGCGGTCCGCTCCGCGCTCGCCGTGTCGAACGCGCCCGTTCCGATGAGTGCTATACCGCCGATACCGCTGGCCGCCGCTCCCGTGATGAGTGTTCGTCGTCGCATGGATCGTCCGCGGCCGCCGTGCGTCGCCGCGGGTGTCCACCGTCAGAGAACCGAGCGCCGGCGGAGGAGAGCGGGCGAATGCAAGGGACTTGCTGGCACACGTCAGCCACGTTAAACGAATCCGAGAGATAGTTTATATATTTTTATACTACTTCTATTGTGTTTTGTATTCGCGTTCCCAGATATATAGCGCTCCACGGAGGAAACGGTCGGTCGGCGAGGCTCGCGGCCCCAACAGCAGACCTAAGTCCGGCACGGGACTACTCGCCGCTAATGAACGTCATCGGAACCGTCGGCCTCCCCGGCAGCGGGAAGGGGGAGGCGGCGAACGTGGCCGAGGAGGCGGGGATCCCGGTCGTCGTCATGGGCGACGTGATCCGGGCGGAGTGCCGCCGACGCGGGCTCGACCCGGCCGAACACCACGGTCGGATCGCCGGCGCGCTCCGCGAGGAGGAGGGCGACGACGCGATCGCCGCCCGGACGCTCCCGCTGATCCGCGAGGCGGCGGCCGAGAGCGACCGCGAGGCCGTCCTCGTCGACGGGCTCCGCTCGACCGTCGAACTGGAGCGGTTCCGAGAGGCCTTCGGCGACGACTTCACGCTGGTGGCTGTCCGCGCGCCCTTCGAGCTCCGCGCCGAGCGGCTCGACGAGCGCGGCCGCGACGACTCCGACTCCGACCTGGAGGCCCTCCGCGAGCGCGACGCCCGCGAGCTCGAGCTCGGCCTCGGCGAGACCCTCGACCGGGCCGACGTCGAGATCGACAACACCGGGACGCTGGCGGCGTTCCGGCGGCGGGTCCGAGAGGTACTCGGCGTCGCGGACGGCGAGGCGAGCGAGGAGAGCGCCGACGGCGGCGCGGCGGGCGACGCCGATCCGGATCCGGAGTCCGACACCGACCCCGCGGCCCCGAACGCCGGAGGTGACGGCTCGTGATCTACAGCGTCGACGTGCGGATCGAGGCCCCAGTCAACGACACCGAAGTCACCGATCGGGTCGCCGACGCGGTCGAGAACGTGTTCCCGGACGCGGAGCCGGTCCACGAGGACGGGATGCTGGTCGCCGAGGCGCACGCCCTCGACGCCTTCTCCGACGTGCTCCACGAACAGGAGATCCTCGACACGGCCCGCCGGGTGTTCCTTCAGAACAGCACCGACGAGGGGTTCGACTTCTCCTTGAAGAAGCAGGCGGCGTTCGAGGGCGTCGTCAACTTCGCGGTCGGCGAGCCGGACGAGCTCGGCGAGATCGACGTCGAGGTCCGCGTCCGGGAGCCCGACGTCGAGGCGTTCATCGACTACGTCGCGCCCGAGACGGACGAGGGGCGCCCCGTCGATCCCGCCCGGGAGTACGGCGACCGGATCGACCCCGAGGACGCGGAGTACTGACGGCTCTGGCGGTTTTGGCGGTACCGGCGCTACGAGCGGTTCTGGCGGTTTTGGCGGTACCGGCGCTACGAGCGGTTCTGGCGGTTTTGGGTACGCCGCCGAAAAGTCGAGTCGCCGCTTCTCGGAGTCAGTCGCTCAGCAGCGACGAGGCGGCGCCGCCGATCGCGCCGAAGACCACGGGGTAGACGGCGCCGGCGAGCAGCACCGCGGTGACGAGGTCGGGCGCCACCGTCCCGTCACCGACGGAGTACCGGAACAGGAAGGCCCCGATCACCGCGAGGGGGAGGTAGCCGGCGAGGACGAACGCGCCGGCCTGCGCCCCGTCGGCCGGATCGGACGCGCCGGCGGTCCGGCCCGCGACGAGGCCGGCGACGATAAGGAGGAGCGGGGGGAGGACGAACAGCAGCGACAGCGACCCCCCGTCGGCCTGCGTGATCAGGTTCCCCGACTGCGCGCCGCCGATCAGCGAGGGGGCGTTGACGTCGACGAAGTGGGCGTTGTAGAACATCCACCCCGCGGCCTGCCAGGTGGAGATCGGGTCGCCGCCGAACAGGTCGGCGAAGAAGTTGATCCCCGAGAGGCCCTCCTCGATCCGGTCGCCCTGCGTCACGTACACGACGAGATAGCCGAGGACGTACGCGACGGCGCCAGCCGCCGCGCCGCCGACGATTCCCTGCGTTCGGTTCGATCGGTCGGGGACAGACATGTGCTCGGTGTCGTTTCGGCGGTCATAAGTGTCTGTTGGGTCGGTGTGCTCGGTGCCGACCGTGTTCCGCTACTCCGTCGCCTCGCGCCACTCGCCCTGCGAGATCGAGTACCGGACCTCGTCGTGGACGCTGCCGTCCGTGAACGTGATGTGGTTCCGCAACAGCCCCTCGCGGCGGCCGCCGAGCCGGTCGACGTACTTCTCGATCGCCCGCCGCGACTTGTCGTTCTCGGGGAGGTGGCTCACGGCGACGAGGTCGAGATCGAGGTCGTCGAAGGCGACCTCGGCGAGGGCGGCGGCGCGCTCGCCGGAGTAGCCGCGGCCCCAGAACCGCTTGCGGAGCCAGGTGCCGAGGACCGCGGTCCGTTTCTCCCAGTCGACGGTGAAGCCGCCGAAGCCGGCGATCTCGCCCGCGCCCTCCTCGCCCTCGCGGGGGCGGATGACGTAGCTCGCCGCCTCGTCGTCCTCCCAGCGCTCGCGGCCGCGCTCGAGGAACTCCAGCGTCTCCTTCTTCGTCTCGTGGGGGTCCCACGTGACGTGTTCGGTCACCTCGTCGATCCCGGGGTCCGACGAGCAGATCCGGTAGCAGTCGTCGAGGTCGACGTTCTCGGGCCACCGCGGCTCCAGTCGCAGCCGGTCGGTCTCGATCGTCTCGGGGAACATACCCGCCCGTCTCGCGGGTGCGTATAAAAACCACCTCGGGAGTGGGGGATGGTACCGTCCGTCAGTACCTCGTCACTCGACCACGCCGTACTCGCGGAGGGCGTCCCTGAACGCCGCCCGCTTCACGAGGAGGAAGCCGAGGCAGATGATCAGGAAGCCCGCGACGGTGTTGAGGGTGATCGCCTCCCGCAGGAACAGCCACCCGGAGACCGCGGCGAACACCGGCGCGACGTACGAGACGAGGTTGATCTCGATCGGGCCGAGCCGGTCGAGGAGATCGAAGTAGATGAGGAAGCCGAGCCCGCTGGCGACGACCGAGAGGTAGCCGAGCGCGAGGAGCGCCTCGGCGGTCCACGCCACGTCGGCGGCCGACTCGCCGAGCCCGAGCGACAGCAGGTGCATCAGCGCCGCGCCGAGGAGCATCGACCACGCCTCCATCGTCTCGATCGGGAGGTCGGCGTCGGACGCCCGCGTCAACACCGACCCGAGCGCGAACGACGCGGCCGCCAGCAACACGAGCAGCTTCGGGACCGTGCCGCCGCCGGCGAGGTTGCTCGGGTCCGGCGCGGCCAGCACGACCGCCCCCACGAGACCGACGAGGAGACCGATCACGCCGACGACCGTCAGCCGCTCGGAGGGGAGGAAGGCGCGCGCGAAGACGGTCGTCAAGACGGGCGAGAGGCTGACGATCACGGCCGCGACCGCGCTCGTCACGGCCGGATCGGTCTCGCCGACGAAGAGGAACGCGTGGTAGGCGGCGATGATCAGCGTCGCGCCGACGGCGACGACGGCCCACTCGTCGCGCCCCCGCGGGATCGGGTCGTCGACGACGTACGCCGCGTACGCGAGCATGACGACGCCCGCGACGTCGTACCTGAACGCGGCGAACAGCACGGGCGGAAAGTACGCCAGCCCGGCCTTGATCGCCATGAACGCCGACCCCCACACCGCGGCGAGGACGAGGAACAACGCGAGATTCCGTGCTCTGCTCACGCGTCGACCTCTCCCGGGCGCGCGCCAAAAGGTTCCGGAAGCGGCCGACTGTGCGGGGACCGGTGCGCCTCGGCGGCGACTCTCGACCGCTGGCCCCGCGCCCTACCGGATCCGGTAGCGGTCCACGTCGGCGGAGCCGTCGCGGGCGACGACCCCCACGTCCGCGAGCCGCCGGAGGGCGTCGGCGACCGTCTCCTCGCGGGCGCCGACCTCGTCTGCGACCGCCGCGGGGGTGCCGTCGGTCTCGACCAGCGCGGCGAGGACCGCCGCGAAGAAGCGGCTGTCGGACTCGGTGCCGAGCCGCTCGTCGATCTCGGCCAGCGTGTCCTCGACGCGGCCCTGCACCCACCGCTGGGCCAGCGAGAGCTCCCGATCGAGGTTCTGGAGCCGACCGAACTCGTCGGCGAGGTCGGCCAGGTCGCTCGACGACCCGGACCCGTCGGGGACCTCTATCGAGAGGTGTTGGCACCGGGCCGCCATGTCGAAGCTGTTCTTCGCGGGGTACGCGCTCTTCGCCCCGAAGCCGTACGGGGAGACGCTCACCTCCAGTCGGAGGCTCCGGGCGATACGGAAGTACTTGCGGCGCTGGTCGTCGGTGGTCGACTCGATGAGGCCGGCCTCCTCCAGCTTCCGCAGGTGGTCGATGACCGCCTTGGGGCTCACGTCGAGGTACTCCGAGATCTCCGTGACGTAACAGGGCTTGGTGGCGAGCAGCCGGAGGATGCGCCGCCGGTTCTCGTTGCCGAGGAGATCGAGCAGTACCGCGGAGTCCATTAACGTATGGTTAGCGTCGGAGAGGGAAAAGGGTGACTTCCCCGGCGCCCGTCGAGCGTCACTCCGCGTCGTCGGGCGTCACTCCGCGTCGCCGTCCTCGTACGCGTCGAGCCAGCCGGAGACGGTCTTCTGGAGCGCTCCGGTGGTGCTACCGAGATTCAGGATCTGGTATCCCTCCGTCGCCTTCTCGTCCGCGTCGTCGACGCCGAAGGCGAGCCCGCCGACCGGCACGCCGGCCGCGATCGCCTTCGATCGGACGGTCTCGACCGCCTCCCGCACCTCCGGGTGGTCGATCTCTCCGGGATGGCCGAGCGAGACGGACAGGTCGAACGGCCCGAGGAAGACGAAGCCGAGCTCCGGGACGTCAAGGATCGCGTCGATGTTCTCGACGGCGGCCGCGGTCTCGATCGTGGTACCGACCATCGTCTCGGCGTCCTCGGTCTCCACGTAGTCGTCCGCCAGGCCCCATCGGCGCGCCCGCGGCGCGGCGAGCCCGCGGTCGCCGGGCTCGTCGTCGTACTCGAACCGGGCGGACGCGACGGCCTCGCGGACCTCGGCCGCGCCCTCGACCCGCGGCAGGAAGACGTTCCTGACGCCCAGGTCGAGCGCCTTCCGCACGAGCGCCGGGTCCGAGTCGGGCAGCCGGACGAGCAGCTCGACGCCGGTCCGCTCAGCGGCCCGGAGGAGGTTCTCGATCAGGCCCGCGTCCCACGGGTCTGGCCCGCCGTGTTCCAAGTCCAGCCAGACGAAGTCGACCCCGACCTCACCGTACAGTTCGACGAGATTCGGGCTGTACGCGTTGTCGAGCAGTCCGAGCGCGACCTCGCCGTCCGCCACCGTCGCCGCGAGTTCGTTCGTGCGCGAGTGAGTTCCCATCGTCCGTCACGTCGGTCGCCGCGGACAAACCGTTGTGGGGTCGACGGGCGCCCGGATCCCGGGACCGCCGGGGCGACGCGAGGCGAAGAGTAGTTACCTCGCCCACGGAAACGAGGGGTATGGAAACGGCGCTCATCATTCTCGACGGCTGGGGGCTCGGCGGCGGCGCAGGAGACGGCGAGCGCGGGGAGACGGTCGATCCCTCGGGACGTCCCGCGGGCCGCGACGCGGTCGCGGCGGCCGACACGCCCGCCTTCGACGCTGCCACCGAGCGCGGCGCGGACGGCCGCCTCGTCGTCCACGGGCGGCGCGTGGGGCTCCCGGAGGGGCAGATGGGCAACTCCGAGGTCGGCCACCTGAACATCGGCGCGGGGCGGGTCGTCAAGCAGGCGTACACCCGCATCACGGACGCGCTCGCCGAGGGGTCGCTCTCGGACAACGACGCCGTCGCGGCCGCGCTCGACCACGCTGACTCGACCGGTGGACGGGTCCACTTCATGGGGCTCGTCTCTGACGGCGGGGTCCACTCGGACGTGGAACACCTGCTCGCGCTGATCGACGCGGCGGCCGACGCCGGGGTGCCGGCGACGAGCCACGCGTTCACCGACGGCCGCGACACCGCCCCGGAGATCGCCGACGAGTTCCTCGCGGACGTGACGGCGAAGGCCGACGAGCGCGGAACCGGTCACGTCGCGACCGTGACGGGACGCTACCACGCGATGGACCGCGACGAGAACTGGGAGCGCACGCGGAAGGCGTACGACGCGATCGTCTCCCGCGACGCCCCGCACGAGGCCGAGAGCGCGGTCGCGGCGGCCCGCGAGGCCCACGCTCGGGGGGAGACCGACGAGTTTGTCGAGCCGACGCTCGTGGCCGACGAGCCGGCGCTCGATGACGGAGACGCCGTGGTCTTCTTCAACTTCCGGGCGGATCGCGCCCGCCAGCTGGTCCGGATGCTCACCGACACGCAGCCCGCGTGGGAGTTCGATCTCGACCAGCCCGATATCCGCATGACCACGATGACCGAGTACGACGAGACGTTCGAGTTCCCGGTCGCGTTCCCGCCGCAGATCCCGGCGAACACGATCGGCGAGGTGGTCTCAGACGTCGACGGCACCCAGCTCCGGATCGCGGAGTCGGAAAAGTACCCGCACGTCACCTACTTCCTTAACGGCGGGAGGGAGGTGGAGTTCCCCGGCGAGAATCGGACCATCGTCGAGAGCCCGGACGTGTCCACCTACGACCAGCAGCCGGAGATGTCCGCCCCGGAAGTGACCGACGAGGCGGTCGAGACGATCGCCGAAGACGACCCCGACCTGCTGGTGTTGAACTACGCGAACCCCGACATGGTGGGCCACACCGGCGACTTCGACGCCGCGGTCGAGGCGGTCGAGGCGGTGGACGCCCAGCTCGACCGGCTCCTCGACGCGGTCGCCGACGCGGGCGGCCACGCGGTCGTGACGGCCGACCACGGCAACGCCGACGACATGGGGACCCCCGAAGACCCCCACACCGCCCACACGTTCAACCCGGTCCCCTTCGTGTACCTGACGCCCGACGGCGACGACGGGGGACGAGCGGTCCGCGAGGGCGGCTCGCTCTGTGACATCGCCCCGACGCTGCTCGATCTGATGGGGCTCGACCGTCCGGAGGAGATGACCGGCGAGGGCCTCTTGACGGAGTAATTCGGGGGACGATCGCTCCCGGGTCGACGCGTGATAAACGATAAACCCCGGTCAGATTCACTCGGGTTCCACGCCGTTTTAAGTCCCTGACGCGCCAGCGATCGATCATGACAGACGGGACCACGCCGGTTATCGCCGCCGCCTACCGAACGCCGCAGGGACGCGACGGGGGCGTCTACGCCGACGTCCGCAGCGAGGACCTCTCGACGCGGCTCATCGACCACACGCTCGCGGAGACGGGGCTGACGAGCGACCACGTCGACGACCTGATGTGGGGCGTCGCCCAGCAGCGGACGGAACAGGACAACAACGTCGCGCGCGTCATCGCGCTGCTCTCCGATCTGGGCGAGTCGGTGCCGGCGACCTCGATCAACCGCTGGTGCGCCTCCTCGATGCAGGCGATCATCTCGGCGTCGGACGCGATCGCGGCCGGGAACCGCGACTGCATCATCGCCGGCGGCGTCGAGAACATGAGCCGCGTCCCGATGGACGGCGACTCCTACCAACACCTCCATTCCGAGCTCTCGGAGCAGTACAACGTCTTCCAGCTCCAGATGGGGATGACCGCCGAGAAGGTCGCCGAGGAGTACGACGTGAGCCGCGAGGCGCAGGACGAGTACGCGGCCCGCAGTCATCAGCGCGCCGCCGAGGCCACCGAGTCGGGCCGCTTCGACGACGAGATCGTCCCCGTGGAGACCGACGAGGGGCTCGTGGAGGAAGACGAGGGGATCCGCCCGGACACGACGCCCGAGAAGCTCGCCGGCCTCTCGCCCGCGTTCACGGGGGACGGCACGGTGACCGCCGGGAACTCCTCGCAGATCTCCGACGGCGCGTCGCTGACGCTCGTCACGAGCAAGGCGTTCGCGGAGGACCACGGCCTCGACGTGCTCGCGGAGGTCGGCACGAACAACGTCGCCGGCGTCGACCCCACCGTGATGGGGATCGGCCCGGTGCCCGCGACCCGCGGCCTGCTCGACCGCGCCGGCCGGAGCATCGACGACTACGACCTCGTGGAGCTCAACGAGGCGTTCGCCTCCCAGTGCGAGTACTCGCGGCGCGAGCTCGGGATCGACGAGGAGCAGTACAACGTCAACGGCGGCGCCATCGCCATCGGTCACCCCCTCGGCGCGTCCGGCGCGCGGCTCCCCGTCACCCTGATCCACGAGATGGAAAAGCGGGACGCCGACCGCGGGCTCGCGACGCTCTGCGTCGGCTTCGGGCAGGGCGCGGCGATAGAGTTCAGCAGATAGCGCTCGGCGCCGTCGCTCGGGAGATTAAAAACACCTTCCGGTGACACCGCGCCGCGGAGTTACTGGATGTGGCCTTCGCGCCGGAGCTGGTCCGCGTCGTCGTCGTCGTACCGCCACTCGACGTTCGCCTTCTCGTCCTGCCAGTCCCACGGCTCCGCGAGGACCACGTCGCCCTCGCTGATCCACGTCCGGTACTTCATGCGGCCGGGGATCCGGCCCATCCGCGTCTCGCCGTCCACGCAGCGCAGTCGCACGTGGTTCCCGCCGAGGTGTTCCGTCACCACGGCGAACACTTCGTCGTCGTTGGGCATTCGGAGGTTCCGACGCCCGGATTCTTCGCTCATACACTACATATGACGGTGGGCCGTATAAGTGATGGGAGATACGTGTGCGCGTTTCTCGTGCGAACCTGTGTCGTGCAAACTGGTGGCACGACACGGGGAGTCCGGTCACCGCGACGCCGATCGCCGCCCGCGCTCACTTCCCGTCGCCCGGTTTCGCGCCGAACGCGGCGTCGACCTGCGCGAACGTCTCCGCCTGATCGCCGGAGTTGTCGACGACGACGTGGTCGGTCTCGATCCGGTCGAACAGCTCCTTGAAGTGGAGGTGGACCTCGAAGTCGGCGTCGCTGATCCCGTCGCGGCGCTCGATCCGGCGCTCGACGACCGGCTCGTCGCACTCGACCTCGACGAGCGCGAACCCGCCCGCGACGCTCTCGCCCACCTCGCGGGCGTCGGCGCGGAACCGGGCGTCCGCGAACGTCGCGTCGAGGACGACGGCGGACCCGGCGGCGACGCGGTCGCGGGCGCGGTCGATGAGCTCCGCGTACACCGCCTCCGTCTCCTCGTCCGTGTACGCCGGCTCGTCGAACAGCTCCTTCCGGATCACGTCGGTCCTGAGGATCTCGCCGTCGACGTGACCGGCGACCCGCTCCGCCACCGTCGTCTTGCCGACCCCCGGCAGCCCGCAGACGACGACCAGCACTCCGCCCCCGGACGCGGCGGCGGTCGTCGATCCGGCCGCCGGGTCGACGGCGGCCCCTCCCTCGGAGGGCGGGTCAGGCGGATCGGCGATCGCCCCCCGAGGTCCCCCGTCGTCGGCCGCGTCACCGTTCGACATCGGCGCCCCCTCGGTTCCGGCCGTCGGCCGTCCTCCGTCACTCATCCATCCGCACAGTCCGTCGAGAGGTAAATGAAGCTTCCCTTCAGGGGCGGTCGAGGGACGATTTGCTCCGGCTCGGGAGTCCGCCGAACCGAGCGCCCCGCCGAGCGAAGCGTTCAAACCCCGTCGCCACGACGGGTCTCGCATGGAAGACATGGAGTCGCTCGTGCTCGATCAGGACGAAGAGGCCCTCTCGCCCGCGGTGGTGGTGGCGACGATCGCCCTCCTCGCGGTCTTCGTCGTCGGATTCCTCGTGCAGATCGTCGGCCTGATCGCCTGATCGTTTGATCGCCCGGATCGCCGCCGAGCCGATCCCGACCGTTTTCCCCAGATTTTTGCGGCCTCCGACCCCGATTCTCGCCACGTCCGTTCCCGATTCTCGCCACGTCCGTTCCCGATTCTCGCCACGTCCGTCTCCCTTTTCAGACTCGGGAGCGAGTCGGCGGGTATGGGACGCGACCTCCTCATCGATCTCCTCTCGCGCAACGACGAGCACGTCGCGTCGCTCGGCGCGGACGCCCTCGCGGCCCAGCGCGACGGCCAGCGTCCCCCGGTCGTCTCCGTCTGCTGTTCGGACTCGCGCGTGTCGCAGGAGGGCATGTGGGCGGTCGATCGACCCGGCTTCCTCTTTACCGCCGGCAACATCGGGAATCGCGCCACCGACCGCGTCGACGGCGAGCGCGTGCTCGCGGGTAGCGTCGCGTACCCGCTCGCCTACACCGGCACGGAGGCGCTCGCGGTCGTCGGGCACACCGGGTGCGGCGCGATCGGTGCGGCCCTCGCCGCGGTGCGGACGGGCGAACTCCCCGACGAGCCCGGCGTCAGGGCCGACGTTGAAGAGCTCGTCCCGATCGTCGAGTCCGGGATCGACGCGCTCGAAGGCGACGGTAGCGAGAAGAGCGGCGGCGGGACGGACGACTCAGGCGACGAGAGCGACGAGGCCGCCGGCCTCCGCAACCGCCTCGTCGAGTACAACGTCCACGAACAGGTCGCGATGGCTCGCGAGACCGAAACCGGCGCCGACGCGGACGTGTACGGCTTCGTCTACGACTTCCACGGCGCCTACGGCGGCCGCGACGGAGCGGTCTACCTCGTGAACGCCGACGGCGAGCGCGACCCCGAGGTCCTCCGCGATCTGGTCGGGCCGTCGCACGCGGACCACGTCGCCACGCTGCTGTAGGCCTCCTCGTCGCCCGCCGCATCCGACAGGGGTATCACGCCGACGACCGAACCCCAGGTAATGGACCGCCGCGTTCTGTTCGCGAGCCTGATCTTGTTCGCCGGCGGCGCGACCGGCGTCGGGGTCGCCCTCTTCGCGTTCGTCGGCCTCGACGACGTTACGGCGGACGCCGAGGTCGTCTGGGAGTCGGAGCCCGTCGCCGGCGACGACGGCACCGGCGCGGTCGTCGCCACGATGGACGGCGACCCGCTCGTCCTCCAGCCGACGGTCGAGGACGGCGCCCCGACGATACGCGCCACCGCGGTGGGCGGCGACGTGGAGTGGCGAACGGGGGTCGGCGGGGCGGACGGCGACACCGGCGACACCGGCGACGGGAACGGCACGGATCCCCCGGCGACGAGCGGGCTGGCCGCCGGCGAACTCGGCGGCGACGAGGTCGTCGCGTTCACGACCGAAGCCGGCTCCCTCGTCGTGATCGATCCGACCGACGGCACCGAGCGATTCGCGGTCGACCTCGGCGGATCGGGCGGACTCCGACCGGCGATCGGCGACCTCGACGGCGACGGTGACGGCGAGGTCGCCGCGGTCACGACCGACGGACGGGTTCGCGCGGTCGACGCGGGCGGAGAGACCGTGTTCGAGACCGACCTCGACGCCTCGGTGAAGCGTCGGCCGCTGGCGGTCGACTTCGGCGGTGCCGGGGGCGACGCCGTCCGCGGGCTCGCGGTCGCGACCGCGGTCGACGGCGAGCGTTCGATCAGCCTGCTCGACGCGAGCGGCGAGGTGCGATGGACGACGACTCCGTCGGTCACCCCCCTGAGTTGGAGCGCGGCCGACACCCGGAGCGGTCCGGTGCTCGCGCTCGGCGGCGCGAACGGGAACCTTGAGACGCTCGACGTCGCCGACGGCGGGAGCCGCTACGAGGTCGGACTGCAGGACGAGCCCGTCACCGTCGGCGACGCGGACCCCGGTCGCGTCTACGTCGGCGGGAGCGGAAGCGTCTGGGCGGTCGACCTGCTCGACGGCGAAGTCGTCTGGAAGCAGCAGTACGGCGGCGACACCCGGGTGAACGCGCCCGGCGTCGCCGACGTCGACGGCGACGGCTCTCCCGGCCCGGTGGCGGTGAATCAGAACGGCGGCGTGCTCGCGCTGAACCAGAACGGCGAGGCGATCGCGCGCGGCGATATCGGTGGACCCGGCGGCGCCGTCGTGTACGCGGGCCCGCTGTTCGCGGACGCGACCGGCGACGGGACCGCGGAGGTACTCGTGGTCGCCGAGGACGGTCGGATCGTCGCGCTGTCCGACTGAAGACTGAGCGGCCGGGTCGCGGAGCTCGTCGGGACGTGTTTATCACTCGGTCCGTGTCCGGTTCGCGTCGCAGTCGCCGAATTTCAGATGTGATTTCACCGGAAACGAGGTGTGTCGAAATAGCTACCGCTCGCGGGAACGCGGAGGTCGACGAAAACGGAACGCGGCGTCGCCGTTCAGTGCTGCTCGTCCTCGTACACCCACGCGGCGGTGTCGAGGCCGTAGTCGACGAGCTCGTCCTCGTCGAAGAACAGGTCGATCTCGCGTTCGTTCGCGCCCTCGTCCTCGTGGTCCGACGCGTGGATCACGTTGTGGCCGAGGTCTAAGCCGAAGTCGCCCCGGATCGTGCCCGGGGCGGACTCGGCGGGGTCGGTCTCGCCGACCATCGCGCGGACCTGTCGGGTCGCGTCAGCGCCCTCCCACACCATCGCGAAGACGGGGCCGGAGGTGATGAACTCGACGAGGCCGTCGAAGAACGGCTTGCCCTCGTGCTCGCCGTAGTGCTCGTGGGCGAGTTCCTCGTCGATCTGCATGAACTTGCCGCCGACGAGCTTCAGGCCGCGCTCCTCGAAGCGAGAGACGATCTCGCCGATGAGGCCGCGCTGGACGCCGTCCGGCTTCACCATCACGAAGGTGCGCTCGTCGTGGTGGCTCATCTACTCGCCACCCTGGTTGCGCCCTTCCTCGGTCCACTCGAGGTCGCGCGCCTCGCGGCCGAGGAAGTAGTTCTTCTCCGCCTTCGAGTCGACGAAGTGGAGGATCTGTCCGTCCTTCTTGACGTACATCGTGCCCGTGCCGGGCTCGATCTCCTCGCCGGTGTAGTCGCAGGTTCGTGTCTCGACCATTGGTTATCGCCCTCCGATGGAGTCGGCGTCGCGCTGGGTCTCCCGGAGCTGGAGCACGTCGCCCATGCGGACGGGACCCAGGACGTTCCGGGTGATGATCCGGCCCTGGTTCGATCCTTCCTGGATGCGGCACTTGACCTGCATGGCCTCGCCGTGCATCCCGGTCTTGCCGACGACCTCGATGACCTCCGCGGTCGTCGAGTCGCCGGTGCCCTCTTCTGCGCTCATGGGTGGTTATCGGAGCTCCGCGACCTTCTCGCCGATGTCCTCGACGTCGTCGTCGGCGTCGCCGGCGTCAACGACGGCGGCGGCGGCCGAGCCGACTTCGAGGCCGGCGGCGTGGCCGACTTCGTCCTGCGTGTCGACGAAGACGACCGGGATGCCCTTCTCCTCGGCGAGTTCGGGGAGGTGCATCACGATCTCCTCGGGGGAGACGTCCTCGGCGACGATGACGAGGTCCGCGTTGCCGCGCTCGACGGCCTTCGTGGTCTCGTTGGTTCCTTTCTTCACGGTACCGGTGTCTCGGGCGACCTCGAGCGCCTCGAGCGATCGCTCGGCGAGGTCGGCTGGGGTTTCGTAGTCTACGTAAACGGGCATATGTTGTTCACCTATCCTCCGCGCGGGCTCGCGTGCTCGCACCGTGGTCGGTCCCTAACGGCACGGCACATCATCAACCCCGCAGAGGCTGTGAAGCGACGTAGTCCGGACATCCATAAAAGCGCTTTCAATGTCCTGCGCGTGTGCGAGCGGGGCTCACGGGGCCCGGACCCGCCGCACCCGCGGCGTTCGCGACGATAACTCGGGGCCGTCTCGCCGCGCCCACGCCGCGCCTCGACGGCGATCCGCCGCCGAACTCCGCGCTTTTTAAGCGTCGCTCGCCCCTCCCTCCGCACATCGAATGGTCCGTCTCGTTCACTACTCCGACATCGAGAACGTCTTCGACGCCCCGGAGCGGGCGGCCCGCCTCGCCGGCCGGATCCGAGAGCTCTCGGGCCCGGACGCCGCCGTCGTCGCCACCGGTGACACGACCGCGCCGGGCGTCCTCTCGCTGGTCGCGACCGGCCGGCAGGTCCTCGACTTCTACGCCGCGACGGACACCCGCCTCGACACGTTCGGCAACCACGAGTTCGACTACGGGCCGGACGCCCTGCGCGGGCTGGTGGGCGACGCCACCGCGACGTTCGTCTCCGCGAACGTCCGCGACGAGAACGGGGACCCCTTCGGCCGCGACGAGGGGGTCGTCCCGTGGACGACGCGACGGATCGACGGCGCGACCGTCGGCTTCGTCGGCGTCACCGACCCCGCGACCGACTCGCTGAACCCGATGGCCGCCGACCTCGCCTTCGACGACCCGGTCGCCGCCGCGCGGGACGCGCTCGCCGAGATGCGGGACGAGGTCGCCGAGAACGGCGACGGACTCGATCACGTCGTCGTCCTCTCGCACCTCGGCGCGGGCGACGACGACCTCGCCCGCGAGCTCGACGTGGACGCGATCCTCGGGGGCCACGTCCACAGCCCGCGCAACGAGCGCGTTGGCGACACCCTGCTCGTCCGTCCCGGCGTCAACGGCGAGGCCGTCGTCGAGGTCGAGTTCGGCGGCTCGGTGGCGGCCGACGGCGCCGGCGCGGTCGACGGTGCGGAAGGCGCTGAGGGCGCGGGAGCGACCGGCGCCGACGACCCCGCCCCCACCGCGACCCTCCACGAGCCGGACGGCGCCGAACCGCTCGCCGCGCTCCAGGCCGCCCTCGAAGAGCGGATGGCGGCCGCCGACCTCGACGAGGTCGTCGACCGCGTCGACGAGCCGATCGAGCGGACCGGCGAGATCGTCCACGGCGGGGAGTGCCGCGTCGGCAACTTCGTCGCGGACGCGTTCCGCTGGGTGCTCGACGCCGACGTTGGGCTGTCGAACGCCGGCGGGCTCCGGCAGGGCGACCCGTGGCACGGCGACGTGACGAAGGCCGACCTGATCAGCCTGATCCCGTTCGAGGAGCCCGTGGCGCTCGCGTCCGTCACGGGCGCGGAGCTCCGCGACGTGTTCCGCGAGATGGCCGCCCCCGACGTGGACTTCGGCGAGGACGACTGGTGGCACGGCCACGTCTCGAACGCCCGGGTCGTCTGGGACGCCGACGCCGAGCTGGTTCTCGAGGCCACGGTCGGCGGCGAGCCGATCGACCCCGAGGCGCGCTACACGGTCGCCGTCTCGGAGTACCTGCTCCACTCCGACCACGAGTTCCCGACGCTCGCGCAGCGCCACCGGATCGACGAGGCCGACATCCAGTACGAGGTGCTCGCCGACTACGCCCGTGAACGCGGGATCGACCCGCGGATCGAGGGGCGGATCGAGATCCAGAATCGGCGGGAAGTCGCCGGCGAAAGTCGGTGAGAAAACGGAAAGACCCTACGCGCTGCCGTCGACGAACTGCTCTGCGCCCTCGTAGAACCAGTAGCCGTTCTCGCGCATCGCGCGCCCGAGCTCCTGGTGGAACTCGACGAAGTCGGCGAACTCCTCCTTCTCGACGCCCTCGAAGATCTCCTCGACGGAGACGACCGTCTCGTAGTCGATCCGGATCGGGTGGTCGCCGTACTGCTCGACGTAGTCGGCGGCCGACAGCGGGAAGTCCTCCTCCTCGTCGACCTTCTTCGCGAGCACCGCGTGCCCGTACTGCCGCCTGCCCTCGCTCCCCTGTTCGCCGTCGGGGTCGTGTGGCCAGTCCATACCCGCGAATTCACCGGGACCGGGCATAGTCATTACGGAACACACGGCGGGCGTCGTCGCCGCGACCGGGCCGACGCCCGTCGACATCCATGCTCCGTTGATTATCCTAACTGATAATCATCTACCCAAGTTTATAAACAGGTGAGAGAATCGCGGTGTAATGCCTCCTGACGAGGATTCAGGCGCCCTCCGGACCCTCTACGACCGCATTCGCGGGCGGTACCTCTTCAAGATCGCGGCGGTGATACTGGTCGTCTCGGCGGTGTTGCTCGGGGCGGGCGCGCTCGCGTTCGACCAGGTCCAGGCGAGCGTTGAGTCCGACGCCCGAGAGACGCTGGTCTCGTCGGCCGAGCGCGAGGCCGAGGGGATCGAGGGGTTCATCGAGGAGGGGAACGACCACGCGCGCCGCATCTCCGCGGAGCGCCGGGTCCAGTCGTCGAGCGAGAACGTGATCCGCGACGAGCTCCGGAACAACGACCGGATCCTCCCGGAGTACGTCGTCGACATCCACTACTACGACCTCGTGTCGAACGAGATTGTGGTGAGCACCGCGACGGAGCGAGAGGACACCACGGTTCGGATCGACGACCGACCGTGGGCGGTCGGGCCCGCCGGATTCGCCGGTCCCGACCAGGTCCGGTCGTTCGAACCGTACGCCGTCGACGGGGAGACCCGGCTCGCGTTCGTCAGCCGGATAGAGAACACGCCGGGGATGGCGATCGTGGTCACGACCAGCCTCGCGGACCGGGGCGCGATCCTGAGCCCGCCGGTCGAGGGCGCGAACATGGAGATCGTCTCGGCGCAGACCGAGCGGGTCGCGCTCTCCGCGAACAGCGACGCGATCTTGGGGGAGTACTTCCTCATCGAGGAGCTCCCGCACCTCGAGACCACGAGCGACGAACCCCGCGTCGACGAGGTCTCGGGCGCGGGGCAGGACGTCGTCGACGCCGACCGGATCGTCGCCGCGAGCGTCCCGGTCGACAACAAGCCGTGGACGGTCGTCGTCGCGGCGCCCGAGGGGCAGGTGTACGGCACCGTCGGCGACGTGACCCGGAGCGTGCTGCTTTTGATCGGGATCGCCATCCTCGGGCTCGTCGCGGTGGGCGCGTTCATCTCTCGGGACGTGAACGGCTCCGTCGACGAGCTGCGGGGGTACGCCGAGGCGATCGAGGCCGGCGACCTCGACGTCGACATCGACCGCTCGCGGACCGACGAGTTCGGGCAGCTCTCCGGGCTGTTCGACCGCATTCGGAACACCATGCGCGAGCAGATCGAGGCGGTCGAAGAGTCCGCCGCGGAGGCGGCCGAGGCCCGCGAGGAGGCGGAGGCGCTCTCCGGGCACCTCGAGCGGAAGGCGGACGAGTACGGCGAAGAGATCGACGCGGTCGCCGACGGCAACCTCACGCGCCGGCTCGACCCCGAGAGCGACAGCGAGGCGATGACCGAGATCGCGACCTCGGTGAACGAGATGCTCGACCGCGTCGAGGGGCTGGTCGTGGCCATTCAGGACGCCGCCGAGACCGTCGGCGAGCGGAGCTCCGAGGTGACCGCGTCCGCCGAGGAGGTGGAGTCGACGAGCGTCGACGTCGCGGAGAGCGTCGAGGAGATCTCCGTGGGCGCCGAGAGACAGGAGGAGAACCTCTCGACCGCGGCCGCCGAGCTCAACGACCTCTCGGCCACCGTCGAGGAGATCGCCTCCTCGACCGACGAGCTGGCGGCGCAGTCGGCAGGGACGGCGGAGTCGGGCGAGGACGGCCGCGAGCAGGCGAACGCCGCGATCGACCACATGGACCGGATCGAGGCGGAGATGGGGAGCACCGTCGACGAGATGGCGGACCTCCGCGATGAGGTCGAGCGGATCGGCGAGGTGGTCGGGCTGATCGACGACATCGCCGAGCAGACGAACATCCTCGCGCTCAACGCCTCCATCGAGGCCGCCCGCGCGGGGGAGGCGGGCGAGGGGTTCGCGGTCGTCGCCCGCGAGGTGAAAGAGCTCGCGGAGGAGACGGCCGAGGCGACGACCGAGGTCGAGTCGCTCATCGAGGGCGTGGAGGACTCCACCCACTCCGTCGCGGACGACATGTTCGCCATGGAGGAGGACGTGGAGCGCGGTCGCGAGATCGTCGACGACACCGTCGACACGCTGGAGGCGATCGTCGAGGAGGTGTCTGACGCGAACGCCGGGATCCAGTCGATCAACGACGCCACCGACGAGCAGGCCGACTCGACGCAGGAGGCGGTCGCGATGATCGACGAGGTCTCGGAGGTGAGCGTCGAGACCGCCAGCGAGGCCCAGAACGTCTCCGCCGCCGCCGAGGAGCAGACCGCGGCGATCTCGCAGATCTCGTCGAGCGCGGAGTCGCTGTCGAGCCGCGCCGACGAGCTCCGGGGGTTGGCGGACCAGTTCGAGGCGCGCGACGACCGGGCGGACGAGGGAGACGGCGACGGGAGCAGCGACGACGAGACCGCCGAGAGCGAGATCAGCGACGACGCCTTCGAGCCGGCGACGGCCCGGGACCCGTCCCGACGCTCGTCCGCACGGGACGAACCGGGGGTCGACGATCCGGTCCCGTCCGACGACGACTGATTCCCGAACCGGCCCGTCCCGCGCCGGCGAGTCGACGCGTAGTTGAATTATACCTCAATTTATTAACTGTATAGTATAATGTAAAAACGTTTAGATTACTCGGTGTCCATCGATCACACGGATCACATCATGAGAGCCGTTGTATACCAAGGCCCGTACGACGTGGCCGTAGAGGAGGTAGACGACCCGGAGATCGAACACCCGAACGACGTCGTCGTCGACATCACGACCTCGTGTATCTGCGGGTCCGACCTCCACATGTACGAGGGGCGGACCGCCGCCGAGGAGGGGATCGTGTTCGGTCACGAGAACATGGGGATCGTGAGCGAGGTCGGCGAGGCCGTCTCGACGCTGGAGGAGGGCGACCGCGTCGTGATGCCATTTAACGTCTCGTGCGGCTTCTGTCAGAACTGCGAGGAGGGGTACACCGGCTTCTGTACCAACGTCAACCCCGGCTTCGCCGGCGGGGCGTACGGCTACGTCGCGATGGGCCCGTATCCGGGCGGACAGGCGGAGAAGCTGCGCGTCCCGTACGCGGACCACAACGCGCTGAAACTGCCCGAGGGACGCGAACACGAGGACGCGTTCTCGCTGCTCGCGGACATCTTCCCGACCGGGTGGCACGGCACCGAGCTGGCGAACCTCGAGTCGGGCGAGTCCGTCGCCATCTTCGGCGCCGGGCCGGTCGGGCTGATGGCCGCCTACAGCGCGAAGATCAAGGGCGCGGCCGAGATCTACGTCGTCGACCAGGTGCCGAGCCGACTGGAGCTGGCCGAGGAACACTGCGACGCCCACCCGATCGACTTCTCCGAGGGCGACCCGGTCGACCAGATCATCGAGGAGCACGGCGGGATGGTCGACAAGGGCGTCGACGCGGTCGGCTATCAGGCGACCGACCCCGACGACGTCGACACCGACACTGAGGACTACTCCTACCAGCCGGCCAAGGAGAACCCGGCGGTCGTCATCAACAACCTCATCCGCGTGGTCCGGCCGACGGGCGAGCTGGGCATCCCCGGCCTGTACGTGCCGGAGGACCCGGGCGCGCCGGACGACATGGCCGCGCAGGGGCGGCTCGGCATCGACTTCGGGAAGTTCTTCGAGAAGGGGCTCAAGTGCGGCACGGGCCAGTGTAACGTGAAGGAGTACAACCGGTACCTCCGCGACATGATCATCGAGGGTCGCGCCGACCCGAGCTGGGTCGTCTCGCACCGCGTCGACCTCGAGGAGGCCCCCGACATGTACGAGGCGTTCGACGCCCGCGAGGAGGGCGTCACGAAGGTCCTGCTCGAGCCCTGAGTCGACGACGCGAAGCCTCGCCGCCGCCGGTCCGACTTTTTCTCACCGCGCCGCGGATCAGGCCCGGAGCCACGCCTTCGGGTGCTCATCACGGAGGTGCGACTGGTACCGCCCGACGAGCTCCGGATAGCCGTCGGCGACGCAGTGCCAGCCGCAGTGCTCGCAGGTGCGTTCGACCGCCTCGTCCCCGCCCTGTACGTGTCCGCCGCGCCTGTAGGTGACCATGTGTGTCTCGTCGCGGGCCGATCGCGTCGATAGGTACCGTACGTCACGCGGGGGGTTCACTCTGTCGGCGCTCGGGGGACGTGGTCCCCTCGTCTCCGTCGAGGTGCACTCTCCCGCTCGCACCGCCGAAACCGGTTTGTCGGTTCCGCGCGTTGCGACCCGTATGTGTAAGTACTGCAACTGGGCGTTCCACGACGGCTGGGGGGAGCTGCTGAAGTACGACGACGTCTACCAGTCGGCCGTCGGCGCCGAGACCGAGTCCACCCACGGGTTCCACGAGGACTGGGACGACCTGCAGGCGGAACTGGGGATCTGACGGGGCGTCGCCCCTTCAGATCGGGAACGCGTCCGCGCTCTCGACGGCCTCGGGAGCGGCGGCCGCCAGCGCGTCGAGCTCGTCGCGGATCCGCGCTTCGTCCATCTCGCTGCCGATGAACACGAGCCGCGTGCGGCGGTCGCCGTCCGCCCCCCACTCGCCGATCGGCCCCGCCTGCACCGAGGGACCGGCCTGACTCACGCCGATGACCTCGTCGGTGCCCGCGACGTTGGCGACCCCCTTCGCCCGCACGACGGCCCCGTCCCAGTCGCCGAGCCAGTCCGCGAACGGTTCCGGATCGAGAGCGTCGGCCGAGCGGTAGACGAACGAGTCGACCCCGTGGGCCGCGGCGGCGCCCTCGCCGTGGTCGTGACCGCGGTGGTCGCCGCGGGGCTCGCCGCCGTCTCCCGACTCGCTCTCCGCAATCGCGCGCTTCCACCCCGGCGAGCGCTTCGCCGTCTCGAAGTCGAACCGCCCCGTGCCGAGCACGTCACCCGGGTCGACCTCGGAGTAGCTCGTCCGAATTCGCTTCGCCCGGGGACCGAGCCGGTCCGCGACCGACTCGATCTCGTCGAGCACGTCGTCCGGGACCATGTCCGTCTTGTTCAACACGAGCACGTCGCAGAACTCGATCCCCTCGACGAGCACGTCGGCGAGGGGGCGGTCCGCCGCCGGCTCCCCGTTACCCGGCAGGCTCTCGCCGGCGTCGAACTCCTTCCAGAACCCGTAGGTGTCGAGGACGGTCACCATCGTGTCGAGCCGGAAGCGCTCGGTCGGGTCGACCTCGGAGTCCTCGGTCCCCTCCGTGAACGCCCGCGCGACCGGGATCGGCTCGGAGATGCCCGACGACTCGACGAGGAGGTAGTCGAACTGGCGCGAGTCCGCGAGCGACGCCGCCTCGCTCAGCAGGTCGTCCTGCAGCCGACAGCAGATACAGCCGTTCGAGAGGTCGACGATCCCCTCCTCGTCGTTCTCGCGCGCGACGAGCTCGGCGTCGACGTTCACCTCGCCCATGTCGTTCAGGATGACGGCGATCCGCCTGTCGCCCGGGTTCGCGAGCAGGTGGTTCACCATCGTCGTCTTCCCGGCGCCGAGGAACCCGCTGAGAACCGTCACGGGGGTCCGGTCGTCGTCGCTCATGTGTGTTACCATGAGCCGTGCTAACAGTATGAAACGATCGATCGGGTCCCTCCGACGCCGACGCCACAAAGCCTATCGCCGCGTCGAACGCATCCGCCCTCATGCGCCGCAGAGCCCTCCTCGCGACCGCGGCCGCCGTCTCGACTACCTCGCTCGCCGGGTGTCCCACGCCCCCGTGGGGCGAGATTCCCGAAACCATCGACGGCGCCGAGGTGACCTTCCGCCGCGAACACACCGGCGAGTTCGACCCCGGCGACAGCGACGCCTTCGACGCGGCCGAACTTCGCCGCGAACTCGATCGGGAGCCGCCCCGACTCCTCGTCAGGGGGCGAACGATGGGCGGCGTGCAGGACTGTTACCGGGTCTCGCTGATCGAGGCGACGCGTTCGGCCGACCTGCTGTCGATCCGGATCGCGATCGAGAAACGTCCGCTGATAACCGCGTGCAACGACGCCGCCGAGTCTCACCCCTACGAGGTGGCGGTCGCGTTCACCGAGCCTCCGGTTCCCGAGCGCGTCGAAGTCCGCCACGGTGAGGACACGGTGTTAGCGGAAACGGTGTCAGTGACCCGTGATCTCGGATCGCGAGTTCATAAGTGAGCCGCGGCGGCGCGCGCCGCCGAGCGCCCATCGGGCGCGAGGTGCGCGTGCGAGGGAGATCGGCCGGCCCTTATAAGCGCCGGCCGACGAGGCTGGGGAGGCGTGAGGTGCGGTTGCGGTGTGGGCGCTGAAACCGTTCACCGTCGATCCGTAGACGGCCAGTTATAAGCGAACGGTTGGGGACTTTGAGCGCATTCTCCCTCGATCCGCGGACAGCTGTTTATAAGCAATCAGCTCGGGATCTGCGGTCTTCACCACGGAGCCGCTGTGAGTTACTTATAAAAGATCGGCTGGAGCGTTGGCCGTGTTTGTCGTCGATCCACAGACAACCATTTATAAAAAGTCGACAACCACGTGGCGATCGCCGACCGCGTCCTATCGCTCGATCCCGCCCTGCGCTTTGATCTGCATGATGTGCCGGACGTTCAGGTAGATCTCCTCCGGCGAGGTCTGTTCGTCGGGGTCGTACAAGTCCGACACGCGGTAGAGGATCGCCGAGAGCTGCTTGCTCTCGGAGCTGTCCCCCCGCACGTCCTCGGCGATCTCGCGGAGGAACGAGCGGACCTCGTCGTCCTCGGCGAACGCCTCGTCGGCCGCGGACGCGGCCGACTCCGGGACGACCGGATCGATGCCGGCGGCGTCGAGGGCGTCGGGTTCGTCGCCGTTCGCGTCGTCGTTCTCGGCGCCCTCGTCGTCACTCTTGCCGCTCTTGCCGTCTCTACCGTCCCCGCTCATCGCCCCCGGCTCACCCCGCGGCGGCGCACGACGCCGGCGTTGTTCGCGACGTTCTCCACGATCACTTTGAAGGCGTCCGCGGTTTCGCCCTCGTTGAGCACGACTGGCTCGCCGTCGTCGCCGCCGGTCCGGACCGCCGGGTCGAGCGGGACGCCGCCCAGGAAGGGGAGGTCCTGCTCCTGCGCGAGGGCCTTCCCGCCGCCGGAGCCGAAGATCTCGTGGAACCCGCCGCAGTCGGGGCATCTGAACCCGGCCATGTTCTCGGCGATCCCGAGGACGTTCGTGTCGTGTTTCCCGAACATCCGGAGCCCCTTCGTCGCGTCGTCGAGCGCGACCTCCTGCGGCGTCGTGACGATCACGGCGCCCGTCAGCGGGAGCGTCTGGAGGATGGTGAGCTGCGTGTCGCCGGTGCCCGGCGGGAGGTCCATCACGAGGTAGTCGAGTTCGCCCCACTCGACGTCCTCGACGAGCTGGGTGATGATCTTGTGGACCATCGGCCCGCGCCAGATCACCGGGTCGTCCTCGCCGGTGAGGAAGTCCATGCTCATCAGCTTCATGCCGAACTGCTCGGAGGGGACGATCGTTTCGCCGTCGGTCTCGGGACGCTGCTCGGCCGACACCATCCGCGGGACGTTCGGCCCGTACACGTCGGCGTCGAACAGGCCGACCCGCGCGCCCATCTCCGAGAGCCCCGCCGCGATGTTGACCGCCATCGTCGACTTCCCGACGCCGCCCTTCCCCGAGGCGACCGCAATCACGTTTTTCACGCCGGGGAGCACCTGCTCGTCCGCGTCCAGATCGTCCGGGATCGACGCCGACAGCTCCACGTCGAGGCCGGTGTCCGCGAGCGCGTCCCGCACGTCGTCGGCGATCGCCGACTCGTGCGGCGAGAACGGGGCGCCGAGCGCGAGCGAGATGCGGACCTCGTCTCCGTCCACCTCGATGTCGTTCACCAGCCCGAGCGAGACGATGTCGTCGCCGAGGTCGGGGTCCTGCACGTCGGCGAGCCGCTCTCGCACGTCCGCTTCGTTCATGTCGAAAGGGAGGGCGGTGGCCCGAATAAGGGTTCTGTACGTGCGCGCCGCGCCCTCGTCGATCCGACGGGGGCCGCGTGTGGATCCCCCGCGGCACCGAACCGATCGGCGACGGACCGGGCTAGTCGATCCGCGTTCCGGCGTCCTCGCCGCGCAGGAACGGCTCCAGTCCCGCGGCGCCGAACACGTGCGCCGGCGCGTCGAGCGCCAGCAGCTCGCGGACCTTCGCGGCCATCCCGCCCGACACGTCGGTCGCGTCGCTGGCGCCGAGCAGGTCCGCGACCGCGCCGAACTCGTCGATCGCGGGGATCACCTCGCCGTCGCCGTCGAGGACGCCCGGCACCGTCGAGCAGACGCCGACCCGGCGCGCGCCGAGCCCGGTCGCGAGCTCGACGACCAGCTCGTCGCCGGAGACGACGGTGACGCCGGCGCCCGCGGTCGCGACGCCGTCGCCGTGGAGCACGGGGACGAACCCCTCCCCGAGCAGCGTCGCCGTCGAGGAGAGCGGCAGGTCGAGGTCGCCGTCCGGCCCCGCGGGCCGCGCCGAAAGCGAGAGGGGGTGTACCGGGATCGCGGGCACGCCGCGGTCGCGGAGCCGGTCGAGGACGGCCCGGTTCAGCTCCGTCATCGCGCCGTGGATGTCCATCACCGCGTCCGCCTCGCTCGTCCCCGCGGTCGTCGAGACGCCGTGCTTGCTGGCGTGGTGATGGCCGAAGCTCCCCCCGCCGTGGACGACGACCAGTCGCTCGACCGCGCCGGCGGCGAGTGCGCTCGCAACCGCGTCGCAGGCCGCGTCGAGGGCCGCGCCGTCGAGCGTCTCCGGCCGGTCCTTCTCCGTGATCAGGCTCCCGCCGAGCTTGAGGACGACGGGGGGCGTCGCGGCGTCCGGTTCGGGGGCGTCCGGGGCGTCCTCGGGGGCGGCGCCGTCGTCCGTCACGGCTCCACCACCCGGACGCCCTCGGTCGCCAGCTCGGCGCGGAACGCCTCCTCGCAGCCCTGCGTGAACGAGAGCGCGGTCTCCGTCGCGTCGCTCGCGTCGAGCGCGACGATGCAGCCGCCGCCGCCGGCGCCCGTGAGCTTCGCGCCGTGAGCGCCGGCGTCGCGGGCGGCCCACACCATCGCGTCGAGCGAGCGCGCGGAGACGCCGAGCGCGGCGAGCAGGCCGTGGTTGAAGTCCATCAGCTCGCCCAGTTCCGCGAGCAGCTCCGGCGACGGCTCCGCGCCGGCCGCGGCGTCGCCCGCCGGGACGGCGTCTTCGAGCAGCGCCTCGCCGGTGCGGACCAGGTCGCCGATCGACTCGACGGTGTCGGCGGCGAACTCGTACTCCTCGCGCAGCTCGCCGACCCCGGCGACCAGCTCGCCGGTGTCGCCGGCGCCGCCGTCGAAGCCGACGACGAACGGGAGGTTCGGGGCCTCGATCCGCTCGCAGTCGTCGCCCTCGACGCGGACCGCGCCCCCCATCGTCGAGCAGAACGTGTCGGCGCGGGAGGCCTGTCCGTCCTGCACCTCGTACTCCGCGCGGTACGCGCGGTCGGCCAGCTCGCGGCGGTCGAGCGGCTCGCCGAGCGCGCGGGTCGCGGCGTCGATCCCCGCGACCACCACGGCGGCCGACGAGCCGAGCCCGGCGCCGAGCGGGATGTCGCTCTCGACGGTGATGTCGAAGCCGGCGTCGGGGGCGTCGGCCGCGTCCCGCGCCTGCTCGACCGCGGCGTCGACGTAGCCCATCGCGGCCTCGACCAGCGGCGTCGGCACGTCCACGTCGGGCCGGTCGCCGGTCCCGCCGGTGTACTCCACCGTGAACCCGTCGAGCGAGAGGTCCTCGGCCTCGACGCGGACGTGGTCGTCCGACCGGGGCTCGGCGGTCACCGTGGCGCGTCGCTCGATGGCCGCCGGCACGGCGGGCTCGCCGTAGACGACGGCGTGTTCGCCGAAGAGGTACACCTTCCCCGGCGCTTCACAGACGGTCATACGAACTCCCTCTCCCCGCGTGCTTACAGGCGTTGCGCTTGGTCCGCGAGCGACATCCTCCGCGGTCCCTCACCTTTTCGTCCGTCGCTCCCGTCGCGTGTGTCATGCAGATCCTCTCGAACCTGCTCGCGGAGTCGCTTCGGGGGTTCCTCGACGGGGTCGTCGCCGCGATCCCCCGCGTGCTCTCCGGGCTGGTCTTCCTCGCGCTGGCGTACGCGCTGGTCCGCGTCGTCCTCGGGATCGTCCGCCGGTCGGTCCGCCGGATCTACCCGGCCGAGCGCGAGCTCGTCGGGAATCTCGTGGTTACCGTCGTGGCGGTCTTCCTCTGGTTCGGCGTCGCGCTCACCCTGCTCAAGATCCTCGGCATGGGTGACGTCGCCGCGAGTCTCGGCACCGCGGTCGGCTTCATCGCGCTGGGCGTCTCGTACGCGCTCTCCGAGATGATCGAGGACACGGTGGCCGGCGTCTACCTCCTCCGCGATCCCGACTTCAACCCGGGCTACCGCGTCGAGGCGAAGGGCGTAACCGGAACGGTCGCCGCCATCGAACTCCGGAAGACCCGGATCGACACGGACGACGGCGACCGCGTCGTCCTCGCGAACCGGGAGATCGAAGGGAAGTGGACCTACGAGGGGTCGGGCGAGGCGGCGTCCGACTGACCATCGGCACGTACCGGTCTGTCAGTCCCCTCTCACCGAACCTTTATCCGATGAGACGGAGAGCGAACGGACATGTCGGGACAGACGACAGTTGACGGCGGGGAAACAGTATCGGGGGACACGACGCTCGCGGCGTTGGCGCACGCGTCGGCGCTCGTCGCCTCGTTCCTCGGGCCGATCCTCTTTTTGATCCTCGCGGACGACGACGACGAGCTCGTCAAACAGAACGCGAAGAACGCGATCAACTTCCAGATCGTCGTGTTCGTCGCGCTCATGATCGCCGGCGTGCTGTCGTTCGTGTTTATCGGTCTGCTGCTGCTTCCGCTCATCGGGCTGATCGACGTCATCCTCGTTCTGATGGCAACGGTGAAGGCCAACGACGGACAGGTGTACTCGTATCTGTACACGCCGGACATCATCTGATCGGACGACGACGCCGGCAGACTGTCAGCTGACGCCATTCTCGCAAGCCTCCCCGCGAAGCGCGCCGTCGCCACTGACGAGCGCGTTCGGAACAGCTCGGCGACCGTTCGATCGCAGAAAAGTCGAACTCGACGTCGAAGGTCGACTTACAGCTCGTCCTCGAAGTCGTCGAGGGCGAACACGGTGTCGGCGCCGCGGCGGTCGAGCGTCTCGTTGGCGAGGAGCCAGTAGACGACCGACAGCGCGCGTCGACCCTTGTTGTTCGTCGGGATGACCAGGTCGACGTTCGACAGCTGGTTGTTGGAGTCGCACATCGCGATGACCGGGATGCCGACGGTGATGGCCTCCTTGACGGCCTGCGCGTCGCCGATCGGGTCGGTCACCACGACGACGTCCGGCTCGATGTAGCCGGCGTAGTCGGGGTTCGTCAGCGTGCCGGGGATGAAGCGTCCCGTGCGGGCGCGGGCGCCGATGGCGTCCGCGAACTTCTCGGCCGGGAACCGGCCGTACTGCCGCGAGGACGTGACGAGGATCTGCTCGGGGTCGTAGTTCGCGAGGAAGTCCGCGGCGGTGCGGATCCGCTGGTCCGTCGTGCTCACGTCGAGCACGTACAGCCCGTCGTCGCGGACGCGGTGGATGAACCGCTCCATGTCCTTCGTCTTCTGCTGGGTCCCGATGTGGACACCGGCGGAGAGGTAGTCCTCGACGGGGATCAGCAGGTCGACATCGTCGTCGGGCATGACGTCGTCGTCGAACGGGGAGGCGTCCTCCTCGTCGTCGGCGTCGCCCTCGGCGTCTCCGGTCTCGGCGTCGGCGGCTGCTTCGGGTTCGGCGTCGGCGGACGCCCCCTCGGCAGCCGCGTCGGCGGTCGGTTCCTCGGTCGTGTCGGCCTCCTCCTCGACCGCCGCGTCGACCGCCTCGGTCTCCGCGTCGTCGTCGAGTTCGACCGCGTCGTTGTCTTCGCTCATGCGTGGTGTCGGCCCGTCATACCGCGTCGTCCGCGATGCGGACCAGTTCGTTCAGCTTGGCGGTTCGCTCGCCGCCGACCGTGCCGGTCTTGATGAAGCCGGCGTCGGTCGCCACGGCGAGGTGTGCGATGGTGGTGTCCTCGGTCTCGCCCGAACGGTGGGAGATGACCGTCTCGTACCCGTTCCGCGAGGCGAGTTCGACCGCGTCGAACGCGTCCGACAGCGTCCCGATCTGGTTCGGCTTGATCAGGATGCTGTTGGCCGCGCCCGTGTCGATCCCCTCGCGGAGCCGCTCGACGTTGGTGACGAACAGGTCGTCGCCGCAGATCAGCGTCCGGTCGCCGACCCGGTCGGTCAGCTCCGCGAACGCCTCGTAGTCGTTCTCGTCGAGCGGGTCCTCGACGTACGCGAGGTCGTACTCGTCGACGAGGGAGGCGACGTAGTCGATCTGCTCGCCGGTCGATTTGGTCTCGTCGCCGTAGACGTACGCGCCCTCGTCGTCGTCGTACAGCTCGGCGGCCGCCATGTCGAGGCCGAAGCGGATCTCGAAGCCCACTTCCTCCTCGACGCGGTCGACCGCCTCGTCGACGACGTCGAACGCGTCCGCGTCCGAGATCGGGGGCGCCCACGCGCCCTCGTCGCCCTTCGCCGCGGGCACGCCGCGCTCGTCGAGCACGTCCGCGACCGCCGCGTGGACCGCGGCGTTCGCGAAGACGGCCTCCGAGACGCTCGGCGCGCCCACGGGGGCCGCGAGGAACTCTTGGATGTGGGTCGCCTCCTTGGCGTGCTCCCCGCCGCCGACGACGTTGCCGAGCGGAATCGGGAAGTTCTCGCCGCGGAACGCGCCGCCGAGGTGCTGGTACAGCGGCGCACCGAGCACGTCGGAGGCGGCCTTCGCGGCCGCCATCGAGATCGCGACCGCGCTGTTGGCGCCGATCGCCGAGAAGTCGTCCGTCCCGTCGGCGGCGCGTAAGGCGTTGTCGACCGCGCGCTGGTCGCCTGCGTAGACGCCTTCGAGGCGGGGGACCGCGTGTTCGCGGGCCGCCGCGATGGACTCGTTGGCCGGGAGCTCAATCGCCTCGTACTCGCCGGTCGACGCCCCGCTGGGCGCCGCCCCGCGGCCGAAGCCGCCGGACTCGGTGAGCACGTCGGCCTCGACCGTCGGGTTCCCGCGCGAGTCGAGCACGCGACGCAGCGAAACGCCGGTGATTCGAGTCATCAGTTGGACTCCCTCCGGACCGTGAACGGGAGCGCGCCCGCGTCGTACTCCTCCGCGGCGACGAGGATCGGCTCCGTCTGGTCCGTCTCGATCAGCACGGGTGCCCCGTAGGACACCTGCAGCGCTCGCGCGCCGAGGATTCGTGCCTTCTCGTATCGATTGTATCGCTGTTCTGACATGGTTTACTGGTACGGCGAGACGACGTCGACGAGGTCGCGGTGGCTGACCAGCATGCGGCGGCAACAGTGCCGGTCGACGCCGAGCTCGTCGAGGACCTCGCCGGGGTCCTCGTCGCCCTCGCGGGCGCGCTCCTTGAACTCCTCCCAGTGTTCACCCACGACGTTGCCGCACGTGAAACACCGGACGGGGATCATCATGACTGGATCACCTCAGCGGTAGGACTTCTGGTAGCGGGCACGCGCGCCGGGTCCGCCCCACTTCTTGGGTTCGGACTGGCGGACGTCGTTGACCAGCAGCGTGCGGTCGAAGTTCATGTACGCGTCGCGCAGCTCGGCGTCGCCGAGGTGCTGGACGAGACCGCGCGCGATGGCGGTCCGCGTCGCGTCGGCCTGGCCGCTGAAGCCGCCGCCCTCGACGTTGACCTCGATGTCCACGTCGGCGCGGAGCTCCTCGCCCGCGATGCGGAACGGCTCCAGCATCTTGAGCCGCGCCTGCTCCGGTTCGACCAGCTCGACTGGCTGGGAGTTGATGCGAACGCGGCCCTCGCCGTCGCGCACGGTGGCGCGGGCGACGGCCGTCTTCTTCTTGCCTGAGGTGTTAGTTACCATGTGACGTTGGCTCCCAGAGACTCGGAGATGTCCCCGAGCGTCGTGAATTTGATGTTCGAGAGGCGGTCGAGCGAGGTGCCGTCGAGGACGACGCTCTCGACGTCCTCGTCGCGCTCGTAGGGGTTCCCGACGTACACGCGCACGTTCGAGAACGCCTCGCGACCGTCCTCCGTCTTGTACGGCAGCATGCCGCGGATGGCGCGCTTGAAGATCCGGTCGGGGCGCTTGGGGTAGTACGGCCCGCTGTCGGAGCCGAGCTCCGCGCGGGTGTGGTACGTCTCCATCGTCGCGTCCTCGTTACCGGTGATGACCGCGCGCTCGGCGTTGACGACGGCGACCGTCTCCCCGTCGAGGACGCGCTGGGCGACCTTCGACGAGACGCGACCGAGGATGCAGTCGCGGGCGTCGACGACGACATCCGCGTCGATCTTCGCGAGACTCATCGGATCACCCGGACGTTGCTCCCTTCAGGATTCTGTTCGATGAACTGTTCGAGCGACACCGCTTCGCCGGCCTGGTCGATCTTCGTGCGGGCGGTGCCCGAGAAGTCGACGGCGGCGACGGTGACGTTCTTTTCGAGCACACCGCTGCCCAGCACCTTGCCGGGGACGACGACCGTCTCGTCTTCCTGCGCGTATCGTTCGATACGGCCCAGGTTGACCTCAGCGTGCGTGCGCCGTGGCTTCTCCAGTCGGTCGGCGACGTCCTGCCACACGTTGGCACCGGAGTCGCGCGAGACCGACTTCAGATCGGCGATGAGGTTCTGTAGTTTCGGATTCGTCTTGCTACTCATAGCTGTCCCTCCTGAACTGGAGAGTTAGTGAAAACGGAGTGCAGGGAGCAGGATTTGAACCTGCGGACCTCTACAGGACAGCGCCCTGAACGCTGCGCCGTTGGCCTGACTTGGCTATCCCTGCGTGCACTCCTGCGTAATCCGGCTCCCTTCAAACCACTTTCGGTCCCGGCGTCGGGACGGCCCGAGTCGAACTCGGGCGCAGACCGCTCCGACGCGGCGTCGGAACGGGTCGCGGCGCCGCGGCTGCGTGCAGGGGCGAGCGCCGAGCGTGCGGTCTGAAGGTCCGTCATTACGTTAGACTGCGACTTTCGTCTGTAGTTCGTCCGCGCGCTCCTCGATGGAGTCGATCGCGCGGAGCAGCAGTTCCTCGACGTCGAACGAGCCGTCCGTCTCGATGTGGAACACGAACGCGCCGGGGACGTCCTCGACGCTGACTTCCTTCCCGGGGAACCGCTCCGAGAGGTCGTTGTCGAACTCGTCGGTGAGCTCGATATCCCCGTCGGGCGTCTCGATGACGCCGCGGAGGATGTTCGGCTCGTCGTCGTCGAACTCGCCGAGGTCGCCCTCGACGGAGACGCGCTGAAGGTGGCGGTAGCCGACGGAGACGCCGCCCTGATGTTTGGCGTGCTCCTTGCCGGTGTCGAGCACCGCGTCGGCCTCGAACTCCAGCCGCTGTCCCTCCTTCAGCTCGATGATCGGGACGTTGTCGTCCGCGACCTCGACGAGCGGGTCAGCGCTCTCGATGTCGCCAGAGTACGCCGTCGCCGGGCCTTCGACGTCGAGCGCGAGGGTGACCTCGTCGCCGATTTCGAAGTCGTCGAGCGGCGTCGTCAGGGGCACGAGCCCCAGCCGAAGCCCGATCATCTCGTCGAACATGACGGAGGAGTTCTCGACGAACCGAACGGTGTCGATCGAGAACGTCGGGACGTCGGCGATCATCGCCCGGCGGATGCCGTTGGCGAACGCCGGCGTGAGCCCGCGGATCAGTACCCGCGCGCTGCGTTCGTCCCGTTCGACGTACTGGACGTCGAAGTCGTCTTCCGTCATGTCAGACTCGCTTGTTCTTAGGCGCCTTCGTCCCGTCGTGCGGGATGGGCGTGACGTCCTCGATCCGGCCAATCTCGACGCCCGCACGCGAGAGCGCGCGAATCGTCGCCTGCGCACCGGGACCGGTGGACTTGTTGAGGTTGCCGCCGGGGCCGCGCACGCGAACGTGCACGCCCTCCAGGCCGGCGTCCTTGACGCGCTCGGCGACGACCTCCGCCATCTGCATGGCGGCGTACGGCGACGCCTCGTCGCGGTTCTGCTTCACCACGGTGCCGCCGGACGACTTGGCGATCGTCTCGGCGCCCGTCTCGTCGGTGACCGTGATGAGCGTGTTGTTGAACGACGCGTACACGTGGGCGATGCCCCACTTTCCTCCGTCTTCGGATTCACTCATGATTGCTCACTCCTGTGACTCCGCGCGCTCGGGGTGGAGATCGTCCGCGAGCGGGCTGTTCTCGTCGAAGGCGATGGCGCCCTCGTCGTCCACGTCGACCTTCACCGAGGGGCGCGTGACGCGTGCGCCGTTGACGGTGATGTGGCCGTGAACGATGAACTGGCGGGCCTGCTGGGTGGAGGACGCGAACCCCTGCCGGTAGGCGACCGTCTGGAGACGGCGCTCGAGCAGGTCGGTCACGTCCAGCGAGAGGACCGCGGAGATGTCGTCGTTGTCGCCGAGGATGCCGATCCGGCGGAGCCGTGCGACGAACTCCGAGCCGGCCTCCTGGGCGGCGTCGGCGTCGCCCTGGGCCTCGCCGAGCAGCCGACGCGCCTCGCGTCGCATGCTGCGCAGCTCGGACTGGGCGCGCCAGAACTCCTCTTTGTTCTTGAGACCGTACCGCGAGAGGAGGTCGGACTCCTCGGCGATGCGCTCGCCCTGGTACGGGTGGTTCGGCGTCTCGTAGCCTTTGGTGTTCTTGCCGGTGCTCATTCTTCGTCACCCGCTTCGTCTTCCGCCATCTCCTCGCGGATCTCCTCGACGTTGACCCCGATGGTCCCCTCCGAGCGACCCGTGGACTTCGTGCGCTGGCCGCGTACCTTCTGGCCGCGCTTGTGGCGAACGCCCTTGTACGATTCGATGATCTTCATCCGGTTGATGTCGTGGCGACGCTTCTCGCTGACGTCGGTGCCGACGAGGTGCGTCGTCTCTCCGGAGTAGAAGTCGTTCTGTCTGTTCGTCATCCACGACGGGACGTGGTCTTCGAGGTTCTCGGCGATGTCGACCACCGCGTCGAGGTCATCCTCGTCGAGGAGCCCGAACGTGGCGTTTCGGTCCACGTCGGCCTTCTCGGCGACCAGCCGCGCCGTGCGCGTGCCGATGCCGTCGAGTTCGGACAGGCTTCGCTCGACCGTCTTCGTCCCGTCGAGGTCAGCGCCCCCGATCCGGACGAAGTACTGGAGGTCTTCCTCCTCCTCCGGCGAGTCGTCCTGTGATTCTTCCGTGCTCATGTGTTGGTTGTGGTGAGCCCTACCGGCGCGAATCCGGCGGTGCTCGGTCCGTTCGAGCGTTGCGGCGGGGATTCGAACCCCGGAGGCAGTGACGCCACAGAGTTAGCAACCCTGCGCCTTGGGCCAGGCTTGGCTACCGCAACCCGCGTTGTATCATCGCCCTCGTGGACTCGGGACCCGGTGCCCCTGCAGTTCGTGCATCCGTATGGTCCCCCTTTCAGTACTTAAACATCACGAAAGGCTCGGGGCGGATGCGCCCGGCTCACACGGGTGAGGACAGTTAACGTGGCTGATGACGTGTGAGGACAGTTAACGTAGCGGATGCGCCACCGCCTGAATCGGACCGGAGAGATACGCACCGAGTGTGAGTTCCGTTCGCGAGTTCCGTTTGGCGTACTGTTTAGTGGGTGCCGCGGCTGGATCACCCCATGAAGGCCGTCCAGTTCGACTCCCACGGCGACCGCGACGTGATCGAATACGGCGAGTTCCCGGACCCCGAGCCGGACCGCGGCGAGGTCCTCGTCGACGTCAAGGCGGGCGCGCTGAACCACCTCGACATCTGGACGCGACGCGGGATGCCCGGCATCGACCTGGAGATGCCGCACATCCCCGGCAGCGACGCGGCCGGCGTCGTCGAGGCCGTCGGCGAGGGCGTGACGCGCTTCGAGCCCGGCGATCGCGTCGCCGTGAGCGCCGGCGTCTCCTGCGGCGAGTGCGAGTTCTGCCGCCACGGCGAGGAGTCGCTGTGTCCCTCCTTCCACATCATCGGCGAGCACGTCCGCGGCGTCCACGCCGAGCGCGCGGCCGTGCCCGCCGAGAACCTCGTGCCGGTCCCATCGGGCGTCGACTGGGAGGTCGCGGGCTCCGCCTCGCTCGTCTTCCAGACCGCGTGGCGGATGCTCCAGACCCGCGCCGATATCGAGGCCGGCGAGAAGGTGCTCGTCCTGGGCGCCTCCGGCGGCGTCGGCCACGCCGCGGTGCAGATCGCGGACCACGCCGGCTGCGAGGTGTTCGCGACCGCCTCCACCGAGGAGAAGCTCTCGCACGCCGAGGAGTGCGGCGCCGACCACGTCATCGACTACGAGGCGAACGACTTCGCCGAGGAGATCGCCGAACTGACCGACCGCCGCGGCGTCGACGTCGTCGTCGACCACATCGGCGAGGCGACGTACCCGAACTCGCTGAAGTCGATGGCGAAGGGCGGTCGGCTCGTCACCTGCGGCGCGACCACCGGCCCGAACCCCGACGCCGGACTCAACCGGATCTTCTGGAACCAGCTGTCCGTGATCGGCTCGACGATGGCGACCCCCGGCGAGGTCGACGACGTGCTGGAGCTCGTCTGGGACGGCACGTTCGAGCCGCGCGTCCGCGAGACGCTCCCGATGAGCGAGGCCGCGCGCGCCCACGAGATGATCGAGAACCGTGAGGGCTTTGGCAAAGTGGTCGTTAGACCGGACAGTGAGCTCTGAATCCGACGGCGACGCCGGCGAGAGCACGGACGGCGGCTACGTCCACGTGCCGGGCGAGGTCGGCGACGACGGGGGCACCCCGGGCAGAGACGACACCGGGGACTCCGAGCCCGAGGCCGACGGCTTCGGCCGGAAGGGGTGGGCGCTGACGGCGGTGCTTTTCACCTGCATCCTCGTCATCCCCGGGATCATCTACGTGTACCCGTACGCCGCGGGGGCGCTCGGCTTCTCGTTTTTCGCGACGTACCTCGCCCTGCCGCTCGTCCCGGCGGTCCTGCTCGGGCTGGTCGCCGTCTGGTCGATGACCGCGGCGACGCGGGACCAGTAGACGGGCGCCGGTCGACGGCGCCGCGGTGGCGCCGCTCTCCCGCCCCCGCGCGCCGAACGACAACCGTTTTGAACGACACCCGCGCAGTAGCGATATGTTGATCACCGTCTCCGGCCCGCCGGGAAGCGGGAAGAGCACGAACGCAGCGGCCCTCGCCGATCGACTCGACCTCGATCACGTCTCCGGCGGGGACATCTTCCGCGAGATGGCGGCCGAACGCGACATGACGCCCGTCGAGTTCAACGAGTTCGCGGAGGAGGACCCCCAGATCGACCGGGACCTGGACCGCCGGCTCCACGAGATCGCCGCGACCCGCGACGACCTCGTGCTGGAGTCGCGGCTCGCCGGCTGGCTCTCCGCGGACCACGCCGACTTCCGGTTCTGGTTCGACGCCCCCGTCTCGACCCGCGCCGAGCGCATCGCCGAGCGCGAGGCGAAGCCGGTCGACCGCGCGAAGGCCGAGACGGAGCGCCGCGAGGCCTCCGAGCGGAAGCGGTACCGCGAGTACTACGACGTCGACATCGACGACCTGTCGATCTACGACGCCGCGTACAACACCGCTCGGTGGGGGCCGGAGCCGTTCATCGACGTCCTCGTCGCGACCATCGACGCGTACGACCCCGAGACAGACGAGGGGAAGGCGCCGATCGAGGGCGTGAGCTACGACTTCTGACCGCCGAACACCCGTTACACTCTCTACACCCCCGCATGACTCGACACGCAGACGACACCGATTCCGACGACGACTCCGAATCCGATCGCGGCGAGGATCCCCTCCGAGCCCCGCCCGACCAGCGGTCGGTCCCGGAGCTGCTCCGGTTCGGCGTCGTCAACGTCGACAAGCCCGCCGGCCCCTCCTCCCACCAGCTCTCCGCGTGGGTGCGCGACGCGATCAACGAGACGCTGGCGGCGCTGGACCCGGACGGTCCCCGGATCGACGGGGTCGCACACGCCGGGACGCTCGACCCCAAGGTCACGGGCTGTCTCCCGACGCTGACCGGCGACGCGACCCGCGCCGCGCAGGTGTTTCTGGAGGGCAGCAAGGAGTACGTCTCGGTGCTGGAGCTCCACGGGTCGCCCCCCGCGGACTTCCGCGACGTGGTCGCCGAGTTCGAGGCGGAGATCTACCAGAAGCCGCCGCGCAAGAGCGCGGTGACCCGCCGGCTCCGCACCCGCACGATCCACGACCTCGACGTGCTGGCGGTCGACGACCGACAGGCCCTCCTCCGGATCCGGTGCGAGTCCGGGACGTATATCCGGAAGCTGTGTCACGACATCGGCCTCGCGACCGGCGTCGGCGCGCACATGGGCCACCTCCGACGCACCGCCACCGACCCCTTCGACGACGGCGACTTACACCCCTTACAGGACCTCGTCGACGGGCTGGCGTGGGCCGAGGCGGGCGACGAGGAGCTCCTCCGCGAGGTCGTCCGCCCCGCCGAGGACGCGCTGGTCCACCTTCCGAGCGTGACGATCGCACCCTCCGCCGCGCGCAACGTCGCCACCGGCGCGCCCGTCTACGCCCCCGGCGTGATCGAGGCGGACGGCGTCGACGCCGACGAGGGCCCGGACGAGAACGGCGACGGAAGCGACGACGCCCCGCTCGTCGCCTGCCACACTCCAGACGGTTCCGCGGTGTGTCTCGGCCGGCTGGTCGGCGATCCCGACGCCGAGTCGGGCCTCGTCGTCTCGCTGGAGCGCGTGCTCGTCTGAGGGCGTCGGAGTCGGCGGAGACGAGTGAAACGAAGTCCTTAATTACCGGACTCTCATTTTTCCGGGTACAGACAGGGACCGTGGGGTAGTGGTATCCTATGCGGATGGGGTCCGTATGACCTGAGTTCGACTCTCAGCGGTCCCATCAGAAATTTTACTGGTTGCTGTAAACAGCAGCCTTAGCCACCTCTACACTCCAAAAACCGGATTCGGGGGTGCGCTATGAACCGCCAAACCGGCGGTTCCGAAGATCTCGGACACTGTCGTCACTGCGACCGTCACGTTACTGATACGTTCCGCCGAGTCCACGGCGACAACAACGACATCGCCCACCGCTGTCTCGGATGCGACTGCTTCCGTCGCATCTCCCGCGGGAGCGCCGCCGGCGTCGACGTAGATCTCCCCGACCCGGTGAACCAACCGAACCGGAACCGTGGCCGGCGCGTCGACGCTGCCGTCCGCGCCGACGGAGGTGAGCTCGATGGCGACTGACGAGCGCACCTCCTGGGAGCGTCAGACCCGTTCGGAACTCGAACCAGACGTCGGCGCCGTCGACACCGACGACGCCTGCGAGCAGTCCGACCACTGCGACCGCGAACAGCAGTACCGCGTCCCGTGGCCCAACTTCGGCAGCGACGTGGCGCTCTGCGACTACCACCTCGCTCGGTACCGAGATCTCAACCCGGAGATCTGGGGACGTGTCCGCGGTCTCGACGGTGTCGAGGACCCCGATAAGTACGCCGTGATCGGCAGCCGGTTCCTCACGCTCGACGAGGTCCCCGAGGAGATCAGCGTCGACGGCGAGAAGATGCGGCGCGTCGCGCTCGGCGTCGACGGCCTCGCGCTGTTCGACAGCGCCGAGCCGGACGACGACGGGACCGTCCGGTTCAGGACGATCGGCCGCGATCTGGAACCCCGAGAGACGGTCGAGGTTCCGAAGGAGCACGCCGGCGGTTGCCTCGACTGGTACCGAACCGAGGAGGGCGTCCACGAACTCGACCCAGATGCTCGTGACGCGCTGTTTGGAGGTGGTCCAGATGCCTGAGCGCAGTCCGGAAGACGAGCGGGAAGACGATGGCGAGGTCCTGCTCCAGTACCGCGACGCAGTCTCCAACGACGAGATGCGCGTCGTCGCAACGCCGTACGAGGGCGACTGGCAGGAGGTCGACGACGAGTGGGAAGTCCGGTACGAGAAGCGAACTGACGGTACCGAGGAGTGGGGAACGTACGCGACCGACTTCGCACACGAGAAGCCGGAGGTCACCGATGTCTGAGCGCGCTGCGGAAGACGCCGATGGAGTTGAACGGAGGTGCCGCTGATGCCGCTCTCCGCGTTTCCCTACATCGGCGGGAAGACGAATATCGCGAACTGGGTGATCGACCACCTTCCCGACCACCGCGTCTACGTCGAGCCGTTTGGCGGCTCCGCAGCGGTCCTGCTGAACAAGCCGAGGAGCAACATCGAGGTCTACAACGACAAGGACCGGGACATCGTCCAGTTCTTCGAGGTCGCTCGGAACCGGACAGACGAGCTCATCGAGTGGTGCCGCCGAACGCCGTTCTCGGAGGAGCTTCACAACGAGTGGGGGCGCGCGTTCTACCGCGGCGAGCGGCCGGACGACCCGGTTGAGCGCGCTGGCCGTTTCCTGTTCCTTCGGTACTCGCAGTTCGCCGGGAAGTACCACAACCACAGCGGTTTCAAGCGCGACACGCTCCGGGCTCGAACCGGAGAATCGCGCAGTTGGGCGAACGCTCCCGAGAAGATCCGCGAGACGGTCGACCGGCTTCAGGGCGTCTCGATACAGCGGGACGACTTCCGTGAGGTGGCTGACCGCTACGACGATCCGGAGACCCTTTTCTACTTCGACCCGCCGTATGTCGAGAAGGAAGGTCTCTACCCGGCAGCCGAGGGGTTCGACCACGCCGACCTCGCCGACGCCGTCGATCAGCTCGAGGGAGACGTGCTGATCTCCTACACCGACCTCCCGCCGGACCTCTACGACGGCTGGAACGTCATCGAACGGACGGCGCAACACAACGCCGGATCGCGGGAGGAAGGATACCCGAACGAGGTGAGCGAGCGCCTCGTGATGAACTTCGACCCCGCTGATCGGGGAGAGTTCGTCGAGGCCGGGCAAACACGGCTCGTCACTGACGGCGGCCGTGTTCAAGATGGAGACGGTGCTGATCGCCTCACCGCAGTCGACCTGTTCTGCGGCGGTGGCGGCTTCTCGACAGGCCTCGCGCTGGCCTGCGAGGAGCTCCAGCGGGACGCCCGTCTCATCGCCGTGAACCACTGGACGAAGGCGATCGAGACGCACAAGCGGAACCACCCGTGGGCGGAGCACCACAACGCGAAGGTCGAGGAGCTCCACCCGCCGGCGATCGTCGGAGAGGACGACGTCGATCTCCTAGTCGCCGGCCCGGAGTGCACGCACTTCAGCAGTGCTCGCGGCGGGAAGCCGGTCAACGAGCAGAAGCGGGCGTCTCCGTGGCACGTCGTCGACTGGATCCAGAAGACCCAGCCGAACGCGGTGCTCGTCGAGAACGTCCCCGAGCTGCAGTCGTGGGGGCCGATCGACGACGACGGCCAGCCGACGCGGAACGGCGACACGTTCGAGGCGTGGGTGAACGCCATCCACAGCCTCGGCTACGCGGTCGAGTGGGAGACGCTCAACGCGGCCGACTACGGCGACGCGACGACGCGACGGCGACTGTTTGTCGTTGCCCGCCGCGGGAAGCGCGCGAGCCACCCCGACCCGACACACTCCGACGCCGACGACGATCTCGACGACTGGCGGCCGGCGGCGGACATCATCGACTGGAGCGATGTGGGGGGATCGGTGTGGTCCCGCTCGCGGCCGCTCTCGAACAACACGATGCAGCGGATCGCGAAGGGGATCCGCGACCACTGCGCCGACGAACTCGCCCCCTACGCGGATGTCATCGCCGGGATCGAGCCCGCCGACGTGGAGGCGATGCAGGAGGACGTGGTCGGGCTCGACGAGCTCGAGGACGCGGCGGCCGAGCGAGAGGAGCCGTTCCTCGTTGAGGGCCCGGCGCACGTCGAAGCCGACGGCGGGACGCCGATGGTGATGGGCCAGCACTCCGGCGCGAGAGCGCTCGACGCAGAGAACGAGCCCGTTCCGACGATCGCGACGCGGGGTGCGATCCACTACATCAAGGCGCAGCCGTTCGTGAAGCCGCGGAACGGCCCGGCCCGCGGACTCCACAGCAACGCCACGTACGAGGCGGAGGACCGACCGCTCCACACGGTCACGGCGAGCAACCACGACGGCCATCTCGTCTCGCCGTTCCTCGTCGAATACTACGGGAACAGCGACACGGCCGACGTCGACGAGCCGCTGCCGACGGTGACGACGAAAGACCGGCACGCGCTGTGCGTTCCGGACCTCTACCCGTGGGGACTCGACCTCCGATACCGGATGCTCCAACCCCGGGAACTCGCCGCGGCGCAGGGATTCCCGCCGGACTACGAGTTCGTCGGCAACAAGGGCGAGACAACCGAGCAGATCGGGAACGCGGTTCCGGTGAACCTCGCGAGCGCGCTCGTGAAGGAGGCGCTGACGGGCGAGGAGCCCAGTCTCCAGACGTACACGCCGGATGAGGGGGTGAGTCCGGCCGATGACTAACCGTGCTCAAGAGACCGACGAAGACGATCGTCTCCACGGGTCGTGGAACGACACCGGGACTCGCCGCTGGTGCATCGACTGCGGTGTCTGGGTCCGCCTGGAAGACTGGCAGCTCCACAAGCGCGACGTGGCGAGAGCGCTCACTGACGGTGGTCGCGATCAGTCCACTGACGACACTGATCGCGGGTCGACGCCGATAGCTCGCGAGCATCTCCTCGGCGCGACCGTCTGGGCCTACGGCGGCGGTGGGGTCGACATCAAACCGTGGACGACCTCCCGCAGGGCGAAGATGCCCGCGAGGCTGGACCGATGAGCAGCGAAACCCTTGCTGCCGCGAAGCGCGCCGGTCACAACGCCGAGCACCATGTCCTCGACCGCGTCGACGCGCTCAAACCCACCTCTGGCGAAGAGCACTGGGACGCAGTCGCCGACACCGCCATCTGGCCCTCGGAAGATCTCCCCTTCCACGGCCTCTGTGTTGTCGAGGCCGGTCTCCCTGTCGAGATCAAGAGCACGATGGTCGTCCAGACCAGCGTGCAGCGTCGCGGTCGGTTCAAGCTCCGGGCACAGCAGCACTCGGCGCTCGTCGAGCGCAGCGGCGTCTACCTCTTCGTCGTCTGCGAACCGCGTCCTCAGCGAGAGCCTCTCGCGATGAAGATCGTCCCCGCCCGCAGCGCCGGCGGCCTCGTCGACGCAAACGCGAGCTGGCGTGACGAGCTCGACGGGCGCGGTCGGAAGGCTCAGCTCACCTGGACGAACGTCTTCGACCCCGCGGAGGTCGAGTGATGCGGCTCGATCAGACCGTCCTGCGGCGCCCGATCGCGCGCTGGGTTGACGACCAGAAGGTGCCGGCCAACCCCGTCACGAAGGACATCATCGACGGCTCCCTCGGTACGCCGCTGATCCCGCGGCGCCGTATCGCCGGCAAGCACGTCAACCTCGTGCGCTCGGACGCCGTCCCCGTTCGTGGGTTCCGTGACGGCCGCTACGTCCTCGCGATCGCTCCGGAACACGCCTCTGTCGATGTGTTCGATCCGGGTGAGCGCGACGCCGGCGACCCACTGCTCGAGGTCACCGAGTCGTGGGTCCCGCTCGTTGCCGTCTTCACCGCCGGCGAGAAGCATCCGGTCGTCGTCCCCCGGAAGGAGGTCGACCTGTGAGCGACGACTACCTCGAACCCGGCCCGCAGGGCGACCTCGACGAGCTGCTCGGTGATGCCGAGCCTGTTACGGCCGCCGATGAGGACACGATCGAGGCTGAGGTTGACTCCGACGAGGCGCGCGAACTCCGCGACGCCGCCGGTGACGCCTCGCGACAGGTCCATCCCAGCAGTCCGGAGGCGACTGAGTACCAGACCTTCGATTCTGACGGTCCGATCCCCTGCGTCGAACCGCGCGTCCACGCGTTCGGCGCTCACCTGCTGTTCTCTCAGCCCGACGTGGACGAGAACGGTCATCCGGGTTCGTTGGCGCCGTACGACGCCATCGTCTCGCAGTACGAGCCCAGCATCGCCGACGATGTCGGCTCGTTCGTCTTCGACGGTGAGCTCTGGGAGATCAACCCGGAGAAGACGAAGTACTGGTCCGGCGGGATCGCGGCGCCGGGGCGTCCGTACGAGACCTTCAACGAGTACCAGATCGCCGTCCGCGCGCAGGACGGTCTCGGTGAGCGGAAGGCCACGCTCCAGTTCCGCCCCTCGATCCCTGACGCGCGGACAGCCAACGGCGACCGCATCGACTCGATGCCTGAGGGCCTCCCGTACGGACTGCGCGTCCAAGCCAACTCCAGCAACCTCGAGCCCGACGAGGTGATCCCCTTGATCCGCTGTCTCGGTGAGGAGATGGACATCAACGCCCACTACTTCGCTGACGAGTGCGTCCACGAGCACTCGAACGCCTACCAGATGGAGATGTACCTCCGGATGGACCGCGGCGCCGGCGAGCAGCACGTCGCCGGCCAGGGCGCCGTCCTCGATCAGATCGCGCTCTTCGGCTCGAACAGCCGCGGACGGGGAGAGTACAAGTGGGACAACGAGAAGGTCATCGGCCACCGCAACGCGGTTGCGCTCGATAAGGGTACCTGGAAGAAGCTCACGGAGAAGCCGAACGGCGTCGGGAAGCTGGTGAAGTACTACCATCCGGAGTTCGCGCGCTCGGAGGAGACGTCGGCTGAGGATGACCCGCTCTCCGATCCGAAGTTGGAGCTCCAGTGGTCGAAGGAGTACTCGAAGCGCTCGTCGGTGCCGTGGGAGGCCGAGGACGAGTTCGACGTCGAGTCGCTGCGGCACGAGCTCGACGAGTCGCTCGTGAACGTTCTCTTGTGGGCTGGCCTGCCGACGCGGGCCGACCCGCGCGTCTACACCGCCGATCACTACTTCGACGCCACGGAGAGCGAGCGAGATCTCGACCTCGTCGGGAACCGGATGCCGAACGTCCAGGAGGGAGAGGAGGAGCAGGCTGTCGCGCACTTCGCCCGTGGTGACGCCTCCGAGGGCGAGCGCTCAGTCCTCGCGGCGCTGACTGACGGCGGAGACGGCGCCGACGTCGAGCGTCTCGCAGAGATGTCCGATACCTCTCGGTCGACGGTCTACCGCGCGGCGGACAAGTTCGACGACCTCGTCGAGATCGCGAACGCGAAGATGTCGTTCGAGGACGGCGTGATCCGCGAGAAGTTCCAGGACCTGCTGAACACGTTCGAGGACGTGACCGAGTGGGTCGTCGGCGGTGTTCGGCAGCTGGCGTCTGAAGAGGCCTCGATGATCGACCAGGACTCCGCGCTCGCTCGGTGGGCGCGTCGTCACGGCGTCTCGATCACTGAGTCCGCGGACGGGATGGTCGTCGATCTCGGTGGTCAGCCGCTGACGCGCCTCGAGCTCGTGAAGCTCATCCGTGCCGGCGTCGACGCTGCGGAGAACAGCGGCATGATGGCGTACCGGAAGTTCATCAGCGGCGAGTTCTCCTGGACGGAGCGAGGCGGCGGCCGTCGAACGAACCAGCGGCCGATCAACCGGAACGGCGACGTGCTGTTCTCCTCGAAGCCGCCCCGCTAGAGCCCGACGGCTGAGTGGCAACACTACTCTGGACCCTGTTTCTTGTCGTCACCTTGAGGTTTTGAGTGGCATCTGGGCCGGTCTCGACCCTGATCGAGGTCGCGATCGTCGTCGACGCCGCCACCAGCGCCGCGGGAGATCGGGGGTGCGATCCCACCGGGTGACACGGACCCCTTAGGGAGTGTGCCTAAGGGCACCCCCTTCGGGGGAAAATACTCAGCAACCGCTCTCAGAAGTTCCACCTGAAGCACTCGAAACAGGGGTTCGCCGCGCGCGAAAATTGGCAGTGAGGCGCGTCAGATGAAGTGGCGACTCGTCGAGACCCAGACCACACCCATTCCGATCACAAACACGAATAGCGGCGCGACCCCGATCGCGTAGTACGGCTCGAAGAGCACTGAGGGGATCGCGTTGACGGGGATCCCAGCGGACGTGAGCGTCGGGCCGAACAGTTCGAGAAGACTAGCGAAGATGAGGTAAAATCCGAACAGTTGGATGACGGTCGATACGAGGTTCCTCACACGGAGCGCCCACGCTTCGAGCGTGTACCGGAACTCCGTCCACCATGATCGCGTCTGCTCATCTTCGAACTCCTGCTCTTGCGTATCCTCCTTCAGTTTTACCTCCGGGCTCTTGTGCTTCTTCTCGACCTCCTTCGCGCTCCTCGCTCTCCGTCCCTCGTTGAGGTCCATCGGCTCGGGGGGCGACTGGTCCTCATCTCGCCACCAGTACTCCTCGCGCTCATCAGACATGGTTTCGCTGTCGCGTCCATATGGAAAAAGTCTATCCCCCGTTCCATCAGAGGGCGCCGACGGCGACGTGCGCGGTTTCTACTCAGAGGTGGGCAGATACACCCCGAGGTACTCGACACCACGTAAGTCGGCGAGTGACGCCCACGTGTACGCCGCGTAGTTGAACCCGACGTAGACGAACAACAACGCTGGTCCGTCGATGACAACACCGAGCCCAACTGCAACGAAGGCAGTGAGCGCGATTGCAGTGCCGACCAAGAGCGGAGCGAGGTGGACGAGAGCCCGTCGCCACGGTGGCGTCGACGGGTCCCACGGGTTGACCTCGAACCCGATCTGGTCGAGATCGAGACGGCGACGCCCGCACCCGCGAGCCGCGACGTAGTGCGTAAGCTCGTGGAAGAGGACGCCTGGGAGCAGACAGAGCAGCATCACCACTTGGACACGGAGCGATAGTGCCCGCCACCAGCGCGGCGTTCGAGGCGGGCGCTCAGGCATCGCCCTCCTCCATCGTCGTTTGCGACCGCCACGCATCGATCTCTTCCAGATGCTCCTCCCACTCGTCGAGGTTCACGTCGTTCACGTCTGCCTCCCACGCTTCCAGACTGTCGTACTGGAGCGCAGTGACCGCCGGTTCGACGAACGCGCCGGCGACGAGGGCGGTCACGAGTATCTGACCCTGGTAAACGAGCTCCGGTTCGACCGGGAACCATCCGCGAGGGATCAGCCACACCGCCCCGAGAAGCGTGAGGGACCAGACGACGATGAACAGCGCCTGCTTGAACGGGCGCAGTTCGATCCAGTCCTGCCGGAGGCGAGAACAGAGCCCGGTCATCGTTCCTCCGCGATGTTCCGCAGCCCCATCACGAGCGCTGCGACGACGAGCATGTAGCCGATGATGGATACCTGTGGTGGGACGCCAGCGATCAACGTGCCGACGAACAGCGCGAGGATAACACCAGGAACAGCGATCTCCTGTGTTTGCCACCAGAGCGCGATCGTCAGCGGCACGCCGAGCAGCATGACAACGACTGGCTCTCCAAGGAGATCGAGGAACGGTTGGAGCGAGCAGTTGAGCCAGCTCTCGTTGTTGAAGCAGATGCTGTCGATCTGGCTCATAACGACGCCAACCCCCTGAGGATAGCAAGGATTGAAAGTCCGAACGCTAGGACTGCCATGACGTGAGCCGATGTCGCGATGACGCCCGGGATTCCCCATGAGGACAGGATCGGTCCCGTCTTCGTGACGAACAGCCACAACGCCGTGACCGCTCCCGTCGCACCAGTCGTGATCCCGAAGTTAGACGCGTCCTCGCCACCGAAGTCCTCTACCTCTGACTGAGAGACCTCGTCGCTGACGCTCTCGGCATCACTGACGTCGAGGCCACTAGTACCAAGGTCGACCCCGGCGATTTGCGAGAAGCCGAGTCCACTTAGGATACCGATAGCGAGGACGAGCGCCATCATCGTCTTCGCAACTTTGAGACCCTGCATCAGCGATCACCTCGAAGGTGCGCGCCGACCGCGATCGTGGCTGCGACCCACCACGCGATGCCGGAGACACCCAGCCATCCGATGAGGATGAACATACCTGCCATACCCACCGCTGCCATCGCAACGGTCGAACCGTACCGCGGGGACCCGAGGCTCGCGACGAAGACGACGGCGACGAACGCGAAGCCGTTGAGCCACTCGCTTCCGATCGGTACCGGGATGATGCTGCTCCCGCCGGCGGGGACACGCTGCCCGATCTCGTTTCCGTTTCGTGTTGCTGACCACTCTATCATGTATGCCTCCGACTCGTTCAGCGACGAGCTGAACGAGTAGTTGCCTCGCGGGCCGACCCACGAGTCCTCGTACGTCGCGTTCTCCGGATCCGACCGCGGGAAAACGCGCACCTCGAAGTCCGTCGTCTTTTCCGCCGGGTCGGTGTATCGAAAGTCGAGCCGGTCGCCGACCTGATCGTCGTCGACGACATCCCGCTGAACCGAGTACGAATCCGTGTCGGGGGGCTCGAACTCGATGCTCCCGATGTTGATCGTCTCGATGTCTGCGATACTCGCAGTGTACGATCCCGGATCGTACACCTGCCCCTCGCGGTTCTCGACGCGTAGATCATAGCGCGAATCCTGCTCGAGAACCACCGGAAAGCGTCCGAGACCGAAGTAATCGCCCGCGATGATCCGCGTCTCCGCGGTTCCGTTCTCCGTCGGGACGGCCTTCTCCAGATAGAGCTTCGTGTCCTCGGAGTCGAAGTCTCCACTCCTGTCCTCGATCGTGAAGATGACCTCAACCGACTCAACGGTCTCGTTGAGCAAGTACACGTTCTGCTGCTCTGTCAGAGAGTCGAGGATGATCCGTCGGTTGTAGTAACCGTCTGCCTCTGCGACAACGACCAGCTCCTCGTTTACCGGAAGGCCGGCGAGGGGGGCGACTCCATCCTGTGTGGTTCGCCGTTCCGTCGTCGTCTCCCCGTAGAACGTCAGCGTGAGGTTCGAGTCGGTGTCGGTGAGAAGGTCACCGGAGAGCTCATCCCGGATGTACAGCTCATCGGGTGCCAGGAAGGTGTACGTCTCACTCTGAACGGTGTTTCCGTACGCGTCAGTCACCTGAACGCGCCAGTCGTTCTCGCCACCGACGACATCACCGTCCCAGTTCGCCGTGGCCGTCCCGTTGCTCGTGAGCGTGTCTTCCCCGATGGTAGAGCCGTCGCTGTCGTCGTAGAACGTGACCGTGAGTTCGTCACCCTGCGAGGTGTCGAAGTCGGCGTCACTGATGTTGATGCTCAATTGGACAGGCGACTCTTGCACGGTATCGCCGTTTGCTGGGGATGGGTTTTCGACAGACGGAGGCTGATCGTTTATAATAAATGTCTCAGTTCTATCCACCTCTGTGTTGTCTTCATATGCAACTGCGTACCAACTTGCGACACGCGCGTCATCAAAAGACCAGTCAGCAGTAGCGGTGCCGACGCCAGTGACATTTTGAGTGTCGATTACAGAGTCATCAGCCGCATCTCGAAACTCAATTCGCAGTTCGCTGTCTGTATTTACATCAACGGACAACTCGACGGGGCTACTAGCATCTCCAGATGTAGGTGACGGATTAGCTAGATTCTCAAACGCGTAGGAGACATTATGAATATAAATATCATTTGCACCACCCCAATTGTTGGTTAAATTGAGATTCATAACTTCTTCGTGAGATATACTATCAATATCAAAGGTGATCTCTTGTTTTTGTACACCTTCATCTAACCTCTCTTCTCCAATTTTCGTCCCATTCAAACGGACAGCTAATTGCCCCGGGCCACCGTAACCGTTCTCACCGGTTTCAGTAACGACAAAACTGACAGAGGTGATGTTGCTTGACGTTCCGAGGTCGTGATTATATTCGACAAACTCACCATCTTGAATGGTGGTGTTGAGTTCGACGCTCGTCGTGTAAACAGCTCCTGCAGGTGTCGAAAATACCAGAAGTGCAAGAACGACCACGATGATTTGCCTGCGGTCTATTGATCGCACTATTCCCCGACCTCCATTCGCGCAGCTGCAAGCGGCTTCTCAGCATCTCGGGATTCGTCAGCCGCTTCATCGCGTAGCTGGCGTAGGTCGTCCTCGGTCATACTCTACCTCGAAACACGTCTCTCCGGATGGGACTCACGAGATACCACGTTAGGGCGATCGCCCCGAAGAGTCCCGGTCCGTACGAGTACGCTAGGTCGGCCATCAGCTGCACGCCGCGGTCGAAGCCGGCCTCCGCGACGCGAGTCGAGTCGAGAGCCATCGAGACGATCGGATCGAGCATCTGCGGGAGCGCATATGCCCAGATGACGAGCCCCAGCAGGATGATCAGCATCACCAGAGTCTCTGGCAGGAGTGCCCCGGACGATCTCGACAGTCGGGCCGCGATCAGGACCTCGAAGCCCATCCGAAGCAGTACGATCAGGAGCGACCACTCCCAGACTTTCAGGATCTGATCTCTCAAGAACGCAGCGTAGACGCTGCCGTTTCCCCAGCCGTCCTGGGCGACGAGAAGGGAGACGAGGAACTCGTCGAAGACGTACCAGAACCCTCCAGCGGTCACGAGTGTGACTGCACCTGTGACGACGACGAACGCCGTCGAGCCTTGGGCAGCGCTCATCAGAAACCACCGAAGGGGTCTTCCTGTCCGCTTTGGTCATCCCAGTTGTCGGGGTCCCACATGCCGCCGCCGTCGTCGAAGCTCGCGCCGTCGAATCCAGCTCCGTCGAATCCGTCGAACTCGCCACCACCTCCGCCCCATCCGACGAAGCTGCCGAACCCGGTGTCAGACTGCCACTCGTCTTCGAAGTCATCCTCCGCTGGCATCGCGTTCGATGAGCTGTCGGCCATCTCCATGCCGGAGTCGACGCCCAACACGTCGGTCGCGGTCGCGACGGGATTCGTGATCTGGATGTTGATGGGCGACGATCCGGATGGTTCCGGTTGCACCGAATCCGTCTGGAAGCCGGGGAAAGGCGGGCGGGGTGACCCACGACCCTGCCGCATTCGCGACGGCTGAGATGTGGTGTTCGGGTACGCGTTACTGACCCACTGGTTGTTCCCGAAGCCCTGTGAGTACGGTGTCGCAAAGGCCTGCGCCGGTGACGCCGAGTACACTTGAGACATGGGCGCCGTCGCAGGACCGTTCCTGACTGAGGTGTCGACTACAACATCCGTCGCCTCGGTTGGACCAGACCTCTCCGTAGGACCAGACCACGCACCCGGCCCGACTCCCGCCCCATCATCTCCTAGCCCACCAGAATTGATTGAGACCTCAGTCTCCGTAGTCGGTTGGCTGAGCTCGAAGCCCGGCTCGACCTCAGGAGTGCCGACATCCTCACCGATGCCCGATCCCACCGAGTTGTCAACGACAGCGTCTCCCCCAGTCGGGAAATCGCGCTCGACATCGGTGATAGTATCATCTGATGAGTCCTCTTCGAGCGGATCAGGCACGCTCGGAGAGTCAACCGGATTGCCGATGCCACCCGGAGTGTCCTCGTCGGTGATCTGTCCCGGCTCCGTACTGTCGACCGTTGTCGACATCGTGACTGACGGAACATCCACCTCGCCATCAATTCTGGTTGGGTCGCCAACCTGCATCTCGGAGGTGCCTGGTGCGAACTCGCCGATGGAGAGCTCGGCGACATCAGGGTCGCTTACCTCCATCTCGTTTACCGTCTGCTCGCCAGCCTCTACTTCCGAGACCTCCTGGTTCGGCTGGCCGACATCGAGCTCCGATCCCGCACTCGCGACGGCCGCTCCAGCCGCACCCACCAGTATCGCGGCGCCGGCCGTCGTCGTTGAGGGCTCCGGCGCGAGCACACCAAGACCGGCTACAACGAGAGCACCGTCCTCGCGATCGACGCTTGTGGCCTGGTCGACAGCACTGTCCGCAGCGTCGCCAGGATCGATCGGGTCGATGTCGATCCCGAGACGCTCTCGTCGGGCAGAGATGATCGCTTCCGATACGTCCCGTTGGTTCGTCGGTACGTCGGTCTTGATGAGTTCGGCCCCATCTCCAGTGAGCAGATCGGCCCCGACGCTGACTGCTTCACCTCGATTGGTTGGCCAGTCGCCTCCGGCTTCGACGATGGTGAAGTCGCCACCCTGCTTTGCAGTGTCCGGGGGTGACGCGCTAACCGCATCCTGTGTCTGTGCGTACGACGCGAACGACACGTCGACTAGCTCTCCATCCTCGAAATCGAACGCCAGATCGCTCTCGTCAAAGCGGCTGTCCGGACCAACCTGATCGGACTCTTCGACGATGCGCTGCGTCGCGATCTCGCGTTGCGTGCTCTCATCGAGGCGGATACCGTCCGACGTCGTCTCCACGTTCATCGTCGAGATGTCGACACCGGGATGCTCCTCGTCAAGGCTGTCGGCTGCCTGCTCCTCCGCAAGTTCGTTTCGGAGCCCTTCTCGCAGCACCCACTCTCCATTCTCGTTTTGCCGAACGTCACCGCTCCCGACACCACCGTCTACACGGTCGTTGAATTCTACTGCTGCATTTCGCCTACCGATACGTTGTTGGGTTTCATCAGTTAGCCTATATCCATCATCACCTTCCGTCACCATATCACCGGTAATGTCGATGTTCCGGTACCGCGCGTCAAACACGGATACGACATCTTCACGCGTATTTACCGTACCTGCGGCGGGGACTGCACGAGTGTACTCAACAGGTTCTGGTGGGTCGGGTTCGCGAGAGCCTGGGCGACCGGTTGATGACGAGAAATCAGCAGGTGCGTCACCAGCATCAGGCTGGGTTAGCGTAGTATCAGGGTCCGGTTCATTATCCAGATCGCCATCACTCGGGGTTGAGCGTGTATCTCGTGGGCGAGTGTCGCCTGCATCCGGACGCGCACCGCCAGACGGACCGCTCGATGGCGATCCGCCGCCGTCGTAGTTATCCGCGGCATCTTCAACTTCATCGCCCGGCGAGACCGCGCCCGCATCAGAGTCTTGCGAGGGGGCTCCGCCGTCATAGTTATCTGCGGCATCTTCAACTTCATCGCCCGGCGAGACCGCGCCCGCATCAGAGTCTTGCGAGGGGGCTCCGCCATCGTAATTCTCAGCCGCGTTTTCTACCTCGCTTCCGGGCGAAATTGCGCCCGCGTCAGAGTCCTGTGGGGGCGGAGACGTACTAGACGACCCGCCCGACGAGCTGCCCGATGACCCACTGCTACTCGACGAGCCACCGGAAGACGGGTCGGGGTCAGGCCGGTTAACATCGTCCGAGCTGTCGGAGTCACTTCCCGACGTATCATCAGACGACCCACTCGTGCTGCCACTGCTTCCGTCTGAGTCGGTTACTCCACCGCCCGAGGGTGCGTCGAGGTTCACACTACATCACCCCCGTGACGCGGATGAACACCATCGCGAGGACGGCGATCACGAAGATAACACCGAGGACGCCGCCCGCTCCGATGACGAGCGCTCGAAGCCACTCCTGACTGTTCCGCTGGCTCTGCTTTCCGCGCTCCTCTGAGTCTTTCAGGTCGGAGCCCGAGATGGAGTTCACCGCACGCTCAGCCATCGACTGTAGGCTGAACGCCCAACCGACACAGCCGTCCGGTGGCTGCATATGGTAGATCCGGTCTTCCCCGAAGCCGTTCGGACCGTCTTCGAGCGGGACATCGAGGTCAGAACCGTTCTGTTCGACACCGCCATCGGTCACCGCCCCCTGAGGTTTGGGCGTCGTCCGCTCGACCGTCGGTCCGTCGCCGTCGTACGTATGGACCGTGTACTCGCTCTCCTCGTCGAGCTCCGCGTGGATGCACGACGTGGCGTCGAACGGGCAGGGGATCAGTGCGTGCGTCCGGATCACCGGCACCCCGTGGTACGAGAGCGCGTTCCCGGCGCGACCCTTCACGCTGAACTGGAGCCCGTTGTCCGCGACGAGCTTGTTGTCTTCGGGGCGGTAGTCAACCGGGAGGTCCGTGATGGTCCCGTCAGCCCACTCGATCTGTGCGATGTGGTCGTGCCCACCCAACCGCTTTTGCAGGTACTTCTGGTGGTGTCGGCGGCTGTACTCCAGGGTTCCGGGGATGATGGCTTTGATGCTCATGAGTCACCTAGCAGGAACGATTTCGCCTTCCCGATCGCACCGCTCGACGAGGAGCCGGACGAGCCAGAGGACCCGCCACCGCTGCCACCGCCGAACACCGCCGTCTGGATCTGTGTGACGGCGTCGATCGCCTTTCCGTCGCGAGCGAGGGCCTGCTGGTTCGTCCGCGCACCCTCCTCGCCGACCGCACCGTCGATGCGCCGTTCCAGTTCACCCGACAGCTGCGGCCTGTTTGCTTCGGATTCGTCACCCGTGACAATCGCTCGGTACTTTCCGACGCACTTCGATCCCGGACCGGTCGCCGGGACGAACTCGCTTTTGATGCGCATGGCGAGGTTCTGGTTCAGGATCGCCCGCGCCGCGACCTCCTCGTCGGTCAGCGACGAGAGCATGTTCAGTCGCGAGGTCTCAGTCGCGACGACCTGTTCAAGGTCGTCGTCGGGATCGTCCGTCGCGATGTCGGGCTCGCCGAGCAGCTCCAGAAACTCCGGATCGTTGCCTCGGAGAGTCCCGATGTCCTGGCCAACCTGTGCCGCAGCTAGCTGGCGTTTCTGCCGTTCAGACTGTGCTTCTTCTTGTCTTTGGAGTGCTTCTTCTTGATCCATGAGTTACGAGAGCTGTCGCTCCAGGTCGTCGAGGTCTAGTTGCGTCTCCTGTGCTTCTTCCTGGGTGTAGTCGTGGATCGCGATGAAGATCGCAACGAGGTGCGTCACCGCGTTGAGGTAGCAGAGCCACGTGACCGCGCCGCTCCCGTAGAGGAACTCCTGGCCGTTGCTCACCACCTCGATCGCCGACGACGCGTCGCCGATCACGATCCAAACGAAGAACCCGACTATCGACGCGAGCCCGCGTGCACGGCCTGAGTACGCGCCGATCGACAGCAGCGTACCGGCCGCGAACACGAGCGCGTACTGTGTCACGTACATGTTATCTTCCCATCGTGTCTCTCGGTTTCGCCGCGTACGCCAGCGCCATCACCGAGAGGATGACGACCGGGATCAGCAGCAGTGCAACGTACGGGAGCAGTCCGGCGATGTCCTCGAAGATCGGACGGGACTCCCGGACCGCCTGCGAGCGGTCCTCGTAGGCGTAGCTCACGAGTGCGAGCTCGCCGTCGACGACCGACGGAGACGACGCGTTGAACGTCACCTCTCCCGTATCCGGGTCCCACACGTAGTCTTCGCCGGGGACGAGCTGCTCGCCCTGGTGGTAGACCACGATCTCGTCCTGGAGCCCGCGGGCGTCCGCGTTCTGCACCGCGTTCGGTTCGTCAGTCTGTACGACCATCTCCTCGTCTCGAACGTCGATGACGCGGTCCGGCGTCTCCTGATAGCTCGCCTCCATCGCGAACGATCCCATGATCGCGGCGAGCAGGAAGAGGCAGAACACGGCGATCCCGAACACGTATCCTCGTAGTTGCATGGCTGATTGGGGTGGGTGGGGTGGTCAAAAATCGAGTCGTGGGAGGGGCCGACTTAGCGACCCATTCCGCCGCCGCCCATGAACCCACCGAGACCACTTCGCATGAAGTAGCCGATGAGGGCGACGACCGGCACCGCGAGCAGCGTCACGGCGAAGATGATGAACCCGGTCCCACCGATGTCCACCGCCGTGTCGATGGACTCGTTGAAGGCACCCTCGGACGGAACCTCCGTCGCGAAGTACCCCGTGACGAGGGCCATCAGCACGATGATCATCAGCGCCATGCCGAACGTGATGGCGCCGCCGATCATGTTGTGCATGACCGACTGGTCCCGATCGACGGGGTTCAGCTCCTCCTCAGCGTGCTCGTAGGCAGCGCCGGCCTGAGAGACCTCCCAGTCCGCGCGCTCCTCGGCACGATCACGGGCTACCCCGAGACGGTTCCCGATCCCCTGAGCGAATCGTTCGACCCGCCCCATCTCACTGTGCTCCTGAAGTCCGGTCAGCCGGGCCGCGGGCGCCGCGCCTCGCGTGTCCGGGTTCATGGCAGATGCCATGATCGAGCCGCCCCGTCTCCGATATGTTAACCCTCCGAGCAGGGTTTGACTAGGTACAGCGCGGTGTGTGTTTGAAACCTTATCCTGACCCTGTGCAGGGAATTTAAGAGGGGTAGACATGACGGCGGCAGATAGATGTCTTCAAGCGATGCAACACGAGCCGCTGACGACCTCGCGCGCGCCTCGGAGGCGGTGCGAGAGATGGACGCAGTCGTCGGGCTCGACGACCTCTCGAAACGGCACCGTCCGCGGAAGCTCAGTCCCCACAGTAACACGACTTTCCGGGCCCACATCCCCCGTTCGATGGCGATCGACGGCGGGATGGAGGCCTCGGGAAACTACCAACCGCTCGTCTACACTGGCGGGGGGCCGCTCCTCATCGACGAACCGTGCGTGATCCTCCGGAAGTTCCCCGGCTCAGAGGGCAATGAGTGAGAGCGAAGATCAACCCGTCGGGCAGGTTACGACGGCGATCCACCGAGCGTACCGCGAGTGTCTCGCGGCGCGGAACCAGTGGGCCGGCGTCAACGGACGGGTGTACGACGACGAGGTCCGCGAGGAGTTGCACGCCGACCTGAACCAAGCCGTGATGGGGTGGTTCGAGGCGCTGTACCCGTACCTCTCCTCGCAGGACGGGGTCTCGGAGTACTGGGAAGATGTCGAACTGTGGCGGGTCGGGGTGAAGCGGACAAAGGCGCTCGTCTGTCAGAAGTGCGAGACGCGTCACGACCCCGACAAAGCCGATCCCGATCTGGGGTGCAAGAACTGCGGTGCGGGGCTCGGATGGGTCGGGCTCCCCGTCCGTGACGACGACGGTGAGGTCGAGTACGAGTACGCGACCGGCCTAGAGACGCTGACCGAATGGACCGACAAGACCGAGGTCGTCACGGAGAAGAAAGGACGGTACCGACCGACGACCGTTCAGAAGGTGAAGCCGCTCCGCCTGCCTCCTGAGGCCCTGCTCAAGGCGGCGCGGCTGCTCGATCAGGCCGCAGAAGAACTCGGACTGCTCGCGACCGTCACGGCCGCGACGCCGCGGACGGAACTGAACGACGAGATGATCGAGGAGGTGGAAGAATGGCGACAGAAGAACCTGGAGTGACCGATATCGATCCGGGCGAAGCGACCTCGCCGGTCGACATCTGGAAGCGCTATCCAGGGATCTCGGACTCGAAGCTCTTCCACGAGTTCGTCTCCCGTCTCACCGCCGGGCGCGACATGCACGTCATTATCACCGCGGCATCGGAGACCGGAGTCGGGAAGACCACCCTTGCGTTCTGTCTCGCCCTCCTGTGGGACATGTCCGGATGGACCGCCGACAAGGCGACGCTCGACCCGCGGGAGTACGAGGTGATGTACGACGAGGTGCAGCCGGGAAGCGTCCTCCTCCTTGACGAGGCGGAACGCGCCGTCGACGCCCGACGCGGGAGCTCGAAGGACAACGTCAAACTGAGTCAGGCGTTCGCATCGAAGCGCTACCGACAGGTCTTCGGCATGATGACGGCGCCGTCCAAAGGCTGGGTGGACGGGCGACTCGGCGAGGACTCAGCGGACTACTGGATACAGGCCCAAGAGACGGACACAGGGAAGCCGAAAGGGGAAGCGAAGGTCTATCGGTTGAAGAACAACGAACACTACGAATCGAGCTACACCCAGCGAACGGAAACTATCTCGTGGCCTATCCTCGACTGGCACCCTGAGTTCAAGGCGCTGGATAAGAAGAAGCGCGAGCGCCTCGAAGGCGACACGAAGTCCAGCTACGTCCACCGCGAGGAGTACGAGCGCCTCAAGGAGAACTACTGGAACAAGTCGATGCAGAAGACGCGCTTCGGAATGGTCAGAGCGATGTACGACCACGGACTGTCGCAGGGCGACATCGCATCAGTCCTCACAGCCGCCGACCACGTCGACGGATTGAGCCAACAACGAGTGTCGAACCTCGTGAACGCCGACAGTTTCGAGGATGTATACAGCCGATGATGCCCGATAATCCGCTAGTACGGGGACGTGCCGAATCGCAGTACGGCGTACAGGTACATACTACTAACAAACACGGCTGGGCTACATATACACGTTATCGTACGCTAAGAGCAGAAACCGACGATGGTGGTAGCCCGGGGGGTGCCCCGAGACGTGGTCGATCCGCTGATCTCGATCGAGATCTCGCCGATCGAAGCAGTGATCAATATGTCTGAGCTGCTCCAGCGAGTCGGTGCGAGAGCCTACTGGATCTCCCAGCGGTTCGCAGTGCTCGTGATCAACCAGTACGCGGAGACTCACGACGAGGGGTTCGAGCTCGTCGCCGAGTCACCTGGGCGGTATCGGTACCTCCCGGAGTCCCCGAACGCCGACGAGCGCGAGCTCGCATCGCTCGAAGGGATGCTCCGGCTCGGCATCCCGCTGCTGTGGTTCGTCCCCGCGTGGTGGGGATCGATCATCCTCTTCTCCGCGCCGGTGCCGAGCCTCCAGTACATGGCGGGTTCGGTGCTGTTCTTCGCTGGCGCGCTCGGCTGGTTCCTCGCGAGTCAGCACACATCGGAGACGGAGGTCGTCTCAGCTATCACCGTCTCCGGGCGCGGTGAGGACCTCCAGTTGTTCGAGGCGCTCAGCGAACAGCGACAGGAGGATGCCGATGAGTAAGACCACCACCGCCGCCGAGATACTGGCCGAGCAGGACCGTGCAGACCAACTCACCGACACGCGAACACGCGTCGATCCCACGGACGTGTCTGTCGCGGTCGTCTACCCCGGGAATCGTGTCGAGAAAGTCGCCGTCCCGCTGCAAGCCAGCCGAATGGACGTCGCGATCGACCCGCCGAACCCGTCCGACTACGACATCCTTCTCGTTGACAACGCCGACCGCGATCTCGGCGTCGAGGTGCTCAAGAAGCCGTTCCACGACGCCACGCTCGTCTACCGGATGCGCGGCGACGTGTTTCGCGAGCTCGACCTGTGGGACATGCACCCGCTGAAGAAGTGGGCGGCCAAGCGGGTTGTCCTCCAGCACGTCGACGCCACACTCGCGGTCTCACCCGGCTGTGCGACGCAGTTCGCCGCCCGGACCGGCGTCCCGACCGGCGTCGCCGGGCTCGTCAAAGACCCGACCGAGTGGCCGACAACCGTCCACGCCGACAACGAACTCCGGATCGCGACGCTGACCAACTTCGACTACCAGCTCAAGATCGCGCCGATTCTTGAGTGGGCGCCGGTTGTTGAGGAGGTGCTCTCCGAGAGCGGTGGGTACTGGCGCGTGTGTGGCGACGGCGAGTACTCGGACATCGCCGAGGAAGCGCTCGCAGAGTACGACCACGTCGAGTTTGCGGGATACGTCGATCCGAACGCCGAGCTCAACGACTCGAACTGCATGATCCACGCCTCGCGCCTGGACGCCCTGCCGAACGCGATGCTTGAGGGGCTCGCTAGCGAATTGCCGGTGATCACGACCGACTTTCACGAGTTCCTCGCGTACGGCGAGCCGTTGGTCTGTGTCGACTCCGAGACCCGGCTGCGCGACACACTCCACGAATTCCGAGATCCGAAGACCCGCGCCGAGCGGGGGCGGGCGGGGCTCGAACGCATCCGCCGCGACCACACCGCGATGGCCGTCGCGCGGCAGTACGAGGCCTTCTTCACGGAGGTGCTCGCGAATGCCTGACCGGGTGAGCGCGATCTGTGACGCTGTCGAAGGCCCGACCGTTCTCGATCTTGGCGCGGTGCAGCACGAGGCTGCGGCCGCCGCCGACGACGACTGGCTGCACGGCCGGCTGTGTGACCGGTACGAGAGTGTCATCGGTATCGACACCGAGGCCGACGCCGTCGACGAGCTCCGCGATCGCGGGTACGACATCCGCGTGGGTGACGCGACCGACCTCAGCGTTGACGTAACGGCGGATACGGTCGTCGCCGGCGAGCTTATCGAACACGTGAGCGACCCCGGCGGCCTTATCGAGAGTGCCCGCCGGCACCTCCGCCCGGGTGGACAGGTCGTGCTGTCGACGCCGAACCCGTGGCTCCTCGCGCATGTTCGGCGTGTTCTCGGCGGCCGCGAGCAGGTCAACGAGGCGCACGTCGCGTGGTATGGCCCGACCGTGCTCCAGCAACTGCTCGACCGGCACGGCTTTAGCGAGATCTCCTGTTTCGGCGTCGGACCGAGTCACTCTGGCGCAACCGGACTGGCCCAGCGACTCGGGTGTGAGCGGCTGGGTGAGACGACGTGGCTGTGTCTCGCACGGAGGGGCCAATGACGGCGACGCGCTGGTGGGTTCGGATCGCCGCCCGGTGGCTCGCACGTATCGACGGCGTTAGTGGCCAGATCCGGCTGGCGATGCTCGTCATGACCGGCCTGTCGACCGCGACGCTGACGCTCCGCCAGTACGGCTACGGCGAGTACGCGTGGCCACTTATCGGGCTGACGGCCGTTGGACTACTCGTGTTCACGTTCCTCTACACCGAAGGGGGGGTGTGGAACCAGATGGCACGAGACCGCGCCGATCTGTCGGGTAACTACGCCACCCCGGCCGCGAAGATCAACACCGAGATGAGCGCTGTCGCGCTGTTTGCGGCGCTGGAGGGTCGGCCGCCGGACGCTGAGGAGCGCGAAGCGATGGAAGACGCTGTCGACGAGCGCTGGGAGCAGTACCGTGACGGTGTCGACCTCGACGACCCCCCGGAGGTGACGGTCGGTGACTGAGTCGGTGCGCGAGTCTGTCACCAGGCACTGGGCGGCAGAGAAGATCCTGATGCTCGTGTTCGGGCTCGTGTTCGGCGTCACGTTCGTCCGGGATCTGGTCCCGCGACACGGCGCGATCAACTATCAGGCGCTCGGTTGGGTGCTGCTCTCTGCCGCGTTCTGGTACGCTATCGGTGTAGCTGCCTCGGTCTCACTGGGGTGGATCTGATGAGTACGCTATCCGAATGGCTCAATCGCTATCCTCGGCTAGAGCGTCTGGTAATGGTCCTGATGTTCGTTTCCGCCATCGTCGTTTTCGGTTTGGGGCTCACAATCACCGTGGGCCTGATTCTACCATGACCGAGCGAGCGCAGCTGGCCGGCGGCGACGCGGCAGGCTTCCTTATCACGCTGGTCGTGCTCGGCGCGGTGGTACTGACCGGCGTCGCCGTCATGGACGACGCGGCCGCGGGCGTCGAGCCCGACAGCGAGTACATGGCCGCCGCCGACGCGCACTGCGAGCAAGAGCTCGGCGTCGACGCCGATCTGTACGTCGCGAACGTCGTCGGCCGGCACGGCGGCCTTCACTGCGAAGGGCCCGGCGGGGCGCTGATCCACTACCACGACGTGCCGGACAGCGAGGTCTACGCGGCCGCAGACGGAGGCGATCGCCGATGAGTAGTTCGGCGGCGCTATTCGGCAACCCACTTTTTTGATTACTGAATGTATTCTTGAGATTATGCATCCCGCAGCACCGATAGTTGCTATCGTTGCCGTGCTACTAGCAGTGGCCGTGCTCGGCATGGTTCTTTGTCCACCCGAGGGGCCGTATGCGATCTTCTACTGGTGGGTCTGTAACGTCTAGATCCATATCTGGGCACAGATCACCGTTTCACGTTTCCACACAAGCGCGAAAGCAAACCCCCATATCCGCCCCGATCACTCCGGAAACCCGGTGCGCCGCAAGCTTCATATTTCATGGACATGCGGACAAACGCGAAATGAGAACCGAACGAAATCGCGACGGCTCCTGGAACGTCTGGATGTCCCGCGACGAGTACCAGGCGCTCCCCCGAGCCGCCGACTCCTTCGAGCACGAGGTCGCCATCCGACTGATGGGCGACTGCGGACTTCGCGTCGGTGAAGTCCTCGACGTCGAGCCGCGGCACATCTCGCGGATGTCCGACGGTCGGCACTACGAGCTCGAAGTCGTCGGCGGGAAGGACACCACCGGCGAGTACGCCGGCGGGAAGCAGCGCGAGACCTGGCTCCCCGTCGACATCGAGGCAACGATCAACCGCTACGTCCAGACCGAGAAGATCGCGCGCGACGAGCCGCTCGTCGACGTCACCAAGCGCAGCGTCCAGAACTGGGTCGCGAAGGCCGCCGCCGGCGCCGCCGAGGAGAGCGGTGACTCGGACTACGAGCGCGTGAGCACGCACGACCTCCGGCGCTGCTGGGCGAACCACCTCCTCGTCGAGGAGCACGTCTCCCCGCGGATCGTGATGGCACTCGGCGGGTGGAGCAGCTACGACGCGATCGAGCCGTACCTCGCGGCGCCGACCGAGGAGAACATCATCGACTCGATGAGCGGGGTGGCGCTTTGAGCGATCAGTCTGCTGTAGGACTCGATCGCGCTTCCCGGTTTGCGGACGGTATTCTTCGACCGCCCGCAGCTGTGGCTGTCGGTCTGGCGCTCTGGGTCTCGATGCTCGCCTGCCGGCAGTCATGGGCGTACTGTAGCGAGTGGGGCTGTGCGACGGGTCCGACTCTCGCACCGCGCTGCTCGACTGTGGCCGGCGTCTCGGTCGAGCCGTGGTCGCTCGCTGTGGTCGGCGTCGCTACCGCTATCTGCGTGTTCGCTGGGGTGCATCGGCTGTGAAACGCGATCAGTCTTCGGGCGAAGGCGATCGCCCCAGTTACGAGACGTTCATCGGCGCCATGATGGGAACCGGCTTCGGCTACTCGATGATGAGCGGTGCTGGGGTCGTCGACTCGCTACTCATAGCCCCAGCGTACGGCGTGTTGGCGTTGGTTTTAGCGCTAGGTCACCATCTGCACCGCCGACGCTCGAACGGTGGTGGTCATGGAGTCTGAGCAAGAGACGGATGACGTCGAGCAGGAGACTGGCGGCATTGAGCTCACACCTGATGAAACGTCACTGCTGATCGGCGGCTGCTACGGGTCTGCGCTGGGGGCGACAGTAGTCGCCGGCACCGGACTCGGGACAACGACGGTCGTTGTCGCCGGGATTGTTGGTGGCTGGGCACTGAGTAAGGTGTGAGACACGGCAAACATATGGATCAAGAACCTACTGTCGTGGAGGTCCGAAAGGGCTGGCACGGCGACGACGGAGCGAGGTACCGAGAAGTTATCGTCGAACAAGACGGTCGGCGTCGCAGAGCGGTTCAGAAAGGCGCCGACGGTCGGTACGTCTTGCTCGATCGTGAGGAGTAGGCAGAAGGTACTGATCGACCCGGGTTCTCCACCAGTTGTCGGACGCGGACCACTTTCACTCCGGACGGCTCGCTTACAAGTCAGCGAATCGAGAACAGCGAGCCGTGATCCAAAACGCCCGTGTTCTGAAGGAGGACTGGGTCCCGCAGGAACTCCATCACCGAGAGGGACACCTCCAGCATCTCTCTGCTCAGTTGAAGCCCCTCGCGCACGGCCTCGGCGCCGAGACCGTGATGATCACCGGCTCCAGCGGGACCGGGAAGACGACGATCGCGAACTACATCGTCCGCCAGCTGGACCAGGAGGTCCTCGGTATTCGCTGGGGCTACGTGAACTGCATCTCCGAAACGTCGATGTCGGCGATCGTCTACTCGCTCGTTCGCGACGCCGGTCGGGCGAACGACCTCCGGAAGAAGGGCACACCGACCTCGACGATGTTCGATCGCCTCCGCGACCTCGACGAGCACTTCGTCGGCATCGTCGACGAGGTCGATGTTCTCGACGACGAGCAGACCATCCAAGCGCTCTGGGAGATCCCGAACGTGACCCTCGTGCTGATCTGCGTCGACGAAGACGACTTCTTCAGCGACCTAGACTCCCGCGTCGCCTCACGAATCCGGGGCGCGACGAAGGTCTGTCTCGAACGCTACCACCACGACGAACTCGTCGACATCCTCTGGAGCCGGATCGACGCCGCCCTCGCGACGGGTGTCGTCGACGAGGACGCTGTCGAGACGATCGCCGACATCGCCGCCGGCGACGCCCGCCACGCGATCACGCTGCTCCGCCGATCGGTTCGGGACGCCGTCGAGCACGGCGACGAGACCCTGACCGTCGACAACGTGCAGCCCGTCCGCGAGGAGGCTCGCGAGGAGATCCACGAGCGCCACGTCGACACGCTCGGGACGCACCAGCGCCACCTCTACGAGATCATCAAGGACGCCGGCGAGATCCGCGCCTCGGAGCTTCACCGACGGTACGAGGAGCGCGTCGCCGACCCGCGCGTGAAGAGCACGCGACGGAAGTACCTCCAGTCGCTGGAGCACTACGAGCTGATCGAGTCGACCGGCTCGACTCGCGATCGCCGTTACCGATACAGCGAGCCCTGACTTTCGATATTCCGATAATCGCCGTACGACGTTGCTTTCGATATATTCGATATTTCGCCGTCTCGAAGGGGCTCGACACGGCGAGGCTCTGAAAATCGGCGTTTGCGATCGTCTTTCGATACGCTCCCCGGTTCCGCTTTTACCGAATCTTCTGTCGGCTGTCTTGTATGCGAGCACCACCGAAGCCGCGCGACGCGAGTGACCTGATCCGAATCGACCCAGAGGACGACGATGTCGATCCGGTCAGCGTGATCATCTTCGATGACCCGGACAGCCGCATCGTCGTCGACAACAACGACGACACGTGGGAGTTCGCGATCAACGACGAGATCGCGTACTCCCGCTGGGAGATCGGAGAGCTCCCCGAATGGATCGAGCCCGTGCTCTCGCAGATCGGGATTCGAGCAGTCCGTTCCGGGCAGGTGGACGTGTGAGGTTACTCTTCGGCGGCGACGTACTCGCGCCCTTCGTCAGTCAGCCACCATGCTTTACCCTTTCCTGCAGATTTCGAACCCAGTTTTCCGTCATCTGCCAAGGCTTTCAGCCGCTTCAGGATACCGCTGTTAGTGAATCCAAATTCATCCGCGACTTCAGAAGTGGTAAGGAACGGATCATCAGATTCCTCGAAAAGTTGCAGAATCTGTTGGTCGGGCACGGTATTTTTTCTCCCCGCCATTGGAGATTCCACTCTGCTCTGGGGTTATATTTTCATGGGGAATCTAATCCAAATATAGATACTAGTCCATATTTGCGGATTAGTTCAAACAAAGCAACTAAGTCCCCTCGCTCTAGAACGTGTAACTACGGAAGCACTCTCGCGGACCCGTCGCTCGTCGGTGGGTCCCTTCGCAAAACGAATGCGGACACGCTGCTAGTACAGCGGGTCCGCGTGGGCTTCCGTGCTCCAACCACGAAAGCCATGTCAGCAAACCCGTCCGGGGACCTTCAAACTCCCGGCACGCACGCAGGCGGAATCGTTCTCAACGGCGACAGCGACGCTTGTCCGGGTTGCGATCGCCCGCTCTCGACGCACGGTTACTCGTTCGAGGGTCCGGGCGGTCGCGCCACGCTGTCACCGTGCGGCCTCGACGTCAGCGGCGTTCCGCTGCGGAACCTGCTCGACGCGATCGGCCGAGACACCTCGCAGTTTGAGACCATCGACTCATGAGTACCGACTCTACCACCCCGACCGACACCGAGACGCACCGCATCCGTCACACCGACCTGACCGCGTTCCACTTCGACCTCCTCGCCGTCTGCGCGCGGCTTGAGGCTGGTCTAGACAACGTCCACGGCCTCGCGATCAAGGACGGCCTGCAGGACATCCACGGCGAGGAGATCAACCACGGGCGCCTCTACCCGAACCTCGACGAGCTCGACGAGAAGGGGCTGATCGAGAAGCGGGCGCAGGAGATCGATGCGCGGACGAACGCCTACCGCGTCACGAAGGAGGGCTTCCGGCTGCTCGATCAGCGCCGGTTCCACCTCGCGAGTGCGGTCGACGGGGGTGCGTGATGGCGGACAACGCGCACGCCGGGATGGTCGCGCACCAGCTGGCGGTGGACGCGGCCGAAGACGACGAGCCGCGTCTCGTCGAGGCGTCGGTACAGATCCACCGGGACGACACCGGCCTGTTCTGCTGGATCGACGAGGAGTCCGTCGACGAGGACCTGGCACAGGAGATCAACCTCGATCACATCGAGGCGATCGAGCGCACGCTGTTCGACCGCTTCCCCAACGTTCTGCTCGACAACGCGTTCGAGAACCTGACTCCCGAGGCACGTCGCCAGGACGAGGACCCGCCTCGCGTCGCGACCGTGGAGTACTACCCCGACGTGGAGCGCATCGGCGGTGTCGCGGTCTCGCTGGACCAGTCGGCGCAGTGGGCGATGATCCCGCAGACGGACGAGGGAGGTGACTCGGCGTGAAGCACGTTCGGCAGCTCTTCGAGTGCCGATCGTGCGGTGGCCTCGTCGCCACGAAAACTCCCGCCTGTCCGTACTGCGGAGCGACAGATGGCGGGACGAAGACGGTCCGTTCGTTGAAAACTGGTGAACCGGTGAAGACGACAAAGTCGCTGTACAATCGGGTCAAACTGATGGAGGAAGCATGACCCTCGACTGGCCCGCGGGCTTCGACCGGACACCTGCCAGCGAACGGAAGCGGTACCCCGGCGGCTTCGAGGTGAGCCGGTCGACCGCGTTCGACTCGATCGTCGAGGAGCTCGACAAGATGGACGCGGTGAACGTCGACGTCGAGACGGCGGCGCCGCACACCGCGCGTCACCCGCACAGGCCCTACAAGGACCGCGACCCGGATGATCCCGGCGTCGTGGTCTACTTCGACCGCGACGGACAGCGGTTCGCGGTCCCGTGCGACCGGTGGAACAACCTCCGGGACAACGCGAGAGCGATCGCGAAGTACCTCGACGCGAAGCGCGCGATCGAGCGCTACGGCGTCGCGACGGTCGAGACCGAAATGAGCACGCAGGCGCTCCCGAGCGGCGACGACGAGATCGTGGTCGCCGGCGGCGAGACGAAGGCGCCGCACGAGGTCCTCCAGATCCAGGAGGGCGCACCCGAGAAGGTGGTGAAGGCCGCCGCCCGTGCTCGGAAGGCGGAGACCCATCCGGACTCGGGCGGCGATCGCGCCGAGTTCGAGCGCGTCAACGACGCCGAGGAGGCGATGTTGGAGGGCGAGCGATGACGGACCTCGACCTCGCCGAGCCGCTCGTCGAGGAGATCTGCGAGAACCTCGACCTCTCCGAGGAGGCGACGGAGATGGCGACCGAGTTCGCGCATCGCGCGGACATGGAGCACCCGATCAACCGGTCGGGGCGCGTGGTCGCGGCGAGCGCGGTGTACTGCGCCGCGATGCTGGTCAACGAGAAGCGGACACAGGCCGAGGTCGGCGTCGCTGCCGACGGTGTCAGTGATGTCGCGATTCGCGGGTGCTATCCGGAGATCCTCGAACACGAGGAGTACTCGACGCCTGACGAGCACGCGATCGAGAACCCCGGCCACGGGCGAGAGCGCGTCCGCCGTAGCGAAGACGAGTCTCCCGGTCGCGGGGTGGTCGATCGAATCGCCTCGATGGTTCGGGGTGACCGATGAGCTACCGAGCAGTCTGTAAGGAGTGCCCGTGGACCGGCGATGCGACGACGCTCGTCGGGACTGGCCGAGAGGTCGACGAGCACCGTCAGGAGACCGGACACGCGGCGAAGGTCGAGAGGGACGACCGATGAGCGAGACCGCGGGTGATGGACAGCGTATCGATGTCGCTGGTCACCAGGTGTACCCGGAACAGCGGTCGCAACTGCCATGCCCGGTCTGCGACGGTGTCTCCGAGGTCTACTACCTCGGCTCTCGCTCCTCGCTCACTGCTGGAGACGAGCCGCGTGAGACAGTCGTCTCTGGGTGGGTATGCCCGGACTGCGAGTCGACGCTTGAGGTCCCGGATCGGGATCTGATGGGCGACTCGGATGTCGAAGAGTCCGACGTTATCGTGCGGGGAGATCAGCCATGAACGGGGATGGCATCGAACGCCGCGTCGTCGACGCCGAGCGCCCACTTACGGGGGTAACGTACGGGCCTGCGGTCGACGCCGACGGCTACGTCCTCACGCTGATCACCGCGGACGGTCCGCTCGAAGTCGAGTTCGACCAGGAGGCGATGTACCTCCTCTGGACAGAGGTCCGCGGAACGCCGTGGCCCGACCCGCCGACGTCGACCGAGTCGGACCTGCTCGTGAAGCGGCTCGTGGAGCTCGCGAACGGCGCCGACGAGGAGATGCTGCGCGAGGCGATCCGCGCGCTCGGAGGTGAGCGGTGAGGGACGACGAGTACGAGGCGCCGGAGGGGGGCGACGAGCTGATCCCGATGGCGCCGCGCGAGGCGCTCAACATCTGGCTCGAACGCCAGCAGATGGACAAGGCGGAGAGCACGGTTCAGAGCTACCGCTACCGTGTCGAGCCGTTCGTCGAGTTCCTCGAGGACGAAGGCGTCGAGAACCTGAACGACCTGAACGGGCGTCACCTGCTCCGCTTCGACTCGATGCGGCGGTCGAGCGGCGACGTTCAGAAGAACACGCTGAACAACCAACTCGGGACGATCCGGCAGTTCCTGGAGTTCGGCATCAAGGCGAACGCGGTCGAGGCCGCGGTCGCCAGTCAGGTCGACATCCCGCACGTCTCGAAGGACGAGCGGATCAACCGCGAGAAGCTGCCGACGCAGCGCGCGAAGGACATCCTCGCGTACCTCGACCGGTTCGAGTACGCGAGCCGCGACCACGTCCTCGCGTTCCTGATGTGGGAGACCGGCGCCCGCGCCGGGTCGCTCCGGGCGCTCGACCTGGAGGACGTCTACCTGGAGGAGGACGATCTCGATCGACTGCGGTACCAGGAAGACCTCGACGTCGGCGAGTCCGTCCTGGAAGAGATCCTCGGCGGCGTCGAGCTTCCGTTCCTCTACTTCCGGCACCGGCCGGAGACCGACACGCCGCTGAAGAAGAAGGCGAGCGGCGAGCGCCCGGTGAACATCTCGGACGAACTCGGCGACGTGCTCCGCGCGTACATTCGGCATCGCCGGAAGGACGGCACTGACGAGCACGGACGGAAGCCGTTGCTCGCCTCAGAGAAGGCGCCGGGACGGATCAGCGTCTCCGGGATCCGGGTCCGTGCGTACGTGATGACTCAGCCGTGCCAGGTCGGGAAGGAGTGTCCTCACGACCGCGATCCGGCTGACTGTGAGGCTCGTGTCCACGGTCAGCAGTCGCGTTGCCCGTCGGTCCGGTCGCCGCATAAGTGGCGGACGGGCTCGGTGACGTGGCATCGCGATCGCGGGTGGCCGCCCGAGGAGATCGCGGTGAAGATGGCGACCTCTGTGGAGCTCGTGAACAGCGTCTACGACCAACCTGAGAAGCTGAAGCGGATGGCGATCCGCCGGCAGCACCTCGATACTCTGTACGAATGATGAATCACACCACTACGGCGAGCGTCGGATGCATCGCAACTCAGAACAAGTTTGTGTCCTCAGCGGTCCCACTTCGACTTTTCACACCGTCAGCGGCGCCGATCCTCCTTCGCGAACGACTTCGGAACTTCAGACCCCCTCGACGAGCTGTCGCAGTTGGTCGGGCGACAGCGCGCCGCGCGCCGTCCGGCCCTCGTAGTCGAACGTCGGGACGCCGCCGACCCTCGCGTCCCGCGCTTCGGCGAACGCGCTCCGCAGCCGCGCGCGGCGGTCCTCGTCGCGGATCGCGCTCCGTATCTCGTTGCCCTCGATCCCGACCCCCTCGGCGAGATCGGCGAGCACGTCTGCGTCCCCGATCTCCCGCCCGTCGACCCAGAGCGCCTCGAATATGGCCTCGTCGAAGTCGAGCCACCGGTCCGGACGCGCCTCGCTCACGTACAGCGAGGCGACCTGAGCGTCGAACGAGTCCACGCGCTCGGGGAGGTCGTCGAGGTCGAGCATCGCCTCGGCGCCGTACTCGTCGCGCAGACGATCTACGTCCCGGCGGACCCGCTCGAAGTACTCCTCGTCTTTCCCGTCGTCGATCGAGTGGATGATCTCGCCGTCGGGGCCCCGCTTGTGACCGCGGAGGTCGTAGGGACGCCAGTCGATCGCGAGCTCGCGGTCCCGCGTCTCCTGGTACGCCGCGAGCGACCGGCGACCGAGGTAACAGAACGGGCAGACGTAATCCGAGTAGATCGCGACGGCGTCGTCGGAGTCGTCCATCACCGTCCGATACGGCCGCCGACCTGATAAGCGTCCGAGTGACCTGGGCGGTACCGCGAGCGGTGCGTCGGCCGGGGGAAGCGGCCGAGCCGGTAGCGGACCGGGAGCGGTCGAGAGGGGCGACCGGCTCCGGTCGCTCCTGGCGCTCCGCAACCACTAAACGCGGCTCGCTCCTTGCACCGGTAATGGCCGACTGGACGGAGAAGTACCGCCCGAGCACGCTCTCGGAGGTCCGCGGCAACGACAAGGCCCGCGACGCGTTCGCGGAGTGGGCGCGGTCGTGGGACGACCACCGCGAGGCCGTCGTCCTCCACGGGAGCCCGGGCGTCGGGAAGACGAGCGCGGCCCACGCGCTCGCGAACGACATGGGGTGGGAGACGGTCGAGCTGAACGCCTCCGACCAGCGCACCGCAGACGTCATCGAGCGCTTTGCGGGACGGGCCGCGCGCAACGCCACCCTCGGCGGGAGCGCGGCGGGCGGCGGCGCGGCCGGGGGCGACACGGCCTCCCGCCAGCTCGTCATCCTGGACGAGGCCGACAACATCCACGGCAACTACGACCGCGGCGGGGCCTCGGCGATCACGAAGCTGGTCAAGGAGTCGGGCCAGCCCATCGTCCTCATCGCCAACGACTACTACGACATGGCGCGTGGGCTCCGGAACGCGACACAGGAGATCGAGTTCCGCGACGTCTCCGCGCGCTCCATCGTCCCCGTCCTCCGCGACGTGTGTCGGAAGGAGGGGATCGAGTTCGAGTCCGACGCCTTAGAGCGGATCGCGGAGCGCAACCGCGGCGACCTCCGCGGCGCGATCAACGACCTGCAGGCCGCCACCGAGGGCCGGGACGCGATTGCGGTCGAGGACGTGGTCACCGGCGACCGCGACAAGGCGCTCGGCCTGTTCCCGTTCCTCGACGCGGTCCTCAAAGAGGAGTCGGCGGAGGAGGCGCTCCAGTCGGCGTACGCGGTCGACGAGACGCCCGACGACCTCACGAAGTGGATCGAGAACAACGTCCTCGACGTGTACGAGCCGATGGAGGCGGTCCGCGCGTACGACTTCCTCGCGAACGCCGACGTGTGGCTGGGGCGCGTCCGCGCCACGCAGAACTACTCGTACTGGCGCTACGCCACCGACAACGCTGCCGCGGGCGTCGCCGCCGCGCGCGACGGGGAGAAGGGCGGGTGGACCCGCTACGGCCGCCCGCAGTTCTGGTCGTCCTCGGACGCCACCGCGGACGAGGTGGTCGGGCAGATCGCGGCCGCGAGCGGGTGCAGCGTCGCGACCGCGCGCCGCGAGGTGCTCCCGTTCCTGCAGGCGGTCACCCACCACTGTAAGCCCCGGGAGCTGACGGTCGCGATGGCGGCGGCCTACGACCTCGACGAGGCGGGCGTCGCCTTCGTCACCGGCTCCGGCGAGTCGACGAACAAGGTGGAATCGATCGTCGAGGACGCGCAGGCGCTCCGCGAGGAGCGGATGGAGGACCACGCCGAGGGCGCCTTCGCCGGCGGTCGCCGCGGGCCGGACGAGTCCGGTCCGTCGGACGGCGGGGTCGACGGATCCGGCGGGGCCAGCGAGAACGGCGACGACGGCGCCGCTGCCGACCAGGCGGCGCTCGATGACGACGGGACCGCTGAGGACGGCGCCGCCGGCGAGGACGCCGCCGACGATGACGACGGGCAGGCGGGGCTGAGCGACTTCGTCTGAGCGAACGACGAACGGACGGGATCGGGCGGTGGGGTCGGGCGGTGGCGGTCGATTACGGTGTCACTCGCTCTGCGGCGTCTCCGAGCCGCTCCGAGAGCCGACCTCGGCGGATTCCGAGGCGGGGCTCTCGTTCGGTTCGGGATCGACGGCGCCGGTCCCCTCGGGGTCGGTGAGGTCGACGCCGGTGAACTCGAACCGGGCGCCGCCCGCCCGGCTCTCCGCCACCGACACCTCCCAGCCGTGGGCCTCCGCGATGCGGTCGACGATGGAGAGCCCGAACCCGGTCCCGTCGGTGTCGGTCGAGTGGCCCGGATCGAACACGGCGTCGCGGTCCGACGGGTCGATCCCCGCGCCGTCGTCGGCGACGTAGAAGCCGTCCGGCAGCCGACCCACGAACACCCGGAGCGACGGGTCGGTCTCGGACTCGTCGGTCTCGCCAGCGTCGCCTTCGAACGCGTCAGGCTCGGAGTCGGGTCCTCGCCCGCCGCCGAAGGCGTCCGGATCGATCCCGTCGCTCGCTCGCTCGGCGCTCCCGTCGCCGATATCGATCGAGATGTCGTCACCCGCCCCGTGTTCGATCGCGTTGCGGAAGAGGTTCTCCAGCGCCTGCCGGAGTCGCCCGCGGTCGCACTCGATCCACGGGAGCGGGTCGGCCACGACGAGATCGACGGCCTCCGGCGCGCCGATCGTCCGCCACGCCTGATCCACGACGGTCCGGAGGTCGATCGTCGCGGTCTCCTCGACCGTTCGCCCCTCGCGGGCGAGCGCGAGGAGGTCCCCGATGAGGTCGTCCATGTAGTCGAGGGCGTCCTGAGCGCGGTCCAGCCGCTCGTCGGCCTCCTCGCCGTCGAACTCCCGAGCTAGTTCGATGTTCCCCACCGCGACCGAGAGCGGATTCCGCAGGTCGTGCGACACGACGCTGGCGAACTCCTCTAACCGCTCGCGCTGCTGTTCGAGCTGTTTGCGGCGCTGGACCCGGTCGTCGGCGGGGAAGAGGTAGCCGACGACGTCGCCGTCCTCGTCGCGCGCTCCGCGCTCGTGGATCCACTCGCATTCGTCCCCGACCGACAGTCGATACGTCACGTCGACCGGGCCCTCGTCGAGCGCGTCGCGGAGCCGGCTCCTGTCCTCCGACTCGACGACCCGGAGCCAGTCGGACCGCGGCAGCGCCTCCGGGTTCAGCCGCGACTCGCCGGCGGCCTCGACGACGAGCTGCGTCGGATCGCCGTCCGGTCGCCGATACGCGACCCCCGGCCGACTTCCCATCGGCTGCGTCACACGTGATACACCCAACTGTTGGATAATAAACCTTTCTCGTGTATCAGCTTTGTTACTGGAGACGACGGCATCCAATCAACATTATCTGGCACTCAAACCCGTTAAAAGAGGGTCTTGCGGACAAAAACAAATCTCCTCGATAGTTCGGACACGTCTCTTATCACGGACAAAACACGTGTCTGACAGCCTGATCGCGGAAGTCGGTTTTAATCGCCTCCGGATCGTGGGGCCGGTATGCGCGCCGCGATCCTCCGCGAGTACGGCGAACCGCTGGACGTCCGCGAGGTCCCCGACCCGGAGCCCGGCCCGGACGGCGCCGTGGTTCGCGTCGCGGCCTGCGGCGTCTGTCGGAGCGACTGGCACGCGTGGGCCGGCCACGGCGAGTGGGCCGACGACCGCGTCCCCCGCGGACAGGTGCTCGGCCACGAGCCCGCCGGCGAGGTGGTCGCGGTTGGCGACGCGGTCGAGCGCTTCGCGCCGGGCGACCGCGTCGTCGTCCCCTTCTCGCTCGGCGACGGCACCTGTCCGCGCTGCCGGCGCGGACACGGGAACGTCTGCGACGACGGACGGGCGCTCGGCTTCGAGCCCGACGCCCCCGGCGCGTTCGCCGAGCGCGTCGCCGTCTCGGACGCCGACTACAACCTCGTCGAGCGCCCGCCGTGGCTCGGGGCCACCGCGGCGGCCGCGCTCGGCTGCCGGTACATGACGGCGTACCACGCCCTCGCGGAGCGGGCCGAACTCGGCGGCGGCGAGTGGCTGGCCGTCCACGGCTGCGGCGGCGTCGGGCTCTCCGCGGTCCAACTGGGCGACGCGCTCGGCGCCCGGACCGTCGCGGTCGACGTCGACGACGAGGCCCTCTCGTTCGCCCGCGATCTGGGCGCCGACGAGACCGTGAACCCGACCGATCTCGGCGACGGCGAGACCGCGGTGCCGGACCGGATTCGCGACCTGACCGACGGCGGGGCGACCGTCTCGGTCGACGCGCTCGGGATCGCCGAGACGTGCCGGAACTCGGTCCGGTCCGTGCGCCCCCGGGGGACGCACGTGCAGGTCGGGCTGACCACCGAGGCCGAGCGCGGCGAGGTGTCGCTCCCGACCGACTGGATGACCCGCTGGGAGGTGTCGTTCGTCGGCTCGCGCGGGATGCCCCCGACGAGCTACGACGACCTGTTCGCCCTGATCGAAGCGACCGACGTGGACCCCGCCGCGCTGGTGAGCGACGATCTGGCGCTCTCGGCGGTCTCCGACCGGCTCGCCGCGATGGACGAGTACGACGCGCGCGGCGTTGAGGTCGTCACCGACTTCGCGAACTGACGGTCCGCGGGACGGGGCCGCGTCTCACTCCTCGCTCCCGGAGCCGATCCCGGGGATGGCGACCCGGTCTTCGACGCGCTCCATCAGCTTCGACGCGGTGAGGACCAAGGCGAGGTACGTCACGCCGGTCACGACGAAGATGAGGGTGTACCGGAACGTCTCGGAGGCGATCTGGTCGGCCCGGTAGTAGAGCTCGGGGACCGTGATGAAGCCCGCCAGCGACGAGTACTTGATCAGGTAGACGAACTCGTTGGTCCACGACGGGATCGCGTACCGGAGCCCCTGCGGGAGCACGACGTAGTAGATCGTCTCCAGCTTCGACAGGCCGATCGCGCGGCCCGCGGTGATCTGCCCCTCCTCGACGCTCTCTAAGGCGCCGCGGATGTACTCCGCCTGGTAGGCCGCCCCGTTGAGCGTGAACCCGAGGATCGCCACCCAGACCACGTCCCGCGCGAACACGCCCGAGAGCGCGCCGGGGACGTAGCTCGCGAGGTTGAGCCCGTAGTAGAGCACGAACAGCTGCGCGAGGAGGGGCGTCCCCCGCAACAGCTCCGTGTACCCCAGCGAGAGCCACGCGGAGAACCGGCCGTACACGCGGGCCACCGCCAGCGGGACGGCGAGGACGAAGCCGACCGCGAGGCTCACGGCGGTGATCACGACCGTGAGCCACGTCCCCCGGGCCAGCTCCGGCGTGAGCTCGACGACGAACGCGGCGTCGGACGCGTACGCGGCGAGGCCCGGGATCGCCGCCAGCGTCGCCTCGACGGCGCCCGCCGGAACGAGCGGCTGTCCGACCGGCACGAGGACGCCCCCGAGCCATCGGTTGACCCAGCTCACGACGAGCCAGCCCCAGAACAGCGCCCCGGCGGCGACGAGGAGGAGCCGGCCGACCGAGCGGTCGGAGTCGGCCACGCGTTCCCGGACCGTCGCGGGTCTCGTCGCGCTCGCCATCAGTCGTGACTCGCGATCCGTTCGAGGAACCGGCCGGTCCGTTCCTCCTCGGGGTGATCGAACAGCTGTTCCGGCGGTCCCCGCTCGACCACGCGGCCGTCGTCCAAGAACACGATCTCGTCGGCGACCTCGCGGGCGAAGCTCATCTCGTGGGTGACCACGAGCATCGTCATCCCCTCGTCGACGAGCCCGTGCATCACCTCCAACACCTCGCCGATGAGCTCGGGGTCGAGCGCGCTCGTCGGCTCGTCGAACAGCATGAGCTTCGGCTCCATCGCCAGCGCGCGGGCGATGCCGACCCGCTGCTGTTGGCCCCCGGACAGCTCCGCGGGGTACGAGTCGAACTGCTCGCCGAGCCCGACGCGCTCCAGCTGCGCCTCGGCGCGCTCGCGGGCCGCCGTCTCCGAGAGGCCGAGCACGCGCCGCGGGCCGAGCGCGACGTTGCCCACCGCGGTGAGGTGCGCGAACAGGTTGAACCCCTGGAACACCATCCCGACCTCGCGGCGGAGCTCGTCGACGTCGAGGTCCGGCGAGAGCACCTCCTCGCCGTCCAGCAGGATCGACCCCTCCTGCGCCTCCGCGAGCCGGTTGACGCAGCGCAGCATGGTCGATTTCCCGGAGCCGGAGGGACCGATCAGGACGGTCACGTCGCCCCGGTCCATCTCGAAGGAGACCTCTTCGAGGACCTTCTCCTCGCCGTACCACTTCGAGACGTCCGACACGCGGAGGAACTCGTCGTCACTCACGCCGACTCCCCCTCCGGGATCGCGTAGTAGTCGCCGAGGTAGTCGAGCGCGCGGTTCGTCGTGAACGTGAGGACGAAGTAGATTGCACTGATGAAGAGGACCACTTCGAGCACCGCGGTCGTCTGCTCCGAGAACAGGTCGTACCCCCGTGTGAGCAGCTCAGCGAGCCCGATAGCGAACACGATGCTGGTGTCTTTCAAGACGATCGTGAACTCGTTTTGGAACCCCGGGATCGACCGGCGCAGGGCCTGCGGAACGACGACGTACCGGACCGCCTCGAACCGCGAGAGCCCGATCGAGCGTCCCGCCTCGAGCTGTCCCTCGTCGACGCTCGAAAGGGTCGCCCGGAAGATCTGCGACTGGTACGCGGCGCTGCGCAGGCCGAGCCCTAAGATTCCGGCGGTCATCGCCGAGGAGATCGTGGCGACGCCGAGGTTGATCTGCGGGACGCCGACGACGAAGTACATCACGATGAGGATCACGACGATCGGGGTCCCGCGGAGCACGATCCCGACCGTGCTGACTGCCCGTTTGAGGTAGCCGTCGCCGTACACCTCGACCGCGCCGGCCGGGAACCCGACGACGAACCCGAGCAGGATCGACGCGACCGTGAGCCCGATCGTCAACAGGGCGCCGACGCCGAGGTAGTCGGCGTTCCGGAACACGAACTCCCAGTCCACGGCCTCGCCGACGAACGACCAGTCGGCGGACTGCCCGACGGGCGCGAGCGTCGCGAGCCCGTCGCCGGCCGAGATCGGGAGGCCGCCGCACGCCGGGAGTTCGACCGCGGCGCTGGCGGCCGCGGCGAGCGCGAGCGTCGCCGGATCCGACATCCTACTCCTGACCGAACCAGGTGCTCGTGATCTCGCTGTACGTCCCGTCGTCGCGGACGGTCGCGAGCCCGTCGTTCAGCGCCGACTGGAACTCCGACTCGCCCTGCCGGATGCCGAAGCCGAACTGCTCGCCGGTCTCCTCGATGAACGCGACCTCCACGTCGCGGTTGGCCGCGAACGTCTCCGCGACGGGCAGGTCGATGACGACGGCGTCGACGTTCTCGTTCTCGAGGTCCTCGACGGCGAACACGTAGCTGTCGTACGAGGAGTAGTCGTCCTCGGAGATGATCTCGGGGTCGATGAGGTTCGACGACACCTGGTCCGCGCCGGTGGTCCCGGACTGCGCGCCCACGCGGACGCCTTCGAAGTCCTCCCACGACGACGGCTGGAAGTCGCCGCCCTCGCGCACGAGGATCGCCTGGTCGGACTCCCAGTAGGGGTCGGAGAAGGCGATCGTCTCTTGGCGGTCCTCGGTGATCGTCATCGCGGCGGCGATCACGTCGATCTCCTCGTTCTGGGTGAGCGCGGGGATGAGCGAGTCGAACTCGAAGGTGGCCCACTCGCCCAGCTCGTAGTCGGTCTCCGCGACGACGGCCTCCAGCAGGTCGATGTCGAAGCCGACCAGCTCGCCGTCCTGCTGCATCTCGAACGGCGGGAAGCCGGGCGCGGTGCCCGGGGTGATCGTGGTGCTGTCGTCGCCGAGGCAACCGGCGACGCCGGTCAGTCCGACGGCGCTTGCGCCACCGGTCAGCTTCAGGTACGTCCGACGGCTCACGTCCGTCTCCGTGCGGTATGACATACCGGTGGGTGAACGGGAACTGATTTCAACCTTTCCTCCTCGGGCGGGTCGTCCGCCCGACGGAGCCTCAGACGGGTCGACCGGCCCTCAGACGGATTGGCCGGCACTCAGTCGCCGCGCACCGGGCCCGCCGTCGTCCCCTCCGACCCGACGCCCCTGACCGCCCACGCGGCGCCGAGCGCGAGGGCAGCGGCGACGCCGAGCGCGACGAGGTTGAGCCGCTGCCAGAACGCGGTGTACAACACCAGGTCGCGGCCCAGAAGCAGGGTGGCGACCAGCGCGGCCATCGAGCCGGCCGCGAGCAGGCGGACCGTCGCCGCGGTCGACCGATCGAGCCCCGGGTAGCCGGTGCGGACGGCCTCCGTGGCGTACGCGACGGCGGCGACGAGGCCGAGGTGGCCGGCGAGCCCGGTCACGTAGAACCCCGCCTGCGCGCCCGGCGCGTAGGTGACGAACGGGACCGCCCGCGAGAACACCGCGCTGGCGACGATCCCCACGGCGGCGACGCCGACCGCGGCCCGGAGCAGTCTCGGGGAGCCGCGTCCGCCGCCCCAGATCGTCGCCAGCCCGAGCAGGGTGAAGATCCCCAGCGCGACGATCAGGTGGGCCGCGTGCGTCGACACCGTGTACCCCCCGGGAACGAGCCCGCCGAGGGTGACCGTGAGGGCGCCGACCGTGATCTGCAGCGGGAGGATCGCGACCGCGAGCGTCGCCGCCAGCCGGGTCCGGCGGTCGAGTCCGCCGACCCACGTCCACCCGGCGACGCCGACGATGAGGAAGCCGGTGACCATCGCCCACACGCGGTGGAACCACTCGATGAAGTCCGGGTTGATCGTCAGCGCCGGGATGAGCTGGTCGGAGCAGAGCGGCCACTGGGCCTGACACGCCAGCCCGGACCCGGTCGCCGCGGTGTAGACCCCGAGCGAGAACAACACCAGCGTCATCCCGGTCGTCGCCGCCGCGTATCGCCTGAACGTCAGCCACGCGGGCCGAAGACTCATTGGTCGAGTTCGGACGCGAGCGCACTTAGACCGTTCGGCCGCTCCGGGGGTGTGGGAACGCTGCCGACGGTCCTTAGGAGGACGTGCCACCGTCCGGCCGATTCAGCCGGACAGCTCCCGCTTCGCTCTCCGCGCCCGGTCCGACATCTCTTCGTTCCCCTCGACGTCGGCGAGGGTCTCGACCGCCTCCAGCTGCCGCACCGAGTCGTCGAGGAACGAGAGCACGTCGCCGGTGTAGGCGTACACCATGTAGTCGTCGCTCATCACGTCGACGATCGCCTGCGGGCCGAGCCCCTCGGCGCGCAGTTCGAGGACGTACCGCATGAACTTCTCCTCCGGGCAGCCGCAGTAGGGGTTCGCCTGACAGTCGCAGTCGAGGAAGTCCTCCGCGAAGTCCAAGATCCGGTCCCGCGTCGTCTCGTCCAGCTTCGAGAGCCCGTCGCCGGTGAACAGCATGTCGAGCGTCGCGCCGGCGAAGGCCCCCTTCGGGATGTTCGTCTCCAGCTGGGAGGCGAGCTGCCGGTGGTTCTTCACGTAGATCTTGTCGGTGAACGCCACGGTTGCCCGCCGATACGCCGGCTGGGAGTAAAAACGGCGTGGTCGTCACGGCGGTCGCCGGGCCGACCAGCTGTGACGATCACCGGACGACACCGCGTCACACGCCCGTCCGGGAGTCGTAACGGTTATTTATCAAAGCGGGATAGATATCGACGCGTGTCCGGGTTAGGGTAGTGGACTATCCTTCAGCCTTGTGGAGGCTGAGACGCGGGTTCAATTCTCGCACCCGGACCTTCTACGGCGAGCAACACCGCGAGCCGCGGGGATCCGCGGCGAATTGAACCGGGGAGGTCGCGCGCAGCGAAGCGAGCACGTCCGACCGTGGTTCAATTCTCGCACCCGGACCTTTTGCGGACCGCCGCCTTCGAACAGCGACGGAGCTACAGCTCGATCTCCGCTCCGTCCTCCGGCACCAGTACGTCCTCTGTCTCCGACCGCAGCTCCTCGCGCGAGAGCAGACAGTGGTTGATCGCCTCCATGTGGACCGCGGCGACCGCGGCGTCGGTGGCCTCGCGGACGGCGGCGACGTCTTCGACCCCCATGGTGATCGGTTCTCCCTCGTTGAACCGCGCCGCGCCGCCGTTCAGGACGACCGCGTCGGGCTCGTACCGGGTCAGCGTCTCCGCGACCGGCTCGTACCAGACCGTGTCGCCGGCGAGGTACAGCGTCTCGTCGCCCTCGAGGACGAACCCGGAGACCGGCCCCATCCGCTCGGCCAGGTCCCCGTGCCCGTGACGGCCGGGGGTTCGGTGGAGCGTGACGCCGGCGAACGACGCCGCGTCCTCGACGGGGCGCACGTCGGTGAACCCCTCCTCGACGAACGCGTCCGCCTCGGCGGGCTGACAGAACAGCGGGACGTCCAGGTCCAGTTCGTCCCTCGCCGCGTCGTCGAAGTGGTCGGGGTGGCGGTGGGTGACGATCACCGCGTCGTGGGAGCGGTCGACGTCGGGCATCGGAACGAGGGGGTTCGCGCGGTCGTTCGGCGTGTTGTCGATCGGCGGTAACGCGCCCTGCGACGCGAACAGCGGATCGACGAGGAAGGTCGTCTCACCGACGGTCGCGAGGACCGTGGCGTTCCGGACGAGGGTGACGCTGACAGTGGAGTTCGTCGGCATGTAACGACGGCTTCGCCGAGCGGCGGGTTGTCACTTGCGACGGGGGTGATTTGGCTCCGCCGCCGCATCACCCGAAGATCCGCAGGAGACCGAGCGCCCACCGGGTCAGCTCGGAGCAGACGAAGAGGGCGCCCTCGGTGCGGGAGAGCCGCCGCCCCGACCACAGCGCACCGACCATGACGACCGTGAGAACCGTCAGCCAGAGGAGCGTCTCGATCGCCGCGCCGCCGACCGCGAGCGGACGGACGAGCGACGCGATCCCCAGGATCCCGAGCAGGTTGAACACGTTGCTCCCGACGACGTTGCCCACGGACATCCCGACGTGACCCTGTCGCATCGCGACGAGCGACACCGCGAGTTCCGGCGTCGAGGTCCCCGCGGCGACGATCGTCCCGCCGATCGCCCAGTCGGAGACGCCGGCGCCCCGCGCGAGCGCCGACGCCGACTCGACCATGAAGTGGCCGCTGACCAAGACGAGCGCCAGTCCGCCGACGAGCAGGAGCCCGTCGCGGGCCCGGTGTGAGAACCCTGTCGGGAGCGCGCCGGTGACCCGAGAGTCGGTGTACTCGGTCTCGATCGAGTGCGTCGTGCGCTCGTCCCGGACGACGTAGGCCGTGTACGCGGCGAACAGTCCCGCCAGCAGCGCGCCCTCGACGCCGGTCACGGTCCGGTCGAAGAGGACCGCGAATCCCGCCACCGTCGAGAGGACCAGCGCGACGCCGTCGCGGTGGACCAGCGAGCGCTCGACCGGGATGACCCGAAGCAGCGACACCGCGCCGAGGATGAACGCGAGGTTGTAGGCGTTCGAGCCGACGACGTTGCCGACGCCGATCTCGCCGAGCCCCGCCAGCGCGGCGTCGACCGTCACGACGAGCTCGGGCGTCGAGGTCCCCATCGCGACGATCGTCAGCCCGATCGTCAGCTCGCTGACGCCGAACCGGCGGGCGATCCGGACCGTCGAGTCGACGAGGGCGCGGGCGCCGATCCACAGACCGATGACGGTGACCGCGATGATCGCGAACTGGACGGCTGACCCTCCGAGCGCCATGTGGGTAGTCGTTCTTGCATGCGGTGTTAAAACCGATCCCCGGGGACGGGGCGGGGTCCACTCCACGCCGGACCCGTAACGCACCGTGTACTTTTGTGTCGGTCTGGCGTCGTATCGCCCGTTATGGACGAACGTGGGACGCCGTGAGACGACGCGAACTGCTCCGGACGGGCGCCGGAATCGGCGCCGTCGGTCTCGCCGGGGTCGCGGGGTGTGCGGGCGGGAGCGACGCCCCGGCCTTCGAGGAGGGGTTCGAAGGGGACATCGGCGAGTGGCTGTTCGACGCCGCGATCGGTCCCGAGGTGGACATCGACGAGTTCGACTGGGAGGTGTCGTTTTCCGAGGCGGAGGCGTCCTCCGGAGACCGCTCGCTCCGGATCTGGAACCAGGGCGACTACGACGACGGGGTCACGTGGGCGACCCATCCGATACCCGTCGAGTCGGGAAGCTCGTACGAAATCGAGGTGAGCGGGCGGTTCTGGAGCGAGTCGGAATCGTTCAACACGATCCGGCACGCGCTGATGCGCCTCGGCCCGGAGCCGCCGGAGGCGGAGGAGGACTTCCCGCAGCCCGGCCTCAACACGACGGAGCTCGGCGAGACGCCGTACGGCGGGCTCCGCGACGCGCTGTGGCTCGCCGACGGCTGGCGGGAGTACGCCTTCGAGTGGACCACTCCCGAGCTGTCGACCGACACGCTCCACCTCGCCGTCGGCACGGCGGTGATCTGGGAGGCCGACGCGACCCACTACGTCGACGACCTCGCGGTGACCGTCGAGACGCGGTGACCGTCGAGACGCGGTGACCGCGTCGTACGCGTCCGCGTCGCGCCGAGCTGATCGGTCCGACGAGCGCCGCCGCTCCCGAGCGTCGGAATGTCGCCCGCAACACTAACGACCGGTCTCATCTCCGGCGGCGTGCCGCGTCGACCGGGAAACCCTCGTGGCGGGCGGTCGCCTGCGCGGCGACGGGCGGGTCGCGTCAGCGACCGGATGTCACGCGCCTGGGTTCTCCGCGCGGTCATCGCTCCCATCGGGGAGTACTCGGGCGGGGACTGAGGGCGCGCATCCGACGGTAGCCGGCGGTCGTATATAAGGTGCCGGCCTGTCGGCCTGCCGGCCGCTCAGTCGTCCTGTTCCGTTCCGGCGACCACCACGCGCTCGCCGTCGTCCGTCTGCGGCTCCGAGACCGACACCGGATCGATCCCGCGGCGGGCGGCGTCGAACTCGGAGAGGGCGTAGACGAGCCCGGCGAGCAGGGCGGCGCCGAGCGGGAGCAGGGCGAGCGGCGTCACCCGGGTGAACCCCCAGAGGACCAACAGGAGGACGACCACGGCGGCGACGGTGACCGCGTAGTAGATCTGGGTGCGGACGTGGTCGATCAGGTCGGCCCCCGTGAACGTCGCCGAGAGGACGGTGGTGTCGGAGATCGGCGAGCTGTGGTCGCCGAAGATGGCGCCGGAGAAGATGACGCCGACCATCGCCGCCACGAGGGTGTGCCCCGCCGCGCCGCCGCCGCTGATCTCCCACGCGATCGGGATCGCGATGGGGGTGACGATCCCCATCGTGCCCCACGAGGTGCCGGTCGAGAAGGCGATGACGCCGGCGACGACGAACACGAGCGCGGGCAGCAGGGCCCCCGAGACGGAGCCCACGGCCGCGGTCGCGACGTAGTCGCCCGTGCCGAGCGCGTCGATCGCCTCGCCGATCCCCCACGCGAGCACGAGGATGGAGGCCGCGGTGAGCATGATGCCGAACCCGTCGATCGTGTACTCGCTCGCGTCGCCGACCCCGAAGATCCCGTACGCCTTCCCGAGGACGAAGCCGCTGGCGACCATCGCGAACGACCCGATCATCAGCGCCACCTCGTAGGAGGCGTTGAGCGCGGCGTCCCACAGCCGCCCGCCGGCCGCCCCGAACTCCCCGGCGAGGAGGTCGCCGCCGAACCCGACGGGCGAGAACTCGCCGGACCACAGCGCGGTCGCGACCGTCACCGCGATCAGGACCGCCACGGGGACGAAGAAGTTGACGAGCCGGGGGGTCGACGCCGGCGGCTCGCCGAGTTCGCCGGCCACGTCCTGCATGGGGACCGCCTCGTCCCGAGTCACCTTTCCGGAGGTCCACGACCGGTTCTCGGCGGTCAGCATCTCGCCGTAGTCGCGGCCGGATCCCACGATCAGAAGCACCATCACGATCGCGAGGATCGCGTACATGTTGAACGGGATGGAGGAGACGAACACCTCGAAGGTTCCGGGGCGGTTCGCCTCGGCGACGCCGGCGGCCTCGTACCCGTCCGAGATGAGCGACAGCTGGAACGCGACCCACGAGGAGATCCCCAGCGTCGCCACGGGCGCGGCGGTGGAGTCGACGATGTACGAGAGCTTCTCGCGGGAGATCCGGAGGCGGTCGGAGACGTCCTTCATCGCCGAGCCGGCGATCGCGGTGTTGGCGTAGTCGTCGAAGAAGAGGACGATCCCGAGCCCCCACGCGACGAGCCCGGCCTGCCGCTGGGAGTCGAGCCGTTCGAGCGCCCAGTCGCGGACCGCGGCGGTGCCGCCGAGGTTCCACACCATGGCGACGCCGGACCCGAGCAGCAGGGTGAACACGAGGATCGTCGCCTGAAACTCGTTCGAGACCGCCGCGACGATCCACTCGAACGTCTGGACGATCCCCAGCCCGCCCGTGACGATCACCGCCCCGGACCAGATCCCGAGGAACAGCGACAGCACGGCCTTTCGGGTGATCACTGCTAACACGATCGCGAGCACCGGCGGCGCGACGGACAGCGCTCCGAAATCGGTCATTGTCACGTACTGCCACGGGGGAGTATATAAATGTCGCGTGCCGCGACGCCGGTCCGGGACGCGAGGTCGTCCGACCGCCGGCGGTGGCCGGCGGAATCGGCACGTATCCGAACGCACTTACGTCCCTGTCACGGACCCACGCGCAATGTCTGTACGAGTCGGCATCCTCGGCGCCACCGGCGCCGTGGGCCAGCGGTTCATCCAGCTCCTCGACGACCACCCGACGTTCGACCTCGCCGCGGTCACCGCCAGCGCGGACAGCGCCGGCGAGACCTACCGCGAGGCCGCCAAGTGGCGCGTGAACACCCCGATCCCGGACGACGTCGCCGAGATGGAGGTCGCCGAGACGACCCCAGCGGGAATCGCGGACGACGACGTGGACCTGCTCTTCTCGTCGCTCCCCTCGGGCGTCGCGGCCGAGGTCGAGCCCGCGTTCTTAGAGGAGGGGTACGTCGTCTCCTCGAACTCCTCGAACGACCGCATGGCGACGGACGTTCCCCTCACCATCCCCGAGATCAACCCCGGGCACCTCGACCTGATCGAGGTCCAGCGCGACGAGCGCGGCTGGGACGGCGCCCTCGTGAAGAACCCGAACTGCTCGACGATCACGATGGTCCCGACGCTCGCCGCGATCGACGAGTTCGGCCTAGAGAGCGTCCGCGTCTCCACCCTGCAGGCCGTCTCCGGCGCCGGCTACTCCGGCGTCACCTCAATGGAGATCATCGACAACGCGATCCCGCACATCGGCGGCGAGGAGGAGAAGATGGAGACGGAGTCGCGCAAGCTCCTCGGCGAGTTTGACGGCGCGGAGGTCCACCTCCACGGCGCCGACGTGGCCGCCTCCTGTAACCGGATCCCCACGCTCGACGGCCACTTGGAGAACGTCTTCGCCGAGTTCGCCGAGGACCCCTCGCCAGCGGACCTCCGCGAGGCGATGCGCTCGTTCGAGGGCGCCGGCGACCTCCCCAGCTCGCCCGACCAGCTTATCAAGGTGTTCGGCGACGACGAGCCCGAGCGCCCGCAGCCCCGCCTCGACCGCACGTACGCGGACGGGATGGGCATCGTCGCCGGCGGCGTGCAGGCGACGGACGCCGGCGCGAAGTACAACTGCCTCGCGCACAACACGATCCGCGGCGCCGCGGGCGCCTCGCTGCTCAACGGCGAGCTGCTCGTCGAGGAAGGGTACGTCTAACGGGGCGACTACGGCGACCCCGCCGTTTTCCCGCAGTTTAAATAGCGGTGCTCCGGTACCCGGTTCGCATGGTCGATAAGGACGCCGTCCGTCGCGGGTACGACGCTCTCGCCGAGGCGTACGCCGCGGATCGGACCGAAGACGGCCGCGGACGCGAGGTCCTCTCCCGGTTCGTCCGCGAACTACCCGAGTCGGCGCGCGTCTTGGACGCCGGCTGCGGACAGGGGTCGCCGGTCCTCCGGGACCTGGCCGCGACGGCGACCGCGGTCGGGACGGACATCTCGCGCACGCAGCTGCGGCTGGCCGCCGAGAACGCCCCCGCGGCGGCGCTCGCGCAGGGGGACATCGCCGCGCTCCCGTTCCGCGACGGCGCGTTCGACGCGGTGACGGCCTACCACTCGCTGATCCACGTCCCGCGCGAGCAACACCGAGAAGTCGTCGACGAGTTCGCCCGCGTCCTCGACGAGGGCGGTCGCTTGCTCTGTTCGGAGGGCCCCGAGGAGTGGACCGGGACGAACCCGGACTGGCTCGACACCGGCGTCGAGATGCAGTGGCACATCGCGGGGGCGGAGGCGACGCGGGAGCACCTCCGGAACGCGGGGTTCGCCGTCGAGCGGGAGTGGGGAGTCGACGACTCGCTGGAGGAGGGCGACGACGCGGACTGGACGTTCTTCGCGGCGCGGCTGGCGGAATGAGCCGCTAGGGGCCGCCGGCCCCTACTTCCCCTCGAACTCGGGCTCGCCGTCGCCCATGAACGCCGTGACGCCCTCCATGAGGTCGTCGGTGTTCATCACGTGGCCGAAGCCCATCGCCTCCACTTCGAGGCCGGCCTCGCCGTCCGTGCGGCCGGCGTGCATCGCGCGCTTCGTGTACTTCTGGGCGATCGGCGGGCCGGCGGCGAGCTGCTCGGCCAGCTCCCACGCGCGCTCGTCGAGCTCGTCGCCCGGGACCACGTCGTTGAGGAACCCGTACCCCTCTAGCGTCTCGGCGTCGTAGCGCTCGGCGGTGAAGATGATCTCCTTGGCGCGCCCCTCGCCGACGATCCGGGCGAGCCGCTGGGTGCCGCCCCACCCCGGGAGGAGCCCGAGGTTGTGCTCCGGCTGGCCCAGCTCCGAGCGCTCGGAGGCGACGCGCATGTCGGCCGCGGTCGCGAGCTCCATCCCGCCGCCGAGGCAGTAGCCGTCGATGGCGGCGACCACGGGCTTGTCCGACTCTTCGAGCTTCCCGAACGTCTGCTGTCCCTGCCGCGAGAGCTCGACCGCGTTGATCGGGTCCGCGCCGCCGGCGGCCATGCTCTGTACGTCGGCGCCCGCGGAGAACGCGCGGTCGCCCGCGCCGGACAGCAGGATCGCCCGCACCTCGTCGTCCGCGTCGAGGCGGTCGATCGCGTCCGCGAGCTCGTCGAGCAGCTCCCCGCTGATCGTGTTCATCCGGTGCGGGCGGTCGATCTCGACGTGGCCGACCCGGCCCTCGACGGCGACGTTGAGGGTGTCGTAGCCGGCGAGCGCGTCGTCGCCCTCGCCGTCAGCGTCCCCGCCGCTTTCGCCGTGGAACCCGCCCGCCTCGGCGGCCTCGCGGAGGTGGTCAGTCGCCTCGTAGCGCGCCTCGCCGGTCTCCTCGTGGAGGTCGTCGAGCACGTCCACGAGGCCGGCGAGCCCCTCGGCGTCGGCGAGCTTCGCGGGGCCGTCCGGGAAGCCGGCGCCGAGCATCACCGCGCGGTCGATCGCGGGCGGGTCGGCCACGTCGTTCCCGACGAGGCCGGCGACCTCGTTGGCCATCACGGCGAGCAGGCGCCTCCGCACGTCGGCGTCGATCGCGTCCGAGGGGATCTGCGCGCCGCCGTCCTCGTAGTCGTAGAAGCCGGAGCCGGTCTTCTTCCCCAGCTCCTCGGCCTCGACCTTCTCGACGAGCAGCGGGCAGGGTCGGTAGGCGTCACCGAGCACCTCGTGCATGTACTCGAGGACGTGATACCCCACGTCGATGCCGACCTGGTCCGCGAGCTCGAACGAGCCCATCGGCAGGCCCATGTCGAACTTCGTCGTGGAGTCGACCGCCTCCATCGTCGCGTCGCCGGACTCGACGATCCACGCCGCCTCGTTCATCAGGGGGACCAGAATCCGGTTGACGATGAAGCCGGGGCTGTCCTTCCGGACGCGGACGGGGGTCTTCCCCATCGACTCCGCGAGCCCCTCGATCAGTTCGAGGGTCTCCTCGGAAGTGTGTTTCCCGGAGATGACCTCGACGAGGTCCATCCGCACCGGCGGGTTGAAGAAGTGCATCCCGCAGAAGCGCTCGGGGCGGTCGGTGACCTCGGAGAGCTCGGTGATAGAGAGGCTGGAGGTGTTGGTGACGAAGACGGCCTCGTCGGGGGCGTACTCGACGACCTCGTCGTACACGTCCTTCTTGATCGCCATCTTCTCCGGGACGACCTCGATCACCACGTCGGCGTCGGCCAGGGAGTCCCCGAGGTCGACGAAGGTCTCCACGCGGTCGAGCGCGGCCTCCGCCTCCTCGTCGCCGATCCGGTCCTTCTCGGCGAGCTTGCCGAGTGACCACTCGATCTGGTCGTAGCCGTCCTGAACGAACTCCTCTTCGATGTCCCGGAGGGCAACGTCGTAGCCGGCGAGCGCGGCCACCTCCGCGATGCCGTGTCCCATGTTTCCGGCGCCGAGAACCGTTACGCGCTGGACGTCTTCGAGCTGCATACCGGAACGGTCGGAACCGTCATGGTTGAACGTTTCCATCTTCCAAACGAAAAACGCACTGTAAGTTTATCGCTCCTCGGGATCGCGAGAGAAACGCACTCCCGTCTCCGGCCCCAACCGCCTCCCGATGAACGAGCGAGTCGCGGCGACCCTGCGCGAGGACCCGACGATGGCGCGGCTGATCGACCGGCACGGCCCGCTGAGGGTCGAGCCCGCCGGCGACGAGTTCGCGCGCCTCTGTACCTCGATCGTGAACCAGCAGCTCTCGACCGCGTCCGCGGCGGCCATCCACGAGCGGTTCCTCGACGCCCTCGGCGGCGACCCGACGCCCGACCGCGTCCTCGCGGCCGACGAGGACCGGCTCCGCGAGACCGGGCTCAGCGGCACGAAGGTCGAGTACCTGCGCGAGGTCGCCGGGGCCTTCAGCGACGGCGACCGCGACCTCACGCGAGAGGGGCTCGCCGACGCGAGCGACGAGGAGGTCGTCGCCGCGCTCACCGAGATCCGGGGCGTCGGGGAGTGGACCGCCCGGATGTACCTGATCTTCGCGCTGGGCCGCGAGGACGTGCTCCCGCTCGGCGACCTCGCGGTGCGGAAGGGGATAGAGCAGGTGTACAACGACGGCGAGGAGCTGACCCGCGCGGAGATGCGCGAGATCGGCGACGCGTGGCGGCCCTACCGGAGCTACGGGACGCGGTACGTCTGGGCGGAGTACGAGTCGTAGCCGCCCTCGGCCGGCGTCACTCCTCGCCCGACGCCGCGTACGTCTCTAGTTCGGTAAGCCGCTCGTCGCTGATCGAGAACACGTCCACGAACGCGAACACCTCGTCGCCCTCGGCGTCGAGCAGCCGCCCGCGGACGGCGACGCCGGGTCCTTTTGGGAACACCGCGTCGACGGCGTGGGTCGTGTCGGTCATCGGGCGCTCGTCGCGCATGAACGCGACGAAGCGGTCGCGCCCCTCGAAGGTGCGGTCGGGGCGTCGCTGGACGAAGCCGGGGTCGAGCAGGGCCGCGAGGCGGTCGTACTCGCCGGCGTCGAGCGCGTCGTAGTACGCCCGGACGAGCCGAGCCGGATCGTCCGTTTCGGACACCGTCACGCCGCGAGCGCCTCGAACTCCGCGGCCGAGGTGCGGGTCCCCTTCGAGATGACGGCGTCCCCGGCGCGGAGGGTGGTGTCGATGTCGTGGCCGACGAGCCACCCCTCGTCGGGGCGCCGGATCGCGATGACGCTCGTCGAGATGTCGGTCGCGGGGATCCCCTCTTCGACCCGGGTCCCGTCGAGGTCGCTCCCCTCGCCGACCACGGTCCGGGTGATGATCTCGTCGGACTCCTGGACCGCCATCTCCACGACCGGGTGGACGCCGATGTCGCGCATGACCCCCTCGGTGATCTCTAAGGCGGCGTCGGAGATCTCCTCGGTGGCGACGCCGAGGTGGATCAGCCCGCGCAGCGAGACGGGGTCGTCGGCCTCGCGGGCGGCCCGGAGCGTCCACGCCTCGAACCGCGACTGGAGCGCGTCGACCTCGATCTCCAGGTTGGACACCTCCTCGGCGAGCGCCTCGTTGTCGAAGAGGACGGAGCCGTACGCCAGGTCGACCGCCAGCTCCGAGAGGTTCTTCATCAGCACGATGGAGTCGACCGCGCGCTCCAAGTCGTCGATGGCCGGCTCCGGGGGGTCGCTCGGGTCGAACGGGTCGCCGGTCAGCGTCGGGTGGACGTCGGCGACGCCCGTCTCGGGCCCGCGGAGGAGCGTCACGTCGCCGGCCTCGATCCGGGTCTTCGGCCCGGGATTGAACACCCAGTCGTCGTCGCGCCGGATCGCGATGACGCGCACGCCCGTCTTTGACTCCAGGTCGATGTCCTTCAGCGTCCGCCCCGCGTACGCCGAGTCGGGCGAGACGGTGGCGCGGACGAGGGTCTCGACACCCTCGGTGAGCGCGCCCCGCATCGCGTCGGGGAGGCCGATCTCCTCGGTGACGATCTTGGCGATGTCGCCGGCGGCGTCGGAGATCTTGTCGGCCGCGCCGACCACGCCGAGCACCGGCGCGAGCGTCTCGGCCTCGTCGGGGCTCCGCGCCGCGAGCATGAGGCTCATCCGCGCGCGCATCTGGAGCACGTCCATCCGGTGTTCGAGTTCGACGACCTCGTGGGCGATCGTCGGGCTCCCGTGGAGGACCGCGGAGTACGACAGGTCGATCAACAGCTCGGCGGTGTCTTTCATCTCCACGAGCAGGTCCTTCACGCTCGCCGGCTCGTACCGGACCGACAGCGGCCCGTCCCGCCCGTCGAATCGTCCCATGCCTCTCCCTCTCCGGCTCCGAGTAAAAGGCTTGTCACGGATCGCCGACAGCGCCTCGAAACCGAGGGCTCAGGCGGCGTCGCCGGCGACGTAGGCGACCGAACGCGGCTCCGGATCGCCGCCCTCGGTCGGCTCGGTCGCCGGGACCGGCTCGGCGAGGTCGACGAGCGCGAGCCACCGCAGGAGCCGGTCGGCGCGCCCGCGCCACGTCGCCTCCCAGTTCGGGTCGCGGGCGCGGTCGTGTCGGGGCACCGACTCCCGCGTCGCCGCGAACAGGTCGTCGGGCGTGAGCGGGTCCGCGGCGGAGGCCGCTCGCAGGGCCGAGAGGGCCTCGGGAACGAGGAGCACGCCCTCCTGGAGCCCCTCGCGGACCAGCTCCGGGGTCGGCTCCGCGTCGGTCCTGACGAACCCGCGCGGCGTCTCCCGGGCCAGCCCGAGCGCGCGCAGGAACGCCAGCCAGTCGTTGGCGGTCTGTCGGTCCGAGAGCCCCCGGCGCTCGCGGAGCCGGGCGCAGCAGTCGTCGGTGCTCCCGGGGACGAGCGGGACCGCCCGCTGGAACGCGCGGAGGTCGTCGAGCTCGTCGGGGGGCTCGGGGACGGGCTTCAGACGCATTTGCTCGACCGCCTCAGCGGTAGCCGAACGACTCCGCGAGCAGCTCCTCGTCGGTCTCGCCGACCGTGTAGACGGGACCGTCGATCACGTCGACGGTGACCTTCGCGGGGGCGAAGACGCGCTCGTCGACCTCGTAGAAGTCCCAGTCGGCGTCCTCGAACACCTCGACGAAGGGGGTCCCGTACTCCTCGCGGGCGGTCGAGACGATCTGGTCGAAGCGGTCGTCGTCGCGCGCGACCTGCAGGTGGACCTCGCCGCCGTACGCGAGGGCGTCGTTCGTCCGCCCCATCGCTACGTCCTCGTCGCGGGTGGCCGGGGCCATCGGCGCCGAGCCGGAGGCGTGGAGCACGTCGGTCGGCTCGTAGCCGAGCTCCAGCAGGCGGAACACGGCGAGCTCCGCGGCGCGGGCCGCGGTCGCGACCGAGCCCGCGGTGGAGCCGGTGGCGTACGCCGGCAGGAACACGCCCTCGGCGTCGACCTCGGCGAGGTCGGCGACGTGCTCGGCGACCTCCTCGGTCGGGAGCGTCGTCGACTCGACCGCGAGCGTCGCGAACTCGGAGGAGTCGTAGTAGCCGACGCGCTCGAACTCGGCCTCCTGACCGACGAGCGCGCGGGCCGGCCCCGAGCCGAGCCCCTCGAAGCCGGAGTCGAACGCGAGCTCCCAGCCCGCCTTCTGCGAGCAGAGCAGCGCGACGGCGGGGTGGTCGGTCGACAGTTCGACGTACTGGCGCGGCGCGCCCGCGACCTCGCCCATGCGGGTTCGGAGGTTCGCGAGGCCGGCGGTCTGGATCTCGGCGAGCAGCAGTCCCGCCTCGACGCCGCCCGCGGCGTCGACGCCGAAGTCGACGACGGTGGCGCCGTTGTCCAGATCGTAGCCGACGACGTCGAGCTCGCCGGCGAAGTCGAGCGCCTCGTCGACGAGCTCGATCGCGGTCCGGTTGATGCTTTCCATGGCGGACCCTTCTCGCTCCCGCAGTAAGTGGTTTGTCAGTCGTCGGCGTCGCCAGCGGTGGCGGCGTTTCAGTTACCGCCGGCCCCGGCGGCGACCGGCTCGACGCGGAACACGTACCCCTCGTACGCGTCGTCCAGGTTCACCGGCGACTCGTCGCCGGCGTGGTCCGCACAGAGGAACGCGGTCGCCTCCACGGCGCCCGCCCCGGTCTCCTCTTGGTACCGCTCGGTGACCGAAAACGCCACGGGCTCGGCGCAGCCGCGGCGGTGGCACTCGGCCGGCGGTTCGGCGGTCGGGTCCGCCTCGTCGCCGCGCTCTCGGGCCTCCGAGATGTCCCGCCGTATCTGTCTGCGCTCCTCGTCACGCGCCTGCTTGTCGCGCCCCGACTTGGTGTCTGCCATGCGTCACCATCTCGCTTCAGCGGGATAACGCTACGGGCGACGCTGACGGCGGAGTCGCCAGCGGCCCTACCAGAACCCGCCGTCCGAGCCATCGCCGCCCCCGTCCGGTCCCTCGGGACCGCCCGGCCCCCGCGGCCCGCTCGGACGGGGATCGGGATCGATCTCCACCAGCTCGCTCTCGGCCCGCGGGTCGATCTCGCGCCCCTCGTCGTATCGGACGAACGAGAGGTAGAACGGCTCGCCGCAGCCGGTCCCCTCGGGGTCCGGCTCGCGGTACGGCTCCTCGCCGCCCGCGTCCGACCCGCGAACGCCGTCGTGCGGGTCCCAGTCGACGCCCTCGCTCTCGCCGCAGACGAACCGAACGCCGTCGGCGTCGTCGCCCTCGAACGGCGCCGTCGGAGCGACGTACTCCCACCCCTCGAGGGGGTACGGCGTCACCGCCTTGTCCGCGAGGTAGCCGTCGCGCTCCAGCTCGACGAGGGTCCCGCAGTGCGGACAGTAGTAGGTGACCGGATAGCCCATGCGGATCGTACGGCCGTCGTTTATAAAGGCGCGTCGGCGGGAGAGAGACAGCGGGAGTACGTGAATCATTGCGGTGAGTCGGTTGTTTATAAATCGGATTGTGGTGGTGGCGGGTGCTTATACGTGATCGTCGGCTCTGGAGTGACGGCCTGCAAAGCCCCAGTCGCTGCGGGCGGCGCACGCTCGCTGCGCTCCTCGGTCGCTCGTTTCACTCGCTCCCTGCGGTGCTTACGTCGTCATCAGAACGCGAAGCGTTCTGATTGGCTCACGAGAGCTCTGCTCTCGTGAACGCCTGCGCCGCCCGCAGCGACTGCCCCTTTGAGTCCCGCCCCGCACAGCACAGCACCGCACCTCACACCTCCCCAGCCTCGTCGCCGGCGCCTTATAAGGCGCCAGCGACTCCCTCGCGCGTGCTGTCTAGCGGTCGCCGGGGGCGACCGCTCGCAGGCACGCGCCACCGCAACGGTTGTTTATAACCGACTGTCGCCGCCGCTCGTGCTTTTTAAATACTGTACCGCCGATACCGATCTGCAATATCCACTCCCGCCGTCGATCGTCGGTGGGTCCGTACCGAGTGGAGCCACATCCGAGCGCGCCTCCCGCGAGGAGGCTCGTGGGTGTTGAAACCCGATCGCGCCCCTCTCAGTCCTGCAGCGCCTCGATATCCTCGAGGATCTCGACCGCGTGGTCCTCGGGGGAAACGCCCTCGTAGGCGAGGACGACGGTCCCCTCGTCGTCGAGCACGTACGTGTTCCGGAACACGCCGTCGAAGGTGTTGCCGAACATCTGCTTCTCGCCGTAGGAGTCGTACGCGCTCGCGACCGCGCCGTCGGGGTCGGAGAGCAGCGTGAACGGGAGGTCGTACTCCTCGGCGAACGGCTCGAGGTCGTCGACGGGGTCGTCGCTGATCCCGACGACCGCGATGTCGGCGCCCTCGAAGGCGTCCCACTCGTCGCGGAAGCTACACGCCTCGGCGGTACAGCCCGGCGTGTCTGCCCGCGGGTAGAAGTAGACGACCGTGTAGCGCGCCGCGGACGGGTCGACGGTGACGGTGGCGCCGTGCTGGTCGGACAGCGTGATCTCGGGTGCGGAATCGCCCGGTTCGAGCATACGTCTCGTGGTTTCGCCCCGGTATTAGGATGTTCGGTCCGATTCCTTTTTATCTGTCACAGTCGTTCGCCCGGTATCGATGGAGTGGCAACCGACGCCGTACACGGCGCCGTTACTGGTGGCGTCGCTCGCGTCGTTTGCCTTCGCCGCCTACGCGGTCTGGAACCGGTCAAAGGGAGAGGCCCCGCTCCTGCGGAGCTTCGTCGGAGTCACGGTCGCCAGCGGCGTCTGGTCGCTGGCGTACGCGGGGCAGCTGTCGGCGACGACGCTGTCGGCGACCCTGTCGTGGAACCGCCTCGTCTGGGTCGGGATCGCGATGCTCGCCGTCGCCTGGCCCGCGTTCGTGTTCGCGTACGTCGGCTGGGTGTCGTGGCTCCGCCCCCGCCGGCTCCTCCTCCTCTGTCTCGTCCCCGCGACCGTCGTCGGCGGCGTCTTCCTCGTCGGCGCCGACCCCCTCTTCTACACGTCCCCCGCGCTCGACGGCGCGAACGGATACCTCGTCATGGAGTACGCGCCGACCTCCGCGCTCATCGGGTTCATGACGTACAGCTACGCGGTGAACCTGTTCACGTTCGGCGTGCTCGGCTACGCCGCGCTCGCGCGGGACGGCGTGTTCCGGTGGCAGGCCGTGCTGTTGCTCGTCGCGGGGGTCGCGCCGATGTCCGTCGGCGTCGTCGGGATCAGCGGGGCACTCGGTCCCCGGTTCGTCGACCTCACCCCGGTCACGTTCGCGGCCACGTCCGGGCTGCTCGGGTGGGTCGTGTTCCGCTACCGGCTCCTCGACCTCTCGCCGATCGCCCGCGACGCGGTGTTCACAAATCTCTCTGACGGCGTCGTGGTGGTCGACGGCGACGACCGCGTCGTCGACATGAACCGGCCGGCCCGAGGGCTGTTCCCCGGCGCGACGATCGGCTGTGACGTCGAAGAGGCGTTCGCCCGGGCGCCGGCGGTGGTCGACCTCGCGTCGTCCGGGAGCGGCGACGGTGACCGGGAGGGGGGCGACCCCGCGTCCGGGACGGGCCCGGACGAAGATCTCAGGGTGACGATCGACGGGGGGTCGGAGCCGCGCTTCCTGACCGTCGCCGCCCACTCGATCGCCCCGACTGGATCCGGGTTCGGTCCGGTGCTTCGGAGCGGCCCGGAATCCGAAGCCGCCCCGAGCGCCCCGGGCGGTTCGGGGGACGGGACCGTGCTCCTGTTCCGCGACATCACCGAGCGCGAGACCCTCCAGCGGCGCTATCGGGCGCTCATCGAGAAGTCGCCGAACGTCATCGCGGTCTGCGGGACCGACGGGCTGCTCCGGTACGTGAGCCCGTCGATAGAGCGCCTGCTCGGCCACGCCCCCGAGGAGATCGAGGGGCGACCGGTGATCGATCTGGTCCATCCCGACGACCGGCGGGAGGCCCAGGCCGCGTTCGAGCGCGCCTTCGAGACCGACGACCAGCAGCTGCTCGACCACCGGATCGCCCACGCGAACGGGAACTGGCGGCAGTTCGAAACGACGGTCGAGCGGCTGTTCGAGGACACCCAAGAGGTGGTCATCACCGCCACCGACGTGACCGAGAGCCGGCGGTACGAACAGCGCCTCCAGGTCCTCAACCGAGTGCTCAGACACGACCTCAAAAACGACACGAACGTCATCGGCGGCTACGCGGACCTCCTGCGGGACCACGTCGACGCCGACGGCGACGAGTACCTCGACGTTATCGACCGGAAGGTGGAGACGCTGACGCACCTCAGCGACCAGGCCCGCGAGATCGACGTGGCGCTCCACAGCGACGGGGCGCGGACGGAGATCGACCTGTCGCCGCTGGTCACGCGGCTCTGCGGCTCGCTGGAGTCGTCGTTCCCGGAGACGACGGTGACCGTGTCGACGCCGGATTCCGCGGTGGTGTGCGCCGACGAGCTGTTGGAGTCCGCGGTCCGGAACGTGTTGGAGAACGCGGTCGTCCACAACGACGGAAACCAACCCATCGTCGAGGTGAGCGTCGACCGCGACGGCGAGGGGTTCCGGGTCGCCGTCGCGGACAACGGTCCCGGGATCCCGCCGGTCGAGCGGAGCGTGTTCTCGGAGGCGCGCGAGACGGCGCTCGAACACGCGAGCGGGCTCGGGCTCTGGCTCGTCCACTGGATCGTCACGGAGTCCGGCGGGGAGCTGGAGATCCACACCCGCGAGCCGACGGGGACGCTGGTCACGATGTGGTTCCCGACGCCGGACGGCGCTTCGGCGGCGGGCGACGAGGAGCCTGCGGGCGACGGGGGGTTTGCGGGCGACGGGGAGTTCGCGGACAACGGAGAGTCCGCGGACGGCGTGGCGTCGACCAATGACGGCGCGAAGTCGACTGCGAACCGCGAGCCCGCGGAGACTCGCCCGCGGGGGGTCGACGGCGACGCTGGCAGAGAACCGGGCTCGGATCCCCGGCGGCGACGCGACGGCGGGTAACGACCCCGCACCGTGGCGGAACGGGCGGCGTTCGCCCTCCGCAACCTCTTTGCGGTCGGTCGACGAACCCGGTGACATGAGTCACGGATCCCTAGACGACGACGCGGTCGAGAGCTACCGGGAGGCCGGTGCGGTGTTGGTCGAGGCGATGAACGAGGCCCGCGAGATGGTCGAGCCGGGGCGGACCCACCTCGAGGTTGCCGAGTGGACGGAGGACTTCATCCGGGAACAGGGGGCCGGCCTCGCGTTCCCCGTCAACATCAGCGTCGACCCCGAGGCCTCCCACGCCACGCCGGGCCGAGACGACGACACCGAGTTCGGCGAGGAGATGGTGTGTCTGGACGTGGGAGTCCACGTCGACGGCTACATCGCCGACGCCGCGGTCACGGTCGACCACACGGGCACCCCCGAGCTGGTCGAGGCCGCGGAGATGGCGCTGGAGGCCGCCGTCGACGAGGCCGGGCCGGGCGTCGAGGTCGGCGTGGTCGGCGGCGCGATCGAGGACGTGATCCGCGGCTACGGCTACACGCCCGTGTTGAACCTCTCCGGGCACGGCGTCGAGCGCTACGACGCGCACACCGGCCCCACCGTTCCGAACCGGGGCGTCGACCGCTCGGTCGAGCTGGAGCCCGGACAGGCGGTCGCCATCGAGCCGTTCGCCACCGACGGCCGCGGGAAGGTCGGCGAGGGGACCGAAGAGGAGATCTTCGAGCGCCAGGGCTCCGCGAGCGTCCGCGACCGCCGCGCGCGACAGGCCTTAGAGGAGATCGAGGCGTTCGACGACCTCCCGTTCGCGGCGCGGTGGCTTGAGGGCGACCGCGCGGAGATGGCCCTGCGCCGGCTGAAGCAGGCGAACGCGGTGAAGGGGTACCCCGTCCTGAAGGAGGCCGACGACGCCCTCGTGAGTCAGGCGGAACACACCCTCCTGATCACCGAGGATGGCGTCGAGGTGACGACGGCGGGCATCCACGGCTTCGACGACTGATGGACCGGATCTACGCTCCCTGGCGGATCGAGTGGGTCGAGCGCGATTCCGACCCGATCGACGGCTGCCCGTTCTGTGTCCTGCCCGAGCGCGAGGACGCCCGCGAGGCCCGGGTCGTCGCCCGCAGCGAGCGCAACTACGTCCTGTTGAACAACGCGCCGTACAACCCGGGCCACGCCATGGTGATCCCGGACGAACACCGCGAGGACCCCACCGACCTCGACGACGCGACCCTCCTCGATCACGCGAAGCTGAAGGCGGCGACGCTCGCGGCGCTGCGCCGCGACGTTGACCCCGACGGGGTAAACACCGGACAGAACCTCGGCGCCTCGGCGGCCGGCGGCTCGATCGACCACCTCCACACCCACGTCGTCCCGCGGTGGAACGGCGACACGAACTTCATGCCCGTCACGGGCGACACGAAGGTGATCGTGGAGGCGATCGACCGCACCTACGAGCACCTCCACGCCGGGTTCGCCGCCGGCGACGACGTGGTCGACGCGGGCGACGCAGACGCCGGCGAAGCGGTCGAGCTGTCGTTCGATCTCGGCGCCGGCGACCGCTGAGCTCGTCGCTCGACCCGTTTCTCAACACTCGCTCCCGCCGAACTCCATCCCGGTCGGGTTCGACGCGGGCGCCTCCGGGTGGCGGATCCGGAAGAACAGCGCGCTCTCAGCGGCGTCGCTCTCGGCACAGGTCACCTCGTAGGTCTCCTCGTACGTCCGGCCGTCGACCCGGACCCGCGCGTCGATCTCGTCGCCGTTCCGCACTCGCGCGAGGTCCTCGACGGTCAGCTCGGCGTACTCGTCGTCGCCCGGCGGTCTGGGAGCCACGTCGGCGGCGCCGTCGACGAGGGCGTCGCCGTGGGAGGTGCGAAGAGTGAAGTCGACGTGATACGCGCGCTCGCGGCGGTTGACGACGGCGAACCGGAACGGGACTCCCGGTCCGCGGAGGGCGCTACAGCCGGCCGTGAGGAGGGCGCCTCCGGCGGCGAACCTCCGGAGGAATCGACGGCGGTGCATCTCGTCGCAGTTCGCCGCCGTCGTTCAAAAGGCTCCGGGTCGGCAGGGGCTCAATACACCAACTCCCCGGAGATGAACTTCCGAGTGCGCTCGTCGTCGGGATCCTCGAAGATCGCCTCGGTCGGGCCGACCTCCGTGATCCCGTCGTCGAGCAGCACCGCGACCCGATCGGCGACGCGCTCGGCCTGGTGCATGTCGTGGGTCGCGACGACGACGCCGATGCCCCGGCTCCGAGCCTCGCCGATCGCCTCCTCGATGACCGCGGTGTTCCGCGGGTCCAGGTCGGAGGTCGGCTCGTCGAGCAGCAGCACGTCGGGATCGTACGCCAGCGCGCGGGCGAACGACACGCGCTGGGCCTCCCCGCCCGACAGCGAGTCGGCGTGTTGGTCCGCCTTGTCCGTCAGTCCGACGACGTCGAGCGACTCGCGAACCGCGTCCGGGGTCTCGGCGAGGCCCAGCGCCGCGGCGATCCGGTCGCTCCACGGGCTCCGGACCCGGAGCCCGTACTCGACGTTGCGGCCCACCGAGGCGTCGAAGAGGCTCGCCTCCTGAAAGACCATCCCGACCCGCCGCCGCAGAGCGAGGCGTTCCGACTCCTCGGCGGTCCACGCCTCCGTGCCGCCGAGGGCGACGGTCCCCGCGTCGGGTTCGAGCGAGAGCGCGAGCGTCCGGAGCAGCGTCGTCTTGCCCACTCCGGAGGGGCCGATGACCCCGAGCACCTCGCCGGCGTCGACCTCCACGGAGAGGTCGTCGAACACGCGCTCGCCGCCGAACGACTGCGAGACGCCCGTCGCGCGGAGCATCACCGCGTCACCCCGCTGTCGCCGAAGTGCACGACCACGGCGTTGACGGTCAACACGAGCGCGACGAGGACCGCGCCGAGGATCATCGCCGTCTCGTACTGCCCCTGCCGCGCCTCGAGCTGGATGGCGGTGGTCAGCGTCCGGGTCTTCGAGATCCCGTCCGCGCTCGTGATGTTGCCGCCCACGATGAGCACCGAGCCGACCTCGCTGACGGCGCGGCCGAACCCGGCCAAGATCGCGGTGGCGATCCCGTAGCGCGCCTCCTTCAAGACGACCAGGGCCGCGTCGAGGCGCGTGCCGCCGAGCGCGCGCGCGGCGTCTCGGACGCCCTCGTCGACCCCGGAGACGGCCGCCAACGTGATGGCCGTGATCGGCGGCGTCGCGAGCACGAACTGCGACATGATCATCGCCTCCCGGGTGAAGACGAGATCGAGCGATCCGAGGGGGCCCTGATTGGACACGGCGAAGAGCACGATCAGTCCGACGACCACGCTCGGGAACCCCATCCCCGTGTTGACGACGGACTTCACGAACCCCTTTCCGGGGAAGTCGGCGAAGCCGATCGCGACGGCGACCGGCACGCTGAACAGCGTGCTCAGCGCCACCGCGGTGACGCTCACGTACAGCGAGACGAAGACGATGCTTCGGACGTACCCCTCCCTGAACGGGAGGTCGAGGAGCGCGGGCGCCAGCTCCGGGATCGCCGCGAGAGACACGCTCACTCGTCGGCGGAGTCGCTACTCCAACCTTCCGGAACGTACTGCCCGAAGTTCGGGTCCTCCGAGACGGCCTCGGGGAAGAACAGCTGCTCGCCGTTCACCTCGTAGCCCGAGATGGACTCCTGCACGCCGGGGCTCGTGATCCACCCGATGTACGCCATCGCGAGGTCGTAGTTGACCCCGTCGTGGACGCCAGGGTTGGCCGCCATGACCCCGTACGGGTTCGCGAGGATCTCCGGTCCGCCCTCGATCGGCCCCTGCACGAGGATCGCGAGATCGATCTCGGAGCGCTGCGAGATGAAGGTGCCCCGGTCGGAGAGCGTGTACGCGCCCTGCTGGGTGGCGGCGTTGAGCGCCTCCCCCATCCCGGTGCCGGTCTCCTGGTACCAGTCGCCGCCCGGCTCGGTGCCGGCCGCCTCCCAGAGGGTCAGCTCCTTGGCGTGGGTGCCGGAGTTGTCGCCGCGAGAGACGAACGTCTCGCCGGCCTCCGCGATCGCCGCGAGCGCGTCGGTCGCGGAGCCCGTCCCCCGAATCCCCGCCGGGTCGCTCTCGGGCCCGACGATCACGAAGTCGTTGAACATCAGGTCGCGGCGGTTCACGCCGTACCCGTTTCGCAGGAACTCGTCTTCGAGCCCGCGGGCGTGGACCATCACGGCGTCGGCGTCGCCGTTCCGGGCCGACTCCAGGGCCGCGCCGGTCCCCTGCGCCACGGCGTCGACGGTCACGCCGTACAGATCCTCGAAGTCGGTGTGGATCTCGTCGAGCAGACCGGTGTCGTAGGTGCTCGTCGTCGTCGTGAGCGTGAGCTCCTCGCCGGCCACGGCGGGCCGGTCGTCGCTGCCGGCGCCGGACTCGCCGCCGAGTCCTAGTCGGGCGCACCCCGCGGTGCTCGCGACCGCGCCCGCACCGAGCGCGGCGACGAACCGCCTCCGATGTATCGTCATAGACACATCGACGGACCGATGCCGGATATACCTTCTGCCGCGGCCGTAATCGGGACCGGTTACGAGACGCCGGTGGTCGACGGTACTCCCCGAAGACGGGGTCGGAGACGGTTACGTCGAGGCGGCCGCGGTCGGAGGGAAAGCGCCAACACCGCGGGGGACGACCACGGGGTATGGACGAGTCGGCGGACGGGGACGGGAGAGCAACCGGGCGCACGGAAACGGACGGCGGGGCCGGCCGCGGTCGGGCCGCGCTCATCGGGGACGGCGTCGAGTTCGACGGGCGCGACGCCGCGCTCCTGCGCGCGGTCCACGAGGCGGGCTCGGTGGCGGGCGCGGCCGCCGACCTCGGCCGGTCCCGCGCCCGCGCCCTCTCGCGGATCGAGGCGTTGGAGGACGCGTTCGGGACCCTCGTCGAACGCCGGCGCGGCGGCACCGGCGGCGGCGGAAGCCGGCTCTCGGCGGGCGGCCGCGACCTCCTCGACCGGTACGATCGCCTGCAGGCCGTGCTCGCCGCGACCGCGAGCGTGCCCGAGACGGTGCTCGACGGGACCGTCGCGAGCGTCGACGGCGAACTGGCCGACGTGGACACTGCGGTCGGACGGGTACGCGGGCTCCACGGGGACGGAGACGGCGCGGGCGACGCCCGCGACGGCGCGGCGGTCGGCGACGCGGTACAGGTCAGGATCGGCGCGGACGCGGTGACGATTTATAAGGGAGACGTGGGCGTGGACCCGGATGCGACGAGCGCCCGGAACCGCCTGCGCGGCGCGGTCGTCGGCGTCGAGGCGGGCGAGACGGTGTCGACGGTGCGGGTGGCGGTGGGCGAGGTCGAGTTTCGGGTGTTGATCACGGCCGAGAGCGCGGCGCGGTTGGACCTAGTCGACGGAGAGGAGGTGGCGATCCGGTGGAAGGCGACCGCGACGCGGATCGTGGCGCACGCGGCGGAGTCCAGTTCATAAACGAACACCTCAGTGAAGAGACGACGTGGAGAGGTCGAGCAAACTCCGCGTTCCGGCAAGATCGCCGCTCTGCCTACTTCCCCCAGAAGGGGTCCCGCTTCCGCTTGGTCTCTAAGTACGCCGCGAGCGCCTCGCGCTCGTCGGCCGTGATCTCCTCTTTCAGCTCCTGTTCGAGGATCTTCGCGTGCTTCTCGGGGATCTCGGTCCAGAGGGTGTCGCCCTCCTCGATGTCGCGCCCGACCGTCGGCCCGTCGATGGCGATACTCACGCGCTCGCCGGCGCGCGCCTCGTCCACGTCGTCGCCCTGCTTTTGAATGCCGGAGAGCTGGCCGGCGCGGTCGAACTCGTTGCCCTCGAAGGCGCCGACGTTGCGGTTGTTCTGGAGCGTCCCCGAGATGATCTCGACGCCGACGACCGCGGGGTCGTTCTGGCGGAACGTGTGGTCGGGGAGGATCCGGAACCGCGAGGGTCGGACGACCTTGTCCAGCACCGTCTCCTGCTGGGCGCGCTGCTTCTCCTCGACGTACGTCTCGTAGTCCTCGATCAGCTGGTAGATGACCTCGTCGGTGAACAGCTTCACGTCGGCGTTCTCCAGCTCCGTCTCGGCGTTCGCGAGGAGGTCGACGTTGAACCCGAGGATGGCCTTGTGCTCGTCCTGGTTCGCGGTCTCGGCCACGGCGATGTCGCGGGGTGCGATGTCGCCGACCTCCGCACGCAGGATGGGGACCTCCGCCTCGCGGAGCGCGTTCGCCATCGCTTCGAGGGAGCCGAGCGTGTCCGCCTTGACGACGACGCCGTCCTCGGCGGTGTCCACCTCGATCTCCGCGAGCTCGGCTTTCACCTCCTCGACGACCTCCTCGACCGGACGATCGCGGACGACCCGGACCGGCGCGCCGGCCATCGCCCGATCGAGGTCGGGCGCGGCGATCTTCACGCCGGCGGCGGCGCCGACCTCCGCCACCTTCTCGAACTTCTTCTCCGTGCGGATCTCCTCCAGCGGTCGCGGCTGGAGCAGCGCCCGGATCTCCGTGACGATCGGCTCCTCCTGCCCGCCGACGACGATCTGATCGCCGTTCCGAACCACGCCGTCGTACACGACGGTGTCGATGGTGGCGCCGAACCCGCGCTCGTCTTTTACCTCGAGGACCGTCCCCTCGCCGGCCCCGAAGACGTCGATCGCCATCTCCTCTTTCATGAACCGCTGGGAGAGGCCCATCAGGACGGTGAGCAGGTCGGGGACGCCCTCGCCCGTGATCGCCGAGAGGGGGACGACGCCGATGTTCTTCTGGAAGTCCTGCACGCGCCAGTAGAGGTCGGCCGAGAAGCCGGCGTCGGAGAGCTGGCCGATGATCTCGTAGAGGTTCTCGTTGAGCATCGACTCGGCGCGCTCCGACTGCGCCTCCAGGCTCTTCTGGATCGGCTCGCCGTCCTGCGGGTTCCACCCGGGCGTCGTGTCCACCTTGTTGGCGGCGACGACGAAGGGGGTCCCCGTCCGGCGGAGGATATCGATCGCCTCCTCCGTCTGCGGCTGGAAGCCGTCGTTCACGTCGACGACGAGCACCGCGATGTCGGCGAGCGCGCCGCCGCGGGCGCGCAGCGTCGAGAACGAGTGGTGGCCCGGCGTGTCGATGAACAGGAGCCCGGGTAAATCGAAGTCGGTCGGGTCGATGAGCTCGCCCGCCATCCCGGAGATGGTGTCGAGCGGGATGTCGGTCGCCCCGATGTGTTGGGTGATCGCGCCGGCCTCGCCCTCGCTGACGGCGGAGCCGCGGATCTTGTCGAGCAGGCTGGTCTTGCCGTGATCGACGTGGCCCAGCACGGCGACGATCGGCGTCCGAAGGGTGTCCGCGTTTGTGTGGTCGGTCATCAGTGATCGCCCCGAGAAAGTCGGTTACCTATCGTTCCGCCCGGCCGTCAGTTAAGCCTTTCAAAACGCGCCCGGCCGAAGCGCGGGGGAGGAGCACCGCGATCGCCGCGGCTCGCCCCGCTGACCGGCGTCGCGGCGTCTCGAACCCGTCTGTCGCCCGTCCGACGCCCCGTGGAGTTTAAGACCGTTGCCCGGGACCGTGCGAACATGGTCGACATCCTCGCGGAGAACCTCTCCGGGAAGGCGGTGATGAGCGCGGACGGAACCGAACTCGGGGACCTGTACAACATCACGATGGACCTCAAGTCGGGCGAGCTCGCCGACCTGCTCGTGAGTCCCCACGAGCACCTCAGCCCGGAGCGCTCGGGCTTCGACGTCGACGAGATGGGCCGCCTGAAAGTGCCGGTTGCGAACGTGCAGGCGGTGAAAGACTACATCGTCGTCGCCCGCTAATGGAAGTCCTCGACACCTCGGCGTTCATCCACGAGTACACCACCGACGACGACGTGGTCTCGGTGCCCGAAGTGCACGACGAGCTCACCGGCGAGGGGGCGCTCCGGTTCGACGCGATGGAGGGCTCCGGGATGACGATCCACGTCCCGGCCCCGGAGGTCCTCGACAACGTCCGGCGCGCCGCGCGGGGCTCCGGCGACGCCGCGGAGCTGTCGGACACGGACACCCGGCTGATCGCGACCGCGCTCGAACTGAGCGCGACGCTCGTCACCGACGACTACGCGATGCAGAACGTCGCCGAACGCCTCGACATCGCCGTCGAGGCGATCGCGCGCGACGGCATCTCCGAGGAGCGCGAGTGGCGGTTCCAGTGCGTCGGCTGTAACCGCACCTTCGACGAGAACAAGGAGCGATGTCCGATCTGCGGGAGCGACCTGACGCGGAAGAACCCGGCGTGAGCGAGTGAACGGGCGGCCCGCCACCGTCTGACAGCGATCGGAATCATCGGACCGAGAGCACCCGAGCCGTTCGTTCAGTGGAATTTCTCTCTGACACATTTAAAATATCGATACTGTTTAATTGTGACATACTCAACTATAACGAGGCGTTCGGCGTGGTCGGGACGGGAGGACGGCGCGCGCCGGCGCCCGCGACGCGTGTTGACGCCGGCGACGCGTGTTGACGCCGGCATCGACACGCACCGCCCGAGGTGAACCGTCCGAACGAACGACGTCGTAGTCGCCGCACACACAGAGGGGACAAGACCATGCTACCGACCATCGGACGGCGGACAGTGCTGCAAACGATCGGCGTCGCCGGCGCGCTGGGACTCGCGTCCGGCGCGGCGGAGGTGGAGACGGAGACGGAGGCGACCGCCGAGGCCGCCGCGCTGAACCGACACGACGCGCTGCGGACCGGCCGGTTCGAAGTCGAACTCGACGGCGAGGCGGTGTCCGGCTGGCAGACCGTCACCATCCCGAGTCGCTCCACGGAACAGGACGAGTACCGCGAGGGCAACGACGCCGACTACGAGAAGAAGGTCTGGGGACAGACGACGTTCGACGACCTCGAGATGGAGCGGGGGCTCCAGCGCGAGGACGTCAACCGCCTCTACGACTGGCACGAAGCCGTCAGAGCGGGGAAGGCCGACGAGGGGCGGAAGGAGATCGCGGTGAAACTGCTCGACGGGCGAGGCGGAAATCCGGAGCCGCTCCTCGAGTGGCGGTTCGAAGGGGCCTGGATCAAGGAGTACAGCCCGCCCGAGCTCGACGCGAGCGCCGACGGGGACGTGGCGACCGAATCGATCACGGTCGCGTTCGACCGAATGGTCCGAGAGGAGATCTGAGGCCCTCCGGGAGGGCGGCGTACCGGCCCCTCCGCGTCGCTACCCGCCGGATCAGTCGGTCGACGCCTCGTTCGCGTCGCCCCTTCGCGACTCGGCCTCGATCTCGACCGCGCTCGGCCCGCCCTCCTCGCCGGGGACGGCCTCCCGGAGCGCCCCGGCGTCGACGGCGGGCAGCCGGTCGCGGAGCCGCCCCGCGACGGTCCGGGCCTCCGCGATCTCGACCTCGGCGACCGCCCGGACGAGCGCGGCCGCGCGCTCCGCCCGGTCCCGGCGCCACGACTCCTCGCGCGACTGGTACGTGCGGATGGCGCGGAGGAACTCCCCCTCCGAAAACTCCGGCCAGTACGGTGCACAGAAGTAGACGGCCGCCTCGTTGCCGTTGGCGTGCCAGGGGAGGAAGTTCGAGGTGCGCTCGTCGCCGCCGGTCCGCACGATGAGGTCGACGTCGCGGACCGGGCGGTCGTACAGCCGGTCCTCGACCGTCTCGACGTCGACGTCGTCGGGGTCGAGGTCGCCCGCGTCGACGTCGCGCGCGATCGTCCGGGCGGCGTCGAGCAGCTCGGTCCGGCCGCCGTACGCCAGTGCGACGTTCAGCGTGAACCGGTCGTTGTCGGCGGTGCGGCGCTCCGCGTAGTCGACCGCGTCGCGCACGCGCTCGGGGAGGCGGTCGACGTCGCCGATCGCGCGAACGCGGACCCCCTGCTCGTGGACGCGGTCGGCGTCGGCGAACTCCCGGAGCTTGGCCTCAAGCAGGTCGAAGAGGGGCGCTAACTCCTCGTCCGGTCGCTCGAAGTTCTCGGTCGAGAAGGCGTACAGCGTCAGTTCCGCGACGCCGAGGTCCGCGCACCAGTCGAGCACCCGCTCGGTGGTGGCGGCGCCGGCGCGGTGGCCGTCGGGGGCGTCGCCGCCGCGTTCGCGGGCGTACCGCCGGTTCCCGTCCTGGATGATCGCGACGTGCGTCGGCACGTCCCCGATCTGTCGGCGGAGGTGGCGGCGGTACGCGCGCTCGACGAGCTCGCGGAGGCGGTCCAACATACGGGTCGACCGAGTCGACCGAGCGGTATGTACTTTTACCCTCCGGCCGGTCAGATCACGGCCGATGAACGCCGCCTACGTCTTCGCTGTCGCGTTCCGGCTCGATCCGGACGCGGCGGCGGTCGACCCCGACCGGTTCGAGACGACGCTGGAGATCCCCGCGAGCGAGCCCGGGGCGGCGGGCTGGCTGTTCTTCCGCGATCGCCTCTGGCGCGGCGAGATCGGCGACGAGCCGTCGTTTCGGCGGCTGGCGGCGGAGCGGCTCGGCCTCGCGGACGCCGCGAGCGCCGAGGTCGTCGCCGCCGACTTCCGCGAGCTCCGGACCGACCGCGACCACCTCGACGCGCTGAAACGCGAGGTCGCCGCGGACCTCGACCGGTTCAACGCCGACTCCGTCGACGAGGTCCTGCACAAGTACCTCGGGTCGTCGATCCACGTGCGGGAGTGAGTCGAGAGCGGACCACAGGCCCCCACAACGCACTTATCACCCGGCCGCTTACGGACGGCCCCATGGTCGCCGACTACGACTTCCACCTGTTCGACCTCGACGGGACGCTCGTCGACGCGGAGTGGTCGTACACCCGCGGCGTCTTCGACCGCGTCGGCGACCGGCTCGGTCGTCCCTTCTCGGACCGGGAGGCGTACGTCCTCTGGCACGGGCTCGGCGGCCCCCGCGGCGACACCCTCCGCGAGCTCGGGGTCGACCCCGAGGCGTTCTGGCCGGCGTTCCACGCCGAGGAGGACCCGATCGCCCGCGCGGAGGCGACGTACCTCCACGACGACGCCGCCCGCCTGCTCGACAGCGTCGACGACGCCGGCGGGCCGACGGGGCTCGTCACCCACTGCCAGCAGTTCCTCGCGGAGCCGGTGCTCGACCGGCTCGACCTCGACGGCCGGTTCGACGCGGTCGTCTGCTGTACCGACGAGACGGGCTGGAAGCCGGACCCGGACCCCATCGAGCTGGCGATGGCGGACCTCGGCGTCGACCCCCGGACCGACCGCGGCTACTACGCCGGCGACGGCGAGAGCGACGTGGGCGCCGCGTGGAACGCGGGGCTCGACGCGGTCCACGTCGAGCGCGTGGGCCACGAGGACCGCGGCCGGTGCGTGCTGGGCGACCGGCGCGTCAGCCGGCTCGACGAACTGGTCGGACCGACGTGAGGGCGCCGCGGTCGCCCGCGACCGAAACGGTCGTGAGGCGGCGGGTGGAACCGAGCCCATGACGAAGTGGCTCCACAGCGGCCGCCGCCGCGACCTGTGCGCGCTGCTGTACGAGGCCGGCGAGCTGCGGGCGCAGTCGCTGAAGAGCCGGCTCGAATCGCACTACGACGAGCGGATCGATCCGGGCTCCTTCTACGCGACGCTGACCTCCCTCGTGGAGTCGGGGTTCCTCGACCGGCGGACCGAGGGGATCGCCGACGTGTACGCCCTCACCGACGCGGGCGAGCGCGCGCTCCTCGACCACTACGACTGGCTCTCGGCGAAGGTCGGAGACGGAGACGGCGAGGGAGACGGGGATACTCTCGGCAACGGCATCAGCGACGACGACAGTGACGACGACAGCGACGACGGCGCCGGCGATGACGGCCCCGATCTCAAGGATTAACAAGATCGGTGCGTTCAGTTAATATATGACGGTCGTCAGCGTCTCGATGCCGGAGGAGTTGCTGGATCGAATCGACGGGTTCGCGGACGAACACGGCTACACCGGGCGCAGCGAGGTCGTCCGCGAGGCCTCGCGAAACCTCCTCGGAGAGTTCGAGGACGCGACGTTGGAGGACCGCGACCTGATGGCGGTGGTGACCGTGCTCTTCGACTACGAGACCACGAGCGTCGAGGAGCGGATGATGCGGCTCCGCCACGAGAACGAGGGGCTCGTCGCCTCCAACGTCCACAGCCACGTCGGCTCGCGGTACTGCATGGAGCTGTTCGTGCTCGAGGGGCGGTTGGAAGACATCTCGACGTTCGTCGGGAAGATCCGCGCGACGAAGGACACGCTCACGGTCGACTACAGCGTGACGCCGGTCGACGAGTTCGGCGCCGACGCCGACCCCGCGGCGGCGGACGGTCACGACCACGGTCACGGTCACGACTACTGATCAGGGGGACCGAAGTGGCCGTCCGTTTTCAACCTCCTCCGCCATCCGTCTCCGCGTCCGCGAGCACGCCGACGAACGGCACCGCGAACCCGACGGCGTAGCCGGCGAGGTGCGCGAACACGTTGCTTCCGAACGGGACGAGCACCAGCGATCCGATCACGCCGGCGGCCGCGACGCTCGCGCCCGTGACGTACAGGAGCTCTCGCTCCGGAGACAGGCCGAGCCCCGTCACCCGCGGGCGGCCGGTCGCGAGGGACAGCCCGGCCGCGGCGACGACCGCGCCGACCGCGAACAGCGATCCCACGGCCGGCAGCGGCGGGAAGTAGCCGACGCCGCTCGGCGCGAGGTGCGCGAGCGCGAGCGACGCGAAGACGGCGACGACCGACCACCGCGGGTCGATGTCGGCGGGCGACCCGCGTCGAGTTTGGTTCCGGTTGCCGCCCCGGTCCTGGTCCCCGCCCCGGTCTCGGTCGCCGTTCCGCTCCCGGTCGCCGTCTCGCTCCCACTCCGCCGCGAGCGCCGCGAACCAGACGACCACGAGGTAGCCGAGGAGCGCGCTGTTCACGTCGGAGAAGCCGGCGGTCGGCGCGTCGGTCATCCCGCCGAGCGCGACGACGGTCGCCCACGCGGAGACGAGCGGGACGACCGCGAGGTAGACCGCGACCGAGCCGAGGAGCCGCCGGCGCCAGCCGGCGACGACCGAGAGGGGATACGCGACCGCGACGAGCAGCCAGTAGTTGACGACGTTGTCGGCGAGGTGGACCGGGTCGGCGTGGACAAAGCTCGACGCGAACGCGGTCCACAGCGACCACCGGTTCTCGAGCACCCCCTCGGTCGCCAGCGAGAACCGCCACGCCTCGACGCCGGGGAGGAGGCTCACGCCGACGAGCAGCGCCGGCAGCGGGAGCGTCACGAGCGCCAGATCCGCGGCTGGCCGCGACCGAACCGCGGCGAGGACCGACGCGAGCAGCCCGCGAAGGGTGGGGGGCTTGGCGGAGCCGCCGTGGCGACTCGCCGGATCCCGGTCGCGGTTTGTCGGATCCCGGTCGCGGCTCGCCGATTCTCGAACGCGTTCGCCCGGACCGCCGTCTCCCGACATGTCGCCCACCTACGGCGTCGCCGGGCGGACGCTCTCCAGCGCCGCCGCGAAGTCGTCGGCGGTGACGCCGACCTCGTCGGCGTGGTCGTTGGCCGCCGCGCCGTGTTCCTCGGCGACGCGCTCGATGGCGATCAGGGCGGCCTCCCGGCACAGCGACGCGATCTCCGCGCCGGAGTACCCCTCGGTCTCGTCGGCGAGGTGCTCGAGGTCGACGCCCTCGAGGAGGGGCTTCTCGCGGGTGTGAACGTCCAGGATCTTCCGGCGCGCGTCGCGGTCCGGCTCGGGGACCTCGATGTGCGTCTCTAACCGTCCGGGCCGGAGCAGCGCGGGGTCGAGCGACTTCCGGCGGTTCGTCGCCGCGAGCACGACGAGGTTCGGGTTGTCGCTCGCGCGGTCCAGCTCCGTCAGGAGCTGGGAGACCACGCGCTCGCCGACCCCGGAGCCGTCGCCGCCCGCGCCGTCGCGGTCGGCCGCGATCGCGTCGATCTCGTCGAAGAAGACGATCGCTGGCGCCGCCTGCCGGGCGCGGTCGAAGAGGTCGCGGACCGCCTTCTCCGACTCGCCGACGTAGCGGTCGAGCAGCTCCGGACCGGCCACCTGGATGAAGTTCACGCCGCTCTCGCCCGCGATCGCGCGGGCGAGCAGGGTCTTCCCGGTGCCGGGCGGGCCGTGGAGCAGGACCCCCGTCGGCGGGTCGGCGTCGGCGGCCTCGAAGAGGGGGCCGTACGTCAGCGGCCACGTCACCGCGCGCTCCAGCTTCTCCTTCGCCTCGGGGAGCCCGCCCACGTCCGCGAAGTCGGTGGTCGGCTGTTCAGCGACGTACTCGCGCATCGCGCTCGGCTCGACGCTCGCGTGGGCCGCCTCGAAGTCGGCCTTCCCGACGGTCACGTCGTCGAGGGCCTCGGCATCCGACTCGCGGGCGCGCCGCAGCGCGGTCATCGCCGCCTCCTGCGTGAGCCCCTCGATGTCGGCGCCGACGAAGCCGTGGGTCCGCGCCGCGATCCGGTCGAGGTCCACGTCGTCCGCGAGCGGCATCCGCCGCGTGTGCACGTCGAGGATCTGCCGGCGGCCGGCCTCGCCGGGGACGCCGATCTCGATCTCGCGGTCGAACCGGCCGCCCCGCCGGAGCGCGGGATCGAGGGTGTCGACGCGGTTTGTCGCGCCGATGACGATCACGTCGCCGCGGGCGTCGAGCCCGTCCATCAGCGAGAGCAGCTGGCCGACGACGCGGTTCTCCACGTCGCCGCCGTCGTCCCGTTTCCCCGCGATCGAGTCAATCTCGTCGAAGAAGATGATCGCCGGGGCGTCCTCGCTCGCGCGCTCGAACACCTCCCGCAGGCGCTCCTCCGACTCGCCCTTGTACTTCGACATGATCTCCGGGCCGTCGACGGTGATGAACGTCGCGTCGACCTCGTTGGCGACGGCGCGGGCGATCAGCGTCTTCCCGGTGCCCGGCGGGCCGTGGAGCAGGACGCCCTTCGGCGGATCGATCCCGAGCCGGGTGAACACGCCGGGCTCCGAGAGAGGGAGCTCGATCGTCTCGCGCACCAGCTCCAGCTCCTCGTCGAGCCCGCCGATGTCCTCGTACGTCGCGCCCGCGGTGTGCTCGGCCGGGGGCTCGGCGGCGTCGCCGGCGGGTCGGGCGTCGGTTCCGGGGGCGTCGGTTCCGGGGGTGTCAGGGGTGTCGGCGCTCCCGGTTCCGGGAGATCGGTCCGCGGGGGAGCCGGTTCCGGCCCGGGCTCCGGACGTGGATTGGCGATCCTGTCCGCCGCTCACGCTCCCCCGAGATCCGCCCTCGTCCCCGTACCGCACCGACACGTCGGTCCGGTTCGTGACGCGCACCGTGCCCGCCGGGTCGGTCTCGGCGACGACGAACCGGATCCCGCCGAGCCGCTCGACGTGGACCGCCTCGCCCTCGGTGACGGGTCGGTCGCGGAGGTCGCGGGCGAGCGCGCGCTCGACCACCTCGCGGCTCACGTCGACGTCGGCGAGCTCCGCGGGCGCGGCGAGGATGACCCGGTCGGCGTCCCCGACGTCGACGGCGGCGACGGTGACGGTGTCGCCGACCTTCACGCCGGCGTTCGCGCGGGTGTCGGCGTCGATGAGGACGGAGCCCTCTTGGGCGTCCGCGCCGCCGGGCCACACCTTCGCGACGGCGGTGCGCTCGCCGCGGATCTCGACGGTGTCGCCGCTGAGGAGGCCGAGTCGCTTCCGGGAGGGTTCGGGGAGCCGAGCGATGCCCCGGCCCGCGTCCCGCTTCTCGGCGGCACGCACCGTGAGCCGGAGGCCGTCGGTGTCGTTCATACGCTCCGTTCCGGCGGCTGACCCTTTATCCTTGCCCGGCGGGCCTCCGCTGACGCCGAACGTGCCCGCCCCGCCGCCGACCGCAACCCCCTTACCCCGCCCGGACCCGTCGTTCGGTATGCAACCGACAGGGCACCTGCGCGGCGACGCGGTCCGCGTCGGCGGCGACGCCCGCCAGCGGTTCCACGACTCCGGCGGCTACGGCCGCCCGCTCGAGGGGAACGAGATCGCCCTCTCGCGGGTCGAGGCCGCCCACCTGCTGTTCCGCGGCGACCTCTCGGGGATCGCGCTCGACGACGGCGGGAGCCGCGGCGGCGACGGGAACGGCGACGGGGGAGGCGAAGTCGGCTTCGAGCGCTTCTTCGTCGAGTGCGCGGCCGCGGCCGACCGCTTCGCGGTGCGCTACCTCGTGTACGCCGACCTGCGCGACCGCGGCTTCTACCTCTCGCCGGCCCGCGAGCCGTGGCCCGGCGGCGACGTCGACGCCCCGGACGCGGTGGATTTCATCGCCTACGAGCGCGGCTCGACCCCCGACACGGGGAACGTGAAGTACCCCGTGCAGGTCGTCGGCGAGCGCGAGTCGCTGTCGGCGGCGGGGCTCGCCGGGCGCACCCTCGCGGTCGTCGACGAGGAGTCCGACATCACGTATTTCGCGGCGACCGAGGGGGCGATCGCGGGCGCGACAGACTACGAGCCCCCGGACCGCCTGACGGGCGTCCTCCTCGCCGACCGCGTCGTCGTCTGGGACGCCCCCGAGGGACTGTACGACTCCGGCTTCTACGGCCAGCCCCTCACCGGCCGCGCCGCGGCGATCGAGGGCGCGGTCCAGCTCTCCTTAGTCGAGGCGGCGTCGCTCGCGGCAGACGGCGTGCTGTCGCTGTCGGCGTCGGTGGACGCGGCGGACGGGAAGAGCGGCGAAGCGGCCGGCACGGGAACCCCGGAGGCGGACGGCCCCGCGGCCGCGATCGTCGCCCGCGGCCGCGACGTGGAGGGCGAGCGCTTCGACCGCCGGCTCGCCGTGTACAGGCGCCTCCGCGGGGCCAACGCGGTTCCGAAGACCGGCTTCAAGTTCGGCGCCGACTTCCGGACGTACCTCGACGTGGAGACGGTCGAGGACCTCCCCCACTCCGAACACCTCGTGCGCGTCGTCGAGGGCGACCACCGCTTCTCGCCGCGCGAGCTCTCGCTCGACGTGCGGCTCGCGGGCGGCGTGCGCAAGGAGATGGTGTTCGCGCTGACGACCGTGGACGGAGACGGCCGAAGCGACGAGGTCGCGGAGCCCGCCGAGGACGACCCGGTCCCCGACGCCGACGTGGAGTGGCTCTCGATCGGGCGGCTGACGCCGTGACTTCCGCGTCGGAATGAGCGGAACCCTTTTTTGACGCCTCGCCGTCCCCGCGTCTATGCCATTGCCCTCCGCGTCCGAGCCCGAGCCGAGCGCCTACGACATCTCCACGGTCGACCTCAGCGACGACCGCTACGAGGTGAAGCAGTCGGCGATCCGGAACAAGTACACCGTCCGCGACGGCGCCGGGAACGTCGTCCTGCGCGGGAAACAGAAGATGTTCAAGCTGAAAGAGGAGTTCCCGTTCGTCGACGGCGACGGCGAGGACGCGTTCTCAGTGAAGGCCGGCGGCATCATGGACGTCGCGGGCAACTACGCCATCACCGACGCGGGCACCGGCGAGGAGGTCGTCGTGTTAGACGAGGACTACTCGCTGTTCGTCGAGAACTGGACGGTCCGCGACCCCGAGACGGGGGAGGCGCTGGCGACCATCCGGTCGAAGAACAAGCTCCTCTCGGCGCTCCGGCACCTCGTCGGCGCCGCGAATCTCTTCCCGAACAAGTACGAGATTTTCGACGCCGACGGCGGGCACGTCGGCGACATCGAGGGGCAGTTCTCGCTGCGAGACACCTACACCGTCACCGTCGACGACGCGAGCGACGTGCCGAAGGAGGCGGTGATCGCCGCCGCGTGCGTCCTCGACGCGCTGGAGAACAAGTAGCGAATTTTGCGGCACTCCGCTGGAGAGGGGCGCCGCCTACTCGCCGCCGAGCTTCGTCTCGCCGACCGCGTCGTGGCCCTCGATCAGTTCGGTCCCGCCCATGTACGGGCGCAGCGCCTCCGGCACGGTGACGGTGCCGTCGTCGTTCTGGTAATACTCCAGGATCGCGACGACGATCCGCGGGACCGCGAGCCCCGACCCGTTCAGGGTGTGGAGGAACTCGGCGGACTCGTGGTGCTCCTCGCGGAAGCGGATGCCGGCTCTGCGCGCCTGGAAGTCTTCGAAGTTCGAGACCGAGGAGACCTCCAGCCAGCGGCCGCCCTGCTCGGGGCCCTCGTCCATGTCGTCGGCGGGGGCCCACACCTCGATGTCGTACTTCTTCGCCTGCGTGAACCCGAGGTCGCCGGTGCACATCTCGAGGATGCGGTAGGGTAACTCGAGGCGACGCAGCACCTCCTCGGCCTCGTCGACGAGCCCCTCGAAGCGCTCGTCGCTCTCCTCGGGCCGGACGAAGTTCACCATCTCCACCTTGTTGAACTGGTGGACGCGGACGATCCCGCGGGTCTCGGTGCCGTGCTCGCCCGCCTCCTGCCGGAAGTTCGGCGTGTACGCCTGGTACTTGAGCGGGAGGTCCTCGCCCAGCAGGATCTCGTCGCGGTGGAGGTTCGTGACGGGCACCTCCGCGGTCGGGAGCAGCCAGAGGTCGTCGTCGTCGTACTCGTCCTCATTGGTCCCCTCGACGCGGTAGGCGTCCTCGGTGAACTTCGGGAGCTGGCCGGTGCCGCGCATCGACGCGGAGTTGACCGGGATCGGCGGGAACACGTCCTCGTATCCCTGCTCTCGGTGCACGTCGAGCATGAACTGGATCAGCGCGTGCTCCAGCCGGGCGCCGTCGCCCTTCGCGACGTAGAAGCCGCCGCCGGCGACCTTCGCGCCACGCTCGAAGTCGAGGATCTCAAGGTCCTCGCCCAGGTCGTAGTGCGGCTCCACGTCGGTCGGGAGATCGCGGAGGTCGTCGAACCCCTCGCGGCGCCGCTCGACGTTCTCCGACTCGTCTTCGCCGATCGGCACCGACTCCTGCGGGATCTGGGGGAGCTCGAGCAGCGACGCCTCCAGTTCGGCCTCCAGCTCGTCGGCGCGCTCCTCGATATCCTGGAGCTCCGCTTTGAGCTCCTGCGAGCGCTCGATCGCCTCCTGGGCCGCCTCCTCGTCGCCGGCCTGTTTGAGGTCGCCGATCTTCGAGGAGACCTCGTTGCGCTCGTGGCGCAGGTCGTCGCCGCGGCTCTTCAGATCCCGCCACTCCTCGTCGACGTCGAGTATCCGGTCTAAGTCCACGTCGACGCCCTTGTTGGCGAGCGCCTCGCGGACGACCTCGGGGTTCTCCCGGACGAACTGTCGAGACAGCATTTACCGGAGGTTCCGCCGGCCGCCCCAAAACCGTATCGGAGCGTCGGTAGCGGTTCGCACGGGGAACGCAATCTCAGGGGAGGATCGCGGAGCTCGCGAACAGCGCGAGCAGCGCGAGGCCGGCGACGACGACGCCCATCACGCGCATCATGAGGATCCGCGTCCCGCTCGGCTCGATCGTCTGCGTCGATCCGTCGGGCGAGCGGGTCTGCCAGCTCGTCATCCGTCGGGGGAACGCGGCCATCGCCAGCGCGCCCGCGGCGACGAGGAGGGGGACGGCGACGAAGAACAGCCGGAAGGGTGCGGGGAACATGTGGGGTCGTGCATCGCACGGCTCAACAAATGTTACGGTGGCGAGCGGCGCGGCCGAGCCCGCGGCGGTCGAGTCGGTCGTCTTCCCGTCAGTACCCGCCCGGCAGCGCCATGCCGATCGCGAGCGCGACCAGCGGCACCGCGGCGACGACCGCGTACCACAGCCCGGCGGCCACGAAGAGGAGCCACGTCCCCGGGCCGTACCCGGTCGGGTCCCAGTCGACGCCGAGCCGAGGGAGCCCGAGCACGGCGAGCGCCGGAGCGACGAGCCCGACGAGGACCCCGCCGAACAGCGCGGTGTCGAGGAACCCCTCGCTCCACCCCGGCCCCGCCGAGTCGACGAGCCAGACCGTGGCGACCAGGCCGACGAGGTACGGGACGGAGAGCGCGAGCGAGACGCCGACGTACGAGGACACGAGCCGACCCGCGGGCGGGAGCGCGCGGAACAGCGCCCGGAACCGCGCCGCGATCAGGAAGGGGGTCCAGAGGATCGCGGCGACGACGCCGGGGAGCGCGAACAGGACGACCGTCCAGAGCCACGCGGCGATCGTGCCGACGAACGCCGGGACCGCGAGGGGAGAGGGAGTCGACGAGAGGGCGAGAGGGACCCATGACATGAGCGACCGACTCGCCGGAACCGGCAAACGTCTTGTGGTGGCGCGGGCGCTCGGCGCGGAACGGAGCCGCTCAAAGGCGGTCGCCGGTCCGAGGCCGGGCTCCGTGGTGAGCTCGTCACCCCGTACGCGTTTCCTCGGCGCCGGCGTCGAGCCGACGCTTGAGGAGGTACGCCGCCCCGCCGAGTCCGGTCGCCGCCCCGCCGATCCCGAATCCGGGGACGCTCTCGCTTGTGGCCTCCGGGCTCCCGTCCGCGTCCGAGGCGGCGGCCTCGCCACCCTCGGCGTCGCTGCTCTCCGCGACGTTCCCCTCGTCGCTGCCGTCGCCGAGCGACGCTCGCGAGTTCCCGTGGTGCCCGAGGGTCTCCGACTCGCCCCGCGAACCCGCGCTCGACCCGTCGACGCCGGCGGCGACCGCGTAGAGGTTGAAGTCGTATCCGCCGACGAAGACGGTGCCGTCGACGACCGTCGGCGACGACTGAATCGGGTCCGCGGTCTCGAAGGCCCATCCTCGCTCGCCCGTCTCCGCGTCCACCGCGTGGAGGCTACCGTCGTTGCTCCCGACGAAGACGGTCCCGCCGGCCACCGTCGGCGAGGACGCGACCTCGTCGTCGGTCGCATAGGCCCACCGCCGCTCTCCGGACTCCGCGTCCACCGCGTAGAGGGCGCCGTCGTCGCTCCCGACGAAGACGACGCCGTCGGCGACCGTCGGCGACGAGTCGACCCGTCCGCCGGTTTCGAAGGTCCACTCCGGTTCGCCCGTCTCTGCCCCCACCGCGTGGAGGCTGCCGTCGTGGCTCCCGACGAAGACGGTGTCTCCGGCCACCGTCGGCGAGGACGGGACCTCGTCGCCGGTCTCATAGGTCCACGCCGGTTCGCCCTCCTCCGCGTCCACCGCGTAGATGTTTCCGTCGTTGCTTCCGACGAAGACGGTCCCGTCGGCGACCGCCGGAGAGGAGAACACGAGGTCGCCGGTCTCGTGGGCCCACCGTCGCTCGCCCGTCTCGCTGTCGATCGCGTAGAGGTTTCCGTCGTTGTTCCCGACGAAGACGGTCCCGTCGGCGACCGTCGGCGACGACTGAACCGGCTCGTCGGTCTCGTGGGCCCACCGTCGCTCGCCCGTCTCGGCGTCGATCGCGTAGAGGCTGCCGTCGGCGCTTCCGGCGAAGACGGTGCCGTCGGCGACCGCCGGCGACGACCACACCTGATTCCCCGTTTCGAAGCGCCACTCCTGCTCGCCCGTGTCTGCGCTTATCGCGTAGAGAACGCCGTCCCAAGCCCCCACGAAGACGGACCCGCCAGTCACCGTCGGCGACGAGAACACCACGCCGCCGGTCTCGAAGGTCCACCGTCGTTCGCCGGGATCGGCGGCGACCGTGGCGGGGGTACCTGCACCGAGCACGCCGACTGCGGCGACCGTACTGACCGCGTGGAGGACTCGGCGACGACTCGCCTGGGGGCTACCCTGCGGGGTATTTCCCATACGCAGACGTGGCGCTCGATTGATAAATACCTGCGGAGCGAGTCGTCGACGCTCGTCGCTCGGGTGGTACGATCGTCCGCGTCCGCCGACCGCACGATGTTCGACCGCTCCGGTGCGTCGAGACTGATCCGGTGCGTCGAGACTGATCCGGCTCGAGGGCGATCCCCGGCCGGAACCACACGGTTTAAGCGGCGCGCCGCGAGCGCGTACCCATGCTCATCACGGGTGCGGAGCTGGCCGACGGGCGGGTCCGCGACGTTCGGGTCCGGGGCGGGACGGTCGACGCGGTGGAACCGACGAACGCGGGACTCGACGCCGACGCGGGGGAGCGCGTCGTCGACGCGCGGGGGCGCCACCTCCTCCCCGGCGCCGTCGACGTCCACGTCCACTTCCGCGAGCCGGGCGCGAGCCACAAGGAGACGTGGACCTCCGGATCGCGGGGCGCGGCCGCGGGCGGGGTCACCACCGTCGTCGACCAGCCGAACACCTCGCCGCCGACCGTCGACGGCGACGCCTTCGACGAGAAGGCCGCCCTCGCCGCGCCGTCGTTCGTCGACTACGGGATCAACGGCGGCGTCACCGGCGACTGGGACCCGGAGAGCCTCTTCGAGCGCCCCCTGTTCGCGCTCGGCGAGGTGTTCCTCGCGGACTCGACCGGCGACATGGGGATCGCACTGGACCTGTTCGAGGACGCGCTCGCCGAGGCGGCCGCCCGCGACGTGCCGGTCACGGTCCACGCCGAGGACGAGACCCTGTTCGACGAGGGCGCGCTCGACGGCGACCTCGGCGGGGTCGGCACCGCCGCGACCGCCGACGCCTGGTCCGCCTACCGGACCGCCGAGGCGGAGGCCGCGGCGGTCGAGCGCGCGCTCGACGCCGGCGCTGAGAGCGACGCGCAGGTGCACATCGCCCACACGTCGACGCCCGAGGGGATCGACGTGGTCGCGGAGGCGCGGGCGGACGCGACCGGGGACGCGCCACCCACCTGCGAGGTGACGCCGCACCACCTCTTCCTCTCGCGCGAGGACGCGGGGCGGCTCGGGACCTTCGGGCGCATGAACCCGCCCCTGAGGTCCGAAAAGCGCCGTGCGGCCGTCTTCGAGCGGCTCCGCGACGGCGACGTCGACGTGGTTGCCACTGACCACGCGCCCCACACGGTCGCGGAGAAGCGACAGGGACTCACCGACGCGCCGAGCGGCGTGCCCGGTGTGGAGACCCTCTACCCGCTCCTCTTGGAGTCAGTCCGGAAGGGGAACCTCTCCTTGGAGCGCGTCCGCGACGTGGTCGCCGCCAACCCCGCGTCGATCTTCGGGATCGAGGGGAAGGGCCGGATCGAGCCCGGCGCCGACGCGGACCTCGTGGTCGTCGACCTGACGAACCCCCGCGAGATCGAGGCCGGCGCGCTCCACGGCGCGGCCGGCTGGACCCCCTTCGAGGGGCTGCTCGGCGTGTTCCCGGAGCTGACGACCGTCCGCGGCGAGGTCGTCTACGAGCGCGACCCGGTCACCGGCGCGGAGTCGTTCGGCGAGCCGGTCGGCCGGAACGTGCGGGAGGCGTAGCGGAGGCGGGCGTGGGATCGGCGGATCGGCGCCGTCGGAACCCTATTACACGCACTATTCGGTTCTGAACGGGCGGTCGCCTGGGAGTGCTTCTCGATCGATAGCGGGAGTGAGTCTCGCACGATGGTGGGGGTGGTCGTTTATAAGTCGGATTGGGATGTTGCTGGCGGGTGTTTATAAGTAATCGACGGATCTAGGGTGAGGGTCTGAAAACCCCAGTTGCTCGTTTATAAACGGCCTCCTAGAGATCGACGGTGAAGACCCGCAAAGCCCAGCCGTGAGGACTCGATGGGCTCGCTGCGGTCCTCAGTCGCTCACTCCGTTCGCTCTTGTGGTCCTTGCGTCGCCCGTCTTCGTCCTCACGGCTGCCCCTTTGAGTCCCACCCCGCAACCGCAGACCGCAGCCTCACGCCTCCCCAACCTCGTCGGCCGGCGCTTATAAGCGCCGGCCGACTCCCTCGCGCGTGCTGCTCGGCCGCAGGGCGGCCTCGCAGGCACGCGCCAACCGCATCGTTCTTTATAAACGATTTTCGCCGTCGCTCACAATCGTTTATATATCGTATTTCGCCACTATCTTGCGAGACTCACTCCCGTCGTCGATCGAGGCGCAGGCTTCGGTCTGTTAGCCGGTTCGGGCGGATTCCGCCAAACCCGATAAAGCCGATAGAAACGACGCCTCTCGACGTGCTCTCACCTCGCCCCGCTACGCTCCCCGTCGGCCGCGGCGCGCCAGCGCTCCGCTGGCGAGAACCACCGAGAGGAGCGCGACCGCCGGCCCGAACCCGGGCGCCCCGTCCACCGGGACCGGCCCGTCGCCCTCGACCGCCACCGTCGTCGACGCCTCGTCGGTCGGGCCGACGGCGCTCACCGTCACCTCTCCGGCTCCGCTAACTGTGATTTCTTGCTCGATCGTCGCCTCTTCCCCGGCGTCCAGCCGCACCGGGACGGTGGCGACCGTCTCGCCGCCGACCCGGAACTCGATCTCGCCGCCGGCGGGGACGGTCGCGTCGTTGCCGACGGTCGCGGTCGCGACGACGGACTCGCCGGCGTCGACCCGGCTGCTGTCGACCGAGACCCCGCGGACGCTCGGGCGGGCGGGCTCGGAGACGGCCACGGTCAGGCGCTCGCTCCCGATCCGGACCTCGTGCTCGCCCGGCTCGTCGAAGCGGTGTTCGAAGCGCTCGACCGTCTCCTCCCCGCCGTCGAGCGACCCCGACCGGTTCGCGACCGGCTCGCCGTCAACCGACAGCGTCAGGTCGTAGCTCCCGGCCGCGCCGCCCGTGTTGGACGCGACGACGGAGAGCGCCAGCGACTCGCCGCCGACCAGCTCGACGGGGTCGCGGGCGACGGTCCGGTTCCGGTACTCGCCGGTCGCCCGCACGCCGTCGTCCGCGAGCGCGTAGCCGACCTGCGCGGGCGTCTCGCCGAACGCCGCCGCGTGGGCGTCCCGGTCCCACGTCTCCGCTGTCGTCTCCGTGGTCGTCAGGCGCTCCGCGTCGGCGCGGACCTCGGTCGCGGTCGCGTCGTCCGCGCCCTCGGCGGCCGCCGCCTCGACTGCGTCGAGGATATCCTCGTTGGTGATCGGTCCGTCGGCCTCGTTCAGCTCGCGGAGGACCGTCGCCAGCGACGCGGCGCCGTCGGTCTCGGCGCGGAGCCGGCGGTCGATCTCGCCGGCGACGAGCGCACCCTTCGTGTAGTCGGCGTTCCCCTCCCACGTGTTCGGGTCGGCGAGGACTGACGAGGCGTCGGGCTCGCGCTCGCCGCGCGCCAACGTGGCCTCGAACTCGTCGAAGTCGGCGGCGCCGCGCTGGAGCGCGAACAGCGCGGCGTAGTGGGTCGCGCTCGCCTCCGTGATCCACCGCCCGCTCGACTCCGTGCGATACGCCTGTCGGGTGTGGACGTACTCGTGGGTCCAGACGTCCGCGGCCGTGCCCGCGGGCTCCTCGTCGCGGACCCACAGGTCCGCCTCGCCGGTCTGGAGCCCGCGGACCGCCCACGATACCTCGCCCGTGGGCGCGGCGATCGCGACCACCTCCGCGTCGCGGGCGCCGACCTGCAGCGCGGTCGACGCGTCCGCGAAGACGCCGAACACCTCGTCGGGCGTCGCGACCAGCTCCGCCGCGTCGGGGACGATCAGCCGGTACCGCTGGCCCGCGGCCTCGCGGACGTGCTCCTCGTGCGGCCCCAGGAACGCCATCGACCGGGAGGCGACGCCCTCGCCCGCGACGACCGTCTCCCGGTCGAGCCGGACCTGTCCCTCGTACTCGCCGGTGTACGACCACGCCGCGCCGACGCGGGGCGTCCGGACGAGCGCCCACTCGCCGGCGTCGACGAAGCGGTAGGTGCCGTCGACCGCGAGGGGCCCCTCCCCCTCGACCGTGTCGTTCGCTTCGGTCGCGTAGGTGAGCGAGGGGTCCGCGGTCTCGCCGTCCCACTCCCAGACGGAGCCCTCGCTCCCGTCGTCGTCGGCCGGCTCGAACCCGTCGGCCTCGACCGCGCCGCCGTCGGCGACGCTGAGCAGGGTCACTTCGAGCTCGGTGACGCGGTCGGGGATCTCCGCCCGCGTCGTGACGCCGACCGTCCCGCGCTCGTCGGTCTGGGCGAGCTCGCTTCGCAGCCGGATCACGTCGCCGTCGTCGGTCTGTGCCACCGCCTCCGAACCGCCCGGAGACCGGTCCGAGAACGACTCGACCGCGGGGTTCGCGGCTTCCGTCGCGCCGGGAGCGCCCCCGACCACTGCCAGCGAGGCGATCAGGAGCGCGGCGACGGCACACGCGACGGCGGCGGTTCGAACGCCGGCGGACGACGCGGACCGACTCATGGGTACCGTACCGCACCCGCCGACCATAGGGCTGTTCGTGGGCGCGTTGACACGACGCGGTCGTCGGGCGGACCGGATCCGACCGGTCCGGTCGGGCGGGAGAGTAAGGGGGAGGGAGCGTGTGACAGGTCCCTCCGTGGGAGCCGTGTGGGGGCGGGGGTTTAGTTATGCGGTGCTTGAGGGGTCATTGCCACCCGTGTGTAACCGCCTCCCGTGCGGAACCGCCTCCCGAGCGATCCCGGACCTCAGATCGCGCGGATCCGCGTCGTCCAGAAGTCGCGGAAGGCGTCGTCGAGCGCCTCCCGCGGCTTTCCGGTCGCGTCGGAGCGGTCGGTGACGTCGGCGTACTCCCGCATTTCGCCGAGCACGCTGCGCTCGCCGACGACGATCGTCCGGTCGATCGGCGGGTCGGCGGGGGAGTCGTCCCCGTCCGCGTCCCGCTCTCCGAGGTCCGCCAGCGCCGCGGTCGCCTTCTTCAGGTGGTCGTCGATCTGGCCCTCGCGCCGGCGCTCGAACCGGCCCTGCGAGAAGCCCCCCTTCGAGTGGGCCTCCTTCACCTCGGAGGTGAACCCCTCGAAGTCGACCCGCTCGTCGCCCTCGTAGACGCCGAGCGCGAAGGTGTCCGACCGGACGAGCGCGAAGGCGAACCGACCCGTCGGGCGGAACCACGCGTCCTCGAGCCGGAACGCGTCGTCCCACCGGTCGAACGGCTCCGGCTCGATCGGAGGGGAAAGCGCCGCGCTCACCGCGCCGGTGTCGTCGGCGACGACCACCGCGGGCGCGGCCCGGCGGACGAGTCGGGTCCGGTCGCCGAACCACTCCGCGACGCTCGTCGGCACCGCGTCCTCGTCCGGGACGAAGGCGGTGAGGAGCCCCTCGGGGTCGTCGCTTTCGATCGCGCGAAAGCGTCCGAGCGCGTCGGCCACTCGGGGACCTCGGAGGTCGCTGACGCGGCGGAACTCGACCGACTCCTCCTCGCTTTCGGTCCGGTTCAGGCGCTCCTCCAGCGACTCGATCCGGTGTTCGAGTTCGTTGACGCGCTCCTCGGCGCGCTGGCGGTCGGCGACCGCGTCCGACCGACGCTCCTCCTCGGCCTCGGCGCGGCGTTCGAGGTGGCGCTTCTCCTCTTCCAGCTCCTCGATCCGCTCTTTCAGCTCGGCGCGCCCGAGCAGCCTGTCGATCATACCCGAACGGCGACCCCCGACGACCTAAAAGGTGCGTCTATGGGGACTTCCTAACGAAATTCGCTTATAAAAACCAGCGGTGGCGCGTGCCTCCGAGGCCGCCTCGCGGCCGAGGAGCACGCGCGAGGGAGTCGGCGGCGACCAACGGGAGCCGCCGACGAGGCTGGGGAGGTGTGTGGTGCGGTGCCGTGCTGTACGGGGCGGGACTCAAAGGGGCAGCCTTGCGGGCGGCGTAGGTGACGCAAGCACCGCAGGAACGAGCGAAGCGAGTGACGAGGAGCGCAGCGAGCGTACGCCGCCCGCAAGGCTGGGGCTTTGGAGGAGTTCGCCGTTGATCCACGGTCGAACACTTATAAACAACCGATAACGACGACGGAAACACTGGAAACGGGAGCGACCTCGTAGTACTACGCGTTCACGTGCGGCTCCCAGCCCTCCCACCGCAGCAGGGTCTCGGCGCGGTCGGCGTCCGCCAGCAACACGTTCCGCCGGTCGGGGAGCGTCTCGTCGGCGATCTCTTGCGGGATCGCGAGCGTGCCGCTCGGGACGTCGTCGTCGCCGCCGACCGGGATGTGGCCGCCGCCGACCTTCATCACGAGGGGGGCGTCGAGCCGCTCGACCCCCTCGCCGTCCGCGTACAGCTGCTCGTTGACGTGCTCGTGGTCCGCCCGCTGGATGACGGCGCGCTCGCCGTCGTGGGGTTCCACGTACAGTTCCCCCAGGTAGTAACCGCTCGAGAATCGCTCGAACATACTGTGCGTGGTAACCTCTGGCACGCCCAGACATAAGTGTTTCTCGCCCGTGATCGACCGTGATAATCGGGGGTGATCCGCGCCTCTCCCGGCCTTACTCCTCGTCTGACCGCCGCGCGACCTCGTCTGACCGCCGCGCGACCTCGTCTGACCGGCCTTACTCCTCGTCTGACCGCCGCGCGACCTCGTGGCGCCCGAATCCGTACCGCAGGCGGTTCGCGAGCCGCCGCGAGAAGCGTCCCTCGTTCCGGGAGTCGAACCGCTCGGCGAGCGCCTGATAGATGATGGGGACGGGAACCTCCTGTTCGAGCGCCTCCTGCACCGTCCACGTTCCCGTGGATCCGCCGGCGACGTGGTCCGCCACGTCGCCCAGGTCGGACCCCTCCTCGCGGAACGCCTCCTCGCAGAGCTCGAGGAGCCACGACCGGATCACGGCGCCGTTGTTCCACGTGCGCGCCACCGACTCCATGTCGAGGTCGTAGCGGCCGTCGGCGAGCAGTTCGAACCCCTCGCCGTACGCCTGCATCAGCGCGTACTCGACGCCGTTGTGGACCATCTTCACGTAGTGGCCCGACCCCGACTCGCCCATGCGGTCGTGGCCGTCCGGGCCGGTCGCCACCGCGTCGAAGACGGGCACCAATGCCTCGTAGGCCCACTCCGGGCCGCCGACCATCAACGAGAAGCCCGCCTCGGCGCTGGCGGGGCCGCCCGACGTGCCGCAGTCGAGGTACGCGGCGTCCGTCTCCTCGGCGCGCCGCACCGACGCCTGGAACTGCGAGTTCCCGCCGTCGACGACCACGTCGTCGGCGCCGAGGTGCGGCTCTAAGTCCGCGAGGGTGGCGTCGACCGCGTCGCCCGCGGGGACCATGAGCCAGATCCGCTTGCCGTCCCCCTCGCCCGCCCCGTCCAGCCGGTCGCAGAGGTCCGCGACCGAGTCCGCGGCGGTCGCGCCCGCCTCCGCCGCCTCCGCGGTCGCCTCCGCCGAGAGGTCGAACGCGACCACGTCGTGGCCCGCGTCGAGCGAGCGATTCACCACGATCTGCCCCATCCGCCCGAGTCCGATAACGCCGAGTTCCATGCGCGAGGGGTGGCGACCGGCCGCCGTAGTGGTTCCGGTTCGGGAGCCGCTGAAAGGTGCGCCCCGCGGCCCGGCGGCCCGGCGGCCCGGCGGCCCGGCGGCCCGGCGGCCCGGCGGCCCGGCGGCCCCGCGCCCCGCACCCCCGCACCCCGCGGTCCGATCCCCGGAACCGTTTTCGCGGCGCTCCGCGATCACGCCCCATGACACGCGTTAGCGAAGACGACCTCGACTGGACCGACACCGACCGCGGGGAGACGCGGTTCCGCCGGAAGCAGCTCGCGGCGGCCGCCGACGGCGACCGGATCGGGTGTAGCCTCTACGAGCTCCCGCCCGGCGCGAAGTCGTGGCCCTACCACTACCACACTGCCAACGAGGAGGCGATCTACGTGTTGTCCGGAAGCGCCACGCTTCGACACGACGGGAAACGGTTCCGGATCGAGGCCGGCGATTACGTCGCGTTCCCGGCGGGCGAGTCGGGCGCTCACCGCGTCGTCAACGAGGGCGACGAACCGGTCCGATATCTCGCACTGTCGACGATGACGGAGCCGGACGTGACGGTCTATCCCGACTCGGAGACGTTCGGCGTGTACGTCGGTTCCCCGCCCGGCGGCCGCGAAGAACGCTCGCTGTCGGGATACTACGAGATGGACGACGATGTCGACTACTGGGAGATGTAGCCGTCGGTAGGGGGCTCACGAGCCGTCGTCGCCCGCCTCCCGCGCCTCCTGCGCCTCCCGTGCCTGCCGCGCCTCCCGCGCCGGCCGCGCGAACGCCCGCCTTATAACTCGAAACGCATGAAGAGGTACGGAGAGGGGCCGACGGGTGCTATCTACATCCATGACCCGACTGACGCTGCGGCTCGACTTCCCGAGCGGCTCGTGGCTCGGCGACGTCTCCCGGGCCCACCCCGACGCGACGCTCCGCGCGACCGAGACGGTCGCCGCCGCGGAGGGCGAGGTGACCGCGCTCGGCGTCGGCGGAACCGACCGCGCGGCGACTGTGGAGTCGCTTCGCGAGCACGACCGCGTGAACCGGGTCGACGTCGTCGACCGGACCGGGCCGGCGACCCGGCTCCGCGTCGTCGCGCCCGCCCCGCCGCCGCACGTCGCGGCCGCTCGGGAAGTCGGGCTCCCGATCGAGGAGCCGGTCTCGGTGACGGAGGGACGCTCGATCGTCGATCTCGTCGGCGACCGCTCCCGTCTCACCGCCTTCAGCCGCCGGCTCACCGGCGAGGGCGTCACCGTGGGAATCGAGGCGAGCGACGCCGACGGGGAGCCCGTCCTCACCGACACCCAGCGCGGCCTCGTCCTCGACGCCGTCGCCGCCGGCTACTACGACACGCCGCGGGAGTGCACGCTCACGGAGCTCGCCGAGTCGTGCGACCTCGCGAAGTCGACATGCAGCGAGACTCTCCACCGCGCCGAGGGGCGGGTGTTGCGCCGGTTCGTGGACGGCGAGTTCGGCGCGAGGGATACCAGTGGGAATCCGATCGGCGAGAGATCCGATCCGAAGCACGAGGGCGACCCGGCGGAGTCCGCCGGGATCGCCGCCTCGGAATCGTAACGGCGCTCGGTCACCGAATCTGCGCGCGTTTTTGAACCGTCGTTCGGGAGCGAAAGCGCTACTCCCCGTCCAGCGCCTGCCACGAGAGCCGCGGGTTCCGCGCGGCGGCGACCTGGTCGATCCGGCCCGCGGCGGTGCGGTTCGGGGCCGCGTCGAGCGCCTCGTCCGAGTCGGCGTACGCGAGGTTGAACGCCTCCGCGAGGTCGTCGAGCGACGACCGCCCCTCGATCTCGGTCGGCTCGGTCAGCATCGCTTCGGGCACCATCTCCGGCCACTTCGTCGTCGGCGGGTGGACGCCGAAGTCAAGCATGCGCTTTGCCACGTCGGCCGCGTCGCGGTCGCCCGCGGTCGCCGCGAACTCGTGGTGGAAGGGGCCGTACGGCACGTCGAGCTCGAGCCGCTCCGCGAGGTAGTTCGCGTTGAGCACCGCCTTCGCGGCCGCGTCCGAGAGCCCCTCGTCGCCGAGCCGAGCGATGTAGGCGTACGTCTTGACGAGGACGAGCCAGTTGCCTCCGAAGCCGTGGACCTTCCCGATCGTCTCGTCGGGCTCGAAGGTCTCGTAGCCGTTCCCGCCCTCCCGCTCGCGGACCCGCGGAGCGGGGAGGAACTCGGCGAGCTCGTCGACGACGCCGACCGGTCCGGCGCCCGGTCCGCCGCCGCCGTGCGGGGTCGCGAACGTCTTGTGGACGTTGTAGTGCATCACGTCGAACCCCATGTCGCCGGGGCGGCCGCGGCCGAGCAGGGCGTTGAGGTTCGCGCCGTCGTAGTAGAGGAGCCCGCCCGCGTCGTGGACGATGTCGGCGATCTCGGTGATGTCACGCTCGAAGAGCCCGACCGTGTTCGGGTTCGTTAACATCAGGGCGGCGGTGTCGTCGCCGACCGCCGCCTCCAGCGCCTCGACGTCGACCCGCCCGTCCTCGCCGGACGGGAGTTCGACCACGTCGTAGCCCGCCATCGCCGCGGTCGCGAAGTTGGTCCCGTGCGCGGAGGCGGGGATCACGACCTCGGACCGGTCGTTCCCGTGGTGCTCGTGGTACGCCTTGGCGACCGCGATGCCGGTGAACTCGCCGGCGGCGCCCGCCGGCGGCTGGAGCGTGACCGCGTCCATCCCCCCGATCTCGCCGAGGAACTCCTGGAGCCGGTACTGCAGTTCGAGGTTCCCCTGCGCGGACCGCGCCGAGCGGTCCGGGTGGATCGCCGCGTTCGGGTCGGCGGCCACGTCCTCGGTGAACTTCGGGTTGTACTTCATCGTGCAGCTCCCGAGCGGGTACGGCCCCGAGTCGATCGCCCAGTTCATCTGCGAGAGGCGCGTGTAGTGGCGGGCGATCTCCGGCTCCGAGGGCGCGGGGAGGGTGAGCTCGTCGCGCGTCAGGTCGTCGGGAAGCGGGGACTCCTCGCGCACGTCGACGGTCGTCTCGTCCTTCTCGGAGAGCAGCGGCTCGTGGACGTCCTCAGCCTCGCGGGCGTAGTCGGCCTGGTCGTGGATCACTCAGATCACCTCCTCGAAGGCGGCGACGAGCCCGTCGGTCCGCCCTGCGTTCAGATCGGTCACGCACACCTGCAGCAGGTGTTCGCCGATCGCGTGGACCGCGAACCCTTCCGCCTCCAAGTCCTCGACGATCGCCGCCGCGGGCTGGTCGACGCGCACGGCGAACTCCCGGACGTGGTGGCGGTCGTGGACCGGCGCGGCCGCCCCCTTCAGGTCGTCGATACGGTCGGCGAGCGCGGCGGCCTCGCGGACGCAGTCGTTCGCGAGGTCGACGAGCCCGTCGGGGCCGAGCGTCGCGGCGTGGATCGCCGCGCGGAGCGCCACCCACGCCTGGTTCGTGCAGATGTTTGAGGTCGCCCGCTCCTTCCGGATGTGCTGTTCGCGCGTCTGGAGCGTGAGCGTGAACGCGCGGTCGCCCGCGGCGTCCTCGCCGGCGCCCACGAGCCGCCCCGGCACCTGCCGGAGGAAGTCGTCACTGCAGGCGAAGATGCCGAGCCCCATCCCGTAGGCCGTGGGGAGGCCGAGCGCGCCCGCCTCGCCGACGACCACGTCGGCGCCGACGCCCGCGGGCTCTTCGAGCACCGCCAGCGACACCAGGTCGGACCCCAGCGTGAACAGCGCGTCGGCGTCGGCCGCGACGTCGCCGATCGCTGCGAGCCGCTCCTCGATGCAGCCGCGGACGGTCGGGTTCTCGGCGTACACCATGACCACGTCGTCGCCCGCGCGGTCGGCGAGCGCGTCGACGTCGGCGTTCCCGTCGGCCATCGGGTACGACTCGACGGTCAGGTCGGCGCCCGCGCAGTAGTTCTCCAGCACGGCCCGTTTCCCCTCGCGGAGGTGCTCGGGGACGAGGACCGTGTCGCCCGAGGTCGACCGGACGCGGTCGGCCAGCGTCGCCGCCTCGCCGAGCGCGGTCGCGGCGTCGTACATCGAGCAGTTCGCGACCGGGAGCCCCGTCAGCTCCACGAGCATCGACTGGTACTCGAACAGCGCCTGGAGGAACCCCTGTGAGATCTCCGGCTGGTACTGGGTGTAGCTCGTGAGGAACTCCGCGCGGTCCGCGAGGTGGTCGACGACGCTCGGCACGTAGTGCCCGTAGTGGCCCCGCCCGAGGAACTCGGTCAGGTCGTCGTTGCGCGCGAAGATCCGCGAACACTCCGCGCGGATCTCCCGCTCCGAGCGCGGGTCGATCCCGAACTCGCCGTCGAAGGCGACCGGTTCGGGGATGTCGAACAGCGCCTCCTCGTCGTCGACGCCGATCGCCGAGAGCATCTCCGCCGTCTCGCTGTCGGTGTGGGGCGCGTAGGGCGTGCCGCCGGTCCCGCTCATCGGTCGGTTCCGTCCCGTCCGCAGTCGTTCGCTCGTCCGTTCACGGGTCGTCGGTCCAAGGGTGGCGTGGGGTCGAAGCGTGGCGTTGTCATGGTCGTGTGTCCGGTGGTTGTCTCCCCGGCGATTCCGGCTGCGTCGGGCGGTCCGGCGGCTACGCGATCTGGTCGTCGTACTCGTCCGGGTCGAGCAGTCCCTCGGCGTCGCCGCCCTCGGCGGGGGCGACCTCGAGCATCCACCCGTCGCCGTACGGGTCCTCGTTGACGAGCTCCGGGCGGTCGAACAGCTCCTCGTTGACCGCGACGACCTCGCCGGAGACCGGCGCGTACAGGTCCGAGACGGCCTTGATCGATTCGACGACGCCGAACGCCTCGCCGGCGGCGATCTCGTCGCCGACGTCGGGCAGCTCGACGAACACCACGTCGCCGAGCTCGTCCTGCGCGAAGTCCGAGACGCCGATCCGAACGGTGTCGCCGCCGGTCGTCGCCCACTCGTGCGATTCCAGGTACCGCCTGTCGTCGGGTACGTCGAAGCTCATTGGTCAGGGGTCGCCGCGGTCCGCCTCCGCCCCCGGCGCGCGAGCGCGCCGCCAGGACGGGATCCGCCCCGTCGACCGGCTACGGTCGGAATTCGGGGTCGGAACGCGGGCCGCGACACGTGTGCGTCACCCTTCTGACGACGAGGAAATAAAAGGTGTGTTCGCGGCGGTCCTCCGGCGGCTCACGTCCACCGGTCGAGCCCGGTCTGGACCTGCGACTCCGCGATGCGCTCGAACCCGCGCTCGACCTCGTCGGCCGCGACGCCCCACTCGTCAACGACGTACTCGCGTGCGGCGTCCACGTCGGGGTTGACCGCGGTGTCCACCTCCACGTCCGTCGCCGGCGGGTTCATGAACAGTTCGCGGATCGCCTCGGCGTTCGGGATCTCGGCGCCGCGGGCGTCGAGGACCCCCCACAGGTCGCCGTGCTCGCGGACCGCCTTCACCGCCGTCTTCGGGCCGATCCCGCGGACGCCCTCGTTGAAGTCGGTGCCGCAGAGCATCGCGGCGTCGACGAGCGCCTGCCGGTCGAAGCCGAGGTCGTCGAGCGTCACCGCCAGATCCATCAGCTCCGGGTCGCCCTTGCTCGTGAGCTGGCGGAGGGTGGTCGGCGCGCCGAACAGCAGGGTGTCGTAGTCCTCGCTGCCGGCGTGGTCGACCGTCCCGCTCGCCGCCATGTGCGCGCACTGCGCCTCCCCCTCCGCGGGCGCCTCGACGATCGGCACGTCGAGCAGTTCGAGCAGCTCTCGGGTCGTCTCCTGAATCGTGTCGGTGAGGCGCTGGGTGCGGGCCTCCAGCCGCGCGGCCTCGACCGCGTCGCCGCGCTCCTCGGCCGCCGCCCGTCGTTCCTCGGCTCGCTCGCGTTTCTCGCGGCGGTCGGCGACCTCGTCGGCCTTGAGCTCCGTGACCGCCCCGTCGAACACCATCACGGGGATCAGGTCGTGCTCGAAGAACTTCGGAAGTCCCTGGACGACCCCGATCAGGTTGGCGACCTCGACGCCGTCGGCGGTAGTGTACGCCTCGTCGCGCGTCCACTTCACCGTCGTCGTGAGGTACCGGTACAGCCAGTTGTGCGCGTCGACGGCGACGACGCTCCCCTCGATCTCCGCGAAGGCCACGTCGCGGATCGCCGCGAGGTCGCGTAGGTCCGCGTTTCCCATCACCGATCCGTCGTCGCCGCGGCTCTTAAATGATCGATTCGCCGGCGATCGACGGCGCTCAGCGGTGAACCCCGTGGTGAAACCCCGCGCTGAAACCCGTGGTGAAGCGCCGCGGTAAAACTCCACGCAAAAACGCCGCGGTGAAACGTCGGCACGATTCAAGTGCGGTTCCGCCCAACCCCCGATCGATGCCCTCCTCCCCGCTCGACGGCCTTCCGCTCGACCTCGACAGGCTCGACCCCCGGACGATCGACCTCCGCATCGCGGCCGCCCTCGGCGGCGCCCTCTACGCGGTCGCCGTCCTCTCGTGGATGCTCTCAAACGGCGTCCACGTCGACGCCCCAGATCCGCTCTCGACGGCGTTCGCGGTCGGCTACGCCGTCGGCGGGCTCTGGCTGACGGCCGCCGTCCCGCTGTACCTCCTCGGCCGCGCGTCGCTCGTGGCCCCGCTTATCGCGACCGGCTGGCTGCTGGGGAACACGGCGTACCAGTGGGCGTACGGCACCCACCTGCACCCGCTCAGCTCGCACCTGACCGTCTGGCCGCTGCTGTTCGCCGCCGTGCTGGCGGCCGGCGCGACCGAGGCGCTGGTCAGGTTGGGGACCGACCGCGTCGCCGGCGTGGGGGGACTCCGTCGGCTCTGGGGGACCGGCTGAGGCCGGAACGGAGCCGTCCCCCGCCTGCCGGCTTGTGGGGCGTTTATGTGCCTGAGCCGACTACGTTCGGTAACCGAATGGTCTCGCCGTTCGATGTGCTGGACGTCGACGAGGACGCCGACGACGCGGCCATCGAGCGGGCCTACCGGGACCGCGTGAAGGAGGCCCACCCCGACCAGGGCGGGACCGTCGAGGAGTTCCAGCTCGTCAGGCGCGCCTACCGCGAGCTCGACGAGCGGGACCGCAACGGCGGGGCCGGCGACGGGGTCGATCCCGCCGACATCGACCTCACCGACGACGAGGGCGAGGCCGACGCCGTGAGTCCCGTCCGCGTCGAGTTCCTCGACTACGAGGCACTCGCCGACTACGGCTGGTCGCTCGACGACGACGACCTGTTCCGGAAGGCCTCCCACGCCGATCTCGACGAGTCGGAACACGGTCGGCTGCTGGTTCACCCCGACGAGAGCCTGCTGGAGGCGGCCGAGAACCGCGGGTTCGGGTGGCCGTTCTCCTGTCGCGGCGGCGCGTGCGCGAACTGCGCGGTGTACCTCGTCGAGGGCGAGCTCTCGCAGCCGGCCAACCACATCATGCCCGACGAGCTGGCGGAGCGGGGGTTCCGGCTCTCCTGTAACGGCTATCCGGTGAGCGACGAGCTGAAGGTCGTGTTCAACGTGAAACAGCTCGCGGAGCTCGACGACCTCATCCTCCCGCCGGGACCGTTCACTCGGCGGTGACTCCGGGAAAAAGCACTCCAAAAATTTCGTAAGCCGTCCTCAGAACGCCTCGGCGACGGCCGCGACGACCGCGTCCTCGACCGCGTCGCGCTCGCCGGAGAGGAACTCGATCTTCCCCTCGCGGAGGCCGGCGGTGGCGACGTCGGCGCCGGGCGCCAGCTCGGCCGCGCGCTCGGCCACGTCGCGGACCGACACGTCGGCGGTCGTCCGGATGAACAGCTCGTCGGTGCCGATGCCGACGGTCGCGTACGCCTCGCCGTCGGCGTTCCGGCGGTGCAGGTCGTCGAGCAGGAGCGGCGTCGGCGGGAAGTCGTAGCGGTGGGTGTAGCCGTCGGTGTCGAGCACGGCGAACTCGACGCCGTCGACCGCCTCGGTGACGACGTTCGCGGTCGCGGTCTGGACCTCCGTCTCCAGCTTCTCGCGGAACTGCTCGGAGACGTGGGCCGCGAGGTTGCCGCCGTCCTCGAAGAGGAGGTCGGCGACGAGCTCGCGTTTGTCCTGGTACGACTGGTAGTACGCCTCAAGCGCGATCGCCTCGCGGAGCTCCGCGACGCGCTCGGCGTCGTAGCCCGCGTCGCGGGCGAGCTGGGCGTACCGGTCGGGGGTCTCCGTCCAGTAGCTCACCGCCGGCAGGTGCCGGAGGTCGTCGCGGACCTCGTCGTTGACCGCGGAGGCCAGCGAGGCGACGAGCGCGCCGGTCGAGAGGTCGGCGTCGACGCCGTCGATCTCGGGCGAGACGAGGGTGTCGACCGCCTCGCGCGTCTCGGGGTCGGCGACCTCCGCGTCGACGACGACCGCGTCGACGCCGTACACCGACAGCAGGTCGATGCCGTCGGCGGACTCGACCGTCGAACCGGTCCCGACGAGCAGGAACAGGGGGAGCTGCTCGTCGTGGCGGTCGCGGTCCTGGAGCATGCGGGTCGCGTCGTTGGTCGCCGCGTCCATCCCGTACACCGGGTCGTCGAGAGGGCGGCGGGTGAAGTAGTGGTACTCCGCGTCGCTCTTCGCGTGCTCGTCGCGGATCAGCGGGAGCACGGCGCGCTCGACCGCGGCGCCGGCGACGTAGCCGTCGGCGGTCGCCGGGTGGCGCACGACGATCGGGCGCGACTCGAGGACCGCCCGGCGGATCGCCTCCGCGGCGTCGAGCAGGCCGTCGGCGAGCTCCGCGACGGCCTCGTCGCCCGCGAGCGGCTGGAGCCCCTCGGGGCGGGCCTCGGCGGTGAGCGCCTCGGCGAGGCGGCGGCGGACCGACTCGGCCTCCTCGCCCTCCAGTCGGACGAGCGCCTCGGACTCGACCTGTACGTCGCCGCGGTGGCTCTCGACCTCGCCGTCGATCCGCACCGCGTCGCCGACCTCGACCTCCGGGTACGCGCGGACGCCGGGTTCGACGAACGCGGCCACGTCGACGACGCCCGTCTCGTCGCGGACCTCGAAGACGGTCGGCCCGCCCGTCTGTCGGACGCTGACGACTTCGCCGTCGATCCGCACCTCGTCGCCGACGGCGTCGGCGAGGGTGCCGATCCCGACGCGCTCGCGGTCGTCGTCGAGGTCGTCCGTGTCGTCTTCGTCGGCCTCTGCGGCCTCGGCGGCTTCGTCGGTTTCGGTCGTGTCGTCCGCCTCGGCGGGCTCGGAGGCCTCGTCTGTCTCGACCGGCTCGTCGGCTTCGTGCGTCTCGTCGACCTCGTCACTCTCGTCGAAGTCGGAGGTGTCGTCGCTCGTGTCGGATTCGGCCTGTTCCGCGTCGCTCTCCGTGTCCGCCTCCGCGTCGCTCTCCGTGTCCGCCTCCGCGTCGGCCTCCTCGCTGTCCTCCTCGGGGAGGTGCTCGGTGTCGCCGTCCTGCACGAGCACGCCGCGGAACTCGCGGTCGGCCTGCCGGATCGACCACGCGAGGTCGATGTTCCCGTTGTCGCGGACGCCCTTCACCTGCACGAACACCTCATCGCCGGGCTCCCAGTCGAGGCTGTCGAGCCGCCGGTCGAGCTCAGAGCGGTGGAGGAGTCCGGTCACGCCCGGCGCGAGGTCGACGAACACGCCGAACTCGGCGTAGCCGTCGACGACCCCGCGGTAGAACCGGCTCGGAACGAGCTGGTCGGCGGAGTTCCCTCGGAAGTCGAACACGACGTCCTCCTGGTGGGGGCCGCAGATGCGACCGCCACCGCCGACGTCGGCGCCACAGATGATACAGGATCCCATTTGAGTACACCGAGAGCCTCGCGCCTAAAACGGTTGTCGAAAGCCTCGCGGGAGCGAACGGCCGGCTGCGGCCGCGGAGCCGCCGCGTTCAGCGGTGATCCGGGAGGCGCCCCGTCGGGACGGTTCGAGCCGCGGTCACGCGATCAGCGATCGGAACGCGGCGACGGCGCGGTACCCGATCCCGTACCCGAGGAGGGCTGGCGGGACCCCGGCGATCAGCGTCCGAATCGGCCCCGTCCGGTGGACGGTGTGGAACCCGATCAAAAGCAGCACCGCCGCGTAGACGCCGCAAGCGACCCGAAGCGCCGGGATCGGCGGGCCGGCCAGCGCCATCGGCGAGCTGGCGTACGCGACCACCTGCACCGTCTCGCTCACGCCGCCCCGGTCTCGCAGGGCGACCCCGCCGTCGTACTCGACGCTGGCGAGGATCACCGACAGCGTCGCGACCGCCGCGGTCAGGTGGAGCCCGACCGGCGCGGCCAACACGACCACGAGGAGGAACAGGATCGCCGCGGAGACGGGGAGCGAGACGACGATCCCGGGGACGACGCTCGGGTCGGCGAGGATCCAGCCGAGCGCGTAGGCGGCGGCGACGGCGACTGCGAACGTCAGCGCCGGGGCCTGATCGCCGGGCCCCACGCCGTTCGCGAAGAGGCGGCGCGGCCGGATCAGCGCCTCGACCCACGCCCGAGCGAGCGCGCGGGGTCCGCGGGCCCGCCCGCCCTCCGGCTCCTCGATCCACGATGTCACGGTCGTCCTTCGGGCGGGTGGAATAACCGGGTTCCGGTTCGGATCGGAGGCGCGGGAGCGGGCAGCCGGTGACGATCCGCTCGCGTTATCTCGGCTGATAGCCGGCGCGCAAAGCCTTATACGGCCCCTCGCGGAGAGACACGCGAATGAGTGCGTTCCGGAACGACGAACGGGGGTTCACCCCGATAGCCGGCTCGGGGATGCTCGTCGGCATCGTCGTGGTGCTGTTGGCGCTCGTCGGCGCCGCGGTCTTCGGCATGATCGACGGGGTCGCGCCTCCGGACGCGGAGTTCCAGATCGAGAAGGAGGGCGCCGACCTCGTGGTCGTCGCGGTCGGCCCCGAACCGGTTCCGGCCGAGGAGCTGTACGTTCGCGGCGAGGACCCCGACGAGGAGGTGCAGTTCGGCGCGTGGCCCGGCGACGGCGTCGTGCGGCCGGGCGATCGGGTGACCGTGCCCAACGCGACCGGGAACGAGGACATCGAGGTCGTCTGGGAGCCCGTCGCCTTCGACACGTACGAGAAACTCGGCACCTACAACGGCGAGGACTCGGCGATCGAGGGCAGCGCCGGACGGGACCCCCTCGGGGCGACCGGCGTATAAACGCGCTTTCCGAGCTACGCCACCGACACCCACTCGCCGCGCTCGTCGGCGCGCACGATCGCGTCGAGGAGCCGCTGGACCTCGTACCCCTGTTCGAACGACGGCTCGAACGCGCCGCCCTCCGCGACCGCGGAGAGGAACTCGTAGTTCTCGTGCACGAACGTGTGCTCCCACCCGATCACGTGGCCCGGCGGCCACCAGTGGTCGACGTACGGGTCGGTCTCGTCGGTGACCAGCACGGTCTGGTACCCGCGGTCGCCCTCGCGGAGCACCTCCAGCTCGTTGAGCCGCTCTAAAGAGAACTTCAGGCTCCCCTTCGAGCCGTGGACCTCGATCGTGTGGTCGTTCTTGTGGCCCTCGGCGAACCGGGTCGCCTCGAAGCTCCCGATCGCGCCGGACTCGTAGGCGACCTGCGCGGTGTAGGCGTCGTCGACGGTCACGTCGCGGTACTCCTCGACCTCGCCGCCCCCTCCGCCGTCCCCGTCGGCGTACACGGGTCGCTCGTCGACGAACGTCTGCAGGTGGCCCGAGACGCGGTCGACGCCCCCGACCTCGCCGCCGACGAGGAAGTCCGCGAGGTCGAGCGTGTGCGCGCCCAGATCGCCGAGCGCGCCGGAGCCCGCCATGTCGGCGTCCAGCCGCCACGCCCACGGCGCGTCGGGGTCGGCGAGCCAGTCCTGGAGGTACCGCCCGCGGACCTGCCGGATCTCGCCGAGCTCGCCGTCCTCGATCAGCCCCTTGGCGTACCGGATCGCGGGGACGAACCGGTAGTTGAACGCGGTGCCCGCGGGCACGTCGGCGTCCGCCGCGGCGTCGCGCATCGCCTCGGCCTCGTCGAGGGTCGGAGCCAGGGGCTTCTCGCAGAGGACGGGGACGCCGGCGTCGAGGGCCGCTATCGACGGCTCCGCGTGGACGTGGTTCGGCCCGAGGTTGTAGAAGACGTCCACCTCGTCGATCGCCGCCTCCCAGTCGGTCGCGGTGTGCGAGAACCCGAACCGCTCCGCGGCGTCCGCGAGCGCCGACTCGTCGCGCCCGACGAGGGTGTGGCGCTCGACGTCGGGCGCGTCCGGGAAGAACATCGGGAGCCGCGCGAGCGCGTTCGAGTGCGCCTTGCCCATGAACCGATACCCGAGCACGCCGACGTCGAGGGTCATACGTCAACGATCTGCCGGCACCGGTTTAGCTGTTCTCACGCCGACGAATCGTATATGATCATTGTTCACACGCAGCGTGATATTCATGTGTCGTCGCGTCAACGCACACCCGTGTCAGTCACCGGACGCACGCTCGGAGGATCGCTGATTCGGCGAGCGCTCAGGCCGGTTCTCGCCTTCCTGCTGGTCGTCATCGTCGGGGTTTGGGGGTTCGTCTCGCTCGCCGGCGTCGGACCGATCGAAGCGGCGTTCTGGCTGATCGACCCGGCGAGCATCAGCGTCCACTATCAGGCCCGCGCCGGCGACGGTCGACAGGTGAAGGCGTTCGCCACGGTCGTCTTCGGGTCGCTGGTCATCGCGGGAGTCTGGATCGGCGAGACGGTTCTGACGACGGCGTTCGGCGGACAGATGCGAGAGGGAATTGAACGCATGCAGACCAAACGAGCCATCGACGAACTCGACGACCACGTGATCATCTGCGGCTACGGCCTGTTCGGTCGGACCGTCACCAGACGGCTCTGCGAACGGGGGCGACCGGTCGTCGCCATCGAGCGCGACAGGGACACCTTCGGACGCATCGACACGGAGTCGGTGTTCGCCGTTGAGGGCGACGCCAGGAACGAGTCCGTGCTCCGCGAGGCGGCGATCCGCGAGGCCGACGCCGTGGTCGCCGCCATCGACGACTCGAACGCCAACATCCAGATCGCCATCACGGCGAGCGGTATCGCCCCGGACGTACAGCTCGTCGTCCGCGTCGGCGACGACGACTACACGTCGGTCGCGCGTCGGGCCGGCGCCGACGAGGTCGTCATCCCGGAGGTGTCGAGCGGCGAGGACGTGAGCGACTCGCTGTGAGGGGTCACTCCGCCCAGTAGGCGTCGCCCGGCCGCGTCTCGAAAACCGCGCGGTCGAGCACGTCGACCGCCTTCTCTAACCCCTCCCGCGAGGAGGTCAGCGAGTCCTCGTGTTCGATTGAGAGGGCTCCCTCGTAACCGACCATCCGGAGCGCGGAGACCACGTCCTTCCAGTGCGCCTCGTCGTGGCCGTAGCCGATCGAGCGGAACAGCCACGAGCGGTCCGGCTCGTCGGTGTACGGCGCCGTGTCGAGGACGCCCTTCACGCGGGCGTTCGCGTCGTACACTTTGGTGTCCTTGGCGTGGACGTGGTGGATGGCATCGTGCTCGCCCAGGAAGCGGATCGCCTCCGTCACGTCGATCCCCTGCCAGTAGAGGTGCGACGGGTCGAAGTTGGCCCCGATCCGCTCGTTCGTCGCCTCCCGCAGCGCGAGCATCCCGGTCGGCTCGTACACGAGCATGTTCGGGTGCATCTCGATGGCGACGTCGACGCCGTGGTGCGCGGCGTGTTTCGCCAGGTCGCTCCAGTAGGGGACCGCGACCTCGTCCCACTGGTAGTCGAGCGCGTCGGCGTGTTCGGTCGGCCACGGCGCCGTGATCCAGTTCGGAACCTCGTCGTTCGGCCCGCCGCCGGGAAGGCCGGAGAAGCAGGTGACCGTGCCGACGCCCAGCCGATCGGCCAGCTCGATCGCCTCGCGCAGCTCCCGGTCGGCCGCCGACGCGCGCTCCTCGTCGGGGTGAAGCGGGTTGTTGTGGGTCGCGAGCGCGGAAATTCGGAGGTCGTGCTCGTCGAGCAGCTCGCGGAGCGCCGCCCGCGCCGCGTCGTCGTCGAGGAGCGCCTCGCGGTCGACGTGGTCGTCTCCCGGCCAGCCGCCGACGCCGAGCTCGACCGCGTCGACGCCGACGTCGTCGAGATACGCGACCGCGTCCTCGATCGGTTCGCCGCCCAAGGGAACTGTCAGCACTCCGATGTCCATGCGAGCTGATAGAACAACGCCCCGAATAAACCTTCAGGAACCGTCAACGGCGCCGGGGTGGCCTGTACCGATACCGAGACCTACCGGTCGTTCGGTCGGTCGAGGTCGAACAGGCGGTCGGCCGCGTCGATCGTCTCGCCGTCGCCCGCCCGCGCGGCCTCCTTGAGCCGTTCCGTCGGGGTCGCCAACAGCGACGCGGTCAGCGACCGCATCGCGTCCTCCAGCACCGCCTCGGGGTCGGTGTCGCCCGCGTCGAGCCGGGTCCGGGCGCGTTCGAGCTCCGCCTCCCGGACCGCCTTCGCCTCGCGGTGGAGCGCCCGGAGCGTGTCCTCCGCGCGGGCCTCCCGCTCGCGGTCGAGGAAGCGCTCGACGGCGGCCGCGACGCGGCGCTCGACCGCGGGCGCGGCCGCCCGGCGGACCGAGAGCCCGTCGGCGACCCGGGCGCGCACGGCGTCTAAGCCGACGACGCGCGGGTCGTTCTCGCGGACCGCGGGGGCCGCGTCCGGCGGCGTCGCCAAGTCGACCACGGTCGCCGTCCGCGGGAGGGCGGCGGCCGCCTCGTTCCCGAACACCGGATCGCTCGCTCCCGTGGCTGTGACGACGGCATCCGCGTCGGCGACGGCTTCCGGGAGCGCTCCGTGCGACAGCGTCTCGCCGCCGCCGGCGGGCAGGTCGCTCTCCGCGGACCGGCTCACGGCGTCGACGCGGAGGTCCCAGCGGGCCGTGGCGGCCGAGACGACCTCCGCGCCCATCTCGCCGGTGCCGACGACCACGAGGCGGTCGGGCGCCCCCGAGCGGTCGGCGACGACGTCGCAGGCGGCGCTCCCGTAGTCGACGGTCCCCTCGTTGATCCGCGTCTCGTCGCGGACCGACCGCCCCGCGGCGAGCGCGGCGTCGGCCGCGCGGGTGAGGACGCCGCCGGCGAGGTCGGCCTCCCGTGCGGCCTCGAACGCGCGCCGGAGCTGGCCGAGCACGTGGTCCTCGCCGAGGATCGGGCTCTCCAGCCCGCACGCGAGCCGCGTCAGGTGTTCGACGGCGGTCCGCCCGCGCTCCACGCGCGGGTCCGGGACGCCGAGCGCCTCGCGGGCCGCCCGGATCCCCGTCTCGCGGTCCGCGGCCGTGCGCGTGGCGACGAACACCGCGGCCCGCTCGCACGTCTCGACGGCGACCGCCCCCGTCACGCGGTCCGCGTCGGCGACCCGGCGCGCCGTCGCGACCGGGTCGTCGATCGCCCGGCCGACGGCCGCCCCGGATCGGTCCGACCCGGTGATCCGACAGCACACGAGCCGTCGGACGCTCTCGGGGACCGGGTCGTCGCGTCCGGTCGGTTCCGCGTTCGCGTCAGTCGCGTCGGTCGCGTCGGTCGCGTCGGTCGCGTCAGTCGGGCTCTCCCCGTCGCGTTCGAGTGCGGGCATGGTCGGTGTCAGTCGGAGGCGATCGGCGCTTCGACCGGCCCCTCGTCCGGGAGGTCGGCGCACCGCTCCGCGTCGGTGAGGTAACAGCGCGGGTCCTCGGCCCACAGGTCGTCGTGGACCGCCGCGGCCCGAGCGCGGGAGTTCCCGCCGCACACCTCCTTCCACGGGCACTCCCCGCACGCGCCCTTCAGGTGCGCGGACGGCTCCGCGAGCCGGTCCCACAGGTCGCTGTCGGCCAGGATCTCGTCGAGCGAGCGCTCCCGGACGTTCCCGAGCGTGTACTGCGGGAGGAACATGCTCGGATGGACGTTCCCGAGGTGGTCGACGTTGACCACCTTCGGCCCGGCGTCGCCGTTCTTCACGACGCGACCGGGACCGTCGTCGAACAGCAGCCGGCGCGCGCGCTCGGCGCGCTCCGGCGACTCCTCGCGGATGCGGCGGTAGAGGTACACCGCGTCCGCGTAGTTGCCGGCGGTGAGCACCTGCATGTCCGGATGGGTCTCCGCGAGCTCCGTCGTCCGCTCGTAGAGGTAGTCGACGGCCTCGCGCGTCCGGTCGAACGGGAGGTCGGCGTCCGTGATGTCGCCGCCGCGACCGGAGTAGATGAGGTGGAACACGTTGACCCGATCGACGTCCTCCTCGACCGCCAGGTCGATCACGTCGGGCACGTCGTCGACGGTCCCGCGGGTCATCGTCGTGCGGATCCCGACGCTCATCCCGGCGTCGCGGGCGTTGCGGAGCCCCTCGCGGGCGCGCTCAAACGCGCCGTCGACGCCGCGGAACGCGTCGTTGGTCGCCCCGACGCCGTCGAGCGAGACGCCGACGTACCGGAGCCCGGCGTCGGCAAGCTCCCGGGCGCGCTCCTCGGTGAGGAACGTCCCGTTGCTCGACGCGATGGGGCGGATCCCCCGTTCGACGGCGTGTTCGGTCAGCTCCGTCAGATCCTGGCGAACGAACGGCTCGCCGCCGCTGAACACCAGCACGGGGACGTTCAGCTCGGCCAGCGAGTCGATGAACGCCTTCGCCTCCGCGGTCGACAGCTCGCGCTCGTCGCGCTCGTCGCACGCGCCGAAGTAGCAGTGGCGGCACGCGAGGTTACACGCCTCGGTGACGTTCCAGACGACGAGCGGCACGACGGCGTCGCTCGACCGCCGGCCCTCGTACCGGATCTCCTCGGGCCGGTTGTCGAGCCCGCGGATCAGCCGCGTCAGGTCGATCATGCGTCCACCTCCGGGCGGAAGATGCCGCTCGGTTTCTCACCGAGTCCCCCGATGCGGTCGACGACGCGAACGTCCCCGGGGCGGCCCTCGCGGAGCGGCGCGGTATCGAGGACGGCCACCTCTCGCCGCTCCATGTTGCCGACGTAACAGCGGTCGCCCGCCGGCCCGAACACGAGGTGAAGCGGCTCGCCGCCGACCTCGACGCGCCCGACGACCTCGCCTGCGGCCGGGTCGAGGATCGTCACGCGCTCGTCCTCGTAGGCGTCGACGAGCGCGTAGCGCCCCTCCGCGGTCGTCGCGGCGAACCCCGTCGGCGTCCCCACGTCGACGAGGTGCGTCGTCGGGTCGGGGTCGTCCGCGGCGCTCGCGTCGTCCGCGGCGCCGGTTCCCGCCGCGACCGCGTCCAAGTCCACGATCGCCACGCGGTCGTCGTTGCGCGCCGGCACGACCGCGTACCAGCCGTTCGGCCCGTCGCCGACGGCGAACCCGTGCGGGTTCTCTCCGGTCGCCGCGGTCGCGCGGACGGCCTCGGCGGCGGGGTCGACGAACGAGACGCGCGAGGCACCGGCGTTGTTCACCGCGATCAGCCCCGCGTCCGGGAGCGGGTACATATCGTGCGGCTCCGGGCCGACCGGGATCCGGGCGTCGACGTCGAGCGCCGGGTCGGCGGCGAGGGCCGCGACCTCGCCGGCGTCCTTCAGCCCGACGAACAGCCGCCCGTCGGGACCGATCCCCATGCCGGAGCACCGCGAGAGCGCCCGGCTCCCGACGGGGTCGAGCAGCCCCTCGCCGTCGACCGCGAACGCGAGCACGCCCGGGTCGTCGCGGTCGGGGAGGCCCACGCCGGTGCCGACGAAGAACAGCCCCTCGTCGGGCGCGAACGCGCTGCCGACCGGCATCGTCCCCAGGCGGTCGATCCGCTGGCGGGTCTCCAGCCGGTCGAGGTCGACGACTTCGAGGTGGGCGCTGGCGATGTACAGCAGGTACGCCACGCCGGCGTCGCGGTTGAAGACGGCGGTGTGCGGGTACCGGCCGTCGCCGACCTCGTCGATTACCTCCCCGCGGGACAGGTCGAGGACGCTGAAGTGGTCGCTCGCGGCGTTTTTCACTATCGTCGGCGTCGCCGCCGATGCGGTGCCGTCGATCGCTGCGTCGTGTCGTTGTGTCATCGTTTCTCACCTCTGTCCGTTCTGAAACAGCCGGCCGGCGCGACCCCGTCCTCGAACGGGACCGTCGCGATCACGGGGTCCCGGCCGGTCCCGACCGCGGCCGTCTCGACCACGGTCACGCGGTCGCCGTCGACGCTGGGGACGTAACAGACCGCGCCGTCGGCGCCGAACCGCGGGTGGCGCGGCGTCTCCCCGACCGGAACGCGGCCGACGACTGACAGCGTCTCCGGGTTGAGGAAGGCGACCCGGTCGTCCGCGTAGGCGTCGACGGCGACGAGCCGCCCGTCGGGCGTCGCGTCGGTGAACGCGGTCGGAGTGCCGAGCGACACGCGCTCGACCGACGCCGGGCCGGTCTCGCCGTCGCGGAGCGCGGCCGCGTCGATCGCGGTGACGCCGTCGCCCTCCGTGTCGCCGACGATCCACCGGTCGTATGCGGTGAGGACGGTCCCACCGCGCGGGTTCGGTGCCGGCACCGACCCCAGCACCCGGCGGTCGAGCGCGTCGACGACGGTCACGCGGTCGCCGTCGGCGCAGTTCACGCCCAGCAGCTCGTACGCCGGCGAGTACGTCAGGTCCTGCGGCCCGGCGGCGACCGGGAGCCGATCGCGAACCTCGAACGGGGGGCTCCCGTCGATCCGGACCACCTCGTCGGCGTCGGCGGCGACGACCCACACGTCGTCGCGCGCGTCCGCGACGATCCCGGCGGCCTTCCCCACCGGGCGTTCGGCCGCGACGGAGACCTCCGCGCCGTCCGTCCGCAGGACGGTCACCCCCGGAACGTCCCCGGACGGCAGCGGCCCGTAGGTGCTCACGAACAGGTGGCGGCCGCCGCGGGTCGCCGCGGCGCCGACCGGCGCGGTGCCGACGGCCTCGACGCGGTTCGCTACGGTCAGCCGCCGCAGGTCGACGACCTCGAGCTCGTTCGACCCCATGTAGGGGACGTACCCGTATCGGCCGTCCGGCGACCGGACCAGCCCGTGCGGCTGCCGGCCCGAGCCGACCCGGCCGACGACCTCGTGCGCGGTCGCGTCGACGACCGCGAGCCCGGGCGAGCGGAGCCGCTTGACGAACGCGAGCGGTCCCTCCGGTGCCGGCGGCGGACTCGCCTTCTCCGTCGGGTCGGCGTCGGTCCGGGACATGGTCACGCGGTCAGTGGCCCTCGGCCCGGGTCCCGAGGAACTTGCCCGTCGGCGCGAGCAGTCCCTCGATCTGGTCGAGCAGTTCGCCAGTGTTCGGGTCGAACACGAGGATCGACTGGTTTTCGCCCATCCAGCCGCTGATGTACACCTTCTCGCCGTCGCGGCTGAACTCCGGATGGATGGCGGCGGCGACGCCCCACTGGCTGCAGTCGATCTCCTGAGCCACCTCTAAGCTCTCCGGGTCGATCAGGTAGACGTACGCGTCGTCCTCGGTGTCGGTCAGGATCACGTCGGCCCACACGTAGTCGCTGTTCTCGTGTTTGCGGATGAACAGCCCCGACCCGCGGACGTCGATCATCTCCTCGACGTCCCACGTGGACGTGTTCCAGACGCCGACGCTCGGCGCGCCGGCGTGGGTCGTGAACGCGAGGTCCTCGTCGGGGTACAGCGCGCCCGGCCCCGGGTGCGGGACGCCGTCCATCGGGATGGCGGCGACGTGCTCGCGCTCCTGGGTGTCGATCACGTCCATCTGGTTGTCCGTCTGCGAGGCGATCATGAAGTAGCGGCCGTCGTCGGTGAAGAAGCCGTCGTGGAGCGTCCGGCCGCAGTCGATGGTGGCCACCACCGGGAAGTCCTCCTGGGTGTAGTCGATGAGCCACACTTCGCCGCCCTCCTTCAGGCCGGCGAGGAACAGCCCCTCCTCGGGCACGTCGTACAGCGAACACACCCGGCTCCCGACGCTCTGCCCGTCCGGGTCGACGGTGTGGGTCGGGATGCGCTTGACCGGCTCCATCGTCTCGGCGTCGCAGACCACGAGGTGGTTCGGGTTGTAGAAGCCGCCGATCACCCACTCGCCGTCCCGAGAGACGGCGATGTCGCGGGCGTCGGTCCCCGCGTCCGCGACCGCGACGCGCTCGAAGCCGAACAGGTCGATCTTGTACATCTCGCCCTGCCGCGACTGGGTGTAGACGTACGCCCCTTCGCGGCTCTGCTCCGGCAGCTCCGGGTGGAAGTCGTGGACGTGGATCGCCTTCCCCACGTCCTCGACGCGCTCCAGCAGCTCGTCGTTGACGGTGTCGATCATCGCCACCGAGGCGTTGTTGCGCTCGGTGACGACCATGAGGTCGCGGAGGTCGAGGTCGTGTTCCGGCTCGGCCGGCAGCTCGCTCTCCTCCGTGATCACCTCGTGGCGGTCCTTCAGCGTCTGCATGTCGGTGAAGTCGACCTTCTCGATCGACTCCCCCTCGGGGACGACGTACAGCTGGCCGTTCATCTGGGCGTGGCCGTCGCCGCAGTAGACGTTACACTCGAAGTCGAAGGTCCCCTCCTCCTCGGTGACGAACGTCACCGAGTCGATCACGTCGTCGTCCGTGCTCTCCGGGAGCTCGATCGGCCCGATGTCGTACGGCTCCTCGAGGTAGAACGTGTGGACGGTGAAATCCTGGTTCTTCTCGAAAGTGGACTGCGTGAACTCGATCGTGAGCTCGGTGTTCGGCGGGACCCGGATCTCCTGCGGCTGGAACTCGTACTGGTGGGCCTCCAGCTGGACGGTCTCCGACTGCGCGGCGTCGGTCTCGCCGTCGGACGCCGACTCCGATCCGGACTCCGGATCCCCCTCTTCGTCGGTCGATTCCGACGGCTCCGACTCGCCGCTACACCCCGCGAACGCCCCCGCCGCCGCGACCGCGCTCGTGGCGAGGAACCGCCGCCGATCGGGCTTCGGAAGCCCCATCTCGAAGTCGAGCGCGTCGTCGAACTCCAGGTTCGACGCGATCTCGCGCGACGCGCTGAGGTGGCGTTTGATCCGTTCCTCGTGGTCCGCCTTCCGTTCGCGGTGGTCGGTCCGCTCCCGTTCGGACTTCTGGTCTCGGTCCTCCGTCTCTCGGGGCGTCGTGGGCTGTGACATAGTGGTTCCCCTGAGCCGGATTTCGTCCGGTTCCGGCCAAAAGGTCCTGTATGGTTCCATGCGCGTTGGAAAATCGGTGAACATGTTCGCAGGAATATACTTTAGTGGCCGGTCGCCGTCGGTCCACGAACGGCTCGCGTCTCGCGTTCGGGTGCGGTTCCCACGCGCTGGGAGCGAGCGGTAGCGACGTGTACCGTCGGGCCGAACCGCCGGGCATGTCTCGAGAGACCGACGCGGTACCCAGGGGGGACCGGATGACGCCCGCGTTCTTCGAGGACGTGCTCGCGGAGTACCTCGACGCGGACCGGATCGAGGAGGCCGTGGTCCGGCTGGAGCTCGACGACGGGACCACCAGGCGGGTCGTCGTCGCGGAGGACACCGAGTCGCTCGGTCCCGACGAGTACGCGGCCCGCGAGCTCGCGGAGGCCCGCCGGCTGATCGAGGGCCACGCCGACCGGTTCGAGGCCCCCGCCGAACTGACCGTCCCGGTCCGGGACGCCGACCGCGTCCGCGAGGAGATCGCGTCGGACGACGCGGTGACGACGTGGGTCAAGCCCGAGGGGGTCGCGCAGCTCCTCGGCCACTTCGAGGCGCTGACGCGAGCGGGCGAGACCGCGGACCCGGGCGCGTCGGTGGGCCGCTCCGAGGCGTCGGACGATCGCTGACGCGCGGCCGGTCGTTCACGCGCGACCGATCGCTGACGACCGCCTCAGACCGCCACCTCGCGACCGCGAGCCGGCCGATAGCGACGGACGGGAGCCGAGGAACCACATGAGGTTTTAACGGGTGGAGCGTGTATGACCGGTATGGGAATCCTCTCGCGCGCCTCCTACGTCATCCGCTCGAAGCTGAACGCCCTCCTCAACCGGGCGGAGGATCCGACTGAGTCGCTCGACTACTCGTACGAACAGATGCGCGACGAGCTCCAGGACGTGAAGCAGGGGATCGCCGACCTGACGACCCAGAAGAAGCGTCTGGAGATCCAGAAGCGCAAGCTGGAGGAGAACGTCGAGAAGCACAACCGGCAGGCCCGCGAGGCGGTCCAGCAGGACCGCGACGACCTCGCGCGGAAGGCTCTCGAGAAGAAGAAGTCGAAGATGGCCCAGATCGAGGAGCTGGAAGGGCAGATCGCTGACCTGAACGACACCCAAGAGCAGCTCGTCGAGAAGAAGAACAAGCTCCAGAACCGCATCGAGGAGTTCCGCACGAAGAAGGAGACGATGAAGGCCCGCTACGAGGCCGCGGAGGCGTCCTCGCGCGTCTCGGAGGCGATGACGGGCGTCGGCGACGAGATGGAGGACGTGAGCCGGTCCATCGAGCGGGCCGAGGAGCGCACCGAGGAGATGGAGGCGCGCGCGGAGGCGATGGACGAGCTGGAGGACTCCGGCGCCTTCGAGGACGCGCTCTCGGACAAGGACAGCATCGACCGCGAGCTGGAGAGCCTCTCGACGAACAGCGAGGTCGACGCCGAGCTGGAGACGCTGAAGGGCGAGCTCGGGAAGGGCGAGCCGGCGAGCGACGACGGCGAGGCGAGCACCGACGAGGAGATCGACGACGAGCTGGCCGACATCGAATCGGAGATCGACTCGGACGACTTGGAGGCCGACCTCGACGGCGAGGGCGACACGGCGGAGGAACTCGACGTGGAGCTAGAGGAGTCCGAGGCGGACGCCGACGAACAGCGGAACTGACGACGGGGCACGGCGCGGAGCCGGTCCCCGCTCCGGGTTTCTTCTCGCCCCTCTCACTCCGACCGCGGCCGCGCCCCGGTCCCCGCGCGGTCGCGGTCGCCGAGCCGGATCTCGCCGCCGGCGAGGTCGACGCCGTCGTACGGGTCCTCGGCGAGCAGCAGCGAGCCGTCGAGGTCGGCGTAGTCGAGCAGGGGCGCGAGCTGCGCGGCCGCCGCGATCGAGGCGTTCGACTCGATCATGCAGCCGCACATCACCTCCAGCCCGTGAGCGCGCGCGGCGGCGATCAGCCGCCGCGCCTCCAGCAGGCCGCCGGTCTTCATCAGCTTCAGGTTCGCGATGTCGCAGCGGTCGGCCACCGCGGGGACGTCGGCGAGCGTCACGCACGACTCGTCGGCGGCGATGGGGAGCGGGGAGCGCTCGTGGACGAACCGGAGCCCCTCGGGGTTCTCGGCGGGCACCGGCTGCTCGACGAACTCCACGTCGCGGTCGGCGAGCCACTCGCACTTCCGGACCGCCTCCTTCGGCGTCCACGCCTCGTTGGCGTCGACCCGGAGCCGGGCGTCGGGCGCGGCCTCGCGGACCGCGTCGATCAGCTCGCGGTCCCGGTCGGTGCCGAGCTTGATCTTGAGCACGGGGTAGCCGGCCTCCACGGCCGCCTCCGTCTTCTCGCGCACGCGCTCCGTCTCGTCGAGCCCGATCGTGTAGGAGGTCGCGGGCGCCGCCGTCGGGTCGAGCCCCCAGAGCCGGTGGAGGGGGACGCCGAGCCGCTTCGCGGCGAGGTCGTGGACCGCGATCGAGACGGCGGCGCGGGCGGCGGGGTTGTCGTTGACGACGGTCGCCAGCTCGGCCTCGATCTCGTGGAGCGCGTGGGGGTCGCCGACGCGCTCGACCGCGTCGAGCAGGTCCGGGAGCACGGCCGCGACGGTGTCCGCGGTCTCGCCGTAGTGCGACGAGGGGGCCGCGCCGCCGACGCCGGTCATCCCCCCCTCGTCGGTGACCCTCACGATCACGTTCTCGGCCTCGGTCTGCGTCCCGCGCGCGATCGTGAACGGGTTCTCCAAGGGCATCGAGACCCGCTCGAACTCGGTTTCGAGGGTCATCGCTCGGCGACGCCTCCGTCGGCGGCCGCGTCGCCCTCGCCCAGCCCCGCCTCGACGATCCCGTCCACGATCCGGTCGGCGCCGTCGCGGACCGGATCGGCCGACGGGGCGCCGATCTCGTCGCCGAAGTCGTCGACCGCGTCGGCGGCGGCCGCGTCGTCGTCGACGTCTTTCGTGTTGAGCGCGCCGGCGACGACGCGCCCCTCGCTGACGGGGGCCGCGAGCCCCTCGTAGAGGTCGACGTACTCGGCGAGCGGCGGGAGCGAGAAGGACTCGTAGCCGTGGATCGCCTCGCGGCCCGCGGCGTGACAGAGCACGAGCCCGTCGGCCATCGAGCCGTGGAGGATGCCGCAGGTGACCGCCGAGTAGGCGGGGTGGACGATGCTCCCCTGTCCCTCGACGACGAGGAGGTCGTGGTCGTCGCCGACCTCGACGAGCATCTCCTCGACCGCGCCGGCGGTGAAGTCCGAGACGACGCGGTCGATGGGGTTCCCCCACCCGGCGATCATGATCCCCGTCTGGCCGGTCGGGACGAACGCGGCGTCGATCCCGCGCTCGCGTGCGGCCGCGACGATCTCCAGCGAGGCCGTCATCTTCCCGACCGAGCAGTCGGTGCCGACCGTACACACCACGTCGGCGTCGATATCGCCGGAGGCGCCGGTGGCGACCGAGAGATCGTCGTCGGGCTCGCGCACGTCGATCAGGTCGACGCCGTGCTCGGCGGCCAGCGCCGCAAGCTCGTCGTCCTCGTTGAGGAAGTAGTGGAGCCCGCTCACCACGTCGCAGCCGGCCTCGATCGCGGCCTCCACGTCGGTGCGCCACGACTCGTCGAAGCCGCCGCCGATGGGGGCGATCCCGATATATAAGGCGTCGAGGTCGCCGTCGGCGGCCGCGTACGCGTCGTCGAACGACGCGACGATCGGCGCGTCCGAGATGTCCGGGACGTGGTCGTGAACCCGGTCGCCGGCGCGGTCGCGGTCGAGCACGGCGCGCACGTCCTGGTCGCCGTAGCGCATCACGCCGAGTGCGGTCTTCGCGCGGTCGGGGAACTTCTCGTGGGCGAGGATGGCGATCCGGTCGTCGCTCATGGTTGGTCGCTGGCTCCGGGGGGGCTTAAAAGGGTCGAGCCGGAGGCGGATCGCCGAACGGGGAGGTGATACGCCGGGCTCAGTCGAGATCGATCGACACGTCCGACTGCAGGCCGGCCGCCTTCACCGTATTATAAAGGAGCATCGCGCGCGTCATCGGGCCGACGCCGCCGGGGACGGGCGTGATCGCGCCCGCGCGCTCCTTCGCCGACTCGTACGCCACGTCGCCGACGAGCTCGTACCCCCTCTCGGTGTCCGCGTCGACGCGGTTGATCCCCACGTCGATCACGGTCGCGCCCTCCTTGAGCGCCGAGCCGTCGACGAACTCCGGGACGCCGACGGCGGCGATCACGATGTCCGCGGTCGCCAGCTTCCCCTCTAAGTCCTCGGTCCGCGAGTGACAGACCGTCGTGGTCGCGTTGCCGACCGGCCCCTTCTGGAGCAGGAGGTTCGCCATCGGCTTCCCGACGATGTCCGACCGCCCGAGGACGACCGCGTCGGCGCCCTCGGTCTCCACGTCGTAGGCGTCGAGGAGCTTCTGGACGCCGTGGGGCGTGCAGGGTTTAAACCGAGCGTCGCCCGCGACGAGCCGCCCGACGTTCTCCGGGTGGAAGCCGTCAACGTCCTTCTCGGGGGCGATCCGGCGGAGGACCGTCCGCTTGTCGACGTGGTCGGGGACGGGGAGCTGGACCAGGATGCCGTGCACGTCCTCGCGGGCGTTGAGGTCGTCGATGGTCTCGTACAGCTCCTCGGCGGGGGCGTCGGCGTCGATCTCGACGTGCACGCTCTCGATCCCGACCTCCTCGCAGTCCCGCTGTTTCATCGAGACGTACGTCTCGCTCGCGGGGTCGTCGCTCATCAGCACGGTGGCGAGCCCCGGCGTCACGCCCGCGTCCGACAGCGTCTCGACGTGCGCGGCCACCTCGTCGCGCACGTCGGCGGCGACCGCCTCCCCGTCGATGATCTCGGTCATGCCCGACCGTCGTCGTCGTCGACGTAAAAGTGACACGGGATCGTGGTCATCGAGCGCGCTTAATCCTCACTTCGATCCTCATTTATGGATCGATTACGCCGGATCCGACGGATCCGGGAACGCCTACTCCGGAAACAGCTCCTCCTCGCGCTCGACCGCGTCGATGGCGGCGACCTCGGCGTCGGTCAACTCGAGGTCGCCGGCCGCCAGGTTCGCGCGGAGGTGCGCCTCGCTCGACGCCTTCGGGATCGCCACGACCGGCTCCTTCCCGGTCGCCCACGCGATCGCGACCGCCTCGGGCGTCGTCTCGTGGGCCTCGGCGGCCGCGACGACGGGGGCCACCTCGCCCACGCGCCCCCCGGCCAGCGGCGAGTACGCGACCACGGCGTACCCGTGCTCGCGGGCGTGCTCCAGCAGTTCGGGGCGGTAGAACAGGGGATGGAGCTCCGTCTGGTGGGCCGCGAGCGGCGCGTCGAGGACGTCGAGCGCGCGGTCGAGCCCGTCGATCTCGAAGTTCGAGACCCCGACGTTGCGGACGAGCCCCTCGTCGACCAGTCGGTCGAGCGCCGGGAGGGTGGTCTCGGGGTCGTACGCCCCGCGCGGCCGGTGGACGTACAGCAGGTCGAGCGCGTCGACCCCGAGCAGGGCCGCGCTCTCGCGGGCGGTCGGGCCCACGTCGTCGCCCGCGAGGTCGTCGATCCACAGCTTCGTCGCGACCGTCACGTCCTCGCGGGCGACCCCGTCCGCGCCGAGCGCGGCCGCGAGCCCGTCGCCGACGACCGCCTCGTTGCCGTAGATCCGGGCGGTGTCGAGGTGGCGGTAGCCGGCGTCGAGCGCGGTCTCGATCGGGTCCGGATCGTCGATCCCCATGGTTCCGAGGCCGACGGGCGGGAGGTCCATGCGACGAGGTCGACGCGACGCGGACAAAAGTCCCGCGCGTCGGCGGCGGTGTCGCCGGGAGATTTACGTCGCCGGCCGCGGGATCTCCACCCGTCAATGCGCTCGTGCCCTCCACGCCGCGCGGTCGGCGGCCCGCCGACCGAGCCGTCCCCGTCCCGATACCCGCCCCGATCCCCGCCTCGCGACCGCTCCTCCCCCGTCCGCCGGACCGAATGAGACGGTCCGGCGCGTGGTCGTTCGCGACGGTCACCGGAACCGTCGCGGTCGCCCCGGACGAGATACGGATCCGGAGACGGATCCGGACCACCGCCGTTCGGGCCGGTCGGTCCCTCTCGCGGGGGCGGGTCGCCCCCGTCGTCGACGCGGTCGGCTGGTCCGGCGTCGGGGCGGCGTTCACGGTCCTCGGCGCGCTCCCCCGGCTCCTCTCCCTCGGCGACGGGAGCGAGGCCCTCTGGCTGACGGCGCTCGGGGTCCTCACCGTCACCGCGACCCTCGCCGCGACGGCCCTTCAGGGCCGCCGCACGACGATCCCGCTGCGCGCGGTCGAGCGCGTCGAGTTCGACGGCGACGAGGTCGTCGTGGTCCACGAGGAGGCCGACGACGGCTGGTTCGACGATCGGTTCAGCGATTGGTGGGGAAGCGGCGACTCCGACGGCGACGGCGATCCCACGGAGACCCGGATCCGCCCGCTCGACGACGGGGAGCGCAGCGACGCGGCGCTCGCGTTCCGGCTCCGCGGCGTCGACCTCCGCGGCGCCGACGAGGACGAGGCCGTCACCCGGACGGCAATCGACGCGCCGAAGACGGAGCTGCTGGAGTGAGTCACCGGGTCAGCGACACGCTCCGCTCGAGGACCTCGTACCCCTGCGCCGCGAGCGCCTCGGCGTAATACCGCTCGGCGACCCATGCCTGCGGGAGTCGGCGGAGGGCGAACCGGCGGGTCGGTCGTAGTTCGACGTCGACGATCGCCCCGCCGTCTCTGGACTCCCTGACCGTTACCGCGTACGAGCCCCAGGGGCTGTCGCCGACCGCCCCGTCGATCGCGACGGTCGCGACGGCGTCGTCGGGCCCGTCGCGCTCGCCTCCGGCCGACGTCGCGTCCGCCCGCACGTCGGTTTCGAGGTCGATGGCGGCGCTTCGGAGTCCGAACAGGAACGAGAACTCGTAGGCCGCTCGGGTTCCGGTCGGGCGGTCCGCGGCGGTCGCGTCCTCGCCGCCGTCACGCACCTCGTCCGCGACGCCCCACTGGAGCGCGAGGATCGGCGGCCGCGCCGACGCAAACTCTCGGACCACCGCGTCCGGAGGCGCCTCCGTCCGGAGCCGGACCGAGCCACGCCGGCGGTACACCGGAACCCGGAGCGCGATCGCGAGGACGGCGGCGACGGCCACCCCCGGCCAGAACGAGACGGCGGCGACGGCGGCGAGGAAGGCGCCGGCGACGAGCAGCGCGAGCGCCCAACTGGCGGCGCGCTCGACGCGGTGGTAGCGGTCGGCGACCGCGGCGGCCGCGTCGGACCCGCCGGGACCGACGGGCGATTTGGATCCGGATGCTGCGGGACCGGAGGGGGTGGAGGAGGTGGAGGAGTCTGACACGGGCGGACCTCGTCGAGACGAAAAATCAGCATTACGGTCCCTCTCCCGGCGAAACGCCTACAACGCGGCCGCGAGACCCACCGGCCATGCCCCGGCCCTCCACCGGGACCCTCCTCGCCGGGCTCGGCGGCGGAGCGGTCCACCTCGCGCTCGTCGAACTGCTGTTCCGCGCCCTGAACCACGCGCCGCCGGAGCGCTGGCCCCTGGCGGATCCGGGCCGCGCCGCGGGCCTCTTCGCCGCCGGCTCCCTCGTCGCGCTCGCCGTCGCGCACACCCGGCTGCTCTCGCCCGCGGTCGGGCTGGTCGCGGCGCTCGGGTGGGCGGCGCTCCGCGACGCGCTGGCCCCGCCGCCCGAGTGGTCCGAGGTCGGCGGCTTCCTCGTGGTCGACCGGACCGTGTTCCTGTCCGCGTACGCCGGCGGGTGGACCGTCGTCGTCGGCCTGCTCGCCGTCGCCGCCGGCGTCGAGTTCGGGCTGCGCCGCCGACGCGGGATCGGCGACGACCGGCTGCGGAACCTCCCGCCTGCGCCGTCGCGAGTCCGCGACGCCGCCCTCGTCGGCGTCGCTCTCGGCGGGGTCTTCGGCGTCGCCGCGGCCGCGCGGGTCGCCGCGTTCGGCGTCTCTCCGCGGACCGCGGTCCCGGTGATGGTCGCGACGACCACGCTCGCGGCCGCGGTACCGGTCGCCGCGGCGGCCCTGGGGCTCGTCGCCCCGGCGGCCTGTTTCGCGCCGTTCGTTCCGCCGATCGCGCGCGGCGTGATCGCGGGGGGAGAAGGGGGTCCAATCCTCCTGTTATTTCTGGGGCCGGCGGCGGTCGCGTTCGCGGCGGTCGGGCTCGCTGAGCGGTGGCTTCGGCGGCGGCTGGACCGTGGGTCGGCGGAGCCGACGGGGACGGGGTGACCATCGGCCGGGCCGTCAGACCGGATCGCGCTTCTCGACCGGCGTCCGCCCGCAGATGCTCACAAGGTCGTGGAGGTCGTCGATCTCGTAGGTGGGCTGACAGGAGAGTTCGGTCGATCGCCGGTGCGGCCGCCGGACGAACGCGGAGTCGATCCCGGCGTTGTCGGCGGCGCGCACGTCGGACTCGTTGTCGCCGACGAAGATGGCGGTCTCGGCGCCGAGATCCTCGAGTGCGCGCTCGATGTAGTACGGAGACGGCTTCTTGCGCGAGAGGCTGGCGATAGAGGGCTCGCGGCCGTACGCGACCTCGAAGCGCCCGGAGAGTCCGAAGTGGTCGAGCACCGCGTCGACGGTCGCCTGCTGGTTCGAGGAGACGACCCCGAGCGAGGCGTCGAGGTGGCGGAGCGCGTCCACGTCGTCGTAAGGGGTCTTCCGCCCGCTCCGCGCCGCGTCGATCTGCGCTGTCGCCGCGGTCTCGTCGCGGACCCGCCAGAACTCGGCCGGGTCGAGCCCGTAGCGATCGCAGATGTCCGTCAGGGTGGCTGGGTCGACGCCGACCGCGATGTCGTCGACGTGGGCGAGATCGGGGTCCTCGACGCCGAGGCTCACGAAGGCGTCCCAAGCGGCCTCCCTGAGGGTGTCGAACGGGGTCCGACCGACGAGGACCCCGTCTTTGTCCAGGACGACGGCGTCGTACACGACATCCTCTCGGTCGGTAACCGGCAAAAAGCTTTCACCGGCCGGCGCGCCTCACAGGCCGAACAGTCTGAGCGCGAGCCCGGCGAGGAGGAGGACGGTTCCCGCGAGCAGGCCGACGAAGGGGATCGGAACCGGGAGCGGGACCACGATGAGCAGGAGTCCGACGGCGATCAGCGCCGTTGACGGTCGCATACCCCCGTTTCGTCGCCCGAACGGAAAGGAGTTCAGACGCGCGTCGGTCGGGCGCCGAGCGATCCCAGCGACGGGCACGCCTCCCGCACTTTCAATACCCGGCGCGTCCAACCCTCAGATTGGACCATGAATATTGTTGATATCGCGGTGCCGGAGTACGTCGAGGTCGACGTCAGCGAACGACTCGCCAAGGTCCGGTCCATCTTCGAGCGCGAGAATCCGAAGGGGATCGTCGTCACCGAGGACGGCGAGTACGCGGGCGTCGTGGGCGAGAAACAGCTCATGCGCTCCCGAATGGAGGACGACACCAAGGTGTCGGCCGTGATGAAGTCGGCCCCGTCGGTCGACCGCCACGAAGACCTCCGCGAGACCGCCCGGCTCCTCGTCGAGGGCGACGTGAAGATCGCGCCGGTGTACGAGGGCGAGAAGCTCTACGGGATCGTCACCGTCGACCAGATCCTCGAGGCCGTCCTCGACAGCCTCGACGCGATCACCGTCGGCCAGATCGCGACCGAGGACGTGATCGGCATCAACGAGAAGGACACCGTCGGGAGCGCGATCAACCGCCTCCGCGAGAACGGGATCTCACGGCTCCCCGCTCTCGACGAGGACGGTCAGCTCGTCGGCGTCGTCACCACCAACGACATCGTCGAGTTCGTCGTCCGCGACCAGGAGCGGCAGGGCAGCGGCGACCGCGCGGGCGACATCGACCGGATGCTCGACATCCCCGTCTACGACATCATGTCGAGCCCCGTCGTCACCGCGACCGCCGACGAGACCGCGGAGACGGTCGTGCAGCGCATGTTCGACAACAACGTCTCCGGGTTGGTCGTCACGCCGACGGGCGCCGACACCGTCGCCGGCATGGTGACGAAGACCGACGTGTTGCGCGCGCTCACGTTCACCGAGCAGGACTCGATGGACGTGCAGATCACCAACGTCGAGCTGCTTGACACGACCTCCCGCGAGCACATCGTCGAGTCCATCGAGGAGGTCGCGAACAAGTACGCGGACATGCACGTCATCCACGCGCACGTCCGGCTCCACGCCCACAAGGAGAAGCTCCGCGGCACCCCCCTGATCCAGTGTCAGATCCGCCTCCGCACCAACGAGGGGCAGGTCGGCGGCTCCGGCGAGGGGTACGGCGCCGAACACGCCTTCCACGTCGCGCTCGACAAGCTGGAGCGCAACGTCTTGGAGATCAAGGGCGTCAACGCCGACGAGGAGTACCGCGGCCAGCTCCTCCGCAAGCTCGGCCAGCTGTAGCGCGACGCACGCGGTCACCCGCGGCGACGTTCCGACCGACTCCGCCCGCGATTCCCGCTTTTTCGCCCTCCGTCCGCGGACCGCGAGTTCCTTCTCCGAATCGCTACCGATCGGTCTCGTCGAGCCGACGCCCGAGCATCGCGAGCGCGACGAGCGCAAGGACCCCGACGAGGGCGCCGAATCCGGGCGCCTCGTCTTCGGCGCCGTCTTCTCCCGTAGCGCCCTCGCTGCCATCACCGTCGCCAGCGTCAGCGTCGTCCGTGTCGTCGCCGCTCTCGTCGGCTTCGTCGTCCCCCTCTGACGGGTCGTCGACGGGTTCGTCGTCGGTCGGCTCGTCGTCGGTGCCGTTCTCGGGCTCTTCGACCGGCTCCTCGCCGTCGTCGGTCTCGTTTGCAGGTTCGTCTTCGGTCTGCTCGTCGTCGCCTCCTGTCGGGGCGCCGCCGGTTCCACCGCCTCCGCCACCTCCGCCGCCTCCACCGCCGGTACCACCACTCCCTCCACCTCCTCCGCCCCCGCCGTCATCGGTGCTCTCTCCCTCGACCACCTCGAACGAGACGGTCCGCGAACTGTCCGGCGTCGACGCGGTCGCGTCGTACTCCCCGGTCGCGGCGTCGTCGTCGACGGAGACGGTGAAGGTCGCCGACCGGTTCTCCCCCGGCTCGACATCGGTGCGCGTCGCCGACCGTTGGACCCCGGTCGCCGTGTCGGTGAACGTCACCGTCACGTCGCCGGCACCACTGCCGTCGTTCCGGACCGTCGCGGAGAAGTCGCCGCTCGTCCCCCGTTCGATCTCGGCCGGGCCGGAGAGGTCGGTGACGGTGAACTCGGGGAGGAGCACGAAGTCCGCGTCGACGCTCCCGTTGGCCGGCAGCGTGAGCGTTCGGGTCGCGTTCGCGTACCCGTCCGCGGAGGCCATCACGTCGTACTCGCCCCGCGGGACCTGAAGCGAGTAGTTACCGGCGGCGTCGGTCGTGTTCGAGTCCGACCCGGCCGTCACCGTCGCTCCGCCGACGGGGTCGCCGGTCGCGTCCGCGGTGACGGTCCCCGACAGCGTCGCGGGCTGGGGGGCGAGTTCGACGTTCCGCGTCGTCGTCGCGTTCGGGTCGACCTCGACGCCGCTCTCCGTCGCCGGATCGAAGTCCGGTGCGTCCGCCGTGATCTCGTAGGTCCCGGGGCGGAGCTCCGTCTCGTAGGCGCCGTCCGTGCCCGCGTCGATCGTCGCGACCGTGTCATCGGTCGCGTTCGTCACCGTCACGGTCGCGTCGCCGGGGTCGTCGAGCCCGTCGGTCGCGCCCACGACGCCCTCGATCGTTCCGTTCCGGAGCGACAACGAGAAGTCAGCGGTCGCCGTGTCGCCGGAGCCGGTCAGGTTCGCGGTCGCGGTAGCGGGGGCGTACGTCGCGTTGCTCGCTGTGACCGTCAGGTTCGCCGCCGGCACGTCGACCGCGTAGGCACCGTCCGTCCCGGTCGTCGTCTCGCCGACGACCTCTCCGCCGTCCTCGACGAGAATTCCGATATCGGACAGTGCGGCGTCCGTCTCCGCGTCGGTGACGGTGCCGTTTACCGTGCCGACAGCGTCGGCGATCCGGATCGACGCGGTCTCGTCGTCGTCGGGAGTGGCGACCGCGAGGGTCGTCTCTCCGGTTCCGAACTCGCTCGGTACGGTTCCGTTTAGGGGGATAGTCGTCGCGTTTCCGGGACCGATCGAGGCGGTCTCCGCGGTGAGGACGCTGACGTTGCTCTCGTTTCCGGGGTCGGTGAGGCGGAGTTCGACAGTTCGGTTATCGCCCGCCACCTCACCGCTGTTCGTCACATTTGCAGTTGCGTTAAGCGACCCCCCGCGTTCGGCGATTTCCGGGGTGGAAAACACCGTAACTTCGTACGACGGCGGCTCACGAACCGTTATTTTCGACGTCTGGGCCGAATCCTCGGTGTAGATCCCGTGTGTGTATTCGTCCGGATCGGTCTCGTCGGGTACGACGTAGGTGAACGAGACGGTCGTCGCTTCGTCAGGATCGAGAGAGACGGTCGTGTCGTTACCGACGGTTCCGTTAAATCGGTACTCGACAGTACCGGTTCCCGGCCCGTCACCAGTGTTGGTGACCGTTGCAGAGACCTCAACCGTCGCGCCGGGATCCGTTTCTCCCGGACCGTCGAACTCGGTCACGGTGAACTCGGCGCTCGTGACCGAAACGACTGCTTCGTAGCCGTCAACAATTCCGGTACCGTAGCGGTCGTCCGGCTCGGCGGCGTCGTCGGGGTGATTCGCGGTGTCGCGGAGAGTGTCGTAGAGCTCGTCGTCGGAGACATCGCTCGAACTCGCCGAGAGCACCAGCGCGGCGACGCCGGAGACGTGCGGGGCGGCCATGGAGGTACCGTCCGCCTCTCCATATCCGCCGGGGACTGACGAGTACACGTTCACACCCGGCGCCGACACGTCCGGAACCACGTACTCCTCGGGCCAGTCCGCGGGGGCTTCGCTTCCCCATGCGTTTGACGTGTCGATCGTCTCTCCGCTGGAGAAGTCGGCCACTCCTTTTGTGTCGTTGACCGCGCCGACCGCGAGCGAATCGTAGACGTTCCCCGGGGAACTCGACGTTCCGTGACCGCTGTTCCCGGAGGAGACGACGACGATCTTCCCGGCACTCCGAGCGTTCCGAACTGGCTCGATGTAATCCGGAGAATATCCGTCCGCACCGAGGCTCATCTGAAGCACGTCGACGTCGGAGTCTTGCGTCGCGTGTTCCATTCCCGCGGTGACGCGGGCGAACGTCGCGTTGGATCCGTCGTCGTCGAACACCTTGATCCCGTGGAGCGACGCGTTCGGTGCGACGCCGATCGCGGTCCCGCTCGCGTTTCCACCTGTCACGGTGCCGGCGACGTGAGTTCCGTGCCCGTTCCCGTCGGACGCATCTGACACGTCGTCGCTCACCAGATTTCCGTACGCGTCGTACTCCGCCCACCCGCTCACAGTCAGATCCGGATGGTCCGGGTCGACGCCCGTGTCCAACACTGCGACCGTCGCGCCCTCGCCGCGGGTCTCGAACTCCTGCCAGACCTCGGGCGCGCGCACCATGTCGACGCCGTACGTCGTGTCGGTCGAGGTCGTGGAGACGCTCTTCGGCGTGGGGGTCGGCGTCGCACCGTCGAGCGCGCCCGGAGTCGCGGTGTCGGCTCCGCCGGCCGCCGAGTCGAGTTCGACCGCGAAGTTCTCGTGGACGCGCTCGACGCCCCGCACGTCGAGGAGGCGCTCCACCGCGACGCTCTCGGTGTCGACCGTGACGAGCATCGCGTTCGCGAGCCAGAAGCTCCGCTCGACCGTGACGCCGGGCTTTCGCTCGGCGAACGACTCGAAGTCGGACTGCGCGCTCGCGGCGTTCGTCTTGAGATCGCTCGCGGAGAGCGTCGCCGAGTCGCCGGATCCGCCCGCGTCACCGCCTCCGCCGCCGTCGGCTCCGAGGCGCGCGCCGCTCGCGAATCGCACCACGACCTCGACGGTGCCGTTCGCCGAGCGCAGGCCGGGAGCGACCGCGTCGTCGCCTCCGGACGAACCGGTGCCGAGCGCGGCGGAATCGCTCGACTGCGAGTCGACCGCGGCGGAACCGTCCGTCCCGGGAGCGTCCGCGGCGAACCCGCCCGCGACCGCGCCCGGCGCGACGGCGGCCGCGATCAGGCAGGCGGAGAGAAGTACCGCGGCCGCAGTCACACGCGCAGTTGGCGACCGGTCGTTCATTACCGGTTACGTCGGCGCGAGAGTGATAACTCCCTCGCCCCGCGCGACGCTTACGCGTCGGTGCCCTCGGCGAGCCCGTCGGCGACGATCCGGAAGGTCGCGGTGTCGCCCGCGGGCTTCGAGCGATGCTTCTCCAGCGTCGCCCGGCGATTTCCGCCGCGGAACCGGTCGACGCGGAGGATGGCGCCGGTCCAGTGGTTGAGGGTGTTGCCGCCCAGCGCGCGGTCGCGGTCGCTGTCGGGGTCGGTGAACACCTGGTTCGTGATGACGACGGCGATGTCGTGTCTGCGGGCCAGCGACAGGAGGTGCGTCACCTGCTTGGCGACCTTGCGGAGCGACTGGCCGCCCTCGGTGTCGCCGGCGCGCTCCAGCCGGTAGAAACCCGTGGCGGAGTCCAACACGATCAGCTCGACTTCCTCCGCGAGCTCCTCGGCGTCGCGGACGGCCTCGCGCTGGTCGTCGAAGTCGTACGCCTCCGAGATCACCAGCCGCGAGGCGATCTGCTCGACCGTCTCGTCGGCGTCGTCGGCGCGCCCCGCCGCCATCTGCTCGAACCGGTCGATGGAGAGTCCCTCGGTGTCGATGTAGAGGGCGCGGTCGCCGCCGGCTGCGACCTCGACGGCCGCGGCGAGCGCGAGGTTCGTCTTCCCGGCCGCGGGCGGGCCGTACACCTGGGTGACGACCCCGCGCTCGAACCCGCCGCCCAACAGGTCATCGACCGGCCGACAGCCGGTCGGGATCGAATCGCTCACTGTGGACCTGTTCGCTCGCGCTCGTATTTAAACGGTCGATCGCGGAGCGCAGGGGCCCGAGACGCGTCGCTCCCGGGCGAGCAGGCGCGCCGGTCGACGGAAGCGCCGTCGCTCGTCGAAGTAGTATAAGTGTGAAAGAGACGGAGATGGCGTCGATCACGTCGAGCGACGACCGAGATCCGCTGTTGCGTGCGGACGCGCAGTCCGCGACTTGGGGGTTAGTTGCGGACGAGGTTCGTCGCGCGGGGTCCCTTGGGGGACGATTCGATGTCGAATTCCACTTCCTGACCCTCCTCGAGGTCCGGGCCGCCGACGTCTTCCATGTGGAAGAACACGTCTTCGTCGTCGTCGAGGTCGCCGTCGTCAGTCGAGATGAAACCGTAGCCGCCAGTGTCGTTGAAGAAGTCAACCTTACCGTTTGCCATTGCAAACAAACGTACAGCCCGTTCGGGGATAAGGATTGCGAGGGTCACGGTACCACGACCGTCGGATCGGCGAAAGATCCGGGTTTCTGAGCGCCCGGACGCGCGGTAGACGGACGCACCAGCCCGCTTTCGCCCGTGTTCATCGCGTGCCATCAGCCGCGGGGTTCATTTACGCGCGACCACGTAAGTCGGGTAACACCATGGATCGCCGCCGCTTCCTCCGCTCGTTCGCCGCCACCGGCGTCGCCGCCGGCACGACCGCCACGGCCGGCTGTACCGGCGTCTTCGGCGAATCCGGCGCCGAGGGGACCGTCCTCGGTCCGCCGGAGCAGAGCCGTGGCGAGCCGGTCCACCCGATCTACGGCGACGAGATGCCGCACTTCACGGTTCCCGACCCGATCACGGGTGAGGAGATCTCGACGGCGGAGTTCGAGGGCGAGCGCGCGTTCCTGTGGACTTCCTTCTACACGAGCTGCCCGGACGGCGTCTGTCCCGCGCTGATCCTCCGGCTCCGGCGCGCGCAGGAGCACGCCGCCGAGGAGGGGTACGGCGACGAGGCGGCGTTCCTCGCGCAGACGTTCGACCCCGAGCGCGACACGACCGAGATCCTCCGAGAGTACGCCGGCCAGCGCGGCGTCGACCTCGACGCCGGGAACTGGCACTTCCTGCGCCCCGAGACCTACGAGGAGGGGAAAGAACAGATGATGGACGACTTCGGGCTGAAGATCGAGAAGGTGTACGACAACGACGTCGAGAGCCTCGAGTACACCTTCCCGCACTACGGCCTGATCCTGCTGGTGAACGATCGGGGGATCGTCGAGCGGTCGTACCCGCGCGGCCCGGCGACGGAGGTCGAGCGGATCGTGAACGACTTCGAGCGGGTGGTCACCGCGTGAGGCGACGACACCTGTTGGCCGGGCTCGCCAGCGTCGGGGCCCTGGGCGGCGCCGGAGCGGTCGCGACCGGGAACGTCCCCGCCGCGCTGGGCGGCGAGGACGCCCCCGAGCCGGTCGAGCCGGTGACGCTTCAGACGGTCGACGCGCCGGGGAGTCGCGACGGCGAGGTGACGCTTCCCGCGCCCGACCGCCCGACGTTCGTCGACTTCTTCGCGACGTGGTGTAACCCCTGCGTCGAGCAGATGCCGGACCTCGTCGAGGCGCACGACCGGCTCGGCGACGAGGTGCTGTTCGTCTCGGTGACCCCCGAGGACGTCGGCGGGTCGATCAGCGCGGAGGCGGTCGCCGACTGGTGGCGCGAGAACGACGGCGACTGGCTGGTGGCGGCCGACACGACCGCCGAGCTCGCGGCGCGGCTCAACGTGGGCGGCTACCCGAGCGCGCGCGCCATCGACGCGACGGGACGCGTCCGTTGGTCGACCGCCGGGACCCACACGACCGAGGAGTTCGTCGCCGGCATCGAGAGGGCGCTCGACCGATGACCCGACGAGCCGATCGACCGACAGAACGACGGGCCGGCCGATGACCGACGTCTCGCTCGCGACGAACGTCCCGTTCGCCGTGACCGCGGGGGTCGCGACGTTCTTCTCGCCGTGCGCGTACCCGTTGTTGCCGGGGTACGTCGGCTTCTACGTGAACTCCGTCGACGCCGACGAGGCGTCGGTGACCGGGGCCGGGGTCCGGGGGATCGCCGCCGCGCTCGGCGTGCTGGCGACGTTCGCGCTGCTCGCGGGTGCGACGGTCCGCGTGGGGCAGTCGGCGCTGTCGAACATCGCCGTCTTCGAGACACTCGTCGGCGGACTGCTCATCGCCTTCGGGCTGCTCGTCGTCCTCGGACGGGCGCCCTCCGTGTCCGTCTCGCTGCCGAAGCGCCGGTCGAGCGTCCTCGGGTTCGGGCTGTTCGGCGCGGGGTACGCGCTCGCGGGCGCCGGCTGCGTCGCCCCGATCTTCCTCGCGGTGATCGCTCGCGCGATCGCGCTCCCGGGCGACGCCGCGCTCCTCGTGCTCTCGGTGTACGCCGGGGTCGTCGCGGTCCTGATGGCAGCGACCACCGTCGCGACCGGCGTGGGGCTCATCGGCAACGCCAACCGAGTGATGGCTCACGCCGACGCCCTGAAGCGGGTCGCGGGCGCGGTGATGGTCGTCGCGGGCGTCGGCCAGCTGTACCTCTCGCTGGTCGTGTACTGACGCGGGTCGTCGGTGTTTGGCCGCCCGGTCGGGCGTTTCGATGTCCGACGGTGACCCCCATATTCATGTTTGCTGGCGCGGAAGGACCGCCCAGCCGAACTCCCGACGTTCGGTCCCCGTACCATGAATCTCGATCAGTTCACCGCCGAGAACGCACCGACGGACAGCGCGGAGCCCTTCCAGCGCGAGAACAGCTACACCTTGGACGTCGAGGTCGACGGCGCCGTGATGGCGAAGGCCGGGTCGATGGTCGCGTACACGGGCGACGTCTCGTTCACCGGGAAGGCCTCCGCCGAGGGAGGGATCAAGGGGTTCCTCAAGGAGGCGACCACGGGCGAGGGCACGCCCATCATGGCCGTCGAGGGCACCGGTCACGTCTACTTCGCGGACGACGGGAAGAAGGTCCAGGTTGTCGAGCTCGACGCCGGCGAGTCGATCACGGTCAACGGCGAGGACGTACTCGCGTTCGAGGAGTCGCTCTCCTACGAGATCAGCACCATCGACAGCCTCGCCGGCGCGCTCGCCGGCGGGTTCAGCAACGTCTTCCTCGAGGGCCCGGGCTACGTCGCGCTCACCACGCACGGCGATCCGATCGTCTTGGAGCCGCCGGTGGCGACCGATCCCGGCGCGACCGTCGCGTGGGGCGGGACCTCCCCGAACGTGGAGGTCAACCGGAGCCTCTCGGACATGATCGGTCAGGAGTCCGGCGAGCGGTACCAGATGCGGTTCGAGGGACCGGACGGGTTCGTCGTGGTCCAGCCGCGCGAGGAGCACGCCTGACGCGCTCCGGGGCGACCGGGACCGACGGTCCGATTACCGCGCCGCCAGCCAGTCCGCGAAGCCGCCGGTGAGGAAGTCGACGTAGTCGACGACCCCGAGGTACAGCGAGACGATCACGACGATCGCGATCGGAATCCGAACGATCCAGATCCAGGCGGACCCGAGGCCGCCGAGGTCACCGATCCCCTTCGCCAGCTCCTCCCGGGCGACGTCCGGGATCACCCAGCCGACGAACACCGCGAGCAGCAGCGATCCGAGCACGAGCAGGATCCCGTCCGCGAGTCCGTCGTACAGACTGAGGAAGATCAGGTCGATCGTCACCGGGACGCCGAGCACGAAGACGGCGACGCCCAAGGCGACCGAGGCCGGGACCCGAGCGACGCCGACCTCGTCGATCAGGTAGGAGACGAGCACTTCGAGGATGCTGATCGCGGACGACAGCGCCGCGATCCCGACCATCGCGAAGAACACGACCCCGATGAGCCGACCGCCGGGGATGGTGGAGAACGCCGAGGTGAGGCTCACGAAGATCGCGCTGGCGCCGGGGCCGCCGGGCTCGATCCCGGCCGCGAAGAGGAACGGGAAGACGACGAAGCCGACGATCACGGCGATGAGAGTGTCGAGCGCGACGATCACGCCGGCGTCGGACGCGAGGTTCCGGTCCTCACCGAGGTAGGAGGCGTAGGTGATCATCACGCCCATCCCGAGCGAGAGCGTGAAGAAGGCCTGCCCGGCGGCGGCCGGCAGGATGCTCGTCCAGTTCGCGGCGAGGTAGCCGAAGTCCGGCGTGAGGTAGTAGGCGTACGCCGCCCCCGCGGCGTCGAGCGTGAACGCGTATCCCGCGAGCCCGACGAGGAGCACGATGATCGCCGGGACCATCACCTTCACGCCGACCTCGATGCCCTTCCGGACGCCGGCGGCGATGATCCCGATAACGAGCGCCATGAACACGGCGTGGAAGAGGAGCGAGTCGATCCCGGTGGTGACGGTGCCGAACAGCTGCCCGGCCTCTTCTGGCCCAGCGAGCGCGTATCCGTCGGTGACGCCGATCAGCGTGTACCGGAGGAACCAGCCGGCGACGACGCTGTAGTACGAGAGGATGACGAAGCCGATCGCGACGAACAGCCAGCCGAGGTAGTTCCACGCCCCGCCGCCGAGCTCCCGTATCGCGCCGACCGGATTGAGGTTGGTGTACCGCCCGATCACGAACTCGACGAGGATCGCCGGGAAGCCGATCAATCCGACGAAAAGCAGGTAGACGAGGAGGAACGCGCCGCCCCCCTCCTGTCCGGTGATGAAGGGGAACCGCCAGATGTTCCCCAGTCCGACCGCGCTGCCGACCGCGGCGAGGATGAATCCCGCCCGGGTTGCCCATGTCTCGCGTGCCATTTGTGTGCAGGATTGAAACCCCGGACCCCGTAAAAACGTGTCTCTCCGCCGCCCTAACCACTAATAATCAAACATGATCAATCGGTCACCGGGCGGTAGCGGAGCCGATTCGACGTGGCGCGTCGGCGGCGAGCCGGGTCGGGCGGGACTCCCGTCGGGGACCGTGAATTTAATAGCCGGACGGCAACCTCACGGGGTATGGAACGCGTAGACGTCGCGATCGTGGGTGGCGGTCCGGCCGGCTCCTCCGCAGCGCACGCGGCCGCGACCGGCGGCGCCGACGCGCTCGTGCTGGAAAAGGGGGTCCCCCGCGCCGACCGTGACCGGCTCGGTCCCGACTCGACCGACGCCGCGGGCATCCTCGACTACTGGGTCGACATCATGGGGATCCACCCCGACGAGTTCGACGACGGAGTCGTCCAGCGCGAGCTGAACCGCGCCGAGTTCCGCGGCCCGGACGAGTCGGCGACGCTCACGAGCACCGGGATCGACTCCTCGTACGACAAGTTCGGGTACACCTTCCACCGCGCCCGGTTCGACGACTGGCTCCGCGACCGCGCCGAGGACGCCGGCGCCGAGTACCGGGCCGGGGTGTCGGTCCGCGGCGTCGACACCGACGTCTCGGTCTCGCCCGGGAGCGACGAGCCGCGCCACCGCGTCGAACTGGCCTCCGGGGAGACGGTCGGCGCGGACTTCGTGGTGCTCGCCGACGGCCCCCAGCGCACGGTGACGAACAAGGTGCTCGACAAGTACCTCCCCGCGGACGCGGCCGCGTCCGACCGGCTCGCCTCCCGGACGGCGAACCACATCGCGTACCAGGAGTACCGCCGCGTCCCCGAGGAGGTGTACGAGGAGGTGAACGACGCCATCGTCTTCTGGTGGGGCGTGATGCCCGGCGAGACCGCCTACCCGTGGATCTTCCCGAACGCCGACCGGGTCTGTCGGGTCGGGCTCACGATGCCGATCGGGCTCGACATCGACGCGTTCGACCGCGACGCCTACGCGCTGCTCGACGCCGACGACGAGTCGATCCCCCAGGGCGGCGAGTACGTCCGCCGCCTCCTCGAGTGGCAGTACGGCGACGAGTACGACATCGAGGAGGACTTCCCGCTCGTCGAGGACGCGGGCAAGCGGAACGGGACGGAGACGTACCCGATCTCCTCGACCCGCCCCATCGACTCGCCGACCGGGGCGGGGATCGCGGTCGCCGGCGGCGCGATGGGCACCACCTCCGCCTTCCACGAGGGCGGCGACCACGTCGCGGTCCGCACCGGCGCGATCGCGGGCGAACTGGCCGCCGCGGGCGACATGGCTCCCTACAACCGGCGGTGGAAGGAGGCGATCGGCGACGAGGTCGTCCGGAACGTGACGATGGCCGACATGGTCGCGGAGTACGGCCCAGACGACTGGAACCGGGTCATCGGCGCCGCCGACGCGATGCTCGCGGCGGAGGCCGGCGGCGGGCTCCTCTCGCACCCGTACCGCTCGGGCTGGGAGTCGCTGAAGCTCATGGCCGGCTACAAGTGGAACAAGCGCCGCGTGAGGAAGGACTACGTCGGCATCGACGAGAGCGAGTACGTCTACTGACGCGAGCAGACGCTTTCTGTGGTCGCGGTCGGCGACGGTTCTGACTACCGAATGACCGGCGCGGACAGCTCCCGCGATTCGGTCTCGATCCCGTCGATATCGACCGGATCGACCTCGTGTGTCGGCCACTGGCCCGTCTTCGTCAGCGTCTCGGTCCGGTCGGGCGCCACGAGATGCGTGTCCTCGCTTTTCGCTCCCTGCACCGTCGGGTTCCACGCGTAGCCCATCGGCCAGTGGACCGGCTCGTCGCTCTCGGGGGTCGCGATCCACTCGCGGCCGGCGAACCCCGCCGCGCCGCCCTGGTGGTGCTCGCGCCACTCCTCCGCGAAGCCGACGGCGTCGTACGCCTCGCGGATCGCGTCGAACACGTCGCCCGCGGTGTCCGGGCCGTCGGAGCCCGTCAGCTCTCCGGCCGCGGCGGCCTCGGTCGCCGCGAGCGCGGTCGCCTCGACGCGGGCGGCCGCGCGGTGGCGCTCCTCCAGCCAGTCGGGGGCGTCGAACGCGACGGTCCGGGTGAGGGAGGCGTACAGCCCGGCCCGCTCGGCGGTGACCGACACGAGCGCGTAGTCGCCGAGCGTCGCGTCGCTCGGGGTGTAGTGGCGGTATCGCTGCGCGCGCTCCGCGCCGCCGACGAGCACGACCGGGGTGTCGACGTCGCGGGACGAAAGCGAGATGTCGACGCCGGCGGCGACCTCGTACTCAGGGTCTTCCGGTTCGAGGTTGCGACAGACCGTCTCGACCGCGGCGGCGGCCTCCCGGCCGAGCTCGCGGTAGCGCTCGACGTCGTCGTCCGTGAGCGGCTGTCGGAGCCGGCTCCCGTCGACGCGCTCGAAGCCCGGTACGTCGAAGTCGGCGGCCGCGGGGGCCGGGGAGCGCTCCGCGACGGCCTCGGCCAGCGAACTCGCGTGCCACGGGAACGACTCGACGGCGACCGGGTCGGGGAGCTCCTCGTCGGCGAGCCGGTTCGCCTCGATGTCGTCGGTGATCACTCGGAGCTCGCCGTCGTAGCCGGCGGCGGCGACCCCGAGGTCGGCGTCGGCGTCGACGACGTTGTCGCCCCCGGTGAGCCACGCGAACCCGTTCGGTTCGGCGAACCAGACCGCTTCGAGCCCGCGCTCGTCGAGGTACGCGTCGAGCCTCTCGGTGCGGGCGGCGAGATCGACCATATCCGACGACTCTCACCGAGCCAGTAAAACCGGTCGGAACCGCTTCGGTCCGCGGAAACGCGGGGGTGCAGGCGTGCGAATCGACCGACCGCACCCCGGCGCCGGCGACCGAAACGAAAGGTTCAATTACGTCCCCCGGAAACGAAGAGATGCGTCAGTAAGCCCCTGCGGGTTGGTAGTCTAGTCCGGTTATGACACCTCCTTGACATGGAGGAGGCCGGCAGTTCAAATCTGCCCCAACCCACTTCTACTTCAGCTTCAGTCCGGTAGCGACCGGTATTCTCACGGAGCGGAAGGTGGACGGAGCCGTTCTCGCCGAAGCGATCCGCGGAAGGTACAAACCGCTGGTCGCCCAACAGTGTGGTATGTCATCACCGCTCGCGGACGAGCCGGTCGAACCGGCGGACGAGGACGCCGAGCCGCTGACCGACGACGAGTACGCCGAGTACCTCGCCGAGCTCGGCCCGGCGTGGGAGGTCGTCGACGACCACCACCTCGAAGCGAGCTACGAGTTCGACGACTTCGCGGACGCGCTGGCGTTCACGAACGAGATCGGCGAGCTCGCCGAGGCGGAGTGGCACCACCCCGACATCCACCTCTCGTGGGGCGAGGTGGGCGTCGAGATGTGGAGCCACGACGTCGGCGGGCTCCACGAGGCCGACTTCGTGATGGCCGCGCGGATGGACCGGATCTACGACGGAGAGGGCGACGAGTGACGCCCGAGGGCGGCCGACTCGCCAACGAACGGTTTTAAACCCCTCCCGGCGGAAATGGGGGTAATGAGCGCGAACGTCTTCCTGGTCCCGATCGACCCGGAGAACTTCGATCGAACGGTCCGGTCCGCGGTCGACCTCACCGAGTACGACGACCGACCGGCCCCCCTCGCCGACCTCGACGAGGCCCGCCTGTGGGCCGTCGACGACGACAGCGGGAACGGCTCGACGTTCGAGCGGATGGAGGAAGGCGACCTCCTCCTCTTCTATAACGACGGCGAGTACCTCGCCACCGGTCGGGTCGGAACCACCTTCGCGGACGAGGACCGTTGGGTCTCCAGCACCTTCTGGACCGCGTTCCCGACGACGCGCGTGTACACTGTCACCGACTTCACGGCCGTCTCCGCCCCGAAGCGCGCGGTCAACGCCATCTTCGACTACTCCAAGTCGTACACCCCCGGCTTCATGCGCGTCGCCGACAGCCGGGTGAACGCCGAACTCTCCTCAATCGAGTCGGCGATCGACCACTACTCGAAGCGGAACGCCTGACCGCGTCTCGAACCCCTCCGGTTTTCGTCTCGCCGACCGCTCCCGCTTTCCCCGCTAGACCGCTTCCAAGAGCGTCTCGTAGGCGGGGGCGTACCGATCGGCGACGCGGTCCGGATCGCCGCGCTCGTCGCCCGACAGCGCCGGCAGACCGACGGTCGCCAGCGGCTCGATCATCTCCGTGACGGTTCCGGTGTGCTCCTCAATCGTCCCCTCGCGCGGGCTCCCCGAGGCGACCGCGCGCGCCTTCGCGTAGCGGTCGCCGGCGAAGATCCGCGCGCGACCGGGGTCGACGACCGCCACCGCGTCGGGCTCGACCGGCCCGTCCCGCGGGAGCGGTCCGGCGACGTCCGCGTACGATTCGACGACGACGGGCACCGACGCCGCCGCGACCCGCGCCGCGAGGCGGTCGAACGCCGGGAGGTAGTCGGCCGCCATCACGTCGTTGAACGCCGCCACGTCGTCGACGCTGGTCGCCTCGGCGAGCGGGAGTCGCTCGGCGAGGCCGTCAGGGAGGAGTCCCGCGGCCTCGGCCGCCCCGTTGACGACGAACCGGGACCCCTCCTCGGTCGTCACCCGATCGCAGAGGAAGGTCCGGTCGGTGTCCCCCAGCATACCGGTCCGACCGGGCGTCGGGCGCCAGAGGCGATGGACGGGGTTGATCGCCTCGGGCGTGATCGCCTCGGGGCGATTGCGGGGTCGGCTCCGATCGCCGACGGTCGGAAGCGGTCGCGTGCTCGCGGCCGCGAGCCGCCTCGCGTCCTTGCCGTAGAGTCGGCCCGCGTCGCTCGCGATCCGGTAGTCGTCGTGGTCGTACCAGTAGTCGTTGCCGGCCCGGGGCTTGACCCCGACCGCGTCGCCGGCGCGGGCGGCGAGGCGCGCGACCAGCCCGGTCGAGAACGTCGTCTTGCCGGCGTCGACGCGGGCGCCGCCGGCGACCAGGACCACCGGCGCGTCGGAGCGCTCCCGGCTCACGCTCCGTCTTCCGAGTCGGCGTCGTCGATCGCGTGAGGAGCGAGCCCGTAGTAGCCGGGGCCGTCCTCCTCCAGCGGCTCGCCGACGACCATGTCCTCGGCGTGGACCATCACCCACGGCACCGCCCAGTCGACGAGGACGGCCTCGGTGTCGGGGTCGACCTCGGCGTCGGCCTCCAGCCCCTGGAGGAGCCGACCGATCTCGGGGACCGTGTACATCTGATCCGGCTCGAACAGCTCCGCGGGCTCGTAGAAGTCACACGGGTAGGTGGCGTCGAACGCCGACTTCGGTTCGGGCATGGGGGACGATACGGGAGCCCGTCCGTAAACGCTGCCGATACGGGCGGCACCGGGTGGCGCCTCGCCCGGGGAGACGACGCTGACGCTTTCGGGTCAGGGTGCGAAAAAATTCGGGATTTCGACGCGCGGAGCGCGTCAGGTGTGGAGCGTTACTCGAACAGCTCGACGGCCTGCTCGTAGCGGCTCGACGGTTCGTCCCAGTCGACGACCTCGAAGAAGTTGTCGACGAACTCGCCGCGGGCCGGGCCGTAGTCGTGGTAGTAGGAGTGCTCCCACACGTCCAGCGCCAGGATCGGGTGACCGCCCCAGATCGCGCCCTGGTCGTGCTTGTCCACCACGACGTTCCGAAGCTGATTCGAGAACGTGTCGTATACGAGAAGCGCCCAGCCGCCGGCCGCCGAGGCCGCCGCCTCGAACTCGCCCTTCCACGCCTCGTAGGAACCGAAGTCCTCCTCGATCCGAGCCGCGAGGTCGCCCTCAGGCTCGTCGCCGCCCTCAGGCGACATGTTCTGCCAGAACAGATCGTGAAGGATGTGCCCCGACGAGTTGTGCGTCACGTTGCGGATGGCTCCGCCCGACGACGAGAAGTCGTGGTTCTCACGGTTCTCCTCGAGCGTCTCCTCGGCCGAATTCCACCCGTTTACGTACCCCTGATGATGGGTGTCGTGGTGCCATTCGAGCACCTGCTCGGAAATGTGCGGTTCCAGCGCGTCGTAATCGTACGGTAACGGATCGAGTTCGTAGCTCATCGTTGTATCACCTGTCTGCAACATGGCTCGGAAACCTGTTAAAGATAATGCGGTACACGCTATCACACGTCACTGGACGCGGCAGACCTCGATATCCGCAGATCGAGAACGCTGGGGTCGCGGTTCAGACTGCTGTGAGATAGTGGACCCGCGTTAGTCGGCACTCCGTCGATTCGGAGACGTAACTGAAAGTAGTTCCTCGGTGTCCTCCGAAACGCGCGCGGCGGGCTCTGTTGAAACCCTATTCTTCAAGCATAATGTCGGCTGAAACTGCCGATCGGTGAGGACTGCTTCTTGATCGAGAGCGGAAGTAGGTATTGCAGATCGAGGAGAGCGATATCGTATTTAAACGGGCCGTGAGCGGCGGCGACGATCGCTTATAAACCGATTGTGGTGGCGCGTGCCTCCGAGCGCCCTTTTAAGGGCGCGAGGAGCACGCGCGAGGGACGCCGCGAGCGTAGCGAGCGGCGAGGCTGGGGAGGCGTGAGGCTGCGGTCTGCGGTCGGGTGGGACTCAAAGGGGCAGTCGCGAGGGCGAAGCACGACGACGCAAGCACTGCAGGGAGCGAACGGAGTGAGCGACCGAAGCGCGTGGTTCGAGAGAGCAAAGCTCTCTCGTCATCGCCAGAAATCACCGATTTCTGGCTAGCAGTCAGAACGCAAAGCGTTCTGACGACATCACGAAAGGCGCTTCGCGCCTTTCGAACGACAGCGAGGCGCGCGAGTCCTCGCGACTGGGGCTTTGCAGGTCTTCACCGTGAGCACATCGATCACTTATAAAAAGCCGACAACAACACCGCAATCCCACTTATAAACGACCGATCAGCCAATTTGCTATACCCATTCCCGCAATCGATCACTGCAGTACCTGTACTGACCGCAGGGGAGACAATATATCAATCTACAAATATTCAAACAGATCCGCTCGACGCGGAGTGCGCCGCGCACTGACGGTGGGACTGGGATTCGAACCCAGGAAGCCGTGAGGCTACCGGTTTTCAAGACCGGCGCAATAGGCCACTCTGCCATCCCACCGCACTCGGACCGTCGGGAGCGTTCGACTAAGTGGTGTCGGTGTCGATCGGCGCGCGACCCCTTGTCACTCGAAGACGGCGACCAACTCGCCGTCGGCGATCGGGTCGGGCGCCTCGTCGACGATCTCGCCGCGCGACGGGTCCCGCGGTTCGTCGAAGACGAGCCGCGCCGCCCCGGTCTCGTCGATCGCGTAGACGACCTGAGTGTATCCCAGGTCGGCCTCCCAGAGCCCGCCGTCGTCGACACCTGACGACGCCCCGCCGGCGTACCGACAGAACACGAGCCACGCGTTTTCGCCGCGGTCGAACGTCTCGGTCCGTTCCGCGGAGAAGGTGACGGCGAGGATCCGCGTCGAGCCGCTCCGGTCGCAGACCGCGTCGTGGGTCACGTACGCCTCCTCGAACGCGACGACGTACTCCCGGACGACACGGTCGCCGAACCCGTCCGGCGGAGCCGGATACGGGATCGTCGCCGCCGTCTCGAACTCGCGGGTCTCCCCGCCCACGTCGACTTCGATCGTCTCGGAATCGACCTCACACTCCGGCCGCGTCGGTCCGCCGTCGAACGCCTCCGCGACCGGATCGAACTCGGGCGGTGCGGTCCGCGAACACCCGGCGAGCGCGAGCGAGCCGACGGTGACGAGTGCAGTTCGACGTCGCATGCCGTACCGTCTTACACACGGCCGGTTATACCCTCGCGAGACACAAACAGGGGCTTGCGTTACGGAGTGTTCGACCCCTCAGACCCCCGGAGCCGGTAGTGGATCGCGAACACGACGAGCGCGGCCAGGACCGGCGGCACGACGCCCGCGATCTGCGGGAGCGCGTAGAGGGCGCCGACGGCGGCCGACTCGGTCGGCTCGCGGAGCTCCGCCGGCGCGGAGATGACCATCCCGACGTACAGCGAACAGAGGAACAGGAACCCGCCGTACGCGAGCTTCCGGTCGTATCCCGGCTTGACGGGGTCGCCGCGGCGGTGTCGGCGCGCGACGAACAGCAGGGGCGCGAGCAGGGGCGCGACCGCGGCGAACCCGGCGATCACGTACAGCGACCGCGAGAACAGGAACGTCCCGCTCTGGACCTCCGCGGTCTCGGCCATCCAGACGACGAGCGCGAGGGTGACGACCGTCGCGATCAGCCCGGCCGCGAGCGCCCCGATCACGCCGTACACGCGCATCGTCCACGACTCCGTCTCGCGGATCGCGTAGGGGATCGCGCCGAACACCCCGCGGTAGCTGTCTGCCATCGACGCCGCTACGGCCGAGGGAGAATTAAACCCCTCGTCGCCGGACGCGAGCGCCGCGGGGAGCGGGGTCGACATCGGGGGGATTCGGGCCGACGCCGGGGAAACGCGGTCGACGCCGCGCCCCCTTCCTCCTCGACGACGGCTGACGTGAGTTTTTATACCCCGCGGCGGGACCTCCTCACGTGGGTCTGTACGACACGTACCTCGCCGTCCGCCACCGCCTCCACGACGGTGATCCCCCCGAGCACGTCGCGCTCGTCATCACCGAGCGCGACCTCCTCGCCGACGGCGCGTTCGAGACCCTCTCGGCGGCGCTCGGGTGGGCCTTCGAGTACGGCGCGGAGCGCGTCACCGTCTCGGTGTCCGTGCTCGACGCCGCGGTCGCCCCCACGCTCGTCCGCGAGCTCCGCCGGGTCGACGCACCGCGGCAGATCGTCGTTCGCGGGCCGGCGGACGCGGCGAGCGACGATGGGATCGCGGTCGACCCCGGGGACGAGGTCGGATCGGATCCGGGCCGCCGTCGGTTCGACGGCCGGCCGGACGACGCGCCGATCCGGGTCACGGTCGGGCTCGGGGGGAAAACCGAGTTCGCGGCCGCGGTCCGGGAGCTCGCGGCCGACGTGGACGCCGGCGATCTCGACCCGGCGTCGATCGACGCGGCGGACATCTCGGACCGGCTGGTGTTCCCCGAGGAGCCCGATCTCGTGATCAAGACGGGCGCGGAGCGGCTCTCGGACTTCGCCATCTGGCAGTCGGTGTACGCCGAGCTCTACTTCACCGACGTGAACTGGCGGGACTTCAGAAAACGGGACTACCTCCGGGCGGTCCTCGACTTCCAGGACCGGCAACGGCGGTTCGGTCGGTAGGCGGGTCAGTAGATGCGTAGAATCCTCAGAACCCTCACCAGACGAACCGGAACAGCAGCGTGAACGTGACGAGCGCCCCGACGGTCGAGAGGATCGGGACGACGTTCTGCATCAGCACGACGCGCGCGCTCGTGGTCGGGTTGAACAGGTCTGACGCCGAGGGGATGTCGGAGGGGTCACCCTCGCCGATCGGTCCCGTCTCGTCGGCTTTCAGCGCGCCGACGGAGACCGTCGGCTCCTTCTCGCCGCTGATCCCCTGTTTGACCGTGACGGTCCGCGTCGCGCGCCCCCACCCGAGGCCGACGATCGACATCGTCGCGATGATGACGAACGACGCCGGGATCCCGACCGCCGAGAGGCTGATGACGATACCGGAGGAGACGCAGGCGACGACGATCGCCGCGGTCAGCGGGAGGTCGGTGATGTCGTTGCCGAGCGTGTCGAGCGTCCGTCGCGCGATCGTGAACGCCCCGACCGCGACGGCGGCGCTCCCGAGGAGGATCATCGGCGTCATCTCGACGTTGTCGAGCGCGACGAGCGGCGCGATCGCGTTCGCGATGTTCGACGTGCCCGACGAAAAGGCCATCAGACAGCCGATCGCGATGACGACGAACCCGCCGACCAGCTCGCGGCGCGTCGTGTTCGGGCCCGGCACCGGCTTCGGAACGAGCCCGGAGCGGTCGAACTCGAACAGCGCACCCTCGGTGCTCTCGATCGCCACCCAGCTGTCGATCGCGGGGTAGAAGTACCGGCCGACGACGCCCGAGACCCAGAACCCGATGATCGGCGCGACGATCCACCAGATGGCGATCTCGCCCATCACGGCCCGGTCGAGCGTGCCAGTCGCCAGCCCGAGGCCGGCGATGGCGCCGACCGCCGTCATCGACGTCGACGCCGGCACGCCGGCGAAGTTGCCGACGAACAGCGCGCCGCCGATAAAAAAGAGGACGACGATGCTCGTCTCCAGCGTGAACACGTTGCCGCCGGTGACCAGGTCCTCGCCGAGCGTCGTCACGACGCGTTGCCCGAGCGTCCCCGCGCCGATGAAGAAGAACACCGACATCAGCGCCGCGGCGCCCGACTTGGATATCACGTCCGCGCCGACCGCCGGTCCGAACGCCGGCCCCGTCGTCGCGCCGCCGATGTTGTACCCGACGAACGCCGCGACCACGAACCCGACGAGAAGTAAGACCTCAACCATATAGTCGCCACAACGACACACGGCGGGTTAAACGAACAGGTTTCCGCATCCCGACAGGAGCGTCGGGACCGCGATCCGCGGACCCGGAGGTATTTGTCCGGCGGCGGCCTCCGGTCGCTCATGCGAACGCTCGTCTTCGACGGTCGGACCGGCGCCGCCGGCGACATGATCTGCGCCGCGCTGATCGCGGCCGGCGCCGATCCCGACGCGCTCTCCCCCGTGACCAATCGGCTCCCGGTCCGGTACGAGATCGGCGAGACGACGAAAAACGGGATCCGGGCGACGACCGTCGATGTGCTCCTCGACGGCGAGGACGACGCGGAGAGCGGCGGCCACTCTCACGACCACGATCACGCTCACGACGACCACGGGCACGATCACGATCACGGCCATGAGCATGACCACGGCCACGAGCACAACCACGAACACGACCATGACCACTCTCACGACCACGGTCACGAACACGACGATTCCGGCCACACCCCCGCTGAGGGCGCCGGCGTCCACCGGAGCTACCCCGAGGTCGTCGCGCTCGTCGAGTCGATGGACCTCCCCGAGCCGGTCGAGTCGGTCGCGCTCGACGCCTTCGAGCGACTCGGGCGCGCGGAGGCGTCGGTCCACGGCACCGACCTCGACGAGACCCATTTCCACGAGGTCGGCGCCGACGACGCGATCGCCGACGTGGTCGGCGCGGCGCTCCTCTTGGACGACCTCGGCCCCGATCGGGTCGTGACCACCCCGGTCGCGACCGGCGGCGGCGAGGTGGAGATGAGCCACGGCGTCTACCCGGTCCCGGCGCCGGCGACGACCGAAATCGCGGCCGGCGCCGACTTCGCGGTGGTCGGCGGGCCGGTCGACCGCGAGCTGCTCACGCCCACGGGCGCCGCGATCCTCGCTGCGGTCGCCGAGGGCACCGACGCGATCCCGGACCTCGCGGTCGAGGCCGCCGGCTACGGCGCGGGCGACGCGACCCTCCCGGACCACCCGAACGTGCTCCGAGCGCTGGTCGGCGAGGGCCGCGAGCCGGCGGCCGACGGCGAGGCTCACGAGCACGACAACGAGGACGCGGCCCACCACGCCGACGATGCGGCCCACCACACCGACCACGACGATGCAACCCACCACACCGACGACCACGGTCACGGCCTCGTCCACGACGACGTGGCCGTGCTCGAAACGAACCTCGACGACGCCGCCCCCGAGGTGCTCGGCGGGCTCCAGGAGACGCTCAAGCGCGCCGGCGCGCGCGACGTGACGATCGTGCCGACCACGATGAAGAAGTCGCGACCGGGGCACCTCGTGAAGGTGATCTGCAAGCCCGGGGACGCCGAGGCGGTCGCGGAGCGGCTCGCCCGCGAGACGGGGACCCTCGGCGTCCGCCAGTCCGGCGCGAGCCACCGGTGGATCGCCGAGCGCGCGTTCGAGACCGCGGTCCTCGCGGTCGACGGTGACGACCACGAGGTGGCGGTGAAGGTCGCGTCGACCGCCGAGGGCGACGTCTACGACGTGAGCGCCGAGTACGACGACGCGGCTGGGGTGGCCGAAGCGACCGGGATCCCGATCCGGGACGTGCTCCGGCGGGCGGAAGCCGACGTGCGCGATCGGCTCGGCGAGGAGTAGCGCGGAATAGCGAGGGTGAGGGACCGGGCTCGCCGCGGTCACCCCGGCGGCTCGACCCGTTCGACGCGCTCGGGTTCGACGCCGAACCCGTCGGCCAACCGGTCGGCGACCCGGTCGGCGACCCGCTCGTCGGGCCGGTCCGCATCCGCGACCGACAGGGTCGCGACCGCCTCGACCGTCGTGTCGTTGAGCCCGGGCTGGAGACCGGCGATCGACAGGTCCTCGACGGCGACGCCGTCGACCCGCTCGATCTGCTCGCGGGCGCCGGCGACGAGGTCGCCGCCGGCGGCCTGCGAGACGCGCACCGTCACGGTCGCTTCCACGGTCTGCGTGTGGATGGCTGCTGCCATAGCCCCTCGCCGCGAGTCGAACGCGGCGCGGACCGGTCCGCGGCCTCGAACGCGGGCCCGGCTTCGGCGGACCCGACGCTCGCGAGGGGAACACGGTCGCGTCCGGCGGTCGGCGATCGGCGGCGCGATCACCGGCGACACAGCGACGGCTGGAGAAGTCGGGATGCGGTCCGTCCCGCGGGGAACTCCCCAGCCGACGCGCGTTACGCGGTCGGGCGGACGGACCGTGTCTCCGGAATCCCGTAGCCGTTCCAGCCGAGGAGCGCGCCGCTGACGAGGGCGGCGGACGCCGAGACGGCGGAACGGAGGCGGGTCATACGTGGACTCCGGCGGCGCGAGGTGCCGTTACCGGTTCGGTATGTCGGGTAGTTATTAAATCTATGGCGGCCGTGTGACTTGGTAACTGTTGGCTTATATTCGGTGAGCGAGCGAATTGCGGCCGCGAATCCCGCGCAGATGACCCAGATCGGCCGGTTCCGGCGACGGCGAGACGACAGGCCTATGACGAACGCCCGACCAGTTGCGCGTAAGCAGCCACCGTCATGATCGAGCGAATCCACACGTCGGACGTCGAACCGGACGCGGACGAGGTCGCCATCGCCGGCCACGTCCACGAGATCCGCGACCTGGGAGGCCTCGTCTTCCTCATCGTGCGCGACCGCGAGGGGCTCATCCAGATCGTCTTCAAGGAGGAGCGCGAGCCGGAGCTGTTCGAGGCCGTCCAAGACGTGGGCGCCGAGGACGTGGTCCGTGTCGTCGGCGAGCCACTGGAGAGCGATCAGGCGCCCGGCGGCGTCGAGATCGCCCCGACCGAGTACGAGGTCATCGACGAGGCGGACTCCCCGCTCCCGCTGGAGATCTCGAAGGACATCGAGGTCGACCTCTCGACCCGGCTCGACAACCGCGCGCTCGACCTCCGCAAGCCGGAGACGCTCGCCGTGTTCACGCTCCGCTCGGAGCTGATGACGGCGATGGAGGAGTGGTTCGACGAGGAGGGGTTCGTCGACATCAAGACGCCGCTCATCTCGAAGGGCGGCGCCGAGGGCGGCGCGGAGCTGTTCCCGATCCTCTACTACAACCAGGACGCGTTCCTGTCGCAGAGCCCCCAGCTGTACAAGCAGATGCTGATGGCGTCGGGCTACGAGGCCGTCTACGAGACGGGCACTGCGTTCCGCGCCGAGGACTTCGCCACCTCCCGACACGTCTCCGAGATCGCGATGTTCGACGTGGAGCTGGCGTACATCGACGACCACGACGACGTGATGGACGTCCAGGAGGAGTCGCTGCGCTACGCGCTCCGCGAGGTCGCCGAGAACGCCGAACGCGAGCTCGACCTGCTCGACGTGGACCTGGATGTCCCGGAGGACGACTTCCCCCGGATCACCTTCGACGAGGCGCTCAACATCCTCGAGACCGAGTTCGGTCACTTCCCGGACGACCCGACTGACCTCGACACGAAGGGCGAGAAGCTGCTCGGCGAGCACTTCGAGGAGCAGGGCCACCCCGCGTTCTTCGTCGTCGGCTACCCCGACGAGAAGTTCTACTACATGCAGGACGTCGAGGGCGACGACATCGCCTCGCGGAAGTTCGACCTCATTTATAAGGGCCAGGAGCTCTCCTCGGGCGGCCAGCGCGAGCACGACGTCGAGCGCATGGTCGAGGTCATGGAGGAGGAGGGCGTCGAGACGGCCAACTTCGAGTTCTACATCGAGGCGCTCAGCTTCGGCACCCCGCCCCACGGCGGCTACGGGCTCGGCATCGACCGGCTCGTCCAGAAGGTCGCCGACCTGGACAACATCAAGGAGGCGATCATGTTCCCGCGCGACCCGAACCGGCTGGAGCCCTGAGGGGAGCGATCGTCTGACACGGTCGAACTCTTGATTCAGACGGACTTCTGATCGCCCTCCGTGAACCCCTGACACGATCCGCGGGCGAACCGTCGCTCGCGGGTCGCTCGCCGCACTGTTTATAAGTACTGGCCGATGTCGCCGAATTCGGACTTTCAAGCCGCCTATCGGTGCTTAAACCGAGTTAAATCGGGCGAAACTCGGCCGAACGGCTTGGGGTGTTAAAGGTGGTAGCGGTCCGAGCGGGAACCGTCATGAACGCGATCCGAACGACGCTGATCGTGGCGCTCGCCACGGTGGTACTGATCGGGACCGGCGCGGCCGCCGGCGCCGTCGCGGCCGCTCCCGGACCGGACAATGGGTCCGGCGACGCGGGACCGCCGAGCGACCTCCCGGATCAGGTACCCGACTTCGTCGGCGACATCCTGAGTAGTGTGAACGACTTCATCGGCGGCGGGCTCGACGACCTCGGCGAGACCGTGAGCGGGATCGCCGGCGACGGCGCCGGTGAGGACGAGAGCGCGGACGGCGAGACCGACGACGGGGGTGCGTAACGTGACGGACCGCACGTCCGACCGTCTCGCGCTCGACCGACGGACGTACCTGCAGGCGACCGGCGCCGCCGCGCTCGGCGCGTCCGGCCTCGCCGGCTGCGTCGGCCGCGCGACCGGGACGCTCGCGACCGCAGTCACCGACCAGCCCGCCGACATCGGCGACTTCGAATCGCTCGTGGTCACCGTCGAGGGGATCTGGCTCGGTCCCGAGGGCGCCGAGAGCGGCGCGGAGGGGAATCAGACGGACGACGGGAGTGCGACCGACGACGGCGATGACGGTGCCGACGGCAACGAGACCGACGACGGAAGCGGGGCGGACGACGAAGACGATGGCGAAGAGGGCGAACCCTCCGGCCGCGAGTACCACGAGTTCGACGAGGCGCAGGAGGCCGACCTCGTCCAGCTACAGAACGGGGAGACGCAGCTGATCGACGAGCGAGAGCTGTCGGTCGGGACGTACCGGTTCCTCCAGCTCGACGTCTCGAACGTCGACGGCACCCTCGAAAGCGGCGACGAGGCCGAAGTCGACCTCCCGGGGAACGCGCCGCTGACGTTCAACGCGGAGTTCGAGGTGCGCGAGAACACCCGGACTGAGTTCACCGCCGACTTCGCCCCGGTCCGACGCGGCACCGGCGGGTACCTCCTGCGGCCGGTTCCGAGCGGGATCGAAGTCGACTACGAGGAGACGGACGGCGACTCCGGCGACGGGGACGGAACCGACGAGGAGTCGGGATAGCCGGCGGCGCGTCGCGTTCCCCTCGGTCCCCCGTTGAAGCCGCGACCGACCGCGGCTTCGGGGTCAGGGCTGGGAGCGGTCCCGGGATTCGGGGACCAGGGGAATGCACGCTCGCGTCGGTCCCCCGTCGGAGGCACACGACCCGTTCGATCGTCCCGCCGCGGTTCGACGCGTCGGGACGGTCGGGTTTCGTTCGACGTGACGCAGCGAGAAGACGCGAGACGACGCGAGATGCTGCGAGCGACCCGAGACGACGCGAGAGACGCACACCGCACTCGCGCCGATCACGCGGTCGGCGACGCGCGATCTCTTATAAACGTCCGATACAGCGGCCCGGCGAGCAACAGCGCTCCGAGGCCGGCCATCGCGACCAACACGGTCGGATCGATCGCGGCGACGCCCCCGGCCGCGAGCCGGGTGACGGAGACGCCGATCGCGACGCCGACGACCGCCCACGGCAACTCGCCGAGGGCCGTGCCGACGAGCAGCGACCGGAGACCGATTCCCGACCCGCCCGCGGCGACCGAGACGGCGTCAGAGGGGACCGGCAGCAGCCGCGTCGCGGTGACGGCCCGGACACCTCCGGTAGCGTCGGCCAGTCGCTCGCCCGCGCCGCAGAGCCGGTCGGCCGTCCGCGAGCCTTCTCGGGCCCGAGTGCGTCCGATCCGCGCGAACCAGTACGGCGGGAGCGCCGTCGCGACCATCGCGGCGACGCCGACGGGGAGCCCGACCCACCCGTACCCGTAGCCGGCGACCACCGCGAGCAGCGTCGTCGGCCAGGCGAGGAACGGCCGGACCGCCGTCAGCGCGACCAGCGCGGCGCCGAACCGGATCGGATCGTCGGCGAGCCACGTCAGCGGCCCGAGCACGGCGTCGGGGGAGACGACCCACGCGGCCGCCGCGAACGCGGCCAACGCGACGCCCGCGAGCGCGTACCCGACGATTCCGGTTCGGCGATTCACGAACGCCCGTGCTCTCTCGGGCGATAAACGCTTTGTGGAGTCGGCCCCGCCCCGGTCTCACTCCTCGAGGAACTCCCGACGGAACGCCGCGGAGAGGTGCTCCCGCTGCCACGCCTCGATCGCGGCCTCGTCGAGGCGGCTCGCCCAGAGCGCGAGCAGGCCGACCGCGAAGACGACCCCGGGGAGGATCAAGACGGCGGCGTCGACGAACAGTCCCGGCCGAAAGAGAAAGCGGGCGATCCGATCACGGAACACGCCCCACGCCGGCCCGAACGCGACCCATCGGAACGCGGTCGGGACGACCGCCACGGTCGCGACCGGGGAGACGAGCGCGTCCGTCACCGGCCCGCCCTTGCCCCGGGCGAACGCGGCGGCGTAGAACCCCCAGCAGGCCAGCGACGCGACCGCCGACGCAACCCGCCGGGGCCCGTCCGGCGCGCCGTGATCGAGAGCGCCGAGTTCGAACAGGAGGGCGGCCGCGCCGACGTAGCCGAGCAGGCACGCGAGCGCGCCCCCGACGAGGACGCCGGCGTGGGCGGTCCGCGACTGGTTCGCGAACGGGGTCAGACCGATCGGAAGCGCCATGGCCGAGGGATGCGGCCGGCCGGCGGTTGAAGGTTGCGAGTCGATCGGGGGATCGAAGTGGGACGCGGGAACTCGGGGACGGGACGCCGAACGGCCTCGCGTGGCCCGTCTCTCGCGTTCTCCGACTCACGACAGCTTCCCGAGCGCCTCGAAGAAGTCGGAGGGAGGCCCCGCGATCCGCATCGGCGGAGTCGTGCGTTCGACGGTCACCTCGGTCGGAGCGGGGAGCGTCGTCGTGTTCCGGCCGTCGCTGGCGACGACGGCCTCCTCGACCCCCTCCACCGCGACGGTCACGGTCGCGTCGGCGTCGACCACGAGCGGGGGCATCCCCTCGTCGGCGACCATCTCGTTGACGACGAGCCCGCTCACGGCGGGATGAACGAGCGGGCCGCCCTCGGAGAGGTTGTACGCGGTCGAGCCGGTCGGCGTCGCGACGAGGACCCCGTCGGCGTGCCCGCCCGCGTACCGGCTCCCGTCCACGCGCACCTCGTAGTCGATCCCGGCGCCCGGACCCCGCCGGCCGCCCTGGATCACGACCTCGTTGGCGGCGGGGACGGAGGTCCACCCGTCGGCCCGGGCGGCGAGCCGCGGGGCCTCCCGCACGTCCATCTCCCCACGGTCGAACGCCTCGACCTCCGAGAGGACGGCCGCCGCGGCGTCTTCCGGCGGAACGGCGTTGAGGAAGCCGACCTCTCCGAGGTTGACGCCCACGATCGGGGTGTCGCCGGCGTTGCGCGCGACGAAGAGGAACGTCCCGTCGCCGCCGACCGCGACCGCGAGGTCGCAGTCGGTGAGCGCGTCGACCGGGCGACCGGCATCCGGCTCGTCGAGGGCGTCGGCGGTCTCCGCGTCGAGCCAGACCGACGCCCCGGCGCCGGCGACCGCGTCGCGCAACTCCTCGGCGACGGCGACCGCGCGCTCGCTCCCCTTCCGCGCCACGATTCCGACCTCCATGCGCCACCGATTCTCGCCGCCCGACAAAAGGATGCGGACATCGGACCGCGGTTCCGGAAAGTTTCAAGCCGCCCGCCCGCCTTGCGGGAACCATGTCGACCCCCCACGGCCGACCGGAACCATGAGCGAGGAGGACGACTGGTTCGAGCGCGCGCTGCGGGACATCGACGCGGACAGCGACGCGGTCGACGACGGGGAGACGGACGATAGCGACGGGGCGAGAGGAGACGCCGAAGCGGGAGACGAGGCACCGGATGGCGAGGCCCCGGACGAAGGGCCGGACAGCGGGGCCTCCGAATCCGAGGGAGCCGGCGAGCGCGACGACGAGCGCGGGAGCGACCCGTTCGGCGGGATCCGCGAGGGCGAGCGGGACCCCGAGCGAGACGCCCCCGGTGACCTCGCCGAGGGTAATTTCGGCGATGAGGGGTTCGGTGATGGCGACTCGGATGGGGGCGATTTCGACGCGGACGATTCCGACGCGGGCGCTTTCGACGGCGACGACTTGGATAGCGACGCGTTCGGCGGCGACGAATCGGAAGGCGATCCGTTCGGCGGCGGCCCGTCCGAAGACGAGCCGCCCGGCGAGGGGTTCGGCGGCGGATCGTTCGGCGAGGACGACCCGTTCGGCGGCGGATCGGCGGCGGGCGAGGCCGCGGAACCGACCGACCTAGGCGGGGGTTTCGGCGGCGGATCGTTCGGCGAGGACGACCCGTTCGGCGGCGGCGGGAGCGCCCCGGGCGGCGGACCGACCGGCGGTGGACCGGGCGGCGGACAGACCGGCGGCGGACCGGGCGGCGGACAGACCGGCGGCGGACCGGCGGGCGGATCGGCGGACCCCTTCGGCGGATATCGGGGGGACGCCCCGGGCGGATCTGGAGGCCCGAACGACGCGGGGTTCGGCGAGTTCGGCGGGGAGGGCGGCGACCCGTCGCCGGAGTTCGACGCCGACCCCGACGACTTCGAGTCGTCCATCGAGCGCACCGACGTCGGGATCGAGGGGCTCGACGAGATGATCCTCGGCGGGGTCCCGCGTCGCTCGCTTTTGTCGGTCATCGGCGGCGCCGGGACCGGGAAGACGACGTTTGCCCTCCAGTTCCTCAACGAGGCGCTCGAATCCGACCGGAAGGGGGTGTACATCACCCTCGAACAGACCCGCGAGTCGATCCTCGCGACGGCCGAGGAGAAGGGGTGGTCGTTCCGCGAGCACGCCGACGAGGACCGGCTCGCGGTGGTCGCCATCGACCCGATCGAGATGGCGAACTCGCTGGCGTCGATCCGGAACGACCTTGTCCGGCTCATCGCCGAGTTCGACGCGGACCGGCTGGTGCTCGACTCCGTCTCCCTCCTCGAGATGATGTACGACCACCCGGCGAAGCGCCGCTCGGAGGTGTTCGGGTTCACCCGGTCGCTGAAGGAGGCGGGCGTCACCACCCTGCTCACCTCCGAGGCGAGCGAGCGGAACCCCTTCGCCTCCAGGCACGGGATCGTCGAGTACCTCACCGACGCGGTGTTCGTACTCCAGTACATCCGCGGCACCGACTTCCGGGAGACGCGCCTCGCCGTCGAGATCCAGAAGATCCGCGACGCGAACCACTCCCGGCAGTCGAAGCCGTACGAGATCACCGACACCGGCATCTCTGTGTACGGGCCATCCGTTGTAGTTTAGCGGCGCGTTGAGGCGGTGTTTGTGCGGATAGTTGACCAAGACGGTGTTGAGTCCAATCGCTGATGAAGTGTGATCGGAGAACTGAACGGATGTTCTTCTGTCTCGGATGATGAGATCTGTGTCACTCTCTGAAGGCGGCGCACTCACTCCGGTGAGTGCGTCGCCGATCCAGAGCTGTCACTACTACCAACGTCTGAGCTGACCGGCTTGTCAGGCGAGTTTCTACCAGAACTCGCCTGACTCAACCTGCTCACGTAATCTTGCTCGATGTGGATTTGGATCCCGTGACGACCACAACAGCAATTCGTCGAGATCTGGCAGTTCATACCCCAGATCTAGCATCAGGTACAGTTGGACCAAGTGTGCGTGACGTTCGAGCGCGTGAGAACACCGACGGCGTGGGAGACGCGTCGACGACGCCGCTGCGTCGTCGTCGCTTCCCTGCCGCTTTGCGTCTAATTTGCGGAGTTCATCCACAATAACGCGGCTCATCAGCAGCGAGAGCGCCGCTACGATGATCAGCGCTTCAATAATGTAGGGATCCGTCGTATTGATCTCATCAAGACCGAAGCGCGATTTGAGTTCCTTGAACAGCAGCTCAATCTCCCAGCGCGCCCGATAGAGCTGTGCGATATCGGGCGCGTGGTAGTTGTCTCTGGCAAGATTCGTTAGGTAGAGATGGTACTCACCGCTGTCCTCGTTGAGCACACCGACGAGTCGGAACGTTCGGGTCGTGCTGACGCCCGACCCTCGCTTGCGGTCGAATGAGAGGGTGATCCGAGCGTCGATCGCCTGTCGCTGCAGGTCGTCGAGGACGTCCTGCAGCGACTCGCCTTCGAGTGGAATACTGTTTCCCCGCCATGTGCGAAGCTCTTCGACGATCTCGAAGTTCGCGTCATCTTTGACCCGTGAGACGAACCAGCCGTCGTTTTGATCGATACGGTCGAACAACCAGAAGTCGTAGAAGCCGAGATCGAGTAAGACGAGTGCGCCAGCTACCCACTCGCCGGTGGGTAGCTGGCTCCGTTCCTGCGTTTTGGCGTCAGTCGTTTGAAACCGCGTAGGAAGTCCGGTTGAGAGTGATTCTGTGAGGTGGAGCTTCACGCCAGCTTGATCTTCGCCAGTCGCTGCGTAGACGTCTGTAGCGTCTTGGTAGAGTGAGACGATAGAGGCGTCAACAATGAGGACGTCTCGAAAGCGTTCGAGACGTCCGCTGAGGTCGGTTTGTCCCGGTTCGAGATTCTCGATGGCGTCATCGAGAATCTCTCGCAGGAGTGCAACGAACGCGGGTGAAAACCAGCCGTGGAAGGTTGGATAAGCGAGTTCGTCACAGTCAGCCATTTCGACGAACCGTTCGAGAAATGCCTGAATAGAGCGATCTGATCCAGCAGCGAAACCCAGTGAGAGGGTGTAGAACAACGCGACAGTGTCGAACTTGCGCTCTCGTTGGATGAGATTCGTTGCGCGAGCGCGCTCGCGCAACTCATCAGAGGGAAACGCTCTTTTGATCCGGTCGACAATCACTGAATCCGGTGGTTCGTAACTCACAGCAGCCACCGGGTTTCTCTGACAAGTAGTTCCAACGGTATTCAGATCAGCAGACGGTGCTGGCACGAGGAGTTAAACTACAACGGATGGTGTACGGGCAGGCGAACATCTTCTGAACCCGCCGACGAACGGGCCCGCGCGGCGGACTTTTAAGAGTCGGACTGAGCAACGAACGCCCGTGTCTCCCGAGAACGCCCCCCTCTCCTCCTCCTCGCTCTTCCCATCTCGTCGAGCAGTCGGGATCGGCCTGCTCGCCGGTCTCGCTCACCTGATCGTCGTCGCTGCGCTCACCGAGTGGTTCGATCTCTCGTTCGGTCGCAACCCGTTCCTCGTCTACGTCGCCGTCGGCGCCCTGTCGCTCGGGGCGCTCCCGGCCGCGCTCTTCGTCGAACACCGGCTCGTCGCCCCGTCGATCGCGGTCGCCCTCGCGCTCGTCGCGTCGACGTACGGGACGTGGTCGGTGTACGTCGCGCCGGAGACGATCCCGACTCCGGTCGGCCCGACGCCGTTCGGGTGGTACCTGATCGGGTGGGTCGCGGTGGTCGGGGTGGCGCTGATCGCTGGCGGCGTGGAGTACGGCATCCGTCGGGCGATGGTCGCGCGAGGCGAGTGAGAGGGTACTACAGTCGGGTGATTTCTCTCACTACGTTCGAGAAATGCACCGTCCGGGAGTCACGCGAGCGAAGCGAGCGTGACAACGGACGGTACACGACCGGAGGGAGTTTGCCGAGCGAAGCGAGGCAAACGTCGACTGACGGAGTCAGTCGGAAGTGCACCGTCCGGGAATTGAACCAAAATCAGACGTGCTCGCTCACTGCGTTCGCTGCGCGTGACTGATAGGGTTCAATTCCGTCCGGTGATTTCTCTCACTACGTTCGAGAAATGCACCGTCCGGGAATTGAACCCGGGCTATTAGCTTGGGAAGCTAATGTCCTACCACTGGACCAACGGTGCTCACTCGGCAGTATCCGACCTTCCCACTTGAACGTAGCGTTTCCGGTGCCGCGAGCCACACGCTTAACCCGCCGCCGGCGGACTCCACCCCATGCACTCACAGCCGAACGAGACGGACGTGTCGGTCGATCCGGCGGCCGTCGAGCGCGTCCGCGAGCGACGCGCCGAGCTCGCGCCGGCGCTCGGCCGGACCTGGACCGACGGCGGACCGCAGCGCTTCCTCACCGACCTCACCGCGATTGGGAGCCGGATGGCCGGCAGCGAGGGGGAACGCCGGGCCGCCGCGATCGTCGCCGACGCATTCGAGCGGGCAGGGCTCTCGGGGATCGAGACGCGACCGTTCGAGATGGACGCGTGGGAGCGCGGGGACGCGACGCTCCGGGTGACGGCGCCCGGACGCGACGGCGCGGCGGCGACCCGCGAGTTCGAGGCGCTCGCGCTCCCGTACTCGCCCGAGGGGAGCGTCGACGGCGCGCTCGTCGACGTGGGATACGGGACGCCCGCCGAGATCGACGAGCGGGACGTCGAGGGCCGGATCGCGGTCGCGTCGACGACGACGCCGGAGGGCGGCCGGTTCGTCCACCGGATGGAGAAGTTCGGCTACGCGATCGACGCGGGCGCGGTCGGCTTCGTCTTCGTCAACCACCTTGACGGCCAGCTCCCGCCCACGGGGTCGCTGACGTTCGGCCGGGAGGCCGACGCGGTCGCCGTCGGCGTCTCGAAGGAGACCGGCGCGTGGCTCCGGGAGTACGCGGTCGGCGGGGGCGGCGGGAACGGGGAGACCGCCGAATCGCGCTCCGTCGCGCAGGCCGAGCTGTCGGTGACGGCGACGACCGAACCGGGCGAGAGCCGGAACGTGATCGGTCGCGCGGGTCCGGACACCGACGAGCGGCTCCTCCTCGTCGCGCACTACGACGCCCACGACATCGCGGAGGGCGCGCTCGACAACGGCTGCGGGATCGCGACCGTCGCGACCGCGGCGGCGATCCTGACCGAGGCGGACCTCCCGATCGGCGTCGACGTGGTCGCGGTCGGCGCGGAGGAGGTCGGGCTCCTCGGCGCGGAGCGGCTGGCCGAGCGGCTCGACCTCGACCGGGTCAAGGGCGTGGTCAACGTCGACGGCGCGGGGCGGTTCCGCGACCTGGTGGCGCTGGCGCACGCCTCCGAGACCGCGGCGTCTGTCGCGGAAGCGGTGTCGACGGCGACGAACCAACCGATCGCGGTCGACGCGGAGCCGCACCCGTTCTCCGACCAGTGGCCGTTCGTCCGGCGCGGGGTGCCCGCCCTCCAGCTCCACAGCGACTCCGGCGACCGCGGGCGGGGATGGGGGCACACCCACGCGGACACCCTCGACAAGGTCGACGACCGAAACGTCCGGGAGCACGCGATGCTCACGGCGCTGCTCGTCGCCGAGTTCGCGGCCCCGGAGCGCGACGCCCCCCGGCTCGACCGCGACGACCTCGTCGCGGCGTTCAGAGAGGCCGACTTCGAGACGGGCATGCGCGCGGCCGACCTCTGGCCGGCCGGGTGGGAGTAGGTCAGTTTCCTCGGCCCGCCGGCATCGGCGGCGTCGTGCGCTTGTGCGCCGTGGCGCGGTGGCGCGCGAGCAGGTCGGCGACGGTCTCCTCCGAGACGTCAACGTCGCCCGTCAGCCGCTCGGCGACCGCCTCGGCGTCGAGCCCGCGGTCGACGCCGAGCCGCAACACGGCGTCGATCGCCTCGTACGAGGCCCCGAGGTCGTCGGCGTCGCGCTGGCCGGGGAGAAAGCCCGCGGTCGGCGGCTTCTCGACGACGAACTCGGGCACGTCGAGCTCCGCGGCGAGCGCGCGGACCTCGGTCTTGTACAGGTGCCCGAGCGGGAGCAGGTCGGCCGCGCCGTCGCCGTGTTTCGTGACGTAGCCGAGGAGGCGCTCGCTCCGGTTGGTCGTCCCGCAGACGAGTCGGTCCGTCGCGTTCGCGGCCAGATACGCCATCGCCATCCGGAGCCGCGCGATCGCGTTCCCGGAGCGGACCGGCTCGTCGTGGAGGTCGAACCGGTCGGGCGCGACCGCGCCGAACTGCGCGAACAGTGGCTGGAGGTGCACCGTGTCGTGGTCGATCCCGAGCGCGTCCGCGAGCGCTTCCGCGTCGCGGGCGTGGGGCGCCCCGATCTTGTTGCAGGGGAGGATCAGCCCGTACACGCGGTCGGCGCCGAGCGCCTCCACCGCCAGCGCCGCCGTGACCGTGGAGTCCAGACCGCCGCTCATGTTGACGACCAGCCCCGCCGCGTTCGCGGCCGCGACCTCGTCGGCGAGAAACGTCCGGATCCGCTCCCGTTCCGCGGCCGGGTCCGGAGCGTCGGACGGGTCGAGGGCGCCGGAGTCGGCGGTCGCGACGCGGTCGGACGAGTCGTCTCCGGTCGACGCCGCGGCCGCGGATCGATCGGGGATCGCTCCCGGCTCGAACGCGCTCGACCGGCGGTCACCCATCGGCCGGCCCTCCGAACGGCGGTTTCTGAACCGATCGGTGTGGCGGCGATCGGTTCGGAGCCGCTCGGCGTGGAGGTGATCCCCGAGAAGCGTGCGGTTCGCGGGGACTGCGGGGACTGCGGAGAGTTCGATCGACCGTCACGGTTCGAACCCGCCGCAAACGCGTGCGGGCGTCGTCTCGAAAGCTCATGTTCGCCTGCCGCTTCCGAACGAACGGGTAAATACTCACGGTAGTGTTTGTTTAAGGTCTTCCCCATATTGCATCCAGAACACCAAGCCTAAACACGATTTGTACATTTACAATCAACATTTTTGGGAAATAGATGTAGAATCTGGCAACATATTCTTGTAAAGATATCGTATGAAACAGACGCATACATATATCTCTAATTGGGACCATATACTGAACTTTAATCGCTATTCTCTGTCTGGATAAACAATATAAGGAGAAAATAACCCAACACTTATACAGACAGATTCACTCGATTTGTCCATGTCGTCGATCCAGCTCACGACGAGTCAGAGACGGGTGCTCACCGCGCTCGTGAACCTCTCCGAGAACGCCGACCGTCCGGTGTCCGGCAGGCGGATCGCCGAGTCGATCGACCGGAACGCCGGTACCGTCCGGAACCGAATGCAGAGCCTGCGCGACATCGGGTTAGTCGAGGGCGTCGCCGGGCCCCACGGCGGGTACGTCCCGACTGACGCGGCCTACGAGACGCTCGACATGGAGCGCATGGACGGCGCCGCCAGCACCCCGGTCGAGCGCGAGGGCGACCCGGTCGAGGGTGTCAACGTCGAGGAGATCGACCTCTCGAGCGTCGCCAATCCCGAGCTGTGTCGGGCGGAGCTCGTGATCCGCGGGCCGGTCGGCACCTTCGACGCCGGCGACCGCGTGACCGTGGGTCCGACCCCCGGCGCGGGGCTCCGACTCTCGGGGGTCGTCGACGCGACCCACGTCGACGGCAACACGCTGTTGGTCCGGGTGGAGGGGATGGAGACTCCGGGCAAAGAGCGGGCGGCGTAGCGCGGTCGGCCGTTATCCGGTCGTATCGGTCCCCGCGATCCGGTCCCGGATCGCGCCCGTCGCCGCGGCGGCGTGTCTGGCGTCGCGGTACCGCTCTCCGAAGGCGACGCGGGCGCTTTCGGCGGCCTCGCCGTCGACCGCGAACGAGACGCCCTCGTAGGCCACGTCCCAGAGCACCAAAGGCTCCGGCGGCGCGGGACCGATCCCGAGTTCGCCGGGGACCGGTTCGGCGTCGAGCAGCCGGTCGATTAAGCAGTGGTCGGCCGTTCCGCGCCCGACCGCGCGGACGGCGGCGACCAGCCGGCGCACGAGCGCCCGCGGGAACCCGTCGGCGCTCACCTCGACGACGAGGAGGTCGCCCGCCCGGGTCGCAGTCGCGGAGAGGTCGCGGACGGTCCCGGTCTCGTCGCTCGTCAGGTTGTGGAAGTCGTGCTCGCCCGAGAGCCGCGCGAGCGCCTCGCGGACGCGGTCGTCGTCGACGGCATGGTCGGGGTCCGCGTCGCGACGGCCGGAGCTATCGCCGCGGCCGGCGCGGTCGCGACTCCCGTCCGCGTCGCGGACGGGCGCGTACAGGTGATAGCGGTAGGTCCGCCGGACCGCGTCGTGGGTCGCGTGGAGCCCGTCCGGCACGTCGGCGGCCGCCCACACGCGCACCGAACCGGGGAGGTGGCCGTTGAACGCGCGCGGCGTGAGCCACTCTGGCGCCGCGAACGCGACCGTCTGCGCGACCGCGGAGACGCCGGCGTCGGTCCGCCCCGCGGCGGCGTACCCCGGCGGCGTCGCGTGCGTCGGGCCGTCGCCGCGGTCGACGATTCCGTGTTCGGCGAGCGCCCGCAGGAGCGTGCCCTCGACGGTCGTCGCGTGCGGCTGGCGCTGGAAGCCGGCGTACTCGCGGCCGTCGTACGCGACCCGGAACGCGCGGGTCGCCGTCGGGCCGTCGGTCACTCCGGGTCGGGGCCGTCGCCCGCGTCCGCGGCCTCTCCGTCCTCCGCTTCTTCCGCATCATCGTCGGCCATCGGCACCGTGACGACCGGGACGGGCGAGACGCGCACCACCTTCTCGGTGACGCTCCCGAGCAGGACCCGCTGGAGGCCGGAGCGCGCGTGGCTCGGCATCACGACGATGTCGGCGCCCACGTCGTCGATCGCGTTCTCGATGACGTCGACGGGCTCGCCGCGGACGACGCTGCCCACCACGTCGACGCCCGCCGACTCCAGCTCCGCCGTCACGGTCTCGACCCGCTCCTCGGCCGCGTCTTCGACGCGCTCCGCGAACGCGCCGGCCTGCGGGCCGCGCAGCGTCTGCGCGACCGTGTCGATCGCGGAGACGACGTGGACGGTCGCGTCGTACCGCTCCGCGAGGCTCTCCGCGTGCGGGATCGCGTCGTTCCCCTTCCCGCCCGGCGCCACGGGGAGGAGGATGTCGTCGTACATACGTGACGGTCCGCCCGCCGGGTGGAAAACGGTACCGGCCGTCGTGTCCGAGAGGACCGTCCGCGGAGGCGGTCGCTCACGGAGGCGGTCGCTCACGGAGGCGGCCCCCTACAGCCCGAGCGCGTCGAGCAGGTCGAAGCCGACGCCGGCGTAGCCGACCAGCTTGAAGCCGAGGTAGATCCCGACGATCGCCACCACGCCGGGGAGTTCGGGCGGGGCGGGGATCGGGACGCGGAGGAAGGCGAACAGCGCGCCGACCGTGAGGCCGACGATCAGGGCCGCGACCGTCAGCACGGGCGTGGAACTCATGTCGGCGGGTCGGCGACGTCGACTCATAAGGCCGACGTTACGGGCCGGTCCGTCGACGTCGAGGTGGACCCCGGCCGCCGGCCGGCACGGCGCGGATGGGCAGGGTTTTCAGACGGGCGCCCCTCCACGGGGACATGGCACGAGAGGTTTCCAACCCCGACAACCCGCAGGTGACGCTCCACACGAACCACGGCGACGTCGTCGTCGAGCTGTTCGCCGACCGCGCGCCGAAGACGGTCGAGAACTTCCTCGGACTCGCGCGTCACGACCCCGCCGCGGACGCCGAGCCGGCCCGCGACACCAACACCTGGGAGGACCCCGAATCCGGCGAGGTCCGCGGCGACTCGCTGTACGAGGGCAACGTCTTCCACCGCGTCATCGAGGGCTTCATGATCCAGGGCGGCGACCCGCAGGAGTCCGGTCGCGGCGGCCCCGGCTACCAGTTCGACGACGAGTTCCACGACGACCTCACTCACGACGGCCCGGGCATCCTCTCGATGGCGAACTCCGGCCCGAACACGAACGGCTCGCAGTTCTTCATCACGCTGGACGCCACGCCCCACCTCGACGGCAAACACGCCGTCTTCGGGCAGGTCATCGACGGGATGGACGTCGTCGAGGAGATCGGCTCCGTTCCGACCGACCGACAGGACGAGCCCCGCGACACGGTCGAGATCGAGCAGGTCACCGTCGACGAGTAGGACGGAGACCCGCGGTCGACGCCCGCGAACGATCCTCCGAGGCGGTGAGCACACTTTTAAGTCCGTGATCGCTGATGTGCGAGTCGGATGCCCTCCAGCAAACGCACCGCCATCGCGGCGGGATTAGTTCTGATCGGTATCGCCGTCTTCCTGTACGCGGTCGTCCTTCAACAGCAACTCCTCCGCGGCGCGGGAATCGGGCTCTCCGCCCTCGTCGTCGCGGCGCTCGTGTACTACGGCGGTACCAATCGGCGGACGCTCGTCCGGGCCACCGTCGTCGTGACGGTCGTCTACGGCGTGTTCACCTTCCAACTGCCGCTCGCCGTCATCGCGGCCTGCGCCGTCTACCTCTCCGCGTGGCTCACGGGCGCGGACGGTCCGTTCGACGCGCCCGACACGACGATATTCCCGATCGAACGGGCGACGGCCGGAGAGACAGAAGATAGCGAGTGACGCCTTTGCGCCACTCCTGTTTATAAGCACCCCCCACGCATTCCGGCCGCCCGCTCACACGACCCGGTTTCACACGACCCGGTTCTCGAGCTCCTCGCCGCCGTCGAGCCGGCCGACGTTCTCCGCGAGGATGTCGGCGACGCGCTCGTAGTAGTGCGGGGTGTGGCCGGCGTTGTGCGGCGTGATCGTGACGCTCCCGAGCCCCCACAGCGGGTGGTCCTCGGGGAGCGGCTCGGGGTCGGTCACGTCGAGCGCGGCCCCGCGGATGCGGCTGTTCCGGAGCGCCGAGACGAGCGCGTCCGTGTCGACGACCGGCCCGCGCGCGATGTTGACGAGCACCGCGTCCGCCCGCATGGTCCGGAGCGCGTCGGCGTCGACGAGCCCACGGGTCGTCTCCGTCAGCGGACACGCGAGCACCACGTACTCGGCGTCCGCGACCGCGTCGTGGAACTCGTCGAACCCGTACACCTCGTCGGTCGGCCCGCCCTTCTCGGGCGAGTAGCGGACCCCGGTGGTGTCGACGTCGAAGGGCTCCAGCCGGTCGACGACGGCCTCGCCGATCGCGCCGAGCCCGACGACGGCGACGGTCGAGCCGTACACCTCGGTCGTCTCGTAGCTCCGCCACTCCCGGCGCTCCTGCTGGCGGTGCGCGCGCGGCCACTGGCGGGCGTGGGTGATCATCGACCCGATGACGTGCTCGGAGATGTTCGGTCGGTGGACCCCCGAGGCGTTCGTCAGGGCGACGCCGTGGTCCGCGAGCACGTCGCGGGGGAGGTGCCCCGTGCCGGCGAACACGCACGCGAACAGCTCCAGGTTTTCGGCGGCGGCCAGCAGCTCCTCGTCGATGTCGAGCCCGACCGCGATCCGCGCGGTCTCGAGCAGCTCGCGCTCCTCGGCCGGCGTCCGCGCCAGCGCGACCGATCGGTCGGGGAGTCGCTCGCGGATCGCCTCGGCCAGCGCCGAGCCGTCCGAGCCGTGGATCGTCTGCCGCAACACGACGATGTCTGGGTCGCTCATGGCGGGGAGACTCGGCGCAACGGATAAAAAGGATGCCCGTCCGGCGACCGGTGCCGGATCCGCTCGTCCGCAGTCGGTCCCGGCCTACTCGAGCGCCGCGTCGAACGCCCGCTGGAGGTCGGCCTTCATGTCGTCGACGTGCTCGATCCCCACCGAGACCCGGATGAGCCCGTCAGTGAGGCCGGCAGCGAGCCGCTCCTCGCGCGGGATCGCGGCATGGGTCATCGCGGCCGGCTGCTCGATCAGGCTCTCGACGCCGCCGAGCGACTCCGCGAGCGTGAACACCTCGGTCTCGCCGACGACCGTCGACGCCTGATCGAGGGTGCCGTCGAACTCGAAGGAGAGCATGCCCCCGAACGCGTCCATCTGCTCGGCCGCGAGCTCGTGGTCCGGGTGGCTCTCTAAGCCCGGGTAGTAGACGCGGCTCACGTCGTCGTGGTCCGCCAGCCACGCCGCCAGCTCCATCGCGTTCTCGCAGTGGCGGTCCATCCGGACGGAGAGCGTCTTCGTCCCGCGCAACACGAGGAAGGAGTCGAACGGGCCGGGCGTCGCGCCGACCGAGTTCTGGTAGAAGCCGAGCCGCTCGTCGAGCTCGGCGTCGTCGACGATCAGCGCGCCGCCGATGGTGTCGGAGTGGCCGCCGAGGTACTTCGTCAGCGACTGGGAGACGATGTCGGCGCCGTGTTCGAGCGGGCGCTGGAGGTACGGGGTCGCGAACGTGTTGTCGACCGCGCAGAGCGCGTCGTTCGCGTGGGCGATGTCGGCGAGCGCGCCGATGTCGTTGACGTTCAACAGGGGGTTCGTCGGCGTCTCGACCCACACGAGCTCCGTCTCCTCGCGCATCGCGTCCCGGACCGCGTCGTGGTCCCTCGTGTCGACGAACGTGGTCTCGAGGTCGTACTGCTCGTACACCTGCGTGAGGATGCGGTGGGTCCCCCCGTACACGTCGTCGCCGGCGACGACGTGGTCGCCCGCCTCCAGCAGGTTCAGGACGGTGTTTATGGCGGCCATCCCGGAGGCGAAACAGCGCGCGTGGCTCCCCGACTCCAGCGAGGCCAGGTTCGATTCGAGGTCGGTCCGCGTCGGGTTCCCCGTCCGGCTGTACTCGTAGCCGCGGTGTTCGCCCGGCCCGTCCTGCTGATACGTGGAGTTCGCGTGGATCGGCGTCATCAGCGCGCCGGTCTCCGGGTCGGGCTCCTGCCCGGCGTGGATCGCGCGGGTCTCGAAGCGTCGGTCGTCGTCGCGGGAATCGTCCCCGTTGCGGGAGCGGTCGCCGTCGCGGGTGTCGTCGTCCTCGCCGGTGGCGGATGGGTCGCTCATACCGGACGGTCGTCGCCGAGGGGAGTGATTCTTTCCCTTCCGAGGTGCGGGAGGAGTGAGGGGAGAGGGGTGAGGGGAGCGAACGACGAGCGCGGCCGCTGGCGGAGCGGGACTGAGAGAAGTGCTCGGTCAGGGATTTGAACCCTGGTCGTCGGCTGTCTTCCAAACCGGCGCGTCGGTGCGCCGCGTCTGCCGAAAGGCCAACATGATTGGCCGGACTACACCAACCGAGCGCAATTTCGGGTTGTGCCGCATCCGATTTAACTCTTCTTAACTCGCGGCACCGTGGGAGGCGTCGGCAGGGTCCTCGTCGTCCGGTTCGGACCGGAGTCGGGCGGCGGCTTCAGCCCTCGCTTCGGTTCCGGCTTCGGCCCTGACTCGCCTCCGAATTCGGGCTCTCGATCGCATTTCGGATATGGTATATAGTGCTATATAAAATATAGACCAATAACAATTAATCTGTATTTCTCGAGGATGTAGATCTGGGTAGTCCTATAAATCCGAGTATATCGGCTCTTAGAGGCATTTATAGGAGAGTATATATTTCAGGTAAATTTAAGGGAGACGGAGGACCACATCGGGATATGGAGACGAGGAAGGTGCAAGTCACCGGCGGTTCGACGTACACGGTCTCGATTCCGAAGACGTGGGCGACCGACAACGACGTCGAGGCGGGAACCGAGATCGAGTTCCACCCCGACGGTGACTCGCTGTTCCTCACGCCGCACTCCGAGGAGGAACGCACCCGCGGGACGCTCGACATCTCGGATCTGACGGGACAGGCGCTCACCCGCGCCGTGACGACGATGTACGTCAGCGGGTTCGACGTGATCGAACTCGAAGGCGCCGAGATCACCACCGAGCAGCGGTCGACGGTGCGCGAGTCGGTCCAGAGCCTCGTCGGGCTGGAGGTGTTAGAGGAGACCCGCGACCGCGTGGTCGTGCAGGACTTGCTCGACTCCTCGGAGCTGTCCATTCACAACGCGGTCACGCGGATGCGGCTGATCTCGCTGTCGATGCTGGAGGACGCCATCGCGGCGCTCTCCGAGCGCGACCACGACCTCGCGCGCGACGTGATCGGGCGGGACGACGACCTCGACCGGCTCTGGCTCGTCGTCTCCCGGATCTTCCGGGCGACGCTCCGGACGCCGAAGGCGGCCGAAGAGCTCGGGCTCCCCCGGGAGGAGTGTTTCGACTACCACTCCAGCGCCCGCCAGCTCGAACGGATCGGCGACCACGCGACGAAGATCGCGCACCTGACGCTGAGCATCGAGGAGCCGCTGCCCGACGACGTGGTCGAGGCGGTCAACGAGCTCTACGGCGACGCGGTCGAGGTGATAGACACCGCGATGGACGCGCTGTTCGCGGACGGCAGCGAGGAGGCGACCGCCCTCGCGAACGAGGCGCGAACCGGCGTCCGGGCGATCGACGAGCGGGTGCGCGCCATCGACGAGCTGCTCCGGGAGCTGGACCCCACTCGCGCGCAGCTCCTCGGGCTGGTGGTTGACTCCGTGCTCCGCTCGGCCGACTACGGCGGCAACGTCGCGGAGACGGCGCTCCAGAAGGCCGCGCCGACGCCGTGACCGCTCGACTCCGAGCCGACACGGTGAACTGACGCGTCCCGATCGCCGAAGACCGTCGGTCGAATCGCCGGGGAAGCGGGTTTTTTGGGCGTCGCCGTCGGACGGATCGGTATGCCAGAGATCGAACTCGGCGTGCCGAGGGGCGTCGTCGAGTCGCTGCCCGAGGAGGACGGCACCGCCGAGCAGGACATGCGGCGCGCGATCGCCGGGATCCAGTCCCGGCTGAACGACGAGATCGCGGACGCGGAGCCCGCGGAGGCGGCCGAGGTCGTGGCCGACGCCGTCGAGCGCATGGAGGCGCAGGCGAGCACGTACCACGAGTTCGTCCCGGAGCTGCGCGCGTGGGGCCAGTCGCCGATCTACGCCATCGCGTGGCGGAACCTCTACGTGGAGCTCATCGGCCAGCTCTACGAACACGAGTGGCTCGGCGGCGAGCTGGACCGCGAGCGGAACTTCCGGCTCGTCGAAGACGGGATCCGGCTGTCGGACTTGTAACCGGTCCGACGGCTCCGCCGCCGGCGCCCGTTTTTAAGCCGCCCCGGCCCGATGCACACGTATGGAACTCGAACTGCGGTTCTTCGCGACGTTCCGCGAGGCCGCCGGAGGAAAGACCGTCATTGCGGAGTTCGCGGACGGATCGACCGTCGGCGACGTGTTGCGAGACCTGGAGGCGGAGTACGAGGGGATGAACGGACGCCTGATCGTCGACGGGGACCTCGCGCCGCAGATCAGCGTCCTGAAGAACGGCCGCGAGGTGCTCCACCTCGACGGGCTCGACACCCCGCTCGACGACGGCGACCGGGTCTCCGTGTTCCCGCCGGTCGCCGGCGGGTGCGAGACATGACTGACGCGGGACGCGAGACTGACGCGGGACGCGAGAGCGACGCCGAGGACGCGAACGACGGAGCGCTCGACGGCGACGTCGATCTCCCGCCAGCCGAAGACGGCTGGGAACGCGAGGAGGTGAAGTACCGGGGCATCTCGCGGCGCCTCGCGGCCCACTACCTCGTCAACCTCGGCGGCGAGCTCGTCGGCACCGACGACCCGGCGGAGGCGACCCGCGTGGACGGCGACGGGTGGCGCGTCGCGCTCAGCGCGGAGAAGGTGCAGGCCACCGGGGCTATCTCGCTCACCGAGGTGACCGCCTCGTTCGCGGGCGACCCCGAGGCGCTCGCGGAGCTGCTCCCCAGATACCGGCAGAAGGCGATGCGCGCCGGCGGGTGATGACGGACGGCGACGCCCCCGCCGACGATCGCTCCGAGGGCGAGGGCTCCGACGGTGCCGACCCCGAGGCCGCCGACGGCCCCGACCCCGACGGCTCCGGATCCCCCGGCCCGTATCCGATCGACGGGACCGCCCTCGTGAAGACGGCGGCGCTCGCGAGCGTTCCCGCCGAGCGTCTCCCCGACCTCCTCGCTCGGGTGCAGGCAGATCTCGGTCCGCGGATCGACGAGTACCGCCGCCGCTACGAGCGGATCGCGGCGGAGCCGGACCGCGAGACGTTCCTCGTCGAGCCCGACCACTGGGAGGGGATCGCCGACCGGCTGGCTCTCTCGGACCGCGAGCGCGACGCGGTCGCCCGGGCCCACGAGGCCGCGGTCGAACGCGCCGGCGACGACGACCGGCGGGCGGAGTTCGAGACGGCACTGGAGATCCGGTCCGGCGTCGTGATCGGGACTCCCGGAGCCCCGGATGGGACCCCCGGAAACCCGGATCGTCGCGACGAGGAGTGACGGCTCGCTTGCGGCCACCGACGCCTTTTCGACGCCGCGCGCAGACGTGCCGGCATGCGACTCGCTCGCCTGCTCACGCCGGACGGACCGGTTTCGGGGCGCTACGAGGACGGGACCGTGATCGCCGAGGACGGCCGGTACGAGGTCGGCTGCGACGGGCGGCTCCTCCCGCCCTGTGACCCGAGCGCGCTCTACTGCGTCGGCCGGAACTACGCGGAGACGCTCGACCAGATGGAGTACGAACGACCTGAGGAGCCCGACTTCTTCATCAAGCCGCCCGCGAGCCTGCTCGCGCACGGCGAGCCGGTCCGGTACCCCGAGTGGACCGACGAGCTGACCTACGCCGGCGAGCTGGTGGCCGTCATCGACGAGCGGTGTCGGAACGTCGACCCAGAAGACGTGCCCGAGGTCGTCCGCGGGTACACCGTCATGAACGACGTGGACGCCTTAGACCAGCAGGGACGGACCGCGCGCAAGGCGTTCGACGGCTCCGCGCCGCTGGGCCCGTGGATCGAGACCGACGTTGACCCGACGAACCTCGACATCTCGACGACCGTCGGCGGGGAGCAGCGACAGGACGCGAACACCGAGCTCATGCTGTTCGGGCCCCACGAGATCGTCTCGTATCTCTCGAAGCGGTTCACCTTCGAGCCGGGCGACTGCATCGCCTTCGGGAGCCCGGCGAACCCGGGGCTCGTCGAGCCCGGCGAACGCGTGGAGATCACCTACGAGGGTGTCGGGACGCTGTCGAACCCGGTCGTCGACGGGGAGTAGCCGAGAGCGGTTTTCAGAAGCCGTGCGGTGGCGCGTGCCGACGAGCAGCCGTCACTGGCACTCTCCGACACCCACGCCAACCGCCTACTCCGGGTTCCGCATCGGCTGTTTCTCCCCGTAGGTGAGCGTCCGCCACACCCACTCGACGGGGCCGAACCGGTAGTACCTGAGCCATGCCACCGACAGAACGATCTGCGCCGCCCAGACGGCGGCGACGAACCCGAGCTGTTCGACGCGGGTGACGGAGCCGAACAGCCCCAGTCCGTGGCCGTAGAAGACGGTGGTGGCGATCACCGTCTGGAGCAGGTAGTTCGTGAACGCGGTCCGACCGACCGCGGCGAGTCCGCGCGTCACTGGCCCGTCCGGGCGCCGGCGGGCGTACAGCATCACGAGCCCGAGGTAGCCGCCGGCGAGGGGGAAGCTGCCGACGTAGATGAACTGCCGCCAGTACAGCGCGGCGTCGGCGCTCCAGTCGTTGGCCTGGATGTAGGCGACGCCGGCGACGGTGATCGCGAGGCCGACGACGCCGAGCGCGACGAGCCGCCGGTAGAAGGACGACGACCGCTCGCCGGTCATCGCGCCCACGCGGTACAGCGCCATCCCGAGGAGCATGGTGCCGCCGACCTGCCAGAAGCTCCCGCTGATGTACCCGCTGGTCTGTCGGCTGATCGACGAGGAGACCCGGTGGTCGAGCTGTCCGATCCACCCCCCGCGGTACGTCGCGACCTGCTCGCGGAGCACGGACTCCGCCGGCGCCCACTGGGACGCGATCGCGTCGCCGCCGAGGCTGACCGCCGCGAGCAGCTCCGTGACGGGGAGGAACAGCAGGAAGACCGCACCGACCCCGGCGAGCTGCCGCGCATCGAGGTCCCGGAACGCGACGACGACCAGCGCGGTCACCCCGTACGCGACGAGGATGTCGCCGTACCACAGCAGGTACGCGTGCATGAGCCCGATCGCGATCAGGATCGCGGTCCGTCGGTAGTGGAGCCGCACCGCGTCTTGGCCCTTCTCCTCTTTGCTCTCGATGAACAGCAGAATGCCCGCGCCGAACAGCGCCGAGAACAGGGTGATGAACTTGTTCTGGGCGAACACGTGGCTGAACGCCCACGCCCAGTAGTTCGCGCCCGCGAACTCGCCGTACACGGCGCCGTCGGCGTAGATGGTGGGGTTCAACAGCGTCTGCTCCGGCATCGAGAACGACCAGACGTTGATCAGGAGGATGCCGAGCAGGGCGACACCCCTGAGCGCGTCGAGGGCGACGATTCGGTCAGAGGGCGGCGTCGGGCCGGCGTCGCGGGTCACGAGTTGGCTCGTAGATGGGAACGCAGGACCGAATAGGTTCGGAATGCGGTCGAAGGTGGTCGTCCGGCAGACCAGACCGGCCCGCTAGTCCAGCCGAACCGCCTCGCCGCGCTCCGAGGACCGGTAGATCGCGTCGATCACGCGCTGGACGGACAGCGCCTCCTCGACCGTGTTGATGTCGGGCGCCTCGCCCGCGGCGACCGCCTCGAGGAACGCCGCCTGCTCGGCGGCGTGGCTGTCGCCCGCCCGCGTCTCGATCTCGGCGTCGGAGAAGTGGTGGTGGTCGCCGTCGAAGGCGGTCGCCTCGTGGAGCGTGAGCTCCTCGCTCCCGCGGTCGTACGTCGCGCCCGCCTCCGTGCCGCGGACCGCGAACCCGTCGTTCGTCGGGCGGTTCGTCGCCCACGCGACCTCCAGCGAGACGGTGGCACCGCCGGCGGTGCGGACGAACGCGGACGCGGAGTCCTCCACGTCGAACCCCTCGGCCCCGGCGTCGTCGCCCCACATGTCGATGTACGCGTAGTCGTCGCGGCCGCCGAACTCCGAGCGCGTCTCGCCGGACACCTCGACCACCTCCGGGTGATCGAGGAAGTAGAGCGCCAGGTCGATCGCGTGGACGCCGATGTCGATGAGCGCGCCGCCGCCGGCGACCTCGCCGGACGTGAACCACGAGCCGCGGCCGGGGACGCCCCGGCGGCGGACGTAGTTGGCCTCGACGTGGGTCGTCTCGCCGAACCGGCCCTCCGCCTGGTACTCCTTCAGCACCTGCACCGGTTCCGCGAACCGGTTATTGAACCCGGCCATGCAGAACCCCTCGGCGTCGCGGGCGGCCTCGGCGATCCGCTCCGCGCTCTCCAGCGAGTGCGCCAGCGGCTTCTCCAAGAGCACGTCGAGGCCGGCCTCGAGCGCGGAGACCGCGTACTCCTCGTGGAACCGGTTCGGCGTCGTGACGAGCACGGCGTCGCAGGCGTCGTAGAGCGCCGATTCCTCCTCGTAGGCGTGCACGTCGAACTCCTCGTGGAACCGGCGGCGCGCGTCCGCGTCGATGTCCATCCCGCCGACGAGGTTCGCGCCTCGGTCGGCGAGCTTTCTCGCGTGGTGGTGACCGATCCCGCCGAGGCCGACGATGCCGACGGCGACGTCGTTCGCGCGTGTCATGGGCCGAGTTCACAACGGTTGTTGTTAAGACTCACGCCCGGTTACGCGAGGGCGACGACAGCGGAGAGCAGCACGTCGAGCAGTTCGATCAGCTGCTCGGTCGACTCCCCGCCGACGCCGAGACCCTCGCCGCCGACCAGGAGCCGTTCGAGTCGCTCCGACTCTCGGGTCCACACGAACCGGCCGAGGACCCATCCGCTCCCGAGGAACGCGACCGTCGCCAGGAGCCGCGAGATGAGGAGCAGCCGCAGGAGGAGGGGAAGCAGGAGCGCCGCGGCCAGCGCGGCGACCACGTACGTGACGACCGTCTCCGCCGACCCGTCGAGCACGGGGTCGACGACCCCGGTCGCCGAGAGGAGGACGAACCCGCCGACTGCGACGGCGAGGGCCGCCCAGACCAGGGTCGCGAGGAGCCCCACGTGCCCATCGTACCCGGTGTCGGCGCCCTCCGGCACGTCGTCGTGGACCCAGGGGTTGCGCATACGCCACGTCGACGTTCCCCCGACATATATCTCGCTTCAGATACCCGAAACGCGACCCGTGAAGGGAACCGAGGCGGACGGGAGGCGGGGACGCGGAGGTCGGGAGCGGCGCGGAGCCGCGACCGAACTCACCGCTCCCGCGTCATCCACTCGCTCGCCTGCGGCTCGTTCGGATCGGTGACGATCTCGATCAGCGCGGGGCCGTCGTGGGCCACCCCGGACGCGACCGCGTCGCCGACCGCCTCCAGTTCGGTCACCCGGTCGGCCCGGACGCCCATCCCTTCCGCGACGGCGACGAGGTCCAGCCCCGCCTCGGCCCACCCGTACGCGCCGGCCGGGAGGTCGTGCGACCGCGACGCAGCCTCGCTGATGATCGCGTAGTCGTCGTTGTTGAACGCGACGACGGTCACGTCGAGCCCCTCCGCGGCCAGCGTGTGCAGCTCGTGAACGCACATCAGGAGCCCGCCGTCGCCGACGAGCGCGACCGCGCCGCGGTCGGAATCCGCGAGCGCCGCGCCGATCGCCGACGGGAGCGCGGTTCCCATCGTCGCCCACGACCCCGGATTCACGTACTCCGAGGGGCCGGCCGCGGGGAACGAGACGAGCGTCCACTGCCGAGAGCCGCCGGCGTCGGCGGTGACGACGGCCGACGCCGGGACCGCCTCGCGGACCTCCCGGAGGACCTCGACCGAGCTGAGGGGAGCGCCGGGGGCGCGTCCGTCGGCGAGCGCGTCGAACCGCTCGCGGTCCGCAGCGCGGACCGCCTCGGCCCGCGCGGCGCCGGTCGACTCGTCGGGGTGGTCCACCGGCGCCTCGGTCGCTCCGGCCTCACTCGCCGACCCGTGCGTCTCGTCGCGGCCCGCCAGCCGGTCACCGAGCGACCGGAGGAACCGGTCGGCGTCCGCGACGACCCCGAGATCGGTCTCGTACCCGAACCCGATGTCGTCGCCGTCGAGCGTGACGTGGACCAGCGACTCCGGCAGCGAGACGGACCACGAGGCGGTCGCGACCGCGTCGAGGTCGGAGCCGACGACGAGCCCGCGGTCCGCGTCGGCGAGGAGCTCGCGGAGTTCGGTGCTCGATCCCCCGCAGAGCACGCCGGCGGAGAGGGGATGGGTCTCGTCGAGCGTCCCTTTCCCCTTGTACGTCGTGACGACCGGAGCGTCGAGGCGCTCAGCGACCGCGCGGAGCGAACCGCTCGCGCCGGAGCGCCTGACGCCGCCGCCCGCGAGGATCACCGGCGCGTCGGCCCCGGCGAGCAGGTCGGCCGCGCGGTCGACCGCGTCCGCCGGTGGTTCAGGCGGTGCGGCCGGCTCGCGCTCGCCGACCGCCGGCTGGGGCGTGCGGCTCGCGAGCACGTCCTTCGGGATCCCCACGCGGACCGGGCCCTGCGGGTGCTCGCGCGCGACCCGGATCGCCTCGGCGACGGCCGGGACCGCGCCGGCGGGCGAGTCGACGAGGACGTTCTCCTTGACGACGGTGTCGTACGTCTCGGGCGGCGTCTCGTGGATCCCGTCGCCGCCGCGGACCTCGCGTTCCGTCTCGACCGCGAGGTGGAGGAGGGGGACGCAGTCGTTTTTGGCGTTCTTGAGGCCGTTCATCGCGTTCATGTCGCCCGGGCCGGGGACGACGATCGACGCCGCCATCTCGCCGGGGTCGCTCGTCTCCGCGTACCCCCAGGCCTGGTGGGTTACGGCGGTCTCGTGGCGGGCGACGACGAACCGCGCGTCGCGGTCGGCGAGCGCCCGGTTCAGCGGGAGGGTCTGCTTGCCGGGGATCCCGAAGGCGACGTCGACCCCGCGGTCGAGCATGCGCTCGACGACCGCCTCGGCGACGGTCGGGGCGTCGGCCGCGCTCGGGTCCGTACCGCTCGGGGACTCGTCCGTGTCCATACTCCGAGGTCGACGGACCGGGTGTTGAAAGCTTCGACGGCGGGAGATCGGCCCCCCCTCTCGCCCCTCGCGAACCAGAACCGATACGGCGCCGGCCGAGAGACGGCGGACATGGTCGACACCGCGGTCCAGCTGTACACGCTGCGCTCGCTCGACGCCCCTGTTCCGGAGCTCCTCGACCGGGTGGGCGCGGCCGGTTTCGACGGAGTGGAGTTCGCCTACCGAGTACGCGAGTCGCCGGTCGAGGAGGTGCTCGCGGCGCTCGACCGTAACGGCCTCGACGCCGCGTCCGCGCACGTCCCGATCGAGTCGCTGGAGGACGCGCCGACCGAGGCGCTGGAAGACGGGTTCGACGAGACCGTCGACCTGTACGACCGGCTCGGCGTCGACACCCTGGTGGTCCCGTGGCTCGACGCGGAGCAGTTCGAGAGCGCGGCCGCCGTCGACGCGGTCGCGACGCGGCTGAACAGCCTCGCGGACGCCCTCGGCGCCGAGGGCGTCCGGCTCGCGTACCACAACCACGACCAGGAGTTCGCCGCGGTCGACGGGGCGCCCGCGATAGAGCGGCTGATCGACCGGACCGACGAGCGCGTCGGGTTCGAGGTGGACGTGGGCTGGACGCTCGTCGGCGGGGCGGACCCCGCCGCGCTCATTGACCGACACGCCGACCGGATCACCCACGTCCACGTGTCCGACACCGACCTCAGACGAGGCGAGTCGGTCGCGCTCGGCGAGGGCGACGTGGACCTCGACGCGGTCGTCGCGAGCGCCCGTGACGCCGACTGCGAGTGGCTCGTCTACGAGCACGACGACCCCGCCGACCCGATCGCGTCGATCGAGCAGGGGGCGCGGGCGCTGCGTGACGCGCTGGTGTGACTCGGCGCGGACCGCCGCTCACTCCGCGACGTTCGTCTCGCGCACCCGGATTCCCTTGCGCGCGAGGTGACGCATCTGCCGTTGCGCGAACTCCTCCTCGCTCGACCCGCGGGTCGCGAGCACGTACACGAGCGCGGAGCCGGTCGGCCGCATGGTGCGACCCGCGCGCTGTGAGCCCTGTCGGCGCGACCCCCCGAGCCCGCTGGCGACGATCGCGAGCTCGGCGTTCGGGAGGTCGATCCCCTCGTCGCCGACGCGGGAGACGACGAGCGTGTCGATCGCGTTCCGGTCGCGGTCTGAATCGGCCGACGACTCCCCGTCGGCGCGGAACCGCCGGAACAGCTCCGCGCGGTCGCGGTGGGGTGTCTCGCCGCTGATGAAGGGAACTCCCAAGGCGTCCGCGATCGCCTCGCCCTGATCGAGGTACTCGACGAACACGAGCGCCTTCTTGTCGCGGTGCGCGGCCAGCAGGTAGCGGATCTCCTCGATCTTCGCGGGGTTCTCGGCCGCGACCCGCGTTCGCTCCCGGCCGTCGGCCGCGGCGTACTCGCTCTGCGCCAGCTCGTCGCGCCACGGGACGTACCGGATCTCCACTTCCGGCTCCTGAACGAAGCCGGCCTCGAAGAGGGCGTCCCAGTCCGCGCCGATCGGCCGCCCGATCAGGGTGTAGATCTCCTCCTCGCTGCCGGTCTCGCGGACCGGGGTGGCCGAGAGGCCGAGGCGGTGTTTGGTCTGAAGCTCGGCGGACCGAGAGAACACCGGAGCCGTGATGTGATGCGCCTCGTCGAAGCAGATCAACCCCCACTTCCGGGAGTCGAACAGCGAGCGATGGCGGTCCATCCCGGCGATCTGGTAGGTGGCGATCGTCACCGGTCGGATCTCCTTTTGACCGCCGTGGTACAGTCCGATGTCCGCGGGGTCGATCGTGGAGTGGTCGAGCAGCTCCTCCCGCCACTGGCCGGCGAGCTCGCGGGAGGGAACCAGGATCAGCGTCTCGCCGCCGACCGCCGCGATGGTCGCAATGGCGGCGACGGTCTTCCCGGAGCCGGGCGGGCCGACGTACACCCCGGAGCGCGCGTCGAGGAACGTCTCGACCCACGTCTCCTGGTAGTCGCGGAGATCGGTCGTCAGGTCGACGTCGACGGGGTCGCCCACGTCGAGGTCGCGGTCGTCCTCGACCGGGTAGCCGGCGTCGTAGAGGGCGCGTTTGACCGCGGCGACGGCGTCCTCGTTGACCCACGCCTCCGTCTCGGAGATGGGCGCCCGGAGGTGGTCGTCGTCGAGGTGCTGGTCCGCGACGTTGCCCATCAGGCTCTCGGAGGCGGCCTGCAGGACGACGTAGCCGTCCTCGTGGGTGTACAGCCGAAAGCGGTGCGCGCGGCGCCACTGGTCGCGGATCCACTCCTCGAGGTGGTCGAACCGTCGGGGGAGCACCGAGCGGAGGCTCGCGATCAGGCCGTCGGCGTCCTCGAAGGGGGCCGCCCACACGTCCTCCTGTCTGATCCGGTAGAGGTACCCGCGCGTCCCGGGCTCGGTGCCGGTGGTGTCGATCAGGTGCGCGAACTGCGAGAGGCGGGCGCGGGTGAACTGCGTCGGCCGGTCGACGACGATCTCGCGTCGGTCCGGGAATGCGACGACGCGCTCGCGGCTCGCGAGCGCGCCCCACTCGCGGGGGTAGAAGACGACGGGGTCGCTCTCGACGTCGAGCCGGTCCACGTCGCCGCGGTCGACGAGCGCGGCGAGGGCGTCGCGCGCGGTCGCCTGCGAGGTCCCGAGCCGGCGCGCGACCTCGCTCGCGGTCGCGACCGGTCGCTCCTCGGCCTCCAACGCCTCGTGAAAGCGGTCGAGCGAGAGTTCCGCTGCGGCGTCGTCGGAATCGGCAGCCTCACCGGCGGCGGACTCGGAATCGCCGGAGTCGTCGGTCATTACCTCCGGTTCGGTCGCGAGGGGGAAATGGATAGCGTCCGCGGCCGACGACGGAGCAGGATGAAGGAGATTCGTTGAAACCTTCCCTTTCAGGGGGATACTCGCCCGAAATGACCGGTCGCTGAGGAGTGGTTCCTGATTGCGGGAGTAAGTCTCGCAGATCGTCGGTGGTGAGACAGTATTTAAACCAGCCGTGAGCGACAGCGACGATCGCTTATAATAACGGTGCGGTGGCGTGTGCCTGTGAGCGGCCGCTCCTAGCGGCCGCGAGCAGCCCGCACGAGGGAGTCGCTGGCGCCTTATAAGGCGCCAGCGACGAGGTTGGGGAGGCGTGAGGTGCGGTGCTGTGCGGGGTGGGACTCAAAGGGGCAGCCGTGCGGGCGGTTTAGGCGATGTAAGCACCGCAACAAGGGAGCGAACAACGTGAGCGACCGAGTGAGGAGCGCAGCGAGCGTAAACCGCCCGCACGGCTGGGGCTTTGGAGGTCATCACCACAGAACCGTCGATCCCTTATATACAGCCGACGGCAACACCACTCGATTCCTTATAAACAACCGATCAACCAACCTGCGATACCCACTCCCGCTACCGACCGGATCGACCGTGACAGCCGCGGCCGGTGATGGCGTCCTTCGACCGGAACCGACAGCCGCAGGCCGTACAGCGGACGAACGGCTCGCCGGGCTCCGTCTCCAGTCGGTGCTCGCCGACCTCGAACGGGCGCGTCACGGTCCGGGGGCGGATCCGGTCGGGGATCGGCGTGGAGGCGGACTCGGAGAGGGCCGTCCGCACGGCGATGGTATCGACGTCGACGGGGTCCCACCGGGGGGCCTCTAAGGCCGCCTCGCGGTCGGCCACCTCGGTCCAGCCGGTGACGACCACCGGGGAGTTCGTCTCCGTGTCGCTCACGACGACGACGAACCGGATCCCGCCGTCGACGAGGGCGAACCGCCAGCCGTCCGTCCGGTTCCAGCGGAGCTGGCCGCGACGGATCGCGTCGCTGACGGTCCGGGTCGAAACGTATCTCCCGGGCTGTTCCAACCGCTCGCGGAAGTGATCGGTGAGGGCGTAGAGCTCGGGGTCGCGAACTGGCGGATCCTCCGCCGTTCGCCCTACCGACGGTCGCTTCCCCGCGTTCGGGGTCCGGCTTCGAGGGGCGTCCGGGTCGGACCCGTGCGGGAGGGAGTCCGATCTCGTCGCCGCCCGCCGGCGAGCCCCCGCCGGCGCGGTCGTGGACGCGGTCCGACGCTCCGTCGATCCGGGACGGGATGACTCGGCGTCTCCCGGCCCGCCCTGTCGGGATGCCACTGGGTATCGATACAGAGTGTGCTCTTAAGTGTGTTACGGCGGCACAGGGGGTCGGCGATCGTCGACTTCGGTGACCGCGACGGCGAAGCGTGGAGGCTCGACGGCGGTTCGTGGCGACCGACTCAGACGGTCACAGCGCCGGCGGCTCGCCGCGACCGATAACGATCTCCTGACCCTCGACGTCTTCGAGGGAGGCGACGCGACCGCCGATGTCGACCCGGCCGGACTCGGTCTCGACGGTGAGCGACGCGACCTCCTCGCTGTCCTCGAACGCGAGGTCGACGACGCGCCCCCGGACGGTCACCGAGTCGCCGGTCTCGATGTCGCGGCCCTCCACGGTCGCGTAGAACTCCTCGCCCTCGAACTCCCGGACGTCCTTGACGGCGCGGCGGATCGAGGCGTAGCGGCGCGGGAACGGGCGGGCGGCACCGTCGGCGGCGAGCGTCTCGGCGGTCGTCCACAGCACGGTGCCGAAGAAGCCGGAGACGAGGAACCCGAGCGCGGAGCGGTTGAAGATGACGCCGTACCGCTCGCGGTCGTCGCGGAGCGCGTCCTGCGTGGCGTACACGGAGTACTCCCCGTCGCCGACGGCTAAGATTGGTGTGGTGATCCCGCGGCGTGCACGGGCGATCGTCGCCACCTCCAGGTAGTCGAACTCCTCGGGGTCCGGCGCGCGGGACGCGGGGGTGACGAGGAGTTCGACGCTGACGCCCGCCTGCACCTTCGCGGCGAGCTCGTCGCGGAAGCGGCGGAGGAGCCCCGGCGTGAGCGACAGCGCCAGCTCGTACTCGGCGCCGGCGATCACCTCTTCGAGGTACCGGAGGATCGTCGACCGCGACTTCACAAGCGACACCGCCTCGGTCTCGCGGGTCGGGGCGGTGTAGCGGGCCGCCAGCTCGTCGACCATCTCCGCGAACGAGGACCGGAGGTCGCCGAACGCGTCTTCCGGGTCGACGGCGACGATCTTCATCGGACGCGACTCGCGGAGCTCGACGAGCCCGCGGTCCGAGAGGCTTCGGACCGTGTCGTACACGCGCGGCTGCGGGATGTCGGTCCGGTCGGCGATGTCGCTCGCGGTCAGTTCCCCGTGTTCCAACACGGCGAGGTACGCGTCGATCTCGTACTCGCCGAGGTTGAAGCGGTCCCCGACGCGGTCGAGCGTGCCGCGGAGATCGTCGGTCATGCACGTGACGTGGCGGCCCTCCGATATAGGTTTTTACTATGAGCCGAGTAGCACGCGTTTTCAGAGGCGGATCCTACATGTACATTCGATCATAGGTTCCGTCCGGCTCGCGGTCCTCGATCCGTTCGGCCAGGTCCTCGTAGTGGCGGCGCACGTCGGCCGCGAACGACATCAGCGGCGCCGAGTCGACGCCCAGGTCGTACGTCTCGTCGATCGCCTCCACGAGCCGCAGGGCGGCGTCGGCGTCCGGCGCCTGCGCGTGGACCGGGGTGATGAACACACCCACGCCGAGCGGCGAGTCGATTCCGCGCTCGAGCAGGGAGGCGTTCGTCCCGTCGAGGAACCCGGACTCCATCGGCGGAACGCGGTCGTCGTCGAGGCGCCGCTCGTGGTAGTCCGCCGTCGCGACGTGGAAGGTGCGGTGCGCGTCCGGGCCGTGCGGGATGGGAACGCCGGACAGCACGGCGATCTCGGAGACGCCCGCCGACTCCGTCCAGTCGAGGACCGCGGCCGCGAGCCGCTCGCCGAGGGCGGGCGGGACGAACTGCTCGGCCACGAGCACGGTGACGTCGACGTCGTCGGCAGAGTACAGTCGGATCGGTCGCCGCGGCCGGCCCTTCTCGAAGGGCGTGATCGACGGGAGGCCCTCGGCCCGGACGTGGCCGGTCTGTTCGAGACCGAGGTTCTCCACCAGGTAGTCGACGGCCGTCAGTCCCGCGAGGCCGAACGACGAGAAGCCGGCGACGAGGGTGCCGCTCGGGGCGGATTCGTGCGTGACGCTGAACGTCGGAGAGTCGCGTGAGGGGTTCGACACAGTCCCCGGTTCGCGGGGGGATGTGTTAGTGGTTATCGAAACGGTGGACCGCGCGTCCCCCGAGCGTCGGGAGAAACGCTTTTTCGGGTGGGCGACGGCGGATTGGCTATGGTACGGCCCGAGGCCTTCGTCGAAAGTGCGGGGCTGCTCGCCCGCTTCGCGGACCTGGTCGGCGGGGCCGCGGACTCCGCTGCGGGCCGGCTGCTGTTCGTGCTCCTCTCGGTCGCGGCCGGCGTTCTCCTCTCGAAGTTCCTCGTTCGGCTCATCGGTCGGCCGGTCGCCCGCCGCGTGTCGAGACAGAGCGTCGCGCAGACGATCGTCAGAGGCGTCCGCGTCGGGACGATCACGCTCTCGCTGTTCGTGGGGCTCTGGGCGGTCGGGTTCCGGTTCGGCGACCTCCTCGTGGGAACCGCCGTCTTCTCCGCCGTGATCGGGATCATCCTCGCGCCGCTCGTCGGGAACTTCATCAACGGCGTGTTCATCCTCGCGGACCAGCCGTTCGAGATCGGCGACATGATCGAGTTGGAGAACGGGACGACGGGGTTCGTCGAGGACATCACGATCCGGTACACGAAGATCTTCACGCTCGACAACACCTTCCTCGTCGTGCCGAACGGGGCCATGCGCGAGCGCGACGTGACCAACTACTCCGCCGAGGACGAGCGGACCCGGCGGACCATCGACGTGCTCGTCACCTACGAGAGCGACGTCTCCGAGGCCCGTCGGCTCATCGAGCGCGCCGCGCGGGACTGCGATGCGGTGATCGACGGCGGCCCCGACATCCGAGTCGGCGTCGCGCGCTACACCGCGAGTCCGGACTGCCGGATCCACGAGTTCGGCGACGACGGCGTCCTCCTTCGCCTCCGGTACTGGGTGAAGAAGCCGTACAAGCTCGCGAAGGTCCAGTCCGACGTGAACATCCGGATCCGCGAGCGACTCACGGACGCCGACGTGGAGATGGCGTACCCGCACCGGCACCTCGTCTTCGACGACACCTCCGGAGTCGCGCGGGTCGGCGGCCCGGAAGACGGTCGTCCCGAGGGCGAACGGGCGGGCGACAAGCCCGACCCGGAGGGCCGGGGTAGCGGCGGGCGTCAGGCGGACGAGACCGGGGCGGGAGAAACCGAATCGGGTGACTCCGGGACGGACAGGGCCGAGGCGGACGGGACCGAGCCGGACGCGACGCCGGCGGACGGCGGCGACTCGGCAGGCGGTTCCCCCTCGGATGGCGTCGACTCTGGGGGCGACGCCGGTCCGGGCCGCGACCGATGACTGATCCCGCGTGAGACACCCTGTGTCGCGCTCCCACGGAACCGGAAGCCTGATAGACCGAGGCGTCCGCTTATAAGTCAGTGAGCGACGAGCCCTCCGAAGACCCGCCGGAGTCGCCTCCGGAGTTCGGCGGTTCCGGCCCCGGTCCCGACGACACCGGCGACGACGATGGTTCGACCGACGAGACGGACGGTAGCGACGCGGCCACCGGCGCATCTGAAGGAACGACGGGCGACGACGCTGCCGACGGCGACCCCTCCGACGATCGCGTGTCCGAGGAGTCGATCACCGAGGGGAGCCTGATCCGGCCGCTGTTCCAGCTCGCGTGGCCGATCGTCGTCATCCAGCTGCTGCAGGTGACGTACAACGTCGTCGACACGCTGTACCTCGGGCGGCTGTCGGCCGAGGCGGTCGGCGCGATCAGCCTCGCGTTCCCGCTGATCTTCCTGCTCATCGCGGTCGCGGGCGGCTTCACGACCGCGGGGGCGATCCTCGTCGCGCAGTACACCGGCGCCGACGGGGACCGGTCCGCGGGGCTGGTCGCCGGCCAGACCATCTTCAGCGTCTCCGTGCTGTCGGTGCTCATCGGGATCGGCGGCTACTTCTACACGCGACCGGCGCTCGAGATCCTGCCGAGCGACCCCGACACGGCGGCGACCGTGATCCCGCTGGCGGCCGACTACATGGAGGTCATCTTCGCCGGCATCCCGCTGATGTTCGGGTTCTTCGTCTTCTCGGCGCTGATGCGCGGGTACGGCGACACGCGGACCCCGATGGCGGTGATGCTCGTCTCGGTCGCCCTGAACGTCCTCCTCGACCCGTTCCTCATCTTCGGGTTCTCGGCGAACCCGCTGTTCGAGTGGCTGGCGGCGGTGCCGCTCGTCGCGGCGCTCGATCCCGTGGGCCTTCAGGAGGCGCTGTTCGCGGCCACCGGGTTCACCGGCTACGGGATCGAGGGGGCCGCGATGGCGACGATCTTCTCCCGGGGGGTCGCCACCGCGATCGGCCTCTGGCTGCTGTTCGCCACCGCGCTGGGGCCGTCGGTCTCGGTGAGTCACCTCCGGCCGGACCTCGGGTTCATCGAGGACATCTTCCGGCTCGGGCTCCCCTCCAGCGTCGAGCAGACGACCAGCGCGCTCGCGATGATCACGCTCACGGCGATGGTGGTCACGTTCTCGCCGCCGGTGGTGGCGGCCTACGGGCTGGGGAACCGGCTCATCTCGCTCGTGTTCCTCCCCGCCATGGGGCTCGGGCGTGCGATCGACACGATGGTCGGCCAGAACCTCGGGGCGAACCGGGCGGACCGCGCGGCGCGCTCGGTGAAGCTCGCGGCGTCGACCGGCGCCGGGGTGATGTTCCTCGTCGCGGTCGTCGCGGTGGCGTTCACGGAGCCGATCGTCGGCGCCTTCCTCGGCGACGTGCCCGACGCGCCCGCGACCGTCGCGTACGCGGTCGAGTACGTGCAGATCCGGTCCGTCGAGTTCGCCTTCATCGGCGTCTCGCAGGTCATCCTCGGCGCGTTCCGCGGGGCCGGCAACACGAAGACCGCGATGGTGATCTCGATCCTCACCCTCTGGGTCGGACGGGTCGCCAGCGTGGGGTACCTCGTCTTCGTCGCCGGCTGGGGCGAGACGGGGATCTGGGTCGGGATGGCGCTCGGAAACGTGCTCGGGGCGATAATCGGCGTCGCGTGGTTCGCGCGCGGGACGTGGACGGAGCGGTACATCGACGACCCGGCGCCGGGCGTGGATCCCGCGGGCGACGACTGAGGGTAGGTGCGGAGCGGGAGGGAGAGAACGCGACGGGGGATCAGTGCCGGAACAGGTGGATCGCGTCCTCGTCGCGGAGGAGACAGAAGCGCGCGCCGTCGTTCTCCGGGAAGGTCGTCCCGGTCTGTCGAGTGGTGAAGAGTCGGTCGAACGGGGCGTCACAGACCGGGCAGGCCACGTCTTTCCGGTTCTCCCAGAGGCTCGTCGCTCCCGTGTCTTTCAGCTGTTTCAGCGCGTGGCGGTGGTCGTGCACGTCGAAACGCGGCATGCGTCGAGATCTGCGGGACGGAAGTTGAACGTGACCCCGCGAGTATCAGCGGTGATTCCGGTTCAGCGTGGAGAAGGGGCGCCGATCACGTCTCGGCGTGGAGAGAGGGCGCCGATCACGTCTCGGCGTCCGAGAGCCGAGCGCGGGCCCGATCGAGCGCGGCCTCATCACCGGTCCTGACGTAGTCGCCCAGCGCGTCCGCGGCGTCGACGAGGGCGTCCGCGTCGCCGGACGGTACGTCTCCCGTGAGCGCCTCCGCGCGCTTCGTGCGGTCGCGGAGGCGTTCGAGGAGCTCTCTGGTGGGGTCGATCCGGGAGCGCGGATCGTCGCCGTCGACGGAAACCGTGGGAGCGGACGCGTCGGCGTCGGCCGCTTCGCCGTCTTCGGTCGCGGAGAGCTCGTCGAGGAACGCGAGGAGGTCGCTCCGGTACTCGTCGACCGCGCGGACCGCGGCCATCCCGCGTGCCTCGCGGAGGGACTCGGGGACCGCCTCGGACGGGGGCCTGTCGCCGTCGTCGGCGCCGGCGAGCAGCGCGAGGAGGTACTCCCGGTCGCGGTCGGTCGGGTCGCGCAGCCGGTCGTACAGGTCCACCGCCTCCAGCAGTTCGCGTGCGGCGAGGTACGTGTCGTCGAGCGGGAGCAGGTCGCCGCCGCGGATGAACCCCCGCTTGCGGGCGTACTCGCGGAGGTCGGCCTTGAGGTCGTCGACGCCTTCCTCGGGGAGCGTCCCGCGGGCCTCTCCGAACCGGACGCGGTGGGGAGTGAGGTCGAGGATCGCCGGCGCATCGGTGTGAGCCGTCCTGTCGTCGACGCCGACGCTCCTGAGAGCGCCGCAGTCGGGGCACTCGACGGAGCCCGTCTCGTAGTACGACCAGCGCGCGCCGCACGATTGGCACTCCCGTTCGCCGCGGACCTTCATGCGAGCCACTTCGTCGCGTTCGGCGTAAAGGGCTGTGGGTCGCGTCCGGGGTGATATCGATTGGAACGGCGAGGCGTCCGACGTAGCGCCGGTCGGGACGGACCAGAGCGTTCGTCGGCCCCGAGTATATATAGGCGCCCGACGAATCGGCGGCCATGGGTTGGCACGCCGTCGACGCGGTGGACGACGCCGTCGAGGCCACTCGTCGATTCCTGTTCCCGTTCAACGCCGTTCGCTGGGCGAAGCTCGCGCTCCTCGTCCTCCTGATGGGCGGCGGCGCGAACGCCGGCGTGTCGGTTCCCACGTCTCCAGACGCCCGAATCGGCGGGGTTTCGGGAGTCGCCGGGGAGTTGGGGACCGGCACGAGGACAGACGCGGCGACACTCGGGAACGCCCTCTCAGACCTCTTCGCCGGTGCGTCCGGCGACTGGCTGATCGTCGCCGCGGCCGTCGCCGCGGTCGTCGTCGTGATCGGGCTCTCGGTGGCCTCGCTATCGCTTCGGCTGGTCTTCTACGACGCGCTCCGGACGAACGAGGTCCGACTGTGGCGGCCGTTTCTCGGTCGTCTCCGACAGGCCGTCGGGCTGTTCGCCGCCTCGGTGGCCCTCTCGGCGGTCGCTACCGTCCCCATCGCGCTGGCGGTGCTCGCGGCCGTCGCGGCCGAGACACCAACCGGATGGGGGCCGATCGACTCGTTCGCGGCGACGGCGGGATCGCTGCCGATCGGCCTCGCGATCGCTGCGGGGCTCGTCGGGAGCGCGCTCGTCCTGCTCGCGACGCTCGCGCTCCGACTCACCTTCGAGTTCGTCGTCCCCGCGATGGTTCTCGAGGATCGCGGTGTGATCGCCGGGTGGCGCCGGGTCCGGCAAGCGATCGCCGGAGAGTGGGCGGAGCTCGGCGCCTACCTCGCGGTGCACTTCTTCGTGGGCGTCGGGATCGCGGTCGTCAGCGGGACCGCGTTCGTGATCGCTGGTTCGGCGGTCGTCGCCGTCGCCGGGAGCGCGCTCCTGCTCGCGGCCGTCCCCCTCGGGGGGCTCGGCGCGCTGGCGAGCACGACCGCCGGAATCGCGGCCGTCGCAGTCGTCGTGACCGTCGCTGTCGCGACGCTGGTGGCGGTGACGCTTCCAGTCAGCGTCGTCACGCGATCGTATCTGATCGCGTACGAGGTCGCCACGCTCGGCGGGATCGATCCGGGACTAACGCTGCTTCACCCGGACCTCGATCCGGATTCGACTGGGGCTGACCGCGATTCGACTGGGGCTGACCGCGATTCGACTGGGCCCGACCGGGACTGAGTCGCATCTGGGATCGTCGAATGTCGAATCAGTATTCGACGGGTTCACGTACCTTTTTACTCCGTTACCGAATTGGAGGAGACATGGGACTGGACGACGACGCGAGGGAGTATCACCGAGAGGAGCCGCCGGGGAAGATCGCGATCGAGACCACCAAGCCGACGAACACGCAGCGAGACCTCTCGCTCGCGTACTCGCCGGGGGTCGCGGCGCCGTGTCGCGACATCGCCGCGGACCCCGAGTCGGTGTTCGAGTACACGGCGAAGGGGAACCTCGTCGCGGTCGTCTCGAACGGGTCCGCCGTGCTCGGCCTCGGCGATATCGGCGCCTCGGCCTCGAAACCCGTCATGGAGGGGAAGGGCGTGCTGTTCAAGCGCTTCGCCGACATCGACGTGTTCGACATCGAGCTCGACATCGACGCGGTCGACCCGTTCTGCGAGGCCGTAAAGGCCATGGAGCCCACTTTCGGCGGCGTGAATCTCGAGGACATCAAGGCCCCCGAGTGCTTCAAGATCGAGGAGCGGCTCCGCGAGGAGATGGACGTGCCCGTGTTCCACGACGACCAGCACGGAACCGCGATCATCTCCGGCGCGGCGCTGATGAACGCGACCGAGATCTCCGGGAAGGACCTCTCCGAGATCGACATCGTCTTCTCGGGCGCGGGCGCGTCCGCGATCGCGACGGCCCGCTTCTACGTCTCCCTCGGCGCGAAGAAGGAGAACATCACGATGTGCGACTCCTCCGGCATCATCACCGAGGAGCGCGTCGCGAACGGCGACGTCAACGAGTACAAGAGCCAGTTCGCCAGCGAGGGCGAGGGCGGCGACCTCGCCGACGCGATGGAGGACGCTGACGTGTTCGTCGGGCTCTCCGTCGGCGGGATCGTCTCGCAGGAGATGGTCCGGTCGATGGCGTCGGACCCGATCATCTTCGCGATGGCGAACCCCGATCCGGAGATCACCTACGAGGACGCGAAGGACGCGCGCGACGACACGGTGATCATGGCGACGGGCCGGTCCGACTACCCGAACATGGTGAACAACGTGCTCGGGTTCCCGTTCCTGTTCCGCGGCGCGCTCGACGTGCGCGCGACGGAGATCAACGAGGAGATGAAGCGGGCGGCCGCCGAGGCGCTCGCGGAGCTGGCTCGCAAGGACGTGCCGGACGCGGTCGTGAAGGCGTACGGCGACGACCCGCTTCAGTTCGGCCCGGACTACGTGATCCCGAAGCCCCTCGACCCGCGCGTGCTCTTCGAGGTCGCCCCGAGCGTCGCGAAGGCGGCGATGGAGTCCGGGTCCGCCCGCACCGAGATCGACTTGGAGCAGTACCGGGAACGGCTGGAGGCGCGCCTCGGAAAGTCCCGCGAGATGATGCGCGTCGTGTTGAACAAAGCGAAGAGCGACCCGAAGCGCATCGCGCTCGCGGAAGGGACCGACGAGAAGATGATCCGCGCGGCCTACCAGCTCTCAGAGCAGGGAATCGCGGACCCGGTGCTGCTCGGTGACGCCGACGAGATCGCCAGGACCGCCGACCAACTCGGACTCTCGTTCCAGCCGGAGATCGTCGATCCCGACGATCGCGACGTGTCCGCGTACGGAGACCAGCTCTACCAGCTCCGAAAGCGGAAGGGTATCACGAGCCGCGAGGCGAACGAGCTGGTCCGGCGAGACACGAACTACCTCGGGAGCGTCATGGTGAAGTCGGGAGACGTCGACGCGATGCTCACCGGGCTGACGCACCACTACCCCTCGGCGCTCCGACCGCCGCTGCAGGTCGTGGGATCCGCGGACAACACCGACACCGTCGCCGGCGTGTACATGCTCACGTTCAAAAATCGGGTCATCTTCTGTGCCGACACCACGGTGAACCAGGACCCCGACGCGGAGACGCTCGCGGAGATCACCCGCCACACCGCCGACCTCGCCCGGCGGTTCAACGTCGAGCCCCGCGCGGCGATGCTCTCGTACTCCAACTTCGGGAGCGTCGACAACGAGGGGACTCAGAAGCCGCGGGAAGCGGTCGAGATTCTCCACGAGGACGACGGCGTCGACTTCCCGGTCGACGGCGAGATGCAGGCCGACACCGCGGTCGTCGACGACATTCTCAACGACACCTACGAGTTCTCAGAGCTCGACGAGGCCGCGAACGTGCTCGTGTTCCCGAACCTCGAGGCCGGGAACATCGGCTACAAACTGCTCCAGCGGCTCGGCGGCGCGGAGGCGATCGGTCCGATGCTGGTCGGGATGGACCAGCCCGTTCACGTGCTCCAGCGCGGCGACGAAGTCAAAGACATCGTCAACCTGGCCAGCGTGGCCGTCGTCGACGCACAGGAATGAGGTAACGAACTCCGGAGACAGAGACTCGCGAGGATTCGCGAGTTTCCCCGGAAACTCGCGTTTTCTCTTCTGACGGTACTGGTGATTCTGACGCTACTGGTGATTCTGACGGCGCTGGTGGTTCTGACGGCGCTAGTGACAACTCGCGTGCTGACGCCGTCGCTGTTACTACCCCTCGACGACGATTCGCTCGTCGATCGTTTGAGAGACACACCGTGTTTCCGGTGAAACGGGGTCGGCTGGGGGTGGGAGGGCCGTCGTGGTCGGTTCGGGCATCAGCGTGCGGTTTCGAATCTTGATCGAGCCGCTTCGAAGTGGCATCTGAGACAGAAAGAATTATAAACAAGTTTTGAGTACAGTTCGCCAAGCCAAGAAGGAGGTACTGTTGAACGCCGAAGGCTTTGAGTTTCATCGGAAACGCGGGGTCCGTCAGAAGTATTTCACCGGAAACGCGGGGTCCGTCAGAAGTATTTCACCGGAAACGCGGGGTCCGTCAGAAGTATTTCACCGGAAACGCGGTCTGCCTGTTCGTTTCCGGTCGCTTGTTTTGTTCGTCGATCCGGAGACGGATCTGCTCATCCGTGGTCCGAGTTGCATGTGGATCGACGCGTGCGTAGACTGACTTGCACAAGGACCGATCCGTACGCAGACCGGCTCGTAGGGCGATCGGACCGTACCTGGGCTTTGGCCGAGCGGTATACGAACTCTGGCTGGCGTCTCTGTTCCGTTAGAAATCCGGTTCCGGTTATCTATCCGACCGGGCTTCTCGTCTCGGCATCTACAGGGATCTCTCTTTAGGCTATTTACGTCGTTTGGACTATTTATACTGCTATCTTTGCACTGCTGTCTCGCTGGCGGGTATGGGTGAGTCAGGGTGAGTTAGATCGAAGTGATGACACCGGGTTTCCGGTGAATCAGGCGACTGGGATTTGACACCTCTTTATATTCCATCACCACTCCCCCTACGGCCCCACCGTCCCCACCCCCAACCGACCCCGTTTCACCGGAAACACGGTGTGTGTCTCAACTACCCTTCCGCCGCGAGCGAAGCGGAACGCATTTCACCGGAAACCCGGTGTCGATCCCATGGACGCAGCGGACGATCTCTTCACGAGGGAGGACCCGATCTTCGCGAACAAGGAACTCCTCGAGATCAGCCATCTCCCCGGTGAGGGTCGGATCGTCGGCCGCGACGACGAGATCGCCGATCTCGCGACGGCGGTCAACCCCGCGATTTTCGGACAGAGTCCGAGCAATGTTCTGATCTACGGGAAGACGGGAACCGGGAAGTCGCTCTGCGCGAAGTACGTCTCCAAACGCCTCGTCTCGACGGCCGGGGAAGAGGGCGTCAACGCGACGTTCGCTTACGTCGACTGCGCCCAGGACACGACCGAGACGCAGGCGGTTCAGACCATCGCCGACGCCGTGAACGACCCGGACGCGACCGGAATCAACGTCCCGGACAAAGGGCTCTCGACGTCGACGTACTACAAGCGACTCTGGCGGATCCTCGACCAGCGCTACGATGTCGTCCTCATCATTCTCGATGAGATCGACAAACTCGACGACGACGCCATCCTGATGCAGCTGTCGCGCGCCGGCGAGGCCGGCAAGATCACCGACTGCAAGCTCGGCGTGGTCGGGATCAGCAACAAGATCCAGTACAAGGACCGCATGGACGAACGGGTCAAATCGAGCCTCTGTGAACGGGAGTTCGTGTTCCCTCCGTACGACGCCAACCAGCTCAGAGAGATCATGCAGGCGCGCGCGGACGCGTTTCACGACGACGTCCTCGAACCGTCGACGATCCCCCGCGCCGCCGCGCTCGCCGCGCGCGAACACGGGGACGCGCGCAAGGCCATCGACATCCTTCGATACGCGGGCGAGATCGCACAGAGCAACGGCGAGCCGACCGTCAGAGAGGAGTTCGTCACGCAGGCACGCGAGCGCGCCGAGACCGATCGCTTCCGTGAACTCATCCGCGGGTCGACGCCGCACTCCCGATACGTCCTCCAGGCGCTCGCGCTGCTGTCGCTTTCGAGCGGCCGTCAAGACGGGTTCCGAACCAGCCGCGTGTACGAGATCTACGAGAACATCTGCCGCCAGGAGGGATCGGACAGCCTCTCGCTTCGCCGGGTCCGTGACCTCCTCAAGGAACACGCCTTCCTCGACATCATCGAGCAGTCCAAACACAGCGGGGGAAGCGCGGAGGGGAGCTACACGAAACACCAGCTGTTGGAGGACCCGAGCGTCGTCAAAGAAGTGTTGACGGAGGACTCCTCACAGTAGTCTGCCTGAAAAACAACGCCCGCGTACACCGGACCAACCAGCCCCGGTCCGGTCGATTCGACCGCCTGTCCCGTCGTCTCTCGTCGACTGCGATCCGATCGCGATCCGAGCGCGTCCCGCTATCCCAGCAGGCCGAGCCCCTCGATCCGCTCGACGATCTCTTCTACGGCCTCTTCCGCGTCGTCGGTCCGCTTCCCGCCGGTGATGACAATCTTCCCGCTCCCGAACAGGAGAATCACGACCTCCGGCTCGTCCATCCGGTAGACGAGACCGGGGAACTGCTCCGGCTCGTACTCGACGTCCTCGAGCCCGAGGCCGATCGCGAGCGCGTTGAGGTTGAGGTTGTGGCCGAGGTCGGCGCTCGACACGATGTTCTGAACGGTGATCTCCGGGTCGTCCTCGACCGGAATCTGTAGCCCGCGAAGCTTCTCGAAGATGATCCCGAGCGCCTCGTGAACGTCGTCGATGCTTTTCGCACCCGTACAAACGATCTTCCCCGACCGGAAGATGAGCGCGGCCGCCTTCGGCTCCTGGGTCCGGTAGACGAGTCCCGGGAAGTTGTCGGGATTAAAATCGGCTCCCGGAAGGTCCTCGGCGAGCGCCTCTAAATCGAGCTCTTGGCCGATCCCCGTCGATGCAACTACGTTCTGGATCTCGATCGAATCTGCAGGGTTCGTCATCGTTCGCTTTTATATGCGTCCCCCTCCCTTATAAACGCCCGTGGTATAAACAACCGCTCGGTCGTCGACGGTTGCGCCCCGTGGGCGTCCCCGCGAGCCCCCGATGACGAACGAGCCGTATCGCTTTGCGGTCGCGATCGCTGACTCGACCTCGATCATTCACGCTTCACACGCGCGATGGGAGACGGCGAACACTATGATAGAGTACTGATAGTTGTCGGTGTCTCCGACCGGTTCGTCGTCCCGTCCGGATCGGCTTCCCACTCGATCCTCACGCCAGTATCTCGCTCTCCTCGTGCGAACCACTCTCAATGAAAACGCATGACGTGGCGGCGATGGTTCGACGGGGTTAAGTATAACCCGGCATTCGTGTTGAATGCGAAGGTCCCCCGGCGCGGGGGACAACGGTCGGCCGCACCGCGGCCGGTCGAAGCGTTCCGACGTGCTTAAGTGTATAAGCCCGTTCGGTTGAAACGCGAAGAACGCACCGCGGACTCGGGACGTTCAATCCGTCCCGGTTTCGCAGAGTCGGTTTGTCCGACTCATCCGAATGAGGATTTCGCCCCCTGCGCTCCGGCGTAAGAGGAAATCTGATGTGAGCCGTGGTAGTTCGGTGTCATCCGGGTCGCCGGGTGAACCGGACACCACATAGACCATGCAATGGTGTTTTGACTTATCGCAAGTCAAAACCCGCCAACACCCCTCCGAGCCGGGAATCAGGCTCTGGAGGTTATACATTCCGGTTGATCCTGCCGGAGGCCATTGCTATTGGGATCCGATTTAGCCATGCTAGTCGCACGAGTTCAGACTCGTGGCGAATAGCTCAGTAACACGTGGCCAAACTACCCTTCGGAGCTCCATACCCTCGGGAAACTGAGGCTAATAGAGCATACCACAATCCAGCTGGAATGAGGATTGTGTCAAACGCTCCGGCGCCGAAGGATGTGGCTGCGGCCGATTAGGTAGACGGTGGGGTAACGGCCCACCGTGCCAATAATCGGTACGGGTCATGAGAGTGAGAACCCGGAGACGGAATCTGAGACAAGATTCCGGGCCCTACGGGGCGCAGCAGGCGCGAAACCTTTACACTGCACGCCAGTGCGATAAGGGGATCCCAAGTGCGCAGGCATAGAGCCTGCGCTTTTGTACACCGTAGGGAGGTGTACGAATAAGGGCTGGGCAAGACCGGTGCCAGCCGCCGCGGTAATACCGGCAGCCCGAGTGATGGCCGATTTTATTGGGCCTAAAGCGTCCGTAGCTGGCCGCGCAAGTCCATCGGAAAATCCACCCGCCCAACGGGTGGGCGTCCGGTGGAAACTGCGTGGCTTGGGACCGGAAGGCGCGACGGGTACGTCCGGGGTAGGAGTGAAATCCCGTAATCCTGGACGGACCGCCGATGGCGAAAGCACGTCGCGAGGACGGATCCGACAGTGAGGGACGAAAGCCAGGGTCTCGAACCGGATTAGATACCCGGGTAGTCCTGGCCGTAAACAATGTCTGTTAGGTGTGGCTCCCACTACGAGTGGGTGCTGTGCCGTAGGGAAGCCGCTAAACAGACCGCCTGGGAAGTACGTCCGCAAGGATGAAACTTAAAGGAATTGGCGGGGGAGCACTACAACCGGAGGAGCCTGCGGTTTAATTGGACTCAACGCCGGACATCTCACCAGCATCGACTGTAGTAATGACGATCAGGTTGATGACCTTATCCGAGCTTCAGAGAGGAGGTGCATGGCCGCCGTCAGCTCGTACCGTGAGGCGTCCTGTTAAGTCAGGCAACGAGCGAGACCCGCATCCTTACTTGCCAGCAGCACTGCGAAGTGGCTGGGGACAGTAGGGAGACCGCCGTGGCCAACACGGAGGAAGGAACGGGCAACGGTAGGTCAGTATGCCCCGAATGTGCTGGGCAACACGCGGGCTACAATGGTCGAGACAAAGGGTTCCAACTCCGAAAGGAGACGGTAATCTCAGAAACTCGATCGTAGTTCGGATTGTGGGCTGCAACTCGCCCACATGAAGCTGGATTCGGTAGTAATCGCGTGTCACAAGCGCGCGGTGAATACGTCCCTGCTCCTTGCACACACCGCCCGTCAAAGCACCCGAGTGAGGTCCGGATGAGGCACGTTCCACGTGTCGAATCTGGGCTTCGCAAGGGGGCTTAAGTCGTAACAAGGTAGCCGTAGGGGAATCTGCGGCTGGATCACCTCCACCGACCCGAGACTCGCCCTCTGGGCGAGCTCACCTTACGACCGTCTCATAGACGGTCACTACTCATTCATGGTCTTATGTGTCCACCCATCCGCCGGCCTGGACACCGACGAACTACCACGGTTCACACACACACGCGTACGATACCTTCCCATGTGGGAAGGTGGGCTCATAGCTCAGCGGTAGAGTGCCTCCCTTGCAAGGAGGATGCCCTGGGTTCGAATCCCAGTGAGTCCATGTCAGCCTCGGTTCGAATCCGTCCCCTTAAGTGGGAGACGGGATTCGGATTGAGTAGACGACGACCGATGCACCATCCCGGGAAACCGCGGATGGGAAGGGTTCGACGGACACGCTCCATGCCTGGACGTGATCCGATGACGACCGTGTATACGTGCGATCCAGACGTCCACTGAACTCATACGAGTTCGTGGAACGTCAGTGAACCATATACAGTCGGGTGACATTTAGTCACTTGACACCGTCAGCGGTTCTGTATAGAACCGACTGACACACTACTGGCTACTGTGCCAGCTGGTGAATGGCTCGGCTCGAGAGCCGATGAAGGACGTGCCAAGCTGCGAAAAGCTCGTGGGACCCGCATGGAGGGAAAGAACACGAGGTTTCCGAATCGGAATCCGTTTACAATTGCCACGCGCAATAGGGAACTCCCTGAATTGAAACATCTCAGTAAGGGAAGGAAAAGAACGCAATAGCGATGTCGTCAGTAACCGCGAGTGACCGCGACACAGCCCAAACCGAAGGTCTTCGGACCAATGTGGTGTTCGGGTTGACAATCAATTCTCGATCCGGTATCTGAAGTCTCCTGGAACGGAGCGTGAAACAGGGTGACAACCCCGTAAGATACCGCAGTACAGAAGGCGTCAATACCAGAGTAGCAGGGGTCGGATATCCTCTGTGAACAACTCAGGCATCCCCTGAGAAGGCTAAACACTCCTCGAGACCGATAGCGAACAAGTAGCGTGAGCGAACGCTGAAAAGCACCCCGAGAAGGGCGGTGCAATAGGGCCTGAAATCAGCTGGCGATCGAGCGACAGGGCGTACAAGGCGATTCTTGAAACGACCGAGGAGCGATCCTCTAGTAGGAAGAGAATCGAGCCGGCGTCGTGTCGTGCGTTTTGAAAAACGACCCAGGGAGTGCACTTGATTGGCGAGTCTAACCCGTGAACCGGGGAAGGCGCAGGGAAACCGATACGGCCGCAGCATTGCGAGGGCCACCGTGTTCAAGCGCGGGGAGTCAATTGGGTGCGACCCGAAACCAGGCGATCTATACGCAGGCAGGGTGAAGCGTGGCGAAAGCCACGTGGAGGCCCGTTAGAGTTGGTATTCTACAATATCCTCTCGTGATCTGCGCATAGGGGTGAAAGGCCCATCGAGCCTGGCAACAGCTGGTTCCAACCGAAACATGTCGAAGCATGACCTCTTCCGAGGTAGCCCGCGGGGTAGAGCTACCGATTGGATGACCCGCCTCCGAGAGGAGTCGGCCATCCTGTCGAACTCCAAACCCGCAGGCGCTGTAGACGAAGGGAGTCCGGTGTGCGGGGTAAGCCTGTGCACCGTGAGGGGAACAACCCAGAGCCGGGTTAAGGTCCCAAAGTGTAGATTAAGTGCGATTCGAAGGTGGTCTCAAGCCCTAAACAGCCGGGAGGTGAGCTTAGAAGCAGCTACCCTCTAAGAAAAGCGTAACAGCTTACCGGCCGAGGTTTGAGGCGCCCAAAATGATCGGGGCTCAAATCTACCACCGAGACCTGGCCGTGCCCTTGACAGGGGCAACCGCGTAGGTTGGCGTTCTGTTCGGATGGAAGCTCGGGCGAGAGCTCGCGTGGACCGTTCAGAAACGACAATCCTGGTCACAGTAGCAGCGATAGTCGGGTGAGAACCTCGACGGCCTGATGAGCAAGGGTTCCTCGGCACTGCCACTCAGCCGAGGGTCAGCCGGTCCTAAGATGCACCGTAACTCGACTGCATCAACGGGAAACTGGTTAAGATTCCAGTGCCATCGTGCAGTGAAAGTCGACGCCGTGTGGAACGCTGAGCCGGGCTTTCGCCCGGTCAAATCGTGGAATCTCGTGGACGCCGTCATGGCACGAAGCGAGAGAAGCGCGAGATAGCGCAAGTCAGCCGTACATAGGGCCCGTGAAAAGACGAGCACGATGTCCGTACCGAGATCCGACACAGGTGCTCTGGCAGCGCAAGCCAAGGCCTGTCGGGAGAACCGACGTTAGGGAATTCGGCAAGTTAGTCCCGTACCTTCGGAAGAAGGGATGCCTGCTCTCGACGGAGCAGGTCGCAGTGACTCGGGCGCTCCGACTGTCTAATAACAACACAGGTGACCGCAAATCCGCAAGGACTCGTACGGTCACTGAATCCTGCCCAGTGCGGGTATCTGAACACCTCGTACAAGAGGACGAAGGACCCGTCAACGGCGGGGGTAACTATGACCCTCTTAAGGTAGCGTAGTACCTTGCCGCTTCAGTAGCGGCTTGCATGAATGGATAAACGAGAGCGCCACTGTCCCAACGTTGGACCCGGTGAACTGTACGTTCCAGTGCGGAGTCTGGAGACCCCCAAGGGGAAGCGAAGACCCTATAGAGCTTTACTGCAGGCTGTCGCTGAGACGTGGTCGCCGATGTGCAGCATAGGTAGGAGCCGTTACACAGGTACCCGCGCCAGCGGGCCACCGAGGCAACATTGAAATACTACCCGTCGGTGACTGCGACTCTCACTCCGGGAGGAGTACACCGGTAGCCGGGCAGTTTGACTGGGGCGGTACGCGCTCGAAAAGATATCGAGCGCGCCCGAAGATCATCTCAGCCGGGTCGGAAATCCGGCGAAGAGCGCAAGAGCACAAGATGGTCTGACAGTGTCATTCCCAACGAGTGACGCTGACGCGAAAGCGTGGTCTAGCGAACCTACGAGGCTCCGGAATGGGGCCCGTAGATGACAGAAAAGCTACCTTAGGGATAACAGAGTCGTCACCCGCAAGAGCACATATCGACCGGGTGGCTTGCTACCTCGATGTCGGTTCCCTCCATCCTGCCCGTGCAGAAGCGGGCAAGGGTGAGGTTGTTCGCCTATTAAAGGAGGTCGTGAGCTGGGTTTAGACCGTCGTGAGACAGGTCGGCTGCTATCTATTGGGGGTGTCAAGGTACTTGACGTGAACGAACGTATAGTACGAGAGGAACTACGTTTGGTCGCCACTGGTGTACCGGTTGTGTGAGAACGCAATGCCGGGTAGCCACGCGACACGGGGTAAGAGCTGAACGCATCTAAGCTCGAAACCCACATGGAAAAGAAGTACCGATGAGGTCACTCGTAGAAGACGAGTTCGATAGACTCGGGATGTACGCACCGAGGCAACGAGGTGTTGAGTCCACGAGCACTAACAGACCGAAGCCACAGTCATACGGCACTGACACCACAGTTCGTATGAGTTCAGGCGGTAACTGGATCGCACATATACACGGTCGGCCGATCGAGAGATCGGAACCACCGACACAGGCGTCTCTTCCACAGATTGTGGAGAGAGTCTCGGTTCGAGTCCGAGAGTCGGCGTAAAGGCGGCCAGAGCGGTGGGGGAACACCCGTACCCATTCCGAACACGGAAGTTAAGCCCACCAGCGTACCGGGAAGTACTGGAGTGAGCGATCCTCTGGGAACCGCGGTTCGCCGCCTGCCCATTCATACGGGAGCATACTCCCATTCACAGCCCACGGACATCGTGTCCGTGGGCTGATTTGCTATTCGGCGAGCGGAAGCGCTGTCCATCACACGCGACCGCGTTTCGATCGCCGTGGCTCTCAATATTGAGACTTGTTCCCATAAGTTTATGCACGTTCTCCGTGAAGCGAAGGTAATCATGGCCGCTCCGACAGACTCCGCTCGCGAGTTTGCGGTGCGCGTGTCCGATCGCGGACGGCCGCCGGTTCGTGACGGGGACGTCGGAGAGCGAGTGATCTCACTGCTGTTCGGAACGGGAATCGAGGAGTGGCGACGCGGGTGGCGCCGAACCGTCGGAACGGTGCCGGACCGGGAGGCGATCGTTTCCGCGAGCGATCACACCCGCGGTGCCGCGACGGCGACGCAGGTCGTCCCGGACCGGGGGCTCGCGTACACCGTGCTCGGTGCGCCGGTCGACGTCGATCGGATCCTCGAGGCGGTCACGGGCCACTTGGCGGATGCTCGCGGCCTCGAGGTCACGGTGATCGTCGACGATATCGAACCTCTCTTGGCCGAGTACGGCCCGGAGACGGTGAGCGAACTCCTCGACGGCTTGCGACTCCGACTCGACGACTGTCGGAGCACCGTCGTGATCGGCTGTTCGTTCACGGAGCGGACGGCGCCGTCGGCCGCGTCCCTGTTCGATCCGGCCGACGACGTCGAACGGATGGACCACGCCCTCGCACCCGCTCTCGACGAACTCCGACGGAACGATCCGACGACGTTCGGGTACGTTCGGCGGCACTGGGCGGAAGCGCGGGCCGGTATCGAACGGTGCGATCGGAACTACCCGCAGGCGAAGCAGGTTCACGCGGCGCTTTCCGAGCCGGAGACGACGCCGCGGACGCTCGGAACGGCGCTGTCGGGACTGGTCACGCTCGGCGTCGTCGACACGTGGAGCGAGACCGTCGGCCCGACGCGGTACGATCTCACCGCGTACAGGCCGACGCGCATGTGGGCGGTCGGGGCGACCCTCGCGGCCGCCGACGGGTCGTTCGACGACTGAGGCCGCGGTCAGTCGTCACCTCTCGGCGTCGCTCTGGTCGCCTCCGGGAATTTCCAGGTCGTGTGAGACCACGGTACCGTCGGGTTCGAGGGTCACCGTACCGAGCGTCGCCGTCTCACCCGTTCGGAAGCGATCGGCGACGGACTCGAGCACGGACTGTCGATCGAGCTGCTCCCAGACCGCGTCGGCGACGAGCGACTGGAACTCCTCCGGATCGGTCCACCCGGAGTCGACGTCGGAGGGGACCCCGACGACGACTCGGAACTCCGCTTCGGTGAGGTGGATCCCGACCCCGAACGTGTCTGCGCACATGCGTCGCCGTTCGGCCCCGCTTTTTAAATCCCCGTCGGACGCGTCGCGCTCGGCGTCCATCGGGGGCGTCCCGAAACCGGTAACCGGGTGCGATGGGAACCCGAGAGTCGAACGGATGTCGACGGATCCCCGCGTCTCGCCGATGCTCGGGCTCGCGGTCGCGGTGGCCGCCGTGAGCGGCGGGGCGATCCTCGTCCGTCTCAGCGACGCCCCGAGTTCGGTCGCCGCGTTCTATCGGGTGCTGTTCACGACGGTGCCGCTGGTCCCGGTCGCGCTCTGGCGATATCGGGCGCAGCTCGCCGAGGTCACCCGCAGCGATCTCGGGTTCGCGACACTCTCTGGGATCGCGCTCGCGTTGCACTTCGCCGCGTGGTTCGAGAGCCTCGCGTGGACGAGCGTCGCCGCGAGCGTCACGCTCGTCCAGGCGCAACCGGTGTTCGTCGCCCTCGGGGCGTGGCTTCTGCTGCGCGAGCGCGTGACCTCGCGGATGGTCGCGGGCATCGTCGTCGCCGTCGCCGGAATGGCGGCGATGTCGCTCGGTGACTTCCTCGGCGGCGTGCTTGTCGGACCCCGGCCGATCTACGGGAACGGGCTGGCCCTGTTCGGGGCCGTCATGGCGGCCGGATACGTGCTCGCCGGTCGGTCGCTCCGCCAGCGGGTCGCGCTCGTCCCCTACGTGGTGATCGTGTACGGAGTCTGTTCGGTCACGCTCCTCGCGATCGTCCTCGCCGAAGGGCACGGGCTGACCGGGTACCCGCCGAGGGAGTGGGCGATCTTCGCCGGGCTCGCGATCGGGCCCGGACTGCTGGGCCACACCGTGATCAACTGGGCGCTCGAGCACCTCGAATCGAGCGTCGTCTCCGTGTCGCTGCTCGGGGAGCCGGTCGGGGCGACGGTCCTCGCGTTCGCGTTCCTCTCGGAGGCGCCGACAGCGTTCACGATCGCGGGCGGTGCCGTCGTGCTCGCCGGAATCGTGCTCACCGCCACCGAGAGCGGGACGTGACCGTCGGGCCGGCGTTTCCCGAACTGCGGTACGACGTTCTCGAAGCCGATATTTGCGGGTTAACCTTCAAATGCGGTTGGTCCGATCCCTCCGTATGCACCGGCGGTCCGTCGTGATGTACGTCGGAGGAGACGATCCGGACGTGCGGACGCGCGTGTCGGACGCGGTGGAGGCCGCGTGGGGCGGTGCGCGGGCTCCGGAGTACCGAGCGACGGCTCCCGACGCGCTGCTGGAGGCGGCGGAAGACGCCGATCTGCAGCCGCTGGCGGACGCCTGCGGGATCGTCACGACGACCGAGGCTGTCGGAGAGCCGTCGGTCGCCGAGCGGCTCGCACAGACGCCGGACACCGTTCCCGTCATCGTCGTTCTCGAGGGCGAGACCGCCGAGGAGTTCCGGCTCGCGCTTCGGGCGGGCGCCGCCGACGTGGTTTCCGGCCCGGCGCCCGCACGATCCGAGTCGGATCCGGCGGCCGACCCCCTCGTCGAGCGACTGCGCGGTGCGGTGGAGCCGCGGCGGGTTCGGTTCGGGGCGGACGACGCGGATCGGCTCCGCGAGGTCCTGCTGGACTCCGGGTCGACGCTGATGAGCACGCGGTCCGACGAGGTCGACACGAAGATCAGCTGGACCATAGAGAGCGTCGGCGAACACGCCGAGCTCGACCGGATCGTCTGTTACCTCCGGGACGGGGAGGCGCTCGATCCCGCGTACGTCTGGTGTCCGGACGGCTGTGACACCGAGCCGCGCGCGCTCGACCAGTTCCCGGAGTCCGACCGCCTCTCGACCTTCGAGAACGTGGTCAGATCGTCGGCTCCGGCGGAGTCGGCGGAGCGGTCGACGGCCGAGCGCGACGCGGCCGGAACGGGGGTCGACTCGCCGGCGACCGTTCACGTTCCGCTCGTGGCCGACTGGGAACTCGTCGGCGTGCTGGCGTTCGAGACCGACGCGCGGCGCACGTGGACCGACGAGGAGGTCGACCTCTATCGGACGTTCGGCGACCTGATCGCGCACACCATCGCGCGCAACGATCGGCGGCTGGAGCTCCGCCGACGGACCGAGCAGCTCGAACAGTTCAGCTCGGTCGTCTCCCACGACCTCCGGAATCCCCTCAACGTCCTGTCGGGGTACTTGGAACTGGTGGAAAGCGAGGTCTCGCCGTCGACGTACGAACCGATGGATCGGGCGGTGACCCGGATGGAGACGCTCATCGACAACCTCCTGATGCTGGCGAAGCGCGGGGAGACGATCGGCGAGACCGAGTCGATCTCGGTGACGGGGATCGCCGAGGAGGCCTGGCAGACGGTCCGTGCCCCCGACGCGACGCTGACGATCGCCGACGAGATCGGGCAGGTGCGCGCGGATCCGAACCGGCTCAGACAGGTGTTCGAGAACCTCTTCCGGAACGCCGTCGACCACGGCGGTCCGAGCGTCGCGATCGAGATCGGTCCCCGAACCGACGGCGCCGGCGGCGCGGGGATGTACGTCGCCGACGACGGGCCGGGCGTCCCCGCCGACGTGAGCGACTCCCTTTTCGACTCCGGATTCTCGACCGCGGACAGCTCGGGTATCGGGCTCGCCATCGTCGACCGGATCGTCGACGCTCACGGGTGGGATGTCGACGTCCACAACGACGACGGCGCAGTGTTCGAGCTCTCCTTCGACGCGGGAACGCCGGTGACCCCGGCCTGAGCGTTCGGACCTCTCTCGGCCGGGATCGAAAGCCGGGAGCTACGGCTCGAACCGCGCGACCGTCCGCCGGTGGCGGTCGCGGAACATCCCTTCGAACCCGACCTTCGCGAACGGCCCCGCCGCGTCCCCGAGGGGGCCGAACGGCAGCCGGTACGAGACGGTGTCCACGAGCAGGGTCTCGTCCCCGTCGGCGTAGAACGCGTGCGTGTGTTCCCATTTCCGGAACGGACCGCCGGACATCTCGTCGACGAAGTGGGCGCGGTCGCCGGGATCCTCCCCGTCGCCGGGCTCGCGCTCGGTGATCCGCGAGGTCCACCGCTGTCGCGGGCCGACGCCGAAGGGCCGTATCGACATCCCTATCTCCGACCCCTCGACGAGCACGTCCGGATCCGGCGCTCCGTCCGGCCCGGTGACGCCGGTGATTCGGAGATGCATCCACTCGGGCGTGAGTTCGCGGAGCCCGTCGATCGTGGAGTGAAACGCCCACACCTCGTCGATGGGAGCCGGCACGCGGGTCGTCCGTCGGTACGTCGGCATACGACCGTTACGGGACGAACGGGCAAAAACCCGTCTTCGGCGGCGGTTCGCGGGGTCGGTCCGTTCGCAACTGACCGACCGAAACCCGCATACGGCCGCGGCGCCATCCGATCGGTAATGGAGCGAGGCGCGATCGACGTCGCCGATCTGGCCGGCCCGTTCGATCTCCAAGCGACGGTCGAGAGCGGACAGAGCTACCTCTGGAACCGCGCCGACGGCGGGACCTACGAGGACCTCCACGCGCACGGCGGCGACGCGTGGTACGAGACGGTCGTCGACCCGATACCCGGCGTCGTCGACGAGCGGGTCCCCGTTCGGGTGCGACAGGAGGGCGGGGTCCGCGACGGAACCCTTCACTGGGAGTCGTCGACCGACGCGGTCCCGCTCTTGGAACACCTGTTCCGGCTCGACGACGACCTCGACGCCATTCTCGACGCGACTCCCGATCTCCCGCTCCTCGAACGCGCGTACGACGCCTACGAGGGGATGCGGCTCACGCGCGACCCCGTCTTCCCGTGTCTGATCTCCTTCATCTGCTCGGCGCAGATGCGCGTCGCGCGGATCCACGGGATGCAGCGTCGCCTCCGCGAGACGTACGGCGATATCGTCGAACTCGACGGGGAGGCGTATCACGCGTTCCCGACGCCGGACCAGCTCGCGGCGCGGACCGAGCAGGAGCTCCGCGACCTCTCTCTGGGCTACCGCGCCCCCTACGTCCAGCGGACCGCGGAGATGGTCGCGACCGGCGAGGCGCACCCCCGGGAGGCGTCAGACCTCCCCTACGAGGAGGCGCGTGAGTCGATGACGCGCTTCGTCGGCGTCGGCGACAAGGTCGCTGACTGCGTCCTGCTGTTCTCGCTCGGCTTCCTCGAGGCGGTCCCGCTCGACACCTGGATCCGGACGACGATCGAGGAGTACTACCCGGACTGCGAGCGCGGGAACTACGCCGACACGTCGCGCGCGATCCGGGAGCGGTTCGGCGGGGAGTTCGCGGGCTACGCGCAGACGTACGTCTTCTATCACCTCCGCGCGGGCGGCGAGTAGCCCGATTCGATTCGACGCGGCTCCACGTGGCTCGACGCGACCCAACCCGGCGCGACGCGGACCGCTCCGGCGTCGTTTCGCCTCGGAGACCTGTCGGCCGAACTTTCATGCCGGTTCGCGTGGTACTGCTCCCCGTGATGGACTGCCGAGTCGTCGTCGAGGCCGCCGTTCCGGTGTACGACGTGGAGACCGCCGACGAAGCGGTCCGGATCGCCATCTCCAAGACGGGCGAGATGCTGAACCCGGACCTCAACTACGTCGAGATCGAGACGGGACGCCGCACGTCGCCCGGCGGCGAGGAGCTCCCGCCTGCCTTCGTCGCCGCCGACGAGGCCCTCGTCGCGCTCCGGCTCCGGATGGACGTGTTCAACGTCGACCGCGAGAAACACGCGAGCCGCGTCGCCCGCAAGGAGATCGGTCAGCGGCTCCGAAACATTCCGCTGAAGGTGCTCAGCGTCGAGGAGATCGAGGACGACTCCGAGGCGGAGCCGTCGCCCGACGGGTCGGCGGACGGGGATCAGGCCTCCGGAGACGCGGTCGACTCCGCCGACGGGGGAGACGACGACGCGACCGGAGTCCGGGACTAACGCTCGGACTGACGGTTCTCGCTCGGGACGAAACGCACCGCGATGGGGACTCAGCAGTCCGTTTTGGCCGGCGTTGTCACTGAGAACGTAACGATCGGTCGCAGGTAGCGACGAAGATTCAGTCCGCGGTCGGGGCCAGCGGCTCCGATTCAGACTCTTCCATCGGCTCGGTGATTCCCTCGGTCAGCTTAAAAACGGCGGCTTTGTGGTCGGTCTTCGACTTGTGAATCGATGTCGGTTTGACGCCGAGTTCCTCGTAGGCGTCGAGGTCGATATCTTCGTCCCAGAACTCGCACTGCTTTCGTACTTCCGCGAGGAGGCCGTGAAGGTGGATGAGTTCCTGCTTCTTCATGAGTACCAGTCCTTTGCTACCGGAGGTTTATATTATTATCCTGAGTCACGTTACCATGGGTAGCTCCGATTTCCGCGTTTCGGGGGTAGAGAGGCGGCTTTTCGCGTTATCGATCGGGAAGATTCTGCGGCCCGGCCGCTGCTGATCGACCGCCGGACGTCGTGGTTTCCGTCGGTCGATGCGCGATATACTCGTCTGTCGATGTGTCCCGGACCGCGCTGCGGTCGCGCGCGCTCGACGGACCGACGTGGATCGTCTGAGCCGCCGTGCGTCACTGGAACTGCTTGACCGCTTCGAGATCGCGTTCGGTCCGCATGAACTCCGTCAGTCGGCGCGTCGCGTGACAGTCGGGACAGCTGAAGTTCGAACGAAGCCGCTGAAGGTCAGCGGGGTTGTCCTGCCACTCCTTGTTACACTCCGGACAGACGAGTCTGACGAACGCGTCTACCATGTGAGTGACGTACACGGGGCCGGGTTAAAAACGTACGTGGCGGCTGCGCCGCGCGACGACGTGGCCGAAGCCGGCGTCGATCGAGAGGGGTCGCGACCGAGACGACCCAGACGAACACGGGGACGGAGACGACTCAGGCGGTCAGCCCCTCGCTGGCGTCGAGGAGCTCCTTGTACCGGTTCCGGATGGTGACCTCCGAGATGTCGGCCACCGCCGACACCTCGCTCTGGGTCACCTTCTCGTTCGAGAGGAGCGCGGCCGCGTACACCGCCGAGGCGGCGAGGCCGACCGGCGACTTTCCGCTCGTGATCCCGGACCGCTTGGCGCTGTCGAGCAGCTCGCGGGCGGCTCGCTGCGTCTCCTCCGAGAGATCGAGCCGCGAGACGAACCGCGGGACGTAGCTCTCGGGGTCGGCGGGCTGGATCTCCAGTTTCAGCTCGCGGATGACGTACCGGTACGTCCGGGTGAGCTCCATCTTGTCGACCCGCGAGACGGCGGTGAACTCGTCGAGGCTCCGGGGGTTCCCGGCCTGCCGGGCGGCGGCGTACAGCGCCGCGGTCGCGACGCCCTCGATCGAGCGCCCCGGCAGGAGGTTCTCGCTCAGCGCGCGGCGGTAGATGACGGAGGCGGTCTCGCGGACGTTGTCCGGGAGCCCGAGCGCCGAGGCCATGCGGTCGATCTCGCCGAGCGCCTGCTTGAGGTTCCGGTCCTTCGAGTCGCGGGTGCGGAACCGCTCGTTCCAGGTGCGGAGCCGCTGCATCCGCTGGCGCTGACTGCTGGAGAGGGACTTGCCGTAGGCGTCCTTGTCCTGCCAGCCGATGTTGGTCGAGAGCCCCTTGTCGTGCATCATGTTCGTCGTCGGGGCGCCCACGCGCGACTTGCTGTCGCGCTCGCTGGAGTCGAACGCGCGCCACTCCGGCCCGCGGTCCACCGAGTCCTGTTCGACGACGAGCCCGCAGTCGGTACAGACCGTCTCGCCGTGTTCCGTGTCGGTCACGAGGTTCCCGTCGCACTCCGGACAGGTCGTGGTCCGCTCGCTCGCGGACTCCGTCTCGTCCGTCGTCGATTCGGCCGACTCCGTGGTTCGGTCTCGCTCGATCTCGCTGTCGTAGCCGCGTATGTGTGTCTCAGTCATGGTGTTCATGGTGTCTTACCGATCGAACCTCGACAGAAATACTGGAGCCGGGTTCGCCGATTCGCTAACTCATAGTAAGCACCGAGAGTATATAAATCTTTGCCCTCTTTCACAAGCAATGATATCTGAAAACCCTCCTACCGGTCGTATGTGAGGGTATAACGGGATCGGCGCCGTTTCGCTGCAGCGTCGGATCGCGGGCCGAAGCGATCAGAAGTATATAAAACACGGTGTTTGAGTCGGCGTCGCCGACCCGGCGTCAACGAGAAAGCGCCGCCGAACTGGTGCTGCCGAGCTGGCGCCGCCGACCCTTTTTGAGGAACCGACCTCAGGGGCGACGGCGCGCGACGAGCGCGACCGCGATCAGCGCGACCAGGGCGACGACCGCGCCGAAGCCGGGCGCTTCGTCGCCGCTACCGTCGTCGCTCGCCTCGTCATCGCTCATCTCGTCGTCCGACATGCCGTCATCATCTGACATGCCGTCGTCGTCCGACATGTCGTCGTCGGCGTCATCGCCGTCCCCGCCGTCCGTCTCGTCTCCCATCTCTCCGCTCGCGACCGTCAGGTCGGCGGCGGACATCACGGGTCCGCTCGCGGCCGCGTACGGGCCGTCATCGGCGCCGTCGCTGCCGGGGAAGTCGTAGGCCTCGTTGCCGTTGGTGTCGCGGTGCGCCATCGCGAAGACCGAGTCGTCCTCGGTCAGCGAGTCGTCCAGCGCGATCTCGACGTCGGTGTGCGTCCCCGGTCCGAGGTACGCGCTCGTCCCGCGGATCGAGTCGAACACGGCGCCGTCGGCGAGCGACGAGTCGTGAACCGTCACGAACCCGCCGTCGTGGAGCGTCACTTCGTCGACGACGACGGTGTCGCCGTCGGTCTCCTGCGCGGTCGCCGCGACGAACGCGGTCACCTGGGCGCTCGTGCCGGCCGTCACCGGGGCATCCTCGCCGGTCAGGAAGGGGCCGTCGGCGTCTCCCTCGCTGTCGACGAAGTCGTACGCCTCGTTGCCGTTGGTGTCGCGGTGCGGCATCGCGACGAGCTGCTCCGTGTCCGTCAGCGGCTCGTCGAGCTCGATCGTCACGTCCTCGTGGACGCCGGCCTCCAGGTACGCGCTGGTGCCGCGGACGGAGTCGAACACGGCGCCGCCGCCGAGCGAGGCGTCGTGGATCGTCACGAACCCGCCCTGGCTCAGGTCGACGCGGTCGACCGTGACCGTCGCGCCGTCCGAATCGGCCGTCTCGAACGCGACGCCCGCGGAGACGGTGACGTTCCCGTCGTCCATCACGATGTCCGACGAGTCGGTCGTGTACGGGCCGTCCTCGCTGCCGTCACTGCTCGGGAAGTCGTACGCCTCGTTGTCGTTCGTGTCCCGGTGCGCCATCGCGAACAGCGCGTCGTCCTCGGTCAGCGGGTCGTCGAGCTCGACGACGACGTCGCGGTGGATCCCCGGTTCGAGGTACGCGCTCGTCCCGCGGATCGAGTCGAACGTCGCGCCGTCCGCGAGCGAGGAGTCGTGCATCGTCACGAACCCGCCCTCCGGCAGGTACACCTCGTCGACGACGACCGCGTTGCCGCCGGAGGACTGCGCGTCGAAGCTCGCCCGCGCGTCGTCGTCGAGCTCGACGTCGATGCCGGTCATCACGATCTCGTCGTCGGCGTCGGGGTACGGGCCGTCCTCGTCGCCGTCACTGCTGGGGAAGTCGTACGCCTCGTTGTCGTTCGTGTCCTGATGCGCCATCGCGAAGACCGTGTCGTCGTTCTGTAGCGGGTCGTCGAGCCGGACGCGAACGTCCTCGTGGACGCCCGCTTCCAGGTACTCGGTGGTGCCGCGGATGGAGTCGAACACGGCGCCGTCGGCGAGCGACGAGTCGTGGACCGTCACGAACCCGCCCTCGCTCAGCTCGACGCGGTCGACGATCACGTACTCGCCCTCGCCGGGCTGGTCGGTCCCGCTCACGCTCGCGGAGACCGTCACGTTCGCGTCGTCCATCGCGATGTCGCCGTCGACCGTGTACGGGCCGTCGGCCTCGCCGTTCGAGGAGACGAACGTGTACGCGCGGTCGTCGTCGGTGTCCCGGTGCGCCATCGCGTGGAACGTCCCCGACTCGACCGCGTCGGTGAGCTCGACGGTCACGTTCTCGTGCGTGCCCGCGTCGAGGTACGCGCTCGTGCCGACGACGCTCCCGAGGGTGTTCCCGTCGGTCAGCGAGGAGTCGTGGATCGTCACGAAGCCGCCGTCCGGGAGGTGGACCTCGTCGACGACGACCGTGCTGCCGCCGGACGCGCCGTCGGCGAAGCTCACGCTCGCCTCGTTGGTACCGCTCTGTGCCGCGACCGCGCCAGTCGCGCCGGCGACCGCCGACACGACCACCACGACCGTCATCGCCAATGTCAATGCGCTCTTGCGCATGAGAGAGTCGACCGCGGATATATAAAAAGAGATTTTCCGAACTCCCGCCGCGTTCTCACCCAAATTCGTTCGGAAAGCCGCCCAAAACACGTTTGCAAGCGCTGATGTTCCGTTTCTCGGAACAGCGGTGATCGATAGCGCGAGTGGATCTCGCAGCTCGGCGGTGGTAATTGGATATTTAAACAGGAATGAGCGATTGCGACGATCGCTTATAAAGAACGATGTGGTGGCGTCGCCGGCGGCTTCGCCGCCGGCTGCAAGCGAGAGCTGTGCTCTCGCCCTGCGTGCCTGCGAGGCCGCTCCGCGGCCGAGGAGCACGCGCGAGGGAGTCGGGCGGCCGGAGCGAAGCGGAGGCCGGCCGACGAGGCTGGGGAGGCGTGAGGCTGCGGTCTGCGGTCGGGTGGGACTCAAAGGGGCAGTCGCCGGCGGCGGAGCCGCCGGCTGCCAGAGGCGCGAAGCGCCTCGCTGCCGCGAGGACGAAGCCCGGCGACGGAAGCACCACAGCGAAGGAGCGTCAGCGACTGAGCGAGGAGCGCACCGAGCCGCGCGAGTCGTCGCGGCTGGGGCTTTGGAGATCTTCACCGCAACATCGTCGATCACTTATAAACACCCGCCAGCACCACCGCAATCAGACTTATAAACAACCACGCTACCAACGTACGAGACTCACTCCCGTCATCGATCAAGCTGTACCTCAACACTCACGGATACTCGCTCGACAGTACGGTAAAAGCGCTCCCGGTCGGCTCAGTCCCACGTGACCCACACGAGGAAGAGGAGCCCGGCAGTCTGGAGCACGTGGAGCGCCATCATCCCGCGCCACGCGATCGGCGGCACCGCCTCGGACGCGAACCAGACCGACAGCGTCGGGTCGAGCAGGTAGATGTACAGCGCGAACGCGTTCTCCCCGAGGAGGAACACGCCGAACATCGCCAACCCGAGGGCGTGCTTCGAGCGGAACTGCGCGTAGTTCCGCCCCCACACCCAGACGAGCGCGAGCAGCAGGGCGACGTTCACCCCCGCCGAGACCCGCGCCACGTCGAACCAGAGACTCATCGTACACCTGCTATCGGCGGGCCGGGTATAACCGCTTTCCCAAATTCGTTCCGAATACGACCCGCAACGCGGCGCTGACGGGTCGAAACTGCCGATCGGTCAGTCGTCATCTGTTTGCTCCATGATCGTTTCGATAGTGTCCCAGTGCTGACGCGCCCGCGGCGTCGGGAGGTAGATAGCCCCGTAGTCGTCGCCGCTACGCTCGACGACGTCGTTGTCCATCAGTACGTCGAGGTGGTGTCGAACGGTCTTGTAGTCCAGATCGAGGTCCTCGGCGAGCTGGTTCGCGTTCCGCGGGCGGTCGTCGAGCGCCCGCAACAGCCGGACGCGGTTCGCTCCGCCCCGCGTTCCGGTTAGCACGTACCAGAGTGCCGCTTCCATCGTATTCGAGTCGTGCGCACGCCACCTAACTCCACCGCTCCCGGACGCGGTCGGCGGGGATCGCAATCGCGGGCCGCGCGTCCCGCTACCGGCTCCGGCTCACCGGGAACGCCACTCTGTCGGGGTTCTCGTTGAACCGCTCCAGAATCCGATCGTACAGCCGGTTCTTCACGCGCTGTCCGCGGCGCGGGTGGGTGAGATAGCGGACGCGCAGCTCCACCCACGACTCCTCCTGTTTCACGTTCACCGTCGGCTTGTCGTACACCTCCAGCTCCACGGGCGTCTCGGCGAGCGCCTCGCGGTACGCCGCGATGCCCGCGGCCATCTCGTCGCCGAGGAGATCGGTGGCCTCCTCGGCCATGACCTCGCGCGCGAAGTCGAGATCGGTCTCGTAGGCGACCTGCACGGCGACCTCGTTCCACACGTACGCGGAGCCGCCCCCGCCGAAGTTGACCACGTTCGAGGAGAGCACGACGCTGTTCGGCACGGTCACCACCCGCCCGGACGGCTGATTCGTCGTCACCAGCTCGCCGTTGATCTCCCACAGCGTCGTCACGAGGAAGTCGACGCCGATCACGTCTCCCTTCGCGTCGTCGATCCGGACGCGGTCGCCGACGCCGTACGGCTGTTTGACCGTGATGTACACCCACGCGATGAGCGAGAGGAGCGGCTGCTGGAGCGCGAAGGTGATCGCGAAGCCGATGACCCCGAGCGAGAATAAGAGTCCGAGCCAGTTCTCCGTCAGCACCGCGAGCGTCGCGACCGTGCCCACGAACCCGAACGCGAGGCGCAACACGTTGCGCGTGTTGTACGCCCGTCGCTTGTTCGCGGAGCGCATCAACAGCTGGACCGCGAGGAGGTACGACCCGTACAGCACGCCGAACACGGCGACGACGAGCAGCGCGCGTCCGACGACGAGGGTCGCGGGATAGCCGATCAGGTCGGGCCAGTCGGCCAGCGCGCCGGTCGTCGTCACGAGGCCGCCGGCGGCGCCGGCGACGACGCCGAGGCCGATGGCACCGAGTCCGAGCGGTCGTCTCACGGTCGACGGTCGCGGCCGACCGCAAAAACGGTTGTGACGGCGGGCGGGGCCGGAGCGGGCGCGCCGTCGACCGTCGAACCGCGGCCGCAACGACTACTCGGTCGCGACGCGCGCCAGCGCCCCCGCGAGGACCTCGGTCGCCGCGGCGCAGTCGCTCCAGTCGGTCCACTCGCGCGGATTATGCGAGATCCCGTCGCGCGAGGGCGCGAACAGCAGCGAGGCGTCGGTGACCCCCGCCACCCGCATCGCGTCGTGGGCGGCCCCGGAGTGGAGGTCGATCGCGGTTCGGCCCGCCCCCTCGGCCGCCGCGTGCGCCTCGTCGCGGAGCCGGTCGCTCATCGGCGTCGGCGCCACGTCGAAGGGGCGCTCGAAGCCCGTCTCGACGCCGCGCTCGCGCTCCAACCGGTCGAGCGAGTCGCGCGCGGCGGCGACGATCCGGTCCATCGAGTCCGCGGTCACGTCCCTGACGTCGACGCCGGCCTCGACGCGACCGGGGACGACGTTGGTCGCGTTCGGCGAGACGGACAGCGAGCCCACCGTGCCGACCGCGGAGGGACTCGAGTCGTCGACGACCGCGTTCGCGGCCGCCTCCACGTCGAGGACGAACTCGCTCGCGGCCGCCAGCGCGTCGGTCCGCTCGCCCATCGCCGTCGCGCCCGCGTGGTTCGCCTCCCCCTCGATCGTCGCCTCGCAGTGGGTGATCCCGGTGATCGTCGTCACCACGCCGGCGTCGGCGGCCGCCTCCTCTACGACCGTGTCCTGCTCGACGTGGAGCTCGTAGAACGCCGCCCACGACGCCGGATCGACCTCGTCGTCGCCGCGGTAGCCGATTCGGTCGAGGGCCTCGCCGAGCGTCTCCCCGGCGTCGTTCTCGTACGCGAGCACCTCGTCGAGGTCGGTCACCCCGGTCGCGACGCTCGATCCGAGCAGCCCGTTCCCGAACGTCGCGCCCTCCTCCTCGGTGAAGCTCACGACGGCGACCGGCCGGGCCGGCTCGACGCCGGCGTCCCGCATCGCGCGCACCGCCTCCAGCGCCGCGTACACCCCGAGCGGGCCGTCGAAGATCCCGCCCTCGGGGACGCTGTCGAGGTGGCTCCCGCTCGCGACGGGCGCCGCGTCGGGATCGGCCGAGTCGGGGGTCCACGTCCCCACGAGGTTGCCGACCGGGTCGACGGAGACCGCGAGACCGGCGTCCTCGAACCGCTCGACCAGCCGGTCTCTGGCCGCGCGGTTCGCCTCGGTGCCGGTCAGGTTCGTTCGGCCGCGCTCCTCGGGGTCGTCCGACGCGATCCGTCCGAACGCCGCGTTCGCCTCCAGGTCCGCCCGGAGGCGGTCGGCGTCGACTGGCAGGTCCATGCCCGGATCGGGGGCCGGCGGGGCAAAACGGTTCGTGGTCGGAGCGCCAGCGGTTCTCGGGGCAGCCAAAGACACTTATTGCTCGACGGAGTCGTCGGGAGTGATGTCCCCGATACTGCTACAGGGAGGAGCCGGTGCGCTCTTCTTCCTGTTCGGCCTCCTCACGCTGCTCGTACAGCTCGGCATTATCGTCTGGATCTACTCCGACGCCCAACAGCGGAGCGACCAGCCCGCGTTCCTGTGGGCGATCGTCGCGTTCCTCGCGCCGCTTCTGGGGCTCGTGTTGTACCTCATTCTCGGTCGCAACCGGTACTGAGTACCGATCTGAGCGATCTGGCCGATCGGGGCGAACCCTCCGTTCACACGCCCCGAAGGACGGTCGTCGCCCCGACCGTCTCCGCAACCACCCACGCGACGAACAGGAGGTACGCGACCAGAAGCGTCGACGACTCCCGCTCGGTGAGCGACAGGTCCGTCCGGAGCGTCGCGAACAGCAGCACGGTCGCGACGGTGAGCACGCCGAGCATCGGGACGGCCGTCGAGAAGTTCACGTCGACGCTCCCGACGATCAACACCCCGACCGGGATGGCGACGAGCAGGTCGAACGTGTTCGACCCCAGCACGTTCCCGAGGCTCGTCCCGCCGCGCCCCTCGCGCGCGGTCCGGACGCTCACCAGGGCGTCGGGGAGGCTCGTCGCGGCCGCGACGATCGTGACGCCGGCGAGGAACTCCGGGATCCCGAACGCGGACCCGAGCGACTCCACCGACCCGACCAGCCGCTCGACGGCGACGCCGATGAGGAGCAGCCCGGCCGCGAGCTTCCCCCACTCGCGGCGGACGGACACGCCCTCCCGCACGCGCTCGACCGCCGCGTCGCCGACGTCCTCGTACTGGATGAACAGGTAGAGCCCGTACAGCGCGAGCGGGATCGCCGCGACGGGCCGGGTCAGCTCCCCCACGATCGGGTCCGAGGAGACCGGGAAGTAGATCACCGCGAGCGAGAAGGTGACCACCAGCGCCGACACCGCGATCATGTAGAACTGCGCCTCCTTGTACACGATCGCGCGGCTCGCCTCGAGGTCGCCGTCGGCGCCGAACCCCGAGAGCCCGGGAATGACGAGGACGTTGAAGATCGCGGAGCCGACGAGCGCCCCGACGCCCATGTCGAAGACGCCGGTGGCCGCGGTGACGACGACGCTCGCGAACTCCGGGAAGCTCGACCCGACGGCGACGACGATCGACCCCTGTACCACCGCCGGCAGGCCGTAGTACCCAGACAGCGTCTCCGCGGCCTCCTCCAGCCACCCGCTCCCCACCCAAATGGCGCCGGTGGCGACGGCGATCACGACGAGGTGGAGTACCGAGCCGTCCGCGAGCCCCCAGCCGAGCATCGGGCTACCTCACGTGTCGACCGGCGAGCTCCCACAGCCGGTCGGCGATGTCGTCGGCGAGCGCCTCGCGGCGGACGCGCCACTCCCAGTTGCCGCCGAGGGTGCCCGGCTCGTTGAACCGCGCCTCGCTGCCGAGCCCGAGCAGGTCCTGGACCGTCGTCATCGCTAACACCGCCTCCGAGGCCCACACCTCGTCGATGATCTCCCACTCGGTCGGGCGGCCGCCGTCGGCGCCGACGTTGTACCGGAAGCAGTCGCGCTGGCGCTCGGGGAGGTCCTCGAAGTAGCCGACCCACGTGTCCGTGTCGTGGGTCGACGTGTAGCCGACGACCCCCTCAGGGTAGTGCATCGGCTGGTACTCGTCGCCCTCCGCGCACCAGTCGGCGTACTGCGGGACGCGCATCCCGGGGAAGCCGAACTCCGCCATCAGCTCGTCCATCGCCGGCTCCTCGAACCCGAGGTCCTCGGCGATGAACGGCGCCTGCCCGAGCTCGCGCTCCACGGCCTCGAACAGGTCCCGCCCCGGCCCCTCGCGCCACTCGCCGGCGGCCGGGTCGTCGCGGTCGGCGGGGATCGCCCAGTACTTCACGAAGCCGAGGAAGTGGTCGAGCCGCGCCACGTCGGCGAGCTCGAACAGCCGCCGGAACCGGGCGATCCACCAGTCGTAGTCGCGCTCCGCGAGCTGGTCCCAGTCGTAGACGGGGTTCCCCCAGCGCTGGCCGTTATCCCCGGCGTTCGGCGGGACTCCGGCCACCGCCGCGGGGCGGTTCTCCTCGTCGAGCCGGAACGCCTCGGGGTTCGCCCACACGTCCGCGGAGTCGAGCGCGACGTAGATCGGCACGTCGCCCACGATCGAGACGCCCTCCTCGTCGGCGACGGCCCGGAGTTCCTGCCACTGCCGGTCGAACGTCCACTGGAGGAACTCGCGGAACCGGACCTCTGTCGCGTGGCGCTCGCGGGCGTCGGCGAGCGCCTCGGGCTCCCGCGTCCGGAGCGGCTCGGGCCACTCGGTCCAGGTGTCCTCGCTCCTCGCGTCCGAGAGCGCCCGGAACAGCGCGTAGTCGTCGAGCCACGGCTCGCGCTCGCGGAAGGCGTCGAACGCGGGGGGAGCGCCGCCGGCTCCCTCCCCGCCCCCCGCCTCGTCGAACCGCTCGAACGCGGCGCGCAACAGCGGCTCCTTGTACTCGCGGACCGCCTCGTAGTCGACCCGGTCGGCCGGGAACTCCGGGACCGGTTCGAGGTCGCCCTCGTCGAGCCACCCGTCGTCGACGAGCCCGTCGAGGTCGATCAGGAGGGGGTTCCCGGCGAACGCCGAGGGCGACTGGTACGGGGACTCCCCGGCGGCGTCCATCGTCGGACCGAGGGGACAGATCTGCCAGTGGCGGACGTCGGCGTCGCCGAGGAACGAGAGAAACGCCTCCGCGCCGTCGCCGAGGTCGCCGATGCCGTGTCTCCCCGGGAGCGAGGTGACGTGACAGAACACGCCGCCGGAGCGGTCGAGTCGCATGGGTCCCCCTGCGACCCCCACCGACTCAAGCGTTGTGACCACGCGGTCCCGGCGGGCGAGCCGGCGCCCCCCGCGGCTGGCGGATCAGCGCTCGGTCTCCCGGACGACCGCCACGTCGTCGACGCGGATCCGCTCGGCCCCCTCGCCGTCGACGACCACGCAGGGCTCGTCGGTCACGAGGTTCCGCTTCCCGTGGTCGGCGCCGACCGCGACGCTCGCCGGCTCGGGCGCGAAGTTGAGGACGACGACCAGCGACTCCTCGCCGTCGCTCCGGCGGAACGCCACCACGTCGTCGGGGTGGACGTCGCCGCTGGCGACGATCGGCCGCTCCGCGAGGTCGCCGCTGGCGACGTGGTATCCGATCCGGTCGAGGTCGCCGTCGGGGCCGAGCGCGGGGTGCTCGTCGCGGACCGCGAGCAGCCGCTCGTAGCGCTCGCGGACGCCCTCGCGGGCGTGCTCCCACGCGATCGCGTCGCGCCGGCCGCGCTGGCCGATCTCCTGGCCCGCGTAGATCATCGGGACGCCCGGCAGGGTGACGATCGCCGCGCCCGCCGCGGCCGCGGCGGCGTCCCCGCACTCGACGCGGTAGCGCGTCTCGTCGTGGTTCTCGATGTACTGGAGGAACTCGGCGTGGTCCGGGAAGCCGATCTCCGCGCGCTGGTCGATCGCGTCCAGCACCGACGCGGCGGGGTCGACGCCCCGCCCGATCTGGCGGAGCTGGAAGTACAGCGTCGCGTCGAAGTGCACGTCGAACATCCCCTCGTGGAAGCCGGGGATGTACGGGATCGTCTCGTCCATCAGCAGGAACTCCCGGTCGATGTCCTTCACCCGGTCGCGGAGCTCCCGCCAGAAGGAGTCGGGGACCGCCCACGCCATGTCGCAGCGGAACCCGTCGACGAGCGGCGCCCACTCGTCGACCACGTCGAGGAGGAACCGCCGCACGTCGAGGCTCGCGTGGTTCAGGTTCGCGATCAGCTCCCAGTCGAAGTACGTGCCCGGCTCGCCCGACTCCTGCCACTCGTAGCGGTCGCGGTACGGGGAGTTCGGGTTCTCGTAGGCGTCCTCGAACCACTCGTGGTCGCGCGCGGTGTGGTTCGCGACGAAGTCGAACAGCACGCGCAGGCCGTGGTCGTGGGCGGTCTCGACCAGCGCCTCGTAGTCGTCGCGGTCGCCGAGGTCCTCGGCCACGTCGAAGAAGTCGGTGATGTTGTAGCCGTGTGGCTTCCCGTCGTGCTGGAGGACCGGCGTGAGCCACAGGGTGTCGACGCCGAGCTCCGCGATCGCCGGGATCCGCTCCGCGATCGCGTCGAACGTCTCTCCCCGCTCGCCGTCTCCATCGCCTCCGTCCCCGCCGCCCTCGCCGCCCCCGCCGCTTCCGTCGGCGAACGTCCGCACGTACACCTCGTAGACGGACGCGTCGCGGGTCCACGCCGGCGGGTCGTTGAGCCGAACCGTCTCGAAGTCGGGCGCGTCCGGACCGCCGATCCGCCCGGCCCCCTCGCCTCCCCGCACCGTCCCGGCGTCGCGCCGGTCGACCGCGACCGCGTCGGCGACGCTGACGCGCGGCTCCCGTCCGGGCTCCGCGGCGACGGCGACCCCGTGGACGCGCAGGCGGTCCGCGACCGCGGCCGCGGGCACCCGGAGCTCCCGTCCGTCGTCGCTCGTCTCCAGGGCGTCCCGCGGGTTGGTCCGCCCCTCCGCGACCGCGCTCTCCACGTCGCGGTCGTCGACGACGAACGTCACCCGCAGGTCCTCCGGGGCGAGCGAGGAGCGGGGGTTCGGCGTCGGCGTCGCGCGGACGACGATCTCGGGGGCGCCGTCGTCGGGCGCGCCGCCGTCTCCGCCGTCATCCACGGTCGCGTCCAGTCGCACGCGCGGCCGTCCCACTCCCTCGTGACCGTGTGACTCCGCGTAGCCGACCGGGGCATCGCCGGCGGTTCGGTCGCGGATCGCCGTCCCGCTTCCGCCCGCCACGTCGACGCCCTCGTAGCTCGACGGGAACGCGCGGATCGTCAGCAGGTGGTCGCCGTCCGGCGCGTCGAGGCCGATCCGGTAGCGCCCGGGGACGTCGGGAGTGAACTCGGTCACCGGGTCGGGGCCGACCGTCGCCTCGCTGTCCGGGGGCGCGTCGACGACGCGCCACGCGTAGGACGCGCTCGGGTCCGGATCGCGCGGTGCGAGCTCCGTGGTCTCGCCGGTCGCGAGGAATCGCGGGGGTCCGGGATGGTGCATGTCACCCCCATCGGCGCCCGGGGTCTTCGGTGTTGCTCCTGCGCGGGTCGCCGTCGACCGGGCGTCCCCAGGGCCGGATCGCGTCGCGCCCCGCAGACGGCAAGCGTCGCGCCCCGCAGACGGCCTCGTTCGTCAAGGCTTTCACGCCGGGAATCGCAGGGAACCCATGCGACTGCGAACCGCTCTCACAGAACACGAACGTCGGCGCGGCGAGCGCTACCCGGCGGAGCGACCCACCACCGCCGGCGCGTTCACGGGCGACGACGGACGGCTCGTCCACGTCGGACCGGACGGCACCGTCCACGACTGTTCGTACTCCCTGTCCGGGGTCGGCGGCGCCGACCGGCTCCGCATGGGGATCACGGCCGGACGGGGCGTCCGCTGGTTCGACGACCTCACCACGACCCGACAGCACTACGACGGCGACACGCCCCTCGTCGAGACCGAGTACGACGCCGGGCGCTACACCATCCACCAGTTCGACCTGGTGGTGAGCGACACCCACCTCACGCACGTCGAGCTGCGCGGCGCCCCGCCGGCCGGCGCGGAGCTTGTCGCCGCCTGCGCGTTCTCACCCGACATGGTCGAGGGGCGCGTCGGCAACCTCGTCCACGAGGAGGCCGGCCCCGAGGCCGGCAGCGTCGTCGAGGTGTACCACCGCACGGAACATGACTTCCTCACCGCCTCCACGGGGCTGTCGGCCGCGCACGGCCAGCGGCTCCGCACGGTCCCGGAGCTGCTCGGCGAGAACGGCGAGGGGTTCCCGCACCGCGGCGAGATCGACCAGCGCGAGGACTCCCGGCTCACCCCCGACGTGGTCGTCCGCGCGCCCTTCGAGCGCGACGGGCGGACCGAGCGCGTCACGCTCGCGAGCCGCGCCGTCCTCGACAGGCGCGAGACCCGCGAGACGGTCGACGACGCCAAGGACGCGATCACGGACGGCCCCGACCGTCAGCGCCGCATCGACGAGCTGTCGCGGGTCGCGACCGCCTACCCCGACGCCGACGACCTCCGCGAGGCCGCCGAGGGCCGCGGGCCGGTCGTGCCCGCCGACGCGCCGCGCCGGTCGGTGCTCGCGAGCGACCTCCGCGCGCTCGACCTGCTCACCGCCGAGTCCGGCGCGCGGATCGCCGCCCCGGAGTTCGACGCCTTCTACTCCACCTCCGGCGGCTACGGCTACACGTGGTTCCGCGACGAGGCGGAGACCTCGCTGGCCCTGCTCGGCGCGAGCGACGAGCTCGGTCTCGACGCCGACGAGGAGCTGCTCGCGAGCGCCTCCTTCTTCTGCCGCACGCAGGACGCCGACGGCTCGTGGCCCCACCGGGTGTGGGCCGACTCCGGCAAGGTCGCCCCCGGCTGGGCGAACGCCCGGATCGAGGGGGCGAACGGCACCCCCGGGCCGAACGACCAGCTCGACCAGCCCGCGTCGGTCGTCGCCTTCCTCGCCCGGCTCCGCCGGACCGCGGACCTCCCCCCGGAGTGGCGCGACCGCGTCGACGACACGATCGCGGACGCGCTCGATTTCCTCCGGGAGACGACCGAGGACGACGGGCTCCCGCGGCGGTGCCAGAACTGCTGGGAGAACGCGCTCGGGCGCTTCACCCACACCGGCGCGACGTACCTCCGCGCGTTCGCCGCCGCGGCGCGCGCACCCCTCCCCGACGACGTGCGGGCCGACGCGGCCGCGGCCGCCGACGCCGCGCTCGCGGGCTTACACGAGCGCTGGAACCCGGACACGGAGCGGTTCCCGCAGCGCGCGAGCGCGGAGGACCGCGACGACCGCCCCGACGCCAGCACCTTCGCGCTCGCGGGCGCGGCGTCCGAGTACGCGGCACTCCGCGAGGAGCGCGCGGGGGAAACTGACGGAGGTGCCGCCACCGCCGCGGCCGATGTCGACTTCGACGCCTTTCTCGACCGCGTGACGACGCACGTGTTGACGACGATCGGCGAGCTCCGCCGCGAGACGGCGGACGTGGAGGGGCTCGTCAGGTTCACGGGCGACGACTGGCGCACCGCGGAGCAGGGCGGCGCGAAGGTGTGGTCGATCGCGACGCTGTGGGGATCGACCGCCGCCGCCGAGCTGGGCGGACTGGTCCGGGAACGGGGCGGGGACGCCGGCGATCTGTTCGGCGCCGCCCGGGACCTCTACGCGCTGTGCGAGCCCGACGGGCCGTTCGTCAACGACGCCGGGCTCATCGCCGAGCAGGCGTTCGACGACGGCGACCTCGACGGCGCGACCCCGATCGCGTGGTCGCACGCCCTCCGGATCGACGCGACGGTGACGCTCGCCCGACACGGGGCGCTCCCGGTCCCCCACGACGAGCCGCGGGGGCCGGGCGAGGCGCCCCACTGGACGACCGGTCGGAAGTTCGGCGTCGGCACCCCGGCCGACCACGAGGCCGACGACCCGGTCCCGGTCTGGTTCACGCTGACGGAGGGCGCGCTCACCGAGGCGCGGTTCCCCCGGATCGACGTGATGAACGTCCGGACGTTCGACTTCCTCGTCGCCGACCCGGAGACGGGGTACACGGTCCGGACCTTCGACGAGACGAGCCACGTGACGGCGACGGAGACGGTCGAGCGGACCACGGAGCCGACCGCGGACGACGCCCTCGCGTACCGCCAGACGATCCGGGAGACCGGCGACGGCCACGGCCACACCTGGACGCTCACCGTCGAGTACGCGGTCGACACCGACGGCGACGCGATCCTCGCGGACGTGTCGTTCGAGGGGAGCCGCGAGTACGACGTGTACGCCGTGGTCGACACCACGGTCACGAACGTCGGGACGAACGACCGCGGCGACCGCGTCGGCGGCGCCGACGGGTACCACCTGCTCGCGCGCAACGACGACGCCGAGCGCGGTCCGGGGAAGCTCGTCGACGACGGCGGCGACCCCTTCGAGGTCGCCCTCGCGCTCGACAGCGCCGGGGGCTTCGAGTGGGCGAGCGCGCTCGCGGCTGGCGGCGACGCCGCCGACGCGCTGTTCGCGGACGGCGACCGCGGCGAGGGGAGCGAAACCGCCGCCGGAAACGTGGTGCTCGCCGGACTGGTCGGCAGCGGTACCGAGGTCTCGGACGCGGTCGCGCTCGGGTTCGCCGAGAACGCCGACACCGCCGCCGCGCTCGGCGAGGCGCGCGGTGCCGTCTCCCGCGGGTTCCCGGCGGTCTCCGAGTCGTACGTCGAAACGTGGCGGGAGTGGCTCGCGGACCGGGAGTTCCCCGACTCCGTGACCGGCGACCCAGAGTTAGCGACCCAGTACCGGTTCGCGCTGATGACGCTCGCCGCGGTTGAGGACAAGCGGCACGACGGCGCCGGGATCGCCAGCCCGTCGGTGCCGTGGGGCGAGACCGAGTACGCCGCGGAGGACAGGGGGTACGGCTACAACTTCGTCTGGTCGCGGGACCTCTATCAGGTGTTCACCGCGCTGATCGAGGTCGGCGAGATCGAGCGCGGCGCGAACGCGCTCGCGTACCTCTACAACACCCAGCAGGACGACGACGGGTTCCTCCCGCAGAACACCTACATCGACGGGCGCACGCGGTGGGGCGGCGAGCAGATGGACAACATCGCCTTCCCGTCGGTGATGGCGTGGCAGCTGTACGAACACGGGACCGCGCCCGCCGACGCCGACTACACCTACGACCAGGTCCGCCGCTCGCTTGGCTACATCGCCGCCAACGGCCCGGAGACGGCCCAAGAGCGCTGGGAGGAGGAGGCCGGCTTCTCGCCGTCGAGCATCGCCGCCGAGGTGGCGGGGCTGGTCTGCGGCGCCGCGCTCGCGGTCGCCGAGGCCGACCGGGTCGATGCGGGCGGCGCGGAAAGCGGGGAGTCGCCGGACTCGCTCCGCGCCGACGCCCTCGCGTGGCTCGCGCTCGCGGACGACTGGGCGGCCCGCGTCGAGGAGTGGTGCGCGACCGCGACGGGCACCGAGCGGCACGGCGAGACGCCCTACTACGTGCGGATCACGGCCGACGGCGACCCGGAGATCGGTCGCCCGCGAACGATCGCCAACGACGGCCCCACCTACGACGAGCGGGAGATCGTCGACGGCGGCTTCCTCGAACTGGTCCGGCTCGGCGTGAAGCCCGCCGACGACCAAGTGGTCCGCAACTCCGTCTCCGTGGTCGACGACTCGATCCGCGTCGACACCCCGTACGGCCCCGCGTGGTACCGGTACGTCGGCGACGCGTACGGCGAGCTCGCGCGCGGCGACCCCGGAGCGCCGTGGGCCGGGACCGGAGACGGTCGCGGGCGCCTGTGGCCGATCTTCACCGGCGAGCGCGGCGAGTACGAGCTCCGCGCCCGCGCCGACGGCCCCGACGGCTTCGGCGGCACCGACGAGGACGCCCTCGAACCCGACGCCCTTCTGGAGACGATGGCCGGGTTCGGCAACTCCGGCCGCATGCTCCCCGAGCAGGTGTGGGACCGCGAACACCCGACCGACTACGGCTGGGAGTTCGGCGAGGGAACCGGGGGGGCCACCCCCCTCGCGTGGTCGATGGCCGGCTTCATCCGGCTCGCGCACGGCGTCGACGCCGGCGAACCCGTCGAGACGCCGACGGTCGTCCGCGACCGCTACGTTGAGCGCGCCCGGTCGGCGCCCCCGGAGCTGACGGCGACCGACGACTACGTCGACGACGCCCTCGTCGTCGCCGGCGAGACCGACGCGGACACCGTCGCCGTGTACACGCCCGACGGCTCCGAGACCGCGACGCCGACGGACGGCGAGTACGAGTTCCGCCTTGACCCGGCGCTCGACGCGAAGACGATCGTCGTCGCCGCCGCGAACACCGGTGAGGATGGCAATGATAACGCGGTCCTCGGCGAGTTCGCGGGCGCCGGCACCGCGGTCGAGCGGCTCCGGCTGTAGTTGAAGGCGGTTTTTAAGCCGGCACCGTTGAACGCCCCCGATCCGCCGGGGTCACGTTCAACCCGGTGGTCGCTGAAGACACCTCCCTTGATCGACGGCGGGAGTGAGTTTTGCAGTTCGTCGGTGGCAAGGTAGTATTTAAATTGTCGTGAGCGACGGCGACGATCGCTTATAAATATGTGCGGTGGCGCGTGCCTGCGAGCGGCCGACAGGCCGCGAGGAGCACGCGCGAGGGAGTCGCGGCGCTTATAAGCGCCGGGCGACGAGGCTGGGGAGGCGTGAGGCTGCGGTGCGGTCGCGGGGTGGGACTCAAAGGGCCAGCCGCAAGGCGGGCGCAGGCGACGTAAGCACCGCAGCGAAGGAGCGACAGCGACTGAGCGAGGAGCACAGCGAGCGTGCGCCCGCCTCGCCGGCTGGGGCTTTGGAGGTATTCACCACAGACACGTCGATCACGTATAAACAGCCGCCAGCGACACCCCAATCTGACTTATCAACAACCGATCCGCCAATTTGCCATACTCACTCCCGCTGTCAATTGCGCTCAGCCGAGCGCGGCCACGTCGACCTCGACGGTCTCTTCGTCTCCGTCACCCCCGCCGGCGTCGAGTTCGACGCTCTCGACCACCGACTCCCGAATCGTCTCGCGCCACGACTCGACGGCCTCGGTGTGTCGCTCTCTGCGGGTCTCCAGGTCGGCGTCCGGGTTGTCCGCCATCGTCTCGTCCACCTCCGGGTACGGGGGGACGTCCGCGACGAGGTCGCGCGGGTCGACGTGGATCGGGGCGGGGTCGGCGTCGGTGCCGGCTCCGTCCCCACCGTCCGCGTCGAGCGCGTGCAGCCGGGCGCGCATCCGCCCCGAGAAGGGCGGCGTCACGCGGAGCGCGACCTCGCGATCGCTCCGGAGGGTCGCCTCCAGCGCGGTCGCCACGTCGTCGCGGTGGACCGCGATCGACCGGATCCGGCGCGGTCCGTCGGACGCGGCCGACCCCTCGTCAGTCATCGCCCTCCGACCACTCCGCGTCCGAGAGTGTGCGCTGGACCGCCTCCTCGCCGACCGCGCCGGCGAGGTGCTCGAACCCGGCCCGGACGCCGCGGTCCTTCGCGTTCGCCACCAGCCGGGAGACGATGAACTCCGGCGTCGACTTCCCCACCGTGCCAAACCGCGGCTGGTAGTCGACCCGGAGGTCCAGGTCGCTCGTGAGCCCCTCGGCGAAGATGCCGTCGATCCGGGCGGGCTCCGGGAGCGGACTCAGGTCCTCCGCGAGGTGGGTGACGTACACCCCGAGCGCCCCGCGGTCGACCGTGAGCGTCACGAGCCCGTTCAGGAGATCCGCGGCCCGCCCCGGCTCCGTGATGGCCTCGAACTCGTCGACTAACATGAGGGTCCGGCCGTCGGCGACCAGGGGCGGCACCACCGACTTCAGCGTCGACTCTAACACGCCGGCGTTGAAGGAGGCGTGCCGCCGGTGGAACACGATCCGGTCGAACGCGCCGACCTCGGCCTCCTCGGCCGGCACGGGGAGCCCCATGGACGCCAAAAGCGCCACCGCACACAGCGTCTCCAACAGGGTGGTCTTCCCGCCGGAGTTCGCCCCGGTGAGGACGCTCACGCGGTCGCCGGTCGGCGGCGCCTCGGCGCTCGCCAGGCCGGGGTCGCCCGCGAGCGAGTGGGTGCCGATCGCGTACGACACCGGCTGGACGTCGCCGTCGATGAAGAGGTTGCGGGCGTTGCGCACGGCCACGCCATCGTCGACGAGGGTCGGTCGGGTCAGGTCGAACGCGGCCGCGAATCGCCCGAGCGACAGCAGGAACGCGGCGTCGGAGACGGCCGCGACCGCGGCGGCGACGGTGCTCGCGCCCGATTCGTCGCGTTCGTCGTCGTCGGTCTCGGGATTCTCGCCGTCCCCGCCCTCGACCCCCATCCCGCCGAGCCGCTCGCGGATGTCGTCGGCGACGGTCGCCTCGCGCTCCGCGACCGCCTCCTCCAGCTCCGTCACCAGGTCGCGGAGCGTGGCGGAGACGAAGTCGGCGGCGTCGAGCGCCTCGTCCGGCGCGACCGAGCGCACCGTCGCCGGGTCGACGCCGGTCTCGCGCGCGACGTGGTCGACCGTCGCCGCCTCCAGCGCCTCGAAGTCCCGCAGTGAGCCGTCCCGGACCGCGTCGAGCACGTCGAACGCGGAGTTCGCGAGGTCGCGGGCCGCGTCGAGCCGGTCGCGCCGACGGTCCAGCTCGTCGTCCGCACCTCGCGCGACCTCGATCTCGCCCTCGCCGCCGGCGCCCGCCGGACCGATCGCGCCCCGCACGTCCGCGAGGGCGTCGGCGGCGTCGCGCAGGGCGTCCCCGTCCAGCGCGCCGATCCCCTCGAACGGAGCGCCGGTGAGCCCGGTCTCGCGCAGCGCGACGGCAGTCTCGACGGCCGCCAGGTCAGAGCCCTCCGCGTCGTCGTAGTCGTCGAACGACTCGATCACCCGCTCGCGCTCGCCGTCGTCGAACCCTTCCCACGCGTCGCGGGCGGCGACCACCTCGTCGAGCCGGGACTCGACCGCGTCCCGGTCGGTGAGGGGCGTCAGCACGCGGATCCGGTCGGCGGCGTGGGCGGTCAGCGCGTGGCCCGCCGCCAGCGCGAGGAGGTCGTCGTACACCGAGCGCGTGTCCCCGGTGGCGAGGACGTCCATCCCGGCCTCGCCGTTGGCCCGGCGGAGGATCCGGGTGGCCCGCCCGCGGTGGATCCCGGCGTCGACGAGCGCCCGCACGTCGGCCGCCTCGATCGCCTCGATCGCCCGCTCGGTCCCGAGCGACTCCGCGAGCCGCTCGCTCGTCTTCGGGCCGATCCCCCAGTAGTCCTCCAGTCGCATACCTCGTGGTGTCCCCCCGGCGTCTTGGCGTTTTCGTCGGGGCGCCCCGCGTGGACGCGGTCGGCGGCGGTCGGAGCCGTCGTCCGCCTCAGCGCGACTGCCGGTAGATCAGGTTCCGCTGGATGTCGTTCGCGCCCTCGTAGATCACCGGGATGCGCACGTCGCGGTAGACGCGGGCGATCCGGCGGTCGGTGAGGATCGAGCGCCCGCCGTGGAGCTTCATCCCCTGCTCCGCGCAGTCGGTGGCGACCTCGGTGGACTTGGTCTTCGCCAGCGCGGCCCAGTAGCCGGCGTCCTCGTTGTTCGCGACCTTCTCGCAGGCGCGCCAGTTGAGCGCCCGCGCCGACTCGAAGCCGATCCGCATGTCCGAGAGGGTGTGTTGGACCGCCTGGAACTCGTTGACGGTGCGGCCGAAGGCGTTGCGGCCGTGGACGAACTCCTCGGCCTCCTCGATGGCCGCGGCCGCGAGTCCCAGCCCGTGGCCGCCGACGACGACGCGGCCGTGGTTGAAGAAGTCCGCGAGCACGTAGAAGCCGCCGCCCTCGCTCCCGACGACGTTCTCCTCGGGGACGAAGCAGTCCTCGAAGACGATGTGGCCCTGCTTGGAGGCGCGCATCCCCATCTTCTCGGGGATGTGCTCCGCCTCGTAGCCGTCCGAGTCGGTCTCGACGATGAACAGCGTGTAGTTGGAGTAGCGGTCCTCGCCGTCGCCCGTCTTGGCGTACACCGTGAGCCAGTCGGCCTCGACCGCGTTGCCGACCCAGTACTTCTCGCCGGTGAGCTCGTAGCCGCCCTCGACCTTCTCGGCCTTCGTCGTCATCCCCGCGAGGTCGGAGCCGGTCTCCGGCTCGGAGACCGCGAGCCCCGAGATCTGGTCGTTCTCCGCGACCGGTCGGAGGTACTCCTCCTTCTGTTCGTCCGTCCCGTACTGCTCGACCATCTCGCAGCCGAAGCTCGCGAGCTGGAGCGTGAGCGCGATGCCCGCGTCAGCGCGGTAGAACTCCTCAGCGATCGCGAGCACCTGCGCGAGGTCGTATCCCTTCCCGCCGTACTCCTCGCCGATGTCCTGCGCGACGAGTCCGGCGTCCATCCCCGCCTCCAGCACCTCCCACGGGTACTCGCCGGACTCGTAGTACTCCTGGGCGTTCGGGGCGATGTGCTCGGCGGCGAACTCCCGGGCCTCCGCTTTCACGTCCCGCGCGTGCTCCGGAACGACGCTGTCGTCGAGTAGGTCCATGGGCTACGTGTGGCCCCCGCGGGCAAAACGTTCGTGGAACAACGAAAAACTCCGGGTGAGTTTACACCTGATCGTCCGAACCCGCATCGGTCGGCTCCTCGTCCGCGGCCACGGAGTCTCCGTCTGCTCCTTCCGGGTCTCCGTCTGCGGCCTCCGAGTCCTCCTCTGCGTCTCCCGAATCTCCGCCTCTCTCCGTCGAATCCGCGTCCGAATCTCCCGACTGGTCGTCCGCACCCGGTGATTCCCCGTCCACGTCCGTTGAGTCGGATTTCCCGTCTCCCGCGTCGGATTTCCCGTCTCCCGCGTCGGATTTCCCGTCTCCCGCGTCGGATTTCCCGTCTCCCGCGTTGGCGGGCCAGTCAGTCGGCTCGGCGGAGCCGATCTCGTCGGGCAGCGTTGACGGGTCCGGCGTCTCGCCCGGCGACTCGTCGCTTCCGTCGACCCCGTGCGGTTCCGCCGATTCGATCGGACTCGACGAGTCCTCGGATTCCGAGGCGTCCGCCGGATCGGCCGGATCAGCCGGATCAGCCGGATCAGCCGGATCGGCCGGATCGGCCGGATCGGCCGGATCGGCGGGCTCGAACCCGGCCGTCTCCAGATCGGCGTCGGCCTCGCGCCGCGGGTCGTGCCCGCGCTCCCGGAGGATCCGGCGGACGGCCTCCCGGTCGACGGTCCCGGACACGGTTCGGGGGAGCTCGCCGACGTACGCGACGGTTTTCGGGATCTTGAACCCCGCGAGTCGGTCCCGGGCGAATGAGACGAGCTGCGCTTCGTCCACGAGCGGCGCCGGGTCGCTCTCGGCCCGACGGTCTATGTCGCCCTCCGGCGGCTCGGGCGAGCCGTCGCCCTCCGAGCCCTTGCCGCCGACCTCCTCCTCCGAGTCGTCAGGATCGGCCGGATCAGCCATGTTGGCTGGCTCGTCTAGCTCGTCCGGGTCGGTTGGGCCGGCGACTCCCAACAGGTCACCGACCGCGAGCAGCGCGGAGACGCGCTCGCCCCACACGTCGTCGTCGAGCCCGACCACGGCGGCGTCCTCGACCTGCGGGAACTCCCGGAGCACGTCGACCACCTCGCCGGGCTCGACGTTCTCGCCGCCGGTGACGATCCGGTCGTCGAGCCGGTTGAGCACGTAGAGGAACCCCTCGTCGTCGATGCGCCCCACGTCGCCGGTGTGGAGACCGTGCGGGCCGAACGCCGAGCGGTCGAGGGTGCCCTCTTCATCCCCCGGCGGTCCGGCGATGTATCCGGGCGTGATCGTCGGACCGTCGACGACGATCTCGCCGGCCTCCCCGGGCTCGGCCGGCGTCCCGTCCCCGTCGACGACCGTCACGTCCGTGCCGAAGACGGGTCGGCCGACGGTTCCGAGCCGCCCCCGCGTCTGCCGCGGCGTCGCGGTCGCGATCTGCGAGGCCGACTCGGTCATCCCGTAGGTCGGGTACACCGGGATCGAGTAGTCGCGGCAGCGCTCGATCAGCTCGTCCGGGGCGGGCGCCCCGCCGAGCAGCACCACCCGGAGCGTGTCCGAGAGGGTCCCCCGCCGGTCGAGCATCTGCTTGAGCATGGTCGGGACCAGCGAGATCCCGGTCACGTCGTAGGCGTCGATGTCGTCGGCGGTGCCGCCCGGATCGAACCCCTCGCGGAGCACGAGCGTCGTCCCGTAGAGCGCGGAGCGGTACACCGGGGCGAGCCCGCCCATGTGGTGGAGCGACAGCGACACGAGCCACCGGTCCCCGCCGTCGACGCCGAGCCGGAACGCGGAGGCGACCGCCGAGCTGTACACGTTGCCCGCGGTGAGCGGGACCGGCTTGGGCTCGCCTGTCGTCCCCGAGGTGAACAGGACACAGAGGTAGTCGGACTCGGCCCACTCCGCCGGCTCGACGGGGTCCGGATCGACGCTGTGGACCGCCGTGACGCTCTGGGACGCCGGATCGTCCACGGAGAGCACCGGGATCTCACCGACGGCGTCGCACTCCTCGACGGCGCCCACCGCGGCGTCCTCCGTCGGCTCCGCGCACACCACCGCGTCGAGGTCGGCCCGCTCGACGCGCTCGGCGAGCTCCCGCTCCGTCAGCTCCTGTCCGAGGGGGACGAACGTCGCCCCGATGCGCATCGCCGCGTGGACGAGCCCGACGGTGCCGACGTAGGGGGGCGTGAGGACGCCGAGCCTGTCGTCCGCCTCGACGCCGTGCCCGACGAGCCGGCCGGCGGTCTCGGAGACGAGCCGGTCGAGGTCGGTGTAGGTCCACGCCTCGCCGTCCTCGGCGCGGATCAGCGCGGTGTGGTCCGGCGAGGAGACGACCCGATGTGACAGCCAGTCGCGCATCGTCGTCACCGGGGCCGCGATCGGTCACTCATCGGTGGGCTGGCGCACCGTCAGTACCGGCACGTCGGAGGTGCGGACCACCCGCTCCGTGACGCTGCCGAGCAGGTAGCGGTCGAGCCCCCGCCGGCCGTGCGTCCCCATCACGATCACGTCGACGTCGTTCTCCTCGACGTAGTCGCGGATCGACTGGTACGCGGTGCCGGTGGCGACCGTCGTCTCGCAGTCGACGCCCGCGTCCGCGGCGGCGTCGGCGACTCGGCGCGTGGCCTCCTTCCCCTCGGATTCCAGCGCCTCGACGACGACGTCGGCGCCGGCTTCGAGCGTCGAGTACGCCGCGCCGTCGACGACGTAGAGGGCGTGCAGGCGGGCGTCGTACTGTCGTGCGAGGTCGATCGCGTGCTCGATCGCGGCGTCCGACGCCGGACTGCCGTCGGTCGGCACGAGGATCTGGGAGTACATCTCGTCGCACGCTACGCTCGGTGTCGATTAAAAACCCGATCACGGCGACGCGTCAAACCCGCCGCTCCTCGGAGGGCGTCGTCGACGGCGGTCCTACCGGAACCCCATCGCTTCGATCTGCTCTTGATACCGGTTGCGGATGGTGACCTCGGTGACCTGCGCGACGTCGGCGACCTCGCGCTGGGTCTTCTTCTCGTTGCACAGCAGCGACGCGGCGTAGATCGCGGCGGCGGCGAAGCCGGTCGGGGACTTCCCGGAGAGCAGTCCCTGTTCCGCGGAGACGTCGATGATCTCTGTCGCCTTCGACTGGACCTCCTCGCTCAGCTCGAGCGACGAGGCGAACCGCGGGACGAACTGCTTCGGGTCGACCGGCTTCAGCTCTAATCCGAGCTCCTGGGAGATGTAGCGGTAGGTGCGCCCGATCTCCTTCTGCGGGACGCGCGACACGTCGGCGACCTCGTCGAGCGAGCGGGGGATCCCCTCCTGTCGGCAGGCCGCGTAGAGGGCGGCGGTGGAGACGCCCTCGATCGAGCGCCCGCGGATGAGGTCCTCGTTGAGCGCGCGGCGATAGATGACGGAGGCGACCTCGCGTACCGATCGCGGGACGCCGAGCGCGCTGGCCATGCGGTCGATCTCAGAGAGCGCGAACTGGAGGTTGCGCTCGCCCGCGTCCTTCGTCCGAATCCGCTCCTGCCACTTGCGCAGCCGGTGCATCTGCGACCGCTTCTCGGAGGACAGCGACCGGCCGTACGCGTCCTTGTCCTTCCAGTCGATCGTCGTCGTCAGCCCCTTGTCGTGCATCGTCTCGGTGATGGGGGCGCCGACGCGCGACTTCGACTGGCGCTCCGAGTGGTTGAACGCGCGCCACTCCGGGCCGCGGTCGATGTTCCGTTCGTCCAGCACCAGGCCGCAGTCCTCGCAGACGAGCTCTTGATCGGCGTCGGTGACGATATCGGTGGAGTCACACTCCGGACAGGACACCGTTTCTTCGTCCGATTCTTGCTCGGTCTCCCGCTCCTGTTGGCGCTGGCGGCTCGGACGTTCCATTATAAGGTTTCTGGTTATTGCCGCATTTAAACCTTTGTCCCGGGTCGCAGGTTCGCCCGGCTCAAGCGCCGCTCCGACTGAACGAGTAAAACGGCTTGAAGGCTACTCTGTGGCCCGTTTACCGCGTCTGGGTTGATTCGAGCCGACTCCGGATCGGCCGGTTGCGACGACGGGACGAACGCGGGTTGTGACGGCGACACGAACACGAAACGTGACCGAGCTCGACGGTCGGAACCGCCGGCAGATCCGGGCCGATCACTGGCCGAGATCGGACTGCTATCGGGCTGATGTCGGACTACTATCGGGCTGATGTCGGACTGCTATCGAGCCGATGTCGGATCGATACCGAGCCGTCTTCGTCTGCGATATATTACTATAAAGCATTTACCAAAGCTTTTGTATTACTAATACATATAGAGGAGTATGAGCACGACGCAGTCCGACGGGATCGAAGCCACGCTCCGCGGCTGTCGCCCCGCGGAGATAGACCCCATCGTCGTCGACGCCGCCGACCTCGAAAGCACCGCTCCCGAACACCTCCGCGACCTCAAAGCCGAGTTCTCCGCCCGCGGCTACCAGCCGGCGACGCTCTCCGTCGCGGCCTGCTTCGACTGCGACGACGCGCTCTCCACCCAGCGCGAGGCCGATCGGCTCCGCGAGTTCGTCCGCGCCGCCTCCTTCCTCGGCGCCGGTCGGATCGAGGTCCGGCTGGGCGAGGTCGCCGACCGAGAGGCCGCCGAGCCGGCGCTGTCGGCGCTCGCCGAGCGCGCGCGCCGCGAGGGCGTCGAGCTCGTCCGCGTCGACGACGGCTCGTCCCCCGCCTGACCGGATGGCGTCGAAGCGTTCGCTCGCGACCAAGCTCGGCGTCGTCGCCGGCTTCGAGGCGCCCAGCGCCGCGCTCGAACAGTACCCGACGCCCCCCGATCTGGCGGCGCACGTCGTCCACCTCGCGGACCTCCACGGCGACGTCGACGGGCGGACCGTCCTCGATCTGGGCACCGGGACCGGCATGCTCGCGCTGGCCGCCGCCCTCCGCGGCCCAGCGCGCGTGCTCGGGATCGAACTCGACCGCGACGCGCTCGCGACCGCGCTCGAAAACGAGCGTCGGGTCGCCGCCAGCGCCCCCGTCCACTGGCTGCAGGGCGACGCGACACGGCTCCCGCTCGACGTGCCCGACCCGGTGACCGTCGTGATGAACCCGCCGTTCGGCGCGCAGGACGGGAACCGGAACGCCGACCGCGGGTTCCTCGCGACCGCGAGCCGCGTTGCAGCCGTCTCCTACTCGGTCCACAACGCCGGCAGCCGCGAGTTCGTCGAGGCGTTCGCGGCCGACAACGGCGGCGAGGTCACCCACGCGTTCGCCGCCGACTTCGCGATCGAGGCGCAGTTCGACCACCACACCGACGCCTCCCGAGACATCGACGCCGAAGTGTACCGGATCGAGTGGGCCTGAGGGCGACGATCGCTTCTAAACATCCGCCAGCACCACCACACTCCGGCTTATAAACAACCACTCTACCACCGTGTGGGACCTCCTCCCGCTCCCGATCACTGGGTACCGGTCTGACCGATCGAGATGCGAAACGGTCCACTGCGGAGGACTGCGACGGAACCGCCCGTTCCCCTCCACCGACTCACCCGATTCGGTCGGCGTACCGACGACCGAGCAGGAACGCGACGACCGCACAGCCCGCGGCGAACGGGACCGCCGTGTCGACGCCGACGAACCCGCGAGCCGGCGGCACAGCGTACGAGACCGCGGCGGAGACGAGCACGGCGTAGCCGAAGGCGGCGACCCCGAGCAGGGGCGGCCGTGCCCGCGGGAGGGCCCAGAGGCGCGTCCACGTCGCGATCCCCGCCGCGGCGCCGGCGAGGAGTCCGATCGGAAGCCCGACGATCGCCGAAAAGGCGATCCGGGCCGCGAGGAGTTCGGTGAGCAGCGCGGCGACGGCGAGGAAGGTCGCGAGCGCGACGCCGATCGCCGCGGCGGGACGGGCGTTCATGCGCGCGACATCGCCGCCAGCCGACTTAAAAGACGCGCGGCCTCAGGAGACGAACTTCAGCAGGTCGTCGCGGTTGTGCTCGTGGAAGCGCGTCCGGAGGCACTCCTCTAACGCCTCGATGTCGCCGCGCTTCGCGCAGATCGGGGCGATCCGGTCGGACCACTGCTGCCACGGCGGGTAGAGGCCGAGGCGGTCGCAGATCTCGTCGAGCCGCTCGTCAAGGTCGTCTATCTTGTCGGTCTTGTTGACCGCGACGATGGGCTCGACGCCGACGTCTTCGAGGAAGCCGTACATCTCCACGTCGTGCGGGATGTTCCCGCGCTCGGCGTGGCGGTCGATGATGTCGACGGCGGCCTTCCCGTCCATCACGACGACGCCAGCCAGGATCGAGTCGGCGTTCTCCTCCAGGTAGCGCACGATGTTCGTCTTGATCGCCTCGCGGTGCTCCTCCTCGACGCCGGACATGAACCCGAAGCCGGGCAGGTCCGTGAACATGAACCCCTCGCTGGCCCAGTCGAAGTGGTTCGGCTGGCGGGTCACGCCCGGCTTGCCGCCGGTCGAGAAGTCGTGACCCGTGAGCTCGCGCATCAGCGTGGACTTGCCGACGTTCGAGCGCCCCACGAGGACGACCTCGGCGTCGCGGTCCGGCCGGTCTTCGAACATACCCGTACGTGGGCGGTTGAACGGTTTAAAAGGCGCGTCGCGGGACCGCAGTCGGACCGCTCAGTAGGTGACTTCGTCGCCGCCGACCGCGCCGGTGTCGGGGTCGGCCGGATCGGCGTCGATCTGCTCGTTCACCGTCGCGAACGCGGCCCCGAACATCCGGAAGACGGCGACCTGCCCGTAGAACTGGACGAAGGGGACGAGGAGGAGTCCGATGATCGTCGCCGCGAGCACGCCCGCGACGACCCACGTGATCACCGCCACGACGATCGGCATCAGCACGGCGACGAGGTACTCGGTGCTCAACAGGGTGGGCTTCAGGAGGTCGATGTCGAACGCGGCGGCCATCTCGCCGCGGGCCGCGTACGCCGTCAGGCCGGCGGGGACCGCGTAGTAGACGAGGAATAGTACCGGAATGAACGCCAGCGCGAGCAGGAGACCGACGACGCCGATGAGGGCGCCGGCGTCCCCGCCGACCGCGCCGCCGGTGCCGACCACGACCGCGACGACGATCCCGTACACGATCACCGGAACCACCGTGTACGCGATCGTGATGATCGTTCCGATGACACCCTTCATCAGGAGGTCGCCCCAGTCGGTGAACTCCGGCGGCACCTCCTCGCCGGCGATCGTCTCTTCGAGCACCCGCACGAGGTACCCGACGATGACGAACGCCGGGAGGAGGAGCACGGAGAAGAGCCCCAGTATCCCGCCGATGATGATCCGGCCGATCCAGTCGCCGCGAACCGGGTACGAGAGTCCGTCTTCGAGCATAAGTTACTTCACACGAATCTGATGTATAAATACACCGGTAAATAAACGATCGCAGGACGCGAGGGGGACGGCTTCGGGGTCGAGGGGTACTTGTCGCCCCGCTTCCTCTTTGATCCATGGACAAGCAGGCCGTTCGCGAAGCCGTCTGGGACGCCTTCGACGCGGGGGATCAAGCGCGGTTCCCGTTCCCGCCCCACGGTCGGATCCCGAACTTCGCCGGGGCCGACGCGGCCGCGGAGCGACTCGCCGACGCGCCCGAGTGGCGCGACGCGGCGACCCTGAAGTGCAACCCCGACGCGCCGCAGCTCCCGGTCCGCCGGGCCGCGCTCCGCGCCGGGAAGACCGTCTTCGTCGCCCAGCCGCGGCTCCGCGACCCGGACCCGTTCCTCCGGCTCGATCCGGCCGAGATCCCGCCCGAGGAGATCGACGACGCCACCACCGTCTCGGGAATCGACGAGTACGGCGTTCCCACCGCGCCCGAGGACGTGCCGCGCGTCGGCCTGATCGTCGCCGGCTCCGTGGGCGTCACGAGCGACGGCGCCCGGATCGGAAAGGGCGAGGGGTACAGCGACTTAGAGTGGGGCGTGCTCAGCGAGCTCGGCGCGGTCGACGCGGACACGGCGGTCGCGACGACGGTCCACGAGCTGTCCGTCCTCGACGGCCCCGAATCGGCGGTCGAGGGGAGCGAGTCCGATCTCCCCGCGCCGGACGCCCACGACGTGCCGCTCGACTTAGTGGTGACTCCGGAGCGAACGGTTCGGACCGAGACCACGGACGCGCGACCGGACGGAATCGACTGGAACGCGCTCGACGACGAGCGACTGGACGCGATCCCGGTGCTCGCTGAGCGAGCGCCGGAGAGAGAGTGAAGAAAGCCGGTCCGATCGCCGTCCGACCGAGTCGCGAGTCAGTCCGCGGGCTGTGACGGCGCCGGGGCCGACCGCTCCGTCCGGTGGTCGGCGACGTGGCCGCACTCCGGACAGACGACGGTGCGCTCGTCGCCGTCGCTGACGACGAGCCACCCCTCCGAAACGGGGTTCTCGAAGCTGCATTCCGCACAGAACAGCACCGACTTCGCGCGGAAGGACCGGGAACCGCTGGCGTCCGACCGAGGACCGCTGGCGTCTGCGTTCATACGTTACCTCAGTATCCGGAGGTATAAGGGTCTTTTTCGACCTGATCGATCGGTATGGTCCGCATTCTCATGCAAATTCCGTCCGAAAAAACGGGAGAACCAGATCGAACGTTTCGGAATAGTGGGATAAGCTGATCGCGATTGCCCTCGATCGCTCCCGTTTCGGACGGGGGGCGAAAGGAGGTGGTCGGAAGGGGGTGGTCGGAAGGGGGTGGTCGGAAGGGGGTGGGCGAAAGGCGGAGCTACCGCGCGAGCGGCATGTTGTAGCTCGTCTCCTCCTCCATCACGAGCTCCCACGTCGCCTCGCACTCGCAGGACACCTGCTCGAAGACGCTCGGGTCCTGCCGCTTGTCGAAGTCCTTGATCGCGGTCTGGACGCGGTCGTCGCACTCGCCGCAGTTGTGCGCCCCGCGGTCGGAGCCGTGTCCGACCGGGTCGGAGACCACGATGGCGTCGACGTCCGCGGTCTCCTCGAGGACGTGCGCGACCGACCAGAGCCACGGCGGGCGGTAGCCGCCCTCGAAGAACAGCTCGTCGACCATCGTGTAGCGCTGGACGTTCGTCGGGTTCATCGAGACGGTGTGACAGCCGTCGACGTCGGCGCAGCGCCGGATCGAGTCGATCATGTCGGCGGCGGCCTCGGGCTCCGCGAGGAAGGGGGGCTTCATCAGGAGGTACGCCTTGATCCCCACGTCGGCGTCGAACTCGGCGTCTGCGGCGGCCGCCTCCGCGCAGGCGTCCTCGAAGTCGGCGAAGTCGAAGTACTTGTTCACGCAGTCGTGGCGGACGCGGTCGGTCGCCGTTTCCAGCCCGACCGCCACGTCGGTCGCGATGCCGTGGTCCGCGAAGTCGCCGATCTTCTCTCGGCTCACGAAGTCCGGCAGCGACTCGACGACGATCCGGTCGCGGTCCGCGAACGTCTCGGCGATGGCGCGGCGGGTCTCCGCGGGGACCTCGCGCTCGTCGAGGAACGAGCCGGAGGTGTAGATCTTGATCAGCTCTGCGGGGGCGTCCGCCTCCTCGCGCTCGTGGTCGAGGCAGACCTCGATCTGGTTCATGAGGGCTTCGTGGCTCACGCTGCCGCCCTCCACGGACTCCGCGACGTAGCCGCACATCGTGCAGCCGCCGGCGCGGGCCCACCGACAGCCGCCGGTGTTTAAGATGATCGTGAGGGAGTTCACGACCCCGTCGGGCGTGTTGTCCTCGTCGATCCACACGCGGGTGGGCTGGGTCGGGTCGTACGTCTCCGAGCGCTCGGCGCGGATGTCGCGCATCACGGCGTTGTGCGCGTCCATCCCGCGCCCCTGCTCGTACGCGTCGGGGCTCGGCTTGCTCATTACCGGAGGAAGCGGGCGAACGCGTAAAGCCGTGTCGTCATTGCGAGCGGCGCGTGCGTGACGCCTCGTCCGGGTCGGTCTCGTCGCCCGAGCCGATCCCACCGGCCGCGACGAGCGCGGCCGACCCGATCGCCGCCCCGACCGCGTTGACGGCGGCGTCGCGCCACGCGAACGACCGCCACGGGATCGGTGCCTGCACGAGTTCGATCCCGAGACCGAACGCGACCGCTCCGGCGGCGGCGAGGAGGAGCCCGCGCCGCCCCCGACCGATCGCGCGGCTCGCGAGGACCGTCAGGACCGCGTAGCCGACGAGGTGGAACGGGTCGGTGAGCCCGACTTCGAACGGAAGCGCGCCGACCGCGCCGATTCCCGGCCAGCCGGCCCCGCTTCCCCCCCCGCCGCCGGACGCGACCCGCGACACGGGAATCACCGACGCGACGAGGACCGCCAGCGCGAACGCGACGGTGCCCAGCCGCGCGTCGCTCCGCCCTCTCCCTGCGGCGGGGTCGGCGTCGCCGTCGGCGTCATCGGTCTCGTCGGCGTCGCTGGCGTCGTCGTCAGAGTCGCCGTCGCGTCCGCGGTCGGTCCGATTCACGCCCTCTCGTCCGCGGCCAGCGAAGTTAGCGGTCACGGACTGCCCCGATTCGGACGCCGTCGCCTCCCGGCGCGTCGTCCCTCCCGAAACCGCTCGGCAGTACGGCCCTCGTCTCGTCCGTGCGACACATGCGCAAGCGTCGTCATGTCGGCGATTTTCTCCGGATTCTTCGAGACCACCGTTTATATATCGCCCCGTCGACCGCGGGGGCTCCGACGTAACCGGTTCCCGTTTCGACCGGAGGTGAACAACTAACCCGCTACAGTCCGTCTATAATGAACGAGCATTACATGACTGAAATGGGCGGCTACAGAGACCGAGTTGCACAGGTCGATCTCGGGGACGGAGCGGTCGACTACCGGGGGATCGACGAGGAGGACGCGGAGAAGTACATCGGCGCGCGCGGGCTCGGCGTCAAGTACGTCTTCGACGCCGGCCCGGACGTCGACCCGCTGGGGCCGGACAACCGGCTCGCGATCATGACGGGTCCCCTCACGGGGACCCAGACCGTGATGAGCGGTCGGATCGCGTTCGTTACCAAGTCCCCGCTGACGGGGACGGTCACCGACTCGCACCACGGGGGCTGGTCCGGAGCGCGGCTCAAGTGGGCCGGGCTCGACGGCCTCCTGCTCGACGGCGCGAGCGACGAGCCCGTCTACCTGTTCGTCGAGGACGGCGACGTCGAGGTACGCGACGCCTCCCACCTCTGGGGGCAGGGCGTCCACGACACCATCGACCAGCTCGGCGAGGAGGTCGACGGGAAGGTCGGTCGGAACGTCTCCGTGATGGCGATCGGACAGGGCGGCGAGAACGAGGTGCGCTACGGCTGCGTCATCAACGAGGACGACCGCGCCTCGGGCCGCGGCGGCACGGGCGCCGTGATGGGCTCGAAGAACGTGAAGGCGGTCGTGGTGAAAAGCGGCACCGACATGCCGAAGCCGGCCGACCCCGAGACGTTCCAGGAGGGGTACCAGCAGGCGATGGAGGTCATCCGGGAGTCCGACGTGACCGCCCCCAACGAGGGCGGGCTCTCGATGTACGGCACCAACGTCCTGATGAACGCGACGGAGGAGATCGACGGCCTCCCGACGAAGAACGCGCGACACACCTCCACCGAGGCGTACAGCGAGGCCGACGGCGTCGACGTCCAGGCCGAGCGCGTCTCCGGCGAGAACGTCCGCGAGAACATCCTCGTCGACGAGCCGACCTGTCACTCCTGTCCGGTGGCGTGTAAGAAGGAGGTCGAGGTCGACGTGGTCCACAAGGGCGAGGACATGAACGTCCGCATGGAGTCGTACGAGTACGAGTCCGCGTGGGCGCTCGGCCCGAACTCCGGGCACGACGACCGCGACGAGATCGCGGTCATGCTCGACCGCTGTAACGACCTCGGCATCGACACCATCGAGTCCGGCAACATGATGGCGATGGCGATGGAGATGAGCGAGGAGGGCAAACTGGAGGGCGTCGGCCACCTCGACTGGGGCGACTCCGAGACGATGATCGACCTCATCGACGAGATCGGTCACCGCTCCTCGGACCTCGGCGACCTCCTCGCGGAGGGCCCCGAGCGCGTCGCCGACGCGAAGGACGCCCACGGCAACAAGCTCTCCGTCAAGGGCCAGACGATGGCGGCGTACGACCCGCGTTGCATGAAGGGCATGGGGATCGCGTACGCGACCTCCAACCGCGGCGCCTGCCACCTGCGCGGCTACACGCCGGCCGCCGAGATCCTCGGCATTCCGGAGAAGGTCGATCCGTACGAGTGGGAGGGGAAGGGCGAGCTCACCGTCACCTTCCAGAACCTGCACGCCGTCTCCGACTCCTTCGACATCTGCAAGTTCAGCGCGTTCGCGGAGGGGATCGAGGAGTACGTGCTCCAGTACAACGGCATGACCGGCCGCGACCTCACGGAGGACGAGCTGTTCGAGGCGGGCGAGCGCGTCTACAACCTCGAACGCTACTACAACAACCTCGCCGGCTTCGACGGCAGCGACGACACGCTGCCGAACCGGTTCATCGAGGGGCACCCGGACGCCATCCCCGGCACGGGCGCCAGCGAGGGCCAGCTCGTCGAGCTCGACCAGATGCTCGACGAGTACTACGAGACCCGCGACTGGGTCGACGGCGTCGTCCCCGACGAGAAGCTCGAGGCGCTCGGGATCGACATCGGGCCCGGGACCGGCGTCTCCGCCGGCGACTCCGCGGCGCCCGCCGACGACTGAGGGCAGTCGCGACCCCGCGACTCCCGCGGACGGCTCGCGTTTATTTTTAAGTGTCCCGCGCCGGTAGCGCCGCGTATGGTCCACAACCCGCTCTCTCCCTCCGAGGCCCTCCGAACGCCGGTCGGGGCGATGCTCGCCCTGTTCTCGCTACTCGTGATCGCCTACTCCCTCGTGATCGTCGGACAGGTCCTCCTCGGCGTGATGGTCGGCGTCGCGCTCCCCGTCGGCCTGTACGTCAGCTACCGGCTGTTCGCCGCGCTCGACTCAATCGCCGACGCGACGCAGCGGATCGCCGACGCCCGCGAACGCGAGGCCGAAGCGTCGGGCCGGCTCGGATCGGCGACGCGACGCGACTCCGCTCCGGGGCGCGACGGCGATGCATCGCGGTCGTCGGACCGGCTGTCGGAGCGCGAGCGGTAGGCGGCCCCGGCGTTCACCCCTTCCTCGCCGGTCCCCCTCGGCTACCCGCCGCGGGATTCGACCGCGTCGCCGACCGACGCCAGCACGGGGTCCGCCTCGTCGCCGACCAGTTCGATCCACCGGTACGCGGCGAACGCCTCGGCGACCCGGCGGGCCTCGGGACTGCTCGCTTCGAGCGCGTCGTCGGGCTCGGCGAACAGGGTGCGGAACCGTCCCCCGAGCCAGCGCGCCAGGGGGTTCGCGCTCGTCACGAGCCGGTCGACCGACCGGACCGCGTCCTCGCGAGCGTCCCCGACCGCGTCGGCGTCTTCCGGGAACAGCGTCTCCCCGTCCTCGATCAGTCCGGCGAGGTCGTCGAGCGCCCGCAGTCGGACGCCGGCGAGCGCAGTCCGCGTGAGCGCCGTCGCCGGGTGGTCCGGGGTGTAGTCGCCGACCGGGACCGGGTCGAACCGGAGGTCCTCGAAGGTCCGGTGGGTCACGCGAGAAAGGAGCGAGACGCTGGGCGCGTCGCGCGCGATCGGCCGGTCGTCGAGGAACGCGTCCATGCCGGGGCTTCCCCTGAGACCGATCGGGTCGTTCTCGTCCCCGTGCAGCTCCCGGAGCCGGTCGCCGATCGCGGCGCCGACCCGCTCCGCTGCCGCGCGAAGCGGGGCCCCGACCGCCCGCGGTTCCGAGAGCGACTCCCGGTACCGGTCGCGGAGGTGTCGCCCGGCTTCGATCTGCGACTGCACCCGTTCGACGTCGCCGACCGCCTCCCCGGTTCGAAGCGGGTCCGCGCCGTCCGCGACGCCCGTAGAGCCGACGAGGTCCCGGCGGCTCGCAACGTCGAGCCAGCGCTCGATCGGGCCGTACACGGCCGCGCCGGCGAGGGGCGACGACGCGGTCCCCGGGAGGTCGTCCCTCATCTCGCCGATCCGGTTCCGGACGGTCCCCACGCGCTCCGTCACCCCTCGCGGGTCGCCCTCGGTCGTCACGGCGCCCCACGTCCCGACTGCGGTCGCGGCGCGGCCCCGCGCGGTCGCGAAGCGCTCGGCCCGCGCGAGCGGCGTGAGCGACTCCCTCGGCGTCGGGACCGCGTCGCGGGCGTCGTCGCGCCCCGCCGCGATCTGCTCCCGGATCGCCCCGTTCGGAAGCCTCTCCGCCGTCAGCGGGTCGGGGATCGGGTCGAGCAGTCGGTCGACGCGGTCGGCGAACGCGGCCGAGGCCCCGGAGTCGATCGACACGGAGACGAGCCGCGGTCGGTCGGGGACGGGCGCCTCGACCGCCGCCGACGCCCCCGCCGTGTCGAGCGACGGCGGGTCGTCCCAGAACCCTCGGTCGCGCCCCCGGTCGCCGTCGAGACACCCGCCGAGCGCGAGCGCGCCGGCGGCGGACAGCGCCTCCCGGCGAGTGAGCCGCCGGGTCACGAGCGGTCACCTCCGGACTCCCCGGCGGTCGGTCCATCGCCTAAGTCCTCGTCGTCCGAGCCCCCGTCGTCCGGGCTCCCGTCGTCCGCGCTCCCGCCGAGCGCCGTGTCGTCTCCCGGGACGGTCGCGTTCGCGTCGATCCGGTCGTACTCCGTCTCGACGGCCCGACAGGGAGCGCGCCCGCTCGCTCCCGACCCGGTGAGCCGCGAGTCGAGCGCGGCCGGGAGCCTGAAGAGCAGTCCGACGGCGTCGCGCGCGCCGGCCTCGCAGGCCGCGTCGGGCGGCCGGAGCTCCCGGCAGTACTCGTACTCGACGCGACCCGGCCGCCACGAGACCGACCGGATCCGGAGCCGGTAACACGACTTGATGCCGGCGCGGGCGACGAACACCGTCTCCGTCTCGTAGTCGGTGTCGTCGAGGAACGACCGGACCCGCGAGCGGTCCGCCTCGTCGACGCCCGCGGCGACCGTCAGCTCGGCCGCCCGGTCGTCGGTCGTCACGATCTCGCGGGAGACCGGAGCGGGGTCGGTGTCGGCCTCGTCGCTCCCGCCGCCGGCTCCGTCATCCCCGTCACTCCCGTCACCACCGGCTGCCCGGTCGAGAACGGCCGCCTCGCCGCCGGGGTTTCTGACCGTCAACACGGTCGGGTCGTCGTCGCTGCCCGTGGTCGATCGGCTCGTCGAGGTCGCGCCGTCGCCGCCGGGCGGATCGGTGCGGAGACAGCCGCCGAGCGCGAGCGCGCCGAGCGACGCGCTCCGGAGGAGGGCTCGCCGCGTGGGGGACATGCCCCCGGCTTGGACCGGTCCCGACAAACGTCTTGTGGCCGGCCGACCTCACTCGAACACCGCGTCGAACGCCGACGCGCCGAGGGGATCGAACGTGCCGGCGGCGACGTTCTCGCGGAGGTGGTCGAGGTCGCTCGCGCCGACGAGCGACGAGGTGACGCCCGGCGCGCTCCGCGCGAAGTTGAGCGCGCGCTGGGCCGGGGTCTCGCCCGCGAGCGTCGCGTCGACGTCGGCCGGGATCGCCCCCTCGACGGCGAGTTCGCCCTGCCCGATGCTCGCGCTCGTCACCACGGAGAGCCCCGCTTCGTGAGCGAGTTCGAGCGTCGAGACCGGCTCCGCGTCGCTTTCTCCGCCCGGGAGCCGCTGATTCCGCCGCGTGAAGGCGTCGGCCATCGCGACGTTAAACGGGAGCTGTACCGCCTCGAACCCGTGGTCGTCGCCGGGGCCGACCGCCTCGCCGGCGGCCTCGGCCCGCGCGAGCACCTCGGCGAGCGAGAGGTAGCGCTCGTCGTCCTCCGGGACCCGGAACGCGTCCCACGTCGCGACGCCGTAGGCCCCGATGTCACCCGCGGCGCGCCGACGCTCCAGCAGCTCGAAGGCCGCCTCCAACTGGTCGTACACGTCCGATCGCGACCTGACCGCCAGCTGCGTCTCCGGGTTGTGGACGTAGTAGCAGTCGATCGCGTCGAGCCCGAGCCGCTCTATCGACCGGTCGAGGGACCACTCAAGGAAGTCGGCGGAGATGGCGTGCGCCCCGTTCGCGAGGTCGTCGGGCGCGACGATCCCGGGCTCGACGAATCGCTCGCGGACGTACGCGGCGGGGTCGTCGGGACGCTCGCCGTCGAACGGGAGGAATCCGCCCTTCGTGGCCACGACGATCGACTCGCGGTCGATCGGGGAGTCCCGGACCGCCTCGCCGACGACGCGCTCGGCGCGCCCGCACCGGTAGTTGACCGCGGTGTCGACGTGGTTCACGCCGGAGCGGAGCGCGAGGTCGATCGCGTTCCGGTACGCGTCGTCGACCGCGGGGGTCGGGTCGCCGAGGTACGTCCCGATCCCGACGCTGGAGACCACGCCCGGCCCGAACCGGCGGAAGTAGGTGCGACCGAAGGCGTCGCCGAACTCGTCGCGGTAGTCCCAGAGGGCCTCGCGGGTCGCCATGTTCGTCCGATCGGTTGCGCCGCGAGGTGAAAAGTCGCGCGGCACCGCGGCCCCTCGCCGTCGCCCTCGTGCTTTCCACCGCCTCGTTCGTCTCCAACGCCCGAGCGTCAGACGCACGCACGACGCCGACGCAACGACTATACGTCGTCCGGGAGTCCCTGCGAGTAATGGCCTCGCTCACCGACCACCTGTCCGATCTCGTCGAGGACGCCGACGCCGTGTTGCTGTTCTCGCCGACGAGCTCGTTCCACGACCGGTTCGAGGACGGCGACACGGAGATCGTCGTCGTCGCGCCGGACAACGACGTCGACGCCGAGGTGTTCGTCGAGCTCCCCCTCCCGTTCGACAACGTCAAAGACCGGATCCGGTTCGGGATCGAGGGCGCGATGGACGCCGAGCTCGTCTCGGAGGGCGACGAGGTGGTCTGTATCGCCTCGGTGTTCGACGGCGGGTCGGACGCGGTGGTCCGCGTCACCGTCGACGAGACGGTTCACACCGGGATCTACGACCTCTTCGTCAACTCCCGGGCCGAGCCGAGCGTGATCCGCGACGTGTTCGAGGTCGCGATCGAGCTCGGACAGAAGGGGCAGAAGGGGAAGCCGGTGGGCGCGCTGTTCGTCGTCGGCGACGCGGGCAAGGTGATGAACAAGTCCCGTCCGCTGTCGTACAACCCCTTCGAGAAGTCGCACGTCCACGTTGGCGACCCCATCGTCAATGTCATGCTCAAGGAGTTCTCGCGGCTCGACGGCGCGTTCGTCGTCTCCGACTCCGGGAAGATCGTCTCCGCGTACCGCTACCTCGAACCGGGAGCGGAGGGCGTCGACATCCCGAAGGGGCTCGGTGCGCGCCACATGGCCGGCGGGGCGATCACCCGCGACACGAACGCGACCGCGATCGTGCTCTCCGAGTCGGACGGGCTCGTGCGGGCGTTTAAGGCGGGAGAGCTCGTCCTGGAGATCGATCCGGAGGAGTACTAACCGCCATGTCCGCGGTACCGACACCGGTCTCCGAGTTCGTCGCGGCGGTCCCGGACCGGATCTGGCTCGCGCTGTTCGTGCTGCTGTTCGGGCTGCTGGCGGCGTACGTCGTCGGCGTGATCAACCGCCGGCTGCTGACCCGCGCGGGCGTTCCCGAGGTGATCGAGGGGACCGCCTTCGAGCGCACCGCCCGCGAGTTCGACACCTCGACGGTGCGAATCTTAGCGCAGCTGTCGAGCTACTTCATCCTCGCCGTCGCCGTCATCGTCGCCCTGACAGTCGCCGACGTGAACTACCTCGAACGGTTCTGGTCCGACGTCGCCGCGTTCCTGCCGCGGCTGTTCGTCGCGGTCGTCGTCCTCATCGTCGGGATCGTCGTCGGCGACAAGGCGGAGCTGCTCGTCGCCGAGCGGCTCCGCGGGATCAAGCTCCCCGAGCTCGGCGTGTTGCCGCCGCTCGTGAAGTACAGCGTCGTGTACGTCGCCGTCCTGATCGCGCTCGGGCAGGTCGGGGTCCAGACCATCGCGCTGGTCGTGCTGCTGGCGGCGTACGCGCTCGCGGTCGTGCTGTTCGCCGCGCTCGCGACGAAGGACCTCGTGGCCAGCGCCGCCGCCGGCGTCTTCCTCCTCCTGCGACAGCCGTACGGGATCGGCGACGAGGTGCGGGTCGCCGGGGAGCGCGGCATCGTCCAGGAGGTCGACCTGTTCGTCACCCGCATCGAGGCCGATGGCGAGGAGCACGTGGTGCCGAACCACTCCGTGTTCCGCGACGGGATCGTGTTGATTCGGGAGTGAGGACCGGTCCCGACGCCCCGCCGAAATCGAGTGCGGAACGCATATACTCGACCGTATTTTAGGCTGGCCTAAAATGAATCGGTACGAGGAGCAGATCGTCGGGGCCCTGTTCGACGTCGTCGACGCCGAGGAACACGGCGAGGCCAGACGGCTGTTGATGCGCGCGTACGAGTCGAACGCGACGGGCGACCGCGACGAGCTGATCGAGCGGCTCGTCTCGGAGCTGGTCGTCGTTCTCAACGAAGAGCTCACCCGCCGCGAAGGGGCCGACGTTCTCACCGACACGATCGGTTTCCTTCTCGATCGGTTCCTCTCGGTCGTGGAGGTCGCCCCCGTGGCGATCGTCGTCGTCGGCCCCGACGGGACCGTGCAACTGTGGAACGACGGCGCGGAACGGCTCTTCGGTTGGTCAGAGTCGGACGCGCTCGGACGCCGGTTCGTCTCTGGGGAGGCGGAGACGGAAGCGGAGGCGGAGGCGGAGGTGGACGGAGGTGCGGGGGTGGACGGAGGTGCGGAGGCGGCCGACCCGCTCGAGTCGTCCCTGCAGCGACTCAGAAACGGCGAGCGGTTGACCGGCGTCGAGGCGCGCCACCCGCACCGCGACGGGTCGCTGCTCGAGGTTCGGTTCTGGGCGGCTCCGCTTCGCGACCGCGACGGGGAGTTCACCGGAGCGACGTACGTCGCGACCGACATCGGCGAACGGAAACGGCGAGAGCAGCGGCTGACCGTTCTCAACCGGGTGTTGCGACACAACATCAGAAACGACGCGAACGTCATCGCGGGACACCTCGAAGCGATCGCCGCGAATCGCCCCGACGACGATCCGCACGTCGAGGCGATGGACCGACGCCTCTCGAGCATCGTCGATCTGAGCGAGGCCGCGCGACAGCTCGAGCGTCTGCAGGGCTCCGACGGAGAGGAGAGCCAGACGACGTACGACCTCTCGTCTCTGGTGGAGGGGCGAGCCGGCGATCTCCGCGCGACCCACCCGACCGCGGACGTCGCCGTCCGGTCCCCGGCCGACGCCGAAGCCGTGGCTCACGAGCTCTTTCCGTACGCGCTCGACAACGTCCTGGAGAACGCGATCGAACACAACGACTCGCCGTCGCCCCGCGTTCGCGTGACGGTCCGCGCGGACCGAGACGGCGCCTCCGTCACCGTCGCGGACGACGGCCCCGGACTCCCGCCCCACGAGCGCGAGGTGTTGACGAGGTCCGACGAGACGAAACTCACCCACAGCACCGGGATGGGACTCTGGTTGGTCCGGTGGATCGTTCGCGCCTCCGGCGGCGAGTTGCGGGCCGCGAAAAGCGACCTCGGCGGTACCGCGGTGACGGTGTCGCTCCGCGGGTGACCCTCGCGCCCCCGTTCCCACACTACGGGTGGCCCCGTTCCCTCGCTATAGGTGGGCCCCGTTCCCTCGCTATAGGTGGCCCCCGTTCCCACGCTATGGGAGCAGCTATCACGATATAACCCCGCGGAGCACCGACGGGCACGTATGAGCCACGACGCCACCGCCGCCTGCGACGGCTGGGACGGCAGCGAGTGCGAGGGGACGGTCCACTGTCCGCCGCGCTGTCCGCGCTTCGTGGACAAACAGGGGGCCCGGTGGACGATCCGCCCCGCGGTCGACGAGGACGCGCCGTACCTCGTCGAGATGTACGAGCGGTTCGGTCGGGCGGACCGCGCGCAGGGGCTTCCGCCGGTGAGCCGGAACCGGTGCGTCGACTGGGTCGAGTCGATGCTGGCGGAGGGGAGCAACGTCGTCGCCGAGCGAGACGGCGAGCTGTTCGGCCACGCCATGTACACGCCGAGCGACGCGGCGGTCCCCGAACTCGCCGTCTTCGTCCACCCCGCGATGCAGGGGCGGGGCGTGGGCACGGAGCTGTGTCGGCACGTGATCGCCGACGCCGCCGCGGGCGGTCGCGACGGGATCGTGCTCCACGTCGAGACGGGGAACCGCGTCGCCCGCAGCGTCTACCGGACGGTGGGGTTCGAGGTCGTCGAGCGCCGGGGGGACCTCCGGATGCGGCTCGACCTCGACGACCCGATCGCGACCGAGGTTCGCTGGCCGCCGCTCGCTCGCGAGGGGCCGACTGAGCCGCTTCCGCGGGAGCCGCTCCCGATCGAGGTCGGCGGGACGCGGGCCGCGGGCGCCGACGACTAGCCGAGCGGGGACGGAAGCAGCGCACGGCGGGTGCCTTCCGGCGTTCGCCTCCGGAGGAACGGAAGGGGAATCTGCGCGTATTTAAGGAATAAACGCCGGGAGACGCGCCGTCAGGAGTCCCGCCACTTGTGGCCGCACTCGACGCAGGTGAACAGCCGCACCTCGTAGGAACCGCCCGGCTTCGGCATCATCTCGGAGGTGGCCCGGTCGCCGTCGCAGTCGTCCGCCGGACAGGGCTCCCGCGTCGTCTCGGCGGCGTCCCCAGTCGCGTCGGCCACCGCGGGCGCCCCGTCGTCCCGCTGTCCCTCTCGGGTCGCCATCGACGCTTCCGCCTGCGAGTCCCGCGGCTCCTCGTTCTCGCAGGAGCGACAGACCCACGCGTCGCCCTCCGTGTGCATCATCGACCCGCACCCGTCGCAGAATTGCATCGTTGACGGATCTACGTGCGTGGTGGATAATAGGCTTTAAAATCCGGCTCCGCTCGGAGGCCAGCGAGCCGCCCCGAGCGATCCGACCGCTCTGCCAGGACTCTGAACCCGACTGCTTCCGACGAGAACGCGCTCGAAGCAGAGGCGCTATACGGGTGTACAGAGGCGCGGCGCTGTTGAAATCACCTTTCAGACACAGAATCAGGTGAAACAGCGGATCGGCGAGGGGTGCCTATTTACTGGCGGCTTTATACCAGATTGTTACTCTTCATTCATCAAATGACGAAGGTTCTGCTGAGTGTTCGAGTCCTCACTGAACTCGAAGTCGGTTGCCTCAGAAATCCTCCGCATCGCATCTCTTGTATGTCCTTCACAAATCTCGAGTTCTGCGATTGAATGGTTGCCGTCGCTTGCTTGTTTCTTAAATACTCGTCCACTGTCGTCCTCGAACTGGATTACAAAATAGTGGCCGCCTTTGTCGTCGCTGAATTCCTTGAACGAACTCAACTTCTCTATAAAATCGTTAGCGTCACTTGACATACAGAAATGTATCTACTCCAATAACTTAGTAGATACCATCCAACAATTGACCGCAACAGGGTCGGGCGATGTCTCTTTCTGAGGGTTTCGGCAGGGCTGGAGGTGCTCGACGGAGTCAGACGGCCCGCTCCGAGACGCGCGGATCTCCTCTCCGAACCCACCGCCCCGACCGCAACGATTAGGGACGGGCGACCCCACGATACCGTAGCCGTGGAGGACGCCATCGAGTGGCTGCGGAACCGACCGTTTTACGAGGGACAGATCGCGGAGCACCGCCGCCTGCCCGCCCGCGAGCCCGAATTCCGTGACGTCGACCTCGCGCCCCGGATGGCCGACGCGCTCGCGAAGGAGGGGATCGACCGCCTCTACCGCCACCAGGTCGAGGCGATCGAGGCGGTCCGCGACGGCGACGACGCCGTGCTCGCCACCGAGACCGCGAGCGGCAAGTCGCTGGCGTACACCGTGCCGGCCTTCGAGGCGGCGATGGACCACGGGGGGCGGACCCTCTATATCGGCCCCCAGAACGCGCTGATCGCTGACCAGGAGGAGAGCCTGAGCGACCTCGCTCACGGGCTCGGCTTCGGCAGCGGCGTCTCGGTCGAGTCGTACACCGGGCGGCTCTCGCGGAGCGAGAAACGGGAGGTGCGCGACCGCGAGCCGACCGTGCTGCTGTCGAACCCGGACATGCTCCACTACGCGCTGCTCCCGTACGCCGGGCGCCTGTGGGACTGGTTCTTCTCCTCGTTGGAGTACGTCGTCATCGACGAGGTCCACAGCTACCGCGGGGTGTTCGGCTCGCAGGTCGCCCTAACCTTACGCCGGCTCGCGCGGACCTGCGATCGGTTCGGGTCGAGCCCGCAGTTCGTCTGCTGTTCCGCGACGATCAACAACCCCGTCGAGCACGTCGCGACCGTCACCGGCCGCGACCCCGACGGGATCGCGCTCGTCGACGAGGACACGTCGGGGCGGGGACCGCGCGACTGGGTGCTGTGGAACCCGCCCGAGTACGACGACGACTGGCAGGAGCGCGGCAGCGGGCGCCGGAAGTCGAGCCACGCGGAGAGCAAGCGGCTCTTCGTCGACCTCGTGACGGCGGGCGCCCAGACCCTGGCGTTCACGCGCGCCAGACAGACCGCGGAGCAGTACGCGACCGACAGCGCGAGCGACCTCCGCGAGCGGGGCGAGCGCGACCTCGCGGGGAAGGTCGGCGCGTATCAGGCGGCGCTGACCGACGACCGGCGCCGCGAGATCGAGGCGGACCTCCACGCCGGCGACCTCCGGGGCGTCTGGTCGACGAGCGCCCTCGAACTCGGCGTCGACGTGGGCGGGCTCGACGCCGTGATCTTGGACGGCTACCCCGGCACGCGGATGTCGGCGCACCAGCGCGCGGGGCGGGCCGGCCGCGGCGACGACCCGGCCCTCGTGGTGATGGTCGGCGGCGAGGACCAGCTCGACCAGTACCTCATGCGCAACCCGAGCGACTTCTTCGAGGCGCCGCCGGAGGACGCGATCTGCGACCCGGAGAACCGGCAGCTGCTCCCGGGCCACGTCGCCTGCGCGGCCGACGAGAGCTGGCTCTCGCCCGACGACGAGCGGTTCTTCGGGGGGTCGTTCCCCGGCGTCGTCGCGGACCTGACCGACGAAGGCGTCCTGGACAGGCGGGAGGTCGCCGACGGGATCCGGTGGACCCACACCGGCTCGTCGAGCCCGCAGCAGTCGGTGAGCCTCCGGACCGCCGGCGACCGGGAGGTCGACCTGATCGACTCCTCGCGCAACGAGACGGTCGCCTCGCTCGGCTTCGGCGACGCGCTCCGGGACGCCCACCCCGGCGCGATCTACCACCAGCAGGGCCGGACCTACGAGGTGACGAATCTCGACCTCGACCGCGACGTGGCGGAGCTGCAGTCGTCGTGGGCCGACTACTACACCCAGCCGCTCACCGAGAAGGACATCGTCGTGAACGCGGACCTCGGCGAGCGCGAGCTGTCGGCCCGCCCGGACGTGCCGGTCCGGTTCGCCGACGTGACCGTCACGGAGCAGATTACGGGATTCGTCCGGAAGGACGCCAAGACGGGCGAGTCGCTCGGGGAGTCGACGCTGGACCTCCCCGAGACGACGCTGCGGACGAAGGCGCTGTACTTCCCGGTTCCGGGAGACGTCGAGTCGGAGATGCGGGCGCTCGGCGACTCCCTCGACGGCGGGTCCGCCGACGCCGACGGCGACGTGGAGGGAAATGCCGACGACGCGGGGGCGGCGACAGACGGCGGCGAGAGCGTCCCGGGCGGCGAGTACGCCTTCAACGGCGGTATCCACGCGGCCGAGCACGGGCTCATCTCGCTGTTTCCCTTCCACCTGCTCTGTGACCGCGCGGACGTGGGGGGTATCTCGACGCCGTACCACCCCCACACGGACGCGCCGGCGGTGTTCGTGTACGACGGCCACCCCGGGGGGGTCGGGCTCACGCGGCGCGGCCACGAGCGGATCGAGGAGCTGATGGCCCGCACGGCGCGGCTGATCGACTCCTGCGACTGCGAGGGCGGCTGTCCCGCGTGCGTCCAGTCGCCGCACTGCGGCAACGCCAACGAGCCGCTGGCGAAGGCGCCCGGGGTGCGGCTGCTGGAGGCGCTGACGGGCGGGAACGCGGATCGGTGAGGCGGATCGACGACCTCCCTGACCGCGTTCACCCAAAGCCACTTGCTCCCGCGCACTCACCGATCCGGCGATGGCGATCGATCTCGACGACGCGGCGGATCCCGCCGCCCGGGCGATGGAGTGGCTCGTGTTGGGGGCGGCGTACTTCCTGCTCATCCTGTTTCTCATCGGCGTCTTCGACCTGTTCATCTCGCTGTACCGGCTGCTCGTCACGGGCGATTTCACCGATCCCATCGAGGTGGTGGGACTGCTCGACAGCGTGCTGCTCCTGCTCATCATCGTCGAGGTCCACCGGACGCTCGTTGCATACGCCCGGGGCCAGCCCGTCCTGCGGATCGTCGTGAGCGCCGCGATCATCGCGGTCTCCCGGCGTGTGATCAGCTACCGGCTCGACGACTACGCCACGGGGGAGGAGGCGCTGCTCGCGGCGGTCGCAATCGGGGCGCTGGTGCTCTCGCTCACGGTCGGGTACTTCCTGCTCGACCGCGTGAGCGTGCCGGGTCGCCTCGAGCTGTGATCCCGGTGGTTTCACGGTCGTCGCACCCGTGGCGATCCCATGGAGCTGTTCTGGCACCGGCGGGACCTCAGAGTCGCCGACAACGTCGGGCTCGCGGCCGCGGCGGGGACCGAGGACGACGCCCGCGGGCCGGCCGCCCCCGTGTTCGTCTTCGACCCGGACGTGCTCGCCCACGCGAGCGACGTGCGAGTCCGGCGCCTGCTCGACGGGCTCGCGGCGCTGCGGGACGACTACCGCGACCGCGGCGGCGACATCCTCGTCGCCCGCGGCGACCCCGAGACCGTGCTTCCTGCGTTGGCCAACGCCCTCGACGCCGACCGCGTCGTCTGGAACCGCGACTACTCGGGGCTCGCACGCGAGCGCGACGCGGGCGTCCGCCGGGCCCTCAACGAGGCCGGGATCGAGCGCGAGGCCCACCACGACGCGGTCCTCCACGACCCGGACGCGATCCGGACCAACGCCGGCGACCCCTACTCGGTGTACACCTACTACTGGCGGAAGTGGACCGACCGCGAGACCGACCCGCTCGCGCCGACGCCGGAGGCGGACGACCTCGTCGGCGCGGACGCGTTGCGGGCGGCGGTCGGGGGCGGAGGCGGCGCCCTCGCCGACGGCGGCGTCGAACCGGAAACCGATAGCGCCGCGATCGATCGCGTCGCCGTCGGCGATCTACCCGCGCCCGCCGATCTTGGGTTCGCAGAGCCGGACGCCGAGCTCGGCCCCGCGGGCACCGACGCGGCCCGCGAGCGACTCGACGACTTCCTCTCGGAGGCGGTGTTCTCGTACGACGCCGAGCGCGACTACCCCGCGCGGGAGGCGACCTCCCGCCTGTCCGCCTTCCTGAAGTACGGCGAGATCGGGATCAGGGAGACGTACGAGGCGACCGAGGAGGCGATGGCCGCGGCTGAGGAAAAGGCCGGAAAGGGAGACGGGGACGACGACAACGACGACGAGGGACCCGCCGCCGCGGTCGAGGAGTACCAACAGCAGCTCGCGTGGCGGGAGTTCTACGCGCAGGTCCTCTTTCACAACCCCGAGGTCGTCACCGAGAACTACAAGGAGTACGAGGAGGGGATCGCGTGGCACGACGACCCCGAGGAGATTGCGGCGTGGAAGCGCGGCGAGACCGGCTACCCCATCGTCGACGCCGGGATGCGACAGCTCCGAGAGGAGGCGTTCATGCACAACCGGGTGCGGATGATCGTCGCCTCCTTCCTCACGAAGGACCTGCTCGCGGACTGGCGACACGGGTACGACCACTTCCGCGAGCGGCTGGTGGACCACGACACCGCCAACGACAACGGCGGGTGGCAGTGGGCGGCCTCGACGGGGACTGACGCCCAGCCCTACTTCCGCATCTTCAACCCGATGACGCAGGGCGAGCGCTACGACCCCGACGCGGAGTACATCACGGAGTACGTCCCCGAGCTCCGGGGGCTCGACGCCGACCTGATCCACGGGTGGCACGAGCTGTCGCCGACCCAGCGCGCGAACGCCGCGCCCGACTACCCCGCGCCGATCGTCGACCACTCGGAGCGGCGCGAGGAGGCGCTGGCGATGTACAAGCGGGCGCGCGGTGAGGACCCGGACGAATAGGTGGAATGGACGGAATGGACGGAATAGTCGGAATCGGCGGAATGGACGGAATAGGCAGAAGCCGGCGACGAACCGGCGGCTCGGTCAGAACAGCGCTTCGCTCTCGTCGAGCACCCGCGCCGGGCCGCCGACCTCCCACACGTCGGTGTCGATGCCGATCTCGGCGATCCGGCTCTCGACCTCGTCGACGTGGTCCGCGAGCGTGTTGACGTACACGGAGGCGCCGGTGTCGGTCGAGAAGTAGACGGGGACGCCCTCCTCGCGGAGCTCGCGGACCGCGTTGAACACCGCGATCGTCTCGGGCTGCCAGTACACCCACCCCGAGGGGCCGGTCATGGTGGTCGCAGTGAGCGAGAGGGAGTCGTGCTCGGCGGTCTCGAAGATCCGGTCGAAGTCGCCCGCGCGGAGGGCGTCGGTCATCTCGACGAGCTGGTCCTGGACGTGAGCGGTCCGCGCCTGCATCATGTGGCTCGCGGCGGCCTCGCGGTGGGCCTCCTCGGTCTCCTTGTACGCGGGGACGTGCGCGGCGACGATCCGGAGGTCCTCCTCGGGGTCGAACCCGTCGTCGCCCGTCCCCACGTCGAGGCGGTACGAGCGGCAGTCCTCGTCGTTGAGCCCGGCGTCGAGCCGGGAGTACGCGCCCGTCACCGCGCGGGCCGCGGAGGAGGAGCCGCGGCGGGCGACGGTGGAGACCTCGGGGAGCGACAGGTCGAGGCCGGCGGCCTCGGTGAGGGCGAGCGCGGCGGCCGCGAAGCCGGACGAGGAGGATCCGAACCCGATGTTCGACGGGAAGGAGTTCTCGCTCTCCAGCCGGACCGCCGCGTCGACGCCGGCCAGCTCGCGGACGTGATCGACGACCATGTCGATGCGCTCGGCCGCGCGCCCGTCGACCGCCTCGCCGCCGATGACGTAGGTGTCCTCGCTCGCGTCGGGCTGCCACTCGACGGTGGTGGTCGTCGCGGTCGGCGCGGTACAGAGGCTGATGCTGTCGTGGTACGGAAGCCGGAGCTGCTCGTCGCGCATCCCGTGGTACTTGACGAGCCCCTGGATCGGGTGGGCTCGCGCGGTGGCCTTCTCGGTCATACCTCGGGAAGCGTCCGGCGGGGGATTAGTCGTTGCGATGGGCGGGAGAGTCCGACTGACAGGTTACCCGATGTGGCGATCCGATTGTGAATGTGCTGCGGCCGGCCTCTGAGCGGCCGCTTATAAGTCGCTCTGAGTAGGGAGAGCGCGAAGGCCTCGCAATACATAAGTAACAGATAAGTATCCAACATTTGTACGAGATTTTATGGATTCATCGCGACGTCGACGATTCTTACAGGCCGGTGTAGGCGTCGGCGGTCTCGTACTCGCGGGATGTAGCCAATTACCGAGTGAGCTAACAGGTGAGCGTCAGGGAGAGCAACCGGGGGATACCGATACGGGGACATCCTCCTCAACGCCGGTCCCGGAGGACGCGTCGTTCTCGTTCGATTACTCCAGTGGATCGTTGACGATCCGACTCACCAGTGAGAGGCCGATCCCCGCGTCGAACCTCGTTATTCGAAGTTCCGAGGGGACGCAGGTACGATGGCACGAGCTCGGCTCGACAGCCGTTCCGGCCAGTGAGAGTGTCACGTCTGGGGACACGGCAACTATCGGTCCTTCAGTGTTGAACTGGCCGAACGCAGTTACACAGTCAGAGACGATTCGAGCCGTGTTTATGACCGACGGTGGGTCTCCGACAACACTCGCCATCTTCGACCCGTCAGCCGAGGACGCGGAGCCCACAGAGGATGACGCAGAATCGTCAGCGGAGGACACGTCTGAAGGTACCCCAGATTGGCCGATTGATATCTCCTTCCAAACGACCGGATTGGGTTACAGTGATGAATTCGTGTTCGCGAGTGAGAGAGGGGACACCCAACAGATACACAAGGTCGATCCCAGTTCGGAGACGACCGTTGACTCCTACGACAAACCGAGTGCCGCCGGAAACATCTCCGGAGTAACGGTTATCGATGAATACATTTGGATGGTCGACTGGCGGAACAGCGGTGCGTATCGAATACACAAAGAGACCGCGGACACCGAATACATGTTTGATGTCACCGATCCGTCCGGAATCGGATACGGTGACGGTTCGATTTGGATCTGCGAAATCGCTGGAAACTCAGTTATGGAGTATGACGAATACGGGAACCGACAGTCGGAGTTCTCCATATCCGAGCACACATTTACGCCGAAAGGGCTCGGGGTATATGACGGTGATATCTACGTCGGAGACGCAGACGGGAGCCGCTCCGGACCACACATCTACACGTTCAGTCAAGACGGTGAGCTGATAGAAAAGAGGAGAACGGATGACAGGAACACCGGGATTACCGGCAGCCCGTACGGTGTGATCTATCCTCATAAGGAGAACACTGAGTTGCATCTCCTCTGAGACAGCTCTCATCGAGTAACACGCACGGCTGTCGAGCAGCCGTTTCGGACGGGCATGTCGATATCCCGACATCCCGACATTTCGACAGAGAAACTCCGGTCGCGACGGGTCGACGCAAACCGCACCGATTTTCATCTCTCTCGTTCCCTTCCGTCCCCGCGACGGCGACGCGATCGAGGGGAACCCTTTTTGACGGGTCGGCGGGTACACCGCGCCATGACCGAGTACACCGTCGAGTTCGTCGGCACCGGCGAGACGATCGAGGTGGCCGACACGGAGACGATCCTCAGCTGCTGTATCGACGAGGGGATCGCTCAGGAGTACTCCTGCCGCGTCGGGATGTGTCTCGCCTGCTCCGCGGCGATCGTCGAGGGCGAGGTGACCCAGCCGGCGGCTCGCGGGCTCACCGACGAGGAGGCCGAGGAGTTCGCGCTTACCTGCATGGCGCGGCCGCAGTCCGACCTGAAGCTCGACCGCGGGAAGTACCCGCCGAGCATCGAGGACGACGCGGCGACCGAGGCGGGCGATTCGGATTCGGACGGGATCGCGGCCGACGACGACTGATACGCGGGAGGCGAGTGGCCCGTTTCTCATACGCGAACTGTGGCTCGTCGCGGATCGGTTGATCGCTTATAAGTGGTTGACCGCGGATCGACGGCAACCACCGCCAAAGCCCCAGCTTTTCGCTTATAAATCACTGACTACGGATCGATGGCGAAACCCTCCAAAGCCCCAGCTTTTCGCTTATAAATCACTGACTGCGGATCGACGACGAACTCCTCCAAAGCCCCAGCCGTGCTCGGCTCCCACAGCTCGCTGCGCTCCTCAGTCGCTCGTTTCACTCACTCCTTGCGGTGCTTGCGTCGCTGGGGTTCGCCGAGCACGGCTGCCCCTTTGAATCCCACCCGTCCCGCACCGCCCCGCGCCTCACGCCTCCCCAGCCTCGTCGGTCGCCCTCCGCGTTGCTCCGGGCGACCGACTCCCTCGCACGCGCTCCTCGCGGCCGCCGATGGCGGCCGCTCGGAGGCGCGCGCCCACCGCGTCGTCATTTATAAGCGATCGTCGTTCGTTTATAAGTGAGCGTCGCTCACGTCTCGAACCCGTTCTCCGCGACGATCGTCCGGACGCCGGCGTACGCGACCGCGGCGAGGCCGACGTACGCGACCACGAGGGCCGTCGTCGTCGCGTCGGCGCTGTCGATCGCGAGCCGCGCGACTGCGTTCGCGGGGCCGCCGGCCATCGCCGTGGCGCCGCCGAAGAGGACCAAGACGCCGATCGAGTAGAGGAACTGCGCCGCGCGCCGGTCGGGCGCGAGCGCCGAGATGGCGAGCGCCAGCGCGACGACAAGCGCGGTGAGCGCGGTCATCAGCACGAGGATCGACGGGACGTTCGCCACCGGCGTCCCGTTCGCGCGGAGCAGGAGCAGCCACAGCAGCGCCTGTCCGGGCGCGATCGCGACCGCCGCCAGCGCCTTCCCGTCGACGATCTCGCCGAGCGTGACGGGCGCGACGCGGAGCAGCTCGAAGGTCCCCTCGTCGAGCTCCTCGGTGATCGAGTCGACCACGAGCGACCCCGAGATGAAGACGGGGAGGAAGACGAGGACGGGGATCAACACGGTGTACGTGAACGTGAAGTACGGGCTGGTGCCGGTCCTGTCGGGCAGCGGCAGCGGGGATTCGCTCAGGTAGGCGGCCCGGTCCGCGCGCTCCTGACGCTCGTACGTCCGGAGCAGATCGCGGAGCTGAACGACGATCACGGTGGTCTCCACCGTCGCGTCCGGCGCGGTGACCACCACCGAGATCCCCCCGTCGTCGTTGCGGTTCGCGACCACCACCGCGTCGGCGGCGTTGCGGTCGAAGGCGAGCCGCGCCTCGCCGGCGTCCTCGTAGCGCGTCACCGAGGCCCCGTCGACCTCGCTCGCGGCGCGTTCGAGGTCGCTCACGGCGTCGCCCGCGCCAGCGACCTCCACCTCCGCGCCGCCGAGCGAGCCGGGGTCGTACATCGAGACGAGCCCGACGACGAGGAACGACGAGAACGCGGCGATGAACAGCTGGATCCCGATCGCGAGCAGGATCGTCTTCTCCGCGCGCAGCCCCGACAGCTCCCGGCCGGCGATCGTCAGGCGGCTGTCCCGGCTACGCATAGAGACGCACCACCCCGAAGTTGTACGCGGCGTGGATCAGCGTCGCTAGCGCCAGCGTCAGGACGTAGTACGTCCGGTTCCGGCTCGCGCCCACCGCGGCGAGCGTCGTCGCGAACCCGTGGAGGAGGAGGGGCGCGAAGAACAGCGCCGCGACGGCGAGCGGTGAGAGCCCCTCCGCCCCGGCCACGCTCCCGAACGCGGCGCGGCCCACGTACAGCTCCGTGAGCCCGACCGCCTGCACGACCGCGGTGGCCTTCTCCGCGAGGAAGAAGCCGACCGCGGAGGCGACGCCGACCGCGACGGCGACCCGGTCTGTCCGGGCGAAGGCGCCGCGCTCGAACCCCGCGTAGAGGTGGACGCTCTTGGCGACCTCCTCGATGAACGCGATGGTCACGAGGAGGACCGGGATCGACACCGTGACCGGCAGCGCGAACAGCAGCGCGACGGCGAGCAGCTCCGCGACGAACACGAAGGGGATGGTACAGGCCGTGAGGACGGCGACCGGGGCGAGCGCGCGGAGCCCGGACCGCGAACGGAGCGACCCGGTGCCCGCCTCCCCGACCGACCGGAGCCGCACCGCCAGCGCGTCGAGGAACTTCCGCCCGACAGGCTTCTGGGCGAACATGTCCTCCTCGCGGTAGACCCCGAGCCCGAGCCCGAACAGGAGCGCCGCCCCGACGGTCATCGGCCCGGTCGAGAAGAGGATCTCGCCGACTCCGACCGCCTCCCCTTGCAGGTCGAAGACGACCAGCGTGAGCGGCGAGACGAGCGCCACGGGCGTGACGTTCGTGAAGATCGCCGGCACGAACGCGTACGTCGTGAGCAGGACGCTCACGCCGACCGTGACGAAGGTGAGTTCCTTGAACGACCGCGCGAACATCGCGCCGACGAAGGTGGCCCCGAGGAAGGCCAACGCCACCGGAAGCACGGCGACCACGGAGAGCGCGCCGCCCCCGACCGCGGCCGCGATGAGCGCCGTGACGAGCGCCGCGACCGCGACGTACGGGAGGGTCTTCCCCGCGACGATGTCGACCGGGGACAGCGGCGTGACGAGCAGCGGCTCCCCGCGCCGGTTCGTCCGCTCGTCGAGGACCGACGAGCCGTACGCCTGGATGAGGAAGTTCATCGGCACGAGGAAGACGAAGGCCAAGAGGAGCGAGACGAACGGGAACGGAGGCGAGATCGCCCCCGGCGACCCGACCGTGTCGGCGCGGAACGCCCCGCCGCCGATCGAGGGGACCGCGAGCCCGCCGTCGCCGCCCTCCGCTGTGCCGTCTCCGCCGGTCTCGCCGGTCCCGTCGCTCCCGTCGGCGGAGTCGCCATCGCTCCCGTCGCCGTCGCCGCTCCCGTCCCCGCCCTCTCCGGAGCCGGCGTCGCTTCCGGCGTCGCCTCCCCCGAGGGTCGACCCCTCGTCGAGGCCGCTGGTCCGCCCGACGTACTGGAGGGCGACGGTGATCGGGAACGCGGCGGTCCGGTTCTCCTCGGCGGCCATCAGGCGCTCGTTGTGCGCCTCGACCGCCTCTCGGAACTCGGCCGCCGCGGCCTCCCCCTTCGGGGTGTCGCTGGCGCGGACCGTGACCGTCTCGACCGTCCCGCTCCGCGTGCCGTCGAACACGACGAGGTCGGCCGTGTCGCCGAGGACCGCGTCGTCGACGGGGACGCGCGTCAGCGCCGGCGCCTCCTCGACCGCGTCTGTGTAGGGTGAGTCACCGTCGACGGCGACGCGGTACACGTCGCGGTCGACGTCGAGCCCGACGACGCCGGCCGCGAGCCCCCCGCCGAGGACGCCGCCGGCGACAAGCAGGAGCGCGAGCGCCGCGAGCAGGGTCCGGCGGTCGACGCCGCCGCCCGCGCGGGCCGCCTCCCAGCGGGCGACCCGGAGGATCCGTCGGAGTCGGTCGATCACTCGGCCCCCTCCGGCGGCTCGGCCGGTCGCGTCTCGTCGCTCGCTCGCTCCCCGTCCCCGTCGTTGCCCCCGTCAGCAGCCTCCACGCCGCCGCCACCGGTGTACCGCCCGGGCATCGGCCGGCCGACGATGTCGAGAAACACGTCCTCCAGGCTCGGATCTCGGGTGCGGATGTCGACGACCTCGCCGCCCGCGGCCGCCGCGGCCTCACGGACCGCCTCGACCGCGTCCATCGTCGGGACGGTGGTGCGGAAGCGGTCGCCGACCTCCTCGATCGCGGCGTCGAGGGCGTCGGGGCTGTCGAGATCGTCGCGGTCGCCGAGAATCTCGACCAGCGCGTCGGTCCGAGCCGGGGAGACGTCGGTGAACACGCGGTAGGTCGTCTCGCCGTGTCGCTCGCGAATCCCGTCGACGCTTCCGCGGGCGACGATCCGCCCCTCGTTCATCACCGCGACGCGGTCGCAGACAGACTCGACGTGATAGAGGTTGTGCGCGGAGAAGACGACGGTCTTCCCGGTCTCGCGCAGCTCGCGGGTGAACTCCAGCACGGAGTTCGTCGTCACCGGGTCGAGCCCCGAGGCCGGCTCGTCGTACACGAGCACGTCGGGGTCGTTGACGAGCGACCGGGCGATGGCGACCTTGCGTTTCATCCCCTTCGACATGTCGCCGAGCCGGCGCTCGCGGTGGTCCAGTTCGAGCCGGTCGAGCGCGGCCTCGATCCGCTCGTTCGCGGCCTCGCGCGGCACGTCGTATAAGTCGGCGAAGAAGCGCAGGTACGACAGCGGCGTCATCTCCTCGTAGAGCGGCGACTCCTCCGGGAGGAAGCCGAGCCGCCGGCGCATCTCCGGGTCGTCAGAGGCGAAGCCGGCGACCTCGACCTCGCCGTCGGTGGGGTCGACGAGCCCGGCGAGCACCTTCAGCGTCGTCGTCTTCCCGGCGCCGTTCGGTCCGACGATGCCGAACACCTCGCCCTCTTCGACGGAGAAGGTGCTGTCGACGACGGCCGCGAAGTCGCCGTACGTCTTCCGCAGCCCCTCCACTTCGATCATGCGCTCGGGTCCGCCGTCGGGCGGGTTAAACCCACGCCCGCGGCTATCACCCGCGAGAACGCGGGGAAGGCGCGGAACGGTGGAAGATGCGTGGAGCGACGGGAGGTGCGCGGAACGGTGGGAGATGCGCGGAGCGACGGGCGGTGCGGCCCCTCAGTCGTCGCTCCAGGCGTCGCCGTGCGAGCGGTATCCGTCGAACTCGCCGACCTCGATCTCGCGTTCGATCTCGGCGCGCGTCTCGGCGTCGATCTGGACGATGTGACAGAGGGGGTGGCCCGGCGCGGCGACCGGGTTCTCCAGCGACCCGAGGATCAGCCCGTCGAAGGGCGCCTCGACCGCGTGTTCCTCCGTCTTGAAGTGGTTCGTGATCGTACAGATCGTCTCGCCCTCGTAGACCAACGGGTACGGGCCCCACTCCATCTCGACGAGCCCGCCGGTGTCGGCGCGGAGCCACCGCTTCGTACTGTCTGCGGCGGTCGACTGATACCACCCCGGCCAGTGGACGGCCTCGCCGGGCGTGATCTCGTACTCGGCGAGGACGCTCTCGACGCCCTGTAACGCCTTCTCGATGAGCACCGGTTGGAACCGGTGGGCGCGCCCCATCTCGACCGTGACCGTCGGGATCCCGTCCGCGGTCGCAGTCGACCGGAGCGACCCCTCGTCGCCGGTCCCGTACAGCACCACGTTCGTCGCGAACGCCCGCGCGAGCCGCCGGACGCCGGGATTGTCGAGGTCGGCCCGGGCGTGGTAGATCGTCGTCCGGTTCTGCGTCGACGTGTGGAAGTCGAGCCCCAGGTCGCACTGCGCGACGAACCGCCGGTAGATCCGGTTGGCCATCCGCTCGGTGGTGTTCGAGCGCTCCTTTCCGGGGAACGACCGGTTCATGTCTTGGTCGTAGATGGGCGTGTCGCGGCGCTGCGCCTCGTAGGCCGGAACGTTACACACGTGGAGACAGACCAAGGTCCCGTGGAGGTCGCCGGGCGAGTAGCGGTCGGCGACCTCCTGGACCACCTTGACCCCGTTGAGCTCGTCGCCGTGAATGCCGGCGCTCAAGAAGAGGTTCGGGCCGCCGCCCTCCCCGTTGACGATCGTCACCGGCATCTCGATCGGGTCGCCGAGGTACGTCTCGCCGACCTCGTACCGGATCCGCCGCTTCTCGCCGGGCTCGACCTCGGCGTCGTACCGGAACGGCTCCGGTTCGGATCGCGCTTTCGGGTGCGGATCGCTCATACGTCGCCGTCGCGCGTCGGGACCAAAACCGTTCGGCCGCCGGTAGCCTTACGGCGTCCCTTCGAGAACACTCTCCGCATGAGCGACCGACGGGGGAGTACTGAGGGGCGCGACGACGCGCCGGACGGGGCCGGCGGCGCCGCGGCGTCCGATCACCCGGGCGAGCGGGTCGAGGACGCCGCCACCGAGGGTCCGGCCGGAACTGTCGGGAACGCTCCCATCGATCCCGCCGTCGCCGCGACCACCCGCGAGGAGCTGCGCACCACGTTCGACTACCAGGTCGAGCGGCTCCGCGAGATCGACAACAAGGCGATCGAGATCCTGAAGGCGAACCTGCTGCTCATCGGGATCGTCGTCACCGGCGGCTCCATCGTCGTCCAGACGACGGTGGACCTGGCCGCCTTCTTGAACCCCTTCACCGTGGTCGGTGGGCTCCTCCTGCTCGCGTCGACCGGGCTGGCCGCGGTCACCTACACCGCGTCGGACCTCCGCGGCGGGCTGGACCTCAAGGCCGTCGACGCCGTGGTCACCGCCGAACGGAACGGGGGGTCGGACTCTTCCGACGCCCCGGAGTTCGACGAGCGGCTCCTCCGGAGCTACGCCGAGTGGATCGATTACAACGCCCGGGTCACCGCCGTCAACGACCTGCTGGCGACGGTGACGGTCCTGCTGATCTTCGTCGCCTTCGTCTACGTGATCGCGGGGGTCGTCGTGGGGGCGGCGGGGCTCACGCCGGTCGAGTCGTGGACCTCGTTCCTCGTTCTCACGGCCTTCTCGGTCGCGTTCACGTGGGTCTCCGCCCACATGGACCACCTCGGTCCCGAGACCACCCATCCGGCGGCGTCGTTCGCCGGGATCCCGCTCTCGAAGGGCGGAGACAGGCGGCAGGCGTGGTCGTCGCTGCGCGCCATGCTCGGTCGGGCCCCCACCGAGGAGGAGGAACTCGGAATCGCACCGACCGAGACGGGTCTCGACGCGGATGGAGCGAGCCGCGACGACGCGGACTCGGAGCGGTAGTGAGAACCGGGGGCGGACGGTGCGGGGACCGATCGACGGTCCCGAGAAAACGCGATACCGGTCGGTACGCGAGCCGGGAAAGCAGAGAGAAACCCGCGCTTACTCGCCGGGCGTTACTCCTCTTCTTCCTCTTCTTCGACGGGGCCTCGTCCTCGTTCCCAGACGGCTTTCGCCGATGTGTCGTTCGGTGCCGTGTGCGAGACGTCTTTCATGGTGTCGCGATCGTTTGCCATCTTGACGCAGGATAGCGAGGATCCCCGTATTAACCCTTCGTGGAAAGAGATAATGAGACCTGATACCATTTAAGGAATTAATATGTGTCGGCTTAACTGCGACGAGACCGTTGGACGGATCGTGACTTTCCCGCCTCGTCTCGGATGCGAATCGGACGGACGTTTTGATCTCGGCGCGTGCGACGTGGGGTCGCCGTCGACGGTGGTTCGCGAGGGCGCGACGCTCGCCGTGGGCCGCGACGTCGCGGTCGCCCCGGCGGTCGCCGCCGAGCGCCTCCGCGACACCCGCGCGTGGCCCGACTGGGGACCGGCGATAGACGCGGTGGAGAGCGACGACCGGTACGTGACTCGCGGGACGACGGGACGCGTTCGCGTCGCCGGCGGGTGGGTCCCGTTCCGCGTGACCGCGTGCAACGATCGCCGCTGGGACTGGCGGGTCGCCGGGACCCCGGCGACCGGTCACCGCGTCGACCGCTACGCCGGCGAGCCCGACCGCAGCCGCGTCGTCGTCGAGGTGCCGCTGGTCGCGGCGTGGTACGTCCCCGTCTGTCGGCGAGCGCTCGACCGGTTCGCGGCGCTGGTCGAGGAGCGGGGGAGCGAGGAGTCAGGCGAGGGGTCGGGCGGGCGCGCAGCCGGCACCGATGTCGACGGCTGACGGACCCGTTCGCGGCCGACGCTGACGCTTCGGGTCCACGCCGCCGCTCAGCTCTCGTACCCCTCCGCGAACGGGTCGATCTCCTCGCTGCCGGGCTCCTCCTCGTCGAGGGTGAACCCCGGCCCCGCCGTCGCCAGCTCGAAGACGAGCCCGTCGGGGTCGCTGAAGTAGATGCTCTTGAAGTACGTGCGGTCCTTCACCTCGGAGACCCGCACGCCCTTCTCGCGGAGGTGCTCCTGCCACTCGCGGAGCGTCTCCTCGTCTTCGACGCCGAACGCGAAGTGGTGGCTCGCGCCCGGTCCCGGCGCCCCCTGCGAGTTCGGGTACTCGAAGTAGGTGACGTTGGTCCCCGGCTCGCCCGTCGGCGTGGGCGAGAAGTAGTAGTGGGGCGTCCCCGGGTCGTCGTAGTTCTGCGTCCGCTTGACCGTGTGCCAGCCGAGCACGTCCTCGTAGAACGCGACGGTCTCGTCCATGTCGGTGCAGATGTTCGTCACGTGGTGCAGCCCGGTGGTGGGTGGCGCGTCAGTCATTGTCTGTGAGATTGGTTGTCGGGCGGAAAGTTAGTGGTACGGGTCCTCGGGGCGTCGACGTTCGAGACGACGAGTCGGTCCGAGTCGAGGATACGAGTCGAGGGTCGTCAGTCGCGCCGGCTCAGAACAGCCCGAGGCCGGCCGCGTAGGGCCACGCGGTGCCGCCGACGGCCAGCAGCGCGAGCGCGGCGCCGGCGCCGTAGACGTTCTTGAGGAAGCTCGTCATCTCGCTCTGCTTCTCCTCCGGGTCGTCGACCGACCAGAAGTCGTGCATCGTCACGGCCGAGACGAGCAGGAAGGCGGCGAGGGCGCCGGCGGCGAGGACGGGGAACGCGCCGGCGGCGACGCCGAGCCCGCCGAGCACTAAGACGAGCCCGGAGGCGATCACGGAGAAGCGCGGCGCCGGGAGCCCCTTGAACTCGGCGTAGCCGGCCATGGTCTCGAGGTCCATGAAGTGGTTCAGTCCCATGAACGCGAGCGTGGCGCCGAACAGCAGGCGACCGAGCAGGAAGAGTTCGCCCGCGAACGGGGCGTCGAACTGAAGCGGTATCGTTGCGATTTCAGCTAACATCGTGTAACCACATGTACGGACGTAACCTATTTATCGCTTCCCGGACAATAGGGTAAGCAGGTAACACCCATGTCATCGCAGGATCTCGCCGGGTCGCCCCCGGCGGAAACGGCCGACGCGGAGTCCGGCACGGACGCGTCCACCGCCTCCGACGCCGCTTCGACCACAGACGCCTCCTCGGCCCCCGAGACGCCGTGTCCCGTCGTCGACTCGATCGAACAGATCGGCTCGAAGTGGCGCCTCGTCGTCCTCCACGAGCTGTTGAGCGGCGAGTCGCGGTTCAACGAGCTGAAACGCGAGACCGACGCCAACGCCCGAACCCTCTCGCGCGTGCTCGACGACCTCCAGGAGACCGGCTTCGTCGACCGACGGCTGGAGGAGGACTCGCCGGTGGCGACCTACTACAGCCTGACGGCCAAAGGCGAGTCGCTCGCGCCCGTCTTCGAAGAGATCGACGACTGGGCCCACGAGTGGCTCGCCGAGTGTAACGCGTAGGCGGTCACTCCCCGTCCGGGAGCGCCCGTCTGAACGCCGGCCAGAACGGAACGAGAAGCGCTCCCGAGACGACCGCGAGCGCCGGCACCGCCCACTCGATCGGCAGCCACACGCTCACGAGTACGGCCGTGAGACCGAAGGCGGCGACGAGGTAGACGGCCACCAGCACCTCGACGGAGCGAAATCGGTGGGAGACGGGAGAGGGGATGGGAACCATGACTGAGAGGGCGATGCGTTTCGGATCGGGACCCTCGAGGATACGTTTTGTGCCTCCGGCGGGTCGACGAATCCGATCCCACCGAAACCGACACGGCCCTCCGACCCCTACGGATCCCCGTGTACGCCGGACTGAAGAACACCCCCTGTTGCCTGTGTGGCCGCGACGACACTCACACACGGATCGCGGTGCCGCCGCGGGCGCTCACCCTCATGAAGAACGGCGGCCCGATCTCGTGGCGCGACGTGGTGGGCACGGTGACGCTCCGCTTCTGCGCGGACGACTGGGAGCTCGTGAGCGACCTCGCGATCGAGATGGACGTGCACCCGCTCTCGCGGTGTAACGCGGCGCACGTCTCCTTGGACCTCCGCGAGGACCACGAGGCGCTGCTGTCGGCGGTGAAAGGCGAGACCGACCAGACGGAACTCGAGGCGCGGCTCGAACGGGAGGCGGAGGCGACGCTCGACGCCGTCGACGACCCCTACACCGAGGAGCGCGACGTGGTCGAAGCGATCGTGGTGTTGCGCGCGCTAGAGGAGCTCGACGTGCGGGACCCGCCGGGCGATCCGGTCGCTCCCTGACCCCGCCGCGACCCCGGCTACCACCTGACCTCGAACCCGTCGAGCCCCTCCGGCGCCTCGTAGGTGGCGTCGACGTCGTCGACGTCGGCCGCCTTGCTCCCCGTCTCGCACCACGCGACCATCTCACGGACCGCCTCCTCCGGCCCCTCGAAGACGGCCTCGACGCGCCCGTCGTCGAGGTTGCGCACCCAGCCGTCGACGCCCGCCTCCCGAGCGGTGTCGCGCGTCGTCGCGCGGTAGTAGACGCCCTGCACGCGCCCCGAGACGTACACGTGTGCTCGCGTTCGGTCGGTCATCGGTGAGGGGTGCGGCCGCCGTCCTGTTAAGCGTCGCGGGGGATCGAGCCGCGACCGACCGTCCCGGCGACCCGCAACCGACGACTTCTAACGACCGCCGACCGACACCTGCGGTATGGACTTGTTCGGAACCGCGGGGATCCGCGGCAGCGCCGAGGGACGGGTCACGCCGGAGCTCGCGCTGTCCGTCGGGCGAGCCGTCGCGGCGGAGGTACGGTCGGCCGAGGAGGGAGCCGAGGGCGGGGCAGCGCCGACCGCCGAGGTCGTCCTCGCTCGCGACGGGCGCGTGACCGGCCCGGCGATCGCGGCCGCGATGGAGTCGGGGCTCGCCTCCGGCGGCGTCAGGGTGCTCCGCGCCGGCCGGCTCCCGACGCCGGCGCTCGCGCACGCCTCGCAGGGCCGGTACGGCGTGATGCTCACGGCCTCGCACAACCCGCCGGCCGACAACGGGATCAAGCTGTTCCGGGACGGCAGCGAGTTCGACCGGGAGGCGGAGCGCGCCGTCGAGGAGCGCGTCGCGGGCGAGGAGCCGCCCGCGGCGTGGGACGAGTGGACCGAGACGGAGCGCGTCGACACCCTCGGCGGCTACCTCGACGCGGTCCGCGCGTACGCGGAGGGGTTCGGCGACGACCTCGACGGTCTCCGGGTCGCGGTCGACTGCGGGAACGGGATGTCCGCGCCCGCGACGCCGACCGTCCTGCGGGAGCTGGGCGCCGAGGTCGTCACGCTCAACGGGAACGTCGACGGCCACTTCCCCGGCCGCGGGAGCAAGCCGACGCCCGAGACCCTCCGCGACCTCCGAGCGTTCGTCGCCGACGCCAACGAGGGCGTGGAGGAGCCGGGACGCCCCGACGCCGGCGGCGGGGGCGACGAGGGCGCCGGCGACGCCGAGGGGTTCGCCTTCGGGATCGGCCACGACGGTGACTCGGACCGCATCGTGATCGTCGACGCCGACGGCGACGTGGTCCACGAGGACACCGTCCTCGCGCTGCTCGCCGAGCGCTACACCCGCGAGAGCGACGCCGCCGACCCGGTGGTCGTGACGACGCCGAACGCCTCCGGCCGGATCGACGAGCGCGTCCGCGAGGCCGGCGGCCGGGTCGAGCGCGTCCGCCTCGGCGCGCTCCACGAGGGGATCGCGGCGGTGCGCGCGGAGGCGGCGGACGGCGACGACGGAATCGATTCCGACACCAGCGTCGTCTTCGCCGCGGAACCGTGGAAGCACATCCATGTCCGCTTCGGCGAGTGGATCGACGGGGTGGCGTCGGCCGCTGTGATCGCCCGGCTCGTCGCCGAGTCGGGTCTCGACGCGCTCCGCGAGCCGATCACGGAGCGCCCGTACCGCAAGGTCAGCGTCGACTGCCCGGACGCGGCCAAGCCCGGCGTGATGGACCGGCTGGGAACGACCCTGCCCGACGCCTTCCCGGACGCGACCGTCGACACCGACCACGGGGTCCGGCTGGAGTTCCCGGACGCCTCGTGGACGCTCGTCCGCCCCTCCGGGACGGAGCCGTACGTGCGGGTGTACGCCGAGAGCGACGAGGTCGACGAGCTGATCGCGGGCGTCGAGGCGGTCGTCGAGGACGCGGTGGCCGCGGTCGGCGGCGACGAGTAGCCCTCCGCTCAGCGGTCCGCGAGACCGGATCGCCCGCGATCCGCCTGATCGTTCCTGATACACCACGAACATGGGTACGATCTCCGGGCGATCGCGGCGAATAGGCGACGCGCTTTCCGCGGGATCGCGCGAACGTGCAACACTCAGGCGGGGAGAGCGACGAATTTATGCCGCGTAGCCGCCCCGTTGTAGGTGACATGGCATCCGACTTCGATCGGCGGCGGTTCCTCAAGGCGGCGAGCGCGGCGGGCCTCGTGGGCCTCGCCGGCTGTAGCGGCGGACCGAGCGACGACGGCTCCGACGGGTCTGACGGCTCCGACGGCTCCGACGGCGACGATGGCTCCGACGGTTCGGACGGTTCGGACGGTTCGGACGGGTCCGACGGGTCCGACGGCGACGACGTGCCCGCGACGGTCGGCATCGTCTACTCCGACGGCGGCCTCGGCGACAACTCCTTCAACGACGCTGCACAGCAGGGGCTCCTCGACGCGGAAGAGGAGTTCGGCATCGCGTACGACGAGTCGCAGCCGTCCGACACGGGCGAGTTCGGTCAGTACCAGCAGCGGTACGCGAGCTCGACGGACCCGGACTACGACCTGGTCTCCTGTATCGGGTTCAACCAGACGGACGCGCTCGCGGAGAACGCGCCGCAGTTCCCGGACGAGGACTTCATGCTCGTCGACTCCGTGGTCGAGGAGCCGAACGTGGCGAGCTACCTGTTCCGCGAGCACGAGGGGTCGTTCCTGATGGGCGTGCTCGCCGCGCGGCTGACCGAGATGGAGTTCTCGGCGGGCGCGGGGTCGACGGCCTCCGACTCGACGAACCTCGGGTTCGTCGGCGGCGTCGACAGCCCGGTCATCCGCCGGTTCCAGGCCGGCTTCGAGGCCGGCGTCGACTACGCCTCCGACGACGTCGACGTCATCACGAGCTACGTCGGCAGCTACGCCGACCCCTCGGGCGGTCAGGAGGCCGCGCTGTCGATGTACCAGAGCGGCGCCGACGTCGTGTACCACGCCTCGGGCGCCACGGGCGTCGGCGTCTTCCAGGCGGCACAGGAGGAGGGCCGGTTCGCGCTCGGCGTCGACCTCGACCAGTCGATCACCGAGCCCGAGTTCTCCGACGTGATCCTGGCGTCGATGGTGAAGCGCGTCGACACCGCCGTCTACGAGTCGATCTCGAACGTCATCGACGGCGAGCACCAGGGCGGCGAGACGGTCGCGCTCGGTCTGGAGTCGAACGGCGTCGAGTGCGTCTACGGCGACGAGATCGGCGGCGAGGTCCCGGACGAGGTCGTGACCGCGGTCTCCGACGCCCGCGACGCGATCATCGCCGGCGACATCGACGTGCCGGAGACCACCGACGGGAACTGAGCCGGCGCTCGGAGCCGCACCGCCGCGGTTCTCCGTGCTCTCGTCGTCCGGATTCGCCCGCCGATCGCCCGCGCCTCGCGGCAAAATCCGCGCTCTTTTAGGCTCCGACGCGGAGTTACGGGTGAATGAACCCGGCGGTCCACATGGACGGCATCACGAAGCGATTCCCCGGGGTCGTCGCGAACGACGACGTGGATCTCGCGGTGGAGCGGGGGAGCGTCCACGCCCTGCTCGGCGAGAACGGGGCCGGCAAGACCACGCTGATGAACGTGTTGTACGGTCTCTACGAGCCGACCGAGGGAACCGTGTTCCTCGACGGCGAGCCGCAGTCGTTCCGCTCGCCGCGGGACGCGATCGACGCGGGCGTCGGCATGATCCACCAGCACTTCATGCTCGTCGACCCGATGACGGTGTGGGAGAACGTCGTCCTTGGTAACGAGCCGAAGACGTGGGGCGGGCTCCGCGTCGACAGGGAGGCCGCCCGCGAGGCGGTCGTCGACCTGAGCGAGCGCTACGGCTTCGACGTGGACCCCGATGCGCGGATCGAGGACGTCTCGGTGGGCGTCCAACAGCGCGTCGAAATCCTGAAGGCGCTGTACCGCGGCGCCGACGTGCTCATCCTCGACGAGCCGACTGCGGTGTTGACGCCCCAGGAGGTCGAGGACCTCTACGGCGTCTTCGAGGAGCTCACCGATCAGGGAAAGACGATCATCTTCATCTCGCACAAGCTCGGCGAGGCGCTGTCGGCCGCCGACGAGATCACGGTCCTCCGCGACGGCGTCAACGTCGGCACGGTCGCGTCCGAGGACGTGACCCGCGAGGAGCTCGCGGAGATGATGGTCGGCCGCGAGGTACTGATGGAGCCGGCGACGACGCCGCAGGAGCCGGGCGAGCGCGTGCTGGAGGCGACGGACGTGCGCGCAGAGGACGACCGCGGCGTCGAGGCGGTGTCGGGGATCTCCTTCGAGGTCCGCGCGGGCGAGGTGTTCGGCATCGCGGGCGTCGACGGTAACGGCCAGTCGCAGCTCGTGGAGGCGATCACCGGGATGCGAGAGCCGACCGACGGGTCGATAACCTACCTCGGGGAGCCGATGGCCGGCGAGAGCCGCCGGGAGCACATCGACCGCGGGATGGCGTTCATCCCCGAGGACCGACAGGAACGGGGACTGGTGATGTCGTACGACCTGACCGAGAACGGCATCCTCGGGAGCCAGCACGACCCGCCGTTCGCCGAGGGCGGCCGGCTCGACTGGCGCGCCTCCCGCGACCACGCCGAGTCCGTGATCGAGCAGTACGACGTGCGACCGCCGAACGCCGACGCCGAGGCGGAGTCGCTCTCCGGCGGCAACCAACAGAAGTTCATCGTGGGACGGGAGTTCGAGCGCGACCCGGAGCTGGTCGTGGCGATGCATCCGACCCGGGGGGTCGACATCGGGTCCACGGAGTTCCTCCACGACCGCCTCCTCGAGCTGCGCGCCGAGGGGAAGGCGGTCCTCCTGGTCTCCTCGAAGCTGGACGAGGTACAGGGGCTCTCCGACCGGCTCGCCGTGATCCACGACGGGGAGTTCACCGGCGTCGTCGACCCCGCCACGGTGACCGAAGAGGAGATCGGGCTGCTGATGGCCGGCGAGACGCTCGACGGCGACTCCGTCGAGGGGGCCGCGGTCCACGACGCCGTGGGGGAAGCGGAGGCCGCCGGAACAGATGACGGCGACGCGGGGGTGGACGCGTGAGCCGATCCGACGCCGGGTCCGACGACGCGGGCGAGTCCGATCGGCTCCCCTCGATCGCCCGCCGCGTCGTCGCGCCGTTCGTCGACCGGACGGTCGCTGAGCGCCTCGTGATAAGCGTCGCTGCGATCCTGCTCTCGATCGTCGTCGGGTTCGCCATCGTGCTCGTCTCCGGCCGCGTCGCGCAGTGTGGCACCGCGGCGTGGACGATGCCGCTCACCGGGATCGGATTCTGTTACGACCCGGTCGAGGTGTACCTCGTCCTGTTCAACGGCGCGCTGGGGTACCCCTTCGCGGTCGGCGAGCCGGGGCTGTTCAATCCCAACTGGACCCCGTTCAACCTCTCGCTCGGGCTGACGCTCTCGGAGACGACGCTTCTGATCTTCACCGGGCTCTCCGTCGCGGTCGCGTTCCGCGCCGGGCTGTTCAACATCGGGACGCAGGGGCAGCTCGTGGTCGGGGCGCTGGCGACCGCGCTGACAGTGCTCGCCGCGGCGCCGTTCCTCCCGGAGGGCCCCGTCGCGGGCGTGGCGCTGATCGTCGTCGGCACCCTCGCCGGCGCGGTCGGCGGCGGGTTCTGGGGCGCGATCCCCGGCGCGCTGAAGGCGTACGCCGACGCCAACGAGGTGATCACGACGATCATGCTCAACTTCATTGCGGCGAACATCGCGTACGTCCTCGTGCTGGAGGTGTTCCGCGCCGAGGGGTCGTCGGTCGTCGCCACCGAGTACGTCCCCGAGCACGCTCGGTTCCTCCCGTGGTTCTTCCCGGAGTCGAGCGACTTCGCGCTGCTGGCGCTGCTCGTCGGGTTCGGCTTCATCGGCGGGCTCTACTACCTCGTCGAGCACACCTCGTTCGGCTACGACCTGCGCACCAGCGGGGTGCAGGCGGCCGCCGCCGAGTACGGCGGCGTGAACGCGAAGGCGACGACCGTGCGGGCGATGACGCTCTCGGGCGCGATCGGGGGCGTCGGCGGCGCGGTGTGGGTGCTGATGTCCGAGGGCCGGTGGCTCGAGTCCGTCCCAGCGCTCGGCTTCGACGGGATCACCGTCTCCATCCTCGCCGGGAACAACCCACTCGGCGTGTTGCCGGCGGCGTTCCTCTTCGGACTGCTGAAGGGCGGCGCCTTGGAGATCGGCTTCCGGACCGACGTGCCGACGGAGCTCGTCGGCGTGTTGCGCGGGCTGATCATCCTGTTCGTGGCCATGCCGGAGTTCTTCCGGATGGCCGGCCGGTACGCCGGCCTCGGCTCTCGGGGTCCGAAGGGTCCCGACGCCGGCGGGTCCGGAGAGACGGAGCCGGCGGACGACGCGGCCGCGGTCGAAGGGGGTGAGGCCGATGCGTAATCCGCTCGCCGACGTCTCGATACCGGTCCTCGACGACTTGGTCGAGTCCGACTACGTGCGGTCGCTGATCGTGGGCACGGTCGGCGTGCTCGGCGCGCTACTGGTGTTGGGGACGCTGTTCCCCGACTCCGTCGCGGGCGACCTCTCGGGGATCGTCTTCTCGACGAGCACCGCGGCGTCGACGGCGCGGCTCGCCGCCCCGATCGTGCTCGCCGGCCTCGGCGGCATCTTCGCCGAGAAGTCCGGCGTCATCAACATCGGCCTGGAGGGGCTGTTGATCATCTCGGCGTTCGCCTCCGTCTACGTCGCCTCGGTCGTCGGGATCGGGAACGCGGTGCTCGGCGTGCCCGCCATCTGGGTCGGCTTCCTCGCCGGGATCGCGGCGTCGACGGCGCTCGCGGCCGTGTTCGGGATCGTCTGTATCGAGTTCAAGGCGGACCAGATCATCGCCGGGCTCGCGGTCTGGCTCATCGCCCTCGGGCTCGCGCCGTTCATGTCGACGGTGTTCTTCGGCGGGGTCAACACGCCGAACCTCGGGGCGCGCGTGAGCTGGCGGTACTCCGCGGTGATGGTCGTGGTCGCGACGCTCGCGTCGTGGTGGGCCCTGAACCGGACCGCGTTCGGGAAGCACCTGCGGGCGGCCGGCGAGAACCCGAAGGCCCTCGACACCGTGGGCGTCTCCGTCTCGAAGGTGCGCCACGCCGGCGTGCTCCTCTCGGGAGTGCTCTCCGGCGTCGGCGGGTCCGCGCTCGCGCTCTCGATCGGCCAGTTCGTCGGCTCCGGCGAGACGATGGTGCAGGGCAAGGGGTTCATCGCCATCGTGGCGTACCTGTTCGGCAACTACAACCCGCTCGGGACGCTGGGGGCCGGCGTGCTGTTCGCCGGGCTCGACGCGATCCAGATCCGGCTCCAGCAGCTCGGCTACGCGATCCCCGACACGCTGGTCCAGACGATCCCGTACGTGGTCGTCATCCTGGTGCTCGCGCTGGTCGGTCGCACGCGGCTCCCGGAGGCGGCGGGCGAGCACTACGAGACCGAGGACTGAGCCGACCGATCCGAGCGGTCGATCCGGACGGTCACTCGGCGTGCTCGCGGATCACGCTCGCCGCCTCCCCGACCGGTCGATCCGACAGCTCGGCGAACGAGACGTCGACCGCGTCCACGTCGACCCCTTCGAGCCGGGCGATCTCGGCGACGTGGTCGGGCGAGTCGACGGCGGCAATCGTCTCCTCGACCGACTCGGGCGACCGCCCGTACCAGGAGGCCAGCTCGCCCGCGCCGATCCCCTTGTCGTAGGCGACGGCGAGCATCAGCGCGGCCACGGTCTCTCCCCGGCGAACCTCAGAGAGCCACTCTCGGAGGCGGTCCGTGTCGACGTGGTCGAGCCCCGTCATACGGGGTCTCACGGCCTCGACCGAATTAAAACGGGCCCCGAACGGGGGCCGATGGGGCGTCGCCGATCGGCGGTCCGGGTCGCACGTGTCGGTCCGAAAGCGACCGAATCGGGAACAAAGAGTTTTGCCACAGGGGCGACCACGCACGTGGTATGAGCATCGACGAGTACGACGTCGTCGTGGCGGGCGCCGGGACCGCCGGCTGTTACGCGGCCGCGACGATCGCGAACGAGGGGCTCGACGTCGTCATCGTCGAGCGGAAGGACGCGGAGGAGGCCGGCCACATCGCCTGCGGGGACGCGCTGAAGGGCGCCGACGCCTTCCCGGAGGCCATCCCGAAAGACCGGCTGGAGCCGGCGTTCACGAACACGGGCGTCGACCACGGTCGCTTCGAGATCCCGCAGGAGGACACGGTCCTCGAAATTCCCGTTCCGGGCGAGCTCGCCGTCATCGACCGGTGGGAGTACGGGCGACAGATCATCTCGGGCGCCGAGGACGCCGGGGTCGACTTCCACTACGACACCGTGATCAACGACGTGATCCAGACCGACGGCGGTCGGGTCACGGGACTGCGCGCAAAGCGCAAGGGCGACCCGGTCACCTACGAGGCGGACATCGTCATCGACGGCGCCGGGGCGCTGTCGCTGTTACAGGACAAGGCGGACTTCGAGGGGACGACGTTCGACACCAACGTCCGGTACTCGCAGTTCTGCTCGGCGTACCGCGAGATCGTCGAGGTGCCGGAGCCGGTCGAGTGGGACGACGCCCTCGTGTTCAAGGCGACCGACCGCGCCGCGGGCTACCTCTGGTACTTCCCGCGGACGAGCACGGAGATCAACGTCGGGCTCGGGTTCCAGATGAACGAGGAGCCGATGCAGCTCGTCGAGGCGCTGAAACGCGACCTCCGGAACCGCGACGAGTTCGCGGGCGCCGAGGTCAAAGACAAGCTCGGGGCCGCGCTCCCCACCCGTCGCCCGTACGACTCGGCGGTCGCGCCGGGGTACATGGCGGTCGGCGACGCCGCGGGCCACGTCAACCCGACCACCGGCGGCGGCATCGCCGGCGCGGCGTACGCTGGCAAGTACGCGGGCGAGCAGGCGGTGAAGGCGGTCTCCGACGGCGACGTGAGCGAGGAGAACCTCTGGCGGTACAACACCCGCGTCATGGACCACTTCGGCGGGCGATACGCCGGCCTCGACGTGTACAACGTGCTCTCGACCGCGGTCGACGTCGACGACCTGATGGGGCTGCTCGCGGCGCTCCCGGGCGAGAAGCTCGCGGAGGCGCTGTACGAGGGGTCGACCTCGATGTCCTTCGGGCTGAAGGTGAAGGCCGCGATCAAGAGCTTCGGGTACTGGGGGACGATCCGGAACTTCTACCAGACGAAGACGCTCGCGGACGAGCTGCTCGGCCACTACGAGTCGTATCCGACCAGCCCCGCCGCGATGGCGAACTGGACCAGCGAGCGCGACGCGATCATGGACCGGATCTACGAGACGACCGGCGCCGACGCGAAGTACTGAGTCGGGCTCCGATTGCTTCTCCGTGTGGTTCTCGGATCTTCGTCCCGATCGGTTTCGGCTTCTGAACCATTTGATGCGGTTAGTACTGTGACTCGATCACACGGTGGATCGAGTAGTACAGAGGGAGTCACACCTACTGCTCCGTGCCCCAACGATATCGACTACAGAACGGTTGGTAGAACGCTTGTCGGGAGTTTAGAGATCGACGATCTTGCGCTGAGTATTGGTGAACCGCTCGACTCCGATCAACAACACGAGGTAAGGCACTACGAGGAGCATGAAACCAGCGCCGTCGAACGGGGTGCCACTTAGAAGTGACGGGCTGTCGGTTATCATGCTCAGTCCCATCGTTCCGATTCCGAGACCCATGACACCGCCGGCAACGGCCATCACTATCCGCCCGATAACGTTCTTCGACGACGATTCGGTGATTTCGGGACCGGGAGGGTACACGGTCCGTGGATACTCTACGGTCCATATTGGGTCCGCTAAATCGTGTCCACGAACGTTATCACGCCACCCACCGATCGTTTCTGAGGGATCTGGTGGGTCTTCGTTCGAATCGTACGCATCTCGTGACTCCGGATCACCGAGAACGTCGTATGCTTGTTGGAGTCGCTTGAATAGTTGGACGGCATTCGGATGATCGGATTGGTCCGGATGCGTCACTTTTACTTGATGACGGTATGCCTCTTCGATTTCCTCTTGCGTAGCGTCCTCACTGACGCCAATGATCTCGTAGTAATTCATGATGCAAACAGCCGTGCGTGGCGAGCTTCGTGACAGTCTCGGCAGAGCGTCCGAAGGTTTTCGGGCTCGTTACCGCCACCGACGCTTCGCGGAATCTGATGATCGACGTGAAGTTCGGCGTTTCCATTTGGACCGCCTCCGGCCCCGCAGTTCCGACAGTAGTATCCGTCTCGTTCTCGCACGAACCCCGCTCGGATATGCCAGTCATCCGGGAGCGGTCCGGTCTGTTGCTGTCGATCTGCCTCTACCGGCGCGCGACCGGGAAGAAATGGAAATATCTGTGTCGCTGTCGGCCACATTGATGCTCGGAGATACAGCGTTCGCCGATTACTGTTGATCAAAAACTTCCATTTTCGAAGCTGAGTAAACAGAATACGCGCCCGTCCGCCCATTGTTCGGTGCCGAAATCGGTACGAAAATCGGAGTGCGTTCAACAACGCGATGAGGCTGAATAGCGGGAGAATAAAGCCTCTGAATATCCATTTGAACCCGACTCGAGCGGGTTTGCTCAATCCCGTCGAAAGGGGTACCGGTGAGAGGTCACTCTCTAGCGGTCGGCTTGACATGTCACCACCGCTTAGAACAGAAAGTGCATCTTGTACTCGATCGGGATCGACGTTCACCTCGTTGAGATGGCTCCGGGCATCGGGGCCATCCATGTACCTAGTGAGACTCTCGTTGATCGCTTCCCCTGAAGTCGCTTGTGAGGCGATCAGATCCGGTCGATGTAATGCGATACGAGAGAGAGCACCAACGGCGATAGCTCGCTCCTCTTCGGTGGCTCCATCTCTGACACTGTACTGTAGCAGTTCGGTCGTGTGCCCGAATGCCTGTGGGTACCATCGCGCAAGATTATACACGATAGCGATCGCTTGTGCTCGAACACCCGCATCCTCATCATCGAGCCGTGAGCTGATTTGTGGTACGAGATTACGGAGCTGATTTGGGTAATCTCCAGACATACTTATCAAGATGTCTGCGGCATCGTGCCGGACACCGACATCATCATGGAGCAGACCTTTTTCTATGATATCGAGATGCTCAACCCCACTGGTTGAACCCGCGATCCTCCTCTTCAGATCTTTAATTTGTGATCTGATAGTTCTTTGAGACATAGCTGCTATATAGTGCGAGTGTCTCATCCTACTATATTAATATTATCATTTAGAATAGGTGTATATGGTGACTTTTTGGGTTAATAGAGATCACAGAGATACATGCGCACTCTTTTTTGACCAGCTAATTCACTCAATTCACAGCTGAAAACAATATTCGCTTCTCGCCGCTCCTCTTCGCCGTCAGGGCCGCGTCTCGGCGACCCGGCGAATCGCGCCCGCGAGCACGTCGATCCCGACCGCGATGTCGCCCTCGACCACGTCGAACGTGCTCGTGTGGTGGCCGCCGGGGTGGTCGGTGCCGACGCCGACGTAGCAGGCGAGGCCGCCGCGCTTCTGGACCGACTGCATCAGGTACGTCGCGTCCTCGGACCCGCCCAAGTCGGCGCTGTCGACGATCTCCGTGACCCCCTCCACTCCGCTTGCGACCTCGCTGACGATCCCGGCGAGCGCGTCGTCGCTCGTCGCGCTGGGCGCCTCTCCCTTCGTGGAGACCGCGACCTCGCAGTCGTGCATCCCGGCGGCCGACTCTAAGACTCGGTCGGCGTGATCGGACATGTACTCGGCGAGCTCAGTCGTCGCGCCGCGGAGTTCGCCCTCGATGAGCGACTCCTCGGGGATGACGTTCGTCGCGGTCCCCCCGCCGACGATCCCGGCGTTCACCCGGGTCGGGCCGTCGGCGTGCCGGGGGATCGCGTAGAGGTTCTGGACCGCCGCGGCCATCGCCTGCACCGCGTTCCGGCCCTGCTCGGGACGCGCCCCCGCGTGGGCCGGCTCCCCGGTGAACTCCGCGAGGAAGTGGCGCACGGCGAGGAACCCGTCGACGCCGCAGACGACCTCGCCGGAGGGGTGATCTAAGCCGACGTGGACCGCGTAGAGGTAGTCCACGTCGTCGAGGTGTCCCGACTCCGCCATCGGCTTGCCGCCCGCGACCTGCTCTTCGCCCGGCTGGAAGAACACCTTGAGCGTGCCGGAGAAATCGGAGTCGAGCACCGCGTCGAGGATCCCGAGCCCCATCGTCGCGTGCGCGTCGTGGCCGCACGCGTGCATGTACCCCTCGCGCTCCGACCGGAACCCCTCGGCGGCGGGGACGTGGTCGGCGTCCGCGGACTCGGTCACCGGGAGCGCGTCGATGTCGACGCGAAGCCCGATCACGGGACCGGGCCCGCGTTCGGCGACCGCGACGCAGCCGGTGTACCCTCCGGAGAGCCGGTCGACGATCTCGGGGTCCGCGCCCGCATCGAGTGCGCGCTGTTCCCACTCCGCGAGCTCCTCGTCGTCGGGGACGTTCATGCGGTCGTCGGTCGCCAGCGCGTCCGGGCCGACGTGTAGCTCCGTGAGGTCGCGCTCGCGGAGTTCCTCCACGATCCGGGCGGTGGTGTAGAACTCGCGCCACGCGGGCTCGGGGTGGCGGTGCAGGTCGCGGCGGAACGCGCGGTACGCGTCGTCGAGAGCGCTCATACCGGTGGGAGGCCGCGATCGGGCTTAAACGATCGCGTGACGGTGCGACTCGCTCGTTTCGCGCTCCCCGCTCCGAGGTCGGCCTCTCAGTCGTCCTCGCCCTCCTCCACCCGGTCTGCGTACCGCGTCAGCGCGGCCGCGACCGTCCGGGCCTGCTCGGGCGTGAGGTCGACCCTGTCGGCGTGGTTCGGAAGGCGATCGATATCGAGGCCGTCGAGTTCGAACTGCAGTTCGACGCGGTCGGAATCGCCGTCCGATGCGGTGACGTTCAACACGCCTGGGCCCTCCTCGGTCCAGTCGTAGCCGACGGCCGCCCCGTCGACGAGGTCCAGCGTGGTGTACGCGGTCACCGACGTGATCCGCTCGTTCATGCCCGGCCGGATGGTGGGAAGCGACATGGGCCTTCCGGCCGGCGTGAGAAACGGCGGCCCCGAACTACTCGGGCGTCCGGAACTACTCGGGCGTTCGCACCGTGAACACGGGCACGTCGGCGGTCCGGACGACCTTCTCGGCGACGCTGCCGAGCAGGTACTTCTCGATCCCGCTGCGTCCCCGGGTCCCCATGACGATCATGTCGGTCTCGCTGTCGGCGTACTCGGTGATCTTCGCGTGGGGGTCACCATCTTCGATCCGCGTGACCACCTCTATGTCCTCGTCGCTCAGCCGCCGTTCGAACTCCTCTATCACCTCCTCGCCCTCGGCGCGGAGGGAGTTGACGTTCTTGCTGCCGCCGGCGCCGACGCCGGCGTACGTCGTGTTCACGACGTAGAGGACGTGGACCCGCGCGTCGAAGGCCTCCGCCTGACTCACCGCGTGGGGGAACGTCCGCTTCGATGCCTCGCTGCCGTCGGTCGGGAACAGAATTTCGTCGTACATCTATTGAACAGAAGTGGATTTACGGTCGCGTCGTCCCCGAGTTACCAGCCGAACAGCTCCGGCGCGACGTCAGCCGACGCGTGTTGGGCGCGGTCCCCTGCGGGGTCCTCGGTACCGGTCGTCGGCTCCTCGGTTGCGGTCGCGGCGTCGTCCGTCCTCGGACCGATCGCGTGATCAGTCATCCGACGAGGCCACCCCCGGATTCGCGGCCGTCGTGCCGTCCTCGGCGAACGGGTACCACGACTGCTTCGCGTCGGTGAGCGTCGGGTCCGCGTAGTCGGTCTCCTCGGGCTCGCACAGCGCCGCGAGCGTCTCGTTGTCGGTCGCGTCCGCCCACTCGCGGAACGTCTGTCCCGGCTCGCGGCGCTCCGCGAACGCCTCGATCAGGTTGCGGATCGCGCCGGGGGCCTCGTCGGCGGGCACCCGCTGTTGGACGTAGTCGACGAACGAGGGCTCCTCGCCCATGCCGCCGCCGACGCCGATGTCGACCGCCTCGACCATCTCGCCGTCCTTCCGCGCCCGCATGCCGAGCAGGCCGATGTCCGCCGTGTTTGCCTGGCCGCAGTCGGCGGTACAGCCGGAGAAGTGGATCTTCAGCTGGTCGACGTCCGCCGGCAGGTCGACGTTCTCCCGGAACCAGCGGAGCATCGTCGCCATCCGGGTCTTGGTCTCGACGAGCGCGATCGAGCAGAACTCGGTGCCGGTACAGGCCATCGCGCCGCGGACGAACGGGTTCGGCTCGGGGCGGTGCTTCGCGAGCAGCGGCTCCGCGAGGAGGTCGTCGACGTCGTCGGGCTCGACATCGACGATGATGGGGTTCTGCCGGCGGGTGAGCCGGACTTCGCCCGACCCGTACTCGTCGGCGAGGTCGGCGAGCTCGATCGCCTCCTCGGCCGGCAGCCGACCGACGGGGACGCTCAGGCCCACGTACCGCCGCCCGTCGCCCTGCTCGTGGACGCCGGTGAAGTCCTTCTTCCCGTCGTCGTCGGTCGCTCCGGCGTTGTACGTGTACTCGTTGCGGATGTCCTCGCCGGCGGTCCGTAGGTCGGCGTCGACGTACTCCTCCTCGAGCAGGTCGCGGATCCACTCGGTGCCGTGCTCGTCGACGAAGAAGCGCGAGCGGTTCTTCGCGCGGACCTGCCGGTCGCCGTGGTCGTGGTACAGCTCGACGAAGCCGCGGACGACCTCGTACGCCTCGTCCGGGGTCACGAACACGTCGAGCGGGCGAGCGACCCGCGGCTCGCGACCGCCGAGCCCGCCGCCGACGCGCACGTTGAAGCCGAGCGTCTCCTCGCCGTCGCCGGACTCCGTCCGGCTGCCCGTCGAGGTTCCCTCGACGCTGTCGATCTCCTTTTCGGCGGGTTCGAGGCCGATGTCGTTGATCGCGTCCTGCGCGCCGCCCTCGGGGGTCCCGGAGATGCTGATATTGAACTTCCGGGGCATGTTGCTGAGGGCGTCGTCGCCGCGGATCTCCTCCTGGAACCGTTCGAGCAGCGGGAGCGTGTCGATCACCTCGTCGGCGTCCTTGCCGGCGACCGGGCTGCCGGAGATGTTCCGCATCGTGTCGCCGCCGGACGACCGGGTGGTCACGCCGACCGACTCCAGTTTCTCCCAGATCTCCGGGATGTCCTCGAGCTTGATCCAGTGAAGCTGGATCGACTGCCGCGTCGTCAGGTCGATCCACCCGTCGCCGAACTCGGGGTTCGACACCGGCCCCGACGCGTAGTCGCGGGCGACCTCGGCGATCGCGCGGAGCTGCCCGGGCTCTAAGATCCCGTTGGCGTTCGTCAGCCGCATCATGAAGTACCCCTCCTGGCCCGAGCGCTGGTGGAACACCCCCCAGAACTTGAACCGGGTGAACCACTTCTCGCGCTCGTCTTCCGGGATCGACTCGAACCCGGTCTCTGCGAACTCCAAGAGCTTCTCCCGCACTTCGTCGCCGTACATCTCGGATTTCCAGTCCTCCTTTTTGTTGGCCATCAGCGATCGACCTCCTCGTTGGTCCGGAACCGTTTCGCATCTATATTGGCCGAATGGTGGGTCATCTCGGTTAGAAATTTATAGGACACCATAAAATAGTTCGGCTTTTATAAAATCACAAAATAAGGCTGATAACGGAGCGATCGAAAAGACGGCCGCCAGAGCGAGATATATTTCCATCTCTAAGGAGAGAAATTATATATGCGGTAGCGAAGGCAGACAGAAATTCACGAATGCAAATCCGGCCGCGGATCGACTCGGATCGAGGTTGCCTCGGCCCGGTTCGGAGGTGCGGATCGGGCGAACTTGTCGAGGTCGGTGTCGATCTCGCGGGCCGCGTTCGCGGCGAGGGTCGTTCGTCGGGGACGGGCGCCCTTCGAGGTGGGAAGCTGTCCGGGGTGGGAGCCCGTTCGAGAGGAGTGCCTCGATCTCGATCGAGGCGGGGATCGATCGGGATAGCCCCGCCTCGCGTGTGCTGGCGCCTGGCACCGCGTGTGCGTCCGACACTCGCTCGCACGAGCGTGTGCGTGTTTATTTAGAAATAAACCGAATAACTAGCCGTTCTTTTTTGAAACACCGCTAATTTATCCATACCAAAACAGTTATACTGGTAATCAGGTATGTAGTATTCAGAAAGCAACTGATGCCACACTACGTGTGCGGGCCACCTATTTCGGACCGGTCACGGATCGGAACCGCCGGCGGATCGGCCGCTTCGGCGCGGCGCGGAATCACCACAGCGGAGTCGCACCGCCGATGAGCGAGTGGACGCCGACGACGTGTATGCGGTGTGCGGTCGGCTGCGGGCACCTCCAGCAGGGGTACACCAACAACTACGGGCTCGACACCGTCCGCGGCGACGCGTCGCATCCGGTCAACCGCGGCCTCGCCTGTCACCGCGGGGTCAGCGAGACCGCGGACCCCGACGGGGACTGGCTGACGCGACCGCTTATCAGGGAGGACGGCACCCTCGTCCCCACCAGCTGGGAGACGGCGATCGGCACCGTCGTCGAGCACATCGAGGACGCGCTCGCCGAATCGCGTGACGGCGTCGCGGTGTTGGGGAGCGGGCAGCAGACGAACGAGGCGGCGTACGCGCTGGGGAAGCTGGCGCGCGGCGGCTTCGGCACCCGCTACTACGACGCCAACACCACCCTCTGTATGGCGTCGGCCGTCACCGCCTACTACCAGGCGTTCGGGAGCGACGCGCCGCCGCCGACGTACGAGGACATCCCCGACGCCCGGACCCACGTGATCTGGGGCGCGAACCCCGCGGTGGCGCATCCGGTGATGTACCGGTGGATCGCCGACAGCGCGAGCGACGACGACAGCGAGCTGATCGTCGTCGACCCCGTCGAGAGCGAGACCGTCGACGACGCCGACCTGCACGCGCAGGTCGACCCCGGAACCGACCTGGCGTTCGCCCGGGCGGTGTTGGCGCAGGTCGTCGCCGACGGCGGCGTCGACCGCGAGTTCGTCGCCGAGGCGACGACCGGGTTCGAGGCGACGGTCGACTCGCTGCCGCCGGTGCGGGAGGCGGCCGAGGCCGCCGGCGTCACGGTCGAGACGGTCGAGCGCGTCGCCGACGCCCTCACGGACCCGACGCTGGTGTACTGGGGGATGGGCGTCAACCAGAGCGTGCAGGGGACCGCGACATCGCGGGCGCTCATCGACCTCTGTCTCGCGACGGGGAACCTCCGGCCCGGGAGCGGCCCCTTCTCGCTGACCGGACAGGCGAACTCGATGGGGACCCGCGTCTGCTCGTCGAAGGGGACGTGGCCCGGCCAGCGCGAGTTCACCGATCCGGAACAGCGGCGGTTCATCGCGGACGCGTGGGGAATCCCCCGGGAGCGACTCCCGGACGACCCGGGGCCGGGACCGGTCGGCATCGTCGACGCCGTCGCGGACGGGCCGCCCGAGGTGTGCTGGACGGTGGCGACGAATCCGGTCGCGGGGATGCCGGACGCGAGCGAGGTCGAGAGCGCCCTCGAGGACACCTTCCTCGTCGCGCAGGACGCCTTCCGGACCGAGACCGTCGAGCTGGCGGACGTGGTGTTGCCGGCGGCGACGTGGGGCGAGTCCGAGGGGACCGCCACCAACATGGAACGGCGGATCTCGCGGGTCCGCGCCGCCACGGAGACCTCCCCAAAGATCAAACAGGACCTCGACATCATCGTCGCGATCGGCGCCGCGATCGACGGGGAGCTGTTCCCGCGGCACGCGGTCTCGCCGGAGTCGGTGTTCGACGAGCTGCGCGAGCTGACGGCGGGGACGGCCGCGGACCTGTCGGGGATCTCGTACGACCGGCTGGAGGCGGAGCTCGCGGTCCGGTGGCCCGCCCCGTCGCCGGACGAGGAGGGCGGCTACCGCTACGTCGAGGAGGACGGTTGGGAGTTTCCCACGCCGTCGGGTCGCGCGCGCTTCTCGACCGGGACCCACGACGGCCTCGCCGAGCCGACCGACGACGAGTTCCCGCTGACGCTGACGACCGGTCGCCAGGCCGACGCGTACAACACCGGCGTCCGGAGCCGCGGCGCCGAGACCGACGCGCCCCCGACGGCGCGGATCCATCCGGAGACGACGCTGGAGTATATCGAGGCGTTCGACCGGGGGACGACGGTCGTCTCGTCGCGGCGGGGGTCGGCGACGATCGCGGTCAACCCGGACGACGGCGTGCCGAAGGGAGTGGTGTGGCTGCCGATCCACCACCCGGCCGTGAACGCCCTCACGCTCCCGGTCGTCGATCCCGAGTCCGACGAGCCGAACCTCAAGCAGTGCGCGGTCGACGTCCGAGCTCCGCAACGGTCGAACCCGTTGGTCCACGAGGGGCAGCCCACCGTGGACGGCGAACCCGCCGCGACGGACGACTGATGGCCGACCCGTCGCCATTCAGCCGGCGTTCGGTCGCCCCGTCGGGCCGGGTTACCGGGCCGGCGCCGAGCGCCCGGCGACAGTATACTACACGGTTGTTCATGCGAAAAAAGAATTATCCCGGATGAGGGGAAACGGAGAGCCAGACCGATCCGAGAACAGCACACGAATGTCCGTTAACACCTGCTCGATCGAGACGATCACGCAGCGTACCCGCCAATGACTGATCGTAAGCCGACGACCTGTATGCGATGCGCGGTCGGCTGCGGCTACCGACAGCGCGCCGGCGACGGCGGGGATCTCGTCGAGGTTCGCGGCGACGACGACCACCCGACGAACGGGGGCGAGACCTGCAGCCGCGGGGTCCGCGAGACGGTCGATCCGAGCGGCGAACGACTGACCCAGCCGCTGATCCGGCGCGGCGGGACGCTCCGGCCGACCGACTGGGACACCGTTCTCGGAACCGTTTCGGTGCGGATCATCGAGGCGCTCAGGAACGGCAACGACAACGTCGCGGTGTTGGGGAGCGGGCAGCAGACGAACGAGGCGGCGTACGCGCTGGGGAAGCTGGCGCGCGGCGGCTTCGGCACCCGCCACTACGACGCCAACACCACCCTCTGTATGGCCTCGGCGGTGCAGGCGTACATGCAGGCGTTCGGGAGCGACGCGCCGCCGCCGACCTACGAGGACGTTCCCGACGCCGAGACCCACGTGATCTGGGGCGCGAACCCGAAAATCGCCCATCCCGTGCTGTATCGCCGGATCGCCGACAGCGCGAGCGACGACGGCGGCGAGCTGATCGTCGTCGACCCCGTCGAGAGCGAGACGGCGGCCGACGCCGACCTGCACGTCCGCCCTGAGCCGGGGACCGATCTGGCGCTGGCGCGGGCCGTGCTCGCGCGGGCCGTCGACGACGACCTCGTCGATCGGGAGTTCGTCGAGCGACACACCGAGGGGTTCGAGGCCGTGGTCGGATCGCTGCCCGACGTCGACGTCGCGGCCGAGACCGCCGGCGTCTCCGTCGATCGGATCTCCGAGCTGGCCGCGGCGTTCGACGCTCGGACCCTCGTCTACTGGGGGATGGGCGTCAACCAGAGCGTGCAGGGGACCGGAGCCGCCCGCTCGCTGATCGACCTCTGTCTGGCCACCGGAAACCTCGGGCCCGGCAGCGGCCCCTTCTCGCTGACCGGACAGGCGAACTCGATGGGGAACCGCGTCTGCGCGTCGAAGTCGTCGTGGCCGGGGTACAGACCGTTCGGCGACACGGCGCACCGCAAGGCGATCGCGAACGCCTGGGACGTTCCCCTGAGCCGGCTCCCCGACTCGTCCGGCCCGGGGTTCGTGCGGATCATCGACGAGCTGGCGCGCGACAACGTCGACGTCTGCTGGACGGTGGCGACGAACCCGGCCGCGGGGATGCCCGACGCCAACCACGTCGAGAGCGCGCTCGAGGACGCGTTCCTGATCGTCCAGGACGCGTTCCGCTCCGACACCGTCGAGCTGGCGGACGTGGTGTTGCCGGCGGCGACGTGGGGCGAGTCCGAGGGGACGGTGATGAACATGGAACGCCGGGTCTCGCGGGTCACGGCCGCCCGAGAGCCGCCGGACGGCGTTCGACAGGACGTGGACATCATCGGCGCCGTCGCCGACCGCATCGTCCCCGAGCTGTTCGAGTCGACGCGCCTCGACCCGGAGGCGCTGTTCGACGAGGTCGCCGCCCTGACGCGCGGCACGACGGCCGACCTCTCCGGGATCTCCTACGGGCGGCTCTCCGAGGACCTGGCCGTCCGGTGGCCGGCCTCGGACGAGACCGCCGAAGGCGGGTACCGGTACTACGCCGGGGGCTCCGAGGACGACGGCGACGCGGGGGGCGTCGGCGGCGCGGCCGCCGGCGTCCCCGACGGCGACGGCCCGTGGTCGTTCCCGACCGACTCGGGCCGAGCGCGGTTCTCGAACGCGTCCCACGGGGGGATCCCGGAGCCGATCGACGAGGCGTACCCGCTCACGCTCACCACCGGTCGGCGTCCGGACGCGTACAACACCGGGGTCCGGACCCGGCCCGACGGCGACGACGAGAGCGCGACGGCCGCGCGGATGCACCCCGAGACGATCGCCGACAACCTTCGGGCGTTCGACCGGGGCGAGACGGTGATCGAGTCCCGTCGCTCCGCGGTGACCGTCCGGGTCGCCCCCGACGCGGACGTGCCGCCGGGGCTCGTCTGGCTCCCGGTCCACAACCCGGCGACGAACCGGCTCACGCTGTCCGCCGCGGACCCCGACTCGGCCGAGCCGAACCTCAAGCAGTGCGCGGTCGCGCTGCGGGCCCCCGACCGCACGGCCGCCGAGATCGTCGGCGGTTCGGGCCAGCCGAACGGGACCGGCTCCCACCCCTGACCGGGCTCGCCCGCCGCCGATCGCGTTTTGCTACCCGTTCGCGTCGTCTCTTACCTCCATGCCTGGCGCCGTCCGTGACGAGCCGAGTCGAAACGCTCGTCTGACGACCGGGCCTCCCACCGTCGACCGGCGTGTCCGTGGGTCGTGTTCACATGCAATCGCGATTAAAGAACTAAAACAGATCAGCGAGCGGTCCGAGGTAGATTCGTTCTTCCGAGAATATGTGAATAACGTTCGGATTTTTTAATTTCATTTTCGTCTAAGAGAATAATTCCCTGTAAGCGCGCTTCTTGGGAATGGTACAGCACGCAGTCCTAAAAATAATTATTTGTCAACCGATTCGTTTATTAATATCTGGTATGTGTTGTTACCTTGTACGAAATACCATGTTCACCCAATTCAATCCGCAATTGGTGTGCGATCCGGGTTCCGTTTCGGTCGAACTCTCGTCGCGCGGTGTCCTCCGGGGCGAGGGCTCGGTCGATCGGGCGATCGTGTCCGGCGAGCGTGCCGGTACCTTGGACCGTTCGACCGGAGGTGACTCGCGGTGAAAGCGACCGACCTGCTGTACGGGAAGTACCGGAACCTCATCCTCGCGACGGCAATGTTCAACCTCGGGTTCGTGATCTGGTTCTCGTTCGCGCCGTTCACCGGCGGCATCGCCGAGGAGTTCGGCCTCTCGGTCCAACAGCTCGGGATCGTGGCGAGCGCGGCGGTGATCGCTGTCCCGCTCGGTCGGATCGTCATCGGACCGCTGACCGACCGGTTCGGGGCGAACGTCACGGGCGGCGTCACGCTCGTGACCGTCGGGACGTTCGCGATCGTCAGCGCGTTCTCCCAGACGTACGAGGTGTTCATCGGGTCGCGGATCGTCGCGTCGCTGTCGGGGATCACGTTCGTCATCGGGATCCAGCACGTCGCCGAGTGGTTCGAGGAGGAGAACCTCGGCACCGCCGAGGGGATCTTCGCCGGGATCGGCAACGCCGGGGCGGGACTGGGGGCGTACTTCACGCTCCCGCGGATCTTCGGGGAGGCCTACGCGGACCCGATCTTCGGCTCCGCGTTCCTCGCCACCTCGTCGAACTGGCGGGCGGCGTTCTTCTACACGGGCGTGCTCGCCGTGCTGCTCGGGACCGTCTACTACGTCTTCGGGGCGGCCGCGAAGAGCGAGGCGAAGCGGGAGGCGACGAAGGCGGGCGTGAGCTGGGACCAGTGGCGGTTCATCGCCACCCGCTACGGCGCCGTCGTCCTCTCCGTGGCGTACGTGATGACGTTCGGGCTCGAACTCGCGATGAACGGCTGGCTTGGGACCTACTACCGCGAGGCGTTCGGCCAGGGCGACGTGGTCATCGCGGCGACGTTCGCCGCCTCCTTCTCGGTCGCCGCCGGGCTCTTACGCCCCATCGGCGGGTACGTCAGCGACCGCGTGGCGCGCAACGAGACGGAGCTGCTCCCCTTCTTCGAGGGGCAGTACCGCAACCAGTGGACGTTCGCCACGCTGTCGTTCGTCGTGCTGTCGATGTTCGGCATGACGCTCGCCGGCCTGACCGGGAACATCTACGTCGCGGTCGGCGCCGGCTTCCTCGTGGGAGTCGGCTGCGCGTTCTCCGAGGGCGCGATCTTCGCGCAGGTGCCGGCGATGTTCCCCGACAACTCCGGGTCGGTCGCAGGGATCGTCGGCGGGATCGGCACGGTCGGGGGCGTCGTCTACCCGCTCGCCTTCTCCGCCGCGTTCCTCCCGAACCTCCACGTCGGCTACGCGATCGTCGGCGCGTCGATGATCCCGATTCTGGCGCTCACGGCGTGGGTGTTCCAGCCGAAGGTCGCGGAGCGCGCGAACGACGACGGGTGGCTCGTCTCCGGCGAGCGGATCGTCGCGACCGGCGACGACGACTGAGTCGCCGGCTTCGCGGGGGTCGAAACTCAGTCGCGACGGTGCCCGAGCGGCTTCTTCTGGTCGACCTCGACCTCGACGTGGATCGAGTCGGGGAAGTCGCGGGCGACGACCTCGCGGGCGATGTCGTCCGAGCCGTGGATCTCCATCGAGCGCTTGTACACGTCGTAGCTCCACGGGGAGAACTCGTCGCCGGCACGGAGCTGTTTATAAAGCGGAACGCGAACCGTCTCGGCCGGCGTGGCGTGCGGGCCCTTACACTCGGCGCCCTTGCGTTCGAGCGTCGATTTGAGCTCCTGGACGGTCTCGGCGAGCACGTCGCGGTCGCCGGACGCGAAGGAGAGTTTCGTGACGAAGGTCATGGCTGGGGGTTACCGGAGTATGGTCGCCCGAGGAGTAAAAACGCACCTACCGAGCGCGGGCGCTACATCCACCGCCGAGAACACTGTATAAAAACCTCGGCGCCGGAGTCTAACGCCGCGCAGATCGGCCGAAGAGGGCCGTAACGCCCGGTGCGTTCGCGACTCCGACACCCTCTTTAGGGGTGGTTGCTTACCTGACGCTAATGACGGTCGAAGCGACAAGCGCTGGAGCCATCCTCTTCCGCGACACCCGCGGCGAACGGGAGTACTTGCTCCTGAAGAGCCGGCCGGGGGACTGGGAGTTCCCCAAAGGCGGGGTCGAGGGGGACGAGGAGCTCCAGCAGACGGCGATACGGGAGGTCGGCGAGGAGGCCGGGATCGAGGATTTCCGGCTGATCGACGGCTTCCGCGAGGAGTACGACTACGTGTTCGAGGCGAACGGCAAGACCATCCACAAGACGGTCCACCTGTTCATCGCGCGCTCGTTCGAGGCGAGCGCCGAGATCTCGAACGAGCACCGCGACCTGCAGTGGCGCGACTACGACCAGGCGCTCAACACGATCACGCAGAACGGCCCCCGAGAGATCCTCGAGGACGCCCACGAGTACCTCGACGAGCGGAAAGACGAGGAGACGGGCGAGTACGTCTGACTCCGGGGCGACCGTGACGATTCGCTTTTCATCCGGGCGTCGACGACTCCGGCCGTGACTCCGGACGCCGAGTTCGGCTACGAGCTCCTGGTCTGTCGGTACGCCGAGCTGTCGTGGCACCCGAGCGACGGCCCCCGTCCCGCGGTCGTCGCCCGCCAGCTCGGCACCGAGGAGCGCCGCTGGGACACGGTCGTGATCGAGGTCGACCCGGCGGCGTTCGCGGCCCGGCGCGCGTTCGGGGACCGGGCCATCGACTCGGACCTCCTCCACGTCGTGCGCCACGCCCCTGCCGAGTGGGGGTGGTACCGCGACGCGCTCCCGCACCCCGGCTACCCGTGGCGCTACGTCCGGCAGGCGGTCCACCGGGCCGCGGGGCGGGACCTGATCGAGAAGCGCCGCCGGAACAACCGGATCCAGCTCCGCCGGAAGCGGCCGTACCCGGACTGGGTCGAGCGGATCGTCGCGGTCGAGAACAAGCCCGACTTGGACCGCTCCGCGGCCGATCGGCTCGCCGACCAGCTCGTCCACGACGTGGAGACCGGCCTCGCGGACGAGGCGTGGCTCGCCACCGAGACGACCGGCGAGCGCGTCGAGCCGGCCCTGCTCCGCGAGATGCCCGTCGAGGCCGGCATCCTCGCGACCGACTTTGCCGAGGGGGTCCACGCCGACGCGGCCGACGTGGCGTGGCACCCGAGCGATCTGGGTCCCGCGGGCGGCGAGCGCCGCGACCCCGAGACTGAGACGCTCCGGCTGGAGATCGCCGAGCGCGCCTACGGGAAGGGGTGGCGCTCCTTCGCCGACACGATGCGGCCGGACTGTCGCCACTTCGAGCTCCGGCGGGAGGACCGCGCGCTCGTCCCGTACTGCGCGGCCAAGGAGAAGGTGCCGACCGGGAGGGAGTGTTCGGGCTCCTGTCCGGAGTTCTCGCCCGAGCCGCCCCAGTGGCGCACGAAGGGGTGGCCGATCGAGGGCGGTCCCGGGAAGGGGGTCGAGCTGGTCTTAGACCGGCGGCGGGAGCGGGAGCGCGACCGGGTCGCCGACGGCGGCGGCGACAGCGACGGCGACGACGAGTAGGTCCGCCTACGCCAGCGCCGCCGCCAGCTTCTCGACCGGGTGCGGCGGCTCGTCGGCGGCGCCGTCGCGCTCCTTCAGCTGGCTCCGGCAGGAGGCGCCGGGGGCGACGACCTCGTCGCCGTCGCTCTCGTCGACCTGCCCGAAGAGCGTCTCGCCGATCGCCTTGCTCATCGAGTAGTGTTCGGCCTCGTAGCCGAACGAGCCCGCCATCCCGCAACACGAGGAGTCGAGCGGGTCGACGCCGTACCCCGCGCGCCGGAGCACGCCGACCGCGTGGTGGTCCTTCTTCGTCGCCTTCTGGTGGCAGTGGCCGTGGTAGGTGAGCGCCTCCGTGGGCGCATCGAGATCGATCCCCTCGTCGAGCCGGTGGGCGTCGACGTACTCCATGACGCCGTAGGTGTGCTCCGAGACCGTCGCCACGTCGGCGTCGGGCACGTCGCTGGCGTCGCCGTCGAGCAGGTCGTGGTAGTCGCTCTGGAGCATCACGGCGTCGGTGGGTTCGACGACGACGACCTCCCAGCCGTCCCTCACGTCCGGCGCGAGCGTCTCGACGGCGTCCCTCGCCGCCGCGCGCGACTTCTCCAACATCCCCTTCGAGTGGGGCGGGCGCCCGCTCCCGTCCACGTCCGGAATCTTGACGTGGCAGTTCGCGGCCTCCAACACCCGAACCGCGGCCTTGCCCGCGCCGGGGTTCGTGTAGGTGGTGTACACGTCGGGGAACAGCAGCACGTCGCGGTCGGCCTCGGCGCGGGGGACGCCGGCGCCCCCGCGGGCCTCGAACCAGTCGGTCAGGCTCTCCGAGCGGAACGTGGGGAGGTCCCGCTCCTTCGCGATCCCGAGGACCTTCTCCGCGAGGAGCCCGGCGCCGGGGAGCTTGTTCGGGAGGTTCGAGAGGGGCGCGAGCGCCGAGCCCAGCGGCGCCAGCCGCTCGAAGTTCCCGAGCAGCCGCGTCCGGAGGTCGATCCCGTGCTCCTCGTGGTGGGCGTGCTCGACTTCTGCCTTGAGCTTCGCCATGTCGACGCCGCTCGGGCAGTCAACCTTGCAACCCTTACAGCCGACGCAGAGGTCCATCACCTCGGTGACGAACTCGTCGTCGGTCGGGTCGTCCGGGAGCTCGCCGTTCATCGCCCCGCGGAGCATGTTCGCCCGGCCGCGGGTCGCCTGGATCTCCTCCTCGGAAGCGCGGTAGGTCGGGCACATCACGCCGCCGGTGGTCTCCTGCGGGCCGCGACACCCCCCGCAGCCGTGACAGAGCTCGACCATCCCCTGCATCCCGTTGTCGATCGCCCACTCCATCGCGGGGTCGAAGCCGGCGTCGTACTCGTACTCCGAGTCGAACCGGAGGTTCTCGCGCATGTCGAAGTCGCCGCAGACGTTCCCCGGGTTGAGGAGCCAGTCGGGGTCGAAGGCGGTCTTCAGCTCGCGGAACGACTCCCAGAGGTCGTCGCCGTACAGCTTCCGGTTCCACTGGGTCCGGGCGCGGCCGTCGCCGTGTTCGCCGGAGACCGACCCGCCGAGCCGGACCACGGCGTCGGTGACGCGGTCGGCGATGTCGACCATCGCGTCAACGTCGTCGACGTCCTTCGTGTTGATCAGCGGGCGGACGTGGAGCACGCCCGGCCCGGCGTGCGCGTAGAACGTCGCGAAGGTGTCGTTCTCCTCGAGGATCGACTGGAACTCGCGGGTGTACTCGGGGAGGTGCTCGGGCGGGATCGCGCAGTCCTCGATGAAGGAGATGTGCTTCTCGTCGGTGGTGCGCGACAGGAGGATCGGGAGCCCGGCCTTGCGCATCTTCCAGAACCGGTCGCGCTTCGCGGGGTCGTGCGCCTCCATCGCGTCGACCGCGCGGCGGGGCTGGCTCGTCGTCTCGGCGGCGCCCTCACGCGGGTCCGCCTCCGTCTCCGGGACGACCGCGTCCGCGTCGCCGTCCTCGCCCACCCGGTCCGCGACGAGGTCGGCGACCTTCCGTTTCCCCTCGGCGTCGCTGTCGGCGTAGAACTCGACGAGGAGCACGGAGTCGGTCCCCTCGGGCAGCATGCCGACGACCTCCTCGAACTCCGGCGTGTCGGCCGCGAGGCCCAAGAGCACGTCGTCCATCACCTCGACGGCGGCGGGGTCGTGTTCGAGGATCGGCGCCACGTCCTCCATCGCGTCCAGCAGGTCGTCGTAGGTGAGCAGCGCGACCGCCTTCGTCTTCGGGATCTCGACGAGCGAGACGGTCGCCTCGGTCACCGTCGCGAGCGTCCCTTCGCTGCCGGCCATGAGCCGCCCGAGGTTGACCACGCCCTCCTGGCCGTACTCGCCGCGGTGCTCGGCGAGCAGCCGGTCGAGGTTGTAGCCGGAGACGTTCCGCTTCATCTCGGGGTAGCGCTCGTCGATCGCGTCCGCCTCGTCGTCGAGGATTCGGACGATCTCGGCGTGGATCCGCGGGAGGAGATCGTCCGCGTCGGGGTCGGCCGACTCGCGCAGGTCGTCGACGGCGACCTCGCCGAAGGTCGTCACCGTCCCGTCGGCGAGGACGACCTCGACCTCTTCCACGTAGTGGTCAGTCTTTCCGTACTTCAGCGAGTGCGACCCGGTGGAGTTGTTGCCGATCGCGCCGCCGATCGCGGACTTGTCGCGCCACGCCGGGTCGGGCGCGAACTTCAGCCCGTGGGGTTCGACCGCGGCGTTGAGGTCGCCGACGTACGCCCCCGCCTGCGCCCGGGCGGTCCCGGCGTCCGGGTCCGTCGACAGCACCTCGTCCATCGAGTCGGTGAGGTCGAGGACGACCGCCTCGTTGACGGTCTGGCCCGCGAGCGACGTGCCGCCCCCGCGGGGCAACACCGGGATCCCCTCCTCGTAGCAGTACTCGTGGACCGCCGCCACGTCCGCAGTCGACTCCGGCATCACGACCCCGATCGGCGTGACCTCGTACGCCGAGGCGTCGGTCGCGTACAGCCGCTTCGAGTAGTCGTCGAACCGCACGTCGCCGTCGACCCGGGACTCCAGCGCGTCCACCAGCTCCGGGCGCTCGGTGCCGCCCCCGGTGTAGTCGAAGTCTCCCCCCTCCCGCGGATCCGGGTCCGGCGTGTTGGTTGCCATGCGAGACCTTCACGGTCGAACTATGAAAAATCTCCTGACACCGCAGTGACCGCCGGAAGGCGACACCGGTCGAGAGGGCGTTCGCCGGCGGCGGCGGCGAGAGATGAGAGAGACGACCTGTCCCGGCGCGCAAGAGCCGGCACAACACCCATATATATTCCGTTGAATGATGACGTATGTCAGTCGCCGACCGCTCGACGTTCAAGCGCCGTCTGGACGACCTCGGCGTGACCGTCACCGAGGGGGCCGCGAGCGAGTGCGCGGACCTGATCGACGAGGCCGCCGGCGACCCGGCGGTCGGCGTCGCGCTCGGTGACGGGGTAGCCGCCGACGGCGATGCGACGGACGCGACGGACGCGACCGTCGCGCTCCCCGACCGGATCGAGACCGATCCGACCACGGCCGAGCTCCGCGCGGCCCACACCGGCGTCACCGACGCGGAGCTCGGCGTCGCCGCGTACGGGAGCGTCGCCATCGAGGCCGACCGCGCCGGCACCGAACCGGTGAGCCTCTTCGTCGACCGCCACGTCGTCGTCCTCCGCGAGGCCGACCTCGTCCCGGACATGCCGGACGCATTCGAGTGGCTCGGCCCGAGGGCGCGCGACGGCTCGGCCGACGTGGTGTTCGCCACCGGGCCGAGCGCGACCGCCGACATGGGCGGGCTCGTCCACGGCGCGCACGGCCCGAAGGAGGTCCACGTGGTACTGTTGTGGGAGGACGGCGAGGACGATGGGAAACCGGCGAACTCCGAGGTGACCGGCGATGAGTAGCGACGCCGCGAAGGCCGATCGCATCCGGGAGCTGATGGCGACCGAGGGCGACGCGGTCGCCGAGAACACCCGCGGGTTCAACGAGGGGCGCTACGAGTCGACCGGGCGGCTCGACGACTACGAGGCGCTGAAAGAGCAGGCCCGCGCGATCAAGGAGGACGCGATCGGCCGGCTCCCGGAGCTGATCGACGAGGTGACCGAGGCGGTCGAGGCCAACGGCGGGACCGTCTACGTCGCCGACGACGCGGCCGACGCGAACCGGTACATCACGGAGCTGACCGCCGAGGAGCGCGACGCAGACCGCCTCGTGAAATCGAAGTCGATGACCTCCGAGGAGCTCGAGGTGAACGAGGCGCTCGAAGCCGAGGGCGTCGAGGTGGTCGAGACCGACCTCGGCGAGTGGGTGCTCCAGCTCGCCGACGAGGCCCCCTCGCACATCGTCGCGCCGGCGATCCACAAGTCCCGCGAGGGCATCTCGGAGCTGTTCGCGGAGCGGTTCGACCTCGACGACCCGCCCGAGACGGCGGAGGAGCTCACGATGTTCGCCCGCGAGCGCCTCGGCGAGCTGGTCGAGGACGCCGACGTGGGGATGACGGGGGCGAACTTCATCGCCGCCGACTCCGGCACCATGCTGTTGGTCACCAGCGAGGGCAACGCCCGGAAGTCGGTGACCGCGACCGACACCCACGTCGCGGTCGCGGGCGTCGAGAAGCTCGTCCCGACCGTCGAGGACTTCTCGCCGTTCGTCGAGCTGATCGGGCGCTCGGGGACCGGCCAGGACGTGACCTCCTACATCTCGACGCTGACCCCGCCCGTCGACTCGCCGGTGCCGGACTTCCAGGACGACGGGGAGCCGCTCGCCGACGGCTCGGGCGACGACCGCGACTTCCACCTCGTGTTGATCGACAACGGGCGCATGGCGATGCGCGACGACGAGGAGCTGAAGGAGACGTTATACTGCATCCGGTGTTCCGCCTGCTCGAACGCGTGCGGCAACTTCCAGAGCGTCGGCGGCCACGCGTTCGGCGGCGAGACCTACTCCGGCGGCATCGCCACCGGCTGGGAGGCGGGCATCGAGGGGCTCGACGTGGCCGCCGAGTTCAACGACCTCTGTACCGGCTGCTCGCGCTGCGTCCCGGCGTGTCCCGTCGGGATCGACATCCCGTGGATCAACACGGTCGTCCGCGACCGGATCAACCGCGGCGAGGTCGACTCCCGCCAGACCGACTGGCTCTTCGAGGAGCTGGTCCCCGACGAGGAGCCCGCCGGGCTCGACCTGGGGACGCGGGTCGTCGGCAACTACGAGACGGTCGCGAAGTTGGGGAGCCTCACCGCGCCGATCGCGAACCGCCTCGCCGACGCCGGTCCCCTCCGCGCGCTCGCCGAGCGCGTGACCGGGATCGACCGCCGGCGCGACCTCCCGGAGTTCGCGAGCGAACCGCTCGTCGACTGGTTCGAGCGCCGGGGCGGCCCGGCGGTTCCGGCGGACGAGGCCGCCAGAGAGGCGGTCCTCTACCCCGACACCGCGACCAACTACGTCGACGTCGACCGCGGCAAGGCGGCGGTGCGCGCGCTGGAGGCGCTCGGCGTTCACGTCGAAGTCCCGGACCTCCCCGGAAGCGGGCGCCCGCCGCTCTCGCAGGGGATGGTCTCGACCGCGACGGCGGCGGCCGAGGACGCGTACGCCGGGCTCGCCCGCCACGTCGACGCCGGCCGCGACGTGGTCGTGATCGAGCCGAGCGACCTCGCGATGTTCCGGCGCGAGTACGAGCGGCTCCTCCCGGAGGCGTCGTTCGAGCGCCTCGCCGACGCGAGCTACGACGTGATGGAGTACTGCTTCGGCCTGCTGGAGAACGGCGGCGACCCGGCCGCGCTCCGAGCGCCGGCGGAGGGGACGGGACCGGTGGCCTCGGGGAAGCGGGTCGCCTACCACCCGCACTGTCAGGCGCGGACGATCGGCGTCGGCGAGCACGCGACCGCGGTGATGGAGCGGCTCGGCTACGACGTGCGCGTCTCCGAGACGGAGTGTTGCGGGATGGCCGGCTCGTTCGGCTACAAGACGGACTACTACGAGCTGAGCATGGACGTGGGCGAGCCCCTCCGCGAGCAGTTCGGGGACAGCGACCGGACCGTCGTCGCGTCCGGCACGTCCTGCGGCGAGCAGCTGGACGCCCTTCTCGAGTCGTCGCCGATGCATCCGGTGGAGCTGATCGCGCCGCGGGAGTAAGCCGGATCGGCGCCCGAGAGGGGACCGCCCTGGCGCCCGCGACGCGGCCGCCCCGCCCGCCCCGTCTGACGGGCGTCGTTCGACAACGAACGCTTAATAGGCGCGCTCGTGACCGTATCGCATATGAACGCTGCTCCGGAGGAGATCACGTCTCTCGTCGGTCGCGAGGTGTACTCGAACAACGGCGTCTTCGTCGGCGAGATCGAGGACGTGCGCCTCGATCTGGACGCGCAGGCGGTGACCGGGCTCGCGCTCGCGGAACTCAATCACGAGCTGTTCGCCGGGCGCGTCGACGGGAACACGGGCGTCATCGTCCCGTACCGCTGGGTCCGCGCCGTCGGCGACGTGGTGCTGATAAACGACGTGATCGAACGGCTCGACACCGGGAGCGACGAGTCCGAGGCCGAGGCCGAACTGGAGGTCTGACTCCGCGCGCGTCTCCGGTCCCCGCCCGTCAGAAGGGGAGCGCGTCCCGCAGGCTCGTCAGGAACCCGCCGCCCTCCCGCCGCTTGCGGTCGAACACCGGGTACAGCGCGTCGAGGAACTCCGTCTCGTTCTCGAACCGGGTCTCCGGCACCTGATCGAGCGCCTCGCCGAGCGTGACCGTCCGCCCCTTGGCGTCGTACGGGATCTCGTCGTCGCCGAGGGCGTCGCGGATCTCCTCGGCCGTCGCCGGGAACGACACGTCAGCCTCCTCGATCCGTTCGTCGAGCACGGCGATGCCGAACTCGATCGCGTCCGGCTCAGAGGATCCGCCGCCGGGTGGGCGTGCTGCCATCGCGGGTCGGTACTCGCTCGGGACGTTTTAAACCCATGTTCGTCGACCGCGTCGGCCGGGGAGGGGGCGTCGGCGAGGCCTCCCGATCGGCACCGCGGACGCCGTCACTCCGGGAGCGACTCCTCCGGCGGCGCCGCGTCGAGGACCGCCAGTTCGATCCCGTCGCCGGCGCGGTCGAACGCGGCGACCGCGTCGTCGTCGTACGGCGGGACCGCCACGAGCACGACCGCCGCGAGGTCGTCCGTCTTCGACACGCCGAGGAAGCCGTCGGGGTGCGAGACGAACCGCGCGCCGCCCCGGCCGGCCGGCGTCCCGAGGTCGACGCCGAACACCGCGTTCACCGACCCGCCGACGCCGGCGGGCGTGAAGTGGGTCAACACCGGCGTCTCCGGGTCGAGGCCGGTCTCCTCGTCGAACTCACCTGCGCGCGTCGCCGAGAGCCGGAGGCTCGTCTCGTCGGGATCGTTCTCGGCGCCCTGTTCGAGTAGCACCGTCAACAGGTCGCGCGTGACGTGGATCACGGGCACGCGGGTTCCGACACGGTCAGATCCCGAGCGCCGACCGCAGGGTCTTCGCGTACAGCCCGGGCGCCTTGCGGCGCGACCCGGAGAGCGCGTCCTCCACGGCGAGCGCGGCTCGCTCGTCCACGCCGACGCCGTGGCCCACGCGGACTCGCTCCGGGTTCAGCCCGGAGAGCGCCTCCGTCGGCGGCGTCAACCGGAGCATCGGGTGGACGCCGAGCCGCTCGCGGTCGCCCCGGAAGTACGAGGCGGAGCCGAGCGACTCCGGGACGATCAGCGTCTCGCCGTCGAAGAAGCCGACCTCCTGCCACGGCGGGACCGTCGAATCCCGGATCCGGAACGCATCGAAGCCCGAGTCCGCCAGCCGCGAGCCGAACCGCTCGACCGGCGCGTCGAGCTCGTCCGCGACGCCGGTCATCCAGTCGGCGACGTAGACGGGGGCGTCGTGTCGGGCCGCGATAGCCGCGCTGTCGCGCTTGTGGCGGTCGAGGCCGATCGCGACGCCCGCGACCGTGCCGAGCTCGTCGAGCAGGTCGTCGACGCCGGGCGCGTCGACCGGGTCGAACACCCAGACGTCGTCCGTCTCGCTCTCCTCGTTCGGGACCGCGACCGCGTGGCTCGCGCGCTCCATCCCCTCGTCCGGGTACGCGATCCAGCCCACGCCGCTGCCGAAGCGATCGATCTCGTGGAGCGCCGCGTCGCCGTCGCCTTTCATTCCCATGGTACGTATTCGGCCCGGACCCATTTCAACCCGTCTCCGGCGGACCCCGGAACCGTCTCCGAGACCGACCGGTGGCGGGTTCCGTTTACGCTCCGGAGGCGTCCTCGAACTCATCGGCGACCGCCGCGTCAGGCGAGTTCGCCATCACGCTCCGGAGTCCCTTGAGGGCGTTGTGTTTGCGCGTGTACCCCTCGCCGCCGGTCGCGATGATGTTCCCGTTGCGATGGCGAAGGCGCCAGCGCCACTCCCCGTCTCTGCCCCGATAGACCTCGAACCGGGCCAGCGACTGCGTTCCGTCGGCCGCCTCCGCGAGCGCGGGATTCCCGTCCGCCTCGTCTGTGTCTTCCGTCTCGTCCGCTCTTTCCGTCCTTCGCGCCTCGCCCGCTTTTTCCGCCCTGCGCGCCTCGTCCGTCTCGTCGGCAGTCTCCTCGTCGGACGACACCGCGGACGCGTCGCTCGACGCGGACCACTCTAGCTCCAGTTCCAGGCTCGTCTCGTCGTCTTCGGTTTCGAGTTCGATCTCGAGCGTGAACTCGTCCGGCGTCTCGACGGTCACGGCGTCGTCGCCGTCGCCTATCCGAACGGCTCCCGCGCGAACCCCGTCGGCGACACCGCTCAGTATCGACGCGATCTCCTCGCGGTCGCCCGTCACTTCCCGTTCGTACTCGTCGCGTTCGGTCACAGCGACAGTCGACCGGGGAGGCGGATAACGTTTCGGCGACGGCGGAGCGCTCCCGACCTACCCCGAGAACTCCGACTCGCTCACCCGGACGATCACCGTCTCGTCGACGTCGCGGAGGTCGTACTCCGGCGTCTCGCCCTGCGTCCGGCGGACGTAGAGCGGTTCGACCGGGCGCCCGTCGACGAGGCCGAACACCTTCAGCCGCTGGTCGGTCTCTTCGGGGGGGACCGCGCCGTCCCGCACCTCGCGGGCGAGGTCGCGCGAGAGCCACTCGCCGGGGGAGACCGAGGGCTCGCGGACGAGCGCCTCGTCGACGAAGCGCACGAGGTACCAGTTGAGATCGTTCAACAGCGACACCGCCGCGCCGAGGCTCACGGTGTCGACGGCGACGCTGTTCTCGAAGGGCTCTTCGATCTCGTAGGTGGCGAGCGCGTCCCGGGCCGTCTCGCGGGACAGCAGTTCGTAGGTGAGGTTCACATCCGGATCGCCGAGGAGACACACCCGCGTCACACGCGAAGGGTCTCGGCGGGCGGTGAAATCGGTTGCGGTCGTGAGGGTGTCCCGAGGAACGCCCTACCAGCGATCAGTTGACCGCCTTGGAGAGTTCGGCGCCGGCCTTGAACTTGACCACGTTCTTCGCCGCGATCTTGATCTCCTTTCCGGTCTGCGGATTCCGCCCCGTCCGAGCGGAGCGCTTCGAGATGCTGAGCGAGCCGAACCCCTCGCCCAGCGACACCCTGTCACCCTTCTTCAGCGCCTTCGTCGTCGCGTTGATGAACGCGTCGAGCGCCCGCTTCGCGTCGGCCTCCGACAGCCCTCGCTCCGAGTCGCGTCGCGTTTCCCTCGCGACGTACGCCGCGTCGATCGTCGCGTCGGCGTCCAAGCACTCGGCGCTGGCCTCGTCACCCCTCCCGGGGTTGAGATCGAGGGCGGCCGCGAACGCCGGACACCAGTCGAACGTCACCGGCGAGCCGTCCGAACGCCCGTTTTCGGGGCGTGGACGCCCGTTTCCGGACCGCGGATTGCGTCCCGTTCGGGCGGCGCGCTTCGAGATGCTGAACGAGCCGAACCCGACCAGCACGACGCTTTCGCCCCTCGTCAGGGCCTTCGTCGCCGCGCCGATACACACGTCCAGTACCGCCCCTGCGTCCGACTTTCCGAGCCCGGACTCGCTCGCCATCGCCTCGATCAGCTCCGCCTTGTTCATCGCCGCCGCTTGGCCGGTCGTCGTCGCCAGAGCCAGTCCGAGGGCGGTCGAGAGGAGCGCGCCCCTTCGCAGCACGGTTCGACGCGAAAGCCCGCTTTGTGACGCCCCGTTCGTACCCATACCAGTGTATCGGGCCCTGAAGAGATAACCGTATTGTAAATTCAGATATTTATATCAGACGCGTCTGATATTCACACCGAGATCGGCGGCGAACCCCGCCGAAGCGGCCCGTTTAGAACGTCGACACGTCGCCGTCGATGACGCTGCGGGTCACGTCGGTGACGTCCGCCAGCTCCTCGTCGACGATGGCGACGACCTCTTCCTCGATGTCGGCGACATCGAGCCCCTCCTCGGTGACGAGCTGCGCGTCGGCCACGTGGGGCTCGTCGATCGGGCGCCCGATCTGCGAGAGCAGCCGGACCTGCAGGTCGCGGATCCCGTCGACCTCCTCGGTGACGGACTCGGCGATCCGGGTCGACAGGAGGTTGTATATTTTCCCGATGTGGTTGACGGGGTTCTTCCCGGAGGTCGCCTCCATCGACATGGGGCGATTCGGGGTGATGAGCCCGTTCGCGCGGTTGCCGCGCCCCACGGAGCCGTCGTCGCCCTGCTCGGCGGAGGTGCCGGTGACGGTGAGGTAGACGGAGCCCTCGTCGTAGTCGTCGGCGGTGTTGACGTCGACGTGGACCTCTCGGTCGGTGCGGGCCTCGGCCAGCTCGGTGACGAACTCGCGCACGTCGCCGACGGCGGCGTCGTACTCCTCGAGGCCGTCGAGGTACCGGTCGACCATCGCCGCCGCGACGGTGATGTCGATCCGGTCGCCCTCGCGTTTGCCCATGATCTTCACGTCCGGGCCGAGCTCGGGGTGGTCGTCGTGGTAGGTCGTGTTGAGCTCGCGCTCGGCCTCGTAGACGATCTGCTCGGTCTCTGTCAGGGGCGCGTGGCCGACGCCGAAGGAGGTGTCGTTGGCCATCGGGACCTGCTGGGTCTCCTCGCCGAAGACGCCCCGGAGGTCGCCGGAGCCCTCGCCGAGCTTCGCGTCGACGATCACGTCGGTGCCGTACTCAAGCTCCGGGATCGCCTCGGCGAGGTAGTCGCGGGCGGCCGCGAGCGCGGTCGAGTCGACGGGGAGCTGCTCGCCCTCGTACTCCTTCGTGGCGCGGCCGACGATGAGCACGTAAATCGGCTCGACGACCTCGCCGCCGCCGTACGCGGGCGCGGCGCGGCCGGCGACCAGCTGCGTCTCGTCGGTGTTGTAGTGGAGCACCTTCCCGACGCGGTCCAAGTAGAGCTGCGAGAGCGCCCGCGACACCGACTCCGCGATACCGTCGCAGATCGAGTCGGGGTGTCCGATACCCTTCCGCTCGACGATCTCGACCTCCTGGTCCTCGACCGCTCGGCGATCGAGGCGACTGACCTGAATGTTCCGGTCCATTACGCCTCGGTACTCCGCCGGCGGCAGTATAACTTGCGGAAACCTCCTGCGACCGGGTAATGCCCCCCGGTTATCGTTTGGCAGAAATTGACACTACTTAGCCGCCTCGTAGGCCTCGGCCATCACGTCGAGCGCCTCCCGGAGTTCGCTCTCGTCGGTCGCGTACGAGATCCGAGCGTGGCCGCGCCCGCCCTCGCCGAACGCCTCGCCGGGCACGACGACGACGCCGCGGTCCAGGCACTCGTCGACGAACCCCTCGGGCACCCGCGGCATCGCGTAGAAGGCCCCCTGCGGCGTCGGGCAGTCGATCCCGATGTCGTCGAACCCCTCCAAGAGGAGGTCGCGCCGGCGCTCGAAGGAGGCGGTCATCTCGTCGACGACCCCGCGGTCGCCCCGCAGCGCGGCCTCGGCGGCGTACTGGGCGGGCGCCGACGCGCAGGCCTGCGCGTACTGGTGGACCCGCAGCATGCGGTCGACGCGCTCTTCGGAGCCGTACACCCAGCCGAGCCGCCAGCCCGTCATCGAGAATAGCTTCGAGGCGGAGTTGACCACGACGACGCTGTCGGTCTCGGCGAACTCCATCGGCGAGTGGTGGTCCCCGTCGAAGACGGTGTACTCGTACACCTCGTCCGAGACGCAGAGCACGTCGTGCTCGTCGGCGATCCGCGCGAACTCGCGCACGTCCGCCTCGGTGGAGACCGCGCCGGTGGGATTGCCGGGGGAGTTCACCACGAACGCCGCGGTGTCGTCGGTGATCGCCGCCTCGATCGCGGCCGGGTCGATCGTGAGGTCGTCCCGCAGCGGGACCGGGACCGGCTCCGCGCCCGTCAGCTTCGTCAGCGCGTCGTAGGAGACGAACCCGGGGTCGGGGATCAACACCTCGTCGCCGGCGTCGACGTGTGCCTCTAGGGCGACGTGGAGCGCCTCGCTGCCGCCCGCGGTGGCGATCACGTTACCCGGGTCGAGGTCGACTCCCTGGTCCGTCCGGTGCTTCTCGGCGATCGCCTCGCGCAGCGACCGGGTCCCCTTGTTCTCGGTGTAGGCGTCCGCCTTCCCGGCCTCGATGGCGTCGACCGCCGCCCGCCGCGCGTGGTCCGGCGTCGGGAAGTCGGGCTGTCCGAGCCCGAGGTTGATCGCGTCGTCGCCGGCCGCCTCGAACACCTCGCGGATCCCGCTGATGGAGATCCGCTCGACTCTGTCGGAGAAGTTCGGCATGTCCGTTCGGGGGCGCCGCCGGGAGTTAGTTCTTGTCACGTCGCGTCCGCTCCCACACCGGTCGCCGCCCGTCGCGTCCGGTGGGATCCCGGACCCGTCCGTCCTCGTCGACCGGGAGCGAAAACCGCCCGCGGAGCACGCTGAGGACCTCTTCCGGCGTGGCGCGGAGCAGCGCGTCGTCGACCGCGCGGAGCCGGAGCTGCGGCCGGCCGTTCCCGGCCGGCACCTTGATCGCCTCGATCAGCCCGCGCCGCACGAGCGCGCGCCGGTCCGCGGTGAGCTCCTGGCCCGCGGCGATGCCGACGCCTTCGTCACCCTCGTCGCCGATCCACCGCCTGAGGTCCCACAGCAGGTGGTCGTGTCGCGCCGCCAGCGCGACGAGGAGCGTTCGATCGGTGACCTCGCCGGTCCGCCCGACCGCGCCGTACGGGAGCGCGTCGAGCGCCGCCGCCAGGTCGTCGGCGAACCGATCGTCGAGCGTCTCGCGAGCGCCGGCGACCAGCCGGCTCCGCGCCGGCATCCCGACGCTCGCGGGGGTCGCCGCCGCGAACCGTTCGCCCACCGCCCGGGCGGCGGACCCCACTCGCTCCGGCGCCGCTTCGCCGACGAGCGTCCGGTTCCCCGCCGGGCCGGCGACCGCGTCGACGCGGTCTTGGGACGCGAACAGGGTCCGTCCGGGGTCGACCTCGCCGGCGGTCGCCTCGAGCTCCCTGCCCGTTTCGTGCCCGCCGTCCGCCCCGAGCCCGCCGTCCGCCCCGAGCCCGCCGCCCGTCCGAAGCTCGATCGCTCCCGCCGCGGCCGCCTCGGCGACCGCGGTGCCGAGGACGAGCGCTCGACCGAGCGCGTCGACGACGCCCGGCCGGCAGGCCACCCGCCACGGTGCGTCGTCCTCGGTCCGGTCTCGCGCGGCGAGTATCGGGGGAAGCAGCGCGAGCGGGACGCCGACGGCGACGACCGCGGACCGACCGGCGAGCGCCGACTCGACCGCGTCCGCGAGCGCCTCGTCGGCTTCGGCGAGCGCGACGGCGACTTCGGAGGGGTCGTCGCTAAGGGCGTCTTTGCGGTCGTCGCCGGGGTCGCCGGGGTCGCCGGGGTCGTCACCAGAGCCGTCGCTATGGCCGCCGCCGTCGGTGATTGCGCGGTCGCCGCCGTCGGAGAGGGCGTCGCCGTCGCCGGCCGTCGGTGGGACCATACGCTCCGTGGCGGCGGAATCGGAAAGAACGTTGCGGCGGTCCGGCTACGGCGCCCGGCCGAACACCAGGTACCCGGTGTGGCCGACGCCCGCGGTGGAGGGGCGGGAGCCGCGGTCGGAGAAGTCCATCTCCCGCTGTATCGTCTCGAGGGTCTCGACGCCCTCGAAGCCGGCCTCGCGCGCGGCGAGGGCGGCCTCGCGGGTCCCCTCGACGAACGGCGAGTAGACGGCGAGGCGCCCGCCGGACGCGAGCAGGTCGTCCGCGCGCTCGACGACCGCCGGGGCGTCGCCCGTGTCGAGCGTCAACACGTCGAAGGACTCCTCGTCGGCGAGCGCGTCCAGCTCCTCGGTGAGGTCGCCGGTGTGGACCTCGACGCGGTCCGCCACGCCGGCGGTCGCCATGTTCCCGCGGGCGACCTCGGCGAAGTCGGGGTCGACCTCGTAGGTGGTCACGTCGGCGCCGGCGCGGCCGAGGTACGCCGCGAGGATCCCGGTCCCCGTGCCGGCGTCGAGCACGCGGTCGCCGCCGGACGCGCCGGTGTGGCCCATCACGAGCCCCACATCGCGGGGCATCATCGGGGCGCCGGTGCGTTCGAGGTGGTTGAACAGGTCGGGGCCGCGGAGCTCGCGGACATCGAAGACGGTGCCGAGGTGCGTCTCGACGGTGTCGCCGCCCTCAACGTCCTCGGGGACCTCCAGCACGCCGAGGTCGGTGCCGAACTCCTCGCCCGGCTCCAGCAGGTACTCCCGGTCCTCGTGGACCAGCAGGTACGCGGCGTCCGTCACGCCGGATCAGTCACTCCAGCTCCGCGATGGCGGCCGCGAGGTCGCCGTCGGCGTCCTCCAAGGCCTCGCGGGCCCGCGACTGCGGCACCTCGGCGCGCTCCGCGACGAGCGCCACGTCCTCGTCGGGGATGCCGGCGTCGTCCGCGTCGTCCTCGATCGCCGCCGCGCCCGAGTCGCCCTCGACCGCCGAGGCGCTCTCGCCGGCGCCGGCGTCGGCGACCGCGTCGGGAGAGCCCACGATCTGGTAGGTCTCCTGTCCCTGGGCGTCCATCTTGGTCACCTGGGCGCCGTCGAAGACGAGGTCGTCGCCGTCGGCCGTCTCGATGACGACCCGCTCGGCGTCGAGCTCCTCGACGTCGATCCCCATCTGTTTCATCATCTGTTTCATCTTTCGCGGGTTCATGCCGCCGCCTCCGAACATACGCCGGAATTCGGCGGGACGACACAAAAAGGGTGGCGACACGAAACGGCGGGGTCGCTCGGGATTTCTCACTCGGGGTCGGATCCGGTGCTCCCGGCGAACGCGACCGAGAAAGCGGGTTTCATACGTCCCCGAACCGGAGGTCGGGTATGTATCTCGCCGACCACACGTGGCCGGAGATCGGGGCGGCGCTGTCGGACGAGTCCGTCGCGCTCGTCCCCCTCGGCTCCACCGAACAGCACGGTCCCCACCTGCCGTTAGCGACCGACCACCTGATCGCCGAGGCGCTCGCGACCGCGGCCGCCGAGGAGACGGACGCCGTCCGGACGCCCACGGTCACCGTCGGCGTCAGCCCGCACCACCGGCAGTTCCCGGGGACGATGTGGGTCGATCCGCCGGAGTTCCGCGACTACGTCGAGTCGTTCACCCGGAACCTCGCGTACCACGGGATCGACCGGGTCGTGTTCGTGAACGCGCACGGCGGCAACGTCCAGCACCTCCGGGAGGTCGGGCGCCGGCTCCACGAGGACGAGACGGCGTACGCGATCGAGTGGATGTGGGACGAGTCGATCCCGGAGCTCGTCGACGACCTGTTCGAGCACAACGGCCCCCACGCGGGGCCGAAGGAGACCGCGATGATCACCCACATCGCCCCGGAGCTGGTCGACGCGGAGCGGCTGGAGGACGCCCGCGACGACGGGCTCGTCCACCTCGACGAGTCGGACGCGGTGGTCCACGGCGCCCGGACCTACTACGACTCGATCGACAACTCCGCGAACGGGGCGTTCGGCGATCCGACGGACGTGACCGAGGAGAAGGCCGAGCGGCTGTTCGAGGCCGCGAGCGACCAGCTCGTCAAGCTGGTCGAGTGGCTCGACGCCCGCGACCGCGCGGAGCTGCTGCCGAAGGGGCGCGTGGAGTAGGTCGCGGCCCGCCGCCGCCGGTCACTCCTCGCACTCGCCGAGAACCGGATCGAGCGCGCCGTCGAGTTCCTCGCGGCGCCCGTCGAGCACGCCGAACCGCTCGTCGCGCCGGCGCTCCAGCCACCGCAACAGCCGCGCGGCCCAGTCGAGCTTCCGCGCCTTCATCGGCTCTACGTCCGGATCGTCGAAGTCCCAGCCGGGAAAGACGAGGCGCCCGGCGCCGACGTGGTCCGCGAGGAAGGCGGCGCGGTCGCCGTCGGTGAACCCGCCGAGGTTCCGGACCGGACCGACCGGCGCCGCCTGGGTCGTCGCGAGCGTCGCCCCGTCCGCGAACCGGGGGAGCCACTCGCGGACCGCGGGGAGGTTGTCGCCGTGCGCGTGGGCCGCGACCGGGACGCCCTCGCGCGTGAGCGCCGCCGCGGTCTCGGGGTTCTTGTCCAGGTCGGTCACCATGCAGTCGACGGCGACGCCCCGGTCTCGGAGGACGTCGGCGGCGGTGGACGCGGCGACGACGACGTCGGCGTCGCGGGCGACCTCGACGTCCTCGGAGAGACGGGGAGCGGCGCCCGCGACCGCCACGGTCTCGCCGCGCCAGTCGCCGAGCCGGTCGAGGGGGAACGGCGTCGCGAGCTCGGCCGCCACGTCGCGGGCCCGCTCGTCGGCCGCCCGGTCGAAGCCGAAGTCGGCGAGGATCGCCTCGTAGACGGGTTCGAAGGTCTCGAAGTTCATCTCGGATCCTCCGCTACCGAGCGATCGACGGTACGGCCCGACCGTGACGCCGAACGGCGCGGCCGCTGGCGGGCTGGAATATGGTATGGGCCGGAGTGGCACAGAGTACCCCTACCCGCGTGCCCCTCCGGCGTCCACTGAACCGGTTGTCTACACGACGGCATAAACTTTCTCTTACCTCGGGGTGTCGGCGATCGGCTCCAGCGCGTCGCCGAGAGCGCCTGAAACGTCCGAGACCGCCGATCGAACCGCGGACAGTCCGGCCGGCGTTCCGACGAGGAGTCCGGACCCGCCGTCGCCGGCGCGGTCGGGCGCTCCGCCGTCGGTGGCGGAGGGCCGGGAGGCGGCCTCGGGGGCGTCGGAGCCGGCGAGCGCGAACGCCGCGGCGACGCCGGGCTCCGCGGTCGCCGCCCGGAGCGCGCCGACGGCCTCGTCGGTGAGTCCGCGGAGCTCGTAGGTGCGGGCGACGGCGTCGCCGGCGACGGACCGGTCGGCGGCGAGCCGGGCGAGGTGGCGCTCGGCCTCCCGGACGGTCGTCACGTCGAGTTCCTCGACCGTGGTGTCCCCCGCGTCGCGGCCCGAGCGGACCCGATCGCGGGTGAACTCGGCGCCGACCAGCGCCGCGTCGCGCGTCTCGGCCACGTCGTGGGTGCGGACCACGTGAGCGCCCCGTTCGACCGCCATCGAGGTGGCCGCGAGCGACACCGGAAGCGCCTCCTCGGTGGTCCGTCCCGCGATCGTCTTCAGGAAGCTCTTGCGGTTGATCGAGACGAGCAGCGGGCGGCCGTACCCGCGGAACTCCCGGAGCCGGCGGAACGTCTCGCGGTCGTCGGCGTGAGTCTTCTCGACCGACCAGCCGCCGAACGCCGGATCGAGGATCGTCTTGTCGGTGAACCCGTTCATCGAGAGCGCCTCGTAGATCTCGTCCACGTCCTCGATCGCCCCCGGCCGCTCCAAGTCGGACGGCGAGGCCATCTTCGAGACCGCGGCGTCGTGCTCGCGGCAGACCCGGGGCATCTCGGGGTCGGCGAACCCGCAGATGTCGTTGACCATGTCGAACCCCCGGGAGAGCGCCTCGTCGGCGACCTCGTGGTACCGGGTCTCGATCGACCAGACCGCGTCGCCCGAGGTCGACTCCAGCGTCTCGACCGCGGTGTCGAGTCGGTCGAGCTCCTGTTCCGCGGAGAGCACGTCCAAGTCCTTGTTGGCCGACTCGAGGCCGATGTCGACGATGTCCGCGCCCTCGCCGATCAGCTCCTCGTCCACGTACTCGGCCGCCTCGCCCGGGTCGTCGTACACGCTCGGGTCGTACGGCGACTCCGCGGAGACGTTGAGCACGCCCATGATACGGGGCGGGTGGTCGTCGCCGATCCCGAGCCCCGCGGCGTCCACATTTCGCATACGATTACCACGGGCGCGAGCGACATAAACTGGGTGAGTCCCCGACGTACTCGCCGGCGGATCGGCGCTCGACGGGCTCGGCGACACGCGTGAGGCGTGACGGATGTGGTAGTGTGAGACGTGACGGCAGGCTTCGCGCACGCGTTAACCCCGTCCGGCACCAAAAGGTGAAAATGACGACGAAAACTGAAGATCGGTTGCTCGGACTCGCGGTGGCGGCCATCCTCGCGACGCTCGGCGGCGAACTGCTCGGGAGTCAGCTCATCATCACGGCCGGCGTTGTCGCGTTCGTCCTCGCGCTCGCCGCGCTGTTCGGGGTCATGAGCGTCGTCCTCGCCGTGAGCGTCGCTCGAACGTCGGATCTGAACGCTCCCGATCCGACGGCCATCGAGAGCGCTCGATAAGCGCGGTCACAGGTCGAACGAAAGCGAGTCCCCGACTCCGACCCCGTTTCTGTCCGTCCACTCGTAGGGCACTTCGAGCACGTACTGGCCCGATCCGGGATACCGCTGCTCGCTCCCGTCCTCGTTCGGTCCGGGCTCCGGGGCGTTGTGGATCCGGGTGATCGTCCGGTCGGCGTCGACGTAGACGATGTCGATCCCGAAGTCCATGTCTGGCATGATGAACGTCAGCGACTCTTGCGGGGAGTCGTAGACGAAGAGCATTCCGGCGTTCTCCGGGAGCGTCGGGGCGGCGCTGAGGCCGAGGACCCGCTTGTCTCGCGTGTCCGCGACCGCGGCCCGTACCGCGCCCACGTCGTCGCCCTCGGCGGTCCGAACCGCGACCGTGGTCGCGTCGTAGTCGGCGTATTCGCCGGCCGGCCAGTCGGTCGGGAGTTCGTCGGTGGCGGTGTCACGGTCGTCGGTGCCGGCATCGCCGCCGCCGTCGCCTCCCCCGTCCCCGGCGCTTTCGCCGCCGCCGTCGTCGGCCGTCGGAGCGCGCTCGCCGCAGCCCGCGAGCCCGCCGACCGACGCGGCGCCGACCGCAGCGAGGAGTCGTCGCCGTCGCATTGGCGCGACTACGCACTACGCCCGTATATGCCTCGCGAACGGGGCGCTCGTCCCCGGAAGGACGCGCTTTTATCCGCGACACGCGTAGCGTCGCACATGGCGAAAGTGAGCGTCGGCCTCCGCGGATGGCGGTTCGACGAGGAGGAGATCTTCACCGACGACGAGGAGCTGAAGCCCCTCGACGAGATTCCCGAGGAACCCCGGGAGCGTCTCGTCCGGCTCGTCGGCCTCGTCGAGGAGCCTTGCGACGTCTGTTACCTCGACTACGGCGAGAGCGAGATCCACCGGTGTAACCAGGCGGAGATCGTCTACGGCGAGCCCAACGGCGAGGTGCTGCTCTGCCCCGAACACGAGCGGGACCTGCTCTACTGGTTCCGCGAGGAGGGCGGCAGCGACCACGCGGGCTCGCTGGAGTTCGGCGACCGCTTCCACGAGTGGGTCGCCGCGGGCAACGAGGCTCCCGAGGGGTACGGGTCGGTCGAGCACGTCGAGGAGGACCCCGACGGGCTCCCGGACCTACCGGACCAGCAGGACATTCAGGAGCGCGTCGAGCAGGACTTCGACGGCGACCGGATCGACATCCTCGAGCTCGCCGGCGAGAGCGACGACGGGGGAGACGAACTGAACGAGGACGACCTCGAGGACGTCGACCTCTCGACCGACTACCCGTCGAACCGATGAGCGGCGGAGCAGACGAGGCTGGCGACGACGCCGTGGATGCTGACGCCGACACCGACGCCGACACCGACGCCGACACCGACGCCGACCCGCGGACCGCCCGCGAGCCGGTCGTCGTCGTCGTCGAGCCGGAGACGCCCGGCAACGTCGGCACCATCGCCCGGGCGATGAAGAACTTCGGGCTGACGGACCTCAAGCTGGTCGATCCGCCGGAGCTGAAGGAGGACGGCGAGGCGTACGGCTTCGCGGGCCACGCCCGCGAGGACGTGCTCCCGAACGCCGACGAGGTCACCTTCGACGAGGTCGTCGCGAACTACCACACGGTCGGCACCACCGCGATCACCGGCGAGGACGACCGGAGCCACGAGCGGTTCCCGTTCAAGACGCCCGTCGAGCTCCGGGAATCGCTGAAGACTGTCGACGCACCGACCGCCATCGTCTTCGGCCGCGAGGGCCGCGGGCTCAACAACGAGGAGCTCTCGCGGCTCGACGAGGTCTGCTCGATCCCGGCCGACGACGACTACCCCGTGTTGAACCTCGGGCAGGCCGCCACGGTCCTCCTGTACGAGCTCCGGGAGCTCACCGTCGAGGAGACGCAGCTGCCCGACACCGAGGTCACGCGCGCCCCCGAGGGCGACCTCGAGCGGTTCCACGAGTTCTTCGGCGAGTTCCTGAAGGCCACCGGCCAGCGCGAGCACGTCCGCGAGAAGAACGCGCTGCTGATGCGCCGGCTGCTCGGCCGCGCGCATCCGACCGAGCGGGAGATCCACTCGCTGCTCGGCACCTTCCGGAAGGCCAACGCGAAGCTGGAACACGCAGATCACCTCGCGACGAAGTACGACGAGCCTGTCTACCCGCGAGAGTGACCGTGGACGGAGACCTCTTCGACGGCGACTCTTCGGACTCCGACGACGCCCCCGACACCGCCGACCCCTCCGACTCCGCCGGCGACGTCTGGGCCGGGGTTCGAGACGTGTCGCCGCTGCTGCTTGGGATCGCCCCGTTCGCGCTGGTCGCGGGGATCGCCGCGGTCGACGCCGGGCTCGGGCTGGCCGAGGCGGTCGGGATGTCCCTGATCGTGTTCGCGGGCGCCTCGCAGCTCGCAGCGATCGACCTGATCGGGTCGGGCGCGCCGATCGCGGTCGTGGTCGGCACCGCGGTCGTGATCAACCTCCGCGTCGTGATGTACTCCGCCTCCATCGCGCCGCACTTCGCGGACTACGGTCGCCGGCTCCGCGCCGGACTCGCGTACGTGCTCACCGACCAGGCGTACGCGGTCGCGCTCGCGGAGTTCGAGTCGAACCCGGAGCGGAGCCGGTGGCGGTACTACCTCGGCGCGGGCGTCGCGCTCTGGGTCGTCTGGCAGATCGGAACGGTGGTCGGCGTCGTGGTCGGCGCCGGCGTCCCCGACGCGTGGGGGCTGACCTTCGCGGTCCCGCTGGTGTTCCTCGCGCTGCTCGTTCCCACGCTGAAGGACCGCCCGACCACCGCCGCGGGCGTCGGCGGCGGCGTCGTCTCGGTCGTCGCGGCCGGGGTCCCCCTGAACCTCGGGCTGATCGTCGGGGCCGTCTCCGGAATCGCGGTCGGCCTGCTGACGGAGGTGTTCGCCGAGTGACGGGGGCCCCGCTCGTGGGCGGCTCGCTCGACGTCTGGATCGCGATCGTTCTCATCGGGATCGCGACGTACGCGTTCCGGCTCTCCTTCATCCACCTGTTCGGCCGGATCGACGAGGTGCCTGCCCGGATCAAACGCCCCCTCCGCTACGTCCCGCCGGCCGTGCTCGCGGCGCTCGTGCTCCCCGACCTGGTGACGATCCGGCCCTCGGTCGCCGCGACGCTCGCCGACGAGCGGCTGATCGCGGGCGCCGTCGCCGGCGCGATCGCGTGGCGCACGGAGGACGTGACGGCGACCATCGCGGGCGGGATGGTCACGCTGTGGCTGTTCCGGTTCGTCGTGTTCGCCTGAGCGCGAGACATCTCGGCTTTTCGGCTCCGCTGAAGCGCGATCATTCAGCTATATTTCTGCCTGAGATGGATGGACGCTGAAGAGTGCGTATTGAACGTAGCTCCCCTACCGTGGGCCAAGGATTACCTCGGGAGCGAAGATAGTGAGGCTGATTAGACCGAGCAACAGGAGAATCGCGGTGAGACGCAATCCGCCCGCCATCCGTTGTCGCTCTGTCGAAAGGGACTCGGCGAATCCGGACAGAGCAAATCCGATTGCCATAATGAGCGAACTGATAGAAGAGCCATCGTGTATAATGTCGAAGTAGACGTAGATACTCAGCATAGCGAGTGAGCCAGCGAACATGACGAACGCGGTCGGTCTGCCGGAGGGTTCACTGAACACAACATCTTCGATCCTGGAGGGCATGGACCAGCCAATTCACTTGATACTGTAAATAATCACGGTAAAATGAAAACGCTCAAGATGTGATTTCTCCGTGGCACGGAACAGTACGTCTCCCCCCTTCGCTGACCGGTTCTTTCGACCGGGAACCTCTCTGACCGAGCTGATCGGGACGGAGTCGTATCCGGCACGTCGGAGAATCGATCGACGAGCCGTCGGCTCGGGACTGTAGGATGACCGCCGCTACGGTGCGGACGTTGAAAGGTGGCCGCCCCACGCGAACGCGAGACGACCAGTGGTGTCGCACACCGGCGGCCGGTCGAGTGAACGTCGGCCGCTCCGGTACTTAAACCCTCGTTCGTGCGGCTCCGGCGATGTTAAGTTAAGAACGAGGCGGTCGGTGTTTCGAATGGTCTATGTCCGAATCCAACCGCCTCGGCGGCTCTACTGATTGGATCGACTTGGAGTTTGTGGAGCGTGAGCGGACACCCCACGAGATCATTGAAACCGGTATTCAACTCCATCTTGCTGGACTATCACTTTCGAATACCAAACAGTATCTTGAAAGGTTGGGTGTCGAGCGGAGTCGAACAGCAATTCACAACTGGATTCAAAAGGCCGATTTACAGCCAGTTGACGGTACGAGCCCGAATCGCGTTGCGGTCGATGAGACTGCGATTCAGATCGATTCGGACAGATACTGGCTGTATGCCGCCGTCGATCCTCGGACAAATGAATTCCTTCACGTTGACGTATTTCCCGTCCAAAATCAACAATTTACGCTGGTGTTTCTCCGCGATCTCAGAGAGAAACACCACGTTGAGGACGCGCTATTTCTCGTTGATGCTGGCGGACACCTCACAGCAGCACTCTCACGAACCTCACTTCGATTTCAAATCACTCGCCATGGAAATCGGAATGCCGTCGAACGTGTCTTTCGAGAAATAAAACGACGAACTTCTTCATTTTCAAACACGTTTAGAAATGCGGAGCCGACGGCGGCAGAATCATGGCTCCGAGCCTTCGCCGTCTGCTGGAACCGATGCTTAAGTTAACACGACCTGCGGCTCCGGCCGGGCCCACCCGTGAGTGCGGGTCATCCGGATGCGGGCCGATCCGGGAACGCGGGCCGATCCGGGAACGCGGGCCGATCCGAGAGCGCGGGTCACTCCGGTCGGTGGACCTCACCCTCGCGCGTGTCCGCGTCCTTCCGGCGGAGCGCGGCGGCGGCGTTGTTGGCGTCGTAGCCGAAGAACACGTCTTTCGCGTACGTCTCCGCGACCTCCGCGGCGTGGATCAGGTCGTCGACGTCGACCTCCACCGCGTACAGCTCCAGCGAGAACGGCGTCTCCGGCGGCGCGCCGTGCACGTCGTAGTCGCCGCCCAGCCGCGAGCGGAACCCCCGGGCGATGGTCTCCAGCCAGTAGGTCGTCGCGTACTCGGTGTCGTACACGGGGACCACGAACTCGTCGACGTGCTCGGCGAGCCGGTCGAGGTCGAGCCCGGCCCGCGCCCGCAGGTGGCCGGGATAGGGGTCCGGATACAGCGTGAGCAGGAGTCGGCCCGGGACCCGGTCGGCGGCGTCGGCGACGAACTCGGAGATTACGTCGGCGCGCCAGTCCGCCCACTCGTCGCGGTCGCTCTCTTCGAACAGCCGCTCACACCGGTCGCAGCGACAGAACCCCTCCCTGGGGAACCCCACGTCGTCGAGGCGCACGTCCTCATTCTCCGCGGCGCAGTCCTCGACGATCTCCAGTAACCCCTCGCGGTACTCCGAGTGGGTCGGACAGATATACGCCCAGTCGAAGTAGTCGCGGTCGCGGGTCGCCGGCTCGCCGCGCTCGTCGACCGGGACGAGGTCGGGATTCTCGCTCGCCGCGGCGTTGTCGCCGAAACACGACACCATGTTCACGGCGTTCGGCAGGGGCGCGGCCGCCCGCCCCGTGACGTCTTTCACCTCGTAGAAGCCGAGGTCGAACGGCTCCATTTCGACCTCGTCGGCGTTGCGCGTGACGACCCCGTACATGGGCACCGCTACGGGACTGACGGGTAAAAACGGCGGGCATCCGCCCGCGTCGACGATCAGAAAACGGTTCCACGGGAGCGGTCGGGGACGGCCCGGCCGAAGGCCGGCGCGTCGGTTTCGCTATTCGACTTCGACCGGCTCCTTGTCGCCGGCGAACAGGAAGTACGCGAGGGCGACCAGCGACAGGACCAAGACGAGCTTCAGTTTCTTGCTCATGACTGATGTGTCGGGCGGCGGGCGCTAAAATCTACCGGAGCCCTCGTCGATCGCCGCCGCGGTCGCCGACCGGAGCGCCGTCGTGGTCGTCGGCCGATCCGACGGGAGCGCCCCCGCCACACGTCGATGTGGTCGCCCGTCACACATCGATGTGACCGGCCGTCACACGTCGATGTGATCGGCGATGTCCGCGCGCAGGATCGTTGAGCAGTAGTCGCAGCGGACGCCGTCGGCGACCACGTCGAACCGGGTGTCGACCGGCTCGTCGGCGTTCGTGATACAGTTGCGGTTCGGACACGAGAGCACGCCGGTCACGCTGTCGGGGCGGGTGACGCGGTTCTTCTCGACGACCTCGAAGTCGCGGACGATGTTAATCGTCGCCTCGGGCGCGATGAGCGAGAGCACGTCGACCTCCGACTGCGAGAGCTCTCGCTCTTCGACCTTCACGATGTCCTTGCGACCGAGCCGGTCCGAGGGGACGTTCATCCCGACCGAGACGCCGAACCCCTCGGAGCCGTCGATGCCGAGGATCGCGAGCACGTTGAGCGCCTGCCCGCCCTCGACGTGGTCGATCACGGTGCCGTCGCGGATCTTCGAGACGCGGAGCTCGTGTTCGCTCATCGGCCCACCTCCATTCCCTCGGCGGCCTCGGCGTTCTCCAGGAGGGTGTCGAGCAGCGCCATCCGCACCGGGACCCCGTTGTGCGCCTGCTCGAAGTAGGTCGCGTGATCGGTCTCGTCGACGTCCGGCGCGATCTCGTCGACCCGCGGGAGCGGGTGCATCACGGTCAGATCGTCGGAGGCGGCTTCGAGCGTCTCGGCGTCGATCCGGTACTCGCCCGCGACGCGGTGGTACTCGTTCTCGTCCGGGAACCGCTCCTTCTGGATTCGGGTGACGTACAGCACGTCGAGCTCCTCCAAGACCGGGTCGAGCTCCTCGTGTTCGCGGATCTGCGCGCCGGTCTCGTGGAGGTCGAAGCGCACGGAGCGCGGGAGCCGGAGCGACTCCGGGCTGATGAAGTGCTGGTTCACGTCGAACTCCGTGAGCGCGGCCGCCAGCGAGTGGACGGTTCGACCGTACTTCAGATCGCCCATGATCCCGATTGTGAGGTCGTCGAGCCCGTGATTCTCGCGGATCGTGTGGAGGTCGAGGAGGGTCTGAGAGGGGTGCTGGCCGGCGCCGTCGCCCGCGTTGACGACGGGGACCGAGACGTGCTCCGCGGCCAGCGTCGCGGCGCCCTCGCTCGGGTGGCGGAGCACCAGCGCGTCCGCGTACCCCTCGATGACGCGGACGGTGTCGGTGAGCGACTCCCCCTTCGAGACCGACGAGGAGTCCACGTCCCCCATGTCGATGGTGTCGATCCCGAGGCGTTTGGCCGCGCTGTCGAAGCTCATCCGGGTGCGCGTGCTCGGCTCGAAAAAGCAGAGCGCGAGCACGCGTCCGGCGTGCCGGTCCGCGTAGGCGTCGGGGTCGTCGGCGACCTCGCGGGCCCGGTCGAGCACCGCCTCGATGTCATCCCGCGAGAGCTGGGTCGCGGTGATGAGGTGGTCCTGACGCATCGTCGGAGAAGGGGACCGGCAGTATCTTGAATCCCTCGCCTCGGCCGCCGACGAGGGTGTTCACGTCCGTGGTGATCGCCGCGCTCGGCCGTTTCGAGATTCGCAGAACGCGGGGCGCGTCATCACGGGTCGCGTCCCCTCGACCCACCGCCAGCGCTTATAAACCGATCCGCGCCCAACGATCGGACATGTCCGACACCGACCCGGCCGACTTGCTTCCGAACGACCGCGTGAAACAGAGCGCGCTCGACGGCGACGTGACCCAGCTCCACCGCGGGAACCGCTACGGCGAGGAAGGCGACACCTTCGAGATCGACGGCGTGACGTTCGAACTCACCGAGGTGACGGAGCGCACCCTCGGCGACATGACCGACGAGGACGCGAAACGGGAGGGGTCGCCGTCGCTTTCGGCGTACAAAGAGCGGATGGTCCGCGCGCACGGCGGGAGCTTCGACTGGGACGACGACGCCGACGTGGTGCGACACCGGTTCCGGCGGGTGGAGTGAGCCGTCCCGAAAGTTCCGGCTTTTACCCGCCGAACGCGCCCAGACTCGACTGCAGCTCGCGGTGGGGGACCTCCTCGGTGAGCTCGTAGCCGACCAGATCCCGGGCGTCGACCGCGTACGTCGACCCGTCGCGGTCGAGCACGAGCACGCGCCCCTTCCAGCCGCGCACCGTCCCCGCCGCCATCGTCTCCGCGACGGGCCGGTCGTCGAGGTCGAGGCCGTGATCGAACGCGAACCGCTCGATGGGGTCGAACCCCGCGAGGAGCGACTCCCACACCGCATCGTCCACGTCCCGGCCGAACCCGGCGAGCTTCGTCGGGACGCGCACGCGGTCGACGAGGTCGTCGCGCTCGGCCAGCTCGGCCTCGATCTCTCTCGCGATCCGCCCGTCCGGGTACGTCCGGATGTGCGCCCCCCGGTCGGCGCCCTGCTCGCGCAGCCGGGTCTCCAGCCGCCACAGCCGCGTGACGCCCACCTTCAACACGTCCGGCGCGAACGCGGCGAGGTACACCGCGTGCGCCTCGTGGCAGTCCATCTCGTCTTTCAGACAGGTGCCCGTACAGCGGGCGCAGACCCAGACGTGACGGTGGGCGTCGCAGTACGGGGCGTCGTCGGCGTCGCAGGCGACGTGCTCGCCGTCGTGGACCGTCCCGGCGCAGCGGCGGTCGCCGAGCCCGAAGGCGAGCTCCGTGCCGGGCGTCGCCTCGACGAACTCGACGGCGCCGCCGCTGGCGACCGAGAGCCCCTCGCCCGACTCGTAGCCGACGACCTGCACGCGCTCCCGTAGGGGGAGCCGCGACTTAGGCGCGTCGTCGCCGGAAGAGAGGGGTCAGAGACCCCCCGACGCCCGCCACGTGTATTTAAGCCGATCCCCGCGAGACACACCGGCATGCTCGACGCCGCGCTCGCGATCGACACCGGCGACGACGGCGACGCCAGTGACGACGGCAACGTCAGCGACGCCGGCGGGATCGACCTCGTCCTGACGGTCCGAAACGGAGGCGACGCGCCCGAGACCCTGCGGTTCCGGACCGGCCAGCGCGCCGACTTCGCGGCCTATCGGATCGAGGGGGCGGAAGGGGAAGACGGGGACCGCGAAGAGTCCTCCCTCGACGACGACCCGGTCTGGCGGTACGGCACCGGCCGGATGTTCACGCAGGTGCTCGGAAGCGAGACGCTCGAACCGGGCGAGACGGCCACCTACGAGGCGACGTGGGGAGATCCGCCGCCGGGCCGCTACCGGATCGTCGGCGAGGTGACCGCGGAGGAGTGCGATCTGAGCGCGAGCACCGTCGCTCGGGTGAGTCCGTGAGCGCGTCCCAGTCCGCGGACGCCGAGGGCTCGGTCCGCGTACTGCCCCTGCTGGCGATGCTCGTCGGCGCCGCGCTCGGCGCGCTGGGGCTCCTGCTGCTTCCGGGGTCGCTACTGGGCGGCGTTCACGTCGCCGCGATCGGCGCCTCGCTGTTCCTCTCCGGCGCGGTCTCGACCCGACGGGTCGCGGCCCGGTTCGGTCTGTCGCCGGCGGACCAGCGCCGGTGGTCGCTGGCGTTCGCGACGCTCGCGGGGCTCCTCGCGCTCCTGTTCGTCGTGCTCAACTGGGCCACGTTCGAGGCCGGCGAGCCGATCGCGGAGTGAGTGGGATCGAAACGGGGTGACCTTAGGCGCCGCCGTCGCCGACGGATCCTCCGTGAACCGCGCGCTCGACCGCCGCTTCGAGGCGTTCGCGGGTGCGGTGGCTGGACTCGGCGTCGGTCCGGACCTCGATCAGGTGCGAGCCGTCCGCGTCGCGAGCCCGGGCGTACGCGTCGGCGAGGTCGCCGAGGGCGTCCGCGGCGGACTCGGCGGCGTCCGGTCGCGCGTCTATCCGCGCGTATTCGAGCCCGTGGAGGTCGGCGAGCGGCTCGAACGCGAGGCCGTGCGGCGTCTTGAACGACTCCGTGAACTCCGGCTCGAACGACTCGATCGGGAGCGCGTGGAAGATCCCGCCGCCGTCGTTGTTGATCAGCACGACCGTCACGTCGGCGTCGCAGCGGTCGATAGCGAGCAGGCCGTTGCTGTCGTGGTACAGCGCCAGGTCGCCGACGACGAGGGTGAGGTCGTCGGTCGTCGCCGAGCCGGCGCCGAGCGCGCTGGAGACGATCCCGTCGATGCCGGAGACGCCGCGGTTGCCGAGCGCGGTGACGCTCGTCGTCGTCGGGCCGACGAAGCGGTCGAGGTCGCGGACGGGCATCGAGTTGGAGACGAACAGCGTCGCGGGGTCGGGGAGCGCGTCGGCCACCGCGCGGAGCGCGTCGCCCTCGTGGAAGGGGGCGGGCCCGTCGCCGTCGGAGGCGGTGAGAGCGTCGTCGCTCTCCCGACCGTGGATCTCCCTCGCCGCTCGGTCGGCGTCCTCCCACTGCGCGCGCCAGTCGGGGTCGCTCCCGCCCCCGGGAACGAGCCGGGAGAGGCGGGCGCAGAGGCGGCTCGGCTCGGCGACCACGAGGTCGGTCGCCGCGAACTCGGCCTCGCGCCAGCGCCCGGCGGGGTCGACCTGGTACTGCTCGGCGCCCGTCTCGGCCAGGTACTTGCGGAGGCGCTTGGAGGTGGGCGACGCCCCGAGCCGGACGACGAGTTCGGGGTCGGCCCAGTCGCCGCCGGGGTCCGCGTCGCCGTCGTCTGCCTCCCCGGCGGATCCCTCCCCGACGGATCCCTCGCCGGCGACGGCGGCCGAGAGGTACGCGTCGTAGGCGCCGATCACGGGCGCGACCCGCGTGTGGCCGCCGAACCGCACGCCCGAGAGCGGGTCGGCGAGGACCGGGAACCCCGTCGCGTGCGACAGCGCCGTGACCGCCTCGGCGTCGAGCCCCGGCGGGTCTGCAGGGCCGGCGACGATCAGCCCGCGGTCGGTCGTCGCGAGCTCGTTGGCGAGCCGCTGGAGCTCCTCGTCGCCCGGCTCGGGGGATCCGGGCGTCACGTCCACGTAGGGGCCGTCGCGGCCGCTCTCGGCGACCGGGTCGAGGTCGGCGGGCACGTCACCCGAGACCGGCGTCGGCTCCAGCGGCTTCTTGAAGGGGACGTTGAGGTGGACCGGTCCCGGGTCGGCGCCCTCGGCGGTCCCGACGGCGCGGGCGACGGTGGTCCGGAGCGACCGGAGCGCGCGGTCATTCGGGGCGGGCTCGGGGAGGTCCTTGTAGAACCGGACGGCGTCGCCGTACAGCTTCTCCTGGTCGGCGGTCTGGTTCGCGCCCGAGTCGCGCAGCTCCGGCGGGCGGTCGGCCGTGAGCGCGAGCAGGGGGACGCGGGCCTCGCTCGCCTCCATCACGGCGGGGTGGTAGTTGGCGGCGGCGGTGCCGGAGGTGCAGATCAGCGGCGTCACCGTCCCGGTCCGGCGCGCCCGGCCCAGCGCGAAGTAGGCGGCCGAGCGCTCGTCGAGCTGGGAGAAGACGCGCAGGTCGTCGTTTCGCGCGGCGGCCATCGTCAGCGGCGTCGAGCGACTTCCGGGCGAGGCCACGACGGCGTCGACGCCCGCGGCGACGAGCTCGTCGACGAGGGCGCGCGCCCACAGCGTGTTCCGGTTCGGCGCGGTCATTGCGATCGTTTGGAGGTCGCGATTTAAATACTCCCGCGGGTCGGCCGCGGCGGATTCCGGCTACACCCGATCGAGCCGCGAGAGGCCGTGCCACACCGCGTCGACGAGGCGGTCCTCCCCTTCGCCCTCGGCGTCGGCCCAGCCGCGAGCGAGGGCGTCCTCGAGCACGGGGACCGGGTGGTTCTCGAAGTTGTTCATCCCGCGGAACGTCTCCAAGGCCTCGCGCTCGGCCTCGCCGAACGACTCGGGGTCGTCGCGTGCGGCGGCCTCGCCGCCGGTCTCCGCCTCGTCGAGGAACCCGAGGTCCGCGAGCGCGGCCGCCACCGCCGCGGCGGTCTCGCCGGTCAGCTCCCGGGTGTCGTCGGGCGCCTCGCGCTCCAGGAGGGTCACGTCGTACAGCTTGAACACCCGCTCTAACTCGTCGATCGGGGCGTCGTGGTCGTCGACGCGCACGTCGACCCACCGGTCGTTGCGCCCGTCGTACCCGCCCTCGGGCTTGGCGACGTACAGGGCCGCCGACTGCTCGCCGCGCTTGTCGCCGCCGGCCTCGTTGCCGGCATGGAGCGCCGCGATCAGCCGTTCCGGGAGCCCGCCGGCCGTCTCCTCGAACGCCTCGGCCATCGCGGTCAGCGTCTCGGCGTTCTCCAGGATGTTCCCCTGGACGGTGTAGTTCTCGCCCTGCAGGTCGCCCGCGTGGTCGTGACACTCGTCGCCGGTGAACGCGGCCACCGAGCCGTCGGCGCCGACGACGCCCACCTGTCGCGAGGGCGCCTCGTCGTCGGCGTCGGTGAGCTCGTCGACGACCGCGGCGGCGTCGCGACCCTCCCGCAGGAGGCCGAGCCCGTCGGGGCCGTAGGCGACGTTCGCGTAGCTCTGCGTCGCGATCGCGCCCGCGTCGGCGCTGACGAACGGCACGACGGCGCCGACGCCGACGAACTTCGACTGGACGGCGACGCCGACGGCGTCGGTCTCCGGGTCGCGCGCGGCGATCGAGAAGGTCGAGGGACGCGGATGCATACGAGTCTCGCCTCGGTCGCGGCGAGGATAAATCCGCCCGTAGCGGCGCGTCGCGCCGATTCCCGGTCGGGGTCGGCGGTGCCGGCCGTCACTTCCCGGTCGGGGTCGGCGGCCCCGGCCGTCACTTCCCGGTCGTTGGTTCGCCGGCCGTCACTCCGCCGGTTCGGGGCCGTCCGCGGGCGCCGCGTCCAGCACGCCGATCCGGTGCGCCTCCACGTCCTCGTAGGTCGCGCCCCACCCGCCGACGGACCGTCGGGTGTCCCCGTCGTCGACGACGATGGAGGCGGTCCCGGTCAGCGACATCACGCTCGGCTCGCGGTCGGCGTCGGCGCGACCGTCGTCGACGCCGGTCTCGCCCTCGGCGTGCTCGGCGTCGACGACGGTGCCGGAGAAGGTCACGGTCCGGTTGCTGTCGGTCTCGCGGCCTTCGATCTCGACGGCGAGGGGGTCGTCCCCGCGGAGTCGGTCGCGGTTCTCCAAGAGGAACTGACGGATGTCGGCGTACTGCTTCGGCGACCCCGCGTCGCTCTCGTAGACGACGGGCGAGGAGAGCCACGTGAAAAGCAGGAAGTGCCAGAAGAAGACGTACGTGAACGACCGGTTGCGTAAGATTAGCCCGTAATCCTCGATCGCGGCGGGGTTCGGAGCGAACGCGGTGCGTCGCAAGTCGGAGGTGAGCACGAACGGCGCGGGCCGCGAGAGGCTGTGCGCGACGCTCACGGCGCCCCGGTAGTCGTCCTCGTCGAGGGGGTCGTCGCCGTCGCGACGGAGGACCGTGACGTTGACCGTGACGCCGCGGTCGCGGGCGTCGGCGAGGTCGCTCCGCAGGGCCTCGAACTGGTCGCGGGTGAGCGTCGCGTGGACCTGGATGTCGGCGTCGCGGACGAAGGTGCGGGCCGCCTCGAGCACCGTGTCGAAGCGCTTGACGATGCTGACCGTCTGGGTGTCCAGCGTCGGGCGCTCGTAGCGCTCCTCGATCTCCGCGGCCGCCGACTCGAACGCGCTCGCGCGCTCGGTGAGCCCGGTGACGATCGTCTCCGGGTCGGTCGCGCGCGCCTGGAACGTCTCCTGTTCGTACAGCTCCACGTAGCCGAGGTCGTCGAGGTCGCGCAACACGTCGTAGATCCGGGCGTCCGGCACGTCGCTGGCCTGCGCGACCTCCGTCGCGGACGCGGTCCCCAGTTCCAGCAGCGTGACGTACGCGTTCGCCTGATAGTAAGAGAGATCCGCCGCCTGGAGCGTCTCCAGGAGTTCCTCGGTGTCCATGTCGATCTTTTGACTACCCGCGTGTATAAAAGACACCGAGACGGACCGGTCCGGGTCGGGCGGGCGTGACCGGAGCCGCCGACCGGCTCCGAAACGGGCTCACTCCACGTCAGGGTACGGGACCGGCCCTTCCAACAGCGGGTCGTCGGTCGCCGCCATCCACGACTCCAGCTCCTCGCGGAGCCGGTCGAGGGCGTCGGCGTGGGCGGGGTCGGGGTCGCTCGCCGCCGCCGCCGGCTCGAACGGCTTCTTGTCGGAGGCGAGGTTCTCCGACTCGTCGGGATCGGCCTCGAGGTCGTACAGCTCCTCGGTCGGGCGCTGCGGGACGTGGAACCGCTCGTGGACCTCGCGGCCGGAGGCGGTCGGCGCGACGTCCATCGGGACGAACACCTTCGGGAGCACCGAGAAGTTCCGGACGTACTTGTACCGCTCCGTCCGGATCGCGCGGATCGGGTTGTACCGGTCGTGCCAGGTCATCTCGGCGAAGATCCGGTCGCGCCCCTCGTGCGGCTCGCCCCGGAGCAGCGGCGCGAACGACTCCCCCGACGCCTCCGCCGGCGGGTCGACGCCGAGGAGATCGAGCATCGTCGGCGTGAAGTCGACGTTGGTGACCAGAGCGTCGTGGATGTCGCCGCCCTCGACCGAGCCCGGTTGGTGAACCAGGAGCGCGGTCTCGATCCCGGCGTCGTAGCAGGTGCCCTTCGCGCGCGGCATCGCGAGCCCGTGGTCGGTCGTGAACACGAACACCGTCTCCTCCGCCAGCCCGGCGTCGGCGAGTGACTCGCGGTACCGGCCCACCGACGGGTCGAGGACCTCCGAGATGACCGCGTTCAGGTCGGCGGCGTCCTCGCGGACCCCGGGTTCGTCCGGGAGGTACGGGAAGTCGCCGAGGTCGACCGCGTCGGGGTCGGCGCCGTCGTACGTCTTGTCCGGCAGGTACTCGCGCCGGAACGGGCGGTGCGGCTCCTCGATGCCGATCGAGACGAAGAACGGCTCGTCGGCGTCGGCGCGCTCGGCGAAGAAGTCGTCCACCACGTCCACGAGGTCGAGCGCGCGCTTCGTCCCGCTGTCGACGTAGTCGTAGCCGAGCCGCTCGGGCTCGTCGGGGACCTCGTGCTGGAACCCCAGGAGGGCCGTCTCGTACCCCGCCTTCCGGAGGTGTTTCGGGAGGGTCTCCCAGTCGTCGCCGAGCGACCATCCCATGTGCGCGAGCCCCATGACGCCGTTCTCGTGGGGGTAGTACCCGGTCATCATGCTGGACCGGCTCGGCGAGCACTGCGGGGCCGTACAGAAGCTGTTCGCCATCCGGGCGCCGTCGGCGGCGATCCGGTCGATGTTGGGCGTGTCGACGTCGGCGCCGTAACAGCCGAGGTGCTGGCCGAGGTCGTGACAGTGAACCAAGACGAGGTTCAGGCGGTGCGACGGGTCGGAGGCGGAGTCGGCTCCGGCTGCCATGTCCTCGATACTCCGGGATGAGCCAATAAAAAACCGTGATCGCGTTTCGGGACGGGGTCGGTTGTAGTTAGTAACTATAGCAGTAATTAATAAGCAAATTTGAAGTGAGTGGGCCGACAGGGTAGGAACGACATGTCCGATGATCGATCCTGTACTACGCGGCGGGACGTACTGAAGACGACCGGCACCGCGTCGGTGCTCGGGAGCGTTGCGCTCGCCGGCTGTTCCGGCGACGGCGGCGACGGCAGTGACGGTTCGGACGGTTCGGACGGGTCCGACGGCAGCGACGGCTCGGACGGGTCCGACGGAGGCAGCGGCGGGAGCCTCGAGATCACCGGCGTCTGGTCCGGCGGCGAACAGGAGTCGTTCAGCAAGGTGATGGACCACGTGGAGGAGTCGACCGGCACGAGCCTCGAGTACTTCCCGCGCGACACCGACAGCCTGCTCACCGGCACGCTGATGGACTACGAGTCCGGCGTCGCCTCCGCCGACATCGTCGTGATGCCCTCGCCCGCGCGGATCATTTCGGACGCGCAGAACGGGCACCTCGCGCCGGTCGGCGACGCCTGGGACGCGGAGAACTTCGCGGTCGACCCGTCGCGGGTGACCGTCGACGGCGAGGTGTACGCCGCGCCGTTCAAGATGGACCTCAAGCCCGGCTTCTGGTACCGGAAGTCGTTCTTCGACGAGCACGGCCTCTCCGAGCCGGAGAGCTGGGACGAGTTCATGACGCTGCTCGACGAGCTCGCGGCGATCGAGGGGGTCGACGCCCCGATCGCCTCCGGGAACGGGACCGGGTGGCCGCTCAGCGACCTCACCGAGGGCTTCTTCATGCGGCAGGACGACGGCGCCGCACTCCAGCAGGGCCTCATCGACGGCGACGCCTCCTTCACCGACGACCGGATCGCGACCGCCTTCGACGAGATCAAGACCCTCCACGAGGAGGGGTACTTCAGCCAGACGCGCGACTTCGGCGTCCAGTACGAGTACTTCTGGGACAACAGCCTCCCGCTGTACTTCATGGGCTCGTTCACGCCGGCCCAGGACGCGGTCCAGGACCCGTCCGACCTCGGCGTGTTCCGGCTCCCGGGCGTCGACGGCATCTCCTCGTCGGTCAACTGGTTCACCGTGCCGGCGTACTCGGACAACGTCGACGCGGCCCGCGAGGCGCTGAGCTCGTTCGTCTCCGCAGAGGGCCAGCAGGTGTGGGTCGAGGACGGCGGGTTCATCGCCTCCAACACCGAGGTGCCGGACGAGGCCTACGAGATCGAGGTCATGGCGAACCTGCCGGACCTCGCCGCCGAGGTGACGGTCGTGCCCGACCTCGACGACGCGCTCGGGAACCCGTTCCAAGAGGAGTTCTGGTCGGTGCTCAAAGGGCTGTGGGCCTCCCCGGACACGGCGACCGAGGACATCGTCAGCCCGCTCGACACCGCCCACCAGGAGACGCTGGATAACTGACGATGGAGTCGACGTCGACCGCGGACGACCGGGGCGACCGGGGCGACCGCCGCGGGGAACTCGCCCGGATGTTCGACCCGGAGGAGATCCGGCGCCGGAACCTCGTCTCGCTCGGGATGGACGTGCTCATCCTCGCGACGACCGGCCTCCTCGTAATCCTGTTCACCAAGGGCCTGTGGCCGGCCGTCATCGGAGCGATCCCGATCGCGGCGCTCCTGTACTTCGGGTGGGCCTCCTCGAAGGCGTTCTTCGTCGCGCAGGTGCTCGCGATCGGCGTGACGCTGCTCGCCACCGCGACCGGCGTGCTGCCGTACTGACACGAGGGGATTCGGGAGGTCACGTTTTCGTCCCGCCGATCGGACTCGCGTTTTGCTTGAGTCAGGCGCAACGGGTTTGCTTGGGTCAGGCACAGCCGTGCGTGATCGCGCGAGTGAGTCTCACACGGTGGTAGAGTGGTTGCTTATAAGTCGGATCGTCGCGGAGCCGGCGGGTGTTTATGAGCGGTCGTCGCCGTCGCTCACCTCTCTTTTAAATACCCTCACGTGTCCACAGATCTGCACTACCGGCTCCCGCCATCACTCACCGCCGTTTCATGCACTGGGTGACGGGGCGTGGGACGCGATCTGTCGTGGAGATCGCCAAGGCCTCCGGCTAGAATTCGAGGCCGACGGCGTCGCGGTCGGGTCGGATCGGGCTCGTCGGGTACGGCGGCGACGCCTCGGGGTCGTTGAACGGCCGGGGGGCCACGTCGTTGGGCGCGCCGGGGTAGAAGAGCGCGGCGAGCGTCTGGATCGCGGTCCGACCGCTGGCGAGCTCGAACTGGCCGCCGCCGTACAGCTCGATCCCCCGTTCCTCGCAGTACGCGATCGTCTCGAACAGCGATTCGAGGGTGCCGAATCGGGAGGGCTTGATGTTGCACCACCCCGGCTCGACCGGGAGCGACTCGAGGCTCTCGACGCCGTCGATCGGGTAGTCGAAGGAGAGCCGGTCCGCCTGCGGCTCGACGAGCGGGCGCGTCTCGGGCGTGAACGCGGCGTCCTCGACGATCGCGGCCGGGAACGCGGCGAACACGTCGCGGTACAGCTCGGGGTCGGCCTCGACGTCGACGTCGGTGTCCTCGTACCAGCCCTTGAGGTCCAAAATGCGGACGGCGTCGGTCTCCCTGAGCGTCACGAACGCCTCCTCGGGCCAGTCGGGCGTCGGGTCGAGCTTGAACTCCAGGTCGTCGTCGAGCGCGAGCAGCTCCTCGACGCGGTCGGTCGTCGGCGGCTCTCCCAGCCGCGTCGAGACGACGAACCGGACCGGATCGGGGTCGATCCCGAGGTATTCGCCGAGCGACTCCCCGCGTTGCCGGAGCGCCAGGTCGAGCGCGGCGCTCTCGACTGCCCACCGGCGGTAGTTGCGGAAGTACTCTTGCTCTGGCGGCTTGTGCGCGAAGAGATCGATCTCGTCTAAACGGGCCGACAGCCCGTCGATCGTCCACTCCCCCTCGATGTCGATCGGGTCGGTCCCGACGAGCGCGGCGTGGTCCTCGGTCTCGTACGTCACGTCCTCGCCGCGGCCGATGACCCCGTCGCCGGTGAGACGGAACTCGGTGGTCGTCCGCTCGAACCCGCTGGTCGTTTTCCCGGTGTACCGGCGCCGGTCCACCGATTCGATCGTCACCGAGAGGTCCGCGATCCGCTCGTACGCGCTCATGGCGTCCCCGACGGTCCGCGGGGACTTAAACGGAGGACGCCGTCGACGGCGTCAGTGGTCAGGTCCGCTCCCCGGTTCGGAGCTGACACCGGAGCGTCGCGACCCGCGTCGCGAGCGCCCAGAACAGCGGGATCACGGTGAGCGCGACGGCGCCGGCGGCCGCGACCTGCAGCACGGTCGTCGTGAACCACGGCTCGGCGTCGGGGTAGGGGATCGACGTGTGGGTCACCCCGCCGATCACGGGCACGAAGTAGTCCATCAGCAGGTCGACCGTGTACCACGCGGTCGCGACTCCCACCGCCTTCAGCGGGAAGTCCGTGATCCGGTGGAGCACGAACGCCTGCACGACCATCCCGAGGTGGCTCACGAAGAGGAACGCGTACATCGCGGGCCCCGAGTTCGCGAGGAACGCGGGGTAGAAGACGACGAGCACGTACGGGGTCCAGAGCCCGAGCTTGACGTTCCCGAAGAAGGCGAGCGCCGCGAGCGTGTCGCTCGACCGCCCGAGCGCCCACGCCGCGAGCGCGACCGCGATGAGGAGCGTCGCGCCCGGGCTGTCGGGGATGAAGGGCCACATCTCGACCGGGAGCTCGCGGAACTGGAACCGGTAGTACCAGAAGCCGAACGCGGTGCCGAGGAGGTTGACGGCGACGATCACCCAGACGAGCCGGAAGGCGACGTCTTCCAGCGCCTTCGGAAGCGGGGCGAGCCACCGCGGCAGCGACTCGCGGTCCGGGGGATCGCGGCCGAGCGCGCCGACGATGTCCATACGGTCGGCTCGGACCGCCCGGTCAAAGCCGTGGCGGTCGCGGATCGGTAACGGCGGGGGACGGTGGGGCGAAGGAGAAACGGCGGGAGTCCGGGACGAAAAGGGCTATGGGTCCCCGGCGGGAAGGCGACGGTATGCGCCCGCGAACGCTGCTCGCGCTGCTCCTCGTCGTCCCCCTCGTGGACGCGCTGTTCCTGATCGTCGTCGCGACGCGTCTCGGGTGGGCGGTCACCGTCGCGCTCGTCGTGTTGACGGCCGTCCTCGGGATGCTCCTCCTCCGCGCCGAGGGGCGCGCGACGCTCGCGCGGGTCCAGCGCAAGCTGGCCCGCGGCGAGCCCCCGACCGACGAACTGCTCGACGGCGGCCTGTTGATCGCCGCCGGCGCGTTCCTGCTCACGCCGGGGCTCGTCACCGACGCGGTCGGGTTCCTGCTCGCGCTCCCGCTCTCGCGGGTCCCGATCCGCATGGCCCTCAAGAAGTACGTGGTGATCCCGTACCTCGACAGCGAGACCGGCGGGTTCACCACCGGAAACGTCTACATCGGCGGGTTCCCCGGCGGCGACGGTGACGGCGCCGGCGGCGGATTCACGATGGGCGGCGGCGCCGGGTTCGGCGGCGGGAACGGAAACTTCGGCGGCGGCGACTTCGATCAGGGCGATTTCGACGACGAGTTCGACGGTCGGAACGCCGGCGGTGACGCCGACGGCGACCGCTTCGACGACCCGGACCACGCGGACGACGTCGTCGACGTGGACTTCACGGTCGAGGACGACGAGTCGGAGCGGACCGACTGAGGCGCGTCTTCTGCGGGCGTTCTCCTCCCCGTGAGCCGTTTCCGGCGCGATCTGAAACCGACCGCCTGCGGGCGATTCGCGAAAGGAAACCCTTAAAATCCTACCAGCGCAACGAACGAATGCGCTCACCTGGGCCAATAGCTCAGTCAGGTTGAGCGCTCGGCTGATAACCGGGAGGTCCACGGTTCAAATCCGTGTTGGCCCACCTACTGCGCGTCCGGTCTTCGACCGGGCGGGATTGGTGGGCTGGGACTCCCCAGCCACCCAATTTCGGTATTCTACTCATCGAGAGCGACTGCGCTCGTGCTTATTCAGGAATCCTACGAGTCCGTGTTCGCGTTACCCAAGATTGACGAGCAGCACCACTCGCTCCGAAGTCGTCTCCACCAAAACCCTCTCCGCCGCCCAGTTCGCCTCTAGACGCTCACGCCCGCCAGCTCCCGCGCGAGGTACTCCGCGATCGACACGTCTTCCTCCTCGACGAACCGGGCGACCTCCTCGCCGTCGGGGGTCTCGACGACGACCGTGGGGATCAGCTCGATCCCGTACTCGTCGACGCCCTCGCCCTCTTTGCCGGTTGGGCCCTTCGTCACCGGGAAGTGTTCGATGCGGTCGTCGGGGACGCCGGCCGCGGCGAGCGCCGCGCCGAAGGTCGGGAGCTGTCGCTGACAGTCGCCACACCAGTCGCCGCCCCACACGTTGAACCGGTAGTCGTCGGCCGCGAGCGCGTCGAGGACGGCCTGGTCGAAGTCGTCGGCGTCGGGGGCGTTCGGGGCGCCCTCGAAGTCGGGATCGAGCGTTTCGAGCGTCATACCCGGTCATACGCCGGCGACGCTTGTAAACGCCGCGTCGGTGGCAACGGGTCGGTGGGGTCCTTCGGACGCGTTTTGCCGGTGTCCGCCGGGCCTTTGGGCGGCGCCCTCCTCGGGTTGCACATGGACGACGACGCGTTGGACACGCTCGGCTCGCCGCTCGTGCGGGTCGACTCACCGCCGGAGACGACGGTGGCGGCGAAGGTCGAGTCGCGCAATCCCGGCGGCTCCGCGAAGGACCGCCCGGCGCTGTACATGGTCGAGGCGGCCGAAGAGTCGGGCGAGCTGACGCCCGGCGACGGGATCGTCGAGCCCACCTCCGGCAACACGGGTATCGGGCTGGCGATGGTCGGCGCGGTGAAGGGGTACGACGTGACGCTCGTGATGCCGGAGGGCAAGTCGATCGAGCGCCGGCGGCTCATGCGCGCGTACGGCGCCGACGTGGAGCTCGTCGACGGCGACATCTCCGACGCCAAGGCGCGCGCCGACGAGCTCGAACGCGACGCGGGCATGGTCCAGCTCCGCCAGTTCGAGAACCCCGCGAACCCCCGGGCCCACTACGAGACGACCGGCCCGGAGGTCCTCGATCAGGTCGGCGACCGCACCGTCGACGCCCTCGTCGCGGGGGTCGGCACGGGCGGGACCATCACCGGGATCGGGCGGCGCCTTCGCGAGGCGTTCCCCGATGTGCGGATCGACGCGGTCGAGCCGAGCGACAACGCCGTGCTCTCGGGCGGCGAGCCCGGAAACGACGCGTTCCAGGGAATGGGGCCGGGGTTCGTCGCGCCGAACCTCGACACGAGCCTGATCGACGAGGTGCACACGGTCGACATCGACAGCGCCGAGGCCGAGTGCCGCCGGCTCGCGCGCGAGGAGGGGCTGCTCGTCGGGCAGTCCTCCGGCGCGTCCAACCTCGCGGCCAAGGATGTCGCCGAGGAGCTCCGTGAGTCGGGCGATTTCGCGGGCGACGAACCCCTCGTCGTCACCGTGTTCTGGGACAGCGGCGAGCGCTACCTCACCGCCGGCACCTTCGGTGCCTTCGACGCCTGAGGGTCCGCCGGCGTCACAGCGACTGGAGGGCGCGGTCGTGTGCGAAACCCGTCTTCTAGTGGCGGGTCAGTCCGACACGGCCGATCGGTACCGACTGATCTGATCGATAGCGGGAGCGTGTCCGTCGAGACGGCGATGTGGTTGTTTATAAACCGGATCGGGGTGTCGCTGTCGGTTGTTTATGAGTGATCGAGGTGCCCGTGCATGGGCGGTGAAGACCTCCAAGGACTCAGCCGCGAGGCTGTACGACGACGCGATCGCTTATAAACCGCTGAGCGACGCGGACGAGACCTCCAAAGCCCCAGCCGTGAAGCGGGCGCACGCTCGCTGCGCTCCTCGGTCGCTCACTTCGTTCGCTCCCTGCGGTGCTTGCGTTGCCTGCGCCCGCTTCACGGCTGCCCCTTTGAGTCCCACCCACCCGCAACCGCACAGCACCTCACGCCTCCCCAGCCTCGCCGCTCGCGCTTAAAAGCGCTCGCGGCGTCCCTCGCGCGTGCTCCTCGGCCGCGAAGCGGCCTCGGAGGCACGCGCCGGCTGCATTGTTCTTATAAGCGGTCGGCGGCGCCGCTCACGGGTGTTTACATCCTGTGTATCCACCACCGATCTGCAACACTCCCGCTATCGCTCATCGCTGTGAGCTTCCACCTCGGTTCGCTGTGACCTACCGGAACCGGACTCGGCCCGTCACACCGTCAGTTCGAGTTCGTCGAGGTCGGTCGTCTCGGAGTTACGTTTCGTCGCCGGACTCGTCGGCGGCGGTCGCGTCGTCGTCGGATTCCGCGTCGCCCGCGTCGTCGGCCGCAGCCGCCTCCTCGGCGTCGGTGATGTGCGCCTCGGTGCTCACGCTCTCCAGATCGACGCCGACCTCCTCGGCGACCGCGTCGAGGACGGCCCGCTGTTCGGCCATCTCGTTTTCGAGCCGCTGAACCCGTTCGGAAGTGTCGAGCACCGTCGACTGCGTCGTCTCGACCTCCTCGCGGAGCTCGTTGATCTTCTGGTACGTGCGCTCCGCCTTGTCGGCGAGCGTCTGGATCTTCTTCGCCGTGTCCCCGAATCCCATACCGGTCGATCGAATCCGAGGTACGTGGGCCTTTCCGTTCGCCGCGGCGGCACACCGCTCCGGCTCGCTTCCGCCGCGTCCGTGGTCACGCTCCGGCCTCGCCTCCGACGAGTCCGTGGCCACGCTCCGGCCTCGCCTCCGACGAGTCCGTGGCCACGCTCCGGCCTCGCCTCCGACGGTGGACTTTTGCCCGAACCGCCCGAAGTAACGGTATGAGCGTCGAACGCGTCCTGTTGACGAACGACGACGGGATCGACGCCGTCGGCCTCAGAGCGCTCTACGACGCGCTCGCGGCCGACTATGACGTGGTGGCGGTCGCGCCGACCGAGGATCAATCGTCTACCGGGCGCACCCTCTCCGACGGGGTCGACATCGCGGACCACGAGCTCGGCTACGCCGTCGACGGCACCCCGGTCGACTGCGTCGTCGCGGGGCTCGACGCGCTGGTCCCGGACGCGGACCTCGTGGTCGCGGGCTGTAACGAGGGGGCGAACCTCGGGGCGTACACCCTCGGGCGGTCGGGGACCGTCTCCGCCGCGGTCGAGGCCGCCTTCTTCGGCGTGCCCGCGGTGGCGACCTCGATGTACGTCCCGGGCGGCGACGACTGGTGGAAGCGGGAGCTGGAGCCGGCGGAGTTCGAGCACGCGACCACCGCGACCCGCTACCTCGTCGCCGAGGCGACCGCGACCGGGGCGTTCGACCGCGTCGACTACCTCAACGTCAACGCCCCGATCGCGGGCGCGGACGACGGGTCCGACCCCCCGGCGCCGATGCGCGTCACCGCGCCCTCGCCGTGGTACGGGATGGAGGCGGCCCACGACGGCAACGGCCGCGTCACCTTCTCCGACCCGATTTGGGGGAAGATGAACGCGGGCGACGTGCCCGACCCGGTCGGCACCGACCGCCGGGCCGTCATCGACGGGGAGGTCTCGGTCTCGCCGCTGTCGGTCCCCCACGCCGCGGAGCCGGACGCGGGGATCGACGAGCTGGCGGCCGCGTACGGGCGCGCGACCGAGAACGCTCAGAAATAGCTCCGCAGACCGCCGCGACTACTCCTCGTCGGCGCTGACGGTGACCTTCGCCTCGCTGACCACGCGGTCGCCCATCTCGTAGCCGGGCTCGTACACCTCGTGGACGGTCCCCTCCGGCTGGTCGCTCTCGACCCGCAACATCACCTGATGGCGGGCGGGGTCGACCGCCTCTCCGGGGTCGGGGTCGATGGGTTCGACGCCCTCGTCGGCGAGCACCTCGTCGAACTTCTCCAGCGTCGACTCGACGCCGGGGCGGAGGTCGCTCCCCTCCTCCTGGTCGAGCGCGCGCAGGAGGTCGTTGCGGACCGGGGTGATGCGCTCGACGAGCGCCTCCGAGGCGCGCTCGCGGATCTCGTCCTGCTTCCGCTTGGCGCGCTGCTTGTAGTTGCTGAAGTCGGCCTTCACGCGGGCGAGCTTGCTCGTCAGCTCCTCTACCTCCTCCTCGGCGTCGAGGAGGTCCTCGCGCGTCTCGGCGAGGTCCGCCTCCAGCGCGGCGACCTCCCGGGCGAGCGCCTCGTCGTGCTCGGCGACCGCGGCGGCCAGCGCCTCGCGGTCGCCGGGGGCGTCGGCGTCGCTCCCTTCCCCGGCGGTCGCCTCCGCCGTGCCGTTCGCGCTCGCCGCGTCGGCCGCGGCGTCGTCGGGGGACTCGACCTCGACGTCGACGGCGTCGTCGTCGCTCATGTCCGATCGAAGTCGGTCGGCGTGCATAAGCGTTGCAGAACGGAGCGGGGCGATGCGGGTCGAGCCGGGACGGCTCTGGGGGCGCGCGCTCGCGACGACTACCGCCCGGCCGACAGCGCCGTAACGACGCCGTTCGTCCAGCCGAAGCCGTACTGGAGGTCGTACTCGCCCGGATCGGCCGCCTCGCCGACCGAGCGAACGTCGTACTTCTCCGCCATGCGCCCGGTCTCCTCGAAGGAGCTTCGCACGAGGTCGAGCCACCGGCCCGCGATCTCGTCGGCCAGGGCGTCGTGGCCGTACCGCCGGAGCCCGGCGACGGCCATCCACTGGAGGGGCGCCCAGCCGTTCGGCGCGTCCCACTGTTCGCCCGTGTCCTTGAGGGTCGTCACCAGCCCGCCGGGCCGCAGGAAGTCGTCGCGGAGCCGGTCGGCGACCGCCGCCGCGCGGTCCGGCGTCGCGGCCCCGGTGAACAGGGGTACGACGCCGGCGAGGGTGAGCCGCTCTGAGGGGCGCCCGTCGACCCAGGCGTAGTCGACGTAGAACCCCGCGTCCGGGTCCCAGCAGTACCGGTTTATCGCCGTCCGGCGCCGCGCGGCCAGGTCGGCGTACCGCTCGCCGGCCTCGGGCGACCCGACGCGGGGGAGCCACTCGGCCAGCGCCGACTCCATCCCGAACAGCACCGCGTTGAGGTCGACCGGCACCAGCTCCGTCGTCCGGATCGAGGTGAGGTCGTCGCCCGCCAGCCACCGCGAGCTGAAGTCCCACCCGGACTCGCAGGCGGCCCGGAGGTTCCGGAACAGCGCCGGTCGGTCGTCGACCGGGACCCGATCGGCGACCCGCCGGTCCTCGAGGTGCGACTCCGGACGCGGGCGGGCGCGGTCGTCCCAGTAGCGGTTGAGGACCGCGCCCGCCGGGAGCCCGACGGTCCGCCGGTGGGCCGCGGCCCCCTCGGCGTCGGCGACGCGGTCGCGCCCGTCCATCCAGAAGCCGTGCTCCGTCCGGAGCGCGCCGACGTGGGGCTCGACGGCCTCGAACCCCTCCTCCCGCTCTAACACCCGGAGCATGCGGTAGAACAGCGGGACCTGCGACCGGCTGTCGTAGTACGCCCGGTTCCCGAGCGGGACGAACCCGAACCGGTCGACCAGCGACGCGATGTTCCCGGCCATCCCCGCAACGAGGTCGGTCCGGTCGGCCGCGGCCAGCCCCTCCGCCGTGAAGTAGCTGTCCCAGTAGTACATCTCTCGGAAGCGCCCGCCGGGGACGACGTGGGGGTTGGGGAGGCCGACGAGCGTCGACCCCGCCCCGCCGGCGTCCTCGAACGTCCGGGTCAGCGCCCCCCACAGCGACGAGACGTGTTCCGCCATCGACCGCGAGGCCGCGAGGTCCGGCGACGCTCCGACCGGCTCCGGCAGCTTGAACTGGTCGTCGACGAACGACGCCAGGTCGAAGTCGGGGTCGTCGCGGCGCGCCAGGTACCGCTCGAACACGAGGTCCGGCGACGCGCGGGGCTCGGCGTCGACGATCCGCTTGTCGTCGTCGAAGAGGTCTCGACGCTGTACGGCGCGGAAGAGCTCGCCGGAGATCTGCGGGAAATTGCTGTAGTCGAAGAGACCGGAACTCATCCTCGACACGTAGTGAAAGGATTGATAAGTAATTATTGAATCGACCGGAAACCGAGCGATCCGAACCCGTTGTCGGCCGTCTCTTCATCAATGGACGATGATTAATTATAAGTGCAGTAAATGAGTATCGGCGGGTAGTTGATGACTCGCATTAGCATGCGGTCCGTGAGCAAGTACTTCGACGGGGGTGACACGGTCGCGAACTACAAGCTGGACATGGAGATAGACGACGGGGAGTTCGTCGTGTTCCTCGGTCCGTCCGGCTGCGGGAAGACGACCGCGCTCCGGATGATCGCCGGGTTAGAGGACCCGTCCGACGGGGAGATCTACTTCGACGACGACCGCGTCGACGGCACGCCGCCGGCCGACCGGAACGTCGCGATGGTGTTCCAGAACTACGCGCTGTATCCCCACATGACCGTCCGGGAGAACATCGAGTACCCGCTGAAGGTCAGGGGCGTCCCGCCGGAGGAGCGCGACGAGCGCGTCGCGCAGGTCGCCGAGCTGTTGCACATCGAGGACCAGCTGTCGAGCGACCCCGGCGAGATCTCCGGCGGGCAGCGCCAGCGGACCTCGCTGGCGCGGGCGATCGTGCGAGAGCCCTCGGTGTTCCTGCTCGACGAGCCGCTCAGCAACCTCGACGCCAAGCTCCGTCTGGAGATGCGCTCCGAGCTCAAGCGGATCCAGAACGAGCTCGGGATCACGACCGTCTACGTCACGCACAACCAGGAGGAGGCGATGAGCATGGGCGACAAGATCGTCGTGTTGAACGACGGGACGATCCGCCAAGTCGCCGAGCCCCAGGAGCTGTACCGGCGGCCCCGGACCACCTGGGTCGCGAAGTTCATCGGCTCCCCGCCGATGAACCTCTTCGAGGGAGCGAACAATGACGGCACCGTCCAGCTCGACGGGGGGAACTCCCTGCCGACGACCGCGGAGACGTCGTCGCCGACCGTGTCGCTCGGGGTCCGCCCCGAGGACATCGCGCTCTCGACCGAGCCGCCGGACACGGACTGGACCGTGCCCGGCACGGTCAAGACGGTCGAACCGCTCGGGGAGTACGTCCTGGTCAACGTCGAGGTCGGCGGCTCCGTGGTGAACGTCAAGGTGCCCCACACCGACGCGGGGCGGGGTGACCCGGTCCACCTCACGTTCGACCCGGAGGACGCGTACCTCTACGACGAGAACGGGGAGCTGGTGGCCTGAGACGATGTCGGTCGAATCGTACCTCGAGGACAGGCTCGACCGCGACGTGGACGGGGAGAAGCTCACCGCGATCCTCGTGTTCATGCTCCCCGGGCTCACCCTGTTCGCCATCTTCTCCGTCGGGCCGATGGTGTACTCGGCGGTCGGGAGCTTCTTCACCTGGAACGGGTTCGACATCGGGCAGTTCGCCGGCTTCGAGACGTGGATCGCGACCTTCCAGGACGACGCGATCATCAACTGGAGCAACCTCCGGTCGCTGGAGTACCCGATGGGCGCGCTCCCGCAGAACCTCATCTGGATGCTGGTTCACGTCCCGCTGAGCACCCTGCTCGGGCTCGGTCTCGCGCTGCTCTTCGCCGACCTGCGCGGGCGGAGCATCCTCCGATCGATGGTGTTTCTGGCCTTCACGACGCCCACCGTCGTGATCGGGCTCGTGCTGCTGTTCGTCTACGACCCCCAGGCCGGCATCTTCAACGGGCTGCTCCGGGCGCTCGGCCTCGAAGGGCAGGTCCGCAACTGGGTCCAGGAGCCGCAGATCGCGATCTACGCGCTGATCGCCGGCGGCGTCTGGGTCCAGACCGGGTTCAGCATGCTGTTGTACAGCTCCGCGCTCGCCGGGATCGATCCGGCGCTCTTAGAGTCGGCCCGGGTCGACGGCGCCGGCCGGTTCCGGCGGTTCAAAGACATCATCTGGCCGCTCGTCAAGCCCGTGACGGCGGTCGTCGTGATCATGAGCATGATCTGGGTGATCCGGATCTTCGCCATCGTCTACGCGGCCGGCGGTCCGTCCGGGGGGCCGGGCGGCGTGTTCTCGGTGCTCGGCCTGGAGGTGTATCAGGCCGCGTTCTCGACGCCAATCGAGTACAGCAAGGCGATGGTCGTCGCGCTCATCGAACTCGCGATCGCGCTCCCGATGGCGTGGTACATCGCGTCAATGGACTGATCAGCAATGACCGACACACATCACTCAGACGATTCGACCGACGCCGAGCCCGATACCGACCGCGACAGCGACGCCGACACCGATCTCAGCACCGACGGCGGACGCGTCTACCACGAGCCGCCGGAGACCGCGCCGACCGCGGACCGGTCCCCGGTCGAGCGGGTCCGCGCCGCGGTCCCGAGCGGGCCGCGTGCCCTGCGCTACGCGGTCGCCATCGGCGTCGCGCTGCTGTGGCTCGTCCCGCTCATCGGGCTGTTCATGGCCTCCGTCCGCCCCCTCGATCAGGTGATCCAGGGCTGGTGGAGCTTCGAGGGGATGACGATCACCTTCGAGAACTACGCCCGCGCGTGGGAGTTCCAGTCCGGCCCGATGCGGCAGGCGATGTGGAACACCGCGATCGTCACGATCCCGTCCGTCCTCGCCGTGACGCTGCTCGGGACGATGGTCGCGTACCCGTTCGCCCGGTTCGACTTCCCGCTGAAGACCGCGCTGTTCTTCCTGCTCATCGTGGTCATGGCGGCGCCGCCGGAGCTGGTCGCGATGGGCAACTACAACACGCTGCGGACGACCGGGCTGTTCGACACGTACATGGGGCTCATCCTGGTCCACATCGGGTGGGGGATGGGGTGGGTCGTCATGTTCCTCCGGAACTTCCTGCTCGGGCTCCCCGAGGAGCTCGAGGAGGCCGCGCGGATCGACGGCGCGTCCCGGTACCAGATCTTCAAGTCGATCGTGCTGCCGTACTCGGCGCCGGCGCTGGTCTCCGTGGCCGTCATCCAGTTCACGTGGGTGTGGAACTCCTTCTTCTTCCCCCTCGTGTTCATGCGCTCGCGCGAGAACCAGCTCGCGCCGCAGGTGCTCCCGCTGATGAAGGGCCGCCTCCAGATCGACTGGGGGCTCGTCGCCGCCGGATCGGTCCTGACGATGATCGTCCCCATCGTCCTGTTCGTCACGCTCCAGCGGTACTACAAGCAGGGGATGGTGGCCGCGGTCGCGGACTGAGTCGGCCGCCGCGTTCGCCTTTTTAAGTCCGTCGACGCCCCGGGTTCAGAACGTGTGAACCAGTCGTCGCCGAGGTGGGCGCCTCGATCGACAGCGGGAGTGAGTCTCGCACGGTGGTGGAGGTGTTGTTTATAAGTCGGATTGTGGTGGTGCTGGCGGATGTTTATAAGTGATCGATGTGTCTGCGGTGAAGACCTCCAAAGCCCCAGTCGCTGCGGGCGGCTCACGCTCGCTGTCGTTCGAGACGCCTTCGGCGTCTCGTGATGTCGTCAGAACGCAAAGCGTTCTGACTGCTAGCCAGAAATCTGCGATTTCTGGCGATGACGAAACGGCTCCGCCGTTTCGAACCACGCGCCTCACTCGGTCGCTACCCCTCCCTCGTTGCGGTGCTTGTGTCGCCTGCGCCGCCCGCAGCGACTGCCCCTTTGAGTCCCACCCACACCGCAACCGCGCCTCACGCCTCCCCAGCCTCGTCGGCCGGCGGCGAAGCCGCCGGCGACGCCACCGCGCGGTTCTTTATAAGTTCCCATCGCCGTTGCTCACAGCCGTTTAAATACTGTCTCGCCGCTATCGATCTGCAAGACCCATTCCCGCTGTCGATCGAGAGGTGGTCTTCGGCCGCCAACGGTTTCCGAAGTACACATCCGCCGAACGGGAGGTCGACAGGGCGGTCTCGACCTATCGCCGGCCCTCGTACTCCTCCCGCGCCGCGATCCGCACCCGGGTCTCCCCGCGCTCCGCGAACACCGCGTCGTCCTCGCGGACGAACGTGACGCCCCGCAGGGTCACCGACTCGTTCGCCGCCGGGAGCGCGGCGCTCTCGGTCTCGCCCTCACCGTCGACGCGCAGCTCGAACCCGCCCTCGACGGCGGCCACGGTGACGTTCCGTCCGTCGATCCGCGGTTCGGCCCGGGCCGGCTCGCTCGTGAACAGCGTCGAGCGCGTCTCGTTTCGCACCGCGTCGACCCGGTAGGTCGCCCCGCCGTTCGCCGCCACCCAGCCGGTGCGCTGGACCCAGACGGTCTCGCGCCACCCCGTCCCGCCCACGTCGACCGCGCGGTACCCCCAGAAGGCGAGATTCCCCTTCGAGACCGCCGTGGTCCAGATCTCCCGGTCGGCGTTCGCCACGATCACCCCGGAGGTGTTGACGCTCGTCGACCGGCCGAACGCCTCCACGTCGACGACGCTCACCACCCGGTCCTCGACGTTCTCGGCGTACGTCACCTGATACCCCTCGACCTCGATCGGGTCGCCCGGGAGCTCGTCGTCGTCGACGGCGACGAGGTTCGGGCCGATCCCCGGTCCGGCCACGACCGCGAGCGCCGAGACGAGCAGCAGCAGGCCGACGGCCGCGGGCGTCGCGGACCGGATCGCCCCCCGGACGGTCTCCGGGTCCGGCACGGCCAGATCCGGACGGAGCGGCTCGTCGCGGCCGGCGACCGCGAGCGCGACGATCGCCGCGAGGACCGCCAGCAAGCCGACCCCGACGGCGCGGTACATCTCGTACCGCTCGTTCCCGAGGTACCAGTAGACGGCCCAGAGCCGGCGGGACGCCCCGAACAGCATTACCGCGCCGAACGCGACCAGCGCGGTCGTCCTCGCCCGCGGGTCGAGCCCCGCGGTCCGCGAATCCTCCGTGGTCCGCGTGCCCGCTGCTGACCGCGCACCCTCCGCGGTCCGCGAACCCTCCGCCCGCCGGCGTCGCCGTCGGACGAGCCACACCGCGGCGAGGATCCCGCCGATCAGCCCAATCGCGTGCCCCTGTATCGCGATGTTCGCCCAGCTCGGGGGGCCGTACGACCCACTCGCCTCGGAGACGACGACCGGATTCCGGAGCGCCTCGTACGCCACGTTCACTAGCGTCGCCCCCGTGAGCGCGGCGATCGTCGTGATCGGGTAGAACACGAGCGCGAACCCCCACAGCGCGAACACCACCCCCGAGAAGCCGATCACCGGCCCGAGCGCGAACAACGACGAGAGGACGGCGAACGACAGCATCGCACCCGGAACGACGACGAACGCGCGGACGAGGGGGTTCGAAGCGAGGGATTCGAATGTGAGTGACTTCCGGATCGACCGCCGGGACGGAAGCAATCGCCGGGGTGACACGGACGAGAGGACGGCGGGAAGCGACCCCACCGGCGGCAACGAGCGAATCGACGGCAGCGCCGACCGCAGCGTTCCGGCCCGGTCGTCGACCTCCCGACCGCCGGGGAAGTGGCCGTACGCGTACTCGGCGAGGGCGCCGGCGACGAGCGTCGACAGGAGGTTCCCGGTGATGTGTCCCCGGCCGGAGTGGGCGAGCCCGGACCAGAGCATCCCCTCCGGGTAGAAGTACGACCACGAGCGGAACGGGATCACCACGGGGCGGCCCGGGTTCTCCAGCCCGCTCTGCACGAACAGGTACACCGCGACGACCGCGGCGACCGCGACGAGCGTCCCCCACGGGACGCCGAGGAGGAACCGGGACCGCAGCGCTCGGGTCCACGCGCCGCTCGGCCTGTCGGTCCGATATACGACCGCGAGCGCGACGGCGACGAGGAGCCCGCCGGCGGCGAGGTGGGCGGTGTCCGACGAGAGCGCCTCCGCGACCATGTGGGTGAGGGGGCGGCCGGGCGCTTAAGGGTTCTCGCGGGGACGGCCCCCTCGCGGGGCGGCTTCGTCGGGGCGGCGGCTCAGATCTTGCTTTCGGCGTCGTCCGCGAGCTCCTCCATCCGCTTGCCGACGCGACCGGCGGGGGAGAACTCGTCTTCGCTCATCGCGTTCGCGAGGGCGTTGCCGAGCACGAACACGGCGTGTTTGTGCTCGCTCTTCGATTTGTGGACGTGGGAGGGGTCGACGTCGAGCTCGTCGTACGGGTCGAAAAGCGAACCGTCGACGGTCTCGTGGCTGCGGAAGTGCTCCATGATCGTCACCATCTGCTCGTGGAGTTCGAGGAGCTCGTCTTTGTGCATGTCCCTTGATACGGGCCGTACGCCCTTTAAGCGTTGTTGAGGGGTATACGCACGGTTCTGGAGCGTTTCGACTCGCGGCCCGCGCCGATCCGGGACGAACCGGGGACGGCGCGGGGTCGAACCTGGAACTGGGAGGGAAGGGAACCGAGACCCGCCCGAAGCGAGCCGGAACACGGGGAGAGAATCGGTGCCGGTCGAAGCGCTCGGACCCGGTCGAGGCGAAGCCGAGCGGATCGCGCTCTCAGAAGACGTACTCGTCCTCGTGGCCCATCATGCCCTCGTCTTCGAACCCGCTGGAGTCCTCGTCGTCTCGCGGACCGCTCGTCTTGAACGCCTTTATCCCCGTCGACAGGAGCTCTTCGACCGCCTCCTCGCGGTTGAGGAACTCCCCCTGCTCGACCATCTGAGCGATCTGCATCTCCAGATGCTCCGGCACGGTTATCTCTACTTGTGGCATTTCCTGCCCGGGAGTAATGGGAATGGGTATATAAATGTGGCGTCGATGCTACGGCTATTAGAAACCGATTTCGGGCGTTATCATAACTCTATTTTCTCCTTTCGAATCTACCTTTCCAAAATCGAAATTCGTGATTTATTTCCAATACTTATTCGGGGCGATCTCTCGACTGTCCTCGTCGCCCGCCGTCGCGAGAGCGACATTCATAGGTGACGCCGGCACCTACGGTCGATCATGACCGAAGCCGGCGCATCCGACGCCGACGCCGCGAACGCCGACGCGATCGAGGACCTCACCGACCTCTACCGCCAGTACGGGGACGAGCGGCTCCCGCCGGGACAGCGCGAGACCGACCGCTTCCCGGTACTCTCGAAGAGCGGGACGCCCTCGTGGGACCCCGAGACGTTCGAGTTCGAGGTCTGGGGCGCCGTCGAGGAGCCGCTCGCCTACTCGCTCGCCGAGTTCCGCGACCTCCCCGCGGTGACCCAGCGACAGGACTTCCACTGCGTCACCGGCTGGAGCAAATTCGACTGCGCGTTCACCGGCGTCGAGTTCGGCGAGATCGTCGACCGCGCGGGCGTGCGCGACGACGCCGACCACGTCATGTTCCACGCGCTCGACGGCTACACGACGAACCTCTCGCTGGCGGAGTGCACCCGCGAGGGCGTGCTGTTCGCGTACGGGTTCGACGGCGGCGACCTCCCCGCCGACCACGGCGGCCCGATCCGTGTTGTCACGCCGCACAAGTACGCGTACAAGGGGTCGAAATGGGTCACCGGCGTCGAGTTCCTCACGGAGAAGGAGCTCGGCTACTGGGAGAAGCGCGGGTACAGCGACACCGCGAACCCGTGGAACGAGGAGCGGTACAGCTGAGCCTCGCGGGAGCGTTCCGCTGCCGGTCCCCGGGATAGTCAGGATAAAGGGTCCGCGGACCCGATCCAACGTCAATGGAACGGGTGCGATCGTCCCCGGCGCCGCCCCTCGTTAGCCGCACGACCGGGATCGACGCGCCCGCCTTCGCGGCCGCGTTCGACGCCCTCCCGGCGCCGCGGATGACGTGGAACGCTCCCGACGACGCGCTCGTGCTCGCCAGCGGCGCGGCCGCGACGCTGACCGCGGAGGGGCCGGACCGCTTCGCCGAGATCCGGGCCGGCGCCGACGAGCTGTTCGACTCCGGCGACGTCCACGCCGGGACCGAGGCCGCCCGCCCGCGCCTGTTCGGCGGGTTCGCCTTCCACGAGGGGGGCTGCGACGGCGACCCGTGGGAGCCGTTCCCCGAGGCGCGGTTCGTGCTCCCGCGCGTGCAGGTCACGTTCGCGGACAACGGCGCGTGGCTCACGGTGAACGCGGTCGGCGCCGAGGCCGACCCCGACGCGGTCGAAGCCCGACTCGCCGCGGAGCGCGACCGGCTCGCGGGACTCGGGGAGGCGTCGGATGTCTCGGCGGCGGACCGCCCGCCGCGCCCCGGGATCGCGGCGACCCGCCGGACGACGAGCCGCGAGGCGTGGCGCGAGAGCGTCGAGGCCGCGGTCGACCGGATCCGGGGCGGCGACCTCCGGAAGGTGGTGCTCGCGCAGGCGCTGGAGGCCGACCTCGCCGCGGCGTTCCCGCGGGCGGCGACGCTCGACCGGCTCGCGGAGAAGTACCCGGACTGCCACCGCTACTACTTCGAGCCCGACGCCGGCGGGAGCGCCTTCTTCGGCGCGACGCCGGAGCGGCTGGTCGCGCTGCGCGGCCGGACCGTCGAGACCGACGCGCTCGCGGGGACGACCGGTCGGGGGGAGACGCCGGCCGAGGACGAGTGGCTCGCGCAAGAGCTGCTCGACGACGATAAGAACGTCCACGAACACGAGCTCGTCGCCGACACCGTCCGCGAGCAGCTGGAGCCGTTCGCGGCCTCTATCTCTCCGGGCGAACGTCGCGTCCGGCGGCTCGCCACGGTCCAGCACCTCCACACGCCGATTACGGCCGAGCTGAGCGCGGACCGCCACGTCCTCGAGCTCGTCGAGGCGCTCCACCCGACCCCCGCGGTCGGGGGGCTTCCGCCCGACCGCGCGCTCGAGACGATCCACGACACGGAGCCGTTCGACCGCGGCTGGTACGCCGCGCCGGTCGGCTGGATCGACGCCGCCGGCAACGGCGCGTTCGCGGTCGCGATCCGCTCCGCGGTGGCGACCCCTCGCCGCGCGACCCTCTTCGCCGGCGTGGGGCTCGTCGCCGACTCGGACCCCGATCTCGAGTGGGACGAGGTCCAGCTCAAGTACCGCCCGATCCTCGACGAGCTGGAAGACGAGGGCTGACGGGTCGCCTCCGGTCGAAGTCCGGGCCGGCCCTCACTGGAACATCTTCAGCGGTTCCGCCTGCGAGCTCTCTTCGGTCGCCTCCTGCATCCGCTTCGCGAACGCCCGCTTCGCGTCCCGGATCTCGGTCGCCTGATCGACGAGCCCCTCGGTGGGCGTCTCCGTCCCGGCGATCGGGTCGATGCCGTCGAGGATGAGGACCCGCGCCGCTTCCGGGTCGGGGAACTGCGGATCGGACTCGACGACGAGCCCCACCGCGTCGCGGCCGCGCTCCAGCGACTCCGCGAGCATGGCGCCGGTCGGCCCGGAGACGAGCCCCGACTCCGGCGGCTCGTCGACCTCGGCGCGGGAGAGCGCGTCGCCGCCGTTCCCGGTCGCGACGCCGTACAGGTCGGGCGGCGACTCGTCCTTCTCGCGGCCGAGCCCGGAGAGGAACACGGGGAACGCGTCGGTCTCCGCGAACCACGTGTCGAGACAGCCGGCGACCTCGGTCGCGGCGCCGGGGTTCACCGGCACGTCGCTCCGGAGCGCGACGAGGTCTCGTTCGGGGTCGGCGTACAGCCGCACCGGCGTCGTCAGCGAGGTCTCCGACTCCTGGTAGACGGCCACCCGCGGGAGCCCGTCGCAGTGGACGTTCGCGTAGTGGACCATGTCGTGGGCCTCGATCAGGTGGTCCGTCGCGATCTTGCCGACGAGCCCGATGCCCGGGAACCCCTCGACCAGGGTCGGCTCGTCCAGCGACACCTCGTCGTCGAGCACGGATATGCGCGCCATGCGCTCGCGTACTCCCGCCGCCGACCTAAAGGTGAGCCGCGAGGGCGGGAGTCTGGCGGCCGACCCCGTCCCGAAACCGACTAACCGTCCGGCGCGCAAGGGGTGCCATGAATCCGTTAGAGCGGTACGAGCCGCTCGTCGACGACGCGGCGGCGTTCCGCGCGGCCTGCGACCGGCCGCTGCCGTCGGTCGTCCGCGTGAACGAGATGGCGGCCTCGCCGGCCCGCGTCCGCGAGGCCTTCGACGACGAAGGCGTGTCCTACGAGCCCGTCGACTGGCACGACGGCCTCTTTCGACTCCCGGACGGGAACCCCGGCGGGAACTGGCCGTACGTCCACGGCTGGACGCACGGGCAGGAGGAGGTCTCCGTCTTGCCGGGGCTCGCGCTCGACCCGCAGCCCGGCGAGCGGGTGTGGGACGCCTGCGCTGCCCCCGGCAGCAAGACCACCCAGATCGCCGACGCGATGGACGACGAGGGGACCGTCGTCGCCAACGACAACAACCTCGGGCGGCTCTCCGCGCTCCGGCACAACGCCGAGCGGCTCGGGATCACGAACGCGATCGTCACGAACCAGGACGCGCGCAACTTCTCGACGAAGCCGCTCGCGTTCGACGAGTTCGACCGCGCCCTCGTCGACGCCCCCTGCTCGTGTGAGGGCACCTGCCGCAAGAACCCGGACGTGGTCGACCAGTGGACGCTCGACCACGTCCACGCGGTCGCCGGGATCCAGAAGGGGATCCTGGCGCGAGCCGTGCAGGCGACCCGCCCCGGCGGGACCGTCGTCTACTCCACCTGCACGTTCGCACCCGAGGAGAACGAGGCGGTGCTCGACCACGTCTTGGCGGCCGAGGACTGCGAGGTCGTCGAGTTCGAGCTCCCGCTCGACACGGTCCCCGGCGTCACGGAGTGGGAGGGCGAGACCTACGACGAGTCGGTGACGCGCGCGCACCGCGTCTACCCGCATCACAACGACACGGGCGGGTTCTTCTGCGCGAAGCTCCGCGTGGGGGGAGACGAGGCGGTCGACGCCGAGGGGGTGGCCGCGTGACCGACGGCGCCGACACCGCCGGCGACGCGGACGACCCGTCCGCGACCAACGACGGCCAGCGCTTCGACCGGCTCCCGGAGACGCCCGCCGACCGCGAGGTCGACGGGCGCGCGAGCCGGCGGGAGGTGCTCGACTGGTGGGAGGAGCGGTTCGGGGTCGAACCGAGCGTCTTCGAGGGGTACAGCTTCTGGGAGAAGGGCGCGGGGAAGGTCTGGATCTTCAACGGCGAGGCGACGGACCCGAGCCGGGTCGAGGCGATCGGGATGACGTTCCTCCGCACGCGACAGGAGCACTGGAAGCCGACGAGCCGGGCTGTCACCCGGTTCGGACACCACGCGACGGAGAACGTGATCGAGCTGGATCCGGAGCAGGCTGTCACCTTCATGGCCGGCGACGACCAGGACCTCCCCGAGTGGGACGGCGACTGGGGGTACCTGATCGCGACCCACGAGGTCGCCGGCGAGTCGGCGCCGATCGGGGTCGGGCTGTACCTCTACGACGAGCTCCGCTCGGTGGTGCCGAAGGGGAGCCGGGCGGACCTGCCGGTCGTGGAGTAGGCGCTCGGTCGGACCGCCGACTACTCTCCTTTCTCCCGCAGCGTCCCGCCGCCGAGCCCCTCCCACTCCACCCGGAACCCGAGCCGCGAGAGCGCGGCGCTCGCGTCGTCGATGCCGTGCTCGTCGAGGAGCGCCTCGGCCGCCGAGAGCGACATCCCCGCCTCCAGCTCCTCGCCTGCCGCCTCCAACACGGCGGGGCGGACGAGGGTCCGCCCGACCAGTTCGTGGTCCGGGAACGACTTCTCCCCGACCGCCTCGACGCTCACGCCGTGCGCGTCGGCGAGCGCGTCGAGCCCGATCGCGTCCGCGTCCGGCGAGAGCGAGTCGGGGAGGGCGGCGGCGGCGTCGGCGACGAACTCGGCCTCGTACTCGCGGAGCACGTCGACGATTTCTTTCACGCGGACGGTCCCGGAGTAGGTGACGACGCGGTGGTCTCGCGCCGCGATCTCCTCGCCGACGCCGAGGCTCTCGTCGACCGCCACGAGGAGGTCCACGTCCTCCACGTCGGCGAGCTGAGAGAGCTTCTTCTCGACGTATGCGGGGGTCCAAAAGCCCATCACCTCGAAGAACAGCCGGAAGTCGGCGTGGTCGTAGTCGAACGCGAAGTCGGGGATCATCACCCGCGTGCCGGTTTCGAGCGGCTCAGCCTCGCGCACGAGCGTCCAGTCGAGGTCGAGGCCGCGGAAGCGCGCCGCGAAGTCGGCCTCGACCCCGCTGTCGAAGTCGGGCTCCGCGACCGGCTCCACGTCGGGCACCGTCACGTCGCCGTCGGAGAGCCGCATGGTGCGCTCGCGCCCGCGGTCGTCGATCGTCGCCTCCAGGTTCCACTCCGCCGACTCCGCGACGGTCCGGAGCAGGCGCGCGAAGGCGGTCCCGTACCGACGGGTTCGCGAGAACAGCGCGTCCGGGCCGGTGACGACCAGCTCGCGTCCCTCAGGGGTCTTCTCCACCTCGTACATCAGTCGGAGCCGCTTCACGGCCGAGACGAGCCGCTTCGGGTCGTTCGACCGCACCCGGACCTCGGTGGCGTCGAAGAGCGCGGTCTGGGCCAAAGAGAGGTCGTACTGCTCCAAGAGCGAGTCGGGGTCCCACCGCACGTCGGCGTCGACGAGGACCTCGTTGACGTCGCGGTCGGCGTACAGCGAGTCCTCGACGTCCGCGGAGTCGATCCCGAGCGCGGCGGCGGCGCGGTCGACCGCCTCGTCGCGCTCCGCCTCGCTCGCGACGCCCACCGCCTCCCCGGCCTCGAACGCGGCCCGCCGGACGCGGCGCGGAGGGACCGGCGCCCGCGTCTCGAAGGCGCACTCGCGCTCGACGAGCGCCGCGAGCCCGCGGACGAGCTTGAAGTCGCCGCCGGCGTCGGCCGCGTCGGCCTCCAGCGCCGCCAGCGCGTCGTCGAGGTCGCCGCGCCGCTCCCCGACGTGGGACTCGAAGGCCCCGAGCACCCGCGCCGCGAGCGGGCGGTGCTCGCGGGTCGCGAAGCGCGGGCGGTAGCCGCCGCCGGCCCGCGAGACGCGCAGGAGGTCTTTTCGTAGCACGCTCTCGCGGTACGGTCCGGGCGACCTAAAACGGGCGGATCCGGTACAGCGCCTCCGGCGACCGGGGGCCGACACCCGGGCGGGATCAGTCGTCGGCGTGCGGCGTCTCCGGCGTGAACGTGACGCCGCCGATCTCGATCTCGTCCGGAACGCCGCTGGCGTCGTGCGTGCCGACCGGCGGCAGGTTTACCGCCGCGGCGTCGGACGCGTCGAGGTCCGTGTCGCCGTCGATGGAGGCCATCTCCCCGTCCGCGTCCCGCGCGTCCTGATCGATGCGCATCGAGCAGAACTCCGCGCCGCACATCGAGCAGAACCGGGCCTCCTTGTAGTTGTCTCCGGGCAGCGTCTGGTCGTGGTAGGCCCGCGCACGCTCCGGGTCGAGCGCGAGGTCGAACTGCCGTTCCCAGTCGAACTCGTAGCGCGCCTCCGAGAGGGCGTCGTCCCAGTCGCGCGCCCCCGGAAGCCCGTTTGCCACGTCGGCGGCGTGGGCCGCGATCCGGTACGCCGCGAGCCCGTCCCGCACGTCCTCCGCGTTGGGGAGTCCCAGGTGCTCCTTCGGCGTGACGTAGCAGAGCATCGCCGCGCCCGCCCGCGCCGCCTCGGTCGCGCCGATCGCGCTCGTGATGTGGTCGTATCCGGGAGCGACGTCGGTCACGAGGGGGCCGAGCACGTAGAACGGCGCGCCGTCGCACACCGCCTGCTGCCGCTCGACGTTGTCGCCGATCTCGTCCATCGGGACGTGGCCCGGCCCCTCGACCATCACCTGCACCCCGTGATCCCACGCGACGCGGGTGAGCTCGCCGAGGGTCTCCAGCTCGGCGAACTGCGCCTCGTCGCTCGCGTCGGCGAGACAACCGGGACGGAGGCCGTCCCCGAGCGACACCGTCACGTCGTGCTCCGCGAAGATCTCGCAGATCTCCTCGAACTCCGCGTACAGGGGGTTCTGCATCCCGTTCTCCTCGATCCACTGGGCGAGGATCGAGCCGCCGCGCGAGACGATCCCGGTCTTGCGACCGTCCGTCAGCGGCAGGTGTTCCATCAGCACCCCCGCGTGGATCGTCATGTAATCGACGCCCTGCTCGGCCTGCTTCTCGATCACGTCGAGCAGCAGCTCGTGAGTGATGTCGGCGGGATCGTCGGCCCGCTTCACCGCCTCGTATATCGGGACCGTCCCGACCGGAACCGGCGAGTACGCGACGTTCGCCGCGCGGGTCTCGTCTAAGCGCTCGCCCGTCGAGAGGTCCATGACGGTGTCGGCGCCGTAGTGGACGGCGGCGTGCAGCTTCCGCAGCTCCGCGTCGAGGTCGCTTGTCGTCTCGCTGTTGCCGATGTTGGCGTTGACCTTCGTCGAGAACTCCCTGCCGATGATCATCGGGTCGAGCGAGTCGTGAGCGTGATTGTTCGGGATCACCGCCTGTCCGCCGGCGACCTGCTCACGAACGAACTCCGGGTCGCGCTCCTCGCGCTCCGCCACGCGCTCCATCGCGGGCGTGATCTCCCCGTCTCGGGCACGCTGGATCTGGGTCATCGTTGTGATTACTTTGTTATACCACTAGTTAATATACCCTCGGATCGCCGGGTCGCCGTCTCCGATCGGGGCGCGGGTGCGACACGCTTAACCCCGAAACGCGTCGATCGACGGGTAATGAGTACAGACGCGGCAGGCGACGCGGCCGCCGGAGAGGAGTCCGGCGGCGAGGAGGGCTCCGGCGACGAGCCCGAGGCGTTCGTCCGGACCTGCGAGCACCTCGTCGACCGGATCCTCGCGGGCGAGATCGACCGCGACGATCTCGAGTCCGCCAAGCTCGACGCCTGCTCGGAGTTCGGCTCCCCGAAGGTCCCGAAGAACACCGAGATCTTAGATCACGCGCCCCCGGAGGCCCGCGACGACGTGATCGAGGTCGTCCGGCGGAAGCCGGTCCGGACCGCCTCCGGCGTCTCGCCGGTCGCGATCATGACCTCACCGAAGCTGTGCCCCCACGGGAAGTGCCTCTACTGTCCCGGCGGACCGGCCTCGGAGTTCTCCTCGGCGCAGTCGTACACGGGCCACGAGCCCGCCGCGGCCCGGGGCGAGCAGAACGACTACGACCCGTACGGACAGGTCACCCTCCGGCTCGAACAGCTCCGGAAGATCGGTCACCCGGTCGACAAGGTGGAGCTCATCCTGATGGGCGGGACGATGACCGCGCGCTCGCACGACTACCAGGAGTGGTTCGTGAAGCGCGCCTTGCAGGCGATGAACGACTACGACCTCGACAAGGAGCCCGAGCCCGCCGAGGAGGAGTCCTTTGCGCCGGCCCCCGAGGAGACCGAGTTCGAGTACTTAGCGGACGTGATCGCGGAGAACGAGACGAACGAGATCCGCAACATCGGCACGACCTTCGAGACGAAGCCGGACTGGTGTGACCCCGAGCAGATCGACCGCATGCTCGATCTGGGCGGGACGAAGGTCGAGGTCGGCGTCCAGACCACCTACGAGCGGATCAACCGCGAGATGCACCGGGGCCACGGCAACGAGGCCTCTCGCAACGCCAACCGTCGCCTGCGCGACGCCGCGTTCAAGGTCGGCTTCCACATGATGCCGGGCCAGCCGGGGATGACCCGCGAGATGTGTATCGAGGACTTCCGGCAGATCTTCGAGAACCCCGACTGGCGGCCGGACTACCTGAAGATCTACCCGACCCTCGTCGTCGAGGGGACCCGGATATACGACCGATGGCGCCGCGACGACTTCGAGCCCCTCTCGAACGAGGAGGCGGCCGACGTGGTCGCCGAGGCGATGGACCACATCCCGAAGTACACCCGGCTCCAGCGCGTCCAGCGCGACATCCCGGCCGACTTCATCGAGGGCGGCGTCTGGAAGTCGAACCTCCGGCAGCTCGCCGACCAGCGGGCCGAGGAGAAGGGGATCACCCAGCGCGACATCCGCGCCCGCGAGGTGGGCCACAACGACGCCGATCCGGACCCCGACGACGTGGAGCTCGACGTGATGACCTACGAGGCCGGGAGCGGGACGGAGCACTTCATCTCCTTCGAGGACCCCGTCCGCGACTTACTCGTCGGCTTTTGTCGCCTACGGTTCCCCTCCTTCGCGCCCGGCCAGCCCGGCGCGCCCGGCACCGAGGACGACGCGATCCGGCGCGAACTGGAGGACGCCGCGCTGATCCGCGAACTGCACGTGTACGGCAGCGAGGTCGCCATCGGCGGCGACGGCGACTGGCAGCATCAGGGGTACGGGACGAAGCTCCTCGAGCACGCGGAGGAGCTGGCCCGCGACGCCGGCTACCGCAAGCTGGCGATCATCTCGGGGATCGGCGCCCGCGAGTACTACCGCAACAAGCTCGGCTACCACCAGGACGGGCCGTACGTGTCGAAGCGGCTCTGATCGGAAGACTCAGACGGTGGAGACGAGGAAGCGCCACGAACGCTTTTTGCGGGTCTCGTGATCGGGCCGACCGAAATCGTTGGCTCGATCTGTCTCGCGATCGATCGGGCCCCCTCGGGTTATGCAGAGAAACACGACCTCGATTTTATCGGATTTAAGTAAGATTTTTTAACCAACTATTCGCGTTTATTGACACCATCTCACATAGTGGATGGCGATCATGAACTTCGACAGACGCTCCCTCTTAAAAGGTATCGGTGCGGCAGGCGTAGCTCCGGCGTTCTCGGGACTGGCGTCCGCCGAAGGCGACGGGGATCCGGCGGCGGATCGGTTCCTCATCGACTTACGGGAGGTGGACCGGGCCGACGTACCGGGCGAGGTCGAAATCGTCCACGACATCTCCGATATCGATCTGTTGGCGGCACGGGGCGATCCCGAGTCGGTTCCGGGTGTCGACTCGACGGCGCCGGACGTCGCCGTCTACCAGGACGACGCGGGATCCGTCCCGGAGAACGCGGGGCCGGCGGCGGAGGTCGATAAGGGGGCCGACAACAGTGGCAGTCCGGGATGGGACGACGGACTGTCTAACAACGAGCTTCAGTGGGACAAGCGCGCCCAGCGGGTTGGAGAGCTCTCCGATCGGCCTGGTAACCAGCGAACGGTCCACGACACGACCACGGGCGAGGGCGCTCGCGTCGCCGTGATCGACAGCGGCGTGTCGGACGCTCACCCCGATCTCGCAGACGTGGTGAACGAGGAGCTCTCCGAGAACTTCACGACCGACGAGTACGACTTCCGCCCGAACGGGGCGGGCGACCACGGCACCCACGTCGCGGGAACCGTCGCGGGGACGAACGCGAGCGGCGACGGGGTGCTCGGCACCGCGCCGGACGCGGAGATCGTCTCTCTCCGAGTGTTCTCGGGCGTGGAAGGGGCGAGCGGCGACGTCATCGCGGCGATCGTCGCGGCCGCGAACAGGGGCTGTGACGCCGCAAATCTGAGCCTCGGCTACCCGGTCCCCTTCGTCGATCCCGAGGAGTACCCGTTCCTGTTGGATATTAAGGAGGCCTACGAGCGAGCCGCCGCGTACGCCCGCGAGCAGGGCACCCTCGTGATCAACTCCGCAGGCAACGACGGCATCGACATGGACGCCGAGGGCGTTTTGAGCCTTCCGACGGAGGCGGAGGGGGTCTTCGGCGTCTCCGCGACCGGCCCCATCGGCTTCCTCTGGGACGACCGGCAGCAGCGCGAAGACCTCGCGCTGAAGCGGCTCGCGGACCCGACTTCCTCGCCCGCCTTCTACACGAACTACGGCAGCGCGGTCGACGTGAGCGCGGCCGGGGGAGATGTCGACCTCGAGGCGCTCAACGAGGGCGACAAACCGGCGTACTACGACCTCGTGCTCTCCACGGTCGTGTCCCCGGACGGCGAGGGCGGCGTCGAGCCCGGATACGGGTGGAAGGCCGGCACGTCAATGGCGGCACCGCAGGTGGCGGGCGCCGTCGCGCTCGTGCGGTCGCTTCGGCCGGACGCAAGCGCCGCGGAAGTCGAGTCGCTGATCCGCGAGACGGCGTCGGAGGGCGAGCCCGGCGGCGAGCCGTTCCACGGCGCCGGCCACCTCGACCTGCGACGGCTCGTGAAGGCGGCCCGGTAGGGGCCGACCGGCTCGCGATCGTATTTGCGGGGCTCGCGGCGCGGCTCGCCGCCGTAACGACACGCCTTTTTCCGGGCCGGCTGTCTCCTTGGAGTATGGACCAGAAGCGGGAGCTGTCGAGCATCGACCTCGGCGCGCTCGTCACCGAACTCAATCGGTACGCGGGCGCGAAGGTCGACAAGGCGTACCTCTACGACGACGACCTGCTCCGGCTGAAGCTCCGTGACTTCGACCGCGGCCGGGTCGAGCTCATGATCGAGGTGGGCGAGGTCAAGCGCGCCCACGTCGCGGACCCCGAGAACGTCGCGGACGCGCCCGGCCGGCCGCCGAACTTCGCGAAGATGCTCCGGAACCGGATGTCCGGCGCCGACTTCGCGGGCGTCGAGCAGTACGAGTTCGACCGGATCCTCACCTTCGAGTTCGAGCGCGAGGACGAGAACACGACCCTCGTCGCCGAGCTGTTCGGGCAGGGGAACGTCGCCGCGCTCGACGAGACCGGCGAGGTCGTGGGGGCGCTCCAGACCGTCCGGCTCAAGTCCCGGACGGTCGCGCCCGGGTCGCAGTACGAGTACCCCGCCTCGCGGCTCAACCCCCTCGACGTGAGCCTCGGCGGGTTCAAACGGAACATGCGCGAGTCCGACAGCGACGTGGTCCGGACCCTTGCCACGCAGCTGAACCTCGGCGGGCTCTACGCCGAGGAGGTGTGCACCCGCGCGGGCGTCGAGAAGGAGACGCCCATCGACGAGGTCACGGACGACCAGCTCCGCGCGCTCCACGACGCGCTCGAGCGCATCGGCGAGCGGCTCCGCTCCGGCGACGTCGACCCGCGGGTGTACGAGGAGGAACTCGACGGTGAATCCGACGAGGACCGCGACCCCCGCGTCGTCGACGTCACGCCGTTCCCGCTCTCGGAGCACGAGGGCCTCCCGAGCGTCGGCTTCGACTCCTTCAACGCCGCCGTCGACGAGTACTTCCACCGGCTCGAAGGCGAGGAGACCGACGCGGGCGAAGCCCCCGCGGACGCGAGCGCCTCGCGCCCGGACTTCGAGGAGGAGATCGCCAAACAGGAGCGGATCATCGAACAGCAGAAAGGGGCGATCGAGGGGTTCGAGGAGCAGGCGGAGGCGGAGCGCGAGCGCGCGGAGCTGCTGTACGCCCGGTACGACCTCGTCGACGAGGTGCTCTCGACGGTGCAGGAGGCCCGCGAGGACGAGGTCCCGTGGGACGAGATCGCGGAGACCCTCGACGCCGGCGCCGAGCGCGGGATCCCGGCGGCAGAGGCCGTCGTCGACGTCGACGGCGGCGAGGGGACGGTGACCGTCGAGCTCGACGCCGAGGGCGACGACGGGGGGACGACCCGAATCGAACTCGACGCGAGCGCGGGCGTGGAGGTCAACGCCGACCGGCTCTATCAGGAGGCCAAGCGGATCGAGGGGAAGAAGGAGGGCGCGATGGAGGCGATCGAGTCGACCCGGAAGGAGCTGGAGGCGGTCAAGGAGCGGAAGGCCGAGTGGGAGGCGAAGGAGGCAGCTGACGACGGCGACGGGAACGGAGCCGATGACGAGGACGGGGACGAGGACGAGGAGTACGAGACCGACTGGCTCTCGCGGTCGTCCATCCCGATCCGGAGCCCGGACGACTGGTTCGAGCGGTTCCGCTGGTTCCGCACGTCGACGGGGTACCTCGTCATCGGCGGCCGCAACGCCGACCAGAACGAGGAGCTGGTGAAAAAGTACATGGGCAAACACGACCGGTTCTTCCACACGCAGGCCCACGGCGGGCCGGTGACGCTGTTGAAGGCCGCGGGCCCCTCCGAGTCGGCCGACCCGGTCGACTTCTCCGAGGAGACCCTGCGGGAGGCCGCGCAGTTCGCCGTCTCCTACTCGTCGGACTGGAAGGACGGGCGCGGCGCGGGCGACGCGTACATGGTCGAGCCCGATCAGGTGTCGAAGACCCCCGAGAGCGGCGAGTACATCGAGAAGGGGAGCTTCGTGATCCGCGGCGACCGCACCTACTTCGAGGACGTTCCCTGCCGGGTCGCCGTCGGCGTCCAGTGTGAGCCCGTCACCCGCGCCATCGGTGGGCCCCCCTCGGCGATCGTCGACCGCGCCGCGACGAGCGTCACGCTGGAGCCGGGGATGTACGCCCAGAACGACGCCGCGATGATGGTGTACCGCGAGCTGAAGGAGCGCTTCGCCGACACGTCGTTCGTGCGGAAGGTGGCCAGCGCCGACCAGCTCCAGGAGTTCCTGCCGCCGGGCGGCTCGGACATCGTGGACTGATCGCGGTCCGACACCGCACACAACGTCGGGATTTCACGGCTTTCGTTTCTATCGCTCCGAACACTAATTACGCCACGCGCCGTACGTGCTCGCGAGATGTCGATCGATCGGGAGACGTTTGAGAACGCCAGCGAAGACGAGCTCGGCGAACTCTCCGCGCCCGAGCGGGTGCTCGGATTCCTCGTCGCTCACGACGACCGCGCGTTCGAGGCGCGTGAGATTGCGTCGCGGACCGATCTTGACGACGGGGCCGTCAGCACCGCCCTCTCGCGGCTGAAAGACCGTGGTCTCGTCGAACACAAGGCCACGTACTGGGCCGTGACCGACGACAAGGGGCGGCTCGACGAGGTCGGCGGGTACGAACGCGCAACGCGAGCGTTCAACGAGCGGCTCGGCACCGAGGACCGCGACGCCTGGCGCGAGCACGCTCCAGAGGAACCGCATCCGAACGCCGACGACGAACCGTGAGCGACGGCGAATCGACCCCGGTTTTCGAACGCGGAGATGTCGTCTATGGCGTGGACCCGTTCAAACGAGATGGAGTCGCCTGTCCGTGGCTGATCGTCTCCAATCACGAGGGGCGACCGTTCCACGGCGACCAGTACGTCGCACTCACGCTGACGACGAAGTCGTGGATGGACGGACTCATCGAGGTTCCGGCGGAGAGTTGGATCCGGGGCGGGACACCGGACGAAAGCCGGATCGTTCCTTGGGGCGTCCAGTCTCTCGGCCGAGCGGATATCGACTTCTGGCAGGGTCGTCTCCGGAGCGAACTCGTCGATGCGGCGGTCGACGCACTGGTCGACGAGATTCGACAGCGCTCGCACACCGGAGCGCGACCCTTTCAAGCCTCCGCCACCGACTCCGCCCCATGAGCTTCGAGGCGCTGCCGGACGGCTGGCGGGTGTGGAACGAGGAGCCGAGCGGCCGGGCGATCCTCGTGTACCGGCCCGACGTGTTCGGCGGCGACGACCTCCCGTCCGAGTGTCTCCCGACGATCTACCTGACGAACGGCGCGCGCAACGCTCGCCCCGGATCGGGCCAGTACGCGACCGACGAGTGGCACGTCGTTCTCTTCCTCGAGCCCGAGATCGAGGCGGTCTCCGAGACGTACGAGAGCCGCGAGGCCGGCGCGGCCGCCGCCGTCGACGTCGCGGAGCGGTTCGCCGCCGGCGACGTGGACTACCGGGCCGCCTATCAGGTGCCGCGGGAGGAGTACTTCGAGCGGTTGGACGAGCACGTCGGCGGGGAGTAGCCGTCGTCGCTGTCGTACCGTCACCGCTGTTGCGTCGCCCCCGCTGGCGCATCGCCACCGTTGTCGCATCGGGGAGGTCAGCCGCGTCTGATCCACGCATGTGGATACTTCGGTAGTTTAAACGGAGTATTGTGCCACGAACACGAGGGTTTTTATCGACTCACGCCCCACCGACGTGTATATGCAAGCCGGTGGGGACAACACCGCTGACGAGCCGCGAGAGAAGTGCGGCGTCGTCGGCGTCTCGCTCGCCGACCGCGAGGCCGCGCGACCGCTGTACTACGCGCTGTACGCGCTCCAACACCGGGGACAGGAGTCCGCGGGGATCGTCACGCACGACGGGTTCCAACAGCACAGCCACGTCGAGCGCGGGCTCGTCGGCGACGCGTTCGACGAGGGCGACCTGGAGTCGCTGTCGGGCGGCACCGGCATCGGCCACGTCCGGTACCCGACCGCCGGGAGCCTCGACAAGAGCTGCGCGCAGCCGTTCTCGGTTTCCTTCAAGTCCGGATCGCTCGGCCTCTCGCACAACGGGAACCTCGTCAACGCGGACGAGGTGCGCGAGGAGCTCGCGGCGGCGGGCCACGCGTTCACCTCCGACGGCGACACCGAGGTGATCGCCCACGACCTCGCGCGCAACCTCCTCGAAGAAGACCTCGTACGGGCGGTCAAACACACGATGAACCGCATCCACGGCTCCTACTCGCTGGCGATCACCCACGACGACACCGTGCTCGGCGTGCGCGACCCGCTCGGGAACCGCCCGCTGTGTCTCGGGAAGATCGACGGCGGCTACGTCCTCGCCAGCGAGTCGGCCGCGATCGACACCCTCGACGGGGAGCTGATCCGGGACGTGCGCCCCGGCGAACTCGTCGTCTTGGACCCCGACGGGACCGGCTACGACACGTATCAGCTCGTCGAGCGCGAGTCGACGGCCCACTGCTTCTTCGAACACGTCTACTTCGCCCGCCCCGACTCCGTCATCGACGAGAGCCTCGTGTACGAGGTGCGCCGGAAGCTCGGCCGGAAGCTCTGGGAGGAGTCCGGCGTCGAGTCGGACGTGGTGATGCCCGTTCCGGACTCCGGGCGCGCGTTCGCCTCCGGCTACGCCGACGCCGCCGGCGAGACGACCGCCGACGGCGACCCCCGTCCGGAGGGCGACGGCGGCATCGAGTTCGCCGAGGGGCTGATGAAGAACCGATACGTCGGGCGGACGTTCATCATGCCGACCCAAGACGAGCGCGAGCGCGCGGTCCGGCTGAAGCTCAACCCGATCCGATCGACCGTCGAGGGGAAGTCGGTTACCATCATCGACGACTCGATCGTGCGGGGGACCACGTCGACCCAGCTCGTCGAGCTGGTCCGCGAGGCGGGCGCCGAGGAGGTCCACCTCCGGATCGGCGCGCCGGCGATCGTCGCGCCCTGCTACTTCGGCATCGATATGGCGACCCGCGAGGAGCTGATCGCCGCCGACGCCTCGACGGAGGAGATCCGGGAAGAAGTGGGGGCGGACTCGCTGTCGTACCTCTCGATCGACGCCGTCGCCGACGCGCTCGGCGAGAGCCGCGCGGACCTCTGTCTGGGGTGTGTCACCGGGGAGTACCCGTTCGATGTGGCGGGCGAAGAGGCGGATCGGGACTTGGAGGGCACCGCGTCGGGCGTGACTCCCGCGGACGACTGAGCGGTCTCAATCCGTCGACGGCTGAGCGGGTCTCACCCCCGGCGCCCGGCCGCGTTCCGCTCACGCCCGCCCTCGCACTGCGCCGACGGCGCGTTCTCACGCCGCGGCGGCGGAATCGGGAATTTAAATACGCCCACGCCGGGAGGTACGCGTATGACATCCGACGCCGACGAGACGACGATGAGTCGCCGCGGGCTGTTCAGAGCCGGGGCCGCGGGGGCCGCCGCCGCGACGGGGCTCGCCGCCGGTTCCGGAGGGGCAGCCGCCCAGTACGACGGCTGGCTGGACGACGTCGACAACTACGACGGCACCCACGACTACCGGGGGGAAGACGAGGTCACGGTCGAAGTCGGCGCGGTCGACGGCCTCAAGTTCGGACCGGCGGCGATCCTGATCGACCCCGGGACGACGGTCGTCTGGGAGTGGACCGGGGAAGGAGGCGCACACAACGTCGTCGCCGACGATGGGACGTTCGACAGCGGCGAGACGGTCAGCGATGAGGGAACCACCTTCGAGTACACCTTCGACGGCGCCGAGGAGGGCGACACGTTCAACTACCTCTGTGTCCCCCACGAGGCGGTCGGGATGAAGGGCTCCGTGGCGGTCGGATCCGTGGACGACGACCTCGTCGATCCCGAGGGCGACGACGGGGGCGACGGCGGCGACGGGAGCGACGGCGGCGACGCCGCCGGCTACGGCGACTGGTTCGAGGACGTCGGCAACTACGACGGCACCCACGACTACCGGGGGGACGACGAGGTCACGGTCGAGGTCGGGGTCGGCGAAAACGGCCTCCTCTTCGGCCCGGCCGCGATCCTCGTCGACCCCGGCGCGACGGTGGTGTGGGAGTGGACCGGGGAGGGAGGCGCACACAACGTCGTCGAGGAGAACGACGCCTTCTCCAGCGGGTCGGCCGTCGACGGGGCGGGCGAGACCTTCGAGCACACCTTCGAGGACGCCTCCGAGGGCGACGTCTTCCGGTACGTCTGCGAGCCCCACGAGGCGGTCGGGATGAAGGGCGCGGTCGCGGTCGGTGCGGTCGACGACGACATCGTCGGTGAGGGGGGCGACGGCGGCGACGGCGGCGACGGCGGCGACGGCGGGGGCGGCTCGGGCCGCGATCTCACCGCGAGCGACGTCGGCGCGCTGGCGCTCGGCTTCGGCTTCGCCGGGGCGCTTCTCGTCCCGCTGTTCTACGCCGCCCACAAGAAGGCGAGCGAGGAGTAGCGGGCGAGGAGCGGCGAGACGGACGAGGGGCACCGGGATGAAACGAAGCGAGACGGCGAGCAGCGGGCGACTGTTTCGAGGCGAAGTGTTCGAGCGTTTGCGCCCGGATTTCGGTCGGGCTTCCGATCCGCGTCAGAAGACGTGGTACAGCATGAGGTAGACGCCGATCCCCATCGTGAAGGAGACCAGCCAGAGCGCCGCGGCGGCGGCCCCGACCTGCGCGTGCCGGGTGTGGTACAGCTCTTCGTACGGGCGCGTGGCGGCGAGCAGCAGCGCGTGGAAGACGAACGGGACGCAGACGATCGCGAGCAGCACGTGGATCGCCAGAAACGGGAGGTAGACGTAGGTGTAGACGACCTCGGGACCGGGGAACTCGGCGGTCCCGACCAGGATCAGCCGGTAGAGGTAGCTGCCGAGGAACGCGACGAACAGCCCGAACGACGAGAGCATGAGCGCCCTGTGACGGGCGACGTTCCCCCGGGAGATCGCCCGCCAGCCGAGCAGGATGGTGGCGATCGCCGTCGCGGAGATCGCGGCGTTGAGGTGCGGGAGCGCCGCGAGGACCGCGTCGTTCGCGCGCGGCAGCACGCCGCTCGGGATCGCGCCGCCGACGGCGCCGAACACCAGCGCGAGCGCGGCGACGGACAGGAGGGCGGTCAGTAACGGGACGTTCTCGCGGGCCCACTCGGACATGGGCGATCGGACGGACGCCACTCCCAAACCCGTGCCGGTTTCGACGGCGCGGTTCCGGTGGACCGGCTCGTCGCGCCGTCCTTCCCGACCGGTGGCAACCTCCGACACGGTCCGGCCGAATGGAAGGGCTTTTAATTAGGGGAAGGGTACGTGGAGATGCGAAAAAGACCGCGAGCGTGGGTAGCCAAGCCAGGCCAACGGCGCAGCGTTGAGGGCGCTGTCCTGTAGAGGTCCGCCGGTTCAAATCCGGTCCCACGCATCGCTCGGGGCACACCCCCACCGATGCACGGTGTTGTCTCTACGACAGCACCCACGCACAATTCCTTTCGAACGCTACTGACGGAGTGGTTACGCTGTCTCGTCTGACGAGACGGTGAACGCCTCCAAAGCCCCAGCCGCGACGACTCGGGAGCCTTGCTGTGCTCCTCGCTCGCGTCGCTCGCTGCGGTGCTTGCTGCGGCCGCCGTCGTCCTCGCGGCTGCCCCTTTGAGTCCCGCCCCCACACAGCGACCGCACCTCACGCCTCCCCAGCCTCGTCGCTGGCGCCTTATAAGGCGCCAGCGACTCCCTCGCGCGTGCTCCTCGCGCCCGGTGGGCGCTCGCAGGCACGCGCCACCGCCTCGTTTATTGTGTACTCGTCGCTGGCGTCGGCCCCCACCTCACTCCCACACTCGATCACCGCTCGCGCGAACTGCCACCCTTTTAGTCGCGCGCCGTCGGAGTGAGGCGTAATGAGTACGGACGCGACCCCCGAGTACGACTACGAGGAGCTGGGGCTCGTCGCCGGCCTGGAGATCCACCAGCAGCTCGACACCGAGACGAAGCTGTTCTGCGACTCTCCGACCGTCGAGCGCGACCCCGAGGAGTCCGACCGGTCGATCACCCGCCGGCTCCACCCGACGAAGAGCGAACTCGGCGAGCTCGACGACGCCGCCATGGAGGAGAGCCGCGTCGACCGCGAGTTCACCTACCTCGCGTACGACACCACCTGCCTCGTCGAGGAGGACGACGAGCCGCCCCGCCGCGTCGACGACGAGGCGCTCTCGGTCGCCCTCCAGATCGCCGACCTGCTCGACATTTCCGTCGTCGATCAGGCCCACGTCATGCGGAAGCTCGTCATCGACGGCTCGAACACCTCCGGGTTCCAGCGCTCGATCCTCCTCGGACAGGAGGGGGAGATCGAGACGAGCGAGGGGGCCGTGTCGATCGTCGATCTCATGCTCGAGGAGGAGTCGGCGAAGCGCGTCGAGGAGACCGAAGAGGGGGTCGTCTACTCGCTCGACCGGCTCGGCGTCCCCCTCGTCGAGATCGGGACGGGACCGGACATCCGGAGCCCCGAGGGCGCCCGCGAGGCCGCCGCGCGCATCGGGATGCTCCTCCGGTCGACGGGCGCCGTCAAGCGCGGGCTCGGCACGATCCGTCAGGACGTGAACGTCTCCATCGCCGACGGCGCCCGCGTCGAGGTGAAGGGTGTCCAGGACCTCCAGGGCATCGAGGACATCGTCCGCGGCGAGGTCGGCCGGCAGGCGGAGCTGCTCGCCATCCGCGACGAGCTCCGCGAGCGCGACGCGCGCGTCGGCGAGGTCACGGACGTGACCGACACCTTCGCCGACACCGAGTCGGGCGTGATCCGCGGCGCGCTCGATTCGGGCGGGAAGGTCACCGCGGTCCCGCTGTTCGGCTTCGACGGGCTCGTCGGCCGCGAGATCCAGCCGGACCGCCGGCTCGGCACCGAGCTCTCGGACCACGCGAAGCGCCACGGCGCCGGCGGTATCTTCCACACCGACGAGCTGCCGGCGTACGGCGTGACCGAGGAGGAGGTGTCGGCGCTCCGCGACGCGGTCGGCGCCGGCGAGGGGGACGCAGTCGCCATCGTCGCCGCCGACCCTGAGACCGCGGACCTCGCGATCGAGGCCGCCGCCGAGCGCGCCGAGACCGCGATCGAGGGCGTCCCCGAGGAGACCCGCGGCGCGAACGACGACGGGACCACCCGGTACCTCCGCCCGCTCCCCGGCGCCGCCCGGATGTACCCCGAGACGGACGTGCCGCCGGTCGAGCCGGACCCCTCCGACGTGGAGCGGCCCGAGCTGCTCGACGAGAAGGCCGAGCGGTACGCCGACGAGTTCGGGCTCGACGCCGGCCTCGCCGAGCAGGTCGCGTTCGGCCAGCGCTTCCCCCTCTTCGAGACCGCGGTCGACCGCGGCGTCGACCCCACCTTCGCCGCCTCGACGCTGGAGTCGACGACGACGGAGATCCGGCGCGACGGGGCGCCCGTCGAGAACCTCACCGACGAGCACTTCCTCGCGCTCTTCGACCTCGTCGAGGACGGCGACCTCGCGAAGGAGGGCGTTCCCGAGGTGCTGACGACGCTCGCGGAGGACCCGTCGCTGTCGGCGGCCGAGGCCGTCGAGGAGGCGGGGCTCTCGGGCGTGAGCGAGGACGAGGTGCGCGAGGCGGTGGTCGAGGTCGTCGAGCGCAACGCCGACCAGATCGAGGCGGAGGGCATGGGTGCGTTCTCCGGGTTGATGGGCGAGGCGATGGGCGCGCTCCGCGGGAAGGCCGACGGCGAGGTGGTCTCCGACGTGCTGCGCGAGGAGATCGGCAAGCGGTCGTAACTCGTCGAGGGGCGGTGCGCGCTTTATAAATGACCGCCTTCTCTCAGTCCGTCAGCTCCTCGATCAGCGTGTCGAGGTCGTAGGTAGCGGGCGCGCGCGGCTCGGAGCGCAGCGTGGCGATCGTGAACGTCGAGTTCGTGCGCTCGACCTCGGGGATCGCCTCGAAGTCGCTGATCAGTCGCTCGACGGTGTCCGACGAGGAGAGCCGCGCGAGGACGACGAAGTCGGTCTCGCCCATCGTGAAGAACGCCTCCGTGACGCCCTCGACCGCGAGCAGCTCGTCCGCGAACTCCTCGTAGGGCCCCTCGTAGTCCGCGAGCACCTCGACGATCACGGTGACGCCGAGCCCCAGAGCCTCGTGGTCGAGGTCGTACAGGTCGTTCTCGATCACGCCGTCCTCGCGGAGGTTGTTCAGCCGGTAGTGGATCGTCGACACCGGGATGTCCGTCTCCTCGTGGAGCCGCTCCGGGCTCCCCGTCCCGAGGTCCGATATCGCCTTCAACAGCCGCACGTCGCGCTCGTCCATACCCCCCGTTTGCGTGATGGTCTGTTATATATTACGACCGATATACTTGGATCGGAGTGCAAGATCCCCGACTGATCTGGAACGAAATTGCATCAAATTCGTATGCGTGATTGTTCATTCTGAATATCGGCCGATCCGAGAGAATAGTTTAACTATCTCTGCCGATTTCGAACAGACAGCCAATGAATCTGCGGAGCCTTATTTCCACTCCCGAATCGATCGTCGCCGCGTTCGTCCTCCTCGCGACGCTGTGGGGCACCTCCTTCGTCGCCATCGAGGCCGGGCTGCACTACTTCCCGCCCCTCCTGTTCGCCGGCGTGCGCTACGCCGTCGCCGGCGCCATCGTGCTGGGCGTCGCCGCGGTCATGTCCGGTCGGACGGTCCCCCGGGGTCGCGACGAGTGGCTCGGCGTCGGCGTCGCCGGCGCCTTCGTGATCGCCGCGTACCACGGCCTGCTGTACGTCGCCGAGCTCCACATCACGGGCGCGGTCGCCGCCGTGATCGTGAGCCTCGCGCCGGTGTTGACCGCCACGTTCGCGGCGCTCATGCTCCCGAACGAGCGCCTCGGGCCGCTCGAGATCGGCGGGTTCGCGCTCGGGATCCTCGGCGTGATCGTGATCGCCGACCCGATGGAGGCGGGGCTCGGTAGCTCCGCGCTGCTCGGTGTCGGGCTCGCGTTCGCCGGCGCGGTCGCCTTCTCGCTCGGCGCGGTGCTGCTCCGCCCGCTCCGCACCGACCTCCCGATCGCCGCGCTGCAGGGGTGGGCGATGGTCTCCGGCGCCGGGATGTTATTCGTCGGGGCCGCCCTGCTCGGCGAGTCGCCCGCGGCGATCGTCTGGAACGCGACCTCGCTCGCCTCGCTGTCGTACCTCACGCTGCTGTCGGGGGTCGTCGCGTTCCTGATCTACTTCGCGCTGCTCGACGAGGTCGGCCCGGCCCAGCTCCACCTCGTCGGCTACGCGGAGCCCGTCGTCGCCGCGGTCGGGAGCTGGGTCCTGCTCGGCAGCCTGATCGACGCGGAGGCGATGGTCGGCTTCGTCGCGATCCTCGCCGGCTTCCTCGTCTTAGAACGACACGAGATCGCCGCCTACGTCGGCTTCGACGTCGAGGACGCGCTCCGGACGCGCTGAGTCGACAGCCGCGGCCGTTTCCCGCTTTTCACCCGCCGATATCCTGCGTCAGCCCCGCCCGGAGGTCCCGACCGAAGTAGTGTCCGAGCAGCGCCAGCACCAGCCCCAGGCCGCCGCCGACGGCGAGCAGGGGGAGCCCCCACTGCTGGAGGTAGTCGATCCCGATCGGGAGGAAGCCGATCCCGAGGACGCTGGTCACGGCGGTCCCCGCGCCGGCCGCGGCGCCGGCGAGCCCGGTCTCCACGTACTTGCGCGCCGAGAAGACCAGCCCGACGAGGAACGAAGCGAGGAACACCCCGGCCGCGGAGCCGATCGTGCCGCCGATAATCGGGATCGCGCCGCCGGCGAACACCCCGACGCCGACGGCGACGAGCGCGAGGACGAAGGACTTGGCGGAGAACCAGCGCCCGTCCATTCCGACCCGACCGCTCCCGGACCCGCCCGCTCCCGACCCCGTTCCGGCGGCGGGGGCGGCGTCCGACCCAGCGCTCGCGGCGCTCCCGGAGTCGGCCTTGCCCCCGCCGTCGCCGTCCGCGAGGTCGTCGTCGAGGAGGTCGTCGAGGTCGTCCATCGGGTCGCCGTCGGACGCCTCCCGCTCCTTGGAGGGTTGCATACCCGAGCGTTCGCCCGTGAGACCTTGTGTCTTGCGCCGAGGGCGGGTCGCGCGCTTCGTGCCGGATCAGACGGCCTCCCGTGCGACTCGGTAACGCTCGCCGTTTCACCGGAAACCCGGTGTCCCCTGCTCGGACCGCAGGGATCCGATCCCCGCCGTCGACCGCGGGGCTTCGGGGCCGCGGCGGCTTCGGCCGCCGACCGCGGTCCGCGCTTACTCCTCGCCGTCCGGTTGCTCCCGCGATCCCCACACCAGCTTGTCGACCAGCTCGACGTTCATCGGTCCGTCGACGGTCACCTGACAGGAGAGCCGGGGGTAGCCGAACCGGTCCGCCAGCCGGTCGTGCCAGTGCTCGGGCGGGGGCCCCTCGCGGATCCGAACGCCGCAGGTCGCACAGAGCCCCCGCCCGTCGCAGTTGAGGCGGCGCGTCGCGGCGGCGTACGGCGAGAGGCCGGCGTCGAGCAGCGCGTCGCGGAGGGTCCGTCCGGGCTCGACCGCGAGCTCGATCCGGTCGTCGCCGTCGCGGACGGTCAGCGGGACGGTCTCGTCGTCGACTTCGGGCATTCGGTCTCGCTTTCGCCCTCCGAACGGATAGCTCTGTGCTCGGTTCCGCGAACCGGCGCGAACCGAGACCCGGAACGGCTTTGCGCGTCCGCGCCGACCCGACCGATATGGACACGCGCCGCGCGCTGCTCGACGCCCTCGGCGACGGCCCGGTCTCCGGGCCCGCGCTCGCGGACGACCTCGGGGTGTCGCGAGCGGCGGTCTGGAAGGCGGTCGAGTCGCTCCGCGAGGAGGGGTTCGCGGTCGAGTCAACGCCGGAGGGGTACGTCGCGCCCGCCGACCCCGGCTACTCCGCCGCTGGCATCGAGTTCGGGCTCGACGCGCCCTACGCGGTGGAGTACCACGATCGGATCTCGTCGACGAACCGCCGCGTTCGGGAGCTGGCGGCCGGGGGCGAGATCCCGGAGGAGGGGGTCGCGGTCGTCGCCGACGAGCAGACCGGCAGCCGGGGGCGGCTCGACCGCGAGTGGGTCGCGCCGAGCGGGGGGGTCTGGCTCTCGCTGGCGGTCCGGCCCGACGCCCCGCCGGCCCGGGCCCCGCTCTTCACGCTCGCCGCCGCGGTCGCGACCGCCGACGCCTGCCGAGAGGCGGGCGTCGACGCGCACATCAAGTGGCCGAACGACGTGCTCGTGGGCGGTCCTGGAGGCGAGGACGAGGACGAGTACGCGGACGCCGACGGCGACGCCGCGGGTGAGGGTAGTCGCGGCGGCCGCAAGCTCGCCGGGATCCTCACGGAGATGGAGGGGGAGGCCGACCGGATCTCGTGGCTGGTCGCGGGGATCGGCGTCAACGCCAACATCGACGCCGAGACGCTCCCGGCGGGGGCGACCTCACTGCAGGAGGAGCTGGGCGAGCCGGTCGACAGGCGCCGGTTCGCCGCGACCCTCCTCGAGCGCTTCGACGCGCTCGCCGGGACGCCGGACCGGATGGACCGGATCCTGCCGGCCTGGCGCGAACGCGCGAGCACGCTCGGCCGCCGGGTCCGCGTCGACACCCCGAACGGTCCGGTGACGGGCATCGCGGTCGACGTGGAGCCGCCCGGGGCGCTCGTGATCGAGACGGACGACGGCGTCAGGCGGGTCCACGCCGGCGACTGCGAGCACCTGCGCGACGCCGACGGCTGATCGTCGGTCGTCGCGAGGCGTCGGGGGACATTCGAGCCGCGATGGCGCGCAAAACGCGGCTCCGGACTCCCGCTAACTCTGTCCGGTCGCTTCCGGCTCCCCGTCGGCCGGGGCCTCCGTTTCGGCCGGCGTCTCCCCCTCGGCGGACACCTCGGCGCCGACGGCCCCGTCCCCCGGGATGTTTCCGTCCAACCGCACCGTCAGCACGGGGACGCTCGACCCGCGCACCACCTTCTCGGCGACGCTCCCGAGGAGGAGCCGGTCGATCCCGCCCCGGCCGTGGGTCCCCATCACGATCAGGTCGCAGCCGTTCCCCTCGGCGTACCGGATGATCTCCTTGCTCGGGGAGCCCTCCGCGACCGCCGTCTGGACGGCGAGGTCGGTCCCGGCCGCGAGCGATTCGACCTCCGCGACCGCCTCGTTCGCGTCGTCCCGCAGGAGGTCGCCGACCCCCTCCCACGAGCTCTCCATCGGCATCCCCGCGTAGCTCGCCGTGTCGACCACGTACAGCGCGTGGACGCCCGCGCCGTGGACCGACGCGAGGTCGAGGGCGTGCGCGACCGCCCGCTTCCCCTCGGCGGAGCCGTCGGTCGGAACGAGGATCCGATCGTATAGAGTCATACGTTCACACGTATCAGGGTACCGCCGCCACATAACTCTTTGCGCGTTTTGCCGGTTCTTTTCGGGCGGACGCGTTCGGATTCGGGCCGGGCGTGCGTTTAAGTCCTCACGCGCCGATATCCATCCCATGACATCCGAAGTACACCTCTCGCGCGTCGAAGACGAGTTCCGCGAGCACTCCTACCCGGCCGCCCGCGAGGACCTGGTCGACTCCTGTGCCGGCACCACCGTGCTGTTCGCCGACGGCGACGCCGACCTCGGCGACCTCGTGGCCGACATCGACCAGGAGCGGTTCGAGAGCGCCGAGGACGCCTTCGCCGCGCTCCAGAACGTGCTCCCGGTCGAGGCGGTCGGCGAACCCGGGCAGTCCGACGGCGACGCCTGACTCGGGTCGAGTCGCGGGCCGACCTGCGCCGTCGCCACCGCCCCTCGCGTCCGCCTCGTCACCCGTACCCACGCCACGACGCGTCTCGCATCGCTTTTTACCGCGGGTCGCGCACTGACGGTAATGAGTTACCGGATCGGTCTCGTCGGCAAGCCCTCCGTGGGGAAGTCGACGTTCTTCAACGCCGCGACCATGAACGACGTGCCCGAGGGCGCGTACCCGTTCACCACGATCGACCCGACCGTCGGCGAGGCGTACGTCCGCGTCGACTGCGCCGCCCCCGAGTTCGACGAGACGTGTACGCCGAGCGTCGGCGTCTGCCGCGAGGGCACCCGCTTCGTCCCGGTCAAGCTGGTCGACGTCGCCGGCCTCGTCCCCGGCGCCCACGAGGGGCGCGGGCTCGGCAACCAGTTCCTCACCGACCTCAACGAGACCGACGTGCTGATCCACGTCGTCGACTTCTCCGGAAAGACCGACATCGAGGGCGAGGCCACCGAGGGCCACGACCCGCGCGAGGACATCGACTTCTTAGAGGAGGAGCTCGACGCGTGGTACCTCGACGTGCTGGAGAAGGGCCTCGAGAAGTTCGAGACGCGGTACCACGGCGCGGACGCCGCCATCGAGGCGGAGCTCGCCGACCAGATGTCCGCCTTCGGCATCGACAAGGACCGGATGAAGCGGGTGATCCTCGCCGAGGGGCTCGAGCTCGACCCCGAGACGTGGGACGAGACGGACAAGGCCGACCTCGCCCGCGAGATCCGCAAGCGCACGAAGCCGATGGTCGTCGCCGCGAACAAGATGGACACGCCCGAGGCGCAGGCGAACTGGGAGGAGATCACGGCGGACCCCGACTACGACCACCTCTCCTTCGTCCCCGCGAGCGCCCACGCCGAGAAGGCCCTGAAGAACGCCGACGACGCGGGCGTCGTCGACTACACCCCCGGCGACAGCGACTTCGAGGTCGTCGGCGACGTTTCCGGCGAGCAGGCGGCGGGCTTAGAGCAGATCGGCGAGTTCGTCCACGAGTACGACGGGACCGGCGTGCAGGGCGCGCTCGAAGAGGCCGTCTTCGACGTGCTCGGCTGTATCGCCGTCTTCCCCGGCTCCGCGAACGGGAGCAAAGACGAGAAGGGCGTCTTCCGCGACTGCTTCGTCCTCCCCGAGGGGTCGACCACCGAGGACTTCGCGTTCCACATCCACTCGGACATCGGCGAGGGGCTCCTCCACGGCACCGACTGCCGGAGCGGTCGGCAGGTCGGCGCCGACCACGAGCTCTCCCACCGCGATGTGATCGAGCTGGTCTCGACGAAGCAGGCGGCCCCGTAGCTCGGTCGGCCGGGGCCTGACCGCCCCCTGACCGAGACGGTCGCCCCCTTCTGACCGACGGATTTTCGCCCCCGGCCGACCACCGGTTCGAACGTGAACGACATCGTCGACGCCCTCGGCGCGGCCGCGGGGACGACCTGTCTCGTCGGCGCCGGCGGGAAGAAGACCACGCTCTACGCGCTCGCCGACCGGCTCGACCGGGCGGTGCTCACCGCGACGGTCCGGATCCCGATCTTCGACCGCGAGGTCGCCGCGGTGCGCGTCACCGGGGACCCCGTGAGCGCGCTCGACGCGATCGAGGGGGCCGACGCAGCCGAGGTGGCCAACGGACCGGAGGACGCCTTCCCGCTCGGCCTGGTCCCGGAGCGCGAGCGCGACGACCGATACCGGGGGTACGACCCCGAGGTTGTCGACGAGATCGGGGCCGCCCACGACGGGCCGGTCCTCGTGAAGGCCGACGGCGCGCGGACGCGGCTCCTCAAGGCGCCGAACGACCGCGAGCCGCAGGTCCCGGCGGGCGCGGACCGCGTGATACCGGTGGCGAGCGTCGGCGCCGTCGGGGAGCCGCTGACGGCGGAGACGGTCCACCGCCCCGAGCGCGTCGCGGCGATCGCGGACGCCGCCGTCGGCGACGAGATCACGCCCGAACTGGTCGGCGGCGTCCTCGCGCACGAGCGGGGCGGCTTAAAAGGGATCCCGGACGGGGCGACCGCGGTCCCGCTCGTGAACGCCGTCGACGACGCCGACGACGAGGCGACGGCGCGCGAGATCGCTCGGGTCGTCCACGAGCGCGCGGACGTGCCGCGGGTCGTCCTCGCGCGGATGATCGAAGGGGAGATCGTCGACGTCGTGGAGTGACACCGGCGGCCTGACCGCCCCGTCACCGCTGTCCGACGGGGGCGCCTACCCGTCCAGCTCGGCCACGATCCGCTCGCGGATGTCCCCCGCGTCCACGGGCGCCCACGCCTCGATGTCGTAGGTCACGTCGGCGAGGACCTCCAGCCGCTCCGCGTCGCCGGACTCGATCGCGGCGACCGCGTCCCTCGACAGCCGTTCCAACACGGCCTCCGAGAGCGCCTCCCGGTCCACGTCGCGCTCCGGCACGTCGAGGATGTGCGGGAGGTCCTCGGCGTCCGCCGGCAGCGAGGGGAACGCCGCCGGACCGACCGCGAGCGCGACCGCGTCGGGTTCGTCCCCGCCGACGGAATCGTCTCCGCCCTCCGAGTCACCCCCGTCGTCGGAGCCGTCCCCGTCGTCGGATGTCGCGGGATCGGTCACCCCTTCCAGTGTGTTCCCCGCTCCCGCTTCCGAGAGCGCCGCGGGGGGCGCGGGGACGAGCGCGTACTCCGCGACGGCGACGTCGATGGCGGCGGCGATGGCCTCGTCGTCGACCTCGGCGCGCTGTTTGAAGGCGAGCTCCGAGAGCGCCTCCGACAGCTCCGCGCGGGTGAGCCACTCGAACAGGTCGACGACCCCGGCGAGGTCGTCGCGCGCGGCGACGCTCGGGGCGCCGCCGTCGGACCGACTGGGTCCGTCCGCGTCCCCCACGGTCAGTCCTCCCCCGGCGCGGCGTCGGCGCCCGGGTCCGCCGGTCGCGGGCGGTCGGCTTCCGGCAACGTCCGGTCGGTTCCCCCCGAACGGTCGTCTCGCGCGGCCTCGAGGTCGGCCCGCGCCGCGTCGGCGACCTCGGCGGGCGTGACGGGCGCGTCGCGCCACGCCGGCAGACGGGTGTCCGGGCCCGGCTCGCCGAGGGCGTCCGCGTACGTCTCGACCTGCTCGCGTTCGGCCGCGCGGTCGTAGTCGAGGCCGTTGAACGCGGCGTCCGTCTCGTAGCCGCGGATCAGCCCGTCGGCCGCCTCGCGGTAGCGGTCGGCGAGCGCGTCGTACTCGACGTCGACGCCCGCGCCTTCGACCGCGCGGAGGGTCGCCTCGCCGACCGCCCGGCTCATGTCGGCGAGCCCGGTCGGCCCGTCGACGGAGCGGTGGTCGTGCTCGTACCGCCCCAGGTCGACCTGCGCGCTCTCCGCGAAGCCGGCGTGCGCGAACGCCTCGCCGAGCGTCCCGACCTCCAAGCCCCAGCCGCGCTGGACCCGGAGCCGCGAGACGAGGTCTGTCGTCGCCGCGAACTCGCCCGCGAGCGCGTAGCGGAACGCGTCGAGGTACTCTAAGACGCCGGGCTCGCGCCGCTCCGTCGCGTCGGCGAGCGCGCGGACCAGCGGCCGGAAGAACAGCCGGAACAGCCGCCCGTACAGCGAGCCGTCCTCGACGCGGGCGTAGTACCCCTTCGAGAACTCGTGGCCGCGGGCGAGCGGGAACAGCAGGCGGTTCACGAACGCCTGCGAGTACGTCTTCGTGTCGGCGTCGTGGACCACGACGAACTCCTCCTCCAAGGCGCGACCGAGCCCGAGCCACACGTCCCGCCCCTTCCCGCGGTCGCCGTCGAGCCCGCGCTCCGCGAGCAGCTCCGTGAGCCGCGGGCCGCCGCACCACAGGGGCTCGACGTCCACGTCGAACCCGTCGAGCCAGTCGGCGAAGGGGCCGACGCGGTCCGCGGGGGCGCGGAGGGGGACGACCACGCGGGCGGGGTCGACCGACTCCAGCGCCGTCAACACCCGATCGGCCGCGAGCGTCCCGTACTCGCGTTCCGTCATCGGCACGACGACCGCCGCCCGGCCGGTGGGGGCGTCCGGCCGGTGGTCGGTCAACGCGTGCAGCGTGGTCACGCGCTCTTGTACGTACTCCATCTATCCGGTACACGGGCGGGACGCCCTAAATAGGTGCGATACCCGTCCCCCCTGCCGGTCTCCCCCTTCGGCGCGCCGCGCCACCCGTGCGCGGACGATCAGGCCGCGCGCTCCGCCCCCGCGGCGCCGCCGGGGACCCGACCGAGGCGCTCCAGGACCGCGTACGCGGCGACGACGACCGCGAGCCCCCCGGCGAGCGCGAGGAAGACGGCGTCGTAGCCGGCGCCGGCCTCGATCGCCTCGCCGACGACCCACGAGCCGGCCGCCTGCGTCGTCATCATCCCGGCGGAGAAGACGGCGTACGCCGACGCCCGCGACTCGTCCGGCAGCGACGCGAGCAGGTAGGTGTCGCTGGCGGGGAACAGCATGTGGATCGCGAAGCCGACGACGACGCTGGCGGCGACGACTGCGACCAGTCCCGAGGAGACGACCACGAAGACGACGCCGACGAGGAACGTCGACACGATGCCGAGCAGGTACGGGACGTGCGGGAGCCGGTCGGCGAGGTCGCCGGAGACGAGGAACGCCGGGACACCCGCGGCGAAGATCACCGTCAGCAGGTTCCGCGCGGTCGCCGCCGGGATCCCCTTGTCGATCATGTACAGCTCGTAGAAGTTGAAGAGCCCCTGCCAGACGAAGCTCGTGAGCCCCATCAGCACGACCCCGGCGAGGATCAGCTTCCACTCCGAGAGGGCGCCGGCGACGAAGTCCGTGTCGCCCGCGCCGGCGTCCGGGAGGTCGGTCCGGCGCGCGAGGGCGACGAAGACCGCGGTGGAGACGGCGGCGGCGAGCGCGAGCCCGTGGAAGGCGAGCCGCCAGTCGTACCAGAGCGCGACCGTCACGACCGGCGCGGCGGCGACGGCGGCGAGCTGGCTCGCCATCCCGTGCACGCCCATCACGCGCCCGACGCGGGTCGGGAACAGCTCCGAGATGAAGGGGTTGGCGGCGACGAAGTAGACGCCGGACGCCAAGCCGATCGCGAACGCCGCGGTCATCAACGTCGGCACGCCCGGCGCCAGTGCGACGCCGAGCGCGCCGAGCGTCAGCATCGCTCCCGAGACGAGGATCACGAACTGGCGAGAGAAGCGCGTCAGCGCCCAGCCCGCCGGGAGCCGCGGGGCCGCCGATCCGAGCCACGCGAGCGTGACGATCAGCCCCGCCGTTCCCTCGCCGATCGCGAACTCGCCGATGAACTCCCCCACGAGGGGTGCGAACACGACCCGCGCGAAGTTGACGAGGAAGACGATCGCACACAGCGACCCGAACAGCCGACTCCGTGACACGGGCGCCGTTGTCGACGGCGGGAGACAAGGGTTGCGAAAGCGACGCGTCCGACCGGCGTCGTACGGGGTTTTTATACGCTCACGCGATCAACTTCGAGCCATGAAATCGACGCGGAAGGGCCTTCGCGACGGCGACCTGTTCAAAGACACCTACGAGCGGTTGAACTGCGCCGACTGCGAGAAGGTGTTGAAAAAGCAGAACGACCCGGACGAGGTGTTTTCCGTCCGCGTCTGCCCCGAGTGCGAGGCGACGTTTAAAGAGCTGCGCTGACGAGTTCTCCCCCCTTCGTACCGTCGCTGAAGTCGATGGTCCCCGCGTCCCCGTGCCGCCTTCTCGGCCGCATCGCGTCCCGTCTCCAGACGCGATGACGATTGACGCGACCGATCACCGTGGATTACACCTCGATCGACTGCGGGAGTGGGTATAGCAAACTGGCTGATCGGTTGTTTATAAGTGGGATTGTGGTGTTGCTGTCGGCTGTTTATAAGTGATCGACGGTGTTGCGGTGAAGACCTGCAAAGCCCCAATCGCGAGGGCGCCGCACGCTCGCTGCGCGCCTCGCTGCCGCTCGCTACGCTCGCGGCGTCCCTCGCGCGCGCTCCGCGCGCCCTTATCAGGGCGCTCGGAGGCGCGCGCCACCGCAACAGCCGTTTTTAAGTAATCGTCGCCGCCGCTCACGCCCCGTTTAAATACGATATCGCTCTCCTCGATCTGCAAGACCCACCCCCGCTATCGGTCGAGACGATCCGATCAGTCGCCGCCCCCGGCCGCGCCGCTCTCCCCGTCCGCTCGCGAGACGACCTCGGCCGGCACGCCGGCGACCGTCGTTCCGGGCGGTACGTCCTCGGCGACGAGGGAGTTGGCGGCGACCTGCGCGCCCTCGCCGATCGTGACGCCCGGGAGGACGACCGCTCCCGCGCCGATCATTGCGCGGTCCTCGACGACCACGTCGCCGAGCCGGTACTCGTCCTGGAGGAACTCGTGACAGAGCAGGGTGGCGTCGTAGCCGACGATGGCGTCGTCGCCGACCGCGATCCGCTCGGGCCAGAACACGTCCGGGGTCGACTCCAACCCCCACGAGACGCCGGCGCCGACCGTGACGCCGATCCGGCGCAACAGCCAGTTCTTCAGCCGGAGGCTCGGGCAGATCCGCGCGAGCACGATCACGACGTAGTTGCGGACGACCGCGAGCGGCGACTTCGCGTCGGGCCACGACCACAGGGAGTTCCGCACGCCGCCGGTCGGGTGGCGCTCCAGCCGATCGGTGCGGTGGCCGCCGGACTCCGCCTCGTCCGTCTCGGACCCCGCGCCGGCGGTCTCGGACCCCGCGCCGCCCGTTCCAGACCCCGCGCCGTCGGTGTGGGCGGCGTCGGAATCTCCGTCCTCGTGAGTCACGGACGCCCGTTCGGGCGGCTCCGGTAAAAGGGTCGCTGACGCGGCGCGCTACTCCCGCAGCTCGGCCATGTGGTCGATCCGGCGCTGGACGAGATCCGCTTTGCCGATGTCGTGGCGGATGCGGACCCGGTCGCCGGCGGCGGCGAGCGCGTCCTCGGCCTGGGCCTCCGCGGCCGCGATGGAATCACCGCGGCCGACGACCGCGAACGACCGCGAGGTGGTGGTGTACAGTCCGTCCTCGCGCTCGTCGACGCTCGCGTAGTAGAGGAGCGCGTCGCCGACGCTCTCCTCGTCGACCGCGACCTCCGCGCCCGCGTCGGGGTCGGTCGGGTACCCCTCCGGGACCGCGTACTTACAGACGGTCGCCTCGCCGGAGAAGTCGAGTTCGGGGAGGTCGTCGCCGTCGCGCGCGGCGGTGAGAACGTCGAGGAAGGGGGTCTCTAGGACGGGGAGCGTGTTCATCGCCTCGGGGTCGCCGAAGCGCGCGTTGAACTCGACGACCTTCGGGCCCGCGTCCGTGAGCATGAACTGGCCGTAGAGGACGCCCTTGTAGTCGGGCAGCGCGTCGACGACCGCCTCCAACACGTCGACGGCGGCGTCGTAGTCGCCCTCGGCCATGAACGGGAGCGAGAGCCCGGTGTCTGTGTACGAGCCCATCCCGCCGGTGTTCGGCCCCTCGTCGCCCTCGTAGGCGCGCTTGTGGTCCTGCACCGCGGGGGTCGTGCGGAGCTCGCCGTTCGCGACGAACGCCTGCACCGTGAACTCCTCGCCGACGAGGCGCTCCTCGAGCACGACCCGATCGTAGTCGGAGTCGCGGAGGTACGCCTTGGCCTCCTCCGCCGTCACCTGATCGCCGATCACCTTCACGCCCTTGCCGCCGGTGAGCCCGGCCGGCTTCACCGCGAGGTCGCCGTCGTACGCGTCGATGTACTCGCAAGCGGCCTCGATGTCGTCGAACACCGCGTAGTCCGGGCAGCCGGGAACGCCCGCCTCGTCCATGAACTCGCGCTGGTACGCCTTGTCCGTCTCCAGGCGTGCCTCCTCGGCCCGCGGGCCGAACGCGTACACGCCCGCCTCGTCGAGGGCGTCGGCGACTCCCGACTCCAGCGCCGACTCCGGCCCGATCACGGCCAGGTCCGCGCCGACCGCGGTCGCGTAGTCGGCGACCGCCGCGGCGTCGGTCTCGTCGATCGTCTCGAAGCCGTCCGCGAGCCGGCGGATCCCCGGGTTCCGGTTGCTCGCGCAGGCGTACAGCGCGCAGTCGTCGGCGACGGCGCGGGCGATCGCGTGCTCGCGTCCGCCGCCCCCCACCAAGAGTACGGTCTCCGTCATGTGCGACCGATCACTACACGGTAGTGTAAACTTTACTCTCCATCTGCGTTCGGATATACATGTTCGTGCAGTACTTCCGGCGGACGCTCGTGTGACGGGTTTTTGCCGCGCCGGGCCGAATCGGACGTATGTCACAGCCGACCGAGCGGAACCGCCTCGACGGGGAGGCAAGTCCGTACCTCCGACAGCACGCGGACAACCCCGTCAACTGGCAGCCGTGGGGCGAGGAGGCGTTCGAGCGCGCCCGGGAGCACGACGTGCCGGTGTTCGTCTCGATCGGGTACTCCTCGTGCCACTGGTGTCACGTGATGGCCGAGGAGAGCTTCGAGGACGAGGCGGTCGCGGAGGTGCTCAACGAGGAGTTCGTACCGATCAAAGTCGACCGCGAGGAGCGGCCCGACGTCGACAGCACCTTCATGACCGTCTCGCAGCTCGTCACCGGCGGGGGCGGGTGGCCGCTCTCGGCGTGGTGTACGCCCGAGGGAGAGCCGTTCTACGTGGGGACCTACTTCCCGCCGGAGCCGCGCCGGAACCAGCCCGGGTTCCGTGACCTCTGCGAGCGCATCGCCGACTCGTGGGCGGACCCGGAGCAGCGCGAGGAGATGAAGCGGCGCGCCGACCAGTGGACGACGAGCGCCCGCGACGAGCTGGAGTCGGTGCCGGAGTCGGAGCCCGTCGGCGACGCGGACGTCGCTGGGGACGCCCCCGACGCCGAGGCGCCCGGCCCCGACCTCCTCGACGAGGCCGCGGCCGCGGCGATCCGCGGGTACGACGACGAGTACGGCGGGTTCGGGGGCGGCGGCGTGAAGTTTCCGATGCCGGGCCGGATCGACGTGCTCATGCGGGCGTACGCGCGGACCGGCCGCGACGCCGCGCTCACCGCCGCGACGGGCACCCTCGACGGGATGGCCCGCGGCGGGATGTACGACCAGATCGGCGGGGGATTCCACCGGTACGCGGTCGACCGCCAGTGGACGGTCCCGCACTTCGAGAAGATGCTCTACGACAACGCGGAGCTCCCGATGGCGTTCCTCGACGCCACCCGGCTCACGGGCGACGCCTCGTACGCCCGGGTCGCGAGCGAGACCCTCGGCTTCCTCGACCGCGAGCTCCGCCACGAGGACGGCGGGTTCTTCAGCACGCTCGACGCCCGGAGCCGACCGCCCGAGAGCCGGCGCGGTGACGCGGGCTCCGACGGGAGCGACGACGACGCTGCCGATGTCGAGGGGGCCTTCTACGTCTGGACGCCCGGCGAGGTCGACGCCGTCCTCGACGAGCCCGCGGCGTCGCTCGCGACGGACCGGTACGGGATCGAACCCGGCGGGAACTTCGAGCGGGGCACGACTGTCCCCACGATCGCGGCGACGGTCGCGGAGCTCGCCGACGAGCACGACATGTCCGCGGAAGCGGTCCGTGAGACCCTGACCGAGGCCCGCGTCGCCCTCTTCGAGGCGCGCGAGTCGCGGCCGCGGCCCGCCCGCGACGAGAAGGTGCTCGCGGCGTGGAACGGCCGGGCGATCTCCGCGTTCGCCGCCGCCGGACAGGTTCTCGGCGAGCCGTACGCCGAGATCGCGAGCGACGCGCTCGCGTTCTGCCGCGAACGGCTGTACGACGAGGAGACCGGCGACCTCGCGCGACGCTGGCTCGACGGCGACGTGCGCGGCCCGGGCTACCTCGACGACCACGCCTTCCTCGCGCGCGGCGCGCTCGACGTCTACTCCGCCACCGGCGACCCGGAGGCGCTCGGCTTCGCGCTCGACCTGGCGGAGGCGATCGTCGCGGACTTCTACGACGACGATGACGGCACGATCTACTTCACGCGGGATCCCGACGAGACCGCAGGAGGGGGAGACAGCGAGGCGCAACGCGCCTCTGGCAGCCGGACGCAGTCCGGCGACAACACCCTCTTCGCCCGCCCGCAGGAGTTCACCGACCGGTCGACCCCGTCGAGCCTCGGCGTGGCCGCGGAGACGCTCGCGGTCCTCGACGGGTTCCGGACCGACCGCGAGTTCGCCGACGTGGCGGAGCGTGTCGTGACGACCCACTCCGACCGGATCCGCGCGAGCCCGCTTGAGCACGTCTCCTTAGTGCGCGCGGCCGACCGCGTCGCGTCCGGCGGGATCGAGGTGACCGTCGCCGCCGACGCGGTGCCGGACGCGTGGCGCGAGACGCTCGGCGAGCGCTACCTGCCGGGCGCGCTCGTCGCCCCGCGCCCGCCGACCGACGACGGGCTGGCGGCGTGGCTCGACCGGCTCGGGATGGACGAGGCGCCGCCGATCTGGGCCGACCGCGACGCGGTCGACGGCGAGCCGACCGCCTACGTCTGCGAGGGCCGGACGTGCTCGCCCCCGGAGACCGACCTCGACGCGGCGCTGGAGTGGCTGGCGGCGCGGGAGCGGTCCGAGTAAGCCGCGTCGCAGTTATAAGTCCCCGTCACCACGCTCCCTCCATGCACGATTTCGTCGTCGTGGGCGCGGGGCCGCCGGGGTCGCGGTTCGCCCGGCGCGCCGCCGCGGCCGGCCGCGACGTCGTCGTCTTCGAGAAGGGGTCGGTCGGGACCCCGCTGGCCTGCTCCGGACACGTCTCCGACGACGTGTGGGAGTACGTCCCGGACGACGCGCGCGGCGAGCTCCTCCAGAACCGGGTGTACGGCGCGCGCTTCCACGTCGGCGGGCCCGGGTCGAAGGCGTATCCCTTCTACAAGCCCGAGCCCGTCTCGAACGTGATCGACCGGGTCGGGCTCGACCGGACCCTCGCCGACTGCGCGCGGGAGGCCGGCGCGGACGTGCGAGAGGGCCACACTGTCGTCGGCGTCGACGAGCGCGACGACCGGGTCGTCGTCGAGGTCCGGACGCCGGCGGGCGACGTGGAGTCGGTCGCGGCGCGGATGGTCGCCGGCTGCGACGGCCCCACGTCGCGGGTCCGGCGGTCGCTCGACCTCCCCGAGCCGGACGAGCTGCTCCACGGGGTGCTCGCGTTCGACGACGCGCCGGACGACGGGGACCTCGTCGACGTCCACCTCACCGCCCCGACGTTCTTCGCGTGGCGGATCCCCCGCGGCGACGCGGGCGTGGAGTACGGGCTCGCGGCGCCGCCGAGCGACGACGTGTCCGCGATGTTCGACCGGCTCACCGACGCCTACGACGTGACGACGGACCGGTTCTGCTCGGGGGCGATCCCGATCGGTCCCCCCGAGCGCGTGACGACCGACCGGGCGTTCCTGATCGGCGACGCCGCCGCGCAGACGAAGCCGTTCACCGGCGGGGGGATCCTGTACGGGATGACCGCGGCGGACGTGGCGGCCGAGGCGATCGACCCCGACGACCCGGACACGCTCGCCCACTACGAGTCCGGGTGGCGGGAGGCGATCGGCACCGAGATCCGGCTCGGCGCGGCGATCCGCCGGTGTTACTCCCTCCCAGAGCCGGTCCAGCGGGCCGGGCTGCGGGCGCTGTCGGGCGAGATCGGCGTCCACATGGACCGGCCGAGCTCCTTCTTCTCGCCGGGGCACCTCAGGAAGCTGTTCTCGCGGAGCGACCCCGAGGACGCGCCGCGGTAGACGACCTCGCCGGACGAGAGAGAAGAGACCTACTCCCCGACGACTTCCGCGAACGAGACGTTCTCGCGGACGCTCGTGATCTCGACGGTCGGCTCGTCGCCCGGCTCGGAGTCCGGGACGATGACGACGTACCCCCGCTCGATCTTCGCGATCCCGTCGCCCTTGTCGCCGAGCGTCTCGATCGTCACCTCTCGCACGTCGCCCTCGGAGACCGGCGGGCCGGAGGCTTCGGCGTCGGTCGCCGCTCGCGTCGTCGTTGACGCTGGGCTTCCCCCCGCGCCGTTGGTGGCGACGGCGCCGGCGTCGTCGGCCGCGACGGTCGCGCCGCCGTCGTCCCCCTCCCGTTTGATCAGGGCGACCCGGTACGACTCGCCCGCCTCGATCGTCCCGTGTTCGATCTCCGTGGCGGGGATCCGAACGACGTGCTCGTCGCCGCGCTCCTCTACTGTCCCGGTAAAGAGACACTTCAGCGAATCCGTGAGTTCGACCATGCGGACAGTTGCGGACACGTCAATGAAAAACCCCCTATTTACGCGGGGGACGGAAAGCGGCGTTCGCGCCGAGCGAACCCTTCCTCAGAGGAACATAAACGTTTACCCTGTTCCGAATGAATCGCCGTCTATGAGCCGAAACTACGAGTCGCTCCACGACCCGAACGCGGAGTACACGATGCGGGAACTCTCCGCCGAAACGATGGGGACCACGGGCTCGCGCGGCGGCGGGCGCGACGTCGAGATCACGGACGTACAGACGACGATGGTCGACGGGAACTTCCCGTGGACGCTGGTCCGCGTGTACACCGACGCGGGCGTCGTCGGCACCGGCGAGGCGTACTGGGGCGCCGGCGTCCCCGAGCTGATCGAGCGCATGAAGCCGTTCGTGATCGGCGAGAACCCGCTCGACATCGACCGGCTCTACGAGCACCTCATTCAGAAGATGTCGGGCGAGGGCTCCGTCGAGGGCGTCACCGTCACCGCGATCTCCGGGATCGAGGTCGCGCTCCACGACGTGGCCGGCAAGATCCTCGACGTGCCCGCCTACCAGCTGCTCGGCGGCAAGTACCGCGACAAGATGCGCGTGTACTGCGACTGCCACACCGAGGAGGAGGCCGACCCCGAGGCGTGCGCCGACGAGGCCGAGCGCGTCGTCGACGAGCTCGGCTACGACGCCCTGAAGTTCGATCTGGACGTGCCGAGCGGCTTCGAGAAGGACCGCGCGAACCGCCACCTCCGTCCCGGCGAGATCCGCCACAAGGCGGAGATCGTCGAGAAGGTCACCGAGCGCGTGAAGGACAAGGCCGACGTGGCCTTCGACTGCCACTGGACGTTCTCGGGCGGCTCCGCGAAGCGCCTCGCGGACGCCATTGAGGAGTACGACGTGTGGTGGCTCGAAGACCCCGTCCCGCCGGAGAACCTCGAGGTGCAGGAGGAAGTGACGAAGAACACGATCACGCCGATCACGGTCGGCGAGAACCGCTACCGCGTCACGGAGCTCCGCCGCCTCATCGAGAACCAGGCGGTCGACATCGTCGCGCCCGACCTGCCGAAGGTCGGCGGCATGCGTGAGACCCGCAAGATCGCGGACGTGGCGAACCAGTACTACGTCCCGGTCGCGATGCACAACGTCGCCTCCCCGATCGCGACGATGGCGGCGGCCCACGTCGGCACCTCCATCCCGAACTCGCTGGCGATCGAGTACCACTCCTACGAGCTCGGCTGGTGGGAGGATCTGGTCGAGGAGGACGTCATCGAGGACGGCTACATCGAGGTGCCGGAGAAGCCCGGGATCGGCCTCACGCTCGACATGGACACCGTCGAGGAGCACATGGTCGAGGGCGAGACGCTGTTCGACGAAGCCTAGCGAAGCTGACCCGTCACGCGGCGTTATTTATCAGCGATCGTCGCCGACGACGCGGTTACTTTTGAGTACTACCTCGATCCCGACCACGGAAACGTTCAATTCGCCGGGCGGCCTATCGGAGCGTATGGACACGACAGCCCCCGCGACGGAGCCGCGTTCCGACCGAACCGAGGTGGCGGGCGCCCGCCCCTGAGGTCGTCGGCGTCGACATCAGCGGTCGCCACGAGGAGGCCGGCGAGTACCTGATGGTCGCGGCCGCGGTCCACGCCCGGATCGACTCGACGCGGATCCGGTCGGTCGAGGGGATGGGCTTTGCCGCCGTGCGCGAGGGGCCGACCCTCGAGGCGACCGTCGCCCTCACGGCGGAGGCGGTCGGGGGCCTCCCGGAGCCGCCCGAGGGACCGATCGTCGCCGAACACGGCGAGTTCTACGAGGAGCCCGCCGAGCGGGTGGGACTGAGCTTCCAACCCGAGTTTAAATACGTCGAGAGCATAGGGGAGCGCGAAACAGTGCAGGCAGCACACCACGCCGCGTACGCCGCCCGGGACCTCCTGTTATGACCGGGAGCACTCAGGGGACGGCGACCGACACCGAGCCGACCGCCGCGGAGAAGCGCGCGGTCGTCGCCAAGCGCGTCGAGTCCGGATCGGCGGACCTGACCGAGATCAGCCAGCTCGCGGCCGCCGCGGGCTACGACGTGGTCGGCGAACTCACCCAGACCCGGACCGAGGACGCCGCGTTCATGTTCGGGAAGGGGAAGGTCGCGGAGCTCCGCGACCTGGTCCGCCGGACCGACGCGACCGCCGTGATCGTCGACAACGACGTGGGGCCGTACCAGACGTTCAACATCGGGGGCGAGCTCCCCGAGGGCGTCGAGGTGATCGACCGGTTCACGCTCATCCTCGAGATCTTCGGGCAGCGCGCGAACACCCGGAAGGCCCAGCTGCAGGTCGAGCTCGCGGAGCTGCGGTACGAGCTCCCGCGCGCCGAGGCGAAGGCGAGCCTCGCGAAGCGCGACGAGCGGCCGGGGTTCATGGGGCTCGGCGAGTACGACGAGAGCGTCGAGCGCGACATCAAACGCCAGATCTCGGAGATCCGCGACGAGCTCGAGTCGATCGCGGAGAAGGAGGAGGCGCGGCGCGAGCAGCGCCGCGACTCCGGGTTCGACCTGGTCGCGCTCGCGGGCTACACCAACGCCGGCAAGTCGACGCTGATGCGCCGGCTCGCGGCCGAGATCGATGTCGACGAGAACGCCGAGCGCCACCCCGATCTCGACACGACCGCGGAGTCGCAGGACATGCTCTTTACCACCCTCGGCACCACCACCCGCCGCGCCGAGATGGAGAAGCGCGACGTGCTGCTGACCGACACGGTCGGGTTCATCGCGGACCTCCCCCACTGGCTGGTGGAGTCGTTCGAGTCGACGCTCGACTCCGTGTACCGCGCCGACCTCGTGCTGCTCGTCGTCGACGCGAGCGAGCCCGTCGAGGAGATGCGCGAGAAGCTCGTCACGAGCCACGACACCCTCTACGAGCGCAACGAGGCGCCGATCGTCACCGTGTTCAACAAGGTCGACCGGCTGGCGCCGGGCGAGCTGGCGGACAAGCGCGCCGCGCTCTCGGGGGTCGCGCCCGACCCCGTCGCCGTCTCGGCGAAGACGGGCGCCGGCGTCGCGGAGCTCCGCGACCGTGTCGAGGCCGAGCTGCCGGACTGGGAGCGCGAGCGGCTCGTCCTTCCCCTCTCCGACGACGCGATGAGCCTCGTCTCGTGGGTCCACGACCACGGCCACGTCGAGGCGGAGACGTACGCGGACGACCAGGTCACGCTCGACTTCGAGGCGAAGCCGTCGATCGTCGCGCGCGCTCGGTCGAAGGCGGCCGGGCTCGCGCCAGCGGAGTCGACGTAGGATTCTGGCTCTCTGTCGGCTCCGGTCTCCACCACCCTTCGTCGGCTCCGGTCTCCACCACCCTTCGTCGGCTCCGGTCCCCCGTTTCCGATCGATCCGGGCGCCGGGTTCGCGGACAAAGTATACATTCCTTCGATTGTGAGGTAGTATCATGGATTACGCCGGAGTCGACGGCCGGCGGACGGACGAGGCCGCCGCCGGCGACGACGAGGAGGTCGTCGAGCCGCCCGCCGCGTTCAGCGACCGGGCTGTCGCGAGCGACCCGGAGCTGTACGCGGCCTTCGCCGAAGAGGGGCCCGAGGCGTGGCGCCGCGCCGCCGACCTGCTCGACTGGGACCGTCCCTACGAGACCGTCCTCGACGACAGCGACCCGCCGTTCTACGAGTGGTTCCCGGACGGGCGGCTCAACGCCGCGGCGAACTGCGTCGACCGCCACCTCGACGAGCGCCGGAACCAGCTCGCGATCCGCTGGTTCGGCAAGCGCGGGGAGCGGCGGTCGTACACCTACCTCGACCTCCACCGCGAGGTGAACGCGCTCGCGGCCGGACTGCGGGAGCTGGGCGTCGAGGAGGACGACGTGGTGACGTTATACCTCCCGATGATCCCGGAGCTGCCGATCGCGATGCTGGCGTGCGCCCGGATCGGCGCGCCTCACAACGTCGTCTTCGCGGGGCTGTCGGCCGAGGCGCTCGCGACCCGGATCGACGCCGCCGACTCGGAGTTCCTCGTCACCTGCGACGGCTACTACCGCCGGGAGGACGCGTTCAACCAGAAGTCGAAGGCGGACAACGCCCGGCTCCGGGCGGACGCCGACCTCTCGGCGACGGTGGTCGTCGACCGGCTCGGCGACGCGCTCGACGTGACCCTCGGGGACGGCGAACACGAGTACGAGGCGCTCGTGGACGCCCACGACGGGGAGGCGGTCGAGCCGGTCGCGCGCGACGCCACCGACCTGCTCTTCGTGATGTACACCTCCGGGACCACGGGGCGCCCGAAGGGCGTCGAGCACGCCACCGGCGGCTACCTCTCGCACGTCGCGTGGACGACCCGGAACGTGCTCGACGTGCGCCCCGACGACACCTACTGGTGCGCGGCCGACATCGGCTGGATCACGGGCCACTCCTACGGCGTGTACGGGCCCCTCTCCGTCGGGACCACGACCCTCCTCTACGAGGGCTCGCCCGACTACCCCGACCGGGACCGCGTGTGGGACCTGATCGAGCGCAACGCCGTCAGCGTCTTCTACACCTCGCCGACCGCGATCCGCTCGTTCATGAAGTGGGGCGCGGAGTACCCCGAGGCCCACGACCTGTCGTCGATCCGCCTGCTGGGGACGGTCGGCGAGTCGATCACCCCGAAGGCGTGGCGCTGGTACCGCGAGCACGTCGGGGGCGGCGAGGCGCCGATCGTCGACACATGGTGGCAGACCGAGACGGGCGCCATCTCGCTGGCGACGCTGCCGGGGGTCACGCCGATGAAGCCCGGCAAGGTCGGGCCGCCCCTGCCGGGGATCGACGCGCGCGTCGTCGACGAGGACGGCGAGCCCGTCGACCCCGGCGAGCCGGGGTACCTCACGATCGCCGCCCCGTGGCCGGGGATGCTCCGCGGGCTCCGCGAGGGCGACGAGCGCTACCGGCGAGAGTACTGGCTGGAGGGCGAGGACGGATGGCGGTACCGCACCGGCGACGGCGCCACCGTCGACGAGGACGGCTACGTGACCATCCTCGGCCGCGTCGACGACGTGATCAACGTCCGGACCCACCGGTTCAACACCGCGGAGCTGGAGTCGGCCATCGTCGGGTGCGACGGCGTCACGGAGGCCGCGGTCGTCGGCGACGACGACGGGCGGATCGTCGCGTACGTCACGACCCGCGGCGACGTCGACCCCGACGAGTCCCTCCGCGAGCAGATCGGAGAGCGGCTGGCGCGGGCGGTCGGCGACGTGGCGCGTCCCGACCGGATCGTGTTCACGCCGGATCTCCCGAAGACCCGGTCCGGGAAGATTATGCGCCGTCTGCTGGAGGACATCGCGCGCGGCGACGAGTTCGGCGACGTGAGCGCCCTCCGCAACCCCGAGGTCGTCGGCGAGATCGAGTCGGCCGTGCACAATATGTAACCATTTGAAGTTTCACAGGAAGTTTTTGGAAACGTCTGGTGGTTTCTTACTCTCGGAGACCGTTGTTCGACCCATGAGTGGACTCGTCTCGCGCTCCGCGATCCACGACCGGAAGCGGGCCGTCGCGAAAACGGTGTGTTACCGGGCGCTCATGGTCGCGATCACGGTTCTCGTGGCGTGGGTGGTCGTCGGAGATGTCGCCGCGGCCGTGAACATCGGAATCGTCGCCAACGTGGTGAAAACGGTAACGTACTACAGTTACGAGCGGCTGTGGGACCACGTCACGTGGGGAGTCGCCGAGACGGCCTGAATCGCGGAGCGGAGTGAGCCGCTGAGCCGATCTGAGTCCGGCAGCGCAGCACGGGGGTCGACGGCGTTCGGATTTTGTTTCGGTTTCGTATTGAGGGGCGAAACAGATCGTCGACATATCGCGCTCATTGAAGCATATATCGATATCCCCGACCGCACTCCGAGAGTCGATCGCCGAATTAGAGCGTCGATGGCTCGGTTGCGGGGAGTTACAGGGAAAGACTTACTTCGCTTTTCTGAGTGTACACGAAACGAATGGCAGACGGACTGGACGACGAGGCGTACGAGGCGCTCGTGACCGCGGCGGAGACGTACCGCGCCGCGCTGACCGTTCGCCTCGCCGGCGAGGCCGGCCTCCGGACCGGCGAGATCACGCGCGTCGCCCCGCGTCACCTCCGGGAGCCGGAGGGCGACGCGGACCTCTCCGTGCTCGCGGTCCCGTCCGACGACGCGGCGACGGGTGTGGAGGCGGGCGCAGACGACGGCTCCGAGTCGGAGGCCGCGGCGCGTGACGGGAGCCCGATCGACCGCGAGACGGCAGTTCCGGCGTCGCTGGCGGCGGAGCTGCGGCGGTACGCCGAGAGCGCCGACCTCGGGGAGTCGGAGCCGTTCGTCGACGTGTCGCCCCGCCGCGTCCAGATGATCGTGAGCGAGACCGCGGAGCGCGCGGCGGCGCGGACCGACGGCCTCGTCGACCCCGGGGTTACCCCGCGGGACCTGCGGCGGACCTTCGCGCGGCGGCTCCTCGTCGACCGCGGCGTCGACCCCCACGCCGTCCGCGAGGCCGGGGGCTGGGAGACGATGGCGACGCTCGACGGCTACCTCGGACCGCTCGACGGGGAGGCGATCGCCGAGGCGTTCGGCGGCGACGGTGTCGGTTCGCCGGACGGATCGGGGGCGATGACGGCGCCGACCGCGCTCGGCGGGTTCGAGGCGCTCGCGGACCGCGAGGGGCGGGAGGACCCCCTCGCGGCGGTCCCGGACGGGGTCGTCGAGGCCGACCGCTGGGCCGAGTCGTGGGTCGTTCGCAGGGCGGGCGACCGCGACCGCGTCGAGATCGCGGGCGCGGCCGGCGTCGGTCGGGAGGCGCTCCGCGACCGTGGCGCGACCGCCGAGGGCCCGTGGCGGGACGCGGTCGCGGAGGGGGAGCCGGTCGCGACTGAGGGGGCGACCGCGACCGCGGGGCGGCCGGCGATCGCGGTCCCCGTTCGGTACCGCGACGTGACCCACGGCGCGCTGTGCGTCGTCGCCGGCGGAGACGCTCCGATTTCCCCCGTCTCGTCGGCGGAGCGGCGTGAGATCGCGGCGCTCGGTCAGTGCCTCGGATGGGCGGTGACCGCGGGGCGCTGGCGCGACCTGCTCCACTCCGACGCGGTGACCGAGGTGGAGTTCCACACCGGCGACGAGGGGGCGTTCCTCGCCCGCGCGAGCGCGGCGCTCGGCTGCCGGATCGGGCTGGCCTCGACGGTGGCGGTCGACGACGACGCCTCCCGCTTCTACCTCTCGGTCGAGGGCGCGCGGCCGCAGGCGCTCGCCGACGTGATCGCCGGCGCGTCCGGCGTCTCCGACCTCCGCGTGATCGAGACCCGCGAGGACGGCTGCGACGTGTCAGCGCGCGTGGCGGGCGGGTCCGCGGTCCGGACGCTCACCGAACACGGCGCGACCGTCCGCGACGCGACTGCCGAGGACGGGCGAGTCCGGGTCGTCGCCGACCTCCCGGAGGGGGCCGACGTCCGCCCCGTCGCCGACGGGTTCCGAGACGCCTTCGCCGACGCGCGGCTCGCGAGCAAGGAGTCGGTGCCGCGGTCGCCCCGGAGCGAGGACTCGCTGCGGGAGGGCGTCGCCGACCGGTTCACCGACAGGCAGTGGGCGGCGCTGTCGGCCGCGTACCACGGCGGGTACTTCGACTGGCCGCGGGGGAGCACCGCCGAGGAGGTCGCCGACGCCATGGACGTCTCCTCCCCGACGTTCCACAACCACCTCCGGAAGGCACAGCGCAGGCTGCTCGACGAGCTCTTCGAAGACGGTCGTCGGACGCGGCGCCCCGATCGGGAGTGAATCGGCTCCGAGGCGGTCGGAGCGTTCCGAATTACACCGCGTATCTATAACGATTTTTCGTATTTAGCGCCAGCGTTTATATGCTGAGATCGGTTGGGTATGCCCGTACCATGACAGAGGGAGACGGTCAACTGGAAGCGAGACTGGCAGAGCAGGAGGTGTTCGAGCCGCCGGAGTCGTTCGTCGAGCAGGCGAACGTCTCGGATCCCGGCGTCTACGACGAGTTCGACGAGAACTGGCCGGAGTGTTGGGAGGCGGCCGCCGATCTGCTCGACTGGGAGACGGACTACGACCAGGTGCTGGACGACAGCAACCCTCCCTTCTACGAGTGGTTCACCGGCGGCGAGCTGAACGCGTCGGCCAACTGCCTCGACCGACACCTCGACGAGCGCGGCGACGAGGTCGCGATCGAGTGGGTCGGCGAGCCCGTCGACGAGGACGACCGGTCGTTCACCTACGAGGAGCTGCACCGCGAGGTGAACGAGTTCGCGGCCGCGCTCCGAGCGCAGGGCGTCGAGGAGGACGACGTGGTGACGATGTACATGCCGATGATCCCGGAGCTGCCCATCGCGATGCTGGCGTGCGCCCGGATCGGCGCGCCCCACAGCGTCGTGTTCGCCGGGTTCTCGGCGGACGCGCTCGCGACGCGAATGAACTCCGCGGACTCGGAGTACCTCGTCACCTGCGACGGCTACTACCGCCGCGGCGACCCCCTCGACCACCTCGACAAGGCCAACGAGGGGCTCGCGGACGTCGAGCACGACACGACCACGGTCGTCGTCGACCGGCTCGGCCCGAACGGCGACGACTTCGGTCACGAGCTCGGCGACGACCAGATCGACTACGGCGACCTCGTCGCGGACCACGAGGGCGCCGAGGTCGAGCCGGTCACCCGCGACGCCGAAGATATGCTGTTCCTGATGTACACCTCGGGGACGACGGGGAAGCCGAAGGGCGTGAAACACACGACCGGCGGCTACCTCTCGTGGGTGTCGTGGACCTCGCAGTCGGTCCTCGACATCAAGCCGGATGACACGTACTTCTGTTCGGCCGACATCGGGTGGATCACGGGTCACTCCTACATCGTCTACGGGCCGCTCGCGCTCGGGACGACGACGATGATGTACGAGGGGACGCCGGACCACCCGGAGCGCGACCGCCTCTGGGAGATCGTCGAGGAGCACGAGGCGACCCAGCTGTACACCGCGCCCACCGCGATCCGCGCGTTCATGAAGTGGGGCGAGGAGTTCCCCGACCGCCACGACCTCTCCTCGCTCCGGCTGCTCGGCACGGTCGGCGAGCCGATCAACCCGCGGGCGTGGAAGTGGTACTACCAGCACATCGGGAACGAGGAGTGCCCGATCGTCGACACCTGGTGGCAGACCGAGACCGGCGGCATGATGGTGACGACGCTGCCCGGGGTCAAAGACATGAAGCCCGGGGCGGCCGGACCGCCGCTCCCGGGGCTCGACGTGCAGATTCTCGACACGCTCGGCGACGAGGTCGAGCCCGGAAAGGCCGGCTACCTCACGGTACAGAAGCCGTGGCCCGGCATGCTCCGGACGCTGTACAACAACGACGAGCGCTACATCGAGGAGTACTGGGCGGAGTACTCCGACACCGACAGCGACGACCCCGACGACTGGGTGTACTTCCCGGAGGACGGCGCCAAGATCGACGAGGACGGCTACATCACCGTCCTCGGGCGCGTCGACGACGTGCTCAACGTCTCGGGCCACCGGCTCGGGACGATGGAGATCGAGTCCGCGATCGTCGGCGTCGAGGGCGTCGCCGAGGCCGCCGTGGTCGGCGGCGACCACGACATCAAGGGCGAGGCCGTCTACGCGTACGTGACTACCGAGGACGGGTACGAGGGCAACGACGAGCTCCGCGACGCGATCGTCGCGGGCGTCGAGGACGCCATCGGCCCGATCGCCCGGCCGGAGCAGGTCGTGTTCACGCCCGACCTGCCGAAGACCCGGTCCGGGAAGATCATGCGTCGCCTGCTGGAGAACATCGCCGACGGCAAGGAGCTGGGGAACACCAGCACGCTCCGGAACCCGGAGATCGTTGAGGAGATCCAGCGGAAGGCGAAAGGCGAGTAACCGCCACACCACCGTTTTCGAGACACCAGACGACGACGCGTTCGACACCGCAGACAACTATCACGAAAAAACCGCACAAACGAACCACGTCAATACACACCACAACACATGACAGACAATAGCTCACGAAACTCGGACGGCGCGGTCACCGATGGTGGCAGCGTAGCCGACGATGCAGCCACCGACGGGGGACGCGCAGCGGACGACGCGGCCACCGACGGGGGGCGCGCAGCAGACGACGCGGCCACCGACGGCGGCGTCGCCGCGACCGGCGCGGCACAGGCGCACAACGACACCGACTACCTCGGCGCGGAGGTGAACATCCTGAATCCGAGCACGCCGTACATGCGCGATCACCTCCGCATCGTCTGGGCCGGGTTCGCGGTCTGGGTCCTCGCGGTGTGGGGACCGGTAACGCTGACGCGGCTCGCGCCCGATACGATGACGTCGACGATGCCGATCCTCGGGTTCCCGATCCACTACTTCCTCGTGGCGTTCGGCGCGCCGACCAGCGCGCTAATCTTAGCGTTCTGGTACTCGCGCAAGCGGGACGCGCTCGACGACAAGTACGGTATCGATCACGGCGCCGCTGACGTCGCGGCCGACGGAGGGACCGACGAATGACGGCGAGTTCGATCCTCCTCCAGAGCGACCTCCTTCCGGAGGCCCTCGACATCTCGTTCAAGGCCGCCCCGGCGCTCCTCGTGCTCGGGATGCTGGCGCTGTTCCTCACCATCGGCTTCGTCTTCCGCGTGGCCGACACGGACGACATGTGGGTCGCCGGTCGGTCCATCGGGAACGTCGAGAACGGGATGGCGATCGGGGCCAACTGGATGTCGGCCGCGTCCTATCTCGGGATGGCGGCGTCGATCGCGCTGGCCGGGTTCTACGGACTGGTGTTCGTCGTCGGCTGGACGACGGGTTACTTCATCCTGCTCATCTTCCTCGCCGCGCAGCTGCGCCGGTTCGGGAAGTACACGGCGCCGGACTTCGTCGGCGACCGCTTCAACTCCGACACCGCGCGCGCCATCGCGGCGGTGACGACGTTCCTCATCGGCTTCGTCTACGCCATCGGGCAGGCGAAGGGGATGGCCTTGGTCGGCCTGTACATCTTCGGTGACTACGGCGGCCTCATCCCCGGCTTAGACGGGTACCAGGTGATGGTCGTCGCCATGATGGTCGTCACCGTCGGCTACCTGACGCTGTCCGGCATGCTGGGCGCCACGAAGAACCAGGCGGTCCAGTATGTCATCCTCATCCTCGCGTTCGTCGTCGGGCTGTTCGTCGTCGGATACACCAACGGCTACTCCACGGTGCTGCCGCAGCTCGAGTACGGGATGCTGATCAGCGAGCTCGGCGGCGAGTTCTCCGAGCCGTTCGCGTCCTCGAGCTACTACCTCTGGGTCGCCACGACGTTCTCGCTGATCGTCGGCACCTGCGGGCTGCCGCACGTCCTCGTCCGGTTCTACACGGTCGAGAGCGAACGGACGGCCCGCTGGTCGACGGTCTGGGGGCTGTTCTTCATCTGTATCCTCTACTGGAGCGCCCCGGCCTTCGCGGCGTTCGGGACCGACCTGTACACCCAGAACGTCGGCGCCACCTACGGCGATCCCGGCATGTCTGGCGCGGCCAGCGAGGTCATCGTCGTGCTGGCGGCGCAGCTGTCCGGGCTGCCCGAGTGGTTCGTCGGCATCGTCGCGGCGGGCGGTATCGCCGCGGCCATCGCGACGGTCGCCGGGCTGTTCATCGCCGGCTCGTCGGCGATCAGCCACGACATCTACACCAACATCATCAACGAGGACGCGACGCAGCGCCAGCAGATCCTCGTCGGCCGCCTCTCGATCGTCGCGCTCGGCGCGCTGACCACGCTGGCCGCGCTCAACCCCGCGTCGTCGATCGCGGCGCTCGTGGGCTACGCGTTCTCGCTCGCCGGCTCCGTGCTGTTCCCGATGTTCTTCCTCGGCATGTGGTGGGAGAACGCCAACCGGCAGGGGGCGCTGGCCGGCATGACGACCGGGCTCACGCTCTGGTCCATCCCGATGATCAACCAGATCGTCCCGACGTACATCAGTTCGCTCGAGGCGCCGCTGTCGGCCGGGCTCGCGACCTGGATGCCCGCCATCGGCTCGGCGCTCATCACGCTCCCGGTCGTGTTCGTCGTCACCATCGTCGTCTCGATGGCGACCGACGAGCCGTCGCTCGAGACGAAGCGGATCGTCCGGCAGTGCCACAGCCCCGAGCCGATGGGGCAACAGGAGACCGCCGAGGACGTCGTCGCCGCGGACGGCGGCGAGGACGTCGCGACCGACGGCGGCCGCACGGTCGACGACGCGGCCGCAGACGGTGACCGCGCAGTCGACGAAGACGCCACGGAGGAGGCGGAGTAATCATGTACGAACGCATTCTCGTACCCACGGACGGAAGCGACGTCGCGGAGTCCGCCGTCGACCACGCGCTCGACCTCGCGGAGAAGTACGACGCCGAGGTCCACGCGCTGTACGTGGTCGACATCGACTCCGTGAACTTCAGCCTCGGAACCGAACAGGTCGACCGGCTCAAGCAGGGCCGGTTCGACGAGATGGGAGAGCTGAAAGACCGGGCGGACGAGGCGACCGGCGTGGTCGCCGGGCAGGGCGCCGAGCGGGGCGTCGACGTCGTCGAACACGTCTCCGGCGGTCGGCCGCACAAGGTGATCGGCGACTACGCCGAGGACCACGACATCGACCTCATCGTGATGGGGAGCCACGGGCGCGCTGGCGTCCGCCGCGCGCTCCTCGGGAGCGTCACCGAACGGACGCTGCGGTCGACGCACGTGCCCGTCCTCGTCGTCGACTACCTCGAAGAGGACTGACGCGGCGCGGTTCCGCCTCTCTCCGCTTTCGCTGCGAAGTACCAGCTGACCAGCCGACCAACCGAGACGCCTTCCTCCGCCCCTCGCGTCTGCGACGGGCGGGACCGACCCGGTCGGTTCCGGAACACCGACGTAGCCAGCCACACACGCCCACCCATGACCGACGCGAACGACACGGACTACGCGAACGACTCGGAGCCCGACGAGACGGTCGCCGACCGCCTCCGGAGACACGTCAGCGAGAACCGAGGTGGGATGCTCTACGACCTCGCGTTCGCGGTCGTGTGGGTGACGACCGTCTCGCTTCTGTACGACTTCCTGTTCTCGAACTCCCCGCGGTGGGTGCTGTACATGTTCATGCTCGCCGGGATCCCGGCGTATTTCGGGTTCTTCATCTCGCTGGAGATGGCGCGGAAACAGGGGTAATCCGAGGGTTCCGGGCCGCGTATCCGGAATTTACGTCCGATTCCGGCGGCACACAACACTTATGACGCAGTCGGGAGTGTGTCCAGACGCGATGGCGACAGGCAAGGTCGACTTCTTCAACGACACCGGCGGCTACGGATTCATCGAGACTGACGACGCTGACGAGGACGTGTTCTTCCACATGGAAGACGTCGGCGGCCCGGACCTCGAGGAGGGACAGGAGGTAGAGTTCGAGATCGAGGAGGCGGACAAGGGTCCGCGCGCGAAGAACCTCACTCGGCTGTAACTCGTTCGGCAGCATCCGCTACCGGCGACATCGGACAGCTCTCGAAACGCGTCTCGCGTATATGACACGCCCCAGCGGCGGCGCCGGTATTTTGACCGTCGAGCGGGGACCTCCGACATGGACGCCGACGACCTCGACAGCGCCGACCTCGACAGCGCCGACCTCGACGCGTTCGTCTCCGAGCATCTCGATCGGTACGCGGAGACGCAGGGCGTCCTGCCCGAGCGGCTCGACGAGTTCGGCGAGACGTACCGGTCGCAGGGGTACCTGACGCGCGACCAGCTGTACGAGATCGCCTACGAGTCGTCGACGCGGAGCGCGTACCACGTCGAGAAGAACCCCGAGGCCCGCTGCCGAGAGGTGACTCGCAACGCCCGGACGGTCGACGGCGACTTCTCGGCGATCCAGCTGATCACCGGCCTCTCGGGGTTCAAGGCGCCGACCGCGTCGTGCGTGCTGGCCGCGCTCGACGGCGACCGTCACGCCGTCGTCGACACCCGCGTGTGGGCCTCGCTGGAGCGGCTGGGCTACCTCGACCGGCGGAAGGAGTCGTTCGACGCCGCCGACTACGTCGCGATGATCGGTCCGATCCGCGAGATCGCCGACCGGACCGGTCATCGGGCGGTCGACGTGGGATACGCGCTGTTCGCCCACGACGACCGCGTGCGGGAGGGAACGTTACACTAGCGCGGGCCGCCGACTCAGACCGGGAACTCCACGCCGGTCGCCTCCTCGGAGTACTCCCAGAGCTTCCGGGCGTCCTCGCGGTCGTAGGAGGCGTCGTTTGACCGGCCGATCGTCGGCGCGCCGCGCATGTTCAGCAGTCCGCCGGGCTCGACGTAGGCGCCGCCGTCGACGTCGGCGGTGGTCGCGTACAGCATCGGAAGCGCACCGGTGGCGGCGTCCTGCCCGAGCACCGCGTTCGCCAGCCGCATGCCGACCTTCATGAGGGGGTTGCCGCTCTCCTCGCCGGTCCGGATCTGGAGGTTCGTGTCCGCGTATCCGGGGTGGCACGCGACGCTGCGGACGCCGAGGTCGTCGTCGCTCGCGGCGTCGATCCGGCGCTGGAGCTCGTAGGCGAAAAGCAGGTTCGCGAGCTTGCTCCGGCCGTACGCCTTCCACTTCCCGTACGACTCCTCCCAGTTGAGGTCCGAGAAGTCCATCTCGCCGCTCTCGTGGGCGCCCGACGACTGGGTGACGACGCGCGCGTCACCCTCGATCCCCTCGGCGGCGTTGAGGAGATCGAACACCCGTCCGGTGAGCGCGAAGTGCCCGAGGTGGTTGACGCCGAACTGCGTCTCGAAGCCGTCCTCGGTCTCGCTGCGGGGGATCGCCATCACGCCGGCGTTGTTACAGAGGGCGTCCACCGCGTCGTAGTCGTCTCTCAGTCCCTCCGCGAAGGCCGCCACCGAGTCGAGAGAGGCGAGGTCGCACTCGCGCACGTCGAGCTCCCCCACGACCTCGCCGCCGGCGTCGGCCCGGAGCTCGTCGGCCGCGCCCTCGCCGCGCCCGACGCTCCGGCACGCCAGCACCACGGTGGCGCCCTTGGCGGCGAACGCGCGCGTCCCCTCGTAGCCCAGCCCGCTGTTCGCGCCGGTGACGACCACCGTCTTCCCGTCCAGTCGCGGCATCTCGTCGGTCGTCCAGCCTGACATGGCCGAACGGAGGGGCGTCACGGGGAGAAAGCTGTCGGCGGGATCGGACGTTGCTCGTTCGTGCGACGCGTTGTCGATCAGGGCGACGAGACGGCGTCTGACGCCGGGATACACTTTCACCGCGCCGGCGGTGCGTTTTTAGGTGCCTCGGTGAAAGGGGAGGGTACCGAATGACGTCCTTCCAGTCGACGATCGGCGACGAGGAGGGGATCGCGGAGGAGCTGGCCGAGGGCCAGCGCGAGATCTCCATCGCCGAGTTCTTCGAGAAGAACAAACACATGCTCGGGTTCGACTCGGGCGCCCGCGGGCTCGTCACCGCCGTCAAGGAGGCGGTCGACAACGCCCTCGACGCGACCGAGGAGGCCGGCGTCCTCCCCGACATCTACATCGAGATCGAGGAGGTGGGCGACTACTACCGGCTCGTCATCGAGGACAACGGGCCGGGCATCACCAAAGAACAGCTCCCGAAGGTCTTCGGGAAGCTCCTGTACGGCAGCCGGTTCCACGCCCGCGAGCAGTCGCGCGGCCAGCAGGGGATCGGGATCTCGGCGGCCGTACTGTACTCACAGCTGACCTCCGGCCAGCCCGCGAAGATCACCTCGCGCCCGAAGGGGCAGTCCCGGGCGCAGTACTTCGAGCTCATCATCGACACCGACACGAACGAGCCGGAGATCAAGGCGGACGAGGAGACGACGTGGGACCGCCCCCACGGCACGCGGATCGAGCTGGAGATGGAGGCGAACATGCGCGCCCGCAACCAGCTCCACGACTACGTGAAACACACCGCGGTCGTCAACCCCCACGCGCGGCTCGAACTGCGCGAGCCGGGGCTCGACGAGCCGCTGAAGTTCGAGCGCGCGACCGACGAGCTGCCGGCGGAGACGAAGGAGATCCGCCCGCACCCCCACGGTGTCGAACTCGGCGCGCTGATCAAGATGCTGGAGGCGACCGAGTCGTACTCCGTCTCCGGGTTCCTCCAAGGCGAGTTCACGCGCGTCGGGAAGAAGACCGCCGACAGCGTGATCGACAACTTCCGCGACGTGTACTACGGGCGCGAGCTCGCGTGGTCGCCCCCCAGGGCCCACGACGACCGCGACGTCGCGAACGCGGTCGCGGACGCGGTCGCCAACAAGGGTGCGGAGGCGACGACCGCCTTCGCCGAGGGAGTCGCCGAGACGGTGTCGAACAGCGACCGGCTCTCTCGGTCCGAGCTCGCGACGATCGTCGACAACATTGCGGAGACGGTCGAGGGCGACACGGGCAAGACGTTCGGCGGGACGGTCCGCGAGAACGCGGTCGACGCCGCGTGGCGGGCGATCACCGGAGTCGGCCGCGAGGACGGCGCTGGCGGAGACGAGGACGGCGACGACGGTGGCGCGACCGAGTCGCCCCTCGTCGCCGACGCCTACGCCCTCGTCGACGACGCGACCTCGACCCGCAAGGACGACGCCGCGGTGCGGGCGATGGCCGAGGCGCTCGCGCGCCGGTTCGAGAACCTCGACGGCGACGCGTTCCGGGTCACCCTCGACGACCTCGAACGGCTCGTCGCGGACGCGGCCTCGTTCGTCGCCGAGCAGCACGACGCGACCTTCGGCGAGACCGCCCGCGAGAACGTCGTCGAGGCGTTCTGGTCGCGGGCGCGCACGGTCCCGGACGACCCGCCGAAGGTGAAGTCGATCGCGGGGAGCCGCGACGCCGCCGCCGACCTCCTGGAGGCGATGCGGACGACCGACATCCTCGCGCCCCCCACCGACTGCCTCGCACCGATCACGGAGGAACTGGTCGAGGCCGGGCTCCGCAAGGAGTACGACGCCGACTTCTACGCGGCGGCGACCCGCGACGCCGAGGTCCACGGCGGCGACCCGTTCATCGTCGAGGCCGGCATCGCCTACGGGGGCGAGATTCCGGCCGAGGGGTCGGTGGAGCTGCTCCGGTTCGCGAACCGCGTCCCGCTGGTGTACCAGCGCGGCGCCTGCGCGACGACGGACGTGATCAAGAACATCGGCTGGCGCAACTACGGGCTCGACCAGCCCGGCGGGTCGGGGCTGCCGAACGGCCCGGCCGTCATCAGCATCCACGTCGCCTCCACGAACGTCCCGTTCACGAGCGAGTCGAAGGACGCGCTCGCGAACGTCCCCGAGATCGAAGACGAGATCGAGCTGGCGGTCCGCGAGGCGGCCCGCGAGCTGAAGTCGTTCCTCAACAAGCGGCGCTCGATGCAGCAGCGCCGAGAGAAACAGGACGTGCTCGGGCGCATCCTCCCGGAGATGGCCGACAAGGTCTCGGAGGTCACGGGCCGGTCGCGCCCCGACATCGACGGCGCGCTGGCGCGGATCATGAACAACGTCAGCGTCGAGCGCGAGGTGACCGACGAGACGGTGACGCTCGTCGTCGAGAACCACTCGGACGTGAACGAGCAGTTGGAGATCACGGACATCGTCTCGTCGGAGCCGACTGACCTGTCCGACGGAACGGTGGTGGACATGGACGGCGAGTGGTTCGTCCAGTGGAAGCCCGAGGTCCCCTCGGGCGACGAGCGGGAACTGACGTACGCGATCGACGGCGACGCCGACTTCGAGGTCAGCGTCGGCGGCGTGGAGACGGAGAAACTCACGGTGAACGCCTAAATGACGACCGAAAGCGACGCGCGAGACGAGCTGATCGACCTGGCCGCGGACTTCTACGACCAGTTCGCCGACGGGGAGATCCCGGAGATGACGCTTCCCACGCGGACGAAGAGCAACATCGAGTACGACACCGAAAGCGGCGTCTGGACCTACGGCGACCGCACCTCGACGCGCAGCGCCAACTCGGTGCGGGGCGCGCGCAAGCTGCTGAAGGCCGCGTACACGATCGAGTTCCTCGCGGAGCAGCTCGACGAGGACCGCTCGTCGACCCTGCGTGAGCTGTACTACCTCTCGGAGTCGTGGGACAACGACGAGGCGCAGTTCTCCTCGCAGGACGAGTCGAACGACCTCGTGGAGGACTTGGAGATCGTCACGGGCGTCACCCGCGAGGACTTCCACATGCGCCCGGAGGAATCGGGCGCGACCCTGATGGGTCCGCTCCTCATCCGCGAGCAGACCCGCCGCGGGGAACGCGAGATCCACTGTCAGGAGGACGTGGGCGCGGGCGGGTACCAGATCCCGAACAACCCGGACATGATCGAGTTCCTCGACGACGACATCGACTTCGCGCTCGCCGTCGAGACCGGCGGGATGCGCGACCGGCTCGTCGAGAACGGGTTCGACGAGGAGTACAACTGCCTCGTCATCCACCTCAAGGGCCAGCCGGCGCGAGCGACCCGCCGGATCACGAAGCGCGTCCACGACGAACTGGACGTGCCCATCGCCGTCTTCGCCGACGGCGACCCGTGGTCCTACCGGATCTACGGCTCCGTGGCGTACGGCTCGATCAAGTCCGCGCACCTCTCGAAGTACCTCGCGACGCCGGAGGCGCAGTTCGTCGGGATCCAGCCGGAGGACATCGTCGAGTACGACCTCCCCTCGGACCCGCTCTCCGACTCCGACGTGAACGCCCTCGAGTCCGAACTCGAGGACCCGCGCTTCCAGACCGACTACTGGGAGGAACAGATCGAGCTCCAGCTCGACATCGGGAAGAAGTCGGAACAGCAGTCGCTCGCGAGCCGCGGGCTCGACTTCGTCACGGACACCTACCTCCCCGAGCGGCTCGACGCGATGGGCGTGCTGTAGGCGGGGACCCCTCCGTCGAGCCGCGGCGCCTCACTCGCTCTCGTAGACGATCTCGTCGATCTCGCGGCGCTCGCCGTCGGCGTCGTCGTTCGCGTACTTGTACACCACGCCGTCCTCCTCGTCTGCCGTCGCGTTGTGCGAACCGTCACAGAGCGGCTGCGTGTCCGAGAGGCCGCACCGGCAGACGTAGATCAGGTCGTCGTCGCCCATATCCGACTCGTCGAGCACCGTCGGGCCGCGCTCCTCGTGGGTCACTTCGCGTGCCATGGCGGTGGATCCGCCGCGAGGGGCAAACCGCTTGCGCCGCGGGCCGTGTCGGATCGCCGCAACCCCCTTGAGCGTGCGGTCCCTACCCGAGGTATGAGCGAAACGAGCGAGCCCGACGACACCGCTCCCGCGGACCTGACCGACGAGGAGTGGCGCGAGCGGCTCTCCGAGGAGGAGTACCGCGTGCTCCGCGAGAGCGGCACGGAGGCGAAGTTCTCCGGCGAGTACGTCGACCACCATCCCGACGACGGCGAGTACCGCTGTCGCGCCTGCGGGACCGTCCTCTTCGACGCCGAGACGAAGTACGAGTCCGGCTGCGGCTGGCCCGCCTTCTACGCCGCCGAGGAGGAGTCCGTGACGACGACGGTCGACACCAGCCACGGAATGCGCCGCACCGAGGTCCGGTGTGCGAACTGCGACTCGCATCTGGGTCACGTGTTCGACGACGGCCCCGAGCCGACCGGCAAGCGGTTCTGTATCAACTCCGTCGCGATGGAGTACGACGGGGAGTGAGCGGTCTCAGCGGCCCCGACCTCACATCCCCTCGTCGAGCAGCTCGCGGGCGATGATGTTCTTCTGTATCTCCGTGGTCCCCTCGTAGATCTGGGTGATCTTCGCGTCGCGGTAGAGCCGCTCGACGTCGTGGTCGTTGACGAAGCCGGCGCCGCCGTGGACCTGGACCGCCTCGTCGGCCACGTCGACGGCGACCCGCGAGGCGAACTCCTTCGCCATCGACGCGAGCGCGGTCAGGTCGCCGGCCTCGTTGTCGACCGCCCACGCGGAGCGGTAGGTGAGCCACCGGGCCGCCTCGGTGTTGGTGTGCATCTCCGCGAGCTTGTGTTTGATCGCCTGGAAGTCGCTGATCGGGCGGTCGAACTGCTCGCGCTCTTCCGCGTACTCCAGGGCGCGCTCGGCCGCGCCGCGGGCGATCCCGACGCCCTGCGCCGCCACGGCGGTCCGGGTCTCGTCGAAGAACTGCATGAGCTGGAGGAACCCCATCCCGCGCTGGCCGATCAGGTTCTCTTCCGGCACGCGCACGTCGTCGAACCGGAGCTCGGCGGTGTCGCTCGCGCGGATGCCGAGCTTCCCGGTGATCTTGTCACGGGTGAGACCGTCGCGGTCGCCCTCGACGAGGATCTGCGAGTAGCCGGAGTAGCGGTCGTCGATCTCGGGGTCGGTCTCGCAGACGACGACGAAGTAGTCGGCGACGGTGCCGTTCGTGATCCACATCTTCGAGCCGTTTATCACCCACTCGTCGCCGTCCTTCTCCGCGCGGGTCGCGACCGAGGTCACGTCCGAGCCCGCCTGCGGCTCCGAGATCGCCGACCCCATCACCGCGTCCCCCGCGGTCACCTCGGGGAGGACGCGCTCCTTCTGCTCGTCCGTGCCGAACTCCATCAGCGCCTCCGCGCCGAAGCCGGCGCTGGAAACGCAGAGGCCGATCCCGGGGTCGGCGGCGAACAGCTCCTCGGTCAAGATCGCGTTCTCCAGCGAGGAGTAGCCGACGCCGCCGTACTCGACCGGGACGTGGGGCGCGAGCAGCCCCATGTCGGCGGCCTTCTCCATCACCTCGTGGGGGTACTCTTCCGCCACGTCGTACTCGGTCGCGACCGGTCGGATCTCCTCGTCCGCGAACTTCCGCACCTCCTCGCGGAGCTGTTTCTGCTCGTCGGTCAGCTGGAACTCCATGTCCGACCCTTTCGCCGAATCTATGATAATAATTCGCAAACGTTGAGAAATTCGGACCGCGTTTACAGTTTAGCGGTCGCGCACCCGTCGATCAGCGTCTCAGATCCCGCTCACGCCGAGCGCGGCGGCGATCCCGGGGAACGACGTGAGAAGCAGGTATCCGAAGCCGGCGACGAGGCCCGCACCGAGGAAGATGCTCCCCAGCGACCGCCCGAACATCCGCGCGACGGTCTCTAACTCGCCGCCGTCGGTGACTCGGAACGTCGGCGCCTCCTCGCCGTCGCCGATGTACGTCCGGTGATCGTCCAGGTCGGCGTCGGCCTCGTTCGCGGAGCGCTTCTGCCCGATCACGTGGACCCCGTCGCCGGGGTCGATGCGGCTCTCCGTCTTTTTGATGTCTCCCGTGCGATCGCTGTACTCGTTGTCCATCCCGAGTGTCGCCGCGGCGGGGTCGACCGGGATCGATCCGGTGTCGTCGGCGACGAGGAAGGGGACCGACTCGCTGCCCGACTCCAGAGTCCGCCACTCCGTCTCGTACTCGCCGTCCTCGTTCCTCTCGCGTTCCTTCCGTTTCTTCGAGTAGCTGTACGCGAGCGAGCGGGCGCCGTCGTACGGGGACCGGAGGGTCCGGGAGAGCTCCTCCGCCGTCCCTTCGACTTCGATCGTGCCGTCGATGAGGTGCGCCTCGCCGATCGGTGTCGGATCGCTCTTCCACACCGCGATCGTCCGCCTGAGTCCGTTAACGCCCCAGACGACGAGGTAGACGCCGACAACCGCCGCGGCGACGCCGCCGGCCAGCACGAGCATCTCCTCGGTTACCGGTCCGATCACGGTGGACACGATCGATCACTCCCGAGCGAATCTCATCGTGTCAACTGATTAATCTTGTGGTTGGATAACAAGAGACGAGATATGGTGGCGTGCGCCGTCAGTCCCGCGACTCGACGAACGACGCGATCCGGTCTGTCGCCTCCTTCAGCTCCCGCATCGAGGTCGCGTAGGAGACGCGAAGGTGGCCCTCGCCGCCCTCGCCGAAGACGGAGCCCGGGACGACCGCGACGCCCTCCGCCTCCAACAGCTCCTCCGCGAAGACTTCGTCGTCGCCGCCGCAGTCTGGGAACGCGTAGAAGGCGCCGCCCGGCTCGAAGGTGTCGAGGCCCATCTCGTTGAACCGAGAGACGACGAGCCGTCGCCTGCGGTTGTACTCGTCGACCATCTCGGTCACCTCCTCGTCGCACCGGTCCAGCGCCTCGCAAGCCGCGTACTGCGGCGTCGTCGGCGCCGACAGCATCGTGTACTGGTGGATCCGGTTCATCGCGTCGATCGCCTCCGCGGGGCCCAGCGCGTACCCGAGGCGGAGGCCGGTCATCGCGTAGGCCTTCGAGAACCCGTTGACGACGACGGTGCGCTCGCGCATCCCCGGCTGCGTCGCGATCGAGGCGTGATCGGTGCCGTAGGTGAGCGCGGAGTAGATCTCGTCGGCGATCACCCGGAGGTCGTTGTCGCGACAGAACGCCGCGACCTCGGCGTACTCCTCCTCCGTCATCGTCGCACCCGTGGGGTTGTTCGGGTAACAGAGCACGAGCAGATCGGCCTCCGCGGCGCCAGCGGCCTCCAGCGACTCCCGCGTGAGTGCGAAGTCGTCCTCGGCGCGCGTGGGGACCGTCAGCTGCTCGCCGCCCGCCAGCTCGATCCCCGGCCCGTAGGAGATGTAGGTCGGCTCGTGGACCGCGACCGTGTCGCCGGGGTCGACCAGCGCCCGGAAGGCCAGGTCGACCGCCTCGCTCGCGCCGGTCGTGACCAGGATCTCGTCGGCCGGGTCGTACGGCTGGTCGTAGCGCTCGTGGTGGTCGGCGATCCGCTCGCGGAGCGCGGCCATCCCGCGGTTCGAGGTGTAGGAGGTCTTCCCGCGTTCCAGCGAGTCGATCGCGGCGGTGCGGGCGGCCCACGGCGCCGAGAAGTCGGGCTCGCCGACGCCTAAGGAGATCACGTCGTCGCGCGCCTCGGCGAGCTCGAAGAACTTCCGGATCCCCGACTCCGGGAGGTCGCTCGCGCGGTCCGAGAGTCTCATGGCGAGACGGAGAGCCGATCGTCGTCATCGCCGTCCTCGAACCGGATCCCGCCGTCCTTGTAGGTCTCCATGATGTAGTGGGTCACCGTCTGGGTGACCTCCGGCATGGGCGCGACCTGCTCGGAGATGAACCGCGAGACGTCCTGCATCGTCTCGCCGAGCACCTCGACGGCGAAGTCGTAGTCGCCGGAGACCAGATGGAGGGCGTCGACCGCGGGGAACTTCGCGATCCGGTCGGCGACCTGCTCGTAGCCGGTCTCGCGGTCGAGTTCGACGTTGATCTCGACGATCGCGCGGATCTTCCCCTCGTCGACGCGGTCCCAGTCGACGACCGCCTGGTAGCCGTGAACCACGTTATCCGCCTCCAGCGCGTCGATCGCCGCCGCTACCGCGTCCGCGTCGAGGCCCGTCTGGGCCGCGATGTCGTCGATGTCCTCGCGGGCGTTCCGCGCCAACACGTCGAGTACCTCGCGCTCGGCGTCCATACCCCACGATCACGCGGGGGCGGTTTATGAGTAGCGACGCGCGCAAGACGGGCGATCGGTCGGACCGATCGGTCGAGGATCGAAAGGACGCACCGCCACGCGCGTTTCCGCCTCCCGCGCTTCCGCCATCCCCACGGCTTTCCGCGTGGCGCGCGACCGTTCGCCCATGGCTTCAGACCCTACCGACCGCAGCGACACGTTCGACATCGGCGGCGACCTGACCGTCAACCGCCTCGGCTTCGGCGCGATGCGGGTCACCGGCGAGGAGATCATCGGCCGACCGGACGACGAGGAAGAGGCCAAGCGGGTCCTCCAGCGGGCCGTGGACCTCGGCGTCGACTTCGTCGACACCGCGGACTCCTACGGCCCGGGCGTCTCGGAGCGCCTGATCGGTGAGGCGCTCGGCGACCCCGATGACGTGGTCATCGCCTCGAAGGCCGGCCTGCTCCGCAACCGCGAGGGGGACTGGCTGCCCCACGGCGACCCGGACTTCCTCAAGAACCAGGTGCTGTGTAGCCTCGATCGGCTCGGGACCGACACGATCGACCTGTACCAGTACCACCGCCCGGACCCCGACACCGACTTCGAGGAGTCGGTCCACGCGTTCGCGGAGATGAAGGACGCCGGCCAGATCGCCCACGTCGGGCTCTCGAACGTCACCGTCGAACAGCTGGAGACCGCCATGGAGATCGTCGATATCGCGACGGTCCAGAACCGGTACAACGTCGGCCACCGCGACGACGAGGACGTGTTGCGGGCCTGCGAGCGCCACGACGTGGGGTTCATCCCGTGGGGTCCGATGTATGCGGTCGACGGAGACGAGACCCCCGGCGCGCTCGCCGAGGTCGCCGACCGGCGCGACGCGACGGCGCGGCAGGTCGCGCTCGCGTGGCTCCTCGACCACTCCGACGTGACGCTGCCGATCCCGGGGACCTCCAGCGTCGACCACCTCGAGTCGAACCTCGCGGCCGCGGACCTGTCGCTGACCGACGAGGACCTCGCCGCGCTGAACGGCGTCGACGCGCAGGAATAGTCGGGAAGTCCGAACGACGGACGAGCGAGAGACTACTCGTCGAACGGGTTCGTCAGCTCGACCGTTTCCTCGCGGTCGGGGCCGACGCCGACCGCGTAGACGGGGGTGTCGATCTCGTCGGCGACGAACTCCAGGTACTCGCGGGCCGCCTCGGGGAGCGCGTCGTAGCCCTCCTCGGCGACCGCGGCCGAGTCGAACGGCTCCCACGTGTCGAGCGTCTCGTAGACGGGCTCGCACTGCTCCCAGCGCTCGGTCGTCGTCGGGACGGTGTCGAGCTTCTCGCCCTCGAGCTCGTAGCCCGTACACACCTTCAGCTCGTCGAGCCCCGCGAGCACGTCGACGTGGTTGACCGCGACGCCGGTGAACCCGGAGACGCGCGCGGCGTGTCGGAGCATCGGGAGGTCGAGCCAGCCGATCCGACGCGGACGACCGGTGACGGTGCCGAACTCGCCGCCCTTCTCGCGGATATCGTCGGCGAGCGCCTCCTCGTCGGCGTCGCCGTCCAGCTCGGTCGGGAGCGGCCCCTCGCCGACCCGCGAGAGGTACGCCTTCACGATGCCGACGACCTCGCCGTCGCCGACCTGGGTGACGCCGAGCCCTGAGCCGACTGACGCGGCGCCGGCAGTCGGGTTCGAGGAGGTGACGAACGGGTAGTTCCCGTGATCGACGTCGATGTGGGTGCCCTGCGCGCCCTCGAAGAGGATCTCGTCGCCCGCCTCGCGGCGGCGGTAGAGGTAGTCGGAGCAGTTGACGGTCATCCCCTCGTCGGCGAGGCGCTCGCCGATCGCGGCGAACTCCTCGTGGAGCGCGTCGACGTCGAACGCGTCGGCGCGGTCGTCGTCAGCGAGGTCGAGCTCGTACACGTCCTCGACGAGCGCGCGCTTCTGCGGGACGACGTACTCGAGTTTCTCGCGGAGCACGTCGGGGTCGAGCAGGTCGGCGATCCGGATCCCCCGCCGACCGGCCTTGTCCTCGTAGGTCGGGCCGATGCCGCGGCCGGTGGTACCGACTTCGTCGCCCGCGTCGTCGTCCGCCTTGACCTCCTCTTCGATCCCGTCCAGCACGCGGTGGTACGGCATGATGACGTGCGCCCGGCGGGCGACCCGCACGTCGGGGTCGAGCCCGCGTTCGCGCAGGTCGTCGATCTCGGTGAACAGCGTCTTGGGGTTGACGACGCAGCCGTTGCCGAGGATCCCGGTCGTGCCCCGGACCGCGCCGCTCGGCACGAGCGACAGCTTGTACTCGACGCCGCCCTCGACGACGGTGTGGCCGGCGTTGTCGCCGCCCTGATAACGGACTACGACGTCCGCGTCCCCTCCCCACCGGTCGACGAGCGCGCCCTTGCCCTCGTCTCCCAGCTGGGAGCCGACGATGGTGAGTGTCATACGACCCGGTGGTTTCCGGCGGGGGGTAAAACCGATTACGGTCCAGCGCCGGGAATACACCACGAACGTGCATTAGATCCGACCAGCGTGTGCGTCGCTATCGCCGTTCGTGCAGGTGCCTTCGCCGCCCGCGACGGAGTGGTCCGCTCGCGTCGGCGGTCGGCGCGATCGAATGCGTTAACTACTCCCACGTCAAAGCGTCGGGTCGAGCGATTCCGGGCCGGTCCCCGACAGCAACTTTTAAACGGGGGCATGACGAGTTAACATGTGCCATGATAGATCGACTAGAGAAGGAGGTAGACATGCTCGAACGTCACCTCCAGGTCCTGCGGATGGTCATCGAAAACGAGCCGATCGGCATCGTGAAGATGTCGAACGAGACGGGATACCCCCATCACAAGGTCCGCTACTCGCTGCGCGTGCTCGAGGAGGAGAACCTCATCGAGCCGTCCAGCCAGGGCGCGATCACGACCGAGCGCACCCACGAGTTCGTCGACGAGCTCGACGAGAAGCTCGACGAGACGGTCGACAAGCTCGGCTCCATGCGGATCGACGACGCCGCAGAGCTCGAGAACTGAACCGATTCGACTTCGCGCGGGGCGACGCACGGATCGTTTGTGACGGCGGGAAGCGGCGTTTACGTCGCGTTTGAACCGCGTTTGAATAGGCGTGTTTCCTGCGATTGACCGCGTTTCGACCGAATTTTCACCGGACATTCTCGACCACCTGCCGGAAATACTGCTGGCCCGGCCAGCTACAGGTCCGGGACCGTCATGTGGAAGCCGCCGTCGCGGGCCTCGACCAGACAGAGGTGGTACCCCCGCTTGCGCGAGAGCTTCACGAAGCTCGCGCGCTTCGACCGGCTGAACAGCCCGCCGCCGACCGCGTCGCTCGCGGTCTCTAGGGCGCCCGGCTCGAAGAAGCTCTCCGTCACCGCGAACGCCGCGGCGAAGGGCTCGTTCGACTCGGCGATGTCGCGCCCGTTCTCGACCAGCGACTCCAGCGTGCCCTCGGCGGTCGGGTCGCGGCTGTCGTTGAGGTCGGCGACGAACAGGGGGTTCCCCATCCGGTCGCGCAACACCAGGTCGAACGAGCGCTGTTCGCGGGTCTCCTCGCCGTTCTCGCGGATCGCGATCGACACGCTGCCGCCGATCTCCGCGCGGTCGATCTCCGGGATGGCGTCGTACAGGTCCCGGAGCACGCTCTGGTTGCCGGTGCCGCTGACCTCGAAGGGGAGGTCCTCGACGAGCCACCGGGTGAAGCCGTACTCGATGGTGTCCTTGAGGAACTCCTCGTACGGGCGGCCGTCGACGGCCAGCCCGTCCGTCTCGAAGCTCGTGTGGTGTTCGATCCGGAGGTTCTCGCGGAGCGCGTCGCGGTCGACCGTCCCGTCGTGGGCGTCCTCGAGCGTCGCGCCGCCCTTGGACTCGTACCTGACGAAGAGGTTCGTCCCGCTCCGCGCCTCCGCCGGCGAGATCGTCCGGTCGCTCTCGGGGAGCCGGTCGCGGGCGGCCGACAGCTCCGACTTCAGTCGGTCGCGCTCCTCTCGGAGCGTCGACAGCTCCGACTCCAGCCGGTCGACCTCGGACGCGAGCTCGTCGCGCTCCGCGGCGACCTCGTCTCGTTCGCTCGCCAGGTCGTCGCGTTCCGCCTCCAGGGACGCCCGCTTCTCCTCGGCCGCCTCCAGCTCGCGCCGGAGCTGTCGGAGCCGCTCGTCGACGCCATCGCCCGAGTCCGACTGCGACGCGCGCTGCGAGACGGCCGACCGGTTCGAGCGATCGCGGTCCGTGGAGCGCGGCTCCGGGGACCGGTCGTCGCCGTTCGCGGCGGCCGAGCCGGACGCTCCGCTCCGACCGCCGCTCCCGGAGCGCTGTCGCGCCTGATCTCCGCGCTGAGACTGCTCGCCGCCGTTCGGACCGGCCTCACCGCGACGGCGGCCGCCAGCCGGCTCGCTCGCCTCGGACGGGTCGAGCGCCGGGATCGACTTCTGCTCGCGCCACTCCTCCTCCTCCGAGAACACGTCGTCGCCCGGGCGATCGCCATCGGAGTCGGGAGCGTCGGAGGGATCGTCGACCGACTGCGGGCCGGCCCGATCGGTCAGGGGATCGGACCGATCGCCGGCCGCTCCGCGCCCGCCCTTGCGTCCGGACCCCGGCCGCTCGGTCGCGTCCGCGGCGGTGTCGGCGGCGGTGTCGCCGTCGTTCGAGCCGTCGGACCGCCCCGCGTCTCCGGTCTCCTCTCCGCCGGCCGACCCCGGACGGACCTCTGTGTCGGAGGGCCGCCCTCCGGAACTCGCTCGGTCGGGTGATTCTGGGTCGGTCGATTCGCGGCCTGTTGCACGGGTCCCGGCCGCGTCCTCGTCGTCGGGTGACGCGTCGGGTGCGGCGTCGTCGGTCTCGTCGTCGACGACCACCGGGTCGTCAGTGCCCGCCTCGGCACCCCCGACGCCGGCCTCGTCTTCGGTGTCGGTCGCGCCCGTCTCGTCGGAGCTCGCGTTGTCGGTGCCCGGCCGGTCGGTTCCCGCCACGTCCGCGATCGCTTCGTCCGCGTCCGATGCGTCGGTCGCTTCGGCCGCCGGCTCGGGCTCTGGGATCTCCCGGACGTTCAGGTCCACCTCGTAGACGGTGTAGATCCCGACCTCGTCGTCGGCCAGCTCGAAGGCGTCGTCGCCGGTCTCGAGCCGGCGCGAGTTGCCGACGTACGCCGCGGCCATCGACTCGCCCGCGGTGTAGGTGACGTAGTAGTCGCCCGAGAGCACGTTCTCCGACAGCTCGACGTAGCCGGTGAATCCCCCCTCGGAGAGCTTCCGGTCGGCCTCCGACAGCGGCGTGTCGTTCGTGTAGTACTGCGCCCGCGGCTCGCCGCCCCGCTCCTGCATGGCGAACAGGACCGGGAGAACCTCCGCCGGTGCCTTGTAAATCGTCCCGGAGGCGTCCGCGAACGCGTCGAGGTCGGCGTCGGCGGTGCCGACGACGCGGCCCTCGAACACGAACAGCCACCCCGTGCCGTTCGTCACCGCGCCGGAGAACCCCCGGTCGACGAGACGCCGGAGCCCCGCGAACCCGTCCGAGAACTCCCGGGCGTCCCACCCGGTTATCTCCGCTCTTCGCTCTGCGTCCATTTGCGTTTACGTCGCCTGCAACGACCCAAATACCTTCCGGAGCGTGAGACGGCCGTCTGACGCCGGCCGTCGGCCGATCTGTCACTAATTCTGATCGTTCCGCTCCCGGCTACGCCTCGTCGACGGCGGCGATCGCCTCGCGGCCGAGCTCGATCACGTCGGGCTGGAGGTCGCTCTCCGCCAGCTCCGCCGGCGTGTACCAGCGCCAGCCGTCGGGATCGACCTCGTCCGAGCCGTTCGGCGCGATCTCCCGCGAGTCGACCCGGGCGTAGTAGAGGTGGTCGACGTGTTGGTGGCCGACCGACCCGTCCTCGTGGACGTTGATGTCGTGGAGCATGAGGTGGGCCGGCTCCGGGAGCCCGCGCGTGTTCGGCCCCGCGATCGACGACTCGGTCGCGACGAGCTCCGCCTCCAGCCCCGTCTCCTCGCGGACCTCTCGGAGCGCGGCCTCGTGCGGGAGCTCGTCGCGGTCGACGTGACCGCCCGGCGGGAGCCGGATCCCCAGCCGCTCGTGGGCGTGGAGCGCGGTCGCGCCGTCGTTGACGACGTACGTCGTCGCCGTGAAGTGACGAGTGGTCTCCATACCCGTGGCTCGCCCTGCGGGGGCTTGGGCGTTCGGAAAAGCGGCGGGCGCCGACGGGACGAATCGGTTCGGAGCGGCGTCAGTTCAGCGCGACGCCGTCCTCGGCTTCGAGCAGCTCGTGGTACCGGTTCCGGATCGTGACCTCGCTGATGTTCGCCACGTCGCTGACTTCGCTCTGGGTCACCTTCTCGTTGACGAGGAGCGAGGCGGCGTAGACGGCGGCGGCCGCGAGTCCCACGGGCGATTTGCCCGAGTGGATCCCCTGCGACTTCGCGGTGTCGAGCAGGGAGCGCGCCCGACGCTCGGCCTCGTCGGAGAGGCCGAGATCGGAGGCGAACCGCGGGACGTAGCTCTCGGGGTCGGCGGGCTGGATCTCCAGTTTCAGCTCGCGGACGACGTAGCGGTACGTCCGCGCGATCTCGTCTTTCTCGACGCGGGAGACCGCCGAGATCTCGTCGAGGCTCCGGGGGGTCCCGGCCTGCCGGGCGGCGGCGTACAGCGACGCCGTCGAGACGCCCTCGATGGAGCGTCCCGGCAGGAGGTCCTCGTCGAGCGCGCGACGGTAGATGACCGACGCGGTCTCGCGGACGTTGTCCGGGAGGCCGAGTGCGCTGGCCATGCGGTCGATCTCGCCGAGCGCCTGTTTGAGGTTGCGCTCCTTCGAGTCGCGGGTGCGGAACCGCTCGTTCCAGGTGCGGAGCCGCTGCATCTTCTCGCGCTGCCGGCTGGAGAGGGACTTGCCGTAGGCGTCCTTGTCCTGCCAGCCGATGTTGGTCGAGAGCCCCTTGTCGTGCATCATGTTCGTCGTCGGGGCACCCACGCGGCTCTTTTCGTCTTTCTCCTTCGAGTCGAACGCGCGCCACTCCGGCCCGCGGTCGATCTCGTTCTCCTCGACGACGAGCCCGCAGTCGACGCAGACGGTCTCGCCGTGTTCCGTGTCGGTCGCGAGCTGGCCGCCGCACTCCGGGCAGCGCAGCTCCTCGTCGGCCGACTCGGTCTCGGACTCGGTCTCGTCGGCGTGCTCCGCCGTGTACGTTCGAACGTTTTCGCTCATTGGTTAGTTCAAGTGGAGGGAACGAGGGGACCGAGAGACGCGTCTCGGTTGGTTTCCTCACCGTTACGTAAGTGCCGAGAGTATTTAAATCCTTGGCCAAGTTTCGAATCAGAGAAAGTCTATTTGAGGCCCGAACAAGGCCGTATATGACGATTATTGCCGGCTTTTCGGTCGGCCTTAACATCGGTCTGAACCGATCGGCGTTCGGCGAGGCTCACCTATATAGCTATTTCGCGGGCCGAGCGTCGTCTCGGACGCACCGCGGCGTTCCGCGAGGGCAACGGATTTGGGGGTCGCCCGAGCAGGTGTCGTATGAACCGCGCGCGACTCGACGACCGGCTGGCCGACCTCGAGACGGACGGCTACCTGATCGACGCCTCGCAGGACGACGCCAACCAGCTGTACCTCTCCGGGTTCACCGGCCCCGACCCGTTCCTCACGCTGTACGCCGACGGCGAGATCCACGTCCTCGTCGGCGGGTTGGAGTACGGTCGGGCGAAGAGGGAGGCGGCCGCCGACGGGGTCGAGCGACACGCCGACTACGACTACGAGTACGGCGGCCGCGAGGCCCGCAACGATATGTACGCCCGGTTCGTCCGCGACAAGGGGGTCGAGTCCGTCTCGATGCCGCCGCGGGGTCCGGTCGGCACCGCGGACGCGCTCCGCGAGCGCGGGATCGAGGTCGCCGTCGACGCCGACGACCGACTCCGGGAGGTCAGGGCCGTCAAGACCGACGAGGAGGTGGACGCGATTCGCGAGGCCCAGCGCGCCAACGAGGCCGCGATGCGGGCCGCCGAGGACCTGCTCGCCGGCGCCGACGTGGCCGGTGACGGGGACGACGCGGAAACCGGGGTGCTGCTGCACGACGGCGAGCCCCTCACCAGCGAGCGGGTGACCGAGGAGATCGAGGTGACGCTGCTGCGGCGCGGCTGCGCGCTCGACCAGACGATCGTCGCCGGCGGCGCGCAGGCCGCGGACCCACACGACCGCGGGTCCGGGCCGCTCCGGGCGAACGAGGCGATCATCGTCGACATCTTCCCGCGGTCGAAGGCGACGAAGTACAACGCCGACATGACCCGGACGTTCTGCGTCGGCGAGCCGAGCGAGACGCTGCGCGAGTGGTACGAGCTCACCGAGCGCGCGCTCGACGCCGCGCTCGACGCGGTCGAGCCCGGAGCGACCGGCGAGGACGTGCACGCGGCGGCCTGCGAGGTGTACGAGGAGGCGGGCGAACCGACGTTCCGGACCGACCCCGAGACGGAGACGGGGTTCATCCACTCCACCGGCCACGGGGTCGGCCTCGACGTCCACGAGTCCCCGCGCCTCGCGACCGGCGGGGAGGAGCTGGAGCCCGGCCACGTGATAACCGTGGAGCCGGGGCTCTACGACCCCGACGTGGGCGGGGTTCGGATCGAGGACATCGCCGTCGTCACCGAGGACGGCTACGAGAACTTCACGGAGTACCCGATCGAGTTCGTCGTCGGGTGACCGCGGACGCGCCTCTCCGTCCGGACTCGGGGACCGCCGTCACGCCGCCGGCGCGGAGCCGGGATCGGTCGCACCGCTCTCGCCGGCTTCGCCTCGGGAGTCGCCCTCGCGGAGGCGCTCGAACGCCTCGGCGATCACGCCGAGGACCACGATGCTGAACGCCATCGAGATCGCGACGGTGACGAGCGTCGCCGCGCCCGACGCCGGACCGACCGCGATCGTGAGCGCGATCGACAGGGCGGTTATCGCGACGGTGAACGGGACGGTGACGATGAGGATCAGCACGAACAGCCGGATCCAGTTCCCCCGGGTGAGCCGCCAGCTGTCCCCCATCGCGGCGACGAAGTTCTCGTCTTCGACCGCGACGAAGACCGCCATGAACAGCAGGGCGACGTAGACGATGATTCCGGGAACCACGAACAGAACGGTCCCGACCATGACGAGCACACCGAGGACCATGCCGCCGACAACGAGGTTCGCCACGACCCAGCCGATCCGGCGGGTGACGAACTCGCGCGGAACGCGGTCGGTCTCGCCCGCGACGAAGGTCCGGATCGCCGCGACCGAGACGACCGGTAGCACGAGGAACGAAACGACCGCGAAGGCGGCGAGTACGGGGAACGGCGCGTCGACCACCGGCGCGAGCTGGCCGGCGACCTCGGGCGGGAGCGACGCCGCCATGGCGCTGTTGAACGCCACCTGCCACGCCGTCCCGACGAGGACGGACGCGAGGACCAGAAGCAGGCCGTTCCGATTCGCGACTCGGCGGAGACCGTTCGTTACCGTCGAACCGATCTGGAGGGACATGCGGGCCTTCGTTATTCGGGATGTAAAGTAAACCTATTGAAATGAACGCGGGATCGCGGCGAGGGCGAAGGCGTGCCGCGATCGGAGGCTCCCATGCCGCGATCGGAAGCCGCTTTTTGACCCGGACGCAACGGCAACCGTGAACTGGCGGTACAAACACGCCGCGCTCGCGCTCTGTACGCTCGCGTTCACCGCGACGATGGTCGCGCGCTTGGTCATCAGCCCGCTCGTTCCGGCGATCACGGCGGAGTTCGGGGTCACGAACGGAACCGTCGGTCTCGCGCTCTCCGGGATGTGGCTGGCGTACGCGATCTCGCAGTTCCCCTCCGGGGTGCTCGGCGACCGGTACGGCGAGCGCGCGGTCATCCTGACCGCCGTCGGCGCCACCGCGGTCGCCTCGCTGCTCATCGCCGTCTCCCCGTCGATCGCGGTCTTCGGGCTGTTCACCGTCCTCCTCGGCGCCGGCGCCGGGCTCCACTACTCGGTGGCGACCACCTTCCTCACGCGGCAGTTCGACGACATCGGCCGCGCCATCGGGGTCCACGTCGCCGGCGGGCCGGTCGCGGGACTGGCGGCGCCGCCGCTGGCAGCGCTCGTCGGATCGCGGTACGGCTGGCGCGCCGGTATCGCCCTCGGCGTCGCCGCCGCGGTTCCCGTGTTCGTCCTCTTCGCGTGGCGGGTGCGACCCACCGAGCCGCTCCGCCCCGACCAGGCGATGCGCGAGCGGTTCGCCCTCGGGCCGCTCGCGGAGCTGCTCTCCCGGCCCCCCATCCTCTACACGACCGCGCTGGCGACGATGGGCGCGTTCACGTGGCAGGCGACCGCCTCCTTCCTCCCGTCGTTCCTGGAGTTCGGAACGGGGCTCTCGACCGGGCTGTCGGCGCTTTTGTTCTCGCTGTACTTCCTCGTCCACGGCGCGACGCAGCCGGTGACGGGGTCGGTGTCCGACCGGATCGGCCGCGACGCGACCGTGATGGCGACGATGGCCGCCGGAGTCGTCGGCTACGGCCTGCTCGTCGCGTCCGCGGAGCTCGGCCTCGGCCGCCCCGCCACCGTCGTCGGCGTCGTGTTCGTCGGGCTCGCGATGTCGTGGGGCGCGCCGCTGCAGTCGCGGTTCATGGACCTCCTCTCGGACGCCGAGCGCGGCGCCGGCTTCGGGCTCGTCCGGACCGCCTACATGGTGATCGGCGCGTCGGGGAGCGTCGTCGTCGGCGTGATGTCGGACGCCGCCGGCTGGTCGGTCGCGTTCGGGCTCCTCGCCGGCGTGATGGGGCTGGCGCTGACCGCGCTGCTGGCGAACCGACTGCTGCGGCTCGGTTACTAGCGGGCCGCTCGTCGGGAAAAGGCGGGATCAGTGTGAGAGGCGAGCCGGCTACAGGCGGTCGTCTTCGAGGCTCCCCGGGTCCTGTGCCGTGTCGAACATGTTGTTCTCCGCGCCGTCGAGCATCTCGTCGCGGGGGTCGTCGTCGACGACGCTCACGTTGTACGCCTCGATGCCGGAGGCGATCAGGTCCTCGGCGGCCTGCTCCTCGGAGACGAACTCCTGTTCGGCGAGCTGCTGGAACTCCGCGTACACGTCGTCGGACAGGTTCAGCTCGAAGGTGGGCATACGCATCCGTTCCGCCCGGACGCTTTTAAGCGTTCCCTCGCCGGCGGCTCTCTGACAGTCTCACCGATTCCGATCGATCCACTCGCAGAACGCCTCGAAATCCTCCGCGCCGGCGTCGGCCGCGATGTCGTGAAGCGTCCCGATACTGATCGAGTCGTGTGCGGGTACGGTCACGACGCGGGCGTCCGTGTCCTCGTGTTCCGCCGGTGGATCCCATCGAAGGATCAGGTGATCTCCCGTCGTCCGAACGTGCTGGAACCCGCCGACGTTCACCAGTACCTTGTACACGTCTTCGCCGGAGAAGTCCCGCGTTACCATCGCTACTGCAGCGGATCTGGGAGATCGTCGTCCTGAGATCGAGCCACCTTCGGATCGACGCCGAGATCGCGGATCTCGTCGTCCGTCGGCGGGTTTCCCCCTTCGTTCTCGACCGCCTCGACGACGGCGTCGAGGTTGTCGAGGGCGGCAGTCCGGCTCTTGCCCTGTGCAGTCACCTCGGCGCGGAGGTCGCGAGCCGTCCACTGGCCGTCTGGATTCTCGATCAGCCTGATCTCCCGAGTGGGAGCGTCCGAGTCTCGCGGGTCGGCTCGGGCCATGACTGGCCGTAACTCGTCAAGACTCAAAGTGTTTCGGGGACCGCTGGGTTCGATGGGGAGAGCGTTTCGAGATTCCCACCAGGCCTCACAGGTCGCGCCACGCGCCGAGGAACCGCTGAACAGCCGTGAGGTGGCCGACGGCCGCGAACAGCGCGAGCAGGAGGCCGACGACGTTCAGCCCGGCGACGATCGGTGCGGCGTACGCCGCGGCGACGACGCCGACGATCCCCATCAGCGCGAGCCGGTCGGCGCGCCCCAGGAGGCCCCCGTACTCGCGGCCGATGCCGACCGCCTGGATCTGGGTGCCCATGTACGAGGTCATCAGCACGCCGGTCACGGCGGCGAAGCCGAGCGCGTACGCCCCGATCCCGACCGTGAAGCCGGCGATCACCGCGATGTCGGCGTAGCGGTCGAGGACGTGATCGAGGAGGTCGCCGCCGTCGGAGGAGACCTCGAGGTGGCGCGCGAGCGCGCCGTCGACGAGGTCGAGCCAGCCGTTGAGCAGGACACAGACCGCCCCGGCGACGTAGAAGGCGGGCTCGCCGACGGCGAACGCGGCGGCGGCGGCGACGGCGACGCCGAACGCGATCACGCTCACTTGGTCGGGCGAGAGGCCGATCTTGGCCGCGGCGCGCACCCACGGACCGAGCAGACGGTCCGCGACGGAGCGGTACTGGTCGAGGGTCATCTATCGACCCGAACCTCGCGGCGGGCTCATATATAATCGATGAAGTCGACGGTCCCCGCGCTCGGCTCGCGGTCGCCCTCGATCGCCGCCCGGACCGCGTCCGCGACGGCCTCGGGATCGCGGTCGGTGGTGTCGATCTCGTAGACGTTCTCGATCCCGTGTTCGTCGACCGCCTCCGAGAGGATCACGTCGAGCGCCTCGCTCTCCGCGTTCTCCTGGGCGGTCGCGGCTGATTCGCCGCGGGCTTCGAGCCGCCGTTCGATCTCCTCCGGGCGGCAGCGAAGGACCACCACGCGGTCGACGTCGAACCGGTGCGCGAGGTGGGAATCGAGCACGCCGGACCAGTCGCCGAGGCGCTCGCGGACCGCGTCGAGGTCGGCGACGAGCGTGTCGCGGTCGGCGTCGCGGTCGGTCCAGAGCTCGTCGTTCTCCTTTATCAGGTCGTTGAGGTGGATCACGTCGTACTCGTCTTCGAGCAGCGCCGTCGCCGTCGACTTGCCGGTCCCGGGGGTGCCGGTGACGGCGACGCGGTCGGCGGTCATGGCCGGGAACCGAGCTCCAGGTCCGACAGCGTCTCGTTGAGCAGGTCGACGGCCTCGCGGGTCCCCTCGCGCGTGCCGGTCGAGATCCGGACGTGCTCGGGGAGCCCGAAGGAGGTGCAGTCGCGGATGATCACGCCGCGCTCCTGCGCCGCCTCGGCGACCCGCTCCGCGTCGCCGACCTCGGCGAGCACGAAGTTCCCGGCCGACTCCACGGTCGGGGCGTCCAGTTCGGCCGCGATGTACTCGCGGGCCCAGCGCGCCGTCTCGACCGACTCCGCGACGTGCTCCTCGTCGTCGAGGGCGGCGAGCGCGGCCCGGCACCCCAGCTCGCTCGCGGCGAAGGGGGTGTTGACCCGGGCGTACGCCTCGCCCCACGCCTCCGGGACCACGCTGTATCCGACCCGGAGCCCGGCGAGGCCGTACGCCTTCGAGAACGTCCGGAGCACCGCCACGTCGTCGCGCTCGTCGACGAGCGGGATCGCGCTGTCGACCTCGGCGAACTCCCCGTACGCCTCGTCGACGACGACGAGCGTCTCCTCGGCGGTCGCGTCCGCGATCGCCTCGACCGCGTCGAGGGGCATCACCGAGCCCGAGGGGTTGTGCGGCGAGGTGACGTAGACGATCCGCTCGCCGCCGTAGGCGGACAGCACCGTCTCCGCGTCCTGCGCGAACCCGTCGTCGGGGGTGAGCGCGTACTCGGCGACCTCGCCGTGGTGGTAGCGGGCGGACATCGCGTAGTAGGCGAAGCCGGGCTCCGGGACGAGCACCTCGTCGCCGGGCTCCAACGCGGCCCGCGAGAGGTAGTCGATCGAGCCGTCGGCGCCGGGCGAGACCCACACCTGCTCGGTCGACACGTCCCACTTCTCCGCCAGCTTTTCCGTGAGGTCCGTGTGCGAGGACTTCGGGTACTGGTGGACGCGGTCGGCGTGCTCGCGGATCGCCTCGACGGCCGCCGGGCTCGGGCCGTGCGGGTTCTCGTTCGATGAGAGCTTGATGAGGTCGTCGGGGTCGAGCCCGCGGTCGCGGGCGACCTCCTCGACGCCCCGGCCGGGCACGTACGGCGAGTGATCGGAGAGATCCCGTGGTTGCATGCGCGTGGATCCGGGCGGGGCGCTCTTAAGGGTGGCCGAAGCGGCCGTTCACCGGAAACCCGGTGTGTTATCGGACGCCACGGCGGCCGAGGCGTCCGACTCGGACCGGCGTGGACCCGGTCAGGGGACCCGCACGTCGTGTTCGAGCGTCCCGACCCCCTCGACCTCCACCTCGACGGTGTCGCCGTCGGAGAGGGCGCCGACGCCCTCGGGCGTGCCGGTCGAGATCACGTCGCCGGGCTCTAGGGTGAGGTAGGTCGTGATCTCCTCGATCAGCGTCGGCACGTCGAAGATGAAGTGCTCGCGGTCGCTGGACTGCTTCGTCTCGCCGTTGACGCGGAGCTCGACGCTCGCGTCCGCCGGGACCTCGTCGGGGGTCGCCAGCACCGGGCCGAGCGGCGCGGCGTTGTCGAACGCCTTGCCGCGCACCCAGTTCTGCTCGCGGTTCTGGTCGTCGCGGTTCGACACGTCGTTCATGCAGGTGAAGCCCGCGACGACGTCCATCGCGTCGTCGGCGTCGACGTCCTTGCACTGCTCGCCGATGACGACCGCTATCTCGGCCTCCCAGTCGATCCGGTCTTTCCCGGCGGGCGTCGTGATCTCGTCGCCGTGGCTCGCCAGCGCGTTCGGCGGCTTCAAGAAGAGGAGCGGTCGGTCCGGCACCTCGTTGCCGAGCTCGGCGGCGTGGTCGGCGTAGTTGCGGCCGATACAGACGATCTTCGTCGGCTCGGCGGGCGGGAGCACGTCGATCGCGGGGTCGTCGAGGGCGTACTCCTCGCCGGCGAAGGCGACGGTGTCGGTCTCGGGGTCGTAGGTCCCCTCGCGGATCGAGCCGGCCGGGTCGCGGAACCGTGCGTGGTGCATGTCTCGGCAATCGGGCGGCCGCCCGAAAAGCGTTCCCGGAGAGGCAAACGCGACGGGGCTACTCGGCCCGGTCGACCGCGGACTCGGCGTCAGTCCGGTGGTCCCCGTCTGGCACGACCGCTCGGCCCCACTCGCGACACCGGTCGGTCCGCGGGACGCGGTCGTTCCGCTGGGAGGGCATCGGCGGCCGTTCGTGCGGCGGGCGGTTAACTCCTCTCCCGGCGGGGGCAGTGGCCGCGGCGTCGACTTTTATTACGGCTCGCCGAGACGTACCAGGCGTACCATGGAACTCACCTGGCACGGCCACTCGACGTGGCACGTCGTCGTCGACGACACGGAGCTGCTGATCGATCCGTACTTCGACAACCCGAAGACCGACGTCGACCCGGAGGAGCTCGACCCCGACTACCTCCTCTTGACCCACGGCCACGCGGACCACATCGGCGACGTGGACCGCTACGAGGGCGCGACGGTGGTCGCCACCCCGGAGCTGACGGGGTACATCCAGGACAACTTCGGCCACGAGGACGCGGTCGGCGGCATGGGGATGAACATCGGCGGCACCGCCGAGTGCGGCGACGCGTGGGTGACGATGGTCCGCGCGGACCACTCGAACGGGATCGAGACCGGCTACGGCACCTCCGCCGGGATGCCGGCCGGCTTCGTGATCGGCGACAAGAAGCCGACCCAGGAGTCGGACCCCGACTGCACGACGTTCTACCACGCCGGCGACACCGGGCTGATGTCCGAGATGGTCGACGTGATCGCGCCGTACCTCGAACCCGACGCCGCCGCCCTGCCAGCCGGCGACCACTTCACGATGGGTCCCGCCGGCGCCGGCATCGCGGCCGACTGGGTGGGCGCCGACGTGGTGTTCCCGATGCACTACGACTCGTTCCCGCCGATCGAGATCGAGACGCAGGAGTTCGTCAACGAGGTGAAGGCGGCGGGCGCTGCGGCCGAGCCCGTCGTCCTCGACGGCGACGAGACGTACGTGCTGGAGTAGCCAGTCCGACGCGCGACTGCGGTTTTTTCACGCGACATCGACATCGGAGAGCCGCGGTGTTCCGACCGTCGATCGGCGACCGGACCGCCGCGTTCCCACGGGTGTAGAATGCTATTCGGAGACGAATAAATATTATACGAACCTCGGTAGATTCCGTATGTCTCCAAGGGCACAAAATAACTTCATAGATGTAAATTAATAATAAATCAGAAGCCTTCTAAATAAAAGACGGTTACGGTCGGATTGGTACCTCATGTCAACCGCAGATATGCGGGCTGTGATCCGCGGGGAGGGCGGACGGTTCGTGTACGTCGTCTCCGCGCTCGCGGCGCTCAACGGACTCCTGTTCGGGTTCGACACCGGGATCATCTCCGGAGCCATCCTCTTCATCGACACGACCTTCGAGCTGACCCCTCTGGTGGAGGGGATCGTCGTCAGCGGCGCGATGGTCGGGGCGGCCGCCGGCGCGGCCGTCGGCGGACAGATATCCGACCGCGTCGGCCGCAAGCGGTTCATCCTGCTCTCGGCCGGGGTGTTCTTCCTCGGCTCGTTCCTCATGGCGGTCGCGCCGACCGTCGAGGTGCTCGTCGCGGGACGGATGATCGACGGGATCGCCATCGGGTTCGCCTCGATCGTCGGTCCCCTGTACATCTCTGAGATCGCGCCGCCCTCCGTCCGCGGCGGGCTCACGTCGCTGAACCAGCTGATGGTCACCGTGGGGATCCTCTCGTCGTACTTCGTCAACTACGCCTTCTCCGGCTCCGGATCGTGGCGGATCATGCTCGGCGCGGGGATGGTCCCGGCCGTCGTGCTCGCGATCGGGATGCTCCGGATGCCCGAGAGCCCGCGGTGGCTCTACGAGCAGGGCCGGACCGACGAGGCCCGCGCCGTGCTCCGCCGCACCCGCGAGGGCGACATCGAGTCGGAGCTCTCCGAGATCGAGGCGACCGTCGAGGCGCAGTCCGGAAACGGGGTCCGCGACCTGCTCAGCCCCTGGATGCGTCCGGCGCTCGTCGTCGGGCTCGGGCTCGCGATCTTCCAGCAGATCACCGGGATCAACGCCGTGATGTACTACGCCCCGACGATCCTGGAGTCGACCGCGTTCGGGAGCTCGCAGTCGATCCTCGCGTCGGTGGTCATCGGCACCGTCAACGTCGCGATGACGGTGGTCGCGATCCTGCTCGTCGACCGCGTCGGCCGGCGTCCCCTCCTGCTCGTCGGCACCGGCGGGATGATCGGGTCGCTGGGCGTCGCCGGCCTCGTCTTCCAGTTCGCGGACCCGACCGGGGGGATGGGCTGGCTGGCGACGCTCACGCTCGTGTCGTTCGTCGCCTTCTTCGCGATCGGGCTCGGCCCGGTGTTCTGGCTGCTCATCTCCGAGATCTACCCGCTGGCCGTCCGCGGGAGCGCGATGGGGATCGTGACCGTCGCCAACTGGCTCGCGAACCTCGCCGTGGCGCTGTCGTTCCCCGTGTTACTCGACGGGATCGGGACGCCGATGACGTTCTGGCTGTTCGGCGCCTGCAGCGTCGTCGCGCTCCTCTTCACCTACCGCGTCGTCCCCGAGACCAAGGGCCGGACGCTGGAGGCGATCGAGGCGGACCTCCGGAGCGCGACCGGGGCGGCGGCCGACGTTCCCGGCGACGACTGAGGGCGGCCGCGATCCGAGCCCCCGCCGCGGGGCGATGCCGGTAACCTTTATCCTCGGGAGACCGAACCAAAGAACGACCATGGCAGACATCGAGACATCCACCGTTTCCGAGGAAGGGTACGCCTGCACGAGCCAGGTCGGCGAGTTCGACCTGCAGATCGACGCGACCGACGAGACGGGGCCGAACCCGAACGCCGCGCTCGTCGCGACGTACGCCTCCTGTTACCTCCCCGCGTTCCGCGTCGGCGGGAGCCAGCGCGGCGAGGAGGAGCTCGGCAAGGTCCAGATCGACGCGAGCGCGGAGCTCGACGACGACGACGATCTGGAGTCCATCGCCTTCGACGTCCACGTCGAGGCCGACCTCGACGAGGAGACCGCGGCCGACATCGCCGAGCGCGCCGAGGGCATCTGTCACGTCCACAGCGCCCTTCGCGACGACCTCCACGCCGACATCAGCGTCTACCCCGGCGCGTTCTGAGCCGGCGATCCGGCCGCTTCGACCGCTCGGCGAAGACGGCGACTCGAAAATTTTTCGCGACGACGACCGGACTCGGGAGCCGCGGGACCGCCCGAGGTGCTCCTCAGGGCCGCTCGACGCCCGTGAACTCGAAGCGGGCGCCCCCGTCGTCGCCCTCGGTCAGCGTCACCTCCCAGCCGTGGGCCTCCGCGATGCGCTCGACGATCGCCAGCCCGAACCCGGTCCCCGACTCGGAGGTCGTGTGGCCGCTCTCGAACACCTCGTCGCGCCGGTCCTCCGGGATCCCGGGGCCGTCGTCGGCGACGTAGAACCCGTCCGGCAGGTCGCCGACGACGATGCGGTCTCCGCCGTGTTCGGCGGCGTTCCGGAAGAGGTTCTGCAGCAGGCGCTTGAGCCGGCCGGGATCCGCGAGCACGTCGTGCTCGGTCTCGACGGCGACTTCGATCGGCTCCGCCGATTCGTCGCCCTCGTCGCCGTCGATTGACCCGACCGCGTCCTTCGCGTAGCGGGTCGCCAGCTCGTCGAGGGGGACCGGATCGACCGATCCGACGGCGTCGCCCTGCCGGGCGAGGGTGAGCACGTCGTCGATCAGCCGCTCCATCTCGTCGAGCGCGGTGTCACAGCGGTCGAAGTACGAGTCGTTTCCCGTTTCTCGGGCGAGCCGGAGGTAGCCGGAGAGCACGTTGAGCGGGTTCCGGAGGTCGTGCGAGACGATGCTCGCGAACTCGTCGAGCCGCTCGTTCTCGCGCTCGATCCGGCGCTCGTACGCCTTCCGCTCCGAGATGTCGCGGCTGGTGGCGAGGAACCGGTCGTCCCCCTGCACGTCGACGCGGCGGACCTGCACCTCGACCGGGAAGGTGGTGCCGTCGGCCCGACGGAACGTCGTCTCCAGCCGGCGCGTCTCACCCATCTCGATGCTCTGCCAGAGGTCGATCCCGGTCTGTGGGTCCAGCTCCGTGTCGATCTCCCAGACGTCCATCCCCACGAGCTCCTCGCGGTCGTAGCCGAGTTCCGCCGCCATCACGGGGTTCGCGTCGACGATCTCGCCCGCCTTGTCGTGGATGTCGACCATGTCCGGGGAGTCCTCGAAGAGGGCCTCCAGCCGGGCCGAGGTGCGTTCGAGCGCCCGCTGGCGGCGGCGCTTCTCGGTCACGTCGCGGCTGACGGCGAGCACCCCGTCGAACTCGCCGTCGATGACGAGCCGCCGCAGGGTGAAGTCGATGATCGCGTCGGACCGCTCGGGGAGGTCCAGCTCGATCGTGCCGGACACCGCCTCCCGGTCGCCGGCGACCAGCGCCGCGAACGGGTCGTCCTCGCGGGTCTCTCGGAGCCGCCGTAACAGGGGACTCTTCCGACCGACGAGCTCCTCGGGGGTCGACTCGTACACCTCGGTCAGCCGGTCGTTGACCACCGCGAACCGACTGTCGGCGTCGTAGAGTGCCACCGGGTTCGGAAACTCGTCGACGAGTCGCCGGTAGCGCTCCAGGTCGCGCTCGCGCTCCTTCTCCTCGGTCACGTCGATGTGGATCCCGACGGCGCGGACCGGCTCGCCGTCGTCGTTTCGCTCGACGACGCGGCCGCGGTCGCGGATCCACTTCCACTCGCCCGACTTCGCCTCCATCCGGTGATCGCACCGGTAGTACTCCGTCTCGCCGGCGAAGTGCGCCTCCAGCGCCGCCCACACCTCGGCGAGGTCGTCGGGGTGGACGCGGTCTTCCCACTCCGAGAGCTCGAAGGCGATCTCGGATTTGTCGTATCCCAGCATGCCGGCCCACCGCTCGTCGAACCGCACCTCGTCGGTGCGGATGTCCCAGTCCCAGACCCCGACGTCGGCGCCCTCAACCGCGAGGCGGAACCGCTCGGAGAGTTCGCGGAGCTCGCGCTCGCGTTCGCGCTCGTCGGTCACGTCGCGGAAGTACACCGAGAGGCCGGTGTCGGAGGGGTAGGCGTCGATCGCGAAATCCAGGTCGGGACCCTCGAAGTGGTACTCGAAGGCGGTCGGCTCTCCGGAGGCCACGGCGTCGCGGAACTCCGTCTCGATCCGAGTCCCGCGGAGCGTCGGAAACCGGTCCCAGATCCGCTCGCCGAGCAGCTCTCCGGCGTCGCGTTCGAGCAGCTCACGCGCCCGCTCGTTGAGGTACGTGAGCCGCCAGGACTCGTCGATGCCGCAGAACGCGTCCGTCATCCGGTCGAGGTGCTCTGTCTCTTGGTGCTCGGTCCGCGACCGGGACACGGCGCGGTCGACGCGCTCCGCGAGCGCGGCGTAGGGGTCGGCGTCTGTCGGCTCGTCGTCCGGACGGTCGGTATCTGTCGTCTCGTCGTCCGGACGGTCGGTATCTGCCGGCTCGTCGTCGGCCGTCCCGTCCTCCGCGACCCCGTCGGCGTCACGCAGCGGGAGGTACTCGTCGACGCCCGCGGCCACCGCCCTGCTCGCGACCGCCTCCGACCCGCGGGCCGTGAACAGCACGAAGGGGAGGTCCCCGACCCGGTCCCGGACGGCGCGGAGGAACTCCACGCCGTCCATCCCGGGGAGGTCGTAACCGCTGACGACGCAGTCGACCTCGCCGGCGTCGACGGCGCCGAGCGCCTCGGCGGCGTCGTCCGCCGACGTCACCGCGAACCGCTCGCCGCGGTCCTCGATGGCCGCCGCCGCGCGGTCTCCGACTGACGGCCGCTCGGCGACGAGAAGCACTCGCACCGGGTCGGACCCTGCGTCGGCCGCGAGCGCCTCCGACTCGTACCGGTCCCGTGTCGTCATCCGTTCGTGTGTCGTTTCCCCGACATAGTAACTATTGGCATTTTGCTTGTCACGTCGCCGGGTCACGCCGACGCGTACGCCACGACGGCGCTGGACGCCGCGTACCCGATCGCCGCCAGGACGAGGGCCGCAACGAGCGCGACCGCGAACTCCCGGGCGACCGCGAACGCGAGCAGGAATCCGGCCATGCCGACCGCGTTCGCGCACAGCAGCCGGAGCGTTCGATACGACGGCTCTCGGGTGGACATACCCGCGGTACGAACCGTCGGACCAAAAAGCCACGAGTCGCCGGCAGATCGCGGGCCGTCGACGGAATTTGTCCCGTCGGGAGCCACCGCGCCGCCGGTCGCGGTGCGGGACGGCTTCGGCCGAAACCGGGGAACGGTTTAGGGCCGATGCCGCGGCCACCCGCCCCATGCGACTGCGAGACGATCCGACTGATCGGGGGCGGCGCCCGGCGGAACGCGGGCGGTGCTCGGCGGAGCGGCGGCGGCCCCCGCCGGCGGAGAAACGGCCTCCGGCGGAGCGGCGGCGACTGAGGCCCCGAGCGGGTCTCCGCTTCCGGCGAGCGGCGGAACGGGACCGAAGCGTCTCCGCGCCGCGGTGGCTCGCGTCACCGATGCTCGTTCCGGGCGGAACCCTCGCCGCGCTCGTCGTCGCCTGGGGGTTCGCGGCGGTGCGGACGGTGAGCGCGGCTCTTCGGGAATGGTCCCTCGCGATCGCGGCGGTCCTCGCCGCCGCGGGCTGTCTGCTGGCCGCCGTCGCCGTCGCGCACGCCGCGGCCGCGGTCGCCGCCGCCCGGGCCTGAACGGCCCGACGGGGACGCCCCGCGGAACGGTTTTGGGGACGGCGCCGGAAGGCACGGTATGGTCGCGACCGAATCCGACTCGGAGCTCGACCGCGGCGACGCCGCGCCGCCGTTCGAGCTCCCGGGAACCGACGGCGAGACGTACGCCCTCGACGACTTCGACGCGGACGCCCTGCTCGTGGTGTTCACCTGTAACCACTGCCCGTACGCGCAGGCGAAGTTCGACCTCCTCAACGACCTGGCGGCCGAGTACGACGATTTGGCCGTCGTGGGGATCAACCCGAACGACGCCGAGGAGTACCCGGACGACTCCGTCGAGGCGATGCGCGACCGCGTCGCCGACGGGGTGATCGGGTACGACGCGTACCTCCGCGACGAGACCGCCGCGGTCGCGGACGCCTACGGCGCGGTCTGTACCCCCGACCCGTTCCTGTTCGGCCGCGACGGCGACGGGTTCCGGCTCCGGTACCACGGCCGCCTCGACGACGCGTTGAACCCGGACGACGAGCCCACCGAGTTCTACATCCGCGACGCCGTCGACGCCGTGCTCGCGGGCGAGGAAGTCGACGTTCCGGACCGTCCCTCGCGGGGCTGTTCGATCAAGTGGCCGGGGGAGTGAGTGCGGAGAGCGAGGGACGGCGCCGACGAGTTCGTCGATCGCGCGGTAGCGCCCGCCGCCGAGTGCCTCGGTAGACCTGGTTCGGAGCGATTCGATGACCTCGAGCTGGAACCTCCCGAGACCCGGCGCTACGGAACGACCACGCCGGCCACCTCGAACCGCGCGCCGCCGGCGGCGCTCTCTCCGACCTCGACCGTCCACCCGTGGGCGTCGACGACCCCCTCGACGATCGAGAGGCCGAGCCCGATCCCGTCCGTGGCGGTCGTGTATCCCGATTCGAAGACGCGCTCGCGGTCTGCCTCCGGAATTCCGGGACCGTCGTCCTCCACGTAGAACCCGTCTCCGCCGTCGAGCGGTCCGACCCGGACGGACACGTCCGCGCCCCCGTGTTCCACGCTGTCGCCGGACTTCGTCCGGCTGCCAGTCGAGCCGTGCTCGACGCTGTTCCGGAACAGGTTCTCGAAGAGGTGCCGGACGCGGTCGGGGTCCGCCTTGAACTGCAGTTCCTCCGCGACGGTCACCGTCGCGCCGTCGGTGTCGGTCCCCTCCCAGCACTCCTCGACCATCGCACTGAGCGAGACGAGCTCCGTCTCCCCGATCTCGTGTCCCTGTCTGGCGACGGTGAGGACGTCGCCGATCAGGTTCTCCATTCGGTCCAGCGACCGCGAGACGATCTCTAAGTTGTCGCTGTCACAGGTCGATCGCTCGAGGTTGACGCGTCCCTGTGCGACGTTCAGCGGGCTTCTGAGGTCGTGCGAGACGACGCTGGCGAACTGGTCGAGCCGGTCGATCTTCGCCTCCGTCCGCTCCGCTTGAAGCTCCGTCTCCAACATCCGCGCGATCAGCTCCGCGAACAGCGTCTCGGCGTCGTCGAACGGCTCGGCGCGCGGATCCGCGGAGACGAAACACAGCGTCCCGAAGAGCTCGTCGTCGACGGTGATCGCGCTGCCGTGGTAACAGTGGAGGCCGTGCCGCTGAAACGCGGGGTCGTCGTCCCATCCCTGGTTGGGCGCGTCGTGCAGTCTGACCGGAGCCTCTCCGCCGATCGTCCGCCGGCAGTACGTCTCTCCGAGGTCCAGCTGGAGCCCGACCGGGAACGCCCCGTCCGCCGGGTCCGTGCTGGCGATCGCCTTCCAGTAGTCGCTCTCGGGGTCGATCCGCGTCAGGTGTCCGTTCTCCACGTCAAGATACGTCTCTCCGACGGAGAGCGCCAGCGTCGCCTTCTCCTCGAACGGCAGGTCCCGGTCCATCACCTCGTAGAGCCGCTCCCGGGCCGCCGCCGCGCTGAGAGCCTCGCCACCCATGGGTAACGTCCGAGGTACCGACCCCACCGACAAAAGTGGCCCTGTTATCTGGGAGTAAATTCTCTACTTTTTACACTACTCGTGGCGTTCCGGCGGTACGAATGCGAAATCACCGGACCGTGCGGACTCCGAGCACCGAGGCCGACGCGCCGCCGATCGCCACCGGCATCCAGTAGACGCCGCCGCGGAAGACGAGCACTGCCGCGGTGACCGCTGACGCCGGGACCCCGGTCGTCGGGACGAGCAGGGCGACGAACGCCGCCTCGATCCCCCCGAGTCCGCCCGGGAGGGGCGTCGCGCCCGCGACGTACGCCAGCGGGACGGCGAAAAGCGGGATCACCGGCGAGATCCCGTGGCCGACGGCGGCGAACGCGACCGTGAGCGCGGCCGCTTGGAACACCCACCCGGCGAGCGAGAGCCCGACCGCGGCGGCCAGCCGCCCGGGGCTCGTCCCGACGCGCTCGATGTCCTCGAAGAAGTTCCGCAGCCTGTTGGCGATCCCGGCCTCGACCGTCTCGGCGTCGAACCGGTCCAGTCGGCCGGCCACCGCGCCGACCGCGCCGGGAAGCCGATCGACGACGACACGCCGGTACCGCCAGCCGAGCGCGATCCCCGAGACGATCGCCGCGATCAGCGCGACGGCGACGCCGACGGCGATTTCGAGGCGTTCGCCGACCGCGGCGCTCGTCGCGTAGTAGCCGACCCCGAGGAACACGAGCGAGATGGAGGGGACGACGTTGAGCACGTCGACGCTGGCGATCCCGACGAGCCCCGTCTCGTAGCGCGACCCGGAGACGCGGGAGATGAGCGCGGCGGCCACCGGCTCGCCGCCCGCTTGCCCGAACGGGGTGACGTTGTTCGCGAAGACGGCCCCGGCGTACACGAGGAACGCCGTGCCGACCGAGAGGGAGACGTCGAGCGACCCGAGGACGGTCCGGAGCATGAGGCTCCACGCGACCAGCCAGCAGAGCGCGAACCCGAACGTCGCCGCGACCAGGGTCGGGTCCGCCGAACGCAGCGTCCCGATCACGCGGTCCGCCCCAACGACGACGAAGAGGACGGCGAGGACCGCGAGCGCCGCGATCCCGCCGATGACCACTCCCCGCCGCTGGCTCCCGTCCATGGGGGGTATGACGCGCTGGCGGACTTGAAACGTCTGATCGGTTCTCGCTCCCCGTTTGGGGGCTCCCCCGATGCGAGGTCAGCGGAGAGAACGCCGAGAAGACGACGCTGAGGGCGTGTGTAGCCGAATTATATCACGAGAGCGGCACCAACAAGAATACAACCGTCGGGGGGGTACGGGGGCGTACTTATGGACGATCAGCGGTTCCTCGAGTCGGAGTGGGACTACTGTCTGGTGTTGGACGCGTGCCGCTACGACGTGTTCGAGGACGTGTACGATGAGTACCTCGACGGCGACTTAGAGAAGCGCCGGAGCGTCGGATCGTCGACGCCGGAGTGGGCCTACCGGACGTTCACGGGCGACCACGACATCGCCTACTTCTCGGGGAACCCCTTCATCAACGACCTCGGCATTCCGCTGAACGAGCTGAAGTGGGGCGCGAGCTGCGACTACGACTGGACCGCCTCCGACCACATCAGCGACATCCACGACGTGTGGAAGACCGGCTGGGACGACGACCTGGGCACCGTCCCGCCGGAGGGGCTCGCCGAGGCGTACCGGAACAACCGCGACGCCGTCGAACGCGCCGACCGCACCGTCCTCCACTACATGCAGCCGCACGCTCCCTACCTCTCCCGCGGGAAGGGACAGAAGCTCAAGCAGATCCAGAAGGGGATCAAACGGCAGGAAGAGGAGGAGGCGAACGGCGGCGACGCGGGCGACGACGGCGGCCTCCTCTCGTCGCTCAGCGACTCGGTCCGACCGAAGATCGAGAGCCGGCTCGACGACAGCGAGTTCGCCCAGAAGGCGGGGCTGTGGCTGGAGCTCGACCCGAAGGACCTCGTGAAAGACGGCACCCGCGTCACCGCGTTGAGCATGTACGAGGAGAACCTCCGGATCGCCTTAGAATCCGTCGCGGATCTCGTCGAGGAGCTCGACGGGAAGGTGGTCGTCACCGCCGACCACGGCGAGGCGTTCGGCGAGGAGGGCGTGTGGGAACACCACATCGAGACGTACATCCCGCCGCTGATGGAGGTCCCGTGGCTGGAAGTGGAGTGACCGTCGCCGCTTCGCGTTCCAATTCCGAGACCGCGCCATGAAGGTCAGCCACTACTTCGAGTTCGAGGAGCGCGTCACCGGCGGCATCCGCGAGTCCGTCGTCCACCAGCGGAAGATGCTCGACCGCGAGGGGATCGCCTACACCACCGAGCCGACCCTCGACGCCGACGTGCTCCACTGCAACCTGATGGGGCCGCGCTCGGTGTGGTACGCGAAGCGAGCGAGCGACCGCGGGGTCCCCGTCGTCGCGCACACCCACGTCACCGCCGAGGACTTCGGCGACAGCTTCCGCTTCACCAACGCCCTGGCGAAGCCCCTCAAGCCCTACCTCAGCCGCGCGTACGGCCTCGCCGACGCGTTGGTCTGCCCCTCCGAGTACAACCGCGGCGTGATCGCGGAGTACGCCGACGCGCCGACGACCGTCATCTCGAACGGCGCCGACCGCGAGAAGCTGGCCGGCTTCGAGTCGCTGGAAGCCGAGTACCGCGACCGGTACGACCTCGACCCGCCGACCGTCTTCCTCGTCGGCCACGTGATCAAGCGGAAGGGGTTGGAGACGTTCGTCGACCTGGCCCGTGCGCTCCCCGACATCGACTTCGCGTGGTTCGGACCGCTCGACCTCTCCTTGAAGGGCCGCGAGACCACCCGGCTCATCGAGGAGTCGCCGGACAACTGCACGTTCACCGGCTTCGTCGACGACGTGCGGGGCGCGTTCGCCGCCGGCGACGTGTTCCTCTTCCCGACCCACGAGGAGAACGAGGGGATCGCGCTGCTGGAGGCGATGACCGCCGGGAAGGCCGTCGTCGTCCGCGACATCGAGACGTTCTCGTGGCTCGACGACGGCGAGGACTGCCTGAAGGTCGACCCCGCCGCCGGGGACGACGAGACCGCGGCGTTCGCCGACGCGATCCGGCGCCTCTCCGACCCCGCGCTCCGGGAGCGGCTCGGGTCGAACGCGGAGGCGCGCAGCGAGTCGTTCTCGCTCGACGCGATCGCGGAGCGGTACCGCGAGCTGTACGAGTCGCTGTGACCGCCGCCCCCTACTCGCTTCCGTCGTCGCCGCCGATCGTCGCCTCGTCCCTCTCGACCGAGAGCGACCCGTCGTCGGCGAGCACGAGCGCGAAGCCGAACGTCGCCTCGGACTCGGGGGCGTCGTCTCCGGGTCGTCCGCGGTGTACCGTCACGTCGTCGCCGAAGGCGTAGGTTCCGGCCGGGAGACACGACTCGTTCTGGTACCCGTACACGGCGTATCGCTGACGCAGCGCTTCTCCCGGAGCCACCGCCGTGTACGCCCCCATCTCTTCGATCACGGCGTCCCGCGTCGCGTTCCAACACCCGCTCTCGACCGTCTCGGAGATCCGGTCGGTCCCGTCGGACCACCCCAAGGGGCTCTCGTCGGCCGGGACCTCGGGAACGAGAACGAGTCGGTTCGCGTCCGGGTCGCCGTCGCTCAGGTAAGAGGTGAACGGCGGCGTCACGCCCGTGAAGACGGAGATCGGGTCGGCGGCGGTGTTCCGGAGCTCGGCCCGGATACGCGCGGGGTGATCCGCGGTGAACGGCTCCGTCGCGCTCGCCTCGAACGCGACGTCGTCAGCGGTCACCGGCGCCGGCGTCGACGTGTCGGTTCCGTTCGCGGAGCCGTTCGACTCCCCGGGCCCTCGGTTCGCGCCGCAGCCGGCGAGCGCGAGCGCGACGGACGACCCGACGACCCGAAGGGCGGTCCGCCGATCGAAGCGGGAGGGCATTCGCGATCCGCTTGCGGGGTCGGCGAGGTAAGCGTTCCGCCGATCCGCGGTCGGAAACTGCGACGTGTGGATCCACGACCGGCCTTTATCACTTTCGGGGTGGAAACGCCGGTATGACTCACGGCTCGCTCGGGAAACGGCGCGATTTCCGAGCCCTGTTCGACCACCTCGACGGCGTCGCGCTGTGGACGGCCACGCAGCCCGGCGAGTTCGACTACATCAGCGCCGGATTCGAGGACATCTGGGGAATCCCTCCCCAGGAGATCAAAGACGACGTGTCCCTGTTGATCGACAGCATCCACCCCGAGGACCGCGATCGGGTGCGAGAGAACATCGAGGCGGCGGCCCGAGGGACCAGAGACGAGGCGTACGAGGGTCGCGTCGTCCGGCCCGACGGATCGGTTCGCTGGGTGCTCACGCGACAGGTCGCGCTCCGAGACGAGGACGGCGAGATCGCGGAAGTCGTCGGTATCTGTACGGACATCACCGAACAACGCGGCCGGGAACAGGAGCTCGAACTGCTGAACCGGATCGTCCGCCACGACATCCGCAACGACATGGCGGTCGTTCTCGGCTGGATGGAGATGCTCGAGGACCACGTCGACGCCGAAGGGGAAGAGTACCTGCGGAAGATCCTCGCCAGCGCCGAACACGTCGTCGAACTGACCGAGGTCGCGCACGACTACGTCGAGGCGGTCGTCTCGAACGGGGACATCGCCGTCGAGCCGGTCTCGCTCCGCTCCGTTCTGACGACCGAGCTGTCGCTCCGCGAGGAGTCGTTCCCACAGGCGGAGTTCGTCGTCGAGGGGTCGATCCCCGAGGTCGCGGTGGCCGCCGACAGCATGCTCAGTTCGGTGTTCCGGAACCTCCTGAACAACGCCGTCCAACACAACGACAAGGACGCCCCGCTCGTCGAGGTGTCCTGCGAGGCGCGCGACGACGACGTCGAAGTCCGGATCGCCGACAACGGCCCCGGCATCCCGGACGACAAGAAGGACATCGTGTTCGGCAAAGGCGAGCGCGGTCTCGGGAGTCCCGGCACCGGAATCGGGCTGTACCTCGTGGAGACGCTGGTCTCCCAGTACGGCGGCCGCGTCTGGGTCGAGGACAACGAGCCGACGGGCGCCGTTTTCGTCGTCGAGCTTCCGCGCGTCGAGTGACGCCGACCGTTGGAACGACGCGTCTCCGTCGAAGGCGTCCGACGCTTGAGTGACCGGGGATCGGAGCCGTATCCGTCCCACTCGAATATACATAATAAATACTATCATTCAAGATTAATATACTATTTCTATCATAACATGAGTCGATCCCGAACCGGTCACCACCGAGATCGCGGTTTCTGCACTCTCTCGAAGGGGCGTTGACCGATCGAATCGAGAGACGACGGACCGATCGGAGCGTTCACACCGCCCTCGTCTCGGCAGTTTGAGAGACTTCGGTCCGCGAAGACGGTCGAGCTCGTCTCGCCCGACATCGAATGAGACTGCCGTTTCGATTCGGGACCGGCGTGGGCCGGCGATCCTACTGCCATCCCCGATCCGAGTCGCGGTCGATGCGAACACCTCTCGGTCCGGAGTCGGCCCGACGGCGGCCGCCGACCCCTCCCTAGTCGAAAACGGCCGATCGATCGGAGTGGAAAATCATACCATATTTCAAAGATATATTTTAATCTGATATATGCCGTCGAATTCGGTGCATATTCCCGTCGGCGGCGATGGTGTGACCTCTCCACAAACGCTGTGGCCCGGTCGGTTCTCCGGTCGCGGCAGCCCCACCGTTGGCCCGAGAGCCCCACCGCCGATCGATCACGCGTCGCGGCGGTAGTCGAGGTAGACCTCGTCTTGCATCACCTGCGAACGCCCGCCGTCGATCAGAATGCTCTCGCCGGTGATGAAGCTCGCGTCGTCGCTCGCGAGAAAGGCGGCGAGCCCGGCCACGTCGGCGGGCGTTCCGAGCCTCCCGACCGGGTGGATCTCCTCCGTGTACTCGTACTTGTCGCCCAGCTCAGCTTCGGTGCGGTCGATCTCGATCCAGCCGGGGTTGATCGTGTTCACCGTGATCCCGTCCGGCCCGAGCTCCAGCGCCAGCGCGCGAGTCATCCCGTTGATCCCGGCCTTCACCGCGTTGTAGGGGAACAGCCCCGGCATCGTGAGGAACGCGTGGTTCGAGGAGGTGTTGAGGATCGTCCCGCCCTCAGGCATGTGGTCGGCGGCGTGTTTCGCGCACAGCCAGAAGGACCGGAAGTCGGTCTCGACGACGAACTCCCAGTCGTCGATCGTCGCCTCGCTCGCGGTCGTCTCCGTCTGGACGCCCGCGTTGTTCACTAACACGTCTATCCGCCCGTACTCCGCGACGGCGTGCTCGACGAGCGCCTCGATCTCCGCGGGCTCGCGCATGTCCGCCCGGACGAACGTCGCCTCGCCGCCCGCCGACTCGATCTCGTCGACCACCGCCTCGCCGCTGTCGGCGGAGCGACCGGTCACCACGACCGAAGCGCCCTCGGCGGCGAAGCGACGGGCGACGCCCTCGCCGATTCCCCGCGTCGATCCCGTGACGACGGCGACGGTGTCCGCGTGTCTGTTCGCGACGGCGTTCTCGGTCGGGTTGCCCGGCGACATATCCCTAACTGGTGATGCCCCCGGCAAATAATCACCGTCTGCGGGGCCGCCGTCGCCCGACTTGCTCGGCGGCGCTTGCGGTCCGGCGGTGCTCACCGTCCGGCGGCGCTTGCGGCCCGGCGATACTACCGCCCGGCGCTCACCACTCGGCGACGCTCCCGTCCGCGTGGCGCCACACGGGGTTGTGCCAGTCTACGTCCTTCTCGGCCTGCGCGCGCACGTGCTCCTCGTCGATCTCGATCCCGAGGCCGGGCGCGTCGGGGATCTGGACGGAGCCGTCCTCGTAGTCGAAGACGGAGGGGTCCGCGAGGTAGTCGAGCACGTCGCTCGTCTCGTTGTAGTGGATGTTGAGGCTCTGCTCCTGGATGAAGGCGTTCGGAGAGACGGCGTCGACCTGCAGGCAGGAGGCCAGCGCGATCGGCCCGAGCGGGCAGTGGGGCGCCATCGCCACGTCGTACGCCTCAGCCATCGCGGCGATCTTCTTCACCTCGGTGATCCCGCCGGCGTGCGACAGGTCCGGCTGGATCACGTCGACGGCGCCGTCCTCGAACACCTCCTTGAAGTCCCATCGGGAGTACATGCGCTCGCCGGTCGCGATCGGCGTCGTGGTGTGCTCGGCGATCTTCGGGAGGGCGTCGTTGTGGCCCGACAGAACCGGTTCCTCGACGAACATCGGGTCGTACGGTTCGAGCGCCTCGACGAGCCGCTTCGCCATCGGCTTGGAGACGCGCCCGTGGAAGTCGACGCCGATGCCGACCTCGTCGCCGACCGCCTCGCGGACCTCTCGCAGCCGCGTCGCGGCGGCGTCGACGGTGGCGGGGTCGTCGACCCGTTCGATCTCCTCGGTCGCGTTCATCTTCAGCACCGTGAAGCCCGCGTCCACCTGTTCGCGCGCCTGCTCGGCCACGTCGGAGGGGCGGTCGCCGCCGATCCACTGGTACACCCGGATCCGCTCGCGCGCCGCGCCGCCGAGCAGCTCGTAGACGGGGACGCCGAGCTGTTTGCCCTTGATGTCCCAGAGGGCCTGGTCGACCCCGGCGATGGCCGACATGAGAACCGGGCCGCCGCGGTAGAACCCGCCGCGGTACATCGTCTGCCAGTGGTCCTCGATCCGACCGGCGTCCTCCCCGAGCAGGTAGGTGTCGAACAGCTCCTCGACCGCGGTCCGCACCGTCTTCGACCGCCCCTCGACGACCGGCTCCCCCCACCCGACGGTGCCGTCCGCGGTCTCGACGCGCAGGAAGAGCCACCGCGGCGGCACTTCGAACAGCTCGTAGTCGACGATTTCGCTCATTCGTGAGCAAGGTACCCCGCCGGCTCTGTTAGTCGTTACGGGACGGCCGGTTCGGAAGCGACGCCGTGTCGGCTCCTTCGGCGGAAGTCGGAGTCCACGCGTGATCGGCTCCGTATCGTTCGTATTCGATCTCGTGTCGACCGTGTTCCGTGTCGATCGCAAGTGCCGCTCCGCACCGGTCCCGACCCCGCGGGTCCGTATTGCGTCCCGGAGAAACTCCATTACAGAGTTATCTCTGTAAGTAGTGTCGTTCCCGAGGCGTCCCATTTATTACGGCCGGCGTCCGGGGTAGCCGTATGCACGCACGACGAGTCGATCAGATCCGAGCGGGCGGCGTCGTCGCGATCCTCCGCGGCGTGGGTCCCGAGTCCGCGGTCGACGTGGCGGACGCCGTGGTCGACGGCGGTGTCACGGCGCTCGAAGTGACCGCGGACACGCCGCACGTCACGGAGACGATCGACGCGCTCTCCAACCGGTTCGACGACGTGCTCGTCGGCGCCGGGACGGTGCTGGACGCGGAGACCGCCCGGGCGGTACAGCTCGCGGGCGCCGAGTTCCTCGTCACGCCGACGGTCGACGCCGGCGTCATCGAGACCGGGAACCGCTACGGGACGCCGATCGCGGCCGGCGCGTTCACCCCGACCGAGGCCGTCCGCGCGTACGAGGCCGGTGCCGACTTCGTGAAGGTGTTCCCGGCGAAGACCGGCGGACCGGACCACGTCGCGGCCCTCGGCGGCCCGCTCCCGCAGATTCCGCTCGTCCCGACCGGCGGCGTCGGCCCGGAGAACGCCGGCGCCTACGTCGAGGCGGGAGCCGCGGCGGTCGGCGTCGGCAGCGCGATCGTCGACGACGACGCGGTCGCGAACGAGGACTACGAGACCATCAGCGAGAACGCGCGCCGAACCGTCGACGCGGTCGCGGCCGCGAGGGACCGATAGGGCAATCGACTGGGCGACACGAATCGCGCCGGACCGATAAACCGAACGTGGAGACGCCGCCATTCGGCCAAGACACATCCGTGCCGAGGTCGCCCTGGACCTATCCGTTCGGGCCGGCTTCGAGCCGCCGAGCGTTTTCAATCGGCCATAGACCGTAACCCCGGCTCGGTATTGACACCGCAGCTGACGGTTGCCGTCGCCGGATTCAGTTCTTCGGTCGGTTTCGCGATCGCCTCGTATTTTGTATCGCGATATGCAGTTTATTCGTCGCTCATCGGACGGTTCAGTGTCGCTTTTCGAACAACGCAATCCACGCTGATTCCCGAGATCGCGATCGAATTCCCGCCGAGAGCGGAACGATTACCCCGCACGCATACCCAACGTCGACCATGACCGACTCCGACTGGGGCGACTGGCTGCCGCGCGCGGTGGCGGACGCAGACCCCGACACGGTGGCGCTGTGGTACCTCGGCTGCAACGGCTTCGCGATCAAGGGGAGCGAGGGGACGGTGCTCTGGATCGACCCGTACGTCGGGACCGGCGACCCGCCGCGCACGGTCCGGATGATCCCGGTCCCGTTCGATCCCGAGGACGTCGACGAGGCGGACGCAGTGCTGGCGACTCACGAACACACCGACCACGTCCACGGCCCCTCGCAGGCGCCGATCCTCGCGAACACCGACGCCGACTTCGTCGCGCCAGACGACTCGCTCGCCGTCGCTCGCGAGGAGGAGCGCTGGACCGAGCACTGGGACGTGGCGGCGGAGGCGTTCCTCGAAGTGACCGAGGGCGACGAGCTGAAGATCGGCGATTTCACGGTTCACGTCGTCGAAACGCAGGACTCCGACGCGACGCACCCGGTCGGGTACGTGATCGAACACGAGTCGGGCACGCTGTTCCACGCGGGCGACAGCAAGCCCTCGGCGTCGTTCTCGGGGCTCGGCGAGGAGTTCGACATCGACCTCGGAATCCTGGCGTTCGGTTCCGTCGGCCGGGTTCCGGACAAGGAGACGGGCGAGCCGGTGGAGACGAAGTGGTACAGCGACGAGAACGAGATCGCGGCCGCCGCCGAGGACCTCGCGCTCGATCGGCTCGTCCCCACCCACTGGGACATGTGGAAGGGGCTGACCGCGGACCCGACCGCGCTCCACGAGCACGTCCGGAGCCGATCGCACCCGAACCGGCTGGAGATAGTCGAGATCGGCGACCGGATCGACCTGTAGGTCGTCGGCCTCGAGAGGGCCGATTCCGCGTTTTTTCACCGATCGGTGGTTATCAGCGCCGAAAGGCGGCCCGTGGAATTTAAGCCCCTGCTCCGGGTGAGTCCCCGTATGAGCGAACGGACGGCAGAAGCGACGACGACCGTCGACGAGGACGGTATCCGCGTCGAGAAGTCCTTCACGGACGACGCGTTCCCCGTGCCCGCGGTGATGTACGAGCTCTCCTCGACCCGCGAGGACCCCGTGCGCGTGCGCATCGTCGACCGGATCCCCGAGTCGTTCCCGATGGACCGGATCGGGTTCCACCCGGAGTACGAGAGCGAGAACTGGACCGCCTACAAGGACCACCGCGTCGAGTTCGAACGCGTGATCGATCCCGACGAGGAGGTCGAGACCGTGTTCGGGATCCGCGACGACGACCCCGACCTCGACGGCTTCCTCGGGACGCCGGTGATAGAGCACGTCCCGGTCGGCGAGGAGATCGAAGACGTCCTCGGCGCCGGCGACACCGACGCCGTCAGAGAGGTGCTCTCCGGCGACCGCGCGACGCTTCCCGGGATGGAGGAGCCGCTCGCGTCCGACGACGAGCCCGCAGTCGACGACGAACCCGCAGTCGACGACGAACCGGCGGCCGATACCGAAGCGGCGGACCCGGACGCGGCTGTCGAAGCGCCGGAGGTCGCCGAAAGCGACGACACAGACGATGTAGACGGCGAGGCCGCCACTCCCGAACCGCGGAAAGTCGCCGCGGGAACGGCGGCGGTCACCCCGCGAGACGGGGAGGAGACCGCGGAGGCCGACGCCGAGGAATCCGAGATCGGTGAGTCGGACGAGCCCGAACCGGAAGAATCCGAACCGGAAGCGGCCGATTCGGAGGCGGTCGAGTCGGAGGAGCCCGAACCCGAAGTGACCGAACCGGCGGCCGACGAGGCCGCAGAGCCGACCGAGGCCGCGGAAACCGCTCCCGCGTCCGCCTCCGGGGAGGGGCTCGCCGCGACGCTCGCCGCGGAGATCCGCGCGGGCGATGTCGACGACGAGGACCTCGAGACCATTCGGTCCGAACTCGACGCGGGCGTCCCCCGGAGCGTCGACGTGCGGATCGGCCGGCTGCAGTCGAGCGTCGCCGACATCGAGGCGTACGCCGACGCGCTCGCGGAGTTCATCGACGGCGAGGGGACCGCCCGCGAGATCCTCGACGACCTCGACGAGAAGGTCGCCGCCGTCGAGTCCGAGATGGCCGCGATCGACGACCGGTTCGCGTCCGCCGACGCCGACCGGAACGACCTGCGCGAAGAGGTCTCGCAGGTCGACGAATCGGTGTCGGCCGTGACCGAGGACGTCGACGCCGTCACCGGGCGCGTTGAGGAGGTCGACGGGCGCGTCGACGGCGTCGAATCGGACGTATCGACCGTCGAGGAGTCGGTCGCTGACGTCGAAGAGACCGTCTCCGGCGTCGAAGAGTCGGTCGCAGACGTCGAGGAGACCGTGGACGGCGTCACGGACGACGTGTCGCGGCTCGACGACGAGACGACCGGACTCGACGAGGCGGTCGACGACCTGGGCGACGACGTGGAGACCTTATACGAGGAGGTCGACGACGCCGCCGCGGGGCTGGAGGCGACCGAGAACCGGATCGAGGACATCGAGGCCCGCGTCGAGCGGTTCGACGAGGAGTTCGACGACCTCTGGGACGACCTCGCGGAGGTCGACACCCGGCTGACCGACATCGAGGACCGGCTCGGCGAAGACCTCGACGACGTGGCGGCGGAGCTCGACGCGATCAACGACCACCTCGAGGAGCTCGAAGCCTTCAGAAAGCGGCTCAACGAGGCCTTCGGTCCGGGCGGACAGTAGGCCGCGAGGAACCCCCCGAACTCACGCCGACCGAAAAGCGCAACCCGTTTTACCCGCGGCCCCCCAGATCCGGCAATGAGCGAACCGGTACCGGTCGCCGTGCCGCGGAAAGGCCGACCCCTCGAAGCGGTCCTCGAACGGATCGCGGCCGTCGGCCCGGACGACCGGCTCGACGGGCTCGCGGACCGCGTGAGCAACACCCTCCGGTACGAGAAGGCCGTCACGAAGGGCCGCGTCGACGCCGAAGACGGCCCGTACGAGCGACTGACGGAGTACTCCGACCCAGACGACCCGCGCCGGCCAGAATTCACGCTGCTGCGCGACGACCGGGACGGGAAGCCCCGGCGGATCGTCTTCGACGCCGCCACCGTCGACCTCGGCGACGTGACGCTGAAGCTCGTCGGCCGCGAGGAGCCGTTCCGAGCCCTCCGAACCCACGAGTTCGCGCTCGGGTTCGACTCGGCCGACCTCGTCTTGGAGGAAGTCGTCGGGATCCGACCGGAGGGACTGGGACAGATCGCCGACATCAACGAGCGGATCGACCCCGTCGACACCGACGTGCGCGTGGTCAACGGGCTCGGAGACACCGTCTACCACACGCTGATGGGAAAGCTGGAGGGGACCGATCCCGGGACCGACCTCGATCGGCGCTTCGTCGCGGAGTACGAGGGACCGCTTTGCATCTCTCCGCGCTACGAGCGGCTCGTCACCGCCGTCCTGGGAACGGACGCGCTGGAGGGCGTCGAGTTCGTCTATCCGAACGCCGACGAGGAGGAGGAGGCCGCCATCGCCCGGACGGGGATCGGCGTCTACCTCACGGTCACCGGGTCGACGGCCCGCGAGCACGGGCTCGTCGTCGGCGAACACCTCTTCCCCAGCGAGACCGTGCTGATGCGGAACGCGGCCGAACACGACCCGCGCGTCGAGCGCGCGCTCGACGCGCTCGCGGTCGAGGAGTCGTCCTCGGAGATCCGGGTCTGATCCCAACACTTTCTATAGCGATATACAATATATACGTCGGCGATCGATCGTCCCCGCGTGTACTCGCAACGGCCGATCACGGGAGAAAAAGTCTGATTGCCCGGATATTTCGGTCGGAGACGGGGTAGTGTGGAGTCGTGAGGGGTTCGATGTCCCCTTTGTCCGTTTCTGGTACAGATTCCATCAGTGGCGCGAGAACGGCCACAACGGTCCGAGAGACACGCGGTGGGACAGACGGGACCATCGACCGGTTCGAACCGTAATCGACGTGACTCCGCCGAGGCGACCGAGCGTTCGCGATCGATAGGCTCGTCGATGGAGTCACGGGCGTGTCGACTGCGGTACACGCCAGGCCACCACGGTCGACGAGCCGGGTCGATGAACGCGCGAACCACGGGCGGCGCTCGACAGCAGCCACGGGCTCCTAGCCCATGTCGTCGTCACCGCCCCACAGGGGCAGTCCCGCTTCGCCTCCGGCCGTCAACGAGCGCCGGCGACGATCGGGTGTCTGAATATCCGGGATTCTATGACTACACATTGAATTTTGTAGTACCACAAAGACAGATATTCAATATTCACCGGGCAAATAGTGGACCTACAGTACTGTATAAGTGACCTTATCCGGAATTGTGGGATAGATTGAAGATGGCGGGCCGAAAAGGCTCGGACGAGAGATGAGCGACGACCGCCGCTCCGTGAAGACGTACGTCCCCAAGGATCAGAAGGCGATCTGGCAGGACCACGCCGACGAGTTGGGGATGTCCCAAAGCGAGTTCGTCAGAACGATGGTACAGGCCGGGAGACGCGGGTTCTCGATCGAGGGCGACGAAAATCCCGTCGAACCGGATCCGTCGGGGTCTGACCGTGGGGGTAACGACCTCGAAAGGCGGGTCGAGGCGGCCCTCGCCGACGGGGTCCTCTCGTGGGAGGAGCTCGTCGACGCCGTGTTCGACGACTTCGAGGGGCGGCTGGAGGACGCGCTCGACGCGCTCCAGGACCGCAACCGCGTCCGGTACAACGGGCGGGAAGGAGGGTACACGCTGATCGATGAGTAGCGCGCGCGCCCCCGCCGAGGTCGACGACCCGATCGGGTACTTCATCGAGGACCTCACCTATCACGGGAAGACCGAGCGGACCCGCGACTCCTACGAGCGCGTGCTCCGCCGGTTCGAGGCGTTTCTCGACGCCGAGACGACGCCGTCGTCGGCCACCCATCGCGACTGTATGGCGTTCGTCCACTCGCTGCGCGGCGACGTGGCCGACAGCACCGTGGCGACGTACGCGGCGTATCTGCACCGGTTCTACGGGTACATGACCGAAGTCGGCGTCTTCGAGGGGAACCCGATGACGCTCGTGATGGAGGAGATGGACGAGACGGTGGACAAGGACCCTGCGCGGCGAGACGTGTCGATCCCGGCGATGCGCGAGTTCGTCGCCGGGGTTCGCCATCCCCTCCACCGCGCGCTCGTCGTCACACTGTTGAAGACCGGAATGCGGGTCGGCGAGCTCTGCAACCTCGATCTCCGCGATCTCGCGGTCGACGACGAGGAGGTCAGGGGGGCGTTCGCGCTCGGGACGCGGCCGGCCCTCGCGGACCGACCGAACTCGCTGTACGTCACGCCGGACGCGACGGTCGGAGAGGAGCTCAACGGCGAGGTCCGCACGGCGTCGAACAAGCGCAAGCGGGCGACCGTGATCCCGGTCGACGACGAGCTGGCACGGACGCTGAAACGGTGGCTCGCGGTGCGGCCGGACAGCCCGTCCCCCGCGGATCCGCTGTTCGTCGGCACCGCGGAGGGATGGGGAGAGCGGCTCGACCCGCAGGCGGTCAGACACGTCGTCGAGCGCCACGCCCGCGACGCGGGGTGGTACCGCACGGGCGGCGGCGCCGCCGAGAACGTCACGCCCCACTACTTCCGGCACTTCTTCACGACGCATCTCCGGGACCGGACGGGCGACCGCGGCGTCGTCAAATACCTCCGCGGCGACGTCGCCGACGACGTGATCGACACGTACACCCACAACTGGGGCGATCAGGTCCGCGAGACGTACGAAGCGAACGTCTATCGGCTATTGACGTGAGCTGACACTCGATCGGGCGTAGTCGTTGCAATTTTGTTGATAGTATTACAACCCAATTGAGGCCGATTCCGATCAGATAAATCGCATGCCGCTATACCGAATTCACGGCACAGCTTCGCGACCGACCCGAGGATCGTCGCGAAGACGGCGGTGCCCCATATCACCCGTCAGGGGAAGGTACAGGAGCCGTTGGGTGCGAACACGTCTCGACGTTGATCGACCTGTTCTACGGGAATCCGTTCGAACCCCGGATCGACATCAAATGGCCGGCACGTCGGTGAGCAGTCCCGTGGGGAATCAGTCGTCGTCTAACGCGGGTTCGCTCGGCGATTCGTTCGCCGGTGCATCGAGGCGTCCGGTCGTGTACCCCTGCCAGTCGTACCGCTTCTGGAGCCACAGCGCCACCTTGACCAACGCGAGCAGGACGGGCACCTCGATGAGCGGACCGATCACGGTCGCGAACGCGACCCCGGAGCCGACGCCGAACACCGCGACGGCGACGGCGATCGCGAGCTCGAAGTTATTTGAGGCCGCGGTGAAGCCGATGGCAGTCGTCGTCGAGTAGTCGGCGCCGATCCCGCGGCCCATCCCGAAGCTCACGAAGAACATCACGACGAAGTAGATCGTGAGCGGGACCGCGATCAGGAGGACGTCGCTCGGCTGCGCGACGATCCGCTCGCCCTGCATGGCGAACATCACGATCACCGTGAACAACAGCGCGACCAGGGTGAGCGGACTAATCGTCGGCTCGAACGTCTCCTCGTACCACTCGTCTCCCTTCGTTCGCGTCCCGACGAACCGCGAGACGACGCCCGCCGCAAAGGGAATCCCGAGGAAGATCGCGATCGCCTCGAACACCTGTCGCGGGCTGATCCCGAACTCGGAGATCCCCGCGACGAGCGACTCCATACCGAGCAGCGGCGGGAGGAACAGCGCGAAGAACCAGACGTACACGCCGTAGGTGAGGATCTGGAAGACGCTGTTGAACGCGACCAGCCCGGCGGCGTACTCGTTCGACCCCTCGGCGAGTTCGTTCCAGACGAGCACCATCGCGATACAGCGGGCCATCCCGATGAACACCAGTCCGAGGAAGAACTCGGGACGGGCCGGGAGTCCGGGAACGAGACCGCTGAAGAACACGATCGCGAGCCCGAACATGAGGGTCGGCCCGATGAGCCAGTTCTGGACGAGGCTCAGTCCGAGCACCTTCACGTTCTTGAAGACGGCGGGAAGCTGTCCGTAGTTGACCTTCGCCAGCGGCGGGTACATCATCACCACCAGTCCGATCTCTACGAGGTGGAGGTCCTGGATCGGACCGGTGACCGACGGTGCGACGTAGCCCAGACCGATTCCAATCGCCATCGCACCGAAGATCCAGACGGTGAGATACTTGTCGAGGAAGTCCATCGACCGGGGATCCCCGCAGGCTTCGCAGTCACAGTTCGGTCTATGTTCGTGGGGAGCGTCGCTCACGACGGCCCCACCCCCGTAGCGACAAACGAACCAACTGGCGGGCGATACCGGCGTGTAAGCGGATGAGCGTTCATAAGTGGTGTCTCGGAGGAGGCGACTACTCTTCGGCCGCGATCACGTCGAGCTGTACGTCCGCACCACCGGGGAGCGAGCAGACGCCGACGACGGTCCGCGGCGGAAGTTCGACATCGTCGAACCGCGACTCGTAAACGTGGTCGATCGCTTCCGCGGCGCTCGGGTCCGTGAGCTGGATCTCGAGTTTCATCACGTCGCCGAACGTCGCGTTCCGGTTGTCGGCGAGCGCGGATTCGAGGTTGTCGAGTGCCGTCGAGAATTGCTCTTCAATTGAGTGATTGCTCAATACTTCCCCGTCAAGTTCAGGGAGAATACCCTCGAAAAAGCGCAGATCGGACGATCCGGTTCGCTTCCCGAACGCTCCGGTATTACCCGTACCCTCGCGCTGAATCCTGCTTTCCTCGCTCAGATCGGGATCGATATTCATCTCGGCACCGTGCCCCTCTCCCGTCTCGATCTCCGTTGTTTGCTGGCCCATAATAGATGAACAGTTGTTCATATATTAAAAATCTTCGAAGGAACTCAGCTACCGGGACACGGATCAAATTACGAATGATATTAGAATTCCGCTAGACTGTTGGCACGGGAATCGGGTGCGATCGGAGACAAAAGCGTCTACTAGCGTATCGCCGAGCAAGACCGGAGCGGAAGCCCCCGAGGATCCGGACGACTACGTCGAGTAAGATTGGGTCACGGACACCGTATCGACAGGGAGGAGTCGTCTCGCGTCGTGGACGAATGCTCGGAGTCGCCGGTCGCGTTCTCGCGACGGGTCAGTCGCGCTGACCGAGACGGCGAGACTGCCGTCGGACACCGTCGCTTCCGCGTCAAGTCCGTGGAGTGCACGGAGGCCCTCGACGCGATTTCGACCCGTGATCCGCCCGTCGACCGACAGGTCGTATTCCAATGTGACGCCAGCGAGCGAGTGGTTGTAATCGAGGTGTACGGCGTCGTCGCCGATGGACTCGATCACGCACTCGCGGCCGGCGACAGAGACGGTCCGCCCGGCCTCGCGCCGGTCAGCCGGTACGAGCGAAGCCGGAACCGTCTCGCGCCTGTTCGGGTCACGCATGCCGAACGCGTCATCGGGCTCCACCGTAACCGTCGTCGATCCACCGCTCCCGACCGTCCGAATCGCCTCTTCGACCGGTTCGAAGACGTGTCCCTCTCCGAGCACGACGACGATCGGCCCGTCGGCGTCGAGGCCGTCGAGGTCGGCGTCCGCGGCGACCGCGGGATCCGTGGTGTCCACGACGTGGCCGCTCTCGGCGGCGCGGGCCGTGTATTCGATCCGGACGAAGTCGCCGTCTACGAGCGTGTCCGCGTGTTCTGTACTCGTCATTCCGGGGCGATGTTCATCGGCTTGAAGCTCATTTCGCCCTTGACCTCGCTCTCGCCGAGGCGTCTGATCTCCCCCTTCCCGTACTTGTAGCCGGGATTGGGGTTGGCGGGATCGAGGTACGCCGGATTGACGTCATTGTTGACCTGGTCCGGATACAGCCAGTATGTGTACGCTAACCCCTCCGAGACGGGCTGTCCCTGAGCCGCGTCGTCCTCGTCGACGACGTAGGCGACCGCGGTGAAGCTCCCCTCGGTGTTCTCGCCGTTGATGTTGAAGACGTCGTCGTTGACGATCTCGACGAGATCGCCGGCTTCGATCCCCCGTTCGGCCGCATCGTTGGGATGTAGCTGGAGGACGTTCTGCGGGAAGCGCTTCTGGACGTACTCCAGTCGCTGGTGGGTGTACATGTTCTGCCAGAGGTGCTGGAGCCGGCCGTTCGTCACCCATATCTCGTCCTCGCCGGGACTGAGTCGTTCGTAGACGTCGCCGATCGTCGTCCCCTCGTCGGGGTCGACGACTCGATCCCAGTCGACGCGCTGGAGGATCGCCTCGCCCGTGCTCGTGTGGAACCGATGGTCCATGACCTCACGTTCGCCGTCCGGGGCGTGGATTCGGGGCGTTCCCTGCACCTCGCCGTCCTCCTCGTAGATCGGCTGTTGGACGCCCTCGTCGACGGTCTCCATGTACTCGGCCGGCGTCATATCGTTCGCTTCGGCGGCAGGCGCGATCCCCTCGAGGGAGTGATCCCCCCCGGCGCCCGGATACTCCTCGCAGATCAGGTTGAAAATCTCTCGGGAGTCGTCCCAGTCCATGTCGTCAGCACCGAGCCGTTGGCCCATCATCGAGAATATCTCCCAGTCCTCCTTCGCGCCCGATGGCCCCTCCATGAAGCCCTGATACTGGCGGAAGCGACGTTCGCCGTTCCAGCGGTGGTAATCGCCGCCCTCGCCGGATTCGACCGCCGTCGCCGGCAGGAGAATATCGGCGTATTGAGTCGTCGTGTTGGGGTACAGCTCTTGGTGGGTAACGACCATGCCGCCGGCCTCGATGCGTTCGCGGAACGCGCGTTCGATCTCGTCAATGTCGGCTGTCTGCGGTTGCGCGCCGCTCGTGCGCTCCCGCATCGCGTTCCGGAGGTCCTGCGTCGCGTACGAGTGGCGGGCCGGATCGTTGCCGATGACGTGCCAATGTTTGATCTCGCCGTCCCGGACGCGTTCGACCGTGTTCGGCGCGATCGTCACGTCCTCGACCGTCTCGCCGTCGAAGGTCTGTGTCGAACGCTCGGCGATGGCATCTCCTTCGGCTCCGCTCGTCCAAAAGCCCTCCTGGTGGCCTCCGGCACGGGTGATTCCGGTACCGGGTCGACCGACGCTGCCGGTGATGAGCGTCAGGTTCGCCATCGCGCCGGTGTTCTCGTGGGACCATCCCCAGATAAGTCCCTTCTCCAGCATGAACAGCGTGTTCGTCTCCTCGGCCTCGGGTTGGGCGATGAGTTCGGCGGCCTCCCGGATTTCTTCGGCTGGAACCCCGGTCGTCTCTGCGGCCTTTTCCGGGGCGTAACGGGGATCGTCCAAGAGGTCGTAGTACTGCTCTGGCGTCAGGCCGAACTCCTCTTGGTACCAACCTTCCTCGTCGATTGTCTCCCGGTTGTCCATCACCCACTCCTCGATGAACCCCTCGTCGTGCCAGCCCTGATCGACGATGTGGCGGGCGATTGCGTTCAGGAGGATGGGGTCCGTCGCCTCGTTGACTTGGAGGTGGATCCCGCCGTTGTTCTCGACGTAGTTCGCGGTGAACTTCTTTCGCGGATCGATGAAGACGATGTCGGCGTCGCCCTCCTCGTTTATCCACTTGCTGAAGATGACGTCCTGGTTCTCCTTGGGATCGGCCCCCGCCAGTACGATGGTGTCGGCCTCCGCGGCGTCCTCGTAGGCGTAGGACCACTGTGCGAGGCCGGCGTTAACGAGTCCGGGGACCTCCGTCGTGAGCCCCGGACGGTTGTGGCCGCCCCAGTTGGGCGAGCCGATGACATCGTGACAGAGCTTCGTCCCGGCGAAGGTGTTCTCGATGAACTGATAGAAGTACAGCTTCTGTCCGTAGCCGTTCGGGTTCTCGCCGTTCTCCGTGGCGATCTCGGTGGCGCGGGCCCACGCTTCGATGGCGGTGTCCCAATCGACGGTGACGAGATCGCCGCCGATCCGGATCTTGGGCTGTTTCAGACGGTCGTCGTAGTCCTCGTTGTTCGGGGAGTACAGCGACTGCGCCTGCGTGCCCCCGCGGACGGAGTGGGAACCACCCTCGTTGACCGGATACTCGGTGTCCGGCTTGAATAGGACGTGATACTCCTGTCCGTTTTCCTTGATGATCTCGTGCATATTTGGCGAGGGCCACTCGCCGTAGCCCGCCGGATAGTCGATCCCGAGCGCGTTCTCGTCGGCCGACGGACCGCCCTCTTCCCCGACTGGCCACTTGTACACCTCATAGCCGCAACCGACGATACAGTACCGGCACGACCGTGTGCTACGCTCCGCGTCCGTCGGGGGAATGGGTACCTCGCTGGTGTTCGGGTTGTCTGCTGCCATGATCACTCCTCCGTGGCGGCTTCGATCGCGGTCCCGTCCCGCATGTTGTTCCGGTATCCATACACGAGCCCGTCTATCCCCGTCGCGTAGATGTCGCCGTCTTCGACAGCGAGACGAACCTGAGGGAGATCGGTCGTCGCGGCACCGCTGACGACCATCCCCCCTTTCGAGAGATCGAACGTCGTGTAGTGGCAGGAACACGGACCGGCCATCTCCCGGTCCGGATTCACCAGCCCCTCGACGCTACAGCCCATATGCGTACAGAGGCCGTTGTACGCGACGATATCGCCGTCCGAGCCGACGCCGCCCCACGCTTCACTCTCGATCTTGGTGAGGAAATTACGCGTCCCTTCGAGGGGATAATTGAACGTCTCTACAGCCCCGTCTTCGAGGTCGTCGACACTCCCCACGAAGATGCGGGGATACCGATCGAGCCGGCCGACGCGTTCAGTCGGCGACTCGGCGGGCGCGTCGCTCCCATCGTCGGCCCGCGGAGCCTGGAACCCGCATCCCGCGACGGAGGCGGCGCCGACCGTCCCCACAGTCGCGAGGAGACGCCGTCGGGTCGCCGATGGATTATCATTATCGTCCATGCTGGTCTACCGATTTAGTATTCATACACTTGTATCTTTCTCTCATCGATCCGATTCTCACAAGCTCCGTATAAAACATCGAATTATCCGGGAGAAAGCTAATTTTAGTGGGTGCCATAGATTTGGAATTCAAATTCTCATGGAGGTGTCCGAATATAGTTGAGTCTTTACTTAATTAGAGGGAGGGAGAGCTATCATCTTCGTTCGTTCTCAGATATCCGTTCTCGTCCCGTACCGACGAGCGAAACCGACCGTAGATCGAGGCTGTCACCCGTAGCGCGCCGACGAAGCGATCGCGATGGATATCCCTGTTACTCGTCACTGCGATCGTCGCGATCCGGGGAATGTTCGGGATCGTACGACGGCAACTGATTGATGAGACGGACGACTTCGTCGAGATCCAGATCGTCCGCTGTTGCGGCTCGCGCAACTACCGGCGGATCTACGGCCCGGTCGCCCAACGCAACTTTCGGTACGTCGCTGTCGCTGAATCCTTCGAGGATCGCGTAGTCGTACCTGCGCGCGAACTCGTCCAACACGTCGCCGAGGGTCCGATTCCGGCCAGTCGCGAACCACGTTCCTTCGTCGGTGAGCCCGACGGTGTGGACCGCGCCGCCCGCGCGGTGACGGGCCGTGTCCTTCCCCTCGGTGTCGACGTCCGGTTCGTGCGTGAGGTGTTTCACCGTCGCGACGGTCCCGCGCTCCCGGAGACGCTCGGCCAAGGAGGCGACGACCGTTGTCTTTCCCGAGTCCGAGGGTCCTGCGACACAGAGGACCTTCATCCGTGTCACCGCGTGTCGTCGAGGGCAGTCACGAGCGCCTCGGCGCGTCGCGTCGGCGTGTATCGGCGCGACCGACCGTCTCTTTCTTTTTCGACCAGCCCGGCGTCACAGAGCAGGGTGAGTGCGTGGCTAACGGCGCTGTCACTGATCGAGACGTACGGGGAGATCTCGTCGAATTTCAGTCCGTCGTCCGATTCGACGAGCAGTCGGACCAATCGGTAGCGCGTCTCGTAGCCGAACGCGGAGAGCGCTTTCACGTCGGCCGCCGTGACCTCGTCGTCAATCACCGCGTCCAGATCATGTGTCTCAGACGGGTCCGACGCCGTGTCCGTCATTATCTGTCAATACGTGTAACTCCGTATAGTCGTTGCGCCATCCTCGGATCACTCCTCAGCGGCCACGACGTCGATCTCGATCGCTGCCCCGCCCGGAAGCGTACAGACGCCGACGACACTCCGTGGCGGGAACTCGACATTCTCAAAGCGCTCCCTGTAGACCCGATCCACCGTCTCCAGCGCGTCCACATCGGTGAGTCGCACCTCAACTTTTAGCAGGTCCGCGAGCGTGACGTTCCGGTTCTCGAGCATCAGTTCGAGCCGGTCGAGACACATCGAGACCTGGGCGTCGGCCGGTTCGTCTCCACGAACGTCCCCATTGATCTCCGGAAGGATTCCCTGAAAGAAGATCAGGTCGGAATCGCCGGTACGCATTCCGAACGCGCCTATGTGCTCGATCCCGGCGCGCTGCCGTTTGCTCTCGCAGCTCGGTCGATCACCAAGTTCGATATTCGCTTCCTCGTCCGTTGCTGTGTTCATACCCTGTGTTGTCTGAGCCATAGTTTAGATTTTATTTAATCGTTAGCTGATTTACTTGGATGATCGAACACTGACGGGTTCGAAGAAGTTGGTCCCGTTTGTTGACAGACTAATCGGCTCGACCGTCTGTGAAGTCGTTTTCGTCCCTTCCGTTGCTACATTTACTCCTGCTCCGGGCTGAATACTGGTAATCGAGTAGAGTCTGGTCTGACTCACCTGAACCCCTGAGTGGTGGTCTGTTATCTCGTCGTTCATGACGCCGTTCGGAACATCGAACGACTTCCAAACGAGCGCCAGTGGGCTGGTTACCACCATCCAGCATACAATTTAGCATATGTTCATATAATACTTTGGAACTCACGCGACCGAACCGCGAGAATCGTCGATACGTATTTGATGGTGAAACCTCGACACTCCGATATGACCGGGGAAGAGAACGCATCCGAGGTCAGAGAACCTGACGATGGCTCAATGCGACGTCTGTACGTCGAGTTCGAGGTCGAGCCGTCGCCCTCGACCGGCTGTCCACTGAGCGCGTTCGAGCGGGATGTCGTGGAAATCCGTCAACAACGGACCGGCGACCAGTGTCACACAGACGTGACGCTTTCCCCCGACGACTGCGACTGCGAGGATGATGACTGTACCGAGGTCGTCCACGCGGCGAAGGCGGTCGAGGATCGCTGTCCGTGCGCGGTATTCGGTGAGTACGGCTGCGTCCCTCGGCTCACTGAGATTGACGGAAACGTGGTCGTGGTCGAGACGTACCTCCCGGACAGGGAGCTACTCACCGATCTTGTCGACGATCTGAAAGTCGTCGTCGAGGGAATCTCGTTACGGCGGCTAAAACGGATCGGGTCGCTCGAACGCGAGGGACCGCGATCTGACGTGACCCTCAATCTCTTCGAACTAACCGAGAAACAGCGCGAGGCGGCCGCCGCCGCGGTGGCCGCCGGATACTACTCACAGCCTCGAGAGACCTCGATCGGCGACCTCTCTACCGACCTTGGTATCTCAGATTCAGCGCTCTCTCAGCGGCTGAAAGCCGTCGAATCGAAGCTTGCCACCTCAGCCTTCGCACAGTCATGCTCCTAACGACTCGGAGGATAACCGAAGGGACGAACTGAGCCGCTCGTCGGTGACCACTCTGTTCATCCCCATCGACGAACACCCTTTGTCAGTCCGGTGGAATCAGCATAAGGTCTATTCGCTAACCCGGAAAATCGGCGACTATGGCCGACGATATTACAGATGCCGACGAACTGCCCTCGACCGCGAGCGACGTGGCGCAGGAGTATCCCGACGCGTGGGACGCTTACACCGAGCTGGGAAAGGCCTGCTCGGAAGCGGGGCCGATCGACGGCGAGACGAAGCGGCTCGTGAAACTCGCGCTGGCGGTCGGCACGCAATCGGAGGGGGCTGTACATTCGCACGTCCGCCGGGGCCTCGAAGAGGGCGTCGACCCGGAGACCCTCAGACACGTCGCGATACTCGCGGCGCCGACCCTCGGGTTCCCGAAGGCAGTGGCCGCGCTCACGTGGATCGACGACCTCGCAGATTGAACCATCCGTTCACGACGATTTCCGTTCTCCGCCGTCCGGTATATAAATAACTTCGATATTCAGCGGTGAGTCCACGCCCTCGGAGAGTCATCGTGTACGTATGAGGCGTGACCACGAGCAACCACCGGACATCGACGACGACGAGTTCGACGAGTGGGCCGAAGACCGTCTCGCCGATGTCGAGTACGACACCGAGTTGGGTAAGGAGATGGGGAAGGACGCGATCCGGCTCGCGCGCGGCGAGATGAGCGAGGCGGCGTTCAACGAGAAGTACCATGAGGAGGTCAAAGCGGAGTTCGGCATCGACGATCGACCCACCAAACTGGAGGGGATCGACGATGAGTAGCGACGGGCTCGACCTCACTAGGCGCGACGCACTGAAGGCAGGCGGCGCGGCGGCGGCCGCCTTGGGGATCGGTGGGAGCGCATCGTACCTGACCGAAATCGACGCGGCGGCACAGTCGGTCGACTTAGAGTACGAGGAGGTCCCGACCGCCTGCTGGATCGGGAAACAGGACTGCGGGGCAGTCGCCAAGAAGGTCGGCGACCGCGTCGTCAAGTACGAGGGGCACCCCGACGATCCCCGCACGGAGGGGTCGCTCTGTCCGAAGGGACAGGCGCAGATCGAGCAGGTGTATAGCCCGTATCGAATCAAGGCTCCGCTCAAGCGGACGAACGACAAAGGTCAGCACGGCGAGTGGCAGGAGATCAGCTGGGACCAGGCGATGGACGAGATCGGCGACCGGCTGGTCCCGAAGCTAGAGGACGACCCCCGACGAGTCGTCTTCCAGGTCGGCCGGAAGAAGTCCCCCCAGTGGCAAGAAGACGCCTGGGTCACCGGCACGAGTAACAAGTACGGCAGCATGGAGAAGTACGGTCACGGAGCGGCTTGTTCCGACTCCGGCTACCGGGGTCAGGAACTCATCTTCTGTACCCACGGCGTCTCCGAGACCGACTTCCAGAACTGTGAGTACTTCATCGGCTGGGGTCACAACATGGCCCAGGGTGGCGGCGCGCACCTCTGTCAGATCACGTGGCCGAAACAGATCGCCGACGCTCGCGACGATCAGGGTATGAAGACGGTCGCTATCGACCCCCAACGTCGCAACTCCGGTCCGTTCACCGATACGTGGCTCCCGATCGAGCCGGGCACCGATATGGCGTTCTGGCTCGCCTTCAACAGCGTCCTCGTGGATGAAGGCTACATTGATGAGGAGTACCTCACGACGGCGACGAACGCGCCGTGTCTCGTCGCGACTGAGGGCGACGAGGAGGGACACATCCTCCGGACCGACGACGCCGAAGACCCAGGCGACGAGTACACGTGGGCCGACGGCGAACTCGTTTGGGACGAGGACGCGGGCGAACCCGTCGCCCACGAGGAGGCATCGGCACCGGAGAACGTCGCGCTGCGGGGTACGTACGAGGTCGATGGCGTCGAGGTCAAACCGGCCTTCCAGCTGTACCTCGAACACATTGAGCAGTACGACCCCGAGTGGGCCGCGGAGATCACCGACATTCCGGCCGAGCAGATCGAGGAGGTCGCCCTGGAGTGGGGCGAGAACGCCAACATCGGCGCGACGGTCGAGATCGACGGCGTCGAGGTCCCGTACCGGCCGGTCGGGATGCACGGCTACCACGTCGCCCAACAGGAGCTGGGCGTCCAGGCGACGATCGCCCACTACCACGCCGCGATGCTGGTCGGTGCGGTCGACGTCGTCGGCTCGACGCGCGTCCGGAAGGCCAAGTACGGCGGCCCGCAGGACTACCGCGCGCCGTTCCGCGACCAGGCGTTCCATCCGGAGAAGATCACGCCCGAACCCGACGGGCCGTCGCTGGGCGGGAGCATGTTCCACCCGATCGACTCGACGGCCTACACCCAGAGCCACGTCAGCCAGAACGACCCCGACAAGTACAACCTCCCCTACGGGCCCGAGGAGATGGCGTGGGTCGTACAGATGGCCAACCCCGTTCACTCGGCCCCGCAGGTCGACACGGTCATAGAGAGCATGAGCAAGCTCGACACGACGGTCGTCGTCGATCCGTGGATGAGCGCGACGGCCGACGTCGCCGCCGACTTCGTGCTGCCGGCCGCGACCGCAGACAAGCTCCAGGGGCCGACCGGCGGCTGGGACGGCTACGCCGACACCGAGTTCGTTCGGTTCCCCTCGATGGACCCGCTCTGGGAGAGCAAGCCCGACGCGGAGATCTTCATCGAGATGGCCAAGGCGGTTGACGCCTACGAGGAGTACGTCGCCGACATTAACGACGAACTCGGCATCGACGGCACCGAGTATGCGTACTCGGGGCCTGAGGAGGCGCCCGATGACCCGAGCGAGTTCCTTCGCGACGGCCTCGACCGCTGGGCGCAGAACAAGGGCAAGAGCTTAGAGTGGTTCCGCGAGGGCAACGTTATCACCAACGAGTGGGAGGTCGGGGGCGGCAACCGCTACGCGTACACGTGGGGGATGGACAACGGCTACGGCGAGTTCAACCCCTACGACGCCAAACACGAGTTCTACAGCGAGACAGTCTACCGGCTCGGCGAGCGCGTCCACGAGCTGTTCGCCGACTCGAAGTTCGACGACCCCGAAGCCGAGTTCCCGTACCTCCAGGACTACACCGCGTTCCCGACCTGGCGGGATCCGACGATGTACGAGTCGCCCGACGAGTACGACCTGACGCTGTTCAGCTGGCACCAGATCGAGCACAAGCAGTCCCGGACGAGCACGAACAAGCTGCTCAACGAGATAGCGCCGCGGGCCTCGATCCGGCTGAACCCCGAGGACGCCGAGCGAATCGGCGTCGAGACCGGCGATGAGGTCGTCATCGAGACCCACAACGCACAGACCGACGAGACGTACCAAGAGGAGGGCGTCGTCATGGTTCAGGACGGCGTCAAGAAGGGGTCGGTCGGCGTCCCGGCCCACCACGGCACTTGGAAGGACCCTGAAACCGAGGCGCTCGATGAGGGGCCGCACTGTAACAAGATCCTTCCGAGCGGTCCCGGTTACCTCGGCTTCGACAACGGACAGGCCTTCCAGGTCCGCGCGAAGGTCGAACCCAAAGGAGGTGACAGCTGATGACCCAACTCGGCATGGCGATCGACTTGGAGCGGTGTTATGGCTGCCGGGCCTGTATGGAGGCATGTAAGGTCGAGAACTCCACGCCTCGCGGGGCGTTCTGGATGCACGTCTTCCGCTACGAGGAGGGCGAGTATCCGAACACCGAACAGAAGAACATGCCCCGGCCGTGCCAGCACTGCTCGGAGCCGTCGTGTGCGTCGGCCTGTCCGACCTCGGCGCGGTTCAAACGCGAGGAGGACGGCATCGTCCTCACCGACTACGACCGGTGTATCGGCTGTCGGTACTGCGAGATCGGCTGCCCGTACGGCGTCAACTACGCGCAGTTCCACCATCCGGACGAGGCGCAGTACGGCCACGGCTCCGGTGGGAGCACCGGCGACGACATGTTCGGCGACGACAGCGCGAGTAGTGTCGCAGAGCAGCTCGGCGAACAGGATCCCGGTGACGGCAAGCCGCCGTGGCACGATCCGATCCACGATGAACCGATCGAACCCCGCGGCACGCAGATGTCGGGGCCGCAGCCCGAGGGGGTGATGAGCAAGTGTACGATGTGCGTCCACCGACAGGACTCCGAGGACCGCGGCCAGCAGGGGACGACGGCCTGTCAGGAGACCTGTCCGGTCGACGCCATCAAGTTCGGAGACATGGAGGACCCCGAGAGCGAACCGCGGCAGCATCTCGCGGAGAAGTCCTCCTCGTCGACGTTCAAACTGCTCGAAGACCGAGGGACCGAGCCGAACGTCGTCTACATCGGCGACGAGCCGAGCGACGACGCTCGCGCCATCGAGAGCGCGGATACGTTCAAAGACCCAGAAGAGGCCATCGAGATCGAGAAGAACCCGCCTGAAACCCGCTCGGCCGATGTGGAGGTGAACCAATGAGCACTCCGTCCGCACGAAGTCGACTGGCCGAACCGTTCGAGGACACCGGCAGGCTCTACTACGCCCTCGTCGGCGTCGCGGTCCTGCTCGTCCTCGGAATGGTGTACAGCTTCGTGACCGTCCTCACGGAGGGCCACGCCGTTACCGGCCTGGACAACTGGGGGACCGACGGCGGCGTCCCCTGGGGGCTCGACATCGGCGCGTTCACCTGGTGGGCCCTGATGGGCGTGGGTGCCGTCGCGCTGTCGGCGATCGTCCGGGTCTTCGGGATGGACGACTACGAGCCGTACGCCCGCGTCGGGGAACTCGTGACGCCGCTCGCGTTCCTCGCGAGTTTCCTCCATATCGTCTTCGACCTCGGGGTGCCGTTCCGGGTGCTCAACACGGTGTGGTACCTCCCGCTCCAGTCGCCGATCGCCTGGGACGTCATCCTCCTCGCCGGACTGGGCGTGCTCTCGGTCGCGTACCTGATCGTCTCCGTCCGTCGGGACGTTCACGCACTCCATCGGGAAAGCGACGTGCTCCCGTCGGCCCTCGGACCCGTCTACAACGCCCTGCTTGTCGGGTACGACGACTCGCGGGGGTCCGACGACGGTCGGGGGCTCCAGTGGTGGCTCGCCGCCGCGGTCCTGGTCTTCATCCCGGTCGTCGGGGGCGGCCTCGTCCCGTTCGTCTGGGGCCCGTTCGGCGTGAACATCAACTGGTTCGGGGCCATCCAAGGGCCGACGTTCCTTGCGGGGAGCATGACCGTCGGCGCCGCGACGCTGCTTTTCGTCGCTGGCGTCCTGCGATTCGCCTACGGCCTCGACGACGTGTTCACCGACGAGACGCTCCGACGGCTCGGCGTGTTCACCGGCGCGTTCGCGTTCACGTACCTGCTGGGCGTCTTCTACGAGGTCCAGACGGGGACGTTTGCGGCCGACCTGGCCGACTCGGACGTTTCGTTGCTCGTCTTCCAGGGGCCGCTCGCTACGCTCCTGATGCTCGCCGTCGCGGCGGTCGCGGTCCCGACGGTCTACCTCGTCCTGCAGGAGGCGCTCAGCCGGTTCAGCCTCGTCGGGACGGTCCTCTTCGCCGGCGTGATGCTCGTCGGCGTCCTCCACCAAGAGACGTGGCTCACCGTCGGCGGGCTGATGTACCCCGACATGATGTACCCGGCGGGCGGGTACACGCCGTCGGTCTACGAGTGGCTGAACCTGATGGGGACGACGGCGCTGGTCGCGCTCGGACTGCTGGTGTTCGCCAAGACGCTCCCGATCGTCTCGATCGGTACGCCGAACGAGGTGGAGACATGAAGTCCGACGCACCCGGTACCCGGACTGACATGGATCCGGCCGGAACGAGCAGCGACGCCGCCGGACGGGTCGTCGACCCCCGCGTCTACCGGGCGCTGGGCGAACAGTTCCTTCGACGCCCCGAGGCGGACCGCGTCGAAGCTGTCGGCGAATGGGCTGGCGAGTGGCGCCGGACCACCCCGTCGCTGCCGCCCGAGTTCGACTCGGCTTTGGGGCGGATCGCGTCCGGCGCCGACGCGGACGCGGAGACGCTCCGGACCGAGTACACCCGTCTCTTCCGAGGCATCTCGGAGGGAGCGCCGGATCCCCCCTACGAGTCGCTGTACGCCGACGGGCAGTTCTACAGCGGCACGACGACGGAGATCCGGCGCGGGTACCGGTGGGCCGGCGTGGACGTCAACGATGCGGACGGTAATGAGCCGCCGGACCACCTCGGGCTCGAACTCCAGTTCCTCGGGGAGCTGGTCGCTATGGACGAGGTGGAGTCGGACAAACACGACGTCGAGGACGCGCAGTGGTGGATCCTCGATGACCACCTGACCGAGTGGCTTCCGGCGTTCCACGCCCGCGTTGCCCGCGAAGACCCGGTGGCGTACTACGGAGGACTCGTCGACTTAGCGCTCGCCGTTGTCGAGGCACACCACGCGAGGCTTGCGTCACGGAGGTAAGCCATGCTCGACGCCCACAACGTCTATGAGATCGAGTTCGACGTGCCCGCGCGCAACCGCGAGGCCTTTCAGGACTGGCTCTCCGGGGAGGTCGTTGCGTGGGTGAGCCACGGGGCAGTCGGGCAGTTCAGCGTCTTCCAGAACGAAAAGGGGCTTTCGCCCGAGGTGAAGTTCGTCTTCGAGTTCGAGACGCTACAGGACTGGGCCGCGTTCGCCGGGAGCGACCGTCACGAAGACGCGGTCAACCGACTCGAAGCGCTCGTTGAGAACCGGAACGCGACCCTGTGGCGGCGCGCGTCGGTCAAACTCGACGCAACGCTGGATCGGACCGCGACCGGACGAACGGACGGCGGCTGCGACGGCCGCGCGATCAACACGGTGAATTCACGATGACCACAGAATTACGGGACGAGTTAGCACAGATAGACGATCCGGTGCTCACCGGAGCGTCACAGACCGACGACAACGCAGATATCGTCTCCCTCGGAATCGTCAGCGATGTCGAGATCGACGACGGGGTGGCACACGTCGAACTCGCGCTCGGGGCGCCTTACTCGCCGACGGAGAGCCGGCTCGCGGAGCGTGTTCGTGATGTCATTCACAAGGCGGGCTACGAGTCGTCGCTGTCGATCGCGATCGACGACGACACGCCGGCGGGACTGGTCGAGGACGCGCCGAATGTGATCGCTGTCTCCTCTGGCAAGGGGGGCGTCGGGAAGAGCACTGTCGCGGTGAACCTGGCGACGGCGATGGCCGAGCGTGGCGCGCGAGTCGGACTGTTCGACGCTGACGTATATGGTCCGAACATTCCACGGATGCTCGGCGTTCACGACCACCCCGGCATGGCCGAGGACGACGAGACCATCATCCCGATCGAGCGACACGGGCTGAAGCTGATGAGCATCGGCTTCCTCGTTGGCGACGATGACCCCGTGATCTGGCGGGGTGCGATGGTCGACAAGGTGCTCACCCAACTGTACGACGACACGCAGTGGGGCGACCTCGACTACTTCATCGTCGACCTCCCGCCGGGGACCGGCGACGCGCAGTTGACGATGCTCCAGCAGATGCCGGTCCTCGGGTCAGTCGTCGTCACGACGCCGCAGGACGTCGCCTTGGACAACGCGCGGAAGGGGGCTCGGATGTTCGACAGACACGACGCCGAGGTGCTCGGATTCGTCGAGAACATGAGCACGTTCGTCTGTCCGAACTGCGGGGACGCCCATAACGTGTTCGACGCGGGGGGCGGCGAGCGGATCGCCGAGGAGTTCGACCGGCCGCTACTCGCCGAGATCCCGCTCGATCCGTCGATCCGCGAGGCCTGCGAGACTGGTGAGCCGGTCGTCTCAAACGGCGACACGGAGGCGGCGAGGGCGTTCGAGTCGCTCGCCGAGGGAGTCATGGATGCGGTCGGTGAGGTCAGGCGACGGTCACACGCCGAGGCGGCGAGATCGGCAGTTGACGAGTCGCAACCGGCTACCGAACGCATCGACGCGCAGACGAGCTGACACACCTGTCATGAGCCACACTACCGAGGCGTCTCGCACGGGTTCGGCGGTCTCCATCTCCGAGATCGACTTCGATCGCCTCGAAACCGTCGAGCGCGCCGTCGAGATCCGGTGTGCGACGGGCGACTGGTGGACGGCCAACTGGCGCGGAACGCCCGTCTCGGCCGTGGTCGACCGGGTCACGGTCCCGCCGGAGACCACCCACCTCGTCTTCGAGACCGCGGACGGATATCGCGCCTGTCTCGACGTACACACCGCGCTCGACGGTGTGTTGGCGGGCGCGATTGACGGAAAGCCGCTCGACGCCGCGGAACGCCCCCGGCTCGTCTGTCCGGGTATTGAGGGGATTCGGTCGGTGAAGGGCGTCTCGGCCGTCGTTCCCGTGTCGCTCTCGCGGAAAGATGACCCGGAAGAACTGGAGGCGCTGGGGATCGGCGAGGGCGACGACGCCGAATGACGTAACTTCCTATCGAATCATCCCGTTTCGACATGTCCGATACTCCCGCGTTCGAGAACCGATTCAGTGGTTTTTCACCAGTGTTCGGACTGTTTCGGGGCGTTCAAAATATATGAACAGAGACTCAATCGAACAGAAATGTTAAGTTAAATCGAAATATACCAATTTGTATGTCGATACTCGACCGGCTCTTCGGGACTGATTCGGACGACGGAAGCTGCTGTGACGTTCAAATAGAGGAGGTAGACGCCGAAAACGACGAGGACGCGCCATCGGAACGGACGGCGGCCGAATAGCAAGAAATCGAGAATGTCCAATCAATTGAATCCCTCGTCCGAAGCTGACTCCGAATCCGCGAGTGGAACGCTCAGACGAATCGAGGGAGATGCGTGCTGTGAAGGGCCCTTCCCCACGACCAGACAAGTCGAGGAGGCGACCCTCGACGCGGAGCTGTCGTCATTCAAGGCGCTGGCCAACGAGAAGCGGCTGAGAATCGTCCACGCGCTCCGGGAGGGCGAACTCTGCGCGTGCGAACTGGAAACCGTGCTCGACGCGCCGCAGTCGACGGTCGCCTCGCACCTCCGGAAGCTCCGCGACGCGGGCATCGTCAACACGCGCAAGGAGGGGAAGTGGACGTACTATCGAATCGCAGACACGGCGAGCCTCCAACTGCTCGACCTGGCCGCGGCGCTGGGTGAAGACCGATGATCCCAGCAGGCACCGAAGCGGCGCTGCTCGACTCGTGGAACTACTTCCTTCACCTCGCCGCGGTCCTCACGCCGCTGTTCATCGGCGCGTCGTTCCTCGTCGGGCTCGCACAGGAGTACCTCCCGCCCGAGCGCGTTGAGGAAATGCTCCGAGCGCGCGACCACGGGAGCGGAAATGTACTCGCGGCGGGGCTCGGCGCGGTGACGCCGTTTTGCTCGTGTTCGACCGTTCCCGTCCTAGCCGGCCTGCTAGGTGCTGGCGCGCCGACGGGGATGGCCTTCTCGTTCCTACTCGCCTCGCCGATCGTCAACTGGATCGCCGTGTTCCTGCTTTTCGGCCTGTTCGGGACCGGCGTGACCGTCGCGTACGTAACGACTGCCCTACTCGCGGCGATCGTCGCGGGCCTCGTCATCGGGACGCTCGACCTCGACGAGCACATCAAGGACGTCCGAATCACGGCGGGTGGTCGCGAGATCGCGACCGATGGCGGAGCACCCGCCTCGAACGGAGCGAGGGCCACCGACGCCGGCGGCTGTAGTGAGTGCGGGACGACCGCGACAAATCGAACCCACACGGAACGCGTGACCGCGGCCGGGAGAGGCGCGCTCTCTTTCTTCCGGGACACGCTTCCCTACATCGCCGTTGGGATTGCGATCGGTGCGCTGATACACGGGGCGGTGCCCGCGGAGTTCCTCCAGCGGATCGCCGGACCGGGGAACCCGCTCGCGACGCCGCTCGCCGCGCTTGCCGGCGCGCCGATCTACGTGAGCCTCAGCGGAATGCTACCAATCGCGCATTCGCTCACCGAGGCGGGCATCCCAATCGGAACGGTGATCGCGTTCGTCATCGGCGGCGCGGGGATCAGTATCCCGAACCTGATCCTGTTGAACAAGCTGTTCGAACGGCGGCTGCTCGCGATCTACGCGACGACTGTCGTGACAATCGGGATCACGATCGGCGTGTTGTTCAACACTGTCTTCGTCGGTCTGCTCTAAGCCGGCGAGAATCCCTTTCTACAGCGATCGAGATCCGTCGAGTGCGACGAGGACAGCGTTCGCGCGCGGCGTGGCGCGGTACATCCGCCACTTGCCCTCCTTGCGACGGGTAACGAGCCCCGCATCGGTGAGCTTCGAGAGGGCGTGGCTGATCGCGCTGTCGCTCACGTCCAGCAGCGGCGAGAGCTCGCAGACGCACAGCTCGTCGTCGTCGGCCGCGTGAAGCATTCGGACGATCTTGTACCGCGTCTCGTTTCCGAGCGCCGACAGCAGCTCGATGTCGGTCTCGAGGTCCGACCCGCCGATGCTCTCGTTCAGTTCCTCCAGCTCTGCGAGCCGCTCGGAGAGGTCCTCGTCGGTACAGGAGCCGCACTCGTCGGCGACGTACCGCTGGAGCCGATCGGTCGATGACATACTCACAATTGAATCGATGTGAGATTAAGCGTTATGGCCCATCACGCAATTGCAGTTACGATTCGACGAACAGTTTATCACTCCCTTATTCCTGACGCAGTCTCGTTTCGGGCGGCTCAAATGAGTAGGAGCGGAACCCTCGCTTTAACCCCGTTTAAATGCTTCACCACGATATTTTTTGATGTGCGCAACGGACAGACCGATCGGAGGGTTTATATTTATCTGAGGGATTGTTCAATTGAATCGATCGGAAAGGGAACGCAGCGTTAGCCCTTGTCGCGACGGCGACTCAGGCGATCGACGACACTCCGACACCACCATGACCGAACTCACCCTCTACGAAGAAGCGATGTGTTGCTCCACCGGCGTCTGTGGCCCCGACCCCGACGACGAGCTCGTCGAGGTCAGCGCGGCGCTCGACCAGCTCGAGGACGCGTTCGACGACCTCGAGGTGACGCGGGCGAACATGCAGCACAACATCGACCAGTTCCTCGAGACACAGCGCATCTACGACCGCGTGCAGGAGAACGGCCCGTCTGTCCTCCCGATCACGGTCGTCGACGGCGAGGTCGTCGCCGAGGGGGAGTACCTCTCGTACGACGAACTGACAGCCGCCGTCGGCGGGGACGCCGCGACCCAGGAGGCCTGACAGATGGCACGGTCACAGTCGAACCAGTCGACGAGCGCGCGGGACATCGTGGAACCGAGCGGCGAGGAGACGGAGTTCGTCTTCTTCAGCGGGAAGGGCGGCGTCGGCAAGAGCACGGTGAGCTGTGCGACCGCGGCGTGGCTCGCCGACAACGACTACGAGACGCTCCTCGTCACGACCGACCCCGCGCCGAACCTCTCGGACATCTTCGGGCAGTCGATCGGCCACGAGGTCACCGCGATCGACGGGATCGAGAACCTCTCGGCGATCGAGATCGACCCGGACACCGCCGCGGAGGAGTACCGACAGGAGACGATCGAGCCGATGCGGGAGCTCCTCGGTGACGAGGAGATCCGGACGGTCGAAGAGCAGCTCAACAGTCCCTGCGTCGAGGAGATCGCCGCCTTCGACAACTTCGTCGACTTCATGGACAGCCCCGAGTACGACGCCGTCGTCTTCGACACGGCGCCGACGGGCCACACCATCCGGCTGATGGAGCTCCCCTCCGACTGGAACGCCGAACTGGAGAAGGGCGGCTCGACCTGTATCGGCCCGGCCGCCTCGATGGAAGAGCGCAAGCGGGACTACGAGCGCGCGATCGACACGCTGCAGGACGACGAGCGCACCTCCTTCGCGTTCGTCGGCAAGCCCGAGGACTCCTCGATCGACGAGATCGAACGCAGCGCGGGCGATCTCGCCGAGCTCGGCATCGAGTCGCAGCTGTTGATCCTCAACGGCTACCTCCCCGAGTCGGTGTGTGAGGATCCCTTCTTCGAGGCCAAGCGCGCGGACGAGCAGGCGGTCATCGAGCGCGCTCGCGCGGAGTTCGACGCCGACGCGACCGCGACGTACCCGCTCCAGCCGGGCGAGATCGCCGGCCTCGACCTGCTCGCCGACGTGGCCGGCGTCCTCTACGACGGCGACGAGGCGACGGTCGACATCGGCGCGGCGACCGACGTCGACGACGGGGGCCGCGGCGACGGGGCGGTCGACTTCGACGCGACCGCGGACGCCGACGCGGTCGTCGAACAGCTGACGCCCGGCGAGGAGACGCAGTACCTCTTTTTCACCGGCAAGGGCGGCGTCGGGAAGAGCACGGTCGCCTCGACGGCGGCGACGAAGCTCGCCGAGGCGGGTCACGAGACGCTCGTCGTCACGACCGACCCGGCCGCGCACTTGGAGGACATCTTCGGCGAGCCGGTGGGCCACGAGCCGACCTCGGTCGGGCAGGACAACCTCGACGCGGCGCGGATCGACCAGGAGGAGGCCCTCGCCGAGTACCGCGAGCAGGTCCTCGATCACGTCACGGAGATGTACCAGGAGAGGGAGGACACGCAGATCGACGTCGACGCCGCGATCGCGAACGTCGAGGAGGAGCTGGAGTCGCCCTGCGCCGAGGAGATGGCGGCCTTAGAGAAGTTCGTGAGCTACTTCGACGAGGACGGCTACGACGTCGTCGTCTTCGACACGGCACCGACGGGCCACACCCTCAGACTGCTCGAACTCCCGTCCGACTGGAAGGGGTTCATGGACCTCGGCTCGCTGACGAAGGGCGCCGCCCCCGCGAAGGGCGACCAGTACGACGAAGTCATCGAGACGATGAAAGACCCCGACCGGAGCACGTTCGCGTTCGTGATGTACCCCGAGTACACGCCGATGATGGAGGCGCACCGCGCGGCCGCCGACCTCAGAGATCAGGTCGGGATCGAGACCTCGCTGGTCGTCGCCAACTACCTCCTCCCCGAGGAGTACGGCGACAACGCCTTCTTCGCGAACCGCCGCGCGCAACAGGCGCAGTACTTAGCGGAGATCCGCGACCGCTTCGACGCGCCGCTCATGTTAGCCCCGCTCCGCCGAGACGAGCCGATCGGGATCGACGAGCTGAGCGCCTTCGGCGAGGAGATCACCGGGCTGACGGACATCGCCGACGCGGACGCGCCGGAGGTGACCCCGTCGTGAGCGACGCCGGCTCCGGCGGCTCGGGCGGTCCCGACGACGCGACGGAGAGCGTCGCGGCGGCGCCAGCGGACGCAGACGTGGAAGCGAACGTCGAGGCGGCGCTCCGCGAGTTCCTCGACGCCCTCGGCGAGTCGGAGACGTACCGGCGGTTCGTCGCGGCCGACGAGGCGCTCCAGGAGGACGCCGACGCGATGGCGCTGCTGCGCGAGTACCAGCGGAAACAACAGCAGATGCAACGCGGTGGCTTCGACGAGTCGGTGATGGAAGAGCTGAAAGAACTCAACTCGGAGCTGTCGAACAACGAGACGATCCAACGCCAGCAGGCCGCACAGGCTGAGCTCGTTGACCTCCTCCAGCAGACGAACGACGTCATCAGCGAGGAGATCGGTGAGGAGTTCGCGCAGTCTACCGGAGGTGGGTGCTGTTGAGCACCTCCGAGCAGAATCCCGATGCGGACGGAGCCACCGACGAGGAGGTCCTCGCGGCCGCCGAGGCGCTCGGCGAGGAGCTCGCCGCGGCGAAAGCGGAGTCGGCGGAGTTCGCGTTCACCACGATGGTGATGCAGTGTAACGAGGCGATCGGCGACGAGACGGGGATCGATTACGGTAGCGTCTGCGGCGCCGACGACGACGGCTGCTGTTAGCGGAGATCGGCCGCCGGTGGTACAGATCGGCTGCCGGGAGCGGCGTTTGATAGGGGCCGAGTCCGGTCGACTACTCTCCCCGCCTCATTCCACAGACGGCGTCTCTGACAGGAGCTCGTCGAACAGCGCGACGACGCGTTCGTCGATCTCGTCGCGGATCTCGCGGACCTCCTCGATCGGGCGCTCGTGCGGGTCGTCGAGCCCCCAGTCGCGGTTCTCCCCGTTCCACGTCGCCGGGCACACGTCCGAGGCCGAACAGCCCATCGTGACGACGAGGTCGACCGCCTGTAGCTCCTCGGGCGTCACCTCTCGGGGCGTCCGGTCGCCGATGTCGATGTCTACCTCCGCCATCGCCTCGACGACGATGTCGTGGACGTGATCCGCGGGCTGTGTCCCGCCGGTGACGATCTCGATCCGGTTACCTGCGCCGCGTCGGTCGCGTTCCCGCTCGGCGAACGCGGCGGCCATCTGGCTCCGTCCCGCGTTCTGGACGCAGACGAAGGCGACGCGATGGCCCGACTGTTCGCTGTGTTGAGTCACGACTCGCTATGCGGGTGCCACCAGTATAGTCGTTGCTTCAGACCGCTACGGAGCGCTATAGAGCGCTATAGAGCGATATACACCGGGGATACACCGATATTTGAGCCCTTTCCGACGTGTTCGCCGAAACGGCGGCTACCTGCGGGGTGCGCGTCGGTCGGGGCGCGGAAGCACCGAACGACACGACGCTGGACCGCACGGCGGACGCCCCGAGACGGGTGAGCGTCGGGGCGCCGACCGATCGCGTCGCCGCCGACCGTCCGTCACTTCACCAGGGTGGTCGGGACGGCGGTCTCCCGGGTCACGGCCTCGGCGACGCTCCCGATCAGCGCCCGCGAGAGCCCCGAGCGACCGTGCGTCCCGAGCACGACGTGATCGAAGTCCCCCTCCTCGGCGTACTCGGCGATCCGGCGCTCGGCCTCGCCCGTGAGGAAGGTGACCGCCACGTCGCGGTCGGCGGCGACCTCTCGAACGGTCTCGAACACCGACGCGGCGGTCTCGTCGCCCACGCCGTCGAGGTCGTCGAGCGCGGCGCCGACGACCTCCTCCGTGTCCGCGGGGAGCATGTCGAGGTCGGGGGCGGCGACGTGGACGACGGTCACGCGCGCGTCCGGGAACGTCTCGAGGGCGAACGCAAGCGCCTCGCTGCTCAGCGGCGAGTCGTCCATCGCGACAAGGACGGAATCGGTCATACGCGACCTTCGACCGGTGCCGGTATCAAACTGTGGGCCGTGGACCGCTCGGGGTTCGGGGACGGAGCCTCCCAGTCCGTTCCGAGCACTTCAACCGTGAACACGTTCGGGACGGGAGCCAAAGGGATGGAACGCGACGTTCGAGTAGGCCGATGTTCGACGACCTCGACACGGACCGGCGGCCGCTGGTTCTCATCTGGGAGGTGACGCAGGCGTGCGGGCTCGCCTGTCGTCACTGCCGCGCCGACGCGAAACCGGCGCGTCACCCCGACGAGCTGACGACCGAGGAGGGGAAGCGGCTCCTCGACGACGCCGCGGAGTTCGGGGAGGGCCAGCTCGTCGTGCTCTCCGGCGGCGACCCGCTCGCCAGAGACGATCTCCTGGAGCTGGTCTCGTATGGCGACGATCGGGGACTGCGCATGACGATCACCCCCAGCGGGACGGGGTCGCTGACGCCCGATCGGGTCGAGGCCCTCGCCGACGCCGGGATCCGGCGGATGGCGCTCAGCCTCGACGGCGCGTCTCGCGAGAGCCACGACCGGTTCCGGGGCGAGGAGAGCTTCGAGAGCACGCTGGAGGCGGCGGAAGCGGCGTCCGACGCTGGGCTCCCGCTCCAGATCAATACGACCGTCTGCGCGCAGACGGCCGACGAGCTCCCCGCGATCCGCGACCGGGTGCGGGAGCTCGGCGCCGTCCTCTGGAGCGTGTTCTTCCTCGTCCCCGTCGGCCGGGGGCGGATCCTCGATCCGATCCCCCCGGAGCGGGCCGAGGACGCGATGGAGTGGCTCCACGAGGTCGCCGAGTCGGAGCCGTTCGGGGTCAAGACGACCGAGGCGCCCTTCTACCGCCGCGTCGGGCTGCAGTCCGACGGGGACCAGGGGGCGATCCGGCGGCGCGGCGGGATCACCGCCGGCCGCGGGTTCGCGTTCGTGAGCCACACCGGCGAGGCGTACCCGTCGGGGTTCCTCCCCGAGTCAGCCGGCAACGTCCGCGACCGGTCGGTCGTCGACATCTACCGGAACGCGGACCTGTTCGAGTCGCTCCGCGAGCCGGACCGGCTGAAGGGGAAGTGCGGCGCCTGCGAGTTCCGACAGGTCTGCGGCGGGAGCCGCTCGCGGGCGTACGCGGCGACGGGCGACCCGCTGGAGAGCGATCCCCTCTGCCCGTACGTCCCCGACGGGTACGACGGCGAGTTACCGACCAGGCTCGGCGGGGGCGCGAGGGTCTAGCCGCGTATACCCGAGCGCGCTATATCGAACCGATCGCGGGGTGGTCGTGTGACCTGGCGGACGGCGGTGAATCGCGCGATCCCGGCGGGCGCTACCGGGCACATCTGTCTCGTCGCGTGCGAGGGCTTTCGCGTGAACGGACGTGCCTCGAGGGACGTATCGCGCACGAACAGACGGGGCATATGCGGGACTCGCCGCCTTCGAGCGTGCCGAGATCCATCGTTTTTCCCGGCGATGCCGCCGAATCGGCGTGTTCTCACCGGCGAATATCCGGATGTCCGTGGCGGCTCTTTGCGAGGCGACGAGCGCGGGAGGACGCGTCGACAGTACGAGTTGTGAGCGTGGGGGGCGACTCGAACGACGGTCGTGGGTAAGCTATTTATCTGAAGCTCGCTACTCGTTTAACAAGTCCGATTGGAGTAGGACAACAAAAATTGTATTTATGCCACGAGAAACACTGCTGCTCGTCGGACGGGACCCGGTCGGCCCCGTCGCAGAACGGCACGCCGAACGGTTGCGTGACGCTGGTATCGCCGATAGGGTCGTCACCGCCACGTACGAGCGCGAGCCGGAATCGGAGCTCGGCGAGGCGCTCGCGGACGTCCGGGGGGAACGAATCTACGCCGTTCCGCTGTGTTTCGCACACACGTACGAGACGCTGAAAGCGGTTCCCAGAGCGCTCTCTCGGCTCGCCGGTGAGGTGCGGTACTGCGATCCGGTCGGGCGGAGCCCGGCCGTGACCGAGGCGATCCGGACCCGGGCGCGGGCGGCGAGCGACGCCGACGCGCTCGTGCTCGTCGCGTTCGGCAACAGCCGTGACGACCACGCGCGCAGGGCCGCCACGTTCCACGCGGGGCGTCTCCGCGGCGAGTTCGACGAGGTGCGAACCGCGTATCTCGTCCAGAATCCGGCGGTCGAGTGTGCCCGCTACACGCTGGAGGGCGACCGAGCGGTCGCGTGTCCCCTGTTCGTCGCCGACTGCGAGGCGACCCGGAACCGGATTCCGGAGCAGCTCGAGTTACACCGCGGCGGGATCGATTACGCCGACCCCTTCGGCGCGGACGACGCCGTTACTGACGCGATCTCCGTCGCGGTCGAGCGCGCCCGTGCGAACGCGGACATCTCGACGCCGAGTCCCGACCTCGTCGCCGACGCCGACCCCGTCGCCACGGACGGCGGCGGCCGCGACTGACCCGCCTCGTCGGTCCGCGGTCGTCCGGTGCTGACGCCCGCGCGCTCTCCTGTTTCTCGGCGCTACCGACGAACGACGAGCACCGACAGATCGGAGAACGGCGAGTCGCCCCGCCCGTCGCCGCCGGCGTGTTCGGCGAGCGCGCCGAGGGTCGTTCGGGTCACGGTCTCGTCGTCGTGAGTGAGCCGCTCGCAGACGAGCGCTTCGGCGGCCGGGTCACCGCCGTGGTCGAGCAGGTCCGCGGCGACGTCGCCCGGCATCCAGTCGAACGGACGAGGCAACACGAGCAGATGCCGGTCGCCGACGTCCCGCCGGAGACGGGCGAAGCCGTCGCTGAGGGCCCCGCTCTTGTGGAGCGTGACGAACGTCGCGTCCTCCATCGGCGTCCGCGCTCGGCTAGCCGCGATCTGTATCGACGAGATTCCCGGGACCACGCGGAGGTCGACCGACCCGTTCGTCGCGGCGTCGACCGCCCGTTCGACCTTCCCGACGAACTGGTATCCCGAGTGGTTCGGATCGCCCATCAGCACCGCCGCCCCCCGCTCGCCGTCGGCGACCCGCTCGGCGAACGCCGCCAGCGCAGCCGATTCGTCGCGGTAGCCGCACGTCAGGCAGTCCGCGTCGGTCCGGTCCTCGACGAACTCGACGACGGTCTCGAACCCGACCACGACGTCCGCTTCCCGGAGCGCGCGCTCGGCCCTCGGGACGAGGTACTCCGGATTCCCCGGGCCGATGCCGACGGCGTGAACGGTTCTCGCCGTGTCGGCTCCCCGGTCGACTTCCGGGCGATCGGCGGCGTACGCCGCCGGGTCCGGGCCCGAGTCGAGGTCGTACGTGTCGGTCACGGGGTGTCCTCGCGAAGCGCCTCGAGCGTGGTCTCGCCGGTCCGGACGTCGCTCGCGGCGTGGACGAGCTCGTTGGTGAGGCCGGCCGCCAGCCCGGAGCCGCCGCGTCGCCCGACGTTCGTGATCGCCGGGACGCCGTACGCGTCGGCGACCTCGCGAACGCGTTTCCGGCTCTCCGCGGCCTTCACGAAGCCGACCGGCGTCGCGACGACGACCGCCGGCCGCGTCCCCTGTTCGATGCAGTCGGCGAGCGCGAGCGCGGCGGTCGGCGCGTTACCGACGACGGCGACCGCGCCGTCGTAGACGCCGCGCTCGTCGAGTTCGAGCACGCTCGCGGCGGTGCGGGTCATCCCCGTCTCCGCGGCGAGCTCCGCGCCGTTTCCGATCGCCTTCCTGACCTCGCAGTCGTGGCCGCGCCCCGTGACTCCCGATTTGACCATCGTGATGTCGGTCACGATCGGTCGCTCGTCCAGCACGGCTTCGGCGCCGGCCGCGACCGGGTCGTTCGCGAACCGCATCAGGTGCGCGAACTCCGGGTCGCCGGTGGCGTGGACGGCCTTCGCGCGCAGCCGGTCGGTCGGGGTCTCCTGCGCGACGAGCTCGTGAACGCGGTCCATGCTCGTCTCGGCGATCTCCATCGCGTCCTCGGTCGTCGCGCCGAGGTCGGCGTACGCCGCGGTCTCTCCGCGGTCGGTCGCCTCGCCGCCGTCAGTCGTCATCGCCGGGCACCTCCGTGGCACCGCGGGACGCGCGCTTCTCGATGTCGCCGTCGACCTCGAGGTTGCGGTCGCGAAGCTCCCCGACGACCTCCTCGTCGGCGTCCCAGAGCCCGCGGTCGACCGCCTCCAGGAGCGTGTCCGTGATCGATTCGAGCGCCCAGGGGTTGACGTCGCGCATCCAGTCGGCCCGGTCGTCGTCGAGGGCGTACTTCTCGGCGACGTCCCGCCAGAGGCGGTCGGAGACGACGCCGGTCGTCGCGTCCCAGCCGAGCGCCACGTCGACCGTCTTCGAGAGGTCGCCGGCGCCCTTGTAGCCGTGTTCCTCCATCGAGTCGAGCCAGTCCGGGTTGAGGACCCGCGCCCGCATCGCCTTTCGGACCTTCTCTTCGTTCGTGTAGACGTCGACGTTGTCGGGGTCCGAGGAGTCCCCGACGTACGACGCCGGCTCCTCGCCGGCCACCTCGGTGACGGCGGTGATGAACCCGCCGTGGAACGCGTACCAGTCCGAGGAGTCGAACTCGTCTTGCTCCATCGTGTCCTCGATCTTCACCGTGGCCTCGACGTTGCCGAGCCGGCGCTCGAACGCGTCGTGGGCCGCCGAGGCGGTGCCGCGGGAGCCGAGGGCGTAGCCGCCCCACTGGACGTACACGTCGGCGAGGTCGGCCGCGTCCTCCCAGTTTCCCTCGTCGACCGCCTTGTTCGTCCCCGCGCCGTAGCCGCCGGGCCGGGTCGTGAACACGCGGTGTTTCGCCGCCGCCTCGGGGTCGTCGTGCCCCTCGGCCGACAGCTCCTCGGTCTCCTCCTCGACGTGCTTTTTCACGTAGTTCATCTCGTGCGGCTCGTCGAGTTCGACCACCGCGTCGACGGCGTCGTGGATGACGCTCGCGGCCTGCGGGAACGCGTCTCTGAACAGCCCGGACACGCGGGTCGTGGCGTCGACGCGGGGCCGGCCGAGCTCGTCGAGCGGGATCGGCTCCACGTCGTCGATCCGCCCCGCGTCGGTCCAGACGGGCTCGACGCCCATCACCGCGAGCACCTGCGCGATCGTCTCGCCGCGGGTCCGGACGGTCGGCGTCCCCCACGCGACGACGCCGATCTCCTCGGGGTACTCGCCCTCCTCTTCGCGGTGGCGGGCGAGCGTGTCGGCGGCGATCTCGCTGCCGACCTCCCACGCCGCCTTGGCGGGGACCTTCCGCGGGTCGAGCGTGTAGAAGTTCCGCCCGGTCGGGAGCAGGTCGACGCCGCCGCGGGTCGGCGCGCCGGAGCCGCCCGGCGGGACGTACTCGCCGGCGAGCGCGTCGGCCGTGCGCGGGATCTCCGCTTCGGCGCCGCGGACGCGGGGCGCGGCCTCTTCGGCGATGAACCGCAACGCCTCTCGGAGGTCGTCGTGGGCGCCCCCGCGAACCCGGGCGTCGCCGAGCGGATCGATGTCGACGATCAGCAGGTTGATCGTCGTCCCGTCTTCGGGGCCGGCGTCGGTCTCCGACTCGGGCACGTCGAAGCCGTGGTCGGCCAGCGTCCGGACGAGCTCCCTGCTCGTCTCGTACACCTCGTCGGCGGCCTCCCCGTACGTCATGCCCAGCGTCTCGTCGTACTCTCCCGGGGCGTCGAGCATCCGCTCGTAATCGACGCCGAGGACGCCGGCGACCGACTCGCGGAGGCTCGGTCCGCCCGGGTTCTCCAGCCGGGTGAGCGCGACGAGGTACTCCACGAGCCGGTCGTCGACCGGCGGCTCGCCCATCGTGTGGAGTCCCAACCGGATCTGGGTGTTCTTCACGTCGGTCAGGTAGGCGTGGATCCGCTCGACGAGCTCCTCGACGGGAACCTCGTCGCCGTCGACCTCGCCGTCCGCGAGCGTCGAGCCGGCCGCGTCCGGGCCGCGGACGTCGGCTCGCTCGTCGACGTCGCCGGCGATCCCGAGTTCGACGGCGAGGTCGAGCTCGTCCACGCGCTCGCGGATGAGCTCTCCGAGGCGGGCGCCGTCGTCGGTGCGGACCTCGGTGCCGCCGGCCTCGCGGTAGCGGCGGGCGAGGTCCTCCAGCTCGGCCAGCTCGTCGTAGCTGCCGGCGCGACGCATGACCGGGGTTAGGTAGTCCACGACGGCCGCGTACGAGCGGCGCTTCGCCTGCGTCCCCTCGCCGGGGTTGTTCACGATGTACGGGTACACGTTCGGCAGGTCGTCGATCAGGCCGTCCGGCGCCGATCCGGACCCGAGCCCGACCGTCTTTCCCGGCAGCCACTCCAGCGAGCCGTGCGTGCCGAGGTGGACCACGGCGTCGGCGGCGAACTCGTTGCGGAGCCATCCGTAGAAGGCGACGTAGTCGTGCGGCGGCCACAGGTCGGAGTCGTGGTACACCTTCTCCGGATCCATCCCGAACCCGCGCGGGGGCTGGACGGTGACGAGGACGTTCCCGAACTCGACCCCCGGGATCGCGAACGGTCGGTCGGGCGGCTCGCCCCACTCGTCGAGGACGCCGTCGCGGAACCGGTCGCTCCGCGCGTCGAACCACTCGGCGTACCGCGCCGGCGACACGGTGTCGACGCTGCGGTCGCGCACGTCGGCCGGCGCGACCCACCGGTCGTCGAGCGTGAGCTGGCCGGTCAGGGCGTCGATGAGCTTCTCGCCGTCGGCGACGGGAGCAGTTTTCGTCGCACCGCCGCCACCCCCCGAACCGAGGTCGTACCCGCGACTCGCGAGCTCGTCCAACAGGTTGACCGTCGATTCCGGGGAGTCGAGGCCGAACGCGGTCCCGATCCCGTCGTCGCTGGGCGGGTAGTTGTGTAACACGACGGCGACCTTCTTGTCGTCGTTCGGCGTGTGTCTGAGCTCGGCCCAGTTGACGGCGAGCCGCGCGGCGTGGTCGACGCGGTCCTCGATCGGGAAGTGCTGTTTCGGCGCGGAGCCGATTCCCGCGGCGTCTTCGGTCCGCTCTTTCCCCGAGACGGGGTGCGTGATCACGTTGCCGTCGAACTCCGGGAGCGCGACCGAGAGCGCGAGCTCGAAGCCCATCACGCCGGTGTCGCTCGACTCGTACCGGGAGCGCGACCGCATCGTCGTCACGGTCTGGATCACCGGGACGCCGAGCTCGTCGAGGAACACGCTCTCGGCGTCGGCGCCCTCGTCCGCCGCGTCGCGGCCGCGCTCGCTCATCGACAGCGAGAACATGAACGACGAGAGGACGGCGTCGACGACCGCGTCGCCGCGGTCGTCGGTGAAGTAGTTCTCCGCCGTCCACTTCGCGTCCTCCTGTCCGTCCTCGTCGCTGACGGGGTTACAGAACACGGGGAGCGCGTTCGCGCCGAGCGCCTCCAGCCGGCGGACCTGCGCGTCGACGTACCGGACGTTCTCGTGGGTCCAGTGCGACTCGTAGAACCAGACCCCGACCGTCGGTGCGTCCTCGTCGAACGTCGCGATCAGTTCCTCGTGGTCCGCGCCGGGGTAGTCGGGGTGGTAGACGCCCTCGGTCGGGAGTTCGATCGGGCCGTCGATCTCGCCCGCGGCGTCGGCGTCCCCGTACTCACGAGCCAGGAACCGAATCCCGTTCGAGATGTTGACCGCCCCGCCGTAGTCGAGGTACTCGGAAACCGTCGTTCGGTCGCCCGTCGCGACGGTGGTGTCTTCCAACGCGAACGCGTCGCCCGTCGCCTTCACGACGAGCGGGACGCCGGCGTCTCGGAGCTCCTCGACCGCGAACTCGTACGCCGGCATGCTGTCCTGTCCGCCGTGGAGCCAGAGGACGACCGCGGCCGCGTCCCCGAGCTCGTCGACGAACGACGCCACGTCGCGCTGCTCGTCGAGGTCGCCGTCGGACCGGACCGCGAGGTCGATCCCGGTCAGCTGCTCCGCGGCCGTCTGGACCGCCCCCAACTCGTTCTCCGTCGCCGTGTAGAGGCCGATTTTTGTCACAAGTTATTAAACCTCCTCTGCAATAACACAAGTATGGTTGATTTGGGGACAAACAAAAAGGTTTCCACCCCCCTTCCGGCGGTCGTCGGCCAAGCGGATCTCAAACGGGTGCTTCTCGCGTTGGCGGTCGAACCGGGCCTCAGCGGCGCCCTCCTAAGCGGCGAAAAGGGGACCGCCAAATCGACGGCCGTCAGGGCGCTCGCGGACCTGTTGCCCGAACAGACGGTCGTCGCCGATTGCCCGTACGGCTGTCCGCCGCCGAACGAAACGGGACCCGCCGGGAACGCGACCGGAACCGCCGCTGACCACTCCGACAGCGGTCGGTGCGCGTCGTGTCTCGGTCGCGAGGATCCACCGGTGGAAACGAGACGGGCCCCGCTCGTGACGCTCCCGCTCGGTGCGACCCGCGACCGAGTGGTCGGGACGCTCTCCGTCGCCGACGCGCTCGACGGCGACGCCGAGTTCGACCCGGGGCTGCTCGCCCGCGCCAACCGGGGCGTCCTCTACGTCGACGAGGTCAACCTGCTTCCGGACCACCTGATCGACGTGCTGTTGGACGCCGCCGCGACGGGGACGAACCGGGTGGAGCGCGACGGCGTCAGCGTCACGCACCCCGCCGACTTCACGCTGATCGGGACGATGAACCCGGAGGAGGGAGAGCTCCGACCCCAGCTGCGCGACCGCTTCGACCTCCGTGCCGAGGTCACCGGCAGCGACGAGATCGACGAGCGCGTCGAGATTCTGGACCGCGTCGTCGACGACGGCGGCGGCCGTGACCTCAGTGCGGAGTTCGCGTCGGAGACGGCCGCCCTCCGGGAGCGCGTTCACGGGGCCCGCGAGCGCTGCCCCGCGATCCCCGAGGAGTTCAAGCGCGACATCGCCGAGCTCTGCCGCGACGCGGACGTCGACGGCCACCGCGCCGATTTCGCCGTCGCTCGGGCCGCCCGGGCGTTCGCCGCGCTCGACGGACGCCCGAAGGTCGTCGAGTCGGACGTGGCGGACGCCGCCGAGTACGCGCTGAGCCACCGGGTACGGAGCCGCCCGTTCGAGGAGACGGTCGACCCGGAGGAGCTGGTGGACGACCACTTCGGCGACGGCGCCGCCGAGGGCGACGGGGAACGGGAGAGCGACGGCGAATCGGAAGCCGACAGCGAACCGGAGGGCGACGGCGAATCGGAAGGCGACAGCGAACCGGAGGGCGAGACCGACCCGCGGGGAGCGGGCGACGAGACGGATAGCGGGGATTCCGGCGCGGACGGGAGCGACCCGGACGGGGGCGATCCGGATGGGGACGACCCGACCGGAACCGACCGCGATCGGTCCGGCGCTCCCGGTGCCTCCGGATCGCGAGGGTCCGACGGCAGCGAACGACCGGCGAGCGACGGGGCGACCGCCGACCGCAGCGACGAAGCGGACGGCGGCGACGCCGACGGCGACGAGGAGGCCGCACCGATCCCCCCCGGCGGCGCTCGTGCGGGGGTCGCTGACGCAACGGCCCCGGCGGTTCCGTCGCCCGAGGACCGAGGTGACGCGGCGGGCGACGGCGGCGGCCGACACGCGGCGGCGCCGTCCCCGGACGGTCGCGGGCCGAGAGTGCGAGCGGAACACGCGGGGGAGTCGGCGTCCGTGGACCCGGCGGCGACCGTCCGGGTGGCCGCGCGGAGCGGCCGATCGCGACCGGCCGACACCGACCTTCGGCGGGCGGTTCGGGCCGACGACGCCCGCACGCTCACAGTGTTCGTCGCGGACGCCAGCGCGTCGATGGCCCCCGCGATGCGCTCCGCGAAGGGCGTGGCGTTGGAACTGCTGCGCGACGCGTACGCCGAGCGGGACGAGGTCGCGCTGGTCTCGTTCGGCGGCGACGGGGCCGAGGTGCTGCTCCCGCCGACGACGAGCGTCTCGCTGGCCGCGCGTCAGCTGAAGGAGCTCCCGACGGCGGATCGGACGCCGCTCCCGGACGGACTCCGCAAGGCCGCGGCGCTCATCGAGCGGAAAGAGCCGGCCGCGGCGACCGTCGTGCTCGTCTCCGACGGCCGCGCGAACGTCGCGGAGGGCAGTCCGACGACCGCGACCCGGCAGGCGGCGAAACGGGTCGCGGAGACGGACGCGTCCGTCCTCGTCGTCGACGCGGGCGAGTCGAGGGCCGGCGTTCTGGACATCGTGTGCGAGACGACGGACGCGAGACGGACCCCGATCGCCGCGCTCTCACCGGAATCGGTGCTCGGAGACCACTAGAATTTCCGAGGAGCGTAAGTTTTACAATCTAACTTTACTTTCTCCAAATCGGATTTATGTCGACGAACACCGACACCGTCGCCGACCGGTTCGCCGCGGCCGGGGCACAGATCGATCCATTGACCGCGCTCACCGCGCTGGCGCTCGCCGCGGCGCTGGGCTTCACGCTCCTGTTCCTACAGGAGCCGCTCGCCCACGACGCGTTACACGACTTCAGACACGGGGCCGGGATCATCTGCCACTGATGATCGATCGGCTCCGATCCGGCGTCGCCGCCGGAGCGCTCGCCGGGCTGGCGTACGGGCTGTTCACGTGGGTGGTCGTCTCGCCGCTCATTCACCACTTGGAGCACCTCGCGTCTCACGGCGGCGACCACGCGCACGACGCGGCGCCCGCCGTGAGCGAAACCGCGACGGCGGTCGTCAGCGCCGGCGGCGGCGTCCTGTGGGGCGTCCTGTTGGGGGCCGCCTTCGGCGTCGCGTATCACCTGTTCGAGCCGGCGCTCCCCGGCGGAACGCTGAAACCGTACGTCCTCGCGGGGGCCGGATTCCTGACGGTCTCGGTCGCCCCGTGGACGGTTCTCCCGCCGGCCACGCCCGGCATGGAACCGCTGTACGGGTCGTCGCTTCGCGTTCCGCTCTACCTCGGTCTGGTCGGTATCGGCGGGCTCGTCGCGGCGACGAGCGTCCTCGGGTACGCCCGCGCGAGCCGTACTCGCGGCCGCGGCACCGGGGCGTTCGTCGCGTTGCTTCCGCTGGTAGCGCTCGGGATCCTCTCGATCGCCGCTCCGCCGACGCTGACCGGCGGCGCCGCTCCGGCCGGGGTCTCGGCCGCGTTCCGGTGGCTCGTCGGCTTCTCGCAGGCGGGGCTCTGGGCGCTGATCGCCGTCGCCTTCTCGCGTTTCGACCGGCGCGTCGGTCGGCCTGACGCGAACTCACCGACCCCGACCGCGAGGGGAATCGACTGATGGAGCGACGAACGGAACGGATGCGCGAGCGCGGCGTGAGCGCGACCGTCCTCGTCTGTACCAACGAACGGACGGAGTACGCCGCCTGCGCCGCCGTCGACGGCGTCGACGTCGCCGACGCCGTCCGCGACTGGCTCCGCGAACGCGACCGCTACTGGTCGGAGGTCGCCGTCGCGGAGACGTCCTGTCTCGGGATGTGTAGCGAAGGCGGCGTCGCGGTCGTCGTCCACCCGCACGACGAGTGGTTCGCGGAGGTGACGGTGGACGACGTGCCGACGCTCATGACCGAGCTGTTCGGCGCCGCTACGGGCGACACCACCGCGGCGGAACCGACGACGATCGGCTGAAGGGCCCGCAGGAGGCTAGAACGCGTCGGAGTCGAGGACCCGGTGCGGCACGTTCCTGTCCCGGAGCTTGGAGGTGTGACGGGGGATCTCGTCGGTCACCGCGACCAGCAGGACGTCGAGGCCGAGCGTGCCCGCCTCGGCGACGCCCTCCGCGGTCCCGAACCTGATGTCCGGGTCGACGCCGCTCCGAGAGACGAGCGCGTACGCCTCCGTCCCGGCGACCGCGACGAGTCCCTCGTCCGGGACGTGCGTCGAGACCACGCTCGGGTCCAGGCGGTCGTCGTCGGTGACGGTCGGGACGGGCAGCACGGAGACGGTTCCGGTGTCGTAGTCGACGACGCCCTCGAAGTCGGCGATGCCGACGGCCTCGCCCTCCGCCGCGCTCGTGACGGTGACCGCGGTCGCGGTCCCGCCGGCGGGGTTGGCGTGGAGGACGCCGTTCCGCATCACCAGCCCGACCTCTCTCCCCTCCGCCACGTCGTCGAGCGCGACGGCGGCGTCGACCTCAACGCTGCCGAGGACGTCGGAGTTCACCCGTTCGAGGTAGGTCTCGAGGTCGTCGGTCCGGGAGATGAGCCAGTCGACCCCCTCCTTGGTCACCTCGTACCGGCCGCGGCCGCCCTTCTCGACGTAGCCCGCCTCGACTAAGTCCCGGACGTAATCGCTGACCGCCTGCGAGGTCACGCCGATCGTGTCCGCGATCTCCCCCTGGCTCACGGCCGGCTGGCGGGCCGCGATCTCGACGAGCACCTGGTAGCGCGTCGCGCTCCGCTTGTTCTCGAGGACGTCCGGCGATCCGCCGTCCGCTGAGTCTCCCATTATCGGACGTTCAGATGCCACAGATAAAGTCTTGTTGTCTATTTCACGGCGTACTTGGCTAAGTACGGCTCACAGCGCCGCTTTTGTAAAACAGACTTTTCTTAATACAACCAAAATTGTTTTGTGGCGCGGTGTAATTGTATATCGCGAATGCAGGCGACAAAGCTTCCGAACGACGCGAAAGCGGGACCGACCAAGCCGGAGGTCCGTGCGGTGTTGGCGCGAAAGCTCGCGCTCGGTCCCGACGACCACTTCGTCGAGGTCGGCTCCTGTACGGGCGCGGTAACGATCGAGGCCGCTCGCCGCGCGGGGCGGGTGACGGCGCTCGAACGGAACGCGGACCGGCTCGAGACCACTCGAGCGAACCTCGCCGCGAACGAGTACGAGGCCGACGTGCGCCTCGTCAACGCCGAGGCCCCGGAGGGGCTTCCGGACGACGGTGACGTGGTCTTCCTCGGCGGATCGCGGAACTACGAGCGGGTCCTCGACGCCGCCGTCGACGCCGGCTACGATCGGATCGTCATGAACGTGTCTCGTCTCGAGGTCGCGGGAGAGGCGGCTCGGGCCTTCCGCGACCGCGACCTCCTCGACGAGGCGCTGTGCCTCCAGATGGCGACCGGCTACGACCTCGCGGGCGCGACGAGCTTCGACGCCGACAACCCCGTGTACATGCTGGTCGGCGAGCCGGGATCGGCCGGGAAACCGGGTGAGGACGAATGACGCGGGAACTCCGGACCGGAGGCCGCGAATGACCCTGTACGGCGTGGGACTCGGTCCCGGCGATCCCGACCTGATCTCCGTCCGCGGCCGGGAGATCCTCGACGGCGTCGATGTCGTGTACTCTCCGGGTCGGCTCTCGCGGGCGGTCGCGACCGAACACGTCCCGGAGAGCCGGATCGGCGACCTCGATTTCCCGATGACGAGCGACGAGGAGCGGCTCCGCGAGGCGTGGAAGCAGGCCGCGGCCGAGATCGCCCCCGAAGCGCGGGCGGGCGACGCCGCGTTCGTCACGCTCGGCGACCCGAACGTGTACTCCACGTTCGGACACCTCAGACGGACGCTCGACGCGTTCCACCCCGACGTCGACGTGGAGATCGTGCCCGGGATCAGCGCGATGACGGCGTTCGCGACCGCGCTCGACGTCGAGATCGAAGCCGGCGCCGGGCTCGCGCTCCGCGAGGCCGCCGGCGGACGCGCGCCCACCGGCCCCGACAGGATGGTCCTGTTCAAGGTGACCGACGCCCCCGAGACGGCCCGCAAGCTCCGCGAGGCGGACTACGACGTGCGGTTCGGGCGCCGGCTCTTCATGGAGGCCGGCGAGACGGCCGTCACCGAGGACGCGGACGCGCTCGCGGACCGGGACTACTACACGCTCGCGTACGCGGAGCGCCGCGGCCTCGAGACGTCGAGGGCGACCGACGAGTTCGCGGCCGACGCGGACGCGAAGGGTCGCGCCTCGGCGACCGCCGACGCGGAGGCCGGCGATGACTGACGGTCCGACCGACTCGCAGGCGGGCATCGACGCCGTCGGCGACCGGACGGGGGGCGAGCTCGACCCGCGGGTCCGCGAGCACACCGCCGGCGAGGAGCAGGAGGGGATCCCGTTCATCGGTGCCGGTCCGGGCGATCCCGGGCTCCTCACCGTGCGCGGCAAAGAGCTGGTCGACGACGCCGACCTCGTCGTCCACGCCGGGTCGCTGGTTTCCAGCGCGCTCTTAGAGGAGCACTGCGCGGACGCGGAGCTGGTGAACTCGGTGGGGAAGGACCTCGAGGAGCTGGTCCCGCTGATGCGGGACGCCCACGAGAGCGGGCGCACCGTCGTCAGACTCCACAGCGGCGACCCCGCGGTGTACGGGGCCGCCCTCGAACAGATCGACGCGCTGGAACGCGAGGGCGTTCCGGCGTACGTCGTCCCCGGCGTCACGTCGTCGTTCGCGGCGGCGGCGACGCTGCGCACCCAGCTCACGCTGAACGGCGTCGCGAACCACGTCGCGTTCACGCGTCCGCGGGGGAAGACGCTCGACGCCGAGGACGACCACGTCGCCGAGTTCGTCGAGATGGGCGACGTGACGACCTGCATCTACCTCGGCACCCACGCGGTGAGCGACACGATGGACCGCCTGCTCGACCGGGACGGGGTGGACCCCGACACGCCGGTCGCGGTCGTCTACCACGCCTCGTGGGACGACGAGGACGTGATCACGGGAACGATCGCCGACATCGGCGAGAAGGTGGAGGCGGCCGGCTACCGCGCGTCCGCGATGGTCCTCATCGGCGAGGCCGCGACGGGCGCGGGGTACGACCGCTCGTACCTCTACGGCGACTGGGCGAACGGCGGAACGGCGGACGCGGAGAACGGCGAACCGGACAGCGCGGCGGACGCGGCCAGCGACACGGAGACGACCGAAACGGAGGCGGACGACTGATGAGTACCGACAGCAACGACGGGAACGCGAGTGGCACCGACGCGGCCGACGCGACCGACGACTCCGGCGGCGGCCACTGTTCGACGGCGGACTCCGACGGCGAGGTGGCGGAGGAGATCGCGGTCGTCAGCTTCGAGCGGAAGCTCGACACCGCCGCGGAGATCGTTGACGGGATCGGCGACCGCTACGAGTCGATCGACGTGATCGAGTACCACGGCGACGTGTTCGCCGAGCATTGGGGCGAGTACGACTGCTTCGTCGGGCTGATGGCGTCCGGAATCGCCATGCGGAAGACCGCGCCGCTGCTCGACGACAAGTGGGACGACCCCGCGATCGTCGTGGTCGACGAGGCGCTCACGTGGGCGATCCCGATCACCGGAGGCCACCACGGTGCCAATCAGGTGGCGGACGACCTCGCGAGCCTGGGCGCCGTGCCCGCGATGACTACCGCCTCGGAGGCGGCGGACAAGCAGGGCGTCGAGAAGCGGGCGAAGGCGCTGTCCGCACACGTCGTCAACGGCGACTCCACGGTCGCGACGAACCTCGCCGTCCTCGACGACGAGCTCGGCCCCGTCGAACGGCTCGACGGGCCGCGGGCGGTGCTGGTCGACGACGACGTGACGGTCCTCAAGCGCAACCGCGACGACGGGATCGTGCTCGGCACGGGCTCCGTCTCCGGCGCGGACGAGGAGCGGTTCATCGAGGCCTGGGACCGTGCGCTCGCGGCGGTCGACCGCGACTGGGACGACGTCGAGTTCGTCGCCACGGCGACGCGAAAGGCCGACGAGGAGGGTCTCCTCGCCGCGGCCGCCGCGCGCGATCTCGGGGTCGTCGCGTTCGACAGGGAGACCCTGCTCGAGTTCGAGGGGCCGACGCCGTCGAAGGCGAAGGAACTCATCGGCTGGCCGGGCGTCGCCGAGGCGAGCGCGATCGCCGGCGGGGCCGACCACGAGCTCGTCGCGGAGAAGACCAGCCACGAGAACGAAGTGACCGTCGCGGTGGGGCGATGACCGGAACCGGCTCGGCGCCCGGCGGCGCGGACGACGCCCCCGACGGGATGGGAACGCTGTACGTCGTCGGCATCGGCCCCGGCCTCCCGCACGCCATGACCCAGCGGGCCCGCGACGTGATACGCCACGCCGACTGCGTCATCGCGTCGAACCTCTACCAGGAGTTCCTCCGTCAGGACGGCACGATTCCCCCCGAGTCGCGGACCGAGGACGCCGCCACGGACGGCGGAGCCGCGGTCGGCTCGGCCGACGGCGGTGCCGGCGACGACGCCGGCTGGGCGTCCGGCAACGTCGGCACCCATCCCGACGGCGAGACCGTCGAGGTCGTCCGGTCCTCGATGGGGCAGCAGATCGAGCTCGCCCGCGAGGCGTTCGAGCGCGTCAGGGCGGGACAGGACGTGGCGCACGTCTCCGGCGGCGATCCCAACGTGTACGGGAAGTCCGACCTGGTGTACCTGATGGCCGACGAGGACGACGCCGACGACATCCCGATCGAGATCGTGCCCGGCGTGACGGCCGCGCTCGGCGGCGCCGCGATGGTCGGCGCGCCGCTCTCGAACGACTTCTGTACGGTCTCGCTGTCCGATAAGTGGCGCGGCTGGGAAGAGATCGCGGAGAAGCTCCGCGCCGCGGCGGTGTCGGGGTTCACGATCGTCCTCTACAACTGCTGGCGCGACTACGAGCGCGCCATCGAGGTGCTCCGGGAGCACCGCACCGACGACGCCCCGGTCGCGATCGTCAACGACGCCGACCGCGGCGAGGCCGGCCGCAACCTCGACGACGAGACCTACACCCTGACGACGCTCGGAGCGGCGACCGACCACGACGACGAGGTCGGCGGGATGGGAACCTCCCTGATCGTCGGCACGCACGAGACCGAGGTCTGGGAGAACGACTACGACCGATTCCTCGTCACGCCCCGCGGCGGGCGAGACGTCGACGACTTCTGACAATGAGTGACACAACCTGCGGAGCGACGGACGACCCGAACTCGAACAGCGACGGAAGCGACACCGAGACGGCGACTGACGGTGGGTGCGGTGCGGAGACGGCGACGGATAGCGGATGCGGCGCGGAGACGGACACTGGTGCGGCGACGGAGACGGCGACTGACGGCGGGGCCGCGACGGAGACTGGGAGCGGCTCGTCGTCCGCGTGCGGGGCGAGCGACGCGTCGAGCTCCTCGTCGTGCGGCGGCTCGAAGTCGGCGACGACCGACGAGAAGGTCGGTTCGACCGCCGACGACTTTGACGCCGACCCCGGTCGGCTCGTCGCGGTCGGACTGGGGCCGGGGCAGCCGGAGGGGATGACCGGCCGCGCTCGGGCGGCATTGCTGGAGGCGGACCACATCGTCGGGTACACGACGTACATCGACCTTGTACCCGACGAGATCACCGACGCGGCCGACGAGCTGTACGACACGCCGATGTGCGGCGAGGTGTCTCGGACGGAGGAGGCGGTCGACCGCGCGCTCGCGGGCAACGACGTCGCCATCGTCGGCTCCGGCGATCCGAACGTGTACGCGCTCGGGGGGCTCGCGCTCGAGATCGTCGAGTCGAAGGGGGCGACGGCGTCCGCGCTCGACTTCGAGGTCGTCCCCGGCGTCCCGGCCGCGCAGTCGTGTGCGGCCCGCGTGGGCGCGCCGCTCGTCAACGACTCGGTGTCGATCTCGCTGTCGGACCACCTCACGCCGATGGACGAGATCGAATCGCGGCTCCGCGCGGTCGCGGCCGAGGGCTTCACGGTCGCGATCTACAACCCGTGGAGCCGGAAGCGGCGCGAGAACTTCGAGCGGGCCTGCGAGATTCTCACGGAACACCGGCCGGCGGACACGCCGGTCGGGGTCGTCCACGGGGCCGGACGCGACGACGAGCGCGTCGAGATCGTCGAGCTGGGCGAGTTGGAATCGCTCGGCGAGACGGACCTGATCGACATGACGACGACGCTGCTCGTCGGCAACGAGGAGACGTACGTCTGGGACGGCCGGATGATCACCCCGCGCGGCTACGAGAGCAAGTATGACTACTGAGACCGCGGCCGACGAGACGACGGACGCCGCCGAGCCCACGTACCGCGTCTCCGTAGACCTGACCGCCTGTGACGGCGTCTTCGCCTGTCTCGTCCGCGACGACCGGTTCGTCGAGGCCGACGAGGGGCTGGTCGGGTTCGACCGGGCCGACGCGGTCGCGCCGATCGAACGCGCCGCAGACGAGGTCGCGGCCACGTTCTCCGACGGGCGTCTCGACGAGGCGCGCTCCGCCGCGGCGGCCTGTCCGCTGGACGCGATCACCGTCGAGGAGCGGGAGGGCGACGCGTGAGCGCTCCCGACTCGACGCCGGACGACCTGCTCGCTCGACACCCGGAGACAGCCTACTTCTGGGGTCACGTCGCGGGCGGCGGCCGGGTGACCGACCGGAGCGTCGAGGTGACCGTCACCGACGAGGACGCGGCGCGGCGCCTGTCCGCGATCGCCGGCGGGGGCACCGTCGACCACCGGATCGCCGAACGCGAGTTCGCGCACGACCCGTCGGTGACCCGGCAGTCGGACGAGTACACGGTGCAGATCGTCGATCCGACGCTGGCCGCGAACGCCGCCGCGGCGTTCGGCCTGCCCGTGGGGTCGGACCCCGGCGGCTACCGGTTCGACGCGTTCCGTGCCCACCGACGGGCGCTGCTCCGAGGGCTGTTCGAGGCGTGCGGCGTCGTCTGCTTCCGCGAGTCGAGCGCCGCCGTCGGCGTCTCGTTCGTCCACGACGACGCCCGGCTGCTGGCGCGGATCCGAACGGCGCTCGACGCGGAGGGGTTCGACGCCGAGGAACCGCAGCCGTCGTCGTCGGGTGGCCACTGGTTCGGCGTCGCCGACCCCGACACGGCCGCCTTCGGCGAGTGGGTGTACGAGGGGGCCGACGAATCCGGGCTGTACGCGGCCGACCGCCGACGCAAGACGCTTCGGAGCGTCGAACGGGCCACGGGGGTCGCGGTCGGAAGCCTCATTGGGCCCCGTGAAACGGAGGAGGCGAAGCCGTGAGCCGAGCGGCGGACGCCGTCGGGATCGGCGACGACGAGACGGCGCTCCTCGTCGGGCACGGCTCTCGCCGCGAGCAGTCGAACGAGGCGGTCCGAACGCTCGCGGCCGGGCTGGAGGACCGACTCGGCGTCCCGACCGACGCCGCGTTCCTCGAACTGGCGGAGCCGTCGATCCCCGACGCGATCGAGACGCTCGCGCACGGCGCGGCGCAGGTCACGTTGGTGCCGCTCTCGCTGTTCGCGGCCAGCCACGTCAAAAACGATCTGCCGCTCGCGGTGAAGCGCGCCCGAAGCGAGCACCCCGGCGTCAGGTTCCACGCCGGCGGACACCTCGGCATCCACCCCGCGATACTCGACCTCCTCGACGACCGGGCGCGGGCCGTGGAGACGGAGTTGGGCGTCGACCGCGAGGACGACGACGTCGCCGTCGTCCTCTGTGCCCGCGGCTCCTCGGACCCGGACTCGAACGCGGACGTGCACAAGCTCGCCAGACTGCTGTACGAGGGACGATCGTTCGACCGGGTCGAAGCCGGGTTCATCGGCGTCACCGAGCCGCTCCTCGACGACGCGCTGCACGACGTCGCGAAGACGCGACCGGACGCGATCGTCGTGTTACCGTACATGCTCGGCGACGGCGTCCTGACCGGGCGGATACGGGACGGGGCCGACGAGTTCGACGCGGAGTACCCCTACGTCGACGCCGCGGCCGGCGACCCGCTCGGGACCGACACCCGCCTGTTGGACGTCCTCTCGGACCGGTGGCAGGAGGCGCGCACCGACTCGGTCGACATGTCGTGTGACACGTGTAAGTACAAGGTCGAACTCGACGGCTACGAGGAAGACGAGGGCGGCGCGCGGGCGATGCTCCGCGCGCTGACCCACCAGCGGGCACACGAGGACCGAGACGACGTCGCCGACGAACCGCACGCCCACGACGCGCCCGAGACGCACCTCGCCGTCTGTACGAACCAGACGTGCGCGGCGAGCGGCTCTCCGGCCGTCTTGGAAACCCTGCGGCAGGCCGCCCGGGACGCGGACGCCGACGTTCACGTCACCCGGTCGTCCTGTTTCGACCAGTGCGGCGACGGCCCGATCGTCGCGCAGTACCCCGACGGCGTCTGGTACGGGGGCTGCGGCGACGGGGACGCGGATCGGATCGTCTCCGCCGTCGAGCGGGACCGAATCGTCAGCGACCTCGTTCACCAAACGCTTTGAGACGCACCTACCACGATACACAATGAGCTGTGATGAGATCGAAGCCCTACGACTCGGCCTGATGAACACGCTCGGAACCGCGGACGACGCGGTCCGACGACACGCGGAACAGGAGCTCGGCGACGCCCTGGACGGCGACACGCCGATCGCCGCCCTCGCGGCGGCGGAGTCCGTGACCGAACTCCGGCGCCACCTCGACGCCGCGCTCGTCGACCTGGAGGAGGAAGTCGCCGCCCTCGACGCGGACGACCCGGAGTACGGGTACGCTCGCGGGCGGCTCGTGGCGGTCCGGGACGCCGAGCGATCGCTGGCTCGGTTCGCCGACGCCGGCGAGTCGTTCCTCGACGACCTCGGCGACGCACACCACACGCTACACGAGGTGTTCCCGGTCGAGGAGTGACCGATCGCCGCACCGCCGACGTGACGGCGGTGAGTCTGTCAGAAAGCCCGTGGGCTCACGTTCTCCACCAGAACCTCGTCCCGAGAGCCGGACCGGTTCGCGAAGGGGTAACGCGATTCTACACATTCGCCATCCTCCGAACTGCATGGTGGCGCCGACTCACATCACGAGAAGTGATGGAATCTTCTGCGGTAAGCGGGGGCATTTTATAAGGACGCCGCCGCTGTCTGGGGAATCCTCACCATCACGAAAACGGATGGGCGCCGATTTGCGGAGCGAATCGCACGACTGCGAGGGGCCGTTTTTTGAGACCAACTGGTCGCCAGAAATCCGGCGATTTTGAGAAGCGCGAATCGGCCGAATTGAGAGCCGTAGAGGGCTCTAGAGGTGAATTTTATTTTACTCCAATCCGACTTAATTTCGGATGGGCGCTGCAGGATTTGAACCCGCGGCAACTTGGTCCGAAGCCAAGCACTCTATCCAGACTGAGCTAAGCGCCCGTACGCATCGCTACTTCGGTGAGGATGTTAAGTCCCGCGATTCGAAATCGCTTCGGACTGGCTGGCGTCGACCGAGGGAGCGCTGACGCCACGGCCGATCAAAAAGAATATTATCGGGACCCGGCATGGTTTCCGTAGTAGATGTGTCTTGGTCGTACGGCGTCACCGCCGAACGAGTGGCCCGAGTCGGTTCCGTCGTCGCTGAGGTACGCCCATGTATGACCTGAGGCCACACTTCGACGAGGAGGTCGAACCAGGGACGAACCTCCTTCTCACCGGGCCGCCGCTCACCGGCAAGCGGTCGCTGATGATGGATCTCTTGGCCGCCGGGACCGAGCGCGGCGACGGCGCGATCGTCGTCACCACGAAGGACGGCGCCGAGCGCGTCCTGAAAGACTACGCGAAGCGGACCCCCTACGAGGGGAAACCCGTGGCGGTCGTCGACTGCGTCACCCGCCAGCAGGGCGTCAACGACGCCCCGGAGTCGGACCGGATCAAGTACGCCTCCTCGCCCGTGGACATGACGGGAATCGGGATCAAGCTCTCCGAGTTCCTCCAGGCATTCGGCGACCGCGGCATCGAGGAGAACCGCGTGATGGTGCACTCGCTGTCGACGCTGCTGATGTACTCGGACCTCCAGACCGTGTTCCGATTTCTCCACGTGTTCACCGGTCGGATCCAGAGCGTGAACGGGCTCGGCCTGTTCAGCATCGACTCGACCTCGCACGACGAGCAGGCGATGAACACCCTCAAGCAGCTCTTCGACGGCGTCATCACCGTCCCCGAGGACGGCGAACCGGAGATCCGGCTGCCCTGAGCGACGGGGAGCCGCTGAGCACCGGGGAGTCTTTTAATCCGCGCGACCGCGTACCCGCGAGCATGCCAATCACCGACGATGAGGGACTGGATCGATTGCTTGACGCCGACACGATCGCCGTGATCGGCTGCTCGACGACGCCGGGGAAGGCGGCCCACGACGTGCCGGCGTACCTCCAGCGCAACGGGTACCGCGTGGTCCCGGTGAACCCCTTCGCCGACGAGGTGCTCGGCGAGCGGGCCTACGACGCGCTGGCCGACGTCGAGGCCGAGGTGGACCTCGTGGACGTGTTCCGGCCGAGCGAGGAGGTGCCGGGGGTGCTCGACGACGTGCGCGAGCGACACGCGGAGCGCGGCGACGCGGGCGCGGTGTGGCTCCAGCTCGGGATCAGTCACGACGAGGCGGCCGCGGAGGCGGAGTCAGACGGGATCGAGGTCGTTCAAGATCGCTGTATCAAGGTCGAACACGGCCGGTTGCGATAACTGAACTTCGTTCACACGTCGGACCAGGTAATTTGGACAGAGTTCGGGCTGTGATCCGTAACGCTTACTCACAAACCTCGGTCTCTTCGGTGAACTTTCGTTCGACGGTCACGCTCACATCTGCGGGAACCACATCCTGTGATACAGCCTCAAATTCCCATCGCCAGTTGCCCGACGTTAGCGTTGCCGTGTTCTCCCATCGGAAGTAATATTCGCCATCGTCGGGTGCCGTAAATTCGTCGTCGATCACTGCGGCGACGGCTTCTTCTTCGAGGATGTCTCGATTCTCATTTTCAATGACGAGCTTCGGCCGCGCACCGTCGCCTAGCTGTCGAATAAAGTAATCGACAGAGTCTCCTTGATTGAGGGTAATCCATCCGGAATAGTACTCGCCGGCCGAGAGCGTGTCCGTATCTGACCAGATCTCAGTCCGTCGCTCGTTCGTTACGGTTCCGACATTGGTCATGATGAGTCGGCCATCACCACTCGTACTAAATCCAACTTCATTGGAGAATTCGGTTACGGTGCCCTCAAACTCGGAGCCGCCGATCGGCGACTCAATAGTCAGATCGATCTCTTGTTGATTCCTCGAATCGATATCGAACGCGATACGATCTTCTTCTTCGATTGCAAAGCTACTTTCCACGGTTGAGCCTTCCGAAGGTAGTTCGTACGATCGATCGATCAGCAGTTCCTGACTAGATTCTTCGATCGTTTCACACGTTTCCTCATCATCCGCGACGGATGTTTGTTCAGTGTCTGTTCCACTCGCTGAGTCTGAACTCTCATCGGACGTTGACGACTCTGGTTGAGTGTCGGGATCGTCTGATTCGTCGGAACCTGACTGTCCTGTACACCCGGTAAGGCTGGTTGCTCCAACTGTACCGACGATTGCGAGATACGTTCTTCGTTCCATACCAAAATTCGAATTGCCCTCGTATTTAAAACATGTCTCTCTAGTTTCAAATCAGATAATGTTGATTTCTGATGCGTGCCCCTTACTCTGATCTCCCCAAAGAATGTTCAGTTTTCCCACTCCTCGAAGCTGCGATAGACGCCCTTCGAGAGGTATCGCTCCGAGGAGTCGGGGAACACGGTGGCGACCGTCTCGTGCGGCGCGTCGATCTCGCCGTCTCGGATCGCCCGCGCGACCCGCTTGGCCGCGATCGCGTTCGCGGCCGCGGAGGAGGCGACGAGCTGTCCCTCCTCGGCGGCGAGCCGCCCCATCTCCTCGTGGACGGCGCGGTCGGGGATCGACTGGATGTCGTCGACGAGGTCCGGGTCGAACAGCTCGTTCCGCTCGATGTCGTGGGTCCCGATCCCCTCGGTCTTGTACTCCTCGTGGGCAACGTCCTCGCCGAGGAACTCGCGGTACGCGGAGCCGGCGGGCTCGACGGCGACAACGTGGGTGTCGGGGTGTCGCTCGCGGAAGTAGCGGGCCATGCCCATCAGCGTCCCGCCGGTGCCGCAGCCGGCGACGACGGCGCCGACCTCCCCGTCGAGCGCGTCGCCGATCTCGGGGGCGGTCGTCGCGTAGTGCGCCTCGGCGTTGAGCGGGTTCGAGAACTGCTGGGGGACGACCGCGTCGTCGAGCTCGTCGGCGATCTCGTGGGCGCGGTCGATGGCGAACCCCATCCCGTCCTCGCTCGGTGTGTTGACCACCTCGGCGCCGAGCGCGCGCATGAGCTGCTGTTTCTCCACCGAGAACCGCTCGGGGACGACGAACACCGCGTTCAGCCCCAGCTGCTTGGCCGCGACCGCCAGCCCGATCCCGGTGTTGCCCGCGGTGGGCTCGACCACGGTACCGCCCTTCCCCACGTCGCCGCGTTCGAGCATGCGTTCGAGCATGTACTTCCCGATGCGGTCCTTGATGCTCGCACCGGGGTTGAACGACTCCAGCTTCGCGTACACCGGCACCTCGTCGGGCGAGTCGTGCACCCGGACGAGCGGCGTCTCCCCGATCGTCTCCAACACCGACGACAGGGGCTCCCGATGGGTCGTCATATTCCCGCAATCGTTGCCGGCCCTTTTGCGTGTTTCCATGCCCGGCGCGGGTGCCCCGTCTCGTCGGCGACGGCGTGCGTTGCCGGGAACGGAGCGGGATCGAACAAACTTATGCCCCTCGTCCGGTTCCGAAGACGTATGAGCGAGACCGACGGGCAGGCGGACGTGACGGTCGTCCTTCCGGACGGATCAGAGCTGGACGTTCCGGCGGGGGCGACAGTCGAGGACGTCGCCTTCGAGATCGGTCCCGGGCTCGGTCGCGACACGGTCGCGGGGAAGATCGACGGCGAGCTCGTCGAGAAGCAGGCGACGGTCCACGACGGCGCGCGGATCGAGATCGTCACCGACCAGTCCGACGAGTACCTCACGGTGCTGCGCCACTCCGCGGCCCACGTCTTCGCCCAGGCCCTCCAGCGGCTCCACCCGGAGGCGACCCTGACCATCGGCCCCCCAACCGACGAGGGGTTCTACTACGACGTGACCGGCGTGGACCTCGACGAGGAGGACTTAGCCGCCATCGAAGACGAGATGGACGACATCATCGCGGCCGACTACGACATCGAGCGCGAGGTCCGGTCCCGCGAGGAGGCCAAGGAGATCTACGCCGACAACGAGTACAAACGCCAAATCCTCGACGACGAGGCCGACGAGGAGGAGGTCACCTTCTACGTGCAGGACGGCTGGCGGGACCTCTGTCAGGGCCCCCACGTCGAGTCGACGGGCGAGATCGGTGCGGTGACGCTGCTGAACATCTCATCGTCGTACTGGCGCGGCGACGAGGACAACGACACGCTCACGCGCGTGAACGGGACGGCGTTCGCCTCCGAGGCCGACCTCGAGGACTTCCTCGAACGACGCGAGGAGGCCAAGGAGCGCGACCACCGGAAGATCGGGCGGGAGATGGACCTCTTCTCGATCCCGGACCACTCGCCGGGTGCCGCCCACTACCACCCGAACGGGATGCGGATCCGCCGGGAGCTGGAGGAGTACATCCGGACCAAAAACGACGAGCTGGGGTACGAGGAGGTGTGGACCCCGGAGCTCAACAAGGCCGAGCTGTGGAAGCCGACCGGCCACTACGACGCGTTCAAAGAGCAGGGCGAGATGTTCGCGTGGGAGCAGGACGAGACGGAGTACGGCCTGAAGCCGATGAACTGCGCGAACCACGCGCACATCTTCGCCGACTCGCAGCACTCTTACCGCGACCTCCCGCTGCGGTTCTCCGAGTTCGGGACCGTCTACCGCAACGAGCAGTCCGGCGAGCTCTCCGGCCTGCTCCGCGTGCGCGGGCTCACGCAGGACGACGGGCACGCGTTCGTTCGCCCGGACCAGATCGAAGAGGAGATCCGCCAGACGCTGAGCGTCATCGAGGACATCTACTCGCAGTTCGGCCTGGAGATCATCTACAAGCTGGAGACGAAGGGCGACAACTCGGTCGGCAGCGACGAGATCTGGGAGCAGGCGACCGACGCGCTCCGCGGCGCCCTCGAGAGCGAGGGACTGGAGTACGACTTAGAGGCCGGTGAGGCCGCCTTCTACGGACCGAAGATCGGGCTCGACGCCCGTGACGCGATCGGCCGCGAGTGGACGATCGGCACGGTGCAGGCCGACTTCAACATCCCCCAGCGGCTCGACCTGACGTACGTCGGCGAGGACAACGAGGAGCACCACCCCGTGATGATCCACCGCGCGCTGCTCGGGAGCTTCGAGCGCTTCATGGGCGTGATGATCGAGCACTTCAAGGGGAACTTCCCGCTGTGGCTCGCGCCGACGCAGGTCCGCGTGCTCCCCGTCTCCGACGACACCCTCGGCTACGCCCACCGGGTGAAGAACGCGCTCGACGACGCCGGCCTCCGCGTCGAGGTCGAGGACCGCGACTGGACGGTCGGGCGCAAGATCCGGCAGGCCCACGACGACCGCCTCCCGTACATGGTGATCGTCGGCGGCGACGAGGAGGAGGCGGGGACCGTCTCGGTCCGCGACCGCTTCGAGAACGAGGCGAGCGGCGTCGAGCTCGACGCGTTCGTCGACCACCTCGTCGACGAGCGCGACGAGAAGCGGACGGAGCCGGACTTCGTCGACGCGGAGTGAACTCGCGGAGCCGGGCGTCCCGGCCCGCCTCTCGGGTTTCGTCGTACTTTTGCCGTTGGTCCGGGTAGGGTCTCGCATGAGTGACGCATCCGCGCTGACCGAGCGAGAGGACGCCCCCGACGTAGGTGAGCTGACGCCGCCGGACCGGACGCTGATGGGCCCCGGTCCGAGCGACGTTCACCCGCGCGTGCTCCAGGCGATGAGCACGCCGCTTGTCGGCCACCTCGACCCCTCGTTCGTCGAGATCATGGACGAGGTCCAGGAGCTGCTGCGGTACACGTTCCGGACGGACAACAAGTGGACGATTCCGGTGTCGGGGACCGGGTCGGCGTCCATGGAGGCGGCGATCGGCAACCTCGTCGAGCCGGGCGACACGATGTTGGTCCCGACGAACGGCTACTTCGGCGGGCGGATGAAGTCGATGGCCGAGCGCGCGGGCGGCGAGGTCGTCGAGGTGGAGGCGCCGTGGGGCGAGCCCCTCGACCCGGTCGACGTGGAGCGCGCGTTCGACGAACACCAGCCGGACGTGTTCGGCTTCGTTCACGCGGAGACCTCGACCGGGGTCCTCCAGCCGAACGTCCCCGAGCTGACCGGCATCGCGCACGACCACGACGCGCTCGTGATCGCCGACTCCGTCACGTCGCTCGGCGGCGTCGAACTGCGCGTCGACGAGTGGGGGATCGACGCGGCCTACTCCGGGCCGCAGAAGTGCCTCTCGTGCCCGCCGGGCGCGAGCCCGCTCACGCTCAGCGACCGCGCGATGGACAAGGTGCTCGACCGCGACGAGCAGCCCCGCTCGTGGTACCTCGACCTCTCCCTCCTTGAGGGGTACTGGGGCGACGACCGCTCGTATCACCACACCGCGCCGATCACGAACGTGTACGCGCTCCGCGAGGCGCTCCGCCTCGTCGCCGAGGAGGGGATCGAAGCGCGGTGGGCGCGCCACCGCGAGGTCGCCGGCGAGCTGAAGGCGGGCCTCCAGGAGCTGGGCTTAGAGATGAACGCGCCCGACGAGTACTGGCTCCCGAGCCTGAACGCGGTGCGGGTGCCCGACGGGATCGACGACGGCGCCGTCATCGACCACCTCCTCGCGGAGTACGACCTGGAGATCGCCTCCGGGCTCGGCGACCTGGAGGGCGACATCTGGCGGATCGGCTGTATGGGCCACTCCGCCCGCCGGAAGAACGTCGAGTACGTCCTCGCGGCGCTGGAGGACGCGCTGGCGGAACAGGGGTTCTGAGCGGTCGAAAGCGGCGCGGGACCGTCCGGCCCCACCCCCGACCGCCTGCCGAGTGATTTATCAGTGAGCGTCTCTCCCCTCGGTAGGGGTATGAACGATCTACGAACCGGACTGAGCTACGGGGACGTGCTGCTCGTCCCGCAGCGCTCGCCCGTCGACAGCCGGAGCGACGTGGACCTCTCGACGCGGCTCACGCCGGGCGTCGAACTGGAGACGCCGCTCGTCTCGGCGGCGATGGACACCGTCACGGAAGCGGAGCTGGCGATTGAGCTCTCCCGCGTCGGCGGGATCGGGGTCCTCCACCGATTCCTCACCGTCGACGAGCAGGCGACGCAGGTCGAAGCCGTGGCCGCGGCGGGCGAGCAGGTGGCCGCCGCGGTCGGCATTAACGAGGACTACATGGGCCGGAGCGCCGCGCTCGTTGACGCCGGCGTCGACGCCCTCGTCGTCGACGTGGCACACGGCCACCTCGAACGGGCCCTCGCGGCGGTCGAGGAGATCGCCGAGGCGTTCCCGGAGACGGGTCTCGTCGCCGGCAACGTCGCGACGCCCGCGGGCGTCGAGGACCTGGCGGCCGCCGGTGCCGACTGCGTGAAGGTCGGGATCGGCCCGGGGTCGCACTGCACGACGCGGAAGGTCGCCGGGGCCGGCGTGCCGCAGCTGACCGCGGTCGACGACTGCGCGACGGCGGTGGAGGACCTCGACGTGACGATCTGCGCCGACGGCGGGATCCGCACCTCCGGCGACGCGGCGAAGGCGCTGATGGCGGGCGCCGACACCGTGATGCTCGGGAGCCTCTTCGCCGGCACGGAGGAGGCGCCCGGCGCGGTCGTCGAGGTCGACGGGACGCGGTACAAGCGGTCCCGGGGGATGGCGACCACCGCCGCCGCCGAGGACCGCGACGACAAGGGGGCGGACGTGGGCGCCGACGAGGGCGTCGAGGCGCTGACGCCGTACAAGGGACCGGTCGCGACGGTGGCCGAGGAGTTCTGTCAGGGGATCCGGTCGGGGCTCTCGTACTGCGGCGGCCACACGATCGAGCGCGCCCGCGACCGGGCCGAGTTCGTGCGCGTCGCGCCCGGCGCGAAGGAGCGTGAGGGGTTCCACACCGACGACGACTGGGAGGGGATCAGCGTGGACAGCGAGACGAAGCGCGTCGCCGACTCAGCCGGCGGGTCGGCGGCCGAAAGCGACGACTGACCGGCCCTTCCGGCATCGGAGCGCGCAGAGAAACCATGCGATTGTGTGACTAACTCGCGTACGGTTTTTCACGGTGACGCGGGTCGTTCGAACCATGACCGACGCGTTCGGACGCGCGATCCGCGACCACCACCGCGGCGACCGGACCGGCCCTCTCCGACAGGGCGACGGCGAGGAGACGCGCGACCACCCGATCGAGGCGTTCTACTTCACCGAGTTCGACCCCGAGAGCGACGGAGGCTCGTGGCTGGCGTCGCGGCTGGACGGGCCGCTCGTCGACCTCGGCGCCGGCGCGGGCCGGCACGCGCTGGCGTTTCAACAGCGGTTCGAGACGGTCGCGGTCGAGCCCAGCCCGGCGCTCGTCGAGACGATGCGCGACCGCGGCGTCGCGGACGCCCGCGAGGGCGACATGTTCGCGCTCCGGGACGCGTTCGAGCGGGACCGGTTCGCGTCGGCGCTCGCGATCGGCACGCAGGCCGGACTGGCCGGATCGATGCGGGGGCTCTCGGCGTTCCTCGGCGACCTCGCGTTCGTGACGACGCCCGGCGCGACCGCGGTGGTCGACTGCTACGACCCGGACCACCCCGAGGCCGCGGCCCTCCTCGGCTACCGCGAGGACCCGACGCCGGGGCTCGCGCACCGAGTCATGTGGTTCGCGTACGAGGGCGAGCGGGACCCGACGCTTCAGTTCCGGCTGTTCTCTCCGGACCGGCTCCGCGAGGCGGCCGTCGGGACCGGGTGGGAGATCGAGGCGATCGACCACGAGGGGACCGGAGACGGCCCGCACTACCGGGCCGCGCTCCGGAAGCGGTAGGGGACACCGGGACAGAGACGAGGGGAGCGGTAACGCGCCCTACCACGCCGTCAGCGCCGCGCGCCCGTGGTCGTGCGCGAGGATCGCGAGGAACGCGAGGACGCCGGTGATCGCGAACGCGCCGCCGACGTAGAAGACGGACGCCATGCTCACCTCGACCATCAGCCAGCCGGCGATGAGGGGGCCCGCCACGGAGCCCGGCCGCCAGACCAGCTCGCGGATGCCGAAGCTGGAGGCGACCCCGCCGTCGTCGGTGCCCTCGTCGGCGAACAGCGCCATGCTCGCGGGCTCGCGGAAGGAGTCGGCAACCCCGAGGAGTCCCGAGAAGGCGACAAGCGGGAGGTACGCGGCCGGGAGCGTTCCGAGCAGCGGCAGCGTCACGTCGGTTCCGACCGCGGTCCCGATCGCGGTCGAGAACGGAATGGCGACCGCGATCAGCCCGTAGGCGCCGCCGCCGGCGAAGACGAACAGGGACCGACCGTAGGCGTCCGAGAGCCGGCCGGTGAACAGCTGGCCGACCATGTTCGTCGCCTTCTCGGCGGTGACGGTGACCGCGATGGCGATGCCGGCCACGCCGAGGCCGCCGGCGGCCATCTCCGTGCCCGCGTAGATCGGAATCCACGTCCGCACCATCGTCACGGCGAAGGCGTACTGGGCACGGAAGCTCGTCATCGTGAGGATCCGTCGGTTCACGGCCAGGTCCGAGAACGGGAACCCCTCGACGCGGGTGTCGTCGTCGTCGAGGACGAGCCACGTGACGACCCAGGCCGCGACCATCAGCAGCGCGATGATCGTGAAGATGGGACCGAAGCCGAGCGCGTCGTATATCGCGCCGGCCGACAGCGAGCCGACGATCGACGCGGCGAAGGAGGCGGCGTTCGCCTTGCCGATCTTGTCGGCCCGCGTGCCCACGTCCGCGATCTGGCCGACCAGCGACAGCGTCATCAGCCCGGCGCCGGTGACCACGAGCCCCTGTAGGGCGCGGACCAGGATGAACGAGGCCGAGGAGTCGACGAGCGGGAAGAGGGCGTAGACGCCGGCGCCGACGCCGAGCACGCCGAGCAGGACCCGCCGCTTGTCGAAGCGGTCGCCGCCCCACGCCAGGGGGACGACGGCGACGGTCTGTGCGAGGGTGAACCCGGTGGTGTACATCCCGATGATGAATCCGGCCGAGACGGTGACGCCGAGCACCGTCGTCGCCTGCGGGTCGAGCGTGTTGATGTACGGGCCCAACAGGGTGACGAGCGTGATGAAGCCGAACCCCTCCGCGAACCGGGTCAGATAGAGCGCCCAGAACTGCGATCGTCTCGTCCCGTTGCCGGCGTCCGCGTTGCTTCCGTTGCCGGCGTCCGCGTTGGTCACACCGGATCGGTGCCCACCGCTTCAAAAGGGGTTTCGGTTCGAAGCGTCCTCAGGGCTCGGACCCGCGGAGCGGCCGGCGTCGGAGTTATGTCGCGCGCGAGTGAATCCGGACGCATGGGTGATCAGGCCTGCGACCGCCGGTTCTGCCCGGAGTGCGATCTCGCGGTGTCGTGCGCGAAAGAGGTGTGTCCCGAGTGCGGGGCGCGGATCGAAGGCGTCGACGCCTGAGCCGGGAGGCCGTCGAGGCTTGTCCCCGGAGGCATCGACGCCTGAGCCGTGGGGACACGTCGGGACGCGGTTCGGAGCCGTCGGAGGCCGACCCTCGTCCTCGGCGTCCTCGCTTTTCGTCTCACTCCGCGGACGGGAGCACGAGCGTCACGGCCGTCCCCTCGCCGTCGACCCCGGGGCCGAACCGGATCTCGCCGCCGTACGCCTCCACGACCCACGCGACGATCCACAGGCCGACGCCGGTGTTGTGCCTGAGCTGCGTCACTTCTCGCTCGCCGGTGATCACCTCGCGGACCGTCGCCGGGATCCCCGGGCCGTCGTCGGCGACCGTCACCCGCGTAACTCCGGCGTCCGGGTCGCGGTCGGCGGTCACCTCGACCCGCGGCGCGTCGCCGGCGTGGTCGACCGCGTTCTCGACGAGATGATCGAGCGCCGTCGCGAAGCGGCCGTCGCCGCGGACGGCGATCCCGTCGGGGACTCTCGTCCGGATATCGGCGTTCGGTGCCCGCTCCGCGTGTCTCTCGACGACCTCGTCGGCCACGGGGCGGACGGCGATCGGGTCCGGGTCCGTGACGTACCCCTCCTCGACCACGCGCCGGATCGTCGCGGCGCCCTCGGCGACGTCGACCAGTCGCTTGCCGGTCGCCTCGATCCGCCGGGCGTGGTCGCGGATCGTCTCGTCGGCGGTTTGCGCGGCGATCTCGCCGGCGAAGCCGAACACGACGTTCAGCTCGTTCCGGAGGTTGTGCCGGAGGATCCGGTTGACGATCCGCACGTACTGCTCGCGGCGCTTCCGGTCGGTGATGTCGGTGTAGATGCCGAACGCGCGCCGCGTCCCACTCGCCTCGTAGGTGAAGCCGCGGAAGAGGAACTCCCGCGGGCCGTCGACGGTCCGTCGCCGGATCTCCTCGGTGACGAACCCCCGCTCGCGGAGCAGCGCGTCGAGCGAGTCGGCGCCGAGCCCGCCGCGGCTCTCGTCGCCGCCCAGCCGCTCCTCGTCGATGTCGAGGGCGTCGATCGTCCGCCCCCGGAGGGCGGTCCCGTCGGCGCCGAACCGGTCCTCGAACGCCGGGTTGAGCCCGTCGATCACCGTCTCGTCGTCGTCGAGGACGACCTCGATCACCGGGTCTGGGATCCGGTCGAACAGCCGCTGGAAGCGGTCGCGCTCCGCGGACAGCTCCGTCCGAGTCCGGCGGAGGTCGGTGACGTCCGACAGCGACGCGACGACGCCGTTCGTGCGCCCCGACAGGGCGGACAGCCGCAGCTCGCCGTGTCTCGCGCGCGACTCCCCCTCGCGTCGGAGCGTCAGGTCGACCGTCCGCGTCGCGTCGTCCCGGCGCTCGCCGTCGACCGCCGGGCCAGACAGCGACGCGATCGCGTCGCCGAGCCGCTCCCCGTCCGGCCCGGAGACGAGCCCGTCGAGCCGCCGTCCCGCGATGCCGGGGCCGTCCGCCGTGCGGGGGTCTCCCGGGTCGCGACCTCGCCGTTCGCGGTCTCGCGAGCCGATCCCGAACCACGCCGCGAACGACGCGGTCGCGTACGTGACGACGCCGTCGTCGTCGAGGACGCACACCATGTCGTCGACGTTCTTCAGGGCGTCCTCGTAGGTGTGAAGCCGCCGGCGGCGCTCGTTGGCGTCCATGGTGGCGACCGCGTTCGTCGCCAGCAGCTCGAGGACGGTGACGTCGCTCTCGTCGAAGGCGTGCGACTCGACGGACCCGACGATGAACACGCCGTGACTCCCGAGCGGGACGGCGACGAACGAGCGCATCCCGTGGTACTCCCGGTCGTCGTCTCCCGCCGACAGATCGTCTCTCGCCGGTCCCTCACCCCCCGCCGCGAGGTCGTCGCACACCCGGGTCTCTCCCCGCTCGAACACCCGTCCGGTGATCCCCTCGCCGGGGGGACGCGGCCCGCGGGAGGCGGCGAACTGCTCGCCGACCCCGTCGCTCGTGACGGCGAGCCGGAGCAGCCCGGCGTCGGGGTCGAACAGGCGCACGCCGCTTATCTGGTGGTCGAGGACCTCGTCGGCGGCCTCGACCAGCCGCCCCGCGACCCCCTCGGCGTCCCCCTCGCGCTGGATCCGCTCGACGGTGCCGAGGAGGCGTTCGAGCGTTCGCTCGCGGCGCTTCCGCTCCGAGGCGTCCGCGAAGAACACCGACAGCCCGTCCGGCGACGGGTACGCGGTCACCTCGGTCCACAGGTCCAGCGGCTCGTAATGCGCATCGAAGGAGACCGACTCCTGGGTCGCCATCGCCCGGCGGTAGCGCCCCTCGTACTCCGCTCCGAGCGCCGCCGGGAACTCCGTCCAGACGTCCTCGCCGATCAGCGCGTCGGGATCGCGGTCGAGCAGCGCGGCCGCCTTCCCGTTGACATAGGTGAACCGCCAGTCGGCGTCGAGCGCGAAGAACGCGTCGTCGATGCGCTCTAAGGTGTTCTCGAACCGCTCGACCGCGGCCTCGCGTTCCTCGAGCGCCCTCTGCCGTTCGAGCGCCCGACCGAGCCACGCCGCGAGCAGCTCGACGAACGTCCGCTCCGACTCGTCGAACGGTCGGTCGCGACGCTCCGGGTCGAGGAAACACAGCGACCCGAACACCTCGCCGTCGACGACGACGCGCCCGCCGACGTAGCTGCCGAACCCGAAGCGCTCGTAGGCCGGATCGCTGCCCAGCCCGGCGGCCTCGGGGTCGGTGAACGCGACCACGCCCTCACCGCCGCCGTCGTCCGTATCGCCTCCGGCTCCGCGGTCGCCCCGTATCGTCCGCCGGCAGTACGTCAGCTCCAGCGGGATCGATCCGTCGTCGTCGAGGGCGGTCGCCGAGAGCGACTCCAGGAGTCCCGTCCCGTCGCGGTACTGCCGGAGCCGGAGCCGGTCGCCGTCGACCCGGGAGGAGTAACCGATCGACAGTCCGAGGTGGTCGCGGCCGAGGTCCAGCAGCGCGTCGACCTTCTCCTCGAGGTCGGTTCCGCGGTCCGAGACGATCCGGACGAACGGCTCGAGGAACCCGTCGCCGCGGTCGGCGGTCTGGGAGCGCTCCCTTCGATCGGCGGCCCCAACCCGGTCCGCGAGGGTCTCGCCGTCGGCCGCGAGCCGCCGGCCGGAGACGTACTCCACGCCCAGGCGGCTCGCGTCGATCGCGGCGTCGGGATCGTCGCGGACGGAGTACGCGAGGATCCGCGCGTTCGGATAGCGCTCGCGGATCGTCTCGATCCTCACGGGCGCGGTTGCACGGCCGGCGCCGCGAGCCTCGCTGCCGTCGGAGGCGTCGCTTCCGCCGCGGTCGCTCTCGGCTCCGCCGTCCGACTCGGCGGTGCCTCGCAGGCGAACGATGACGACGGGCGGATCAGCGTCGACCCCTCGCTCGGCCGGCTCCCGGATCGTCCGCGTCCCCTCGGGGAGCGCCCCCCACGCGGCGTCCACCGGCTCGCCGACGTGAACTGACGGTTCCTCAGGTGTCATACCCCTCGCCCGCGGATCGGTGCGCACGAGCGGTCGGCCGTCCGCGGAGCGTCCTCCGCACCGGACGCACCGGTCGCCGCCGGCACCCGTTCGGTCCTGTCACTCACGCGACTACGACCGCCGTTATAATAACCGTTCGCTCGAATTCTCAGGGCGGACAAACTCGATTTTGAGATGCGAGGAGACGGGTTATATTACCGAACAAATATATCTGCTATCGGTTCCGGATCGATCCGATTGCCGTCACGCGATCTACGCGACTCGGGATTTGTCGGTACAGGAGCGGGCCGGGCGCGATTGTGAACGACGAGAAGACGATCGCTCGCTACGCTCGCGCTGCGACTTCTCTACTTCAAATCGCTTCCGTCAGGTTCCGTCACCGCATCGCTGTCGCTCTGCGGTTTGGAACACGGGCCGGGCGCGATTTGAACACGCGACCGACGGATTAAGAGTCCGTCGCTCTCCCTAACTGAGCTACCGGCCCTCATCCAACCGTATCCCCGTCGACGTAAAAGGCCTTTTCATTCGCCGGCGCGGGTCGCGTCTTCCGGTCAAAAATTCGACCGAAGAAGCCGGGATAACCGGATGGTGTAGTCGCGCCCATGGGAAACCGTTATCAACGCCCGTTGTGTATCACATGTCGTATGTCAGACAACCCAATCAGCGAACGGATCGACCGGCGGACGCTCCTCCGCGGGGCGGCCGCGGCCGGCGTCGTCGGCATCGCCGGCTGTTCGGATAACGGTGGCGACGGCTCCGACGGATCCGACGGCGAAGACGGCAGCGACGGAATGGACGGCGACGACGGCTCCGACGGATCCGACGGCGAAGACGGCGGGAGCAACGACGTCATCCGCTGGCACGCCGGCGGCACGGGCGGGACCTACTTCCCGCTGTCCGGCGAGTTCGAGGGGATCATCGAGGACAACACCGACTACCCGGTCGAGGTCTCCTCGACGGGCGCGTCGGTCGAGAACGTCGGCAGCCTCGGAAACGGTGACGCCGACTTCGCGCTCATCCAGAACGACGTCGCCTACTTCGCCCGCAACGGCGAGGGGCTCGACGCGTTCGACGGTTCTCCGGTCGAGAACCTCCGCGGCGTCGCGACGCTGTACCCGGAGACGATCCACGTCCTCCTCAACCCCGAGTCGGACGTGAGCTCGCTGTCCGACCTCGAGGGCATGCGCGTCAACACCGGCGACCTCGGCAGCGGGACGCAGGTGAACGCGCTCCAGATCCTCGAGTCGGCGGCCGGCCTCACGACCGACGACTTCGACGAGCAGAACACCGACTTCACGCAGGCGGCCAACCAGCTCCGCGACGGCGACGTCGACGCGGCGTTCGTCGTCGGCGGGTGGCCCGTCGGCGCGGTCGAAGAGCTCGCGACGACCACGGACGTTGAGATCCTCAACATGTCCGACGAGGAGCGGCAGGCGGCCCGCGACGACGCCTCGTGGTTCGCGGACGACACGATCCCCGGCGGCACCTACGAGGGCATCGACGAGGACGTCGACACCGTCTCCGTGCAGGCGATGATCGCGACGCGGTCCGAGTACTCCGCCGACGCGGTCGAGGCGGTCACCGAGGCCATCTTCGAGAACCTCGGCGAGCTGTCGATCAAGACGAACTTCATCAGCGTCGACTCCGCGCAGGACGGGATGTCGATCGAGCTGCACGAGGGCGCGGCCCGCTACTTCGAGTAACGTGGCGCTCCGGTCGCGACTCCCGTCGGGTCGGCGCGGAACCGCCCTGGCCGCGGTCGCCCTCGTGGCGGTCCTCGCGGCCGCCACGGGGGCGGCGTTCGCCGTGGGCGCGGTCGACACCGTCGCCGGCGGCCCGACGCTGGTCGTGACCGACGAGCGCGGCACCGAGCTGGTGACGGCCCCGGTCTCCGACGAGACCGAGATCGTCATCGAGTATACGCACAGCGTCGAGAAGACGACCGTCCGCGACGTGTACGCCCCGAGAGACGGTGAGCTGGTGATGACTCGAATGGAGTTCAGCTCGTTCGGGGCCGGGCTCCCGTCGCAGGCGGACGTGACGGAGCGCGACGGCCGGTACGTCTTTGAGCCCCCGTCCGAATCGTACGCGACGCTGCACCTCAAGACGGGCACCGTCGCCGATCACGACCTGATCGTCGGCGACGAGCGGTACGACATCGCGGGGATGACCGACGGCGGCGCGGTCGATCTGACGGTCGAGCGGCGGGTGGCGCCGGGGCTGTAGCCGTCGTCGCACCCGCCGGGCGCGGAGACCGAGGCGAGACAGGACACGAGAGGGTGACACAACTGTGACGACGAACACATCAGACGGGATCGAACCGGACGCGGAAGGAACCGAAGCGGCCGACCAGGTATTCGAGGAGATCGACAACCGACGCTCGCTGACGGGCGTCGCGCTGGTCGCCGTCGCGCTCGTCGGGATCGCCTTCTCGGCGTACCAGCTGTGGCTCGGCGCCAGGGGGTTCGTCTTCGAGTTCACGATCCCGGGGCTCACCACGGTGCGGCTCGGCTCGCTCTCCTCGCTGCAGGTGCGCGCGATCCACGTCAACTTCGCGCTCGTGATGGCGTTCCTCCTCTTCCCGGGATCGACAGGCAACGGGGCGATCACGGGGCGGCTCGCCGCGCTCCCCTCGATCGCACGGGACCGGTTCGGCGACTCGCCGGTGACGAGAGCTGCCGAGGGGATCCGCCGAGGGATCTGGTGGCTGTTCGTCGACGAGGAATCGACTCGGATCGCGCCGTCGGACCTCGCGTTGGTCCTCCTGTCGACGTTCCCGACCGCCTACTACCTCACCCAGTACGACGAGATCACGGACATCATCCGGGTCCGGGGACTCGCCGGCGCCGGCACGCTCGGCGAGGTCGTCCCGTGGCTCTCGGCCGCGGAGGTCGGCTTCCTCGCCGAGTACAGCCTCGCGTACCTGATGGGCGTGCTCGCCATCCTGCTCGTGTTGGAGGCGACGCGACGGGCGCTCGGCCTGCTGCTCACGCTGCTCGTGAGCCTCTTCCTCCTGTACGCCAAGTACGGGTACCTCCTGCCGCGCGACCTGCCGGTGGCGCAGACGTTCGCCACCTCCGAGCTGCGGTGGAACCAGATCGTCCAGAACCTCTGGTACACGGTCGAGGGGATCTTGGGCGTCCCCGTCGGCGTCTCCGTGCGGTTCATCTACATCTTCATCCTGTTCGGGGCGTTCCTGGAGATGTCCGGCGCCGGGAAGTGGTTCATCGACCTCGCGTACTCGATCACGGGCACCCGGAAGGGCGGTCCGGCGAAGGCGAGCGTCGTCGCCTCCGGGTTCATGGGGATGCTCTCCGGCTCCTCAGTCGCGAACACGGTGACCACCGGGGCGCTGACGATCCCCCTGATGAAACGCTCCGGCTACTCGCCTGAGTTCTCCGGCGCGGTGGAGTCGTCCGTCTCCTCCGGCGGGCAGATCCTCCCGCCGGTGATGGGCGCGGCCGCGTTCCTCATCGTCGAGTACACGGGGACGCCGTTCCGCGACGTGGTCATCGCCGCGACGCTGCCGGCCATCGCCTTCTTTTTCGGGATGTGGGTGATGGTCCACTTCGAGGCCGCCAAACACGGGATCGGCGGGCTGAGCCGGTCCGATCTGCTCGATCTGGGACCGCACATGCGGCGCGGGTGGTTCTACCTCGTCCCGCTCGGGCTCCTCCTGTACTACCTCGTGATCGCCCGGCTCTCCGTGGGCCGCGCCGGGTGGCTCACGATCATCGCGACCGTGGCGCTCATCTCGATGGTCGCCGCCTACAACGAGCGGACGGGTCCGTACCTCGTCGGCGCCGTCGCGGCCGGCTACGCCCTGTTCGCCGTCTCGCTGGCCTCGCTCGGGGTGACGCCGATCGAGCTGGCGTACGGCGCCGACGCCGCCGAGTACGGCGTGACGGGAGCCCTCGGCGAGGCGCTCTCCTCCCTGCCGACGATCATCACGGCGATCAGCGTCGCCTTCCTCCTCGCCGACCCGCGCGGGGACGCGCCCCTGCTCGACCTCGACGACGACGTGGTCGACGCGGCGACCTGGTTCGACGATCGGACCGGCTTCGAGGTCGCATCGTCGCGGGCGGGACAGTTCGGATCGTTCGTGCTGAAGGCGATGGACTCCGGCGCGAAGACCGCGACCATCGTGGTCGTCGCGGTCGCCGCCGCCGGGATCATCCCCGGCGTCATCGGGATCACCGGGCTCGGCGGGAGCCTCCGTGCGCTCATCATCAGCGTGAGCGGCGGGTCGCTCGTCCTCCTGTTGATCCTCGCCGGACTCGCGGCCGTGATCGTCGGCATGGGGATGCCGACGACGGTGATGTACATCATCATCGTCGTGCTGCTCGGTCCCGTCCTCCCCGAGTTCGGGATCGCGATCTTGGCGGTCCACCTGTTCGTCCTCTACCTCGGGCTGATGGCCGACGTGACCCCGCCCGTGATGGTCGCCGCGTACGCGGCGGCCGGCATCGCGAAGTCCGACCCCTTCGAGACCGGGAAACAGGCGTTCCTCCTCTCGCTGAACAAGATCCTCGTTCCGTTCGCGTTCGTGTTCTCCCCCGGGATCCTGCTGCTCCGCACGACCGACGGGCAGGGATCGATCCTGACCGGTGCCGACGTCTCCGACCTCGGCTTCTTCCTACCGGAGGTCGTTGCGCCGGTCGTCGCGGTGTTCGCCGGCGTGTACGCGCTCGGCGTCGCGATCATCGGCTACTACCACACGGACGTGCGGGCCGGGGCGCGCGTCTCGCTCATCGCGGCCGCGGTGTTGCTGTCGGTCCCCGGCATGGTGCTGTTGCCGGCCAGCGCCGCGTTCGGGCTCGTCGGGATCGACGTCGCGCTGTACTCGGTCACCAACGAGCTCGTCGCCCGCGGCGTCGGCGGCGCGCTGCTCGTGGTCGGCCTCGTCCGCAACCGCCGGCGGGCGGGCGGCGAGGAGGGAGACGACGACGACGGGTCGGACCGGCGCGAGCGGCCGGACTCTCAGACGGCGGCCTCGCAGTAGGTCCGGGCCCCCGCGCGGAGAGCGCACTCGTTAAGTGTCGTCCCGCGGAAATCACGGGCAATGAGTAGTGGGGCATCCGGATCGGCGCGAACGCGATACGCCATCCTCGGCTGTGGGAGCGTCGGGCACGCCGTCGCGGAGGACCTGACCGGCCGCGGCAAGGACGTGCTCATCCTCGACCGCGACGAGAGCCGCGTCGAGGCGCTCCGCGACCAGGACCTCAACGCCCGCGTGCAGGACATCGCCGACCCGGACGTGATCGAGGCGCTCGACGACCGGGACATCGTGTTAATCTTAGCGAGCGACGTCGAGGCCAACAAGGCGGCCGTCTCGGCGGTGCGCGACACCGGCGGCGACCACTACGTCGTCGTCCGCGCCTCGGACCCCGTCAGCGAGGACGAGCTGCGCGAGCGCGGCGCCGACGTGGTGATCAACCCCTCGACGGTGATCGCCGACAGCGCGCTCCAGTCGCTCGAGACCGGCGAGCTGGAGTACATGGCGCGCCAGCTCGCGGAGATAATCGAGGGCGGCGACGGGCGGATGGCAATCTTGACCCACGACAACCCGGAGCCGGACTCGATCGCGTCGGCGACCGCGCTCCAGGCCATCGCCGGCGCGTTCGGGGTCGACGCCGATATCCTCTACACCGGCGACGTGGGCCACCAGGAGAACCGGGCGTTCGTCAACCTCCTCGGGATCGACCTGGTGGCGCGCTCGGAGGCGCCCGACCTCTCGGAGTACGGGACGGTCGCCGCGGTCGACCTGGCGAAGTCCGCCGAGGACGGCTTCGACTTCGACGTCGACATCGACATCTACCTCGACCACCTGGAGTCGGAGGTCCCCTTCGACGCCCGGTTCGTCGACGTGCGGACCAACGTCTCCTCGACGTCGACGATCCTCACGAAGTACCTCCAGGAGTTCGACCAGTCGCCGACGGAGGCGGTCGCGACCGCGCTCCTCTACGGGATCCGCGCCGAGACGCTCGACTTCAAGCGGGACACGACGCCCGCGGACCTGACGGCGGCCGCCTACCTCCACCCGTTCGCGAACCACGACACGCTCGAGCAGGTGGAGTCGCCGTCGATGAGCCCCGAGACGCTGGACGTGCTCGCAGAGGCGATCCAGAACCGCGAGGTGCAGGGGAGCCACCTGTTCTCGACGGCGGGGTTCATCAGGGACCGCGAGGCGCTCGCCCAGGCGGCCCAACACCTCCTCAACCTGGAGGGGATCACGACGACGGCCGTGTTGGGGATCGCCGACGACACCATCTACCTCGCCGCGCGCTCGAAGGACATCCGGCTGAACATCGGCAACGTCCTCGACGAGGCGTTCTCCGAGATGGGCGACGCCGCGGGCCACTCGACGCAGGGATCGTTAGAGATCCCGCTCGGCATCTTCACCGGGATCCAGTCGAGCGGCGACAACCGCGACACGCTGCTCCACCTCACCGAGGAGGCCGTCCGCCGGAAGCTGTTCGACGCGCTCGGCGTCGAGGGCGGCGGCGAGGGCGGCAACGGGTCGTGATCGGATCGCCGGAGCGATTTTCTTCCCCCGGGCCGTAATCGGAGCCAACAGGGACTCCAAGCATGTACGTCCCCGAGGACCCCCCGGAGACCTGTCCCGCCTGCGGCGACCCGTACGCGTCGGTGTCGCGACACGACGACGGGTTCGTCGTCAACTTACTCGACAACGAGCGGTACCGACGCGTGTGTTTCCACCCGGTCGACCCGGACGCCGACCCGGGGGCCGCGTTCGACTGCTTCCACCACACGCACCGACAAGCCGGGAGCTCCGCGGGGGAGTGACGGGGGAGAAAATCGGCGTCGAAGGCCGAGCGCCCGGCGATCGATGACGCCGCGTTAGAACTCGTCGCCCTCGGTGATCGAGGTGTACGAGCCGATCAGCGCGCCGGAGAGGTCCACGTTCTCCAGGGTGACGCCCTCGTCGAGCACGGAGTTTCGGATCTTCGAGTCCGTGATCGTCGCGTCCGGGAAGACGACGGTGCGTTCGAGCGTCGAGTCGGTGACGGTCGCGCCCGACATGACGTGGACCACGTCGCCGAGCTCGGAGTTCTCGACGGTGGCGTCGTCGGCGACGAGCGTGCCGCCCTCCAGGGCGTACTCCACCGCGTCGAGGTAGCTGGCGGCGGTGCCGATGTCGAACCACGCGCCGTCGAAGGTGAACGCGTGGACCGCGCCGCGCTCTTGGAGCCACTGGAGGAACCAGCCCGGCTCGTCGGGGTTGTTCCCGTCTTCCAGGTACGTCGAGAGGTCCGGCAGCGTCTCGGCGGGGAACGCGTAGCAGGCGATGGAGACGAGCGTGCTCTTCGGATCGTCGGGCTTCTCTTGGAAGTTCACGACCTCGTCGCCGTCGAGCTCGACGAGCCCGTACGACTTGGCTCGCTCGCGGTCCTCGACGTCGTAGGCGGCCAGCGTCGGCGTCCCCTTCGACTCGAAGAAGTCGGCGAACTCGCCCAGATCGAAGCTGATCATGTTGTCGCCGGCGACGACGATCAGGTCGTCGTCGACGCCCTCGCGCTCGACGAGCTGGGCGAGCGCCCCGACGACGCCGAACTTCTCGTCCTCCTCGACGGTCTCCTCGACCGAGAGGGTCGGCTTCTCGAACGGGCTGTCGGCGATGTACTCCGCGAACGTGTCGGCGAAGCGCTCGTTCGTCGAGACGAACACCTCGTCGACGCGGTCGTCGGCCTCGAGGTCCTCGAAGATCTCGTCGATGACGGTGTTCTCGCCGACCGGCAGGAACATCTTCGGCCGGGTCTCGGTGATCGGCCAGAGCCTGGTCGCATACCCCCCAGCGAGTACGACTGCTTTCATACGGGTCTCGTCTCACCCCGGTGCCATACTTCTTGTGCTCCTGTCAACGGTCGAAAACCGGAGTGAAGTGGCGATCGCGACGATCGCTGGCGGGGGGCGCGACCCTACTCGCTCAGCCGGTCGGTGTCGATGGTGACGCCGGGCGGCGTGACGATCAGGAAGCCGCGGAAGTGCATCAGCTCGCCGCCCATGTCCTTGACCTCGCGCGCGAACCCCGCGGCCAGCTCGTTGAGGTCGCCGTCGACGGACAACACGAGGGTGTTCCCGTAGTCGACGCTGCGGACCCACTCGTCGGGGTCGGTCGTCCCGTCAAGGACGCCGAGGACGACGTCGCCGGCGGCCGCGAACGCCTCGTCCATCTGCTCTTCGGCGTCGCGTAGATCGAGGTCCCAGTCGCTCATACCTCAGGGTCGCGAGGCGGCGGCAAAAACGTTCGGACGCGTTCACGTCACCCCCGGCGGCCCGGCGGCACGAGAGCCGGGCCGGCCCGCCGCGGAACTCCCCTTCGCCGCCCGCCGATTTCCCCTCTCGGTGCGGTTAAGTGCGCTCCGACCGGATCGGCGGTATGGAACACACGCGACGGTCCCTGCTCGCGGGGGCCGCGGCGGCCGGCGTCGTCGGCGCGGCCGGCTGTCTCGGCGGCGGAAGCGGCGGCGGTGGCGGCGGAACCGGCGACGGAAGCAGCGACGGGGGCAGCGACGGCGATGACGGCCTCGACCTCGGCGGCGTCGACCTCGATCCCGGCCAGTACGACTGCGACCTGACCGAGCCGGAGGGCCCGGACCTCGGCTACCGGCCGACCCTCGGCGACCCCGACGCCGACGTGGTCGTGCAGGCGTTCGAGGACTTCACGTGTCCGCACTGCGCGACCTACAAGCTGGAGGAGTTCCCGACGGTCCGCGAGGAGTACGTCGATCCCGGCGAGGTCCGGTACGAGCAGTGGGACTTCCCGATCCCCGTCGACGAGCGGTGGGCGGTCCCCGTCGCCAGCGCGGCCCGCGGGGTCGGCGACCGGGAGGGAGACGAGGCGTACTTCGAGTTCTCGTCGGCCGTCTACGAATCGCAGGGGAGCTACAGCGGAGAGGCGATCGGCGCCGCCGCGGAGACCGCCGGCGCGGACCCCTGCGCGGCCATCGCCGACGCGCGGTTCGCGGCGTACGGGGAGGCCTCCGTGAGTGACCGGAGCGAGGGGGTGTCGATGGGGCTCAGGGGGACGCCGACGATCTTCGTGAACGGCGAGGCGGTCGACGGGGCCGACGCGGACGCCATCGCGGCGGCGATCGAGTCGGCGCTGTAGGCGGGCACACGCCGCGTCAGTCGCGGTTCGGCCCGAGCGTCGGCCTTTTGAGCGTCCGGCGCGTTTTATAAGTAGATGACGGGGGACGACCGCGGCGACCGGCGGCGGCTGGGCGCCGTCGTGCTCGCCGTGCTGATCTCGCAGGTGCTCCTGTACCCGGGGGTTCCGGACCTCGTGGTCGCGCTCGGCGCCCCCGCCGGCATCGACGCCGGGATGTGGTTCCTCGTCGCGGAGTTCGGCGCGTTCGTCTCCTTCGCGGTCGTCTGGGGCGCCGCCAGCGACGCGCTCGGGCGGCGGGCGCCGCTGATCGTCGCCGGCGCCGTCGGCGGCGCGGCCTCGTACGTCGCGCTCGCCGCGGTCCCCGAGCTCGCGTTCGGCTTCCGGGCGGCGCTCGCGGTCCGAGTCGTCGGCGGCGCGCTCACCATCGGCGCCTTCTCGCTGGCGATCACCTCGCTGATGGATCTGGAGGGCGGCAACGGCCGCAACATGGGGACCGCCGGCGTCGCGATCGGGCTCGGCGCGGCGGTCGGATCGGTCGTGGGCGGGACGCTCGCCGACATAAACGCCTTCTACCCCGTCTACGCCGGCGCCGCGGTGCTGGCGGGGTCGGGACTGATCGCGGCCACCGTCGACGACCGGGTCGTCGCCGGAGGGGAACGCCCCGAAGACGACGTGGGCTTCCGCGACGTGCTCGCCCGGGCGCGGACGACCCGGGGACTCATGGTCCCGCTCGCGTTCGGCTTCGTCGACCGACTCACGGCCGGCTTCTTCGCCCTGGTCGGCGTCTACTACTTCCAGGACCCCGAGACGTTCGGCCTCTCCGCCGGGGCGGCGGGCGCGACGCTCGCGCTGTTCTTCGTCCCCTTCGCGGTGTTACAGGCCCCGTTCGGCTCGCTGTCGGACCGGGTCGGGCGCTTCCTCCCGGTCGTGTTCGGCTCGGTCGCGTACGGGATCGTGACGATCGGTGTCGGCGCGGCGCCGATCTATCCCCTCGCGGCCGCGCTCATGGTGTTCGTCGGCGTCTGCGGCGCGCTGATGGCGCCGGCGACGATGGCGCTCGTCACGGATCTGGTCGAGCCGGAAGCCCGCGGCGCGGCGATGGGGCTGTTCAACGTGTTCGGCTCGCTCGGCTTCCTCGCCGGCTTCCTCATCGGCGGGAGCGCGACCGACGCGTTCGGCTACACGCCGGCGTTCCTCGCGGTCGGCGGCCTCGAACTCGCCATCGCGCTGGCGCTGTTCCCGGCCGTCAAAGCGATCGCGCCCGGCGGCGGCCTCCTCGGACTCGGCGGCGGGACCGGCCGGTCGCCGTCGGAGTGAGCCCGATCGCGAGCGGAAGGAGGGCCGTGCCACCCGGCCGAGTCGAGTCTTTTTAAGGCGCTCGCCCCCTCCGTACGGACGACAGATGGACCTCCTCGTGGTGGGCGCCGGCGAGATCGGCCGCTGGATCGCCGACACGGTGTCGGCCGACGAGTCGCCGGTCGACGCGACCGTCTCCTTCGCCGACAGGGACCCCGACGTGGCCGCCGACGCGGCCGCGCCGCGCGGCGCGGAGACGGTCCCGACCGACGGCGACACCGCCCACGACGCGGTGTGTCTCGCGGTGCCGATGTCGGCCGTCCCCGCCGCCGTCGAGGCGTACGCCCCCCGCGCGGAGCGGGCGATCCTCGACGTCTCCGGGGAGATGACCGACGCGGTCGCGGCGATGCGCGAGCACGCCCCGGGGCTCGAACGCGCGAGCTACCACCCGCTGTTCGCCCCGCCGCGCGTCCCCGGCAACGTCGCCGCGGTCGTCGACGAGGGCGGCCCGGTCGTCGAGGGGATCGCGGCGGCGATCGAGGCCGGCGGCAACGAGGTGTTCGAGACGACGCCCGCGGAGCACGACGACGCGATGGAGACGGTGCAGGCCGGCGCGCACGCGGCCGTGCTCGCGTGGCGGCTCGCGGGCGACGACGTGCGCGAGGAGTTCCACACCCCGGTCTCCGCCGCGCTCGACGACGTCGCCGACACCGTCACCGAGGGGTCGCCCGCGGTGTACGCCGAGATACAGCGCGCCTTCGACGGGGCCGACGACGTTGCCGCGGCGGCCCGCGAGATCGCCGACGCCGACCCGGAGGCGTTCGCCGACCTGTACGAGGCGGCCCGCGGCGACCGCGAGGAACGCGAGCGACACGAGTGAGCAGAGGCCGAGCGACACGAGTGAGCCGACCGACCACCCAGTGATTTCATGATAGACAGAGCAGCCGTCCGGAACAACGCCAACTACCTGCGCAACGTCAGACCGATCGACCCCGAGGAGATCGCGGAGTACATCGAGGGCGGCGCCCACCCCGCGGTCGTCCGCGAGACGCTCCGCGAGGAGGCGTTCGACCTCCGACTCCGCGAGCGCGAGGACGGCGCGTTCGAGCCGGTCCCCGACGAGCCCGTCGCGGCGCCCGGCTGGGCGCCGACGGCGTTCCCCGAGGAGTACTCGTTCGCCCTCGAAGACCTGCTCGTCCGCGAGTTCGGCGCGAACTGGCACCGCGGGGAGTCCGGCGCGGAGCTGCGCGAGGCCGTGCGCCGGCTGAAGGACGACTACCTCTACGGCAACGACGTAGCGTACGACCGCGTCGCGGCGCTCGGCTACGCGATCTACCACCTGCCGGCCTACTACGCGACGATCGGCTACGTCCTCGACGACCTCGTCGAGAACGCGCTGCTCGACCGGACCCTCCGCGTCCTCGACGTGGGGGCCGGGGTCGGCGGTCCCGCCCTGGGGCTCCACGACTACCTCCCCGACGACGCCGTCGTCGACTACCACGCCGTCGAACCGAGCGCGGCCGCCGACGTGCTCGACCACGTGCTCGGCGAGACCGGCCGGAACTTCCGGCCGACGATCCACGAGGCGACGGCCGAGTCGTTCCTCGGGACCGACGGCGGCGGCGGACCGGAGGGCGGGGACGCGGCGGCGCGCGACGCAGTCCCCGAGGAGTTCGATCTGGTCGTGTTCGGGAACGTCCTCTCGGAGCTCGACGACCCGGTGGCGGTCGTCGAGGCCGCGCTCGGCCGGCTCGCGGACGACGGGAGCGTCGTCGCGTTCGCGCCCGCCGACCGCAACACCGCCATGGGGCTCCGGGACGTGGAGCGCGCGGTCGCGACCCCCGAGAGCGGGGTGTCGGCGTACGCGCCCGCGCTCCGGCTCTGGCCGAACGCGACGCCCTCGGACGGCGGGTGGTCGTTCGACGTGGCCGACGATCTCGAGGTCCCGCCGTTCCAGCGCCGACTCGACGAGGCGGCCGAGCGCGGCTCCGGCGACGAACCGGGCGAGTTCGTCAACGTCGACGTGCAGTTCGCGTACGCAATCTTGCGCCCCGACGGAAAACGGCGGGTGGACGTTCAGGCGACCGCCGACCGCTGTGCGCGCATGGCCGACTCCGAGGACCACGTCACCGACCGCGTGAACTACCTCGCCGTGAAGCTGAGCCACGACCTGAGCGACGGCGACAACGCCCTCTACCGCGTCGGCGACGGCTCGCAGGCGGTCGACCACTACCTCGTCTGCACGCGAGAGACCGTCCTCAACGACGACCTTCGGGCGGCCGACTACGGCTCCGTGGTCTTCGTCGAGAACGGGCTCGTGCTCTGGAACGACGACGAGGGGGCGTACAACGTGGTCGTCGACGACGAGACGGTCGTTGACTTGGTCGCGCCCTGACCGGGCCGCGGCCCTCCGATCGCGGAGGAGCCTCGAACCGGGGTCACGGTCGACTGCTCGCGGTCAACCCGTTTCCGCCGACCTCGTCGCGGACGACGAGGTAAAGCGTCCAGACCACGACGCCGCCCAGAAGCGCGGCGATCGTCCACGCGAGCACGTGGCCGCTGTTTCGCTCCACCGCGTCGAGATAGATGATCAGGGAGGCGCACACCGCCGCGACGGCCGCCACCGCGGCGAGGAGGAGGACGACGATCAGTTCCGCGCCGCCGGGAACGCCGACTTGGAGGACGGAGGGCATCACTCCTCGTTTACCTAACAGAAATATAAAGATTACCTCCAGCGGACACGTTGTGGGGCCATCACCCCACCGGCTCGATCAGCTCCGGCGCGTCGACGCCCGGCGAGTTCACGCGCGTCGAGACCGGATACGCCGTCATCTCGTCGGCCGGATACGGGTCGAGCAGCGCGGCGGCCTCGTCGGGGTCGCCCCGGAGCCACGTCTCCTCTTCGCTCGGATCGAGGATCACCGCCATCCGGTGATGGAGGTCGTCGACGAGCGCGTTCGGCTCGGTCGTGACGATCGTGAACGTCTCTACGGGCCCGGTGTCGCCGTCCTCGCCGCCTTCGCCCGCGCCGCCGCCGAACGCGCCGAGCCCCGTCTGCGTCGTCTCCGGCTCGGGCGGCTCCCACCGCTCGTAGAGCCCCGCCATCGCGAACGGGCGGTCGTCCTCGAAGGCGACGCGGTAGGGGGTCTTCCCGGCGCCGCTGCCGGCGTCTCTATCGTCGCCTCGCCGTCCACCCTCGACCCACTCGTAGAACCCGTCCGCGGGGACGAGACACCGCCGCCGCTCGAAGGCGTCGGCGAAGCTCCGCTTCTCGCGGACCGTCTCCGCGCGGGCGTTGATGAGGTCGAACGACTCGTCGGCCCACGAGGGCGTGAGTCCCCACTCCATCCGCGTCGCGGCTGTCGGGTCCTCGTCGGCGATCACCGGGAGGTCCTGTCCGGGCGCGCAGTTGTAGCTCGGCTCGTGGTCGCCGAAATCGGCGTCGAACCGGGACTCGAGGTCGGCGGTGGAAGTGAAGAGGGTGTAACGGCCACACATCGATGGCGGCGATTGGCGCGGGAGACACTTAACTCCGCGACGGTCTGGCCGCATCTCCGAGCACGTCCCACCGGTCCGCGATGATCCCGTCGACGCCGGCGTCGAGGAGCCGCTCGGCGTCGGCGCGGTCGGCGACCGTCCACGCGTTCACGGCCAGACCGGCCTCGTTCGCGGGCGCCACGAACCCCGGCTCGGCCGCGAGGTCGATTTCGGGATGGATCGCGACGCAGTCCAACGCGACCGCGCGGTCGATCACCCGCTTCACGCGCTCGACCGTGCGGCCGCCGTCGACGTCTGCGTCGGCGACGAGCAGTGCCAAGTCCGCGTCGGGATCGAGCTCCCGCAGTGACTCCAAGACCCCCGGCCGGAACGACGAGAACCACACCTCTGCGTCCGCGCTGCGGGCGACGGCGAGGGCGTCGGCGGCGACGCTCGACTCCTTGATCTCGACGTTGACGGCGGTCCCGGCCGGGGCGGCGGCGAGCGCGTCGGCGAGCAGCGGGATCGGCTCCCCGGAGTCGAGCACGGTCAGCTCCCGGAGGTCGGACCACGCCGCGTCCGAGACAAGTCCGGTCCCCGCGGTCAGCCGATCGAGCTCCGCGTCGTGGAAGACGACGAGCTCCCCGGTCGCGCACCGGCGCACGTCGATCTCGACGGCGTCGACGTGCGGCGCGGCTCGCTCTATCGCGGCGACGGTGTTCTCCGGGTATTGGCCGGCGCAGCCGCGATGGCCGATCAGCGCCGCCGGTGGTCGCGTCATCGCCTCCTCGTCGGCGGCGGAGCGAGTTAACGGATCCCCTCGTGACGGGGCGTGGTACGCCAGCCGGACGGCGCCGCGCGGCCACGCACCCGCCGACTTTTTAGCCGCGCGTCGCCCGGAGACGGACATGCGCATCGAGAACAGCTTCATCCCGGTCGAGGGGGTCGGCGAGACGACCGAGCGGCGCCTCTGGGAGCGCGGCGTCACCACGTGGGAGGCGTTCGATCCCGCGGTCGACGTCGCCGGCGTCGGATCGACCACCGCCGACCGGATCGAGTCGTTCATCGCCGAGTCGCTGACGCGGCTCGACGACGGCGACGCCGCCTACTTCGACCGCGCCTTCCCGAGCGGGGAGCGCTGGCGGCTCTACGAGAACTTCCGCGAGGAGACCTGCTTCTTCGACATCGAGACGACCGGCCTCGACGAGCACCGCGACCAGGTGACGACGGTGAGCTTCCACCAAGACGGCGAGACGACGACGCTCGTCGCCGGCGAGGACCTGACCGCGCGGCGGCTCCGCGAGCGGTTCGCCGACGCGAGTCTGCTCGCGACGTTCAACGGGGCCCGCTTCGACGTGCCGTTCCTGGAGACCGCCTTCGATATCGAGATCGACACGCCGCACCTCGATCTCATGTACCCCTGCAAGCGGATCGGGCTCTCCGGCGGGCTAAAACCGATCGAGAAGGAGATCGGGATCGAGCGGGATCGCCCGGACATTTCGGGCCGCGACGCCGTCCGGCTCTGGCGGGAGTACGAGCGCGGCGACGACGACGCGCTCGATCGGCTCGTCTCGTACAACCGCGAGGACACGGAGAACCTCCGGACCCTCGCGGACGTCGTCACCGAGACGCTCCACGAGGACGTGTTCGTCGGCGGGACCGTCGAAGGATAGCGGCTGTCGCCCCGATAGCGGGCCTCTCGCGGCTACGTCGCTTCCGCGTCGGCATCGACGTCTTCGGTGTCGGAATCGGCCTCCGCAGCCTCCGCGTCGTCGGAATCGGCCTCCGCAGCCTCCGCGTCGTCGGAATCGGCCTCCGCAGCCTCCGCGTCGTCGGAATCGGCCTCCTCGGTATCGGACGGATCCGCATCTGACTCCGCGGGATCGGCACCTTCCCCGTCGGCCGCCGGCTCGGGAGCTGTCGCGTCCTCCTCGTCCGTTTCGTCCCCCGGCTCGGAGTCCGTGGTCTCGGAGTCCGTGGTCTCGGAGTCGGCCCGCTCATCGTCAGACCTCTCCGCGTCAGATTCCGGGTCGCTCGCGGCGTCGTCGGCCGATTCCTCGTCCTCGTCTTCCTCGGCGCTCTCACCCTCCTCAGCTTGGCCCGTTTCTTCGTCCGTGTCGTCGTCTTCGTCCGCCTCTTCGTCGGCGCCGTCGCCTTCGTTCGACTCTCTCGCCCCTTCGTCCCCACGGTCGCCTTCGTTCGATTCGTCCCTCTCGGTCTCCTGGACGAGTTTCATCTCGCCGCGGGCGCGGAGGGTCCCGTCGATCTGGGCGCCGTCGTGCACGACGAGGTCGCCGGCGGAGACGTCGCCGAGGACCCGCGCGCCGGCCTCGACCGTGACGGTTCCGCCGCGGGTGGTCACGTCGCCGTGGATCGTCGTGTCCGCGCCGACCGTGATCTCCTCGCGGGCGCGGAGGGAGCCGAACACCTCGTTCCGTTCGCCGACGCGGATCGACTCCGCGCGGAGGTTGCCGTGGAGCCGGCAGTCGTCGCCGACCGTCGCGGGGGTCGAGACGCGCCACGCGTCGTCGGAGATCTCGGCGCCCCGCGGAATCAGTAGGGGGTCGCGAACCTCCTCGCCGTCCGCGAGCGCCTCCGCGAGGTCGTCGGCCGCGTCGGTCTCGCCGAGCCGCAAGAGCTGAGAGAGGACGATGAAGTAGAAGACGAGGGTGGGGACGGGGTTCCGGATGACGATCCAGCCGTTCGCCTCGAACCCCTCCTCGATCGTCACGTCGTCGCCGATGTCGAGGTCGCCGGAGACCATCAGCCGGCCGGTGATGTGCACGCGCTCGCCGAGGTACGCGTCCTCGCCGACGAGGACGTTGCCGTCGACGGAACACCACGTGTCGAGCCGGCAGTCGCCCTCGGCCTCGATGTCGTTCTCGACGCTCACGCGCTCGCCCAGGGCGACGTTGCGCCCGCGGAGCCCGAACTCCACGGTCGACTGGCCGCCCACGAGCACGTCGCCGTCGGTGACGAGGTCGTGCTCCTCGACGGTCGTCCCGGACGGGACGGCGAGCTCCTCTACCGGACCGCCTCCCCTCAGCGACACACCGTGAACACTCCCTCCGCCCGTATAAACCGTGTGGGGTCGTCCGACGCCCGTCGGACGACTCCGGACGCTCCGTGGCCGCCGCGCCCGCACCGCTCCGCACGCTCCGTGTGCGGGGCGTTGCCGAACCGTCCCGGTGTCACTACCCTTTTCAGGCCGGCGCGGAAGGCTCAGACATGGGATTCGGATCGTACGACGAGAGCGAGCAGAAGGACCAGGACGTGGACACCGACGACGACGGCGCCGTGAACGTCCACGAGAACGACCACGACGGCGAGGTCTCCATCGAGGGCGGCGCGTCGACCGACGATCTGGTCGGGCGTCTCTCGGAGATGAAAGACGACGCGGACGACGAGTAACCCCCTGCGCAACGCGAGAACCGTCTTCGAGTCGATCGCCGCCGTATCGCATCCCCGCCGTGTCACGCCCCTTTTATCCGGTCGCGACCTACCGACTTCCATGAGCACCGACCTGACGTTCACCGACGACGGCGTCGACGTCGTCTACGAGGGTACCGAGTTCGAACTCGACAAGGACCTGATCGAAGAGGCGACCGGAAAGGGGTACCGCGACGTCACCGACCACGAGGTCTTACAGATCGTCGCGGAAGAGCCCGACCTCGACGGCGAACCCGTGCGGATCGGCGACGTGTTGTAGGCCGCCCTGGGGGCTGTTGGCGATCCGACCGGTGTGCGATCCGGTGACGATGCGGTACGATTTTACGATCCGACGGGGTTGACCGAGTATGGACCCGAGCGACGCCGTCTCCGCGCTCGTCGGCTCGAAGCTCAAGATCGCGCTCCTCGGACTGCTCGTCGTCGGCGGGGCCGTCGGCGGGGCGTTCGCCCTCGGGATACTCGGCGTGCCGAGCGTCGCCGCCGTCGACAACACGTTCGGGAACGTGACGAACGAGACCACGGAGATCGAGACGGATCTGGTCGTTTCGAACCCCAATCCCGTCGGCGTCGGCCTCGACGGCGTCTCGGTGAACTACACGGTCTCGATGAACGACATCGAGATGGCGCAGGGCGGCCGAGAGGGCGTTCGCGTCGGCACCGGAAACTCAACGCTGGCGCTGGAAACGCAGCTGCGGAACGACGGGATTCCGCCGTGGTGGGTGAGCCACGTCCGCAACGGCGAGCGCACGACGCTCGACATCGACGCGACGGCGACCTCGGACCGCCTCGGACGGGGCGTCGACTTCTCGCGGAGCCGCGAGATCGAGACGGACCTCCTCGGCGCGTTCAACTCCGACGAGACGCGGCCGGTGAACGCCGACAGCCCGCTGGCGAGCGACCCCGTCCTCTACGTCAACGAGACGCGCGGCGAGTGGGGGAGCGTCAGCGAGTCGGAGACGCCGATCGACATGGCGTTTACCGTGTACAACCCGAACTTCGAGCCGTACGCGGTCACCGAGATCGGCTACGACATCACGATGAACGGGGTGGAGATGGGCTCGGGCCAGACCGAGGAGGGGTACGTGATCCCCTCCGAGAGCACCGAGACGATCGAGTTCACCACCGCGCTCCAGAACCGCCACCTCGACGACTGGTGGGTCACCCACCTCGACGAGGACGTTCGCGGCCACCAGGTGACGGGCCTCCGCATCGAGTTCTACGCCGTGATCGAGTTCCCGAGCGGCGAGGAAGTCACCGTTCCCCTCGACTCGCTCACCTACGAGGAGACGATCGAGACGGACATCTTCGGCGAGGGCGAGGACGTGCGAGACGGGAGCGACTCGTCGGACGACGGCTCCGACTCCGGGGACGACGGCGACGAAACCGACGATACGTCCGACGGCGGCGACGAAACCGACGACGGCGACGGGAGCACCGAAAACGACACCGACGACGGGTCGGGCGACGGAACGGAAAACGAGACCGACGACGGCGACGATGACGACGGCGTGTTGCCGCTGTGAGCCGGTTCGTTACCGATTGACGGCGACACCGGGGATGCGCGTGACCCAGTCCGAAATCTCGGCGTCGTGGACGCTGTCACCCCCGCAGAAGACGCGGTCGATCTCGACCGAGCCGTCGACGATCCGCGCGTCGAGCTGCCAGTCGTACTGGTCCGCGGCCGCGATCTCGACGCGGAGTTCGCGCCGACGCTGACGACCGCGAGCGCGTGATCGGGGTCGCGAATCCCCTCCGCGTCGAGCTCGATGTCGAACTCCTTCGTCTGTGCGCTGCCGCCGTGGACCGGTTGCTTCGGGGCCATACTGGCGGCTGGTCGTCTGGAGGGGTTTAGCCTGACCCGCGGGGTTCCGGCCGGTTCCGGACGGTCGTGAGCCGCGAACCGTCCGCGAGGTAGACCGTTCCAGATGTTTCCAGATGGTTGACCTCGACGAGGGACCCCGCTTCGGCTCCCGCGCTACCCGATGTCGCCCGTCCCCGGGCTCTTGCTCACAAAGACGCCGGCACATCACGAGATACGTCCACGAACCATGCGTTCCGAACGCGTGGTGTCCGTCGCTATTGGCCCCACAACGCGACGAGATGACTGGTAACGAAACCGTGTCGCACCCACCGAGTACGCAGTGAAAGTCCACCGCGTCACATAGAGGGTGATGCCGGTTCAGAGACTCCCACCGGTTGCGGATGTTCAGCCGATACACCGCGTATCTCGAAGCGTGTGCCTCCAGCGTCGCTCTCCCTGACCGAGACATCCCAGCCGTGGGCGTCGGTAATACGCTTAATAATCGTTAGACCCATACCCGTCCCGCCGTCGGTCGAGTATCCGGCCTCGAACACGGACTCCCGCTCATCGGCGGGAATACCCGGACCGTCGTCCGCGACGTAGAACCCCCCGCCGTCTTCGAGTCCTCCGACCTCGATTCGAACGGAGCCCGATCCGTGCTCCACAGCGTTACGAAAGAGGTTCTCGAAGACGTGTCGCAGGCGCTCGTCGTCGGCCCGGATAGTCAAGTCGGTCCTCACATTGAGGGTAGCGTTACCGCTCTCGACGGTCTCCCAGCTTTCCGCTGCGACCGACTGGATCTCGACATCTGAGACTTCTTCGACGATCTTGCCTTGGCTGGCAAGCGTCAGGGTATCTTCGATGATCGCCTCCATTCGGTCCAGCGAACGCTCGATAGACTGGATCGTGTCCGTTTCACCGCTATGGTCGTCTTCTAACATGGAGACCCGACCTTTGGCCACCTGAAGCGGGTTTTGTAGGTCGTGGCTGACGATGGAAGCGAACTCCTCCAGCCGAGAGTTTTCGCGCTGGAGATTCTGCTGGGCGCGTTCGCGTTCGAGTTCGTACCCGATCCACTGAGCGAGGACCTTTACGGCAGATCGCTGAGATTCGAGGATGGGATCATCGCGTGATTCCGTGTCGGCGAAACAGAGCGTTCCCCAGACCTCCCCGTCGACCATTACCTTCGCACCGAGGTAACACCGGAGACCGAACCGCTGATAGGCGGGATCGTCTTCCCAGCCCTCTTCCGGTGCATCTCGAAAGACGACCGGCCCGTCGGCCTCGACGGTCTTCCGGCAGTAGGTCCGCTCCAGCGGGTCGGTCTCTCCCTGCTGGATGAGGTCGTGATCTCCGGTCGCGGCCCGGATCTCCTGGGTTCCCTCATCGATCCGAGTGAGATAGCCGATGGAGTAGCCGAAGTACTCTGCACCGATTTCGAGCGTGCGGTCGATCCGCTCTCCGAGCGAGTGGTCTTGGTCGGTGGTCACGTCATAGAGCCGCGTAAGAGCGGTCGCGGTCCGTTCGAGTTGGATTTCGAGCTGACTACGCTCGGTCACATCGCGCTGGATGCTGACGAACTCCTTGACCTCCCCGTCATCGGTGATTGGGGCGATCGTCTGGTGAGCACAGTAGTGTTCACCGTCCTTGCGTTCGTTGATAATCTCTTCCTCCCAGGTCTCACCAGAGAGGATGGTGTCCCACAGTCGCTCGTAGTACTGATCGCTTTGCTCACCCGAATTGAGGATGTCCGGTGTCCTGCCGAGTACTTCTTCCGTTGAGTACCCGGTCACTCGCTCGAAAGCCGGGTTCACGTATCTGATGGTACCGTCGGTACTGGTTATCAGGATCGCGTCGGCAGCGTGTTCCAGCGCCTGTTCGGCCCGTTCGAGGCGATTCAAGGCCTTCCGGCCGCGGTAGCTCGCGACGGCGTTTTCGATACGGTTTGCGAGCAATTCGTACTGTTCGGTGCCGGTCCGCTTGCGGAGATAATCGGTCACGCCAGCCGAGATCGCCTCGCTTGCGATCTTCTCAGATCCTTCTCCGGTAAACAGAATAAACGGCTGTGTTGAATCGCCATACAGCGGCAGGGTAGGTCGCTAAATCAAAGGCGTTGAAGCGGGAAGATTCGGTTGCCTATGACACAAATCTCCCGCTTCATTGGGGAAGTTGTGCCGGTTGCTCAAAGAGTTACTGGCGATGGAGGCGAATCCGCCGCCCCGGAAGGCGGCGGCGGATTCGCCGACTACGCACTCGTTTCCCTCCACTGTCTGCGAATTTACCTCGACACATCCTATCGGATGACGATCGACCTACTCAAAGAGATGCCACAAATAATCGGGGAGATCGGCCTTGATGCGGCCGATCTCCCCGTGCCGTCTACGTTGTGTAAAGCGTTCGACCGGATTAGTATGAGCGTCTGTCGAGTGCTGCTGCGCCAGTCGGCGCAGCTGCACGATCTCTCCGAACACGCCGCGATCGACGCCACGTTCTACGAACGCTCAGCAGCGAGCCGCCACTACTGCCAGCGAATCAGCTACCACGTTCAGAAGCTGAAAGTCACGAAACTCGTCGATACAGCGTCTCAAGCTGTCCTTGACGTTCACTGCTCAACCAACCGAGAAGGAAGTGACGCAGATCTCGCTGAGCAGATCGCCCGCCGGAACGCGGGCGATCTGCGGTCTCTCGCTGCTGATAAGGGCTACGACAAGCAATCGCTCCGCGAAGGATTACGCGATCTCGGGATCAGACCGCTGATCAAACACCGCATCTTCGCACCGTACGACCACGCACACAACGCCAGAATCGACGATAACCGCTACAACCAGCGCTCTATGACCGAAACCGTGAACTCGGCTGTCAAGCGCTCGCTCGGCTTCGCCGTGCGAGCGCGGTCGTGGTTCCGCGAGTTCCGTGAGATCGCTCTGATGTGTATGGTCTACAACATCAAGCGCTTCGTCAAACAGTGAATCTCTACGCCTTACAGCGATTCAACACAGCCGAATAAACGGAAGAGTCGGATACCGCTCACGAACGGCCTCGAAAAGCTCCAATCCGTTCATTTCGTCCATCTTGTAATCGCTGACTACGCAGTTGATCGGCTCCTCCGCTAACACGTCGAGGGCCACCTCTGGACGCTGTACCGTCCGCACCTCAAGATCCGGTTCTTCGAGGGCGTCTTCGAGGTAGTCGCTAGTCAGATTCAGGATGCCTTTGTTGTCGTCGACGTGTAACACTGTAATAGTCGTCATCCTGTCTGAGTTCGTATGTCTCTTGACCGTATATGATGACGCACAGATTCTAAGTGTCTGAAAAGAGCTGGATCGAATAGCAATATACCTCAGCCGCGACGAGAGTCCACTACTGTGGGTTTACTACCTGATTTGTGTACTGTTCTGGATAACGGTCAGTTCAGAACCATATTGCTGCACCTCCTAAACTACCAGTAGATCAACAAAAACTCCCACAATAACTCGACGAATATCCCGAATCAGAGCTGTTCCGGACGCGGTCCGATCCGGCAACCCCAACGAAGTAGTACCGCTTCGACCCGCCGCGATACTCGACGTCGACGAGGGTGTAGTGCTCCAGCTTCGGCAGGTGGTTCTCGCGGAGATACCGCAGCGCCGTGATCGCCCGGCGCGCGTCACCTTCGAAGCGGCGCGCGGTGCGTGCGAGTACGTCTTCGTCGACGGCATCGGCGCCGAGCGCGTCACGGGCGCGGCGGGAGAGGATCTCCGTGATCGTGTCCTCGCCGGTGGCGTCAATCGCACGCGGTAGGCGACGCTGATCCGTGAGGTGGTGCGCTCGTCGAGGTCGGCGAGGAGATCGACCTCGCGGTTCGCGATGCCGATCCACGAGAGCCCGCTGATCTCGTGGAGATCGGAGAGTACCTGCGTCTCGCGCAGCTGGTCGTCCTCGTCGGCGAGCTCGTCGGGAAGGTTCCCGTTCTCCTCGGCGACTCGGAGCTGGTTCGCGACGGAACTCGCGTGATCGAGATCGTCGTCGCTCACGCGGACGCACCCCCGTCGGTGTCGGCGCCCGTGTCGTCGGGCGTGTACTTGTGCCCGCCGTCAGCGGTCCCGATCGTGAACTGGTCGGGCCGGTTCGGACATCTGACCAGGTGACCGTACTCGAGCTCGCCGTTGATACTCCGGGTGCAGCGCGCGCCGCAGGTGTCACAGAAGCACTCGCGGTCCTTCTCGGCGGTGAACGAACCGGAGTGACCGAGGCTCACGCACCGACACCCCCGTCGACGGAGGTGTTTTTAGTCGAATAGATACCTCTCGGTAGCGATAAGATAGAGTCAAGATAGGAATGGGGCCGGAGGGATTTGAACCCCCGCCGCTCACGGCCCATACGGGCCGTTCGCGGGTTCAACCTCCCTCAACCCTGACGGGTTTCGGTCGGCCCTCCGTCCCCACTCTCCAGTTCTTCAAACTGTCGTGTGAGGCCGCAGGGGAACGGACTGATATCTCCTGTCGGCCTCGGACGACCCAACCAGCGGACGGGTGAACGGAGACACCGAACAATGAAACCCATCTCCGAACGCGACCCGTCAGAAGAACTCACACCCAGAGCCGCACGCAGGCAGTTCTTGAACGTCAAACAGAAGAACGTTAAGGCGTCCTCCTACCGGGCCTACAAGTACCCCACCAAACACTTCGTCCAATTCTGCGAGAACCAAGGCATCGAATCGGTCGGTGAAATCAACTCCTACGTGATGGAGACGTGGGTACAGAAGCGGGAGTCCGAGGACATATCCCCCGCAACGGCCCACCAGTCGGTCAAACTCGCCCGTGTGTTCATCAAATGGTGCGAGAACTCCGGTCTCATCGAGCCGGGCGTCTACGACCGAACCCGCGTCCCAAACGTAGACGAGACCGATATGGTCAGTTACGAGACCGTCCCGGCTCACCGAGCCAACCAGATACTCGACTACCTCTCCACCTACGAGTACGCCACCAGACAGCACGCGCTGTTCCGGTTGATGTGGGACACCGCCTGCCGAGCCTCCGGGGCCGTTAGCCTCGACCTCGAAGACCTCCACCGGGACGAAGAGGGAGACCCCGCGCTTGACTTCATAGACCGGAAGCAGAAGGGGACTTCCCTCAAAAACAATTCTAAAAGCGAGCGACGAATCCAACTGACGGACTCTCTCTACGACCTGCTCCACGAATACATCAACCTCCGTCGGGACGATGTGACCGACGAATACGGCAGGAACCCGCTCTTCACAACGGCCCACGGACGGCTCACCCGCCAGCGGGCCTACAAGAACGTCGTCGCCTACACACGGCCCTGCGTCTACTCAGGGGAGTGTCCCGCCGGGAAAGACATAGAGACCTGTGAGTTCACGAAAAAGAAGCGGGCTATGTCCTGCCCGGAGAACACGTCGCTCCACCCGGTGCGGCGAGGCTCCATCACCCACCACATCAACAAGGGCATCCCGAAGGAGATTATATCAGAGCGCGTAGATGTATCTGTCGAGGTATTGGAAAAGCACTACGACGCCCGAACAAAGGAGGACGCCCTCAAGAGAAGGAAAGAATACCGAGACCTACTGTAACCCAGAAGGGGACTTCCATAATCTATCTGAAAGGTATAAGATAGCGGGTCTCGTGTAGAACAGTATGGCGCTCAAACCTTCCCCGATGCAGGCCGTTCTGGTTCAGGAAGCCGTGGTCGAGACCATCAAGGAGCGCGACCTCGGCAAGCACGAAGAAGAGTTGATGCAGGACTTCTGTAACGATATCGACCTCTACCTCGTCGGCGTCAGCATCTAAAACAGTCATTCTGCGGAAAATAAATCAACAAGTAATTCCAAATAGCGGATAGCCTGTCTGATATGACCCACTCCCACTTTTCGGACGTGCCTCCCGACCTCATTGATAACCTTAAGGAATACTTTGAGATTTCTATTGGTTGTCGGAGACCTTCTGGTTCAGAGCAATCAGAGGCGTCAAAACGGTGGATTGGGTATGTGGTGTCCGATGAAGAGTATGGCCGCGTAGACTTTGTGAAGATGCTGAAGTACCCGATTGAATTTGGCACAAAGAGCAGTCTTTGGTATAATGGTATCTTCATTGATTCCGATAATCCGAAATTGGCTATACTTCGGGCGGAACTGACTATCTTTGAAATGCTATCTAATCGAACTGGTGTCGTCGATGGACCGTATATTCCGATGTTGCGGTATGAAATGCGAGTGAATCGGGAACTGTTTGAGCAAGGAGAATTTCGCTATGCGCTTCTCAGACAACACACGCTGTTTGAAACCGTCTTCCGTTTGAAAGCAGGATTAGGTCAAGAAAAGTGGAGGTGGACTGTTGAATCCGTCTACCGTGGTGAGAACCTGATTAGCAAACGTATGTATGAAGATTTTGAAGAATTTAATGATATGAGGAATAATTTGGCGCACAATTGGTTCTATCATCTATCCGATTCTGATGAGAGTGTTCGTGAAATCACTAAGATGGGGTTGAATCTCATTTCACGTTTGCTAATAAACGAACTTTCAGATATATTTGAAACATATACTAATAGGCATCCATCTCATAGGCTATATTCCAAACTGGAACAGCGAGATACTTGCGCAATATCATCTAATGCGAATATTAGTGTCAGAATCAGATGTGAAAAGTGCGAGGAAAAATTCAATCCACAGAATCACCACAAAAGGTGCCCTCATTGCTACTCTCCCCATCAACATTGGCGAGAATAAGATAACAAAAGGGTCCGATTAGCCGCAGGCCGACCAACCGCAGTCCATACACGTCGGGCACCCGCCGACAATCTGGATATTCAGGGACCGACACTCTCGGCACTCGGAAGCGAAGCCGCCCATTACTCCTCGCCTTCCCGTCGCTCAGGAACCACCTTGTCCAGAACCGCCGCGAGCCGACCCTGCCGAAGCGAGAGGGCCATAAAGAACCCGAGCAAGAGCGCCACTTCCGGGGGTGTCCCGTCGAGACCCGGAATCATCGGAGCCTCCGACCGAGACTAATCAGCGTACCGAACTGGAGAGCCACACCCAGCAGGAACCCCAGCCGCCAGTAGTGGAGTTCGCCACGGTGGCCCTCTGGGTCAGGGTGGATGTGCGGAAGCAGGCCCACCGAGAATCCGTTACCGACGGCGTGGAGTTCGCCGTAAGTGAAGTGTTCGAGACCGACGATGTTGGTGTCAAACACGTTGTCGTCTTCGGTCGGCATTATTCAGCAGGCTCCTCTTCTTCCGGCTCGCCTTTCGCTTCAGCCTGCCGGATGGCCTCGTGACCGATATCCTCGCCCGAGACCACGTCCCAGATATAAGAGATGGCCTTTTCGAGCGCCGCCAACTGAATCTGTACGTCAGGAGCGTCCTTCGCGGCCTCTTCTTCGTACTCGGTGATAGCGTCAAGGACGTGTATTTTCCGAGTGTCGGAGACGAGGTCGCGGTCGAGGACACCAGCGCCAGCGTCAGAGACCTTCACTTCTTTCACGCCAGCACGGGTGACCGATTCATCAACTTCTACCCGGTCAACCATCGGGTCGATTTCACCGCTGTAATCCGGGGGAACCAGAAGCACGTATTCGATTTTAGCCATTATCCAATCACCGAAAGGGGGAAGTGAACGAGGATGCCGTCTTCGCCGGAGTTACCCGAATGACCACCGTTGTTCGTAGAGCCGGGACTACCACCAGACACATCTGACGAGTCAGGAAGGTCGCCGTCGCTGATGACAATGATTACACCGCCACCGCCGCCGCCACCGCCGCCGCCATCGCCAGCGTTGTTGTGGACGCCCGAGTTCCCGCCGTTTCCACCACGGGTGAACACAGACACGGCCCCGGAGATGGTTTCTGCGAGAAGGATGATTAGGCCACCGGCACCGGCACCACCACCACCATCCTTTCCGTGGGAGTTACTGCCAGTCGGCCCGTTTCCGCCGCTCCCACCGTTTCCACCACGGCCACCGAAGGAGCCACCGCCACCGCCACCGGCTCCAGCACCAGCCGGATTATTGTTGTTGTTGTTACTGTCTCGGCCACCGTCGCCACCAGCGGAACCGCCGCCCGAAAGCATTTTCGCCATCGGGGTTTTTGTCACGTAGCCGCCCGACACAAGCCAGTCCTCAAGCCACACGTTGAGCATATCCACTTCAACGATGGACTCATTGGACACACCGCCGCTCCCGTTGTCGTTGTATTCACCGCCGTTCTGTGCGCCAAGTGCCCCGGTTTCAATCATCGGGTCAGTCCGGGCGACAATAGCGGGCGGGAGAGCAGAGGAGACACGGTTGCTACTTCCCGAGTTACCATTTCCGTTGGTACTCCCGCCGTTCTGACCGTCGGCACGGATTGTTCCGGTTCCGTCGATGTTCTTGGCGAGAATGAAGGCACTACCACCACCGTCGCCACCGTTACCACCGCCACCGTTTGAACCCGAACCAACACGCCGCGTCACGGTTAGCGTACCGTTGACAGTCAGCGTGTCGGCAACCTGAAGAACGGCACCCAGAGGGGCCGTAACGGTCGTACCAGACTCGATGACGAGGTTCTGGTAACTCGCAAAGCGGTCGAGTGTCGTGTTCGAGGAGATAGTAACATCTCCGTTGATTCCAATTCCGTAGTTAATGTTGCTCATATATTAGTTATCTCCGAGAGAGCCGAGTCTGCATATAGTGCGTTCGCTCGTGTTGGTACTTCTCCGTCTTGCTGTCCCCCGTGTCACCGGGAGGCATCGTCCACCGACGGTAGAACGAATTGAGCGAAGGCTGGTTCGAGACGTTGGTGCGTGCCAACCGGACGCGGATATCCGGGTTTGAATCGGCGGGAACTGCCGCTGAAATGTCTCCGTGGTTGTCGATACCGGAGACCAGAACCGAGCCGTCTTCGTCCAGCACGTCAACCAAGACGCTCTCACCGTCTTCGTTCCGGTCGAACCGAACAATATCCCAACTAACAATCCGCTCGTCGGCTTCAGGGAACGAGACGACCGCCTCGCCGTATTCCCGTGCGCCCTCGTGGATGTTGTCGATGTATAGGGAGCGAGCGTACCCGGACGAGGACGTGTCGCTGGTGAACGTAATCTCGGAAGTTCCCGAGACCGTGTTCTCCATCGGGTAGGCCGTTAGTTCCTCAACACCGTTCACGAACAGGGTGAACGTCCCAGCGTCGTAGTCCACGTCGAACACGAAGTCGTAGTTCGAGTCTGGCGTCCACGAGGCAAACAGTTCAGAGTTATCGTGGAGGGTGACGTTCCCACCACCGTCGTTGAACGTAACCTCGAACCAGCGCGTCCCACTCGGGCCTTCGAGCCGGAGGTGGGCCGCGTCGTTGATGTTCGCCGTGTCCGTGTCAACGCGGAGCCGGGCCTCGATGTTCTGGGCCACGGGTGCTTCTCGGGATAGCACAGCAGAAGCGGCGTTCGCGCTTGATTCAACGTGTCCTTCTGACCCGACAAGGGCCGGGGCGGTCGTCCACTCCCAAGCGTCGTCGTTCGGGCCAACTCCGTTGTTGAAGTCCGCGACCACTACCTCATCAATGAGTTTGATGTGGCCGTTGTCGTTGAGTTCTGTTCGGGGAACAGGCTCGTGAGCAATCTTCGCCCCGGTAGCGGCGAAGGACTCGTACTTCTGGTAGCCGACGGCGGGCTGGGCCTCGAACTTCTCCCCGTCGGAGATGTAGAGGAGGTTAGAAGTGGTCTTGTACCACGACACCGCTTCCGTGTAGTTGCCGGGCGTCTCGGGCTGGGCGAACTTGAAGCCGCCCAGTTGCTCGGCGTCGAGTCCATCCACCTTGTCCGCGTTCACCACCGTCCCGTCGTTCTCGGGGTCGAGGGTGTTCAGGTGGTCGATGGTGTGCGTTACGTCTTTGATGAGATTGTCGAACAGGAAGTTCGCCCACTCGGCGGGAAGCGGCTCGTCCTTAACGAAGGCCCAGCCGTCCTTCCACTCAACGCCGGGGTCTCCCCACGACTTTAGAAGTGTCTCGTATGCCATTTATTGAATCAGTCCTCCGAAGGTGCCGCCGGAGTCGGCGGGGTCGCCATTTTCATCGAGCGTTCCGAATCCCCTATTGGGGTCAGTCTGCCCACTCTCGTACTCTTCAACGGACACAGGCCGGAAGGAGCCGTTATACTGAATCTCGACGTTCTTCCCGGCGGGATTCAGTTTGTCGGCTATCAGCGGCAGGTCAGCGGGGTCGAGAACAGAATCTTCGACCCGGTGTGAGGGAACGAGGAAAGCGACAGTCGAGGGTTCGTCGTAGAGGTATCTCCAGTCCTGATACCAGAGTTCGTCTACGTCCCCCCTCAGGATGCTGGAGAGCAATATAAAGATATCGCTGATAGTACCCTCGGCGGTGAGGGACTGAAACTCCATCAGAACCCGCGCACGGTACTTATCAAGGCTCTCTCCATCGCGGCGGGAAGCCCCGACCACGTCGGCAATTCGATTTATGGAAGAGGCCTTCTCCGCATCCTGAAGCGTCATCGCCTTATCGACGGTCTCGATATCGGCGTCGAGCCGGTCGATGGCCTCGGCGGCGGCCCACAGCAGGTCGTAGTTCCCCGAGGACTCGTCCTTCGGCATAAACGCCGGAAGGGCCGTTGTCAGTTCCTCGATAGTGGGATACTCGTCAGACATAGTTTAGAGGGAGTTCTGTGTGATGGTCAGCGAGCCGTCGAGGGCGTCAGCCGTGGCGACCTCCTGCCCGCTAATCTCGACGTTGTCGGTTCCGGTCGGATTCTCTGTGAGACCCAGTTTCAGGTCGGTCACGTCATAGACGCCGGGAACCTGCCGGATAGCGAACTCAATCTCGCCAGCCAGCACGTCGTCGCCGCCGCTGAGGTCGCCCGAAGTGAGCGTCCCCGACGACCGCATACCACCGACGTACCGAACGATGGAGTCACGAACGGCGGTGTCGCCCTCGTACTCTTCGGTCGTCGTGATAGTCATATCGACGTAGACCTGCCGCTGGGTCGGCTCACTCCACGAGACCGGGTGGGTCTGTCCGTTCGGGAGCGCCGCCGCGCCCGTCTTGGCCGTCCCGGCGATGCCGCCAACGGTGCCGTCTCCGGCGGCCTTGAGTTCGAGAATCTGGTCAGCGATATCCTGCTCGTCGCCGCCCTCCACGACCAACTCAAAGGCGTTCGAGTCGCGGCCCTCAGCGTCGGTCTCCGGGGTGTCGTTGATGAAGATGGAGACGGACTTGACGCCGGAAACCCGCTTGAGGCCACGGATGAGCGCGGGGGCCGACGCCCGGCTCCCCTCGCCCAGTTCCGTCTTCGCCCGCTCGCGGAGTTCCGGGTCGGTCTCTCGGTTCTTGCCACCGTCGGTCTCGGAGGAGTTCGAGACGCCGTGGATGCCGGTCACGGGCGTTTTCAGACGAGAGATGGTGTTCGACCCGAGGTTCGAGTCCGAGCCGCCTTCGAGCGCCTGTATGTTCACGTCAACCGTGGTCTGTCCGGCGGGAAGCGTCGCCTGAACGGTCGTCTCGAACTCGATGGGTTCGTAGCCGCCGGTCTGAACGACCGTCCCGACTGGGATGGTGTAATCCGTGCTGGCCGCGCTCTCGCGGTGGAAGCAGGCCTGTCCGGTCGCTCGCTGGGCGGGCTTCCTGCTGACACCGACCTGCTCCACGACCTTATCCAGAGCCGCCCCGGTGGCGTTCTCAATCTGGGAAGCGTCGAGGATGGCCGCAAGGTCAATCTGGGCTTCCGCGAGGCGTTCAGCAATCGGGTCGTAGTAAAAGCGGATGGCCGCATACTGACTGTCGTTGAGGTCTTCCCCGAACCGGGTCTTGGCGTCGGCCATCATCGCTTCGAGGATGACCTCTTTGGTGTCGGGGTCGAACGAGCCTTCGTCGTTGATTGTCATTTATTCAGAGAGAGTAGTGAGGAAATCCTCGCCGGTCGCGTAGATTACCCGAACCTCGACCGTGTTCGGTGCGTCCGGGTCAGGAGAGATGATGATGTTTTGTACCGAGTCGATGCCGTCGTCTTCTTCGGCCACACGGCGAGCCTCAAGCCGGAGGAGTGCCGAGATGTTCAGGTCGGCGTTCTCACCGATGAGTTCGGTGTAGTACGACGTGAGCCGGATTGCGAGCCGTTGCTCGAACTCTGCCCGGCCCCGAACCAGCGGTAGGTCGTTGCGGTGGTCGAGAGAAAAATCGAAATTAGAATCGAGTCCAATGTCCATTGTATGCTAATGCGCTTCCATTATATTCCTAAACCAGACTATACGTGATGCTTATGTGCGTGGCTACCGAAGGTAGGGCAGAAGAACGGTCATAGCGACTATACAAACGACCAATTCGGTTTTACCCAAATCTGCGGGAACCTCGACTCCCCAGACAGGACTCTCTCTACTCTGTTTGGGTCGTTAGTTGGAGTGAACCGAGTCGTTCCCACCGGACGAGGTGTAGTCAACGGAGCCACCCGAACCGGGGTCGGTAGCGGCTCCCGAGACAGCGAGGTAAGCGGCTTTGCCATCTACGGAGACGGTGGAAGAGACGCTTTCCTGCTGAATAGAGTGAGACGAGTAGGCGATACAGGCCCCCTCGTCGTCAACGTCGTGTCCGTGAGAACCGAACTCAAGGCTCGCGTCCTGCTCGACGCCGATGGGGGTGCCGTTCACCTTCACCGTCGAGTCACCGTCCAGAACACCGCTTACGGTCGCGGAACACGCGCCGGGGTGTCCCCCGGCTTCAACGGACGCTCCGATTAGTGCGAGCGGTTCCATCTATTCCTCCGAGGGCTTTGGCCCGGTCTTGAAGTCCACGTCCTCGTGGTGCCAGTTGAAGACGCCGCCGCCTTCGGTAACGATTCCGTAGCCGTCGCCGTCAACTAACTCGAAGCCACCCGAGCCGGTCACACTCAATGTTCCGTCACAGGACAACTCGACGTTCACGGTGCCGTCCTCCTGCTTCGAGAAGTGGAGTTCGGTTCCCTCGTTGAACTTGAAGCAGAAGTCCCCTTCTGAGAGGTCAGTTGGGAACTCGACCGGCGGCGTGTTAACGGGGGAGTGGGCCACCCGCTCGCCGCCGACTTCGGAGACCTGTACCGTGTCGCCCTCTTCGGGAACTGAGTAAGCCTCCTTCTGGAACGTCAGGAACGGCATCTTTCGCGGCTCCCGGTTCGGCCCGGTCACTACGTCCACGAGGACGCGACCGCTGGCCTCACCGATGAACACAGAAGATACTCGTCCAAATTTTGTCATACGTTATCACCGTCGTTCCGCACGCCGTCGCCGTACCCGGCGCGGTCTTGCTTGTAGGCCTTGAGCGTCTTGTAGCCCACATCGTCGCTGGCGTTGTAGTAGACCGCCATCGTCTGGATGTTCCGGGGAATCGAGCCGACCTCGACCGTCACACTCCAGCCGCGCCGGGGCGAGAACTTGTGCTGGATGCTCGAAACGATGAAGGAACCGCCGTCGGCGGCTTGGTTACAATGGCCCTCGACGTAGTCAGCGACCATAATTATGTCACCGACTGTCATCGCGGCCAACTTCTCCTTCTGCTCTGAAGCCATCCCGTTGAAGATGATACTGCCGTTCCGGTAGTCCACGGACGCCGAGATGAGCATATTCCGGGCCGCGTCCTCAATCGAATCCAAGTCCCAGATTTTCAGCGGCTCGTCGGTCGTGATGACCTTTCCGCCTGCTACGTCGCCGTTCTCGTCCTCCACCCACGCTTCGGCCATCGGGTAGAGTTCGTCCGAGGGGTCACCGCCATTCCAGACGTTCCCATCGAAGTTTCCTCCGAACCAAAGGGTCTCGCCGTTCACCTTAACGACCGAGACCGGGTGAGCGCCCTTCACGACGTTATACTCCTTCATACAGTACGCCTTGTCGGTCGGAAGACCGCTTACGGCGTGCCGGTTGCTGGGCTTCATCGCCGGGAGGCCCAACCAGAGAATCCCCTCGTTGTCTACCCACGAGGTGAAGCCGAACTCGTTTTCGACCATCTTGAGGGCCTGATTCGGGGAGATATCATCGAACTCCAGCCCCTTGTACGTGTTATGAGGCATCCCCTGTGTCTTCCCGGCTCGACCGAGGAAGTCCGCCGCGAGACCGAGGGCGTCGTTGACTGCGCCCTTCCAGCCGCTTCGGGCCGCGTCGGCCCCGGAGCCGTGGATGGCTTCGACTATGTCCTCTTCGGCGTCCTGCTTTTCCTGTTCGAGAAGGGAGTTGTTCACGGCGCGGATGCCGGTCAGGACGTTGTGAGGGTCGTCGCGGTTCTCGAAGATGAAGTCGGTAACGTCTTCGACTTTCACTTCCTCGAAGTGTTCCGTGATGACACCGCGTTCGAGAATCTTCCGAGCGTCATACAGCCGGAACCGCCCGTTGTCCCGGTGAATCTCTAAGGACTCTTCCGGGTACAGGTAGCGGTTCTGAACCGTGTCCGCAATCCGAACCTCGACCGGCTCGGCATCCTTGGCCTTCTGGGCCATCAACTTCCCGGCCTCTTCCGAGACCGTCACCCGAGCGTGGCTGTAACGGGTCTTCTCCGACTCCGTGGAGAGGTCGAAGGCCTCGAACGCCAGCCCAGACTCAAGAAAGTGGATTTCGGCCCCGCCTTGTGAGCAGGTCATTAGTGGTCGTGTCCGTCGCTGATAACTCCGTCCTCGTTATCGGGCTTCTGCGCTTCATTAGCGCCCGTCGAGAGGACGTTCAGGCTATACTTGTAGAGAGATTCGCGGTTCTGGGGGTCGAACGCCCGTGGGCCTTCAAAATCCCCGTCCATAACACGAATCTCACCGCTCCACCCCGGCGCGATAACGCGCATCGGGAAGTTAGTATCGAGGAGGTTTCCGAACGAATCGAGTTCCGACTCTCGAACCAACCCAGAGATGTGTACCTCCCGGTTCTTCGAGCCGAGGTCGGACACGTCCTCGGTGCCACAGAAGTTATCCTCCCGGTTGAGGTTGCGTTCTTTCGACACCGAGATTCGCGTCGGAACGTAGGTCGGCGCGAACGTGACACCAGAGCCGTAAACGAAGAAGGTGTCTTGTCCGTTTGAAACCGGCCTGCCGCCGCCGCCACCGCTCCCAAACGAATACGGATTGACGTACATTTACTTCTGGGTCTCCTCGTCCACGATTTTCTCCTCGCGGTAGAGCGACGGGAACTCGTCTGCGAGTTTCTGGTACTCGGAGTTGCCAACGTTCCCGTAGATGTTGATTTGCGTTCCGCCTCCACCGCCGCCAGCCCCCATACCGTAGGGACTGCCGCCGCCGACAGAGGGAGCCGAGCCGGTCGAACCGACATTACTGATGCCCCGAACCGCGCCTTCTGCGAGGAGGGAGCCGCCTACAAGGAGCAGGCCCAGCCCCGTCGAGGCGAGGAAGGCACGCCACGCCAACTTCGCGCCGTTGACAGCGGTGACCCACGCCCAGATTGCCTTGATGGACGCGAACACGCCCGCGATGAGCGCCTTCGCCCACGAGACAAACTGGAGGCCGATGAACCACGTCCACGCCCGCCCGGCGGCCACGATAGCCACACGGAGCAGGTAGTACGTCGCAATCAGCCGGAGCAGGCCGAGGATGAACTCGTTGTTCAGGAACCCGCTGAACCACGCGAAGAGGTCGAAGACCGGCCTGAACACCGTGATGATGAACGAGGCCGCTTTCGAGACGTTGTAGAGGACAACGATGAGGTCGATGAAGATTGTCGTCAGGTCGCTGAACGCGCCCCAATTGTCGTCAATCTCCTTGATAGACCACCGGAAGAGGTCGATAAAGGCGTCTCCAAGAGCGCCCCCCACGAGCAGAGTAACCCGCTCGATGGGTTCCTGAAGTTCCACGATGGCATCAACCAGTTCGGAGACCCAGTTCGCCGCGCCGTAGAGGGAGCGGAAGATGGTGTCCTCGAACGCGGTCAGGCCCTTCATCGAGTCAGCGATGGGGCCAAGCGCCGTCGGGATGTGGTCAAGGAATCGCTCGGTAATCGGATTGAAGGACTGAGCAACCGGCTGGAAGACCCCATAGATGTCTTCCTTGAGTTGCTTGGCACGGATGCCGAGGTTCTTCATCGACTCCTCAAGGGAGTCGCCGTACCCGAGCAGGCCGACGCCGATGAGACCGGCCCCGGCGACCGCGAGACCACCGATGGCCGCCGCCGCGCCGAGAGCCGCCCCGGCGAGGGCAATCACCATCGGGATGATGAGCGCAATGAGATTCATCCAGCGGTACATCGTCGGGCGCATTGCGGCCAACTTCTGACCGATGCCCCCGACCATATCCATTTCAGGAATCTTACCGAGGCCGTCCTTGGCGAGACCGCCGAAGAACTTGCCCTCGCGCTTGGCCGCCCACCCGAACCGGCGGGCACGCCGACCGACGTTCCGACCGAGGTTGCCGACCATATTCCGGCGGCGAGACCACTTCATACTCTTATCGAGTTGTGAGCGCGTCAGGCCGGGCCGGTCGGGCATCGGGCCGTGGGGAACGTCAGGCCCGGTGCCGGTCGCCACGTTCGTCCCACGCTGGATGCGCCGCATAAACTCGGTCTCGGGCGTCGTCAGGTCGAGGGGCCGACCGTCACCGCCGAAGATGTGGCCTTCCCGCCCAATCGTGAAGTCGTCATACCACGAGGGGTCGCCGCTAAGGGAGAGCCGCTTGAGTTGACCGTCGATTAGGTCGTTGACGGCTCGGGTGACTTCGATTCGGCCTCCACGTCGGCGGGAACCCCCGCCGCCTTCGTCGCCGCCCCCACCACCGCCACCACCGCCACCGCCGGGAGCGTCGCCCCCTTTGGTGAGGTACGTGATGGTCGCGGTCTCGTTCTTGGCGAGGGCCTTCTTGATGGCCGCCGCTTCCTTTTCGCCGCTGACCTCGATATCGAGGACGGTTTTTAGGTTCTCTTCGAGGGCTTCGAGGAGCGCCTTCGTCTTCTCGATATCTCCGTCGTCGTCAATGTCGAGTTTGACCGACAGCCGCTTTCCGTCAATTCGGTCGAGTTGCTTTTCGAGTTTCTTGAGGTCGTCAGAGAATTGGTCAAGAATCTCGACAGCAACCTCTACCGGGTCTGAACTTGCCATTTAGAACTGTCAGTCGTCTTTGTGTTCGTTCGTGTAGACTACCGTTTCACCGCGACCGCCGCCGTGCGGAGCCTTCATCTGATTCACCGGGCCGGTGTTGACCTGCCCAGCGCCTTCCTGCTCCTGCGCTTCCGAGTGCTGGCGCTCCATTTCTTTCAGGAGAACCATCCGCTGGAAGGGGGTCAGGTCGGCCTGTGTTCGAGCGAGTGGGATGCCGAGTTCGCTACTCAGCGCCACGACGCCGCTGGCCGCCCCGGCTTCCACGAAACTTGGTCGCGTCGCGCACATCACCCGCAATTTCGAGCGCCTTCCCGCCGAGTTCGACCGAGTAGCCACCGACCATCATCGAGACCATCTTCTCGGCCTCGTCGCGGTCGTGTTCGATGAAGTCGCCGTCCCCGTCGTAGGAACCGACGAGGGCGTTCACCGCCGCCTTCTGCATAGCGACGACGAACTCGGCGTCCATCTGGGAAATGTCGATGGAGTCTTCACCGGCCTCTTCGGCCTCCTCCTTGGCGGCCTCGACGGCGTCGATGGCCTCTTCCTCGTCCATATCGAGGTGGGCCTTCAGGAACGCCGCAATCGGCAGGAACTCCTCGTCCTTCATCGGGCGGAGAACAGCAGTAACGTCCTCACCGAACATCTCGAAGTCGTAGTCTTCGCGGTACGTGTCGCCGCGAACGCACATCTCGAACAACTTGCTAACGGGCTTGTCAGATTCACTCATAGGTAGTCTTGTAAATTAGAAGGGGTGTTCTGGGAGCGGTTCTACTCGGAGTCCTCGGCAACGTCCGACGGGTCGGTGTCCTTCTCGCCACCGATGGACTTGCTCATAGCGATGAACTCGTAGGAGGTCTCGACCGTCTCGCCGGAGTTGACCTCGTACCCCTCGCTCGTCACGAGGATATCGTAGAAGGCCGTCTCCCCACCGTCGAGGTGGGTGATGGTGATAGAGCCGAGAACACGCGGGATACCGTTTTCATCGAAGAAAGCCGAGTCCAAGTCCTGCCGGTTGCCCTTGCAGGACATAGAGCCTTCATACGAGACCTGATTGATGGCGTAGCCATCGGGAAGGGTCTGACCCGACCCATAGATAGTCTCGATATCGACGTTCTTCGTGACGGACAGCGATTCAACAACGACTTCGGGGAAGTCCTCGCCAACCGACACAACAATGTCGGCGGCGCTTTCCTTGCGAGAAACCATTTTAAGAGATTAAGAGAGTAGTCAGCGAGCGAGAGCCGCAGAAGGGGGCTTAAGCGACTGCCCCAGCCGTGACCGTCGCTTCGATGTTGCGGAGCGGGTCGATGGTGTCCACGCCCACGTCCACGGACGCCGTCATCGAGTCCACCGGCTCGACGGTGACGACGAAGGCGGTGATGGCGTTCATATCCATCAGACCGCCGAGGCGGGAGACAATCGAGGAGCGGAGAGCGTTCCGGGCCGCCTGCGTGTGAAGTTCACCGATGAACTTCTCGGAGACCTCGTTCGTGACCTCGGTGACGTAGTCCACGATGAGGCGGTGAAGCACCTGCCGCATCGCATCTTCCTCAACGTTCGAGTCGTCAACGCAGGTCAGGTCTTCAACAATTCGAGCGCCACGGGCGTCGTTCGCAACGGGGACGACCTTCTTCTGGACGAGCGTTTCCTGAACGTCTTTCGCCAGCGTCTCCGAGAGCGCGTTCTGCGTCTGGAGGCGCTTGAACATCGGGCTGTTGTTGATGCCGAGCGCGGCCCGGAGGCCGAGGTAGGCACCGACGATGGACTGCCCCTCCGTGTTCCGGCTCGGGTAGAGCAACTGGATGCGCGAGGAGTCGTGGGGGTTGTCGTAGGCGCTCGGGTCGGGGATGTGAGTGGCCGCACCAGCGACCGCGACCGCGAAGTAGCCACTCTGCTCCATTCGCAGAGTCGCGTCGTGGGCCTCGTCAGCGACGCCCTCCGACAGCACGCCGATGAAGTCGATGACCTCCGACCGCTCCTCCTCGACCGTCGAGATTGCCGAGGTGTAGTCGTAGTGGGAGTACGTCGCGTTCCCGCTGGTTGGGGCCACGTCGTGTGCGTAGTCCCCGGTAACGGGGTTGTACGCGGTCTGTCCCGCGTCCAGCGAGACCGAGGACGGGTCGGAGAAGACCACGACGGTCTCCTGTGCCGAGCCGTCAACCTCGAAGGTCACCTCGTCGGCGTCCTCCGAGACCGGGGTGTTGGCGAGGGTGCCGGTCTCCGAACCAACATCCTCGTCAACGACCTCCGTGCCCTCAGCGGCGACAGCGTAGACGGGGTACGCGCCCTCGGTGAGCGCGTCCACGCAGTTGTCAGCCAGCGGGGAGCCGGAGCCGAAAAGTTCGCGGGCCTTCACGGGCGTCCGCACCGCATACACCGTGTTGACCGAAGCAGTACCGCTCGTCAGGTCTGCCTGCCCGACCAGACTAATCTGGGCGGAAGCACCAACGTTGATACCCGCGCTGGTAGCCGATTCCACCGAAGTCGAGACTCCGGGCAGGGTAGAATTGCCAATCTGAACCATTGTAGAGTAGAGAGAAGTCTATTTGAGAGGGGAGCAGAGCGCCCAGAAGGGGGCTACTCCGCGTCGATGTTGCGCTGGGTAGTCCCCAGCGCGTCCGCCGCCTGCGTCACCCGCTTGACGTACTTGAACCGAACCACCTTCCCGCCCTCGTACCAGTCCGGCTCGACCACGGGGTTCGAGCGCGGCTCGCTCCCACCGACCCGCCACTCGGCGGTGTCGTCGTGGAAAGCCGAACTGTCGTACTCATACGGCAGGAAGGCGTCGTCTATCTGGTCGAGGTACACATCTCGGTCGCCCTCGTCGTAGACGCGGACAACGCAATCAGCGGTGAACTCGAAATACTGGTGGAACTCCCGTCCGGTCGCGGTGCCGGTCTGGGAGTCGCGGGTGAAATCAGCAAACGGGTTCGCGCCGTTTTCGTCAGGGAGACGTTCAGAGCGCCAGCGGACAACCACATAAGGCGGCTTCGCGTCGCCGTCGCCACCAGCAGTACGGACGCCCACTTCGGCGGGAAGCGCCGAGTCGAGGGCGGCCAAGAATTGCTGGATGGCCTCTTGTTCGTTCACAGTCGTCTGAGTTCTTTAGAGATAGAATCCGCCGTCTCGTCGTCGGCATTGCGTTCCGCCCACCGCTGGGCGTGTTCCATATAGTGAATCCCCTCCAGTCCCTCTCGCTTGATTTTGTCCTGTAACCAGAACGCGAGATAGACGTGGGTTGGATGCCACTTGTCGAGGTCAACACTCATCGAGAAACGGGGAAGGGGGGTTACTCGTCAATCAGTTCGTAGGAGTCCGCAAGACCCGCCGAGACGACCTCGGAGCCGACCCTGTCGAGGGCCACTTCCGGGTCTTCGATATCGGCGGCCTCCTCACCCCAGACGGGGTAGGCGAGGCCGTCTTCGGACTCCCAGCCGCCAACCGGGCCGACGTTGCCCTCCAGTTCGGGGCGCTCCGCGAGAGCATCACGAAGGGCCTCCGCTCCGGGGGCATCCATATCCACCGAGAACGACGACTCAAAGTGATTCGCCGTCCCGATGGTGTCACCGGCTTCGTCGTAGAGGTAGAGTTTCCACGTCATACGTCGTACCCGAGTTCTTCGAGTTTGTCCGCTACGTCCCCTTGCGGCTCAAAATGCTTAAGCCACTCTTCGAGGAGCCACGGATAGTGTTCATCGAGGACTTCGAGCCGGTTGAGGTAGTCGTAGTCCGTCGGGTCTTCGGCCATCATCATCTGGGAGAACGTAGCGATGGTCTCGTGGGAGTAGTACGCTGAGTAGTCCCGTTCGAGGAACCGTAAGTGGCGCTCGCTGGGCTTGTTGCCGTTGTTCCAGTATTCGTCCTGTCCCCAGATAGACTGCTTCCACCACGCCCGGTTAACGGTTTCAACCAGACGGTCGAGCGTTCCTGCTTCATCAGACTCCCAGCCGGGGTCGTCCATACCGGGAAGTAGCAGGCCGAGGGCGTTGTTGTACGAATACTGGTTCCAGCGCGTGAACCCGAGAGCAGGCCCGTTCTCGTCGGCCTTGCGGAACATCATATGCTTCGCGTGGCTGACCGGGCCGTTCTCCAGTTCCGTGCCGTCGTCGGCCCATCGAACCTCCGTGATACCCGCGTGGGTCTTCTGGGGAAGTCCCTGTGAGTCCGCGCCCATCTCGTAGCGGTGAGCGTGGACGACCGCGTGGGAGAACTCGTGGTTGATGGTGTCCTCGTAGGGGCCGAGCAGGTACTTATCCAAGTTCTCCTGCGTGTCCCGGCTCTGCTGTTTCAGGATTTTCCGGCGACGGTCGTTCTCGTCGTCGTAATCCTGCTTCTTGAGGACGTTGAAGTTCCAGATGCCGTTGTTCCGGGGACTGATAGCCCCCATACGGAACGCGGGGCCGCTCGGCTGGGTCGCCGGTTCGACCTTGTTCAGCATATGGAGCGTCCGTTTCAGGGCGACCGTGTTCTTGAATCGGGGGAACAGCGTCCCGAACAAGTGGTCTTTCACGAAGTCGAGCCGGGCCGCGTCGAGCGTAGCCCGAGACGTAATCTGGGCGTCCCAGTAGTCTTCGAGCGTCTGCATCTGCTCGGCCCGTGTCAGGTCACCCCAGCGTTGCCCGGCGACGAGTCGGTACTCGCGTCGGTTGTCGAGGTGAACCCGAGTGCCGCCGCTGTAATCAGCAAAATCGACCTCGATGTTCTGGGGATTGAAGTCCCGAACGTAGGCCTTCAGGTACTCCGCGTTGTTTACGTCCCACAAGGCCACTTCTTGGCCGTAGTAGACCAAGTCCAAATCCCACGGCTCGTCGTCGGGAATCTGGAACCACGAGCCGGGAACCCAACTCGGGAGGGTCGCGGCGTCGAAGTCGGTGACAAGTTCCCGCTGAATAAAGTGCGGAAGCCCGTCGTATTGGACTTCGGTGTAGGTGTCGTCCGGGTTAGGGTCGGTGACAACGCCCTCGTAGGCGTCTCCGTCGAACTCCCACCGGAGGGTATCGCCCTTCGTCAACCCAGAGAGGTCGGGGTCGTCGGGGTCGAGGTCGTCCGGGGCGTACTCAACGAACTCGGCGTCCGCGAACCGCCGTCCGAGTGTGTCCTCGAAGCCGCCGTCGCGGAGGGAGTCAACCTCGCCGTACTCCCACAAGCGCCCTTGTCGGGCGTAGTAGGAGTCGCCGGGTTTGATATCCTCGACACCTCGCCGCGTGGTGCCACCAGAGGCCCCAGATTGTGCCGAGACAGCGTCCTCACTCGTCTGGGTACGATTACCCTCGGGGAGTGTGAATCGCTGTCTGGAGCCGCTGGTGGCCCCCGTGTCGCTCCCGTCGCGCTCGGGTGACCAGAGCCGGTCGGTGTCGAAGTTCTCCCCGCCACCAATCCCCCACGGGTCGAAGGATGAATCGGTCGGGAAGTGTTCTCGAACCCACGGCAGGAGGTTCCGAATCGGCGGCCCCCGAGCGCCGAACGCGCCGGGGTCAACGCCGTATTCCATCGGGCCAGCGGCCTCGTCGTCGTTGTAGACCCGGAGAGAGTCGCCCTTCCGGGCCGTTTTGAAGCCGCCGACGAGGTCGCCTTCCCAGATACCGTAGGAGTCCGACGCTTCCTTGCGTCGAATCTCCGCCTCAGCCTCTTCTTGAATCCGCTTGGCAAGCCGTTTAGTGGCCTTCCGAACACCGCGTTCTATCGACTTCTTGATATCCTTGGGGACACCATTATCGTCAACGCTGATTTGGAAGCCTATCTTGCCCATAAGGAGAGAGGAGAGGGGTTATTCAACCACGGTCGTCGTCGCCTCGAAGTGAGACGGATACGGGGTGAGGGCGTCCACTTCGTACACCCGACCGTCGGGGAACGAAACGCGGAAGCCCTCTTCTACCGCCGTGTCGTCGCGGAAAACGAGGAGCGGCGACTCGGTGCGGTAGCGGCCCCCGGAGACTCGGGCCTGTGAAGGAGCAGAACTCCGGGTGTAGGTGCGGACGACCTTCTCGGTCGCCACTCCCGACCACGATTCCGACCCGTCCTTCTTGCCGTAGCCGTTCACGGTGCCATCGCCGGGTTCCTGAATCGTGCAGGAAGCCCCGAGCCTGTGGATGGCGAGCCGGGCTTGTCGGCGCTGGGCGGGGAGAATCATCAGTTATCGAATTGGTAGGTGCGGTCAGCCCGCTCGATTTGGACGTGGCCGATAAGGCCCGTTCCACGTAGAGCGTCGAGCCGCCGGGAGAGGCTGTTCAACCAGAACCCGGCCTGCTCGTCCATCGACTGATGGCGGACTTGCAGTTCGGAAATCGAGAAGTTCGGGGCGTCAATCTCTCCGGTCTTGGCCTTCAGAAAGAGGCACGTCAACCAGAAGAGCGCCCGTTCGGCGTCGAGGTTCCCGCCGTAGAAGTCGAGGTTGTCGTCCCCGGTCTCAGCGGCGAGTTCCGACTTGGCTATCTCGATAAGCGAAAGGAGGTCGCCGTCAGCGATGAGGCCCGCGTCGTAGTCCGTCAGAACACGGACTTCCGCCATCAGAGTCTCGTCGTTAACGGCCATTTATGACCCGTTCAGGCGAGGTTGTCGATGGTGAACTTGACAGCCGAGAGCGGGTCGGCCATCTTCGCGCCGAAGCGCATCGAGCCGTAGGCACCGAGCAGGGCCGCCGGGTCACCGAAGGAGCCACCGGCACCGCCGATGGGAGCGCCCGTGTTGTCCGTCAGTTCGACGGGGCGGACGTAGTTCGTCTTGATGGGCTGGCCCTCGGAGATAACGAACACGTCCATCTCCTCGTCGCCGTTGAGCCACGCCGTCTGGACGAAGCGAACGCCGTCCTCGACCAGCGTGGTCTCGGGGAGCGCACCCTCACGAAGCCCCTCGGCCTCGGGGATGTGGTAGTTCATACCGTCCTTGCGCTCACCGACCATCTCGCCAGCGACCTCGTGAGAGACGAGGGCGACCTGCGGGCGGTAGCCGTGTTCGCGGAGGTCTTTGTTGGCCGCCCGGATGTGCTGGGCGACCGTGTGCGCCGACGTGTCACCGAACAGCGATTCGGTGTCCTCGTGGACGTGGTCGTGGGTGTTCGTGAACGTCTGCCCGGCGTAGGGCTGGGGCGTGTACCAGAGTTCGGTGCCGTCCGCGACACCGTTCTTCAGAACCTCGAAGAGAACCTCGAACTCCTTGGTGTCCGCGCCCTTGACGAGTTCCTGAAACTCCGCTCGGAGAATCTCGGAGGGGTTGTCCTCGATGAACTCGCGGGAGTAGCCGAGGGAACGCTCGTAGGACTTGACCGAGAAGGCCATCTGCTCGCTCGACAGGGTGCCGGTGCGAGCGTGTTCCATCTCGGCGGCTTCCTGCCACGTCATATCACCCGTGCGGGTGAGGAACGTGCGGCTGGAAACCTCCTGAGTGAAGTTCGCAAGGAACGAGCGCGGGGCCTCCTTGTAGGTCTCGATGAGTTCGAGACCGTAGCCGAGAAGGTCGGAGAGGGGAACGTCGTCCTTGGTGGTCAGTTCGCGCTTGCGGGAGGGGTTAACCATTGTAGAATACCTCGAAAGTGTAGAGAGATTGAGAGACTGCGCGGGCCGGATTAGGCAACCGTGTAGTCGTAGTTGATGTTCAGGAACAGCGCGTTGCCGTCCTCGATAGCGACACCGACGACCTGCCGGAGTTCGCCGGAAGCGTCCGCAGGCTCGTCCTGCGTGTAGCCGCCGCCGACCGCGAGGAAGACCGGCTCACCGGGGGTGAAGCCCCAGTCCTCGTCCGCGTTCTCCACGATAACGCCGTGGTTGATGAACGCGATACGGTCGCGGCCAACGAGACTGCGCTCGCTCTCGACAACCGAGCGAACGGTGTCGGGAGCGGTCGCATAGTTCGAGAGGTCGTCAGTAGGCGCGGCGGCGATACCGACAGCGGAGACCGCAGAAGCGGAGTCCGCGTCGGCCTTGACAACGTCGCCGTCCGCGTTGAGGCCAACGAGGTCGGCCTCTTCGACAACGGCCTGCGCGAGACCGCCATCGCGGTTGATGGGCTGTTCTGCACCAGTAGCAATACGTGCGTGAACCATTGGTAGAGAGAGTGAGAGTTAGAAGTCTGCTTACAGTCCGAGCAGGCGGGAAACGTCGTCCTCAGCCTGCTCCGAGAAGGCGCTCTTGTCGGCGTCGCTGGGGACGCGGCCCTTCTCCGGGCGCTCCGAGAAGCGGGTCTCCTCGTCGGCCTCGGCCTCCTCTTCGGGGGCCTCCGGCTCGCTGAACTCGGCCTCCTCGGCCTCGCCAGCCATCTCGATGGTCTCCGCGAGCGAGAACCGCTCGACGATTACCTCCGCTTCGAGGTGGGTGTAGTCAGCGGCTTTCTCAGCGAAGTAGGTCTGGGCCGTCTCAAGGTCGCCCTCAAGAGCCTCGACCTGCTCGCTGTATTCCGCGAGGTCGTCCTCAAGGCCCGCGTAGGCCTCGACGTTCTCGCCGTGCTTCTCCATAAATTCGTCAAGGGTGGAGCGAAGTTCGCCTGCGTCCATCTCCTCGATATCCTTGGTGAGTGAGAACTCGTGCATAGTAGTGTAGAGAGATTATTCGATTCGGTAGGGCCGAGCAAGCAGACAACTCTCTCCCCAGTCGGGCTTAGCGGGGGTCATAAAGTCGTCTACTGACTGGCTGAATTGCGGTGACAGGCCGCCGTTGTCGTAGCCTGCCGGGAACGGCGTCAGGGAGAACTCCTGAAGCCGAGCGTCCTTGAACTGGGGCGACTCGTCGGGGTCGTTCGACTTCTCGACCTTGATGGAACGGAAGTCGAACCCAACGGAGCCGTCCGAGATTGCGGGTGGGTCGTGGGTGAAGTCCTTGATGGTGTCCGTGCGGATTTGGCTCCCCGTGTTCGGGATGTGAGCCATCACCTTCAGGAACCCATCGCTGAACTTGATGTTCGAGGGGTCAATCCAGCCGACGTTAGCCCGCTGTGAGCGGGAGTGGTCGAACTGGAGCGGAAGGCGGTCTCCGTACTGGTGGGAGGCCACACGCCGCAGGAACGCCTCGGTCACTTCGATGCCCTTGCGCTCGCCCGGCTCCATCGCCGCAAAGATAACGTCGATTGAGCCGTCGTCGTGTTCTCGGACGCCGTATTCGTTGAAGCCGTCTTCGTCGCGGACGATGACCTCGGGGGCGCTGAACGAAATGTTCAGCCCGAACCCGGCTTCGTCGTCCGGCTGGGCGTCTTGTGCGGTACTCATTTTAGGTGAAATAGTGCGTTGAATTTCCCGATGACGGCGGCGAGAAGGGAGGAAAGGCCGAACGTGATTCCCGCGAGAACGGTCGTGTTCCGGGTTACCCGAGTGTCGAGGTCTTCGATTGCCTCGGCGTTCTCGGATTGCCGGTTGTCGATTCGTTCTACGCGAGCGTCCATCCGTTCCGTCCGCTCATCGAGCCGCCACAGGATTTCGTCACGCTCGCGGTCGTCCATAATACATCAGTCGTTCGAGATATCCTCCTGTGGGCGGGAGTTCCCGCCGGAAGAATCACGTTCGGGGTTCTGTCGAGTCTTGACTTCTTCGCCGCTCGACCGCGTACCACCGCCTGTATCAGAGGGACGCCCGCCGTCGGGATTCTGAACGTCGTCGCCCTTACCAGCCAACTCTTGGATGATACGGATGTGTTCGTCCAGTTCCCCGTCTTGGGGCATTTCCGTTTCAGGGTCGATGCCTACGCGCTTGGCGGCGGCTTCACGAGAGAGTAGACCATTGTTGACCAGTTTGATTGCCATATCGGCGTCCAGCCGCTCCTCCTCGCTGGAGTGCTGGCCGAACTCGAACTCCGGGGGTAGGACTCCCGCCTCACCCGGCTCGCTGTCACCAGCGAGGATGGAGACGAAAATCTGGTGCCGAACGGCGTCCCGAATCTTCGACCTGTACCGCTGGATGCGGCGGTCGAACTTCGGCATCAGGGCGACGGCCTCGTTCCGGCCACCTTCGGAATCAATATTCCCGAGGAAGGCAGGAAGGCCGAGCGCCGTGTAGATGCGCTTCAGGAGATGCTGGAAGGTGCCTTCCAGTTTCATCGCCCCTTGGTCGGACGAGGTCGAAGTGACCCCGACAACCGAGTGGTCAACGTCGTGGCCGACCGCCAACATCGACTCCGGCTCGATATCCTGAATCGTGTTGAGCCAAGTGTCGATTTGCGTCTGCGTCCACGGGCGCTCTTCGCTCCCGAGTTGCCACAGAATCGGAGGATAGGCCTTCGTGGCGATGAAGCGGGCCATATCAATCTCCATATCGCGGAGCATATCGGCCTGCTCTTCACACGCCTCGATGAGCGAGCGTCCGAAGTCCTCGCCGGGGTGCCGGTGGAACCGGAGTACCGCGAGGTCATACGGCTCGAACTCGATTTCATCGCCGTCCTCTGTCTCAAGGACGTACCCGGTCTCCTTCCCGAACTCGTCGGTCTGGATAGAGACCATCTCCGTCGGGAGGACTTTCGGGCGGAACACGTCGTTCTCGACAACGAGTTCCATAAAGGCCGTCCCGTCGATGAGAGCGTGCTTCACCCACATATCGTAGGCGTCCTCCCACGTCGGGGACATTGCGAACAGAAGTCGTAGGTCGGACACCTCGCCGTCGTCGTCGGTTTGGCCTTCGTCCACGCCGATGACGTTGAAAGGCTCGATGTTCCAACCAGACCCGATGAGATAGTCCACGAACGTCTCGACGCCCTCCTTGATGTGAGGGTCAGTATCCGCCACGAGGCGGTATTCCTGAATCTTCTCCGTCGGCGGCTCGCTCGGCCTCGGTTCGCTTCCCGACCCCTGCCGTTGCTTGATGACGGCCTTGGGGGAGTCGAGTGCGAACGTGGCCTGCTCGCGGCTTACGCCGTCGAGTTCGCCAGCCATCGCTCGGCGGAGAATTTCGTCTTTAACGTTTCCCATCGGTTAGTAGATAGATTAGCGTCTGTGTCTTGCTGTGTAGGAGCGCCGCGAACCGTATCCGCCTCTGCTCCTATTGATACTGGCTGACCCGAACGCCGCGTCTGCGTGGCGCTGGGCCGCCTCTCTCGATACGTCGCGCTTCTCGGGGGTCTGCGGGGTCTCCGTCACCCCCATCTCGCTGAAGGAGTCGTCGGGACTGCGCTGGTCGGCCTGTCGTCCCGGCTGGACTGCGTAACCCGGCGGGAAAGCGGCTAACACAGCGGCCATCGCCGTGTCGTCCTTCCCCGTCTCGGAGTTGTCCTTACCGGAGAACTTCGGCACCGACCAGTCCTCCTTCTTGATTTTCACGACGGACTCAAGTTCGTCGCGGAAGCGGTCGTCGGGAATCAAGGAGACCTGCCCGTTCCGTAGGGCATTGTTGAAGTCTCCCATCATCTCCTCGACGCGCCGCTTGTCTGAGAAGTTGAAGCCGAGAACGGCCCTTCCCAACTTCTCAGTAATCTGCCGGTCGAAGGTCTCGCCCGGCCCCGTCTTGTCGAGAACGACGAGGTCGGCGTCGAGCGCCCGGAAGAGGTGGGCGATTCGAGTGGCGACCTGACGGGCGTTCCCCCGGTCGGGGGAGCCGAACCCGTGCTGGGCCAGCACCTCGTCGGTCACGACCTCCATATAGCGGTGAATCCGCCGGGAGCCGTCGTGGTCGAACACCTGAACAACGGTATCGTCCTTCGAGATGCCAATGTCCACGCCGATAACGCGGAAGTCCGCACTCGGGAGTTCCAGACCCGTCAGCACGTTCTCGCCGCGTTCCATCGCCTCCGCAATCGCCTCCTCGGAGAAGAAGCGGTACTCGTCAACGATGGGCCGACAGAGGTATTCCTGCCCGAACCCGAGCGGGTCGGACGCCCGCTCGTCCTCTATCATCTCGATGTTCATATCCGGGCGAACCGGCTGAACATCCTGCTCGTAGAGGGGCTTGTTTATGTCAATCTCGTCGGCGTTGTAGAACGACGGTTGCTTGATGGCGATGACGCCAACACGCTTGCCGTCCGCGTCGTACCCACTCTCGGTTCCCCGATTGTGGGTAGTCATAAACAGGTCGTTCTTGACGTTCGGCGTCGAGACCTGCACCATCTTCCGGTTCTTCCCCAGAGAGAGGAAAGCCCCGAACGCACGCTTGACCTTCTTCTGGTCTTCGATGAAGGCCATCTCGTCAAGGAGAACTGCCCTTGCGGACTTGTCCCCACGAGAAGCGTCCGGGTCGCCGGAGTAGGCCTTGTAGCCCGAGCCGTTCCAGAGTTCGATTTCTCCCTTGTTGACGAAATTCGTCGGGATATCGACCTTCGCGTTGTCAATCAGGTTCTCGATATCCTCGATGCGGTTCTCGGCCTGCTCGTACTTCCGTGAAACCACGGGGTAGAACGAGTTAGGGACGAGAATCCCCTCTACAAGAAAGCAGAGGCCGTAGATGAACGAGTACCCGATACGCCGACCCTTGTAGTTGTTAATCGTGTCGGCGTCGCCGTAGAAGTAGGCCATCACGGCCTTCCGCTGGGTCTCGAACAGTTCGAGGTCTCGAACCTCGCCCGTGTCCATATCGCGGATACGGAAGATATCCTCCATCAGACGGTCTGGGCGACCGTCCCACCGTTCCTCCACGACCTCCGGCTCGACGCCGAGTTGTTCAGCGAAGGCTGTGAGGATATCTCCGTCTTCTTCCATTGATTATTCCCAAGACGACAGTTTACAGACGATATCGAGGTCAGCGAGAAGCCAGCAGGTGTCTTCGGTGTAGCCGTTTCCCTGCCAACCGACGAACAGCCGTTCGCGGTCGAACTCCTCGTGGGTCTCGATGATGACCTCTTCCGGCTTGTCCAGCCCCTCACCGGGGCCTGCGTGGGAAGAAGTCGCCATCAGCGTACTCGCAACCGTTGGTTCCCATTATGGGGAGCCGCCGAGGTCGGGAGAGCGCATAACTGCGGGAACGCGCTCACGCAAACCGGCCTCCGACAGCGCCCTCCTTCTCGACCAGCATCACGTCGCCCTCCTCGTGAGGGAACGGGAACTGGTCTTCTGGAAGAGCCAACGTGTCAGCGGGGACACCGTGTTCGGGCTTCAGTTGATACCGGACGCCCGAGACCGCCACGTAGACCGGGCCGCCGACCGCGTATTCGAGGTCAGCGTAGAGGTCGTGTGCGACGATGGCGTTCCTGCCGCCGTAGGGCCGAACGTGAACCTCCGGGGCAATCAGGTATCCCGCGCTAAACAGTTGTAGGTACGTCATTTTCCTATTCCGCAGAATCCGACGGAGGCCCGAACTCGTCCGGGTCGTAGGCCTTGTCGGACTGGGTGATGAGCGAGGCCCCGACCTCCGCAAACGACTTAATGAGGTCGCTGGCCTCGTCCGTCTTCTCGGCCTTGAGCCGGGCTTTCCGGCTGATACCGAGATTGTCCTCCATCCGCATAATCAACTTCCGCTGGCGTTGCATCATATCAGCGAGGTAGTGGGGGATATCATCGAAATACATCTCCCCAGAGGGGCTGAAGACGCGCTTCTGACCCTTCTCGCCTTCCTTGAAAATCCAACCCTCGGCTCGCTCTGCTCGAATAATCTCAAGAGCAAGCGCGTGGAACTCGTACTCCGCGTTCGGGTCGGTGGCGGTGTCTACTCCATAAGCCTCGGGCCACTCCTCCGTGACCCACTCGTAGAGTTCGACCTGCCACTCGTTGCCCTCGCGGGTCATCGTGTCGAGTAGCGCCTTGCGTGTTGCCTTCATACCGTGTTTGAGATTAGCGTATTTATCGAGCGATTCGGGGTTGCCGTGCCCGGCTCCGCCGTGGAACTTGCACCGCTTCGTCTCGTGGTCGAGATTGTGAGAGGCGCAGTAACGGTCGGGGCCGTCGTAGTCGTCGGGTTGATGCGGTATCTTAGCGAGACAGTAGCAGTCCTCGAAGTCGTAGATTCGAGAGCGCGGCTTCTCGCTGAACTCGGCCCGCATCTGGGCGAGTTCGGCTTCGGTTTTGCCGCTGACTGACTGTTTCGCCATATTAGGGTACTGAAAGGGGGAGAGTAGATGGGCAGTAGAAGATGCCCGTAGTAGACCAACCAGAAGTGACCACTCCGGTAGAGTCCAATCCAGCAGGAACGCCGACTCCCTGATTAGGAGTCTCCGTTCCCTGAATTGGGATAGAAGGGTAGAACCGAGACCAACTGGCCCCTATGAGCGGTCACCGAATAAAGACTGAAACAGAAGAACCAGACCCAACCAGTCCGTCTGAAGCCAGTTTGTCTCACTCCTAATAATATACACCCTTTTATATAGGGGGTCGTATCTTTATAAGCGACCTCTCGGAGAGTCTGTCACTTCACCCGGTGGTAGCACTCAGAATACCAGAAATTATTGCCGCTTACCAGTAAATCTACTCGATTGCCCGCGTTAAGCGGCAACGGGGGAGATTACAGGCGACCGCCCCGTGGTAGGCAAGCGGACGGTCGCCGTGTCTCTCCCGTTACCATCCGTTGTAGTTTAACTCCTCGTGCCAGCACCGTCTGCTGATCTGAATACCGTTGGAACTACTTGTCAGAGAAACCCGGTGGCTGCTGTGAGTTACGAACCACCGGATTCAGTGATTGTCGACCGGATCAAAAGAGCGTTTCCCTCTGATGAGTTGCGCGAGCGCGCTCGCGCAACGAATCTCATCCAACGAGAGCGCAAGTTCGACACTGTCGCGTTGTTCTACACCCTCTCACTGGGTTTCGCTGCTGGATCAGATCGCTCTATTCAGGCATTTCTCGAACGGTTCGTCGAAATGGCTGACTGTGACGAACTCGCTTATCCAACCTTCCACGGCTGGTTTTCACCCGCGTTCGTTGCACTCCTGCGAGAGATTCTCGATGACGCCATCGAGAATCTCGAACCGGGACAAACCGACCTCAGCGGACGTCTCGAACGCTTTCGAGACGTCCTCATTGTTGACGCCTCTATCGTCTCACTCTACCAAGACGCTACAGACGTCTACGCAGCGACTGGCGAAGATCAAGCTGGCGTGAAGCTCCACCTCACAGAATCACTCTCAACCGGACTTCCTACGCGGTTTCAAACGACTGACGCCAAAACGCAGGAACGGAGCCAGCTACCCACCGGCGAGTGGGTAGCTGGCGCACTCGTCTTACTCGATCTCGGCTTCTACGACTTCTGGTTGTTCGACCGTATCGATCAAAACGACGGCTGGTTCGTCTCACGGGTCAAAGATGACGCGAACTTCGAGATCGTCGAAGAGCTTCGCACATGGCGGGGAAACAGTATTCCACTCGAAGGCGAGTCGCTGCAGGACGTCCTCGACGACCTGCAGCGACAGGCGATCGACGCTCGGATCACCCTCTCATTCGACCGCAAGCGAGGGTCGGGCGTCAGCACGACCCGAACGTTCCGACTCGTCGGTGTGCTCAACGAGGACAGCGGTGAGTACCATCTCTACCTAACGAATCTTGCCAGAGACAACTACCACGCGCCCGATATCGCACAGCTCTATCGGGCGCGCTGGGAGATTGAGCTGCTGTTCAAGGAACTCAAATCGCGCTTCGGTCTTGATGAGATCAATACGACGGATCCCTACATTATTGAAGCGCTGATCATCGTAGCGGCGCTCTCGCTGCTGATGAGCCGCGTTATTGTGGATGAACTCCGCAAATTAGACGCAAAGCGGCAGGGAAGCGACGACGACGCAGCGGCGTCGTCGACGCGTCTCCCACGCCGTCGGTGTTCTCACGCGCTCGAACGTCACGCACACTTGGTCCAACTGTACCTGATGCTAGATCTGGGGTATGAACTGCCAGATCTCGACGAATTGCTGTTGTGGTCGTCACGGGATCCAAATCCACATCGAGCAAGATTACGTGAGCAGGTTGAGTCAGGCGAGTTCTGGTAGAAACTCGCCTGACAAGCCGGTCAGCTCAGACGTTGGTAGTAGTGACAGCTCTGGATCGGCGACGCACTCACCGGAGTGAGTGCGCCGCCTTCAGAGAGTGACACAGATCTCATCATCCGAGACAGAAGAACATCCGTTCAGTTCTCCGATCACACTTCATCAGCGATTGGACTCAACACCGTCTTGGTCAACTATCCGCACAAACACCGCCTCAACGCGCCGCTAAACTACAACGGATGCTCCCGTTACATCTACTGCTACGCCGTACCCCAATATAGCCATTTCGTGAGAACAGAGAAGCACACTTCTGGGCGCTCCACGGAACTCTTTTAGTACCCCGACGACTTCTCTCCACACGGGCACTCCGTTGGTTGCGGAGGCCCACATTTGGGTCTGGTTGGCCCCAAGGTCAACTCAGACGGCGACCGGGGGCGCGTCGAAGGGCTGGTTACCCGACGCCCCCACTTTCACACGCTTCATCGAGCCGGAGAGTGGCGGGAACGACGAGACCCCCCACACAGGTTTTTAAGACAGAAGCCCGGACTCTCACTCAACGCGATGAATCTGAGTCCTGCCATACTCTTCTTCTCCATCGTTGGTGCCGTGTTCTCTTTCTTGATTTGGCGAAGCGGCGAATCAAGAGACCTCTATTCACAGCAAGAAATCATCCGAAACGAGCATCTACACGACGAAGACGAAGACCCGATAACGATTCCGTTCCTCTTCGACGGTAGCCATCTGTTTTTGATAATCTCAATAGACTACATCAAGTGCTACGAACCTGAACCGAACCGCCTCTACCGGCTCAAGCGGCTCGTTTACGGGAGTAATGGCAATACTGCAATCAAACTATCACTCTATTGGAGCGAAACCCCCGACCAGATGCCTAAACTTGGCGCTCTAAATCTGGAACGGGCAATCAGCAGGCTGGACAACGCCGAAGAGTTTGACGGAAAGATATCCCCTTCTGGGTGGGGTAAACAAAATATCGAGGTATTCTCAACCCGACCAAGGAAGGTTAGCAGAGAACTCAATACGTTCTTCAATTTGGTTGAGGAGGCGGTCGAACAGGAGATTGAGGAACACCAAGACGCGGAGGAGACCGAAGCGAAAGAAGCGTGACACCGGCTCGTCCGTTCCCGTCGAGTAGGGCACCGCCGTCACCCAATACAGCAAGTCCTTATATTGGATAGCGCATATAGGCGGATGGCGACTTCGATGTAAAGGGGCCTTTTCCCGTGGTAGGCAAGCGGCTAAGACCCCTTTCACGGTCGCCGTTAAGCGACCATCCGGGTTTTGGGATTCTTGAGCATAAACTCGTTGACTTGAACCGGGCAGAGCCTTTCACACACGGGAATTTTCAGAAATATTATTTTTCGACCCCTTCACATACCCAAAATCTGGATATTTTCGAGGAGACTAACGTATTAAAGTCGAAGCCCCCCCGCCAAGTAGTGTAATAACCCCCACTAAGCCCCCTTATGGGGCTTATGCGCCCTTTCAAGGCCCCTTCCCGGCGGTCTCCCGACCCAGCAACCCTGCTTACTACCCAGTAGTAACACCCAGTTAGGCCCCTTCTCGGGCGTCGATACACTCAAATAAGATGACCCAGATATTACTATGCGTAATGCCCTACGGGGGCCGTTCGGCGGCCTACCCTAAAACGCCGACAGAAGCCGCGAGGGGTTAGTATTCGGGGCTTTCAGGCTACGACGCGGGAGGGACGTACACGATTGTTCACGGAGACTCTTTCACGGTGACCCTTCAAAGGCCCTTCACGGCGGTCTCAAGCCCTATTCGGCGGGAATAGCACCCCCACATCACCCTCCGCCCATCCTGTCAGTCTATCCACCACAACGGCTCTTTATATGTAAATCCGTTCTAAGCCCCCTTCTCGGCGGTCTCAAGCCCCCTACGACTATGTCACGGTTCTTTATGGTATGCTATAACACGATTTAGTATCAACTATCTGGAGACGGGGGGCTTGACCTACTCAAACCCTCACAGACAGCGTTTCCAGAGTCCACGACAAGTTTATATACTCCCCAGTCTTACGGTAGGATGCCGATGAAGGCCCCTCGGGGTTGGAGGATTTTCAACTTGCTTGCCCCCGCCGGTCGGGTAGGCCGGGGGCAAGAGTGTGGGTATGCTGGTAAGGCACCGGGCAAGTGTGGTAAACGCTCCCGAAGCCCCCGAGAAAAGGAGTATCGGTCGGCTTAGCCCCCTTAAAGGCGCGTAAGCGTCTGACTGACGGCTTGAGACCGTCTAAGGGTAGTGTGTGCGGTCGTATTAGCGGCCAAACTCGGCGGAAACGTCAATCACCGGAAAAATACAATATAGCGCAACCCCAGCATATCCAGTCTCCCTCGGGAGACAAAGACGGCAAGGCGGTTAACCAGCCTTGCTTTAAGCCCCCATACGCACGTAAAAGTGGGTAACGCCGAAAACCGGCTTAAGAAGCCCGGTATTCCCCCTTAGCACCCTTCCCGCCGGGGATTGTGCTAAGTTCCATACGTCGTGTGGCTACGGCGGGGTTTACCTATGAGACCGTAAACCGGGATTAGGACGTTTAACTAACCGGAAAACGGTAAAACACCATTATCATACGACCCAGCGGCGATTAGGCTAATCTATCCGTAGTACCTCGCGCAAGCCCCCTTCTGGGGGTTAATCCCGACTATTCCGGGCTTTTCTAAGCCCGTGGTAAGTCGGCGGGATATGCGACGGGAGAAGGGACTTATCCAGCCTATCCTTCGGGATTAAGTCGTACTAAAACCCCCGAAGCGGGGGTTAATGGACTTGATTTTGGTGGCTTGAAACCGCGAAAACGGACAAAACCGCCGACGAAACCAACTTACCCAAAAGCCCCCTTCGGGGGAAAAGAAAATGGTCGAAACAAGGCCCTAAAGGCCTTGTCGCGGGGAAATAGCCTACCTCGCCTTTGACGATGACCTTGGCTCCGTCCCTTGAGGGACGTGAAACAAACCAACCAGACCCAAACAAATGTTTGAACTCCCGACCCAGACCGACAGCACCGCTAACAACCAGACCGACAGCGACAGCAACGACGAAACCACCTTCGGTGGGGAAAGAATCGAAGAGTATGAAGACTACTGGAAGGCCATCTCGATGGTTCGACTTCTTAAGAAGTCGTGTAAGGCCCTCGGCGTCGCAAAAGTGAAGGACTCCGGTAAGTCGCCGTGGGCCGACCACTACGGCCACTTCGCGGCGATTGCCTACGGCACCGACGACGAGCCGGGGCTTAAGGAGACCTGCCAAGACCTACCGGGGAACCTTCCCGAATACAAGGACGAGTTCGAGACCCCCGAAGGGGACTTCGACGTGATTACCGCCGAGACCGCCGAGGACTTCGGCCTTCCCGCCGACGACTTCGGGGACGACGAAGACCCCATCTTCGTCCCTGTCGAATACGAAGCCCCCGAAGAGGTGTGGTACGAAGTGAGCGCCGATGAAACGACCGTTACTGAAGTCCTCGAAGGTATCTCGGGGATTGGCGAAGCCCGAGCCGCCGAGGCTTACAAGGCGCTGAAGGAGGCCGGTCTCCTGAAGGACGACGACAACTGAAGCAACCAACCAACCACCCAACCAAACCCAAATGTTCACCGATTACGACCCTGACGAAACCGACGCCGTAGCACTTGACGACCGAAACGCCGACGTTGAGCCGGACTTCGAGATGGACGAACGGCTGGCCTTCCATAATGGCTGGGGGCTTTCCGACCCCGCCGACCTCTGACCGAAACGGATAAGACCTCTTACGGGGTTTAGATGGCGGCTTGCCGAGAAGGCGGCGGGCTTCTCGCCGGGTTCAATTCCCGGCTCGGCTCTTGGCCTTTAGGCCAAAACCAACCAGACCCAACGATGAGTGACTACGACGACGGCGACGACCGGGAATCGTACCAGACCTACGACGGGGCCGCTGACCCTTCCCCCGACGACTTGTTTATCACCCACAACCGAAACCGCGAGGCGTTCGCTGAAGAGCGCGAGCGGCGTCAGGACGGCGAAGTGATGAACGACCTCTTCGAGTAAAATGTGCCACTTCACCGAAGACTGCGACGCCGAAGACGCCTACTGGGAAGACGAACCTATCCAATTGGGGATGGCTTCGCTCGGAGCGTTCGGCTGTGAAGCCTGCGGATATTCGGACTGCCTGTAAACCAACCCACCAACCAGACCCAAAATGAACCTTAGCCTTGCGAAGTGCGACTGCTGTGACGTTAACGAATACTCGACCTCGGTTCGGGGCGCTGATACCTACCGACAATTCGAGTTCGAGGACGACTTCGAGAATCTGTGTAACGACTGCGCCGAAGAGCAGAACACGCTAACAGCGGACACGATGGAGGATGCCGAACTAATCGCCGCCATCGTCTCGGATTCAATCGGCTACGCCGGGCCGTACCACGCCGCCCGCCACGTCTCCGATTACCGGGAAGGCCGAGAGGCCATCGAGGCCGAAGGCCGCCGATACGGATGCTGGTGTGAACGCGGCTCGGCCTGCTTCAAGAACGACCTCGACGCCCTGATTGAGTCGGCGGTTCGGCATTGGGGCTTCAAATCCGACGAGGAACGCGAGCGCCTTCTCGCCAAGGTCGAACGCTGGCAGGAGATTGAAAGCGACGACCGGCTCGCCGGTATGGCCCTGAGCCTCGCCGCCCCGGTCGGGGGTATCTAAAATGAACCCCGAGCAACACCGAGAGTTCCTTCGAGGATTGAACGACGACTACCTGATGAAGCACATCCGGGCTTACGTCAAGGGCGGGATGGACGCCGAAGCGGGACGAGCGATGGCGGAGCGAGACCGACGACGAGACTGAAAATGAAATACGAATTACTTGTGACGGCTGAGACGTGGGACGAAGCGGTAATCGGCTTCAACGAAGCCTTTGACGACGACGAGAACTACACGGAGGCTTACAGCCTTCACCAATACGACGACGACACTTGGGGAGTGTTCTTCACGGCGGAGAACCCGATTGATACCGACTCCGAGCCGCTGGTATTGGAGGTCGAAGACGAACTCTCCCCACGGCGAGTCGTCTAACCGCCGATACAGTTATCATCTCATACCAAGTTAGAAGGGGGGATACCCCAACACAGCAGGAACGCCGACTCTCCTAACCAGAGTAACCGACCAGACCCAAATGAACCCAGAGATTCAACTAACCCAGAGTGGAACCGCTCTTCTGACTGACGGCGAAGCGTGGCTTGAGACGGACGGATTCGTGTGGCTTGAAGACCACATATGACGCCGATTAACGTTGTCGTCCTTCACGACCGCGAGGAGGTCGAGGTCGAGGGCGTTGAAACGTGGTGGTATGACGAACTGGATTTAATTCTCCGGTTCCCGAGCGGCGAGACCAAAACGTACAGCGGGGCGAACGTAATCGGACGGTTCTAATGAATTACAGAGACGCACTTCAAATCGTAATCGGAGAGGCATCGAGACTGAACGACGAAGGGGCCTTATCGGACTTCGACTTCGAGATGGTGAAAGGCGACGTTGATACGATTGACGACGCGATAGCAACGGCTCGAAGAGCGAGCCGGGGAACGGCCACGGGGGAAGATTCGGGGGGCTTGAGAGCGGAACGCGACAGCCAGTAGCCAACTCGCGCCCGATTAAGGCGCGGCCCTGATTGGCGGCTCCGGGGTTCGATTCCCCGGCGGGGCTTCCGATGACGGCGTAACCAGCCCGAGGAACACGGAGACCAGACCCAAATGGGAGCAAACAACCACCTTACGGTGACGCCGACCAACCACCGGCTCACCGAACGACAGGTCGCTGAAACGATTGGACGAGAATACGACGAGATGGAAGTCTACGGCGAGACCTCCGAGGAACTACTCGAAGCCGTCCGGCTTCTGCTCAAGATGAACGACTACCTCTTCGACGCCATCGAGGCTCACGGTGTTCACGTCGAGTTCACCGAGGAAGACCCCTACGAGACCTACGAGGAGATGTGTTCGGATATAGTCGTTAACGACCGACTCAAAATCTTCTCCGGCGGCACCCACCCGAGCCACATTAGCCGGGATGACAACCTCAAGAGCCGAGCGGTTCACGACTACTGGGGCCACTACAAGAACGACTGCGACTTCTCCTTCTGGGGGGAGTTCCAGAAGTGGCACGCGATGAAGGCGTGGTATCCCGAGCCGGTTCACCGCCTCACATTTCAGGAAGTCGTCGGCCAAACGGGGCTGGCCTACTATTTGGAAGGGGGCTTCTCGAACCCGGAGTTCGAGCAAAAGACGTTCCTCGCTCCGACTCGGTGGGCCGACCTCTGTTACCGGAACTACCCCGGAGACCTTCAGTAACCAACCAACCCAGATGAACCTCGAAGATACCCTTCCCGACGACGTGAAACGCGAACTTAAACAGGCGGGCGAAAAAGAGGCGCGACGGAAGCGCCGAGAGAAAATGCTCCGTTGAACGCCGACGCCGTCTGCGGATCGTATCGCTGATTTCACGGGATTTGGACGCCGTCTGGCGATATGGGACGTCTCAAGACCCTCGCACAGACGTTTCACGAATTCGCCACGAACCATGTTGAACAACCAGACGTACCCGCTGTCGCCGACGGCGACAACGGGTACGCCAAGTCCACCAAAATCGCGCTCCTTCTGCTCAAAGAGGAGATCAACAAGCCGCTTCGGAGGCTCGAAGACTATCTCAACGAGATGCCGGGAATTCTCGGTGTGTTTGATCTTGACTCATCGCCGGATTACTCATCTTTCAGCGTCTGGGACGATGAATTCCCGATGAAAGAACTGCGCCGCCTGCTCCGCGCCTCCGCGGAGCAGGCGGGGCTCTCAGGCACCGCGTCGATCGACGCCAGCGGCTTTCAGCGTGACCAAGCCAGCTCACACTACCGGAATCGGGTCGGTTACTCGTTCAACGCGATGAAAACGACGCTGCTTGTTGACACGGATTCTCTTGCTATCATGGACGCTCATTTCACGACTAAGAAAGCCTATGACGGCCATATCGGGCTGCAGGTCTTTCGGCGGAACGCCGAAGACCTGCAAGCGTTACTGGCCGACAAAATGTACTCGTGGAGTAATCTCCGTGAAGCTTGCCGTGACAGGTCTACACGGCCAGTGATCAAACACTGCGAGCAAAATGCACTCAAGAAAGCCCACAACGCCAGAATTGACGATGATGTCTACAACCAGCGGTCAATGAGTGAGACCGTGTTTGCGATGCTAAAAGACGACGGCGACGAGATCCGCTCCCGGAGCTGGCACGGCCAGTTCCGGGAGCTCACACGGAAGTGTATCGTCCATAACCTCGAGCAGGCGGCGAGTTAGAGCTCGCCGCCTGCTCCCCTTCTCCGAATGTATCCGAGAGAGGCATCGCCATCGTCCACCTCATGCTTTATTTGGTATCTTGTGAAACTGATGCTTTGGTCGCCGCACAATTCCGCTCGAATCGAATCGTCCGATCTGAGAATTTACAGCTAAAGCGCTGCTACCGGTAGAAGATCGAATATCAAAAATCCGATGTTGCCGCCGTCTTGCGTTCAACACGGCAAGAGAAAACGAAGTACGGCCACCTGATGGGAGACGACCGATGAAGTTGACCCTCGCTGTCGGACGTATCTCCCTTCGGGAGTGGCGGCCCCGGCTCATCAAGGACAGGCGGGAAACTACGGTCTCCCTGCTGTTCCCGACCGGCCATTACGCCGAGGCGACTCTCCGACGCTGAAGCCGAAACGCCCCTTCTGGGGGCGTCGTTCCCGAGTGGAACTCGGGGGCCTGACGACGGCAACCAAGCGTCAGCAACCAACCAGACCCAAATGACGTTCCGACTACCTGATACCGACGACGATGAACAGTTCGAGCGGCCCGGAGACGGCCTATCTCCAAATGAACTCAAGGGGGTGATTCGGGCCTACGCCGAGACCGTGGACATAGACGTACCGCTTGACGAGGTCGAGATTCAAGTCTCAAAGCGACTCAAGCGGGCGGCGGGGAAAGCGGGGAAGAAGAACGGTGACCTCTTTATGAGATTCGCGTGGAAGGCGTACCAGTCGTGGGGCTGGGGCGACGACTTCGAGGGGACGATTCGCCACGAACTCGTCCACATCTGGGAGTACGAAACCCACGGAAAAGGGAGTCACGGCCCGACGTTCAAGCAGAAGGCCCGAGAACTCGACGCGCCCCGGCATTGCCCGACGTTCGCTGACGACGAAGCCCGATGGTTCCTCGTCTGCGAGGCCTGCGGCAAGAAGACGCCCCGATTCAAGCGGTCGAAAATCGTGGAGAACCCCGGCCCGTACCGCTCGGGCTGTTGCCGAGCGCGGATTCGTGTTGAGGACGCATAATGAGCGTCATCTCTCACAAAGAGTGGGACGACTACGCCGACGCTTACTCCCACGACTTCACGCTTGAGGCCGTCCCCCGAAAGCCGGGGGAGTACCAACCGACCGACCACTTCGTAAACGAGCGCCGTTCCCGCCGCATCGGAGGCGATGTGATACGGGGCTGTATCGAAGAGGGCGAGGTCTACGAAGCCGAGGGTGACAACCGATACAAGTTCCATTGGTCGCACCCGACGACGCTCCAGACCTACATCCTGATTGTCGAACTAAACCGCTGGGCGTTCCTCGACCCGAGGGACAAGCACGACGCTATCACCGTGTACCGATTCCAGCACTAACCAACCAGACCCAAAATGAGCGAAAATAACCACACCGACAGCGACGACTTTAGCGAACTGATTGACGACACGGACGAGTTCTACACCCAAAGGGTGGAGGAACTGATGGAGTCCGACGGTCTCACGAAGGCCGAAGCCCGGCGGGCGGCGCTTTACGCGATGAAGGACGGAAGCCCCCTTCCGTACAAGGTGGTCGAACAACTGCTCCCGCCGGAGGATTGGCACGTTCGAGACCCCGCAAACATCACCTCCGGTGAGTGCGCTATCTGCGACGACACCGTGTTTATGGCCGAGGCCGACGAGGGCTGTCACTTCTGCGGCGACGGCTCCTACGACGGCGTGAACGACTGGGGCGAACCCACCCACGTCGAGCCGGTCGAAGACCCCGGAACAGCCCGCTGGAACATCGACCCCGACGACGACCGCTGGTTCATCTGCGGCGGTTGCTACGAGGGGATGGACTACCACGGAAGTACCCTTGTGGTGGTGATGCCGGACGGTCGCCGCTGGAAGGTCACTTACGACGGTTCGGTGGTCTTCGACCACGGAGAATACAACCGCGACTACGAATGGCTTGAGACCGGCGCGGTCTACGACCTCGTTGAAGGCATTGTGCTGGGCGAGAAGCGCGTTCCCGTCGATGGCTGGCGCTCCTACTCCGACGGCCCCAGCAACGTCGAGGTCGAGGCGTGGGACGAGTTCACGACTATCGGCGGCGGATGGCACTCCACGATGGAGAAGTCCGAGTTCAGCGAGCGCATTAACGACCTCACAAGCGGCGAGGCGTTACCGCCGTTCCCGATGGCCGTCCGGTTCGGGACGACGAGCAACGTCTTCTCGATGATGGTGGACGTGTACGCCCCGGCGGACTGCGTCGATGACGCGGCGGCGTTTATGGGCCACAAGAAGCACTCGGGGATGGCTGGCGGCATCTCCTACAAGGCCGACTAAGACCCCTTCCCCGTACCGTTGCCGATGACCCCCTTCGGGGGACGGGCAGGCACGATTGAACCAACCAGACCCAACTATGGCACGACTCAACATTGAAGAAATCGGAGAGGCGTTCGCAAACGGCAACTACGACCACCACAACAGCACGATGAACGTTCGTTCCGCGACGGGCAAGAACGACAGCGGCCTGCTCTACTCCTACGGAGCCGTTATCGCGGCTCGATTCGCGGACGGTCACATCGTCTTCTATGACGGCTGGTACGGATACTCGGTGACGACCTCCGGCCACATCACGAAACTGAAGGCCGCCGTCGAGGCCGCCGGGGCCGAGTACGACGAAAGCACCGGGAAGTTCGGGGAGGAACCCGAGGCGGTGACCGCCTAATGGTGGCTCAAGAGATGGCCTGCCCGGAGTGTCGGGGCCAGCAAGTCCGACTCGACGGCGGCTGTCCTGTCTGTCTCCAATGCGGTTGGAGCAAGTGTTAGTGTGGGGACGAAGCCCGACACGGGACACCACGGCGGGAATAGCCTGTTCGGGGTAATGCGGCTCGTCGTTGAAGACCGCGACGGGAACGTTCTCGTGGCGGGATTCATCTCCGACTCGGAGTTGACCTACGACCCGAACCCCGACTTCACCGTGACTATCGACCCAGAGTAGCAGAGAGGGGAGACAATAGAGGGGAGAGTCCTATTCGGTATTCCCCTATTCGGCTTCCCCAATCCAGCAGGAACCCCGACTCTCCTGTTGGGACTACCAGACCCAGAGTACCAAGATATGACATTACAGTTAGAGCCAGAGAAGTACCGTATAGAGACCCAGACGGCTATCGTTGGAGAGATTGTGACCGTCCCGTACCATTCAGTCGGTATCAGTATCCACCCGCTGACTCCGTTCGAGCAGTCCGTGACGGTCTCCTACCTTGTCCCGAACGACGCCGATGAAAGACCCAGCGGAGCCGGTGGGGGAAACGAGTTCACCATCGAGGAGCGAATCTTCGGTCTCGGTGACCACTCCGACGTGGAAATTCCCTACTACGCTACCGGAACCACCGTGTTCAGCCCCGTAGACGACGAATCGACGTTCGTTTACTACCTCGGCTGACCCCGCCGTAGTTTGAAATATCTATGAAAGGGCGGGCGGCATCGAGCGGCAATCAACCAACCAGACCCAACAATGAACGACACCCCAATCCCCGAGATTGAACTGACCAACGACCACATCGACTTCCTATTTCGTGCCGGAGCCAGCCCGAAACTCATCGAGGTCATCCAGAAGACCCTTGATGAACTCCCCAGCACGGTCACCCGGAACAGCGCCCGGAATGAGGTACAGAAGTACGTCAAGTGGGGCAACCTCGACGGCTCGGTTTCCCCGGAAGAGTTCAGCCATATCGGCGGTCACTTCTTCACGGCGCTGTGGGACGGCGACCTCTACGAAGCCTTCTGTCGGGCTGACCTAAACAACCGCAAGATTCTCCTCGACGTGTTCGGGGAACGCCGCATCAACGCTGACCGTCCGAAGCACCGCCCCACGGTGTTCCGGCTCGCCGGAGCGGTATGAGCGAAACCGAACAATCGACGCTCTGCTCATCCGAAGAGACGCGCCCTTCCCGCCCGGAGGGGGCCTGCGTCCTCTGGGACGAGTGCGGGAATATGACTCCCGGCGGAGCGGAGTCGAACAACAAAATGTGCGACGAGTGCCTCGACGCGGCCCGCGCTCGGGGCCGAGGCATCTAATCACCCAACCAGACCCATTATGGCAAACGACGAACACCAGCACGCAGAAGTAACGGTTCGAGTATCGCTTCCCGTCAACGCGGAGTCCGACGACGACCGACGGATGAACCTAATCGCGGATGCCGTTCACGACGCCGTCGGCTCCGGTATGGCCGAGAATCACGGTGTAATCGAGACGGAACTCCTGTTTACGGAGACCCCGGCGGAAGCCGCCGAGCGGGAAATGGCCGAGGCCGAGGGCCGGGCGCTGGCGAAGGCCGAGCGTCGGTACGAACGGCACCTCGAAGAGCGAGCCGGGCGGCATCTCCGATGAAGCACGAAGACCACGTCCCGCCGACGGGGAAGAAGGGGTGGCACGAGATAGCGAACTACTCGGACTTCATCAAGTGGCAGTATTCGGACACTCCCTACCGGGTTGTCGTCCACTTGAACGACCGGGGGCACTTCGAGGCGCTGTTCACGTCGTGGTATCCCGGCCCGTCCTTCCGAATCCGGGGGAACTGCGGGGGCGGACACAAGGGCCGTATGCTCGCCGTAGCCGCCGCGAAGGATTGGATGGGCGAGAACAAGTACGGGTGCGCTCCCCCGAAGGAGATGGCCGTAGAGGCCGGTCAGATAGCGGCGTACTAACCAACCAGACCCAACTATGAAGAAAGACCTACCGGAGACCGTCGAAGTGCCGACTGAAGACATTATCGAGTGGGCGTTTGAGAACGTCAACGAACACGGGGAGTTTGACTTCCCGACTATGGACGGCGTCGATTCCGACCAGTTCTTCGACGGCATCCACCCGTCGAACGCGACCGACATAGAGATTCACGACAACGGTGTAATCGTCTACGGGCGATTCTCTGTTCACGAGGCAGTCGGTCGTATCCCCGCCGGGCCGAACCGGGGCTACGGCCCCATCAACCCGCCTGAGACCATCACCGAGAAGCGAGAGATGGCCTTCGACCTGTTCTGCCCGTGGAGTCTCTACGACGTGGCGGCGGTTCACGTCGAGTGGTACTGAACGGCGACGAGTAACGCCCCTTCCCGAGTCTGAAATATGTATGAAAGCGGCGAGAAGCGAAGCAACCGACCAGACCCAACAATGTCTATCGAAACCCAGACCCAGAGCAACAGCATCGAGACCGAGACCATCGACAACCCCGAGCGCGGATGCGGCTATCTCAAGGAGGGCAAGGCGTACCTCCGGTCGGACGTAGGAGCAGGCGGTGAACTCCCGGCGTTCGTGGAGTTCGCCCAGCCCATCCCCTTCAAGGAGAACCGGAAGCGGTCTTACAAGGAGTTCCCCGGCCTCCAGTTCGAGTTGGCCGTCACCGGCCCCGGTGGCCTGACCGAGACCGTGCCGGAAGGCGAGGCTTCCCGCCACGTCGAGCGCCTGCTCGCTGACCGCCCGACTGGAACCCACGCTGGGGAGATGGTCGAGTTTGAGAGTCACGACCTGCTCCTCTCCGTCGGGAAATCCCATTACCCGACCGCCGAGGAGTTCGTTAACGAGGCCCGCGTTCACGGCGTCTCGAAGGCCATCTCCGTGACCAGCGGGAACGCCCCGCCGGAGATTAACCCCGGACGAACGCGCCTGTTCCTCATCCACCCGAACGCGGTGGAGACGACGAAGGAGGTCGAGACGACCTTCTCGGAGTACGACCCCGAGACCGACACCCTACTCACCGTCGGCGGCGAGCCGGTCAAAGACGAGGCGAAGACCGCCGAGTTGTGCGACGGCGACGTGGAGGTGACGCTTGAACGCCGCCTTCGGACGGCGGGCATCTTCGGCTACACGTACCTCACTCGGGTCGTCTACACGGAGGACGCCGACGGTGAGATTCCGAAGTACGTCCAAGACTACGAGGCGACCGGCGACCTCGACGTGGTCAAGCCGGACACTCCGACGCCGTACAGCGAGCAAGAGGCCTTCAACGAGGATGGCGAACTCCTCGAAGAGTACCACGACCACCTTGACTCCGACGCCATCGTGGGGGAACTGGAGGCCGCCGAAGACGAGATTCGGGACTTCGCGGAGACCTACACCCCGGACGGAGAAGGGGGCTTCGAGGCCGGGCCGCTCGCTGTCGAAGAAATGGAGCGGGCTGACTTCGGAGACCTCGCCGGTCGGGGCTGGGTCGAGGCCGAAAGCCCCCTGATGGCCGACGACGCACTCGAAGGAGCCGACGACGGGGCGCTCGCGGTCGTTGACGGGGAAGCGGTCTTCCCGAGCAACAACCTCAACGTCGAGGAGAAAGGGGGTTACACGAAGGGCGTCTCGGTCGTCGGCCCGTACCGGGTCGAGTCCCGGCTCCTGAACACGGGCGGTCGCCGCGTGAAAGTGGAGAAGACCCGGTAGAGCGGAGCAATTAAGCCCTCAGCGAGCGTGAGAGACGACTATTAGCCTACGGTGAGGGCGACTAACCAGACTATGCCGAACTACGCCTGTCAACACGACGGGGACGGCTTCTACTCCGAGACGGAGACCCACTACGGCTCTTATGATGTGTGGGTTTGCGCCGAGTGCGGCCACGAAGTCCCCATAGATTCACGGAGACCAGAGCGCCTTAAACGGGCGAACTAAGGAAATCACTCCTCAGATATGTCGGGGCCGAGGAAATTCACCGTCAAAAGACGGTCTTGTAGTTCCCTATCTACTCCCAGCAATCGAAGGAGGACATAGAACACAATTGTACGGAGACTTGGAACGATTTTATGCTGATTCATAAGCCTGTCACTATTGATTTTATGAACAATTGGATTACGAATATTGCGGGCAGTTTCAACAATATCTCTAATCTCCTCGCTATCAAACCCAATATCAAGATAATCCATATACATCTTGATTTTCACTACGGAACTTGATTCATATATGTCAGTTCTATCTAAAACCCATTCAATATGGTTAATCTGGGCAGTTTCTCTACTTTCATCTGAATCCCATCTCTCAACCTCGTCTGAGGATTTGTTGATAACTTTGTCTGATTTCCAGTTCTCCCTTAACATCTCCAAAACAGAGTCACGCAATCTCTCCTGCTCATTCTCGTTAAATAGCGGCTGTCTGTTGTTGGTGTATTTGTCATAATTGTGATTGGCGTTTGATTCCAACACAATCCAAAGAAACAGGAATCTTAACATCCAGAACTCCTGTCCTTCTGACTCAAAGAACAACGCGAGACTACGTGTGATTCGAGAGCGTTCATTTTGCGATGCATCATCTAACGCCGTAAGCGCCCTATCGACAAATTCTCCAACGCCACCTCTTCCCGAACCTGTTACGATATGGATTAGTTCGTGGCCGTCATTCTCCAGCGGAAATTCGCCTTTCGATTTCCAATTTTTCCCCTGATACCCCTTCTGATATGGGTAGTAAGTTGTCCAACGGATATCTCTATTCTGCGCGAACGAATAAATAAATGATAACCAAGTCGCTAACTCTTCTGCTCGGTCACGTTCTGCTTTAATATAACACTTCGCAGTCTTCCAATACCCAACAGAGTAGGGACTGCTGTGGTCTTTTCTGTTTTTCTTAAATGTTTCTGCTCCTTTTAGCGGCTCAATTCGGATGTTATACTCCTCATTCCGGTAAGGATAGTTTTGCGGGATGTAGATGTTACAAAAGTCGAAGACATATGTTTGCATATCAGGGACAAGGGATTCATACTAAATTAATGCGAGGTCAGAAGAGGTCGGTCGCGGCGTGGATATACCACTTATCGAGCAACCGTAGCGTTTCCTGTTTTCCACCCTCGCGGTCTTCGGCCCACTTGAAGTCGAGCGTGCCGTATTTGAACGGCCACTTCTTCACGGTGCCGACAACGGCGTTCGGGTGTATCTTCGAGTAGTACCGGCCCTTGTAGGCGTCAGTCATCGTCGCTTCGATTACGACGGCGAAGTTGTCGGCCTGCTGGGCGCGGTCTATCTCGGCCTCGAACCTATTTCGGTCGGTGCCAACTGACCGGGCGAGGTCATCGAGGCTCTTGCGTTCGACAGCGAACTCCGGGTAGAACTCCTCTTTCCCGGTGTTCGGATTCACGTCGTAGTAGCCGAGGCCCTTCACGGCGTAGTCGCCGTAATTGAGGAGAGCGGTCTCGGTCTCCATCGCGGGGAAGTTGTACGGCTTCTTCTCCCGCTCGTCAACGAGGATAATCATTAGAGATGCACCCGATTCAGAACCTTCCCGAAGCAACTGTGGAGCAGATGTTCAGAGTAGTCGAGGTTGGACAGGAGGGCCACAAACAGCCCGTCGTTGGTGTTTTCGTCACGAGACGGGTGGTACATCCTCCCGTCCTCGCGGGCGACCACAGCGGCCACCATTACAGCACAGAGAGTTGCGTCAATCGACCCCGGAGACGAGAGTTCCGAGAGGTCGAGTTCGAGGAACGCTTGGCGTCCTCGGGAGTGTTGGTAGTTCGTCAGTTCGAGTTGCGATGCGATGGCGTCGAAGAGGGCGAGGTTGTCTTGCTCACGGAGCAGTTCGTTGTCGCCCCACTTGCCGTTCCGAACTCCGGTGTTGTACGCGGCGAGCCGCGAGTAGTGGTCGGAGACGGAGCCGGAGCCGTCGAGTCTGTTCTTGGTGTCGTATTGAGCAGAAGCGTCGTAGCCGTAGAACTTCGTAGCGTTAGGAGTGTCTGGTTCGGTCAGAGGCTCTGCGAGGTCTTCGTCGTATGGCATTTGCTGTCACATTTGGGTCTGGTGGAGGGCAGGGCGGGCCGGAGCCGGTGTGCTAATAGTTTCACATACCGACGTGTATCGGCTATACTCGGACTAATCGGAGTCCTAACCGGGGTTCCCCAATGCGGCAGGAACGTAGGACTCCCTGATAGGGGTAGTCTGGTTAGGAGAAGTCTGGTTAGGACTACTCCGAGTAGGACTATCCCAATAGGAGAATACCGAATAGGACTCTCCCCTCTATTGTCTCCCCTCTCTGGGCAGACCGAGGAAGAGTATCGAAATCGGGTGACCGCACCCTGTTTCCCCCATCAAAATGACAGAGACAGTATTAAGCGTGTCGGTGGCAGAGAGTGGTATAGAGATGGCCGAAAACGACTGGAGGGGACCGTATGCGGCAGGTGCCTTAGACTGGGGCGGCAACTTACAGGCCTCCCTCCGCAAGAAGGGGTCTTCCAAGCACGGCTTCGAGGTCTCCTTCGAGGTGAAGTTCGAGAAGGCCAGCCCGGAAGCGGCGGGCCTGCTGGACGAGTTCTGCGAAGACCTCGGCCTCGACCCCAAGGCGAGCGTCTTCGACCGGGACGATGGCTCGGAGCGTTACCGTGTTCGGCTCACCCGCCGCGACGACGTTCGAGGCTTTCTGGAGGCAGTCGGCCCGTTCGTGGTGGCCCGCCACGAGCAGGTCGAGATACTGCTGGAAGACGTGTTCCCCCTTCTGGACGAGGGCCGCCACCGGACGGCGGAGGGGATGGTCGAACTCGCGTCAATGCTCGACAGCGTCCAAGAAGCGGGCTTCCAGCGTGGCGGCGGACACAAGAAGTACGACGCCGAGACCGTGGCCGACGAACTCGGCGTGGACTGGTAAGGCCCCTTCTTGACCCGTCTGACCGGCAACGTTATATAGAGACATACAGTTGAGAGGGGGGCTAAGAGCGGGAGAGTCTCTCTCGACGCTTTAGAGTTCCTCAACCGATACGGTTATAGTACCTCACCAAGTTAGGATGGGGGCTAAAGGCGGTACTCGGTGGGGTACAACCACACAGCCCTTTCTGGAGACGTAGTGATAGCGGCCCATCACGGGGCACGGGTGACGATGAGAAACGTCGCCGGATAAGAAAAGATGCCCAGACGCAGGTTCAAATCCTGTCGTCTCCACTCGGGGATACGCCTCCCCCGACAGAACAACCTCTCTCTACTCTGATTGGCCTCTATGAGCGGCCACGGTAACCGGAGTTCCCCGGTTAGGACGGGGAGCGTTCCTGCTGGGTTCGACTCCCGGCTCCGGCCTTTGGGGTGACCCAAGAAACTCAGATAGTCAGTACCCCACCGAGAGCAGTACCGCCCGACAGAAGACAACCAGACGCAACCAGACCCAAAATGTACGACTACAACTCCTACGAGCAGGACAGCGGCAACAACAACAGCGGCTCCGACAACTCCGGCGGCTCCAACGAGCCGGACAAGAATCTGACCATTACCCCCTACGCCCCCATCGAGGGCGAGATGACCCGCGTGTTCGGTAACGCGAACTCGTGGGGTCAGTCCCTCGGTATTGCGATGGAGAACGTCGAACTGGTAGACGGGTGCCTCTACCACGACCCCGAGAAAGGCAAGTTCAAGGTCTTCTCGTGGCGCGACGTGGTCGGTATCGACCCGAACGACCCCGAGGCCCCCGAGGTCTCGGCGGACGACGCCAACCAGTTCCTCGTGAAAAACTACGGCGGCACCGAGAAGCGGTACGAACTCGTGGAGGCCGTCGTGATGGCGAACGACGACGACCCCGCTGACCTCGGCAACGTCATTATGTGGTACGGCGGCTCCGACCGCTTCGGCCCCAAGTCGGCGTCCAAGACGCTGGCGAAGATTCTGACCACCCACGGTCGGGACGCCGTCGTGGACGACAGCGATATCCACAACTGGCTCGCTGACACCAGCGGCGACAACATCCTGCGTGGCGACCTTCAGGGCCGCCGCGTCGGTTTCTTCGAGGTGAAGAAGCAGTCGAACCAGAGCGACCGCAAGTACCACCACCCCATCGTCAAGGACGTGGAGACCGGCGCTGACGTGACCGTGGCGAACAACACGGCGAGCGAACAGGGCACCCTCGACGGCGGGAACGCCCCCGCCGAAGACGGCGACGCCGAGCCGGAGGCCGTGGCCGACGGCGGCGCGGCGGCGGCACAGGAAGTCCCGGCGGCCATCGAGGACTTCATCTCGACGTGTCAGACCCTCGGGTACGACGACGAGGAGAAGGCCGAGGCCCTGCTGGGCGACCTCGTGGAAGACGCCGGGAACGACCTGACCGAGAATCTGGTCGAAGACTTCGGTGGCCGGGAAGCCGTCGTTGCCCGCGTCTTCCAGTAGGCGCGTAACACTCGCTGACGCGGCCCTCCTTCACTTAGACCAAGCAACCAGACCCTAATGAAAATCGACACCCTCGAAGTTACCTACGACCGCAAAGTTCAGTTAGACCAGTTCGAGCCGATTACGTTCGGCGCGACCGCGACCGTGACCCTCGAAGACGGAGACGACCCCGACGAGGTGTACGCCGAGGTGGCCGGTGACGTTCAGGACGCCGTCGAGCGCGAACTCGCCCGGCGCGTCGCCACCAAGAAGCGCGAAGAGCGCGACGAATAGGGCAGACTCGTTTTCCGCCGCATAGGAGTATGAAATAGCGCAATGAAATAGCGGCGGCGCTGTCCCGAGAGAGAACCGAGGCGTAACCAAACCAACCAGACCCAAATGAGCGTAGAAGCACAACTGTACGACACGACGAACGGAATCGACTGGGACGTTCCCGAACTCCACACCATTCTTCAGGTCACCCGAGACCTCGGCGTGGTCGGGGAAGAAGACACCTGCCTCACCGTCGCAACGGCGTCAATCAACGGTGGTCTCGAAAGCGGGGGCGGCCTATTCGTCCTGTATAGCCCCGCTCGCGGTGGAAAGGACTTCACCCTGCGGAAGACGCTGGAGGCCATCTACGGCCCCGGTATGGTGTACGAACACCCCACCGACGAGTCCGAGACCGCCCGGTACTACTCCGCGAAGGAGGCGAACAAGTACCCCATCCACATCGTCGGTGACCTTGCCCGCGTCGGGGAAGGCACCGAGAAGATGCTCAAGGACTGGGGCGAGGGCAACGACTCGATTCGGAAGGTCACGGACATTACGAAGTCCGAGGACGACGACGACCGCACCCAGACGATGACTCTGGAGTGTCCCCGGATTGTGTTCGCCACGATGGCGACCGACAACCGGAACGCCGACTTTAACGACTTCCCAGAGTTGCTGAAGCGGGCGTTTATGCAGTCCGTGGACACCACGAAGGAGCAGACCGAGCGCGTCATTATGCGGAAGGCCCGCGAACACTCCGGGCAGGTCACGCTCAACGTTGACCCCGTCGAGCGCGCCAAGATTCGGGAGTATTTCGAGGCTATCCCGGTGTCGCTGTTCACGGACAACGTGAACAACAAGGTGATGAAGCCGGGGATGGAGGAAATCGCCCGACAGACCATCGAGGATGGCGCGATGATGCCCACCGAGTTCAACGAAGCCCGCTTCGACTTCGACCGGCTCGCCTCGATGATGGGCAATATGGGCCTGCTCCACCACGCCGACCGGATGACCGTTGACACCGGAAGGGGCCTTCTCCTCCTCTCGACGCCAGTAGACTACTGGTACACGATGCAGGTGATGGGGAACAATATGGTTATGTCGGCGCTGAACCTGACCGACGAAGACCAAGCCATCCTCCGGCTCCTTCACGACCTCGACTACGCCCCTGCTCGGAAGGATATCCAGCAGGAACTTCGCCGCCTCGGTCACAACATCCGAGACAGCGACGTGAAGCGTAGCCTTGACTCGATGCGGGAGTCCGGGTACATCACCGAACACAGCGGAAGCCCCCTTACGTACTCGCTGTCGGACTTCGCCTCCGTGACGGACGTGAGTGTGAGCCTCAACTACGCGGAAATCGTTGAGGCCGCCGCCGAAGAGGTGCGGAACATCTCGGGCATCGAGCCGGAGGTCGCGGACGAGTACGTGCGGCGGTACTGCGAGGGTTCCGGCACCATCGCTGTCCACCCGTTCACGGGGGAGGCCGTCGATATCACCGAAGACGACAGCCTCGGGGAGATGACCGAGCAGGCCAGCGAGGCCCGCAGGGCCGCCTTCAACGGCGAGGAGGTGGACGACGAGATGGCGTCCATCTTCGAGGAAGAGCCACTCCACGCCCAGCAGGCGAAGGAGCAGAAAGCCCAGCAGTCCCTCGGTGGGACGCTTGAGTAGATGGTGAGATGAAGACAGAGACAGAACTCGTAGCCGACGGATTCCGGTACTGGGCGGACTCGTGGCCGCGTCGAGCGACCAAGTACCAGCGGTGGGCTACCACTCCAGAGGAAGCCGCTGAACTCGTCCTCGACGCCGAAGACGACCCCCAGAACTGGCCGTTCATCTCGGTGTATTCGTTCCCAGACGGACACACTAAGGACGGGAACATCCCGCGAATCGACCGGCTGTTCATCGACCTCGACGTTCCTGACACGGGTGATTACCGAGGGAGCGACCGGGGCGACCCGACGGCGGCGTGGATTCGTGATATGAGCAAACTCCTCGTGCGGGCGCGTAAGGTCGCTCGGTTCCTGCTCAAGACCCAAAGCCCGGAGTCGTGGCAGGTCGTTTTGAGCGGCCACAAGGGCATCCACATCGACTTGGTGTTCCCGCCGATTAGCACGTCGAACGGGGACTTCTCCCAGTTCATCAACGGCCTGAACGCCTACTCGGGGGCACTCAAGGAATACATCGTTGAGGCGACCGGGCTGGACGACCTCGATGAGTATATTGACGTGGACTCGTCCGACCTCGGGAGGATGCGCCGGGTGCCGAACACGAAGCACCTCGGGGCGAGCAAGGCCTTCGGGGAAGACCGCTTCTGCGTCCCGGTGACGCTCAAAGAGTTGGCGACCCTGCGACCGGCTGATTACATCGAGTTGACCCGCTCGCGGCGGGAACTCGACGCCCGGTTCAAGCCGACGCCGAACGAGAAGGCCGCCGAGGTGTTGACCCAGCGGATTCGGAACGCCTCGTCGTCCTCCCGGTCGGTCGGAGGCGCGACCTACGACCGGAGCCGCGTAAAGCGGTACGAGAAGAACGCGAACGACAACATCACCGTGGACGACCTCGACTTCGTCCTCTCGGACAGGCCGTGTATTATGGCCTTCCGTGACCGGGATGATGCGTTCGCTCACCGCTCCCAGTCCCATATGATGGAGATGTACGTTATCACGCATATGATGGACAAGAACGTACCCATCGACACGATGGTAGAGTTCTTTAGGGGTCTTCCAGAGTTCGAGGAAGACTACACGAGGGAGCGTATCGAGACATACATCTCACTCGACTATTCCCCAATGAAGTGCGAAACCGTATGGCAGAAGGCTCCTATCTTCTGTTTACAGGATTCGTGCGGCATCTGGGTTAGCGAAAACGCCCGACGGGAACGGGCCTGAACGATACAGTTAAGATAGAGTACCCGGTTATGATGGGGGCTAAGAGGTAGCCTTTCTGAACCGCGAGACAACCGACCAACCACCCGATTCCTCACAGACAACCGATTGAGGCGTTCCGAAGTCCAAGCCTTCCAGCAACGAAGACATATAGACACCTCTCTGCCGTTCTGCCGTCGCTCTCACCGCCGAAATCACCCGAGAGCGAGGAATCTCTGCCGACCCAAATGAATTATCTCGACCAGTTGACCACCAACCAGCGAATTGCCGCAGAAACCATCGGTGAAGACGGGGCTACCGCCGCAGAAGTGGCGGACGCTCTGGGCTACAAGTCCACTTCCGGGGCCTACGACATTATCAGTCGGCTTCGGCAGGCGGGCGTCCGAATCCCCGAGCCGGAAGAAGGGGTCTACCGCATCGACGGCTACGCGCCGACGGCGGACGGCTCCGACGAGACCCCCGGCTCGGTTGAGGTTCTGCGGACACCCACGACCACGAAACAGTCGGTGAGCCGGACGGCGACCGACTTCCTCGCGGAACTCGAATACGACCTGAAGAGCCGCCTTCAGCAGTACGCCCCCGCCCGAGCGGACGGCGGGCTTCTCGCTGAAGAGGGCCACGAGGATATAGTGTTCTTCCGCACCGACGACCACTTCGGGCAGACTGAGCGCAACGAGTACGGTGAGGAGACCTTCAACTCCGATATCGCGGAAGACCGAGTATGGCAGTACGTCGAAGAAGGCCTCCGAGAGAAGGAGCGTCGGGAAGCGGCGGGCGTCGAGTTCGACACCGCCCACCTTCTACTCGGCGGCGACATAATCACGAACGAGACCATCTACGCGACTCAGCCGCACTCGATTGACCTCCACCTTCGGGGGCAGATTGAGCGGGCCTCGACGGTCTACACGGAGGTCATCAAGCGGCTGGCCGAAGAGTTCCTGACCGTCCAAGTGGTGACCCAGCACGGGAACCACGGCGAACTCCGCACGGGTGGACAGACTTCGGCGGCCAACGCCGATGATATCGTTTACTCGATGCTCGACCTCGCCATTCGGCAGTCCGGCATTGACAACGTGACGTTCATCCAGAACGACGCGACCTACTTCACGAATTTCGAGATGCGCGGCCACCGGGGCCACATCCGGCACGGTCACGAGAAGGGGTGCCTCGCTCACATCGGCACCTCGTCTCCGAAGGCCCGCTGGGGTTCGTGGCTTATCGACAATCAGTTCGACGTGGCCTACCGGGGTCACTTCCACGAGATGAAGGTCGAGCCGGTCGCGGGTCGTCCCGTCATTATGGGCGGTACGCTCCAGAATCAGGGCGATTACACCGAAGGTCTCGGGATTGCGTCGTCCCGGCCAACGGGTATCCTCCACGGCGTCAGCGACGACGAGCCGATGGCGTGGATGAAGCCCGTCTACTTCCGGTAACGTTCGAGTTACCTGATAGACAGGACGTAGCAGAGTATTAAATTCACCGACACGTTAATATCTGCTTACTTCCCTAAAGATTACTGCCTACTACGGGGACGACGCTCCCTCCTGAAAGCCGAAATGACCCGCCCGATTAGAGGCGTGGCTATCTCCCGCTCTCTACCAGCGTCACAGAGTAACAACCTCACCTAAATGTCCGCTCACAACGAAGGCGTCCGCGCAGATAAATTCGAGATTACCGATATCCGCTCCCGACTTGTATTCGACTATCACACGGCCTCGTGGCAATGCGACCGCGAACTGGAAGACCATATGAAACCCGCACACGGGGACGACGGCGAGGTGGCCGTGGTCTGTCCGCTGTGTGATATAGACGAGTGTGAGTGGGAGATGTACCCCGGCCTGTACGGCCCGAACACGCTTCTAAAAGAGGTGTTTCACTACACGATGGGATGCCCGGAGTGCGGTTCTCCGGGGTGGCACGACAGTCGGGGAGAAGTTGTTTGTGAGGACGACGAGTGCGGTGTCGTCATTAGCGGCGACGCGCCGATGATGCTCCCAGAAGACCACTTCGACGGGCGATGCGGCGGCGATGGGGGAACCGGGATTCCCGCCATTATGGAAGCCCAGCCCGCAGAACCCGACGTACAATAAGACGACCTTATTCAACGGAAACCCGGTGTTTCCTCTCTCCTACCAGACCCAAATGAGTCAAGAAGTTGAGCCTCCGGTCTCGGACGACCTGTTCGATACCGAGACCGAGGCAGACCCCGAAGTTGAAAAGATGCTCCAGCAGGCCAAGACCTTCCACGACCAGATAGACGCGATGAAGTCGTGGAGCCATCAGGCCTTCGCTGAGGTGACCGCCCGCGCCGCCGTCCTTGAGATGGGCGACGGCGACGAGGAAGACGTTGCGGAACTCCGTGACGTGGCCCGCCACCTGCTGACGGTGGCCGACCGAATTGAGGGCGGCGACGCGAGCCGCGTGAGGCAACCGTGAGATATGAGTGGAAACACGTCCGGCCCGACGAGGATGGCGGCTTCGATGTGGCTGGTCGTGTCGTTCACGTTGCTGTTACTTCGTCTGACCCTACAAGGGGTGCGTATCTGCTGGTGCAGACTGAAGACAGGCGAAATATCCCCTCGGAGTTTGCAGAGGGTTCCGAAGGAGTAGACCTCTACGCGGCGGGAAGCGACGAGCCTGTTGCGACCATCGAAGAAGACCCGACGTGCGCCGGAAAGGGCGGGGAGTGTTCCCGCCGCGTCGAGAACCCCGGCGACCGTTGCTGGCAACACCCGGAGGACGAGTGATGCGAGCGAAGCATTACTGCGCCGACTGCGGCTGGCACTTCCGGGTTGACCCCGCCGTTCACGCCGACCTCGAACACGACGGCGGCCTCTTCCGGGGCGTCGTGAACGGGAACTTCCGCGACTACGAACGCCGTCAACGGTTCCGCGTATGAACATCCTCGCTGTCGCTTTCGTTGCGGCCCTCCTGACTGGGCTTGTCCTCGGTGGCCTCTTCGGCTACCTCGGACTCCCCAGCCCGGCACCCGGTACGCTCGCAGGCGTTCTTGCCGTCTCCGGCTCCGTCTGTGGAATCTACCTCGGATACCTGCTGACGACTACCTACCTATGAACCCCGAACACCGACTCGCAAACACACAGCCCGCTCACCAGCCCGACGACGACGAAGACGCTCCCCACCGGCTCGCCGGGGCGCTTCCCGTTGAGGCACCCGAAGGCCCCCGCGACGAGCGGGGTGACCCCATCTTCGACTAATGACTATCATCGCGGTAGACTTTGACGAGACCCTGACCCGTGACTCCGGCGACCCCTACAAAGTGGGGGGCGAACAGCCGGACGAGGAGATGGTCGAGTACGTCCGGCGGCTCAAGGAAGACGAGCAGTACGATATCGTCGTCTGGACGGCCCGCCCGTGGAAGCACGCGGGCCACATCGCGGGCCTGCTGACGATGTGGGGCGTCCCCTACAACGGCCTGAAGTGCGAGAAGGGTGGCGCTCACGTCTATCTGGACGACAAAGCGGTGAACCACAACCGAGAGGGATGGGAAGACCGCGTAACGGCCCTTGTAGACTATGACAACCACGACCCAAGCCAACGAGTCCTCGAAGAGTACGAAGAGGGACGAGACGTACAGGCGTGAATTTCACTTGATGACCGACGACGGCGCTGTTGGCTACCGAGACGTGGCCGACGCCGCCGAAGTCACCGAGGGGCGCGTCCAACTGGTCTTCCTCAACGGGGAGACCGAGATGGCGGACGGCCAAATCTTCGCCGTCTGGGAAGACGAGTGGAAGATGTGGCTCGACACCGGACGAGGCATCATCAATGCGGAGCCGGTCACCGGCCCCATCCTCACGCTCCCCTACACGAAGACGAACGACCTCATCAAGTTCGACTACGACGGCTACGAACAGCGAAAGGCCGGTCGCATCAAGCGACTGAAGCGAGCCGACCTGTGAACACCCCTTACCAACCAGACCCAAATGGCAGTCAAGAACAACCGCAACGTGGAACAGGCAGGAGAACTCGCGTCCGAGGTCGGCGGCGTCATCGCTGACCGAAACGGCACCCACGGAGACCCCATCGAGAATCACGACCACATCGCTGACCTGTGGAACTCGTATCTGGGCGGCGTCCTCGTAAGGCCCCTTCGAGGCGACGAGGTGGCCGATATGATGATTCTGCTGAAACTCAGCCGGAAGCACGTCGGCGGGATGGACACCGACCACTACCGGGACGCCATCGGGTACGCGGCCATCGCGTCCCTCTACGTCCCCCAAGACGCCGACAACTCGGTAGAGGCCCGAGAGTGACCTTCTCACTCCCCGACGCCGAGGCGGAGTCGGAGACGATTCGGAAGAGCCGGGAAGCCATCGAGACCTTCGAGCGCGACCGTAAGGAGCGGGAACGCCGACGCCTCGAACTGTCCCGTGAACTGAACGACCCCACGCTGGGGCCGGGGATGTGGCTGTGAGCGACCCCGAGGTTCCCGCCGCGACCGACGCCGAAATCGACTCGGTGCCGGGCCTGCGAACGGCGCTCGAAATCATCGGTCACGCAAATCAGACCGCCCACGAGAAGGGCAAGTGCGTCATCGAGTTCGAGAAGACCGAGAGCGGCGCGATGAACATACAGGACATTACCCAGCACGTCGAGGTGCTGGAGGGTGTCAACGACCTGCTGATGCAGGACGACGAGGAAGAAGATGCCAACCCAGAGTGACCGACTGACGAACCTGCGTGACAGCACCCCGAAAGGCGAACTCCCGTATATCAGCAAGAGTCGGCTGACGAAGTACGTGAAGTGCCCCGAGCAGTTCCGGTACTCCTACGTTCAGGGCCTCAAGGAGCCGGGAACCATCTACACCCGGCGCGGAACCATCATCCACGAGGTGCTGGAAGACTACTACTACGCCGTCGAGGCCTACGTCAACGAGACCGGGGAGTTCCCCGAAGACCTCGTCGCCTTCCTGCCGGAGTGGGACAGGTGGGCCGACTATCTGGAGCCGTACATCACGAACTTCATCAACTTCGAGTACGCCCGGATGGAGGCCTCACCCGACCCTGAGACGTGGCTCCCGGTCGGCATCGAGGCGGAGTCGTGGCTGGAAGACCCCCTACCGGACAGGGAGGGCCGACAGCCATCGTGGATGGGGTACGCGGACGCCATCTACGACGACCGCTCCGTTCCCGGCGTCGAACCCGCCGGGGGAGTGGTCATCACGGACTTCAAGACCGGGAAGACCCCCAAGAAGCAGTACCGCGACGAGGGCATCTACCTCGAAGGCGAATACTACGCCGTCCTGTTCGAGCAGGAGTGGGACGTAACAGCGGTCGCTGGGTACTACCCCAAGGGGGACGACCTGATTATCAGCCCCCTCAAGGAGTCTCGCCGGGACTTCATCTACGAGACCATCAGCGAGATGCTGGATATGATGGAGGCTGACGAGCCGCATTGGCCCATCAACGAGACCCCGCTCTGCAAGTGGGGGCCGGGCCGGAACGAGCAATGCTCCTACTACGATATCTGCTCCTCGACGTGGGGAGAAGCCCTGAAACACGACGACCAATTGAAGGAGATGCTGGACGCCGGTATGACGCCCCACGAAATCGCGCAGGAACTCGGTACGAAGTCGAACTACGTGACCTACGCGATGCGGAAGATGAACCTGTAACGGCCCTTCCTGAGTCTGAAAATGTATGAAAGCGGCAGGAAGCGAGGCGTAAACCCAGAGACCAATCAGACCCAGAGAGATGACCAACCTATTCGACTACGAGGACGTTGAAGCGCCGATACTGAAACACCAGCCCCGGCGGCATATTCGTGTCCCGGCCCCCGAGATGCACGGGGTAGCCGGGACGGTCGGTGTTCTCAGGGGGAGAGACGAGGTCGCGTACCTCTCAAAGAGAACCCGAGAAGAACACTTCTACCGGAAGCATCGTGGCTACGCAGTCTCCGACCACATCATCGACTACCTCGACCGGAAGGGCGTCAACACCGTCCTGATAGCCGAGGAAGACACCCGGACGGTCTACGAGTACCACATCAAGGACTTCCGAGACCACGGAATCGACACCACCGACGAGCCGGGCGACCCCCAGACGTGCGTTCCCGTCTCTTTCGCCGCTCGAACGTGGGAGAACCACGCCGCGTACTAACCACCCAACCAGACCCAAATGCTCGAAATACTCGTCACCAACACCGCCTGTATCGAGAACCACGACGACTCCTTCACGCTCCGCCTCTACGGGCGCGACGCCGACGAGGAGCGACACACGGTGACCATCACGGACTTCCGGCCCTACTTCTACGTGGAGGCCGCTGAGGCCCGTGAGCGGAAGAACGAACTCCTCGGAGAGTGCGGGATTCGGGAGTTCGACTTTGACGTTGACCGCACCGGCTTCTTCGGTGAAGAGGTCGCCTGCGTCTACGTCACCACCCCCGGAGACGTTCGGGACGCGAAAAAGGAGTTCCACGGCAAGACCTTCGAGGCCGACGTAAACCCCACCCAGCGCGTCCGAATCGACCGCGATGTGAAGGCGTGGATTCGCGTTCCCGCCGAAGAGGTCACTCTGGACGAGGTCGAGGCCATCGAGGCCCCCGTCGAGAACGACCCCCGGCCTCGGGTGGTCGTGTTCGACATTGAGACCGACGACCGTGGCTCGTTCCCCGAGCCGGGCGAGAAGCGTATCACCTCGCTGGTCGCCTACGACTCCTACGAGGGGGAGTACGTCGGCTTCTTCGACACGGCGGGAAGGCCCTCCGAGACCTGCTTCCCGAACGGCAAGCCGGAGGAACTTGACCGTCTCCACTACTTCCCCGACGAGCGCGTTATGCTCATCAACTTCGGGGAGTGGGTCGAAGAGCGCAACCCCGACCTGCTCACCGCGTGGAACGCTCCCTTCGACGGGCCGTACACCATCGAGCGGATGAAGAAGGTCTCGGCGCACCCCTCCCGGCTCTCCCCCGAGGGGAACGCCCACGTCACCCGGCGCGGCGACCCGAAGATTCTGGGCCGGACGGTCTACGACCTGCTCCACGCCTACAAGAAGAACTCGTGGGGCGAACTCCGCTCCTACTCGCTCGACTACGTGGCGGGCGAAGAACTGGGCGCGTCGAAACTGGCCCACGAGGAAGGGTACTTCGAGATGTGGCGGGACAACCCCGAGAAGTTGATGAACTACAACGCTCGGGACGTTCGCCTCACCGCCGGGATTGACGAGGAGGCCGGTGTGGTCTCCTTCCGCGACTCCCTGCGAAAGATGGTCGGCGTGGACTTCGAGGACACCCGAGAGAACTTCCAGTTCATCGAGATGATGGTTCGCCGCAAACTGGACGAGCGCGGCGAGGTCGGCCCGACGAAGACCCACTCGAACGCAGAAGACTACGAAGGGGGCTTTGTTGTTGAGCCGTACACCGGGAAGGCCACCAACGTCGTCGGAATTGACTTGGCGAGCCTGTACCCGGCGACGATGAAGATGCTGAACACGTCGCCCGAGGTGAAACTCGGCGCGACGGAGCCGGAACTCGGGAAGGTCGCGGTCGCTCCGAACGGGCAGGCGTTCTCGCTGGAGCGGGATGGCCTCTTCCGGCAAATCGTTGACGACGCCCTTGACCTCAAGATGACCTACAAGCGCCTCAAGCGGGAGGCGGAACCGGGTTCAGATGAAGAGGAAAGATACGCAGAAATGTATCAGGTTAGTAAGACAATCACCAACTCAATCTACGGCGTTTTGGCTTGGTCTAAGTTCTTCCTCTACGACCGCAAGACAGCAGAGGCTATCACCCTCGCCGGGCAGGCGGTTCTCAAGGAGACCGCCCGCTACGTCAACGAAGAAACTATCGCGGATGTGATATATGGCGACACGGACAGCAACTATATCAGATTCCCGAGGAATATGCGGCAGGAGTCCTGCCTCGAAGCCGCACAGGAGATTTGCGACACCCTGAACAACGAGGTCTACCCGGCCCTCGCGGAGACGATGGGCGTCCCCGCCGAGGATAACCTCTGGGAGATTGAGATTGAGATGTTCGCGCCCCGGTTCTTCCAATGGGGCCGCAAGAAGAAGTACGCCCACGCGGCCTCGTGGAAGGAGGGGATGGACTTCTCCGACTCCCTCGACCAGTACGATATATCCATCAAGGGGTCTGCCGCAAAGCGGTCGGATGCTTCCCGCCTCACTCGGGACACCGAGAAGAAGGTCATCAAGGCCATCCTCCACGACAAGGACAACAACGAGATAGCCAACTACGTCTATCAGGCGGGAACCTCGCTCGACCCCGACGACCCCGACTGGGAGAACATCGGCATCCCCGGCGGCATCGGCAAGGAGTTCAACGAGTACGACTCCCCGACGGCTCACGTCGAGGCCGCGATGAACTCGAACGAACTCCTCGGCACGGAGTTCTCGAAGGGGAGCAAGCCGATGCGGTGCTACATTATGCCCACTTACGTTGATGCGCTGGGTGAGAAGATAGACCGCATCGCCTACGAGGACGCCGAGCAGGTCGAGGACACCGGCCTGACGCCGGACGTGGGACGTATGACCCAGACGTTAATCATCAACCCGCTCGGCCCCGTCCTCGACGCGGTCGGCATTGACGTTGAAGCCGCCGTGGAAGGGCAGTTACAGACCGGCCTCGGCGCGTTCTTCTAACCACCTAACCAGACCCAAATGAGTACCCAGCAGAAACTACCCGTAGGAGATACATCTGTACCGACCTCAAACCAGCGGGAACGCGACGTAGTCTTCACAGCCCGAGGTTCCGCCGACGCTACCGAAGCGGCGTGGCGGGTCGGGGCGCTCATCGGTTACGAGTCGATGAACTACCGGCCCCCGGAGCGGTTCGACGTGGACTTCGTGGACTGGCCGTTCTCGAAGTTGAAGAAGCAGACCGTTCCCGACGTACAGGGCGCTTGGGAACAGCACTACAAGACCGTGAAAGCGGAGAAGCCGAAGTACGCGGTCGCCCCGGACGACGACGAGAACAGTCCGGGTTGGGGGTGGGTTCTCGACCGGGCCGCCGACCTCAAAGAGTACGCGGAGACCGTTATCGTCGTCCCGAAACTCCACCACCCCCGCGACGTTCCGGCTCGCTATCGGGTCGGCCTTCCCTGCCAAGAACGGTACGGCCCGAGTCCGCACCCGTGGACGGCCTACCGTGACTGCCCTGAAGTCCACTTACTCGGTGGCTCCCCGGTGAAGCAGGCGCAGGCCCGGAAGTACGGCGTCCCCGTCGAGAGCGCCGACACCACAAGTCCCCTTACGGCGGCGAACTGGATGGGCTACTTCGACGGCTACGGCTGGACGAAACTACCCGGTGAGCGGTCGGACTACTACGAGTGCGTCCGGCGTTCGTATAGCAACCTGAGGTTTGCCCTGAATCCTGACCGCTCGGTGTGGTCGCCCCGCGCCCGGAACGAACAGCACGACTACGAAGAGACCTTCTACGACTCCCACCCCGACGCCGATTGTTGGGGGCCGGGAGAGGAAGCGCCGTCTCGTATGTACGAAATGTATGCGGACTAACCAGACCTAATGACAGCATTTGACCTATTCGGAAGCATCGAGAAAGTGAAAGACGCGGCCTCTCTCAAGGCCCTCGACACAGACGACCCGACCATCGAGTTCGCCACGGAGCCGGAACTCTACGGGGCCATCCCCGAGCCGATTCCGGCTAACAAGGTTCTCCCAGAGTGGTACAAGAACCTCGAAGGCAGGATGGGCGACGGCATCAAGCAGTCAACCGTAAAGCGGTGCGCTCCGTTTCTCGATGCCCTCTCGATGGGCTGGATTATCCCCCTCGCTGGGGAAGTCCAGTTCAACTCGAACGGAGAGGGGAACGTGGACTACCAATGGGGCTTCGACCGCGACCTGATTAGCAACCACAGCCACGGGCAGGTCGGGGGAGACGAGTTCCCGACGTTCCCGGCCCCGATTATGAAGTTCCACAACTTCTGGGCCATCAACGTCCCCGACGGCTATTCGGTGCTGTTCACCAAGCCGTTCAACCGTATCGAGACCCGCTTTCAGGTGTTCTCGGGCGTTGTCGATTGCGACACCTACTACAACCACATCAACTTCCCGTTCATCTGGTCTGACCCCGAGTTCTCGGGTGTTATTCCGGCGGGAACCCCGCTGATTCAGGCAATCCCGTTCAAGCGTGACGGTATCATCTCGGACGCGGTCGTGAAGGAGATGAACGAGGACGAGCAGGCGGCCCTCCAGAAGACGAAGACGATTCTGGGGAGCCGGGAGTCGGCGTACCGGAACGAGATGTGGCAACACAAGCGCGGCTCTCGAAACATTCCTGAGCGCGACTAATCGTATGACAGAAAATCATCTACCCGACCCAGAAGTTAGCATCGAAGTCGAATACAGCGGGTTCCCGCCGTATGCGGACAAGTACGGCCTCAACTGGTACACCTGCCTCCAGTTGACGCTCGTGATGAAGTTCCCGGTCTCGGAGACTGCCCACCTCGAATCGAGGATGCCAGCGACCCCAGAGCGGGTGGCCCTGTAAGACTCTCAACAATCGAATAGAAAAAGGCGATATTATATCGAGATTATTCCTTCGGCTTTTGAAGGATTGTTGCCCACTCACACTCGATAACGCCTCCTTCGTGCTTCCTGCTCTTGAACAGGTCACGATTGGTGATGCTGTCCCACGCAGAGCCGACTAATCGGAAGCCCTCGTCTTCTTCAAAGTCCCCACCGTGCCCCTCGAATTTACCGAGGTTCTGTGCGATATCGGCAACGTATTTGTGACTATGGATAAGCCGCTCGCCAATAGTGTTCTCACCGATGACGAAGAAGTAGTAGGCTCCCGGTTTCAGGTGTTCATAGACTCGGGCCAAGTTCTTGAGCATCCCGTCTCCGAAGAATTTCCACGTCACATACGCTTTGCGCTCGGCCTCGTTGTGGTCGAGGTTGTGAATTGCTTGTATGTCCGAATCCAGATTCGGTAACCGCGTCTGTTCGTATTCCTCGTCTGTCCCGTTCCAGAGGTCTCGAAGCGTTGCTGGGAGGTTTCTGTCCACCTTGCTCATCGACACGGAGTTAGTTCCGATGATGGACTGACGGAGTTCCTTCGCGTCGAACTTTTCATCTTCTTCAAGGAAGTCGTATATCCAGAAGAGACGGAGTTTCGACCCCCTGTAGTAGTTCATCGCGTTGATATACGGAGGTGAAGTAACAGCGAGGTCTACCTCTTCGCGGTACTCTGGGATATCGAATGTTCGGGCATCACCCAGCCGAATATCGACCTCGGCTCTGTGTGCGGCGTTGTTTGCTAAGTCACCCTCTTGGTCTTCCGACCCAAACCTCTGAATGGTCTGCTGGATGGTTCCACCGCTGTAGTCCGTATCGTAGATTTCGTTCCATAACTCAACGAGTTTTCCTCGCGCTTCGTTCAGTTGTTCCGCGTGCGTTTCAAGCACATCAGGGGGGTGGTCTCCCTCCTCAATCTTCCGCCGCATCTTCTTCGATTTGTAGGCCTTGGAGATACCGGGGTCGGCGTTAGAAACCTCAAAGACCGTATTCGCAATCATCAGCGTCAACCAGCGGTTTAGACGTGACTTGATTTCGTCTGAACCTATTCCAAGGTCATCGAGAGCCGCCTGTTCATCTTCATTAAGGCCAGCGAGAGCGTCGAAGTCCTCTGCTATGAAGTCAGCAAGTGCCTTCCTGATTCGGGAAAGGTCTCGGATGGCGACCGGCTCGAACCAATGCTCCTTTCCCGTCCTATCAAGGAACTCTGCATCATATTCTTCATATACTCGTTCCTCGGTCTGCTCAAGCAGTCGAAGAAACTCTTCTTCCGCGTTCTCCAGAGAACTTGGTGGGATAGGGGACGTGGCAACTTCTGAGACCAAGCGGGAAAGAGGGTTTATCTCAATCCCCAAATAGTCTCTACCGTTGATTTTTGCTTCCAGCCCTGTAGTACCACTTCCCGAGAAGGGGTCAAGAACAAGCGGCCTTTCCCCGTCTTCGGTTTGCTCAGTTGTGAATTGACGAATGATGTAACTCGGAATATGTGGTATGAAGATAGCCGGGTGCTTGTGGATAGAGTGAGTTAGATATGTGGTGTTAGGGATGCTCCTCCCGTCATCCAGACTGTTGGCGAGGTCTCGGAAATCCATCTCGGGATATTCCTCGGGTTCGCCATCAAATGCGTAGGTAACGCCCTCTCCCTTCGGAACCTCTCCAAGAGGGTATCCGATTTTTTCCGGTGACTCGCTCATACCCGGATTTTCTTGGAAGCGGAAATCTGGGAATACGAGATTACCCTCCTTTGTCATCCTCACATCGCCGTATTGGGTGTAAATAGAACCGACTCCCGTACTTGAAGCCTCCTCAGTCATTAGTAACCCCTTCCTGCGTCATCGTTTAATACCTGCTGGAACTTCGGGAGCATCCCCTTTCATCTTGATGTGGTCGCGGTAATCCAGAAGGATACCGGCGAGTAGGGCATTATCCAGCCCAGTTTCCTGCGCTCTCTGAAGCAACTCAGAGAGTTCTGTCTGAAACTCTCCATATGACTCTATTTCGTCGCCCATTTTCTATTCCCAGTAGACCCTATTACCCCGCCCCATTTAACTGTGTTGCAAAATACGCAACACATATGATTATCGGCTTAATCCTCCATCATCCACCTGTGCCAAAGAACGCGGATGTGGATTCGTCCTTTAGTGAAACAGAACTCGAAGTTATTCACTATCTAATCGAGCATCCAGAGATGAGCCACAAAGAAATTGCTGAGGAAAGAGGAGTGGCTCGTGGTACGGTCAATAATGCGGTCGCGCGGATAAGAGATAAAACACGGACTGCTTTTGTAACACTTCTCGAAAGTCCTCATACGGAACAGGTCGCTAAGGAGATTGATGATGAGGATTTAGACGACCTCATTACACAGTTGATGGAGGGACGGAGCCGCGACTGAGCCACCCATATTTATACGGCCCGTAGTGTTGTTCTCGATTATGAACCATTTTGACCGCAAAATCATCTCTATTCACGATGATGAGGAACTCAATGAAGGCGAGGTTATACTAAAGCAGACAGTAAACACGACAGTCCGAAAACTTCCGCTGGCTACGTTTCAAGAACACGAGAAACAAGACGATGACGATGACGGTGACGGTGACGGAGGAGATAAGTTAACCAACCAGAGCGTAGGTGGTGTTCAACGGGCACGCCAACTGGCGGAAGAGAATCCCAGCGACACGCTTCCCGCTGTATACGGCGGTCTCTTCACGGTTGCCGAGTATTTCACTCGGTCATTTGACGCTATCAAGGGAAAGTTTTTCGAGAAAGTGATAGCCGCTGAAGAAGATACTCACCGGCTTGACGTAGACCGAAACCTCGGCAACCTAACCCAATATCTTCTTGAGCCGGAACTCTGCTGGAAATCGCTGGACTATACCCGCGAAACATTGACTGATGATGAAGAAGACCAGTTATCGAGTCTGGATTCAGTTACACTAAATCTCGCTAAGAATAACAAACAAGCGAACTCTGACGCCACTCTATTTCTTGAGGAAGACGGGATACTCGTCTTTGGGGAACACCGGACGAGCGTAGTTAGTGGTGGGACGACTGCAAGACCGTCGCTAATGCGGAAACCGAAGGCGTTAGTCCGTGAACTCACAAAATCGAATGATGTTGTAACGGTTTCGGACGAACTCGAACAGAAATACGGTGTTGCGGCAGATTCGTATACTCTAACCGAGTTACTGAATGAGGTCGGCATTGACGATATCCATTTCCATATCGGGATTCTGTTCAACGAGAAGCGTACACCTGCACGATGGGAAGAAGACCCCCAGCAAGGAACGAGCCGTAGACTCATAGAGCAGTTTGAGGAGGAACTACCGAGAGACCTGACCAAAGACCTTCATAATATCAGCCTCGACTCCGACAATCTTAAACTCGAATTTGAGGTTCCTGTTTCTCCCGATAGTGATGAAACGATTTCCTTCCACCTCTCGTTCCTCTATGGCGACGTTTACCTAAACACGATTTACAGCGGGTCGCTGGAGGCTGTGGGAAAAGAGGGTTCACTTGATGCGTTTGATTCTCCGCGCTCCCTTAGAGATATTATCAGCGAGAACGAGGCGGATGACCTTTGGCTCGGCTTCTCAATTGCAGAACGAGAGAACAAGGTCTTCGAGATGTCTGAAGAGGGTAGTAACAACGCGATGGCGATGGCGGATATGATTCTTGAGAGAGACGAATTAACGAAACGGCTCGCTGAGTTCCGCTCAATGTTGTTGAGTGGTGAGCGAGAAAAGGCAGACGAGGAGTTGCTATCCTTTGCCCGCGACCTCGCGGAGAAATATAACGAGAGTCGAGATAACAGATATGTCGAGGGGGTGTATGGAGGAGACCCGCTTGACTACCTACAGGATGTAGCAATTGAGGTGTTGGTCTACGATGCAATTTCCCGACCAATATTCCTTCGTGCTTTCCCGACGATGAAGGAAGCAGAAGGAGAAAAAGAAGAGGAACTTGCAGGAGTCCGGCAGACGTTTGAGAAGTACCTCTTCAAAATAGAATCGGACACAGAGAAGAAACGCCGAATATACAGGTGCGTCCGAAACCAGACGGAATATTCGGAGAGCGGAGAAAACATACCCGCAAGCGGGGAAGACGAGGTCAATTGGGCAACAGCACCGACCTCATCGGATATCGGTGGCTTGCTCGATATGCGGGCACCCACAAAGATTCTGAACTCGATGGCTGATGGGACGAAGGGCACCGATGGAGGGATTCTGGTTAACCAAGGGAGCAAATATGCGGTTCCCGCGTCTGTCGCCCAATTAATGGAGCCGTATATGAGGGAACTCCCCGAAGACGTGCGGGCGGAGCAGAGGCAGGCAAGCGCCACGGACTTCTGACCAACTAAAAAGACTCCAGTTTCTCGCGGAGTTCGACAAACTCGGTTTGGGCCGTTTCCTCATCTCTAACTCCCGTGATGACGACTTTTCCAGATGCAAATATTAGAATCGTGCAACTGTTACTGCTCGGTCGGAAGATTAGGCCGGGAAATTGCTCTGGTTCATATTCGGTATTCTCCAGCCCCAACCCAATAGCAAGAGCATTAAGATTTAGATTAGGGTGGTCACCTAACTCAGCGGTACAGACGACGTTCTGAATCTGAAATTCATCGACTACTTCGGACTCCTCCACATCTGTACCAGAAATAATCCCTAACGCCGCAAGGGCGCTGAAAAGTTGTTCTTTGGCTCTATTCACTTCCCCATAGGTGTCTGCTCCCGTAAACATATAGACACCTGATGGCACAAGAATCCCGAGAGAATCACCGTCTATGAAGTGAATTAGGAGGCGATTCCCGTGTCCTCGGTTGTGTTCCACATCCTCGATTATATCCAGTTTGCGGAGGTCTTCGGCAACTGCCGGTAAGTCTAATTCGAGGTTCAGTTTCCCCGAGGCAACGATGTTTGCTATGTCGATATCTGGATTAGATTCTACTTCTGAATCACGGCTCATATGATGCCTCCGTCCTCATTACCGATAGATAACCTGCCATATTGGCTGAACAGTATTCACACAGCCTTAGAAGACTACCGTTCGAGAGACGCAGTTCCCGCCGCACACCGAACCTCTCTGTTTTCGCACCCTTATTCAGTCCGAGCCACGGCGTCGTTAACGGCTCAGCCCCCTACCGGCAAACACAACCGCTACCCGCGTACCGGATTTTCGTAACACGGCAGTCCCCGACAGTCGATTCGGGGTTGAGTACCTTCTCTGATTACCTCGAAACACTTTTTAAGGCAACCGCTGAAATGCCTGTGTTCACCCATTAGAGCGTTTGAAGAACGGGATAGTGGGGCCGGAGGGATTTGAACCCCCGATCGACTGATATCTCCGGTGCGCCTCGGAACTCCAGAGGGTCGTCAACACGACCGATGATCAGTCGGCCGCTCGGTATATCAGTCTGGAGTGTCGTCCCGGGCGCAAGCCTCTGGAGTCAGTCGCCATGCCTGGCTTGGCCACAGCCCCGCGCTATCTCGTAAGCGTTGGTTGCCGAAACGCGGATAAAGGGGTTTCGATCGCGATCGATCGGGCGACGGGACGGCCGAGCGCGACGGAGCGAAACGGAGCGAAACGAGACGAGAGCGCGCGCGACGACGCCGCGGGGTCACTCCTCCCGGTCGTCTGCGCTCCAGTCGCACTCCTGGCACTTGTAGCCGGTGACGAACTCGGTGACGCTCGGCATGTAGCCGACGGAGATGACGTCGCCGCCGCATTCCGGACAGTCGCGGTCGGCGTCCGCGATCGATTCGGCCTCGAGGATAGACTCGCCCTCGACCAGCTCCGCGAGCTTCTCGGGCGTCACCATCCGCCCCTGCACGACGCGATTGGACATACCCGCCGTTCGCCGTCGAGCACCTAAACCCCGGCGACACGCGGGGCGCGGAACCGTTCCCGTCGACCGCGTCCGGCTCTCGGAGTCAGTCGACGCCTACAGCCACGGCGCGCGCGAGTCGTCGTCCGCGAAGGGGTCCGTGCCGTCCCCGTCGTCGCTCGCGGTCGAGGGGTCGCCGCCGTTGGCGATCACCGCCACGTCGTCGTCGACGATGGGACCGGGTGCGGTCGGCGCGTCGAGCGGGGGTTCGGTCGGGTCAACGCGACCCTCGTCGGAGGCGTCGCCGTCGGCGTCCGACCCGTCGGGGGCCTCGTCCGCGCCGTCGGCGGCGGTCTCGGCGGCGTCGTCGGGGTCGTCGGGGGCATCGCCGGCGGAACCGTCCGCCGGCCCGGCGTTCGGGTCGTAAGCGAACAGGGTCGTCACGGCCAGCACCGCCAGCGCGATGGGCGCCTCGGTCTGCATGAGATCGAAGGGGCCGAGCAGGATCGGCAGCGCGAGCACGCCCAGCGCGACGGCGGAGCCGAACCGGAAGCGGTCGATGTCCACGCGGCCGCGGAGGTGCGGCGACAGCAGCGCGATCGCCAGCGCGAACGCGACGCCGACGCCGGCCGCCGCGGCGCCGTTGAGCACGTACTCCGGAGAGGTCCGGAGCACGAACCCGGACGGCTCGAAGCTGGCGACGAGCCCGAGCGAGATGATGACGCCGGGGCTCGGCAGGTACTCGCCGATCTCCGAGCTCGCGGTCTTGGCGGCGATCGTGAGGATCACCAGCCCGGCGAAGCGCTCGAAGACCGGGAGGTTCAGGAATCCCCTGAACGTGGGCGCGAAGGCGGCCTCCAGCGCCGCGAGGGGGATGATGATCGCACCGATAAGCAGCACGGAGCCGGCCATCTGCCGGCGGCTGCCGTCCATCTCCGCGAGGATCACCGCGGCGGTCGCTGAGCCGCCGAAGATGAGGATCCCCGTCTCGATCACGCCCGTCGCGGTCGTCAGGACGCCGGCGACGACTAAGGCGGGGAAGATCCCGTCGACGAGCGGCAGCACCATCACCGTCGCGAGCAGCTTCGTCGCGCTCCCGACCTGCTGTTCCAGTCGGAGGGCGATCGGGTGACGTGAGACGCTCATTCAGGGGCGATGACCCTGACCGACGGGTACACGGTAGGAAGCGGACGACCCGCGATAGCCGAGGGCCCGGCGTACGGAGTCGAATCCGCGAGCGGCCCGACGAGCCCATGTAAAGCGTTTGCGCGGATTGCCGGCTGTAAAGCGGGCGCCGAGGTTGAGAATCGGCTGGCCGGCGATGCGCGCGTTCACGGGACTGTCGGAGTCCATACTTCATATATCTATTTCGGTTGCGTTAAAGGTTGTGTGAGACGTGCCCGCACGGAACGAGAGATCGATGTACGATATCTGTGTAAGTCTTCGATGCGTCGACGCAACGGCGACGCGACTGACGATTCATCGGAGGTTACGCCGATCGCGGCGATCGATACGTGTACGATCGTTTCACGAGTCGGTGCGTGGACCACGAACGACGATCCCGACGCATATAATCGGGGAATAGCTGCCAAATCGATCGATTCTGTCCCGTCTGTTCGCCTGTCGGCGACCAATCCGCGGTCGAACCGACGGCCGCCCGGCCGCTGGAATTAGTGAGAGGCCTACCACCCCTCCAATATCGATCCACGAAATTGCATATTACGTGGATCTGGATGACAACGACGTGCACGTCTGTGCTGACTCGCAACGCTTTTTATCGGCGACTCACGACGGTTTATATGGCGACAGACTCCGACCGATTCTCGGCGAAACTCGACGTCCCTGAAGCGTTGACGTTCGACGACGTGCTGTTAAAGCCCAAGGAGAGCCGCGTGGAGCCCGACGACGCGGACCTCTCCGCGCGCGTCTCGAAGAACGTCGAACTCACGGTTCCAGTCCTCTCGGCGGCGATGGACACGGTGACCGAGAGCGACCTCGCGATCGCGATGGCCCGCGAGGGCGGGCTCGGCGTCCTCCACCGCAACATGACCGTCGAGGAGACGGCCGCGGAGGTCGAGCGCGTCAAACGCGCCCACGAGCTGGTCATCCGACGCGAGAACGTCGTGACCGTCTCGCCCGACGACACGGTCCGCGAGGCCGACGCCGTGATGGAGCGGCAGGGCGTCTCCGGCGCCCCGGTCGTCGACGAGGACGACGCGGTCCTGGGGATCATCTCGGGCACCGACATCCGTCCCTACCTCGAGGTCGGCGAGGACGACGCCGTCAGCGAGGCGATGACCGACGAGGTCATCACCGCGCCCGAGGACGTCGACGCCCGCGAGGCGCTCGAGCTGATGTACGACCACAAGATCGAGCGCGTCCCGATCGTGGACGACGCCGACCGGCTCGTCGGGCTCGTCACGATGCAGGGGATCCTCCAGCGCCGCGAGCACGAGGAGGCCGCCCGCGACGAGGACGGTCGCCTGCTCGCCGGCGTGGCGGTGGGTCCCTTCGAGGAGGAGCGCGCCGTCGCGGCCGACGAGGCCGACGTCGACGTGATCTTCATCGACTGCGCGCACGCCCACAACCTCAACGTGCTCGACTCGGCGCGGGCGATCAAAGAGACCGTCGACGCCGACGTGGTCGTCGGTAACGTCGGGACGCGCGAGGCCGCCGAGGCCGCCGTCGACTTCGCGGACGGCCTCAAGGTCGGCATCGGCCCGGGATCGATCTGCACCACGCGCGTGGTGAGCGGCGCGGGGATGCCCCAGATGACCGCCGTCTCGCAGGTGGCCGACGTGGCCGCCGAACACGGCGTGCCCGTGATCGCCGACGGCGGTATCCGCTACTCCGGCGACGCGATCAAGGCGCTCGCCGCGGGCGCGAACGCGGTCATGCTCGGCTCGTACTTCGCCGGCACCGACGAGGCGCCCGGCCGCGTCATCACGATGCAGGGGAAAAAGTACAAGCAGTACCGCGGGATGGGGTCGGTCGGCGCGATGAAGTCGGGCGGCGGCGACCGCTACCTCAAGGAGGAGGACGAAGACGAGGAGTTCGTTCCGGAGGGCGTCGAGGCCGCGACCCCGTACAAGGGGAGCCTCGCCTCCGAGCTCCACCAGCTCACGGGCGGCATCTGCTCCGGGATGGGATATGTCGGCGCCGAGACGGTCCCGGAGCTCCACGAGCGCGCCGAGTTCGTCCGCGTCTCCAGCGCCGGACAGAGCGAGAGCCACCCGCACGACGTGATGATCACCGACGAGGCGCCCAACTACAGTCCGAACGAGTGACGCGGCGGTAGCGCCCGGCTCGACGGCGCGAACCGCGTCCGGGGCGACTGACTCCCGATCCCGAAACCGGTGACTCGGACCCGAAGAGGTATTTTAATATAGTCCGCGCAGAGACGAAACGTGTGAGCGAACACGTCGTCGCTCCGAGAATCCATGAGTGAGCAACCGCCGCTGGTCCTCGTGGTGGAGGACGAGCCAGACCTGGCCGACCTGTACGCCGCGTGGCTCGGCGACGAGTATCGCGTCCGGACCGCGTACGGCGGCCAGGAGGCGTTAGACGAGCTCGACGAGGCCGACGACGGGGTCGACGCGATCCTGCTGGACCGACGGATGCCGGGGCTGTCCGGTGACGAGGTCCTCGCCGCGGTCCGCGAGCGCGGCATCGACTGCCGCGTCGCCATGGTGACCGCGGTCGAACCCGACTTCGACATCCTGAAGATGGGCTTCGACGACTACCTCGTGAAGCCGGTCACCAGCGACACCCTCCGCGATACGGTCGAGGGACTGCTTCGCCGCGGCGAGTACGACACCGAGATGCAGGAGCTGTTCTCGCTGACCTCGAAGAAGGCGATGCTGGAGACCGAGAAGAGCGCGACCGAGCTCGCGGACCACGAGGAGTACCAGCGGCTCACCGACCGGATCGCTGAGCTCCGGTCTCGCGCCGACCAGTCGCTGGAGGCGGTGACCGAGGACGACGACGACTTCGAGAAGCTGTTTCAGGAGTTCGACACCGACGCCGAGGAGTGACGGCGACGCCGAGCTTCGGCCGGTGAGTCCGTCCCGCGCGACTTTTTAAATACGTTGCCGCCGAACCCGCAGATCGAATGCGCGTTCGCGATCTCCCGCTGTCGGAGCGGTTCGTCGAGCACTTCGCCGACCGGGGGATCCGCGAGCTGTATCCCCCGCAGGCGGCCGCGGTCGACGCCGGCGTCTGCCAGGGCGAGAACGTCGTCGCCGCGGTGCCGACCGCCTCGGGGAAGACGTTCGTCGCCGAGCTGGCGCTGCTGACCGCGGACGGGCCCGGCCTCTACGTCTGTCCTCTCCGCGCGCTCGCCCGCGAGAAGTACGAGGCGTTCGCGGCGCTGCCCGGCGTCGAGGCCGCGATCTCGACCGGCGACTTCGACGCGTCGGGCGAGGACCTCGCGGGCAACGACGTGGTGGTCGCCACGAGCGAGAAGGTCGATTCCGCGATCCGCAACGGCGCGTCGTGGGTCGACGAGCTCGCCTGCGTCGCCGTCGACGAGGTCCACCTCCTCGGCGCGGAGCGCCGCGGCCCGACCCTCGAGGTCACCCTCGCGACGCTCCGTCGACGGAACCCCGAGCTACAGGTCGTCGCGCTGTCCGCGACGGTCGACAACCCGGAGGCGATCGCGGAGTGGCTGGACGCGGCCCTCGTGGAGTCCGAGTGGCGGCCCGTCGACCTCCGCACCGGCGTCGCCGTCGGCGGGGACGTGACGTTCGACGACGGAACAGCGATGTCGGTTCACGTCGAGGGAGACTCGAACGGTGGAGGCGGTGACGACGACGGTCCGGACGACGATCCCACCGACGACGACCTCCCCGACGACGACCTCCCCGACGACGACCTCCCCGACGACGACCTCCCCGACGACACCGAGGTCACCGCCGCCCTCGTCGCCGACGCGGTCGATCGGGGCGGGCAGTGCCTCGCGTTCGTCCGGTCCCGGACGGAGGCGGTCGCGCTGGCCGAGCGGCTCGCGGACGACGGGCTCGCCGACCGATTCGGCGTCGAGTCGGCCGCGGCGACCGCCGCCGACGAGGCCGCCGACGTGGACGGTACCGCGACCGGCCGGCAGCTGGCGGACTGCCTGCGGTCCGGTGTGGCCTTCCACCACGCGGGGCTGCGGGCCGGTCACCGGGCGGTCGTCGAGGAGGCGTTCCGCGACCGCGAGATCGCCTGTATCTGCGCGACGCCGACGCTGGCCGCCGGCGTCAACGTCCCCGCGCGGCGGGTCGTGGTCCGCGACCAGAAGCGGTACGCGGGGTCGGCGATGGAGTGGCTCCCCACGCTGGAGGTCCACCAGATGTGCGGGCGCGCCGGGCGTCCCGGACTGGACCCGTACGGCGAGGCCGTGCTCGTCGGCGACAAAGACACCGAGGCCGAGCTCGTCGAGCGGTACGTCGAGGGGGAGCCGGAGGCGGTCGAGTCGACGCTCGCCGACCCGGCGTCGCTGCGGACGCACGTCCTCTCGGCGGTCGCGACCGGGTTCGCGGAGACCGAGGCCGAGATCCTCGACGTGTTCGAGGGGACCTTCTACGCGCGAGAGGCGGGCGCGGGCGGACTGGCTGACGCCGTCGCCGTCGCGGTCGACGACCTCGTCTCCGGCGGGTTGATCGACCGGGAGACCGGCGAGGGCGGCGTCGAGGCGTACCGGCTGGTCGCCACCCCGGTCGGGGAGACGGCCTCGAAGCAGTACGTCAGGCCGGAGACCGCAGAGCGGATCGTCTCGGGGCTCCGGACCGCCGCGGCGATGTCGAACGCGACGACGCTCACCGTCTTCGAGGTGGTCTGTGACACGCCGGACATGCAGGACACCTACCTCGGCAACGAGGAGCGCGCTGACATCTACCGGTTCGCGCGGGCGAACGCGGGGACGCTGACGACCGCGATGGACGAGGCTGACGACTTCGAGGAGTGGCTGGAGTCGGTGAAGACGGCGCGAATCCTCGACGAGTGGATCGGCGGCGCGACCGTCGAGGAGCTGGTCGAGTCGTACCGGATCGGGCCGGGCGACCTCGACTCGCGCGTCGAGCGCGCCGAGTGGCTGTTGAGCGCGGCCGAGGCGCTCGCGGAGACGATCGGTGTGCGCGTGCCGGCGATCACGAGGGCTCGCTCGCGGCTGTGAGCGGGAACGGGAGAGAGGACGGCAGAGAGGGAGAGAGGGAGAGAGAGAAGACGACAGAGAGGGAGAGAGCGAGGCGGAGAGACGGCGATCAGTCCGCGGGCTCGACCGCCCGGTGGAACGGCGTCCGCGCGATCGTCTGTCGGAGTTCGGCGAGCGAGTCGCGGCCGGCGTCGCCGGCGACGGACATCACCGCGAACACCTCCTGTCTGGAGATCTTCACCCCGGTCTCGGTGAGCGCGTCCTCGGGTCGGGAGCCGAGCTCGCGGAGGGTGCCGACCGCGAGCAGGTACGGGACAGTCCACGCCTCCATCGTGTTCCCGTTCGAGAGCGGCATCGTCTCGAGGTACGCCTGCGCGTCGTCGAGGAACGAGCGGGCGTAGTCGGCGGTCCGGTCGACGACGCGGGCGGACGACTCGCGGTTCTCCGGGTGGACCACGCGCTCCTGATCGACCCCCTCGTCCGCGAGCCACTCCGCGGGGAGGTAGACGTTGTTCTCCTCGGTGTAGTCGTCGTACACGTCCTTCGAGACGTTCACGAGCTGGAGGAGGAGCCCGAACTCCTCGGCGGTGTCGCGGAGCCGCTGCGCCCGGTCCTCGGTGACGTCGCCGCGGGTGAGCAGGTTCGTGATGAGGTTGCCGACCGTCCCGGCGGCGTAGTAGCAGTACTGCTCCAGCTCGTCGCGGTCGTCGATGCGGAGCCCGCCCTCGGTGGCGTGCCGGTCGACGAACATCGCCATCCCGTCGACCATCTCCAACACCGGCGGAACGATCGCCTCGCGGGCCTCGGCGTCGAACTCCGCGAACGTCGCCACGATCGTCGGCGCCTCGGCGACGACCTCCCAGTCGTCGTTGCGCTCCGCGGGGGCGGGGAGCCACTCGTCGACGGCTTCGCGGAACGCCGCGATGTCGGCCTCGTCGTCGGGGTCGATCGCGCGTCGGTACGTCCGCAACACGTCGCTCTGGGCCTCTGGAGGGATGTGGCCCGCGTCTTCGACGGTGTCGGCGACCCGACAGAGGAGGTACCCCACGCAGATGTGCGAGGCCATCGGCTCCTCCAACACGTCGACCGTCAGCGCGAAGGTCCGGGAGACGCCTTGCACCGCCTCGTGACACCACTGGAGGTCGGGCTCGACGGGACCGCGTTCTCGTCCGCTCATTCGGTTACGGACTCTTACGTCACAACGCATAAAAAGCCTCGTGGAACGCCGGGCGGGCCCGCGGTGGGACTTCCGTTCTCGTGGGTCCGGCTTCCGCCCCCGCGGTGTCCGGCTTTTCTCCGGACGAGGCCGCCAAACGCCCGGCCCGTGTACAACCGTGTGGAAACGGCTAAGTTGCCGTGCGGTCACCCCTGATCATGGACTTCTCCCTCTCCGGAGAGCAGCGTCAGATCCGCGACACGGTCGCGGAGTTCGTCGACGAGGAGGTCGTTCCGCGCGCCGCCGAGATCGACGAGACTGACGAGTTCCCGGCCGACCTGATCGACGAGATGGCCGACCTCGGCCTCATGGGGATGCCGTTCCCGGTCGAGTACGAGGGGGCCGGACTCGACTACCACAGCTACGCGATCGGCCTGTCGGAGATCGCTCGCGGCTCCGGCGGCCTCGGGACGGTCGTCGCGGCTCACACGTCGCTCGCGGGCAACATGCTCTACGAGTTCGGCGACGAGCGACAGAAGGAGGAGTACCTCACCGCCCTCAACACGGGCGAAGACATCGGTGCCTTCGCCCTTTCGGAGGCGGAGGCGGGCTCGGACGTGCCGGCGATGTCGACGACCGCCACCGCGGACGGCGACGGCTACGTCGTCGACGGCGGGAAGCTGTGGATCTCGAACGGCTCCGTCGCCGACACGGTCACGCTGTTCGCGAAGACCGACCCCGACGCGGGACGGAAGGGGATCTCCGCGTTCGTCGTCCGCCCCGAGGAGGACGACGGGTTCGTCGTCGAGGGCACCGAGGACAAGCTCGGCGACAAGGGGTGTCCGACCGCCGAGCTGCGGTTCGACGACATGTGGATCCCGGAGGAGCGCCGGCTCGGCGAGGAGGGCGAGGGGTTCGTGCAGGCGCTGAAGACGCTGAACGGCGGGCGGATCACCATCGCGGCGCGCTCGGTCGGGATCGCGCGGGCCGCCCTCGACGAGGCGACCGACTACGCGCAGGAGCGCGAGCAGTTCGATCGCCCCATCTCGGATTTCCAGGCGATCCAGCACAAGCTCGCCGACATGGACACGAAGGTCCGCGCCGCCGAGCTGCTGATGCACGAGGCGGCCGACCTGAAGATGCGCGGCGAGGACTTCATCAAGGAGGCCGCGCAGGCGAAGCTGTACGCCTCCGAAATCTCCCGCGAGGTCGCCAACGAGGGGATCCAGATCCACGGCGGCTACGGCTACACGAAGGACTTCCCGGCGGAGCGGTTCTACCGCGACGCGAAGCTGTCGGAGATCTACGAGGGGACCAGCGAGGTCCTCCGGAACACGATCGCGCAACAGCTGCTCGACGAATAGGCCGGACCCTCAACGAGCAGCGACCGAGCCGCACCGAGCAGGGGCGTCGGGTGCGGGTGAGGACCGACCCTACTTTTCGGCGTCGTCCGCGTCGGCGCTGTCGGCATCGTCGCTCTCGCGGGCACCGATCTCGTCTTCCCCGCTCACCTTGTCGTCCTCCTCGTTGCCGCTCTCGTCCTCCCCGCTCGCGTTCTCATCCTCGCGGTGGATGTCTGACGGATGTCGGTCCACCGCGTAGTCGCCGGTGTCCACTCGCTCGGCCGGTTCGGAGTAGTCGCGATCGCTGCCCGCGAAGTCTGGTCGGATCACGCCGTCGTCCGGGATCTCCGACTCGCTTTCGTCGTTCTCGGAGGGAACCCCGTCGGCGCCGTCGGCGGTCGTCTGCTCGCCGATCCGAGCGTCGGCTTCGGAGATCGGTTCGCCGGTCTCGTCCGGCCCGTCCACGTCGCCCTCGAACCACTCGAACCGGTCCCGTCGATCGCGGCGGTCCGCGACGGCGACCCGGAGCCGCTCCCGGAGGGTCTCGCGGAGCTCAACCGCCTCGTCGGTCGCGAAGTCGACGGCGGCGGCGTCGCTGCCGGCGATGGAGCTGCTGCCGGCGGTGTCTGCGACGATCGTCGCCACGTCCCAGCGCCGCTGGAAGACGGTCCGGGTGTCGATGACGTTCTGGATCCGGTAGTACGGCACGACCGTCACCGTGCGGCTCCAGAACCCGTTCCGGGCGAGCAGGTGGTCCTCGCCGAGCCAGTAGCCGCGGTGTTTCCACTTCAGGTGCGCGGCCGGCGGCACGGCGAGCAGGAGCGCGGCCGGGGCGTACCACGGGGCGCCCGCGCCGAGGTACCAGTCGACGCCGAACGCGACCGTGACGAGGACCCCGACGACGATCGCGTACCGGAACGCGTACCGCCAGCGGATCCGCTTGGGCGGGCGGTTGAAGCGCGGGTCGCCGAACGACTCGACCTCCCGCGCCAGCCGATACACCCGGTCGGTCGCCGCGATCGGGACGGCCGCCTGACTCCCCTGATCGCCGCCCTGTCCGGGGGCGTAGCCGGCGGTCTCGATCGAGAGGCTGGCGTAGCCGAGCGCGCGCTTGGCCGGGTTGTCGGCGATCCGGAGTGCCTGCACCTTCTCCGTCGGGATCGACCCGCTGTACCGGCGGAACAGCCCGCGCTCGTACCGGAGCTCGTCGCCGGCACGGGAGAGTCTGAATCCGTAGTAATTCGTGAAGGCGACCCCCGCGCCGAGCACCCACGACACGAGGAACAGCCCGCCGACGCCGACGATCGCGGTCGCCGTGAGCGCGACCGCCGACGCGTCCGGGATGAAGCTGGAGAGCACGGGAACCGACCCGGAGCTCAGAAAGGCCAACAGCCCGATGAGCCGCCCGTCGAACGACAGGGCTCCCACGAGGGCGAGCTCGCCGGGCGAGATCGCGAACAGCTCCTCTTCGTCCGGGCCGATCCGGTCCCCTCCCGCGCCCGCTCCCGGCCTCGCTCCCGTCCCCGCCTCGCTTTCGGCACGGTCCGCTCCCTCGCTCCGCGTCTCCCCGCCGGACCCGGCCGACTTGCGGCGCTGAACCTCACGCTGGAGCCGGGTCGCCTCGTTGGGCGTGACGAAGCGGATCGACCCCTCGGTGCTGGAGCCGCCGGCGGTCTCTAAGTCCACCGCGGCGACGCCGATCGCGCGCTGGATCACGCTCCGGCTCACGTCGACGTTCTGGATCCGCCGGTAGGGGATCTCCCGCTCGCGCCGGGAGATGACCCCGGAGGAGATGTCGAGGGTGTCCTCGGTCAGCTCGTAGTCGAACCGCCGGTAGTACGCGACCTCGTACGCGAACGCGGCGAGGACGACCGCGGCGCCGACGGCGGTCGCGGCCGCGAACCCCCAGTCGGGGTTGTTGTTCACGACGAAAAAGAGGACCACGACGATCCCGGACACCTTCTGGAGCGCACGGTACGGGACCGACTGGGGCGCGAGCTTCACACCGCGTCCTCCCCGTCCGCGCGGATGGCCAGGCGCTTCAGCTCCTCGCGGAGGTCGCTCGCCCCCTCCGGGGTGAGCCCCGGAATCCGGACGTCGGCGCCGCGGGAGCCGGCCGTGTACACGACGCAGGAGGCGAGCCCGACGCCGCGCTCGACGGGGCCGCGCCGGGAGTCGACGTGCTGGATCCGCACCAGCGGTACCGTCGTCCGGACCTGCGTGACCACGCCCCGGTCGAGGTACAGCGCGTCCTCCCGGATCTCGTAGCTCCAGCGGCGGTACCGGAGGAGCGCGTGCGCCACGCCGAGCACGAGGAAGGCCGCGCCGGCGGCGACCGGCACCCACTCCGGGAGCCGGTCGAAGTAGACGGCGCCGGCGAACGGCGCCGTCAGCACCGCGGCGATGAGCACCGCACGGAGGACCCACACGATCTGAACGCGGGGATGGAGCGTCTGCGTCGTCATCGACGCACCCCCGGCGAGCGTCCGAGTGTCATGGGCCGCCGTTGTCGGCGCCGACGTATAAGTCCGGGCGAAACCGACGACCGCCGGGCGTCGGGACCGCGTCGTCGGCGTCCCGTTTTTCGTGCGAGTCATTCTCAACCGAAGGTGATACTTGCCGAAACCGATATCACCCGGGGCCGAGTCGGGCCGACTATGACGGACGACCCGTTCGAGAACATGCTCGCACAGATGGACCGCGCGGAGGAGTACGCCGACGTGGACCACGGTATCTTCGAGCGGCTCAAACACCCGGAGCGAACGCTCAAAGTCACGCTCCCGGTAGAGCTCGACTCCGGCGAGGTCGAGGTGTTCGAGGGGTACCGCTGTCAGTTCGACAGCGCCCGCGGCCCGTTTAAGGGTGGCGTCCGGTTCCACCCCTCTGTCACCCAGCGCGAGGTCGAGGCGCTCGCGGGATGGATGACGTGGAAGACGGCGCTGGTTGACCTCCCGTACGGCGGCGCGAAGGGCGGCGTCATCTGCGAGCCCAAGGACCTGACCCAGAACGATCTGGAGAGCCTCACTCGGCGGTACACCGAGGGGATCCGTCGGATGATCGGTCCCGAGACCGACGTGCCCGCGCCGGACATGAACACGAATCCGCAGACGATGGCGTGGATGATGGACACCTACTCGATGTACGAGGGGTACTCCGTCCCGCAGGTCGTCACCGGAAAGCCGCTGGAGATCGGCGGGACGCCGGGGCGCGTCGCCGCGACCGGCCGCGGGGTCTCCATCGTCACCGAGCGCCTCTTCGAGTACCTCGACCGCGACCTGTCGGACGCCAGCGTCGCGATCCAGGGGTTCGGCAACGTCGGGTCGCACGCGGCCCGGCTCCTCGACGAGGCGGGCGCGCGGATCGTCGCCACCTCCGACGTGAGCGGCGCGGCCTACGATCCGGACGGGCTCGACGTGGCGGCGCTCGGCGCTCACGTCGACGCCGGCGGCCTGATCGAGGAGTACGTCGCCGGAGAGCCGCGGGCCATGCCCGAGGACCGGCGCACCAGCGGCGGGAACCAGTGGGACGATCCCGACCAGATCACGAACGAGGAGCTGTTGACGCTCGACGTCGACGTGCTGATCCCCGCCGCGGTCGAGGGCGTGATCACCGCGGACAACGTCCACGACCTCCGCGCGTCCGCGATCGTCGAGGCGGCGAACGGGCCGACGACCGTCGCCGCAGACGAGGTGCTCACGGAGCGGGACATCCAGGTCGTCCCCGACATCCTCGCGAACGCCGGCGGGGTCATCGTCTCGTACCTCGAGTGGGTTCAGAACGCCCAGGAGTTCTCGTGGCCGCTTGAGACGGTCAACGCCGAGCTGGAGCGCCGCATCGGCACGGCGTTCGACCAGACGATCGACCAGTACGACCAGAAGGAGCTGCCGGACCTCCGGACGGCGGCGTACACGCTCGCCTTGGAGCGCACCGCGAGCGCCCACGAGTACCGCGGGCTGTTCCCGTAACCGGCGAGCGATAGCGGGAGTACGTGAGTCACTGCGGCGGGTCGGTTGTTTATAAGTCGGATTGTGGTGGTGCTGGCGGATGTTTATAAGCGATCGACGACGCTGGAGTGACGGCCTCCAAAGGCCCAGCCGCTCGGCTGTACGGTGCTTATAAACCGACGATCGACACGAACGCTTCCAAAGCCCCAGCCGCGAGGACGGCGCACGCTCGCTGCGCGCTTCAGTCGCTCGCGGTGCTCGCTCCTTCCAGTGCTTCCGTCGCCTGCGCCGTCCTCGCGGCAGCGAGGCGCTTCGCGCCTCTGGCAGCCGGCGGCTCCGCCGCCGGCGACTGCCCCTTTGGGTCCCACCCACCCGCAACCGCACAGCAGCCTCACGCCTCCCCAGCCTCGTCGGCCGGCGCTTCTAAGCGCCGGCGACCTCGCGCGTGCGTCTCGCGCCCTCCGGGCGCTCGCAGGCACGCGCCGCCTCACGATTCTTTATAAGTAATCGTCGTCGCTCTTGGCTGTTTAAATACCGTATCGCCGATATCGATCTGCAACACTCCCCTCCGAAGTCGATCGCGGGACCGGGTTCACTGGCCGGCCGTTCCGAACAAGGATATGTTCGAGAACAGCATCTCACCGAACGGATCGAATCCGGTCCGCGCCCACCTCGATCGGCTCCGCGTAGCGGACGATCGGATCGCCGTCGGGGCGGTCGAAGCCGTTCGCCTCGAACAGCGTGTTCGCTCGGGTGTCGACGGTCGCCTCGCGCAGCGTCCACGGCTCGTGGGCGATCTCGCCGCGGTACAGCCGGTTTCCCTGCGCGTAGAACCGGTAGTTCTCGACGAGGAACGCGTCGAGCGACCCCGGCTCGGCCGCGAACGCCTCGCCCGTCGGCTCGTAGGTCGCGTCGAACCGCGCGTGCGGGACGCCGGAGTGCGTCCGGCGGCTGGTGAACCGGACGGGAGCGCCCGGGCCGTCCCGGGCGTCCGGGCCGCCGGCGACACCCGAGCTGTCGGCGCTCCGGGGACGGGTCACGTCCATCTCGGCGCGGTAGTACGGGAGGGCGAACAGCCGCCGCGCGACCGCGACGCCGATCGGGTCGGCGGCGTCGAGGTTGTAGAAGTACACCCCCCGACCGGCGGGCCCCTCGACGTAGGTCCGGAGGTTGAGCTCCGGGAACGAGAGCCCGACCGGCGCCCTGCGCGGGCGGATGTCGTCCATCGCGAAGGCAACGACGCTCAGGTACGCGTCGCCCTCGTGGGTGGCGACCGAGAGCCGGTCTGGCAGCGTTCCGGCCACGACGGCGGGATCGACCGGCCAGTGGCAGAACAGCGCGTCGCGCCACGTCATCTCCAGCCAGCGCCGCTTGATCATACGAGCGGTAGGGGCGCCGGCCTGGTAAGCCGCACGCCGGGGCGCGTCAGTTCCGGTCGCGGGCGTCGTCGGCGTCCTTCCACTCGCCGACGCCCGAGGGGTCGAGGTGGACGTGCACGTCGCCCACGTCCTCCAAGTTCCGGAGCCCCGTGACCAGTTCCGTCTCGATGTCGTGGGCCTCCCGGAGCGTCATCTCGCCGTCGACCTCGACGTGGACCTCGACCTCAAGATCGGTGCCGTCGTAGAACACCGTCAGGTCGTGGACGCCCTCGACCGCGGGGTTCTCGCGGAGCGCGGCGGTGACCCGCTCGCGGTCGGCGGCCGGCGGCGCCGCGCCCACGAGGTACGTGACGTTCTCGCGGGCGATCTCGACGCCCTGATAGACGACGAGGACGCTGACGAGCGCCCCGGCGACCGGGTCGAGGATCGGGAACCCGAGCAGGAGCCCGAACACGCCGACCAGGGCGGCGATCGTCGTGTAGATGTCGTTGAGACAGTCGGCCGCGAGCGCGGTCAGCGCGGTCGATCCCAGCGTCGCGTTCACCCGCTCGGTGTACCAGTAGAGGAGGTACATGTCGGCCATCGCGAACAGCAGCGCGGCGACGAGGACCGGGCTCGCGGCGACCTCGACCGGCCCCACGAGTCCGAGCGCCGACTCCCGGAGGAGCAGGAGTCCGAGCAGCACGATCGTCGCGCCCACGAACAGCGCGGTCAGCGGCTCGATCCGCTGGTGGCCGTGCGGGTGGGTCTCGTCTGCGTCGTCGTACCGCGACCCGCCCCAGACGAACACGACCGCGCTGGCGACGAGGTCGGCGACGGAGTGGGCCGCGTCGGCGAGCAGGGCGACGCTGCCGAACGCCAGCCCCGCCGCCCCCTCCACCGCGATCTTCACCGTGTTCCCGACGACGTTCACGCCCGCGGCCCGCTGGAACCGCGCCTTCTCGCCGCTTCCCCAGGGGCCCCACATACGTGTCGGTGGTCACCGCCCGGACTTAAGGACCTCGGCGTCGGGTGCGCGCTCACCCGCCGAGCGCGCGGCGGTACACCCGTCGTAACGACTAAGAACGAAACGCTCCTCGGTTACGGTAATGAACAACGAGTTTTTCGCCCGAGGTGGTTCCCGTGGGCGTCGAGATTAAGGAAACGGAGGTGAGCGACGAGGACTTCGAGGAGATGAAAGGGTTTGTGAGAGATTACCTCGCGGCAAGCGTCGAGAGCGAGGAGGACGGCGGTCGCATGCGCTGGTACCCCTGGCACTCGGCCGACTACCGGTTCAACCACATCCTCAACGTCGTCGACCTGGCGGCCGACATCGCCGAGAGCGAGGGGGCCGACGTCGACGTGGTTCGGGTGGCCGCGGTGTTCCACGACGTGGCGAAGCTGGAGGCCGAGCAGGACGTGCACGCCGAGGCCGGCGCGCGCGTCGCCCGCGAGTACCTCCAGAGCCGCGGCAACTACCCGGAGTCGTTCATCGAGGAGGTGTGCGGCGCGGTCGTCGAGCACTCCTACACGGGAGACTTGGCGGACGTACCCCTCGAGAGCCGGTGTCTGATCGAGGCCGACGTGCTCGACAAGGTCGGCGCGAACGGCGCCGTGCTGATGCTGCTCCGGATGGGGTACGAGTCGCGGACCCACATGGACGCCGCGATGATGGTCGACCGCGTGCTCCAGCGCGCCCGCGACCACACCGAGCGCGTCGTCTCCGACACCGCCGAGAGCATCGCTCACCAGCGCATCAAGCGCGTGAAGTGGCTGCGCGAGTGGCTCGAAGAGGAGGTCGCACGGATGGATCCCGAGGGCGTCACCGACCGCTGACGCGGGAGGCGACCCCTCGCTTCAGGCGTCGGTCTCGACCCGGGGGAGCACCGTCTCCACGTACCGGTCGATCCCCCGCCGAGTGTCGTCGGTCCACTCCCGATCCGTCGTCGTCGCCCAGCGCAGCATGCCCCCGGTGGCGAGCGTCTGAAGCGTCGACGCGACCTCCGCGGGCGAGACGGGGTCGGCGGTCGCGTCGGACCGGTCCGCGTCGCCCGTCTCGTCGCGTACCTCTGCGGTCGCCTCGCGTACCTCCACGGCCGCCTCGCGGACCGTGCGTTCGAGGTACGATCCGAACACCCGGTCGCTGCGGTCGAAGTGATCGCGGTACGCCTCGTCGGTCGCGGCCTGCGCCCGAAGCTCGACGATGGCGGTCATGAACCGCCCGTCGGGGCCGTACTCGCCGGGGATGGAGTCGGGATCGGTCGTCGCCGCGACGTAGGTGTCGAGCTGCTCTCGGGGCGTCATGTCGAACGCGCCCTCCGAGACCGACTCCTCGAAGCCGTCGAGCAGGAAGCCGAGCAGGTCGACCAACAGCTCGTCTTTCCCGTCGTAGTGGTGATACACGAGCGAGGGGCTCTTGTCGAACTCCTCGCCGATCCGCTTTATCGTGAGATCGGCGTACCCGTGCTCGCAGAGCGCGCGGAACGCCGCCCCGAGGATGGCCTGTCGAGTGTCGGCCGGCTCCGCGAACGGGTCCTTCATGGTCCACCTACCGCGGCCGCGCATATAGGGACCCTGATTGAACGTTCATTCAACACGCTTATGTCGGGAGCGTCCGACACGACCGTATGACTCGACTCGACGCGGTCGGTGGACGGGCTGTTGGCCTCCGCGGCGCGGACCGGGCGAACCCGCGTCACCCGGCTACCGGAGGGCGGAGATGAGCCGGGGCGCGCGGATCGCCACGCTGGCGCTGGCGGTCGTCGCGGCCGGGGCGCTCGTCGCCGGCGTCGCGCTCTCCGGCGCGGCCGCGTCCGGGTCCGGCGACGCGCTCGACCGCGGGCAGGCGGCGCTGGTCGGGACCGACGCGATCGGCGCCGATGCGACCGGCGATGGAGCCGGCGACGCCGTCGCGCAGGCCGGCGGCGAGCAGGTCCGCGGCTCGCCCGAGCTCGACCTGTTCCTCTCGCAGCGGACCGTCCCGAGCGGCGCCGAGTCGGCGGTGACGGTCGACATCCTCAACACGGGGACCATGGAGAGGGGCAACGACCTCGACCCGCGCGTGACGACCGCCCGCGGGCTCAGACTGGAGGTCGACGACGGCGACGTGCCGATCGAGGTCGGCGACGGCACGACCGTGGTCGGCGACGTGCGGACCGACGCGAGCCCAGTCTCCGTCCCGCTCGACGTCACGGTCCCCGACGACGTGCCGGACGGTGAGTACGAGGTCGAGGTGACCGCCCGCTACCGGTACACCTTCGAGGTGGTCCCCGAGTTCAACAACCACAAGGACACCCGCGGGAGCGACCGCTTCGACCTGACGGTCGTCGTCGACGACGGCGCGCGGTTCGCGATCCTCGACACCGAGACGGACGCGCAGGTCGGCGGGAGCGGCGAGGTGACCGCGACGCTGCGGAACGTCGGCGACGAGATCGCCCGCGACGCGGTCGTCACCGGGACGACCACCGGCAGCGGCGCCGTGATCGGCGGCGACGGCAGCGGCGAGGCGTTCGTCGGGGACTGGGAGCCCGGCGAGAACCGGACAGTAACCTTTGACTCCGCCGTCTCGTCCGACTTCGGCGGCGGGGCGTACGCGCTCGTCTCCACGGTCGACTACCGCGACCGCGACGGGATCGACGAGACCGCGCCCGCCTCGCGGGCGGGGGTCGTCCCGGCCGCGGAGCAGTCGTTCTCGGTCGAGAACGTCGAGGGGACCCTCGAAGTCGGCTACTCGGGGACCGTCTCCGGGACGCTCGCGAACGAGGGCCCGCTCGACGTCGACGACGCGGTGCTGGTCGCGGACCCGCAGAGCCAACGGGTGAGCGTCGGCGAGAGCAGGTACGCGCTCCCGGAGATTCCGGCCGGCGAGTCGGTCGAGTTCTCCTTCGACGCCGACGTGAACGGCAACGCCGACCCCGGACCGCGGCAGTTCCGGTTCACGACCGAGTACGAGAGCGGCGACTCGACGGTCGCGGTCGACGAGACGCGGCGGATCGAGGTCGCACCGCGTCAGCCCGAGTTCGACCTGGTCGCCGACAACACGACGGTCCCGGCGGGCGAGACGCGCCGGGTCTCATTCGAAATCACGAACCAGCGCCCGGAGACGCTCTCGTCGATCAACGCCGGCTTGTACGCCGACAGCCCGCTGTCGGCCCCCAACGACGAGGCGTTCGTCGACGAGCTCGAACCGGGCGAGTCGACCGAGATCTGGTTCGAGGTGTCGGCCGCGCCCGGCGCCAGCGTCGAGACCCACCCGATCGAGTTAGACTTCCGGTACGACGACGAGCGCGGCAACGACCGGATCTCGGACGTGACCCAGTACCCGATCGAGGTGACCGAACCCACCGACGACGGCGGGTTCCCGGTGGGCTCGCTCGTCGTCGGCCTGCTCGTCGTGGTCGCCGGCGCGGGAGCGGTCGTCTGGTACCGGCGGCGGTAACCGGATGACGGAACCCACACCGGACCGAGCGAGCGAGCGCTCCCCGCCGTTCGCCTGGCGATCGCGGTCCGACGACCGCCGGGGGCGACCGTGACCGCGGCCGACCGGCTCGTCGAGCGCGTCGACGAGTTCGTCACCGAGCAGCCGGTGACGGTGGTCGTGGTCTTCCTCCTCGTCAGCGTCGTCGCCGTCGGCGGGATCGGGGGGATCGAGACGAGCGCCGGCGCCGACCAGTTCACGCAGGACATCCCGGCCCAGCAGGCGTTAGACGACATCGACGAGGAGTTCGAGACGTCGATCGGCGGGTCGGCCACCGCCGCGCAGGTGATCGTCACCGACGACAACGTGCTCTCCCGGACGACCCTGATACGGATCTTAGAGACTCAACACCGGCTGGAGTCGCGGTCGACGCTCAGGGTGGGGTCCACCTCGAGCCACGCGGACGCGATCGCCCGGCGGCTCGACCCGACCGCGGAGACCGCCGCCCAGCGGCGCGACGCGGTCGAAGAGGCGACGCCGCGGGAGCTGCGGACGGCGATTAACGAGGCCGACGCTGCGGGCGCGGTCGAGGCGCAGGTGTCCGTCGACTACAACCCGACCGCCCAGACCGCCGACGCCGCGATCGTCGGGATCACCTACGACGTGCCCGACGCGGCGACGACCGCCCGCGTGACGGAGCTGCAGACGCGCAGCATCGAGACGCTCGACACGGTGCCGGGCAACGAGGCCGGCGAGAACGCGATCCTCTTCGGCGACGGCGTGCTCCAGTCGGAGATCACCGCGCTGCTCGGCGACACGGCGATCATCGTGTTCCCCGCAGCACTGCTTCTCATCTTGGGCTTCCTCGTGTTCGCCTACCGCGATCCGATCGACATGGCGATCGGGCTCGCGGCCCTGCTCCTGTCGCTTCTGTGGACGTTCGGGTTCATGGGGTACGCGGGGATTCCGTTCTCCGACTCCCTCATCACCGTCTTCCCGCTGCTGCTCGCGGTCGGGATCGACTTCGGGATCCACATCGTCAACCGGTACCGCGAGGAGCGGGGCGAGGGGCTCTCGATCGCGGCCGCGATGCGGACGACGACCGACCAGCTGCTCATCGCGTTCCTGCTCGTGACGATCACCACCGTGTTCGGGCTGGTCTCGAACGTGGCGAGCCCCTTCGAGCCCAACCGGGACTTCGGGATCGTCGCCGCCGCCGGGATCACCTTCACCCTCGTGATATTCGGGGTCTTCCTGCCCGCGACGAAGGTGCTCGCGGACCGCTGGCGCGAGCGGCTCCCGATCCCCGCGTTCGGCACGACGGCGCTCGGATCCGGCGGCTCGCGGCTCGGCCGCGCGCTCCGCGTCGGCGTCGACCTCTCGAAGGTCGCGCCCGTCCTCGTGGTCGCCGTGATCCTCGTCGGCGGCGCGGTCGGCGGCGCGTACGGCACGGGGGTGAACACGGAGTTCTCCGAGGAGGCGTTCTTCCCCGACGAGGACCGGTTGGAGACGTACTCGAACCTCCCGGAGCCGTTCGCGCCGACCGACTACACGTTCCTGCGCGTGCTCACGCTGTTCGAGGAGGAGTTCGAGCAGGACTTCGTCGGGAGCGTGACGCTGTACGTCGACCAGTCGGTGAGGGACGATGACGCCTTGGAGCTCATCGACCGGACCACGCGCAACCCCCCCGACACCTTCGAGACGACCGACGAGCGCCGGGCGGCCTCGACCAGCGTCGTCACCGTCATCGAGGACCAGGCCGCGCGGGACCCCGAGTTCGCGGCGGTCGTCGAACGCAACGACCGGCTCGGGACGGGCGTCCCGGACCGCAACGTCGACGAGGTGTACGACGCCCTGCTCGACTCCTCGGCCGAGGGGCAGGCCCGCGGCTACCTCGCCGCCGACCGCGGGAGCGCGCGGATCGACTACACGATCCGGCCGGGCGTCGACAACTCCGAGGCGGTCGCGGACGTGCGCGAGCTGGCCGAGCGCACCCCGCTGGAAGCGGTGCCGACGGGGGACCTCGTCGTCAACGAAGCGGTGATCGACCGGCTCACCGAGTCCGCGATCCGGAGCCTGATCGCCGCGTTCGCGCTCACGGCGGTCTTCCTCGCGATCTCGTACGCCTACCTGGAGGGAAAGGCCGTCTACGGACTTTTAAACCTCGTGCCCGTGCTCGTCACGGTGGGGCTGCTCGTGGGGTCGATGCGGCTCCTCTCGATCCCGCTAACGCCGATCAACGCCCCGATCCTCTCGGTGTCGATCGGGCTCGGGGTGGACTACACCGTCCACTTCGTCCACCGGTTCGTCGACGAGTACAAGGCCGGACACGGGATCGACGAGGCGCTGGACATCACCATCGCCGGCACCGGCGGCGCGCTCACCGGGAGCATGCTCACGACCGTCTGCGGGCTCGGCGTCCTCTGGCTCGCCGTGATCCCGCTCCTGCGGGACTTCGGCGTGCTGCTCGCGCTCGGCGTGTTGTACGCGTACCTCTGCTCGATCCTGCTCGTCCCCTCGCTCGTGGTCGTCTGGGACCGGTACGGCGACCGGGTCGGCCTCGGGCTCGACGGCGGCCTCCGCGACGGGCCCGCGGAACGGGCGGACTAGTCGCTCGTCGACCCCTCGGCCCCGTCGACGCGTTCGGGGACCTCGTCCCCGGCCCGCCGCGACTGAACCTTCCCGGCGAGCACCGCCGCGACGTAGACCCCGACGGCGACGAGGACGATGGTGCCGCCGGCGGTCGTGTTGTAGCGGAACGACAGCGTGATCCCGACGAGCACGGCGATCTGCGCGAGCACGACGGACGCGAGCAGCGCCTCGCGGAACCCCCGCGCGAGCTGGGCGGCGGCCGCGACGGGGACGACCAGCATCGCCGCGACCAGGATGACGCCCATGATCTGCATCGCGCCGACCACGACGAGCGCGGTCAGCGTAGTCATCAGGCGGTTGTACCAGGGGACGTTGACGCCGGCGACGCGGGCCGCGGTCTCGTCGAAGGTCACGTACAGCAGCTGTTTGTAGGTGACCGTCACTACCAGCGCGACGACCGCGAAGAGGACCACGAGGAGGACCGCGTTCTCCCGCGACACCGTCGAGAGGTTCCCGAACAGGTACTGGTTGATCCCGACCGCGAGCCCGCCGGTGTTCAGGCTGATGAGGACCGCGCCGAGCGCGAACCCGGTCGACAGCACGATCGCCATCGACACGTCGTTGTACGCGTCGGTGGTCTCGGAGATGAGCTCGATCGCCAGCGCCGCGATCACGGCGACGACGATGGCCGTGACGTACGGGGAGATCCCGGTGCCGAGCAGCGAGTTGACGAACAGCCCGACGGCGACGCCCGCGAACGCGGTGTGCGCGAGCGCGTCGCCGATCAGCGCGAGCTGGCGGTGGACCAGGAACGTACCGATCAGCGGCGCCATCACCGCGATGAGCGCGCCCACGAGGAGCGCGTGGTGCATGAACACGTACTCCAACATCGCGATCCCAAGCCGCTCGCCGATCCAGCCGAGTCCGTCACTCCACAGCCCGACGAGCCGGGCGAGGAGGTCGTAAGGGGCGGAGAGGAGGGGGACAGAGAGGAGAACGGCGGAAAGAGCAGCCGTCGTCACGTGACGATCCCTCCCTCCTCGCGGCGCACGTTCGTCCCGTACGCGCGGTCGAGCGCGTCGCTGTCGGCGAACTCGACCGGGTCGCCGTCGAAGTACACCTCGCGGTTGAGACAGACCACCCGCGAGGCGTGTTCGATGACGGCGCCGATGTCGTGTTCGACCAGCAGGACGGTCATCCCGTCCGCGACGAGCCCGTCGAGGAGCTCGAAGAACGCCTCGACGGACTCGGCGTCGACCCCGACCGTCGGCTCGTCTAAGACGAGCAGCTCGGCCTCCCCGGCGAGCGCCCGAGCGATGTACGTCCGCTGGCGCTGCCCGCCGGAGAGCGCGGTGATCTTGCGGTCCGCGAGGTGTTCGATCCCGACCGTCCGGAGCGCCTCGCAGGCGCGGTCGCGGTCCGCGGCCGTCACCCGACCGAACCCGGCGTGCGGGAACCGGCCCATCAGGACGACCTCGCTCACCGTGATCGGCATCCGCTTCTCGTCTTCCGTCACGTCCTGTGCCACGTAGCCGACGCGCTCGCGCTCCGCGAACGCCCGGGCGGGGCGACCGAGCAACTCCGCCGAACCCGAGTCGGGCTCGTGGAGCCCTAAGAGGAGCCGGAGCAGCGTGCTCTTCCCGGAGCCGTTCGGGCCCACGATCCCGACGTACTCGCCGCGCTCGACCCGGAGGTCCACGTCCTCGACGACCGGTGCCGCGGCGTAGCCGAACGTCAGGTCGCGGGCCTCGACGAGGGGCGCGTCGTCGCCGGCGTCGGTCGGCGCCGATTCCCGGCTCATGGCTCGAAGTTGCGCCCGTAATCGGCGAACGTTACCTCCTCGGGGTCGTCGACGCCGAGCAGGACCCGGAACGTCGGGAGGTTCACCTCGCGGGCGATGTCGAAGTACCCCCACCCCCGCTCGACCCACGACTCCGCGGTCCCCGCGTACGGCGTCACGGGGAAGTAGCCCGTCACGTCGGTCTGTTCCAATAGTTGGCGCGCCGGGTGGATCGGCTCGAAGACGGCGGCGCCAATGTGCTCGATGCCGTGCTCGGCGATCGCGTCCTGCGCGCGCTGCATGTCCGCGGGCCGCACGTCGTCGTTCGCCGCGAGGTTCACGACGAGGGGCTCGATCGTCGCGTCGTACCGCTCCGCCAGGTAGCCGAAGGCGTTGTGCGCGGCCAGGAACGCCACGTCGCGCTCGGCGGCGTCGAAGGCAGCCTGCCACTCCTCGTCGAGGCGATCGAGCTCCGCATCGATGTCGGCCGCGTTCTCCCGGATCGTCGGTTCGTCGTCGGGCGAGACCGCCGCGAGGCCGTCCGCGATGTTCGCGACGGCCGTCTTCGCGCGTCGGGGGTCGAGCCAGAAGTGGGGGTCCTTCGCGTTCTCGACGGCCTCCTCCTCCTCGTCGAGCGAGTCGGCCAGCGGGATCAACTCGACGCCGGCTCGGCTGTTTATGAGGGTCGTCTCCGCCGACTCGGCCGCGAGCGCGTCGATCGCGCGGTCGACCCACGGCTGGAAGTCGGGCCCGACGTGGACTAAGGCGTCGGCGTCGGTGATCCGGCGCTGGATCGACGGGTCCGGCTCCCAGCCGTGGCCGTGGAGCCCGGTCGGGACAAGGTTCTCGACCGCGATCTCCGTCCCCGCCGCGAGCGAGTCGGCGAAGTCGTAGAACGTGAAAAACGAGGCGACGACGGTGTACTCGGCGTCGCCGGTGCTGTCACCGCCTCCGCCACCGTCGCCATCGCTCCCGTACCCGCCGCCGGCCGACCCCCCGTCGGCCGCGTTCCCCGTGCAGCCGGCGAGTCCGCCGGCGAGCGCGCCGGCGCCGATCGCGGTGAACCGGCGTCGAGAGACGTTCGACGAACTGTTCGCGTTCGTGTGCATACCGTGTTTTAGAGAAGGCATGTATAATATACTTCTGGTCAAAGAAAAAGATTAGACTAATCTAATTTTCGCGCGGTCGTTCGGTCAGGAGGCGTTTTCCGGCCGCTCCGTCGCCTTGACCGCCGCCCGGCTCTCTCTCCGATCGCCGACACGACTTTGTCCCCCGGCGAGGACGGATACGTCGATGGCGGACACCTCCACGCGCGAGCGGTTCAGACGGAACGCGAGCGGCATCGCCTCGACGGTGGTGACGGGGACGTGGCTCGCCGCGCTGCTGCTCGGGTTCGACTGGTGGCTCGGATTCATGCTGTTCGGCTACATCGTGATCGTCCCGGTGGTCTCGATGCTATTCGACGAAGAGGAGGAGTCGGAGTGGGTCGACGACGACCCGTCGACGGAGTGGGAGACGAACCGGGAGACTGGGCGCGAGCGCGGACGAGAGGGGGGACGGAGCCCGATCGGGGACCGCAGCGGCGACCGGGAGCCCGGAGACACAGCCGACGCGCTCGACCGACTCCGGGCCCGGTACGCCGAGGGCGACCTCACCGACGAGCAGTTCGAGCGGAAGCTCGACCGGCTGTTAGAGACGGAGACGCCGGAAGACGCCGCCGAGTACGCGGATCGAGCTCGCGCGGAGCGCGAGGCGAGTGACGCCGGCGGGGACACCAACCGGGTCGTCGACCGCGACGCCGAACGGGAACGGGATCTGTAGGCCCTCCGCGAGGCACGCGATTCGCGCTGTCCGGGCCCGAACCTCAAGCTTCAATGCGCGCGGCCGACTCCACCGTGTATGAGCGACCAAGAGCTTCGCAAGGAAGCGCACGACCTCGACGTCACCGTCTGGGTCGGGAAGAAGGGCGTCGACGCGGTCGTCGACGAGACGGCCGACCAGCTCGACGACGCCAAGCTCGTGAAGGTGAAGTTCCTCCGCGCCGCGCGGGGCGGGACCACGACCGACGAGCTCGCCGCGGAACTGGCCGAGGCGGTCGACGCCGAGCTGATCGAGACGCGCGGGAACACGGCGGTGCTGCACTGATGGGCGCTCCCGCGGGGGCGCTCGGGACCGTCGCGGTCGCGGGCACGCTGGAGCCGCTCCTCGGCCCGCTGACCGGGATCGTCGTCGACGCCGCGATCTTCCTGGTCGTCGTCGTCGCGGCGTACGTGCTTCATAAGGCGGTCATCGCGCCGCTCGCCGGGCGGGTGTTCGACAGGCAGGGGCTCGACGAGCACGCCCGGCGCCCGCTCCAGAAGATCGTCGCGTTCGTCGTGCTGTTCGCGGGGGTCACGGTCGCGTTCGGCGCCGCGGGGTATCAGGGGTTCCTGCGGTCGCTGGCGACGATCGCCGCCGCGGCGACGCTGGCGATCGGCTTCGCGCTCCAAGACGTGATCAAGAACTTCGTCGCGGGCGTGTTCATCTACACGGACAAGCCGTTCCGCATCGGCGACTGGATCGAGTGGAAAGGGAACTCCGGGATCGTGGAGGACATCTCCCTCCGGGTCACCCGCGTGCGCACGTTCGACAACGAGCTGCTCACGGTGCCGAACCACGCCCTGACGAGCGACGTGGTGAAGAACCCGGTCGCGAAGAAGACGCTCCGCCTGAAGTTCGTCTTCGGGATCGACTACGAGGACGACGTGGAGCGGGCGACCGAGATCATCGTCGAGGAGGCCGAGCAGAGCGACGCGATCTTGGACGACCCCGAGCCCTCGGTGCGGCTGACCGAGCTCGCCGACTCGTACGTGGGGCTGCAGTCGCGGATCTGGATCGACGACCCCTCGCGGGCCGACTTCGTGAAGGCGCGCGCGGACTACGTGAAGGCGGTCAAACAGCGGTTCGACGAGGAGGACATCACGATCCCGTTCCCGCAGCGCACCGTCTCGGGACGGGACGCGTGGGAAGAGCCGGCGTCGTTCGGCGGCGACGCGTAGACGGGCCCACCCGAGTCCGCCGGGACCGCCGGGCGCGCCTGCGGCGCGTCCGGATCCTCGCTAGCGATAGTAACGAACTTCAGGGTCCGGTCTCTGGTTGGGCCCATGCACGTGGTCATCATCGGGGCCGGCGAGGTCGGGACCAGCATCGCTGCGAGCCTCGCGTCGGACCACGAGGTCGTCGTCGTCGACGTCGACCCGGACCGCGCGGAACAGCTCAAGTACGAGCTCGACGTGCTCACGATCGCCGGCGACGGGACCACCTCGGAGATCCAGACGGCTGCCGACGTCGGACGGGCGGACATGGTCATCGCCTGCACCGACAACGACCAGACGAACCTCGTCGCCTGCGGGACCGCGAAGACGCTCGGCGAGGGGTTCACGATCGCCCGCGTGAAGAGCACGGACTTCCTCCGCACGTGGGAGGGCAACGAGGGCGCCTTCGGCGTCGACTTCATGGTGTGTACTGATCTCCTGACCGCGGAGAACATCGTCCGGGTCATCGGGCTCCCCGCCGCCATCGACGTCGACCCGTTCGCGAGCGGGCTCGTCCAGATGGCCGAGTTCGAGATCGCCGAGGGGAGCCCCGTCGCCGGACAGACCGTCTCGGAGGCCGACCGCTTCGAGTCGCTCACGTTCGTCGGCCTGTTCCGCGACGGGGAGATGACGATCCCCCGCGGCGACACCGGGATCGCGGTCGGGGACCGCGCGGTCGTGATCGGGAGCCCGGAGAGCGTCCAGTCGTTCGCGACCGACGTGGCGCCGGAGACGACCCCCGACCGCGCCGACGAGATCGTCGTCGTCGGGGGCAGTGAGATCGGCTACCAGACCGCCCGACTGCTGGAGGAGCGCGACTTCAAGCCGCGCCTGATAGAGCGCGACGCCGACCGCGCGCGGTGGCTCGCGGAGAACCTCCCGAAGACGGTCGTGATGGAACACGACGCGACCGACACCGAGTTCCTCTCCCGCGAACACGTCGACGACGCCGACATCCTCGTCACCGCGCTCAGCTCCGACGAGAAGAACCTGCTCGTCTCGGTGCTCGCAAAGCGGCTCGGCGTCGATCGGGTGATCGCGGTGGTCGACAGCCCGGACTACGTCACCGTCTTCGAGGAGATCGGGATCGACATCGCGATCAACCCGCGCACCGTCACCGCCGAGGAGATCACGCGGTTCACCTACGAGAGCGTCGCCGAGAACATCGCCGTCCTGGAGAACGACCAGGCCGAGGTCCTCGAGCTCGAACTCACCGAGGGCTGCGGGCTCACCGGCCGCCCGATCTCGGAGATCGTCGCCGAAAGCGACGCGCGGTTCGTCATCGGGGCGATCACCCGCAACCACAGGCTGGTCACCCCTCGCGGGGACACCGTGCTCCAAGCCGGCGACCACGTCATCCTGCTCGCGGAGTCGGACGCCATCGGCAAGATCACCTCCATGGCGTGAGCAGTCCGTGACCACTGCGATCCGAGTCGGCTGGCGCGCGAGCGTGGGGCTCACCGGAGACGTCCTCGCGGCGCTCTCCGTCCCTCTGGCCTTTCCGCTGCTCGTCGCCGTGTACTACGGCGAGTCGCCGCTGCCGTTCCTCGCGGCGATCGCGGTCTCGCTCGCCCTCGGCGCGGCGTTCCGGTCGGTCCGGGACCCGACGGCGAACCTCGGCCCCCGCGAGGCGTTCCTCGCGGTCGCGATGATCTGGTTCCTCGTCGCCGCGGTCGGCGCGATCCCGTTCGTCGTCGCCGGGGTCGGAACGGTCGCGCACCCCGTCAACGCGATGTTCGAGTCGATGAGCGGGCTGACCACGACCGGGGCGACCGTGCTCGTCGACTTCTCAGTCCACTCCCGATCGGTGTTGATGTGGCGGCAGGTGATCCAGTGGCTCGGCGGGCTCGGAATCTTAATCCTGGCGACCGCGGTGCTCTCCGAGCTCGGGGTCGGCGGCGCACAGCTCATGGAGACGGAGTCACAGACCCAGGACGTCAACAAGCTCACGCCGAAGATCTCGCGGACGGCCCAGCTCATCTGGGGGATCTACGTCGGACTCACGGCGCTCGCGGTCGTCGTGTACTTCGGGCTCGGGCTCGCCGTCGACCCGCAGATGGACCTGTACAACGCGGTCGCCCACGCGTTTACGTCGGTCGCGACGGCCGGCTTCTCGCCGGAGCCGCTCTCCGTCGGCGCGTTCCACCCGCTCATCCAGTGGGCGGTCGTCCCCTTCATGGTGATCGGCTCGACCAGCTTCGTCCTCATCTACTTCGCCATCAACGGCGAGCCGATGCGCCTGTTGAAGAACGAGGAGTTTCACTTCTACCTCGGTGCGATGGGGACGCTCGCGTCGATCGTCGCGCTCGGCCTGTTCCTCGACCCCGCCACCACGTTCGGCGCTGAGGGGACGATCCGCCACGCCGTGTTCAACGTCGCGTCGATCGTGACGACGACCGGGTACGCCAGCACCGACTACGTGCTGTGGGCGCCCGCGGCGAAGCACATGCTGTTCATGGGGATGTTCATCGGCGGGATGGTCGGGTCGACCACCTGCTCGATCAAGTCGCTGCGGTGGCTGGTCGCGCTGAAGTCGTTCCGGCGGAACCTCTTCACCGCGATCCATCCCGAGGCGGTGCGCCCGGTCCGTATCTCAGGGAAAACTGTCGACGAGGCGGCGATCCGGGACATCTACGCGTACCTCCTGTTGAGCATCGTCATCTTCTTCCTGCTCGCCGTGGTCATCGTCGTCGACGCCGAGCGCGCCGACCTCCAGGTCACCGAGTTCGAGGCGCTGGGGGCGGCGGCGACCACGTTCCTCAACATCGGCCCGGCCTTCGGCGACGCCGGCCCCTACGGCACCTTTGCGAGCTTCTCGATGAGCACCCGGGCCGTGATGGTCGTCCTGATGTGGATCGGGCGGATCGAGATCATCCCGGTGCTCGTGCTGTTCACGAGGGCGTTCTGGACGTCGTGACGGCGACCGCGTCCGCCACCCCTTCGACAGTTTAATACAGCGAACGGGCGACTCCCATACCGATCGAACAACTATGTCGTGGGGCGTGAACTGGAAGGCGAGCGTGGGGCTTCTCGGGGTCGGGATCAAGTACCTCGCCGTCACGATGCTGGTGCCGCTCCTCGTGGCGCTGGCGTACGGCGAAGATATCTGGGTGTTCCTCGTCTCGATGGCGCTCGTCGCCGCGGTCGGGTTCGCGGTCGAGCGGGTCGATCCGGATCCGGACCTCGGCCCCAGAGAGGCGCTGTTGTTCGTCTCGCTCGCCTGGCTCGCCGCCGCGGTGATCGGCACCGTCCCGTACCTGCTCGCCGGGTACGGAACGGCGTCGACGGTCGGACTGCACACCGGGTCGTTCGGCGCGCTCGCCGGCGGGATCGTCAACGCGCTGTTCGAGTCCATGAGCGGGTTCACCACCACGGGCGCCACGGTCCTCGGCGAGATCAGCACGGACCGTCACTCCCACGCCCTGATGATGTGGCGGCAGCTCACCCAGTGGCTCGGCGGGATGGGGATCATCGTCCTGATGATCGCCATCCTCCCGGAGGTCGCCGTCAACGGCGCACAGCTGATGGAGTCGGAGGCGCCCGGTCCGGAGCTCCAGAAGCTCACGCCCAAGATCGCCGAGACGGCCCGGGCGCTCTGGCTGATCTACTTCGGGTTCACCGTTCTCTACATCGCGATCCTCTACGGGCTCCACCTCGTCGGAATGGCGCCGAACATGGACCTGTTCAACGCCGTCGCGCACGGCTTCACAACCCTTCCGACGGGCGGGTTCTCGCCCGAGGCCGACAGCATTGCCGCGTTCTCCGCGGCGGTTCAGTGGGTCGTGATCCCCTTCATGGTGGTCGCCGGCGTCAACTTCGCGCTGTTCTGGCACGTGTTACGCGGCGAGGTGGAGGTCATGCTTAAGAACGCCGAGTTCCGCGCCTACGCCGGCGCGCTGGCGGTCGTGACGGCCCTCCTCGCGGTGGTCCTGTTCCGCGGTGCGGCGCCCGCGATCGAACTCGGCGGGGCGACGCAGGGCGTCGCCGAGAACTCGCTCCGGCAGGCCGCGTTCCAGATCGGCTCGCTGTTGAACTCGACCGGGTACGCGACCGCCGACTTCGCGCAGTGGGACACGCACGCGCAGGTGATCCTCTTGTTCGCGATGTTCATCGGGGGCTCCGCCGGGTCGACGGGCGGTGGCGTCAAGATCGTCAGGTGGCTCATCGTGGGGAAGGCGATCCGCCGGGAGCTGTTCACCTCGGCGCACCCGGACGTCGTCCAACCGATCCGACTCAGCGGGAGCGTCGTCGACGAGGACGCGATCCGGGGGATCATGGCCTTCACGCTCCTGTACGTCGTGTTGTTCGCGCTGTCGGCGGTGTTCATCTCCCTCGACACGGCCCGGATCGGCGAGCAGCTGACGGTGCTCGAAGCGATCAGCGCCTCGCTGGCGACGATCGGGAACATCGGACCCGGGTTCGGCCGGCTCGGCCCGTTCGGGAACTACGAGTTCTTCTCGAACGCGTCGAAACTGCTGATGATCTTCCTGATGTGGGTCGGGCGGCTGGAGATCGTCCCGGTGCTCGCGGTATTCATCTCGGCGATCGACACTCGGTAACTGCGGTTCCGGAGCCCGATTCGGCGGCCGTGAGTGGCCGAGGACGCTTCTCGAACCCGCCACGCCACTGAACTGGTAGAGCGCATATTCTTAACCGGTCGGGGGGATACTGATCGGTATGACGAGCATCGACGAGACCGACGGTCAGGACCTGCTCGGCCACGTGCTCCTCCCGGTCGCTCACGAGGAGGACGCCCTGGAGACGGCGATGGCGCTCGAACCCTACGGCCCGGAGCGCGTGACCGCGCTCCACGTGGTCGAGAAGGGCGGCGGCGTCCCGGACAAGACGCCCGTCGAGCAGTCCGAGGAGCTGGCGACGGAGTCGTACGCCGCGGTTCGGCGGGTGTTTCCCGACGCCGACGAACACACCGCGTATGCCCGAGACGTGGTTGGCGCAATCCTCGACGCCGCCGAGGAGGTCGACGCCAGCGCGATCGCCTATCGGTCCCGCGGCGGGAACCGGCTCATGCAGTTCCTCTCCGGCGACCTGTCGGCGAAGCTCGTGACGAACGCGACCGTCCCGGTCGTGGCCCTCCCCCGCGCGGAGGCGGACGAATGAGCGACCGGCGACCGGGCGAGTCTCTGCCGCCCGAGCGCTGACGAGGCGGGGAATGACCGAGACCGACGCCGGACCGACGGTTCTCGTCGCGCTCTCGAACCCGCGGACCGAGGGCGCGCTTATCACGCTCGCCGGCGCGATCGCGCAGCAGAAGGGCGGACGCGTGCTCGCGATCCACGTCGTCACCGTCCCCGACCAGACCTCGCTTGAGAGGGCGGCCGAGGACCGGGAGAAGCTCGACGCCTCCTCCGAGGAGCTGCTCGCCGCCGCCGCGTCCGACGCGGAGGCGTTCGACGTGCCGATCGAGACGAAGACGATCCTCTCGCACCGCGGGATCGAGGAGGTGTTCGACGCCGCGCGAACGAACGACGCCGACACCGTCGTGATGGGCTACGGCGGGACCCGGTTCGCCGGCGGGCGCGTCGAGGGCTCGCTCGACGAGCTCACCCACGACCTCCCGTGCGACTTCCTCGTCTTGGACGGCCAGCGGCTGGACCTCTCGGACGTGCTCGTGCCGACCGCCGGCGGCCCGTCCTCCGACCTCTCCGCGGAGGTCGCGAAAGCCCTCCGGGACACGGCCGGCGCCGACGTGTCGCTGCTGTACGTCGCCGACGCGGGAGAAGCGGAGGCCGGCCGGGAGTTCCTCTCTGGCTGGGCCGAGGGTCACGGGCTGGGCGACGCGACGCTCCGGATCGAGACCGGCGACGTCGAGCGGACGATCGGCCGGCTCGGATCGGAGTACGACCTCGTGATCGTCGGCGCGACCGAGCGCGGGCTCCTGTCTCGGATCGTCCGGGGGTCGCTCGCGTTCTCCACGATAGAGCGCCTCGACACGCCGGTGCTGCTCTCGGAGCGGCCGTCCTCGCGGTCGCTCCGCGAACGCCTGTTCGGCGGGCGCTGACGGAGAGGTCGCTCTCCCGCGCCGAGGGACACAGCGGTAGGCTTTCGGTGGTCGATTTTGAATGGCCGACAAATGTATCTGATCGTCGTCGGCGCGGGCGACATCGGCACGCCGCTCGTCGAGCTCGCGACCGCGGGCGGCAACGAGGTCGTCGTCATCGAGCGCGACGAGGAGCGGGCCGAGCGGGCCTCGCGGCAGTACGACTGTCTGGTCATCAACGACGACGCGACCTCGAAGGAGACCCTACAGGACGCGGGCGCCGACCGCGCCGACGCGCTCATCTCGACGACCGACCAGGACGCGGCGAACATCATGGTCTGTCTGCTCGCACAGGAGCTGTCGATCCCGAACGTCGTCTCGGTCGTCCACAACCCCGAGCACATGAGCGTGTTCGAGCAGATCGGCGTCAACACGATGCAGAACCCCCAGAGCCTGATCGCGGAGTACCTCTACCGGGCGGTGAGCCGGCCGTCGATCGTCGACTTCATGCACATCGGCGAGGAGGCGGAGGTGTTCGAGATCACCGTGGGTTCCGACGCTCCGATCGCGAACATGACCCTGCGCGAGGCGGACGAGGCGGACCTCCTCGGGGGGCAGACCCTGATCGTCGCGATCGAGCGCAACGGGGAAGGCGAGCCGATCACGCCGCGGGGGAACACGCGCATCGAACCGGGCGACCTCCTCACGGTCTACTCCGGTATCGGCGCGGTCCCCGACGTGACGGACGTGTTCGGTCACGCCGAGGACGCCGACTGAGATGTCCGATCGAAACGCCGGTCGGATTCCCTCGGATCTGGGGGTCATCGCGCGCGACGTCGGGTCGCTGCTGCTGATGGAGGCCGGGCTGATGACGATCACGACCCTCGTCGCGCTCGGCTTCCGGGAGTTTCACGCCGCGGCGGCGTTCTTCCTCGCGGGCGGCATTACCGCCGCGGTCGGCGGCGTCGCCACCCGGCGGTTCGCCGACGCGCCGGAGCCGAAGATGAAACACGGGATGGTCATCGCGGCGGGCGGCTGGCTCATGGTCGCCGTGTTCGGGGCGATCCCGCTGTTCCTGACCGCGTGGCTGACCCCGCCGGCCGCGATGGACGCGTTCGTCCCGGCGGCGGCGGACGCGGGGTCGTGGGAGGCGATCGAGGTCGGCGGCACGACGACGCTGTCCAGCCTGGCGTACTTCCGGAACCCCTTGCACGCCGTCTTCGAGAGCATGAGCGGCTGGACGGGGAGCGGCCTGACGATGGCGATTCACGAGCCGTCGCTCCCGCGGGCGGTCCAGTGGTGGCGCTCGTTCATCCAGTGGGTCGGCGGCGTCGGCGTCATCGTGTTGACCGTCTCGATCCTCTCTCGCCCCGGCAGCGGGAGCTACGCGCTGTACCGGAGCGAGGCCCGCGAACAGAAGATCCACCCGAGCGTCGTCTCGACGGTGCGGACGGTCTGGAAGCTCGTCGTGGCGCACACGCTGTTGGCGTTCGGCCTGTTGTTCGCCGCGATCCGCGGCAGCGAGAGCGAGTACGCCGCGTCGCTGTCGGTCGGCGAGACCGCGTGGCAGGCGCTCAACCACGCCATGACGGGGCTGACGACGGGGGGGTTCTCCGTCACGGACAACTCGATCGCGACGTACAACTCGCCGCTGGTCGAGACCGCGCTGCTCCCGATCATGGTCCTCGGCGCGATCGCCTTCCCGATCCACTACGTCGTGCTCCGCGACCGGCGGGTCCGGGAACTGGTGGCCGACCTCCAGACCCGGTGGCTGTTCGCGCTACTCGCCGTCGGCGTCGCGGTGTTGTCGATCCAGAACGCGGCGTCGGTCCCTGCGACGACCGACGCGTTCTCGACCGAGCCGTTCCTCCCGCTGTCGGCGTCGCTCCTCGACGCGGCCCAGCTCGACGCGGTCCGGGACTCGACGTTCCAGTGGATCAGCGCGCTGACCTGCACCGGGTTCCAGTCGGCGCCGATCGGGCGCTGGGTCGCGGGCGGCAAGGTCATGCTCGTGGGGGCGATGGTGGTCGGTGGCGCCGCCGGGTCGACGGTCGGCGGGATCAAGATAATCCGCGCGTATACGGTCGCACGCGGGATCGCGTGGCAGTTCTCTCGCGTGTTCCTCCCGAAGAACGCGGTCGTCACCGCGCGGCTCGGAGACCGCACTCTGGACCGGACGGCGATGGAACGCGAGTTCGGGGAGGCCGCGATCGTCACCCTGCTGTGGATCGTCGCGCTGGGAATCAGTAGCGTCGTCCTCGTCAACCTCGCCGGACCGGGGTTCGGCTACGCCGACGCGCTGTTCGAGGTCGCGAGCGCGCAGGGGAACGTCGGGCTCTCGACCGGGATCACCGGCCCGTCGATGCCGCCGCTGGCCGAGGGAATGTTCGTCCTCAACATGTGGATCGGGCGGTTGGAGATCATCCCGGTGCTCGTGTTCGCCCGAGCGGCGATATACGGGCTGAACCCGTGAACTCACCGTAACGACGGGTCTCGGCCTAAGACCCGGAGGCGGCGCGGCCGGTCGCCGCGCTCAGTCGTCGTCGACGTTCACCCGGCCGATGAACGACCAGTGCGTCTCGCGGGTCGCGTCGGGGAGGGTCTCCTCGGTGACGTGGTAGAGATACGGTCCGTGCGGACAGTCGTCGCAGCCCTCCTCGCAGTGGTGCTGTTTCACGACCTCGGTGTACCCCTCGTGTTCGACGACGCGGAGAACGTCGTCGCTGGGCTCGGGGTCGATCGGGAACTCCGTCGCCTCATGCGACTGGAGCAGTTCCCGGGCGAAGACGATCGCGTTCCGCAGCTCGTCCGGCGACAGGTCCTCTAACTCGGCGGCGACGCCGTCGGGGAGCGCCTCCGGCGGATCGCGGCTCCGTGAGGTGTCGGTCATGAGTCCGCGTTCGCTCCGGAGGCAATTAATAACTCCGCGGGCCGCGGAGCGCCGTCGGAGGCGAGGCGGATCGGAACCGATCGATGTCGGTGAGACGCCGGGAGTCGACGAGGAATCGGGCGGATCCTCCAAAATATAATGAATATTTATACAGCACCGACGGGTACTCGGAGCCATGTACGACGACGACGACCTCGCCGCGATCCGCGAGGCCAAGGAGTCGTGGGAGGCGGAGACGCTCGACCCGACCCTCGACCGGCACGGCGAGCGGAACGAGCGGTTCGCGACGGTGTCGAACCGCGAGGTCGACCGCTTATATACGCCCGCCGACGTGGCCGACGTCGACTACGAGGAGGATCTGGGGTTCCCGGGCGAGGAGCCGTACACGCGCGGCGTCTACCCGACGATGCACCGCGGGCGGACGTGGACGATGCGGCAGTTCGCGGGGTTCGGCACCGCCGAGGAGACGAACGAGCGGTTCCACTACCTGATCGACGAGGGCCAGACCGGGCTCTCGACCGCCTTCGATATGCCCTCGCTGATGGGGCTCGACTCCGACGACCCGATGTCGCTCGGCGAGGTCGGCAAGGAGGGCGTCGCCGTCGACACCCTCCGGGACATGGAGGTGCTGTTCGACGGCATCGACGTGGGCGAGGTGTCGACCTCGTTCACGATCAACCCGAGCGCGCCCGTGATCTACGCGATGTACGTCGCCATCGCGGACCAGCAGGGCGTCCCGCGCGAGGAGCTCCGGGGGACCCTGCAGAACGACATGCTCAAGGAGTTCATCGCGCAGAAGGAGTGGGTGATCCCGCCGGAGCCCTCCCTCGATCTCGTGACGGACACGATCGAGTTCGCGGTCGACGAGACGCCGAAGTTCAAACCGATCTCGGTGTCGGGCTACCACATCCGCGAGGCCGGCTCGACCGCGGTCCAGGAGCTCGCCTTTACCCTCGCCGACGGGTTCGCGTACGTCGAGGACTGCCTCGACCGGGGGCTCGACGTCGACGCGTTCGCCCCGCAGCTCTCCTTCTTCTTCAACTCGCACAACTCCATCTTCGAGGAGGTGGCGAAGTTCCGCGCCGCCCGCCGGATCTACGCCCGGATCATGGACGAGTGGTACGACGCCGAGGCCGACGCCTCCAAGCAACTCAAGTTCCACACCCAGACCGCGGGCCAGTCGCTGACGGCCCAGCAACCCCTCAACAACGTCGTCCGCGTCACGATCCAGGCGCTTGCGGGCGTGCTCGGCGGCACCCAGAGCCTCCACACTAACTCCTTCGACGAGGCGCTGGCGCTCCCCTCCGAGCAGGCGGTGCGGGTCGCGCTCCGGACCCAGCAGATCATCGCCGAGGAGTCGGGCGCGGCCGACATCGTCGACCCCCTCGGCGGCTCGTTCGCGGTGGAGGCGCTCACGGACGAGGTCGAGGAAGAGGCCGTGGCGTACATCGAGGAGATCCGGGACATGGGCGACGGCTCGGTCCGCGACGGGGTGCTCCGCGGGATCGAGGAGGGGTACTTCCACCGCGAGATCCAGGAGGCCTCCTACGAGTACCAGGAGCGCGTCGACGACGGCGAGGAGACCGTCGTCGGCGTCAACGCCTACCAGATCGACAAGGAGACGGAGCCCGACCTGCTCCGCGTCGACGAGACCACCCGGGAGCGCCAGCTCGACCGGCTGGAGTCGGTGAAGGCGGAGCGCGACGACGACGCGGTCGAGGCGGCCCTCGACGACCTCCGCGACGCGGTCGACGCCGACGAGAACGTGATGCCGGCGATCGTCGCGGCGGTGAAGGAGTACGCCACGATGGGCGAGATCATGGCGGTGTTCGAGGCGGAGTACGGCACCTACCGCGAGCGGATCGGGGTCGCGTGATCCGAAGGACGGGAGCGGAAACCGAGGAAACCGAGGAAACCGAAGAACCCGGACGAACCGAGGGACCCGGGCGAACCGAGCCAACCGCCGACCGACGCGCCGACCCCGTTTCGGGCGGTCGAACCCGCCGGGCGAGACGAGACGGCCGCCTCAGACGCCGTCGACCGCCCGCGCCGACTCCGCGCACCACGCGTTACCACGGCGACCGGTCGATCGGAGCTCGAGCTCGACGATCGAACCGCTGTCGAGGTCCGAGAGCTCCGCCTCCACGTCCGGGTCGTCGTACTCGACGACGTGCAGCGTCTCGTTTCGGGGATATTCACGGAGCGTGACCGCCCCGTGGTCGTTGCACGGTTTGACGACGGTGTACTTCCCGGTTCGATTCATCACGTCGTGACAATACGTGTCGGTATGATATAATATTTATGTGGGTTGCTAACACGGCTGTCTGCGGCGCGCGCAAGCGGGGAGTTTTAACCCGACCGTCGCCAGGTACGGCCATGACGGAGACGGAGATCCCAGAGGACCACCCGCGTTACGCGTCGCTCGTGACGCGCCACCGGATCGAGGCGGGCGTCGAGAAGGGGATCACCTCGAAGCAGGGGCTCATCGCGCAGGGCCGCGGCGAGGCGTTCGACTACCTCCTCGGCGAGCGGACGCTCCCGAGCGCGGACCGCGCCGCGCGCGCGGCCGCCGCCGCCCTCCTGCTCGCCGACCGCCCGGTGCTTTCGGTGAACGGCAACGTCGCGGCGCTCGCCCCCGGGGAGACCGTCGAGCTCGCCGAGGCGGTCGACGCCGACGTCGAGGTGAACCTCTTCAACCACACCGACGAGCGGGTCCGCCGGATCGCCGACCACCTCCGCGAGCACGGCGCCGACGAGGTGAAGGGGTTCGCGGGCGACGGCGAGATTCCCGGGTTGGACCACGCCCGCGGGACCGTCGACGCCGACGGGATCGAGGCGGCCGACGTGGTCGTCGTCCCGCTAGAGGACGGCGACCGCGCCGAGGCGCTCGACGCGATGGGGAAGACGGAGGTCGTGATCGACCTGAACCCCGGCAGCCGGTCGCCGCGCACCGCCGACATCCCGATCATCGACAACCTGATCCGAGCCGTGCCGAACGTCACGGCCCACGCGCGCGACCTCGCCGACGCGTCCGCCGCGGCGCGTCGCGAAGCGATCGACTCGTTCGACGCCGCCGAGGCGCTCGCCGAGGCGGAGGCCGCCATCCGGGAGGGCTCCTTCGAGCTGCCCGACGATTCGGTCCCGGACGACGGGATCCCCGGAGACACGTCTGCTCGCTGACGGATTCCGGGGTGTCGGCGGCGGAAGTGCAAAGTTGGCTGGCAGCGTATAGCGCACATGGAACTCGACGAGACGGACCGCGCGATCCTCCGGATCCTCCAAGAGGACGCCAGAACCCCCTTCTCCGAGGTCGCGCGCCGCATCGACATGTCCAGCGCGACCGTCCACGACCGGGTGAACCGTATGGAGGAGGCCGGCGTCATCGAGGGGTATCACGCGTCGGTCGACCCCAAGGCGGTCGGCTACGGGGTCAGCGCATTCGTCGGCCTCCGGGTCGAGCAGGGGCGCGAGGAGGACGCCTTAGAGCGGCTCCGAGAGATCGACGGCGTCTGCGAGATCCACCTGACCACGGGCGAGTGGGACGTGATCCTCAAGGTCGTCGCGGCGGACACGGACAGCCTCCGCGAGCTGATGTTCGAGAGCGTCGCGGAGATGGAGGGGTTCTCCCGGTCGCAGACGATGATCATCCTCGGCACCGACTACGAGGCCGACGGGCCCCCGGTGTGACCGCCCCGGACCGAGCGCGGCGCGACGGCGCGGGACCGGAACCCTCAATTCGGGGACCCTCCCAACGGAGACCATGAGCACACGGGTCGAAGGGCGGTTCGGACTGTCGCCGGAGCGCGCGTGGGCGGCGGTCGTCGGCGCGGTCACGGCGCTTCTCGCGGTCGGGTCCGTCGTCTTCCCGCGGATCGTGTACGACCGGTTCCTGTGGCGGTACTTCTGGGGGCCGGTCGCGGCCGACGGACAGGGCGCGCAGTGCGCCGTCCGCGACGCGAGCGGGACCGAGCTGCTCGGGAGCTCGTCGGCGTGTTCGGCGGCCCTCGAGGCCGGCGAGGTCGTCGCCGAGCCGGGGTACACCACGGTCTCGACCGTGAGCTACGTCGTGATCCTGCTGGCGATGCTGATCGGCGTGGTCTTCCTCCTCCGCCGGCTGGAGATCGGCACCGAGCTGCGGTTCTTCTACGCGCTGTTCCCGTTCATGCTGCTCGGCGGCGCCCTCCGCACCGTCGAGGACGCGGGGATCGCCGCGATGCGGGCCGGCGTGGAACCGCTGATCCCCTTCCCGGCGAGCGCGCTGCTTATCAGCCCGTTCATCTACTTCACCGTCTTCGGCGTGACGCTCGCCTGCGTCCTCGCGGCGTACGCGCTCGCGGACCGAGGCGTGACCGACGACTACGCCCGTCCCCTGTTCGCGATGGGCGCCGTCGCGCTCGCCGTCGCGTTCGGCTACCTCTCGTACCTCTCGGCGGCGACCGACTACGTGCAGTTCTACCCGATCGTCCTCGCCCTGACGCTGGGTATCGCGACCGCGGCGACCGCGGTCACGTGGAAGCTCGCGACCGCGTCCGTCCCCGAGGTCCGACAGGGGACCGGCGCCGCGGGGATCGTCATCATCTGGGGCCACGCGATCGACGGGGTCGCCAACGTCATCGGGCTCAACTGGATGCCGGCGCTGACGGGGACGGCGAACCTCGTCCCGAAGCACGTCGTCAACGCGCTGATCGTCGACTGGACGGCGCGGCTGCTCCCGGGGTCGATCGTCTCGGTCACGGGGGACGCGTGGCCGTTCCTGCTGGTGAAGCTCGCCGCGGCGACGTTCGTCGTCTGGGTGTTCAACGGCGAGATGTTCGACGAGTCGCCGCGCTACACGCTGCTGTTGCTCATCACGGTGCTCGCGGTCGGGCTCGGTCCGGGGACCCGAGACATGCTGCGCGCGACCTTCGGGATCTGACGGGCCGGACGACTCGCGGCTCAGGTCCGCGCGGCTGTCACATCCCCATGTCGGCCGCGGCCTCGGGAACCGGGAGGTCGCCGACGGCGACGCCGAGCAGCTCCGCGGCGTGGTCGAGCGCCATGTCGAAGCCGTAGTACCGCTCTAGCTCGTCGCCGGTCGGTCCCGGGCGGACCTTCAACATCGCGTAGCCGTCGACGTTCTGGGCGACCGTCGCCTCCCGGCCGTCGACCGAAAACGTCAGGCGTCGCTCGCCGTCGGTCTCCTCGTAGCGCGCGTCGATCGCGTTCCCCTCGCCTCCCGCCGTGTCGCTCATACGCACGCTATGCGCCGGCCCCTGTCGAATCTGTCGGTCGGCGGGAGCGCCGTCGACCGGCCGGTCGACTTCGCCTCCCTACCGGGGGTCCCACCCGTGGAACTCGGTCCCCGGCTCCAGTTCGAGGTCGAACGCGTCGATGATCCCGCCGAGCGCCTCGTACCCGCTCGCGGCCGCGGCGATCCCGACGAGCGTCTCGTCGTCGTACCGCGCGGCGGCCTCGTCGTGGACGACCGCGTCGACATCGCCGCGGACGACCGCGAGCGCGTACTCGACGAGGGCCGTCTCGTCGCCGTCGAGGGGACCGCGGTCGTCGGCCCCGAGCGCGGCGATGACCTCGTCGTCGATTCCGACCCCGCGGGCGATGTTGACGTGCTGGTGCCACTCGTAGCGGTTCGTCGTCTCGCGGGCGACCGCGAGGATCACCAGCTCCCGCTCGCGGTCCGAGAGCCCGCTGTCGGTCCACAGCGAGCCGAGGAACGAGCGCAGCCCCGCGAGCACTGCGGGGTTGTTGCCGATCGACTGGTAGACGTGCAGTGGCTTGCCCTGCAGCGACGACTCCAGTAGCTCCTCGTACTCGTCCGGCACGTCCGACGCCTCGACGTAGGGAACGCGGGCCATGGTCGAGAGTCTCCGCCCGCGGCCATAGGTTTGTGTGACTCGGTAGCGTTCGCCGCGACCGGCCGGGACGGGTCCGCCGCGGCGTGGCGTCGCGCAGATGGCAAGCTTAAGGGACGGCACGTCCCTACCGGCGACAATGAGTACCGACGTGTCGCGACGACGGGCGTGGCTGATCGCGGCGCGCCCGCAGACGCTCCCCGCGGCGGCGGCGCCGGTGATCGTCGGCGTCGGCCTCGCGGTTCGAAACGGGGTGTTCGCCCCGCTTCCGGCGCTCGCGGCGCTCGTCGGCGCGGCGCTGATCCAGGTCGGCACCAACTTCGCGAACGACTACTACGACGCGATCCAGGGCGCGGACACCGACGACCGCGAGGGGTTCACCCGCGTCGTCGCCAGCGGGCTCATCGAGCCGGGAGAGGTGAAGCGAGCGATGTGGCTCACCTTCGCGGCCGCGATCCTCGTTGGGACCTCCCTCGTGTACGTGGGCGGCGTCCCGATCCTCGTGATCGGACTCGCCTCGGTCGCGGCCGGGATCGCGTACACCGGAGGCCCCTACCCGCTCGGCTACCACGGGCTCGGCGACCTGTTCGTCTTCGTCTTCTTCGGCGTGATCGCCGTCACGGGCACCTACTACGTGCAGGCCGTCGCGCTCGCGGGCGGGGCGTTCCCCCTGTGGATTCCGGCGGGGACGGTGACCCTCTCGGCCGTCATCGCGAGCCTCCCGATCGCGGCGCTGTCGACGAACATCCTCGTCGTCAACAACGTCCGCGACTTAGAGGAGGACGCGCAGACGGGGAAACGCACCCTCGCGGTCCGGTTCGGCTACCGGTTCTCGCGGATCCAGTTCCTCGCGCTACTCGCGCTCGCGTACCTCACCCCCCTCTGGTTTTTCGCCCGGGGGGACGGGCCGGCCGTGCTCCTCCCGCTCGTGACGCTCCCGCTCGCGGCCGGCGTGACGCGCACCGTATTGACTGAGACCGCCGGCGACGCCCTCAACCCGGCGCTCGAATCGACCGGGAAGCTGCTCGCGGCGTACGCGGTCGCGTTCGCCGTCGGCCTCGCGGTGTGACCCGTGCGGCTCAGCCCCTTCTCGCTCGGACTGACGAGCCCCCTCGAAACCGCCCGGGGCCCCATCGAGCGGCGCGAGGGGTTCCTCGTCGCCGTCGGCCCCGACTCCGACGCCGGATCGGTCCCCGCCCGCGGCCTCGGCGAGGCCACGCCGCTCCCCGGCTGGACCGAGTCTCGGGCGGCCTGCGAGGCGGCGCTTCGCGGGGTCGACGGCGGAGGCGACGACGGCGAGCCGATCGCGCCGGACGCGCTCGACCGGCTCGATCCCGTCGACACGCCCGCCGCGCGCCACGGCCTCGCGCTCGCGCTCGCGGACGCGACCGCCCGAGACGCCGGAGACGCGCTCGCCGAACGGCTCGCCCGGGCCGAGGGGCTCCCGGCGCCCGCCGAGACGGTTCCGGTCAACGCGACGATCGGTGACGGCGACCCGGAAGCCGCCGTCGACGCGGCCGAGCGCGCGGTCGAGCGGGGGTTCGACTGCCTGAAGGTGAAGGTAGGCGCGCGCGACCTCGACGACGACATCGAGCGCCTCTGGGCGGTCCGCCGGGCGGTCGGCGGCGGGGTCGCGCTGCGGGCCGACGCCAACGGCGCGTGGGACCGGGAGACTGCCCGGTCGGCGGTCGAGCGACTGGCGCCGCTCAATCTGGCGTACCTCGAACAGCCCCTCCCGGCCGACGACCTCGACGGGGCGGCCGCGCTCCGAGAACGGCAGACCGAGGTGCCGATCGCCCTCGACGAGTCGCTCGCGAGCCGCGGGCTCGACGCGGCCCTCGACGCCGGCGCGGCCGACGCCGTCGTCCTGAAGCCGATGGCGCTGGGGGGCCCGGACCGGGCGCTGGCGGCGGCGCGGCGAGCGCGGGAGGCCGGCGTCGAGCCGGTGATCACCACCACGATCGACGCCGTCGTCGCGCGCACCGCGGCGGTCCACGTCGCCGCCGCAGTCCCCGAGATCGCGCCCTGCGGTCTCGCGACCGGGTCGCTGCTCGACGCCGACCTCGCTCCGGACCCCTGTCCGGTCTCGGCGGGGAGCGTGACGGTGCCTGACGGTCCCGGCCTGGCCGGCGACGCGTTCGGGGACCTGCCGTAGCTCAGGAGCGGCGGGGTACGGGGTCCACCCGGCTCACTCGACGACCTCGATCCGACCCTCCATCCCGCGCGTCTGATGCGGCGTGCAGACGTACTCGAAGGCCCCGGACTCCGCGAACGCGTGCTTGAAGGCGTGGCCCTCCTCGCCGGTGAGTTCGGACTCGAAGGCGCCGCCCTTGTCGACGACGTTGTGCGCGCCGCCCGCGCCCGTCCACTCCCAACGGACCGTCGTTCCGGCGTCGACGACGAGGTTCGCGGGCGCGAAGGCGAACCCCGCGTCGGCGCCGACGGCGACGGTCACTCGCTCCTCGCCCGTCCGGTCGATCGGGTCCGGCTCTCCCTCCTCGTCGCCGCCGGGGACGACGGCGTCGGCACAGCCCGCGAGCGCCGCGGCGGCGACGGTCCCCACCCCTGCGAGCGCCTCGCGGCGCGTTCGGTCGATCATACCGGATCGAGGCGGCGGGCGGTATAAATCCCCTCGCGAACGGCGGCGGGGGGAACGGGTACAGAGCCGGACCGGCCGTCGTGCGGGTGGACCGTCGGCGGGCGGACCGTCGTCCAACCGGACCGACGTACGAGGGAAGGTGCTTTTACCGCCACCGCCGAAGGTGGGCGTATGAGCGAATGGACCGACGCGATCGTCGGCGAGCGCATGACCGTCGACAACCAGTTCAACGACCGAGTGTCGGCCTCGCGGTTCTCCAGCCAGGAGTGGGGGCTGATCATGACCGCGACCGAGTTCGAGATCGAGGACGCCGGCGACCCCGAAGAGGCGCGGATCGTCGCCGACACCTCCAACCTTCCCGCGATCATGCCGGAGCTCGAGAACGTCCGGTCGCAGGTCGCGGCGATGGGGGGCGCTCCCGGCGGCGACGGCGGGAAGGGGGGATCCGGCGGCGGGCTCGTCGACTCGATCAAGGGCGCGCTCGGCCTCGGCGGCGGAAACGACGGTCCCTCGGACGAGGAGCTCGACGCGGCCGAGCGGCTCGTCCAGGAGTACGCCGACGAGCTGCAGGCGCACTTAGAGGAGGTCGCCAAGTGGGAACAGGTGCGGGTCGCGTATCAGGAGTGAGGCGGGTCTGCGGGGCGACGGGTGCGGCGCTCGACGCCGATCCGACGCCTCACTCGACGTCGCTCCCGCGGAACAGCGTCAGCTCCTCGGCCTCGTAGATGTTGATGAGTTCGCTGACGATCTCGTCGTACTCCTCGTCGTCGAGCCGGAGCGCGTCCAGCCGCTCGACCGTCTCCTCGTCGAGGTGTATCTGGGGCATAGAAGGGGGTTCGTCGGCGGGGGAAATAAAAGCCCGCTGTCGTTTTTTAAGTACGACGCGATAACGGCCGTGCTACTCGAACCGATGCTTCTCGACGGTATCGATCGACCTGTCGTCTCGGGAGAGGTATTCGCGAGCCATCCGTTCGATGTCGGCCTCGCTATCGACGTCCTCCGGTAACAGGAGGCGGCCGTTGAGCTGGACGATCGAGTCGCCCTGATTGAGCAGTTCGAGAAGGGACGAAGAGTCGAGGACTGCCTCTCCCGTATGCAGTGTTCCGGATAGTTCCTCCTTTGACTGAAACTCGTCAAACAACTGCTTTAGTTCGCCCCCGATCCGTCCCGATAGCGAGAGAACAGATCCGTATGTGATATTGTGTCGGTTGGCCGATCGCGACCACGTTCGATACACCGGCATCGCAGGATGACTATGCGAGGCTATCTCGATGCCCGGATCGCCCACCATCCGCGTTTGAGTCGCGGCACTAACACCCGACAAGGCGACGCTCGGACCTATCGAGACACCGGACGACAACAGCCCGATTAGCGATCGAAATAGCTCCGGATCGAGCGGCGTCTCGGTGAGAACTGACGACAGTCCCCCGTTCTCGACGACGGAGATTCCGAATTCCTGATCCTCGACTCCCTCGAAGACGACGAGCGCTGGTGCTCCACCGAGCCCGTCGAGCGAGACCGTTCCGTCCGCAGCGACGATCCGACCGTCTTCGACCGGCAGGCCGCAGTACGCGATGTCGACCTCCGGATCGGTGAGGTTTGCCAGAAGGGTATTCGCGTCGGGGTTGGCTATCAGCTCCCACGAGCCGATTTTGTCCGGGACCGCCGGATCGGAGAGCGCACGGCGCAGACTCTCTGAACGCTCCGCGGAACCGGTTACGGCGATGACGCGGATTTCACCACGGGCCGTCGTCGTTCTCGTGAGTCGGTTCTCGTAGCCGTCAGGGACCAGCACCGCCGTTCCGGCCGGAGACGGAACCTCGTCCGGTGAGGGAACTGCCTCGGAGGTCGAGCCATCGTCGTTCCGGCTGATCCACGGTGACGTACCGAGCGCGACGGGTGCGTCCACTATCGGATCGCCCGATCCCCGGATACGAACCGGAGCGAGCACGTGCGCGAGATGCGGGAGGAGATCCGCGGCCTCGCGAACCGGTTGGAGCACCGCCTCGGTCGGCCACGCGGGCGCGTACGGAGCGACGGTCTCAGGATCGACTTCGAGGTACTCCATCAACCGCTCGCTCATCGACCTGTCGGCCAGGTTCGGCGGGTAAAACGGGAGCTTCGCCCCCACCAGTTCGTACTCGTATCGGTCGGACTTGACGTACCCGTCCGTCCGCGCCAGCGTGTCGAGGAAGAACCACGTCCGGAGTAGTTCCTCGACGCGCTCTTCGAGCGCGACGCCCTCACTCGGAAGCGACTCGACGTAGCCGGTGTCGAGTCGGATCGCCGGCGAGTCGCCGACGACCACCTCTGCGCCGAGGTAGTACGCGAGCGTAGAGAGCCGGTACACGTCGGCGTACGTGGGGCGCACGACTACCTCAATGCCGGTGTCAGGACCGACGAGCGGGCTCGGAATGTCGAGTTCTTCTCCGAGCCGGATCCGGGGCGGATACCCGCGGAGCGTCGGCCACGAGCGCTCGGGGGTGAACTCCTTGATCGAGGAGCCGAACACCGACACCGCCTCGGCGAGCGCGGCCGGATCGTCGGGGACCGTGATCGTCGCCTCCGGGCGAGTGTGCAGCGATCGCGCACCGACCGTGACGGTGGTCGGGCGATCGAAGGTCAGCTCGCCGAACTCCGACTCGGTTATTCCCGTCGCGGAGATCGCCGCGTCTTGTATCCGCACGACGACCTTCACCGGTCCGTTAACGTCGAAGTAGTACGTTTCCCGGTGGAACTCTATCGAATCGTCGAGCTGGGCGAAGAACTCACCCTCAGCATCCCGAACGGTCACTGTGTTCTGTTCCAGAATGGACATTCCTCCGGCCTCGAAGCTAACCGCGCGATCGACGGGGACGTGAAACAGCTCCGGCAGCGCCGGCCGCGGCTCCGGCTCCCGGTCGAAACGGAGCGGAAACTCCTCGCCCTCCAAGGCGTCGCGAATACGCAGCGTCCGCCCGTCCGTCTCGAACCCGATTCGGCCGTCGATCGCGTCGTCAGTCACGGCCTTCTGATAATCCGACAACAGTTATGAGGTTGTCGGTCATTCCCGAGATTCGCCGATTCTGCCGCCGTACGACCGGATTTCACCGCCTCGTGTTAACAAGCGTGACAGCAACTTTAACATGCGACACACGTGACACGCGGACATGGATCAGCGGGTCGAAACCGCTCTCGGCGAGGCGTTTCCGGACCGCTCCGTCGACCGGACGTTCGGGGTCGGCCCCTCGTGGAACGGCGCCAACGAGACGGTCGGCGTCGCCTTCGCCGACGGGGGGCGCGCGTTCTGTAAGGTCGCCGCCGACGGCGACGGGAGCCGGATCGCCCGCGAGCTGGCCGTGCTCCGGTACCTCGGCGCGGAGCGGTCGGTCGCGGGGCCGGCGGTGCTCGCCGGCGACCCGGACGCGTCGGTGCCGTACCTCGTCACCGCGCCCGTGCCAGGCCGCGAGCTGCTCGGCGTCTGGGAGGACGCGGGGGATGAACGGCGCGAGGCGCTGCTCCGACGCGTCGGCGCGACGCTCGCGGCCCTCCACGCGGAGCGCTTCGACCGCCACGCGGAGATCGTCGGGGGGCGCGTGGGCGAGGACGGCGCGCCGTCTCTCGCCCTCGACCCGGCCCCGTGGCCGGACGTGCTCCGCGCGACGATCGAGCGCACCCGCGAGATCGGCACCTCGGAGCGGCTGGCTGACCACTACGACGCCGCGTTCGACTGCGTCGAGGCGAACCGCGACCGGCTGGAGGGCGCCCCAGCCGCGCTGCTTCACGGGGACGTGGCCAAGCCGAACCTGTTCGTGGCCGACGAGGGCGAGGCGGGGGGCTCCCACGGCCGCGGCGACGACGCCGGCCCAGACGGGGTCGTCCCGATCGACTGGGAGCTCGCGCACGTCGGCGACCCCGCCCGCGATCTGGTCCGCGCGGAGGACCAGCTGTTAAACGGGTTCGACAGCAGGGGGCCGGAGCGGTACGCGGACGCCCTCTATCGGGGGTACCGCGACCGCGCCGGCGGGCTTCCGCCGGGGTTCGCGGAGCGGCGTCCGGTGTACGAGGTCGTCCGGATGCTGGGGCGCTCGGGCTTTATCGACCAGTGGACGACGTACCTCGACGAGCCGCTGGAGTCGCTCGTCGATCGGGCCGACGCCGAACTTCGAGCCCGGCTGGACGCGGTCTGATCGGCGACACGTCGGTCACCGGTTCCACGCCGCGTCGTCCGGGTCGATCCGGCGCTCGCCGGGCTCCAGCGCGTCGACCGCGTCGAGGGCGGCGTCGGGAACCTCGGCGTCGACCGCGCGCAGGTTCTCGGTCACGTGGTCGCCGGTCGCCTTCGGGATCGGCGTCACGTCGCGAGCGAGCGCCCACCCGAGCGCGAGGACCGCCGGCGAGAGGCCGTGGCGGTCGGCGATCGCAGTGAGTTCGTCGTCGCCGAACAGGTCGCCGCGGGCCAGCGGGGAGTAGCCGACGAGCCGGTGGTCGAGCTCGGCCGCGAGCTCGCGGAGCGCCGGCTGCCGGAACCGCGGGTGGCACTCGACCTGGTGGGCGGCGATCGGCGCGTCGAGGATCCGGTCGGCCTCGCGCACCAGCTCCGGCGTGAAGTTCGAGACGCCGACGTGGTCGGTGACCCCGGCCTCCCTGAGCGCGTCGAACGCCGGGAGCGTCGTCGCCGGGTCGTACGCCCTCGTCGGCCAGTGGACGTACAGCAGGTCGACGCGGTCGAGCCCCAGCCGGTCGAGGCTCTCGCGGGCCGTCTCGCGGACGTCCTCGGGCGCGAGGTTGTCGGGGTGGACCTTCGTGGCCACGGTCACCTCGTCGCGGTCGACGGCGGCCGCGGCGATCCCCTCGCCGACGGCGGTCTCGTTGTCGTACATCTGCGCGGTGTCGACGTGGCGGTACCCCGCTTCGAGGGCGGCGGTCACCGTGTCGCGACACTCCGCGGGGTCGTCGAGCCCGGACGTGCCGAGGCCGAGCGGGAGTTCGAGCGGCGGCATGGCTCCCGGTTCCGGCCCGGACGACAAAAGAGCGTGCCCACCGGAACGGCTCGCGCGGACCGCCGGAATCGGTGTCGGCCTCCGGGAAGCGTTTTCACCGCGCTGGAAACCCCTCGCCGTTATATGGCCCGTTGCGTCCCTACGTGCAGCCATGACCAACGGGATCCACGTCGAGCTCGCCGTCTCCGCCTGTGAGGGCTGTCCCGTGGCCGCGCTCTCCTCGGACACGCCGGTCGAGGAGTTCCGCGTCGACGCCGACGACGCCCGCGTCGAGTTCGTCGCGCCCGACCCGCCCGAGGACCCGCCGAGCGGCCTCGACCTCGTCGAGTTCGCCGGCGAGGCGCACGGCCGCTACGAGATCGCCTGCGAGCGCCCAGCCACCGACGGCGGCGTCGCGATGGACGCCCCGGAGGCCGAGGTGGGTACCGACGCGGACGCGGGGGCCCCCGCCGGTCCGTCGCCGACCCCGGCCGCGGAGCCGTCCGCGTCGGCGACGCCCGAGTCGGCTTCGCCTCCCCCCGCCGACGGAGTCCCCTGCGAGGGCTGCTCGTGCGGCGGGCTCCCGTCGGCGTTCGCGAACTTCCCGGTGTCGCCGCGCCGGACCGAGATGGCGGACGGGGAGCTGCTCGTCTCGTTCGTGCTGACCGGCCACGAGGAGCTGCAGGCGATCGTCGACGAGTGCGAGGCCGCCGGGCTCGGCGTGGAGCTCCGCCGGCTGTGCGTCGACCGGGGGAACCGGAGCGCGGCGGACGACTCCCGCCGCGACGTGGTCCCGGTCGACCTCGCGGGCGTGACGGACCGACAGGCAGAGGTCGCCGCGGTCGCGGCCGAGAAGGGATACTTCGACGGCGACGGCGCCTCCGCCGCGGAGATCGCCGCGGACCTCGACCTCGCGAAGTCCACGGTCTCGGAGCACCTCCGGGCCGTGACTGACACGCTCTTCTCGCAGGCGTTCGGGGACGGTACTTAAACCCCCGAACAGTTCGCCGCCAGCTATCCGGGGAGTTCGACCGTAGTGATCAGTAGCGGGGTCGAACCCATCGGTTCGGCTCCGGAACCCATGACCCAGTGGACACAGCTCGGACCGCGGGAACGCGAGCTCCTCGCCGTCCTGCGGCGCGCGGACGACCCCCTCACGGCGCGCGACCTGCTCGACGCGGTCGCTAGCCGGGGCGACGACGACGTCGCGTACACGACGGTCAAGCGGACCGTCGACCGGCTCGTCGAGAAGGGGTTCGTCGAGCGCGAGTCGGAACGGTACCGCGGCGGAACGCGGCACCGCTACCGGTTCGACGTCGAGGCCGCCCGCGAGCGGCTGATCCCGGAGTTCGCCGAGGAACTCCGGACGGTGCTCGGCGAGCCGGCGGTCGAGCGGCTCGCTCGAACGGTCCGAACGGAACGCGACGGCGACGAGGCCGACGCCACCACTCAACAATGACTACAGATCCGAACGCGAGCGACGAGCGGTCGACACGGACGGACGAACACGACGAGCGGTCGGCGGACGCGACCCCGGACGACGGGACGGGGACGCCCGCGGACGACGCGGGTCCCGCCGACGACGAGCCGGAGATCGTCGACGGGCGGACGATCGAACACCTGCTGACCGACCACGAGCGCGACATCGCCTCGACCGCGGAGGGAACCGACGCGACCGCGGCGAAGCGACCGACCCTCGACCTCCCGCGCTTGGAGCTCGGGCGGCGCGACTTCATGAAGGCCGGCGCCGCCGTCGGCGCCATGAGCGGCCTCGCCGGCTGTACGAGCATCCTCGCCGACGAGGAGGGCGACGACTCCGGCAGCGCGGTCGCCAGCGGCGAACACAAGGTCGCGCCCGGTGAGCACGACGAGTACTACGGGTTCCTCTCCGGCGGCCACACCGGCGAGATCCGCGTCGTCGGGATCCCGTCGATGCGGGAGCTGATGCGGATCCCCGTCTTCCAGGCAGAGAGCGCGCGCGGCTACGGCCACGACGCGAAGACGAGCCAGATGCTCGAGGAGGAGGGCGACGGCCACGTGTGGGGCGACACCCACCACCCGCGCGTCTCCCAGACAGACAACGACTACGACGGGCGCTGGCTGTTCGTCAACGACAAGGCGAACGGGCGGATGGCCCGCGTCGACTTAGAGTACTTCGAGACGGACGCGATCACGAACGTCCCGAACTGTCAGGGCGTCCACGGCGCGTGTATGCAGCTGCCGGACACCCAGCTCGTCTTCGGCGTCGGCGAGTTCCGCGTGCCGATGCCGAACGACGGCCGCGACGTCGACGACCCCGACGAGTACGGCTCCGTCCTCACCGCCATCGACCCCGAGACGATGGACATCGAGTGGCAGGTCGAGGTCGACGGCAACATGGACAACGGGGACGGCGGCAAGGAGGGCCGCTGGTTCTTCGCGACCGGCTACAACAGCGAGGAGGGCGTCACGGAGTCGGAGATGACGCAGGCGGACCGCGACTACGTGAAGGCGTTCGACATCCCCGCCATCTGGGACGCCGTCGAGAACGGCGAGTACGAGGAGATCAGCGGCGTGCCCGTCGTCGACGGGAGGATGGACAGCTCGCTGAACGAGGGCGACCGCCCGATCGTCCGGTACGTGGCGACGCCGAAGAGCCCGCACGGGGTCAGCGTGACGCCCGACGGGAACTACGCGATCGCCTCCGGGAAGCTCGACCCGAGCTGTACGGTGATCGACATCGAGGCGATCGCCGAGGTCGACGATCCGCAGGAGGCGATCGTCGGGCAGCCCCGGATCGGGATGGGGCCGCTCCACACCGCCTATGACGGGCGGGGCCACGCGTACACGACGACGTTCATCGACAGCGAGGTCGTCAAGTGGGACTACGAGGCCGCCGTCGAGGCCGAGGCCGGCTCCGAGGAGCCGGTCGTCGACCGCCACGACGTGCACTACAACCCCGGCCACCTCATCGCCGCGGAGTCGTACACGGCGTCGCCGCAGGGCGACTACCTGATCTCGCTGAACAAGCTCTCGAAGGACCGGTTCCTCCCGGTCGGCCCGATCCACCCGGAGAACGATCAGCTGTTCCACATCGGCGACGACGACGCCGGGTTAGAGCTGATCAAGGACAAGCCGTCGTACCCCGAGCCGCACGACGCCAGCGTGGTCCACAAAGACAAGATCGACCCGGCGAAGACGTGGGACACCGACGACTACGAGATCGACTACGTCGCCGAGGGCGAGGAGTCCTTCGAGCGGATCGACGACAGCACCGTCGAGATCGAGATGTGGGCGCGTCGCAACGAGTTCTCCTTCCCCGAGGTGACGCTGCAGGAGGGCGACGAGGTGACGCTCCGGATCTCCAACGTCGAGACCACGAGCGACGTGATCCACTCGATCGCGATCCCGGAGTACGACATCAACCTCGCGCTGGCGCCGCAGGACACCCGGGAGGTGACGTTCACCGCGGACGAGCCCGGCGTGTTCTGGGCGTACTGCGCGTACTTCTGTAGCGCGCTCCACCTGGAGATGCGCTCGCGGATCCTCGTCGAGCCGGACGAATAGAGCGCGAACCGCCTCACCCCCATTCCACCCCCACCCCACACGCCATGACCGCCTCACTCGACCGACTGACGGAGCTCAGACGAGCGCTCCCGGTAACGGCGGCGGCGACCTTCGTCGTCGCCCTGCTGGTGCCCGTCTGGAAGATCGCGTTCGAAGCGCCCCAGTACCCCGACGGGCTGCTCGTCGAGCTGTACGCGTACCCGCGGCTCGGCGGCGACTACGCCGAGGTGCAGGCGCTGAACCACTACGTCGGGTTCTACTACCCGGACCCGGTGTTCGTCGACCCGAACTACGCGGTCCACCCGGACGCGATCGCCGCGCCGGAGTGGATCCTCGGGCCGGTCGTCTTCCTCGCGGTGGCCGCCGCGGGCGTGTTCGTCGCGCTCGCGCCGACCGACCGGAAGCTCCGGCTGGGCCTGCTCGGCCAGCTGATCGGGGCGACCGTGGCGTTCGTGGGGACCTTCGCGATCGTCCAGTACCGGCTGTACCAGGCGGGCCACGCGCTCGGCGAGGACGCGCCGGTCGTCGGCGTCGAGGAGTTCACCCCGCCGCTTTTAGGCGGCTACGAGATCGCCAACATCAGCGGGGTGGCGTGGTTCGGTCCCGGCGGCTACCTCGCCGGGGCCGGCTTCCTGCTGCTGGTCGTCGCGTTCCTGCTCCGCGACTCCCGAGTGACGATCGGCGAGGCCGCCGGCGCGGTCCGCGACCGGCTCTCGGGGAGCCGGGATGAGGACGGCGACGGGGACGCCGAGGAGATCGGGCCGACCGTCGAGGAGGCGGTCGAGACCCGGACCGGCGACGGATCCGACGCGGGGGTGCACTGATGTCCCGGCTCCCGTCGGTCGAGGGGCTCGTCTCGGCGCGCGCGGCCTTCCTGGCCGCCGCCGTCGTGCTCGCGGTCGTCCTCGGCGGCGTCGTCGCGGCGGCCGGCGCGGGGGGCGCCGGGGGCGACGACGTCGGGACCGACGGCGAGCCGGTCGTCGACCCGCCGACGTACGACCCGGACCGACCGACCGAGTCGGGGACGGCGAGGGTCCTGCGCGACGGGAGCGAGATCGGGACCTACGACGACCTGTCCGCCGCCGTCGACGCGGCGGGGCCGGGCGACGCGGTCGAACTGTCGGGCGTCTTCGAGGCCGATCGGGAGGTCGTCGTCGACGAGCCGGGGGTGACGATCCGCGCCGCGTCGACCCACGGCGCCCTGATCGACGGGGGCGGAGCGGGCACGGTGATCGACGTGCGCGCGCCGAACGCGACGGTCGAGGGCGTCTGGATCGACGACACCGGCGAGAACCTCGAATCGCGCGACTCCGCGGTGTACCTCACGGAGAACGCCTCGGGGACGACCCTCTCGGAGCTGTACCTCACCGACGCCGCGTTCGGCGTCTGGGTCAACGGCGCCGATCGGGTGACGATCGCGGACTCGCGGATCGAGGGGACGAAGGCCCCGCGGTTCGCGAACCGCGGCAACGGGATCAACCTTTGGGAGACGACCGGCACCGAGGTCCGCGACACCGAGATCACCGACGTGCGCGACGGGATCTACTACTCGTGGGCCTCGAACGTCGAGGCGACGGGGAACACGATGTGGGACCTGCGGTACGGGGTCCACTACATGTACTCCGACGACAACCGCCTCGCCGACAACGTCGCCTTCGAGAACGACGTGGGGTACGCGCTGATGGTCAGCGAGTCGATCGAGCTGGTCAACAACACCGCGGTCGCGAACCGGGGCGAGAGCGGGCACGGGATCCTGCTCAAGGAGATCGATCACACCGTGGTCCGCGGCAACGACCTCGTCGCCAACGACAACGGCGTCTACCTGTACAACGCGCAGGACAACGAGGTGCGCGGGAACCTCCTGTACGCGAACGGCGTGGGGGTCCACCACTCCGCGGGCACCGAGGGGACCGCGGTCGCCGGCAACGGGTTCGTGAACAACGACGAGCAGGTGTTGACGACGACCCGCGAGCTGGTGGCGTGGAACGGCACCGACCGCGGGAACTACTGGTCGGACGCCCGCGTCGCCGACACCGACGGCGATGGGGTGAGCGACGCGCGACACCGCCCGGCCGGCGCGGCCGAGCGGCTGGTCCAGGAGCACCCGGCCGCGGCCGTGTTCGCCGACAGCCCGGCGTTCGACGCGATCCGACTGGTCGAGAGCCGGTTCCCGGCGGTCGAGAGCGCCGGGATCATCGACCACCGCCCGCTCGCGAGCCCCGCCCACGACGTCGAGCCGTATCGCCCGTACGCGGCGGCCGTCGACACGGCGGCCGAGTACGACGACGAGCCCGGAGACGAGCACCACCAGTAACCATGCGCATCGACATCACCGACGTTCACAGACGGTACGGCGACGTGGCGGCGCTCGACGGGGTCGACCTCACGGTCGAGTCCGGCGACGCGTACGGCCTCGTGGGAACCAACGGCGCCGGCAAGTCCACCCTGTTCGGACTGATCGCGGGCCACGACCGCCCCGACGAGGGAGAGATCAGGGTCGGCGACCGCGACGTGGGAGAGTTGGGGTGGCGCATCCGCGAGGCGATCGGTGTCCTCCCCGAGGACCCCGGCTTCCCCCCGGGCGAGACGGGCCGCGAGACGCTGCGGTTCCACGCCGACGTCCGGGGGATCGGTGCGGACTCCGAGGCCGCCGCCGAGCGGATCGCGGGCGCCGCGGCGACGGTCGGGCTCGCGGACGCGATCGACCGCCCCATCGACGGCTACTCGAAGGGGATGCGGCGCCGGCTGGGGCTCGCGGCCGCGCTGCTCGCGAACCCGTCCGTGCTCCTGCTCGACGAGCCGACCGCCGGGCTCGACCCCAACGGGGTCGCCGCGCTCCGGGACGTGCTCACCCGTGTCCGCGAGGAGACCGGCGTGACGATCCTGATGGCGACCCACGCGCTCCGGGAGGCCGAGCGCGTCTGCGACCGCGTCGGCGTCCTCGACGACGGCCGCTTGGTCGCCGAGGGGACGCCCGACGAGCTGGGCGGAGAGCACGAGGACGGGCTCGAAGGCGCGTTCGTCTCGCTCACCGGAGGTGGTCGCGATGCCTGACGGCGGAACCGATCCGGCCGACCGTGCGGGCGAGGCGCCCGACCCGACCGAGCCGGCCCCGGACGGCGGAGTCGCCCTCGACGGGGCGGCCGCGGCGTCCGGAGCGAGCGGGACGAGCGAGACGGGAGCCTCCGCCGAGGTCACTTCAGACGCCGACGAGACCGCCCACGCGACCGACGCCGACGCGGTCTCGATCGCGCTCCCGCGGCCCGGGATCGTCGCGCGGATCGCGCGGCGCGAGACCCGACTCACGACCCGGCGCGGGTGGACGGTCGGCCTGACCGTCGTCTTCGCGGCGTTCGGGCTCCTGCTGGCGACGTTCAGCGGCTCCGGGGTCGCGCCGACCGGCTACGAGCCGGTGGTCGCGAGCTACGTCGAGCTGGCGACGTTCCTCGTCCCGCTGGCCGCGCTGGCGTTCGGCCACGGCGCGGTCGTCGGGGCGGCCGAGCGGGGACGCCTCGGGGTCGTGCTGACGCTCCCCGTCTCGCGCGCCGAGACCGCGATCGGGGTGTACGTCGGCCGCGCGGCCGTCCTCGGCGCCGCGGTCGTGCTCGGCTTCGGCGTCCCCGGCCTGCTGCTGCTCCGCGAGTTCGGGCTCGCCGGCTGGCCGACGTTCGCGTGGTTCCTGTTCGCGACCCTCGCCCTCGCCGTCGCGCTGCTCGGGATCGGGGTGGCGATCTCCGCGGTCGCGCCCACGTCGACGATGGCGCTCGCGGGCGCGCTCCTCGTGTGGGCGTGGGTCGCCTTGGTCCACGACCTGCTCGCGATGGGCGTGCTCGCCGCGCTCGACGGCGCGGGCGGGTTCGTCGCCGCCGCGGTCGCGGCCAATCCGGTCTCGACCTACCGGCTGCTCGCGCTCGCGCCGACCGAGGCCGGCGGCGCCGGGATCGCGGCCGCGCTCGACGGCGGGCTCTCGGTCGGCGTGCTGGTCGGCGCCCTGCTCGGCTGGGTCGCGCTCGGCGTCGCCGTCGCGGCCGTCGCGATGCGCGCGAAGCGGGTTTAAAAGCGGTCCGTCGTCGGAGAGGTCGGTAGTCCGCTGCGTCCCGGGTAGACGTTTTGATGAGTGGTCGGATATCCGTGATTTCGGTGCCGCTGTCGGCCGTGGTCACTTAAAATTGGGCGGAGAGATCCAATCACTCGATGACGGAGCTCGGCCATCTTGGACGACAGACCGGAAGATATCGTCGTCGAGCGTTCCTCTGACTGTGCGAGTTCGTTTCTATAGTAAACGAACCCTTTCGGATCGCATTTATAATGTATACCAGATTCGTTGAGACGAGATTATCAGACATATTACCAACTGAAACGACCGTTCGGTGAAACGTGCGTATTCGACAAACGTGGATTGTTCATTCCGAATCCGAGGTGGTGAATCTGTTTTTCAGTAGATCTTCCGGAAGTCGAAAGCCAGTTTCATCCTGTTCAAACGGGAATATTTCGATAACTGCATCCAACGTCAGGGGTCCGTAGACGTGCGGGAACGCGCTTTTCCCGTCTTCGCCGTCCGTTTCGTATCGTACCGGTGCATCGAGGTGAGATTCATCCAGCAGAACGAGCATCAATTCGTCGTCGTCAGCGTGATTGTAGTCGGCAACTAGACCAATCTGGCCGATCTTCGAGCAATGAACGAATCCCTGTTCATCGAGTGATCGAGGGTGGTATTCCTCTTGATCTTGGAACGTATCCCAGTCCGCTCGTGAGAGGACATGAACGATGTAGGTCATACAGAGACCCATTGTAGGCTGGTGAAGAATATGGCGGAGTCAATCGATTCGAACACTGCCTCTCTTGAAAATCGCTCGACCACTCGTGCTCCCGATCGCTCTCACCGCTCCGGCGTGTCCGATGCCTCCGACGCTCTCACCGCCCCACGGACCAGCTGGACCCCACCGTGCCGGATCACGGTCCCGACCATGTTGCCGGCGAACAGCAGCGCGCCGACGACGACGAGCGCGCCGCCGACCGTGTGGACGAGCCCCCCGGTACCGGCGGCGACTGACCAGTCCGCCCCGAGCGACGCGACCGCGGGTGAGACCGCGGCGGCGAGCACCAGAACGGTCCCCCCGAGGGTCGCGGCGAGGTCGACCGTCGCGACCCGGGCGTCGTAGAGGTCGTCGATCGCGGGCACGCGCTCCAGTCCGACCCGGTCGGCGTACCGGTCGAGCCAGACGATGAAGGGGACGACGTGGTAGAGGCTCCCGACCACGACGAAGCCGATCAGCGCGCCGAGCAGGACGGGGCCGACCGCGGGGTGGCCGAACCGAACGTCCGGGCCGAGAGGGGCCCGGATCCATGACGCGAGCGCGGTCGCGCTCCACGCGAGGGCCGCGACGGCGACGACCGCGTACCGCGAGAGCATCGGGGTGGCCGCCCCGGTCGCGTCACGGACCCGGCGGAGGAGAATCGCGCCCGCGACCGCCGCGCCGCCGGTGACGAGGACGCCGCCGACCGCGGCGACGGGCGAGGCCTCGACCAGCCGGCCGGCCGCGAGCGCGAGGACGCCGACCGGGTACGCCGCGGTCTCGACCCGCGTCGCGCGCGTCTCGACCGCGAGCTCGTCCGTCTGCGTGAACATGGGCCCGAGCTGGTAGAGGGCGCCGATCACGGTCGTCACCACGGCGCCGAGGACCGCCAGCGTGACGTGGGCGTCGACGACCGCGGGCCGCGAGAGCCCGGACCCGGCGAGCACGCCCCACCGGTAGTCCGCGGCGAGGGTCCCGCCGAGGACGGCGGCGAGCGCGAAGAAGCCGACCGCCAGCGCGAAGTGCGCCTCGGTGGTGTCGAACGGACGCGCGCGCCACAAGGTTCGGGAGATGTTGTACGCGAACGCGCCGATCCCGAGGACCATGACGCCCGCCATGAGGGCGGCGTCCGCCGGCCGCCCGAGCCAGAGCCCGGCGGCGAGCCCGGTCACCCCGACCGCGACGGCGACGAGCTGGAGCGTCGCCAGCCGCTCGGAGTGGATCTCGACGCCCGACCAGACCGGGACGAACTGCGTCATCGCGCCGAGGATCGTGAGACACACCCAGCCGACGAGCAGCAGGTGCGCGACAGCGATCCCGTCGAGGCCGGGGGCCGTTCCCGCCAGCCCCGCGGCGCGGAGCAGCGCGAGCCCTCCGCCCGCGACGAGGAACGCCAGCGCGACGAGGAAGTGGCGAAGCGGGATCGTGGTCGGCGGGCGCGTCGAGGTCGTGAGGTCGCCGGGAACGCCTCGCATGTGAGCGGGTACGTCCCGCTCGGCCCTGTGGTTGTGTCCGAACGTGTTCGGGGATTGTTGTTCCCCGTCGGGGACGACGGACGACCACTACCCCCGAACACGTTCGGAACAAACTACGCGGGAGTGAGGGCCCGATCGGTACGTATGGAACTGAAAACGACCGCGCTCGAACGGACCGACGCGCCCGCCGACCGACCCGTCGAGACGCTCGACGTCCGGGAGCTCGGGCCGCCGGAGCCGCTCCGGCGGACGCTCGAGCTGCTTGCCGACCTCCCGGACGAGACCGTCCTCGTCCAGCGCAACGACCGCGCGCCGCAGTTCCTCTATCCCAAGCTCGACGACCGCGGCTACGCCCACGAGACCGTCAAGGCCGACGACGCGGTCGTCACGGCGATCTGGGCGGGAGAGGGGGACGGGGTCGGCGGCACGGGAGGGACCGAGGGGGGCGACCGATGAGCTTCCTCGGCGGCTCCGAGCCCCAGTACGATCCCGCCGACGCATTCGTCCCCGAGCACGTCCCGGAGCCGGGCGCCTTCCTCGCGGACCACGACGTGCTCGCCGGGCGCGAGCACGTCGCGCTCCACCGGGCGGTCGCGGACGCCTTCGAGGAGTACGGGGTGTACGACGCCACGTTCGGCTACAACCTCGCCCGGCTCAACCGGGACCCCCGGCACACCGACGCCGGCTTCCGGTACGCCGAGGAGGCCGACGATCCGACGACGCTCCGGGCCGAGTTCACGCCGACGACCGCCTTCTGCCCGCAGGCCGAGCCGCTCGCGGTCGGGGCGTTCCGCGCGCTCGACGCGGTCGACACCCACAGGTACGACCTGGTCCGCGTCCGCGTCGACGCCACGCTCGACGGGAGCGACGACGTCAACGAGCGGCTCGCGAAGCTGGAGTCCGGCGAACTCGACCCGAACCCGGCGTCGTCGGTCGGCCCCAAACTCACCGAGCGCGGCGGCTCGGGCTCCGGTTCGTCACCGCCCTTCTGACGCGCCCGCCGTCCGCGTCGCTCTAGCCGAGTTCCCGCCCACCCGGGCGAACATGTTCCCGCTAACGACCATGCGCGGTCCGATCGTACGGTCGGCCGATGACGGAGACAGAAACCGTCCTCGACGTGCGCGACCGAGACGACCCGCCGTTCCCGGTCATCAGCGACGCGCTCGACGACCTCGGTCCGAACGAGACCCTACTCCTCGTCAACAGCTTCGAGCCGGAGCCCCTCTACGACGTGCTGGCCGACCGCGGGTTCGACCACGAGACCGAGCGGGTCGACGACGACGAGTGGCGCGTCACGATCGAACGGGAGTAGCGACGAGGAAACGCGAGCGACCGCCGGCTCGGAGCCGGTCGATGTGACCGCGCGCCGTCCCCTTTTATACTCCGGGCCGAACAGTTCGGCCGGTTCCCCTACGATCCGGGAATCCTCGCCGAATGTATTCCCCCTACACTCCTACGTCGAACTGCAATGACCCGACGCACACTCGACCGGCGTACGTTCGTTCAGACGACTGCTGCGGTCGGCGCCACGGTCGCGCTGGCCGGCTGTGGCGGCGGAAGCGGCGGCGACGGTGGCGACGGCTCCGACGGATCGGACGGTTCCGACGGTTCGGACTCTGACGGTTCGGACGGCGGCAGCGGCGGCGAGACCCTCTCCGAGGAGCCGAACTACGACGGGTTCCTCGACGACGTGAGCAACTACGACGGCACCGTCGACATGCGGGACGCGGACGAGGTGACCGTCGAGGTCGGCGCCAACGACGGGCTCACCTTCGGGCCGGCCGCGGTGGCGATCTCGTCCGGCACGACCGTCGTCTGGGAGTGGACCGGCCAGGGCGGCGACCACAACGTCGCGGCCTCCGACGGCGCGTTCGAGAGCGATACCGTCGGCGAGGAGGGCCACACCTTCGAGCACACCTTCGAGGAGGCCGGCACGTACACCTACGTCTGCACGCCCCACGAAGCGGTCGGCATGAAGGGCGCCGTCTACGTGGAGTAACGCCTCGCACAGCAGCGCCGATCGGATCGAATCCGACTGACCGAACGCCGCCGACGACCCTCGACCCCACCCACTGATCACCCATGCCACAGGCACGCTTGCTTGTCGACCTGCCCGACGGACCGTGGATAGCCGACGTGTCGCGCGATTTCCCGGACGCCGGGTTCCGCGTACTCACCGCGGTGCCGGACGATAGCGCCGGCTTCGCGCTCATCAGACTGACGGCCCGCGACGTCGACGACGTGCTCGCGGCGATGCGCGACCACGACGTGCTCTCGAAGGTGTCGGTGATGGCGCGGGGCGACGGGGTCGCGACCGTCCGGATCGAGACGACCGCGCCGCTACTTCTGGTCGCCGCGAAGCGCTCGGGGCTCCCGATCGAGATGCCGCTCGACATCGAGAACGGGGTGGCCGAGGTCGAGGTCACGGGCGAACACGAGCGCGTCGCGGCGCTCGGCAAGCGGTTCGACGAGATGGGACTGGAGTACGAGGTCGAGCGCGTCCGCCAGCGCGTCGACCCGGTCCGGCTGCTGACGGACCGCCAGCAGGAGCTCCTGCTCGCGGCCGTGGAGCTGGGGTACTACGACGTGCCGCGCCAGTCCACGCTGACCGAGGTCGCCGACCACGTCGGAATCGCGAAGTCGACGTGCAGCGAGACGCTCCAGCGGGTCGAGCGGACCGTGGTGCGGGAGTTCGTCGACGACCTCCCGACCCGACCGCTCGGCGACGACGCGGACGCGGCCGGCGCGGCCGACGAAGGCGCCGACGCCGAGGCCGACGCAGACGCGGAATCCGACCCGAACACCGACGGCGGGACCGACGCCGAGGCCGACACGGAACCGGCTCCGAGCCGTCCGACGTACCACTCATGAGCGAAACAGACCACCACGACCACGACGAGACCGCCGAACCGATCACCGACGAGGTCCACGACAACTCCTGGTCGGCGAACCTCGAGAAGCCGAAGTACGCGGACGACGCCGAGCTGGCGGTCCGCGACGCGCTGGTCGCCGTCGACCACACGACGGCGGGCAACCACGTCAACCTCGTCACGCACGGCGACTTGGGGCACCCGGAGGAGTTCCTCTACGAGGCGATCGAACGGGAGTACGGATTCGAGCCCGAGTACGTCGAGCAGTGCGGCTGCGGCGGCCACGTCACGCGCGTACAGGTGGCCTGACTCGCGGCCGACGGACCGACTCACGGCCCGCCGCCTGACGGACCGCCGCGGAGAGACGCCTCGGGACCGCCGCCGCTCGCCGCCACGCTTATTCCGACCGCGACAGTGACACCGAGCAGTGACGTCTCCCCCGTCTCCGACCCTTCCGCTTGCCGACGGGGAGATTTCGATCGGCTCGTTCGCGGACCCGGTCGTCGTCGATCCCGATCCGGCGCTCTTGGCGGCGCTCCTCCGGGCCTACCGGGACGCCGCGCCGGCGGCGATCGACCCCGACCTCGACGCGCTGCGGAGCGGAGCGGAGGCCGGGGGGGACCCCCTCGCGCCGGTCACCGATCTCCCGGCGCTCACGGTGTTCGCGAGCGGTCGGGCGGTCGACGCGATCGCCGACCGGTTCCGGCCGGCCACCAGGCTGGCGGCGCTCGCGGAGGCGGGCGTCTGGGACCTCCGGGCCCTCGGGGAGGCCCAGCCGAACGCGGTCCTCGCGGGGCGGTCCGACGGCTGCGTACTCGTCGCGGCAGCGGGCGACGGAGGCGATGGCGGCGCAGACGCGACGCCGGCCGGCCCCGGACCGTGGTGCCGGATCGGCGACGATCCGACGCTCCGCGGCCGCTACGACGCACCCCTCGCGGACGCGGAGGGGGTGAGGATTCGGACGCCGAGCCGTCACCGGCTGTACGGCGCCCTTCGAGACCGGTGCGGGGACGGGGTCGCGGACGAGGCCGTCCGACTGCTCGACGCCGAGCGCGAGGTGGACGCGGCCCGGGGCGATTCGGCTGCCAGCGGCGGGGACGAGTCTGATCCCCTCGACCGCGGCGGGGCGCGCGTCCGGACGTACGCCGCCGGCGCGCGGCGCGGCGCGCTCGACCGCGACCTGCGGCGCGCCTGCGAGGACGCGGGGCTCGGGAGCTCGGCGACGTTCACGCGGATAAAACGCGAGCTTGCCGAGGCCGGCCTCCTCGGGACGGAGCCGGTCTCGCAGCCCGTGGGGCGCCCACGGAAGCGGCTCGTCGCGCGCGGCGCGCTGGCGAACGCGTCGTCGCCGGCGGCGGCGCTCGAAGCGCTTCGCGAAAACGGGTTATAACGGACCGCCGGGAGCGGCGTCGCTCAGTCGTCCTTCGTCTTGATGTCCGCGGAGAGCCCCTGCGCCATCTCGATCTCCTTCGAGTTGTTCAGGGTCCACGCGGTGCGGTCGGTGACCGCTTCGATCGCCTCACGGGCCGAGGGGTAGCCGTTCCCGGACTTTTTGACGCCGCCGAAGGGGAGCTGGACCTCGGCACCGATACAGGGGAGGTTGCCGTACGCCAGCCCGAGCTCGGCGTGGTCGCGGTAGTAGTTGATCTGTCGGTAGTCCTCGGAGACGATCGCGCCGGCGAGCCCGTACTCGGTGTCGTTCTGGATCTCGACCGCGCGCTCGATGTCGCCGTCGTACTCCAAGAGCGCGACGTGCGGCCCGAACACCTCCTCGTGGGTACACCGGAGGTCGGCGTCGGGGTCGGCCTCGTAGACGAACGGGCCGATCCAGTGGCCGTCCTCGTGGCCGTCGGGGATCTCGTCGGCGTCGAGCTCGGTCCGGTCGACGAGGACGTTCACGTCCTCCTCGCGGGCGAGCTGGTTGTACTCGGAGACCTTCTCGAAGTGTTCGCCCTCGATGAGCGGGCCCATGAACGTGTCCTCCTGAAGGGGGTCGCCGACCGCGACGTCCGCCGCGACCTCGACGAACCGCTCTTTGAACTCGTCGTACACGTCGGTGTGGACGATCAGGCGCTCGGAGGAGACGCAGCGCTGGCCGGTCGTCTTAAACGAGGACATCACGGCCGAGTGGACCGCGACGTCGAGGTCCGCCTCCTCGGTGACGACGATCGCGTTCTTGCCGCCCATCTCGCAGGCGACGCGCTTGCCGGGGACGCCGCCGAGCTTGTCCTGGATGTGGTGGCCCACCTCGGCGGAGCCGGTGAAGAGGACGGTCTCGACGTCGTCGTGCTCGACGATCGCGTTGCCGGCGTCGCCGAACCCTTGGACCATGTTGAACACGCCGTCGGGGATCCCGGCGTCGTCGAACATCTCCGCGATGATCTGCGCGCACCACGGGGTCTGCTCGGCGGGCTTGAACACGACGGTGTTGCCCTCGACCAGCGCGATGGCCATGTGCCAGTAGGGGATCGCGACCGGGAAGTTCCACGGGGTGATACAGCCGGTGACGCCGCGCGGCTTCCGGCGCATGTACGCGTCCTTCGCGGGGATCTCCGAGGGGACGATGTCGCCCTTCGGGTGGCGGGCGTCGCCCGCGGCCCACTCGACCATGTGGGCGGCCTCGACCACGTCGGCTTTCCCCTCCGAGATCTCCTTGCCGCACTCCTTCGTGACGACTTCGCCGAGCTCGTCGGTCCGCTCGCGCAGCTCGTGGTACACGTCCCAGAGGTACTCCGCGCGCTGGATCCGGGAGAGCTCGCGCCATTCCTCGAACGCCTCGTCGGCGGCGTCGACCGCCGCTTCGACGTCGTCCGGCGTCCCGCGCTCGAACGTTCCGAGCGTCTCGCCGGTCGCAGGGTTCTCGCTCTCGAAGGTCTCCGAGCCCGTGCCCGAGACCCACTCGCCGTCGATGTAGTGCTGATACGGGTCCGACATGGGCGGAGCTTTCCGCCGCCACGCCCAAATATCCCACCCGACCATGGTCGGCAGAGTCTTTGTGATGCGGTGCCAATGACGGGGTAACGATGGCTATCACCGACCCGAGCGGGGGCGAGGAGTGGTCCGGGACCCGGCTCACGCTCGACCTGTGGCATCCGAACTGCTGGGCGATCGAGGCGACGGGCCGGACCGACGGCGGCGTCCTCGCCCACGCGATCTACAACTCGCCGCGGACCGACGCGGACGCGCCCAACTCGGTGAACGGGCTGTTCACCGCCTTCGCGGACACGAACGAGGAGGTCGAGGAGCTGCTGGACGCGATCCGGGAATCGGATCGCGCCGGGGAACTCCTCGAATTACAGGAGCGGTTCGGGCGGGCGCGAGACGCCCCCGGCAACGTCGTCCGAGAGTTCTTCCTGGAGTACGACCCCGCGGACATGATGTGTCCGACGCTCTTAGAGCACGGCTTCGTTCACAGCGCGCCGGTCCGGATCGAGGACGGCCGCGAGGAGTGGCAGGTGTGTTTCGTCGGCGAGCGCACCGAGATCCGGGAGTCGCTCGACGCGGTCCAGGAGGAGGCGGGCGCGGAGGTGACCGTGCAGTCGATGTCGTCGTCCGGGCAGCCGGGGCGGTCGCCCCGCGGCCAGCGGCTCGACACGCTGACGACGACCCAGCGCGAGGTGTACGAGCACGCCCGCGAGGCCGGGTACTACGAGTGGCCCCGGGAGACCTCTACCCGAGAGCTCGCGGACGACCTCGACGTGTCGAAGACGACGCTGCTCGAACACCTCCGGAAGGCGGAGTCGAAGCTGCTGGACCCGTGAACCTCGATCGCTGATCACCGGTCGTTGATCACCGATCGCTGATCGCCGCTCCCTGGATCGCGGCCCGTTGATCGCGCCGGATATGCTCGTCGAAGTGGAGACAGAAGGATGTACGTTAGCTTTCGGCGGCCGTGGCTGCGGTGTCGGACTGTTCGTACTTGGTCTCGAACTCCTGAATGAGCTGTCCCATCTTCGCGTACCAGTCGTTGAGCAGACGCTGCATGTCGTCGGCGATCTTGGAGGGATCGGTCGGCGAGTAGACGTGGTAGTAGCCGCCCTGGTCGTAGTTGATCTGGTCTTTCTCGATGAAACCGGTCTGTAGGAGCCGCTGCACGGCGCGGTAGGCGGTCGAGCGTTCGCGGTCGACCGCGTCGGCGATCTCGTCGACGGTCAGGGGATCTTCGGCTTCGACGAGCGCCCGGAAACACTCCTTGTCGAGCTCTTTGAGGCCGTGGAAGCACTCCAGCAGCCCCTCGCACTCCATGTCCCGGCGGAGCTGTTCGGACATCGAATCTGGCATTGTTATCGGTAGTACGTAGGTATCCGGCTATTAAAAGACTTTTGTACAGATTGCACAATTTCGCGATGGATTACGGCGGGCGAGACGGCAACACCGCGCGAGTAACCCGGCGGTGCCCTGAACACGTCTCCGGGTCGACGGACAGAGCCTCTCGGGGTCGACGGACAGCTGACATCGAGCGGGAACCGGATCGACGTTAAAACGGATTAGTCTGCAGCCGTGGTCGCCCGGCGACGCGTCTCACGGAGCGAAGCGATCGTCGTGTAGAGGATCGCGAAGGCGACGACGACTGCCGCGCCGATGACGAGCACCAGCCCGAGCAGTTCGAGCGTCGGGTTGCCGAGGTAGGACCCGACCTCACCGATGCCCACCGCGACGGCACCGATCAACAGCATTCCGCCGAAGTAGATCTTGATGCCGTCAGCGTCGACGACGGCGGTCGCAGCGGACCCGATCCGCGCACCGAGTGCGCTCCCGAACAGCAGGGGGGCGACAATACCGAGGTTCACGCCGCCGCCCTGTCCGTAGAGGTAGCTCCCGAGGCCACCGGAGAAGACGATCTCGAAGAGGTCAGTACCGACGGCGACGGGCACCGGGACGCCGATCGCGTAGATCATCGCCGGCATCCGGATGAAGCCGCCACCGACGCCGAGGAAGCCCGACAGGAGGCCGGTCGCGAAGGCGACGGCCGTGATGACCCAGGCGGAGACACGGACGTCGCCGCGAAGCGTCACCATCGGCGGAATCCGAACGGTCCGCTGAATCCGCTTCGCGATGTCGGGAATCTCGTACTCGCTGAGGTCTTGGTCGGCCGCTTCGTGGTCGACGCCGCCACCGCCGTCGCCCTTCAGGGCGTCGCGGGTGACCATCGCGCCGACGCCGCCGAGGAGGACGACGTAGGCGACGCTGATGATGCCACCGGCGAGCCCCAGCGACTCGAGGTAGTAGACGCTGGCGCGGCCGGCCTCGATACCGATAGTCGTCCCGGTGATCATGATGACGCCGAGCTTGTAGTCGACCTGCCCGAGGTCGTGGTGTTTCAGGGTCGCGATGACGGCGGTCCCGAAGACGAACGCCATCCCGCTGCCGACCGCGACGGGCGCCGGATAGTCCAGCATCAGCAAAGCCGGAGTGACGAGGAACGACCCGCCCATGCCGAAGAATCCGAACAGGACCCCGACGACGAGGCCGAACCCGACGAACAGCGCCAACATCTCCGGGCTCGTCCCCAGGATTCCGAGCCCGTCGAGTAGACTACTGAGCACTCGCTTCACCTCCGACGAGGATCCTCATCAGATAGGGACCGAAGAGCCGTTCGAGACCACCGTAGCCCACGTACAGCACGATCGCTTCCAGTAGGATCGTACCGATGAGCACGGCCGTCTCCGGGTCCCACGTGGGAACCTCTAGTCCCGGCATCGATTCTCCCCCCGACGTTCGAAATTGGTAATTCGCTGTTGGCACATTTCTGCTCAACCCTCTCTACCTGCCTTGTGCCTATAACGGTTTTGGGTTTACTATACAATACTATATTCCGGTAACCTCAGTCGGAGTACCGATAACTTTCAGGGAACGTATGGCGCTCATCGACGCCGAGACGGATGGGAGTACGTCCCGAGAGCGGACGGCCACGCCAGATCCCCACAACTGTGTTATCCGTGCTCAGCGAAGGTGTCGATATGAGGGCCCTGTGTGCGACCGACCTATCGGCTGCCAGTGAGGCCGCAATCGAGAACGAGACCTGTCTCGAGTGTCTGGGCCGTATCGGCGTCGACACGATTCATCTCGTGACAGTCGTACCGGCGAACGTCCACTCCGGGATGCCCGGCGTGAATTTCGAGGAGCGACGCCGACAGGGACTAGACCAGTATCGAACGGTGATCGAGGCGGCCGGGTTCGACGTCGAGGCCCACGTCGTCCGCGGAACTCCGTATCGACGAATCAACGGCATCGCCGAGACCGTCCACGCCGATCTATCCGTCGTCGGATCACGAGGGCAGAGTCCGCTGGAGAACCGTATTATCGGTTCGACCGCCCGCAACCTCGCACGGACGACCGTCGTGCCGTTAGTGGTCAATCGCGTCGAGCGGGCAACGGACGATCCAGATGTCCTTCGAGAACATCTCTTTCAGCGGATTCTCTTCGCGACGGACTTTTCGGAGAACGCCGATCGGGCGTTCGATGCCTTCTCGTACCTCCGTCACGCGACCGAGGAAGCGACGCTCGTTCACGTTCGTTCGCCGAAGGACGAAGGCGCCGACGCCGACGTTGGGCCACGAGAGCGGCTGGCGTCGCACGCGAGCACGCTCGAAAAGTGGGGTATCGACACGCAGCTCGAGGTTCGGCACGGCGATCCCGCCGACGAAATCCTCGCCGTCGAAGCGGAAGTAACGCCGTCGACGATTCTCGTGGGATCGAAGGGGCGAAGCCGCATTCGCCGACTCCTGTTAGGTAGTGTCTCTGAAGAGGTCGTCGCACAGGCGACTGGAAACGTCTTCCTCGTTCCGCCGCCCCGAGCGGTCTGAGAAAGGCGGGCGACTACAACAGCAGAACACTAGCGGCGTACGCGATGCCAAAAGAGAGCATGAACGACCCCGCCCACGCCCCCACGGTCAGTAGTATTTTCCGGACGTCGACGGCGCCCCACCCGCCGACGGCCGCGCCACTTCCGATGATCGCACTGACGACGATCTCGTTGAACGAGACGGGGACGCCGAGCAGGACGGCAAGCTGTGCGATCAGAAACGAGGGGACGAGCGCGGAGATAGCGCGCCGCGGCCCGAGCGACGAGTAGTCCTGCGCCAGTGACTTGATCATCCTGGGAGCGCCCGTCCACGAACCCACAAGCATCCCCAGGCCACCGCCGACCAGCACCACGACCGTCGACACCATCTCGATCTCCCCGAGAAGCGGAATCAGGGGCCCGACCGCGAGTCCGACCTGGCTGCCGCCCGCGGAGAACGCGACGAGCGAGCCGAGGGTGAGCAGCACGCGCTGGAGACCCCCGCGTTGGTCGCGGCCGACGTCCCACCAGACCACGGCGGCGACTGCCCCGGCCGCACCGACGGTAACGAGCACAGCCGACGCGAGCCCGTCGACAGCCAGGGCTCGCTGTCCGGCTTCTCTGACGGTCCCCGCCGAGTTCGTCTCACCGAGGAACCCGAACTCGACGTTCACGAGGACCGCCGTGACGAGGCCGACGAGGACGGGGATACTGTACCGTTCAGGGACGTCAGGCCGCGGGAGGACGCTCGCGCTGGCGTACGCGATCCCACCACCCACGAACGGCGTCAGCACCCAGACGGCCGCGATCTGCTGATACTTCGCCCAGACCGGCGTCCCGCCGAGAGCGAGGCCGACGCCGATGACGGCGCCGGTCACGGTGAACGCGGTCGCGATCGGGTACCCGGTGACGATGCCGACCGCCATCAGGCCAGCCCCCAGCACTAACACGAGGATAACGCCGGCCACGGGCATGCTCATCCCGCCCACCAGACCGCTCCCGACGGCCTCCGAGACGTTCCCGCCCTGTGTAACGGCGCCGACGAACCCGAAGATGCCGACGAGGAAGGCGGCTCGCATCGTCCCGATCGCGTTGGCGCCGACAGCGGGTGCAAACGGAGTGGCACCGCTCGATCCGGCACCGATGACCCACGCCATAAACAGGCTGGCGAGCGCTGCACCGACGAAGAGGGCGACGAGAGCGGGATCCATTGAAAGGGGGAGAAGTTAGTCTGCGCCCGCCGGGGCGGTGTCGCGCGCCTGATTCTGGCTCCGCCAGTAGCCCTGCGCGTACGCGCCGAGGAACATCCCGGCGAGCGCCCAGAGGATTGTGACGTTGCCGACGCCGAGGCTCGCGTACGCCGCCCCGGGACAGATGCCGGAGAGCCCCCACCCGACGCCGAAGACGGCGCCGCCGACGAGGACGTTCCGGTCGAACGGCTTCAGTCGCCGCTCGTAGGGGTTGCCGGTGAGCGGCGCGGCGTCTCGGATCCGGGGGAGCAGCGCGAACGCGATCCCGGAGACGATGGCGGCGCCGAACATCACGAACGGCAGGCCGAGGTCGTCGAACTGGAGGAAGTTCAGCACCACTTCCGGGCGCGCCATGTGGCTGAACCCGAGCCCGAACCCGAAGATCAGGCCGCCGACGAAGATCAGCGGCTTGAACAACGGATGCCGATCCGCCATTACGGGCTCACCCCCAGTGCGGCGACGACCTGTGCCGTCCCGATCGCCACCGTCAGGAACGTCAGCACGCCGACGAGCGACGTCTTCGACGCCGAGCCGACGCCGCAGACGCCGTGGCCGGACGTACAGCCCTTGCCGACGCGGGTCCCGATGCCGACGAGAATGCCGCCGAGGAACAGCCGCCACGGCTGGACGTCGGTCGTCCAGAGCGTGACGCCGGCGACCTCGTACAGCTGTCCGGTGGTCCCGGGTTCGTACAGGGAGCTCGTGACCACTCCGGACTGGAACGTCGCGGCGAAGGCCAGTCCGCCGAGGATGATGCCGGCCGTGAACACGAGCCGCCAGTCCCGCGAAGCGACGTACCGCTGGAACCGCGACTGGCCGGACACGTACGACAGCGTCGACTCGAGGAACGTGCTCGCTCCGGCGGGGATGCCCGTTCCGAGGTAGATGACGACGGTCCCGAGGCCGACGAGCAGGCCGCCGACGGCGTATCGGCCGATCCCGTTGGGGAACAGCTCGGCGGCCGCCTGGAGCAGTGCTGGGTCAGCAACCATCGGCGTCGTCAGTCACCCGCGAGCGACTCCTGGCTCGCCGCGCAGTTGTTGGGGCCGAGTTCGAGCGTGAACGCTTCCTCGTCGTCGACGGCGTTCTGGCCGAGGTTCGTCGCGATGATATCCTCGTAGTTGGCCGGCCGCGGCGGCATGTCCGAGAGGATCAGGTCGACGAACTCCTGTTCGTCCATCGTGAGCGCGTCCATCTCCGCGACGAGCTCGCCGATGGGGGCCGTGTAGGTCCCGTCCGCGGCTGGCTCGGCGGCGTCGCTGAAGTGCGCACCCCCGATCAGCGTGTCGTCGGGCAGCGTCAGCACGCGCTCCTGCAGCGACTCGTAGAGCATGCGGGCCGCGTCCGGTGCGCCGTCGTCGCCCTCCTCGAGGTCGGGGCGAGCGACGCTCTCGATGAACAGCCCGTCGCCGGTCGCGAGCAGGCTTCCGTCGACGAGGTAGGAGGTCATCCCGGTCGTGTGACCGGGCGTGTAGACGGCCTCGATGGTGGCGTCGCCGACCTGGAAGATGTCGCCGTCCGCGGCCGTGGTCAGCTCGTCCGCGTACGTGACGCCGCGGTCGACGGCGGCCTCGGGAATGACGCCCTCGACGCCTTCCGCGTCGAGATCGCGAACCCCGGAGATGTGGTCGGCGTGGACGTGGGTGTCCAGGGCGTACCGGAGGTCGACGCCGAGGTCGTCGGCGTCCTCTAAGTAGCGGTCGGTGAACGCCCGCAGCGGGTCGATGATCGCGGCTTCGCCGTCGTCGTAGAGGAGGTAGCCGAGACAGCCCGAGGACGGGCGCTGGTACTGGAGGAGCGTTCCCGCGCCGTCGTAGTCGGTGACTTCGACGGTCTCGTAGATGCTCGCCCAGCCGTTCATGCCGTCCTCGAGGTGATCGACGTCGTACCCGCGTTCCGCGAGCGTGCCCGCGACGTACTCGCTGGCGCCGCCCTTCGCGCACAGGACGGTCACCTCGCGGTCGTCGGGGATCCGATCGAGGACATCCTCGTCGATGTCGTCCTCGAGGAACTCGAAGTACGGGACGTTGATCGACGTGACGTTCTCGCCGTCGATGCGCCACTCCTCGTAATCGGATTGCATGCGCGCGTCGAGGAGGGTAATGTCCTCGCCGGCGTCGATGCGGTCCTTCAGCGTTTCCGGCTCGACCGACGCGACTTCGACGTCAGGAGTCGGGAAGTCATCAGCGTTCATCTTGTGCAATCGTTTCTACCAGCCGGATGTACAAAAGGATTCTCATAGTATTCCCTAAATCAAACAATACTACTCGGGGCCTACAACACCACGAATCCCTAATTATCGCGCATATGCGTTGTTAGAGCTTATTTACAGCGTCTCTGGCCGAATTAGTAGTTTGTAGTAAGCACAAGAATCGACAATCTTTTAGTCGGGAGGGGGGTATTGTGCGATAGCTCCAATACAGACGAACGGAGCAGATACCCAATGAGTGCAGAATACGACATCGCGGAGACGCTTGACGTGAAGGGTGCATCGTGTCCCATGCCTGTGGTGAAGACGAAAGGCGCAATCGACGACCTCGCCCCCGGTGAGATCCTCGAAGTGCTGGCGACGGACGCCGGCAGCATGAGCGACATCGACGGCTGGGCGGCCGGCACTGAGGGCGTCGAGCTCGTCGCCCAGGAGGAAGGCGACGACGTGTACAAACACTACGTGCGCAAGACGGAGTAAGGATGAGCACGGATACGCCCGACGCGCCGACCGACGACCCGCCCTCGCGTGCGGAGCTGGCCGCACGCGTCGACGAACTCGAGGAGGCGCTCGCCGAAGCCACGGCCGACGACGGGGACAAGAAGATGAGCATCATCGCGACGAAGGGCACGCTGGACATGGCGTACCCGCCGCTCATTCTCGCCAGCACCGCGGCCGCGTTCGGCTACGACGTGACCGTCTTCCACACGTTCTGGGGGCTGGAAATCCTTCACGAGGAGCGCTCGAAGAACCTCAAGCTCAGCTCCGTCGGCAACCCCAACATGCCCGTGCCGAACGCCGTCGCGGCGCTCCCGGGAATGGACCGCGTGACGACAAAGATGATGGAGAAGAAGATCGCGGACAACGACACCGCCACCATCGAGGAGCTCATCGAGACGAGCCTCGAGATGGGCGTCGAGTTCCAGGCCTGCCAGATGACCATCGACCTGATGGGCTACGACGAAGACGAGTTCTACGACGGCGTCACCACGGGCGTCGGCGCCGCCACCGCCCTTCAGGACATGGCCGACGCCGACATCCAGCTCCTCGTCTAACCCTCGATGACGCGTTCGAGGGTCCGATCCCCCGAAACCGACGACGCAACCGAACCAACGCTCCCTCCCTCGAAGGGATTCGGTTACGAATCCGACTCCCTCGTGGCACGCTCGCGCCCGATAGCGCCCGCGAGCGTCAGCAAGTAGCCGAGCCCGTACCGGACGTCCGGGTCCCGTACCCCGCGAAGTAAGCCGACGGCCCCGACCTGCTCCGGCGGTTCACGCTCCGCCTCACCGACACTCTCCAGCAGCGTCTCCATGCCGTCACGGGTGTCGTCGTCCGCCGCCGTCTGTGCCACCTCGCCGAGCGCGGCGCCGGTTCCGGCGAGCGATCTGACCATCTCGTCGTCGAGCGCCGCCGTCGCCAGCGACCCGACCTCCGCGAGTTCGGCCAGTTCGTCGAGCGTCCCGCTCCGCTGGAGCGCGAGCAACGTGTCGAGCGCCTCGCGCAGGTCGTCGCCGCTCTCTCCGACCGCCTCGGCCAGCGCCACGGTTTCGTCGGTCGCCAGTCCGTCGGCGGACTCGGCGAGCGTCGATCCCGTGGCCGAGAGCTCGCGGACCATCTCGTCGTCGAGCGCGCTCTCGCCCAGCGAGATCACGTCCAGCAGCTCGTTGACGGCGTCGAGGTGTTCCACAAACTCGGCGACCGCCTCGGGGTTCCGTTCGATCGCCGCCTCCAACTCGGAGTGCTCGGGACCCTGCCGCTCGGCCATGGTCAGAGCAACCCCCGCGCAGTCAGCCAGTAGGCCTCGTTGTACGCCAGTTTCGACCAGTGGAGTTTCTCCGAGGGCGGCGCCGGCGACGGCGGGTTCTCGTAGTCGAACTCGACGAACGACGCCGCGTCCATCCCCGTCTCGATGAAGCACAGCGTCTTCCCGTCGTAGGTCGCCGTCGCCGGGCGGCCGCGGATCTCGCTGGCGAGGCGCCGCCCGACGACGCCGGCCTGGTAGTGCGCGACGCTGCCCGCGTTCGGGACGCCGGTGTCGGCGGTGTCACCGAGCGCGTACACGTTCTCGGCGGCCTCGGCTTCGAGCGTGTGCTTGTCGACGTCGACCCAGCCGTCGTCGCCGAGGCCAGCCTCTTCGATCAGCTCGACGCCGGTGTGAGGCGGGATCGTCACGAGGAGGTCGTAGTCGAGTTCGGTTCCTTCCATCGACGTGACGGTCTCCGCCTCCGGGTCGACCGACTCGGCGTTGAAGAACGTCTCTACGTGGATGTCCCGTTCCTCCATGATGGGCCGAGCCCACTCGGCGATGTGTGGGTTGCCGTGGACGCGCTGGATCGGGTACGTGTAGGTGATGTCGACGTCCTCCCGCAGCCCCCGCTCGCGGAGCCAGTCGTCAGCCATGAAGACGAACTCCAAGGGGGCGGCCGGACACATGTGTGGCGTTCCGACGACGCTCAACACGAGGTCGCCCTCGGTGAACGCCAGCAGTTCGTCGCGCAGGTCGGTGGCCCCCGACTCGCTGTAGTAGTCGTGGCCGCCCTCCGCGAGGCCGGGGATCCGGTCGGGCTCCAGCGTCGACCCAGTCGCCAACACGAGGTGATCGTAGCTGACTGGCGGAGCACCCCCGTCGAACTGGAGCCGCTGGGCCTCGGTGTCGATCTCGGTCACGCGGTCGATCCGGAGGTCGACGGCGTCGTCGACGAGCTCGTCGAGCGCGCGCCGACCGTCCGCCGGTTCGCGCTGGCCGAACGGCACGTACAGCCAGACCGGCTTGTAGACGTGGTCGGGGTCGTCGTTGATCAGCGTGACGCGGACCTCGCCGGCGTCGAGTTCGGGTTCGAGCCGGTCGGCGAGGTCGTTCGCGAGCACCGATCCGCCGGTCCCGCCGCCCACGATGACGACGTGCTCGGTCATGCTTTCTCCACGTAGAACGCGTCGTGGTCGTCGAGCTTTTCGACCGCGAGTAGTTCGTTTCCAGCCTCCTCGGCCCACTCGGGAACGTCGGTGAGCGACTGGTCGTTGTCGCTCAGCAGTCGGATCACGTCGCCCGACTCGGCGTCCCGAATCCTTCCGATGAGGTCCATCAGCGGACCGGGACAGGCCGCGCCTCTGGCGTCGACCGTGTCGTCTGGCTCGATGTCAGTCATGGCTCTCTCACAGGCGGCAGTTGGAACCGCCCCATATTAGTATTGTGCTTGATTTCCAAGACCATGAAAAACTAAGCGGACAGGCAACCGAGAGTCGCTCTCAGAGCCGCAAAGCTGGGATTCACGGGTGAGTCAAAGCGGAGAATCCGAGATCGATGTTACGTACTGAACACGCTGTGCCGGTAGTTACGTCTCACCCGACGACATCCGCCCGCCGGCCGAGCGATCCGGCCCGACCGGCACGTCCATCGACTGCTACCGGTCGATCCGGGACCGCCACCTCGCTGGAAGCCGAGCGTAGACGACCGCGTTGTCGACGAGTGCGTCCACCGGAACGTACTCATCCGGCGCGTGGGCGGTGTCAGTCCCCAGCGCGAACTCGACGGTCGGGACGCCCGCGTTCCGGAGCTTCTTGGCGTCACCGCCACCCGTCGCGCTCCGCCGAAAGACGCGAGCGCCCGTGACGTCCTCCGCCGTCGACGCGACAGCTTCGACGAGCGGGCTGCCGGGAGCTTCGGCGGTGCCGACGCTCCGGGATACAGCAGCAATCGTTATGCCGTCACAGTCGGCGACGCACTCCCGTATCTCCGCGAGCACGTCGGGCGTGTGGACGCCCGCCGTCAGCCGCACGTCGACCTCGGCGCGGGCGGACTGCGGGACGCTGTTGATGGCGTCGCCGCCGTCGAAGACGCCGAGATTGATCGAGGGGTACTCGAACAACTCACGAGCGACGTCCTCCCCCATCGAGGGGGCGTAGTACTCGACCGACTCCTCGACGATCGGCGCCACGTCGGCGTCGATCTCGAGCCGCCGGGTGCCGAACCGTTCGCGCATCGTCTCGACCGCGTCGTAGAGTCGGTCGATGGCGTTGACGCCGAGCACCGGCCGGGAGCCGTGGGCCCCCTCACCGGTGGCTTCGAGCGTCAGCCAGATGCTGCCACGGTCCGCGACCGTGACGGAGTGACGGCCGCCCTCGCAGGTCGGCTCGCCGATCACGCACGCGTCCGCATCGAGCCGTCCGGCGTCCAGCAGCGCCGGCAGCCCGGCGTCACCGCCCACCTCCTCGTCGCTCACGAAGGCGAACAGGAGGTCGACGGGCGGGTCGGTGTCGGTGGCCGCGACGGCCCGAATCGCGAACAGCATCGACGCGACGGCCCCTTTCATGTCGGTCGCGCCGCGACCGTATATCCGGTCGTCGACGCGCTCGCCGAGCGGATCGCGGGACCAGGCGTCTGCGTCGAAGGGCACCGTATCGAGGTGGCCGTTGTAGAGCAGCGTCTCGTCGGACTCGCCAGGGATTCGAACGAGGAGGTTCGGCTTCGCCGGGTCGACCGCGAACCGCTCGGCGTCGACCGGAAGCGGGTCGAGGAATCGCTCGATCTCGGAGACGATCGCACGCGTGTCGCCGGGCGGGTTCGACGTGTCGATCGCGAGGAGATCGAGGGCGAGCGCGACCAGCTCATCGCGGTGGGCTCGAACGTACTCGTGAGGGGTACCGTCGGTCATGAGCGGTCGCGTTCCGGCTGCGGTTCCGGTCCGCACTGACGGTCGCGTCCGCACTGACGGTCGCGTGCGCTCGGTCGTCCGAACGACGACCCGCGTCCCGAGCGTCGCCCGTCAGGGCGCGGCCGAGTCACAGATGCTTCGCGATCACGGAGCGGAGCCGTGCTTCGTCCTGCATACCGACGAGTCGTTCGGCCGGCTGGCCGTCGGCGAAGAGAACGAGCGTCGGGACGCCCCTGACACCGTGCTCGGCCGCGAGCTGTTGGTTCGCGTCGACGTCGATCTTCGCTACGGTCGCATCAGTCTCAGCGGCGATCGTGTCGACGACCGGTTCGAGCATCTGGCACGGGCCACACCAGTCAGCGTAGAAATCGGCCAGCACGACGTCGCGTTCGGCGAGCAGTTCTGACAGCTCACCGGTTCCGGTCACCGGAACCGGTTCGGAGGGACTCTGCGGTTCTGACGCCTCGTCACCGGCTGTTCGGCCCTTGTTCTGGAGATCCTCCAGCTTCCGCCGCCGTATCTCCTCGATATCGTCCGTCATTACCGTTCTGTTCGTACCGGACTCGCTTATGTGTTTTGCATTTTTAGTACAATACTGTGGTAGCACAGATGTAGAGATATCGGACAAAGCACATTGAAAACAGGTATTGGGAAACGTATCCGAAGAGATTTTGTCTTATCAACCCAAGACAGTACACGAATGTCGCTCCCTATCGACCCGAGTCAGATCGATCCTGCGGACATCGGCGAAGAAGAGGCAACCCTCGAAATGAGCCACGAAGACGCCATCGAACACGTCCGCGACGCGTTCACCGACGCCGGCTTCGGCGTCCCCGTGGAGTTCTCGCCGTCCGAGATGCTCAACGAGAAGCTCGACAGAGGGGCGCAAAGCGGCTCAGGCAGTCGGGCGGGGTCCGACGACGAGGGCCGCGATCCCTACTACGTGCTCGGCGCGTGTAACCCCGAAGTCGCCGATCGCGCGCTCGACGCGACCGACAACAAACTCGGGGGGCTCATGGCCTGTAACGTCGTCATCTGGGAATCGGAACCCGGAACGCAGGTCGTCTATCACGTCTCCATCATGCGCATCGCACGGCTGGTCGGAATGGCGCCCGATAACGAAGCAATGGCGGACATCGTCGCCGACACCGGCGAACTCGTCGACGAAGCCTTCGGGAACCTCTAACGGGAACTGTCACGCTCAACGGGCGTGATACCGATTCGATGACCGAGACTCGGCGTCAGCATCCCGCCGTCGTCGGATCGCGTTTCAATATACCCATCCGGGGTCGTCTTCCCATATCTTTCCGTACCGTTTCGACGACGTTGCGATCTCCGTCACGGACGGTTCGAACCCCCGCTGATACCGCTCAGCGCCCGACGGCCGCGCCCGCTCAGCGCCCGACGATCGCCCGCAACGCGAACAGCGCGTTCGACTTGCGCTCCCGCACCCGCCGGTAGAAGTAGGAGAACCACTTGGAGCCGTACGGGATGTACTGGTACACCTCGGCGTCGACCTCCGGGTCGGCCGCGAGGTCGAACTGCTCTGCCTCGCGGACGCCCATCAGCATCTGGACCTCGTAGGGCGTCCCGTGCTCGGCGTACAGCTCCGTCGCGTACTCGATCATCGCGGGGTCGTGGCTCCCGACCGCGACGCCGTCGTCGAACGCCTCGAACATGTACGCGAGGCAGTCGCGGTACGACTCGTCGACGCGGGCCTTCTTCTTGTACGCCAGTTCGCCGGGCTCGTCGTACGCTCCCTTGACCAGCCGGACCTTGCCGGGGAGGTCGGCGAGCCGTTCGAGGTCCTCGCGCGTGCGCTTCAGGTTCGCCTGCACGCAGACGCCGACGTTGCCGTCGGTCGCGGTCGCGTGGCGCTCGAACGCGTCGAGCGTCACGTCGGTGGTCTCGTGGTCCTCCATGTCGATCCAGACGAAGGTGTCCGAGGCGGCCGGCGACCCCTCGTTCGCCGCCTCCACGATCCGCGCGAGGTTCTCCTCGAACGCGTCGTCGCCGATGTCGAGCCCGATCTGGCTCGGCTTGACGGAGACGCAGGCGTCGAGGTCGCGGTCGGCGATCGCCTCGACGAGGTCGACGTACGCGTCGGCGTCGGCGTCGGCGTCGGGTCGCTCCTCGTAGTGCTCGCCGAGGAGGTTCAGGATGCCGGCCACGCCCCGGCCGTTGAGGCCCTCGACGTGGTCGAGCGCCGCCTCGGCGGTCTCCCCGGCGACGAAGTTGCTCGCGATGGGCGGTATCATACGATCACCGGGGCGCCCGACGGGGATATAAGGGCACCCGACCAATTATTTCACACCACGTGAGAGAATTAAACCGTCTCGGTAATGGTGGGCCGCGTGAGAGGTGCGATACGTCCCAACCGACCATGGACGGGTAGGGTTTCAGATACCCGTACACCAACGAGAACTACAGGTAAGCTATGCCACGAAATAACATGGACCTGACCGACCGGAGAACGCTGCTGAAGCTGACGGGCGGGGCGGGCGTCGCCGCGCTCGCGGGCTGTCTCAGCACGACCGACGACGGTGAGGACGGGTCCGACGGGAGCGACGGGAGCGATGGAAGCGACGGATCCGACGGGTCCGACGGTGAGGACGGATCCGACGGCGAAGACGGGAGCGACGGCGGCGACGCCGGCCCGTACGAGATCGGGATGGTCGACTCGCTGACCGGGTCGCTGTCGGCGTTCGGCGAGCGGAACCAGCGCGGCGTCGAGCTCGCCTTACAGCGGGTCAACGACGTCGGGATAAACGGGCGCGAGCTCGACCTCATCGTCGAGGACTCCGAGAGCGAGAACCAGGGCGGGATCGCGGCCGCCCAGAAGCTCGTCAACCAGGACGGGGTCCCGTTCCTCATCGGCGCGGTCGGCTCCGGCGTCTCGCTCGCGATCTACGAGAGCGTCGTCCAGGACACGGACGTGGTCCAGCTGAGCCAGAACTCCACGGGCCTCGACCTCACGAACTTCCCCGGACTCCTCCGGATGTCGCCGTCGGGGCGCAGCCAGTCGCTCGCGCTCGCGGACATCATCGCCGACGACGGCTACGACGAGGTCGCGATCACCTACGTCAACAACGACTACGGACAGAGCCTCACGGACGCGTTCGTAAACGCGTGGGACGGCGACATCGCCTACAACAACCCGCACGACCAGGAGCAGCAGTCGTACTCGAGCGTCGTCTCCGAGATGAACAGCTCCGGCGCGGACGCGTGGCTCTTCATCACCTACCAGGCGGAGTTCGCGACGATGGTCAACGAGGTGTACTCGTCGGGCTACGACGCGCAGTTCTACGGCGCCGACTCCGTCTCCGGCGACAACGTGATCGAGAACACGCCGGAGGGGAGCATGGAGGGGATGAAGATCGTCGTCCCCTCCGCGCCGGTCGAAGAGGAGAACTACCAGGCGTTCGCGGACGCCTTCGAGTCGGAGTACGGCCAGCAGCCGACCTCGTGGGCGGCGTACGCCTACGACTGCGTCATCAACGCCGCGCTCGCGGTCCAGGCGGCCGACGAGTTCACCGGGTCGGCGCTCCAGGACACCGTCCGACGCGTCTCCGGCCCCGACGGCGAGGAGGTGACCTCCTTCGAGGCCGCCAGCCAGATCCTCGCCGACGGCGGCGGCCCGGACGATGTCGACTACCAGGGCGTCAGCGGCCCCATCGACTTCGACGAGAACGGCGACCCGGTCGGGTTCCTTCAGGTCCTTGAAGTGCAGGATCACGACTACGAAGGCATCGACTTCGTCGAAGGCTAATCCCGACCGATGACCGTCCTCGGATACCTGGCGAACGGGCTGGTCTTCAGCAGCATCATCGTCCTCGGCAGCATCGGGCTGTCGCTCGTGTACAGCATCGCCGACTTCGCGAACTTCGCGCACGGCGACACGATGACCGTCGGCGCGTACGCGGCGCTCGTGACCTTCGGCGCCGTCGGCGGGCTCGGCGGGGCGGTGCTCGGGCTCCCGTACGGGTTCTTCCTCGCCTTGGTCGTCGGCATCGCAGTCGCGGCGGTCGTCGCGGTCGGCACGGAGAAGCTCGTCTACGAGCCGCTCGACATCGACTCGATCGGCCTGCTGATCACGTCGATCGGGATCGCCTTCATCTACCGCGCGGTGATCCAGATCCGGTTCGGCTCCGACTTCACTCGGTACGGGATCCAGCCGCTACGGCCGATCGAGGCGCTCGTCCCGTACGGCGTCCGCGTGACGCTCCACGACGTGGCGATCGTCGGCTCGGCGGTCGTCCTCGTCGCGGGGCTGCACGTCCTGTTGCAGTACACCGACCTCGGTCGGAAGATGCGCGCGATGGCGGACAACCCGGACTTGGCCCGCGTGAGCGGGATCCGTACGAAGCGGGTCAAGCTGTGGACGTGGGTCATCGGCGCCGGGCTCGCCGGCGCCGGCGGCGTGTTCCTCGGACTGTTCAACCAGCTCTCGCCGCGGATGGGCTTTAACCTCCTCCTGGTCATCTTCGCTGCGGTGATCCTCGGGGGGATCGGCTCCGTCTACGGCGCGATGGCGGGCGGCTTCCTCATCGGCATGATCAACCAGCTAACGCCGTTCTTCTCCGGTATCGTCGACTCGCTACCGATCTGGCCGGGGTGGCTCAACGCCGCCCTCGAGAGCCTGGTCAGCATCGAGTACGCGAACGCGATCGCGTTCGTGATCATGGTCGCCGTGTTGTTGGTCCGGCCCAACGGGATCGCCGGGGAGGGCGCGACATGAGCCTCCTCTCGGATCCGGAGGCGGCGATCGCCGACCTCAGCCGCCCCGAGAAGTGGGTGCTCGGCGTCAGCGCCGCGTTCGCGCTGTTCCTGCTCGCCGCGCTGCTCACCGGCGCGCTCGGCCCGACGTACTTCCTGTTCCTCGTCGGGCTCGCGGGGATGTACGCGCTGTTGTCCTTCGGGCTGAACGCCCAGTGGGGATACACCGGGCTGATCAACTTCAGCGTCGCCGCGTTCTTCGGGATCGGCGCGTACGGCTCCGCGCTGATGACCGCCGACAGCTCGCCGATCGCGGGCGGGTTCAACCCGCTCGTCGGGCTCGTCGTCGCGCTCGTCCTCGCGTTCGTGCTGGCGCTGCTCATCGGCATCCCGACGCTCCGGCTCCGCGCCGACTACCTCGCGATCGCCTCGCTCGGGCTGGCGGAAGTCGTCCGACTGATCGTCCTCAACGAGCGCTGGCTGACCAACGGGAGCGCGGGGGTGCGCGGCATCCCGAGCTTCTTCGAGGGGTGGCCGGTGCTCTCGACGTTCCCGGAGACGATGCCGGGGCTCCGGCTCGTGGTGATCCCCGGATCGCCGATACTCCTCGAGACGTCGTTCTGGCGGGCGTCGCTGAACGTCCTGCTCGTGCTCGCGTTCGCGGGCGCGACGTTCCTCGTCTTACGGCGCGCGCATCAGTCCCCGTGGGGCCGCGTCCTGCGGACGATCCGCTCGGACGAGGACCTCGCGCGGGCGCTGGGGAAGAACACCTACTCGTTCAAGATGCAGTCGTTCGTGCTCGGCAGCCTGATCATGGCGCTGGCGGGCGTGTTCTACACCCACCTGAACCTCTACGTCGGGCCGGGCGACCTCGACCCGATCACGACGTTCTACGCGTGGGTCGCCGTGATATTGGGCGGCAGCGGCTCCAACCGCGGGGCGCTGTTCGGCGGCATCGTCATCGTCACCATCCGCGAGGGGACGCGCTTCCTCAACGACGTGGCGCTGCCGATCGACCCCGCGCCGCTCAGGCTGCTTTTGATCGGCGTCGTGATCGTCGCGGTCATGCGCTACCGGCCGCAGGGTATCCTCCCGCCGCAGCGGGAGCTGATCTGGCCGAGCGCCGTCGACGACGCGGGGTCGGATCCGCCCGCCTCGGGCGTCCGCGAGCAGAAGGGAGGTGGTGACGATGAGTGAGGGCGCGCTGCCCAAGGAGGACGCGGTCCTCCGCGTCGACGACCTCCAGAAGTCGTTCGGCGGGCTCGCCGCGACCGACCACGCGACGTTCGCGGTGGAGCGCGGCACGATCACCGGACTCATCGGGCCGAACGGCGCCGGGAAGTCGACGCTGTTCAACCTCATCTCCGGCTTCTACGAGCCGGACGGCGGGACCGTCGAGGTGAACGGGACCGACGTGACCGGGTTGGAGCCGTACGAGGTCGCCGACCACGGGCTCATCCGGACGTTCCAGACCCCCCGCAAGCTGGAGGGGATGACGGTCCGCGAGGCAATGTTAGTCGGGCCGCGGAACCAGCCCGGCGAGTCGTTCGTCAAGCTGTTCGCCACGCCGGGGGCGGTCGCCGAGAGCGAGTCGACGAACCTGGCCGAGGCTGAGCGCATCTTAGAGGAGTTCGAGATCGACCACCTCGCGGCCCAGCCCGCGACCGACATCTCCGGCGGCCAGATGAAGCTCGTCGAGCTCGCGCGGGCGATGCTCGCCGAGCCGGAGGTGCTCCTGTTGGACGAGCCGGTCGCGGGGGTGAACCCCACGCTCGCGAAGAAGCTCAAAGACCAGATCCGGCGGCTCAACGAGCAGGGGACGACGTTCCTGCTGATCGAACACGACATGGAGTTCGTGATGGACTTAGCCGACCCGATCGTCGTCTTGGACCAGGGGAGCGTCCTGACGGAGGGCACCCCGGAGGGAGTCCGCAGCGACGATCGCGTCATCGACGCGTACCTCGGAGGCGGCACATGAGCGACGACACCACTCGGCCCGCGGGGGCCGCCGACGGAACCGACGGCGTCGATCCCGTGCTCTCGCTGTCGAACGTCGACAGCGGGTACGGCGAGGTACAGGTGCTCGACGACTGCTCGATCCGGCTCGATCCGGGCGAGATCGTCTGTCTCGTCGGCCCGAACGGCGCCGGGAAGTCGACCGTCCTCAAGACGGCGTTCGGCATGCTGACGCCGTGGACGGGAACCGTGGAGTACCACGGCCGCGACATCGGCGGGATGGCGCCCGAAGAGATCGTCCGCGAGGGGATCGGCTACGTCCCCCAGACCGACAACGTGTTCGGCTCGCTGACGATCGACGAGAACCTCCGGATGGGCGGCGTCGCCCGCGACGGCGGCCTCGACGAGGTGATCGAGACGCTGTACGACCGGTTCCCGATCATCGACCGGAAGCGGACCGCGAAGGCGCGGACGCTCTCGGGGGGTCAGCGGCAGGTGCTCGCGTTCGCGCGGGCCCTGGTGATGGAGCCCGACGTGCTGCTCATCGACGAGCCGTCCGCGGGGCTCGCGCCCAACACCGCCGACGAGGTGTTCGAGGACGTCCGGGAGGTCAACGACATGGACACCGCGATCCTGATGGTCGAGCAGAACGTGACGAAGGGGCTCGGCATCTCCGACCGCGGGTACGTCCTCGACCAGGGAACGGTCAGGTTCGAGGGCACGCCGGAGGAACTCCTCAACGACGAGGAGGTCTCCCAGCTGTACCTCGGGGGCTGACCCGGGCGCTCCGCGAACCGTTCGACCCTCCGCCCACCGCGATTCGAAACCGCATGTCCGCCAGCATCGGCCGATACGCGTTCGCCCTCGCCCCCCTCGTAGCCGCGGCGCTGTGGGGCGGCATGTACGTCGTCAGCAAGTGGGGGTTCGAGCTGATCCCGCCGGTGACGCTCGGCTTCCTCCGGGTCGCGGTCGGCGGCGGCGCGCTCTGGCTCGTCGTCGCCGGGCGCGGCGGATCCACGCCCTCGCGCGACGAGTGGCCCGCGTTCGTCGCGCTCGGGGGGTGGGTGACGCTGACGGTCGCGACCCAGTTCGTCGGCACGGAGCTGACCAACGCCAGCCAGGGGTCGCTCCTGACGGTCCTCACGCCCGTGTTCACGGTGCTGCTCGGCGCGGCCGTGCTCGGCGAGCGCGTCACGGCGGCGAAGGCGGGCGGGATGACCGTCGCCGGCGCCGGGACCGCCGTCGTCATCGCCGGGCAGTACGACCTCGCGTCGATGGCCGCGGGCAACGCGGCCGGCGTTGCCCTGCTTTTGGTCGGCAGCGGGGCGTGGGCCGGCTACACCGTCTGGGGGCTGCCGGCGGTCAGGCGCCACGGGGCGCTGCGCGCGGCGACGTACTCCTCGCTGGCGAGCGTCCCGATGCTCGGCGCGCTCGCCGCCGTCGAGCTGTGGTACCTCGGGCTCTCGCCGGCCGAAGTCCCGCTGACGGCGGAGTCGGTCGCCGCCGTGCTGTACCTCGGGCTGGCGTCGACCGCGGCCGCGTGGTACCTCTGGTACAAGGGACTGGAGTTCGTGCCCGCGGGGACCGTCGCGGTCTTCTTCTTCGCGCAGCCGGCGGTCGGGGCGGCGCTCGGGGCCGCGCTGCTCGGCGAGGCGCTGGGACCGGGGTACCTGATCGGCGGCGCGCTGATGACCGCGGGAATCTGGGCCGTGAGCCGAGAGCGCGCGGCGTCGACGGACGGGGACGAAGCACACGACGCGGCGGCGGAGTGAGCCGGCGGCGTGGGCGTCGACGGCAGAAAGTCGGCGCGCACGTCACCGCCCGCGTCGCTCACGCGGCCCGCTTGTCCAGTTCCCCGGTGAGCTCGGCGGCGTCGAACTCGTGGTCGGGCCGGATCGCGACGAAGTCGAGGAACCGCCGTGCAGCCAGTATCTCGTCGGTCGAGTAGCTGTCGAGCGCGGCGTCGACGGCGTCGGCCGCGCCGATCAACGGCTCCAGCGCGGCGAGCGCGCTCGCGAGGTCGTACGACCGCGCCGACTCGCGGCCCGCCTCGCTCACGCTCGTCGCGTCGATGACGTAGAGGTCCCCGTCCCGTACCAAGACGTTCTCCGCGCGGAGGTCGCCGTGAGCGAGGCCGGCGTCGTGGACCGTCCGGAGCGTGTCGAACAGCGCCGGGGCGAGCGCGGCCACGTCGGCGGCGGTCAGCTCGTCGAGCGTCCGGAACTCGGGGAGGTACTCCAGCACGACGACGCCGAGGTCGCCGACCTCCAGCGCCTCGATCGGCTCCGGGGCGTTGACGCCGATCTCGCGGACCCGCCGGGTCGCCTCCAGTTCGTGGCGCGCCATCTCGTAGGGGGTCTCGTAGCGCTCGAAAAAGCCCTCGGTGCCCGCGGAGAAGGCGCCGAGGTTCCGCCCGGTGGTGAACAGCGCGTGGACGAGCGTGTTCTGGCGGGTGATCACCTTCACGAACAGGTCGTCGTCGACGACCATCGGGGTCGACAGCCAGTTGTCGGCGTCGAGGAACCGCACCCGCATCTCCTCGCGGTCGTACCGGTCCGCCAGCTCGCGGACGACCCGCTCGATGTCGGGCCAGTCCACGCGACCGCGCACGATCCGGCGGAGCTCCATGGACGCTCCGAGGCGACCGCGGGTGATAAATGATCACGTCGAGAGCGAGGCGACGGGGCGTCTGCCGTCTCGGGGCCCGACCGAAATCGATCACGGTCGTTCGTATCGTTTATGCCACCGCGTCGCAATTCTTGCCCATGGACTTCGAGCTGCCGGCGGAACACCGGATGATCCGCGACACCGTGCGGGAGTTTTGCGAGGAGGAGATCCGGCCGATCGCCCAGGAGATCGAGGACGAACACCGGTTCCCCGAGGAGGTGTTCGCCGACCTGAACGACCTCGATATGATGGGGGTGCCGGTCTCGGAGGAGTACGGCGGGCTCGGCGGCGACCAGCTCATGTACGCCGTCGTCACCGAGGAGCTGGGCCGCGTCTCCGGCGGGATCGGGCTCTCGTACGCCGCCCACACCTCGCTGGGCGCGAAGCCGATCGAGCTGTTCGGGACGCCGGAACAGAAGGAGGAGTGGCTCCGGCCGCTCGCCGAGGGCGGCGAGCTCGGCGCCTGGGCGCTCACGGAGCCCGGCAGCGGCTCCGACGCCTCGGACATGGACACGACCGCCGAGTACGACGCCGACGCGGGCGAGTACGTGCTGAACGGGACGAAGCAGTTCATCACGAACGCGAGCGTCGCGAACTCGGTGCTGGTGAAGGCGGTCACCGACCCCGAGGCGGGCTACGACGGGATCTCCACGTTCATCGTCTCTCCCGACGACGACGGGTTCGAGGTGACGACCGTCTGGGACAAGATGGGCCTCAACTGCTCGCCCACCTGCGAGATCGCGCTGGACGACGTGCGGATCCCGGAGGACCGGCTGCTCGGCGAGGAGGGCGAGGGATGGACGCAGACGATGAAGACGCTCGACGGCGGGCGGATCTCCATCGCCGCGCTCTCGGTGGGGCTCGCGCAGGGCGCCTACGAGGCCGCCAAGGAGTACGCCGGCGAGCGCGAGCAGTTCGGCAAGCCGATCGCGAAGTTCGACGCGATCCGCGACAAGGTGGTCCACATGCACCGCCAGACGGAGCGCGCGCGCCTGCTCACGCACAAGGCGGCGACGACATACGACGCCGGCGAGTCGGTCACGCGGGAGTCGGCGCTGGCGAAGCTCGACGCCAGCGAGGCCGCCCGCGAGGTGGCCGAGGAGGCGGTCCAGACGCTCGGCGGCTACGGCTACACGACCGACTTCGCGCCCCAGCGGTTCTACCGCGACGCGAAGCTGATGGAGATCGGCGAGGGGACGAGCGAGATCCAACACGTCGTGTTGGGGCGCGAGCTCGGGCTGTAGGCGGACGGATATTTAGGGACGAGCCGGGTATCCCGGCACTTGCAGATGTCTCCCGTGGCCGAATATTCGCTTCTTGATCGATAGCGGGAGTAGGTTTCGCAAATTGGCTGTTCGGTTGTTTATAAGTTGGATCTGGGTGTTGCTGACGAGTGTTTATAAGTGAGCGACGATGCTGCGGTGAAGACCTGCAAAGCCCCACCTGCGAGGACTCGCGCGGCTTGCTGCGCGCTTCAGTCGCTCGCTGCGCTCGCTCCTTCCAGTGCTTGCGTCGCCGTGCTTCGTCCTCGCGGCTGCCCCTTTGAGTCCCACCCACACCGCAACCGCAGCCTCACGCCTCCCCAGCCTCGTCGGCCGGCGCTTATAAGCGCCGGCCGACTCCCTCGCGCGTGCTCCTCGGCCGCGAAGCGGCCTCGGAGGCACGCGCCACCGCGTCGTCATTTATAAGTGATCGTCGCCGTCGCTCACAGTTCTTTTAAATATCCTCTCGCATCCACTACTCTGCAATACCCACTCCCGCCGTCGTTCACCGGCACTTCGGGGGAACGCAAATATCTCGCAGCCTTACAGATTCCGCTCGATGTAGCGGTTCACCGACTGTACCCTGTCCGGGTCGAACGTCCAGAGTCCGCGCCAGGTCCGCGGTTCGATCTCGACGGCGAGCAGCCCCACGCCGCCCTCGATCCCGCGTTTGAGATCGGTTCCGGGGTCGACGTCGATCGACTGGGGTCCTTCCGGCGGACGGTACACCACGAACCAGCTGTCGGTGAAGTCCCGCGTGTCGCCGCCGTGGATCACCGCGTCGAGGTCGCGCGGGAAGTCGTCCGGGATCCCGTAGAGGTGCGTGTCGACGCCCGCCGAGGAGACGCGCTCGTACACCCGTCGCGTCCCGACCTCGTCGTCGAGCCGCGAGAGGCGCTGGAACGACGACCGGAGCGTCCCGTCGCCCGCCATCCACGCGGCCCGTTCGATGAACCGCGAGATGGTGATCAACAGGAGCTTCTGTCGGTTCGACTCGGGGTACCCGCGCAGCGAGAACGTCGTGTCGGCGAGCCCGCTGATCACCGACGGGAGGTCGATGTCGTCGAGGGTCCGGCTCCCGGTGATGTACAGGTCAGAGTTCACGAACAGCACCGCGTTGCCGAGCTCGCCGAGCGTCGATCCGGCGACCACCTCGTCGTCTTCGACGAGGAGCGCGAGGTTCTCCAACTCGTCGGCGTCGCCGTCGAAGGGCACGTCCTCGTGGCGCCGGAGGGCGTCGACGTCGATCACCGGCCCCGGATCGCCGGGCTCCGGCGTCTCGGATCCGGCGGGGCCGACGCCCTCCCCGTTCCGGTCGACGATCCGGTCCGTCGTGAACTCCCGGGTGGTGAGCCCGCCGCGGGAGTCGGGGCGGTTCGCGTCGCCGTTTCGGTCCCGGTCGCTTCCGGGCTGTCGGTCGCCTCCGGAATCCCGGTCGCTTCCGGAGCGCCCGCTCGTCTCGACCGCTCCGTCGACCACGTTCACCGCGCCCTCGCCGAACGTGTCGACCAACATGTTCAGCACGGGGTCCGGGTCGCTGCGATTGACGACGACGATGGACCGATCGGCGCCGTCGAATCGGTCGAGGAACTGTGCGAGCGTCACGTTCGCTGACTCGTCGCGTTCTGCAGATAAACGTTCCTTCGCGGTTATCTCGCGTGAAAAACGGAGATCGACGACGCAGAGGCGGCCGTCGAGTCGTGCGGTTCTACGCGCCGACCGCGTCCTCGAGCAGCTGGAGCGGGTGCTCGACCTCGTAGCCGGTGCCGTGTTCCATCTGCATCGCGCAGGTCGGGCACTCGGTCATCCCCACGTCGCCCTCGGCGTCCTCCATGTGCTCGAACATCTCGGCGCCGATCTCCATCGACTTCTCGTACTTCTCCTCCTTCCAGCCGTAGGTGCCGGAGATCCCCGAACAGGAGTCGCCGACGTCCTCTAACTCAACGCCGTCGACGTCGCGGAATGTCTCGACGGCCTGCCGGTCGAGTCCCTGATTGCGGGCGTGACACGGGGCGTGGTAGGCGAACGACTGCTCGTCGGCCAGCTCGGTCCCGGCGAGCTCCGCCTCTAAGTCCTCGTTGATCCGGAGGTACTCCAGCGCCTCGTAGGTGTGCTCGGAGACGTCCTCGATCCCGTGGATGTCGAACAGCTCGGGGTACTCCTGGCGCAGCGACAGCGAACAGGAGGTACAGGAGGCGATCACGTCCGCCCCCTCGCCGATCGCTTCGACGAGGTTCTCGACGTTCGTCTCCGCGTGCCGGCGCGCGTCCTTCAGCATGCCGTTCGCGAACATCGGCGTCCCGGAGCACTTCTGGGGCGGGACCATCACCTCGTAGCCGAAGTGCTCGTACACCCGGACCATCGCCTTGCCGACCTCGGGCGTGTTGTAGTTGGAGTAGCAGCCGTGGAAGTACGCGACGCGCTTGTCGGGGTTCTCCACCTGCGCGCCGCCGCGGGCCTTCCACCACTCGCGGAACGTCTGGGTGGCGAAGTCGGGGAACTCGCGGTCGCCCGCGATCCCGAGCAGCTTCTCGCCGACCTTCATCGCGCCCGGGATCTTCGTCGCGGCGTTCGCCAGCCGCGGCACCTTGCTCGCGATGGAGGCGAAAAAGCGGTAGTTCGAGAGGACCCGGTTGCGGATGTACTCCCGCGAGAGCTTCTCCATCTGCGACTCGACGAACTGCCCGCGCGCCTCGTTGTGCATCTGCGAGAGCGGCACCGAGGAGGGGCAGGCGTCGTCACAGCGCATGCAGTTCGAACAGGAGGTGATCGACTCGTCGATATCGTGGTCGTCCTTGCGCTTGAGCCGCCACTGCTCCGGCCCCTGGAACTTCGGCCCCGGGAACTCGTCGTCGACCTCGGCGACCGGACAGGAGGTGTCACAGCTCGTGCACTTGTAACAGGAGTCGGCGCCCTCCCGGAGGTCCAAGTCGCCGCCCGGGAACACGTCGACCGGGTCGTACGCGTCCGGGTCGAGGTCTGCCGAGTCGCTCCCGCCGGCCGCGCTCTCGACGCCCCCGTCGGTGGCCGGGCGCTCCGACGGAGTCCCTTCGGGCACCTCCCCGTCGTCCGGGACGAAGATCGACGGCTGCTCGTCGCGCCCCGCCTCGGGGACGCCGGGGGCTGGCGACGACGGGGCCGCGCCGGTCGTCGAACCGTCCGCGTCCTCCCGCTTTTCGTCCGGTCCGTCGACGCCCTCCCGCTTTTCGTCCGGTCCGTTCGCCTCCTCCGTCTCTCCGTCGTCCGTGTGTCGTGTCATTGGGTTGCCTCCGTCGCCGCTTCTCGTCCGGCCACGATCCCCGTCGCGAGCGACACCCCGCTCGCGGACTTCTCTCGCGCCGCGTCCGCGCCGCCGACGACCCCGCCGGCCGCGAAGACGTTGTCGTACTCCGGTTCGCCCTCCGCGTTCAGCGCGCGGCCGTCCCCGCCGATCCGGACGCCGAACCGCGCGTACGGCTGGTCGCCGAACGCGTCGTCGACGAACCACTCGTAGCGGTCCGCCGGCTGCGGGACGTGCAGGTCGAAGACGGGCTCCCGGACGCCCTCGCGGTCCGAGTCGAGCCCCTTCCCGACGAGCCCGCCGGTCGCGAGCACGAACGCGTCGGCGCCGTAGGGCGTCTCTCTCCCTTTTTTATCGACCGCGACCGCCTCGACCCGGCCGTCCGCTGCGGTCTCGACCCCGACGACCGGGTTGCCGGTCTCGAACCGGACGCCCGCGTCGTCGAGCGCGTCGTACAGCCGGTCCTCCAGCCTGAGCCCCGGGAGGCTCGGCGGGCCCATCGGGATCTCGAAGACGTCGGCGCCGAGCCGGTCGGCGAGCTCGGCGCGGACCTCGTCGCCCTCCTGGTCGCCGAGGAACGCCGGGAGCCCGACGCGCTCGACCCGTTCCACGCCGCCCGCCTCGTCGACGGCGTCGTGGAGGTGCGGCGCGACCGCCTTCGCCAGCGCCTCGCGGGCGGGGACCCCGTCGATCGCCTCGTCGTGGTCGAGCGCCTTCGCGAGCCGGGTGACCTTCGCGTCCGCCCGGAACGCCTCGGCGAACTCGACCTCCGCGCCGGCGACGTCGAAGGGGACGCCCGCGGCCTCCAGCCGGCCGGCGAAGGCGCGCGCGTCGTACTCGGTGAGCGACCGGAACCCGACGATCAGCGCCGGGCGGTCGTCGCTCGCGAGCCCCGCCTCGGCGGCCGCGGGGTAGCGCGCGGTCGGCTTCACGCTCCCCCCGAACGTCGGGAGGAGGGCGTTGCGGTCGGTGTGGCCCCCGCGGTACGCGTCGCCCGCGAGGTCGTCGAACAGGGCCAGCCCCTCGCGGAGTGCGTCGGCGCCGAGGATCCGGTAGGGATGCGACTCGGGAAGCCCGTCGATCGCCTCGAAGGGGTCGGCGAGCGGCCCCTCCGGGTCGGGCCACTCGTCGCGGTCGAGCTCGCGGCCCGCCGTGGGCGGCCCGTCGCGAAGCGGCTTCGCGGGCTCCGTCGCGGGCACGTAGCCGAGCGCGTCGATCAGCCCGGAGGCCTGCCGGAGCGTGCTCGCCTTGTGGGAGACGAGCCGCACGTCGGCGCCCTCGCGGGCCGCCGCGACTGCCGAGGTGACCGCCGCCAGCCCGCCGCCGACGACGAGCACGTCGCTGTCGATCGCCATCAGGCCCCTCCGTCCGCGGCCGCGTCGTCAGCTGCGCGGCCACCGTCGATGGCCACGTCGTCAGCTGCGCGGCCACCGTCGGTCGCAGCGGTTCCGGCATCGCTGTCCCCGGCAGCGTCGGAGCCGGCCGACCCGGCTTCCGAGCCGGCGTCGAAGGCGCCGAAGTCGACCTCGGCGTCGAGGGTCGCCGGGTCGCCGTCGCGGTTCATCGTCGTCGCGTGCAGCAGGTGGTTCAACATCGCCTGCGAGAGCTGCCGGCCCCACAGCGCGTGGCGCTGGCCCTTCCAGCGCTCCTGATACAGCTCGTCTTCCGCGTCGCGGACGACCGGCTCCGGGTACTCCCGCGCCAGCTCCGCGGCGATCCGGTGCGAGCAGAAGCCGCCCTGGCAGTTCCCCATCGAGGCGCGGGTGCGCAGCCGGACCGCGTTGAGGTCGCTGCCGGCCTCGCCGATCGCGTCCTGAATCTCCGCGCGGGTGACGCCCTCGCACTCGCAGACCACGGGGTTCGGGTCCCACTCGTCGAGCACGTCGTCGGCCCGCGAGCCGAGGCGTTGGCCCGAGCGCCGCGCGACGGGCGACCGGAGCCCGAACTCGTTCATCAGCTCGTCCATGCGTGCGGGGTTTTCGGAGCCGGGGAGCGGCGCCTCCGCGGTGTCGCAGGTCGCCTCGTGGTCGAGCGCCTCGCAGACGTGGTCGGAGATGGACTCCGCCATCATGCGGTAGGTGGTGAGCTTCCCGCCGACGATGGTCGTCATCCCGGGCAGGTCGTCGCGCTCGCCGTGGTCCAAGAGGAAGTAGTCGCGCGTGATGTCCGTCGGGTCCTCGGTGCCGGTTCCGGGCGGCTCGTAGAGGGGCCTGACGCCCCAGAAGGAGCGCAGCGTCCGCGCGTCCTTCAGGGCGGGGACGAGCTCCGAGAGCGTCTCGATCATCAGGTCGACCTCCCAGTCCTCCTCGGGGTAGTCCTCGGGGTCGTCGACCTCCTCGTCGGTGGTGCCGAGGATGCAGGCGGTCTCGTGGGGCACGATGATGTCGGCGTCGCCCTTCGGCCGACAGCGGTTGATCACGGTGTCGACCTGCCGCGTGTTCATCACGGTCATCACGCCCTTCGAGGGGCGCACCTCCACGTCGACGCCGGCCATCTCACCGACGTTGCCCGCCCACGCCCCGGTGGCGTTGACGACGTGGCGCGCGCGGATCTCCTCGGTCGTGCCGGGCTCGCGGTGGACCCGCTTGCCGGGGCCGGTCTCGTGTTCGACCTCGACGCCGACGACCGCGCCGTCCTCGACGAGCACGTCGGTCACCGGGGCGTGCGTCTCGATCCGGGCGCCGTGCTCGCGGGCGTCGGCCGCGTTGGCGACGCAGAGCCGGAAGGGGTCGACCGCGCCGTCCGGCAGCGCGATCGCTTTCTCCACATCGCGCGCGAGGTACGGCTCGCGGCGGCGGGCCTCCTCGCCGTCGATCACCTCGACCGGGATGTCGCACGCGCGGCACCCCTCCAGCTTCTCCTGGAAGTACTCCTCGGAGTCCTCGGGCCGCTTGACGAACAGCCCGCCGGTCTCCTCGACGCAGTGGCCCGCGATGTCGCGCAACACCATGTTCTCCTCGATGCACTCGCGCGCGCTCTTCCGGTCGGAGACCGCGTACCGCCCCCCGCTGTGTAAGAGCCCGTGCATCCGCCCCGTCGTCCCGTGCGTCAGGTTCCCCTTCTCGACGAGCACCGCGTCGAGCCCCCGCCGCGCGAGGTCCCTGACGACGCCGCACCCCGTCGACCCCCCGCCGACGACGACGACGTCCACCTGTTGGTCCATGTCGGTCCGGTCGGACTCCGCCCACTTTACTTTACCTCCTACTGAGGGCCACCCATAACAATCAGAGACGTTCAAGTAGTACAATCGTTGTCGGCGCCGATTTATTTATATACTAGATTTTTCATTCGCCCGCTAATCCGGATTTTAACAGTTAGATTATTATGGTAGTACATTATGTTCATGACTGGCGTGGTAGCTTCCGTGAAGATATGTCGCGGCGGCGGCGACACCGGCTCACCGATCGAGACGCGGACGGTGGCTCGACCGGCGGGAGAGCCGACGGGGCGACGCGAATGCCGGTCCGGGGGACGAACCGGTCTCCCGGCCGTCGGTCGCCGCGCGGGCAACGGTGGCCGCGAAGCTGACGACGCGGCCGCCGATGGTGGCCGCGCGCCCGGCGTCGACGCCGCGAGCGGACCAGCGCCACAGGAGGGATCCAACACATGACACAGTATGTCGGTGCGATAGACCAAGGCACGACCGGTACCCGATTCATGGTGTTCGACCACGAGGGGCAGGTCGTCGCGAACGCGTACGAACAGCACGAACAGATCTACCCCAACCCGGGGTGGGTCGAACACGACCCGATCGAGATCTGGGAGAACACCCAACAGGTCGTCCTCGACGGGCTCGCCGACGCGGGCCTGGAGGCGGACCAGCTCGACGCGATCGGGATCACGAACCAGCGCGAGACGACGATCGTCTGGGACAAAGACTCCGGGAAGCCGGTCCACAACGCCCTCGTGTGGCAGGACCGCCGGACCACGGACCGCGTCGAGGAGCTGCAGGAGGCGGACAAAGTCGAAGAGATCAGACAGAAGACCGGCCTCGAGGCCGACGCGTACTTCTCCGCGACCAAGACCGAGTGGATCCTCGACAACGCCGAACCGCTCAAGATGCAGAGCTCTCGGGGCGGCGACCTCCGCGACCGCGCCCGCGAGGGCGAGCTCGTCATGGGGACGATCGACTCGTGGCTCATCTACAACCTGACGGGCAACCACATCACCGACGTCACCAACGCCTCCCGGACGATGCTGTACAACATCCGGGAGATGGAGTGGGACGACGAGCTGCTCGATGAGTTCGACGTGCCGAGGGAGATGGTGCCCGAGGTGCGCCCGTCCTCCGACGAGGACTACTACGGCCACACGGACGCCGACGGCTTCCTCGGCGAGGAGGTCCCGGTCGCGGGCGCGCTGGGCGACCAGCAGGCGGCGCTGTTCGGCCAGACGTGCTTCGACGAGGGCGACGCGAAGAACACCTACGGCACGGGGTCGTTCTACCTGATGAACACGGGGACCGAGGCCGTCGAGTCCGACCACGGACTGCTGACGACCATCGGCTTCCAGATGTCCGGCGAGCCGGTCCAGTACGCGCTGGAGGGGTCGATCTTCATCACCGGCGCCGCCATCGAGTGGCTCGAGGACGTCGACCTGATTAACAACGCGGCCCAGACCGCCGAGCTCGCGCGGTCGGTCGACTCGACCGACGGCGTCTACATGGTCCCGGCGTTCACGGGCCTCGGCGCACCCCACTGGGACGGTCGCGCCCGCGGCACCATCGTCGGGATGACCCGCGGGACCAGCAAGGAGCACATCGTGCGGGCGACGCTCGAGAGCATCGCGTACCAGACCCGCGACATCGCCGAGGCCATGGAGGCCGACTCCGGCGTGGAGACGACGACGCTCCGCGTCGACGGCGGCGCGGTCAAGAACAACTTCCTCTGTCAGCTCCAGTCGGACATCATCCAGACCGACATCGCGCGGCCGGAGGTCGACGAGACCACCGCGCTCGGTAGCGCCTACGCCGCCGGGCTCGCGGTCGGCTACTGGGACACCGTCGACGAGCTCCGCGACAACTGGCAGGTCGACCGCGAGTTCACCCCCGAGAAGGACCAGGCCGAGGTCGACAAGCTGTACAGCCGGTGGGACGACGCGGTCGAGCGCTCGAAGAACTGGGCGATCGACGAGGAGGACGAGTAGATGAACGAGCTCCTCCTTCAGGTCCCGGTCATCGGCGTCGAGATCAAGCTGTTCCTGCTGCTCGTCATCACCGCGCTGGCGGGCGGCGCGTTCGGGGCCGCGATCGGCGCGCTCCCGGCGTTCATCTTCACCGGGTTCGTCGTCTTCCTCGGCGAGGGGATCGGCGTTCTCCAGCGCCAGATCGGCGCCGTCGAGGGGATCCCCGCCGGCGAGCTCGCCGCCGGGATCACCGGCGTCATCGGCTTCGGCGCGATCACCGGCCCGCACATCGCGTTCGCGGGCGGCGTGGCCGCGTCGGCGTACGCGGGCAAGAAGTACCCCGAGATGGAGCCCGCCGGCTGGGACTACCACTTCGGGAAGAACATCCTGTACGCGTTCGGCACCAAGCCGGACATCCTCGCGGTCGGCGCGATCTTCGGCCTGGTCGGCATGCTGATCACCCAGGTCGCGAACGGCGTCTTCATCAACGTCTTGGGGACGACCCCGCCGACCGACTTCATCGCGGTGTCCGTGTTCGCGACGGCGTTCCTCGCCCGGCCGGTGTTCGGCTACCCGATCGTCGGGAAACCGGCCGGCGACGGGTTCCTCGACATGTCGCCGTTCGAGCGCGAGGAGTCGCACCCGGAGGCCGAAGGCGGCCCTGAAGAACACGCCGGACGGCTGGCGACCGAGCCGTGGCTCCCCCACCAGTACAAGTGGGCGAACGTGGCCACCATCGGTCTCGTCGGCGGCGTCCTCGGGGGGTACATCTACCTCCAGACCGGGAGCATCTTCATGGGGTACGGCATCTCCGCGATCAGCCTGCTGTTCCTCAACCTCGGCGTCGAGAAGATCCCGGTGACCCACCACATCACGCTGCTCGGCTCGACCGGCGCCGTGATCGCCGTGGGCGCGTACGGTGACGTCGGTGCGGTGACGCCGCTCGCGTCGGTCGGCACGACGGGCGCGCTCGTCGCGATCGTCGCCGCCGGCGTGTTCGGCGCCGCCAGCGGGCTCCTCGGAGAGCTCACCCAGCGGCTGTTCTACTCGCACTCCGGGACCCACGTCGACCCGCCGGCAATGGCCATCGCGATCATGATGCTCATCGTCGGGATCCTCGCGATCCTCGGCGTGTTGCCGAACGCCGGATACCTCTGAGGCCGTGGGGGGATCGGCCCCGAAAGGGCGGGGAACGCCCCCGAACCGATTCGTCCGCGCGGCGCCCGCCGCGCGGTCGCAGCGCGCCAACCGTCCCGACACGCCCTCGACCGAGACCGAGACGCCGGAGACACCAATGGAACGCCACACGAGACGCGAGCCACGATCGGACCGAACCGGGAGCGACCGCGCTTCGCACCGGTTTTACCGGAGCACCGCGGAGGGCCGCCCGTGAACATCGACGACCGGATCGAGCGGCGGCTCGGCTACGACGTGGAGGCCGGCGTCGTCGTGGACCTCGACGCCGTCTCGCCGGTGTCGCACACCGAGTCGCCGGTCGGCCGCGGACCGGCGATCGAGCGGCTCCTGGACGCGTTCGAACCGGCCTTCTCCGGATCGCTCCCGCCGAGCGCCTACGTTCACGGGCCGAAGGGGAGCGGGAAGTCGGCGATCGTCTCCGCGCTGTTCCGCCGCCTCGCGGACCACAGCGGCCCCCGACGAGCGATCCAGACGTCGACGCGGGCGGTCGAGCCGACGCTCCCCGGGTTCGTCTACGTGGACGCGCGGCGGGCGTCGACGCGGTTCCGGCTCTGTCACGCCGCGCTCGACGCGGTCAGCGACGACGCCGTCCCCGAGCACGGGGTCGGCACGGACGAGGTGGTCGAGTCGCTGCGGGACGCCGTCGGCACCGGTCCCGACCTGGTCGTCGCGGTCGATCACGTCGACGAGCCGGAGACGCCGGGCGCGACGGCGGTCGTCGAGTGGCTCACGGACGTCAGCGACCGGGTCGTTCCGGTGTGTCTCGGCCGCGACGAGCCGGCGGAGATCGAGTGGACGCCCGACGAGACGGTGGCGTTCGAGCCGTACCGGCGGCACGTGCTCGTCGAACTGCTGACGAGCCGGTGTTCCACCGGGCTCGGACGCGACGCGCTCACCCACGACCAGATCCGCGAGATCAGCGAGTGGGCCGACGGCGACGCGCACGACGCGCTCGCGGCGATCGCCGGCGCGGCCATCACCGCGGAGCGCGCGGGCGCCTCGACGGTGCGGCCGGAGGACCTCGATACGGGGATCGAGTCGGTCCCGCGTCCGGGCGTCGCGCTCGGACGGGTCCTCGCGCTCTCGGAGAGCCGACGGCGGCTCCTCTACGAGCTCGTGAGCCTGCCCGACGACGACCGGGCCTCGGTGAGCGCCGCGACCGAGACGATCGCCTCGCGCGAGGCGGTGGACCTGTCGCCCTCGACCGTGCGGCGCGTGCTCTACGAGCTCGCGGACGCCGGCCTGCTCGACCGGGTGACGGCTCGCCAGAGCGGAGGGAAGGGACGACCGCCGAGCCGGCTCGTCCCGCGGTTCCCGACGCTCGTGTTCCGCGAGCTGTTCGACCGGCCCTCGTGGTCGGTCTGACCCGACGCCGCCGTCTCTTCGCCTCGCGTTCCCGCTTCCGTCGGCCGCGAACGCAAGACAGTTGCGCGTCGCGGGCCGCACGTCCGGTATGGTTCCGCCCCTCGCGTTAGACATCGACGGGACGCTGACGACGGCGAGCGGCCGGATCGACCCCCGCGTCTTCGATCTGTTGCCGGAGTGGGACGCCCCGGTGGTGCTCGCGACCGGGAAGGCGTTCCCGTATCCGGTCGCGCTCGCGCACTTCCTCGGGCGCGCGGAGACCGTCATCGCCGAGAACGGCGGCGTCGTGCACGTCGACGGCGAGACGACGGTCCTCGGCGACCCCGAGGCCCCCAGAGCCGTCGTGGAGGCGTTCCGCGAGCGCGGCGGCGACCCCGGTTGGGGCGCCCGCGACACGGTGAACCGCTGGCGCGAGACGGAGGTGGCGCTGTCGCTCGACGCGGACGAGACCCTGCTGCGCGAGGTCGCCGCGGCCGCCGGCGGCGACGTAGAGGTGGTCGACACCGGCTACGCGTACCACGTCAAGTCGACGGGCGTGAGCAAGGGCCGCGGGCTCGAACGCGTCGCCGACGCGCTGGGGATCGAGCCCGCCGCGTTCGTCGCGGTCGGCGACAGCGAGAACGACGTGTCCACCTTCGCGCTCGCCGGCGAGTCGTACGCGGTCGCCAACGCCGACGTCGCCGCCCGGAACGCGGCCGACACCGTCCTCGAAGAGTCGTACATGGACGGCACGGCCGGCGTGCTCGCCGACCTCCGGGCGCGGAGCGAATAACGCCAAAGCGAGCGGTTACTGTGGATGTCGAGTCGATTGATCCCGGGAGTGAGTGTTGCAGATCGGCGGTGGTGATAGGGTATTTAAACAGGCGTGAGGGCCGGCGACGGTCGCTTATAAACCGATTGTGGTGGCGCGTGCCTCCGAGCGCCCGCCGGGCGCGAGGAGCACGCGCGAGGGACGCCGCGAGCGCAGCGAGCGGCGCGGCTGGGGCTTTGGAGGTCGTCACCGCAGACACATCGATCACTTATAAACAACCGCCAGCACCACCACAATCCGACTTATAAACAACACCTCCACCAACGTGCGAGACCCACTCCCAAAATCGCAGACCATCGCGTCTGTGCTGAACGATCGCGTGTGTCAGACGGCCAACTGCTGGGGATTCAACGAATCGACGTAACCGCTTTCCCGCGCGGCGCCCAGCATCGGACAGTGAGCGAACTCACGGACAGCGGCTCGGACGGGGGCCGAGCCGAACCGTCGGCGCGAGCGCTCCTCCGCGAGGCGCTCGCGGGTGACAGCGAGGCGCCCGGCGTCGAGTTCGACCCGGGGACGGTCCCGCTCCCCGACGCCGACGTGCTCGACCGGCTCTCGCCGCCGGTCCGCCGCTGGTGGGTCTCGGAGTTCGCGGCGCACGTCGGTGAGAACGGCGGGCTGTTCACCCCGCCGCAGCGCGGCGCGATCCCCCGCGTCGACGCCGGCGAGAACTGCCTCGTCGCCGCGCCGACGGGGAGCGGGAAGACGCTCGCCGCCTTCACCGCGGTCCTCGACGACCTCTTCGCGCGCGACCGCGCCGGCGACCTCGACGACTCCGTCTACTGCCTGTACGTCTCCCCGCTGAAGTCGCTCGCGAACGACGTCGAGCGCAACCTCGAGGCCCCGCTCGAGGGGATCGCGGCGGAGATGGCGGCGGCGGACGGCGCAGAGGGAGGCGAAGGTGACGTGGGGGTGGCCGAAGGTGACGTGGAGGGGGCCGAAGGTGACGTGGGGGTGGCCGAAGGTGACGTGGGGGTGGCCGAAGGTGACGTGGAGGGGGCCGAAGGAGACGAAGGGGACGGCCCCGACCCCGGCGTCCGCCAGGCGATCCGCCACGGCGACACGAGCGAGGCGGACCGGCGGGCCATGCTGGAGGAGCCGCCCCACGTGCTCAACACCACGCCGGAGACGCTCGCGATCCTGCTCAACTCGCCGAAGTTCAAGGAGAAGCTCCGCACCGTCGAGTACGTCGTCGTCGACGAGATCCACGCGCTGGCGGGGAACAAGCGCGGCACCCACCTCTCGGTGTCGCTGGAGCGGCTGACCGAGCTCGCCGACGGCTCCCCGACCCGGATCGGCTGTTCCGCGACGGTCGAGCCCCTCGACGAGGTCGCCGACTTCCTCGTCGGCCGCGAGCGCGTCGCCGGCGAGGTCGGCGAGGCGGACGGCTTCGCTCCCCGCGACTGCGAGGTCGTGGACGCCCGGTTCGGCCGCGAGTTCGACCTGCGGCTCCGGACCCCGGCGGCCGACCTCATTCACACGCCCGACTCGGTCGTCACCGACCGCTTCTACGACGCGCTCCACGACCTGATCGCCGACCACGAGAACACGCTGGTGTTCGCGAACTCGCGGTCGGGCGCCGAGCGCACCCTCCGCGAGCTCCGCGAGCGGTTCGGCTACGACGAGACGGACTCGGGCTGTCACCACGGGAGCCTCGGCGAGACGCAGCGCCGCCGGATCGAGGAGGGGCTGAAGGCGGGGACGCTGGACGTGGTGACCACGTCGACGAGCCTCGAGCTCGGCATCGACATGCCGCATCTCGATCTGGTCGTGCAGGTGGGGTCGCCGAAGTCGGTCGCGGCGCTGCTCCAGCGCGTCGGGCGCGCGGGCCACAGCCCCGGCGAGACCGTGGAAGGGCGGGTGTTCGCGCTCGACCGCGACGAGCTCGCGGAGTGCGCGGCGATGCTCGCCCGCGCCGAGGAGGGGTTCGTCGACGGCGTGTCGCCGCCCGAGGGCGCCGCCGACGTGGCGGCCCAACACGTCTACGGGATGGCGATCAACCGGGTCCGGCCCGACCGTGAGATCCGCGAGGTGCTCAGCCGCGCGCACCCGTACCGCGAGTTCGGGGCCCGCGAGTACGAGCGGCTCATGCGGTACCTCACCGGCGACCACGAGGGGCTGGCGGAGCGCAACGTCTACCCGAAGGTGTGGCGCGACGCGAACGACCCGCCGGGGGGCGAACACCACCACGAGGAGCATCCGGTCGGCGAGACGCTCGTCGGGAAGCGCGGCCGGCTCGCGCGGGTCATCTACATGACGAACGTCGGGACGATCCCCGACTCGTTCGGCTGCGACGTGGTCACCCGCGACGGCGACGCGGTCGGGACGCTCGACGAGAACTACCTCGACACGCTCGCGCCGGGCGACGTGTTCGCGCTGGGCGGCGAGCGGTTCGCGTTCCGCTACCGCCGCGGGTCGAAGGTGTACGTCGACCGGACGGACGAGCGCCCGACCGTGCCCACGTGGTACGCCGAGCGGCTCCCGCTGTCAGCCGATCTGGCGGCCGAGGTGCTCGCGTTCCAGGCCGACCTGCTCGACCGACTGGAGGACGGCGGCCCCCCCGCTGTCCGCGCGCGGCTGCGGGAGCTCCCGATCGACGGCAACTCGGTGCGGGCGATCGCCCGGACCTACGCCGAGCAGGTCGCGTACGCGGGCGCGGAAAGCGTGTCGACCCCGTCGCGGCTCGCCGTCGAGGAGGTGCTCGACCGCGACGCGTACAAGCGCCGATTCCACGTCCATTCGACGTACGGCCGGCGGTTCAACGAGGGGGTCTCGCGGCTGGTCGCCGCCGAGTGCGCGGCCCGGACCGACGCCGAGCCGACGGTCGCGGTCGCCGACCGGGGGTTCAGCCTCGCGCTCCCGCTGAACCGCAAGGTCGACGTGGCCGGCGTCCTCCGCGATCTGGACCCCGAGACGGTCCGGGCGGACCTCCGGGCGGCGCTGCGGGGGACCGACCTCCTCCAGCGCTACTTCCGGATCAACGCGACGCGCTCGCTCATGATCCTCAAGCGGTACAAGGGACACGAGAAGTCGGCCGCCGAACAGCAGGTCTCCGCCGAGACGCTGCTCTCTCTGGCCGAGGGGCTCGACGACTTCGCGGTGATCGAGGAGACGTACCGCGAGTTGTTGAACGACCGGCTCGACGCCCCCCGGATCCGCGCGGTCGCCGAGCGGATCAGCGAGGGGGACCTCGCGGTCGTCGACCGGACGGTCGACTCTCCGACCCCGCTCGCGTTCGGGCTGGCGACGCTCGTCGACTCGGACGCGGTGCTCGCGGGCGACGAGTCGGCGGCGCTCCGGGCGTTCCACGACCGGGTGCGGGCGGCGATCGACGACTCCTAACCGTGCGGGCGGCGATCGACGACTCCTAAGGGCTCCCCGGCCGCGGCGGCTCCGGCGGGATCACCTCGGGGAGCCCGTCGAGGAGCGACACCGTGTAGTGGAGGAACACGGCGAGCGCGACGACCGACAGGAGCAGTAAGAACAGCAGGATCATGCGCTCGTCGCTGCGCACGACCGCGCTGGCGTCGCCGGCGAAACGCCGAGCGTCCCCGAGCCGCTGCATGCGAACGGGTACGGCGCGCGCGGCATAAAATGGCGGGGCGAGGTGGAAAAGCGGAATGAGGCGGGACGGCTCAGTCGCTCTCGGCGGTCGGGGCCTGCGAGCGCGTCAGCGGCTCCCCGTCGACCGGCTCGTCCGGGTTCGCGTCGATCGCGGCCTCGCTGAGCCCCAGCTGGGCGTCGACGTCGGCGTCCTCGCGCACGTGGACGGTGCCGCGGTGGATCGCGATGGCGTCGGCGAGGTGGAGCCGGACCGCGTCGAGTAACACGTCGGCCTCGAGGGGCTGCCCGCGGCGCTTGATCTCGTCGACATCGGCGCCCGGAGGCACGTCGAAGGCGCGCTGGGCGATCACCGGCCCCTGGTCGAGGTCGGTGGTCACGTAGTGGGCGGTGACGCCGGCGATGCGGACGCCCGCGTCCTTCGCCTGCCGGTACGCCTCAGCGCCGGGGAACGCCGGCAGCAGCGAGGGGTGGACGTTGATGATCCGGCCCTCGTAGCGGAAGACGACCTCCGGCGAGAGGATGCGCATGTAGCGGGCCAACGCGATCAGGTCCACGTCGTACTCGGCCAGCAGATCGAGCAGGCGCCCCTCGTCGGTGTTGCCGTTGCCGTCGCCCACGTCGTAGAAGGGCTTGTCGTAGCGCTCCGCGAGCGACCGGAGGTCGCCGCGGTTGCCGATCACGACGGGGATCTCGGCCTCCTCGCCGTCGTCGGCGAGGTCGCCGTTGGCCTCGGCCTCTAGGAGGGCCTCGGGCGCGTGGGTCTCCTTGGTGACCAACAGCGCGATCCGGCGCGCGTCGCGGTCGCTCGGGAACCGGACCTGGATGTCCACGTCGAGCTCGCGGCCGAGCTCGGCGAGCGCGCGGCGGAGCTCGCCCCGCGAGGTCTCCAGCTCGGAGGCGTCCACGCGGGTCGTCATCCGGAAGACGCCCTCGCGGACCGCCTGGTCTAAGTCCTCGATGTTGATTCCCCGCTCGAACAGCAGGGAGGTGACCCGCGCGATGAGTCCGGTCTTGTCTCCTCCGACGACCGTGATCTCGGTTAGTTCGCGGGTCATGCGACGATCACCTCCGCGGGTTCGAACGGCTGCATACACCCCACCCAGAACGCGGAGGGGTTTGCCCCTTTCGCTCCGGGCCGACGCTGCCGCCCGCACGATCGACCGGTATATATCCACGAATGTGGATATAAAACGCGTTCCAAAACGGTTTTTACACACGACTCCGCACTACCGGACATGACGGCATACACCGCGACGGTGACGGTCCGCCTGAAGCGGGGCGTCCTCGATCCGGAGGCCGAGACGACCCAGCAGGCCCTCGAACGGCTCGGCTTCGAGCTCGAGGACCTCCGGTCGGCCGACCGGTTCGAGGTCGACCTCGACGCCGCCGACGCCGACGAGGCCGCCGACCGCGCCGACGAGATGGCCGAGCGGCTGCTCGCGAACCCGACGATCCACGACTACGAGGTCGCGGTCGCGGAGCGATGACGGTCTCTGTTATCCAATTTGGCGGGTCGAACTGCGACCGCGACGCGGTGCGCGCGCTCGACCACATCGGCGTCGACGCCGAGCGCGTCTGGCACGAGGACGGGCTCCCCGCCGACACCGAGGGGATCGTGATTCCGGGCGGGTTCTCCTACGGCGACTACCTGCGCGCCGGCGCGATGGCCGCCAGGTCCCCGATCATGGACGAAGTCCGAGACGCGGCCGACGACGGCGTCCCCGTGATCGGCGTCTGCAACGGCGCCCAGATCGGCTCGGAGTCCGGGCTCACCCCGGGCGCGTTCACCACCAACGCCTCCGCGCGCTTCCAGTGCGAGCCGGTCCACCTGCGCGTCGAGCGCGCGGACACCCCGTGGACCGCCGCCTACGACGAGGGCGACGTGATCGAGGTCCCCATCGCGCACGGCGAGGGGCGCTTCGAGATCAGCGAGGCCGCCCACGCCGACCTCGTCGCCGACGATCGCGTGCTCTTCCGCTACTGCGACGCCGACGGGAACGTCACCGACGCGGCCAACCCCAACGGCTCCACCGACAACGTCGCCGGCGTCCTCGGCGAGCGCGAGTCGGTCGCCGTGCTGATGCCACACCCCGAGCGCGCCACGCTCCCCGACCTCGGTCGGAGCACGGACGGGGCGGGGATCCTCGAAGCGTTCGCTTAGGCCCCGGCTCCGTCAGTCTCGTCCAGCTCGCTCCGCCTCGCGGGTTCGGTCCGGGTCGCCGCTTCCCCTCGCGTTGACCCCCTCCCCGCTCTCGCGCTCCAGCTCTCGCTCCAGTTCCCGCTCGAACTCCGCCTCGGTGAGTTCGCCCTCGGCGTACCGACGCTGGAGGAGCTCGACCGGGCTCTCGTCGGGTTCGGCGTCCGCGCTCCCGTCGTCGCCCTGCGACGCGAGCGCGCGGATCCCGAGGACGCCGACCGCGGCCAGGGCCGCGACGGTAACGAGCATGAGGAGGGGGAAAACGAACATCCAGACCCCCATTCCGCCCATCATCCCGGCACCGCCCGTCATCGCCGAGCTCCCGATCATCGTCGGATCCCCCCGTCTCTGAGAACGGTCATGTGTGTCCGTTACACTTCTCCACATAAATACTCGCGGCGCGTTCGTGCGCCGCGAGAGACCGCCGCTCCGCGCGGGCGGCGAGTCGCGTCCGGTGTATGTCCGGGATCCGGTCGGGTACCGGGTGGTGATCGAAGCGCGGGAGTAGCGGAGACAGCGCTGACGTTTGTACTTTTAAGAGGACACGCATCCGACGTATCGGGAAGATGGACGAGGAGACGGTGTCGGACTACGTCGAACGCTCTCGGTCGCTCGTCGACTCGTCCCCGCAGATGGACGAGCAGAACACCCGAGCGCGGCTGATAGATCCGTTTATAAGGGACGTTCTCGGTTGGGACTTCTACTCGACGTCGATCGAGATGGAGTACTCGGTCCAGATGGGGTCGACGAAGAAGAAGGTCGACTACGCGCTGTTCGCCGACGGGTCGCCGGCGGTGTTCGTCGAAGCCAAGGGCTGTGACACGACCGTTTCCGAGTCGCACGCCGACCAGCTCCGGAGCTACATGCGCCAGGAGTGGGTCGACTGGGGGCTGCTCACGAACGGGAAGTCGTTCCACGTCTACCGACTCAAAAAGGACGGCGACAAGCCCGACGTGGAACTCCTCCGCCGTATCGAACTGGCCGATCTCACCGCGAACGACTGGCTCCTCGCGGCGCTGTCCGAGGAGTCGATCCGGTCTGGCGCGTCGACGGAGATCTACCAGCGCGTCGAGCGCCGCCGGAAGGCGATCGAGGCGCTCTCCGACGGGAAGTCGGAGATCGCCGAGGCGATCCGCGAAACCGTCGTCGACCGCGTCGGCGAGGTCGTCTCGCAGCCGGCGGAGTCGCTCTCGAAGACCTTCGTCGACGACCTGATCGCGGAGCTGGAAAGCGATCAGAACGACAGCCCCTCCGACGCGGACGAACCTACTCAATCAAACACGTCGTCAGACCTCGCCCAAAGGACCGAAACTGACGATCAGTCCGGGACATACGTGGTTGAAATTGCCGACCAAGCGAATTCCTCCTCGTTCAGCGACGACGGCCAAGCCGATCTCATGGCGACCGTCGTGGATCACCTCATAAGGGAACACGGCTTGATCGACGCGTATGCCCCGCTTCCGTACGTTCCGGGAAAGAAAATCGCGATCCTAAACGACGAACCGACTCACCCGTCGGGCGAAGAGATGCGACTGTACCGCGCGGTCGGCGGCGGCTACTATGTGTACACCTCGCTGAACAAGGGAGCGAAAAAGCGCCATCTCACCGACTTCGCCGACGCCTGCGGCGTCGACATTACCTTCGACGGCGAGTGGTGACGGGTCTGTCCCCGAACCCGTTCGCCACACCGAGCAACCCTCGCCCCGACGACGCCGTTTAAGACCCCCGAGCGACAGGGTCGAGTATGAGCGAACAGCAGCCGCGGTCGGAGGGAGCAGCCCCCCGAAACCGCGACGACGCGGACCGGTTCGCGGGCGAGAAGGACGAGGACTTACGGAGCAGAGACGTGACGGAGGGGGCCGACAAGGCCCCGCACCGCGCGATGTTCCGGGCGATGGGGTTCGACGACGAGGACCTCTCGTCGCCGATCATCGGCGTGCCGAACCCGGCGGCCGACATCACGCCGTGTAACGTCCACCTCGACGACGTGGCGGACGCGGCGATCGACGGGATCGACGCCGCGGGCGGGATGCCGATCGAGTTCGGGACGATCACCATCTCCGACGCCATCTCGATGGGGACCGAGGGGATGAAGGCCTCACTCATCTCTCGGGAGGTCATCGCGGACTCCGTCGAGCTCGTCTCCTTCGGCGAGCGGATGGACGCGCTGGTGACGGTCGCCGGCTGCGACAAGAACCTCCCCGGCATGCTGATGGCGTCGATCCGCACCGACCTCCCCTCCGTCTTCCTCTACGGCGGCTCGATCATGCCCGGCCAGCACGACGGCCGCGACGTGACCATCGTGCAGGTGTTCGAGGGCGTCGGCGCCTACGCCGAGGGCGACATGAGCGGCGAGGAGCTCGACGATCTGGAGCGCCACGCCTGTCCCGGCGCGGGCTCCTGCGGCGGGATGTTCACGGCGAACACGATGGCGTCCATCTCCGAGGCGCTCGGGATGGCGCCGCTCGGCTCCGCCTCCGCGCCCGCGGAAGACGAGGAGCGCTACGAGGTCGCCGAGCGCGCGGGCGAGCTCGCCTTGGAGTGCATCGAGCAGGACCGCCGCCCCTCCGACATCCTCTCGCGGAAGTCCTTCGAGAACGCGATCGCCCTACAGACCGCCATCGGCGGCTCCACGAACGGCGTGCTCCACCTGCTCGCGCTGGCCGCCGAGGCCGACGTGGACCTCTCGATCGAGGACTTCGACGAGATCTCGCGACGCACGCCGAAGATCGCGGACCTGCAGCCCGGCGGCAACAGCGTGATGAACGACCTCCACGAGGTCGGCGGCGTGCCGGTCGTGCTCCGCCGCCTGCTGGAGGCCGACCTGCTCCACGGCGACGCGATGACCGTGACGGGGCGGACACTCGAAGAGGAGATCGCTGAGCTGGAAGACTCGGGCGAACTCCCGGACGATTCGGAGATCGAGGCGGACTTCCTCTACACCGTCGACGACCCCAAGGAGGAGGAGGGCGCCATCAAGATCCTCAAGGGGAACCTCGCGCCCAACGGCTCGGTGCTGAAGGTGACCGGCGACGACGAGTTCTACCACGAGGGGCCGGCCCGCGTGTTCGAGAACGAGGAGGACGCGATGGAGTACGTCCAGTCCGGCGCGGTCGACTCCGGCGACGTGATCGTGATCCGCAACGAGGGGCCGACCGGCGGCCCCGGCATGCGCGAGATGCTCGGCGTCACCGCCGCCGTCGTCGGCGCGGGCCACGAGGACGACGTGGCGCTCCTGACGGACGGCCGCTTCTCCGGGGCGACCCGCGGCCCGATGATCGGCCACGTCGCGCCCGAGGCGGCCGACGGCGGCCCGATCGGCCTCATCGAGGACGGCGATCACGTCACCGTGGACATCCCCGAGCGCGACCTCGCGGTCGACCTCTCCGAGGAGGAGATCGCGGAGCGCCGCGAGGAGTGGGAGGCGCCGGAACCGCAGTACGAAGGCGGCATCCTCGCGAAGTACGCCCGCGACTTCGCCGGCGCGTCCGACGGCGCCGTGACGAATCCGCGGCTGACCCGCGATCTGTAAGAGACTGGAAGGACCGCCTCCGAGCGGTTATAAGCTGCGCGCCGTTTTCGACCCTCTCCGTCGCTCCTTACTCACCGGCCACCCCGCCGTCGGTGTGGGCCGTCCGGACCGATTCGGCGCGCCAGACGTTGCTCCGGCGGCCGGCGCGCGACAGTTCCATTTTGACCACCGACCCGACCGGGAGGTCCGCGACGCGCTCGCGCGCGTCCTCGTCGGCGTACTCGACGACGTGGTACGTCTCGTTGCGCGGATGTGCACGTACCGTGGTGCAATCGTGATCGTTCTGCTCGGAAATCACCGTGTATGCGTTTGGTCCCGACATCTTATCTCGTTATTCTTGGACATCCTACTTCAATACTCCGTATATTCACTACGGTCGTCGATCAGGTGGTAATACGAATATAAGGTGTTCACAAGCCGAACCGACGGCGGCGTTCGGTCTCGCGTTCGCGCCCGTCGACGCGGTCGCGTCAGCGTGACAACCGTCAGCGGACGACCGTCACCGGAGACGCCGACCCCCGGACGATCTTCTCGGCGATGTTGCCGACGAGGAGCCGGTCCGCGAGGCTCCCGCTGTGGCTGCCGATGACGACGACGTCGAACTCCTCGCTCGCGTCGACGACCGACCGCGCGGGGTGGCCGGCCATCACGTCCGTTTCGATCTCGATCCCGCTCTCCGCGGCGATCTCGCGGGCGCGTTCGAGCAGGTCGCTCGCCTGTTCCCGCGCCGCCTCCTCGGTGTCGTCGGCGAGCGCGAGCCCGGCCGCACCGCCCATCATGGAGGAAGGCTGCCCCACCACGTGGAGCACGACGATCTCCGCGTCCGGGTGCGCCTCCAGCGCGAACCGGAGCGCGCGCTCCGCCATCTCCGACTCGTCCATCGGAACCAGCACGCGGGATATCATGGTCGCCCTTCGCCCGACGCACGGATAAGTGGTGTGTTCGCACGGATCAAACGTGCCCCGCCAGACCAGCACGCATATCTCCGCGGGTCACGCACCGTGAGGCATGGAATCCAGCCGGTCGGACGACGACCCCGTCGGCGTGGCGCTGTTCGTCGACGGGCCGAACGTGTTGCGGGAGGAGTTCGACGTCGACCTCGACGACGTGCGGGTCGCGGCGGAGGCGGAGGGGCAGCTCGTGACGACGCGGCTCTACCTCGACGAGCACGCGACGCCGGGACTCATCCAGGCCGCGGAGGCCCGCGGCTTCGAGGTCGTCGTCACGAGCGGCGACGTCGATGTGAAGCTCGCGGTCGACGCCGCGCGCTTCGCGGCGGAGGGGCGGATGTCGACGCTCGCGATCGCCTCGCGAGACACCGACTTCAAGCCGGTCGTCGAGACCGCAAACGGCTACGGGATCCGGACGCTCGCGATCGCGCCCGGCGAGTTCGGCCGGTCCGACGCCCTCCGCAACGCCACGAACGACTCGGTGACGCTCGACGGCGACAGGGGCGGCGACGCGGACGGCGAGGGGAACGGCGCAGACGGGTCGTGATTTAACGCTCGCGGTCGTCTCGGACCGTTCGACGCGCCGCGATCCGTCCGAAGAGGAGCGCGCCGACCCCGCCGGTGGCGGCGGCGAGGCCGCCGAACCCCACGGCGGTCGGGAGGAGCCCCACCCGCGCGATCGCGGCGTCGACGCCGACGCGGACCCAGCCGAGGTTCGGGACGGCGAACAGCGCCTTGGCGGTGATCCAGTCCTCGCGGACGATCGGGGCGATCCCGGCGCTCTGGTCGTACTCGCCGTTGGCGTCACCGTAGGTGATGTACCCGTCGTAGGGGGCCGGACACCCCGCGATCGTCGCGCAGTCGCCGTCGAGCAGCGCGGGATCGGCCCGGTCGGTCCAGTCTTCGCCGGCGCTCACCGGGAAGGCGATCCGGTGGAGTATCGGCTTCTGGCCGTCGCTCGGCGGGTCGAACACGACCACGTCGCCGGCGCTCCCGAACCTGGTCGGCGCGCCCGGCTCCGCGGCGCCGACGAGCCCGCCCCACGGAAACCGGTCGGTGGACGTGACAACGACCAGATCGCCGCGCTCCACCTCCGGGGCCATGCTCCCGCTCTCGACGGCGACGAACGGGGGCCACGCGCCCGCGACCGCGGCGACGACGACCGCGACCAGCAGGACCGCGGCGGCGGGCGCGAGCAGGCCGGAGAGGTTCCGCGTCACGTGCGGTACCGGGGGAGGAAACGGCTTGAGCCTGTCGGCGGGCGAGGGCGGACGAGGGCGTCGCGACCCCGCCCGAGAGGTGTCCGATGACAAGACCTTAGGTCGGGCCAAGCGACGGTTGGTCCATGACGGACCGACGCACCCCTCTCCACGAGATCCACGAGGAACGCGGCGCGAAATTCACCGACTTCGGCGGCTGGCAGATGCCGGTCGAGTTCGACTCGATCAGCGAGGAGCACGCGGCGGTCCGCGACTCGCTCGGCGTCTTCGACGTGTCGCACATGGGCGAGATCGAGGTGTCGGGACCGGACGCGACGACGCTGATGAACCGCCTCACGACCAACGACGTGACCGCGCTCGACCCGGGGGACTCCCAGTACGCCGCGATCACGAACGCGGACGGCGTCATGCTCGACGACACCGTCGTCTACCGCCTTCCCGACGGGATCGAGGCGGGCGACGGCGCCGCCGCGCTCTCCGGGCTCGACCGCGACCTCGACGCCGGCGACGGCGACCCGGCGTACCTCTTCGTCCCCAACGCCGGCCACGACGAGCAGATGTACGACCGGTGGATCGACTACCGAGACGAGCAGGGGCTCGACGCCGCGGTCGAGAACGCGACCGACGACTGGGCGATGCTCGCGGTGCAGGGGCCGGACGCGGCCGACGCGGTCGACGACGCGACGCCCGCTGACCGGGTCGTCGGCCTCTCGAAGTTCGAGGCGACGGTCGCCGCCGTCGCCGGGGCCGACAGCTGGGTCGCCCGGACCGGCTACACCGGCGAGGACGGGTTCGAGGTGATGTGTCCCGCGGGCGACGCCGAGGCCGTCTGGGCGGCGTTCGTCGGCGAGGACGCCGGTGGACCGACCGCCCAGCCCTGCGGGCTCGGCGCGCGCGACACCCTCCGCACGGAGATGGGGTACCTCCTCTCCGGACAGGACTTCGACCCCGAGAGCGAGCCGCGGACCCCCTACGAGGCGCGGATCGGCTTCGTCGTGAAGCTCGACACGGAGTTCGTCGGCCGCGACGCCCTCGAGGCCCAGAAGGAGGAGGGCGTCGACGAGAAGTTCGTCGGCGTCCGCCTGCTCGAACGCGGCGTCCCCCGAAACGGCTACGCCGTCACCGACGGCGACCTCACGCGGGTCGGCCAGCTCACCTCCGGCACGATGAGCCCCACGCTCGACGAGCCGATCGGGTTAGGGTACCTCCACGAGCACTACACCGAGCCGGGCACCGAGGTGAGCGTCGTCGTGCGCGGCGACGAGAAGCGCGCGGAGGTCGTGATTCCGCCGTTCGTGGATCGGTAAGGTCGAGTTCGGGTTCCGTAGGTCTCCCGTCGCGTTCCCAGTCGAGCAATTCAGGTCGAGCGCTCTGGGTCGACTGATCGGCCTGGAGCGGATGTGTCAGAAGACCGTCGGGAGAAAGCATATACGCACTTCCGATCATGGGCCCGTATGAACCGCCGGCACCTTCTGATCTACTGCGGGATTACCGCTAGTATCGGTGGGTGTCTGGAACGAGAGGCTGACTCGGTCCAAAGCGGTGAGACTGAGTCTCGGAACGGTGAGAGTGACGCCGAATCCGCGAACAACGACAGCGAAGGGGGCGACGGCTCGCCGTCACACGTGATCACCGTCTCGGAACCGACAACCGATATCGACGAGGGTAGTGCTCGCTGCCGGTTTGACGATCTTCCGCCCGGAGCACAGGAGGAGGTCACGAGTGCGATAGACGATCTGCAGTCCGACGCCGACGAGACGGGACGGTACGCCACGTCTGAGAGGCCGGCGCTTTTGGACACGGACTGCTACGCCGCGTATATCCGATACGAGAACCGGTATTACTTCACCGGCGTCGATGCGCTCGGTGGGTAGCTAGAGCGACCGATATCGGTGATATGGATGCTTGAGCTCTTCTGACGGAGATGCGTCTGTTTCGGTGACGGTCACTGTCGGGAGTGAGTCTCGCAGATCGGCTGCGGCAGAACAGTATTTAAACAGCCGTGAGCGGCGGCGATGATTGCTTATAAAGAACGGTGCAGTGGCGTCGCCGGCGGCTTGCCGCCGGCTGCAAGCGAGAGCTTCGCTCTCGCCCTGCGTGCCTCCGAGGCCGCCTCGCGGCTGGGGCTTTGGAGATCTTCACCACAGACACATCGATCACGTATAAACACCCGACAGCAACGCCTTTCGATCCCGTATAAATAGCTGATCAGCCAACGTACAATACTTACTCCCGCCGTCGATCGGGAAGCACTGTTCATCGATCGGTGGCCTCCGCGTGAACGCTCCGGAGCGCCATGTAGAGGTGCCAGTGGTCGACGTCGAGCAGGTCGGCGAGCGCTCGCACCGCGTCGAGGTATCGGTCGTACGCGTCGACCGTCATCGGCTCGGGGTACTGTTCGTCGAGGTCAACACCGATGTCTGCGTCGTCGGTCAGCGCGGCGACGACCGCCCACTCGCGCTCGCCGACGACGAGGTACTCGTCCGGGTCGAGGAACCACAGCAGCGCGGAGGCGACCTCGAGGTCGACGCCCGGAATCCCCGTGAGAGCGTCGAGCGCGCGGTGGTGGGGTGGAGAGCCCGCCTCCTCGTCCAGCGCGTCGACCGCGTCCCAGATCGCCCCCCGAAGCTCCCGGGGCTCCGCGTCGGACACCGCCGACTCGACCGCGCGGCGCGCCCCGTGGTCGATGTCGGTCACCGCCCGACGGAAGTACCAGCGGACGACCCACTCCACGTCGCGCTTGCCGTACTCGCCGCTCCGGAACGCCTCCGGGAGGGACTCGATCGCCTCCGCCTCGACCGGGTGGAAGGGGGCCGACTCCCGGTACGCCTCGACGCGGTCGGCGACCCGACCCTCGATATCGGCGAGCGAGCGGTCCATACCGGTCGAAGGGCACGAGTCGGCAAAACGGTTCGGCGGCCGCCTCGGGCCCCCTTCGGCGGGAGCTTTCGTCCCCTTCGACGGGAACCACCGACACACTCATGCGAGTGGATCACGGATCGTGACACATGATCGCACGTCATGGTGAGCGCCATGTCCGCTGAGGGCGACGAGCCGGTGAAGACCATCTGCCCGTACTGCGGCGTCGGGTGCGGGATCAAGGTGAACCAGGGCGACGACCCCGGCGACGTGAACTTCATGCCGTGGGGCGAGGCGCCGGTCAACGAGGGGCGCGTCTGCATCAAGGGCGGGGCGGCGACGCAGGTCGTCGACCACGAGGACCGGCTGACGGAACCGCTGATCAAGGAGGACGGCGAGTTCCGCGAGGCGACGTGGGAGGAGGCCTACTCGCGGATCGTCTCGGAGATGGAGTCGATCCGCGACGAGCACGGCCCCGACGCGATGGGATTCTTCGGCTCCTCGAAGACGATGAACGAGGAGAACTACCTCCTCCAGAAGATCGCGCGCCGGTACGGAACCAACAACGTCGACAACTGCACGCGGATGTGCCACGCCTCGACGGTGTGGGCGCTCCGGACCAGCCTCGGCGCGGGCGCGATGACGAACAGCATGGTCGACTTGGAGGAGTCGGCCGACGTGCTCTGGATACAGGGCGCGAACCCCGGCGAACAACACCCGATCGCCAACAGCCAGTACTTCCGGCAGGCCGTGCTGGAGGGCGCCACCGTCATCCAGGTCGACCCGCACGCCAACAAGACCACCCGGTCGTTCGAGATCGAGGAGACCGAGCGGCACATGCACCTCCAGTTGAACCCGGGCGCCGACATTCCCCTCCTCAACGTCGTCCTGAAGACGATCCTCGAACGCCACGAGGCGGAGCCCGAGGCGGGCTGGATCGACGAGGAGTTCGTCGAGGAGCGCACCGAGGGGTTCGAGCATCTCAAGGAGACGCTCGCGGACTTCGACAAGGAGGCGGCCGCCGAGGAGGCCGGCGTCCCCCTCGAAGACATCGAGCTCGCCGCGGAGAAGTACGCGATGGCGAACAACGCCGCCATCTTCACCGGGATGGGGATGAGCCAGCACACCTGCGGCGTCGACAACGTGCAGAACGAGATCAACCTCGCGCTGATCACGGGGAACCTCGGGAAGCCCGGCACCGGCGTCAACCCCCTCCGCGGGCAGAACAACGTCCAGGGGACGAGCGACGTGGGCGCGATGCCGAACGTGCTCCCCGGCTACCAGCTCGTCGACGACGACGAGGCGCGCGAGAGCGTCGAGGACGTGTGGGGGTTCAAGGTCCCCGACGAACCCGGGCTCACCAACGTGGAGATCTCCCACGAGGCCGGCCGCTCGGTGAAGGGGCTGTACGTGATGGGCGAGAACCCCGTGATGAGCGAGCCCGACGGCAACGAGGTCGAGAAGCGCCTCGAGTCGCTCGAGTTCATGGTCGCGCAGGACATCTTCATGACCGAGACCGCGGAGCTCGCGGACGTGGTCCTCCCGGCGACGACGTGGGCGGAGCGCGGCGGCACCGTCACCAACACCGACCGGCGGGTCCAGCGCATGCGCGGCGCCGAGACGGTCCACGAGAACACGAAACACGACCTCGATATCCTGATGGAGGTCGGCAGCCGCCTCTTCAGCGACGACGAGTTCCGGTTCGACGACGTGGAAGCGGTCTTCGAGGAGCTCCGGGAGGTCTGTCCGATCTACCACGGGATGACCTACGACGCGCTGGGCGAGACCGGGCTCCAGTGGCCCTGCTACGAGGAGGGCGACGAGGGCGACCAGTACCTCTACGAGGACTCCTTCGACACGGAGAGCGGGCTCGGGCAGATCGAGGGCGTCCGCCACCAGCCCCCGGCCGAGGTGCCCGACGAGGAGTACCCGCTGATCCTCACCACCGCCCGGCTGGAGGAGCACTACAACACGGGGACGATGAGCCGGCGGTCGCCGACGCTCTCGCGTCAGCACCCGGAGAACTTCGTCGACGTGCACCCGAACGACGCGGAGGCCTACGGGATCGAGGACGGCGACACCGTCACGCTCCGGTCGCGGCGCGGCGAGATCGAGGTGAAAGCACAGGTGACCGAGGACATCAAGGAGGGGGTCGTCTGGACGACGCCGCACTTCGCGGCCGCCTCCGCGAACCGCCTCACGAACGACGTGCTCGACGAGCGGGCGAAGATCCCCGAGTACAAGGCCGCGGCGGCGGACATCGCGGTCACCGTCGCCGACGGCGGGGAGAGCGCGAGCGACGGGGCGGCCTCGGACGACGCGGAACCGGCGGACGACTGATCGCGCCGGCAGCGGACGGCCTTTTTCGCTGCCCGAGAACGCGTCCAACACTGATTACGCCCCCGAGAGAAGGCTCCGGTATGGTACACCAGAACCCCGCAGCCGACGGGACCGACGCGAGTGAGGTACCGGCGTCCGACCTCGCGGTCGCGCGCGCCGCGACGCCCCGGCCCGTCGAGGCGGTCGCCGGCGACCTCGGGCTGGGCCCCGACGCGATCGAACCACGGGGCGATGGGGTCGCGAAGCTCACGCGGTCGGCGGTCCGGTCGGCGACCGCGGGCGAGCCCGACGGGACAACGGTGCTCGTCACCGGGATGACCCCGACGCCGAAGGGGGAGGGGAAGACCGTGACGACGGTGGGGCTCGGGCAGGCGCTCGCGGGGCTGGGGGAGTCGGCCGCGGTGGCCGTCCGAGAGCCCTCGCTCGGTCCCGTCTTCGGGGTCAAGGGCGGCGCCGCGGGCGGCGGGTACTCGCAGGTCCTCCCGATGGAAGCGATCAACCTCCACTTCACCGGCGACATGCACGCGCTCACGGCCGCGCACAACCTGCTGTCCGCGGCGCTCGACAACCACCTCCACCAGGGGAACGAGGCGGAGGTCGACGCCCGCCGGGTCGACTGGCCGCGCGCGCTCGACGTCAACGACCGCGCGCTCCGCGAGGTCGTCGCGGGGCTCGGCGGGCCCGCGAGCGGCGTGCCGCGGGAAGACGAGTTCGTCATCACCGCCGCCTCGGAGCTGACGGCCGTCCTCGGGCTCGCGGACGACCTGTCGGACCTCAAGGAGCGAATCGGGCGGATCGTGCTCGCCGAGGACGCCGACGGCGACCCGGTCACGCCCGCGGACCTCGGCGTCACGGGCGCCGCGACGGCCCTCCTGCGCGACGCGTTCCGCCCGAACCTCGTCCAGACGGTCGAGGGGGTCCCCGCCTTCGTCCACGGCGGCCCCTTCGCCAACATCGCGCACGGGACCAACACGCTCGTCGCCGACCGCGTCGGCGCCTCGCTCGCCGACTACCTCGTCACCGAGGCCGGCTTCGGCGCGGACCTCGGCGCCGAGAAGTTCGCGCACATCGTCGCCCGTCAGGGGGTCGTTCCCGACGTGGCGGTCGTGGTCGCGACGGTCCGCGGCGCGAAGCGCCACGGACTGGAGATGTGGCCGACCGACTTCGACGCGCTGGCCGCGACCGATCCCGAGGCGGTCCGAGCCGGCGCCGACAACGTGAAACGCCACGTCGAGATCGCGGAGTCGTTCGGGATCCCCGCGGTCGTCGCGGTCAACGTCTTCGCCGACGACGCCGCGTCGGAGCTCCGAGCCCTGGAGTCCGAGCTCGCCGAGGACGGGATCCCGGTCGCGCGCTCGACCGCTTACCGCGACGGCGGCGAAGGGGCGATCGGACTCGCCGAGCTGGTCCGCGAGCGCGCCGGAACTGGGGAGTTCGCTCCCCTGTACGACCTCGACGCCCCGCTGCGCGAGAAGATCGAGACCGTCGCCCGGGAGGTGTACGGCGCCGACGGGGTGGAGTACGTCGACGGCGCCGCCGCCGACCTCGACCGCATCGAGGCGTGGGGGTACGGCGACCTCCCGGTCTGCCTCTCGAAGACGCCGTACTCCTTCGCCGACGACCCCTCGCTGACCGGCGTCCCGGAGGGGTGGACGCTCACCGTCCGCGAGGCGTCGCCGTCGGCGGGCGCCGGCTTCGTCGTCGTCAAGACCGCGGACGTGATGACGATGCCCGGCCTCCCGGCCGAACCCGCCGCGGAGGAGATCGACGTGGACGCCGACGGGAACGTGAGCGGACTGTTCTGAACCCGACCGCGGTTCGGACTCGGGGGGCTCTACTCGAGCGCCCGCTTCTCCTTCTCGACGACCTCGACCCCGGAGATGCCGGTGTCCGGATAGCCGCCGTCGCCGTCCTTCTCCGCGGCCTTCACCATGTCCCAGACCACGTTGAGCCCGGTCGTCACGCCCTCTAGCGCCTCCATCTCGCAGCCGGTCTTCCCGGTGGTCTCCACGGCGACCGTCAGCTCGATCCGGTCCTCGCCGACGGCGAAGTCGGTGTCGACGTTCGTGATCGGGATCTGGTGGCACATCGGGATCGTCTCCCACGTGTGTTTGACGGCCTGCACCGCACCCACCCGCGCGGTCGCGAGCACGTCGCCCTTGCCGACCTCGTCGGCCTCGACCGCCGCGATCGTCGAGGGCGTCAGCCGGATCTCGCCGCGCGCGACCGCGCGGCGGCTCGTGTCGGGCTTGTCGCCCACGTCGACCATCCGGACCTCGCCGGACGCGTCGGTGTGGGTCAGGTCGCCGGTGGGATCGTCGGTAGGCTCCTCACTCATCACGCATCGCCTCGGGAAGCCGATCGATTAAGTCCGTCGCCACGAGGCCGTTCCCCAGGTCCGCGGCCGCCGCGTCGCCGGCCAGTCCGTTGACGTACGTCCCGGCCGCGGCCGCCTCGAAGGGGTCGGTCACGGCCGCGAGCGCGCCGACCGCGCCCGCGAGCACGTCGCCGGTCCCGCCGACGGTCATCCCCGGGTTCCCCGTGCGGTTCAGCCGGACCGCGTCGCCGTCAGTGACCACGTCGGTCGCGCCCTTCACGAGCAGGGTGTGGCCGACCTCGTCGGCGAACGACCGCACGAGCGCCGCGCGCTCGTCCGGGTCGTCGGCCGTCTCGCCGCCCATGCCGACCAGCTCGCCCTGGTGCGGCGTGCAGATCAGCTCGGCGTCCGTGTCGACATCGGGGACGACCCGCAGGGCGTCGGCGTCGACGACAGCGCGCCCGCCGTACCGCGACAGGAATCGCCGGACGAACTCGCGGGTCCCGTCGCCGCCGCCGAGCCCCGGGCCGAGCACGACCACGTCGTTGCCGGCGGCGAGCTCCAGCGCGCGGTCGACGTGGGCCGGCCCCACGCGGTCGCCCGGGAGGCCGCGGACGATCAGGTCCGCGGAGTACCCCTGGACCGTCCGCGCCACCGTCTCCGGGCAGGCCACGCGCACGAGGTCGGCGCCGGTCCGGAGGGCCGACCGGGCCGAGAGCGACGGCGCGCCGGTGTACGGGCCGCCCCCGATCACGAGCACCTCGCCGTTCTCTCCCTTGTGCGAGGTCGGATCGCGAGCGATCCCGAGCAGGTCGCCGGGGCCGGTGAACCGCTCCGCGGCCGCGGGGATGCCGATGTCCGCGACGGTCACGGCCGCGTCGAGCGCGGCCAGCCCGGGCTTCTCGTCGTGGAAGGTGACGACGCGGTCGGCCTCGACGCGAACCTCGTCGCCGGAGCCCTCTCCGGTCGGCTCGCCGGTGTCGGCGTCGATCCCGGAGGGCACGTCGACGGCGACGACCGCGGCGTCGGTCTCGTTCGCCAGCCGCGCCGCGGTCCGCTCCGGCTCCCGGAGCGCGCCCGCCACCCCGGTCCCGAGCATCGCGTCGACGATTACGTCAGGGTCGTCGAGCGCGAGGTCCGCGGCGTCGGCCACCGATTCGGTCGGGACTCCGGCGGCGCCGAGCGCCTCCCAGTTCTCGCGGGCGATCTCGGTCCGGATCGACTCGGGGCGTCCGAGCAGGCGGACGGTGACGTCGTACGCCGAGAGGAACCGCGCCGCGACGAACGCGTCCCCGCCGTTGTTCCCGCGCCCGCAGAGCAGCTCGACCGTCGCGCCGGGGTCGGCGAGCTCCCGGACCTCGCGGGCGACCGCGTTGCCGGACGACTCCATCAGCTGCTTCCGCGGGACGCCGAGGGCGGCGGCGTTGGCGTCGACCGCCGCCATCCGATCGCTTGTGATCATGGGCGGGACTTCGCGCGCCGCGTGATTAATGGTGTGGCCGTGGGGGACGGTGGGGCCCCGGAGCGGGGTGGGCCGCGGGTCGGCGGCGCGTCCGCGTTCCCGGAGCCGCGGTGCCGGGGCCGCGCCGGTCGTGAAATGAAAATGTTGATGCACGTCCGAAGAAAATCCGCGACGTAACAACCGTGGCACAGTCAGGACGCAACGACGGCGCTACGAGACGATGGTCTCGCGCCCGGGACGAGACGGGGACGGCGCTCCCCCGACCGACAGCGGCCCCGTATGCGGCGGCGTCCCCGACCGCGGGCCGCGGCGGAACGGCGCAGCTCCCCGCCTCCGGAACGCGCTCCGGCTGCGACGCGCGACAGACGACGCGACGACGGTCAGCCCTCGCATGAACATCGGATTCTTCACGGACAGCTACTTCCCCGGCGTCGACGGCGTCACGTACACGATCCGCGCGTGGCGGAACCGGCTCGAGGACCGGGGCCACGAGGTGTACGTCGTCTACCCGGCGAGCAGCCACGACCCCGACGAGCGCGAGCTCCCCGTGCCGTCGCTGCCGAACCCCTTCTACCGCCAGTATCGCGTTCCGCTATACCGACGCCTCTCGACGCTTCCCGACCTCGACGTGGTCCACTGTCACGGCCCGGCCTCGACCGGCCTGCTGGGCCGCCGCTACGCGAAGCAGCGCGGCGTGAAATCCGTGTACACCCACCACACCCCCGTGGAGGACTACTTCGTCCAGGGGCTGAAACTGGAGGCGCTGGCCGGGGTCGCCGGGCGGGCCTACGTGGCCTACGAGAACCGGTTCCTCCGATCGTTCGACTGCGTCACCGCGTCGACCTCGCGGATCCGGCGGGACGTGACGCCGCGGAAGCTCCCGGTCGGCATCGAGACGGACACGTTCCAGCCGGTGGCCGACTCGAAGTTCGCGAGCGACGAGCCGACCGTGGGGTACAGCGGGCGGATGACTCGGAAGAAGCACGTCGACGAGATCCTCCGGTTGGCGGAGCGCCGGCCGGACCTGCGGTTCGAGCTCGTCGGCGAGGGGCCGGTCCGGGACGACCTCGAAGCGGACGCGCCGGAGAACGCGCGGTTCCGCGATTTCCTCCCGCGGGAGGACCTCCCGGCCTTTTACTCCGCGCTCGACGTCTTCGTCACCGCCTCGACCTGCGACACCCTCGGGCTCTCGACGCTGGAGGCGAACGCCTGCGGGACCCCGGTCGCCGCCGCGGACGTGCCCCCCTTCGACCGGACCATCGGCCCGGACAACGGCGCCCGGTTCGAGCACGGCGACCTCGACGACATGGAGCGCGCCGTCGTCGACTGCCTCGACGGCGACAGGCCGACCCGCGCGGCGGTCGAGACGTTCTCTGTCGAGCGAACGATAGACGAGTTAGAGGAGATATACGGGGTGTCGTAGATGGGCGCGGACAACGTCGACGTGTTCCAGCGGCTGGTGTTCAGCGTGCCGCCGCTCTCGCGGCAGCTCCCCGCCATGGCGGTCCTCTCGGTCGTCTACAGCGTCGTCGCGTTCGCCGCCTTCTCGGCGTTCACGCCGTTCTCGCCGGAGCCGTCGACGCTCCTCCCGGTCGCGGTGCTGCTCTTCCTGCTCCCCTTCCTGTTCGCCGGGGAGCTGTTCCACCGCGTCCTCCCGGAGTACCCGCGGTCGTGGAGCTTCTTCCTCGCCGCGACCAACCAGTTCGTCACGTTCGTCTACGCGCTGGTCCTCTCCGGGGCGAACGACGTGGGGAGCGCGTGGAGCATCGTCTGGCTCCTCTTCATCACGGTCTACCTGATCAACATCCTCGCGCTCGTCGTCTCGACGGGGATCGACCGCTACAAGCGGATCCTCCTCGTCGCGCTCGCGGAGCCGGCGGCGCTGATCGCCGCCTTCTACGCGTTCGCCGGCGGGGACCTGGGGTTCTCGACGTATCGCCACGTGTTCGCGTTCGCCTCGCTGCTCATCGCGGCGGCGTTTCTCGTGTTGGTGCTCGCGATCGTCGACTACCTCATCCGGAGCAACACCGACGTCTCCGCGTTCGAGCTCACCTCCGGCATCCTCCAGAACGACCGCGCCTCGCTCGATCTGGGGATCGAGGCCGAGCCCGCCGTCGAGACGCTCGCGATCGACAACGGCGACCGGCTGACGCTCGTCGCGCCCTGGGTCCACCCCGGGCCCCTCGGCGGGTTCGGCGGCGGCCAGCTGAGCGGGAACGTCATCGACGCCCTGAACGACGGCGACGAGGGCGAGAGCGGCTTCTTCCTCCACGTCCCCTGCACGCACAAGGAGGACCTCTCGAACCCGGACGACGCCGCGAAGATCCTCGACGCCGTCGCCGACCCGAACCGCGTCGACCGCGCGTCGCGGCTGGTGAGTCACGACTACGGCGAGATCCAGTTTCACGGGCGACAGATTGGCGACAAGCAGGTGATATTCCTCCACGGCGAGGGGATCGACGACTACGACACGGGGGTGTTCATGGGCGACGTCGACGAGTCCGAGGTGTTGCTCGTGGACCTCCACAAACACGACCTACAGAACGGACCGGAGAAGGAGGTGCTGTACGGCTCCGCGGAGGCGGACCGGCTGAAGCGTCACTTCGACGACTTCCGCGACCGGCTCGCCGACGCGCCCCTGCGCGACTACGCGGCGGGGTTCGCGGTCCGCCGCGCGGACCAGGACGTGGCGGCGGTCGTCGAGGCGGTCGACGGTCAGGAGGTGCTGTGGATGGGGATCGACACCAACGGGGTCACGCCCGACGTGCGCGAGCTGGCGGCCGACTACCGCGGGGAGTTCGACGAGGTCCTGATCTTCTCGACGGACACCCACGCCTCCATCCACGAGCTCGCGAACACGACGCGATCCGACACCGACGCGCTTCGCGAGGCGGTCGAGCGCGCCGCCGCCGAGGTGGCCCCCGCGACGATCGGCCTGACCAGTCGGCGGACCCGCCCCCTCAAGCTCCTGAAAAACGACTACAACGGACTCGTCTTCAGCGTCAACATCCTGATTCGGCTGACGATCATCGCGCTCGTCATCTTGTACGGACTGCTCGTCGTCTGGCTGTTCTTCTGACCGACCGCGGCCCCCTCCGCGAGAGCCCGGTGGGCGGTCCGACTCAGAACGTGATGATCTCGTAGTCGTCGTCGACGAGCGACCGGATGCTCGGGTGGCCGTCGTAGTCGTCGAGGGTGACGAGGCCGGCGTCGGCGACGGCCTCGCCGACGCCGAACGCGCCGGAACAGTAGTCACAGACCGCGACGTCGTCGCGGACCGCCTGATACAGCTCGTGGTAGTCGCTGTCCTCGTCTTCCAGTTCGGGAATCCACTGGGTCCCCGCGCCGTCGAAGATGAGTTCGAGCTCGTCGTCGTCGTTCTCCGCGAACTCCTTGGCCGCCTCCAGCGCGTTCGCCATGCGACCGTAGTCGGCGTGCGACTCGTTGCCGGCGAGAATCACGATTGCTGCTTTTGCCATCGTGCTCCTTCGTAGTGCGCATCGACACATAACCCCCCCGCGGCTGTGTGTTCGGAACGCCGATTCGCCATGTGATCGCATGGAACACGCCGTCAGCGGATACCGATCAGCCGTGATGGCGATGGTCGTGTCCGCCGCCGCGCGAGAACCGCCCGGAGAAGGCGCGGTCGACGACCTCCGAGAGCGCGGGGTGGACGTGGACCGCGTCGCGGACGTCCGCAACCGTCCCCGACCCCGCGGTCATCGCGACGACGACCTCCTCGATCAGATTCGACGCCTCGGGGCCGACGATGTGACAGCCGAGTATCTCGCCGTCCAGGTCGACGAGCACCTTCACGAAGCCGTGGGCGTGCATCGCGCTGCCGCGGGCCGTCTCGTCGTAGGCGTAGGTGTTGGTGGCGTACTCGGCGTCCGCCTCGCGGAGTTCCTGCTCGCGCGCGCCGACGCCGGCGACCTCGGGCGAGGCGAACACCGCAAACGGCATCGCAGAGTAGTCGACCGGCTCGAGCTCGTCGCCGAGCAGGTTCCGGATCACCGCCTTCGCCTCGTGGTTCGCGCTGTGTTTCAGCAGGTACTCGCCGACCACGTCGCCGAGCGCCCACACCCCCTCAGCGTCGGTCCGCAGGTACTCGTCGGTCTCCACGAAGCCGGCGTCGTCGGTCTCGACCCCGGTCGCGTCGAGGTTCAGCGCGTCCGTGTTCGGCCGGCGGCCGGCCGCGACGAGCAGCGCGTCGCCCGTGACGCTCACCGCCTCGGCCTCCTCCGGCGCCCCGACCGTCTCGCCGCCCGCGCGCACCGAGTCGGCCTCGGGGTACGGCCGGGCCTCGACGGTCACGTCGCCGTCCTCCTCGGCGGTCGTGACGGCCTCGTAGCCCGTGTACACGTCGAAACGGTCGGCGTAGCGGTCGGTGAACGCCTCGCCCACCTCCTCGTCTGCCTCGGGCAGGAGGTGCTCGCGTCGACCCACGATCGTCACGTCGCTTCCGAACGTCCCGAAGAAGTGACCGAGCTCGGCCGCGATGTATCCACCGCCGACGATTACGAGGCGCTCCGGCGGCTCCTTCAGCCGGAGCGCCTCCGTGCTCGTGAGGTACTCCACGTCCTCGATCCCGTCGATCGGGGGGACCGAGGGGCGCGTGCCGGTGGCGATCAGGACGGTGTCAGCGCGGAGCGTGGCGCCCGCGTCGTCGCCGTCGACGACCTCGACCGTCCGGTCGTCGACGAACCGACCCGTCCCGCTGAACAGGTCGTGGGCGTCCGAAGATCCTAAGCCCCGCCGGATCGACTCGGAACTCTCCGAGACGTCGTCGTTCACTTTCCGGACGATCTCCGAGAAGTCGATGTCGACCACTTCGGCGTCGATCTCGAACTCGTTTGCGCGCTCGATCGTCTCCAGCACCTCGGCGTGGTACAGCAGCTGCTTCGAGGGGATGCAGCCGCGGTTGAGACACGTTCCGCCGAGCCGGCCCTCCTCGACGACGGCGACCGATTTTCCCCGGCCCGCCATCGCGTTCGCCACGTCCAAACCCGACCCCGACCCGATCACGAGGAAGTCGAACTCCTGCATGCCGCCACCGAGCGCGGCCGGGACCATGAACCTCCGGCCGACGTGCGGGGCGCGCGCCGAGCCGCGGAGATGCGGGCGATCTCAGAGGGTGATGACCTGGTCGACGCCGACCTCGCCGAGCGCCTCGTAGAGGTCCGGGAAGCAGCCGACGGTCGCGCCCTCCACCGTGTCCGTCGGCTCGTAGTGGTCGCGGCCGTGCTCGTCGGTGTGGTCGAACTCGGCGAGCCCTCGACGAGTCGCACACTGGTCGCACAGCATGAGCAGAATCTCCTGTTCGGCCGCCACGTCTGCGAGCCGCTGGCCCAGCGGGTCGTCCTCGCGGAGCGCGTAGGTGTTGTCGTGGAAGAAGAACATCCCGACCACGTCGGCGCCGTGCGCGCCGGCCTCCAGCTGCGGGAGGATCATGTCGCCGAGCACGTAGTCGATGGTCTGTCCGGCAGTCGCGAAGACGTAGGCGACCTTCATACGCCGGGCACAGCCGGTGTCTGCTTGGCTCCGCGTTCGTCGGCAGGAATCTCCGGGGTCGGTGACGCGGGGCTCGGGATCCGGCCGTCAGACCACGACCGACCCGAACGGGTACGCCGGCGAGTCCGCGGTCCAGACGGTCCCAGAGTCGACGTCGACGAGGGAGACGCGGTCGTCGTCGTAGTGCGAGACGGCGAGCCGCCCGTCGCCGGCCGGGGTCGCGACCAGCCCGGGCGCCGCCGTCTCGACGCGCTCGCCGTCGAGCGACCGGAGGCCGGACGCCTCGGCGTCGAGCACCCACCAGCGCCCGGCGAGCCGGAACACGTCGACCGGTCTGGAGAACCCCTCGTGGACCGCGATCGGCTCCAAGCCGAGGTCGAACTCGTGGACGACGCCGTCGCCGCGGCCGGGGACGAACACGCGGCCCTCGGTGACGACGAGGTCGTAGGGATCGGCGCCGACCGCGGCCTCGTCGGAGATCGGCTCGCCGACGGAGAGCTGACCGGACTCGGCACCGGTCTCGAAGGAGACGACGCGCGCGCCGCGTTGGTCGACCGCGTACCCGCGAGTTCCGTCGGACGAGACCGCGATGCCCTGCACGCGCGCGTCGTCGCCGGCGTCGATCGCGGCGAGCCGATCGCGGGTCTCGGTGTCGACGACGTCCACGACGCCCTCGCGTCGGCTCCCCGAGTAGAGTCGCGTTCCGTCCGGCGAGACGGCGAGTTCGTGCGGCTCGGCGCCGACGGCGACCCGATCGACGAGGGTCAGGCGCTCGGGGTCGATGACGGCGAGGGCGTCGCCGGCGGAACAGGAGACGTACAGCTCGCCGTTCGCGGCCGCGAAGTGCGACGGCCCCAACACGCCGGTCTCGACCCGGGTCACCTCGCCGCTCGGGTCGACCGCGGTGACGGCGCGCTCGCCCATGGTCGCGACGACGGTCCGCCCGCGACACGTCGTCGCGTGGACCGGATGGCTCCCCACCGGGACCTCGCCGAGGCGCTCGCCCGTGTCGAGCGCGAACAGCGCGAGGCTGTCGGCGCCCTCGCAGGGGACCGCGAGGACGCGATCGCCGGAGATGCCGTCTCCGGCGTCGGTCGACGCGTCGTCCCGCTCGACCTCCTCGGTCATCCCGTACAGGAGAAGTCGCCGCCGTCGTCGTCGCCGCCGACGCTCCCGTCGGTCTCGACGACGACGTTCGTCGCCGTCTCGACCGGGTATCGCCCCCGATCGCCGTCGACGTTCGCCCACTCGCCGAAGCCGCCGTCGTACAGCCGCACGTCCGCGAAGCCGATCGCCTTCAGCGTCAGCCAGGTCGAGGTGGGGTCGACGTTGTCGTCGCCGTAGACGACGACCGGCTCGCCGCGGTCGAGCTCCGCCTCGCTCTCGTACAGCTGGACGAGCCGGGTGGGTTCGGTCATCCGGCGCCCGGAGACGTTTCCGACCCAGTGGACGTCGACCGCGCCCGGGAGGTGGCCGTGCCGGTCGTGGTCGCCGTTCAGGGCGTCCGAGCCCGCGGCGGCGAGATATGCCTCCGGGACGCGCACGTCGACGAGGCCGGGCCCGTCGGCGTTGAACGTCCCGACCCGATCTGCGATCCACTCGCGGGTGACCCACGCCGAGTCGTCCGGCTCCGGCTCGTACTCGGTCGGCGAGACGCGGTCCCGCGACCCCGTTCCGAGCCGGCCGTTCCAGGCGGAGAGCCCGCCGTTGAGGACGCGGATCGACCCCTCGTGACCGACCGCGGCGAGCGCGAACGCGACGCGGGTGACGCGCGACCCGACGCTCGCGCCGTAGACGAGCACGTCGTCGTCCGGGGACACGCCGACCTCGCCGAACGCGGACGCGATCGCGTCTGTGTCGGGCACGTCGCCCTCCTCGGTCGACTCGCGGGCCGTGACCGCGTCGAACGGCACGCGTCGGGCGCGGTAGATGCGCTCCTCGCGGAACCGCTCCGGGTCGCGGGCGTCGAGGACGACGGTGTCCTCGCGGTTGTCGGCGAGCCAGCTCGGCCCGACGAAGTGTCCCACGTTGCCCGACACCTCGTTCTGCGCCGCCACGTCCGCGGGGGTCGTCACGCCCAGACAGCCGGCGGTGCTCGCCGCGCCCGCGACGGTCGCCCCCGCCGCCGCCCGCAACAGGCCGCGGCGGGTCGCGTTCTCGGCGGGATCGGAGTCGCCGCCGTCGCCGGTCGAGTGCTCCCCCGTCATCCGCAGTAGCAGTGGTCGTCCATGCACCACGACGCCTCCATCTCGCCGAACGTGATCCCGAGCGACGCGAGCGACGCCTGGAGGCTCGCCACGGCGTCGCTCTCCGGACGGACGGTGCCGGCGGCGGCCCCCGTGGGCGCCTCGCCGACCTCGATCGTCTCCGTGACCTCGCGGCTCGCGTGGTCGATCACGGCGACCTGGTTGGCGTCCTGCACGGGGACGTACAGCTTCTCGCGGTTCGGTCCCCACGACGCGGAGATGCTGCTCCCGCCCACGTCGAGGGTCGTCTCGTACTCGAAGCTCTCTAAGTCGATCACGCCGACGCCCTCGCCGGGGATGAGGAGATAGGCGGCCTCGTTGTCCGGCGACACCTCGCTCGTGATCGGCGCGCCGGGCAGGCCGTCGTCGCGGGTGATCTTCCCGACCTCCTCGGGGTTCTCGGGGTCGGAGATGTCCCACAGGCTCTCGGAGCCCTCGCGGGGCACCTCGGGCTCGCCGCCGAGCGTCCCCTCGCCGTTCTCGACGAGGAGGTACTCCCCGTCGAACGCGGCGGTACACATGAACGGGAGGACGTTCCCCTCGGTGACCGGTTCGCCCGCATCGACGCGCGCGACCGTCTCGAACGGGTCGACGCTCAGCACGCGGATCGCCTCGTCGGCCACGTCGACGACGAACGCGTAGTCGCCGTCGGGGCCGAGCGTCATGTCGCAGGGACCGACGTAGCCGGTCTCGATCTCCGCGGTCACCTCGCCGAAGGTCTCGCTGTCGCGGTCGGCGTCGACGCGGAAGATGGCGTGGTTCTCGTCGCCCTCGGGCTCCATCCCGGTCGTCCCGCCCGAGGCGATCAGCAGGTGATTCCCGTCGGGGGTCACGTTCGGGTAGTTCGGGCCGTACCCGGTCTCGACGAAGGCGACCTCCTCGAGCGTTCGCTGGTCGATTCCCCGGACGCCGCCGGAGACGTTGAGCCAGAGCACGTCGTGGTCGTCGTCGATGCCGGTCGAGTACTGGTTGGCCGGGAACGAGGCGGTCGTCCCGAGGAACGCGGAGGTGAGCAGCTCGTCCGACTCGGTGTCGATCACGCTGACGGTCCGGTCCCCGTTGTTGAACACGAACATCGTCGGCTCGGACTCGTCGCCGCCCTCGCCGTCCCCGCCGGAACAGCCCGCGAGGGCCGCGGTCGCGCCGACGGCGCCGGAGCTCTTGAGGAGGCGCCGTCGGTCGACCCCCTCCGCGAAGGGGTTCCGTCGGTCGTCGTTCGCCAGATCGCTCCCCTTCGCGGGGCGGGGATCCGCGGCCCCCTCGGAGGGGCGCGAGTCCGCGTCGGTCGTCCCGCAGCCGCAGTCGTCGCTCATACCCCACCGACGGGTCTCACGGCTAAAGACTCCCCGGACCTCCCGCTCGTTGCCCCGTGTGCCACGTACCGGCGATTATTGCGCCGGCCTCCGACACGAGGGAGCCGTTACCGTCTCCAGCGACGCTTTACGTGCGGGAGCGTTTGGTTCGACAATGCTGCTGTCTCCCGTCGCCTACATCGGCGTCTCTATCGCGGTCGGGCTGTCGTTCGGGGTCCTGTTACAGAAGGCGCGGTTCTGCTTCGTCAGCGCCTTCCGCGACTTCGTCGCGTTCAAGGACACCCGCGTGCTGAAAGGGCTGCTCGCCGGCATCGCCGTGATGACCGTGTTCTGGAGCGTCCAGGCCACGTTCGGCTACTTCCGCGGCTTCTGGACGCCCGCGTGGGGGCTCGGATCGCTGTTCGGCGGGTTCGTCTTCGGGCTCGGGATGACCCTCGCCGGCGGCTGCGCGTCCGGCACCCTCTACCGCGCCGGACAGGGGTACCTCCAGTTCTGGCTCGTACTCTTCTTCATGTTCGTCGGCTACGTCCTCTTCGCGTTCGCGTTCCCCGTCGCGGAGACGTACTACTTCCAGACGCTGAACCCGTTCGAGGGCCAGACGCTGTACCTCTCGCTGCCGTTCTCGCCGGCGATCACCGGGGCCGCCGCGGTCGCGCTCGGCACCCTCGCGTACGCGTTCGTGAAGGGCCGGAGCCAACTCCCCGACGACCCCTCCGGGGGGGCCGGCGTGGGGGCCGACACCCGCGCGCAGGCCGCGATCGGCGCCTCCCGAACCCTCTCGGCCGTCTCGGTCGGGCTGCGCGGCATCGCCGACGGCACGGTCGAGTACGTCCGCGCGCTCCGCGACGACGACCGGCCCCTGAAAGCCCGGCTCCGCGACTCGTGGGACGCCCGGACCGCCGGCGTCGCGATGGCGCTCGTCGCCAGCCTCTGGTTCTACGTGCACGGGCACTGGGCGATCACCGGGAGCGAGGCGCGCTGGGCGGGCTACCTGCTGGCGGGCGCCGGGTTCGACGTGGCGAGCGTCGAGTACTGGGGCTCGATCCTGTTCCGCGACGGGAACATCTCGCTGACCATCGATATGGTGATGATCGCGTCGCTGATCGTCGGCTCCTTCATCGCCGCGTACGCCTCCGGCGACTTCCGGGTCCGGAAGCCGAAGCTGAACCGCGTCCCGAACTACGCGGTCGGCGGGCTCCTGATGGGCGTCGGCTCACGGCTCGCCGCGGGCTGCAACATCGCGAACCTCTTCTCCGGGGTCGCGCTGCTGTCGGTCCACTCCTTCTTGGCCGGCGCGGGGATCATCCTCGGCGTCTACGTGATGACCCACTACATGTACCGCGAGGTCGGCTGCGCGATCTGAGCGGGACGAGGCGCCTCCGGTTCCCGGAGGTCGCGAGTCGACGCCTGCGGTCTACACCTCGACGTCGAAGGCGGCGGCGACGGATCCGCCTCCCGCGCCCCCGTCGCCGAGGACTCCGTGATAGACGAACCGGTACCGTCCCGAAACGAGGTCCGGACAGACTCGGACGCGGTCCGCGTGCCGGCTCGCCTCGGCTATTCCGGCCTCGGTCAGCTCGAGGTTCCACCTGTGGCCGCCGTCGACATCCTCGTCGGTGTTGCTCGGGTCGCGGTCCGTCTCGACGGCGCGGAGCTCGACCCATCCCCCTTCCGTGAACAGCTCGACGTTCCACTTGTCCGAGTTGCCCCTCTCGGGGGCCGTCAGCGTGAGTTCGGCCGTGTCCCCGTATTCGTAGGCCAGTGAGTCGACGCGTATCGAGGCGTTTCCCGCGTCGCCCCATCGCAGTTCGTCCGGATCGTACCCCGCCGGATACCGGTCGAACGCGTCGTCTTCGCAGGTGAACTCCGCCGGCACGCGGTCCGGATCAGTGTCGGGTCGGACGGTGTCTCCGGAGGCGGCGAGACATCCCGAAACAGCCGCGAGCACCGTGCCACTGCCGACGCTCGCTACAAGATCCCGGCGTTTCACAGGCCGCCTGTCCGCCGCTCTCGGGTAAGTGCTTTCTGCCGGTGACCTCGGTCGGGGGCGTCGAACGCGCCGCGGTCCGCCGAGAGACCGCGGTCGAGAGCGGACACACCTCGTAGTTGAGACTACTCGGGACGGTCCGATCGGTTAAAACGAATCGCGTTCGCCGCTCAGGCGTCCGCGGGCGCGCCGGTTTCCAGATCGAAGTCCCACTCCTCGTAGCCGCCGGACATGCTGGCGACGAGCACGCCGTCCTCGACGCCCTCGTAGCTCTGGATCAGCATGGCGGCCTGCTTCGACGACTGGCCGACCGGACACGCGCAGACCACGTCGGTGTCGTCCCAGTCGATGTCGGGGACGCGGGCGGGGAGATCGCCCAGCGGGACGTTGATCGCGCCGGGGATGTGACCCTGCTCGTACTGTGCGGGCGGTCGCGTGTCGATGACGCGGATGTCGCCCTTCTCGACGCGCTCGTTGACTTCCTCGGGGGTGAGTTCCTCGACCATGGTTACTCCTTCCGCAGGAAGATGCGGTAGCGGCCGTCGCCCGACTTCCACACCTTGGCGGTCGCGTCGTCGCCGACCGCCTTCGGGACGTTCTCCGTGCTCGGGACGTGGTCGGTCTTCTGGACCAGCACGTCGCCGGGCGAGAGCCCCGCGATGGCCTTCTTCGCCTCGACCTGCGGGTACGGACAGACCTCGCCGGTCATGTCCTGTACCTCGGTCGCGTCTTCGAGGAGCGCCTCGGCGGTCTCGTCGTCGAGCTCGTCGGGCATCTCGACGACGTCGTCCCACGATGGTTGACTCATGGCGTGCCGTACGCGTCTGTCCCGGTAACCCCTTTCGTGACCGGCAGGCTTCTCCCGTATCTCTGACGGGCGACCGCCGCGCACGACCGCGGTAGCCGTCGAGAACGCCGTTTCCGTCGGACTCTTATTGAGGAGCGATCTACGGGACCCATGAGCGAGTACGCCGTCGACGAGTCGACGATCTTCGAGACGCCGCTGCTGGAGCTCGATCTCGACCTCGAGTCGGACGCGGACGTGTACGCCAAAGCCGAGTGGTTCAACCTCTACGACGCTCCGCACGGCGGCGGCTCGGTCAAGTCGCGCATCGCGAAGGGGATGTTGGACGGCGCAGAGGAGCGCGGGGACCTCGACTCCGGCGTCACCGTGATCGAGCCGACCTCCGGCAACACCGGCAGCGAGGTCGCGCGCCTCGCGAACGCCCGCGGCTACGACGTGGAGATCGTCATGCCGGACAACGCCGCGGGCGGGAAGGTGGAGGCGGTCCGGGACGCGGGCGCGGAGATCCACTTCGTCGACGCCAACCTCGGCTACGACGCGGTGATCGAGCGCTGCGAGGCGATCATCGCCGAGGACCCCGACGCCTACTACCGGCCGAACCAGTACGAGAACCCGGACAACCCCGGCACCCACAAGCGCACGACCGCCCGCGAGATCTACGAGGCGACCAACGGCGACGTGACCCGGTTCGTCGCCGGGGTCGGTACCGGGGGGACGATCACCGGGACGGGACGCGGCCTGACCGACCTGACCGACGGGAGGGCCGAGATCGTGGGCTTCGAACCGGACGAGCAGCTCCACGCCATCGACGGGCTGAAATACCTCAAGTCGGGCGACCACTACCACCCCGACACGTACGACGAGTCGGTGCTCGACCGGACGGAGTACGCCACGACCTCGGACGCCTACGACCAGGCGCGGGCGCTCCGCGAGCGCTACCAGGACCGCGAGATCGCGATCGCGGACCCCGGCCAACACGACGAGGCGACGGTCCGGGACCACCTCCGCGTCGACGACCAGTTCGTCATCGGCACGTCCGCCGGCGCGGGCGCCGCCGTGGTGGCGAACCTCGACGCGGCAGGCGACCTCGACGACGACGATGTCGTCGTGTTCATGCTGTGCGACCGCGGCGACAAGTACGCGGACATCCCGCTCTGGGAAGACTACTTATAAGCGAGACGTCGAACGGGCGGAGGACTGACCGGTAACGACCGGAGAAGGACGGTTACCGACCGCCGCTGGCGGCCGGGATGACGCGGACCTGCGCGTCCGCCGGGACCTCGGCGTCGAGGCCGTCGACGGGCGTTCCCTCGACGTAGACGTTGATGAACTCCTTGATCTCGCCGTCCTCGATGACGCTGTCTCTGAGCTCCGGTCCGTGTTCGTCCGCGTGGTTCTCGAACAGTTCGCGGACCGTCTCGCCGGCGACCTCGACCTCCGAGGTCGAGGATCCCCCGACCAGCACGGCCGGCAGTTTGATCGTTGCCATACCTCCGGTTCGCCGTCCTCACCAAAAAGGGGTCCGTCGACGGCAAGCTACACCCCGGCCTAACACGACCGGGTGACCGAGGAGTACCGGCCCTTTCCGCCGATCGGAGGCGATACACGGGCGGCTCGGCTGGCGGCAGAGGGGCCCGCCGAGCGGTCGTGCGCCCCGAGCGCACCTCCGAGAAGGCGGCAGTACCTCCGGTGGGCGGCTGGCTTATGAGTTTCCGGTGCGTACCGTCGTCAATGAGCGATCTCGACCTCGATCCCACTCAGCTCGATCGGTACTCCAGACACATCATCATGGACGACGTGGGCCCCGAGGGCCAGAAGGACCTGCTCGACGCCGAAGTGCTCGTGCTCGGCGCGGGCGGGCTCGGCGCGCCGATCATCCAGTACCTCGCCGCGGCCGGCGTCGGCACCCTCGGGATCGCCGACGACGACGAGGTGGAGCTGTCGAACCTCCAGCGCCAGGTGATCCACGGGAACGACGACGTGGGGCGCAAGAAGGTCGACTCCGCCGCCGACTTCGTCGAACAGCTCAACCCCGACATCGACGTACGGAAACACGAGCTCCGCGTCCGCCCCGACAACATCGAGGAGCTCATCGACGGCTACGACTTCGTCGTCGACGGCACGGACAACTTCGCGACGCGGTACCTCGTCAACGACGCCTGCACGCTCGCCGGGATCCCCTTCTCGCACGGCTCCATCTTCAAGTTCGAGGGGCAGGTGACGACGTTCGCGGGCGACGACGACTCGCCGTGTTACCGCTGTCTGTTCCCCGAGGCGCCGCCGGCCGGGATGGTCCCGAACTGCGCGACCGCCGGCGTCCTCGGCGTCCTCCCCGGCACCGTCGGCTGCCTGCAGGCGACGGAGACGGTCAAACACATCATCGGCGAAGGGGAGACCCTCGACGGCTCCATGCTCTTCTTCGACGCGCTCGACATGGAGTTCGACAAGGTGGAGATCCCCAAGCGCGACGACTGCCCCGTCTGCGGCGACGACCCCGCCATCGAGTCGGTCCACGACGTGGAGTACTCCGCGTCCTGCGCCATCGACGTCGGCGGCGACGAGGCGGAGCCGGAGATCGAAGCGAGCGACTGACCGCCTTGGCTCCCGCGCGGTGAGCGCGGGCCCGCCGCACCACACTTATCCGACGGTCCGACGAACCGTCGCCACATGACCGACGAGCCGAGCGGCCGCAACCTCGACGGCGACGCGCCGGTCGCGGAGGCCGTCGTCGAGACGGAGGAAGCGACGATCACCGAGGACGCCGAGCTCGAGCGCACCATCGGCCTGACGGGCGGCCTCGCCATCGGGATCGGGACGATGATCGGGGCCGGGATCTTCGTGTTCCCCGGCCTCGCCGGCGGCGAGATCGGCACGGCCGCGAGCGCCTCGTTCGCGGTCGGCGGGGTGATCGCGCTCCTCGTCGCGCTCCCGACCTCGGAGCTGGCGACCGCGATGCCGCGGAGCGGCGGCGGCTACTACTTCATCTCGCGCGGGCTCGGGACGCTCGCCGGGACCGTCATCGGGCTGTCGCTGTGGCTCGGACTGGTGTTCGCCACCGCCTTCTACCTCGTCGGGCTCGGGTACTACGCGCTCGACGCGCTCGCGCAGGTCGGGGTCACGGTCGGTGCGAGCTCGGAGGCCATCGTCTCCGCCATCGCCGTCCTCGCCGGCGTCGCGTTCACCGTCCTGAACGTCACCGGCACCGAGAACGCCGCGAAGCTCCAGAACGGCATTGTCGCGCTGCTGCTCTCGATGCTGACCGCCTTCCTCGGGTTCGGACTCTTAGAGGCGTTCGGGGTCATCGCCGTCGACACCCCGCCCGGGCAGGCCGCGGACGTCTGGGAGGCCGTGCCGATCCTCTCGGTCGCCGCGCTCGTGTTCACCTCCTACCTCGGGTTCGCGCAGGTCGCAACGGTGGCTGGAGAGATGAAGGACCCCGGACGGAACCTCCCGCTGGCGATGGTCGGCTCCGTGGTGATCGTCACGGTCATGTACGTGTTGACCATCTTCGTCGCGACGAACATCTTCACGCGGGACACGCTGTTGGCGTCCGGCGAGACCGCCATGGTCGAGGTCGGCCGGGCGCTCCTCGGGCCGGCCGGGGCGCTGGTGATAATCGTCGGCGGCCTGCTCGCGACGATGTCGTCGGCGAACGCGTCGATCCTCAGCACCTCCCGGGCGATCTACGGGGTCTCGAAGGACGCGCTCCTCCCGCGGTGGGCGAGCCGGATCAACCTGCGGTACGGCACGCCACACGTGGCGCTCGGCATGGCCGGCGGCCCGGTGGTCGTGCTGGCGGCGACCGGCCAGGTACAGCTGCTCGCCGAGGTCGCCTCCTTCCTCCACCTCATCATGTACGGGCTGATGTGCGTCGCGCTCGTCGCCATCCGCCGAGACCGGCCCGAGTGGTACGACCCCGACTTCGTCGTTCCCGGGGGACCGGTCATCCCCGTCCTCGGCGCGCTCGCCAGCTTCGGCCTGATCGCCTTCATGGACCGGCTCTCGATCGGCGTGGGGGCCGCGGTCATCGCCGTCACGGCCGGATGGTATTTCTACTACGCCCGCGACGTGGAACTCAAGGGGGCCCTGTAATGACACGAGTGCTCGTTCCCGTCGCGGTACTGGAGGGCGAAACGGTCTCGCCCGGCCTGATGTCGCTGCTCGGCACCGTCGACGTGACGGTGCTCGGCCACCACGTCCTGCCGGAACAGACGCCGCCGGATCAGGCGCGGCTCCAGTTCGAGGAGCGCGCCACGGCCGCGCTGGAGGACCTGAGCGAGGAGTTCCGGGCCGCCGGCGGCGCCGCCGACCACCGGCTCGTGTTCACGCACGACCGCGAGCAGACGGTCCAGCGGGTCGCCGACGAGGTCGGGGCGAACGCGCTCGCCGTCTCCAGGCCGACCGGCGACGTCGAACGGGTCCTCGTGTCGCTCTCGGGCGACGTCGACGCCGACCGGATCCTCTCGTTCGTCGAGACGCTGGTCGGCGACCGCGACGTCGGGGTCACGCTGTTCCTCGCGGCGGGGGCGGAGATGCCCGACGAGGCCGCGACGGACGACGCCGCGACCGACGACGCCGACCCGACCGATGCGACCGACCCCGGAGTGGCGGACGAGCAGAACGGCGCGGTCGACGGGAGCGACGGAGACGAAGCGCGACTGGAGGCCGCGGCCGATCGGCTCCGCGAGGCGGGGATCGACGCGACCACGGAGCGAGCGACGGAGGGGTCGGCGTTCGACGCGCTGATCGACGCGGCCGCCGGCCACGACGCCGTCGTGATGGGGGAGCGCGCGCCCTCGTTCCGCTCCTTCTTCTTCGGCGACGAGAGCGGTCGGGTCGCGGCCGCCTCGGTTGGCCCAGTTCTCGTGGTTCGGAAGCGGGAGGAGCCCGCCGAGGGCGACCCCGACGCGACGCCCGACGGCGAGGAGTAGCGCGGCGGGACGCGGCGCTATTTAAAAGGGGTCTACCGCTCGTTTAAAACACCTACCGTTCGCTTCGCACAGAGACCGTCTCCTGCTCGAACCCGTCGTCGTCGCCGCGCCAGCGCCACGAGCCGACGAACGGGTAGCCGTCGAGCGCGCAGATGACGTACGAGTGGTCGGGCCACGTGGCCCGCGCGGCGTCCGTCTCGCTCGGGTGCGTCGGCCCGGTCGGGTGCGAGTGGTAGAAGCCGACCACGTCGAGCCCGTCGTCCTCGACCGTCTCGATGAGCTCGAACTGCTCCTCGGGGTCGATCAGGTAGCGGATCTCCGGCGTCTCGGCGACGTTCTCCGCCTCGTAGGTGCGCTCGACGACGCTCGGCTCGCCGTCGTCGCCGTGCCTCCCCGCGAGGACGCCGCAGATCTCGGCCTCGCCGCCCTCGTACGCGTGGTACACGATGTCGTCGTAGACCGCCCGCGAGAGTTCGATCATGGGTGGTGTGAGGGGGCTCCGACCGATAAGTCCGTCCCGTCCGGCAAGCGACGCGCCGCGTCAGAGGTAGCGGCAGGGGTTGGCCGGCGCGGAGCCTTTTTACCGTCCCCTCCGGAAGCGCCCGTATGAGCGACACCGCGGCGGAATCGCCCGCGCCGACCGCCGACGAGGCGCTGCACACGACGCTCGACATGCCGTTCGACGACGCGGTCCCGTTCGTGCAGATCGAACACGAGCTCGCCGACTTCGAGACGGTCCGCGTCACCCGGCTCGACGAGATGATCGAGGGAATGTTGGGCCACGACGACGTGGAGCGCACCGCCCTGATCGTCGTCTGTCACCCGGAGATCGCGTACGACGCGCTCTCGATCGACCCGACGCTCGCCGGGATGTTACCGTGTACCACCCTCGTGTACGAACGCGAGGGCGACGACCGCGTGCACGTCCACCACGTGTCGGCGACGAAGGCGATCCGGGACCTGGGCTGCGCGCCGGGCGACTGCGGCGACGCCGTCGACGACCTCGTGGAGAAGACCGGCGATCTGATGACGGTCGTCTGGGAGAACATCGAGGAGCACGGGACGGAGTAGCGCGGTCGAGGCTCTTTTTAAATACCTTCGACGCGCCTGAGCTTCTCGCGCACGTCCCCCGGCGTGGCGTACGGGCCGCCCTGTACGCGGTGGTCCGGAAAGAGGATCGGGATCGGGTTCTCGCGGAGCGCGTCGGTCACCAGCTCTAAGTCCTCCGGGTCGTCGGCGTCGAGCGCGGCCAGCCGCGTCAGGCGGCTGACCGATACCTCCTCGCCGTAGGGGATCGTTTCGAGCGCTTCGAGGACCCCGCGGCGGTCGGTCGGCACCGTGAGCCCGGTTTCGACGTCGTCGAACGCGTCGCGCTCGCCGCCGACGTACGCCTCGATCCGGTCGAGCAGGTCGTGGTCGGCCGAGGCGTCGTCCGGCGCCGTCGCCGGGAACGACACCGAGATGACGCGGCCGCCGGCGAAGCCGACCTCGACGGCCCGTTCGATCCCCTCGACGTCGCGGGCGAAGACGCCCGACGTTCCCGTCGTGTCCATACCCGCGATCCGTGACCGCGACGGTTAAATCGACGGGAGACGCCGGCGTCGCGGGCCGCGATCGCGGGGGGATCGCCGGACGGGGCCCGTCGCGCAGGGACAACCGCGCCCGCAAGCCTTATGAACAGATACGTGCATTAGTGTACACTAATGGAGGATCAATCCGAGCTGGCCCCGGCGGTCAGATCGATCCTGTCGGCGGCCCGCGACCGGGCGGCCGAGGGCCGATCCGGCGAGGTCGCCGTCGATCCGCGCGGCCTGCGGGCGGCGTTCGACCGCGCGGAGGCGGACGGGCGCGTCCCCGTGATCGCCGAGGTCAAGCCCACGAGCCCGACGACGGAGGGGACCCGCGAGGACGACCCGGTCGCGCTCGCGGAGGGGATGGTGGCCGGGGGCGCGGCCGCGCTGAGCGTGCTCACCGAGCCGGAGCACTTCGGCGGGAGCACCGACACGCTCGAACGCGTGCGCGAGGCGGTCGACGTGCCGGTCCTCCGGAAGGACTTCGTCGTCGCGGAGTCGCAGCTCGACGCGGTCGAGAGCGACGTGGTCCTGCTCATCGCCCGGTTCGTGGGCGACGACCTCCCCGACCTGCTCGCCGCCGCCCGCGACCGCGGCTTCCAGGTCCTCGTCGAGGTCCACGACCGCGACGAGCTGGAGCGCGCCCTCGACGCGGGCGCCACGACGATCGGCGTGAACAACCGCGACCTCGCGGAGCTGGTCGTCGATCTCGGAACCTTCGAGTCGGTGGCGCCCCACGCCCCCGACGACGTGACGCTGATCGCCGAGAGCGGGATCGGCTCGCCCGCCGACGTTCGGCGGATGCGCGCCGCGGGCGCCGACGCCCTCCTCGTCGGCAGCGCGATCATGGACGGCGACGTGACGGCGAACACGCGGGAGCTGGTGCGGGCGGAGGCCGACGCGGAGGCGTCGGATCCGGCCGAGACGGACGCGGCGGACGCGGAGCGGACGGAGACAACGGAGCACACCACATGAGCGAGACCGACACGCGGACGACGGACGAGGCGGAGAGCGCGCGACGGCCGGGACGCGAGCGCGGCCGAGAGGACGGGAAGTTCGGCCGCTACGGGGGCCAGTACGTCCCCGAGGCGCTGATGCCCGCGATCGAGGAGCTGACCGACGCCTACGAGCGCTACGTCCTCGACAACGAGGACGGCTTCATGGACGAGTTCCGCGAGCGGCTCGCGGACTTCGGCGGCCGGCCGACGCCGCTCCAGCGCGCCGACCGGCTCTCGGAGCGCTACGACACGGAGGTGTACCTGAAACGGGAGGACCTCGTGCACGGCGGCGCGCACAAGCTGAACAACGCCCTCGGACAGGTCCTCTTAGCGAAGTACATGGGCAAAGAGCGGATCATCGCCGAGACCGGCGCCGGCCAGCACGGCACCGCGACCGCGATGGCGGCCGCCCACCTCGACATGCCCTGCACGATCTACATGGGCGAGCGCGACATCAACCGCCAGCGCCCGAACGTCTTCCGGATGAAGCTCAACGGGAGCGAGGTGAAGCCGGTCACCACGGGCCGCGGGACGCTGAAGGAGGCCATCTCCGAGACGATGCGCGACTGGGCGGCGACGGTGGAGGACACCCACTACGTGATCGGCTCGATCGTCGGGCCACACCCGTTCCCGGTGATGGTCCGCGACTTCCAGGCGGTCATCTCCGAGGAGGCGCGCGAGCAGTCGATCGAGAAGACCGGCGGCCTCCCGACGGACGTGGTCGCCTGCGCGGGGGGCGGCTCGAACACGATGGGGTCGTTCGCCGAGTTCGTCGACGACGAGGCGGTCGACTTACACGCCGTGGAGGCCGGTGGCTCGACGCTGGAGGTCGACGAGGAGGCGGGGGTCGCCCCGAACTCGGCGTCGCTGTTCGCGGGCGACGAGGGCGTGCTCCACGGCGCGCGCACGAAGCTCCTGCAGGACTCCGACGGCCAGATCATGGAGAGCCACTCGGTGTCCTCCGGGCTCGACTACGCCGGCGTCGGCCCGGAGCTCGCGTACCTCGTCGACGAGGGGCGGGTGAGCCCGGTCGCGGTCGACGACGACGCCGCGCTGGAGGGGTTCCACCGGCTCTCCTCGACCGAGGGGATCATCCCGGCGCTGGAGACCGCACACGCGTTCGGGTTCGTAGAGGAGCACCACGAGGAGCTCGGCGAGCGCGTCGTCGTGAACGTCTCCGGGCGCGGCGACAAGGACCTCGACGCCGCCATCGAGGAGACGGACAAGCGCGACATCGCCGGCGCGCCCGACATGTCGATGTTCACGGGGGGGATCTGAATGGCGGACGCCGGCAACTCGGCCGCGATCGCCGAGGCGTTCGCCGACGGCCCCGCCTACGTCCCCTACCTCGTCGTCGGCGACCCGGACTACGACTCCTCGAAGGCGTACGTCGAGGCGCTCGACCGCGGCGGCGCCGACGTGATCGAGCTCGGGCTCCCCTTCTCCGAACCCATCGCTGAGGGGTCGACGATCCAGGAGGCGCTCGTTCGCTCGCTCGACGCGGGGATGACGCCGGACCGGTTCTTCGCGTTCGCGGAGGAGCTGGACGTCGACGCCGCCCTAGTGTGTATGACGTACTACAACCTCATTTATCAGTACGGGTCCGGAAAGACGCGAAGCGCCTCGGACGCGAGCGGTGAAACCGCGAGCGCCGGCCCGCGCCCCTTCGTCGAGCGCGCCGCCGCCGCGGGCATCGAGGGGCTCGTCGTCCCGGACCTCCCGGCGGAGGAGGCCGACCCGCTGCGGGAGGCCTGCGACGAGTTCGGGCTCGATCTGGTGTTCATCGTCGCGCCGACCACACAGGGAGACCGCCTCGACCGGATCATGGCCAACGTCTCGGGGTACGTCTACGTCCAGGCGCGGCTCGGGACCACCGGCGCGCGCAGCGACGTGTCCGACCAGACCACCGAGAGCCTCGACCGGCTCCGCGAGTACGACGTGCCGAAGGCGGTCGGGTTCGGCATCTCGACGGGCGAGCACGCCGAGCGCATCGTCGCCGGCGGCGCCGACGGGATCATCGTCGGCTCGGCGCTGGTCGACATCGTGGCCGAGGGCGTCGAGGACGACCTCTCGACCGCGGCGGTCGCCGACCGGCTGGAGGCGCTCTCGCGGGAGCTGAAGGACGGCGCGGAGCGCGGCTACGCCGCCCGCGTCGAGGCGGCGGAGGCGGCGGAATCGACTCCGCCCGAGTCGCGGTGACCCCGGCTTCGAGCCAATACGTCCCCGAACGAAACCCACTTACCTACGATTGCCACACTCTCACACAACGACCGACACCAATATGACAGCAGGACTCTCGGCACGACTCGACCGCATCTCCACGAACGACCGATACCTCATCGTCCCCATGGACCACGGGCTCACGATGGGCGCCGTCGACGGCCTCGTCGACATCGAGTCGACGATCGACGGCGTAACGAGCGGCGGCGCGGACGCGGTGCTCACCCAGCGGGGGATCGCGCCGCGCGTCCACGAGCACAAGAACGACGCGGGGTACATCGTCCACCTCAACGGGTCGACGACGATCGGGCCCGACGAGAGCGACAAGCGCGTCACCGGGACCGCGGAGGATGCCGTCCGGGCCGGCGCCGACGCCGTCTCCTTCCACATCAACGTCGGCTCCGACCACGAGCCGGACCAGATCGAGGAGCTCGCGGAGCTGACCGCCGACGCCGAGCGCCTCGGGCTCCCCGTCCTCGCGATGGCGTACGCGCGCGGCCCGGGCGTCGACGAGACCGACCCCGAGGCGCTCGGGCACGCGGTGCGGCTCGCCGAGGAGGTCGGCGCCGACGTAGTAAAAACGGGATACTCCGGCGACGGCGACTCGTTCGAGCGCGTCACGGAGTCGACGCGGCTCCCGGTCGTCATCGCCGGGGGGTCGAAGGGGACCGACCGCGACACCGTAGAGATGGTCCGCGGCGCGATGGACGGCGACGCGGCCGGCGTCTCGATGGGGCGGTCGATCTTCCAGCACGATGACCCGGAGGGGATCGCCCGCGCCGTGTCGGCGGTCGTCCACGAGGACGCGTCGGTCGAGGAGGCGCTCGCCGCGGGCGGGTTCGTCGAGGCGTAGACGTCGAGCCGTAGGCGTCGAGGCGTTTCGGCGGCCCGGCTCAGCAGGCGGCCCGCATCTGCTCTTCCGGCTCCGGCTCGCCCACCGGTCCGTTCGGATCCACCGGCTGCTCGACGTGGAAGACGGTCACGGACTCCACGCTGCGGTCCGTTCGCTCACAGACGTAGTCCGCCACCGGTCGATACCGCGACTCTCCGGCGTTCTTCATCCTGAACCCGAACTGGTGCCAGAGGGTCGTCGGATACGTCTCCGCCGCGTCCGGCGGCGGGTCGTACGTGACCGCCTCCCCGTCGCGCATGTCGACCGAATCGCCCGATTCGAGCGTCCCCCGGACGACGTACCAGCCGGAGGCGTCCGGCGGGTTCGGCGCGAAGAACGACCAACTCACTTCCGACAGTTCACCGCTCGATTCCGACGCCGGGAGGTCGACGAGTCCGATCCCCGCGGCCTGCCACCACACGAGCGCGAGGAAGAAGCCCACGAGCAGCAGGGCCGATCCCACCCGGATCCCGCGACGCACCCGTGAGGGAGCCGGAGACGCGGCCGCGGTCGCGCTTTCGCCGTCGCTTCGGTCGCCCCACTTTGCGCGTCCCCCGTCGCTGCGGGACGCGCGCTCGGCGGGTCGAGCGGAGCCGCGGAGCTTCGACGTGGCGGCCTCGACGAGGTTCCAGGCCCCGGGCGGGAAAAACAGGAGCAGGACCGAGATCATGACGAACGGGAACACGGCGAGCCGCATCGTCGCGGCCATGCCGAGGTGCGCGGAGACGAACGCGAGCGCGACTCCGGCCCTGAGCCACCCGGTCGCGACGACCAGCAGAACGGACGCCGAGAGGAGCGCGATCCAGAGCCAGTTTATGATCGCGAGGACTGCGGCGTGCTCCGAGACGAACGGACCCATCCCCACGATAAACTCCTCCAACTGGAAGATACGAGGGACCGCGACCCCCGACATCCACGCGTCGCTCTGGTACTTAGAGACCGCGTTCGCCGCGTAGATCGACACGAGCGTCAGGAGCGTGACGGCCGTTCCGAGCGAACAGACTCGGGGATCGGCGCCGTGCTCCGGCTCGTCACCGGCCTCTCCCCCGGCGTCGTCCCGATCGGTATCGCCGCTCCGGCGATCCGCGTTGAGCGACCACCGAGCGTCGAGCGGGAGAAAGAGGCTCAGGAAGAGGAACACGACCAGAATCGTGTTCCCGCCGTTGATCACGTACGGGTTCCGAGCGTACAGCGACGCGAGCAGGACGAGCGAGAGACCCGTCGATGTCCGCGTTCGATAGCCGACGAGCAGGCAGCCGGCGGCGCAAACCGCGGTCGCGAGGAGCCCCGTCTGCACCCACGCCGAACCCGACACCGCGTGGATCGAAACGCGCTCTAACAGCGGCAGGACCTCCGCGAGCGTCGAGCGCGGCAGGACGCCGTCGTCCGTGTAAAACGTCCGTACCGCCGGCAGCCGATAGACCAGCAGGTCCCCCAGAAGGAGGAGCGCCACCGCGATCCGGAACGCGCCGAGCGCTCGGGGATCGATCCCGAGGTGCGGCCTGGCGCGCTCGCGGAGGGTGTCGCGCGCCGCGGCGCATCGAGAGCGCGCCTTCGAGAGGCGCTTGCGTGGTGGCGTCATTCGGGTGTGTGATCTAAACGATGTGATCTCTCTGATAAGTGCTTTGTCGTCTCCGAGGCCCCCCTATCGAGCGCAACGCCCGACCCTTTCGCAGTTTTCAAGCCCGCCCGCCGTGAGGTTCCGACAATGACACGCACGGTCTGGGTGAAAGCCGACGGCGAGGTCGGCGACTGGGAGGCGCGCAAGCGACGGATCACGGCCGCCATCGAGGCCGGCGCGGACTGGGTGCTCGTCGACGAGGGCGACGTGGGGCGCGTCCGAGAGCTCGGCGACGTGAACGTCGCCGCCTTCCGTTCGGACGCCGACGTGATCGACGACGCCGAGAGCGACGCCGAGGCCGACGCCTACTTCGTCGGGAAGGGCGGCGAGGGCGACGGCACCATCGACATGCCCGAGGACCTGTCGGGCTCCGCGGACCTGACCACGCTCCGCCGGCGCGACGACCGCGCGCAGGGCGCGTACGTCCGGGTGCTCGGCACCGAGTACGAGCGCTTCGCGCAAGAGGCGGCCGCGGACGCCGAGTTCACGGTGATCGTCGGCGAGGACTGGTCGATCATCCCGCTGGAGAACCTGATCGCGCGGGTCGGCGAGGAGACGCACCTCGTCGCGGGCGCGACCACCGCCGCGGAGGCGAAGACCGCCTTCGAGACGCTGGAGATCGGCGCCGACGGCGTCCTCCTCGACGCCGACTCCCCGGACGAGATCCGCGGCGCTGTCGAGGCCCGCGACGCCGCCGACCGCGAGACGCTCGACCTGCGACACGCCGAGGTGACCGAGATCGAACAGACCGGGATGGCCGACCGGGTCTGTATCGACACCGGCTCGCTGATGGACGACACGGAGGGGATGCTCGTGGGATCGATGTCGCGCGGGCTGTTCTTCGTCCACGCGGAGACCGCGGAGTCGCCGTACGTCGCCTCGCGCCCGTTCCGCGTGAACGCCGGCGCGGTCCACGCGTACGTCCGCAACGCCGAGGGCGGCACCAACTACCTCGCGGAGCTGGCGAGCGGCGACGAGGTCCAGGTCGTCGACACCGACGGGCACACCCGAGAGGCGGTCGTCGGCCGCGTGAAGATCGAGAAGCGCCCGATGTTCCGGATTCAGGCCGAGGTGGAGACGGACGAGGGGACCGACCGGATCGAGACGCTCATCCAGAACGCCGAGACGGTGAAGATCGCCACGAGTGAGGGGCGGAAGGCGGTCACAGAGGTCGAGCCCGGCGACGAGGCGCTCGTCTACTACGAGGACGTGGCGCGCCACTTCGGCGAGGCGGTCGAGGAGAGCATCATCGAGAAGTAGCGAGACTGAGCGAAGCGAAGTCTCGTACGCGAACGGCGAAGCCGCGAGCCGAGCGGCCAACCGAAGGGAGGCCACTACCGAGGGGGATCCGGCGGCGACTCTTCGCTCCGGATCCGGTCGGCGTCGCGTCGACCCGAACGCATTTGTGTGACACGTCTGACTGCTGTCACATGGCAGTCGCGAACGAGCGCCGGCAGGTCGCAGAGTTGGGCTTCGTCGATCGGATCCGCCACCTCGCGGACGCCGCGAATCCGGCGTTCGCGGCCGGGAGCTTCCTCGTGCCGCTCGCCTTTCTCGCCGCGAGCCTCGCGCTCGCGAGCACGGAACTGCTCTTCTACACCCACGTCGCCGCGGGCGCGGTGTGGTTCGGCTTCGCCATAATCTTCCCCGCGATCATCGGCCCGACGCTCGGCGGCCTCGACGAGGAGGCGGCGGCCGCGGTGAACGCCACGCTCATTCCGAAGGCGGTCTTCTTCCTCGTCGGCTTCTCGCTGACGACGGTCCTGTCTGGCACGGTGCTTCTGACGCCCGATCTCGGGCTCGGCTACGGGTTCGCCGGCACGTGGTCGTCGATGGCGCTCGGCGTCGGCTGGGGGCTGTTCGCGTTCGGGCTCGCCGTCCCGCACCGGCTGCAGCTGTCGGCGTACTACGAGACGCTGTCGCCCGATCCGGACGGCTCGCGGCTCGAGTCGATCGAGAAGAAGAACCTCGTCGTCGGGCTGTTCGAGGGCGCCGTGATGCTCGGACTCGTCGTGTTGATGACCGGGTTCCGGCTGTAGGACGTGGCGGCGGAGTCCCGACCGTCTCGGCTCAGATCCCGTACAGCTCGCCGTACTTCTCCTCGACGTAGTCGGTGAACGCGTCCGCCGAGAACTCCTCGCCCGTCGCGCGCTCGACGAGCTCGTTCGTCTCGTAGCGGGCGCCGTGCCGGTGGACGTTCTCGCCGAGCCACTCCCGGAGCTCGTCGAACTCGCCGGCGGCGATCTTCCCGTCGAGGTCGTCGATGTCGTCCTCGGCCGCTTCGAACAGCTGGGCGGCCATCACGGAACCGAGCGAATAGGTTGGGAAGTAGCCGAAGTTGCCGTGGCTCCAGTGGATGTCCTGCAGGCACCCCTCGGCGTCGTTCTCGGGGCGGATCCCGAGGTACTCCTCGTACTTGTCGTTCCAGACCTCCGGCACGTCCTCGACCGCGAGGTCGCCGCGGACCAGGTCCCGCTCGATCTCGAACCGGACGACGATGTGGAGGTGGTAGGTGAGCTCGTCCGCCTCGACGCGGATCAGGTTGTCCTCGTGGACCTGATTGAACGCTTGGTACGCGTCCTCGACGGTGGCGTCGTCGGTCTCGGGGAAGTGCTCTTTGAAGGTCGGCAAGAATAGCTCCCAGAACTCGCGGCTGCGACCGACGTGGTTCTCCCAGAGCCGCGACTGCGACTCGTGGACCGAGAGGTCTCGCGACTCGCCGAGCGGGGTCCCGAACTCCTCCTGCGGGAGCCCGAGGTTGTACTGCGCGTGGCCGAACTCGTGGACCGTCGAGCCGATCGCGCCGAGCGGGTCGGACTCGTCGAACCGGGTCGTCACCCGGCAGTCGAACTGGTTGCCCGCGGTGAACGGGTGCGAGGAGACGTCGAGCCGGCCGCGGTCGAAGTCGTAGCCGACCAGTTCGAGCGTCTCGCGCGCGAGCGCCTCCTGCTCCTCTTCGGGGAACGTCCCCTCGAAGGTGTCGACGGCGAGGTCGGCGTCGGACTCGCGGATCGCGTCGATCATCGGGACGAGCGTCTCCCGCAGCTCCGTCAGGATCGACTCCGCGCGCTCCATCGAGAGGCACGGCTCGAACTCCTCGAAGAGCACTTCGTAGGGGTCCCGGTCGGGGTCGATGTGCTCGGCGTACTCGCGTTTTAGCTCGACGTGCTTCTCAAGGTGGGGGGCGAACGTATCGAAGTCGTCCTCGGCCTTCGCCTCCTCCCACGCCTGCAGCGCCTCCGTACCGGTCTCGGAGATCTCCTCGACGAGGTCGACGGGGACGGCGTCGGCGCGCTCGTACTCGCGCCGGACCTCGCGCACGACGGCGGCCTGCTCGTCGGTGAGGTCGGCGTCGGCGAGTTCGTCGAGCAGCTCGCCCGTCTCCGCGTCGGTGACCATGTCGTGGCGGACCGAGGAGAGCGTCGAGAGCTGCTTCGAGCGGGCGGGGGTGCCGCCCTCGGGCATCATCACCTGCTGGTCCCAGCCGAGCACGCCGGCCGCGCTCCCGACCGCGTTCCACTTCCGAACCCGGTCTAAGAGGGCGTCGTACGCGTCCGGGGCGTCGGCTGCGTCGTCGGCCGCGGCTTCCGTTGCCATACCTCGCGGATCGGCCGCGTCGGTTAAGAAGGGACCGGACGCGGAACTCCGACGAGTCCCCCGCGTTCGGAACCGTTCCGCGACGACGCGGCGGTTCCTCGAACGCGAGATATATCCGAACCGCCGCTGAACGACCACCAACCGATGCCCGAAGCCGACGACGAGTTCATCGACCTGCGGTCCGACACCGTCACGACGCCCTCGGAGGCGATGCGCGAAGCGGCCGCGACCGCCGAGGTCGGCGACGACGTGTACCGCGACGACCCCACCGTCAACGAGCTGGAGCGCCGCGCCGCCGACGCGGTCGGCACCGAGGCCGCGCTGTACGTCCCCTCGGGGACGATGGCCAACCAGATCGCGGTCCACGTCCACACCGAGCCCGGACAGGAGCTCCTCTTGGAGCGCGAGTCGCACATCTACCGCTGGGAGCTGGCGGGCGCCGCCAAGCTCTCCGGCGCTCAGACCCGGACGATCGACGCCGGCGAGCGCTGCGTCCCGACGCCCGACGCGGTCCGAGAGGGGCTCGTCGCGGAGGACCTCCACCGCCCCGGCACCGGGCTCCTCGCGCTGGAGAACACCCACAACTACCGCGGCGGGACGGCGATCCCGGTCGAAGCGATCGCCGCGGCCGCCGAGGCCGCTCGCGACGCCGACGTGCCGGTCCACCTCGACGGCGCGCGCGTGTTCAACGCCGCGGTCGCGCTCGGCGTCGACGCGAGCGAGCTCGTCGCGCCCGTCGACACCGTCTCCTTCTGTCTCTCCAAGGGGCTCGGCGCGCCGGTCGGCTCGATCGTCGCCGGCGACGAGTCGTTCGTCAAGGAGGCCCGCCGCGTCAGGAAGCTGTTCGGCGGCGGGATGCGGCAGGCCGGACTGATCGCCGCGCCGGGCCTGCTCGCCTTAGAGAACGTCGAGCGACTCGCGGACGACCACGCCAACGCCGAGCGGCTCGCGGCCGGACTCGACGCCCTGGACGGGGTCGACGCGCCCGCTCCCGACACCAACATCGTCGTCGCGCACACCGACGACGCCGGTATCGCAGCGTCCGACCTCGTGGCGGCCTGCGAGGACGCCGGCGTCGGCTGCGTGGAGTTCGACGAGTACACGACCCGGTTCACCACCCACCTCGACGTCGGCCGCGACGACGTGGACGCCGCGGTCGAGCGGGTTCGCGACGTGATCAGGGAGCTGGCGTAGTTCCGGGGTTACACGCGACGCCGCGATCGGTTATCCGGGTTTTACTGAGGCGATTCCCAAGAGAATGTACATCCCGGTTCTCACCAGTACAGGCCGGCAGCGATCGACATCGGGGGTGAATGTAGCGAATTGGCTGATCGGTTGTTTATAAGTCAGGTTGCGACATCGCTGGCAGGCATTTATAAGTGGCTGACGGCTTAGGAGTGAGGGGCTGCAAAGCTCCAGTCGCTGCGGGCAGCGCACACTCGCTGTCGTCCGAAAGGCGCTTCGCACCTCTGGCAGTCGAGCAAAATTCGACGACACCGGCCGCGTCGTTCGTTATAAGTGCCCGTCGCTGTCGCTCACTGTCCGTTTAAAAACCGTCTTGCCACCGCCGATCTGCGAGACCCGCTCCCGCAGTTGGCGCAGGCTCGGACATCGAATGTCGACCGCGGACGTTTTCGGTCGACGTCGACCGCGGACGTGTTCCGTCGGGCGATACGCACTCCTCGCCGACCGGCTGTTGGACGCGATACCGTCTCTGAACGAAAGGACTTCGACGGGGTCGGGAGCGCGACCCTCGGAACGACCCGCCCTACTCCCGGACGAGCAGTTCGATCTCGTGGCCGTCCTGGTCCTTCGTGAACGCGTAGTTGTGGTCGCAGGACTCCGGATCGCGGTAGTCGGGCGCCTCGCGGGTCATCAGGTCGTCCCACGCCTCGTCGAGGTCGTCGACGCGGACGCAGAGGTGGCCCCAGCCGTTACCCATCGTGTACTCGCGGCCGTCGTAGTTGTAGGTGAGCTCAAGCTTCATCGCCTCCTTCGGCGCGTCCTCGGGGGCCATGAAGTAGTTCGAGAAGGTGTCGGCCTCCCAGCGCCCGGCCGGCTGCTCCGTGTACTCGAACTTGCGGGTCCAGTAGCCGAGCGCCTCGTCGGCGTCCTCGACGCGGATCATGGTGTGATCGATGCTCCACTTCGCGCCGTAGTCGCGCTTGACGATCTCGATCTCGTGGCCGTCGGGGTCCTTCACGAACGCGTAGCGGTTGCCGCACGACTCGGGGTCGCGGTAGTCCTCGACGCCCTCGTCCATCAGCTGGTCGTACGACTCCTGGAGTGCGTCCTCGGGGACGCGCACGGCGATGTGGCCCCACGCGTCGCCGACCTCGTAGGTGTGGTCGCCGTGGTTGTAGGTGAGCTCCAGCGTCGCGCCGTCCTCGTGCAGCTCCTCGGGGCCGAGGTAGACGTTGGTGAAGGTGTCCGCCTCCCAGCGTCCCTTCTCCTCGTAGTTCAGGTGGGTCTGGTACCAGTCGAGGCTCTCCTCTAAGTCCTCGACGCGGATCATCACGTGATCGAAGGTTCCGTCCATACGCGATCCGTCGGTCGCTCGCCCCAAAAGCGTACTGAAGGGATCGGCGCTGGCCGCGATCCGGCCCCGCGGGGGAGCCGTCACGGCAAACGCGTTCCGCGTTTTCTCCGGTTATTTCCGTATTAATTGATTGGTGCCGGAGATTGATACGTAACCGGCGGGACGCGCCGCGAACGGCGCCGCTCGCCGATCGATGCAAGACAAACGAGATCCGCCGTCGACCGCGATCGACGGCACCGACGAGTCGTATCACGCTGAAGCAACACTCGACGCGGCGTCGACCTCCCGGTCGAAGCCGATCGGTACCGAGGCGACGGTCGCGGCCGCGTCCGCGCCGACCGGCGCGGCGAGCGAGGCGAAGCCGACGCGCTCGGCCGAACCGAATGTGACCGAACCGAACGCGACGGAACCGAACGTAACCGAACCGACCGGCCCCGGACACGGGCTCCTGCAGTCGCTCGTCGGGCTCGCCTCCGGATCCCCGTTCGTGGCGGTCGTCGCCGCGCTCGAAACGGTCATCGCGACCGTCCTGCTGGGGGTGCCGCTCTCGGCCGCGCCGGCCGTGGTCGGGCTCGTCGCGTTCGCGGTGTACACCGTCGACCATGTCGCCGACGCGGCGGCGGACGCCCGGTCGACGCCGGGTCGTGCGCGGATCGCGCTCCGATACGGCGATCAGCTGATGATCGCCGCCGCCCTCGCCTACGGGCTCGCGGTGGCGCTTTCGATCGCGGGCGGACCGCTCGCGCTCGGCGTCGCGCTGCTTCCGGGAGCGCTCTGGATCGCGTACGCCTCCGACTGGCTCCCGAACGCCGGGCGGGCCCTCCGATCGCTCGCGCCGGAGGCCGGACTCGGGACCGGACTGCGGCTCCCGCGCCTGAAGGAGGTCCCCGTCCTCAGTTCCGTCGTCGTCGCCGCGGGGTGGGCGATCGCGGTCACGCTGCTCCCGCTGGCGTTCGCCGGAGGTCCGGGCTCGGGCGCCCCGACGGCTGGTCTCTCGGTATTCGGCGCCGCGCCGATCGAGCCGGTCGTCGCGGTCGCATTCGCGTACTTCCTCCTGCGGTCGTTCGTCGACACCGAGCTCCCGAACGTCCGCGACGTGGAGGCGGACGCCGCGGCGGGCGTCTCGACGCTCCCCATCTCGCTCGGCGTCCCCCGGACCCGGCGCGTGCTGTACGGGGTCGACCTCCTCACGGCCGCGACGCTGGCGGCGGCGACCGCGACCGGGGTCCTCGCGCCGGGGATCGCCGCGGCGCTCGGCGTCGGGCTCGCGGCATCGCTCGCGGTCACCGCGCTCGCCGGTCGCGTCGACGACGCAGGGGTGCTGGGGGTCGCCCCCGACTGCACGTACCTCGTCGTGGCGGTCGCGCTCGCGCTCGTCGCGGCGTGACGGACCGGCGGGTGTGACCGGGCCGCCGAATCCGATCGGGCGCCGCCCGACATCGGCGCGGCCTCGCTGTCCCCGCGTTTCGTTCGCAGAAGGCGGCCGCGGACGGAACGGAACTGTCTGTCCGCCGGAGTAAAATGATTTATATCCTGGACCTCTGTAAATAACCGTGATCGGCCTCAGCCCGCTTTCGGTCGCGCTGCTATGCGCCGTCGTTACGGGTACGTCAGCGGGGATCCTCGCGTGGCGCGAGCGGCCGGAGGCGGGTGCGACGTGGCTGACGTTGCTGCTCGTCGGGCAGGTCTGGTGGACGACCTTCCTCGTCTTCGAGCTGGAGGCGTCGACCCTCGCGGCGAAGTCGCTGTGGTACGACGTGCAGTGGCTCGGGGTGGTGATCATCCCCGTCGGATGGCTGCTGTTCGCGCTGGAGTACACGGGCCGGGAGCGGTACGTGACGCCGCGGCTCGTGGCGGGGGTTTTCGTCGCCCCGATCGTCACCCTCGTCGTCGTCGCGGTCGGCGACCCGTGGGGCCTCATCGTCGCCGACCGCGAGGTCGCGTCGACCGCGGTCGGCTCCTTCCTCCGCGTCGAGACCGGGCCGTGGTACTACGTCATCGCCGGGTACACCTACCTGCTCGGGCTGTTCGGGTCGATTCCGATCCTCCAGCTCGTTCGGGACGACGCGCGGCCCTTCCGGGGACAGAGCGCCGCGCTGATCGTGGGCACGGCGGCGCCGTGGGCCAGCAGCGTCTTCCACCTCACCGGGTCGCTCCCGGTCGCCGGACTCGACCCGACACCGCTCGCGTTCGCGGTGTCCGGGGTGGCGTACCTCCTCGCGCTCTCGCGGTTCCGGCTCCTCACGCTCGCGCCGGCCCCGCGCCGTCGCGCGCGCCAGCTGGTGTTCGAACACCTCCACGATCCGGCGTTCGTGATCGGGACGGAGGGGCACGTGATCGACCTGAACCAGAGCGCGGCGGACACGTTCGGGATCGACCGGCGGACCGCGATCGGAGAACCGGCCGACGCGGTCGTCCCGCGGTACGACGACGTCTCCGCCGAGGAATCGGACCGGTCGCCGCTCTCCATCGTCGGATCGGAAGGGCGGCGCCCCTACGACGTCACCCTCCGGCGCATTACCGACGGGCACGACCGCCCGACCGGCGAGGTGGTGGTGTTCCACGACATCGGCGAGTACCTGGGGCAACAGCAGCGGCTGGACGTGCTCAACCGGGTGTTCAGACACGACGTGCGGACGGAGACGAACCTCATCACCGGGTACGCCGACCGACTGCACGCGGATCCGACCGACGAGCGGGCGCTGTCGGTGGTCAAGCGGAGCGCCGCGCGCATCCTCGAGCTCAGCGAGCGCACCCGGACCGCGAGCGAGCTGTTCAACCCGATGACCGAGGCGCCCCCACCCGTCGCGCTCGGGGCGCTCGTCGACGAGACGGTCGCGGCGCTCCGGGCCGAGTTTCCGGCGGCGAACGTCTCCGTCGAGGGGGCGGTTCCGGCCGTCCGCGTCCCGGCGGTGGTACGGGTGATCGCGGAGAGCCTGTGTTCGAACGCGGTCCGGCACAACGACAGCGACCCCCCGTCCGTGTGGCTCAGCGCGACCGCGGAAGCGGGGTGGATCGAGCTCTCGGTGGCCGACGACGGTCCCGGGATCGACGAGGCGGAGCGCGAGGTCCTGAAACGCGGCACGGAGACCCCCCTGGAACACGGCAGCGGGCTGGGCCTGTGGATCGTGAAGTGGGGGACCAATCAGGTCGGCGGGAACGTCGCGTTCGACGACCGGGAGCCCCGCGGGACGATCGTCACCGTCTCGGTGCCGGTCCGGGGGGACGCCGACGGGGATGCGGACGCCGACGCCGACGCCGACGCGAACGCGGGCAGGGCGGAGACGCGAGCGCGATGACGACCGCGGGTCGGTAGGCACTTGTCCGCGGCCTGTCTTGCGAAAACCATGGACACGTATCTCCCGTACGCCCTGCTCGCGATGGGGGCGTACGCGCTGGTCTCGCCGCTGATGCGCGTCGCGACGACCGGTCCCGACGCGATCCCGAGCGACGTGGCCGTCGTCGTCTCGAACACGCTCCTCATCTGCATGGCCGTCGGAGTGCTCGCGTACACTGGACAGGGGTTCGGCGAGCACCTCGCCTCGCCGAAGATCGTCCACGTGCTCGCGGCCGGCGTCTTCCTCGGGATCGGCATCCTGGCGCTGTACCGCTCGCTCGCGCTCGGCCCGGTGAGCGTCGTGACCCCCATCTTCGCGATGTTCCTCGTCTTCTCTTCGGTGATCGGCTTCCTCTTCCTCGGCGAGTCGTTCACCGCCCGGAAGGCGCTGGGCATCGCCTTCGCCGTCGCGTCGGTGTACCTCGTCTCCGGCGCGTAATTCGCCTCCCTCCGCGTTCGTCCGCGTTCCGGTCTCCATCGATCGACTGCGCGCCGATCCGGGACGAAGTTTGAACGGAGTTTGGAGGGAGTTCGGCCGAAGTGTGTTCGACTGTTGAAAAATCCCTTTAGCCCGTGGCGACCCGTTGGAAGGTATGACAGCACACGAGAGCCGCCGGCGCGACGCGGCGGTGTCGGTCGCGGCCGGCGTCCTCGCGGTCGCCGCCTCCTACGCCGTCGCGGGCGCCACGGCGTCGTTCGTCGCCTCGCCCATCGACCGCGCGATCGTCGACGGGACCCCCGGAGCGATCGTGACGTTCATGATCGAGAACGTCGGCGAGCCGGCGCACCTGCTCCACCTCGGCGGGGCCGTCGCCGTCGCGGTCGGGCTGTTCGGGGCGTGCGTGTTCGGCGGGCTCCGCGTCGCTCACCGGGTCGGAAGACCGCTCGGCGGGACCGTCCTCGCCGCCGGCGCGGCGTGGCTGCTCGCGACCGGCCTGACCGGCGCGCCCGTCTCCGCGGTCGCCGCCGGACTCTCCGCGGGCGTCGTCACCGCGGCCGGCGTCTCCGGGGCGGTCCCGGACGCGGTCGACCCGAGCCGCCGTCAGGCGCTCGCGGCGGTCGCGGCGATAGTCGGCGTCTCCGGGGCGGCGGCGCTGATCGGACGGAACCGAGGGGGCGACGCCGCTCCGGCGGCCGCCCCCGCTCCCGGCGCTGCGGGCGCGGAGGCGCGGCTCGGCGAGGTCGAGGCGGCGTCGCTCGACGTCGCCAGCGACGACCTCCACGGGCTCGTGAGCCCGATAGACGAGTTCTACAGCGTCGACATCGCGGAGTTCGAGCCCGAGATCCCGGCCGCCGAGTGGTCGCTGACGTTCACCGGCGAGACCGGGAGCGACCTGACGGTCGACTACGACGAGCTGACCGAGCGGGAGGCCGAACACCGCCTCGTCGCGCTCCGGTGCGTCGGCGAGGACATCAACGAGCGGAAGCTCGACGCCGCGGTCTGGACCGGCACGCCGATCGCCCCCCTGATCGACGCCGTCGACCCCGAGGGCGCGTGCGACTGCGCGATGTTGCGCGGCGAGGACGGCTACTACGTCCAGTTCCCGGTCGATGTCCTCAGTGAGGGGTTCCTCGCGTGGGGGATGAACGGGCGGGCGCTCCCCCCGACTCACGGGCGCCCGGTCCGCGTGCTGATCCCGGGCCACTGGGGCGAGACGAACGTCAAGTGGCTCACGGAGATCGAGCTGCTCGAGACCGAGGAGGACGGTTACTGGGAGGAGCGCGGCTGGGAGGGGACCGGTCCGGTCAACACCGTCGCCAAGCTCTGGGACGAGGGTATCACGGACCTCGGCGACGGGCGGACCGAGCTCGCGGGCCACGCCTACGCCGGCACCCGCGGAATCGACCGCGTCGAGGTCTCGACCGACGGCGGCGAGACGTGGACGGACGCGGAGCTCTCCGCGGAACTGCCGGACGAGGACGCCTGGCGTCAGTGGCGGCACGTCTTTGAGCCGGACGGCGCCCACGAGGTGGTCGTCCGCGCGACGGACGGCGAGGGGACCCTCCAACCGGCCGCGGAGTCGGGCTCCGTGCCGTCGGGGGCGTCCGGCTGGGTCTCCCGAACGGTGAACGGATGACTGGCCCCGCCCGACTCCCCGGGCTCACCGGCCCCGCCCGCCGCCGGTCGCGTCCCCGTGACGAAACCGCTTTACAGGTACCGTGAGACGGGCAGACGTGACATGGAGAAGGCCCTGTGGTACCTCTTCGTCGGGAGCCGGGGCGGTCCCAACAGGGTCCGCATCGTCCGCGAACTCACCCGTCGCCCGCGGAACGCGAACGAACTCGCCGAGGAACTCGGCCTCGACTACAACACGGTCACGCATCACCTAGACATGCTACGAGAACACGGCGTCGTCGAATCCGGCGACCACGAGTACGGGAAGCTCTACTTCCCCACCGACCGGTTCGAGGAGCACGCGGACACGTTCGAGGAGATCGCGGCGGAGGTGGAGTGACCGTGGCGATGGGATTCCCGACCGCCCTCGCGATGGCGATCACGGCCGTCAACAGCGTCTTACTCGCCGTCCTCGTGGCGGTCTGGGCGTCGAACTACCGCCGGTTCAAGACCACGATGGTGCTCGGGCTGTTAGGGTTCGCCGGCGTCCTCCTCGTCGAGAACCTGGTCGCGCTCGCGTTCCTGTTCAACGGGATGCGGACGCTGTACAGCATGGACCCGTTCGTCGGGCAGGTCGTCGTCGGCATGCGGCTGCTGGAGCTGCTCGCCGTGAGCCTCCTGACGTACGCGACCCTGAAGTAGCCGTTCGGCGCGGCAGGGACCCGTGGCGCTTGGCACCGTCGACCCTGTCGCACCATCGCGACCGCGACGCGGTCACGTGCCCCATCCGGAGACGCCTGCCGGGTGACGAAAGGACTTTGCCGCGGCCCTGAAAAGGGGCGTGTCCGCCGTGTCTCGCCTCCAACGACTCGTCTCCTCGCTCCCGAACCCCTTCCGGGCACTCATCCTCTACATCGGCTTCGCGCTCGCCCGGGCGGGACTCATCGATCGCCACCGGGTGGTCCGGACCACGGACCTCGCGTGGCCGCGGATCGTCACGGGGATCGCCCGGATGTCGAAGAACGCGGTCGACGTGGCGATGGTCGGCGTCGCGGTCGGCACCAGCGCGGTCGCCGGCGTCGGCTTCGCCGGCCCCTACTGGGGGCTCGCCTTCGCGCTCGGCGGCGGCGTCGCCGGCGGCACCATCGCCCTCGTCTCCCAGCGCTTCGGCGCGGAGGCGTACGGCGAGCTCGGCGACGCCGTCCGGGCGAGCGTCCTCCTCGCGATCCTCATCACGATCCCCGTCTCGGTCACGTTCTGGACGTTCCCGACGCGCTTCATCGACGTGTTGAGCAGCAACGAGCGGGCGATCGCCTTCGGCGCCGACTACCTCCGGATCGTCGGGCTCGGCGTCCCCTTCGCCGCGCTCAACCTCGTCGGCAGCCGGGTGCTCGTCGGCTGCGACGACGCGTACACCGCGATGCAGGTCCGGGCCGGCGGCGCGGTCGCAAACATCGTCCTGAGCGCGCTGTTCATCTTCGGGTTCGGGTGGGGCGTCGAGGGCGCCGCGCTCGGCACCGTCCTCTCGAACGTGCTCGCCGTCGCCGGCTTCACCGTGGGGCTCGTCCGCGGTCGCGCGCCGGGGATCGGGGAGTTCCCGGTCGCGATCGACCCGTTCGGTTCGTTCGTCAACCCGGACATGCTCCGCGACCTCGTCGAGATCGGGCTCCCGGTCGGCGCGCGCAACCTCGTGTGGACCGTCGCCGAGTTCCCCATGCTCGCCATCCTCGACGTGTTCGGCGAGAACACCGTCGCCGCGTTCGTCATCGCGCGGCGCATCTGGGGGATCATGAACACCCCCGGCTGGGGCTTCGGGCTCGCCTCGTCCAGTCTGGTCGGCCAGGAGCTCGGCGTCGAACGCCCCGAGGAGGCCGAGGCGTACGCCCGCGACATCATCCGCTTCTCGGTGGCGACGTACGCCGTCTCGGCGGTGCTGATCGCGATATTCGCGACCGACATCGTCTCGCTTTTCGCGGAGTCGCCCGACAGCCCCGAGATCCCGATCGCCGTGAACCTCGTGTACGCCGCCTGCGTGGCGGTGATCTTCCAAGGCGTCTCCGGGGGCGCGGCGGGGCCGCTGGACGCGGCCGGCGACACGAAGATCCCCTTCGCGAGCCAGTTCCTCGGGATGTTCTGCGTGTCGATCCCGCTGGCGTACGTCGGCGCGCACGAGGCGACGCCCGCCCTCTCGGTGCCGGGGCTCGGCGTGACGATCCCGGAGATCGCGCTCCCCGCGATCGGGCTGTGGGGCGTGTACCTCGCGTTCCTCGCGGAGACGACGATCCCGGCCGCGATCAACTACTGGCGGTTCCACTCCGGGAAGTGGAAGAAGATAAGCGAGGCGTACCGGCCGGACGCGCCCGCGGACGATTAAGCGGAGACAGCTCTGTCAAGCAGAGACAGCTCTGTCAAGCAGAGACAGCTCTGTCAAGCAGAGACAGCTCTGTCAAGCGGAGACAGCTCTGTTGAGTTAGCAGCCCCAAGCTCCCTATCGAGGTTCGTCGATGAACGCCATCACAGCTAGTTTTTTGCACGGTAGCGCCGTCGTCTCCTTCATGAACGGAAGGACCAAGGGGTTATGTGTCGGTGCGCTTTCCGCAACGATACTCATATCCACCGCGTGGATAGTTATCGGTCCCCGAGAAGCGATCATTTTCGCGATATTTGTGATTGCATACCCCCTTCTGGCTGAGATCCTCGGACGACGGACGCCGTACTCCTGAGGACGCGACCGGCCGTTCTAGGGACAACGCATCCGGCTGTCAGAGAGGCCTTCCGTCTCTCACTACTCGCGCCCGGTGGGCGCTCGGAGGCGCGCGCCATCGCCTCGGCTACTTATAAACGGCTCACCACGTCTCGTGGAGCACGCCCTCGATCGCCTCGGGCGTCGCGTCGAGGTCGGCGGGCGCGCGGTCCATCGACCAGTCGTCCGCGATGTACTCGGCGATCGCGGGGAAGTCGTCTTCCTCGACCGGTCCGAGGTCGCGGAGCCGCGAGGGGACCGGGAGGGAGTCGCGGACGGCGGCGACCTCCCGCACCACGTCCTCGGCGATCGCGGCGTCGTCTCGGCCCGCGGTCGCGACGTCGAAGGCGTTCGCGAGCGCACGCCGGCTCGCGTCCACCTCGTCGAAGAGGTACGCGAGGACGTGCGGCGCGACCACCGCGTGGACGTTCCCCTGTTGCACGTCGTACCGGCGCGCGAACCCGTGCCCGAACGCGTGGATCACCGAGATCTTCCGGTCGAGCTGGACGAGCAGCGCGCCGACCACGGCGCGGTCGGTCGCGGCCGGGTCGTCGGGCCGGTCGCCGGCGACGTGCGGGAGCGCGTCGCGCAGGAGCCGGGTGCCGTGGACCGCGGTCGCGTCGCTCACGGGCGAGGCGTCGGCGGCGTACGGCGTCTCGATCCCCTTGTTGAACCCGTTCATCGCCGAGCCAGCAAGCGCCGACTGGGGGGTCGTCTCGAACAGCGCCGGGTCCGCGAGGTCGACGGTCGGCATCGCGCCGGCGCCGCTGACGGTCATCGGCTGTCCGGTGGGCGACGCGTCCGCGGGGAGCACCTCCAGCGACCCGCCGGTGGAGAGGTCCGCGCCCGCGAACGTCGTCGGGATCACGACGAACGGGAGCTCGGGGTCGGTCCCGGGCGCGAGGTCGCCGAGCGCGTCCGCCCCCTCCTCCGCGTCCGCGCGAAGGTCGCCGAGGTCGCGCCCGTCGACATCGAGCAGGGTCGCCTGCCGGGCCACGTCGAGGCTGCTCCCGCCGCCGACCGCGACGAGGCAGTCCGCGCCGACCTCGGCCCGGCGATCGAGCAGGTCGAACGCCTCCTCGACGCGCTTGTCCGGGGTCGTCCCGTCGAACACCCCGGCGAACCGGTCGCCGAGCCCCTCGCGTATCGGATCCATCAGGTCGTCGTTGGCGCCGACGTTCGAGCCGCAGACGACGAGCGCGTCGCCCATCCCCCGCTCGCCGAGAACGTCGCCGAGCTCGTCGACGCGCCCGCGCCCGTACCGGATCTCACAGCCCTGATAGTCGTACTCGAAGGAGTCCGCGATCGGTAGCATCGGGCGTCTGTACGCCGGGCGGCGGCTTGTAGCTGTGGGAACGGGCGGCACACGCGGTCGAAATCGGACCGCCCACCGGGCCTCCCCGGCGACCCCCAAGAGCCAACCCCCTCCGGAACCCACGCTTCGACGACTCACCGTCGCCCATCCATGCGCTCGTTTCCACACCTCCCCGACGTTCACGGACCGCAGGCCGCAGAGGGCCTCCTCACGGGTCACCTCTGGCTCCTCGAACTGATCGACGGGACGGGGCTTCGCTTCCGGATGGACGACTCGGGGCTCCTCCGTTTCGGCGACCCCGAAACGACGTTCGCGGGTCCGGAGGCGGTTCCGGTCGCGCTCCGCCCCGCCGTCCGAGCGGTTCGCGAGCGGTTCGACCGCGAGGCGCTCCGGGAGGCGGTCGACGACCCGGAGGAGGTGGTCTTCTTCGGCGTCGCCACCCACCACCGGGGGACCGACTACGACTGGGACCGGATCCCGGCGTTCCTCGGGACCGACGTGTGGATCGGGGAGCGGGAGGGGCCGGATTCGGAGGCTGGAGCCTTCCGACCCCCCGACGCCGCCGCGGCCATCTTCGAGGGCGTCGGCCTCGCCCCGGTCAACGCGGTCGAGCGCGAGGTGAACGCCCGTGACTTCGACCCAGAGGGGTACGCGGTCCCCCGATCGGCGTGGCGCGACGGTCCGGCCGCCGGAGTCGTCGTCCGCAACAAGCGCGGCGGCAGGGGGAAACTTCTCGTCGGGGACGAGACGACGGCCGCGAGCGAGAACGGCGCGGGCGGCGACCGCGACGGGTCAGACGCTGACGGTCCAGACACCGGGGATCTATATGCCGACGACCCCGAGGCGATCGCCGCGCGGTACGCCACCGACGACCGGTTCGACCGCGTCGTCGAGGGGATCGAGCGGCGGGGCGAGGCCGCGACCGTCGACGCGATCGCCGATCGGGTGGTCGAGGCGATCGCGCGGGAGACGCCCGTTCGGTTTGGGGACGGCGGCGGGAGCGCGGACCCGGAGCGGGTTCGCGCCGCGGTCATCGAGCGAGCGCGAGCAGTTTTCGAGGGGCGATAGATCGGCCGGGTGCGTCACCAATTGTTGCTTCTCGCTCACACGCCCGCGCGCGTGCGCCGGCTTTATAACCCGGCACCATCTACCTCCGCCAAGTTCTATGCCAGAGCAGAGCGACTACGGAGCCGGCCAGATCCAGGTCCTCGAGGGCCTGCAGGCCGTCCGTAAACGTCCGGCGATGTATATCGGGTCCACGGACGGTCGGGGGCTCCACCATCTCGTCTACGAGGTCGTCGACAACTCCATCGACGAGGCGCTCGCGGGGTACTGCGACGAGATCAGCGTCACGATCCACGACGACGAGTCCGTCAGCGTCAGCGACGACGGTCGCGGGATCCCGGTCGACACCCACGAGAAGTACGACCGCCCGGCGCTCGAAGTGATCATGACCGTCCTCCACGCCGGCGGGAAGTTCGACTCCAAGTCCTACCAGGTCTCCGGCGGCCTCCACGGCGTCGGCGTCAGCGTCGTCAACGCCCTCTCCGAGCGGCTGGAGGTCGAGGTGAAACGCGACGGCGGCGTCTACCGCCACGAGTTCGCCCGCGGCGAGCCCGCCGAGGACGGGTTCGAGCGCGTCCGCGACATGGAGGACGGCGAGGACACCGGGACCGACATCCGGTTCTGGCCCGACGACGAGATCTTCGAGACGACCGAGTTCGAGTTCTCGACGCTCGCCAACCGCCTGCGCGAGCTGGCGTTCCTCAACTCCGGCGTCGCCGTCTCGCTGGTCGACGAGCGCGATCCGGAGACCGTCGGCGACGCGGGCGACGCGGAGACGTTCCGCTACGAGGGCGGCATTCGGGAGTTCGTCGGCTACCTCAACGAGACGCGGACGCCGATCCACGAGGAGGTCATCTACTTCGAGGACGAGCAGGACGACATCCACGTCGAGGTCGCGATGCAGGCGACCGAGGAGCTGCAGGGCTCCGTCCACGCGTTCGCGAACAACATCAACACCCGCGAGGGCGGCACCCACCTCACCGGCTTTAAGACCGCCCTGACCCGCACCGTCAACGACTACGCCAACGAGCACGGGCTCGTCGACGACCTCGACGCGAACCTCAAGGGCGAGGACGTGCGCGAGGGGCTCACGGCGGTCATCTCGGTGAAACACCCGGACCCGCAGTTCGAGGGCCAGACGAAGACGAAGCTGGGCAACAGCGAGGTCCGCGGCATCGTCGAGTCCGCGACCCACGAGAAGCTCGGCACCTTCTTCGAGGAGAACCCCGACACCGCCCGGAAGGTCGTCCACAAGGCCGCCGAGGCCGCCAGGGCGCGCAAGGCGGCGAAGAAGGCGGAGGAGCTGACCCGCCGGAAGTCCGCGCTCGAGTCGTCCGCGCTCCCCGGCAAGCTCGCCGACTGCCAGACCCGCGACCCCACCGAGGCGGAGCTGTTCGTCGTCGAGGGCGACTCGGCCGGCGGCTCGGCGAAGCAGGGCCGCAACCGCGAGAACCAGGCGATCCTCCCGCTCAAAGGGAAGATCCTCAATGTCGAGAAACACCGGCTCGACCGCATCCTGGAGAACGACGAGATCCGCGCGCTGATCACGGCGATCGGCGCGGGGATCGGCGAGGAGTTCGACATCGACGACGCCCGGTACAACAAGATCATCATCATGACGGACGCCGACGTCGACGGCGCCCACATTCGGACGCTCCTCTTAACGCTCCTGTACCGCCACATGAAGCCGCTGCTCGAAGCCGGCTACGTGTACGCGGCCCAGCCGCCTCTCTACCGCGTCCGCTACCGCGGCGAGACGTACGACGCGATGACGGAGGAAGAGCGCGACCGGCTCGTCGAGGAGGAGTGCGACGGGAACCCGGATCAGGTCCAGCGGTTCAAGGGGCTCGGCGAGATGAACCCCGACCAGCTGTGGGACACGACGATGGACCCCGAGAACCGGCGGCTCAAGCGGATCAACGTCGACGACGCGGCCGCCGCCGACCGCATGTTCAACGTGCTGATGGGTGACGCCGTCGAGCCGCGCAAGCAGTTCATCAAAGAGCACGCCACCGAGGCGGAGTGGGTGGACATATGAGCTCGGACGTGCCCGACGTCGACCCCGACGACGTCCGCGCCGCGCAGGTGACGAACGCCCGCATCGAAGACGAGATGGAGCAGTCGTACATCGACTACGCGATGTCGGTGATCGCGGGCCGCGCGCTCCCCGACGTTCGCGACGGGCTCAAGCCGGTTCACCGACGCATCCTCTTCGCGATGCACGAGGCGGGCGTCACCAGCAACTCCTCGCACCGCAAGTCCTCCTCCGTCGTCGGCGAGACGATGGGTGACTACCACCCGCACGGCGACAGCGCCATCTACGACACGCTCGCGCGGATGGCCCAGGACTTCTCGATGCGGTACCCCCTCATCGACGGCCAGGGGAACTTCGGCTCCGTCGACGGCGACCCGCCGGCCGCGATGCGGTACACGGAGGCCCGGATGTCGCCGATCGCGGAGGAGCTTCTGGCCGACATCGAGCGCGACACGGTCGACTTCTCGTCGAACTACGACGATCGGCTCGAGGAGCCCGAGGTGTTGCCTTCGGCGTTCCCGAACCTGCTCGTCAACGGCTCCTCGGGGATCGCGGTGGGGATGTCGACGAACATCCCGCCGCACAACCTCGGCGAGGTGATCGACGCCACCGTCGAGCTGATCGAGAGCCCCGACTGCACCGTCGAGGACCTGATGGAACACGTCAAGGGGCCGGACTTCCCGACCGGCGCGAACATCGTCGGCCGGAACGCGGTCCACAAGGCGTACAAGACGGGCCGCGGGCGCCTCCGCGTCCGCGCCGAGTTCGAGGTCGACGAGGAGGAGGGCCGGATCGTCATCTCGGAGCTCCCCTTCCAGCAGAACAAGTCGCGGCTCGTCGAGCGCATCGCCGAGGACGTCAACGAGGGCGCGATCGAGGGGATCCGCGACCTCCGCGACGAGTCCGACCGCGACGGGATCCGCGTCGTCGTCGACCTCAAGCGCGACGCGATGGCCGAGGTCGTCAAGAATCAGCTGTTAGAGAGCCACCTCGAACGCACCTTCGGCGTCATCAACCTCGCCCTGGTCGACGGCTCGCCGCAGGTGCTGAACCTCAAGGAGACGCTCGAACACTACGTCGAGCACCGCCGCGACGTGGTCCGGCGGCGCTCCGAACACGAGCTCGACGAGCGGAAGGACCGCGCGCACATCCTGGAGGGGCGGCTGAAGGCGCTCGAACAGGTCGACGACGTGGTCGAGACGATCCAGGACTCCGACGACCGCGACGCCGCGAAGGCGGCGCTCGAAGCGGACTACGAGTTCTCGGAGGCGCAGGCGGCCCACATCGTCCGGATGCAGCTCGGGTCGCTCACCTCGATGGAGACCCAGGAGATCGAGTCGGAGTACGAGGACGTGACCGCCCGGATCGAGCGGCTGGAGGCTATCCTCGCCGACCCCGACGAGCTCGATCAGGTGATCGTCGACGAGCTCCGGGAGATCAAAGACGAGTACGACGACGAGCGCCGCACGAGCTTCATCGAGGACGTCGGCGACGTGACCCACGAGGACCTCATCCCCGAGGAGGAGTGCGTCGTCGTGATGAGCGAGGACGACTACATCAAGCGGATGTCCCTCGATACCTTCCGCGCGCAGAACCGCGGCGGCAAGGGGATCATCGGCACCGGACTGAAGGAGGGAGACCGCGTCTCCTCCGTGTTCGCCGCCAACTCCCACGACTACCTCCTCGTCTTTACCAACCGCGGGCAGATCTACGAGCTGAAGACCTACGAGATCCCGGAGATGTCCCGGACCGCCCGGGGGAAGTCCGCGGTCAACCTCCTCGATCTCGACGACGGCGAGGAGATCGAGGCGGTCGTCAACACCGAGGACTTGGACGACGACGAGTTCCTCACCATGGTCACCCGCGACGGGTACATCAAGCGGACCGCCGTCGACCAGTTCGGCAACATCCGGTCGACGGGGATCCGCGCGATCCGGCTGGAGGACGGCGACGAGCTCGTCGACGTGGAGGTGACCGACGGCGAGCGCGACATCGTCATCGGGAGCCGGAACGGGATGGCGATCCGGTTCGACGAGTCGGAGGCGCGCGCGATGGGGCGCACCGCGCGCGGTGTGATCGGCATCGACCTGCGCGAGGGCGACGCGGTCGCCGGCGTCGCCGCCATCGACGAGGCGTACCACAACTGGGTGCTCACCGTCACTGAGAACGGCTACGGGAAGCGCTCCGATCTGGACGAGTACCGCCTGCAGTCCCGCAACGGGAAGGGGCTGATCGACATCAAGACCGGCGACCGCAACGGCGAGGCGGTCGCCATCGAGGCGGTCACCCACGGCGACCACCTGATCGCGATGAGCGACGACGGCCAGATCATGCGGACCCGCGTCGAGGAGATCTCGACCGTGAGCCGCAACACGAAGGGCGTCATCGTGATGAACCTCGATCCGGACGACGCGGTCGCCTCCGTCGACATCGTCCCCGAGTCGGCGTACGCCGACGAGGAGGCGGACGAAGCGGTGGCCGACGACGGAGAGGAGATGGCGGATGAGAGCGACGAATCGGTCGATTCCGACGACGAGTAGGCACCGACCGGGACGCCGCTGACGGCTCATCCGTGTTCTGCCCGTCGGGCTCGTTGTCGTCCTCAGTGGGCGAGGCGATCGGTCCGGTTTCGGTTCCCAGGGACAGCGTGGCGATCGACTGCGGGAGTGGGTATAGCAAATCGGTGGGGACGATACGGTATTTAAATAGCTGTGAGCGACAGGGATGATCGCTTATAAAGGACGCCGCGGTGGCGTGCGCCTCCGAGCGGGCCAAAGGTCCGCGAGGAGACCGCACGAGGGAGTCGGCGGCGACCAACGGGAGCCGCCGACGAGGCTGGGGAGGCGTGAGGCTGCGGTTGCTGTGCGGGGTGGGGATCAAAGGGGCAGGCGTGAGGCGCCCAGAGGCGATGTAAGCACCGCAGGAACGAGTGGAACGAGTGACGAGGAGCGCAGCGAGTGTCTGGGCGCCTCACGCCTGGGGCTTTGCAGGTCTTCACCGCAACACCGTCGATCACTTATAAACACTCGTCAGCAACACCACAACTCCACTTATAAATAACCGATCAGCCAATTTGCTATACCCACTCCCGCTGTCGATCGGTCGAGCAGTCGCGTGTGCGGGATTCAAGTTCCGTAGCGACGAGCCTCGACTATGCGTCGACGAGAGCTCCTCACCGGGACGGCCGCGCTGGCGACCGCGGCCGCGGGCTGTCTCGGGTTCGGCAAGAACGACTCCGGACGACTCGATCTGACGGTCCGCAACGACGGTGACGAGCCGGTCGACGTGGAGGTGGTCGTCGAGGGTGACGACGGGACGACGTATGTAGAGGAGTCCGACCGCGTCGACGCCGGCGTCGCCCGGGCGTTCGAGGTGACCGTCGGCGCGACGGGCCGTCACGAGGTCGTCGTGACGGGCGCCGACTGGGAGGGGCGGCTCGCGTGGGACGCCGGCGTCTGCGCCCTGTACGACGGGACCGTCGCCGTCGAGGCCGAGACTGTCTCGGTCGCCGGCGAGTGCGTCGATCCGCGGTAGCCGAACGTTCAGGAAAATTACTTACGGTCACCGCGAAAACGGCCGGACGAGATGGACGAGTACGAGGGGATAGACGAGGTCGTACACGAGCCGAGCGCGGCGTTCGCCGAGTCGACGAACGTCGCCGCGTTCATGCGCGAGTACGGGATCGACGACTACGAGGAGCTAATCTGCCGGACCACCTCGGCGGTCGCGGGCGAACCCGAGTCCGGCGTCGACTGGTTCTGGGACGAGATCGTCGACTACCTCGACATCGACTTCTACGCCGATTACGACGCGGTGCGAAACAACGCCGACGGCCCGCAGTTCACCGACTGGTACCCCGGCGGCGAGATCAACGTCGCGCACAACGTCGTCGACCGCCACGCCGCCGTCGACTCCCCGGACCGCAACCGGGTCGCGCTGATCTGGGAGGGCGAGCCCGGGGACGTGCGGGAGGTGACGTTCCACGAGCTCAAACGCGAGAGCGACCGCGTCGCCAACTACCTGGAGTCGGTCGGGATCGAGGCCGGGGACACGGTCGGGCTGTACATGCCGATGGTGCCCGAGGTCGTCCCCATCCTCTACGGCTGCCTGAAGGTCGGCGCGATCGCGGTGCCGATCTTCTCCGGGTTCGGCACGGAGGCGACGGCGACCCGGATCGCGGACGCCGAGCCGTCGGTCCTCTTCACGGGAGACGGGTTCTACCGCCGCGGGAGCGAGGTGCGGCTGAAGGCGACCGCAGACGCGGCGATCGAGGAGGCGGGCCACGTCGAGCACGCCGTGGTGTACGACCGGCTCGGCGCGACGCCGGGAAGCGACGGGGAGACCGCCCCCGAAGACCCGATTCCGTGGAATCCCGACCGCGACGTGACGTGGGAGGCGGCGGTCGCGTCGCAGCCGACCGGCTACGAGACGAAGCGGCTCCCCAGCGATCAGGAGTCCATGCTGCTGTACTCGTCGGGGACCACCGGCGAGCCGAAGGGGATCGTCCACACCCACGCGGGCGTCCTCACGCAGTGCGCCAAGGAGATCCACTTCGGCTTCGACCAGAAGCCCGCGGACCGGTTCTTCTGGGTGAGCGACATCGGCTGGATGATGGGGCCGTGGACGCTGATCGGCAACCACGCGTTCGGCGGGACCGTGGTGATGTACGAGGGCGCCCCCGACCACCCGGAGCCGGATCGCTTCTGGGAGATGATCGACCGGCACGCGATCACGCAGTTCGGCATCTCGCCGACCGCGATCCGCGCGCTCCGCAAACACGGCGACGAGTGGGTCGAGGGCCACGACCTCTCCTCGCTCCGCATCCTCGGCTCGACGGGCGAGCCGTGGGACCCGGAGTCGTGGCGCTGGTTCTACGACGCGGTGGGCGGCTCCGAGTGCCCGATAATCAACATCTCCGGCGGCACGGAGATCTGCGGCTGCTTCCTGATGCCGATGCCGAACCAGCCCCTCAAGCCCTGCACGCTCGGCGGGCCGGGGCTCGGGATGGACATCGACATCGTCGACGAGAGCGGCGCGTCGGTCAGGGAGTCGGGCGAGCGCGGGTTCCTCGTCGCTCGGGACTCCTGTCCGTCGATGACGAAGTCGCTGTGGTCGGGCGACAAGCGCTACCTCGAGGAGTACTGGTCGACGTGGGAGGACCTGTGGGACCACGGCGACTTCGCGCAGAAGGACTCGGACGGCTTCTGGTTCCTGCACGGGCGCGCGGACGACGCCCTGAACGTCGCCGGCCGGAAGGTCGGGCCGGCCGAGATCGAGGGCGTGCTCATCGACCACGATGCCGTCAATCAGGCGGCCGCGGTGGGCGTCCCCGACGACACCACGGGGACTGCCGTGGTCGTGTACGTCGTGCTCGAACCCGGCGTCGAGCCGACCGACGAGCTCCGCGAGGTGCTGCGAGCGCTGGTCGGCGAGGAGCACGGGAAGCCGTTCCGGCCGCGCGAGCTGCTGTTCGTCGACGCCTTCCCGAAGACGCAGTCGGGGAAGATCATCCGGCGAGCGATCGAGTCCGTCTACCGGGGCGAAGACCCGGGCGACCTCTCGTCGATGGAGAACCCGGAGGCGCTCGAGGGACTGCGCGATCCGGCCTGAGGGCCGTGCCGGTTCAGGCCGCCTCGCCGACCGCCTCTGCGAGCGCGTCGTAGTCCGGCTCCTGTCCGGGGTCGTCCGCGAGCCAGCGGTAGCTCACGGCGCCGTCGCCGTCGATCACGAAGACCGCGCGCCGCGCGATCGTGTCGACGCCGTAGCGCTCGAAGCTGTCCTCGCTCACGTCGTACGCCTCGATCGCTCGGTGGTCCGGGTCCGCGACGAGGCCGAAGGGGAGGTCGTACTGCGCCCGGTACGCCGCGAGCGCGTGCGGGAGATCGGTGCTCACGCCGAGCAGGGTGCAGTCGTCGCGGTCGAACTCGTCGCGGAGCGCCTCCATCTCGTCCGTGCAGGTGTTCGAGAAGGCGGCCGGGAAGAAGGCGAGGACGACCGGCTCGCCGCCGAGGCGGTCGGACAGGTCGAACGGTTCGATCTCGTCGGTCACGAGCGAGGCGGTGAACGCCGGAGCGTCGTCGCCGATCTCGGGCATACGGATCGGTCACCGCGGCGGGGTATCACCGTTTCGCCGCCGGCAGCCGATTCGGACCGGCACGGACGGGAGCGCTCTTCGGATCCGAGACCGGCGCGATCGATGAGCTCGAGACCGCTCGGACGGGATCTTCGGGTCATGTATCGAGGCAAAAAGACTATAGTCGCCAGAGAGCTACGGTCGTGTAGAGATGGTAAGTGCGACTCCACTGATCGGCGGCATCCCGGCGGGCCCGGAGCTCCTCATCATCCTGCTCGTGTTGGTCCTGCTGTTCGGGGCGAACAAGATCCCGAAGCTCGCTCGATCGACCGGCCAGGCGATGGGCGAGTTCAAGAAGGGACGCGAACAGGTCGAGGAAGAACTACAGGAGATGCAGGGCGACGACGAGGAGTCGACGGTCCAGACCGACTCCGCGATCGACGATGAGGACGACACGGTCGAGACCGAGACCGAGAAAGAGACCAGCGCGTAATCGGCTCCGCGGCGCCGACCGATCCCCGCAGCGACGTTTTCTCCGCTCTTCACCGACTCGGGCGCGTGGCCTAGCGGACAGGGCGAGAGGTTCCTAACCTCTCGATCGCGGGTTCGAATCCCGCCGTGCCCGCTACTGCGAACGACGTGAGCAGTAGCGGTACAAGCGGGATTCGAAGCAGGGAACGAAGCGAGCGCAGCGAGCGGAGTGAGTGAGGTTCGAATCCCGCCGTGCCCGCTCCTTCGCTTCGCTCAGTCGCGGGCACGGCTGACCCCCACTCGCTCGCTTCGCTCGCTCGTGGGGATCCCGCCGTGCCCGCGACTGCGAACGACGTGGGAAGTAGCGGCGACTGTTACTGATCCTCGCCGAGCCGCCGGAACGACCGGCTCGCGAGCCACACCGACCCGACGCCGATCGCGAGCGTCGCGGCCGCCAGCAGGGGGCCGGGCTCGTAGAGGAGCGGCGGGTGGTAGCCGACCGCGTAGTCGAGGGCGACGTTGACGACGGCGAGCGCCAGCGCCAGCGCCAGCGCGCCGCGGGTGGTCCGGCCGAACGCCGGGAACAGCAGCGCGAGCCCGACGAAGAGCAGGTGGGTGCCGAGGACTCCCCAGTAGTAGATCCACGCGTCGGGGGCGGCGACGTACTGCGAAAAGGCGAGGTTCAGGGAGACGAGCGGCCAGAGCCCGAACTGGACCAGCCAGACGAACGCGACGGTCTGGAGGTACGCGAGCCCGCGCGAGGTCGGGGCGTCGGTCACGCGCTCCCCGCGGCGGACCGTGGGAACGAGGGTTAAAAGGGCGATCCCACCGAGCCCGACCGCGACGGCGGAGTCGGCGTATAAGGGCCACAGCGGGACCGGGACTTCCCCTGCGGTCGGCGCGTAGTACCCGATCCCGACCGCGAGCATGAACGCGGCGAACCCGCACACGACCGCGAGGCTCCGCGGCGTGCCGAGCAGCTCCTCGGCGATCGCGTCTCGGACCCGCCGCCGGACCGGCGCGCGTCGGAGCCGACCGAGCGACCGGATCCCTCCCGAGGCGTCGGAGCGTGTCACACCGCTCGTTTCGCCCGCGGCGACCTAAAAGTCGCCCGCTCCGCCCGACCCGGTCACTCCCGTTGCAGTTCCAGGGCCTGCGCAGTCGGGAGGTTCCAGCCGTACGTGACCGCAGCCAGCCGGGTTCCGACGGTCACGACCGCGCACGCCGCGGCGGCGGTCCCGCCGCTCGCGCCGATCAGCCCGACGGCCCAGTACGCGGCCCCGCCGAGGACCGCACAGCTCGCGTAGAAGTCCTCGAAGAGGATGAAGGGGGCCCGGTCGAGGAGGATGTCCGCGAACGCGCCGCCGCCGACGGCGTTGATCGTCGCGATCGCCACGACGCCGAACGCCGACACGCCGACCTCGGTCGCGACGATCGCGCCCGCCGTCGCGAACGCCGCCAGCCCGACGGCGTCCGAGACGAGGGTCACCGGATGCGTCTCCGGAGCCGACAGCACCGCGTTCAGCCCGATCGCCAGCGCGACGCCGACCAGCCCCAGCCCGATCTCGACCGGGGACTGGAGCGCGAGCGGAACGCGAGCGACGAGCAGGTCCCGGGTCGCGCCGCCGGCGAACGCCATCGCCAGCCCGACAACGACGATCCCTAGCAGGTCGAACTCCTCGCGGATCGCCTTCGACGACCCGACCAGCGCGAACGCGACTAATCCGACCGTGTTCATCGCGGCGAACGGGTCGCCGAACAGCGCCGCAGCGAGACCTGGACTCACTGCGTTCGGTTACGACCGCGAGACGCATGAGTGTGCCGCAACAGCGACGGGGCGGACCGGAACCGGCGGGACGAACCGACTCTCCGACCGGGGATTATCAGTCCCGGTGTTTTGCGAGACACCTTTTTCAACGGGAGAACCGTGGTTGGAGCTATGGAACCCGAGGACGCCGAGCGTTCGCCCCTCTCGTCCGACGAGACGGCGGGATCGCCGGCGTCCGATCGCTCCCCGTCCGATCGTCCGACTTCGGACCGATCGGCGCCGGAGCGCCCGCCGTCAGAGCCGCCGGTCTCGGTGGGCCGCTACTCGTGGCGCTCGTTCCTCCGCGAGCGCGGCCGCGACGAAGCCGCGGACGAGCTGTACGCCGACATCGGCGAGGAGCCGGTCGTGCCCGCGACCGCCGTCGAGGCCCACCTCGAAGCGGGCGTCGACCGGGTGGTCCGCGCCGCCGGCGTCGACGAGCCGTACGAGGCGGACGGCGACACTCCCGTCCCGGGACACGGGACGCTCGAGGCGGGCACCCTCGTGATCGGTCCCGACCACGTCGTCCTCAGCGGCGCGGCCGTCGTCCCCGCCGGGACCTCGACCGCGGCCGCGGCTCCCGATCCCGAGCGGTCGGCCGACGAGACGGGAGAACTGGACGACGCGGACGCGGACGACGAGAACACGGACGACGCGGACGACGCGAACGCGGACGCGGACGACGCGGACGATTCAGACACAGACGGCGCGAACACGGACGACGCTGATGACGAGGACGACGCGACGGTCGACGACGGCGTAGAGGACGAAAGCGATCGCGGAGCGCCGGACGAGCCCGCGGACCGCCCCGGCATCGCGGTCGACGGCGCGGGCGTCTCCGGGGCCGTGGTCGCCGCGGGCGCCGCCGTGGAGTCGGTCCCGCGCCGCGCGCCGACGAGCGAGGAGTGGGACCGGATCGGCGTCGACCCGAGCGAGTTCCTCGGGTTCGACCCCTCGGAGACGGGGTACCGCGTCGGAGCGGCCGCGGCGGTCGGCGACGCCCTCTGGGACCTGTGTTCGGCGCGGTACGACCTCTACTCGGTGCCGGTGCTCAAGGGGTACTACACGTGGGACGACTACCGCGACGAGTACTTCCTCGACGAGGACGGGAACCCGCCGACGGTCGAGAACGAGGAGGGGGAAGCAGAGCCGCTGGAGTTCACGCACGAGGACAAGGTCGAGGCGCTGGGGTTCGACCCGGACCGGACCGAGGAGCTGCTGGGCGCGGGCGGAAACGCCGCGGCCGAGCTCGCCGATCTGGTCGACGAGCGCACGGTCGACGTGAACCCGGAGGTCGACGAGGACGCGTTCTTCTCGACGGACGAGGGCGACACCACGCTCGCGAACCGGTACGACCTGGAGAAGGCGGTGCCGATGCCGAAGAAGCGGCACTTCCGCGAGATCGAGCGGTACTGGGTGAACAAGCCGTACGCGTTCGTGATCGTGTTCCGGTCGCGGAAGGAGAACGAGGTGAAGTACTACGCGGTCCAGCCGCACCGGACCGAGATCGAGACCGACTTAGTCGAGTTCCTCACCGGGAAGCTCCGGACCTCGATCAAGTACGCCGACGAGTCGATCGCGGGCGGCGACGAGGCGTTCCGCGAAGGCGTGATCGTCGACGAGACGCTGACGCTGCTCGACCGGTACGACCTCTACGAGCGCGACGACGACGCCCGCGGGGCCGTCGACGACCTCGTGGACGACCTCGCCGACCGCTTCGGCTTCGACCTCACCGAGGGGATCGCCGGGCGCATCTCCGAGTCGCTCGGGTACGAGCCGCCGACGGAGTCGACGTCGACGCCCGCGAAGGTGCTCGCCCGGCCCGAGCCGGCGGTGCTTGCCGAGGACCCGGAGACGCTCTCGGAACACCAGGTCGAGAAGCTGCTCTACTACCTCAAGCGGGACTTCATCGGCTACGAGCGCATCGACCCGATCAAGTACGACATCAACGTCGAGGACATCTCCTGTGACGGGTACAACTCCCCCGTCTTCGTCTACCACTCCGACTACGAGCAGATCATCACCAACGTCTACCACGGCACCGACGAGCTCGACGACTTCGTCGTGAAGCTCGCGCAGCGCTCCGGGAAGGGGATCTCGAAGCGGCGCCCGCAGGTGGACGCCACCCTGCCGGACGGCTCCCGCGCACAGCTCACGCTCGGCCGCGAGGTGTCGGACCACGGGACCAACTACACGATCCGGCAGTTCAACGACGTGCCCTTCACCCCGATCGACCTGATCAACTGGAAGACGTTCTCGCTCGACGAGATGGCCTTTCTATGGCTCTCGATCGAGAACCACAAGAGCCTGATCTTCGCGGGGGGCACCGCCTCCGGGAAGACGACGAGCCTGAACGCCGTCTCCCTCTTTATTCCCTCGAACGCGAAGATCGTCTCGATCGAGGACACCCGCGAGGTCGAGCTCCCCCAGCGCAACTGGATCGCCTCCGTCACGCGGCCCTCCTTCTCCGACGACGACAAGGGGGACATCGACGAGTTCGACTTACTGGAGGCCGCGCTCCGCCAGCGCCCCGACTACATCGTCATGGGCGAGATCCGCGGCGAGGAGGGACGGACCGCCTTCCAGGTGATGTCGACCGGCCACACCACCTACACCACGTTCCACGCCGACTCCGTCGGCGAGGTGCTCAAGCGGTTCACCACCGACCCGATCAACGTCTCGAAGACGATGTTCACCGCGCTCGATCTGGTCTCCGTCCAGACCTCCACGCGGGTGCAGGGCAAGAAGGTGCGCCGGAACAAGTCGCTGACCGAGATCAATCACTACGACGCCGAGAACGACGAGATCAACGTCCAAGACGTGTTCCAGTGGCAGGCCGAGACCGACGAATTCCTCCAGATGGGCGACTCGAACACGCTCGAAGACATCATGTTCGACCGCGGGTGGAGCCGCGCGACGCTCGACGAGGAGCTGCGGAAGCGCCGCGTCGTGCTGGCGTACCTCATCGACCGCGGGCTCAACAGCTACGCGCAGGTGGCCGCGACGTTCCAGGCGTTCATCAACGACCCGGAGACGGTGCTCGCGCTGATGGCCAACGAGGAGCTAGAGCGGTCGCTGGAGGACCTCCGCGAGATGGAGTCGGTGCTGATCAACGTCGACCGCGACAAAGAGGAGATGGTGCCGCGGCCGGAGCCGGACGAGGCCGGCCGCGAGGAGGTCGAGCGAATCCTCGCGGAGGCCGAGGACCTGTTTGCGGAGTACCGCGGCCGGATGCCGGACTCCGTCGCCGACGCCCTGCTCGACGTCACCCCGGCTCGCGACGTGGAGGCGGAGCCGGGCGCCGACCGCGAGGCGCTCGCGCAGGCGGCCGACGAGGCCGCGGCGCTGGACACGAAGATGGACCGGGAGCGCGACGCGGCACCCGCGACGGCCGAGCCCGGCGACGAACGCGCCGACTCGGAACCGCCGAGCGACGGGTTCGGAACCGGACCGGAGTCCGAAAGAGAATTCGCGGACCGGAGCCCGACGGCGGCGGCCGCAGACGACGGGATCGATGAGGTCGACGAGGGGGAGACGGTCGACGAGAGGCAGGCAGTCGACGAGGGGCAGGCGGCCGGTGCGAGCGACACCGCCGGCACCGATGATGCGGACGCCGCCGTCAACGCCGACGCCGACGACGGAATCGACTTCGACGAACCGTTCGACGAGGGGATCGACGTGCTCGATCCGAGCCCGGCCCCGCAGCCCGACGGAACCGACTCCGGGGGGAGGGCGGACGTCGACGGCGGCGCGGTCGACGGCGGAGCGATCGGCACGGACGACGCCGAGATGGTCGACGGGGGCCCGGAAGACGACGCGGACGACGCTATCGAAGCGGGGACGGACGACCCCGCAGAGGGCGCGGACGACCCCGCCGAGGACGACGGCGAAAACGGCGACGACACCGACGACGGCGACATCGACGACTGGGGGTTCGGCTCCGTCGAGTCCCCGGAGGAGCGGTAGTCGCATGATCCGGACGAGGTGGGCGGCGTGAGCCTCGACACCGGCGTCGGCGACGGCTCCGTCGACGGGAACATCCTCGCGGAGCTGTTCTACCCCGTCTTCGAGCTGCTCTTCGACGCCGACGGCGACTTCGTCGGCGACATCGAGCGCAAGCTCGCAGAGGCCCGGATGCCGGACCAGGTGGAGATGTACGTCTCCCGGGCGCTGGGCGTCGGGCTGCTCGTCGGCGGGGCGCTCTGGGCGCTCGGGACGCTGACCGGCTACGGCGTGTTCTCGCTCGGGCTGATCGACCCCGACACGCTCTCGCTCGGCGTGCCCGCGCCGACGCCGGCGGTTCAGGAGTTCCTGCGCTCGCTCGTCGTGCCCGCCGCGGTCCTCGTCAGCGGGCTCGTGTTCGGGTCGATCGGGTTCGCGATCGGGTTCGGCGGCGTGCTCGCGATCCCCTACTCACGGGCGTCGGCGCGAGAGCGCGAGATCAACCTCCTGCTCGCGGACTCGGTGTCGTTCATGTACGCCCTCTCCGTGGGAGGGCTCAACCAGCTGGAGATCCTGCGATCGATGGCGACGGCGGAGGACACCTACGGCGAGGTGTCCCGGGAGTTCCAGAGCATCGTCAACGAGACGGAGTACTTCGGCACCGACTACCGGAACGCGATCCGCCAGCAGTCGCTGGAGACCCCGTCCGACGAGCTCTCGCAGTTCCTCGCGGACATGCTCTCGATCGTCAACTCCGGCGGCGACATGGAGAGCTTCCTGAAGGACAAAAAGGAGAAACACCTCCGCACGTCAAAACAGGAGCGCGAGATGACGCTGGAGACGCTGGAGCTGTTCGGCGAGATGTACATGACGCTCTCGCTTTTCCCCCTCCTCCTCATCATCATCCTCGTCATCATGGGGATGATGGGCGAGGCCGACGACCGCCTGCTGTACGCGACGGTGTACGTCCTCATCCCGCTGACCGGCGCGGGCTTCCTCGTGCTCGTCTCCACCGTCAAGCAGGACGAACCCGGCGACGGCTACCTCCACCCCGACGGGGGAAGCGAGCGGCTGCGGCAGACCAGCCAAGAGGGCCTGCTCCACTTCGGACTGATCGAGGCGTTCGTCGGTCGCTTCGGCGTCTTCGACCGGATCCGCGACCGCGAGGGGACGTACAAGACCAAACAGATCGTCGCCGCGCCGCACCTGTTCCTCCGGGACAACCCGCTGTACACGCTCGCGTTGACCGTGCCGGCCGCGCTCGTCATCGTCGGCGTCGCGGTCGCCTCGGGGAACGCGCCGACGACGTTCGACGGGTGGGTGGACCGGCCGGTGTGGTCGACGTTCGTCTGGGTGTACGTCCCCGCGTACCTCGTGATGGGGCCGCTCGCGGTGTTCCACGAGTGGAGTCAGCGGTCCAAGCGGGCGATCACGGGGAAGCTCTCCGAGAGCCTCCGGAAGCTCTCCTCCGCGAACGACACCGGCCAGACCCTGCTCGAATCGGTGCAGACGGTCTCGGAGACGTCGAGCGGGAAGCTCGCCGAGGAGTTCGAGGTGGTCCACGCGAAGGTGAACTACGGGATGAGCCTGCGGGACGCCCTCGTCGAGTTCAACAACAAGTACGCGGTCCCGCGGCTCGCCCGGACGGTGAAGCTCATCTCGGAGGCGCAGGAGGCGTCCTCGCAGATCACGGACGTGTTGACCACCGCGGCGCAGGCCTCCGAGAACCAGGACGACATCGATCGCGAACGCATCTCCCGGACCCGGATGCAGGTGGCGATCATCGTGATGACGTACGTCACCCTGCTGGGCGTGATGGCGATCCTTCAGACGCAGTTCATCGACGTGATGGGCGGGCTCTCCTCGCAGGCCGACAGCGGGGCGGCCGCCGGGGGCGCGGGCGGCGCCGGCTTCGGGGGCGGCGGGGGGGTCGACCCCGAGGTGCTCTCGCTGTTGTTCTTCCACGCCGTGACGCTGCAGGCGATCCTCTCCGGGTTCATCAGCGGCTACATCCGGAGCGCCGACATCGTCTCCGGCGTCAAGTTCGCCGTGGTCCTGATGACGCTCGCGCTGGGGGTGTGGATCTATGTGGGATAGGCGGCTCTCACCGGTCAAGCGCCGGGACCCGACGGTCGCCCGCGCGCAGACCCCGATCGACTTCGCGGTCGGCGCCGGCGTGTTCCTGCTGACGCTCGCGTTCGTGATCGCCTTCGTCCCGACCGTGTTCGATCCGTTCTCCGGGGCGGCGACCGCCTCGCCGGTGGTGAGCGACCGCGTCGCGGCCGGGCTCGCGAGCGACGTGCTGGCCGCGTCGCCGACGGAACCGGGGGTGTTGTCGCCCGCGTGCACCGCCGCCTTCTTCGAGGGGAACGCCAGCCTCGCCGCCGATGCCGGCTGTCCCGAGGAGACCGAAGACGACGCCGCGTCGCGGTTCGGCCTCGACGAAGAGGTGCTGGTCGTGGTCCACTCGCTGAACGAGTCGGCGCCGATCGGCAACGCCTCGACGGTGGCGATCGACACCCGCCACGCGAGCCGCGACGTGACCCTGAGCCGGACCACGGACGATCCCGCTGGCCTCGCTCGCCGGGACGTCAGCGTCTCGCAGCGGATCGTCTCGATCCACGGCGACCAGTACCGGCTCACGGTGTGGGTGTGGTGACGATGCCCGCCACAGAGGACCGCGCGCAGGCGCACACCCTGGAGGCGTTCGCCGCCGCAATCTTGATCGTGGTCGGGCTGACGTTCGCGCTGCAGGCGACCGCCGTCACGCCGCTGTCGGCCAGCACGTCGAACCAGCACCTGGAGAACCAGCAGCGCGCCGTCGCCACCGACCTGCTGGAGACCAGCGCCGCGAACGGGGACCTCGAGGACGCCCTGCTCCGGTGGGACCCGGAGAACGAGTCGTTCACCGCCGACGGGAACCCCGACCACTTCGCGCGGGGCGGGCCGCCGAACGGGTTCGGCGAGGCGCTGGACCGGACCTTCGGCGAGCGGCGGATCGCGTTCAACGTCCGCGTCGCGCACGGCGAGCGGAACGAGGAGGTGACGACGATGGTGAACATGGGGTCGCCGAGCGACAACGCCGTGACGGCGACTCGCACCGTCGTGCTCACCGACGACGCGAACCTCACCATGCCCGGGTACGAGAACGCGACGCTGGCGGGGCTGTCGGACGGGAGCGACCCCGGGGAGTTCTACGCCGTCGACGCCGCCGACGGCGCGATCTACGACCGCATGGAGGTGCGCATCGTCGTATGGCAGCTGTGATCGGCGGCGACGGCGCTGACGGCGGCGACGGCTCGGGCGGCGACCGCCGTCCGGCCGACCGTCGCTTCCGGGACGCGGACCGCGGCCAGCTCCTGTTGATATCCGGGCTCGTCGTCGCCGTCTCGCTCGTGGCGCTCGTGGTCCTCCTGAACGCGAGCATCTACAGCGAGAACGTCGCGACCCGGGGCGTCGAGGCCGCCGACGGGGAGGCGCTGGAGGTCCGCGCGGCCGCGGTCGAGGAGACCGGGGCGCTGATCGACGCCACCAACCGGAACGGGACCGCGACCGGCGCGGAGATCGAAACCGGCGTCGACGAGCTCAACCGGAACCTCTCGGGGCGGTACGCGAGCCGGGGCGGGATCGCGGTCGTCGAGCCCGTCGACACGACGCCGGGGTGGTACCTCTCCGGCCCGGTCAACGACTCGACGACCGCGCCCGACGTCGATCGGATCCGCGCGTTTTCGCTCACGAACGAGAGCACTCTGCCGTCGACGGACGCGGCGAACGCGAGCAGCGAGGCGTTCGCCGCCGTGTTCAACCGCTCTGCGGCCGGCGGCACCCGCGAGGTGTACCTCTACGAGAACGGGGGAGACGTGGTGGTCGCCGGCGGCGAGAACGGCTCGACGCCGACCGAGCTGTGTCGGTCGGCCGCGACCGGGGACCCCGTCACGCTCGATCTCACCGGCGACCGGCTCGACGGCGAGCCGTGTCCCGGCGTCTGGCCGGCCGACCTGGGCGACGACGAGTACGACATCGAGTTCGAGAACGCCGACGGCGTCGGGGCGGCGGCGACCGCGACCGTGGAGTCGGCCACGGAGCCCGCAAGCGACACCGCTCTGACGGTGCGAGAGGCCGTGTACGACGCGACGATCGACCTCCGCTACCGGACCGCCGACCTCCGGTTCGAGACCACGGTTCGGGTCGCCCCGGGTGAGCCCGATGCGTGATCGGCGGGGTCCCGAGCGCCCGCGGTTCGGCGGCGACGAGCGGGGGGTGAGCACCGCAGTCGGGTACGTGCTGACGCTCGCGATCGGCGCCGTGCTGCTCTCGGGCGTCGTCATCGGGATCGGCGGGGTCGTCGACTCGCAGACCGACCGGGTCGTCAGGGGGGACCTCGAAGTGACCGGGCAGACGGTGGTCGCGAACCTCGAGAGCGCGGACCGCCTCGCGCGGGCGGCGGAGTCGGGACGCCCGGCGGGCGCCGCGCCGGCGAACGTCTCGGTCGCCGTCGACCTCCCGACGCGGCTGGCCGGGCGTCCCTACCGGATCGCGGTCACCAACGCGAGCGTGACGCTGCGGACCGACGACCCGGAGATGGCCGTCGAGATCCCTCACGCGGCGAACGTGACCGTCTCCGAGTCGAACGTTCGGGGCGGTCCGGTCCGGATCCAGTACGACAGCGGGACGGAGACGCTGGAGGTGGCGGAGCGATGAGCGACCGACGCTCTCGGACGGTTTCGATCGGAGGGATCCCCGGCGGCCCTTCCCTCGTGGAGGACGAGCGGGGGGTGAGCGACGTCGTCGGCTACATCCTCGTGTTCTCGCTCATCACGATCACCATCGGCACGGTGTTCGCCGTCGGGATCTCCGGCGTGGAGGACCGGCGGGAGGCCGAGCGCATCGACAACGTCGAGCGCGCGTTCGAGGTGTTCGACGACAACCTCCGGGACATCCAGCGGTACGGCGATCCAAACCGGGCGACTGAGGTCCGGCTGGCCGGCGGCACCCTCTCGGTCACGGGGGAGACGCGGTTCACCCTCGCGAACACCAGCGATCCCGGCGAGGTCGACAACCGCACCGTCGCCGCGTGGACGTCGAGGCCCCTCGCGTACCGGGACGGCGGGACGACGATCGCGTACGACGCCGGGGCCTTAGTCCGCGGCGACGGGGACGGCTCCGTGATGCTGTCCGAACCCCGCTTCGTCGCCGCGGACGACCGGACGGCGATTCCGATCGTCGCGCTCGTTCGCGGCTCCGGCGGCGACAGCGTCGCCGGCGAGGGGACCGTTCAGATCACGACGGTCGAGGACGCGACCACGAACTCGGAGACCGAGCGCTTCGAGGGGGACGGGGAGACGCTGTACCTCTGGGTCGAGACCGAACACCCGGACGCGTGGGGGCGGTACTTCGAGGAGACGGACGGGTTCGGGAACGCGACGCCCGCCGGGACGGAGGGGGTCGCCGTCGCGGAGCTTGGACACTCCGAGACGGTGTACGTCCGCGAGACCGTTCGGATCATCGAACTGCGTCGGTGACCGGGCGCGGACCGATCGAATGGTCGTCTCGGTCGTCTCGGCCACCGTCTGGCGGGTTAGTCGCTCTCGATCGTCACCCGGTGCGTGGAGACGTGGAGGTGGCTCACCACGGGGACCGAATCGCCTTCGAACGGCTGCAGCGTGGCGAGCGACTCGTCGTAGTGGAGGCTGAGGTCGGCGTCGTCGAACTCGAAGCTGGCGGAGGTGAACGACCCCTTGAACGTCATATCGTCTTGGAGTTCCACGCCGCTCGTCGGAGCGTACAACACCCCGGCGAAGTCGATTCCGTCGCCCTGGTCGCCTTCGAAGTAGATGTCCGCCGCGCTCGAATACCACCAGAGGTTCCGGGTCACGTCGCCGTCGGCGGCGATCGTCGCCTGGTCTTCCACGTTGACGGCGCCGGTGTTGTACAGCTCGAACCGGGTGGTATCGTCGGTCGCGATCGCGGCCTCGCCGACGATGCCGACCGGGCCGTCGACGAACAGCTGGTTCCGGTTGTCTTCCACAGTCTCTCCGGGCTCTCCAAGGTCCCCACCCACCGAGCTGATCGCGGCCGTATCTTGCATCGCGAGCTCGTGTTCGACCAAGACGGCGACGTTACCGCCGGCGTTGTCAAACACGACCTCGCTCGACCCGCTCACGTCGAGGTCGCCGCTGATGTGAACGGTCGCGCCGTTTTCGATCCGGAGGGTGCTTCCGTCTGAAACTTCCACGCCGCCGTTGACGTAGGTGTCCTCGTCGATCGTCATCTCCGAGCCGTTGTCGTGTTCGAACCCGTCCCTGAACGCGCCCTCAGACGCGAGGTTCTCGTCGCGGATCCGGTCCATGCGCGCAGTTATCGCCCCGGAGATGGGATCGACGCTCGCTCTTCCGTCCGATTGTATCAGATCGCCGGAAATATTCGTGTTATCTTGCCAGACATCGCTAGTTCTCGACGGGCTGAATGATGGAGCCACGACGTCCCCACGCACCGTGATCGAGTCCGGATCGCCGCGCCCGCCCCTTGCGTTGAGGTGGAATTTCCCGCTCGTCTGTATCCGAGCTCCGTCTCTTGCGGAGCTCGAATTGTACGAGCCGTCCGACGAGTCGTAGCTGTCGGCGTACAGACTGGTTACCTCACCGAGGGCGAGCTTCGAACTCGCCGTCGCCGAGACGCTCGTGCTGAGTGTCGGATGGACCGTCTCCGTGCGGAGCGCAACGCGGACCTCGGTCTCCGAGAGCTGCGTGACGTTCGCCGACGTGCGGGTCTCGAAGAAGCGACCCCACGCCTCCGCGTACTCGCTCTCGACGGTGATCGTGACGTTCCCGCCGAGCAGCGGGTTCGAGACGTTCTCCGAGGGGAACAGTCCCTCGGGGTGTTTCGTGTCGCCCGCGACGACCGCGGAGTCGCCGAGCCGGCCGTCCCCGTCGACCGTCACGAGCGGGAGGGTGAGCGTGTCCCCGCGGTAGTGGAACTCCGGCGGGGAGACCATCCACGACCCGTCCCCGTTCGAGCGCCAGACGCCGCCGCCCTGATACGCCACGCGGTCGTCGCCGCGCTCGTAGACGACGGCCCCGAGGGTGACGTTCTCCGTTTGCGTCTCGATGTCGCCGTCCTCGTTTTCCGCCTCCACCTCGATCCGCATCGTCCCCGCCTCGCCGTCGACCCGCACGTCGGCCTCGCGACTGGGGTCGAGCCGGACGCGCTGGCTCGTCGACCCGCCGTGGGCGACGAGGCTCGCCTTCGAGTCCACCTGCGTCATCGACCCCTCGATACGCTCGATGTCGGCGGACGACTGCGCGTCCGCGAGCGCGGTCGATCCGATCCCGACCGTGATCCCGATCGCCGCGATCGTGAGCCCCAGGAGCAGCACGGTCCCGATGACCTCGCTCTGCGCGCGCTCGGGGCTGTTCATGCGGGCACTACGTCCGGAGCGCTGATAAACGTCGACATCCGAATATCGGATCTGAGAGCAGTTTTCCCCCGATGGCGGTCGGCGGTTCGCGCCCCCGAGGGGAAGCGCCGCCGGGCGCACCACTGAAGCCCGCGGCACCGCAACGTCCGGGCATGACCGAGGAGCTCTACCTCGCGGACGACGCGGTGACGACGTTCGAGGCGACCGTCGAGCGCGTCCTCGACGACCGGGTCGTCCTCGACCGGACGCACTTCTACCCGACGGGCGGCGGTCAACCGCACGATAGGGGGACCCTCCGGGTCGCGGACGAGAAGGATCACTCGGACGGCGGCGCGGCGGATGACGGGAATGCCGGCCGACGCTGGCGCGTCGTCGACGTACAGAAAAAGGACGCCGTCTACCACACCCTCGAGCCCGCGGGAGGCACGGGGTCCGGAGTCGCCGACGACTCCCCCGCCGAATCGCTCGACGACGCCCCGGCCGGCGACGCCCTCTCCCTCCTCGAACCCGGAACGACCGTCGTTGGCGAGGTCGACGCGGCGCGGCGGCGCGCGCACTCCCGGTATCACACCGCCCAGCATCTGCTTTCGGCGCTGCTCTTGGCGGAGTTCGACGCGAGGACGACGGGGAATCAGCTCTACGACGACCACGCGCACCTCGACGCGGCGTACGAGCGCTTCGACGACGGCGACCTCGCGCGGATCGAGGACCGGCTCAACGAGCTCGTGGGCGACGAGCGCCCCGTGCGTAGCTACACGATGGAGCGCGAGACCGCCGAAGCGACGCTCGACACCGACCGCACGCGGATCGATCTCCTTCCCGACTCGATCGACGAGCTGCGGATCGTCGAGATCGGCGGAACCGGTCCGGACGCCGCCCCCTACGACCGGACCGCCTGCGCCGGAACGCACGTCGCGAACACCGCCGAGATCGGCGAGGTCGTCGTCACCGGTCGAGAGACGAAGGGGGCGGAAGAGGAGCGCGTCCGGTTCGCGCTGGCCGACCACGTCGACGGCGGAGACTGACGGCGGCGGCACGAGGTCGCACTCCTCGGCCCGCGATCCCGCCGCTTATATACGATCCGCGGTTGGTTCCGCCATGAAGTTCTGCGACGAGTGCGGATCGATGATGAAGTCCGGCGAGGGCGAGGACCACTGGGTATGCGACTCCTGCGGCTACGAGATCGGACGCGAGGAGGAGGACGATCAGTGGACCACCGAGTCGCAGGTCGAGTCGGAGATCGTCGACGTGAGCGACGCGGAGGACAAGGGGCTTCCGCAGACGACGGCCCACTGTCCGGAGTGCGGAAACGACCGCGCCTACTGGTACATGCAGCAGATCCGCTCGGCTGACGAGTCCGAGACGCGCTTCTTCGTCTGTACCGAGTGCGAGCACAAGTGGCGCGAAGACGACCACTGAGCGAGCGACCCCGCCGTCGGCCGAGCGCCGGTTCCTTTTAGGGGGCTCGGCGGAGAACGCCGCCCATGGAGCCGCCCGTCGTTCCCAGCGACCGCCTCGAGGGGTGGCAGCGCGTCGACGAGACGACGGAGCGGGCGTTCGCCGCGGGCCCCGTCTCGGTCGACGCGAGCACGGTGCGGTACGAGCGCGCCGCGCGGGAGCCGCCGCGCCCGTTCTGTTTCGCGAGCCGCCTGCGCATTCGCCCGGCGACCGCGCCGAACTCCGGGCTCACCGCGCTCGTCGAGCGACGGGCGCGGTCGGGGTTCCGGGATCGGCTCGCCGAACGCGACATCGAACGGATCGAGCACCGCGGCGACCGGGAGATCGCGATCGACGATCCGAGAGCGTCGCGGGCGACGCTCTCGACGTTTCGCGGGGTCGCCCGCGCAGGTCCCGGAGACGGCCGGGTCCCGATCGAGGCGCTGCTCGCGGTGTGGAGCGCAGACGAGTACCTCCTCGGCGGCGGTGCGTATCCCCTCGACGAGGTGTCGTATCCGGCCGGAGCGGGTCCGGAAGCCGCCCGTCGAGAGCTGCTCGGGATCGTACGCGGAATCGAGTCGCCCGGCGACGGCGGGGGACGTTCGGTGTGACTCACGGCGGCGATCTCGCTCAACCGGACTGCTCGGGAGAGACGCATCCGACGGGACCGTCGAGCCGTTATTCGGCGGGAACGTCTCGGGAGAGGGTCCGACGAGCATAGCGGTCGCGATCGGCAAGATCGAGAGCGCGTTCAGGAGGCTCTCCCGGGGAATCGAAAACTACGTGCGACCCCACGCAGCGCCCGCCACTTGGCGGCGACGAACCCCGCGAGGATGAACGCGAACCCGGCGACGGTCGCGGGCGTCACTTCCTGTCCGAGCACGAGCCAGCCCGCCAGCGCCGCGAACACGGGGATCACGTACTCGATGAAGCTCATCTCGATCGGGCCGAGGTCGTCCAGCAGCGTGAAGTACAACAGGAAGCCGCCGACGCCGGCGACCGCGGAGAGGTACGCGAGCGCGCCGAGCGCGGACGGCGTCCACGTGGCGGTCGCGAACGACTGCCCGGGGAGCGCGAACACGGCGGCGTGGAGGACGACGGCGCCGGTGGCCATCATCCACGCCTGCGTGGAGAGGAACGGCATCGACGGCGATCGGCTGTGCGTGACGACCGCGGCGACGGCGAACGCGAGCGCGGAGGCGAGCACCAGCGATACGCCGAGGACGCTGTCCGCGAAGTTCGTGGGGTCGGGGTCGGCGATGACGACGACGCCGGCGAACCCGAGCGCGACGCCGACCGCGGTGGCGGCGGTGAACTCCTCGTCGGTGGAGACGAGCCGCGTGAGCGCGGGCGTCACCACGGGGACGAGCCCCAACAGCACGGCGGCGACACCGCCCGTGACGTACTGCTGGCCGGCGAAGAGGAACGCGTGGTGGGCCCCGATAATGAGCGCGCCGCCGACGAGCACGTAGACGTAGTCGTCCCGAGTCCGAGGGCGGACGTCCGCACCGGAGGCAAACACGGCGGCGAACAGCAGCGCGGCGGCGACGTCGAAGCGCACGGCCGCGAACGGCACCGCAGGGAGATCGGCCAAGCCGACGTCCGTCGCCATGAACGCCGTTCCCCAGACGGCACACAGGAGCACGAACCGGCCGGCCGTCCCGTAGCGACTCATTCACGCGGAGGTCGCCGCCAACGGCGAAATATGCGTCGAACCGCCCCGACACTCTGAACGTCAGGACGCGGTTGGCGAGCGCTCCGACGAGGAGCAGTAAGTACACCGTCTTCCCCGAGGCTTTCTCAACGACTATTCTTCGAGGGACCTGCGAATCGCTCGGATCTCGTCACGGACTTGCTGCCACTGCGTCAGATCCCCAGGGATAGCGGATTCCCGACGATTACTCCCGCCGACACCGTCGTCGTTCGATCCCGTTCGATCGACGAGCGCCCGGATTGCACGAGGGTCTTCGATCGCTCGGAACGAGAGGTCCTCTCCGCCAGCGATTTCGAACGTAACTGAGCCGTATCCGAAGATGGACCCCGTGATGTCCTGTCCAAACGAGCTGTTCTGGACGGTTTCGAGGTTCGCCTGAGTGACAGATCGGGACAACACGCCGCGTTTCACGTAGAGTGCTTCGTCCGTTATCACGTACTGCACGCCTCGGAGAGCGAAATACTTCCAGACCGGGATCGCAACGCCGAATGGAACGACTGCGAGGAAGATCGGGGCCCCTTGAGTAACACTGACCACGATTCCGGCGACGACGAGGAGAACGCCGATCACGACTGTCGGGAGGATGGTAGTGATCCGCGGGCGGCCGGACCATTCGACCGCTTCGTCGGGGTCGAGCGGGATCGCCGGATCGATCGACTCCGTCATGGCTGGCTATCGTTCATCGGCCGACTCTCGATCGGCGGGAGAGTTCCCGGCTCTCTGGTTGCTACTCTCGATCTCGTTCCGGTTTGCGGTGTCCTCACCGGTCGATCGTTCGCCTGCCCCATCGCCGACGTCGGAGGTCGTAGCCGACGTGGATCCCGTCGTCTCCCGTTGTGCTTCGAGAGTGGAGCGGATCTCCCTGAGTTCGACGAGGATCTCATCGAGTACGTCGCGCTTGGTTTCGCCCGATTCCGTCGTCGGTTCGCCACGACTCCCCTTCACTCGCTTGTTGATGAGCTCCTGAATCTCGCGCGGGTCGGGGACTGACCGGAACTGCATCTCGATACCCGAACCGCCGGCGGTCGAGATATCGACGTTTCCGTAACCGAATCGGGAACCGAAGAAATCCTGGCTGTAAGATGTGTTCTGTACCTTTCCGAAATCGATGCGCTGGACGTCACGCGAGAGGATTCCCGTTTTCGTGTATAGCCCGTCTGTCGTCACGACGTACTGCGTATTCTCGCGTTGCAGATAGGCCCCGGCGATGATGAACAACCCGATGAGGACGATCGAGAGGGGCAGTCCGACGACGAGCGCCGGGATCAAGCTACTCTCGTGGGGTTTCCCAGACCAAATAATCTCTTCATCCGCGTCAAGAGTTAACCAGTCAGCAGTGTCTGGGTCGAGAGTGGACGACTCGGACATGGGAGGCAGTTTGTCAGATGGCTGTATTAAACTCCCGACGGAGCGAGAACACCGTCGCGATCGTGGCCTCTCGTTTGACTACCCGCCCCGGATCGCAGGTGAGACCATCCGTGAGACGCTCTCAAGTAGCAAATCGTCGGGAACGACGAAAGAGTACGCCTCGTGTGGTGTGGAGATCAGCGCGTGTCTATAAAGCGCGTCGTAGATACGGGAAGCTTCGGGGCCGTACCGAAGTCACAGCTTCCGTGACGACGAGAGACGCCCTCGAACCACTCGGCTCCGAGGCGATTCACGCTGACATTCCTTCGAGCTTCGTCGCAAGTGCCCCGAGTTCATCCGTCTCGTCGATCGTAGCCGACCATCGGTCCGGGAGCTGCGACGCCCCAAATCGCGCGCCGGCGACGGCACCGGCAATCGCGCCGATCGTATCAGCGTCCCCACCACGGTTCACGGCCGTCACGATCGCCTCTTCGGCGGTCTCTGCTCGGAGCCCATCGTGGAGCGCCGTCTGTAGCGAATGGACGACGTAGCCTGACGTCTCCAACGTGGCGGGCGTCTCGCCGCGAGCCACCGGTTCGAGCGCCGTCACGAGCTCGTCGGGCACGTCTGAGCCGACGTGATCGAGCGCAGCCTGTAACGGCGCGTCTGCGTCGTCGAGCAGACCCGCGATCGTGAGGTTCAGAACCGCACAGCCGTCGGTACACCGCGGATCGGCGTGCGTGATCTGCGAGGACTGACGGCTCACCTCCGCGAGTCGCTCCCACTCCGTCGAGTACGGGATCGCGAGTGGTGCACACCGCATCACGCTTCCGTTGCCCGCGTTCTGGCCTTCTCGGCTCTGTTCCCAGACGTGTTTTCCCGCTTCGTCCCACGCGTCGCCGCGTTTGAGCCGGCTGAGCGACCTCAACGTCATCCCTCCGATGTCGAACGGTCCGCTGTCGTACCAGTCAACGAACCGGGCCGCGACGTCCGCCGGATCGAACGCCTGCTGATCGACGAGGCTGCGGGCGATACACAGCGCCTGTTCGGTATCGTCGGTGATCGTCCCGGCGGGCTGGTTCCACGTCCCGTCTCCGACCATCTCGTCGAGGCGACCGTGTTCAGCACTGATCGCCGACGCCGATCTGAACTCGACCGGCCGCCCAAGCGCGTCGCCACACGCCAACCCGAGGAGGACACCGCGTGCTCGGTCCGGATCCATACGTCATCAACGACTACTGCCGCGAAAAATGTAGGGTCGCAGTCACGCGACGGGGTTCGTTCCTGTACGGAGGTTCTCTCGGTATTCCGCCCATGCTCGATACAGTTCCACCCTCCTCGAACCGGAGGATTTTCTTTTCATTCGATTTCCAACTTCTACCGGGCGGAGAATGGACTATTGATGCGTGAAACGCCGAGAAATGCGCCGGCCGGGATTTGAACCCGGGCCATGAGCTTGGAAGGCTCAGGTCCTACCACTAGACCACCGGCGCGCGTGGATGCGTCCGTCGCTGAACGCGTCTACACGTAGGCCGAACAGTTCTCATAAACGTTCCGTGTTCTCGACGACCGGTCCGAGAAACCCGACGATCGATCGTCCGATACGGTACTTAAAGACCCACAATATTGAGGGCCGTTACAGCACTCTTAGAACCGTTTTCAGAGGCTTAGAAGCGTTCTGGGTACATATGTGTGTATCCACCCAACGTACACCCGTAAGGTGACGACGATGTCATACCAATCGAGCAATCCCCTGGTCGACGAGGTCGAGTTCGCACTGGACGGCCCGTGGGCGGCGTACTGGATCGCCTTCCTGCGCGTCGTCACCGGCTGGTGGTTCTTCCACTCCGGGATCACGAAGGTGATCGAGAGCGGGTTCTCGTACACCTACGGGACGATGTACATGCAGGAGATGTCGGGCACGGCGCTCGGCGGCATCCCGGTGTGGATGGGGAACAACCTCGGGTGGCTCATCGAGCCGGGGGTTCCCCTGTTCGAGACGCTGATCGGGCTCGCGCTGATCTTCGGCGCGCTCACCCGGCTGGCGGCGTTCGGCGGGGTGATCTTCATGGTCCTGTTCTGGCTCGGCAACGCCGAGTTCGGACACGGGCTCGTCAACAGCGACCTCATGGGCCTGCTGTTGTTCATGACGGTGATCGTGCTCGCGGCGGGTCGGTACTACGGCCTCGACGCGGTCATCGAGAAGCTCGACGTGGTCGAACAGCACCCGAAGCTCCGGTACCTGCTCGGTTAAGAGGTGACATCCAATGACAGACATCATCGACAAGGCGGCGATGGCGCTGAGCGCGGGACTAATGCTGCTCGGGATCGTCGGCATGGGTCTCCTCGAGATCCTCGTCGGCGCGCCGTACAGCCCGGTCCCGCTGACCAACGAGGCGGGCGACGTGATCGCGACCCCGCTGTTCTCGCCGCAGCTCCGGACGGGGGTCGTGCTGGCCGGTATCGCGGTGCTCGGACTGTACGCGGCCTACAAGATCGTGACCCCGCTGGCCGAGGACGCGCGGACCGGTCACGAGACGGTCGCCGACTGAGACGACCCGCGGCTCGGCCGCCGGTAGGCGGTGCGGCTACTTTTCTGCGTTCCCGCCGGACGCGTCGTCGAGCGTCGCGTTCGTCTCGTTCGTCTTGTCCGTCGCCACCGGATCGTCCGCCTCGCGAGCGACGCCCCCGTCGGCGCTCACCGACGGGTCGGTCTCGTCCGCCGCCTCCGCCGCGTCCGCGCCGAATGCGAACGCCGAGTCGTCGGAGTTCGCTTCGGCCTCCGCTTCCGCTTCGATCGCTCTGTCCCCGTCAGCCTCTGCGCCGGCTTCGACCCCCGTGTCAGCCTCGGCTTCGACCGCCGCGGCGGCGTCCGCACCGGCGTCGGCTCCCGCGTCGATCTCGGCGTCCGTCTCGACGCTCCCCTCGAGGTCGTTCCCTTCCTTCTCCACGTCGAACTCGTCGGTCATCCGACGCAGATCGCGTGCGCGCTCCGTTAGGTCGTGCGCCTGCTCGGAGACCTCTCGCAGCGTCACGGCCTGCTCCTCGGCGGTCGACGCGACGGTCGTCGCCTCGGCGGTCGTCTGCTGGCTCACGCCGGCCAGGTCGTCGACGGCGCCGGTGACCTCGCTGACCGACGACGCCTGCGCGTCCATCGCGCCGGAGATTTCCTGGACCCCGTCGTCGGCCTCGGTCACGCGGTCGGCGACCGCCTCTAACGCCTCCTCGGCGTCCTCGACGGTGTCGACCCCGTCACCGACGCCCTCGCGGATCGCGGCCATCTCGGCGACGCTCTCGTCGGTGCGCTCGCGGAGGCCGGAGATGAGCGCCTCCACCTCGGCGGCCGACTCCTGCGTCTCCTCCGCGAGCGACTTCACCTCCTCGGCGACGACCGCGAAGCCGGAGCCGGCCTCGCCCGCGCGGGCGGCCTCGATGGAGGCGTTCAGCGCGAGCAGGTTCGTCTGGTCGGCGATCTCCGAGATCGTCTCGACGATCTCGTCGACCTCCTCCATCTCGGCCTCCAGCCGCTCGACCGTCTCGGCGGCGGACTCCGAGCGCTCCTCGATCGCGTGGAGCTCGTCGACCGCGTCGCCGGTCGCCTCGCGGCCCCGCTCCGTGAGGTCGCTCGCCCGCTGCGAGGTGGTCGCCACCTGTTCGGCGGAGGCGGCCACCTCCTCGACGGTCGCGGACATGTCCTCCATCTCGCCGGCGACGTCGGCGAGCTGCCGGCTCTGGCGTTCCGCGCCCGCCGAGATCTCGTCGACCGCGTCGCTCGTCTCGCGGCCCGCCTCGGCGACCTCGTCGGTCCCGTCCGTCACGGCCTCGCTCTTTGCGGCCACCTCGCCCGCGAACGCGTCGACCTCGGCGATCGTCGCCTCCAGCTCGTCCATCGCGTCGTTGAACCCGTCGGCGATCTCGCGGAGCGCCTCGGGGTCGTCGGGCTCGGCGTCGAGCCGCGCGGTGAGGTCGCCGTCGGCGCACTCTCCCATCGTCGCCCCGAAGGCCGCGGCGCGCTCCTCTAAGGTCCGCGCGAACGCCTCGCTCTCCGCCTTCGCCGCCTCCGCGCGCTCCCGCTGCGTCTCCGCGGACTCGATCTCCTCGCGCAGCGAGTCGCGCATCGTCGAGAACGAGCCGTAGAGGTCGCCGAACTCGTCTCGCCGACTCGTCTCTAAGTCCACGTCGAGGTTCCCGGCCTCCAGCTCGCGCGCGCGGTTCCCGAGGCGGTTCAGCTCGACGACGGTCCCTCGGCCGAGCGTCGCACCGAGCAGCCCGAGCCCGACGATCGCCACCCCGATAATCAGGAGGAGGTTCCGGCCGATCATCCCGGAGAGGGCGTACGCCTCCGAGAGGGGGACGTGGACCGCGACCGACCAGTCCTCGGAGGGGACCGGCGCGTACGCGACGAAGTACTCGGCCCCGTCGGCGAAGCCGAACGTCGCGGACGCGACGTGGCCCACCGGGTTTTCCTCGTCGAACAGGGCCGTCCGGATGCCGCCGTTGTACCGCTCGCCGGCGACGCCCGCGCGGTCGCTGGCGGCGACCGTCCCGTCCGACTGCACCAGCGTCGTGAACGCGCCGTCGGTCGGCTGCCGGAGGTCCGCGACCACCGGCGCGAGGTCGACCTCCATGACGAGGTAGTCGCGCATCGGCGTCAGCGCGACGTACGCGATCCGGTGTTCGCCCTCGACCTCGTAGGTGGGCGTGGTGAAGACCTGATCCCCGTACAGCAGGTTGTCGTCGAACCACTCCTGGCTCGTGACCGCGGCGCCGGCGTCGGAGTCGTCCTGGCTCGACGCGATCACGGTCCCCTTCTTCCGGTCGACGTGGTGGAGGGCGATCACTTCCTCGGTCGTCCGCGATTTGTGCGAGCTGAGGTACCGCGCCGTCACGTCCGCGTCGCGGGAGAACGCCTCGTTGTCCGCGATGTCCCGCACCGTCGATCGCCGGGCGCTCGTCCAGCCGTCGAGCTCGACGCCGCCGAGCTCCGCGACGGCGGTGTAGTCCTCCTGTGCGGTGGCCTCGAGCTGCTCGGTCGTCTCGGCGTAGGTGACCGCGCCCACCGCGCCGATGGCGGCGACGACCACGAGCACGACGACCGCGAACTTCGCGAGGTAGCTGCGGGTGACCGCGTCGGGACTGATCCGACGCAGAAGTCGATCCAGACGAGTAGAACTCATTACATCGACGCGGTCGTCACTGTCTCTTTAATCCACCTACGTCGGTATCGGACGTGATAATCAGGTGTCCGAAACGGTGACGGTCGCGTAGCAGTTCCCGCTCGACAGGTCCACGTCGACGGTTTCGAGGGCGCTCTCGCCGATGTCGGCCTCGAACTCCTCGGGCGAGTAGATGTGATAGTACCGCGGCACCGTCTCGCCGCCCGGGAGGGTCCAATCGATCGTCGTGTCGAACCCCTCCGCCCGATCGAACCGGTCGTGCGCCGTGCTCCACGCGCTCACCAGCGCGATCCCGCCCGGCACGAGGACCCGGGCCAGCTCGTCGAGGCTCCGGACCCGCGCCTCGCGCGACGGGAGGTGGTGGATGGTGGCGACGTAGACGGCGAGTCCGACCGCGTCGGTCGCGATCGGCAGGGCCGCGGCGTCGCCGTGGACGAACGACGCGCTCGCGTCGAACCCGTGATCGCGGGCCCGGTCGACCGCCTCGCCGAGGAGCTCGCGGCTGAGGTCGACGCCGACGACCGCGTCGGCGCGCTCCGCGAGCAGCTCCGCGTGGCGCCCGTTGCCGCACCCCAGATCGAGCGCGCGGGCCGCGGCCCGCCCGTCGAGGAACGACTCGACCTCCGGCCACGCGTACTCCCGCGTCTTCGAGAAGTGCGCGGCGATCCGGTCGTACGTCGACCGCGGGTCGCCGGCGGTCTGAGGGTCCATACGGGGCGGTCGCGCCGGACCGATTTAGCTCCGATGGACTCAGACCATCCCGATGACGAGGAACGTGACGAGCGTCAACACCAGGAGGACGACGACGTGTTTCGCGCCGTCCTTGACCGACCCCTCGCCCAGCTGCCCGGCGACGAGCCCCGAGCAGACCGCCTGTATCGCGGCGGCGTGGAAGAACAGCTGCTCGTAGGCGCTCGCGTCGATGTCCCCGAGCCCGTCCGTGATCCCCGAGGGGCCGCCCGGCGCCCCGGGGAGGTCGCTCGCGCCGGTTCCGGCGCCGGAGACCGCCGCCTCCTCGATCGCCGGGATGAACGACACCGACAGCGAGGCGATGATCCCCAGGAAGACGAGGAAGGAGATGTAGATCACGATGAGGTACGTCAACATTACCTGTCGGCGCTCACGGCGGAGCGACCACGTCGCGCGCGCCTCGTCGGCCGCGATCCGGAGCACGGGGCCGATGTCGCCGCTGGCGCGCATGGCGTTGGTGATCAGCGCGACCGCCCGCGAGGTCATCGGCGACCGCACCCGGCGCTCCAGCCGCCGGAGCGCGGTGCCCACGTCGGCGCCCCAGTCGATGTCGCGGCGGGTCCGCTTCAGGTCGTCGCTCAGCGCCTCCAGGTTCGAGTCCGCGACGCGCCGGACGCTCCCGACCACGGAGGTGCCGGCCTCGTTGACGCTGGCGAGCCGGTCGAGGAAGTCGGGGACCGCCGACTCGATCCGCCGGACGCGCCGCTTGCGCGCCTCGTAGACGACGGCGTAGCTCGCGAACACGAACGCGGTCGCGGCGACGACCGGCGTCTCGACCTGCGCGACCATCTCGGTCGGCGGTCCGAGCGTGATCGGGAAGGCGGTCACGAGCAGGCCGACGACCGCGAGCGGGACGGAGAGGAGGAACACCGTCTGCGGCGCGTCGAGCACGCTCTCGACGGGCGAGGCGACCCACCGGCGGAGCGACCGGATCCCGTCGTACGCCCGGAGGCGCTCGCGGCTCGCGGTCCAGCGGCCCTCCGACGACGACCCGCGCGGCGCGCCGCCGTCGGCCTGCATCGGGTCGTCAGCGGGAGCCGCGTGGATCACGTCGTCCGTGGGTGCGTCGCCGGCGGCGGCCGACCCGGCGTCCGAGCCCCCGTCACCGCCGCCTCCCGACTCGTCCTCGAGCGCCTCCGAGAGGTCGACGGTCTCGGTGCCGCCGACGCCCTGCGTGACGCTGTCGACGTACACCACGAACCCGAACGTCGCCAGCGGCACCCCCAGATACACCACGGCGCGCAACAGCGGCAGGGTGTCCTCCAGCACGAGCCCGATCACGACGAGGATGGTGATGAAAAACAGCGGGCCGGCCACCAAGGCGGTGACGTACGCCTCCGCGAACGTCGACAGCAGCTCGAGGTACTGCTTTTGTTTCGACTCGGCCTCCTCCTGGTACAGCTCGTACTGGTCGCTGAGGAACGCCGAGATGGGCTGGCCGGTGCCGAGCACGGACGCGAGGTTCTCCGCGAAGTCGGCCAGGTCCTCGCTGGGCGTGCGCCGGGAGGTGCGCTGGAGGGCGGTGAGCGCGTCGGTGCCGAAGGCGTTCATGTCGCGGACCGCCACCGACAGCTCCGTCGCGGCCTCCCCGTACACCGCCTCGTTCTCCGCGAGGGTGTCCATGACGCGCGGGAACGGCATCCCCGACCGCGAGAGCGCGTACATGAACGCGACGGTGCGCGGGAGGGTGGCGTCGACCTCGGCGCCCCGGGCGTGAGCGCGCTGGTCGAGCAGCTCCCACCGCCCGTAGTACGCCCCGATCGCGAGCGCGGCGCCGAGCGTCGCCGACGACAGCGTCAACAGGAGGAACAGCTCGGGCAGCCCCAGACCCGTGAGCCGGGTCACGCCGGCGACGAAGCCGAGCGACGCGGGGAGCGTCTCCCGGAGGGCCGCCTCGCTCACGTCGAGCGCCGAGAGGAGCCCGGCCGCGGCGTACACGCCGAGGACGCTGCCGGCGACGCCGAGCACGCCGGCGTACAGGAGCGTCTTCGCGGCGTACTCGCGGTGGGTGCCCGCGACGTGGGCGGCGCGCATCCGGTCGCGCTGGCGCCGGCGCCGCGGCCCGTCCTCGGCGACGTAGTCGCCGAAGAGCAGCAGCGCGACGCGGGTGACGGCCAGGTCCGCCCCGTCGTCGACCGCGGGCAGCACCAGCGCCAGACAGCAGCCGACCGCGGCGAGCAAGGGGAGGTACGCGATCATCCGTCGGTCCGGTCCCCCGGCGACCCGGAGCGATCGGCCCCCTCGGAGCCGCCGTGCGCGCCGTCGCTCCGCTCCTCGAGCCGGTCCATCACGCGCTCGGAGTCGGCGTAGTACTCGTTGACGAGGGCGGTGAACGCCCGGTAGTCGGTGACGCCGAGCTCGCGGAGCAGCTCGAGGAACCGCTCGCGCCGGCGGATCTCGCGGAGCAGTTCGGAGCGCGACCAGCCGCGCTCGTCGGCGATCTCCTCCATGAGCGACGAGTCGTTCCGGCTGAACTCGTCGGTCTCGGCGTCCCACTCGAACGCGGAGGAGTAGTCGAGCTCCCCGGTGCGCTGGTCGATGCCGCCGATCTCGCCGATCGTCTTCGCGCGCCGGACGCGCTGGTCGCCCGAGCGGGTCAGCGTCTGGATCGACAGCATGTCCAGCGACTGGACCATCGCGCGCGGCACGTTGATCGGGTCGTTCTCCAGCCGGTTGATGACCGTCTCGATCGAGTCGGCGTGCATCGTCGAGAAGGTGGTGTGACCCGTGTTCATCGCCTGGAACAGGGTGATCGCCTCCTCGCCGCGGACCTCGCCGACCACGATGTACTCGGGGCGGTGGCGCAGCGCGGACCGCAGCAGGTCGTACATGTCGATGTCGGCGCCCTCGTAGCGGCGCTCGCGGGTGACCGAGGAGAGCCAGTTGTCGTGATACAGGGAGAGCTCGCGGGTGTCCTCGATGGTGAGCACCTTCGCGCGCGGCGGGACGAACATCGACACCGCGTTCATCGAGGTGGTCTTCCCGGAGGCGGTGCCGCCGGCGAAGATGAGGCTCTTGTTGTGCTCGATACAGAGCCAGAAGTACGCCATCTGCTCGACCGAAAACGTCCCGTATTCGATCAGGTCGATCGGCGTGAAGGGGTCCTCGGCGTACTGGCGGATCGTGAACGCGGACCCGCGGGGCGTCACCTCCTCGCCCAAGGCGAGCTCCGCGCGCGACCCGTCGGGGAGCGTCGTCTCCACCATGGGGTCGCCGACGGAGATGTGGCGCCCGGACTGCTGAGCGAGGCGGATCACGTAGTTGTCGAGCGCGGACTTCCCGAACGAGACGTTGGTCTCGATGTCGGTGTAGTCGTCGTGGTACACGAAGATCGGGAGGTCGTAGCCGTCACACGAGATGTCCTCGATGTGGCGGTCGTGAAGCAGGGGATCGACCTTCCCGTAGCCGCGGAAGTCGCGGTAGAGGTAGTACGAGAGCGCGTGGAACGTGTCCATCCCGACGTCGACGCCGTACCCCTCCAACAGGCTCTCCAACTCCGCCCGCAGGGTCTCCTCGTCGGTCCGCCCGGTGCCCTCGCGGTACAGCAGCGGGTCGCGGATGTCGTCGACCACGCGGTCGAGGAGGTCGCTCTCGAACCGGTCTAAGTCGGGCTCGACCGCGTAGTACCGGTGCTCGCTCTCCGCGTCGTCGTGGGTGATCACGACGTACGCGTACGGCGCGTTCACCCAGTACCGGTCGACCTCGCGCTCGCCGTCGGGGACCGCGAAGCCGGAGAGGGGCCCGTCCTGCCCCGGTCTGAAGGGGCGGACATCGAGGTCGGCCCCCCGGAGCACCTCCCACGTCCGCGAGAGCCGCCGCCGGAGGGCCTCGATGCGGTCTTCGACACCGTCCCCGCGAGCGTCACTCGCCATCGTCGTTACGGAGCCGTATGCGGCGTGGCGGTTTAAAATCCCCCCGGCGATTATCACCGGCGACACCGAGACCGTCCGATTCCCTCGTCGCCGCCCACTCTCGCCCCTCACCGTCCCGCACGCTGACCCGGCGGGCGCCGCACTACTCGCGGTCCGGCGGCGATCCGCCCGTTACGTTCATACGGGACGACCGCAAAGGACCGCACAGGCAATGCGGCGTGACTACTTCGAGTTGACCGTCGAGGGCGTCGACGATGGCGACCGGCAGGCGACGCCGCTGGTCCGCATCGACTTCCACGGGCCGGACGGGCTCCTCCGCGACCGGCTCTCGGGGACCGACGGGGACCTCTTCGACGCCGACGACATCGACGTGGCGTTCCGGCTCCGCGAGCCCCTCTCGGCCGCGGACGACCCGGAGGGCGTCGTGGGCGTGACGAACCGCTACACCGGGGACTTCGTCCTCGAACTCAACGAGACGGCCACGGACGTACTCCCCTTCATCCACGCCGCGCGCGACTCGGCGGGCGACGAGGACGCCCACTACCGGGTCGAGATCGACGTCGACGGCGAGCGGCTCGTCAGCTACGACAAGGATACCTTCCTCGTGTACGACCACGAGGGGAACCTCCTGCGCAACGAGAGCCTGATCCCGTCCGGCGTCGAGCTGTGACTGCCGGGCGGCCGTCGGTCCCGTTTTCCGCGCACACCAGTCACCCCAGCTCGATCGTTTCGACGTAGCGGAGAAAGGACTCCAGCCCCTCGTTCGGCGTGTAGCGGACCGTTTCGGAGCCTTCGTCGAACTGGATGACACCGGCCTCGTGGAGCTTCGGGAGGTGCTGACGGACGAGTTCGGTCCGGACTTCCTCTCGCGGCGACGCCTCTCGGACCGGCAGGGATCGTTCGATGTCGCAGACGTCTTCCACCAGTCGATCGAGCGGGATCTCCCCTGCCGGACGACTCTTCAAGTAGTACAGCAGCGTGCGCCGGTTCGGGCACGACAACAGGTCCAGTACCGTCTCGAAGGAATACCGCATCGGGACCGTTTCGGGACGGTCCGACCCCGTCTTCGCCGTTCCGCCGGGCGGCGACACCGTCGAGCGGAACGACGGTCTCGTCGCCGTCTTCTCGCGTTCCGTCGGGATCCAGCCGTCGTCCGGGGTGTGCTCCACCACTGCGTCGTACAGCGGCCGAAGCGTCGCCACCGTCTCCTCGTCGTGCGCATCCGGATCGAGGTGGTGGTGAGCGGTCACGCCGAGCCGCTCGCAGAGGTCGTTGAGGGCGGTGATCAGGCCGATCACCTGCTCGGGCTCGTAGGCGGCGAGCAGCGCCGTCAGCGAGTGGAGACACATGACCGTCGGTTCGGGGGTGTCCTTCCACGCACCGAGCTGGCCGGCGATCACGAGCCCGATATCGTAGAGGTTCGCGTTCTCGGGAACCCCGCGCACCGAGATCGGACCCGATTCGGAAGTCGGGAGCTCCCGGTTCGTCATGTTCCGCCGCGCGTCGACGATCGTCGCCCGCGTCGGGAGCTCGCTGCCGGCCTCGCGCTGCCAGAGGGACAGCCGCTCCGCGGGCGACGCCGAGAGGGTAACGCTCACGACGTTGGCCTCGCCGGGCGGCTCGGGAGTCAACAGATCGATACAGGCGCCGTCGTCGGGAGACTCGTGTAACGGAGCGAGAAGCAGTATCGACGACGACCTGCCGATCTGATCACTGAGCGCGCGAGACGGGTGGGTCACGACCGCTTAGTAGAGATTTGCTGACATAACGTTGTTGGTTATATTATATGTTGGTAACACTAATCACCCATGTGAGAGACTGTATCGGCCGATCCGCGTCACGCGTCCCAATCTCGAACGGGAGACGGCCGGCACGACAGAGCGCTGCGCTACAGGCTCACGTTGTCGGCGACGATCCGCACCGAGTCCCCGGGCCGGAGGTCGAACGCGCCGTCGCCGCGCCCGTCGTTCACGTCGCACTCGACGTAGCCGTGACTGCCGACCGTGACGAGCCGGTCGCCCGGATCGACCGCGCCGAACGTCTCGGCGACCGGGGTGAGTTCCCCGTTGATCCGGACCCAGTCGCGGCCGCGGATCAGTTCGCCGGGGACGTTGGTGACGACGTTGCCGAACCGGTCGATCGCGAGCACCTCGCCCTCGACGGCGACCGGGTCGCCCGCGTCGTCGCGCTCGACGCTCGGCTCCGGGAGGACGAGGTCGACCGGATCGGTCGCCGGCGAGAGGTCGTCCATCGCGGAGAGCGCGTCGGAGACCGCCTCGGGGGTCGCCGCCGCCGGGCCGCCGTCGAGGGCCGCCCGGATCCGAGCCGCGGTCGGCGCGAACACGTCGCGGCCGTGGAACGTCTCGCTCGCGGGCTCGTCGACGTCGACGACGAACGCCTCGATCGCCTCGTCGCCGTCACCGTTCCCCTTTCCGCTCTCTCTCCCACTCTCGCCCGCGAGCGCCCGCGCCGGCGGCATCGCGAGCCCGTTGTCCGGGGCGACGAGCACGTGCGAGCCGGCGCGGACGACCAGGGCGTCGCGGTCGGTGCCGACGCCCGGGTCGATCACCGCGCAGTGGACGGCCGGCGGGAACTCCGGGAGCACGAACCGGAGCCAGAAGGCGGCGGCGCGGGGGTCCCCGCGCGGCAGGTCGTGGGCGACGTCGATCAGTTCGGCGTCGGTGTGGCGTCGAATCACTCCCTTCATCGCGGCGGGGTACGGCGAACCGAAGTCTGAGGCGAGCGTGATCATAGGCGATCGGCGGTGCGGCTGGCTCTTAAAAGGCCGGTGGAGCGGGCGGAAGCCGGTCGGTAGTCGTCACGCGTCGGAGGGCGCCTCGGCGTTCGCGTCGGTCTCCGCGATCCGTCGGATGCGCTCGGCGCCGTCGATCTCCTCGATCACGTCGACGACGGCCTCGGGGACCAGCGTTTCCCAGTCGCGGCCGTGGATCATGCGCTCGCGGAGCTCCGTCCCCTCCAGCACGTCGCGGCGGAACATCGGGGAGCCGCGGACCTCGACGCCGGCCTCCTCGAACAGTCGGACGACGAGCGGGTTGTTCGAGTACGCCACGTCGAACCGCGGCGTCATGCTCTGGACGTGGCTCACCCACACGGAGTTGCGGTCCAGGTCCTCGATGGGGACGACGTAGGTGGTGACGTCGAGGTGTTCGACGGCCTTCGTCACCATCATCACGCGTTCGCCCGCCGTGAACGGGTTCCGGGTGGTGTGGGAGTCGCCGGCCGAGCCGATCCCGAGGACGAGCTCGTCGACCTCCCCCGCGATCTCCTCGACCATGTGTCGGTGGCCGTCGTGGAACGGCTGATACCGCCCGATGTAGAACCCGCGCATGAATACACGTAGCGTGAGCCTCGTTTATAAACCTCGTGGGAGGCGTTGGCGGCAGATATCGAGGGATACGGACCGTATCGTGGCCGTTTTCGGAATACTACGCTGGGCATCTGCGGGGAGAAAGTATATCAGTAGCCGACCCTTCGTTTTCCGTAGCGAAACCCGATTCTATGAGCAACGAAAAGGACGCGAACGACCCGCCGACCGAGGACCCCGAAGAGCCGGAGGAATCCGGCGTCGAGGGCTCGGACCCGACGGGGAACGGCGAGGACGCCCGCGACGACGGCGCCCGCGCGCCGGCGGACGACGGCGTCGACGAGCCCGACCGCGCCGGCGACCCGGCCTCCGAGGAGGAGTCGGTCGCCGACGACCCGGCCGATCCAGACGCGGTCTGGGACGACGGAGTCGTCGTCGACGGACCCGGGCCGGAGGGCGCCGAGACGGGCCCCGAGGAAGCGAACGGCGCCACCCCCGAGGGTGTCACCGAACCGAACGAGGGCGGCGGCATCGACGAGCTGGGTAGCACCGTCGAGGTCGAGGGCGCCGAGATCGAGGAGGACCCCGACGAGGACGACCTGCTGGGCGGCCTCAAGATCGACACCACCGCCGAGCTCGAGATCCCCGACCGGCTCGTCGACCAAGTCATCGGGCAGGAGCACGCCCGCGACGTGATCATCAAGGCGGCCAAGCAGCGCCGCCACGTGATGATGATCGGCTCGCCCGGGACCGGGAAGTCGATGCTGGCGAAGGCGATGTCCGAGCTTCTCCCGAAAGAGGAGCTCCAGGACGTGCTCGTCTACCACAACCCAGAGGACGGTAACAAGCCGAAGGTCCGGACCGTCCCCGCGGGGAAGGGGGACCAGATCGTCGAGGCGCACCGCGAGGAGGCGCGCAAGCGCAACCAGATGCGGTCGCTCCTCATGTGGATCATCATCGCCGTCGTGCTGGGCTACGCGCTCATCATCGTCGGCCAGATCCTCGTCGGCATCATCGCGGCGGGGGTCGTCTACCTCGTCTTCCGCTACCTGAATCGCGGCTCCGACGCGATGATCCCGAACCTGCTGGTGAACAACGGCGACACGAAGACGGCGCCGTTCCGCGACGCGACCGGCGCGCACGCCGGCGCGCTGCTCGGCGACGTGCGGCACGACCCGTTCCAGTCCGGCGGGATGGAGACGCCCAGCCACGACCGCGTCGAGGCCGGGGCCATCCACAAGGCGAACAAGGGCGTGCTGTTCATCGACGAGATCAACACGCTCGACATCCGCAGTCAGCAGCACCTCATGACGGCGATCCAGGAGGGCGAGTTCTCGATCACGGGCCAGTCCGAGCGATCCTCGGGCGCGATGGTCCAGACCGAGCCCGTCCCGACGGACTTCGTCATGATCGCGGCCGGGAACCTCGACGCGATGGAGAACATGCACCCGGCGCTCCGGAGCCGTATCAAGGGGTACGGCTACGAGGTGTACATGGAGGACACCATCGAGGACACCCCGGAGATGCGCCGGAAGTACGTCCGGTTCATCGCCCAGGAGGTCGCGAAGGACGGCCGCCTGCCGGAGTTCACGGCCGAGGCCGTCGAGGAGGTCATCCTCGAGGCCAAGCGCCGCTCCGGCCGGAAGGGCCACCTCACCCTCCTGTTCCGGAACCTCGGCGGGCTCGTCCGCGTCGCCGGCGACATCGCCCGCGGCGAGGACGCCGACCTGACCACCCGCGACCACGTGCTGCAGGCGAAGGGGCGCTCGCGCTCCATCGAACAGCAGCTCGCGGACGACTTCATCGAGCGCCGGAAGGACTACGAGCTGCAGGTCTCCGAGGGGTACGTCGTCGGCCGCGTCAACGGGCTCGCCGTGATGGGCGAGGACTCCGGGATCATGCTCCCGGTGATGGCCGAGGTCGCGCCCTCGCAGGGGCCCGGCGAAGTGATCGCCACGGGCCAGCTGAAGGAGATGGCCCAGGAGTCGGTGTCGAACGTCTCCGCGATCATCAAGAAGTTCTCCGACGAGAACATCTCGGAGATGGACATCCACATCCAGTTCGTGCAGGCGGGCCAGCAGGGCGTCGACGGCGACTCGGCGTCCATCACGGTTGCGACCGCGGTCATCTCCGCGTTGGAGGACGTGGGCGTCGACCAGAGCCTCGCGATGACGGGTTCGCTGTCGGTGCGGGGCGACGTGCTCCCCGTCGGCGGCGTCACCCACAAGATCGAGGCGGCCGCGAAGGCCGGCTGCACCCGGGTCATCATCCCGCAGGCGAACGAGCAGGACGTGATGATCGAAGACGAGTACGAGGACATGATCGAGGTCATCCCGGTCTCGCACATCAGCGAGGTCCTCGACATCGCCCTGGAGGGCGAAGCCGAGAAGGACTCGCTCGTCTCCCGGCTCAAGTCGATCACCGGCTCGGCGCTGAAGGAGGGGAGCGTCTCCGGCCCCTCCAGCCCGAGCCCGCAGTAGGGGAGCGGCCCACCCGTTCCGATGCCCGACTGGGCGACGTTCGCCGTCGCGACCGTCGCCCTGACGCTGCTGCTTCTGTTCTTCACCCGTCGCTCTCGACGCACCCTCGAGAGCGCGCGGCTCGTCGATTCGCGGGACGACCTCGCCCCCGGCGCGGCCGGTTCGGCGGATACCGGCCGCGACGGTGACGGTAGCGAAGACGCCGACAACGACGGTGACGGCGACCGCGATAGGGACACCGACCGCGACAGCGCCTCTGATCCCCTCCAAGACGACGGCCGACGGGACCGGCCGGTCCTCACGACGCGACTCCTCCTCGCCAACGCGGCGGTCTCGCAGGCGCTCGCGCTGGCGGTCCTCGCCGTGATCGCGTGGCGGACCGCGGTCCCGGCGTCGGCGTTCGGGATCGGCAGGACGCAACCGACGCTCGGCGCGGGAGCGTTCGCGTCCCTCGGAAATCTCGGGTTCGTCGCCGTCGGCGTCGGCGCGGGGCTGGCTCTCGCCGCCGGCAACGAGGCCGCCGCGCGGCTGGGCGCGCGCGCCGGCGTCGCGCCCTCGACGCGGCTCCGCGAGGTGATGGCGCCGACCGACGCCGGCGAGTGGACTCTGTTGCTCGGGGTCGCGCTCCCGGTCGTCGCGGTCTTCGAGGAGGCGCTGTTCCGCGGCGCGCTGGTGGGCGCGCTGTCGGTCGGCTTCGCGGTCGACCCGTGGCTCCTCGTCGCCGCCTCGTCGGTCGCGTTCGCGCTCGGGCACGGCGCCCAGGGGCGACTCGGGATCGCCGTCGCCGGCGTGCTCGGCCTCGCGCTCGCGGGGCTGTTCGTCGCCACCGGAAGCCTCCTCGCACCCGTCGTCGCGCACTACGTCGTCAACGCGGCGGAGTTCGTCGTCCACGAGCGACCGGGCGCCGCCCGGGCGTGATCGAAGGCGAGCGCGACGAGCGCGGAGGAGGGTGACTCCGCCTCCCGCCCCTTTTTATTACGGGAACGACAACACGCATCGATGATGAGCGGGAAACCGACCGTCGGCGAGTACATGACCCGCGACGTCGAGACCGTGAGTCCCGACGAGACCGTGGAGGCGGTCGCGCGGCGGATGGCCGAAAGCGACGGCCACAACGGGTTCCCCGTCACGCAGGGGCGGACCGTCGAGGGGTTCGTCTCGGCCGCCGACCTCCTGCTCGCGGACGACGAGGCCCCCGTCTTCACCGTGATGTCCGACGACCTCATTGTGGCGCACCCGGACATGAAGGTGACCGACGCCGCGCGCGTCATCCTCCGCTCCGGGATCCAGCGGCTCCCGGTGGTCGACGACGCCGACAACCTTGTGGGGATCATCTCGAACACGGACGTGGTCCGCTCGCAGATCGAGCGCGCCACCCCGAGCAAGGTGGGGAAGCTGATGCGCACGCTCGAACAGATCCACGGCGTCGGACTCACCGAGGAGCGCCGCGAGGTGCGGCTCACGGAACTCACGCCCACGCAGGCCCGCGTGTACGCCGACGAGCTAGAGGGTCGCAAGTACGAGTTAGAGCGCGGGCTGGCGGAGCCGCTCGTCGTCATCGACAACGGCGGGACACTCCACCTCGCCGACGGTCACCACCGCGTGATGGCGGCCCACGAGGCCGGGATCGAGGAGATGGACGCCTACGTGATCGTCCCCGACCGGCCGATCGAGCTCGGCATGGCCAAGACCGCCGAGAAGGAGGGGCTCGACGACATCACCGACATCGAGATCGTCGACTACGCCCGTCACCCCCTCGTCGAGACCACGAAGCGGCTGCAGTAGGGCGGACAACGGTGCGGCCTCGCGGACGCGAAGACGCCGATCGCTCGATCCGATTGACCGGACGCGATCGCGGCGGCAGACTTTTGTCGCCTCGAAAAGAACTAGTAAGCATGAAATCACGAATCAAGAGCGCGCTGTCCCGAGCGAAGTACGCGGCGGTCGGCGCCGCCCTCGGCGCCGCCGTCGGCGGACTGATCAACCGAAACGCGGCGAGCACCGGCGGCGCCCTCGGCGGGCTCGCGGGCGCGACGATCGCGGACCTGCGAAGCGACCCCGACGGCGTCTTCGCGGAGTTCCGGTCCGGGAGCGACGACGAAGGGGACGAGGCCGACGACGCCGGCGCGACGATCGAACTGGCCGACGAGTAGCCCCGCCGGCTCCACTTTTCACGTCGGCTGCTCCCGTGATCGTTTCGGGAACGCCTATACGACCGGACGGAGTAGCCACGCGTAATGACCGACACCGAAGACGACGCCGAGGCTGGTCCCGGCGCGGGCTGGTTCGCCGGCGGTTCGTCGGACGACCAAGGGGCGCTCCGCGCCCGGATCGCCGACGGCGAGGCCGACGAGCCGCGCGACTGGCCGGGGCTCGCGGTCGACGCCGGCTTCGCCGACTCGCGAGACGACTACTACGACCGCCTGCACGAGGCGTCCGTGGCGGCGACCCGCGAGACGGTCCGCGAGCGCGAGCGCGCCGACGACCAACAGCTCGTCCACGCCGTACGGGCCTTCGACGACTGCGAGCGCACCGCCAACGAGCTCGCCGAGCGCGCCGCCGAGTGGGCGGGGAGCCTCTTCGACGACGCCGAGCCGGGGATCGAGGGCGCCCGTGCCGTGGCCGAGCGCGAGCCGGACGGCGAGCTGGAGCGCCGCGCCGTCTCGCTCGCGTCGCGCGTCGCCGATCTCGCCGACGAGCGCGACGCGCTCGCCGAGACGATCGAGCGGACCGCGCCGGCGGTGGCGCCGAACCTCACCGAGATGGCGGGCCCGGAGCTGGCGGCGCGACTGATCGCCCTGGCCGGCGGGCTGGAGCCGCTCGCGAAGAAGCCCTCGGGGACCGTGCAGGTGCTCGGCGCGGAGGACGCCCTGTTCGCGCACCTCTCCGGGCGCGCGCCCTCGCCGAAACACGGGATCATCTACACCCACGAGTACGTGCGGAACACGCGTCCCGAGGACCGCGGGTCGGCCGCGCGGGCGCTCGCGGGCAAGCTGACGCTTGCGGCCCGGGTGGACCACTACTCGGGCGAGCGCCGCGAGACGCTCCACGAGGAGCTTCGCGAGCGGATGGCGACGATCCGGGCGCGCGCTGAGGAAGGAAAGGACGACGACGGGAGCGGTGGCGACACCACTGCCGACGCGGAGGGCGACGCATGAGCGACTCAGGGCTACCGGCGGGCGTCGAGCGCCGCGAGATCGACGGGGAGACCCGGCTGGCGACGCGCGGGCCGCCGGTGTACGGCGAGCCGACCGCGGACGGGTGGCGCGCGTGGGACCCCGAGCGGTCGAAGCTCGGCGGGATGTTCGAACTCGGGTTCGACACGGGGTTGTCCGGCGGCGAGACGGTGTTGTACCTCGGCGCGGCCAGCGGGACGACCGTCAGCCACGTCGCGGACTTCGCGGGGCCGACGTACGCGGTGGAGTTCGCGCCGCGGCCGGCGCGGGACCTCGTCGAGGCGGCTGAGCCCCGCGACCGCCTGTTCCCGCTTCTGAAGGACGCGCGGACCCCGCGACGCTACGCCCACGTCGTCGAGCGCGACGTGGACGCGATCGTTCAGGACGTGGCGACGCGCGGGCAGGCCGAAGTCGCCGTGCGCAACGCGCGGTTCCTCGCGGACGACGGCCGGCTCCTGCTCGCGATCAAGGCGCGCAGCGAGGACGTGACCGAGGATCCGGAGACGGTGTTCGAGGGCGCGCTCGACCGGCTTCGGGAGGCCTACGAGATTCTGGAGACGCAACGACTCGACCGGTTCCACGAGGACCACCTCGGCGTCGTGGCGACGCCGCGGTGATCACGCCTCGGGATCGAACAGGTCCTCGATCCGGCAGTCGAAGTGGGCGGCCAGCTCGAAGGCGAGCTCCAGCGAGGGGTCGTAGCGCTCGCGTTCGATCGCGTTGATCGTCTGCCGCGTGACGCCGACGGCGGCGGCGAGGTCGGCCTGGCTCTCGCCGGTCTCGGCGCGCCGCTCGCTGATGTCGTTTCTCATGTCCGGTACTTGTGGTAGAGTATGGACGCGCCGAACACGACGTAGACTGCGAACAGCGTCCACATCGCGCCGTAGAATTCGCCCGGAAGCGCCATGACCCCGGCGTCTTCCAACACGAGGCCACCGGGGGCGCCGAGGATGAAGACGTACGCGAAGACGTTCATCGTGTTCTGGCTGGCCTTGCGCTCGATCGTGTTGTCTCGCTCGTCGTAGAGGGTGACGGGACTGAACCGCTGGACCAGTCCCATGCCGAGACCGCCGGCCCAGTAGAGGGCGACGCCGATCACGAACCGATCGAGGGCGATGGCGATCCACAGCGCGAGGATGCCGGCGCCGAGCAGTCCGTAGGCGATGCGTTTGTACCGCTTCCGCGTGGAGGGCCGCGTCGTCGCGGGGGTGGTGTGTTCGCTCATGGATGCGCGTAAAGCGAGCGGAGCCGATCCGGAACCGAGTGTAAAGCTCGCTTTACAGTAAAGGAGACTTTACGTTAGATAATAAACCTATCGCTAGGGAGGGTTCTTGAGAGAAGTGGTATGAGAACGCCTATTTCTCCCGATATTCCCGGTCTCACCACGTCGGCGGCGAGAAGCCGGCGTCCTCCAAGATCGGCTTCCAGCGCTTCTGGACGGAGAGCCTGGAGACGTCCATCGCGTCGGCGACGGCTGACTGTGACCGCTCCTGACCGCGGATCAGTGCGGCGGCGTAGAGGCTGGCGGCGGCGGCGACGCGCTTCCCGCGATCGTCGTCGGGGGCGCGCGACAAGAAGAGGTCCGTCGCCGTCGACAGCGTCTCCTCGTCGAGGTCGAGCGTCGCGCACGCGTCGTCGAGTCGGTCGATCCACGCCGCGTTGTCGACGCGATCGCTCGCGCGGTACATGTCCCCGCGTTAGGCGCACCGGTTTAAAAAGGTCGCGCGGGAGATCGAGGGGCACTCGGGTGTCGTCCCGGTCGCCCCGGTCGTCGCTCTCAAGTCCGCGCCGCCCGTAGGGCGGATATGTCGACGCACGCGTGGACCGAATCGGAGGTTCGCGAGCTTCACGACGAGCTGGTGTCGCTGTACGAGCCGGTAGACCGCGTCGCCGAGCACGGCGCCGACCCGACCGCCGAGCCCGGCGAGGGGGTCCGCCAGCTGGTGACGACGATCCTCTCACAGAACGTCGCCGACGAGAACACGAGCCGGGCCACGGCGGCGCTGTTCGACCGGTACGACGACTTCGCGGCGATCGAGGCGGCCGACCACGACGAGCTGAAAGAGACGATCCGCGTGGCGGGGCTCGCTGACCAGAAGGCCGCCCGGATCCAGCGCGCGCTGGCCGCGATCCGCGAGGAGACCGGCGGCGCATACTCGCTGGCGTTCCTCGATGCGATGGCGACCGACGACGCGAAGGCCTGGCTCACCGAGATCAAGGGTGTGGGGCCGAAGACCGCCAGCGTCGTGTTGAACTTCCACTTCGGGAAGCCGACGATGGCGGTCGACACCCACGTCGAGCGCGTCTCCAAGCGGTTCGGACTGGTGCCGGAGTCGGCGTCGAACCAGGCGGCACACGACCTGTTGGACGAACAGGTGCCCGACGAGCTGACCTACCCGCTCCACGTGCTGTTGATCCGGCACGGCCGCGAGCACTGTTCGGCCCGCGGCGCCGACTGCGACAACCCCGTGTGTGAAGCGTACTGCGACTGCGAGTTCTGCTGATACGTGGTGGCGAGGGCTGTTGGCGGCGATTTCTACGCCGATCGCGCCTCAGTCGATCGCTTATAAACGATCGAACACAGATCGATGACGGAGGCCTCCAAAGCCCCAGCCGGGAGGACCTCCGAACGTCGTTCCTGCTCGCTTCGCTGCGCGGGCTGCGACGTTCGTGGTCCTGCTCGCGGTGCTCGCGGGACTCGCGCTGCTCGCTGCGCGCTTCAGTCGCTCGCGTTGCTCGCTCCTTGCAGTGCTTGCGTCGCCGTGCTTCGTCCTCACGGCTGCCCCTTTGAGTCCCGCCCCGCACCGCGACCGCACCTCACACCTCCCCAGCCTCGTCGGTGGCGCCTTATAAGGCGCCACCGACTCCCTCGCGCGTGCTGTCTCGCGGCGCAAAGCGCCGCTCGGAGGCACGCGCCACCGCACTTATACAGATGCGTCGCCGTCGGCGGTTCGTCAGGTTCTTGAGTCGGTTTCGCCTACGCTCGGTCGCGCGCGGGTTGCCGAGCCAGGCCAAAGGCGTAGCGCTTAGGACGCTATCCCGTAGGGGTCCGCCGGTTCGAATCCGGTCCCGCGCATGAGCGAACGAAGTGAGTGAAGAGCAGGAGCGTTCGTCTCATAGTCCGGCGATTCCTTTAGTGAATGACAAGAACATAGTGAGACCTATTGCCGGGTATATCGACGCCCAATACGTAGCATGGGTAGGGATTCGTCTCTCGAAGACATCGTCGCGAAGCGGAGCGACGTTCTGACGGCCATTGAGGGGGGTCAGCGAACGAAGCGGGACATCGTCGAGTCGATCGACCGATCGCGGTCCACCGTCGACCGCGCAGTGAGGGAGCTCCTGAACGCCGAATGCATCACTCCGCTTCGCCCCGGTACCTCTCGATATCAACTCACGACCGCGGGGCGACTCGCGCTGGAGATGTACCGTAACTATCGGCGCGGGTCGGACACGGTCGAGTCGAACGCGGCACTGCTGAACGCGCTCTCGGCAGACGTCAATATCTCTGAGGACTTCATCACGGACGCCGACGTGTATTCCTTCTCGAAGACGCCGGATCTCGCTCACAACCCGTCGACGGAGCTCGTGGCGGACGCGACGCGGTTCTACGGGACCGCGCCGGTTGCGTTCGACTCCTACTTCGAGTTCCTGAACGGCTGGACGGACCGCGACGGAACCGAACTGGAACTCGTTTTTGACCGCGACCTTCTCGATTCGGTCCTCGAACACTACGACGCCGAGTTCACGGAGCTCAGATCACATTCGGGAGTCGATCTGCTCGTCACGGACGAGTCGTTCTCGCATGCGGTGTGGGTCGTCGAGAACGCTCAGGAAACCCATGCTGGACTCACGATATACGAAGACGGGGCGATGCGCGCGAACCTCCTGGCGTCCTCCGACCGGGCAGTCCTCTGGGCGGAACAGGAGTACCAGCGGTACAGAGACGCCGCGACCCCGATCGGGACAGGCGACTGAGGTTCGCGTCCGAGCCTGCGCAGACGGCTTCTTCGAGCGGGTTCGCGATCTCGCAGACCGATCACGGCGAACTGCTGTCAATCCTTGCCGGTGACGGAGTTCCCGAACAAACGCGGCCGCTATCGGGGAACCCCGACAGGGTTGGCCGTGGCGGACCGGATTAAGGCCGTACGGGGAGACGAGCGCGTATGGACACGGAATTCGCCTATTGGGTGCCGAACGTCAGCGGCGGGCTGGTCGTCTCGGACTGGGACACGGAGACGGACTGGACGTACGACTACAACCTCGATCTCGCCCGCACGGCGGAGTCGGTCGGGTTCGACTACGCGCTCGCACAGGCGCGCTTCTTCGGCAGCTACGGGGCGGACAAACAGCTGGAGGCGCTGTCGATCGCCAACGCGCTTGCGGCACAAACAGATGAGCTCCACGTGATCGGCGCGGTCCACCCCGGGCTGTGGGAGCCCGGCCCGCTGGCGAACTTCATCTCGACCGCCGACCGCATTAGCAACGGGCGCTTCTCGATCAACGTTGTCTCCGGCTGGTTCAAAGGCGAGTTCACCGGCTTCGGCCAGCCGTGGCTCGAACACGACGAGCGGTACGCCCGCTCGTCGGAGTTCATCGAGGTGCTGAAAGCGCTGTGGACCGAGGACCGCGCGACCTACGACGGCCGCTTTTACACCATCGGCAAGGACATCGACGGCTTCGAGGGCGCGCCCTTAGAGCCCAAGCCGGTCCAGGACCCGTACCCACAGGTGTTCCAGGGCGGGAACTCGCAGGCGGCCCGAGAGATGGCCGCGAAACACGCGGACGTGCTCTTCATCAACGGCGGGAGCCTCCAAGAGATCCGCGCCGTCATCGACGACGTCGAGGAGTACGCCGAGGAGTTCGGCACGGAGCCACCGCGGTTCGCCGCGAACGCGTTCGTCATCCAGCGCGACACCGAAGAGGAGTCCAAGGAGGTCCTCGAGGGGATCATCGAGAACGCGACCGACGAGGCGGTCGACGCGTTCAAAGAGCAGGTGAAACAGGCCGGCCAGTCGTCGGACGAGGGCGAGGGGATGTGGGCCGACTCCGACTTCGAGGACCTGGTCCAGTACAACGACGGCTTCAAGACCGGGCTCATCGGGACCGACGACCAGATCGTCGAGCGGATCCGGAAACTGGACGCGATCGGGATCGACATCGTCCTCGCGGGCTTCCTCGACTTCGAGAAGGAGCTCGAACGCTTCGGCGAGACGATCATCCCCGCGATCGACGAGGCCGACCCCCTCGACCCCGACGAGGTCGACGCGGTCGACGAGATCGAGGAAGTCGGCGGGGCGAAGGTGGCCCGATAGATGTCGGACCGAACGCTCCTCGGGATCGTCGGCAGCGTCTCCGCCGACTCCCGGACGCGGACCGCGGTCGAAGTCGCGCTAGACGCGGCGGCCGCCGAGCACGGCGTCGACACCGAAATCCTCCACCTCGCAGAGTACGACCTCGACACCGCTGACGGCCGCGGCATCGACAACTACGAGGGCGACACCGCCGCGGCGCTCGATCTGATCGTCGAGGCCGACGCCTACGTCGTCGGGACGCCCGTCTACCGCGGCTCGTACTCGGGCGCGCTCAAGAACCTCCTCGACATGGTTCCGCGGGGGCAGTGGCAGGGGGACGTGGCCCCCTTCGAGAACGCGGCGGTCGGGCTCGTCGCGACCGGCGCGACCGACCACCACTTCCTCGCGGTCGACCAGGAGCTTCGCCCCGTCTTCGCGTTCTTCGGCGCGCACACGGTCGGCGGCGCGACGTACGCGAACGGCGACCAGTTCGACGACGGAAAGATAACCGACGCGGACCTCTACGACCGCCTCGAACTGCTCGGCGAGGCCACGATCGAGCTGTCGGCAGCGATCGACGACGCCGACGCGCTCGGCGAGATCGGGCCGGCGATTTAGCTCGCGCGTCCTGAGGAATCTGTTCGGCGGAAAAACGGTTGGGCTTCAGGAAATCACGGAGAAAGCCAACGGCTCCAGCCGTGAGGGATGTCAAATGAGGCGGAATCCCCAGGGTCACTCAGAGGACGAATCTGACCAGAGTGTTTCGATGCGCTGATCGATCGCTTCGAACACAGTCGAGTAAACGTCCAGTGGATGCAGGGAAGAAAGTTCGAGGTTCGAGACTTCCACGCCCGTCGGCGGTTCGTGGAAGTGTACCCGAGCGTTGTGCGTGTTCGGGTGTCGGTCCCAGCGACACTCCCACTGATCTGTACCGCGCACTTCGCGGTAGTGTATCGAGAAATCGCCCGTCGTGAACCACCGGATATCGATCTGCGCCGCGGTCTCCGAACCGGGGTATCGTTCGGTATCAAGCGTCCCGCGAAGGAGCTGCGGTTCATGCGAGTCCGGTTCGAACTCCGCCACAGCGACCAGCGGATCTGACGCCAGCTGTCGCTCGAGCAAGCGCAACGTCTGGCGATCGGGCGGGCCAGTCGATCCGGACGCCGGATCCCCCGAAGAAGGGTCCATCGCTAGGCGGGAATCAGGTGGCCGTCGTTTTCCGAGAGCTGACGGGCGAGTTCGTAGAGTCGGATGTCTCGAATCACGCCCTTCCACTCGCTTACCGCCCGCATTCGGTCGTGGATCGTCTCGTGGTCAGCCGCCTCGAAGACGGTGACGGTGTCCGGATCGGTGGCCCCGAATCGTTCCTCGTATTCCGATCGTCGTTCTTCGAGCGTTGCGACCCGGGAGAGGATCTCGTCGACGGAGAGATCGGCGGCGATCCGGCTCGCGTCCTGCCATTCGAGATATCCGTCGTCTCGTTCGTACGTCGCGGGGCGATTCTCCCGATTCGCGCGAGCGATACCCATCTCTGCCAGTCGGTCGAGGTGCTTTTTCGCGGCGTTCGGAGAGCAGTCCGCGAGCTCTGCGATCTCAGTGTACGCCGTCGCCGACGTGATCCCGAGCACCACGTCGTAGACGCGTCCGAACGTGTCTGATCCCGCCTGCCACCGAGGCCGTTCGATCCCGGATTCCGGCGTCGGATCGAACTCGGTCATACCGTCGGATACGCATCGGCTATCAATATATCTTTGCGTTACTCATATATTTGAGTCTCGCGAGCCGAGACGGCCAGTCAGCGCCTCCGAGCCCGTCTCGTTACTCCTCGTCCTCGGCCGACACCCGCACCACCTGCTTGCCGATGTTGTCGCCGGCGAAGAGCCCGAGGAAGGCGTCGGGGGCGTTCTCTAACCCCTCCACGACCGTCTCGCGGTGTTTCAGCTCGCCGCTCGCGACCCACCGCCCTAGTCGCTCGCTCGCCTCGCCGAACCGGGTCGCGAAGTCGGCGATGAGCAGCCCCTGGATCCGCGCTCGCACGGGGATGATCTGCGGGAGCTTCCGCGGTCCGGTCGGGACTCCCTCGTCGTTGTAGTGGGCGATCTGTCCGCAGACCGCGACCCGCGCGTCGAGGTTCAGCTTCGTGAACACGGCGTCCGTGATGGGGCCGCCGACGTTGTCGAAGTACACGTCCACGCCGTCGGGCGCGGCCTCGTCGAGCGCGGCGCGGTAGTCGTCGGTCGTCTTGTAGTTGATCGCGGCGTCGAAGCCGAGGTCGTCGGTGAGCCAGTCGGTCTTCTCGTCGGAGCCGGCGAACCCGACCACGCGACAGCCGTTGCGCTTCGCGATCTGGCCGACGACCGAGCCGACCGCGCCCGCGGCCCCGGAGACGACGACGGTGTCGCCGGGCTTGGGCTCGCCGACCTCTAACAGTCCGAAGTAGGCGGTCCGGCCGGGCATCCCGAGCACGCCGAGGTACGCCGCCGGATCGGCGACCGTCGGGTCGACCGGCGCGACGTCGTCGGCGTCGAGGGTCGCGTAGTCGGCCCACCGCCCCTCGCCCGTCACGAGGTCGCCGGCGTCGTACGCGTCGCTCTCGCTTTCGACCACTTCGCCGACGATCCCGCCCTTGAGTGCGTCGCCCACGTCCCACGGCTCCGCGTAGGACTCGGCGTCGCGCATCCGGCCGCGCATGTACGGGTCGACCGAGAGGAACCGGGTGTGAACGAGGAGTTCGCCGGGCGCGGGGGAGGGCACGTCCGTCTCGTGCAGTTCGAAACAGTCCTGATCGGGCTCGCCGTCGGGTCGCTCGGCGAGCAGCCACTCGCGGTTGGTGTTCGTCACGGTCGCCGTAGGCGAAGGCGACCCAAGTGGGTTTGGACGCCAGCAGCGAACGGGGTCGACATAGACGATATCCGGGCGAGGGATGCCGAGACGGGGAATCGGAGCGAGCCGCTCCGGAAGTCGGCTCCACGAAGGACTAGGACGAGGTCGGAATGCGCCTCTAAGAACAGTCCTATCGAACCGGACTCACCTCACCGGTCTCGGAACTCCACGGTGTAGCCGTTGTCGCGAAGCGCTTCGACGAGGTCGTCATCGGGCTCGATCTTGAACTCGTGGAACGAGTTGGAGGGTCTGTCCGTCGAGTACAGCTCCGAGTCGATGTTGTCGGGGATCTCGTTTTGATGAGTGTTCTCTTGTACAACGACCGGTTGGCTGGGAACGCGTTTGGAACCGTCGTCTGCTGTCATTAGAGCTATCGTCTCTTAGGGGGATTCAAGGAAAAGCTTCGCGCTTCAGCGCAAGCGGCGACACTGATCGAACTGCGGAACCCTATCGAGACCCCGTCGGTGGCGCTGTGCGCTCTCGCCGGCGTGATCCCAAGGCTATTCACTGCGTTCCCCGTGGTCACACACGTGGATCACAATTCCGTCCGAGAGACGTGGGAAAACCGGGCGGGAGAGTACTCGCCCGCGTACTACGCGCATCACGGCCCCAACGAAACGAGCCGGGTGATCTGTGAGATTCTCAGCGGATCCCTCCCCCGTGACGCGTCCGTCCTCGAGCTCGGCTGCGGGTCCGGCCGCCATCTCGCACATCTCGCCGACAACGGCTTCGAGGACTTCTCGGGCGTCGACATCAACCCCGAGGCGTTCGACACGATGCGGGAGACCTATCCCGCGCTCGCCGCCGAAGGCACGTTTCACTGCGGCCCGATCGAAGAGGTCATCGAGGCGTTCGACGACGGGCAGTTCGACGCTGTCTACTCGGTCGAAACGCTCCAGCACCTGCACCCCGACGTGGAGTGGGTCTTCGAGGAGGTGGCCCGAATCACCGACAGCGTCCTCATCACGGCGGAGATCGAGCGGCCGGTGCGGGACTCGGCCCCGTCCGACCCGGACGTGAACTACGTCGACGACGACACGCCCCTCTATTACCGGGACTGGAACAGCATTTTCACCTCGCTGGGGCTCGTCGAGATCGATGTCGTCCACGGCGACCGAGACACCACGCGGACCTTTCGCGTCTCCGATTAACTGCTCGTCTCAGTGTCGCCTAGTGGGATCACCAAGTGATCGTCGCTCTGTTCGACCTCGGTGTCGAACGCCGCGGACCGCTCGGTGAGGGTGTCGCGCACCCACTCCGCAACCTCGTCGTCCGCGAGCGTCGCCGCCTCGTCGGCGATCTCGATCGGGACGACTTCGAGCGCGTCGAGGTCGCCGTCGCGCACGGCGAGTTCGAAGAGCGCGCTCCGCTTGTTGCGGACGCCCTCGCGGTCGACGTAGCTGATGTAGTCGTCAACGAAGTCCGCGGCGTCGTAGATGATCGGGCGCCCCTCGTACACCTCAACGCCTTGGAGGACGTGCGCGCTGTGGCCGTGGACCACGTCGACCCCCTGGTCGATCAGCCACCGACCGAACCGCTCGTGGACCCCGCGGGGCTCGGTCTCCCAGTTCGGCCCCCAGTGGAGCGAGGCGACGACGAGGTCGGGGTCGTGATCTGCTGCGCTGTCCAGAATCCCCTCGACGAGCGTGCGGGTCGCGGGCGCGGCGGGATCGAGCGTCGCGAACGCGGTTCCGGGGTCCGAGTCTCCCGCCGCGAACTCTTCGGCCTGATCCGTGAGCCCGAACGCGGCGACCATCAGGTCGCCCGCCTCGAAGACGGCCGGTTCGAGGGCGGCCTCTCGATCGGTGCCGGCGCCGGCGTGCGTGATCCCCGCGTCGCTCAGGTGCGAGTCGGTGTCTCGGAGCGCGCGCTCCCCGTAGTCGAGGACGTGGTTGTTCGCGAGCGAGACGAACGAGGCGCCCGCGGCTTCCAACGCCGGCACGGCGAACTCCGGGTCTGACCGGAAGTAGTATCCCTTGTCCGGCCACTTCGTGCCGCGATCGGAGACGCAACACTCCAGGTTCCCGACCAGTCCGTCGAGTGCTTCGAGGCGCGAGAGCGTCGAGCCCCAGACGTTTTCGGGCTCGTCGTCGCCGGCCCACCGCTCGTTGACGCTCCGACCCAACATGAGATCGCCCACGAACCCAATCCGGGTCGCGTCGTATTTGGTATCGTCGCCTGCGTCGTCCGAACCGGCGCCGTCGCTCGAACCGGTACCCTCGTCGACCCCGTCAGGGTTCCCATCGCCCGAGTTCGGTGTCGTACCGGAACACCCGGCGAGTCCGACCAGTCCAGCGAAGCCCGTTGTCAGCAGGGTTCGACGCATTCGCATTGTGCAGTGGTTCGGCGAGTGCCGATTTGAAGCCTGCGCCACTCACGGTCCGGACGGCTTCATCTGATGAGTAACAATGTGCGGAAAACCAACATCTATTCATGAGTCGACCCAACGCATGGGTATTGGGATCTCTTGTCTCTATTGAGAGCGGGTATCTTTTCCCCCATGCTGAGCCCACTCCGCATCGATTGCCTCATCATCGGTCAATCCCTTCCCACCGCACTATTTTTGACGAACAGATCGACATGACTCGGGTCACCGTCTCTGGTTAAACTCCTTCCAAGCGTATCTTCCCACGGCCCAAACCGGTCGTACTAGGTTCGAACAGTATATTCGCCGTGGTCACGAACTCTCGCCGTCGTTGGCCGCTCACCAAGCTTGTTGCGCCGGCGGCGGAGATCGGCGAGGCAGTTCGTCAGCCGTCACACCTGTGGTGGTGGTTCAAACCTGACGTTGATCAGTGTTTTCTGCCATGACCCGAATCGGTTTCTGTCGGTGGGCAGCCTGTGCATCCCGCGTTCTTTGATGTCTGTTGTTGTCGGCCGCTCGCCGTCTGTTTCACCGGCGAGTCAGAGAAGATCGGCGCAGAGTCTAGGTAGGTGACTTCTCTTGCTGTGAGAGTATGAATGACGCCCTGCAAAAGGCGATTCACGTGATGGTACGGTTAGTGTCCCGAAGATCGTCTTGGAACATCTCCGCTGAGGGTTGCCCGACCCAAACCATCACGCTGAGATCGCCTTACAGGTGCGTGCCGAAGCATCCGATAGCGAACGTTGGTACGTCAAACACTTACGGGTGCTTCAGCATGATTCGATACATGTTTCTACCAAATATACTTATCTCTTGGTTCAGTATTTGTTTCGATATTGATGAGAGAGATGTGGGTGAACCGGAAACCACGAACGCAATGGTGAACTCACCCCGGGTCAAGCCCCGGGGGAGTCGCCTTGCACCCCCTGTACACAATACTTGAGCGGTGACGAGTCCGATACCGTCTGTTAACCCCGGAGTATCCCTTAATTCAGGCGATGGGAGATACATCCGGATCATCTGTGAGCAAAGCCGCACAGCGACCGAGTGGGACCGAGGAAGTGATCGCACATACGGCAGATTCGACCGACAATAGTGAATCGCCTGCGGCGTACGGGTGACTCTCTTCGCTGCCGGACTGTCCACGCTGCCGGTACGAAACTTCACGGATATTGATGAGTTGGATCGCGTACGCAGACGCCCAAGGGCGTACCGCGGGCGGACGCGCTTGTGCCGGCGGCCAGCGGCCTCCTGTTGGGCGGGAACCTCGGTATCGGTGCCTGGAAGCGCCCGCAACTATCCGCTGGCAGCGTTACAGCGTTTTTCCTCGGTGTAACGCCGATGATGCACAACGTCTGGGCGGTCGACGACGAGTCACGCGATCAAGCACTTACCTCGTTCCTACAGAACGTGACACTATTTGGTGCGGCGATCGTATTCCTCTCTCGGGCCGGCGACGACGAGTGATCCAGTCGGCGAGAAACGTAGTTCATTGGGACGTTGTCAGTTTCTTTCCTCGCTACGTGACTACTCGTTCATGGGAGGCAGCAGTAAGCAGCCACAGGAACAGCCACACAAACAAAAACGCAAAGAGAAGTCCAGTCGGTAACAGTGATTGGAGCGGACGTGCAATATCGGCTAACATCGGAAGCGAGAGTAAAAAGACGATCCCGGCCGCGACGCCTCCAACCAGACACTCGAGGAGCCGCCAGACTGCACTCTCACGCGACTCGATCTCACGGGTCGAGTGATGATGCGACTCTGCCTCCGCATTGGTTGGTGTGGTCATACATACCACTCAATTAGTTATTCATATTCGATCATTAATAATTTGTTGGTGGGATGCGACCCAAGATGAACGCACGCTCACCAGTAGACTGGCAGAACTAGGAGAATCAGTGTCTTTGGCCGGGAAGAAAGCAGTATACATGAAGATCGTCCTGCTTCAGCCAGAGGCTAGCGGCATCTCAAGACAATCTGGAGCACCAAACCGGCCCGAATAGCGGCGCAGACAGTCCCTATGCCCTCAACGGTTCCGACCAGATCTGGTATGGCCACCGTGACTGGAAACCAATCTACCACGAGGAGGTCACACATCTGTGCGTCTGACGTATCTTCATACGTGTCGAGTCCATGTATTCCGATAACCATATGGATAACATGATTTGCGTCGCCGCCGCGATCGACGGACAACAGTCGCGCGCACATCTCTCTGCTGAGTCTTCATGGGGGCTCAACCGATGAAGCTCGCTACGATCGGTGTCGGAAACGCTGGAAGCAAACTCATCGATCAGATGATCGAGTTTGAGGTCGAGACCGGACGGAACCTCTGTCGGCACGCTCTTATCATCAACACGGCGCGGACGGACCTCGCAAAACCGGAGAACATCCCCGAGGACCGTCGCGTTCTCATGGGTGACACACACCGGAAGGCTCGCGGCCACGGTGTCGGTGGTGACGCCGAGATCGGTGCCGAAGTTGCGAAAACTGATATCGATGAGATCCGCCGCGTCTTCGACGACGTCGAGATCCACGAGGTTGACGCAGTACTTGTCGCAGCCGGACTCGGTGGTGGCACTGGTAGCGGTGCCGCACCGGTTGTTATCGACGAAATCCAGAAGATGTACGACGAGCCGGTGTACGGCCTCGGTGTGCTCCCAGGCAAATACGAGGGCGGACGCCCCGCACTTAATGCCGCTCGCTCGCTCCAGTCATTTGTCAACAAGGTAGATAATTTCATCGCCTTCGATAACGACGCCTGGCGCTCACGTGGCCAGACGATAGAGCAGGGCTACGAGGAGATGAATGAGGAACTTGCGACCCGAATTGTTACCCTGCTGGCGGCTGGTGAAGTTGACGAGTCTGAGGTGGGCGAGAACGCGATGGACTCGAGCGACATCATGCGTACCTTGGATACGGGCGGGGTCTCCTCGATTGGCTACGCTTCGACTGAGCTCGCGCCCGCAAAGCAAGGTCTGCTGTCGAAGTTCAACGAGTCAGATCAATCTGAAGATGAATCTACTGATGCCGCCAAAATCAAGGGTCTCGTCCGCCGGGCAGTCAACTCTCGATTGACCGTCCCCTGTGAGGTGTCGAGCGCGGACCGTGCGCTCATCGTCTTTGCCGGGCCGCCAGAAGCCATCTCACGGAAAGGAGTTGAGTCTGCTCGTGAGTGGCTTGAATCAGCGGCTGACACGGTCGACGTTCTTGCAGGCGACGACCCCCGACCTGGATCGTCGACGCTTGCGGCAGTGGTACTTCTTTCGAATGTCACAGAGACTCCCCGGATCGATGAGATACAGAATCAGGCAGTCGATGCACAGAACAAGATCAGAGAACAGGACGCAGTCCGCGAAGAAGAGATCCAGTCGTTGATTACTGACGACGACAATGATCTGGACCCGATTGTCTGAGGCCGTGGATCGCGTGTCCCCCATCGCGCGCAGAATCCGTCACCGGGGTATCCTCGACAGCTGTCCTCCCCGTTTCGATCGGTGTCTAGGTGTTGGCGGTCATTGGTCGTTGCCGGTGAGCACATGAAGCTCGCGCTCGTTGGTGTCGGTGACGCAGGCACTCGAATCGTCGATCACTTCGTTCGTCGCGAGCAGGCAACGGGACGATCGATCACTACGGGGAACATCCTCGTGTTTAACACCGACGACAGGGTCTTCGAAGACACGAGGACGATTCCCGAAGAGCGACGGGTCTTACTCGGCGACACCCACTCTGCCGTCAAGCGTCGACCGGACTCTGCGGACGTGTCGGCGTCTGCCGAAGGCAAGGGTGGCGACGCTGATCGTGTCCACACAGGAACACACGCGGACACGATTGATTCCTACGGTGTCGGCGGCGACCCCGATGTTGGTGCTACGGTTGCCGAGGCAGACCTACCAGAGATCCGTCGTGCGCTCGATCAGATTGATGAAACTGAGGTGGCCGCTACGATGCTGGTTGCTGGGCTTGGTGGCGGCACGGGTAGTGGAGTGGGAAGTGTTCTACTTGAGGAACTCAATGCAATCTACGAGACGCCTGTGTACGTTCTCGGTGCGTTGCCATCAACGACGGAACCGGACCGGCGGGCTCTCACCGCGGCCCGTGGGATCCGAACGCTCGTACCGCTCGCGGACGCCACCTTCTTAGTTGATAACGAGGAGTGGCGGCACGGCACTGACTCGGTTGCGGCACGCCATAACAACATAAATGAGGCCATCGTCACTCGCCTGTTAGCGCTCTTCGGTGCTGGTGAGCGCGACCCAGAGGCCATCTCAGAGATGCGTGTCGACTCGGCCGATCTCAGCCGGACACTCGAAGTCGGCGGTGTCGCAACCATCGGCTACGCGACTCACGAGCTCGACCGCGACGACAACGACCTGTTCGCGCGGCTGCTCCAGCTACTCGGCCTCTCGAATGACACAGACGATGGCGGTGTTGACGCTGCGACCATCAAGCGACTGATACGGCAAGCGCTCGAATCGAAGCTAACCCTCCCATGTGCGGTCACTTCTGCCGATCGGGTCTTGCTGATCCTCTCCGGCCCACCTGACACTATCTCGCGAAAGGGATTCGAGACTGGCCGGTACCTCCTCGAGGAGGAGACGACAACAGTAGAAGTACTGGCTGGCGATGAACCGGTTTCCGGTGCGACAGAAATTACAGCGACGGTCGTTCTTTCGAACGTCACGGACATCCCCCGGATCGATGAGATACAGCGACAGGCAGTTTCCATGCACTCTCTGTCGACTACGGATGATCACGATACAGCGGGCGGCAGCGACAGCGATCTCGGTGACGACGAGCGTGAAGACGAAGTCGATCCCGATCGTGTACTGACTGATGACACTGCTGGGGGCGAAGATGACGGTGATGTAGACGAAAACGACGGTTCGGAGGTCGATAATACCAACAAGCACAACGCGGCCGACTCGTCTGTTGAGGCTTTCGACGGAGAGACGGATCACAGCTTCGACTTCGAAGCCGAAAGAGACGGGTGACCCGCCTCGGGGCGTGATATTGAGGCTTTTGCGTGAGCTCTCTGTGGCCGACGACCAGGCACCTCGGGATGATTTAAGTTCTTTCCTCTCTGATAGAGGAGCGTGCAACGGACCCGACGCAACCTCCTAACCGCCGGTGCTGTGGTCTGTCTCACTGGCTGTCTCGACGTTGAGGGGGTCACCTACCCCGATGAGCCGGCACCCAATGAGAGCGATCCGGATGGGGGGATGGCGCCGGACGACGATCCGGCAGATGACCCGGCAGACGACAACCCCGGGCCACATTCCGAACTCGCCGCAGCAACCCGATCGATCGTCGACGACACGATTTGGTTCGCCGTGTCATACCCCTCCGCGATTGACACCTACCGCGAGGCGACTGCCGACGTGCTTACGGCGATTGAATCGGTCCGTGAGTCGATCGACGGACAAACGGACCCGACAGTTTTGATGGCCGAACAGCTTGAGACCGCTGGCTACGACGCAGCTGAGCGCGCAGCGGCCGCACTCGAACCACATTTTAAGCCGGCTGGACTGGTCCAAGCACGAACTGACAACCACATTCCGGTGCTCACCCGGTTCGCGCGCCGGAACGATGCTGACAGGTTTGTGGAGGAGCTCGAACGAATGCATCTGTCATTTTTCCAGATCCAGACGCCGATTTACATCGGGAGGCGGTTTTCCCGAGATCCGATCCACAACCGGCTGCTTCAACGGCTCGTACCGGGTGCTCCCGACAAAGTCCTTGCCGAACTTGCAGCTCCCGGCTACCGGCAGTTCTCGACACTCGCGTACCAACCGTACTCGGAGGAGTCAGAGACGTACCTACCGACCTTCACTGATGAGGCCCTGCCTAAAGAGCGACGGGAAACACTTCGTGAGCAGCTTGGTCCGGTTATTCAAACGAACGGCCGAACCGCAGAGCTGTTCGTCACCATCGCTTCTCGCCCGAAACCGGCCAGCCGCCGCGGTGCGGCGTTCCGTGGGCCCCCCGGGGATCTTGACGGGGTATCAGTGTACGTCCAGCGATATTCTAGCGCTGAGCGTGCCAGCAAGCGCTTAGATGCGGTTTTAGAGGCCGGCGAAACTGAGGGTCGCGAGCCGATCGTGCCGGAGACAAACACGAGCGACGACGCGATCGCATGGCATCGCTACTACCACCGCGAGGCAGGCAGTACTCGCACAGATCTCGATGATTTTCCCGGTGTGCAGTATGGCTATCTTTTGCAGGCCGGCGAGTTCCTCCTCGCGACCGGGTTCTCCGGTGATGCGTGGGAAGAACGGCCGCAGTGGCAGGGTCGGCTTGTCGATGCCTGGGTGGGGACCTGACCTCCTCCCGTGCTGAACGGAAGGTGTCAAACCCACATTGATCGAAACCAATCTTACGGGACGACCTGGCAGATCACGTCGGGCGACGCAACCGTGTCGTAGCCCTGGCGAGCTTTCGTCTGTTCAATCTCATCTTTCGATCCGGATCTGAACACCGCCAGTTCACAGATCAACAAGGCGGATACCACGGGGCTTGACCCCGAGGCTGTTGACCGGACTCAGGTTTTAATTTGGCCCGTGTTGAAAGATACGTATGACTCGCCAACGCTCACGGCGGTGGCTCCTCGCAGCTGCTGTCCCTCTCGCGCTCGCTGGCTGTCTCATTGAGGCTGATTCGGATGCGACAGACGATACTGGACAGGCAGTCGAGGAGGGAACGACACCAGAAAGCGGGGGAACCGACGACGCTCCGACGACGGAAAGCGTGGCGGGGAATGAAGAGACTGCAGCACAGACTGACGATACGGGTGCGGTCGCGAATGCGTCTGATGAGGAGAACGCAACTCCCGATCCCGCCGGGATAACGGTCGAGTCAACGAACATCTCGCGGATTATCGAATCGATATACCTGTCTCAGATCGTCGCCGATGTGACCGTTCGCAACTCTGGTGAGCACACATATGGCACCCTTAACCTCCGTATCGACGCCTACTATGAACCACCAGACGATGATCGAACGTATCACCCACCGCGGGTCGACGACCGGACAGCGGTCGGCCGGACGTACGCCGAGGACACTTTCGACTCATTCGACAGCGGAACCCGAACCTTTGAGGACGTGGTAATACGGTACGACGCTGAAGAGGCGAACAACTCAACAGACCCAGACGAATTCGATCTGGAGATCGCTGTGCGCCGCGCCGAACCCCGCTGAGGCGCGGTGCGACCGGCGATCTCACCCAAGTGTGGGTATCGGAAGCCAGAGCAACGTGGTGTGATATCGCTCCCACAACAGCACGGCAGGGGGTAACGCAATGATGGTAAACACGAACGAATACACCACACTAATCGCCATCAACAGGCCGAAGTCACCAAGAACCGGTGTGATAGCGAGTGCGAGCGCGCCAGTCCCAAGCGAGGTGGTTAGCATACTGCCGAGGAGGGCACCACCGGTCCCGGAGAGTGTGATTATCATCGACTCTTGAGCGTCAGATCCTGCGTTGAACTCGTCGATGAACCGGTGGGTCGCGTGAACGGAGTACGCGATCCCGAGACCGATCGAGATGGAGAGGATCGTTGCCGTTAGGGCGTTCAGCGACATGCCGAGGAATCGCATTGTCCCGAGCAGGAATGCGATCGCGATCAGGATCGGGAAGAGGTTCACAATTCCGAGAAGCGGCTTCCCCTCTAAGACGGCATACGCAATGATGAGGAATATTCCCGTTAGCCCCATTGCGATGATCAGCCCCTGTATCGCCGAGTCGAAGATGATATCTGTCACCGCGTCGAAGACGACGAGCTGGCCGGTCGCGGTCGTCTCAAACCGGAAGTCCTCTGCGAATGCTCGGGCGTCCACGGCGGCTTCGGACTGTGAGGCACTGGAGTCAATCGCGTAGTCGACCTGCGCGCTCCGCCGGTCCGGGGTGAGGTACTGTTCGGCGCGCTCTCCCGCTGACGACGCGAACAGTTCGTCGTAGATCCGATCGAGGTTGCGGTCGGGAATCCCGTCATTGTCGATGTCGTTGCGAGCGACTAGCTCGGCGAACTCGGGGTCCTGTTCGGCGTGCGACTGAATCACGGTCACGATGCTTGTCGGCTGCGCGCTCCCGCCGTCACCGACGGCGAGCGCTCCGGAGGCATCGTCGTTCGGATCGTCGAGGGCCGCCAAGGCGTGTCCCTCCTCGAAGTTCCCTTCAACGTATAATTTCACTGACTGATCCTGGTTGGTCGAGAAGCGGTCTTCGAGGAGGTTAATTGTCTCTGTAACAGTGTACTCGCTTGGTGCGAATGGTTCGGGTAACCCTGTCACGTAGTCTGGCTGTTCCTCTGGCGGGAGGAAGTCCTCTGTCTCGAAGGAGGTGTCGACGCCGCTGCCGTACACCGCGGCCATCCCACCGGTAACGAGCAACACAATGATAAACGCAACCGGCGCATACTTGCTAACTTGCGCCGGGAACGTCAGGATTTTTCCGATTGCCGAGTCTTCCGAAGAGATAGGCGCGGAATTGAACTCAGGGACGTTGTATTTTTCGCGCAGTTTGTCGACCTCTAGTTTCGCTGCGGGGAGGAACAGCCCGAAGATCAGGAAGGTAAAGATGATTCCGATCCCGGAGGCGATCCCCATGTTTCGGATCGGCGTGAGATCTGAGATGACGTTCGCGCCGAATCCGAACACGGTGGTCACGGTGACAATGACGAAGGCAATCATCAACTGGTTGTTTGCCTCGCGCATCGCCTCTGTCGCTTCGTATCCCGCGACGGCCTCCTCGCGATAGCGGTTGATAATATGGATTCCGAAGTCTACCCCCACTGCGAGCAGCAACACTGGTACTGATATCATCTGTTGGTTGAACGGTATCCCGGAGAATCCGAGGAATCCAAACGTCCAAATGACGGTCATCAAGAGCGACAGCAGTCCGAGCGAAAGGTCGATCGGGTCGCGGTAGGCGACGGCGAGGAACAGCAGCAACAACAGCACGACGACGGGCATCACGATGGTGAGCGAGTCGCCGATGACGTTGGCTGTCTCCGCGTTGGTCACACCAGTTCCAAACGCCGTGATCTCGCCAGGCTGGTCTGCCGCGATGGAACGGATCTCTGTCTGGACCTGCTGGAGGTCATCGTCAGAGAAGCCAGCGGGCACGTCATGAGATACCACCGTGATCGACGCCGACGCACTCGCACTCGTCGGGTTGAAGTCTGTTGCAAGCGCCCCGGAGAACCGCGGATTCTCGGACAGCTCACGGACGATCTGTCGAACCCGAGTCGCGCTTGTCGATTCGATTGCGCGTCGCTGTTCGGCCGCCGTGGTTGCCGACGGGTCGATCCGCTGCGCGACGACCGTCGCTGGGCCGTTCGCCGAGGCGACGCGTAGATCGTCGCGTGATTCTACTTCCTCGAGGACGCGGAGGTCTCTAACAAGCGCCTCCTTCGTCAGGACGTTACTACCCGAGTGGATGATCTGTGTCGATTCGCCTTCTGGTTCGAAGGGATCTTCGAACTCCTCGTTGACGGCGTCGAGTGCCTCCTGTTCGTCGAGGCCATCGGTGAACGAGTCGGTGGCTTCGGTATCCGTGCTGACGAGAGCCATCCCACCGGTGAACACGGCGGTGAGGACGAGAAACGCGACGATCACTCGCCGCGGACGGTCAACGATGGTGTCGTTGAGCCGCCGTATCCACACCTCAATCTGCTCACCGAGCGACATCGGCTACTGCCGCCTCCGGTAGACGACGAGTGCGCCTGTCCCGACGACGAGGAGCGCGACGATGATAATCGGAAGCGGTAGTCCGTCGTCCTCGCTTTCGGTCACATCAATCGGGACGCGGTAGGTATCGGTCAGTTGGCTGTCGCCGTCAGCGTCATCGTATCGGAAGTCCAGCGAGATGGGGTAGGTACTCCCCGCAGTTGCGGAGCCGGTAGTGGTTAACTCGAAGGTCATCGTCGTGGTCTCGCCGGGGTCGAGCGACTGGACGTAGCCCGTGTCGGTGTCACCAGTGTCGAGTGGGTCGTCGGCAAACAGTCTGGCCTCAACATCGCTTATGCTCTCGTTCAGGTTGTTTGTCACGGTGACATCGACGGTGCGAGTGCCACCAGCCGAAATAGTCCTGTTCTGGACTTCAACGCCGAAGCGGTCGCGCTCCGAGGCAACCTCAGCGGTCACGACAAGGCTTTCATCAGCGCGGGTTTCCCCCTCAGCGTTCCGGTACTGTACTGCCATATCGAGCGATCGGAGACCGGCTTCGGCTTCGCCGCTGATCGATATGGGTAGTGAGAAGTTTGCACGCTCATCAGGGTCGAGCGTACCGACAGTGGTCGAGCGTTCGGCAGGGAGTACGTTCTGATCCTCGCCGGCATATTGCACCACGACGGTGCGGGCCGGTACGGGCCCGTCGTTGCGGACGGTTCCGGTCAGATCACCGTCTTCACCGACGCGGAGAGTCGAGTCTACGTCTGTGATCGTGAACTCCTGTTCGGCGAGCGGAAGGATGCCGAGCGAGAGCCCCTCATCGGTGCGTGCGATCCCGTCAGGATCCTCAAACTGTACGGAGCCCGCCAGCGTGTACTGCTGAACCGGGAGATCGGGAGCGACACCCACATCGTAGGCCACGGTAGTGGTCTCGCCGGGATCGAGTTGCTCAACGCGAACCGTGTCGGATTCGCCACCGCTCACGCTGACACTCTGGCTCTGTGTGCCAAAAGTGATATCCGCGTTGTGCGCCGACTCGGCGCCGACGTTTTCGATTGTCGCCTCAACGGTGCCAGTGTCGCCGACCTGCGTGTCGCTCTCGACGTCGACGACTTGGAACCGGGCGTCCTCGCGGACGCGAAGGTCGATATCGCGAGAGACGGTCACAGTGCGATCATCACCGGACGAGTAGTAGCTGTAGGTAAGATCGAGATCGAGTGAGTAAGTACCAGGTTCGATGTTATTAGGGACATTTACGCTCACGGGAACCTCTCCCGGAGCATTTGTGGTCACGCCACCGATCGCGGTTTTACCAGATTCGACTGAGAGCGGACCGTCGGCCTCGGCGTCGACGCGAACGTTACGCGCAGTGGTCGCCGTCTCGGCCACGGAAGGATCACCGAACCGGAGGTTCCCATCATTAGCAATCGTCAACTCGACCTGATTCGTCTGGCCGGGAACCAAATTCGGGTTCGCCGCATACACATCTAGATCGGGTGAGCCACCAACGTTGCTGGTCTGTGCAGGTGTCGTTCCGCCCATGCTACTACCGGATGGTCCCATTGCGTCACTGCCAGCCACGCTTGCACCGACGGCACCGACGCCGACGCCGCTCGTGACTAGCAGGACGCTCACTAGCAGGACAGATATGGTCCGAGTCTGCATCGGTCACCGTGCCTCCGAGGACGCTGTCGACTGACAAACTGGAGAATGATGAACCGATAACAGGAGGATGAGTCGTTGCACACTCAAATCTTGGTTCACGAATCAATAAACCTTTCTTTCTTGGAATCGGAGATGGGGATATGACACAGATCGATTGCAAAAGCAGTGAGCTTGAACGATTTGCGTGTTGGTGGTTGCCGTGACACGTTTTTCCGATGAGGATCGTGAGCGTATCCGGGCGGATCTGATCAAAGCGGGTCACGACTGCTTTGCACGGTTCGGATTCGATCGCACTCGCGTAAGTGACGTGACAGACGAGGTGGGGATCGGAACGAGTACGTTTTACCAGTTCTTTGACTCAAAAGAGGCGCTGTACCTCGCAGTGTTACTCACCGAGCGTGAGCACTTGTTCGAAACGCTTGAAGCAGCAGTGGCCGACGCGGAGACACCACGTGAAGAGGCGGAGGTAACCTTACGGACGACGTTTGGAGAGGTGCGATCCAACCCTCTGATCCAGCGGCTATTTGTTGACGGTGAGATTCGACGGATTGAGTCACAGTTGGACGGTACCGCCGCCGACGAGGACTTAATCGACGACTACTCAGAATCGCCGGCAGTGTACGGACAGGTTCTCCCACAGCCGGACAAGTGGGTGGAAAGCGAGGTGGTACGGATCGATGATCCAGACATAATACGGGGGCTTTTCCGGTCAGTACTCTTCGTTACGCAGGCGCGTGAGACACCTGTCGTCCCCGATGGCACCTACGAAGCCATCGAAGAGGCGCTGATCCAAACGATCGTCGCTGGGTTGTTCACATACGAGGAGAACACAGACAGGTCAGCAACCCACGACTGAACTCCTCTCACGTCCAATGTCCAAGTATATAGATTGTACCGACGATAACGACACCACCAAATGCCTCGCGTGTCCGGATCGGAATGAGCGTTGGCGAGGCTCCCTCGTCATCATCTGTAGGCTCATCGTCGTCCGATCCCGGTTCTGCTGCATTTACCACGCCGTTGGTTCCATTACTTGACTCGGCCTCATCAGCGTCAGTAGAGTTGTCTACTGTGGATTCGTCACTGCCTTCAGCCACTTCCTCATCCGCAGTAGACTCTTGTGGTGTGCTGACAACTGGTGTGATAGAATGTGTGTACTGTCCATTCTCGTATTCGACCAGGATGTTAACAACTGTTTCTTCGGGAACTGCTGTAAGCTGCTGATCGAATTCAACAGTGGCCGTCGTTAGACCGGCATCATACACACGAGAGATATCAAGCCGTTCACCTGACCGTGTGTCGATCGTCTCAAGCGTTACTCGACTGATTTGTGCTTCAGAAACGTTGCCGACGACACGAACGGTCTCAGTTGTCGTGTTGGTCGTGTTTTCTGATAGGGTTACTTGTGGAGTTGGATCGTACTCAACAGTGAATGTCCGTTCTTGGACGTTACCAGCAGCGTCCTCAGCAACAAGTCGGAACTCGTTGTCGTCGTTATCATTGTACAGGTTAACTTCCGTATCAAGTGTGTAAGAGTGCTCCGTTGAACGCCGACGCCGTCTGCGGATCGTATCGCTGATTTCACGGGATTTGGACGCCGTCTGGCGATATGGGACGTCTCAAGACCCTCGCACAGACGTTTCACGAATTCGCCACGAACCATGTTGAACAACCAGACGTACCCGCTGTCGCCGACGGCGACAACGGGTACGCCAAGTCCACCAAAATCGCGCTCCTTCTGCTCAAAGAGGAGATCAACAAGCCGCTTCGGAGGCTCGAAGACTATCTCAACGAGATGCCGGGAATTCTCGGTGTGTTTGATCTTGACTCATCGCCGGATTACTCATCTTTCAGCGTCTGGGACGATGAATTCCCGATGAAAGAACTGCGCCGCCTGCTCCGCGCCTCCGCGGAGCAGGCGGGGCTCTCAGGCACCGCGTCGATCGACGCCAGCGGCTTTCAGCGTGACCAAGCCAGCTCACACTACCGGAATCGGGTCGGTTACTCGTTCAACGCGATGAAAACGACGCTGCTTGTTGACACGGATTCTCTTGCTATCATGGACGCTCATTTCACGACTAAGAAAGCCTATGACGGCCATATCGGGCTGCAGGTCTTTCGGCGGAACGCCGAAGACCTGCAAGCGTTACTGGCCGACAAAATGTACTCGTGGAGTAATCTCCGTGAAGCTTGCCGTGACAGGTCTACACGGCCAGTGATCAAACACTGCGAGCAAAATGCACTCAAGAAAGCCCACAACGCCAGAATTGACGATGATGTCTACAACCAGCGGTCAATGAGTGAGACCGTGTTTGCGATGCTAAAAGACGACGGCGACGAGATCCGCTCCCGGAGCTGGCACGGCCAGTTCCGGGAGCTCACACGGAAGTGTATCGTCCATAACCTCGAGCAGGCGGCGAGTTAGAGCTCGCCGCCTGCTCCCCTTCTCCGAATGTATCCGAGAGAGGCATCGCCATCGTCCACCTCATGCTTTATTTGGTATCTTGTGAAACTGATGCTTTGGTCGCCGCACAATTCCGCTCGAATCGAATCGTCCGATCTGAGAATTTACAGCTAAAGCGCTGCTACCGGTAGAAGATCGAATATCAAAAATCCGATGTTGCCGCCGTCTTGCGTTCAACACGGCATGTAAGAGAGTCGCTCTCGGTTCGGCTCAGTGCCGCTGCTGGTCAACAGGACCTGTGACGCGTTGTTGCTAGTACGGTTAATCGCAACTCGATCAAGCTTTGTCTCATCCCGAATCTCTCCGCGGATGCGAACCGAATCAGTGTAGCTCTTGTCTGGAGTGTTGAGGGTGATGTTAGGATCGGTCGCATCGTCAACGATGAGATCAAATGAGTCTGTGTTTGTCCGGCCGTTTGTGTCAGTGTATCGGGCAACAATTTCATTTTTCCCGTTACCCAGCAGCAGGTCTTGTGAAAACGAGTCACCGGGATCGGTGATACGATAGAGTTTACGGTCTGTCTGGTTGTCTTCATTTTTATCTTCGGTTTCGACGATATGAGTGCGTTCAATCTGGACTCGATCGACCTCCGAGACTGTATGGAAATCTCCGGCGAGCGTTACCTGGCCACTCGAGACGTTCGTTTCATTTTCAGGCCCACCCAGAACGGTTGTAGAAAACGGTGAGGTGTACCGTACCCGTGGGGCAGCGGTATTTTTCGTCAGCGTCGTCTTGAACGTGGAAACGCTGTCTCCGCGCGCGATTACCTCGACAGTATTCTCGTTCGGATCGAGGGCAAGCGAGACAGACTGCTCAAACGATCGGTTGTCGGGACGATATGAGTTACGAATCTCACCGTTTACACGAATTTCGATCAGATCGATCGGATCGGATGATTCAACGCTGACGTTCGCTGTTGGATCTTCCAAGACAATACGTTCCCCGCTATTGGTGAGCGGCTCACCATCAACTGTCACGTTGGTTGTCGTCGCCTGCGCGGCTCCCGTCCCGACGCCAGTGGCTACGAGTACTAGACAAAGGATAACACCGATTCCGATACGGAGCGGTACGTTCGAAACTGCTGTGTCCAGGATCATATGGAGTGGATCGCTGGATCGGGACGCTCGCTGCGTCCGATCAAGCTGTATATCGCTTCAGATTTCCCGTCAGCACTTGGCTGTAGTGATCTAGATATTAGAGTCGATAATTTCGCAGTGAGAGAAAGCCAACAACCGAGTACGTGAACGACGAGATTTTTGCCATTGAAACCCTGACAATAAGTGATTCTGAGATGGCAGAACACACCGACGAAGCGATTCTGGAAGCAACGTATCAAGCCCTTTGTAAACACGGTTATCCAGCAACTAGCATCTCCAGAATCACCGACGAGTTCGATAAAAGTACGTCGTTACTGTACTATCATTACGAGGACAAGGAAAACCTGTTTGAAGATCTCTTGTGCCATCTTTTGGATCAGCTTGAAGAGCAATTAGTGGATTTTGACCAAGAGGGACCTTACGACTATCTCATGGCAGTCATTGACCAGTTGCTCCCGACTCAAGTGAACAATAACCAGTTTCGATTCCAGCGAGCTCTCCTCGAGCTTCGGTCACAGGCACCTCACATTGATGCTTATCACAAGCAATTTGAGCGATTCGACGAGTTCGTACTCTCGGAGTTTACAACTGCTATTGAAAACGGCATAGAACGAGGGGTGTTTCGTGAAATCGATCCAGAACAGACGGCTGAATTCATATATTCGGCAGTATACGGGGCACTCGAGCGTGGTGTCACACTTGAAGATGCCAGTCTCCTGCAACAGACCCGGCAAACTCTTGAGGAGTACGTCAGGGCAAATATGCTCGTCGAGAAGTGAGGACTTATTTTTATCTGGCGATCCCGTACTTGCCTTGGCATGGTCGAGTTCGAGATATCTGCTGTGCGGGTTCGTGTTTGCGCTTGTCGCGAGCACTCTAACCGGGATCTATCCCGCGTGGAAGGCCGCTAACGAATCGCCAGTAGATGCCCTTCGAGGGTAGTCAAGGGAGATCTTTGTACTCCGTACTACAGTCCGGACAAGTTCGGATGTCGAATACGTTGTCCGGATCGTTCTTTGTCTTTAACACCTGATCGCAGTCGGCACAGGTGAGGCGCTCATACGTGTCTTTGAACAGGTCACCGTCACGGAGTCCTTTTCGTGTAGATTTCATATACCCATATCATCACTTGAACGAATAAAACCTGTTTGATAACGGGGTTGACATCCTTCTACAGTTGGGCGCACAGGAATCTTAAACGATGGTGATATCTACTGTGTTGGAATCGTGAAACAAGACAGGCGGCTCAAAAGACCAATCGCTAGGGTCGGCAGCTACTTTGACATCCTCCCCGCGCTTCACAGTAGTTGCCGAACCTAGCTGAGACTCTTGACGCTGGACTTCGTTGGTCAAAAAATGGTCCAAACAGCTGAGGCGAAACAAGCGTGTCGCGCCGCTTCAACGCTGCTGTATCCACATTTAGAATTCGGTGTGAAACCGTGCGGAGAGTACACGAGAGAGGATTTTGTCGAAATCCTCTCTCGTATTGCCTTCGATCACGAGTTCGCAAACACGGGCGGCAAAACGCTCCAACTTGACAGTGATGAGCAAGTGGATGTAACGTCTACTACTCGGAATCCGCTCGCTAAATCTCTGCTGTACCACTTGCGAAACCTCTCGACGGATGCCATCGATGACCAGTTCGATGGCGTCCGACAGCAAGTGTTCGAAGTCCTCCGATCCCAGCGCCGACTTCCCGCCTTCGTCGATGTTGCCATCGATCTTCACGAGTGGCGGTTCTACGGTTCTGCTGAGACTGATCACGTAATAACGACGTATCCTGATTTCGGCACGAACAAGGCGTTTTGCTTCGCAACGCTCTGTATCGTTGCGCCACACACGCGGTTTACGCTTGATGTGGTGCCGATGGCCACGATATCGAGATCTCTGAACACAACGGCTTGGATAGCGTCGAACAAAATTTGATTCGGCAACTACTGTTCAGCGCGGGGCTTTCTCCTTGATTCTCAGTAACCGACAGGATTCTACACTTAAAAATAGACAAGTAAAATTGTGATAGCCAATCTTATTTTACATAAGTTATTATCTGTGCGTATGCACGGTTTACGAGCAGTTGTACTCGCAATACTTGTCCTAACGGCGTTTCTCGGAGCTACTGGCGTAGGGGCTGGAGCGCCCCCCGTAGAGGGAGATCAAGATGTTCAACCAGGGGATAACGTTCTGTCTGCCGATAGCAATTACCCAGCACAGACGACAAACAGTACCACGTGTGATTTTCCGATTAATGTGACAGATGCAACAGGGACGACTATCACACTCGATGAACGACCAGACCGAATTACAACGACAAATCCGTCGGCTGCCCAAACACTCTGGGAACTCGGTGCTCAAGATCGGGTCGTTGGTGTGACCCAGTTTGCTGAGTATCTAAACGGAACTGAGAATAAAACAGATGTCTCAGCTGAGTTCGGCGTTAGTGTTGAGAAGGTAGTTGGTACGGATCCGGACCTCGTGTTGGCACCGAACGCCTCAGCCGTTCAGGTCGAAGACCTGCGGGCACAGAATCTCACAGTCTATCATTTCCCCGCCGCAACTGATGTTGATGATATTGCGACGAAAACACAGCGCACCGGCCGTCTTATTGGTAACTGCGAAGCGGCTACTGATGTTAACACAGAGATGAACGAGAGTGTTGACAATGTTATAGATAAGACAGCCGATTACAACCGAATTGACGCGCTCTATCCACTTGGGGGCGGATACGTTGCCGCCGATGAAACGTTCATTAACGAGATTATGCAGATCGGTGGTACAAACAATGTTGCGGCGTCAGAAGGCGATGGATATCCACAACTCTCTGATGAGGTTATTCTCGAAGCAGATCCAGAACTAATACTTGTGACAGATCCAGAGGCGTCGATCCTTGATGAAGAACCGTACGCAAGTACGAGTGCTGGCACAGATAACCAGTATGTTGTTATGAACAATAGTTACCTTAATCAACCAGCTCCACGGAGCGTAATCGAGTCAACAGAAACACTGGCAACCGCTGTTGAAAAGCTCCAACCAGAGGACACTGAAGAGGAACCAGAAAATGAGAGTGGTACCTGTACGTTCCCGCTTACAGTGACAGATGCAACGGGTACAACAATCACACTCGATGAACGACCAGATCGGATTACGACGACAAACCCGTCTGCTGCCCAAACACTCTGGGAACTCGGTGCTCAAGACCAAGTTGTTGGTGTGACCCAGTTTGCTGGGTACCTAAACGGGACTGACAACAAAACAGATGTCTCAGCTGAGTTTGGCGTGAATATTGAGCGTGTCGTGTCGACAAACCCGGATTTAGTACTGGCACCAAACGCTTCAGCGAATCAGGTTGAAGACCTCCGGGCACAGAACCTTACTGTCTATCATTTCCCAGCTGCTACCGATGTCGATGATATTGCGGTAAAAACACATCGTACCGGTCGTCTCACTGGCAACTGTGAGGCAGCGACCAATGTTACAACAGAGATGAACGAGAGTGTTGACGCGGTCACAAATCAGACTGCCGACCTGGACCGTATCGACGCGCTCTATCCACTTGGTGACGGATATGTTGCAGCCGATGAGACGTTCATTAACGAGATTATGGAGATCGGCGGCACAAACAACGTCGCGGCCTCAGAAGGTGATGGGTATCCACAGCTCTCACAAGAGGTTATTCTCCAGGCGAATCCCGAATTGATTCTTGTGACAGATCCAGAGGCCCCGATTCTTGATGAAGAACCGTACGCGAGCACGACTGCTGGCACAGCGGATCAGTATGTAGTCATGAACAATAGTTATCTCAATCAGCCAGCCCCGCGGAGCGTGATTGAGTCAACAGAAACACTGGCGGCTGCTGTCGAAACGTTCCAGCCTACCACCTATCCGAGTAGTGGGTCCGGATCTTCGAGCAGCAGTGCGGAAAATGGCGACCAAACCGCGGTAAACGAGACGGAATCCGACACAAATGAAACGACGAGTACAGAGAATGAGACCGTGTCTGTGGTTGATGAAGACACAAATGCAACAGCTGGCTCCACAGGCGAAAACAACGATGAGAATGAAGACGGAACAGAGTCCGATCGAACGAACACAGAGACTGGCCAAGAATCGGAATCAGACGACGCACCTGCTGGAGAAACAAACACAGAGGTCCCCGGATTTGGGATGGTTACAGCAATAGTAGCAGTACTAGTATTTACACGGCTGGGGCTCAGTTCAGATTCGGATTGAACGGAGGCTGTACGCCTGCAAAGGATATTTTGTGTACAGACCGATCGATCCCCTATGAAATGTGAACGCTGTAACGAGGATACGACAGTTACCAAGTACGAAGTAGATGGATTTTCAGGGTATCTTTGTGATGAATGTGTGGAGATGTGGGACAACATTTCAGATAGTTGTTGATGATCGCGTATATTATACTGTCCGTTAATTCTAAACATTTGTCATTTTCCTAATCTTTTTGTTGGTATCACGGGGATGGCCCGATATGGCTGCCGCTACAGGCGAAACCGAATCACTCGTTAGCCTCCCATCGCATCCAGTCGGATATATCGCTGTTATCGCTGCTGTACTCACTGCGATGATCCATCTGATGCTCGGGCCAGGGTTTCTGCAGTTCAACTGAACGGGTGCGCGGAGTCCCCTTCCTCAACGAGTGAGTCCTCTATTTATACCAGAATTGAGGGGTGAAAGGCCCATCCTATTTCGAGGCGAGAATTCTACCGTTCACGGCAGGTGTGAAGTCGACAACTCCTACGCAATCCATTGACGACAGCAGACATGAATATTATACAGACATACCTAAAATCGATAGTATTTCATGAATGTGAACTGAAATCAAAGCGATGTACGATCTCACCGGCTTTCAACGCGACCTCCTGTATGTAATCACTGGACTTGAGGATCCACACGGGCTCGCGATCAAGGATGAACTCGAAGACTACTACGAAAAAGAGATCCACCATGGCCGGCTGTATCCCAATCTCGATACACTTGTCGAGAAAGGATTCGTTGAGAAAGGCCAGCGTGATCGACGAACCAACGAGTACACGACTACTCGTCGCGCGACTCGAGAGATCGAGGCCCGAGTAGAGTGGGAAGACCAATACATCGGCCACTGAACCCCACAGCGATTCAGATCAGTTGAATTCTGTCGGACCGACAATAGTGGACCCACCACGCTGTATGGAGACTTCAATATCGAAGTTATCCGCCGACTTTGAGAGGTCGAACTCGCACCCAAGAGACCCATCAGACTCAACCGTGGCTACGCAGTTGAGGACCTGACTAATCCCACCGTTGGGCTCTTCGGCTTTCACGCGAACGATAACCGACCCACCCGGCGCAAGATTGGTGTCAGCAGTCACAGAGAACTGTGGATCAGCCCCCACAGACTGATCTGTGAACTCCGCGGCCGGCTCGACGATCGCGAACGACTCGCTGAACGAGACACGCGGCACAGACGAGGGAGCCGACTCACCGACTGTAACGTCCATCGTGTATTCACCAGTTGCGAACGAGTTCGTATCCATGGTTGCAACGAGCCCGCCAGCTGCGGGATCGTACGTGGTGTCAACTGCCGCGAGCGGCGCAGTCGGCACATCACCATTTGCCGTCTGCGGGCGAAGGTTGACCCCGTGGCCGAGTGTCCCATCGCCAGCAGGTCCGTACAGTACGGTGCCACGCTCGCGGTGGGTCGATCGGTCTCCGTGAAGCGTCACACTCACATCTGCAGCACCCGTCGTGTCGGGATTGCGCATCTCGTAGGCTGCGAGCAGCGTGTCGTTCTTTGAGACAGTGACTGGACGGTCGAAGGTGATTGTCATACGCCCATCGGTACTTGTCCGAATGTTCTGAATCGCGATGCCGACAGAGCGGTCGACGAAGCCATCGCCCGTCTCATCAACACCGATGGTATCGATGTCGCTTTGGGAAAACTGGTGGACGCCCCGTGGCGGCACATTGTCGTCGACGCCGTAATCGATGGTCAACGACTGCATTGAGACGGTCTCATTCGGGACAGTCTGAACCGTATGCGTCGACTCTGCGGTCGGTGCACTGTCACTGGCGTAGACGAGGTTGCGCGCAGGCGCTGGCGATTCAAGGAGGCCACCGATCCCACTCACACCAAAGCGTGTCCGGACGCGATCTCCACGGGCAGCCGACAGGGGTGACCCAGTGTTTGTCGAGGCCGTCGACTCATCTGTGTCGATCTCACTCGTGTTGGTCGCCGGATCGGTTTTCGAGTCGATTGCGGGCGTGTTGGGAGCGATGACGCTGGCATGGGTCTCACCTGCCTCTGGCTCGTCGACAGAGAGGACCGCCGCAACGCTCGTCGCATCAGTAGAGACGATCAGGTTGTAGCGGCCCTGGTCAAGCGCGGCGACGGTCGAAGTGTCAGACACACCTGACTCAGTCAGGAGCTCAACGGAGTCTGCGTCGCTCCCTGCAGTAAAGCGGTCGGAATCATCGATAGTGCCTCCCCGGATGGTGTTCGCGCGTACGGAGACAGTACCGTCGCCGTCACCGTCACGGACACGGAGTGCCGCTTGGTACTCTTGGTTAGCTGAGTTGATCCGGAGGGTAGCCTGATCGGTGTTACGCAACTGGAGGTCGATAGTGGCGACATCGCCCTGGGTGACCGTTGTCTGGGCGTCGCTGAAACCGACTGCTGACCCAGATTGTGCCGCTGCGGGGGCGGCGATCGGCGCGGCGATCCCTCCGAGTCCGACGAGGAGGACAGCCGCGACGAGGGCGAGACGTGTATGCATAGACATGATACGCTACCGTCGTCGCGGGTAAATACTTTCTGTGAGGCGGTGTCGGGATCGGACGTTTTGAAGGCTCTCCTTGGTGATCACACTACACAATTGACAGATTGGGATACGCACCCTCCTATCCGTTTGTTGGGCAGCGTGTTGTATGGGAGTTGACGGTTCTCTGATCGTTAGGATTGCGGCACAATCAGAGCTACACGCCAAGAGCTGCCCCATATCGCACAAAGCGACCGAGCTGCGGCGCTCACGAGTGTGGGACGAGCGTGGAAAAATGGAACCGCAAACCGCGTGAGCCGAACGGAGCGTCCGTTCGGTAGTTAGCTATCGTTAGTTGTTACGGCGGGTCGCGAGGAGCGCAGCCGCGATGAGCGCGACGAGAGCGACGAGCGCACCGAAGCCGGGCGTGCCGTCTTCGGAGTCGCCACCGTCGTCACCGCCATCGGAGCCGTCCTCACCGTCGGTACCATCCTCACCGTCGGTACCATCCTCACCGTCGGTACCATCCTCACCGTCGGTACCATCCTCACCGTCGGTACCATCCTCACCGTCGGTACCGTCTTCACCGTCTTCACCGTCAGACGGTTCTTCGCGCTCTTCGACGATTTCGATCTCGGCGCGGTCCGTGTTCGTACTGTCGTCGGATTCGACAGTGTACGTCCCGGGCTCAAGGTCGGAGGTGTCGACCGTGGCGGTCCACTGGCCGTTGTTCTCCCACTCGTCAGTGCTCGAGATCTGAATAGACTCGCCGTTCTCGTTCAGGACCTCGACAGTGATCGAGTTGTCGTCGGGGCGGAGATTGGTCGAACCGGCGACGACCATCGTCTCACCGGTTGCAACCGGGTTGATGCCATCGGCCTGCGCCTCTTCGGGGTAGACCGAGTTGATCGTCGTCTGGCTCTCCGCGTAGCGGAACGTCTGCGTGACCATCAGGTCGTCACTCGCCGTATCCTCACTCGTCTCGCTGACGAGCCGATCACTGACCTGGTTGGCGTTGAGATTGGAACTGCTGACGTTGTTTTCAACCCAGTTGACGAGGCCACTGATGTCGGCGTCGTTACCGGCAGGAAGTTCACCGTTGCCGACCGCGTTGTCGCGGCCCTGTGAGATGAAGTGCGCGGTGACCGTACCTTCAGCCAGCCGCGAATTACTGTCTGCACGCGACGGGATGTTGTAGTCCTCTTCGTCGATAGTACCGTCACTGTCGACATCGATTTCCTCTACGGCAACGTTGCCACGGCGGTCAACGAGGACTAGCGCAACGCTGCTCTGACCCTCAGCGTTACCAGTCAGATCGCCAGCATCGTCAACATCGTAGTTGACTTGACCGTTGATCGTTTCGATCTGTGCTGACAGATCACCCTCGACTGTCCGGAGGGACTGCGACGTGCTCGACGCACGGCTGAACTCCGTAGTCGTGAGTGTGTTTTGGCTGTCAGATTCGCTGGCGTCAACGACACCGTAGCGGTAGGTGCCTGCCTGGCGGAGGAGCGAATCACCGGGGTTGCCGGTGTTACTCAGCGTAACATCCTCGTCTTCGTACTCATCATCGGAATCAACTTCAATGTTGGAAACAAGCAGTTCCCAGTCGTTGTTGTCCCGGACGTAGACATCAACTGCATCGGCGCTCGACGCGGTACCATTGATGTCGACTTCGGAGCCGATAGTGTACTCACCAGCCGGGTTACCGATGGTGATGTCGCCTTCCGTCACTTCGAGCGAGTCGTCGTCCGTCGATTCAGCACCGTCGACGGCGTTATCAGCGACATTACTTTCGTAGACTTCGACATCAATAGACGTGTCGTCAAGATTGCTCGTGCGGAGCGAACCGACGCCCTGCGAGCCGTCCATCTCGATGACAGCGACAGCCTGCGTGATGTCGTCCTCACCGTCTCCGGTAGAGAACGTACTCGCATCTGCATCGAAGCTGCTACCATCAGTGAATCCAACGCGGTCGGTGTCGCCCGTGTTCCGGAAGACACGCGGGTCGTTCGACGCGTTGAACGAACTACGGAAGTCCTCGCGATCGATCGAGACAGCGTGGAAGTCACCGGAGGTACCACCGCTGACCGTAAAGTCAACGTTGGAACCACGGGTGACGCTGTCTTCAGCGAGGTTGATCGAGACATCCGTGTCAGATGTCAGTTCGAAGGTGAGTTCCTCAGTCGCACTGTCAAGGTCGTCGTCGCCTTCGAGGAGAACGGTGTATTCACCAGAGTCTTCATTGCTCATGTCGAGGTTGACCGAGTCTCCACTCGACGTGATGGTGTCACCACCGGATGTCACCTCGTCAGTGATATCTGTACCGGACGGATCTTCAACCGTCACCGCAAGGGGCTCTGCATTTTCGAAGTTATACTGAGCCCAAACGTCAAGGTCATCAGCGTCTGCCGTAGAGACCGTGGACCCAGAAATGTCTTCACCGTTGCTGAGACGAATCTCAGCGTCGTTAATGTTCGCTGTGGTAACAGTCACACCATCTGCACCAGAGGAGCTGTCCCCATTAATGGTGTAGCGACCGGGAGTCTGATCGGATCGGACATTCGGTTCGAGAACCTGCCCCTCAGCATTGCCCGACGCACCGATAAGCTGCTCTTCGCCGGCGAGGGCGTTAACGAAGGTCACATCCTCACCTTGATAGACCGTTGCTCCGCTGTCAACGTTCTTCGTCGGTGGGTTGGATGGGTTCGGACGCGAGTCTTGGCTACCGTCATCATTGGAGATGACTATATCCGCAGTTTCAACACTACCAGCGCTGCTATCCGTAGCATCGTCGAAGGTTGCTGTGATCGGTGCAGAAGTTTCCTGGTTGACGTTCGGGTAGTCAACAGAAACTGTAGCATTGATTGTGAGGTCGGTGACATCCGAACCACTGGTATCCGTACCAATGATCAGGTCTTGGCCACTATTTGCGTTGGAGATTCTCTCCTCGACGTTAACGGTATCACCAGATTCGTTTAGATATTCAACGTTATCTACACCGTTGTTGCCAGAGGTGTTGAAAGTAACTCCCTCAGGGAGGCTAACAGTGTATTCATGCGTACCACCCGATGCAACGTTTTCTGCCGTTACGTTCAAAATGTGCTGTTCAGTCGTATCCTCGCTCACATCAGTGGGCGAGAAGTTGTTGACCACAAGAGGGTCATCAACTGCGGCTGCAGGTGCGGCCGCAAAGCCGACCGCAACCATGGATACGACCATAACTGCCGCGAAGAAGACCGCGTTGACCTTCTTGCGTGTATTATTGTCGTTTGTCATTGTGTGTTGTGTTTCTGCACTGCGACAGCGTGCTTTGTCCTCACCTTACTCGCCCGTTCGTCATCGACCAACACTGCATCGAGGGTGCGACCGGACTTGGATCGGATTACTAACTTTTTGTCGCATTCGGATCGGTAGGGGTACTGCGCTCGTTACTTCCGGCGTCGAGTATAAATGCTTTGTGTGCCCCACATGGGTGTGTGAACGCAACACACAGCCAGTAGCGAGCGTCTGACGCCCGTTTTCAAAATCGATAGTTCCTGCTACACACACTCATGATGCGGAGAATTAGTCACATCGGCACGCGTCGACCGGAACATCTACGTGCGCCCATCCCCTTTCACAGTATGGGTTCGGACCCTCTCAGGCGATCGGGTACTGATTTTCAGGGTAGGGGCCTGCCCGATCGTCTGCGTCCCCACTGTGATCGACTCCCTACCGATGGTTTCGCGTCTGTGTCCACGTCGAAGGGCGCCGTAGCCGCCTCGTCCCACAAGTTGAAGCGCCGCTAAGATGTCGCGATAGCGTGGGTGCCCTCTCGACGGCACCGGTCGCGGTCAGCTGTGTCGCGAAGGCGATGCAGATTCGCGAGGAGATCGTCAGGGCTGACACGGTTCGACTGCTGTTGATCGAACTCGGCCGCCTCTAGTGCCTCGACCCACGGTCTCGTTGATACCCCGCATGTGCGCGGATCGTGATTTGCTGCAAGCCGATGGAGTTCCTCAATGAGTGCTTCATCAGTGTGTTGTCGGGAACGCCCAGTATGAGCCCCAGACGTGACAGGACTTCGACCGCTTGCGCGCCACAGATAGAGATCGTATGGTCCCTCGATATTGTCGAGGCCACGCGCGCGTCCGTCCATAATCCGAAATAGTTCTTGTACGTTGCTACCCAGTACGCACCCTCCGTGTTCATCTCACGGTGAATTAGGATATATCCGAGCTTGGCACGCAACCGATGGAGGTTGTCGATTTCGCCAACGTCGATCGCGACATCCAAGGGACCGAATTGGTCGTCGCTCGTGAACAGCGACGCGATCGCCTGAATACCTCGCTCCACATCCCATCTAAAGCACGGTAGTGCCGAACGAGTGTCGCAACGCGTTCCGCTCCAATGCGCCTATAGTGCCGTCTTCACGTCGCTCGAGAGTGGCGTGAGTCGATCGTGAGCCTGTGAGCCACCGAAATACCCTCAGGACGCAAGGCGTACGAACCGCCCTTGGACACACGCTCACCGTCGCGAACCTTGTACTGGGTGCCAGCGAGTGAGTTAAGCAAGGCGCGCTCCATTCCACGAAGCTCTTCGCGAACGACGGCGGGTGGCGCGTCGATCACGCCGACGAACTCCTACGCCTGCAGCGGCAGTTCGGTCTTCTCGGGGAGCGGGTTGATCGCGCTCGACACATCGATAGCGGTGTGTTCATCGACGATGTCACTGCTTATCGAGATCCACGTTGGCGAGGCGAGCGACGACCGGGGGCGACCACGTGCCGATCTCGTCAGCAGTCAGGCTACCTGCCCAACAGACGGTGGGAGACGAACAGCACGAAAACTACGAGCGCCAAGTCGATGATCACTGCCTGGTCGAGAGTAATGTGGATTGACCGTGTCGGTAGACTGTGCGTCCAAGGTATTGAGCCGGAATAGCGTGACCAACAGCATGATTCCTGCCGCTGGTGCCGTTGGTTCGGTGGTGGATGGTGGTTGACACATGATAGCTACCGTCGCGTAATGATGATATACTAACCAATACGAGATATAGAAATGACGAGATGTACGAACTGCGGAAAGCCTTCTGCCACAGAATATTCTCTCGAGTTTGAGAGGGATACAGAATCAATAGAGATGGATCTCCATCTCTGTCAGCAGTGTGTAGACTCATTTCGCTATGAATCAGACATCCGGTTGATGGACTAGCGAGGCGTCATCGGTTGGCTTGATGTCGGCTCTCAGGCCCGATACGCTCAACGAACGGGTCTTCGGAGAAACTGTGTGTATCAAAGCCAGATCACCTGCGGAGAAATCACAATTTATTCAGTCTTCGATTTCATCCGTCAATACGGGGCTATTCGCCCCGTTGAGAGCGGACCACCATCCGTTGCCACATCCGCGTCTCACTTGCCTCCCCTGATCGGACTCCGTGCCTGGTTCGCATCGGACAGGGGAGGTTACCGCGACTCTGGGCTGCTGTCCCCGGCGTCGCATAGATGGGATCTATCTGGGCTTTTGCCCGGATGGACTCTTCTCAGACATGCTGTACGAGGACTCTACAGATACGCAAGGCGAGTGTCTTGGGCTTGACCCGAGGTGAAGCCGACACTCAGACGTGTTCTGTTCGTTCGAGATACCGTTTAATTGGCTCCTTTGGGACTGTACCTGCTGTTCTGCTGTTGTTGGTGGTCATCAAGTCCGTTGGACGCCATTTCGATCTCGGAGACGATCGCCTCAATCTCGCTGAGCGTCGTCTTCAGTGATGTCCGCTGACAGACAAGCTGTGCCGTGACCTCCTCGGCAGCGATACAGAGCTGGTTGAGTGTCTCTTCGCTCGGAACATCGTCAGTATCGTGGTTAGACGATCGACGGAAGTTCTGCCAGAGTCCCTTTGAGTCGCTCACCTGGACACGGAGATCTGTGTATCGACTCGCGGCTGCGCACAGCCGCCTGTACAGTTCCATGTCTCTAGTCACCGTGACCGGATCACCTTCGATCACGACGTTGTTCACGATGCGTCCGTTGATCTGCGATTCGGAGTCGATGTCGATGCGGACACTTTCATTGCTGTTCCGGTACGTGAGATGCCATTCGTCCGGTTCTTCATTCGCGAAGTCGTCGATCGGCTTCCACCCCTGTCGATCAGCAAATGCGGTGAGATCCTCATAGGAGAACCCAGCAGGGATGTTCTCGATCTTGAGTGCGACATCCCCGTTCTCGTCCACAACCTGGACATCAACCACTGTGTCAGGGTCAAGATGATACGTTGTCGCGAAGTCGGCGTCAAAGTGAAGTGAGACACCCGCGCCACTCCCGCTTGCGGACAGTTTCTTCCTGAAGTGATCCACAGGAGTCGTCTCTGTCTCGTCGCCGCGGTCGTGCTTTGAGTCCACCATAGCAAGATGTGACTTCAGCAGCCCAATCATAATAAATATACAGATAAAATAGTACATATAATTCTATCTTTAAATAGTATTTCTGTCCTCAACCTCCTCACAGAAAGTTGACATCCCCTCCGCGTAAACGTGGAGGAACCCCGAGCGGTGGGAGTTTCAGGTTCGCAACCACGGACGCCGCCACTTCACAGGAACCCGTTTAACCCAGTCGTCGTGGTCGGTGGCTGTCTCGCCGTGCCAAGCGGCTGTTACTCCTATCCTCCATCGTGTTCGGACTTTCCGTGTTGTTTTTGCCACGGGAAGTCCGGCAGACTTCGACGGATTCGGAGGTATCGTCGGGCTTGCTTAAGCTGACGGGCACAGAGGTAAACCCTTCGAAGGTTCGCGTTCACCACGTCGGCGTTTAGGATACTACCTCGTTACAGCGGGCGGACAGGCCGCCTCCGAAGGTCGTCGGAATCCGCTCCGTTCTGACCTGACCCTACTACAGTATAGCGATTATTGGCACTTGAACATATGTATTGAAAACTCAAACTATGTTATCGTCGGTGGATTCCTTCGCCCGTTGTCGGATTCATCCTGCGGCTAAAGCCGCAGGTATTCTCCTCGAATCAATATAACCCCGAGACGGTACCCGGTCACTCAGAGTCGAGATCGGCCGCGTCGAGTGCTGCGTTCCACGAGCCAAAGTGCCGCTGATACGTGGTTGGGCTGTACCCACCCTTTGCAGCCATGTCGGCCATTGTTGGTGTGTCACCCTGCTTCTCTGCGAGCCGCTCGAGTGCAGCGAGCAACTTGTCGTCGGACACACGACGGTTGGCTCCGGGATCAATAGGCTCGAGACCGGCGGCATCGAGTGCGTCATCCCACGAGCCGAATCGGTCACGGTACACCTTCGACCAGTGGCTCCCACGTTCGTTCATCTGGGTGGTTGTGGGTGATTCACCCAGCTCGGCAGCCAACGTGTGTAGCGCGTCAATGAGCTCCTTGGTGGTGAGTTCCGTCTTTTGATCCCGCGGCTCAAACCCTGCGCGAGCGACTGCCTCCTGCCACGAGCCAAATCGTCGAAAGAATGTCATCACACTATGCGTACCATGAGTGCGATAATCCTGGATAGAGGGCGTCCGATCGACGACATCCGCGACGGCGCGAATGTCTGCGAGCAGTTCCTCATCGCTGTGGCCCATATCCGACAGGAGTGTCCGCGAACTGCTTGAGTGATTCGGAGGGCAGCTACGACCTTGGCGACATGCGAACGACTGGGGGGATTTGTGAAGAGGTCATGGCTCGAGAGTGGATCATCCAGTCAATAGCGACGCGATGTCGTCGGAGCCGAACAGCGACCAGTCGTCGCCGAGTTCGGCTTCGAGCCCGTCGGTGAATCCGCTCTTCGAGAAGAGCGCGAACCGCTCGGTTCGATCGGGCGGGCCCCAGCGAACCCGCTCCGCCGTCGCGCGAAGCGACTCGACGAGCGCGTGCCCTACGGGCTCGTCGGTCCATTTGCACTCCGCGAGGAGGATCCGGTCGTCGGCCGGATCCAGCCCGACGATGTCGATCTCGTCTTCGCCGTACCACCATCGCCCGACTTCGGAGTACGGATCGAGACCGCCGCGACGAATCGATGTCCAGACCGCCTCGCGACAGACGTGCTCGAAGGTTCGGGAGACGTGATCCGGTAGCGCCGGTTCGATCGTCCCCTCGTACACCACGCCGGGAACCTCCTGAATGCCGGAACGGTTCGGTTCGACGAACCGGAACCAAAAGCGCAAGAACTCGTCGGCGACACCGTACCGCGATCGCTTCGACTGTTTGGCGGACGCCGTCACAGGCACTTCTCGAATGCTGAATCGAGCGCGGCGAGCTAGTCTTGCCTGTCGTAGAAGATCATTATTGCGATAATTATTATCTGAATAATGAGTTAGATGTTTCGGCCGTCGGAGAGGGGAAAACGGACTAACGGCAACATATCCTGGGTGCGAGAGCACCTCAGACACCGTTGCTCGCGTCAGTACTCGATCGCCGCGGAGTAGCGATCAAGAACGAGTACGACCGCGGCGCCGCCGACCGCCGCGAGCGCGAACCGCGGGGTCGCTGCCCGCCACGGCTCGCCGCTCTCGGCCAGCCGGATCGACACCTCGACGAGGGGGGCGCGGAGCGCACCGACAATCAGGCTGACGAGGAACGCCAGCGTCGCGGCGCGCGCGCGATCGAGTGCGTATCGGATCGCGTGTGCGATCGTGAACAGCCCGACGATGCCGCCGAAGAGGAACGTTGCGATCGTCGGGACGACCTCGGTGAGGCCGGCAGCCCCCTCGCCGCGCGCGAGCGACACGACTCCGCCGATCACCCGGCTTACCGCGCCGGACATGTGCTCGTACTGGCCGAGCACGACCAGTAGGAGCGAGCCCGAGACACCGGGGAGGATCATCGCGCTCACCGCGACCGCGCCCGCGACGAACACAACCGGCAGCGAGCTGTCGAGTGCGGTCGACGCGTACCCCGACGCGAGGAAGGCGACTGTGAACCCTGCGATCGCGGCTCCCTGTCGACGCGGCGTGTCGAGCGCGACGCCGTCCAGAAGCACTGCCGCCGAGGCCGCGATCAGCCCGAAGAAGAAGCCGTACGTCGCCACCGGCTGTGTCGTGAGCAGGTGGTTGACCACGCTCAACACGGCGACAACCGCGGTGGCGATCCCCGCGCCAAGCATGAGGAGGAACGCGCCGTCGATCTCGTGAAACGCGGCGCGCGCGTCCGGGCTGTTGCCAGGGCGGACGCCTGCGAGGATCCGCCGGAGCCGCGTGGGGTCGATCGCGGTGACTGCCGCGATCAGCCGCTCGTAGATACCGACGACGAGCGCAATTGTCCCGCCGGAGACGCCGGGCACCGCGTCGGCGCTGCCCATCGCGACGCCTTTCAGATACAGCGCAATCCACTTTCGGCGGGTAGCCATCGGACGCGGTTACGCCTTAAGGGGCGTGAGTGGGATGGTAGACAGGGTCGCGAGCGGAGCGACAGAGTGGGCTACGAATGTCGTTGGCGCGGTAGCCAGCGAACTCGTGTTCGTGTCGCCGCCAGTGTCGCTGCTCTCGTCGCTCGTCGCGCCCTCTGCTGTCTCGCTGCCCTCACTCGTGGTCTCGTTTTCGCTGCTCTCATCGTCAAGCGTGGTCTCTTCGAGTTCGACCGTCGCGGCCGCGTCGTCTTCGCCGACGACCTGGGCCTCGCTCACGTCGACCTCACCAGTGAGTGCGGTCGGGGTGCCGTTGTCGATCGACACGCCAGCCGAGAGCTGGTAGGGGCCGGTTGCGCGAACGCTCGTGTTTGTGTAGCCATTCTCGGGCCCGAACTCGTCGTAGCCCGTCGTCGAGTACGGCACAGTCAACTCGAAATTCCCGTTCTCGTCGGCCTCTGCGTACTGCGTGTACGTGAACGTTTGTCCCGAGGACTTCTCCATCTGGACGGTTGCGCGCACCTCTTGGTCGGGCTCAGCGCCCGACCCTTCGATCGTGGCACCGGGGACGCGTTCGAATGTCTTTACGAAGTCATCTTGGAACGCCTGCAGGATAGACTCGCCGAGGACGCTCTGGACATCGACACCGAGCTGCTGAAGAACCTGCACCTGCAGCGCCGAGGGTGACTGCCCTGCCGACTGCGAGGCGTGGACGAGCCGGTGGTGTTCGAGGGCCTCTACGCGCTCCGAGGGGAGGTCGCCGACGCCGCCAACCTGGGCGCTACCGTCTTCCTCGACATACGCACGTGCGGCCGAGACGTTGTCGAACTGCCGGATGGTGGTTGTCGGGTCGGACGGGAGGGTGTCGACTTCGATCTGCTCGCCGTTCGCGGTTTGAGCGGTTTGGGTCTCCCAGTCGACGACGACTGGGCGCGGTTCGACCGCGCTACCATAGTGTTCGTACAGACGGATCATCTGGCTTTCGTGATACCGTTGGGTGTTCACCTGCATTACCGTCTGGAACCCGCCCTGCTCGGTCTGCTGGTAGAGGACGCGGTTGAAGTCCGAGCGCGTCTCATTGCCGGAGTAGAACGTGACGGGCGCGCCGAACTTGGAGTTCGGCGACGCCATCTGCGAGTCGACCATCACGTAGCGGGTGTTCTCACCCTCATCGCTCTGGCTTGCGAGCACCTCGGTGGATGCCTCCTCACTCGGCGCGAGGAGATAGTCAGCGGCGGCGCCCGCATTCTGCTGGAACGGGTTCGCGTTCGGGATGCGTTCGGCTCTGGTGGTGATCCAGTGGCCGTAGTCCCACCACGACTGCACGCCGTACGCACCCTCCGGGTAGTCGAAGTCGTCGTCTGCGGGGCGCTCGTAGGTGTCGTACGGGTCCATCGCATTGTCCGCACCTTCGAGTTCGCCTGGCTGGGGCGTCTCGTCGTTCATCCACTGAAGGCTGCCGTCCCACTGGGTGACGCTGCCGGGGTTGCTGTTCGCGCCGGCGGCCCAGACGGGAGTCGCCATTGCGACCAGCGGGACGATGAGGACGACGACGAGCACAATCGCGCCCATCGCCTGCCACCCCTCGATGTCGCGGACGTTTTCGAGCGAGGGAAGCGAGAGGAAGTCGACAGCCAGCTGAACGAAGTACGCCGCGCCGACCGCGACGACAACGGCGAGGTAGTAGTTGAAGCGGACTTGGGTGAACGCGGCACTGCCGATAAAAGCAGCCCACACGACGAAGTACAGCTCCTCAGCATCGTACTCGACGAGGAACGTCGCGCCGACGAGGAAGGCGGCCGCGATGACGAGGCCGACTACCTGCCAGCTCACGCCGACGACGCCGCCAATAGCGTCGTAGAGTTGGGGGACTGCATAGACGGAGCCGACCACAGCGAGCGCTGCTGGGACGTAGAGAGTGTGGTTCGTGTCGTCAGAGCGATAAAGGGGACGCGCGACAATGTAGAGGATTGCAGCGAGTGCGAGGAAAAAGGCGAGACCATACTGGCCAAGGACGAAGTCTGCGAAGGTGCCGTTCTGGAGGGGAGGTTGTGCCTCGCCGATGGTGCGGGCGCTAGCAGTCGCGCTGAAGCCGACAGTGTTGAGGAGGTTACTAGTGAGTGTCGACCACAGCGAGGGGATTGCGACCCAGACGACACCAGCAGATATAAGTATAAGACCACTGACAGCCGGCGGGTACGTTGAGGCATCGAGGCCACGTGCCTCCCACTGGCGGGCAAGCCACGCGAGGAAAACAGCGCCGAGCGCAACGCCCAGTGGGAGGACGATCTGGAGCAAGGAGTACCCGGTCGTATCGAAGGAGAACGTGTTGAGTGGGATAATCTGCATGAGCCCTGCGACCGTCATCGCCACTGCACCCGTGAAGGCCACTGGCTCAGGACTCTGTCCATGAGCCACATCGCTGGTGAGTTTCACCGCGAGGAATATTCCAGTGAATCCGACCAGCAGAATACCGGGTTGCCACGTCCATATGTACGCGCCGATAGCAACGCCGGCTGCGGCAGCGTACACGACGGGGCGACGCAGCGCGTCCCAATTGCGGTCGACGACGAGTTCCCAGACGGGTTTTTCACGCGTTGCAACGCCGAGCGCGACGAGGAACCCGAGGACAGCGGTGCTCTGGAAGAGGACTTCCGCCGCGCTGTGGTCAGGGAAGCCGACCAGAGAGTAGCTGAAGAACGTCCCCGGAAGAAGTGCGAGCACAACGACCGCTGCGAGAGCCATGAACCGATCGACGAACCGACGTGCGATGAAGTAGGTCGGTACCGCGACGAGTGCACCTGCGATCGGAGCCATCACGAGCATGACCTCCTCAGCGCTTCCCATGATCGGGCGGGCGATCCAGATGCTGACTGCCATGATGTGATCCCAGAGGGTTCCGAACTGACCGGCTTGAGTGCCGAAGGGGAACCCGGTCCACGGATCGAACTGTATTGTGCTTGGCCAGTTCTCTAAGAGGTATGTTGTCTCGCGGAGGTGATACCACGGGTCGTTGCCGCGGAAGTACACCTCGCCGTTCTGGACGAAGTTGCCATACGATTGCAGTCGCGTCCACAACATGAACGCGAAGACGCCGAGAAGCACCGGAACGTGATACCACCGTTTGAGCAGATCGGATGGGGATCGGTCCGATCCGTCTGGCGGATCGTTTGAGTCACTCATTACCGCAAGGAACTGCGAAAACGCGCATAAGGCTTGTCATATCCTCACGAGAGGAGTCTCAACGAGACCGCATATCCACCAAGCCAAGTTAGAACCAAAATCACCGTAATGGGACTCTTCTGTCGCCTTAAAAGCTCGACCGATTCCGTCTCAGAAACTCTTATTCGGGCCTCTATCGAAGCACCGTGTGAATGAAGGTCTCCGTCGTGGTCTGTACGTATACTCTAGATCGGTACGACGACTTCTCGGAGGCCGTCGAGAGCCTTCTCAGGCAGACGTACGATCCTATCGAGATCATTCTGGTGAGTGACGGCAACGAGGCCGTCGCCGATCGGATGTCAGAGGAGTTTGGTCACTTCGATTCCGTCTGCGTCCATTGCACCGAGGAGAACCGCGGAATTTCCTACAGCCGGACTCGAGGCGCAGAGCTCGCCACCGGCGAACTCGTCGCATTCCTTGACGACGATGCGATCGCGACCCACGACTGGATCGAAACGCTGGTTCAGACGTACGAGTCGACGGACGCGTACGCGGTCGGTGGTCGCTTGGATCCGCAGTGGCTCGCGGGAGAGCCCTCTTTTCTGCCCGAAGAGTTCTATTGGTTGATCGGCTGTACAGAGCGCGGATTCGCCGACCATCTAGAAGAAGTCAGGAACACCTACGGATCGAATATTGCGTTCAACCGCGAGGTGTTTCTCGACGTTGGCGGCTACGACGAGGAGACGGGGCGAAAGGGCGACAGTCACGTACAGGCACACGAGGCACCGGCCTGCATCCGTATGCAACAGCAGTACGGACGCGGCGTCGTGTACAACGACGAGGCGATCGTCTATCACAAGATCTTCGAGTATCGGACCCAGTTTCGCTGGCTCCTGGGACGTGCATTCTGGCAGGGATACTCAAAGCGGGTGATGAACCTCCGGCATCCCGAAGACGAGGGAAACGAAGGCGCGTATCTCCGTGCTCTCGCGACCGAGTACGTTCCGCAGCGCGTCTACAGACTGTTCAAGAGCCCCTCACGCGCCAAACTCGCTCAGCTCGTTTCGATATTCGTGTTCACGGCCGTCGTCGGATTCGGGTTCCTCTACGGGATCGCAACGTATCGCGATCGGTAGTCAAGAAGGCTTATGAGCGCCATCTGACTACACTATCCCATATGAATAGCGACCGGGACACCGTCGGGGTTGTCGGACTCGGATACGTCGGCCTCCCGCTGGCGCTCGCGTACGAGGCGGCCGGCTACACCGTTATCGGAGTCGATGTCGACGAGGAGCGTGTCAGTGACTTGCGGTCGGGGCAGTCGTACGTGACGGACGTGGACGACGAGACCGTCCAAGCCGCGCTCGACGGTGGCTTCGAGCCGACGACCGAGTACGGGGCGCTCGAACGGGTCTCCGGAATCTCGGTGTGCGTGCCGACGCCGCTCAAGAAGACCGGCCAGCCCAACCTCTCGTACGTGGTCGACTCCGTCGATCGATTGGCCCCCGTGATCCCAGACGACTGCACTGTGATCCTCGAGAGTACGGTGTACCCGGGTGCGACTGAGGAACTTGTCGCACCGACCCTGACCGAAAACGGACTCACCGTCGGTGAGGACGTGTTCGTGGCGTTCTCACCGGAGCGGATCGACCCTGGCCGTGAGGATTACGGGATTACGGAGATCCCTAAGGTCGTCGGCGGCGTCACAGCGGCGTGTGGGGACCACGCCGAGGCGCTGTACGAAACCGTCTTCGACGAGGTCGTTCGGGTCGGGTCCTCGACCGAGGCCGAACTGGTCAAGCTCCTCGAGAACACGTTCCGATCGGTCAACATCGGGCTCATCAACGAGACGGCAATGATCGCCCACGAGCTCGACGTCGACATCTGGGACGTGGTTGACGCGGCCGCCACGAAGCCGTTCGGCTTCATGCCGTTCTATCCCGGGCCCGGTCTCGGGGGTCACTGCATTCCGATCGACCCGCTGTACCTCTCGTGGAAAGCGGGACAACAGGGGGTCGAGACGGAGTTTATCGACCTCGCGGACGAGGTGAACCGCGAGATGCCCCGCCATGTCGTCCAGCGCGTGACGAAGCTGTTGAACGACGAGGGGACCGCGCTCTCGGAGTCGTCGATCCTGATCGTCGGCGTCGCATACAAGCCGGATGTCTCGGACGTGCGCGAGTCGCCCGCGTACGACGTGATCGGGTTACTCGATGAGTGGGGTGCCGCGATTTCGTATCACGACCCCTACGTCCCGACGTTTGAGGTGGAGGGGGATCAGTACGAGTCGGTTGCGTTGACGACAAACGAGATCGAAGCGCATGATTGCGTGATCGTCGTAACCGATCACGGAACGATCGATGTCGAGGCGATCGTTGACCACGGTGAGTTGGTGTTTGACACGCGTAATGCGACTGGTGGCGGAGAAAATGTGAGGAAATTATGAAAAGCAATCCTATTATTTCTGTACTGGAGAAAGCGCGGAAATCACTATATCGTGGTCCGATCAAGCGAATTGCCGTATCTCTCGGACTTGAGAAGTCCCTGCGTGAAGGCTATTCCCAACTTCTTTCGAAATTCACTACGGACCAGACCTTTACATTGGATATCGGAGATGAAATTGCGAAGTTTCACGTGACTAATGGAGTAGAGGTACAGAGGTTCCAAGAGCTAATGGAAGAAGAATCCGTTATCGAATCTGTTCTAACAGACATAACTCCACAAGATGTCTTCTATGACGTTGGAGCAAATGTGGGGTTGTATACCTGTTTTGTGGGCCAAATATCCAATCGGTGTGTCGCCTTTGAACCACATCCAGTGAACTGTGATCGGTTAAGAGAAAACATAGAGTTGAATAATATTTCGAATGTAGAAATTCGTAAAGAAGCTCTGTCAAATACAAACGGAACCGCTAACCTTGCGATTGCTGGTTCTGATGCCGCTGGTGAGGGAGCACACACACTTTCAACCGAGAATGAAACGAATACTATCACTGTTTCAACTATCCGGGGAGATGATTTGAAGGGGATTCCAGCTCCCGATGTGATGAAGATAGATGTCGAGGGCTCTGAACTATCTGTTCTTCGTGGAATGAATGAGATGCTTGAACAGTGCCGAATTATTTATTGTGAGACCCACGCTGACAAGCTTGCTGATCGAGGAGAATCTCATCAAAAGGTAGTTGACCAATTAAAAGAGGCAGGGTTTTCAGTTGACAAATTGAATTCTCGCGGTGAGGAAACTTTTCTCCGCGCAACAAAATGAGTGTATAAAACAAAATTCCTCTCGGAACCACAAATATAATGATTCATGGATATTATTGAGAATATTCTGAAAACATGCCCTAAATATGAGCAATCAATATACCGTCTTATATATAAATAATATAGGTAATATAATAATTTGTGAGTTCTTTGCTAAGAGAGACGAAGCAAAGAGGATACAATTGGGCTTGGAAATATTATTGTATTTTCCAAATTTAGAAGCCTTTATTCATAACATTGATATCTTACCCAATACCGTTCCCCATTAGGATATGACCAAAAATATACTCTGGCTCCGACCGTCAACAGGTGATCACGTTAGTGTTCGGCGTGAACGGATAGCTGAACATCTCCATGATTGTGACGTACAAGTTCAAATTCAAGATGCCAGTGGGTTAGATATGATTTCTGCAGTTCGGTGTGGGCTAACTTTCGAATTCGATCTTATCATCGGTAATGTCCGTACGGGGCTGTACGTCGGTTATCCTCTTGCAAAATTACTCACAGTACCGTTTATTGGTGATGTGAGTGACCCGATATCAAATATCGATTCTCTTCCCAGCCCTCTTTTTTCTCTGATTAAAAGGTACGAATTATTCATTCTTAGGCGTTCAGATGGCAATATATTTCTTCCAGAGACTATTAAAGGGATGTCTAAGTATGGTATCTCCGGAGAAGTAGCTGGAAATGCTGTGAATTTTAAGCAATTTTCAGATCCAGATCCAAACGTGGTCGATGAAACCAGGGATATCCTTGCTGAAGATGGTGTTGACGTTCATTCGCAAATTGCAGTATATTTAGGTAGCCTTGTTGACACCCGTAATATATCTGAGATTATTGATGCTGCTCAGAGGACCAAAGATTGGCAATTTGTGGTTATCGGAGAAGGTGAACTTGCTGACAAAGTGGAAAAAGCTGCTGATTCGATCAACAACCTATATTATCCGGGTTCCTTCGACTACGAACTTATGCCCGGGTTTCTCTTTCATTCAGATGTTGGACTCTGTCTTGTAAACGTTGAGCGGCCACTGAAAATTTTCGAATATGGGGCTGCAGGTCTTCCTACTATCGGCAGCTACGGGAAGCTGGAATCTGAATTTTCTGGGAAGGAGCTGTTTTTCATTCACCCAACCAGTGAGGAGATCTCAGAGGCACTTTATCAAATTGAAACTAATTCGGATACCACACAGCAACGAGTGAAAAACTTGCGAGAGAGGGCGAAAAAACACTCTTGGGAGGAAGTTGCGTCAACTTATTTTAATTTAATCGATTCCCTGACACAGTAACCGGTTTAACGAGATGGTTCGGAGGTAGCGCAACTATGATATCTGGGTAGTATCTCTAATGGACATGGGCGATTTAAACGTTGTAGAAGCTACCAGTCTAGGCAGAAATACCGAGGTCAAGGAATTCACTGCAATCCATAATTCGGATATTGGGGACAATTGTACTGTCTGGCGATCATCAAATATCTATGGGGCGGAAATAGGAGACGACTGTATGATCGGATCCCTCGTTGAGATACAAAAAAATGCGAAGATAGGAGATCGATGTCGGATTCAATCGCACGCCTTCATTTGTTCTCTCGTTACTATCGAAGATGATGTCTTCGTGAGTCATGGAGCAAAATTTGTGAATGACCGTTATCCACCCAGTGGAGACGAGAAAGAGTGGGAGAGAACCAAAATCAATGAGGGAGTCTCAATCGGTACCAACGCTACGATATTACCTGTAGAAATTGGTGCAAATGCTCTTGTAGGTGCTGGTGCAGTTGTGACAGAGGATGTGCCAGAGAACGCAGTTGTAGCAGGGAATCCTGCAGAGATTATAGGTTACGTCGACGAAGATATCTAGTCAATTTGTGGATTCGGATACGAGGGTCATAAAATTCTGACCACCTCGCTCTTAACTTTATGTTGTCGCCTAGTCCATCGTAACAACTTGATTTTCAGAGGACGATTTTTCACACAGTTCTAGCAGTTCAACTGTTTCGGCACCTACTTGCCCGGGTGCTCGAAGCTTGCTTCCAGACTGACATGCGTCGATGAATTCTGATACTTCGACCTTCAGTGGTTCTTTGTTCTCCGTCTTATACACTTGCTTTCCCTCATTTTGCGCTTGGAAATCGCCATTATACTCGCGCACTCTGCTATCGTGCAGTTCAACGACTGTATCTTCGAGATAGTCAACATATGCTGCCTTTTCGGAACCAACAACAGTCAGATCCCGTCGCTTTCCGTGGACCGGAACCTGCCATGATTCATTTATAATACTTGTCGAATCCCCATATTCAAGTGTGATTGTCGCAGTTTCGTCCACATTCTCTCGAATGACGCTATCTAGGTTACAGTACAGAGATTCAGGTTTTCTTTCCAGCAAGTAATTAGATATATCAATATCATGAACCGCAAGAGAATAGAGTGCTCCAGCAGTTTCTCTGGGAACACGGAAAGAGAAACGGTTTGTGTTGAGATACTTAATTTGACCAAGTTCTCCACGGTCGATCCGGTTTTTGAGCTCACTCAGTGCCGGATGGTATCGGAAGATATGCCCAACGCCCAAGGTTCTCCCATGCTCCTCAGCGGTTTCGACCATATCCCATGCATCCTCACTGTTTAGTGCCAGGGGCTTTTCAACTAGACAGTCTATCCCGTCTTCAAGGAGCTCTGTCGAAATCTGGTGATGGGTTGGCGAGGGTGTTGCGATAGTTCCCGCACCGACTCCCATCGATGCAAGTTCAGAATAATCAGTTGTGAACTCCACATCGTATGATGAAGCAAGTTCTTTGACGCGATCTTCGTCCACGTCACAGAGAACCACGCCATCAATTACCCCTTTGTCAGCGAGTTCAGCCGCGACACGGGCGTGATTCGATCCCCAATAACCCGTCCCGATGACTCCGTACTTCATGCTTCGTAATACTCCTTAATCAGAGTACAAACTTTGTCGATCTCTTCTTCGGAGATTCGGGGATGCATCGGGAGAGAGACGATACGGTCCGTGATCCGTTCGGCAGATTTTCTCGTTGTTTCGCCACAACGGTCGATCACTGCTGGATGTTCGTGAGCTGGAGTTGGATAGTGAATGCCAGTTCCGACTCCGTTCTGGTCCAGATACTCTCGGAGTCCGTCGCGGTCAGGCGCCTGTATGACGTACAAGTGATAGACGTGTTTATTGTCATCTTTCTCAACTGGGGGCATGACTGCGTCGATACTGGCTAATTTTTTATCGTAGATAGATGCTGCGCGACGGCGTCCCTCGTTCCATTCCTGAATATATTTCAGTTGCTCTCTACCAACTGCACCCAACATTTCACTCATCCTGTAGTTCAGTCCTAGGTGTCGGTGAACACCGTCTTCATCCCGCCCGTGATTACGTAACGCGCGTGCCTGTTCCGCGATGTTTTCATTATCAGTTACAAGCATGCCCCCATCACCCGCGACGGTCATGTTCTTCGAAGGGTAGAAACTGAATGCGCCAACATCTGCGATACTTCCGGCATAGTCCCCATCCCGCTTCGCAAAGTGGGATTGACACGCGTCTGCCACGATGTCCAGATCGTGAGCCTCTGCAAGTTCAGTAACCTGTTCCATCTCAGCCATCTGTCCGTAGAGGTGGACTGGGATCACCGCTTCAGGATTCTCTGAATCCACGATTCTCTCTGCCAGTTTGTCCATATCCATCGTATACGTCTGGGGATCCACATCTACGAAGACGGGATTCGCACCAAGAGAGAGAACGGGACTCACTGACGCGAAGTAGGTGTGTGCCGGAACGAAGACATCGTCTCCTTTACTCACACCGACTGCCTGAAGTCCTAGGAGTATCGCGGATGTCCCGCTGTTGACACCGACTGCATACGTAGTTCCACATTTATCCGCGAACGATTCTTCAAACTCTTCCACAACAGGCCCTTTTACATATCTGCCACTCCGGAGAACATCCTCAACGGACCCTATCGTTCGTTCGTCCATGTGAATATCCGTGAATGGTACTTCTCCAACCATGGGTAGGCTATCATCTGCGATTGATATTTAGGTTGTGATAGAGCGACGGAATTGTTAAACAGTTCTCCGATGTAACTCTCATATGACCGACGACGGAAACACCACTCCGCCAAACATTCTGCTCGTCGTCTGGGATGCATGCAGATACGATTACGCACTGGAACATGCAGAGTTCCTGAATGAGCTTGCAGCTACTAACATCCGGTTTGAGAATGCTATCGCACCGAGCCCCTGGTCACTACCCTCCCATGCTTCCATATTTTCGGGAGAGAAACCACATCAACACGGCAGTACAAAGTTTGGTGATTTGATCGAAGCGCCACTCGTTCAAGAGCTATCGTCTCACGGATATCGTACATACGGTGTTTCGGCAAACGGGTTTGCTAGTCAGCGGACGGGCTTCCACCAGAACTTCGATCACTTCCGGTACACCGGGGGCCGGGACCCATTTGTCGGTGGACTTGATGTATCTGGTATATCTCAAGATGTTCTTCGAAAAGAAGACGCGTCTTATCAAGACGCGCTGATCCAAATATTGCAAGAGATTCCCCGTCATGACCACCCTTTCAAGAGTGTTCTTAATCTTCTGGGGGTTGCCTGCGGTGAGCTTTCAAATAAATTCGAAATTTTACAGAATATCCGACATCCTGTATTTGGACCTACAAGCGATTACTCGTATAACCCTCAAAAAAATACAGATTTGATTGAATCAATAATTCAAAATGACTCAGTAAATGATCCATTTTTTCTTTTTACCAATTATATGGATACTCACCGATGCTACAAGCCGAGTCCAGCTCTACAAAAGAAACATCTTGGTCGGACGCTCGAGTATAATGAATTGGTGCGTCTCAATGAAGAGATCGCATCACCGATGGAATTTGAGTCAAGAAAATCCACGAATACATTAAGTGAAGAAGATATTCGGGCCGTGCGTGGTCTATACGCTGGAGAGGTGGAAACCGCCGATAATCATTTAGCAGAGATATTCAACCAGTTAGAAAAAGAAAATTTGCGACAGAATACGATTGTAATTGTTACAGCGGATCACGGTGAAAACCTCGGTGAGACTGACGAGATGGGTCGGCAGCGGATGGGACATGAAGCGTCAGTCAGTGACGCAGTTTTGCGCGTCCCTTTGGTCGTTGCCCATCCCGATCTTGACGCTGCGATGATTGAGAATGAGGTGTCGCTTGAGTTCCTCTATGATCTCTTCCTCTCGATTGCTGGTGATGGAACGTCGATTGAGAGGGCGATCCGCAACGCAATACCCGACAGCCCAGCGACAAGTGAGTATCCTGCAACGGGTGGCGAAGGCAAGACTCTGAAAAAATATCCTAAGGTTAGCCAAGACGTGGTCCGTAACCGGTCGGTGGAAGACTCTACTGTCGCATATGCGGATGGGTGGAAGGTAGTCGCTGAATCTGATAGTGGCAAATGGGCTTTCGAGAGAGGGGCTCCGATAGATCTCGATGACGCTCCTCAGGAACTCGTCGAAGAAACTATGGATCTTCTTGAGATGCTCGTTAGCAGTGCGTCCGCTCAAGAGCTAGACGAAGAGAGGGTGTCGCAATTAGAAGATCTGGGATATATCTAATCTAAGAGCCGACTATAGAGAGATAGCAGCTGATCTTGTTCTACCTCCCAGCAGTATTCTTGTTCGACCCTCTTTCGACCATTCTTACCCATTCTCATCAGTAACTCCTCATCGGCCAGAATCTCTGCTATTGCATCTACCTGTTTGGTAGTATCCTCGGAAACAACTCTTCCGCAGTCTTCCGGTAGATATCTTTTAGTTCCCTCTGTTTCGGTGGCTACGACAGGTAGTTCTGAAAGCATGTACTCAAACATTTTTGTCGGGATAATATACTCGGCGCGCGCCCTTTCAAGCATACAGAGGCCGATGTCTGCAGCACGTAGGTAGGGATAAATCTCGTCGGGTTCAATATATCCACAGGCTTTGACCCTGTTCTTCAAACCCCGCTGGTCACGAAACTCATCGATTACTTTCGCAGCTGCCTCGGTTATTCTGCCGATCAGGACAAGGCCAACGTCAACGCCTCTCTCATGGAGTTCTTCGGTAATTCTCAACATCTTCGTCAGTCCCCTTTCTTCCGATAAGTTCCCAACGTAGACCAGTCTGTATTGATAATCACCCTCCATATCAACATTTCCTCCCGCTGCCAATGAGATACGGGGGAAATTACGCACGAGTGTTACCTCATTGTGACCTCGTCGCCTGAAGTCCTCGGCTATCCAATCAGTGGCGGCAACTACGGCGTCGAATCTCTTTGTGATTGCGGACTGCACAGGGGGAAAAACACGACTGGACACCGGGTTCAGCGGTACCGAATCATAGAATCGAAGGGCACGTCCGTAGTCTTCGTGACAGTCGTAGATTATTTTGGCATCAGTTTTAACGGAGAGCATGAAGCCGAACGGTAACAAGCCAGGATCGTGCAGGTGGTATACATCGGCGTCAATGTTGAGAGCTTCGTGGTATATCTCGCGGGTATGCCGAAAGTTCGCACTGTCTACGTCTTTATTACCAACAGCTTTCACGGATATGCCGTCACGCACGGTGTTCACATGGTGAGGCGTTATCAGAGTGACATCGTAGCCTGCATTTGTTAAGCTACGTGCCTCCTTGTGGAATATACGAGTGTCAAAAGTGGAGTGTGAAGAGGTGAGTATTGTGACTTTCGCCATTCTGTGGCTACCATTCGAATACTCGCGTTTTTCCAATATAAGTTCAGGGAAATTACTACAAAGTCATCGTTACGAATCTATTTCTGATTCTTCTCTATCTTGCTCAGTTGAATCCGCAGATGTCGATAGGATAACGTCACCGTCAAAGAGGAAGCGAAGCAGAATAACCGAATATTTCTAACTATTCTTACGATTTGCTAAACAAGCAGCATGCTGGCTCATTAGCGCTTTGCTACCAGTCCAACGGCGGTAAGTAATCCGACTGGCAACGGAGTTCCCAGCTGGAATCATATGTTGACGGACTTTTTGCCGGGTTCACATGGACGCGACGTACCACGAGAACGTCGATTGGGCGAGTGAGATGGATCGAATCCGTGTGTTGTTAGAACTGTGGCGGACGGCATTTCCGAACCTTCGACGCTGTACAGCTCCTTTGAGAGGGCATACATGTCGATCTAGTGGGGTTCCTTCAGGAGGCTGAACAGATCTGCGATCCGAACTCGCACGGAGCCATGGTCGTGGTAACTAAAGCATCGATTCCAGCGGCCGGCAAAAGCTCGGAGTCATGATTCTACTATCGTTAGCTCCGCATTTCAAAATGTCCTCGAGCTGGATTACGATTTCATCCACCGCAACGTGATCCAGGTTCGCACCCCTCGCGGCTGTAGATGCCCTTTGAATTTAGTTATAAATATTCCAAGTTTTATCGCCGGCTTGGATGTCGTCTCTCGCTCCACAAATTTTAACTCGAATCAGTCGTTACCTCCGTTGAGACGGGCAATTTTGAGCATTGACCACTCACAGATCGCCCCGCCTCATCTTCCATCCTTATCTGAACACCGTCCTGACTGTTAACTAAAATTATAAATAACAGCGATTCAGATGGGGACTTGATGGCTGGAATCGTTTTCTCTTTAGGTGGTACAGATACACATCAAATTGCAAAATCAATATCAGATGAAATAGAGAATTATTCGACAAACCTAGTTTATATGTCAGAACAAATAGAACTATATGATGTGAGTTATCCATCATACCCTACAGAAAGATTTGATTTGGAACGATTTACTATAATTTTAGAAGGAGAGATATACGCACCAGGAGATTATCGATCTTCACTTAAAAAATTGTTTTCAGACAGTATTCCCTCAGATGAAAAATTCCAAGCGTGGGCAAAAGATATTGATGGCGATTATAATCTATATGTAATTGATGAATCCCAGAGTAAAATTCATATATTTACAGATATACTCAACCGTCTTCCAGTATATTGGGCAACATTAGATAACACATCATTTGGAGGTCGATCATTACAATTCATGCGGAGATCATTTCAGAAGAGATCGGAAATACTATCTCTAGATCAAATGTCAATAGCAGAATTCTTATTATTAGGATATTATATAGGTAAAAAAACACCTTATAATCAGGTGAATAAATCAGTCCCTGCGTCCAAACTGTCACTTAGTATATCAAAATCGAAGCACTCAGTATATAATCAGTTAACATTCGATGAGAAACATAAAAACGATCGATCAGTTAGAGAAAATGCTAAAATATTATCTGATTTGCTAAAAAAAGTTGTGGAGAATAGGTCTAATTTGGACGGATCTCATGTTGTGTCACTAAGTGGAGGAAAAGATTCAAGATTAATCGCAGCTGTGCTAGCAGATCTTGAGATGAATATTCGAGGCTATTCTTTTTACAACAACACATCTAGTGCAAATAAAGATGTCTCCATTGCATTACAAATAGCACAAGAATTAGAAATTGATTGGACCCTCTTTAGTGTACGGAATAGTGGAAGCAGCCTTGTTTCGTTATATAGGACAAAAGGAGGAATGAATTATTTAGCGATGGGATTTCAAGTTGAATTCTTACGAAAAATCATGTCCGATAACAATAAAAAGGTAAGATTTTATACAGGAGATATTGGTGACTTATTAGATGGTAGCTGGAGTTTCAATGATGAGTTTATTAGTGATCGGGATGCGGTAAAGTGGCTGATCTCAAATTATAGTTATAATAGTCCGGATATAATTGAAAAAATTACAGGCGTCACGAAAAAAGAATTAATCTCTGAACTTGTTTCCTGTATAAGTAGTCTCCCAGAGGAAAATGAAGAAGATAGGTTACAACATTTCCTCACACAGGAAAGAGGATTTAATATGGATTTCCATGGCGAGGATAGAAATAGATCATACGTCTGGACACTTGCACCACTAAATTCATGGCCAGTGATTGACCATCTAATGTCTATCCCTAAAAACCAAAAATTCAGGTATAAACTCACAAAAGAAGTGTTTAATATAATCAATAAGGATATGATTAGGATTGATTATGCACCTTATAATGCACCGATGGGAACCTATCGACAATTATTTCGGGAGAAAAACTTTGGTATCACGTCTAGATTTAATAAATTGAAAAATAAAATACCAATTAGTTCAGAAAAAACAAGTTATGAAAACGATCCGGTTGTTGAATACACAAATTACCTTCAAAGTAAAAATATTGACGAAAACATTGCACTAGATCAAATGGAGAGAGTTCTAAATATGGGTAGTTCTGAGAAGTACACGATATTAACAGTGTTAGCAATAATTGAAGACCTTGAGGATGATATACAATTTCTCAAAGAAAATCAACAAATTTCCTATTAAATATTGTATTTATAGCCATTAAACTACACATAAATGTAAATTAAATTATATATTGGAAATGGAGGGCAATCGTAGGAGACTCTTGTTGTAGTATCATATTTGATGGATTAGTGTAACTACTAATGTACCGATCAAAGATAGTAACCGAAAATGATTTTCCCCTCACCCGCTATCTCACGATATGACCGAAAGAACTATTCTGGTCACTGGAGGCGCTGGCTATCTCGGTTCCATCCTATCACGACAACTACTTGATGACGGTCACGAGGTTCTAGTATACGATGCTGAACTCTTTGGGACCTATTCTATAGACTCACTCCGTGATCGAGATCGATTCGAGTACGTACAGGGGGACATCCGAGATACAGATGAACTTGAAGCGGTCGTACAGCGGGCGACAGACGTAGTTCATATGGCTGGTATTGTCGGTGAACCAGCTTGCTCTGCGGACGTGGACGCCACCATTGAGGTGAATCTCAACGCGACGGTAGAACTCAAGCGTCTCTGTGACCGCCATAATATTGATAGGTTTATCTTTATGTCCACCTGTAGTGTTTATGGTAACTCTGAAGATGACCTCCTTACGGAGGTCTCCCCAATAAATCCGATCTCGGCATACAGCCAGACAAAGAGGCTGTCTGAGGACTCCTTGCTATCCTCGGAGGTATCATTCGCTCCAACGATCGTCCGCCTCGCCACAGTCTATGGCCTGTCGCCGCGCCCGCGATTTGATCTCTCCGTAAATTTCCTTACAAAAAAAGCAGTCCTAGACCACGAGGGGACCATCTACGGCGGTGACCAATGGCGTCCGTTTATCCATACGACTGATGTAGCTAGAGGGGTTCGTGCCGTCCTTCACGCCGACCAAGAAGTTGTCGAAGGGCAGATATTCAATGTCGGCTCCACTGACGAGAATTATCAAATGAAAGAAATCGGTCGCATCCTTGACGACGTAATCGCCGACGCGAAGATAGAGGTAGATCAGTCAATGGTTGATGAGCGGAGCTATCGCGTTTCGTTCCAGAAGATTTCGGATGTCCTTGGCTTCAAACCGGAAATGACTATACGCGACGGCATCGAGGAGATTCGAGACGCTCTCACCTCTGGGAATATCACCGATCCCGACGACAATCAATACTACAACTACGTGCCTAAGGAGGACGACGACTAAGATGGCTGACGATGAACCGATTCCTTTGTTCGAGATCGACTGGGACCGACAGGACGTTCTAAACGTTGTCGACTCAGTCACGCGGGGCAGCTATTGGGCAAAGGGCCCCTACGTGGACAAGTTTGAAGAACAACTTGAATCCTACCTCGGCGTCGAACATGCGGTGACATACAACTCGGGAACTACGGCGCTGGTTGGCGCGCTCCATGCAGCTGGGGTTGAGGAAAACGATGAAGTCATCGTGCCCGCGTTTACCTTCATCGCCACCGCGAACGCTGTCCGTCTCGTCGGTGCAGAGCCAATATTTGTTGACATAGAGCGGAATCGATACGGCCTTGATCCCGATTCTGTCCAGGAAGCGATAACAGAACGAACTACCGCTATTATGCCCATTCACAGCTATGGCAAGCCGTTCCTAATGGATGATCTACGCACCGTAGCGGACGAGTATAATATACCACTTATCGAGGACGCTGCAGAAGCGTTCGGCGCACACGATGGTAATCAAATGGCCGGGACAGTCGGCGATGCAGCAGCTCTCAGCTTTTGTCAAAACAAAATTATTGCAACTGGTGAAGGAGGAGCCGTCGTGACAGACGATCCAGAACTTGCCGAGCGCCTGCGTCTCTATCGATCCCACGGACGAAGCAGTAGTGACTACTTTGATGCTTCGGACAGTGGTGAATATATTACTCTCGGGACAAATAATCGGATGGCAGATGTCGTCGCAGCTATTGGCGCAGGGCAGATGACTCGTGTAGAGGATATTATAGAAAGGCGTCGATCGGTCGCGATAGCCTACCACGACGCGCTCGCTGATGTGGACGGTATTATTCTTCCAAGCGACCCTACCGACGGTCGCCACGTGTATCAGATATATACTATAACCTGTGAGTCACCGGCCATCCGCGAGTCTATCCTTGATACACTTGACGCCCGTGACGTGTCTGCCAAAATATACTGGGACCCACCTGTTCATCGCACCACGTTTTACGGGGGTGACGACGACACCAATCTTCCGGTTTCCGATGATCTCGCAAGTCGAGTGCTTTCGCTCCCCATGCACCCCAACCTCTCCCCGAAGTCGATAGCTCGCGTAGCTGATGCCGTTGAAGCGGGCGTAGCTTCCCATCGGAACTGAGTAGCCAAAACTACTAAACGCAGGTAAAGGTAGGTCATGGTATGAGAATTGTATTTGTCTCACACAACGAATTAGGATTAGCTTGTCTCGAAGAATTAATAGAATTAGATGCGGACGTTAAGCATGTATTTACAAAACCAAATGATGCCAATATTTCTGACCAGGTCGAATTTGAATCTTTCTGTCATTCTCACAATATTCCTATTACTGAGACGAAATCGGTGAACGATAATCTGGCAATAACAACGATGAGGAAGTGTGACCCGGACCTATTGTTCGTGGTTGGATGGTCGGAACTGGTCTCCTCGACTGTGTTAAATATCCCGTCAGTCACCGCCATCGGAATGCATCCATCTCCCCTCCCCAGAGGTAGGGGGCGAGCACCGCTTGCATGGTCGTTAATTAAGGGACTAGACGAGACGGCACTCTCATTTTTCCATCTCGTTGAAAAAGCTGATGCAGGTGATCTTGTTGGCCAACAATTGCTCTCAATTGATATCGACGATGATGCCAATTCAATGTATCAAAAGTTGATTGACGCTGGTCGCATAATGATACGGGAGTACTATCCGAAATTCGAGCAAGGTGTAATACCACGAAAGCCCCAAGAAGAAGAGAAAGCGACGTGGTGGCCCCGACGAAGACCACAAGATGGAATCATCGACTGGAATCGCTCTCCACAAGAGGTATACAACTGGATACGGGGACAAACACGGCCATATCCCGGTGCATTTTCCTATATCGACGGCAAAAAGGTGACGATATGGGACGCAAACCCACCAAATGAGGATACTGTCTTTGTGCGACCTGGTGAGATCTCTTATCAAAATGGAGACGCTATAGGCGTGGGTGTATGGGAGAGTACGATCGAAATAACTGAACTTCAAGTCGAGAATGACAAATCTGTGACAGGAAAACAGTTTTTAGAATATTATGGATTTCAGATAGGAGACCAGTTTCAAGATCACGTAGATCAGAGTGGATGATTCATATCTGACAGTCGATTTCTAATGGTCATTGATTGGACTTGCAGGAACTCCCGCCACTGTCGTTTCCGACGGAACAGACGAGATAACTACCGCGCCCGCTCCTACAACTGCTTTATCACCTATGGATATATCATCGCACACAGTCGCTCCAGCACCAACAAACACATCACGCCCGATTGTGGTTCCTCCAGCAATTGTGGCGTTTGGACCAATAGTTACGCCCTCCTTTAACGTGACATCGTGCGAAATACTCGCTGCACTCTCGATGACGACTGCGTCTGAAAGGGTGGCATCTGGACCGATGTACGATTGTGCGTTTAGTATAACGCCGTCTCCAATAGTAGCCGTCTCAGCAACCGTTGAATCTATATCAACTATTGAAAATAGATCAAAATCCAGTTGTCGTACTGCACTCATGAGTTCTAACCGTACTTTCTGACGATCAGCGAAGGCGATAATTATTTCAGTTTCATTTTGATCGAAACTATCGAATTCAGATCTACCCCCAATGATTTCAATTCCATCAACAGACTCTCCTTTAAGTTCTGGATCATCATCAATGAAGAAAACATCATTATCAACCCCCTGCCGTCGAAGAATATCAAGCACAACGCGCCCAAGTTCACCTGCGCAGTAAATCACTTTCATTCCGTAGGCGATCTCATCATTCTATATTTGACTATATAAGATTATCGTCAATACCCACACGGATAGGAACTATGTAATCCTATTGCCAGCTACCCCGTAGTAATTTGTGTGTATTTTGTGCGCATTTTATTAATTTAAATACCAAATTTTCTATATATGGGGGCTGATTATATCTTACTATCTCGAGCAACCACGAGTGAAAACGCCTCTGCAGCTTTGAATCCGGATTCGGTACCTCGAGTCGTCGCCCGTGCTTGAATCGCCTGTTCCGAGCGTGGATGTGGGAATTCACGCACCTCCATGTCGTACTCTAGGAAAGCCTCAATTTTCGTGTCAACGTACCCAGATATGTCAACATATCGATCGGGTGAGAACTGCCGTCTGCAGCCCCCCGTCCATTCCGTCGAAGACGGTGTCTCGTATGCGTAGACTCTGTCTACTCCTGACTCAGGTCGAGCTGCAACAAGTGTTGATTCGTAAACTGCGACGTGGTCTTTGTTAACTTCATGAGGTGAGTGAGTGTAGATAACATCTGGAGTGATAGCCTCTATTACCTCTTCAATCACCGCGTTGACCTCAATATGAGCGGTCGTGTCGAGCTTCATGTCTGTGAGGCCACCAAAGTGAACTTCTTTGAGGCCGAGTTTGGCAGCGCATGACCTTGCGTCTGCGCGCTTCTGTTTGACTAGGGCCTCGTCTTCGTACTGTGTAGTTGCTCCTTCAGTGATGATCAGTACGTGAACCTCGTCCCCTTTATCTGCGTGTTTTGAAAGTGTCCCACCGGGACCGAGCACTTCATCGTCAGGGTGTGCACCAACAACTAATACCGTTTCTGCCATATTAGATCACTTCTGAACCCAATTATTTCTCTCTACTGGTCCCCAATTGTTACTGGTGAGGACTATCCGCGATTGGTTCATCGAAACCAAGCAAATTGGAAGGTTGGACTAAGTGTAACCTCGTATTCCCAAATATCTCTTATAAATATGATTCATTATACTCATACACAACTGAGTTTATGTCATGTGTGTTAACTACATACTCACGACACTGTTTACCATGTTTTCTTAATTCATCGCGATCTTTAACGAGAGATTCTAATCTATTGACAAGATTCTTTGAATTTGCCTGAATAATTGGAATATCATCTGGGTAATGTTTTTTTGCTGATTGACTTACTGATGCAACAACTGGCTTTCCAAGAGCCATAGCCTCTTTACTGAACATCCCATATATCCCATAATCTAAATTCATCCAGCCTACGACAATATCTGCCGTTTTATAAATCTCTATGGCTTCAGAGTGAGGCATATCCTCAACGATCTGAAGTTCCACATTATATCCTTGGGATTGGAGAGTCGAAACTGCATCAATAACGTGTTTGGTACCTTTCATTTCGCGATTTGTTGATGCATGAACTATCTTAATCGGCTTTGAACTATCTGGGTCTGGGTAGATTGGATCAAATTGGCTTATATCAATTGGTGTTGGAACCCATGTCGCGGTGTTTGGAGCCCAATCTAGCAGATCTGGCGAGGCGACAATAATCGCATCTGAGAACTTTCGATATAACCAAGGAATTCCCTTCCAACGTATATCAGACCCGTGAAAATGCATTACAATATGTTTATTCTGAATTTTCCACAGAGGAAGATCGAGACCATATGGGATGAAAAATGTCGGTACGGATATTACACTTCTATAGTGGAAATGAATTACGTCAAAGGAAGATATCATATCCTGAATCCCTCTCACTTTATTAAATATTTCAATAGAATCAATGAGTTTCGCTGGTAAAATATCTGAATCTGGACGAACCTCCAGATTACAATCGGCTCCAAATTCGTATGTTTCGCCATTGAATACTACCACAGAACTCTTCATACCGAGCTCACGCTGTTTTTTGGCAATTATTGAGGCAACACCAGCAGTATTTCCGACATGAAGAACAGATTTATCCAAGGCTTCTTGACTAGGAGAATTGTTAGTAAAACGCTCGTTATCCTCTAATTTGTCCATACGCGAAATATAATCATCATCTAGATATATTTTACGAACATAGCCTAGCTTCGATTTCTATATATAAAACTAAAATAATTTTGGATATATTATTATGCTTTCATAATTCACAATCGATAAATATTCCTCATTTCCAAATCACGACTATTAAGTCTGCATCCTGTTAAACCTGAGTTACTTGATGACTTCCGACAGCGAACTCTCGTGGGGGGAAAAGGTCACGTCTCTCCGCCGCGTGGCAGCCTATCGTCCCATTTTTACCGTGGGCCTCGTTCTTTTCGGCGGCTTGGCTGCAGCTCTCGAAGGAGTCGGCTTGGGCTTTATCTATCCAATCCTTGAAGTCGCTCAATCCGATGGCCCAGTCGAGGGCGGCGGACCTGTTCTTGAAACCTTCCTCACATTTTACGACTTTGTCGGTGCTCCGTTCACGCTTGGGTATCTGATTGTCGGCGTCGCACTCGTTATGATTGTCCGCTATACGTTCTCTTTCCTGGTTGCTTGGCTCCGAGCTATCCTTGCAAAGCACTACGAGAAGTATCTCCGAACTCGCGCCTTTGAGAGCGCACTCGACGCACGTATCGGTTATTTTGACGAGGAGGGGTCCGACGATGTGCTCAACGCCATCATTACTGAAACCCGCTACTCCGGCCGGGTTATCCGTGATGGCGTACGGACGATGGAGTACGTCTTCCTCGTTATGGTCTACCTCGGAGTTATGCTCTACATCACGCCGACGATGACTCTCCTGGCCATCTTCCTTCTCGGTGGTATTACTGTCCTTCTACGCTTCGTCATCGAGCCAGCGGTCACGGTAGGATCTCGTGTGGCTGAGGCTAACGAAGAAGTCCAAGAAACCGTTCAAGCAGGGACCCAGGGTGTTCGAGATGTCAAGCTCTTCGGACTCTCCGACGAGGTATTTTCCTCTTTCCTTGAGTCGATCGAGCAATACGCCGACTCAAGTGTTGATCTTCTCCGAAATAAGGCCGCTATCCAGAACTACTACCAGCTCGCCGCCGCGCTGACGATCTTTGCTCTCATCTACATCGGCTTTACCTACTCCGGCCTTACACTCGGCGAACTCGGAATCTTCCTCATCGCAATGTTTCAACTTGCCCCACGTGTGAGCACCCTCAACAGCTTTTTCTACAACCTTGAAGGAAATATTTCCCATCTTGTCCGTACGCAAGACTTCCTCGATCGTCTTGACGAAAATCAAGAACAAGAAGGTGATAAGCCGATCCAGTCTGTCAATGAGATCGAATTCGAGGATGTCCACTTTGCTTACGAGGCAGATGAACCTGTTCTCCAAGGTATCTCCTTTGAGGTCAACCGCGGCGAGTTCGTAGCTTTTGTCGGCCAATCTGGCGCCGGAAAGTCAACGATCGTCTCACTGGTAGCCCGACTGTACGATCCTGACGCAGGGGATATACGAGGCGATGGCACCCCAATCGAAGAATATGAAATCGACCAATGGCGCGAACGCATTGCAGTGGTTCGGCAACAACCATATATTTTCAACGACACTCTCGAAGCAAATATCACGATTGGAAATCGAAACGCTTCTCGAAAAGAGGTCGAGGAAGTCTGTGAGATCGCCAAAGTAAATGAATTCTTGGATGAACTCCCGAACGGTTATGACTCCCAATTAGGTGATGATGGTGTTCGCCTTTCAGGCGGACAACGCCAGCGTGTCGCTCTCGCCAGAGCGCTCCTCAAAGATGCCGACTTTCTCGTGTTGGACGAGGCTACGAGCGACCTTGACTCCAATCTTGAACGACAGGTTCAACGGTCGATCGAGTCGATGGATCGAGATTACGGGATGATCGCTATTGCCCACCGCCTCTCCACGGTGAAAAATGCAGATCAGATCCACACAGTGGATGCAGGTAAAATCGTTGAATCTGGAACCCATCAAGAGCTACTCAATGCCGATGGAGAGTACGCGGAACTGTATGCGATCCAATCGAAGAAATAGTGTTTGTTTAAATTACCAAACATTCTCTCAATATCTTATATTTTCGTTGAGGTATTACTTCTCGTTTAATTCGGTAAGCGGGTTCCTCTGCTCATTTGTTGTCTCAATCTACTGACTTCTGTCATTCATCGACATATGAGATTATTGTAGAAAACTAGTAGTAGAGCTGTACACAGTTGCCTCACGTGTCCTCATTACTGAAAAGGGTGTGTCCCTATTCTTTTTCTTTTGTGATTCGTGCGTATTCCTGATTTCATATACCAGTTGGTTACGGGTTGTTTTTGTCAACTCAATGGACAATTTGGCATCCGAGCCTCAGTGTTGATATCCTCCTCACAAAGTATTTCCCACACCATCAATACCCCCTATTTATGCAAGCAGTCGTACTCGCCGCCGGCAAGGGAACGCGGCTCCGGCCCCTCACCGACGAAAAACCGAAGGTACTCGTGGAGGTAAACGGCACACCGCTCATCCAAGATGTCTTCGACAATTTGATCGACGCTGGGGCCACAGAACTCGTCGTCGTCGTCGGCTACAAGGCCGAACAGATCATCGATCGGTACGGTGACGAGTACGAGGGCGTTCCGATCACGTACACCCACCAGCGCGAACAGCTCGGCCTTGCCCACGCCATCCTCCAAGCGGAACCCCATATCGACGGCGACTTCATGCTGATGCTCGGGGACAACGTGTTCCGCGGGAATCTCGGCGACGTGACCAACCGCCAGCAGGAGGATCGTGCCGACGCCGCGTTCCTCGTCGAGGAGGTCCCGTACGAGGAGGCCTCTCGCTACGGCGTCCTCGACACCAACGAGTACGGCGAGGTCGTCGAGGTCGTCGAGAAGCCCGACGACCCGCCGAGCAACCTCGTGATGACCGGCTTCTACACGTTCACGCCCGCGATCTTCCACGCCTGCCACCTCGTCCAGCCCTCCGACCGCGGCGAGTACGAGCTCCCCGACGCGATCGATCTCCTCATCCAGTCCGGCCGCACGATCGATGCAATTCGGCTCGACGGCTGGCGGATCGACGTGGGCTACCCCGAGGATCGCGATCGTGCCGAAGTACGGCTCGACGACACGGCAGCCGACGCGGAAGACGGGGATACCGAAGAAGAAGAAGACACCCCTGACGAGGCCGTCGTCGACAGATAGGCGACCGACCTCAACGGAGAACGAACAGGAGGGACGAAGCGAACCGAAGCTATCATTCTCTTCTCGCGGCGACACACACCCATACAGAACAAGCGCGTCCTCGTGACGGGCGGCGCGGGCCTCATCGGCTCGACCCCCGTGAATCGACTCGCTGAAGGCAACGACGTGATCGCCGTCGACGACACCTACCTCGGCACGCCAGGGAACCTCAACGACGATGTGACGTTCGTCAAGGACTCGGTCCTCGACGACGACTTTCCTGTCGACGTCGTCTTCCATCTTGCCGTGCTCTCCTTGCAGAACATGCGCGAGAGCGACCCCCAGCACGGGTGCCACGTCAACGTCGAGGGGTTCGTCAACACGGTCGAGCGCGCCCGCAAGAAGGCTGTGACACCGTCGTCTACGCCTCCACCTCCTCCATCTACGGGAACCGCACCGAACCCTCGCCCGTCGATATGGACGTGGAGGCCCACACCGCCTACGAGGCCTCGAAGCTCGCCCGCGAGCGCTACGCCGAGTACTACGCCAACCACCACGACATGGGGATGGCCGGACTCCGCTTCTTCTCTGTCTATCAGGGCTTCGGCGGCAACGAGGAGCACAAAGGCGAGTACGCGAACACGGTCGCGCAGTTCGCGGACAAGATCGCCTCGGGCGAGGCGCCCGAGCTGTTCGGCGATGGCACGCAGACGCGCGACTTCACCCACATCTTGGACGTGGCCCGCGCCTGCGAGCTCGCCGCCGATCAGGGGCTGACGGGCGTGTACAACGTCGGTACCCAGAAGGCGTATTCGTTCAACGAGATGGTCGGGATGATCAACGACGCGCTCGGCACCGACATCAACCCCGAGTATGTCGAGTTCCCCTTCGACGGCTACGTCCACGACACGATGGCGGACTACTCGAACTTCCCCGAGGCGACCGGCTGGGAGCCCAAGATCGGTTTCGAGGAGGGCGTGCAGCTGGTGTGTGAGCCGTACCGTGAGGTTAGACTTTCTGAGAACAATTAACAAGACGTCGACTGACGCAGAAAGGTGTGGCCATTTCGGGCCAATTTGGAGTCCCCAGTCGACTCTTTATTCCGCGAGTACGTCGCGATTTGCTCCACGATAATCTATCTCCTCTTGAATCAGCTCATTTTGAGCTTGGTCCCTGTGGCTAATGAAGCGTGGCCACGAGCGCGAGATGCCCGTGTTGTGTTAGTTCGCGCATCCGATGTTCGATCTTGTCGCGAGCATCGTGAACGTACGACTCCTTGATCGTTGAGTCGTCTCCCGGTCTGGCCAAGTCGCCCACGTTGCACATGATGTCGAGTGCCTGCCCCGCGTCCCCAGTGTCCTGTGCGGCGAGCACAACACAGAGTGATATCACGCCCACCTCGGCGGCGTCGTCGAACAATATCCCGTCGTCGCGGTCGTCGAACCGAATCTGACGGTGGTCACCGCTGCTTGGGATATACTCGATACTGACCGTCTCGAAATAGATTCTGGAGTCGACCCCGCGGCGCTGTATGGTTGCGTCACTATTCTCATGCGTCTTGTCAGTCATGTCGTGCGACCCACTACCACCAGCCGTCGCCGGCGAGGTTGATACCGCCTCACCGGCAGCCGGTTCACTATCGTGGATCGTCTTGGTTGGCTTGTGACGCTGATATATCATTCTGTATTACGTGATATTGTCGTTACTGAACTACCCTGCCTGTCGAGTAATGCCGCGGTCAGACTTCTCGTGGGTCAGTAACTAACTCATATAATCCGCCCCGATTCAATTGCGTTACCCACCCGGCGTTTCTCAGATTTCGAAGGGCATACTCTACCTGTCCCTTATCAAGATCTGAATGTTCTCGAAGGAAGAGTGGATTTACCCGACCCCATGGTCGATTGCCATCTCTTCCCTGCTTGAATAATTCAAGAATGATTTCCTCGCGCTCGTTCGGTTCATATTTTTCGTTCACCATCTCTTGGTTCGGGATTCTACATCGCGCAACATAATCCTCAGCAATACGATTTCTCAAGATCAACTGCTTGCTAAGCATTTTGTTTAGCAAAATATTAAGTACCACCAAGCCATAGAGGAGAACAGGAAGTACGGGACACCGGTCATAAGTTGGCCGGGACGTGTTGGAGCACGTCCGACCGTGCTGCCTGGAGCCAGACAGCATGTATAACTCAACACGCAGTCAGATTGAACGCTGCGATCCCCTGCCAGCGGCAACGGCGGGTGTACCAATACCATGTGACACCTATCTTCGCTTGCTCGCTCACGTCGAGTCTCTGGGGTCGTCACAACGCTCTACGTACGAGCACCACAGCACCACAATAGACCGTCGGGCATCGTCCTTGTGGCAAGTCCGGCAAGCCAACCACTGCGACGACACTACTGGGGGAGGAGATAGCTAATGCGGCGACATCTCAGCAACGGATCGGTCGCACATCTTCAGCAGCTCACACGCATCTCACTCAACACAGAACAACCAGCTTGCCAAGTGTGTAGACAACTCTTCCGGGAAGACGACGACATCACCGCGTACGCCTATCGGGCTGCGGGCGAACCCACGTTCGCAATCGGCTACATTATGTGCGGCTTCGACAGCCACGAACACCCGACAATATTCACACGAGGCGTTCACGAATACGTTCTCACAGGCCACATCGGAACGTGTGCTGACACTCGCGCACAATCGACGACATACATCCTACTCGATCCGACGATCGTCGTCACCAGCCCCACGGCAACCTCAAGTACACACGTCCATCCGAACGCTCCGACGGAGCGGTCACCAACCCACCAATACCAGCGGGAGCCAATACCGCTTCTCACCGCTGTCCAGCACCACGCCCGTCCGGATGACGGCTCCGTATGCGTGACCGAGTGGGTGTCGAAACTGCCGACCGTCCCCAGTCGCCCTAACGCGAGCAAATCGGACGGCGACTACCAGAGGACACAGCGAACCGATGATTGACGACATCAGCCGTGACGTGTTCGTTCGCATCCAGACTGACCTGTTAGTGGTCAATGACTCGATCATGACTGACCGCCATCACGCCTCAAACGGCAACTACAACGACGACGACCCACAGAACCAGATCGGCGGCATCGTCCCTGCGTTCCCGCTTTCGGGCTGGCTCCGTCACGGGATGGAACGCATCGTCACCGAGTACGACGGTACCGTCTGCCACCCCGGCGAGGCCAACGCGAACTTCATGAAAAACGACGTCTACGAGCGTGATCTTGAAGATGGCTACCACGAGAAGGGCGCATGCGTCAACGATCCGGAAGAAGACCACGGCTGTGTGGTCTTTGACCTCTTCGGTGGCTTCGGCAACCAGCCGGGGAAAGTGATGCGTCGCCCGATCAAGTTCAGCCCTGTCCGCTCCAGCGTGGACTACACACGCGGACAGGCTGAAGGCCACTATCGGCGACTCAACCGAAATATCGTCTCCCGCAATCAGGAGGACAACCGCGAACCGCTTCGGAACACCAGGGTGGATGCCGTCGCCAATCTTGACGGGTGCTGGCACCTCTCTTTCCGAGAAATGAAACCGGAGTTCATCGGCCTGCTCGCAGAAGGGATTGACTTCCTTGATGAGCACAAGACGGACTTCATGCACCAACTCGGTGGTGCGCGGAACTTCGGCGCAGGAATCGTCGATTGCTATCTCATCAATCCGCTCTACGAGGAACGCGAACTGAAGCGCGTCTTCGACCGCGGGAAGGGCAACACAAACGCGATGGACGAGAAGGACAACCAGTGGGCCGCAAAGTACCGCCCGACGCTTGTGAAGGCGCTCGAAGAACGCATCGAGGAGAGACCGTAGATGGGCAAGAACGCCAGTCTCAGCAGCTTCCAAGGCGACGGCAGTCAGGATGTGATGGTCGCGGCCTATCGACATGATGTCCACAAACTCAACGGCAAGACGCATGGCGCGGCATCAGACACTTTCCACGGTATCTCGGTGAACCAGACCGTCCCGCACGGCGCGGACGGCCACGCGTCGGCACTCTCACGCCCCAATGGGAAGCCCGATCAGACGGTGGATACGCATAAGACGCACTACCGACTCTCGCTGCTGACGGGCGAGTCTTACTACGACTCCAAGAAGTTTTCACGCCCACACCTCTCTAAGGCCATCATCGATCTGCTGACGGATTCCGATCCAGAAACGACACACCGGGCGTGGCTCAGGTCAGACGTAGCGAGCGGCTTCAACGAGAGTATCTACTACCCGTACACGAGTCTGAAGTACCACACGCTACTCGTGGCGGCGCTCTTGGACAACTACCGCGCCGGTCACGAGTTCGCTGATCTCCTCTTGATCGTGGACGACGCTGAGGAGATCGTGCCCCACCGGACAGTCTACGCAGGCGACCGCTTCGCGCTCCGAATTGACGAGAACGCGAACGGGAAACCTTGGGCACGCCTTGGGAGCCGTCCCCGGCAGTCGTGGGCGTCGACGTGGAAGCGTCTCACCGCGCACCCGCTCGATGTCAATCACGACAAGTATGACATGATGCTCGATGCGAACCTCCGGCGAATTTGGAGTTGGAGCACGGCGCTCCAATATATCGAAGATCTCGAAACTCGGAGGGGAAATGCGTGACCCGCATCCAGCAGGTTCATTGGGAACTCGATATGGACTACATCGGGCATCCCTACTACGTCTCGGGGAACGCAATCCACCACGCGCTTGGGATACATCTAGAACACGACATCCACCAGCACATCAGCGCCAGCCACGGGATGTTCGTCCCCGGCCAGTTCGGGAGGTTCCCTGAGGAACATTCAACGAGCGGAACGCGCCCGTACATGGGATCGTCGCTCCCCGACGTGGAGAGCTACGACGATCTATTTCTCTTCCGACACCCCGACCATCCGTGGCTACTTGATACTCGTCCCCGTGATGGGCTGAACGCTCATGACATCCGGTTCCAGAGCGGAATGCCGGCGCTGGCCCACGAGACGGTCATGGGCCAGCCCGATGACGCTCGGAAACAAAAACAGACCACGCGCTGGTACGTGAACGCCTACTTACACGCCGATGATCCAAATGTTCTGCCCCTCGGCGAGGGCGTGCTAGAAGGCCTCCAATTCGGCGGTAAACGGAACTACGGCTACGGGACGACCACGCTGAAAGATACGCAGGTCGTTGAGTTGGAGGCCCTGGACTACTCGCGTCTCGAAGACAGCGAGGCGCTCATCCTCGAACTCGTGACGCCATTTGTCCTCCAGTCGGACTACCCGAATGCGAACAACGTGAACGTGCCGTGGTGGTGGAGCGTAGACGACGAAGCACACCTGCGCCACCGACTGGAGAAGATCATCGAGGGTGACGACGTCTACGAGTTGGAGACGGTCGATCACGGCGTAGTCGTCGGCTATGGCGGCGATCGTCCGGTGGAGACCGCGATTTCCGGGGTTACCCGCGTCGGTACCCACTCGAAGTACGGCTTCGGAGAACTTCGGGTGATACCAGTTACTCCGAATGAAACGAACGCTAAGAAGCGTTTAGCAAAGCCGATATCGGAACACTGACAACAGAACAATGATCGGCGAGGATTCCGCAGTGTCCCGGTCGGTCAATCCAAATAAAGTAGATCACATTGTAACAACGATTAAACAGTCCGTCTACGGGATCCACTCCGGATACCGACTCCTGTTCGAAGACCGGCCCGCAAAGCTGTGTCGACGGCTTCCCTACGAAGCCAAACCCGACACACAACTCGATCTCACGATGTCGTGGGTGGTGGCTGGCCCGACAGCCACCGCGCTGCAAGACGATATCACCACGACCCTCAGAGAGGAACTCGCCACCGTGCGTGAGGCGATCGCCGACGGAACTGAAACTGCACCCACCCTTGAGATTCCCGTCGTCGACGGCACCACCTACCCGTCCATCCGACGGGTGATCGACGGGGTTGCGATGACCCACGACATCCAGTGGACACCCCGCGAGACACAGCAACTCGTGCGGCTCTGTCTCCGCTCGTTCGGCCCGGCGGACACCCCACGGAGAGCGTGTCCGTACGATGTCGTAGAAAGCCTCCTGCGCGCACTGAAAGAGTCGCACACGCCGACGCCGGCCGCCGTCGAACGCGCGGCCGCAACCTTGCCGGCCACACGCTTCCGGCCCGATCTCACGCCGACAGCAACGAAGCTGTACGCCACGCTGCTCCGAGCTGATCGCCCGCTGGGCCGCACCGAATTGATCGAGCGCGCCGGCATCTCCGCGAGCAGCTACGACCGCCGGCTCGCGGATGTCCGTGCGCTCGACCGTGTCCGTGCCGTCCAGGTGGACGGCCACAGACGGTGGTCCACCGCAGACACGATCACGTCCACACGAGTAGGCGATACGACAACAGCCAGCCCGCTGGAGACACATCTACACCCAACCCACCGCGTCGTCGGCACCGACCGACAAACACGACGACGTACTACCCACACTCAGACAACCCTGTCCACACCACCGACCCAGACTACGATGAGAGACACCACACTTCCAGTGAACCGACATCTGCCCAGACAGCCGACAGGACGCGTCGAACACCACGACGCACCACTCACAGACCACCCAGCCGACCACCCAATGGCAAACTCACACCACCACCCAACTGAACCGTCCAGCACACCACCGCTCCACTCGAACCAGAGGGGTGACACGCAATGACCACCCCGATAATCGACCTCAAAACAACGGTGACCCGCGATCAGCCGGTCACCCAAACGACGGGCTCCATCCAGGTGGGTACGGACGAACTCGACGACGACACGATCACGCTCAGTTTCGGCGGACCGTGGGGAATCACGTACGCAGATCTCACCCCTGAAGAGGCCCACGCCGTCGCGACCGCACTCGACAACGCAGCCACCACCGCTCAGGAGGGCCCAGCCGATGAGTGACCCCAACGACGACTCCGACACAGAAATCCCCGCGGTAGGGGCCAATACCGAGGAGACTGATCAAGAATCGGTACCCGAACACGACCCCACAAACGGACGGTGGCTCGAGAAGACGGTCGCTGAAGCCCTCGAAAATTGGGGCTACCGCACGGCCCGCAACGAGTATCTCTTCGGGCTCGAAACCGACGTGATCGCGCGACGAATCCCGCTACGCAATGAGCCGGACGATTTCATCGTCGTTGAGTGTAAAGACTGGCAGACGACGCTTGTCGGCCGTGATGGCGTCGAAGCCATCTCACACCGAGCCGCACTGGCTCGGGCAATGCCCATCCTCGTCGTCGCGTGGGGCGTCACCTCGTCAGCGTGGATGCTCGCACAACGACTTGATGTCCGCATCCTCACCCTTGGTGATCTCACCAAGAGGTCGCTGCCACCCCTGACCGAACACCGGCCGCCCACCGGAACCCTCCGCACGCGCAGAGAACCCCGTGTGAGCGAGCTTCGAGACGGGATGCCAGATCTGTTGCGACGATTGAGTGCCCTCGAGATCGAGTCGCCGGTGTTCGTCGGTGCTGGGCGAGGCCCGTGTTACGTGCCCGACCGGACAGGGAACGATGCGTACGTCAACGCGTACGACAGCGACTACGACTTCGGGTGAGTTCCAATGGCTTGACCTCCGCGTGAACGCAGAGGAATCCTACCAGAGGATGTCAATCCTCACTCACTTCCCACTCCGGGCGTGGTGTTGGGGACGGAAGTTCCTCAACCACAGTTCGAAGTTCGTCTTCTGTCGTCCACGGGAAGCAGCGATCGTGGAGTTCGAACGTGCGGAACTTGTTGAGATGGACCCAGCTGTACGTTGCTGGTTCTTCCTCGTCAGCCAGCCGATCGTCGAGTACGTCCCAGACATCGTCTGTAGTGATATTGATGCCGGCGTCATGCGCACGCTCGACGAGCGATTCAATCTTCGAGTGAGCCGCATCCGCTGACAACTCGTCCGTGAACGCGAGTTCGAGGGCGGCCTGTATAACGTGTTGTTCCGATTCAAGCTTCGCGTCAGTCACCCAGGCGTAATCACGGGGGAACACGTACGATTTGGCGAAATACGGTGGATCATCGATCTCACCTAATTCCGGGGCCTCACCGCCGCTTTCCTTCTCGAAAACGCCGACGATGTAGTCGCTGTACGTCGCTAGCAAGGCAAACATGATATCGAACGTATTGAGCCGGTCAGTCGGGAGCTCGAGGAGATCGCCCATAATGAAGGGATAGGCACCAAGTTGCTTCGTGAGTTCGTTCTGAACGGCGCGAAGCCGGCGGATGTAGGGGTCACGATAGCTCCCGAGGATGAAATACGACGTTCGCTGACTCCAGAGGTACGGGAGTTCCTGTTGTGTGAATCGCCAAATATCTCGTTTCTCCGCCGGTTCGAGTTCGAGACCGCCGACTGCTTCGTGTACCACCGTCATGATGTCCGCAGCGCCCGGTGGAGGGCTTGGATCGGTCATTACTAACTGGTTTAAACTACACCACCATATCTCTTCTGAATCACTTTGGTTTTTTCTTGATTAACCAACTTGGAATACCCTAACTGTTATAGCGTCCGTCCTCGTACTGTCACGTATGAGCGAAACCGACACTGGTGTGGCCGATACGGGGCCGTTCGCGGAACAGCAGCGGCTGTTCAAGCTGCTGGCGCAGGATACACGCCATCTCATTATCCAAGAGCTGTTGGGCCACCCAGCTCATCTCATGTCGCTCGCCGAACTCGAGTATATGACCGGGAAGAGCCAGGCAGCCATCAAAGACCAGCTGGAGACACTGATCGACGCTGGGCTTCTCGCACGCTACACGTACGACCCAAGTGAGCGAAAACGGGATCTCCCGGCACAGTTCTACGGGTTCACGGAGCGAGGTATCGAGGTGCTCCACGACTACAAGTATCTCCGTGGGCTCCCGGTCGCTCGCGCGCTCTACGAGAACACGCGCAAGACCGAGAAAATCGAACGGCACGAATCAGCTCCGCGGCCGGAACTTCCCGACGCTGTTGTGGAGGCCCTCGAATTCGATGAGCCCGATCTTGATGCCGTTGCTGTTGGCACAACTCGGTGACCTCCTTCTCGCCGTAAACAGTCGTTGCTACACCTACCCGGATCGTTCGCTTGACTGGGACGCATCGCGGTGTTAGCGTTCGAGAAGTGCTCGGGTTTGCCGTTCGCCATCGCGACGCCTAGTCGCAGCGTCGCGCTCGCGCTCCTCGAAGGCCCCGCGGTGAATAGGCAAGCGCATCGAAGAGATCAGCTAGAGAGTCTGTACTCGCCCGCGACGACGTGAGGATCTTCTTCGGCATCGATCACGCATCGTTTGATATCCATAACAGTGACGCGCGTCCCCGCCACGCGCGTCTTGGAAGCAGGAAGCCCTGCCTCAAGGAGCCGCCGAAGGCGGCGAGTAGCAGGGGTATTTCAGCATCGGCGTGGCTGTCCTGTGGCCCGGTCAACAGCGCTGATGGCGACGAACATAAATATGTGTAGATCCTACACATAGCCAAATGGCCGAAGAAAAAACGCGCGTTGATTTCAACGCCCCGAAGTCCCTCGTCGAGCGCGCCGACAGCGTCGTCGAGATCCTCGATATCTCTCGAACGCGACTCCTCATTGATGCCCTAGAAGACGAACTTGAGGAGATCGCGGCCGATGAAGAGTTCCGCCGACGGCTTAGCGACGCCTACTATGACGGCCGTATCGGGTACGACACCGTCGAAGCCGTCCTTGGTCGTGAGGAAGCACTCCGAATGAAACTGCTGCGAGAATCGATCGACCGGACACCCGCCGAACCGCACCTCGATGACAGCCTCCCAAGTGGAGAAGTCTTCTACGATGGCGAGATTCCTGAATGGACGGACTCTCAGTCAGCTGATCCGTCGGACGACGAGTCACGTGCCTGACGATGTCGGAGAAAGCCGTCGCCGTTGTCGACACCAACGTACTGCTGAATCTGGCACTCCCCGTTGTTGATGGGCGACCACACGCTCCGTCTGGCGCAGACCCCCTCAAAACACTCCTTGTGGCGTATGATATCCACGTTCCCGAAAGTATCCTCGGAGAACTCACCGATGCAACAGGGAGTGGTGATCTGCTGTCTGCAGCTGCCGACCTCGTGCTCCAAGCAGCGCAGCATCTGACGACCCACGACGTCGACGATCGGATTGATGATCCCCTTGAGTACAGTCTCGACCGTGGGGAATCTGAATGTATCTGGCTGGCCAACGAGTTGGGTGCAGATCTCTTCCTCACTGATGAGTTCAATACGACGAATTATCTCTTCATCAATCTCGCACTCGACGACCGGAATATCCTCTGTACGACGCCACATATCTTGTGTACGCTCGCAAATCACGACGTTCTCCCCGTGGAATACGTTGCAGCTGCACTCACCTACTACGTCGAGACCAAAGGGTGGGATGCACAGTATATTGCCCAACTGCGGCAGCAGTACCTTTCCTAGTCAACTACCCCAGCCTACTTCGTTCGGGCGGCCGACCTGCTACTCGCTCGTGGAGGTTGGGGCTTGTCGGGGACACCTATTCTGTCTCGACAAACTCGCCGGACGGTGAGAGTGTCCTCAATACCTTGGTCCGACGGGTGTTGGCGAAGAATACAGAAGCATCACTCCCGTACACCACGCAAATGGGCAAGCAGAAAGATTCAAACCACGAATTAGCTGAAAAGGGAGGGCGCTAAGCCCCCGTCCTCAAGGAGCGAGGCGAAGCCGAGCGAGTAGGGCGGGGATACAGCGCCCGCACGAGTTATAAACGCTTTTAATCAGAATCCTTAATTAACAATAAGTCGTAGACGGAGCTACGTCGCATGAAGTACAGTCCACGCTACCGACTCTTCCCAACTGAAGAGCAACGGGACGCGATGGACTGGCAACGAGACACCGTGCGACAACTGTACAACCACGCCCTCCGCGAATTCAATAAAATCCCCGAAGACGCGGGGACGCTCCGGCAACGCGTCTGGAGCGTGCGCGACACTCTCCCCGCGTTGAAAAACTGGTGGTCAGACCTCAACGAAGTCTATTCCACGGTCTTACAGAAAGCCGTTGAACGCATCCGCGACAACATCCAGAACCTCGGGAAACTGAAATCGAAGGGCTACGACGTAGGGTCGTTGAACTGGAAGAAACCCCGAGAGTACAGGAGTTTTACGTACCGACAATCGGGCTTCGAACTCGACAAGAAGAGTGGCCCAGACAACCGCACAATACTCCGATTAAAGAAACTCCACGGTGAAACCCGCGAGATCCCAGTCCGACTTCACCGTGATCTCCCAGACCACGACACCATTACAGAAGTTACCCTCAAGAAGGAGGTGACTGGCGCGTGGTACGTGTCGTTCTGTATCAGTACCAACGAACCCGAGAAACCCGCGCCTGAAGACATCACCGCTGAAGAGACAGTCGGTATCGACCTCGGCGTTCTCAACTTCATCCACGACTCACACGGACGCTCCGTGACCCGTCTCGACTTGTCGGGTGACCGTGAGCGCCTCGAACGCGAGCAACGCTCGCTCTCACGGAAAGACCGTGGGTCGAATAGCTGGGCGACGCAACGCCGTCGCGTCGCTGAGATTCACGCACGGATGTCGAACAAGAAGCGCGATTACAAGCATAAACTCGCGCACTTCTACGCTACCGAGTACGACGCGGTGTTCGTCGAAAACCTCAACGTGAAAGGAATGCTTGAATGTCCACAGAACGCGCGGAACAAGGCCGAGGTTGGGTGGCGTGACTTCATCACAATTCTCGAACATCACGGCGACAAGCACGGCTGTCACGTCGTGGAAGTCAACCCACGCGGGACGACCACGAAATGTGCCGAATGTGGCGTGGAAACCGCGAAGCCGCTGTGGGTCCGCGAGCATTCATGTCCGGCGTGCGGATTCGAACTCGACCGGGATTGGAACGCCGCGTTGAACATCAAATCACGTGGGTTGGACAGACTAGGAGTGGTTCACTCCGAATCAACGCCTGTGGAGACTGTGACCGCTATGGACACGCTTGCCGTGTCTGCAAGTCGCGTCGTCGAAACAGGAAGCCCCTGCCTCAAGGAAGCCGCGCCAGCGGCTGAGTAGGCAGGGGTAGTTCACAGCAGTACTCACGGGGACGCTTCCTCACTCGCTTTTCTGAGTGAGTACTCAATTCGCTTGCCGACGAGGACTACGCGTTCGATTTCGAAGTCCGGCCACGAAGAGGACCCATATCATCGCGAACAGACGACACACCAGACACCGTATCCCAGTCTCCCTTCTATGTTCAATTAAAGGCCCACGAGGACTTTGAGGACGCAGAGTCCGTCTATCACGACTTCACTGTGGACTATCTCGTAGAGGATTGCTTGCGCGCCTCGGTTCCAGTCGTGCTGATGGTCTACGAGCGTGCGAACGACGAGTTCACTTGGTGTGTGCTACAGAACTACTGCTGGGACGTTCTAGACGCCGAGAAAACAGGGTGGCGTAGCCAAGAGACCGTGCGGGTTCGAATCAAACGGTCAAACTGGGGTACGCCCTCCGAGCCCCCAAAAACGAAGGCGTTCTTCGAACGGTCAGCTCTCCGCGATGCCGTTGGGGAGGCACGGCGCCGTATTTCGATGCGCAAGCACGTCTCCATAGCGCGACGGGGAACGTTCGATGCGCCACCCGAAATCGAACTCGCATCAACGAGTGATGTCATTGAATACAAGTACGGGATGGTCCTCGACGCGTTGGAATTCGCGGAAGCGGAGGATCGAGAACGAGCTCGTGAGCGACTGATGGAAGTATATCAGATGCCAGAAGAGGACGAAGCGCGACTCGAAGCACGACGTCATCTCTTGGAACTCAAAGCGATCGACGAACCGGCAATCGCATTCATGAAGATGCGCTTTGCGTTGGAGGGTCGCCACTGGAGCATGGAATACGGCCGAGACGAGCTCACAGGCGAGTTCGAGGACCACTACAGCGACGCACTGGAGTACGTCAACGAACACTTCATCGGTGCGACCTACGTCGATCGCGAGATGCGGATGTCCCTTCCTTTCCAGATACTCGAAGTACGCCAGCGAGGAAACGCAGCGAATGGGGATATCAGCTATATCGCTCACGTGGATGATACCGAACTCAGCGACCGAAACGCAATGGGAATCGGGAAGGACAGCCAGTTCGATCTCGTCGAGACAGGGAAGGGAAAACATCCCCGAGAAGACGCTTGTGCGGAGCACAAACACGAATTTGAACGCGCTGAGGACCAACAGCGGTTGGCCTATTCGAATTGTTCGAACTGTGGCCTCTCCTATGAGGTGATCAGACAGTGGCTCGGGCACGATGTCCCTGAAATCTGTGAGGAATGTCAGTCGGTTTCCTACGACATTATCGGCGTCCGAGAGGACACCACTCCACCAACCGAGCGCCTTCTCTGTTCCGACTGCCGCGGGTGAACTCCCTTCTAGTATTCCGATTACGCGCCCCTCGAACAACTTCGGGCCACGCCAAACCTCGAACAGTTCATGCTGAAGTTCATCACAAACGCCATTGCCGGCAAATCGCTTCCTGTCTACGGCAACGGCCTGAACGTCCGCGAGTGGATCTACGTCGCGGACAACTGTCGCTGGGTCGATCCCGTTTGTCGGAAGGACGATATCTGTGAGATCGCAATATCGGGAGTCACACCGAAAAGACGGATCTCGAAGTCACCGAGGCGATCCACGATGCCGTCAGTACTGACGGCTGCTCATTCCTTATGTAACAACTGGAGACATTCAGTACCTGAGTGATACATAAGGTTCTGAATCCTTCCTCCCAACCGTGAGCTCTTCAGCGATCACTCAATACCGGAGGCTTCAATCTCGTGAGAGTCACACTTCGGACACTCGTCGGTGGTCTCCTCCACGCTGTACCCACAGTGGCGGCATTCGTGGAGTGCTGTCGATGATGCTCGAGACTGACGATCTGTCGGATGCACTATTTACTAAGCATCGATGACGACGTCCGCATCCTCACTCTCGGTGATCTCACCAAGGGGTCGCTGCCACCCCTGACCGAACACCGGCCACCCACCGGAACCCTACACACTCGCAGAGAACCCCGTGTGAGCGAGCTTCGAGACAGGATGCCGGAGCTGTTGAGACGACACAGCGATCGCGACATCGAGGCGCCCGTGTTCGTCGGTGCTGGTCAAGGTCCGTGTTACGTCCCAGATCGAACTGGAAACGGAACGTACGTCAACGCGTACGACAGCGACTACGACTTCGGGTGAGTTCACCTGTCGATTCAGTAGTTACAAAAGGATACAACGCATACATTCGAATATGCCTGTTGAATTCGACGAGTACAGACGAGATCGGGAAAGCGATGAAACACTCGCGATAGATCCAGGATCAAACGCTTACGAGATTCTTTCGTTCTTAGCAGAGTATCCTGACCTCGGATTTAAGCCAGCAGAGATTGCTGACGAAGTTGATATTCCCCGTGGCAGTCTCAATCCGACGCTTGCTCGATTAGAAGAACAGGGGCTCGTAGAACATGAACCACCATACTGGTCGATCGGAGATGATGATCGAATCGCAGCGATGGGGGCGACAATGTACAGTATGCAAGCGTTTGAAGAGCGATACGAGGATGATGACTTCAGTGGCTGGGAGCAGACTGATGTCGATCCACGAGAGCATCGATGAGCGAGGAAGCGTTTGCACGAGGGGATGTCGTCTGGCATCCGGCTCCATTCAAACGTCGTCCAAAGGAACGACCTTTTTTGATCTTGAGTGACACCTCCCATCCGTTCCACGGAACAGAATATGCGGTCGTTGGGCTCACACGAACGAACCGCCCGCCTGCGGTGGAACTTCATGAAGAAGCATGGGATGTGGGTGATCCTGGTGAAGAGAGCTATGCCTCGCCGTGGTATGTATTCACAATCAAACACGCAAACGTGAATCGGCCAAAAGGTGCGTTGACGACTGTTGCGACGGATAAGGTCGCAAAAGCCGTGGCAGCGATGATCGGGGCTTGACATCCTCCCCGCGCTGAACAGTAGTTGCCGAAGCAATTCTCCCGATGATTAGTTCTATTTTTGACATGGAAATAACTGAACCACTCGAAGAGTGGGGCTATCACACGGCGCGCAACGAGTATCTCTTCGGGCTCGAAACGGACGTGATCGGGTGGCGAGTCCCCCCACGCGATGAGCCAGACGACTTCATCGTCGCCGAATGCAAAGACTGGCAGACGACGCTTGTCGGCCGTGAGGCCGTCGAAGCCATCTCACATCGAGCGCTGCTCGCTCGGGCAATGCCCGCCTTGGTCGTCGCCTGGGGCGTCACCACCCCAGCATGGTCGCTCGCGCAACGCCTCGACGTCCGCATCCTCACCATCGGTGACCTCACCAAAGACTCACTCCCACCGCTGACCGAACATCGACCACTCACGGGCACGTTCCGCACCCGCCGGGAACCACGCGTGAGCCAACTTCGAGATAGGATGCCGGATCTGTTGGGACGACACACCGATCTCGACGTCGAGTCACCGGTGTTCATCAGTGTTGGTCGAGACCCGTGTTACGTCCTCAACCGGACGGGCAACGGAGCGTACGTCGATACGTACGACAGCGACTACGACTTCGGGTGGGTGGGCACAGCCGCGTCCTGCCGTCGATGACACCATCCAAAGCTACGACGGGATCTCGATCGTAGGGTCTGTTCTCGGCGATCGTTTGCCAGGCTGTTTCAGCTCGGTGAGCCCGCCTGCCAAGGGCTTAAGACGTGTCCCAACCTACGATTCAGCATGACGACGATCGTCAGCGATCAGGACACTCGGTCGGGGTCCCCGCGTATTGAAGGGACGCGGATCACGGTCCTTGATATTAAGCGTCGCGTCGTGGACAACGACGATGACCCCCACGTCGTCGCTGGCGAATACGATCTCTCCGTGAGTGATGTCTTCTACGCGCTCTCGTACTACTACGACCATCGCGAGGAGTTCCAAGCGCACGAACGAGACGCCGAACGACGGCGGCGGGACGGCGAGCAGCGGACCCGGGAACGACTCGGCCTCGCCAATGACCGGGGCGAATCAGCAGAAGAGGCGGACTAGCAGTGCGGATCTTGGCCGACGAGAACGTCCCAGAGCCGTATGTTTCTGCGCTCCGGGGTGACGGACACGACGTTTCGTACAGTCGGAACGTGGGGGCGCTCGGCCCATCTGCTTCTGACACGGCGCTCCTCGAATACGCGGAAGAAAATGGGTTTGCAGTGCTCTCGACTGACGTGAAGGATTTCGGTCATCAGGACGTTCCAGTCTCGGTGTTCGTTGCTCCGCAGGATATGACGGGTGGCGAGGTACGGGCCGCTGTCGCTCGAATCGAACTCCTCGCGTTCGACCCGACAGACGCAGATCCGATTTGGCTGTCTAGCTTCTGAGCACCTCATTGGACGCGAGCGTATTGACGCGTCTCTCGAACAACTTCGGGCCGCGCCAAAGCTTGAACAGCTCATGCCGAAGTTCATCTCAAACGCCATCGCCGGCAAATCGCTTCCTGTCTACGGCGACGGCTCGAACGTCCGCGAGTGAATCTACGTCGCGGACACTGTGCCGCGATCGATCCCGTTTGTCGGAAAGACGATATCGATGAGATCTACACCATCGGGAGTCACGCCGAAAAGACGAATATCGAAGTCATCGAGGCGATCCTCGATGCCGACGGTACTGACGGCTGCCATACCTTATGTGACAATCGGAGCCATGTTAGTATCTGACTGACACATAATGTTCTGAATCCTCCCTACCAACTGTGAGCTATACAGCGATCACTCGAGATCGGAGGTCGGAATCTCGTGAGGGTCACACTTCGGACACTCGTCGGTGGTCTCCTCCACGCTGTATCCACAGTGGCGGCATTCGTGGCACGTTGTCGATAACGGCTCAGGCCTGACGAGCTGCCGGATGAACTGGTTACGGAGCATCAAGGGGATCGACGATCTCGCCAAAGATTCGCTTCTACCGTTGACCGACCATCGACCGCCCACCGGAACCCTACACACCCGACCGGAACCCTACACACCCGCAGAGAGCCACGCGTGAGCGAGCTTCGAGATCGGATGCCGGATCTGTTGGGACGACACAGCGAACTGGACATCGAGGCACCCGTGTTTGTCGGTGCTGGGCGAGGCCCATGCTACCTCCCAGATCGAACTGGAAACGGAACGTACGTCAACGCGTACGACAGCGACTACGACTTCAGATGAGCCGTTCTATGAAATAATCCATGCGAACATTTTTAGCTTCATGAGATTCTATAAGAAGATAGGTCAGGTTCTGTATGAGCAGCGATACGAAACATGTCCAGACGGAATTAGACGAAGGAGAGTATGAACGCTTCTGCGAGTTCGCGGAGGAACACGGATTATCGCTCAAAGAAGCTGGCCACGAAGCACTACTCGAGTGGATCGAGCGCCAACAACGCGCTGATCCGAACGATCGGGCATTTACTGTTCTTGACGAACTGGATGTGGATTCACTTCCGGAGTCCGCAGACACAGATGCTCGTAGCGAAGATGACCTTGTCGACGAGTGGGACAGTAGCGACGAGTCGTTTACGCTCGCTGATGAGCCGTCTGCGAACTCCTAAGCCCGAATGGCAGACCCAATCGAGACACCGATCGGAACGATCACAGCCGAGCATTTCCGGCCGGGCCACGTTCGACATGAAGTATTTGTTGGGCCGAAATTCCTCTACGCGCTGTTCAATCCCCGTGATCAGATGCACGCCGTCTCACGGGCGTTCATGACGTTCGTTCGTGACGGAGACCTTCCCTATCGCCGACTCATCGTGAACGATCATATCGTCGACGAGGCAGCGACACGGCTCAAAAAGAAGGCGTCGATGAAGAATGCGACCTCGTTTCTACAGACGCTCGATGAGAGTACCGTCTATAGATTTGAATCCGTTTCAGGGGATGTCCTCAGTGATGCCAAGACGACTTTCATCGACTGGACAGAGTTGGACGCTTCGTTCACTGACTTCGTCGTCGCTGCACACATGGAAAAACTGGAGGTCGATCATATCCTTACGTATGACCGCCACTACGATGCATTCGATTTAACAACTCTCCCGTACCAGGACTCAAATCGACGATAACTCTCACGGCGAAGATAGGAGTAACGGCTGTGTGGCACAGCCATCGGTACACCTGTTCGACCGCGAGATCGGGACGTTTCACACGAGAAAACCGGTCGTGTCGTAGATCGGCAAATATCCAACCTGCGGGACGGGAAGCCTCGCCGGTTCCGGCGAGGAGGATGTCAAAGCTGTCGTCACCATAGGTGACCTTCCCTTTGATGACGGTTCTGTTTCCTGTGCTCTGTTGACATCCTCCCCACGCTGAAGTGGGGGCTTTCTCCTTGAATCCAGTGAGTCGGCTCGTGACGCGAGAATTTGTACTGACATGGATGGCGCGTCACAACACATATTACGGTAGGAAGAAAAGATGGAGTAAGATGGCCACAAACAACGACAAAATCCAGTTCCGGGGGGAAACCGAGAAGAAGGCGACTCAAATTGTCGATCAGATGCGTCTTGGTGGGATTAACATTAGTGAGCTTGCTCGACAGGGTCTTCAAGAGAAACTCCGAGAAGTCCTCTCGGACGAAGAGAAGATCACCCTCCACCAACAATACAAGCAGGGAGAGCTTTCTGAAGAAGTTGCAGAGATCCTTCTTGGTGATTCCTTGGAAGAAATTAAGCGGGAGCGGGAGGCCTTTGAGGAGGCTGCGGAGCTTGATACGAGTGGCGTGTTCCAGAAGTGAAGATGGTGGATGATGCTATTCGCCATCCAGTTATAGAGAAGCGAGGAGAATACCTGCGGGTTTAGCCGCAGGATGAATCCGACAACAAGGGAACCAACTATCCTACTGATATCACAGTCCGAGTTTCTAATACATACATTCAAGTGACAAGAACCACTATACGCCGGTAAGGTCAGGTCGGAACAGAGCAGATTTCGAACGACCGTCGGAGGCGGCCTGCCCGCCCACGTAACGAGGCAGTATCCGAAAACGCCGACGTGGTGAACACAAACCCTTGAAGGATTTGCCTCGTGCCCGTCGGCCCGAGCAAGCCACGATAACTCTGAGTCCGTCGACGTGTCAGCGACTCCCTGCTGGCAAAAACAACAGATGGGAGTCACCGACACCGAGGATAGGAGTAACAGCCGCTTGGCACGGCGAGACAGCCACCGACCACGACGACTGGGTGAGACGCGAACTCCCGTGAAGTGGCGGCGTCCATGGTTGCAAATCTGAAACTCCCACCGCTCGGGATTCCTCCGCCTTCAGGCGGAGGAGGATGTCAACTAATCGTATGCCACGGGGGTATAGTCGAGAGCGAACGTCGGTTCACAACCTCCACTATCACTTCGTGTGGTGCCCGAAGTACCGCAAGTCGGTGCTGACCGACGAGGTTGCCGACCGTCTTGAACAACTCGTAGAAGAGAAAGCCGGCGAACTTGACCTCAATATCCTCCGCCTGGCAATCCAGCCCGACCACGTACACCTGTTCATCACAGGTAACCCGAAACTTGCCCCGAACAAAATCATCCAGCAGGTCAAGGGCTACACCTCGCGGAACCTCCGCGACGAGTTCGACTTCGGCCTCCCCACGCTGTGGACACGTTCGTACTTCGTCTCCTCAGCAGGAGAGGTGTCGAGTCAGACCATCGAAGAGTACATCGAAGCACAGACCGGACGATAACGATGCATCGAGAAGTCACCACCACGGTACGGGTCAAACTCCACTCGCTCACTGAGCGGAAAGCCAAACTCATCGAACGCGAGTACGGCGCGTTCCAAGATGCCGTTCACGGTGACGACGATACGAACCTCTACTCCGCCACCAAACAACAGGCGAGCAAAGTTCGGTCGAACAAGAATCCGCGAGAAGACACCGAACAGCCTGTCGTTCTCCGGAACGACTGCATCACCATCGAACACGACGAAGACACGGTTCTCTCGTCGTTGTGGTTCAAACTCCCCGTCTACAACCCCGAGAAGGAACGCGGGGATAGCATCTGGGTTCCCGTCTACGTCCCCGAGAAGGACACGCACCTCCTCGAAGACGAGTACATCCGCGACTCGGAACTGGTTCATCGAGATGGCGAGTGGTATGTCCATCTCGTCTGCAAGCGGTCTGTGGCCGTTGCAGACGAATACGGTGACGTTCTCGCCGTCGATATGGGTGCGAAGTGGATCGCTGTCAGCACGTTCCTTTCCGACCGCGACACGGAGTTCCACGGTGCGGAAGTCCGCCGCGTCCGCGAACACTACAAGCAACTCCGGAAGAACATCGGGAAGGCGAAGGTACGTTCGGGAGCGCAGGTCATCGAGCGTCTCGGTGATAAGGAGTCGCGAACGGTCGAACACGAGCTGCATCAGGTGGCAAACGACCTCGTCGCCCGCGCTCGGGAGCGCAACGCCGTCATCGTGTTCGGCGATATGACCGGATTGCGTTTCGACAACGATGAGGGCCGGTACGTGAACGACAAAATCCACAAGATGCCATACGCGAAGATGGCGAACATCCTCACGTACAAAGCCCATCTTGACGGGCGAGAGTGCCTCCCTGTGAACGAGTACGACACTTCTGTGACGTGCTGGCGGTGTGGGTCGCAGAACACATCGCGGGAAGTGCAGGGGCGTGTCGAGTGCCACGACTGTGGACTGGACGATAACGCCGACAAGAATGGCGCGACGAACATCGGCAAACGAGCCGTCGGTAAGAACATTCAGAGTCCGCTATCGACGGTGGGGGCTGTTGTGACTCAGCCCGGAACGCAGGTCGTACTCAAGGGAACCAACGGTGAGATGGAACCTGCGAACTCCCCAGAAGACGTGGGCCTAACCCTCAGTGAGGGAAGCCCACGACTTTAGTCCTGTCTCTTACCCACAACTCCTATCGCTGTAGTTCGCCGAGAAAGAGGCCAAGATGCAGAGTGGTTCACAGAACCGGCGGTCTGACGTAGACGATGAGAGTGAGCGATGTGAGACAGATGTCTCTGGCAAGGTTCGTGAGGAGTTCCAGTCTGCTGAGTTTGGTGACCAACGGCTTACGAAGCGATTGATAGAGGTCGGAGATCGGCTCGGCAGGGCACCTGCCGAGTCGATCCCAAACGCGTGCGAAGACTGGGCCTCCACAAAGGCTACGTACCGATTTTGCGACAACGAGCGTGTGGATCCGAACGAGATTCTTGATGCACATAAGCGAGCACAACGGTCACGAGTGCAGGACAACGACGAGCTCTTGGTCGTCTCCGACACCACTGAACTCGTCTTTCCGAGACATCCGTCGAAGGAAGGGCTTGGCGACATCGGCAACTCCAAGACAGATCTTGAAGGCGTCAAAGTTCACTCGACGATTGGACTTGATCCACAGACTCACCGCATGACGGGGGTCATCGATCAGCAATCGCTGATCGAGGACCAGCAAGCCAGCACGAAGCACGATGCGAATGGAAAGAACGATCCAGTCGAATTAGAGAGTGAACAGGAAAAATGGATTCGGGGAGATAGACAAGCCAGCGACTGGCTTGCCGAGGAGGTTCGGCCGATATTCATCCACGACCGAGGAGCTGACGCATTTGCCTTCTACCGCGAAGTTACAGACGACTTGGACGCTGGATTCGTCGTCCGTGCGAATCAGAACCGGTGTATTCAGACGCCGTCCGGAACGGACGGCCGTCTGATTGACTGGAGTGAAGACCTTCTTGAACAAGGTCGCACGTCTATCGAGATTGACCAAGGGAGCGGAAGAGAGGCCAGAGAAGCTGAGCTACTCGTCAAAGCCGGTTCATGTGAGTTACTCCCTCCAAAGAACGATTCAACTCATACGGATCCAGTTGAGGTAAACGTCGTACGAATCGACGAACTTGGAGAACAAGATGACCCGATTCAGTGGGTGTTACTCACCACTGAATCGGTCGATACGTTCAGTGATTCGCTGAGGGTGGTAGAGTCCTACCGCGCCCGGTGGACGATCGAAGACTGGCACAAGGTGCTGAAAACTGGATGCCGAATCGAGGAACGCCGGCTAGAAACATGGGAACGTATGGAGGTCTTGTTGAGTGTCTACTCGGTAATTGCGTGGAAGGTGCTGGAGTTGCGGGAACTTGCTCGGGGAGAGACATACTACTCACCTGATGTCCTCCTGAGCGAGACTGAACGGTCAATTCTGGAAACGAAATTTCCAGAATTGACCGACAATGGGGATCAAGCGTACGCAATTGCGGTTGCGAAGATCGGTGGCTACCTTGACCGAAGTTCCGATCCACCGCCTGGTTGGGAGACGATGTGGAAAGGTCTCAAGAAACTTCAGACCTGGGCGGAGGGATACGAACTGCACTCCTGAGACTTATGGGTAAGAGACAGGACTTTAGTCGTGGGAGAAGTCACTAGACGAAGGGAAGTGTACTGTAGCGGAGTTTTGTCAGGCCTGTGGCGAGATGCTTCGAGGGGAAGGCTGGACAGGGTATCAAGCGATTCAGGCGGCATGGGAAGCGATCCCGGTCGATTGCTCGCAGTATCTCCCGAACGATCTACTTCCATGAATACTTTTGAATCACGATCCGACAAACGGGCGGTGGCTCGAGAAGACGGTCGCTGAAGCCCTCGAAGAGTGGGGGGTCTCACACGGCGCGCAACGAGTATCTCTTCGGGCTCGAAACCGACGTGATCGCCCGACGAGTCCCCCCACGCGATGAGCCGGACGACTTCATCGTCGCAGAATGCAAAGACTGGCAGACGACCCTGGTCGGCCGTGAGGCCGTCGAAGCCATCTCGCATCAAGCCGCACTCGCTCGGGCAATGCTCGTCTTGGTCGTCGCCTGGGGCGTGACCACCCCAGCATGGATGCTCGCTCAACGACTCGACATCCGCATCTGCACCATCGGTGACTTGTCCAAAGACTCACTCCCACCGTTGACCGAACACCGGCCACCCACCGGAACCCTACACACCCGCCGGGAACCACGCGTGAGTGAGCTTCGAGATCGGATTCCAGATCTGTTGAGACGACACAGCGATCTCGACGTCGAGGCGCCGGTGTTCGTCGGTGCTGGAAGAGGCCTGTGTTACGTCTCCGACCGGACGGGGAACGGAAAGTACGTCAATGCGTACGACAGCAACTACGACTTCGGGTGAGTGGACGTAGTCCGGGACGTTCACTCTCTCAGCATAATTCAGTCGTGTGTGGCGTTCCCGTATTGGATACACCACAAGGACTATCTGCTCGTAGAGAGTATGTGTGGTATGAGCAAGGACGAACGAGAGGACTCCGGCCGATACGCCGAGACGGTCACGGTCGAAGCTGTATTCGATGTCTTCGAGAGAGTCAAGGGACCTGCCGTTACCTCAGGGGACATCGCTGAGGCGCTCGATTGCTCTCGGGAGACCGCGCGTCGAAAGCTTCACACGCTCGAAGAGCAGGGACGGATCGCCAGCCGAGAGACGGCAGGCCGGATCGTGTGGTGGATCGTCGATGATCGAGCGCCGGTACGTGGGATCGATCCGGACGATCCGTTCTGGGAGTTTGAACCCGGTGCGTCGGGAGAGTCGGACATTTCCGAACGCGTCGATGATGTCCTGTACGGGCAAGAGTCGGCATGAGCGAGATGGGTGCAACGCCCCTGTTCGTCGATACCGGCGCGTTCTACGCACGAGCTGATGAAGATGATACGCATCACGCGGATGCGATCCGGCTTTTCGGTGGGATTCGATCTGGTGAGTTCCCCTACCGACCGATATATACATCTCAGGCTGTGCTCTCCGAGTTCGCAACGTTGGCGCTGTATAAGCTAGGACACGACACCGCCACGAGAGCACTGACTGCGATCCGCGACTCACAGAGCGTGAACGTGGTTCCGGTCAGCAACCACACGTTTGCGACCGCCGCAGCACAGTTTTCAAACTACGATGACCAGCAGATCTCATTCGTGGACCATACGACTGGCGTCCTCGCTGACGAACGTGACGTCGAACATGTCTTCGCTTTTGACGGCGATTTTCGGACGCTTGGGTTCTCTCTCGTCCCTGGCGACGTGAACATACCCGATTGATACCACCGCGACGTGTTCTCCGAGTCTACCTGTTTTTGCTGGTACATGTACAGCTGTCGTCGCCACAGGTGACCTTCTCTTTGACGACGGTTCCGTTTCCTGTGCTATCGGGCTCGTCGACGGGCTCGACAGTCTCGGGAAGATTGTTGATATCGATCAATTGTTGGTGGTGCCTGATGAGCGCCCCAACATAGCTTTGTATCTCCTGGAATGTCTCCGAATCCTGTTTCGGGAGCCCTCTAGAAACGCTCCAAGTCAACAGCTACAGATCAGACTCGTTCACTCGCCGCTCGCGTTCAGTGCACTATTCAACTCGAAAAGTTCCTGTACGACGTTGCTTTTGGCGACTCGGTACCGCCGAGGAGACGAGTTCGGGATCTCTTCGACAATATCAGTTTCCAGCAGGAGGTCGGTATACTTGCTTACCGTCTGCCGGGTCACGCCAGCGTGATCCGCGAGTTCCGTCTTGGTGAATTCTCGCCCCGGTGGAAGGGTGAGGATGGCGTCGAGGAGGATCGGGACGCTCTCATGCTGGAAGAGATAGAGGACGCCGCTCGGATTCTCTAAGCGGGCCTCTTTGGTGTCTTTCTCCACTGCCGGGTGCTTCGGCGGTGACTCGCTCATGTTACTACTTTACCGGTCAACACACAAAGTGGTTTCCCTAGACGTGAACACGCGTTAACGTACCCTTATCAGAACGGCACGAAAAGAGAGCGATATGCGCAAGCCGTCAGTGAAATGTGCCCTCCTCGCAGCGATGGTAGCCGAGCATCGTTGGGGATCGCCCATCATCGAAGAGAATCTCCTCTCTGTCGCGGCCATTGAGTCGAGTGACTATCCTACCGCCAGCGACGTCTGCGACGATCTGCGTTCTGAGCCCTATATCACCAACCGCGGGAACCGAGGGATCGAACTCGACAACAGCGACTTCGGCCAGCTGGCCGACGTCCTCTACCACGAATGTGAGTGGGAGCGCTTCGAGATTAAGATCCGTCTAAGGCACTATGAGGGCTGGGAGAACCACGACTGGGCCTGACCGTGTTCGGAAAGATCTCTACAGAGTTCGAGGCACTTGCCTTGTTCATCTGTAGAGAACTCCGCGTGAGCGAGCTTCGAGATGGGATGCCAGATCTGTTGTACCGACGGAGTGGCCTCAACATCGAGTCACCAGTGGTCGTTGGTGCTGGTCGAGGCCCGTGTTACGTCCCTGAGCGAACGGGAAATGATGCGTACGATAGCGACTACGACTTCGGGTGAATAGTTGCCGATTGTGTAGCCTAAACTACATACTGATGAAAATTTTCGCTCAAATGCCGAGGCTGTCTTTGATTGCCGAGTCGATTTTCGCCATCTCTGATGACGGGACAGATCCAATATTCTTTTTCACACGTTCGTCGATGTCGACAACCCGGATTTGGCTAAGATCTGCCACTGAATCGTGATCGAGTGCAGTATCCGAAGCCAGTACTTCCACTTCAAACGGGTACGTGTCTCCGGACATGTACTGCTTTGTGAATGGAGCGATGATTGTTGTTGGTGAGTACTGATTCCCAACATCGTTCTGGATGACAATACAGGGCCGGCTCTTTCCTTGCTGCTCGCTCCCTTTCGTGGGATTCAGTTCAACGATGACAACGTCGCCGCGGCGTACCTGCACACTTGACTCCAGAATTCACTCGCTCCAGCCGGGCGCGTCACCGAGATGCCCGGTTGCTTCTGCGGATGCTTCTTCCATTTCTTCAGCCAACTCACGAGACCGCTCGGCCCTCTTTCGATATCCTTCAGCAAGCCGTTCCTCATCTGTCGGCGGTTTGAGTATGATCTCGTCATTCACTTCAACGAATTCAACTTCATCACCGCCTTCGATGCCACGACGATCCCGTAGTTCCTTCGGAATCGTCACCTGTCCCCGTTCTCCGACTTTCCGTTTGTGTTCGGGCATACATATTCATACTTTTTTCATACTGATATAGATATCGGTGGCGTGATCGTTCAATTCGCAGGCTCTTGACATCCTCCCTGTGCTGAAGCGCGAGGGTTCCCACGGCACCGCGCCGCTGGGTAGGGATATTGTGGTTCACTCGAACAGGGAAGTGAGCTCGTCCAACCCATACAGGTACAACGTGGGATGCTCGTCGGCGACGGCCCACAGCTCGTCGGTGAACCCGGCACGCGAAAAGAGGACATACTTCACGTCCCGATCGTCGCCGTGCCATCGAACCGCTGACTCGAGTGCTGTGAGCTCATCGAATAACGAGCGACCGACGGGCGTTGACGTCCACTTACACTCGCCGAGCAACAGCGTGTCCGTGTGTTGGTTGAGTCCGACAACATCGATCTCCTCACCGTCATACCACCAGCGACCGACACGCGAGCAGGACACAGGAAACGCAGACGTCTGAACCGCCTGTTGACACACGGTCTCGAAGGTTCGACTCGTATGTGTCGGGAGTGTCTCGGCGATTGCCGCCCGGACCGGTTCGGTCTGTCCCTGCTCGAGCGTTCCCTGATTCGGTGCCACGTACCGGAACCAGAACCGAAGGAAATCATCGGTCAGGTGATAGAGTCCACGACCGTCCGGATCTGTAACTGGGTGCTCCTGCTCGAGGATCGCTAACTGTGTGAGGTTCTTGAGATACCGGGAGAGACTGCTTGCATCCTTGTCGATCTCGGTAGCGATCTCGGTGACGCGGGTCGCACCACCGGCGATTGCTTCGAGGATCGCCATGTAGGTCGCAGGCTCACGAAGCTCCTGTCGAAGCAGGAATTCTGGCTCCTCATAGAGAAACGCGCCTTTTGAGAGAATGGCCTGCTCGATGTTCTCGAAGAGGCTCCGATCTGTATCGAACTGCTCGAGATACGCAGGAACACCTCCCAAAACACTGTAGATCTGGATCTGCGTCTGTATGTCGTCGTTCGGAAAGAATGCACGGACGTCTGTGAACGACAACGGCGCAAGCTCCCACTGTCCGGTACGGCGACCGTACAGTGGGCTCTCGTAGCTCAATACGCCCTCTTCCATCATCGAGATCGACGATCCCAACAGCACGAGCGAGATCTCCGTCTCAGCGAGGACGTCGTCGACGATCGTCTGAAACACCGACGGGATGGTCTCATCATCTGCAACGAGGTACGAAAACTCGTCTAGTGCAATAACGCACGGTCCGTTGACGCGATCCGCGAGATATTGAAACGCCTCTGCGAAATCGTCCACATCTGGGGAAACGTCATCAAACGCTTCGGCACACTGGACCGCAAAACGCCGCGCGTTGTGACGCGAGCCACGCTGGTCACACAGATAGTATATCGACGTCACGTTCAGATTCTTGAGTGCAGTGGTCACCAGCGTGGTTTTGCCGACTCGTCGGCGACCATAGAGGACGAGAAGCTGTCGGTCCTCCTGAGAAAGGTGAGACGTAAGCCACTCCAGTTCATTCTCTCTGTTGATCATTATGTGTGCGATAATATGATCGCGTTCATAATAGGTGTTCGGGTGAGACGCAGCGAGCAACCACGTGCCTTGGCCAGTGACTTCCGGCTCCACGCTCGACGTTCGGCGGCGACGTGCTCACAGTCATCGGTACAGTAGCGTGAACTACTTCGTCTACTCAGCCGCTGGTGCGGCTTTGGTGAGGGTGTCGTCAGAACTCTCCGAGTTCTGACTGCTCACACCACAGTCCCGAAGGACCAGTTGGCGTGGTCCAGCGGGAGAGCGTCATTCCTCGTCTACTTCATCACCATCGATGAACGCGAGGTCCGGTGAGTACACCTCCTCCGTGAAGATGAGCCGTCGATTCTCAAGCCGCTTGTTACGGGTGTCCGAGGCGTCGATCTCAAAGGAGTCAGAACAGGCGTTTACCGCTCGTCCGAACCACGTTTCGCTCGGCTCTTTGAGGTCGGTTTGGGCTCGATACCACTCAAGGAACCGCGACCGGAGCAGCGTCATCGAAATCGAATCCCCAGGAGACTCGACCGTTACCTGCTCGAGGAACGACTTGACGGCCGCCTCATAGCGTCCTGCGTGGCTCTTCCGGTACCGGGTTGCCCACGACGGGGTGTACTCGTACTCGATGAACTCGTTGCCCGACTGGTAGTGAACCGTCGTATTCGACAAGTAGTGCCAGTGAGTCAGTGGGAACGGCTTTCGAACCTTGGTGCGGTCGCCAATTGCGGCCCGCTTTGTCGGCTGTTCACGAATGACCTCGCCGTTCGACGACTCGAGCACGTAGGATGACCCATGCTTGCGGACCCGTGGGAGGTCATACGCATATGTATCCACACTTGCCGCAGCGGGCCCTGACGCGACGACCGTGCCATTGACGAGTAGCTCTCGAATATCTTCAGGGAGGTGACGCCATCGTGCCTCAGTGACTCCGTCAGGCAAGATGTGCGTGACACCCTCTTCCGGGGTGACGACAGCGTCGAGATTATATTCAATGACGCCCTTGTCGTCGGCATCCTTGATGGGCTCCGGAAGTGGTCCCATTCTGGTCGCATCGTTGAGATTCTCGAATTTTCGCCTGGCGCTTTTTTCTGACGCGGTGACGATGACGACGGGATACCCCGCGTGGGCGCCACGAGCGAGATTCGTCAGCAGTTGCGATGGTTTCGTGTCGTTTTCGATCTCGATTTCGTGACAGTAGATCTGGCCGTTGTATTTGCTGACGATGTCTGGACGCGATTCGTCGTCAAACACCGTTTGTTGAGTTGGATCGGTTCCCTCGAAGTTGTGATCGACATCCAGCTGGTCGATTGCGAGTATCTTGTGTCCGTTTCGGAGGAGATACGAGACCCACTCGGAGACTAGCTCTTGGTGCGGCTCGGACTCTTCGTGCGTATTCTCGAGTTCGCGTTTCGGGTCGTCTGGGTGTTCGGTGCCGTAGCTCTGTCGCGTACTCGCTGCGCGATCGCCGAGTTTGTGGACAGTTATGCCGTGGGCGGCTGCGGTTGCGGATCCATCCCACAACGAATGCTCGAAGAACTCCGGGATGGCGACGTGAAAGTGAAGCAGATCGCGTTTATCCATCCGGAAGACACCGTAGCAGTTGAACAGCTCTCGGTACCGCGAGTCAGGATTCATCCGGGCGTTCAGTAGCGCATGGTACTCGGACAGCCCTGATTTTAGCTCTCGGGCTGTTGTTTTCCGGCCGCTCATCTCGCCGAGTAACTCAATGGGCTGAGCATATGCCGCATCACGAGCATTTCTGCGGTGCGATTCAACTGGTAGGTCGAAGTTGTCGATGATGTCTTTATTGTCGAAATACGAACTCAGCCGGAAGTCTGGGTCGACCGTTTCAGCGAACGTCTCAATATCGGCCTCCCTGATGATGCCGTTTCCAGTGCCGAAGACGACGAGTCGAGATGTTCCAAGATAATCATATGATTTCCCGTCTGCGACGTGCGTCGTAATGGTGCTACAATCATAGGGGACGCCGCGGTCATTCAGCGTCGTGACCAGCTCATACATCGCACTCCGCTGTGAGACATCGATACGCGTGAAGCTGACATTCTCTGTCAAGAGGAGTCGCGACGTTGGTCGTGGTAACAGTCCGAGCGGTGTCAAGTCGAGATCGACGATCTGTGCCTTGATACTCGCCGGTGTATTCTCTTCAATAATACGCCGCATTTTCTCAGCGATCGTGGCCGGTGCCCGTCCAGTGGTGGTTGGGACTGCATCAGCAGTCTCGGCCCATCCGTTAAGATCGCGGCCAGCGCCCAGCGCCTTCTGTCGGGCTCGCTTGTGATTTCGGTCATCTGTGTACCCGATGAAAAAGTGCTCCTGTTGGGATTCACCAGGGGTGATTTTGAACTCGACAGCGTCGAGCGCTGTAATATCGGTGGAGAGTTTTTCGCGAACGCCATCGAGCGGGATCGTCGTCTGCGGGCGGTCTGCTGGATTATTCTGCCCATCAAAGACGAGTCGGATCGCTGCTATCCGGCCTGGCCCGCTCTGGGACGGCCGGTCAGCTTCCCGGACATACGGGCCCCGAACTGATGGGGGAATTTCTGTTGACATGTGTGGTACGTTGCTTATGAACCGAAGTTAGACGGCGTCGGTCTCGCCGTGGGCCCAGACCAGTGACTGTTCCAGTACTGGAACTTGCCAGTCACAGGCCTGAAGCCCAAGTCGTTCGTCCGTGTCGATTGTCTTCGCACAATACGCGGTGGCAGTTGGCACCGGATTGGCGCTCGTGGTGGCCCCTGACAGTCGAAGTGAGACTGACGCCAGACGTCGGGTGGATCACGTGCGGAGATCGCCGTCAGCAGTTCTTTGTGGCTATCAGCCACCACGATCGTCACCGGCCAGCCCGACTGGGCACGCTTGCCAGCAATGATGAGCCGGATCAGACCCGCTCGCCTGGAATCGCAGTGTATTCGATGGGTGTTGTACGCTCGGTCCGGAGCGCGCATCGAACGTGTTTGGTTTCGTGTCATGGGTGTGGTTGGGTATTCATGAGATTACAGCGCGTCAGTACGGGCATTCACGCGATCTAGCGAGCAGCCCCCCATCGGGACGCGCCAGTCGCGGCCGTTGAGTGCCGTGATGTCCCCGGCCGGGCCCGTTCTCGGTGAGATTCGCGCTGGCAGCCGGAGGGCCAGCATCGCCTCTGGGGGCATCTGACAGTCGATTTGGTCGTGGAGCCAGCCGTCTAGGACCTGGTTGAACTGTGTAGCGCCCGTGCCCGTACTCTGGACCGTGTAGGTGGAGACGAACGTCTGGATCGCCGTTTGCAGATCCGTGGCGGGCGCGGTCGACTGTGACCACTGGGTGTCCGGCCGGTGTGCGTAGAGCCGGTGGCCGTCTCGGTAGCTGACGGTGACAAGGCCGCGGAACGTCGGCCAGACCGACCCCACTGGGCGTGAGACACCCACATACTCCTCGGTACACTCAGCTACCGAGTCGAAGGTGTCCGTCCGCCCGTCCGGCCGCGAGACGCGGATCTGGTCGCCATCACCGGAGAATCGTGGAAGCACAAACGAGAGCTCCGTCAGCGGTGTCGAGAGCGACCCCTCCGCCAAAACCTCGCCTCCGGAGACCAGTCGCTTGGTGCTCTCGGGGCTCACCTGCCAGGTCGGCGTCGGGCTCGACTGAGACCGGACGAACACCCCGCCAGTGCCGTCCGGAATCAGATCCGGAACCGTGTACAAGACGGTGTGGCCGGTTTCGAGGACGCGGTCATACGGAACCGCAAGCACCTGGCCGGCCCACGCTGCCGCCGACGGCGACGGGGTGACGACGAGGAGCTGCTCTCCGGCTCGGACCGCGCGGTTCGCGACCATGAGGAGTTCACCCGCCGTCGAGACGGCCGGGTCGGCAGGTGAAGCCGACGGGTCGACGATCACCACCGGCGCGGCCTCCCCGTAGGGACTGCCCCGAAGATGCGGGGAGCCACGGGAGCGATCCTCGACGGGTGTGACGGTCGGTGTCTGTTCACGACACCACTGCTCGACCCACGCGCGCAGCGAGGCCGGCGGCGCCGATCGGCTCTGAGTCGGCCGCTTCGAGCGCGGCGGCGAGGCGACGGCCTCACGGAGCGTCTCGACCGGCTCGAACGCCGGGACAGAGCGCGCGCCGCCACCACGGATCGGCGTTCCCGTATACAGTGGCACGACCGCAAGCAGGTCTGCCAGCGTCGACGTCGACACCGTCAGTGTGGGCTCAACATCGAGCGGATCGTACAGCGCCGGGTCGCGTCGCCCAGAGAGGAGGTTGTCGTACGCTCGGGTTCCAGAAGCGAGCGTCAGTGCACGCCGCGCCGTCGGCGACGCCTGTACGAACTCTTCGAGCTCGCCTTGGGGTAGCTGTCCCGCCTTCCGGACATGTAAGACAGCGGTCTCGCTCAGCGAGCGAAGCGGCGACTGACGGGTCTCCCAGTACGACTGTACCAGTGCTCGACTCGACCGGTACCCCGCAGGAAGTTCCGTCGCGAGCGCATCTCTCGCGGGTTCTGTGACGGCTGCGGTGAGTGCTCGCCGGCCGAGCGGTGCTGCGCGGAATGAATCACTCGCAACTCGACAGACGCCGGTAAACCGGCCGTCACGCCGGCGTGAGCACAACAGCTGGCCCACTGTCCCGACAGCATGCGAGTCGTTAGCCTCCACGACCGCTCGGAACAGATTCCCAAGTGATCCCGTCGCTCCCGCGTCGCGAACGACGCGCGCGGTTGGCAGGGGGGCCGTTCCGAGAGCGCTAAGATCATACGGCCCGCGCGCAAGGCCGATCCAGTCCGGAAGCCTCGCTTCGAGCTCGACAGCGAGTCGATCGAGGACAGCGGATGTATTCGGCTGTTGAGCAGCTGGGTCAGTAAACACCACTTGGGTGTAGCCGTCTTGGGTCACGACGAGCGTCTCGAACGAATCACCACGATCCACCGCCGCATCAAGCGCCGCTGCACACTCGTCGCCGAACGTCCGCTCAAGCTGATACCGCCGCTCGGTCAGCCCAGGCGGCGTAATTTCGAGCGCGTCGCCCCGTTCATAGCGGGCGTCTCGCCGTTCGTTTGGGAAATGTGTCATGGGAGGCTGGTTACTCCGGACGCACTCCTGTGACCCACGTCCGGTCGACGAGCCCATGCCGGTCCGACTCGATGTCGCATATCGAGAGCAGCCGGCCGATCCAGGTGAGGGCGATCGACTCGCCGGTCAGGTTCCGGTACCAGCGGTTGAACATGTCCGCCAGCTCCGCATTCCGAATTGATTCGCCCGCTGTTGACGTTGTGAAGGCCTCCACAAATTGTTCGACGGCCCGCTCGTCGCAGGGGTGCGGTGAACGAGAGACCTCGACGATCGGAAGTTGCCGGAGGAGGCCGTACTCGGCATAATGAATCCGGACTTCCGTTTCGAGTCCTGCCGGGTGCGTTTTGAGAGAGTCTGCGACCGTAGCCGCGGTGAGCATGTCCAGACAGCAAGGCTCGACCCGTTCGATATCAGACTCAGTCACGAGCGCGAGTACTTCCTCGTGGGCGTCTCTGTTGATCGCGTGATTTTCGACCGTCGTCTCTGTTTCCACCCGGATATACCCCGGACAAAGGGGCGCATGCAGGTGTGGTTGGTTCCGACCGCCGTTCGGTCGAGACAGTCTGTGCGTGGTGGCCGATAGGTCGTCGGTTGGTTTCCGTTTCATCCAGTATACCATCCGGAGGGGAGGGAGTTGGTCGTATCTCTGACGGCGGTTCAAAAATTCGCTACCGAAAAGAGTTTATAAACAATTATATACTACATAATAGATTTCTGATGAATATGAGTAGAGATATAGCGGAAATGGATGCGGATCGTTTCTGGGATATTTCAGTTCAAATGCCTGAACAAACGCAATAAAGACTATAACACCACGATCAGAGTTTAGTTGTACGTGAAGATGAGGCAGAAGCTCAATATCAAAAAACCCCATAATGCCGCGAATACGGATATCTATGCGAGCACCGATCGAACGCTGATCGAGGACTATAATCGATCGCTTGACAAGACCAGTGAGATAGACCAGGAACAGGCCTATTTATGTCCCGATAGCTCGCTTCGAACACGACTGGTTAAATACTCCCGATCAGTCGTACCTGCAATCGTGTTTAATTCGATTCAGCATGATGCTGCCCGTATACGGGGTGAGAAGATATCTGAAGTGGAGGTCTACCCCATTAGTACGCTGGTCACACTCTATCCAAGGAACTGTTCGCCAAAGACAATGCGCCCAGCAGTAAAGTTTCTCGATAAGGTTGGCTTGTTGAAACGGACATCAAACACGTGTGGATACCAGATGACAACCCGAGAGATTGGACCAGTATACAGAGAATTAGCTGACAATCCAGATGGCACCGAGACAACCTTTCAGAACTTCGAGAAGCGGGCGGTGAGTTCTATTCCCGGAATTCTCTTCTCGAGAGCGGCACTCCGGTCGTGGGTCCAGAGACGCTTCTACCGTGAACATATTACTGGTGGGTTACTTGTGGTGCTGGCTGTGGTGACAATGTATTACTTAGCGAATCGTGTCGGAGCGACCGGTGCTCTCTCCACTGTAGATATTGGGGTCGCCGCGTTGCTGACGTGGGTTGGGCTCGTCGGTATGATTGCCCTTGTGATCGGTGTCGGACGACGGCTATTTTCAGCGATGTTTTGATCCTCGATCGAACGCTTGATGCGAGAGGAAGACCACGGGATCGTCGTCTTATCTGTAATAACATATATATTATACTTGTGCTACTACCTATCTTCATATCTACTACACATACTACCCTATTCTTCTGTGTGTCCGGCCCAATTGTAGGGTGTACACAGGACATGCTACTACATACTAAACCGCATGACGTGGCGGGGGCACACTAGCATGTCCCGAGTGAATATAATAATAAGAACAGCCCAACCAAGTTGGATGTCACAGACGACAGTGCCCGACGGCTCTCACGGAGGAACAAATATCAGTATACAATGATGTTCTGGGATAGAACCCGCTCAGATTCCGCACGAGAGACAGGATCCAGAAACCCATTGTCGGATATCGATCCACCTCCACTTTTCGAAGGGCGATCAATGGGGGCGACCGATGTCTGGATCGCCGTCGCATCGGGTCCGGAAGAGATATGTCTGATTTCAGATGATATCAAGAGTTTCGAGAGGTGGTCTCGGAACGGTGAGAGCCCCCGTTCATCTGGTGGGGTGCAAAGCGATGTCGTGGCGACGCTCCAACGCAAGCCCAGGTGGATATCCTGGGGTGTATAGAGGAGACCGGGTTCGGATCGCCTCTCTCGTGTCAGGAGTTGCGCGAGTGCCGCTGGATCCGATCCGGTGATCGATGGCTGGTCCCGTTAGGGCTGACTGATCTTCTAGCCTCCTCACCTCCGTGTTGGCCGACGGCAACCCACAGGCGTCGCCGCATCCGCTACCGCATGGCCTCATTATTGTTATTACCACTCGGTGGCTGGTAGTGTGTCTCCCCCCCGTCTGGGGAGTTAGTGTCTGATAGGGGGTATCGATCACATACTATATCGCCCGAAAACACACACTAGCAGGCCGTAGCATGTGTTTGAAGAGCGATGGATACACCGGTGTCTCGTGAGTTTTGGTGCCGCTCGGCGACGTGAGTTCTGGCGCAGTTCGCCGTGAGTATGGGCCAGGAAGCCACGAGAGTGGTTTATATACCCCGATGGGGGTGAAGGTCGGAGAAACCCCGGCCGAAGAATCCCATGACCGAGACAGCAACTCCAGTTGAGCCAGTATCGATGGCGACAGTCGCGATCGCAGACGGCGGCACTGCAGCCGAAGAGATCCAGTCGGACCCGTGTTTCACGATCGAAATCGAGTGCGAGGACGCCACGCGACGTCGCTACCGATTCGAACCGCGACAGGAGCGTCCAGGGTGGTGGCGCTCTGTCGACGAATGGACCGGGACGAGCTGGGAGTGCCACGATCGAGAGTGCGTCCGCTCGGTCTCGCTCACCGTCGACGGAGGCTCCATCATCTGAGTACGGAAGCGACGAGAGTACTAGACACCAACTCACAGACCCGCTTTTTGTTCCCCGATTCGCTCGAGTACCGCTTGTCCGCCAAACGCATTACCATCACATGGCTCATGAGCCACGAGACGCGCTATTTTTTAACTAATTTATAAAAATCTGAGCAATCACTTATATAATCACATCCAGCCAAACGGCTTGTTTCGGGAAGATCTCCTAAGTCAGCTTTAAGCTTCTGATGGGGCGCGCCTGCGAGCGGTTCGAGGTGGTCTGTCGGCTCTCGCCATTGATCGGTGACGACTTCCTCAAGCTTCGAGATGATCCGGTCGCGAGCGTATTCGTCGAGTGCGTCCAGCTGTCGCTTCGACCGATCAGTGAGCTTCCAGTCCCACTCCTCGTTCATCGCTCACTCGTATCTTCACGTCCGTACTCCGCTTTGATCTCCTCGCTGGAGTGTGTTCGACCTTCCTGAATGTCGAGCTCGCTCGCAGCGATCGCCTTGAGATCAGCACGGTTGAACTCGGGATGTTTCACCGCGTCACGAAGTACGTCGCGAACGAACTCGCTACGGCTATTGTATCCTAACTCTTCCCACGTTGCGTCGACGTCGGAGAGAAACGTCTCCGTTATGCGGATGTTGACCGTCGTTTTCTCGGGCGGCGAACTGGCTTCGGACATGCGTTTGTGTTGAAATTGTGTAGCAATAACGGTTACGCCAAATCAGACGTTGTCGAGAATTCCCCGCTGCTGTTGACGCTGTAAGAGCCAAACCTCACCCGCGTACGCCGATCCGATCGCCACCTGTGCAGGAGGTGCACAAAAGACTGATCCACTCTCATCGGTCCCTATGGAGAGGTTCCAAGAGTTCGATATCGGTCCCCGCGACCCAGTCGATCCGGATCCAGACCAGCGTGGGCAGGGCAACGGCGAGTGGCTCGAAGACCGGGCAACGTGTGCGCTGCGACGGTGGGGCTACCGGACGTGGACGCGCGTCAGAGACACCGTCGAAGAGATCGACGTGATAGGCAAACGGTCGTCACCGGGGGTTAATGGCCCCAAACACATCGTCGTCGAGTGTAAGGACTACGAGGGATCAGGGGCGCTCATCGGGCGATCAGTCATCGATCGGCTCGCCGCGGTAACCGCAACCGCACTCGATGAACGAGGCGCTCGACCGATCCTCTGTCACACCACCGATCTCGCCAACTGGGAGACTGTCAACGCCATCGATGCGTTTGGCGTCGTCGCGCTCCACGTTGAGGACCTCTCCGAGTTTTCGGTCGTCCCCGACTCGTACCCACCACGAGAAGCCTATCACAAACCCCCGTATCTGGACAGAGAGAGCACCCACATCATCCACAAAAGCCGCCTCGAGTATGACCCACACACCAGCGACGAATTCTACCGGCTCAAAGGAACCAACACTGAAGAGAGCTATTACCAATCCTAGAATAGCCTATTCCAAAATAGGCTATTCGGGATAATTATCGCAGGCGCTGTCGACGATGTGATTCGACCATAGAACACGAAAGACATCTCTCAGAGATCATAACCCGCTCGAGACGCAGTGGGATTGAAGCAAAACGAACAAAGGTATATTTTCTTGAGAAAGATATATTGTCTACACTATCGAAGAACGGATATGAGCCGCGACGATCGACCCAGCGAGACTCTCCGCGACGCCCGAGATGAGTGGCAGGAGTCGACGACGGCGCTCGAACGGGTGAACCAAGTGATAGAAGGAATCTCCACCCCACGAACGGCCGCAGAGATAGCTGAGGAGGCGCTCGTAAGCGAGCCCACGGCGAGAAAGCATCTCCGCGCACTTGTCAAGACGGGCGTCGCGTCGTCGTTCGACGGGTCGTCCGCAACGACGTACGCCCGAAACGAGGAGACCGTACTCTACCGTCGGATTCGAGAACTCTCGACCGAGCAGTCCCGCGACGAGTTGCTTGACGGGATCGAACGGATGAAACGCCAGATCGCAACCTACCGGGAGGAGTACGACGCGGTTTCACCAGAAGATCTCGCCACCTCGCTTGCGGCGGACGCATCCGACAGCGCGTGGGAAGCGGTCGCCGAGTGGCGGACGACCGAACGAAACCTCCACATCGCACAGGCGGCGATCAATTTTGGACGCGCCCGAGATCTCGGCGCAGTCACCCAGTGACGGCCCGTGACGGACGATTTCTCAGGTCCGGTCGGCCCGATCGATCTCCCCGTCTTACAGCAGATTCGTACCTTCTTCATGGAAGAGGAACCGCTCGCCGAATCGACGCGGTTCGATGACCCGGTTAACCCCACAGAACTAATCGTGGAGTTCACACTGGCGGATCGCTCAAGCGCCAGACTAGAAGTGACGTGGTGGCAAACCGGGGCCTACCGGTTTCACTACACGGAGCCAGATGGTCTCGATTTTCGGTATGACAATCATCCGAAGTCCTCTGTCCCTGACGTACACTTTCATCCACCACCGGACGCAGGGCCGGCGGAGCCGTCGTTTCTCCAGTCAGCCACGCGTCCACTCGTGATCGCGCGAGCAATCATGACTCGGATACGCGAAGCGATCGTCGACGGAGAGGGTCTCAACCAGCTCAACGAGTGACATCGATCCTGTTGTTCGGACCGGTAATAGCAACTATGTTAACTTCGACGCGAAAGTCACACAACGACGCGGGTGATCGCTGAGACTACGATCGGTCAACAGCCCAACCTACTTCGTTCATGCGTCTGGATCAGCTTCGTCGTTCTCGCGTTCTGCCCGTAATACCTCGTCAGCAAAGTCTCGGATCCGGTCTTTCTCCTCGACGCTCACGTCCACCGCCCGCGCGCTTTTGAGTTGGCCGTTCACAACCGCGTTCTGCTGTGGCCCCCATACCTCTGGCGGGTGTGTTTTGATATATTCTGCCCAGCGGGCCACCTGCTCGTAGCGTGGCGGCCGTTCTGGATCGGAGTCCGAATTCGAATTCGTCTCAGGCGTTCGTGAGTCGGTCATAACGGTCCTGGACGTCGAGTCGCTGTACCCACGCTTCGAGGCGAGTCGTGGAAAGCGTTTCTCCGAACATCGTAAAGAGGTGTGCAGCGTCCTCGAGGTCGGTTCGGTCGCCGAGCCAGAGTTTGTACGCAATTTGAAGCTCCAACGGACCTATCGGAACTGTGTCCTCGCCAACGTGGGCGTCGATCGCATTCTTGAGGGAGGCTCGGTCAAACTCATCTCCCGGAAACTTCACTTCTAGGTGCGGGGTCATCTCGCCGTCCGGTGCGACCCAGATGTTCGTCCCGCTCGTGAGGTTCCCGTACATCTCTGCGAGTGGCATCGCCGGGGCCCAGTACCCTTCCCGTTCGAGTTCGGTGACCAGATCGTCTATCCGTTCGGTCGAACACCGTTCGATGAACACGTCGATATCCTCGGTTGACCGCGACCGACCGGCGAGGATCGCCACGTAGCCCGCCACGAACACGTGGGCGATGTCGAGACGTGAAAGAATCCGAGAGAACTCGATCGCGAGGTCGTCGAGGCGATTTGGCTCTCGATCGACGACGAGTCCACGGTCAGTGAGTTCGACACCGCCCATACCAGATCCCCACGATGAAACAGTATAAAACGCCATGCCAGTTCGAGCTTCAGTGAGAACTTCATCTAGAAGGACAGTTCTTCCGGGGAGGACGGGCACATCAACGTATCTCGCACACAAGAACGAACCTCTCCGAGAGGTGTCGCCAGATCGTCGAGATCTCGCGCAACGAATCGGGTGGAGGCTCCAGTTGGTGAATCCGATATCCCCCACCCCACCGCTTCCGTTGTTAGGGAATGGCCACTACTGAGCTAGATTGACATCCTCCCCGCGCTGAAGCGCGAGGATTCCCACGGCACCGCGCCGCTTGGTTGGGATATTGTGGTTTACGACGTGACCTGTTCTTGAGGCGCGAATGCGCCAGTTTCCTTGTCAAACAGGTACGTCGATGGCTGTGCCAACCAGCCGTTACTCCTATTCACCGACGAACTCGGTGAACTCGGAGATACTTTCTGTCGAATGTTTTCGGCTCCGTTCACGTCCGCGTTCGCCGTTGTCCCACACTCGTCGCACACGTACAACCCTCGCTCGACACGATTTGCATCATGCTTGCGACCACAACACGAACACGACTTCGACGTATCACGCTCGGACTCCTCCTCAACGGTGATGCCTTCCATCTCGGCTTTGTAGGTGAGCAGTTTCGTGAAACGGTCGAACGCCCACGAATGCAAATCGAGGTTGCCGCGCTTACCCCAGCTCTTCGACTCACTGTTCTCATCTTCCTCGCGGATGTCAGAGAGATCGCCGATCACTATCGTCCCAACCCCCTCCTCAACACACCGCTGAACGATGTGTTTCGAGAGCGTGTGGAAGTAGTGTGTGCGGCGAGCCGACTTCTTCTGGTTTAGCCGCGTGGCTTGCTCAGAACCAGAGTCATCACACCGAGCGATCCGCTTGCTGAAGTAGTAGTCGTCCTGCTTCAGACAATTCAGTGGGTACAGCTCACTGTGACCGTCTTCGTAGGCGAGCGCGGCGAAGTTGTTGATCCCGAGATCAATACCGACGGTCTTCTCGCCTGGCGACTCAGATACCTCAACCTCAACTTTACAGACGAAGTGAAGTTCCCACTCGTCGCTTGTCCAAACCGCCTTCACTTGTTGGACATTCTCCACGGCGGAGAGGTCAACATCAGGCCGAGTGTGGAATTTACAGAGGATGAAGTCCGACCAGTACTCCTTGAGGTTCGAGCCTTGAGAGAGTCGGACGCGGTTGTACTGGGTGTCGAGTTTGAACCCAGCGGCTTTGAACGTGACCGTCGAACGCGGGTGATCGTCGTTGTGCTTGCGGTAGCCAGGCGGGTTCGCTTTCGTGTCCCCGTTGCGTCGTTTACCGTACCAGCCGTTGAACGCCTCAGCGAGTTCTTGCAGGACTCGCTGACTTGACTGAGAATGCAGGTCATCATAGCGTTCGTGCGACTTGAGGTAGGCGGTGAGTTCGGTGTGGTTGGGTATGTGACCGATTTCATCCCAAATCCGGCTGCATGTCCACCGCCCGACGTTCCAGAGTTTCGAGGCTGCGAATCCGAGGGCATCAAGATCGTCGGACACCCGTGACTGGTTCCGAATGGAAGCAGTATAGGTGCGTGTGACGACCTGTTTTGCCATACGTAACCTATGTAGATAAAATTACTTGAAGGTGTGGATTACGTAGCGTGGAATATCCTTCCGTGGCATCGAACTGTAGTTTGTGTAGAAGTTGTCGGATTCATCCCCGCGCTGAAGCGCGAGGCTTTCTCCTTGATTCTCCGTAAAACGGCGGCCTCCCAATTCACGCCGACTCTAACAAGGTCGATAACCCACTCCGGACTGCCGACACGGACTGCTCCAACTGATGTTCGTTGTACTTTCCGCCGCCTTTCCCTCGGTTGTGCTCTGTTGAGCTCGTGATCCCCAACTGCGCTAACTCGCCCAAGTAGTCACGCACTGAACGATCCGAGACCGGACTCACTCCTTCTGAATGCGCTACATGATGGTACGTATCCACGACTTCGCGCGTCCGTACTGGCGTCTCACCTCGCTCGTGAAGCAGTGTCAGCGCGTACAAAACGAGTTTCCCATGTTGGGAGTATTTCCGTATCCCCTCTACAACTTGATCTGCCTGGACACGCTCGCGAGCTTCCTGTACGTGTTCCTCGGTTACAACATCCGAGCCCCTCTCACGCGCCACATCGCCAGCTTCCAAGAGAAGATCTAGAGCTTTCCGGGCGTCACCGGAGTCTTTCGCGCCGTAGGCTGCACACATTGCAAGAACCCCATCTTCGAGAACGTCGTCTTGGAACGCGACCCGTTCGCGCTGTTCGAGTACGAGCCGGAGTTCGTCGGCGTCATACGCGCTGAAGGACACTTCCTTTTCACACAGCGACGATCGAACCTTCGAGGATAGTTGCGTCCGGAAATCCAGGTCGTTCGAAATTCCGATAACACCGAGCTTCGCGTCGCTGATGTCGCCGTTCGAGCGAGCACGCGGCAGTTTATACAGCAAGGAATCGTCTCCGATGTGGTCGACTTCGTCAAGGACGATAAGTACCGTTCCCCCACATGCATCGAGCTCATCGAAGAGGAACTCGTAGACACTTGCCTGTGGATACCCCGTGTTGGAGATCTGCCGTCCCGGCTCGCGGAGTTCGTTGACCAGCTTCACAGCCACCTGATATGACGTGTTCAGGCCGTCACAGTTCACTTCGATTGTGGTCAGCTCCAGTTCTGGTACGTTTGTTGCATCCTCTTCGAGCGTACGGAGGAGGTAGCGTGTGGCCGCAGTCTTTCCCACGCCACTCTTTCCATAGAGAAAGACGTTCGAGGGAGTCTCGTTGTTGATGACCGGCTGGAGCGCTGCGTGATATCGACCAAGCTCTTCATCGCGCCCGACGAGGTTGTTCGGCGTCCACTCTTCGAGGAGTGCCTCTCGATTCTCGAAGATGGAGTTATTTGGAGTGAACGAGAAGTCGCTCATACTGACTACGTTCAACTATTTATATATAAAACCAGTAGTTCCTCTGCTTCCGTTGTTATCAATTCTTTATATACCTCCAACCCCATTGGTTCCGCTGTTAGAACATCATGTCTCGTACCCCCTGCTTCTCGACACACCCCACTGGTTCCGTTAATGGGCTGATCATCATCCATTAACAGCGGAACCGGTGGGGTACGGACGAGTATACCTCTCTGAGAGCTGGTATGCTAACAGCGGAAGCCGTGGGGTGGGACTGTGAGACCTTGACGACATCTCCGCCGTAGTACAAGACCTCGACCGCTATCGAGGTACTCTCTTCGAACGACAATCGATCGACGAGGCTCATTGGTTCATTTCATAAGCCTACGCAGTCGCTCCCACGGTCCTCTCGAACATTGCGCTAGAAAATTGTCGACGTAGCACGGCGTATCCCACGGGAACGTACCACTTTGTTGCACCTCCTGCAGAGCTGTCGGATCGGGTGCTCCAGTTCGGTTTGTATCTCCCGAGTGGAGTGCAGGAGTTGGTGATTCAAGCTCCTGTGAACTATGACGAACAGAGACACATCCACACCGAGTGTGGATCTCGCCGAGCTGTACCGTACGTCTCCAACTCCATCGGGCCCAGACGCCGAAGATGTCTTCGGATTCGAGGTTCGATTCACGATCCAGCGTGGGCCACGGCGGCGCTTCCGGTTCGAACCGCGAGAGCGCAGCCCCGGCTGGTGGCGCTTCGAAGACGAGTGGACGGGCTGTCGCTGGCGCCCAGTCGGCCGTGAGGTCGTCTCGCACGTCGATCTCCGAGTCACACCAGCCGGCCAGGGAGAGCGCCGTGAGCGATAACGACCCATACGACGGGCCGGGCGAGGCCGACGCCCTTCCGCTGTATCGCAAGACGGATCTGTTCTACCTGCTGAGCCATCACCGCAAGCGCGCCGTCGTGCTCACGCTCGCTGCGGCGCCGTGGAGTCGCGTCCACCTCCGACAACTCGCAGAGGCACTCACACTCTTAGAAGCGGACGCCGAACACCAGACGCTCTCGACCGCGCAAGTGCGGACGGTCAGAACGAACCTCAAGCGGTCACATCTCCCACCGCTCATCCACGCTGGCGTGATCGCCTGGGACGACGAACAGACAGATGTCCTCGTTCCCGGTCCGGCGTTCGCGAGTGCCCTCCACACGCTCACAACGGCCGGACACTCGCTGGCACGACCGCCCTCTGATGGGTAGTACCGAACGAGACCCAACTGGTCAAGCTGAATCAGTCCACTCGCTCACAAAACACACCGCAAATCGATCGCCGAGAAAAAAACCGTCTCCGCGGTTGCTATCGGTCTTGATCGAGCGGCTCCCGATAGAGCACCTCGCGCTCGTCGAAGACGACGGCGGCCATCTTCGGCTCGGTGTCGACTGTAACCGTTGTCTCGGCGCCGCCGGTCACCTCGTCGGCGTCGGAGTCCCAGGAACGTAGCCCGTCGGTCGCTGGCTCGACGACGACGTCAACGTGGTCGGCGTCAAGTGCGTCGCCGCCGGCGTGGGTGAACGTCACGACGCCACCCGCCTCCTCGTCGGCCGGCTCGTACGCGACCTCGAACGTCGCCTGCGGCGGGAGTACGTGCTCCGTCACGGTTCGCGTCTCACCGCCGCCGGTCCACTTGACGGTAACCGTCGTGCCCGCGGACAGATCGCCGAGCGATAGCGTCTCGTCTCCGGTCAGCCGATCCGTCTCGTCTGCGGGCTGGACCGCTGCGGGCTCGCTGTCGACGAGGACCCGGAACGCGTCGGCGTCGCGGCGGACCTCGTCGACGTAGCGGAGCGTCATCCCCGACCCCCCATCGTCGCCTCTATCGCCCTCGGTGACGACGAACCCGCGGCGGGGTGCCGCCGAGAAGTGACCGATGGAGCTCGTCGCCGAACCGTTCTCGAACTCGGTGTGGACGCTAACGACGACGGTCTGATCAAGCCCGACCTCATCGACCGTGATCGCGTCCCCCGTCGTCAGCTCGTCGTGTTCGGCCGCGAACGCCGACTCCTGATCGCGTTCCCGATCCCGGGGCGCGCCGGCACCACTCATCGACACGCGTAGCCGCTCGGGATCGACGGGCTGTTCGCCGACGTACTCGATCTGCATCGTCTCGGCGTCCGCGTCGTAGGTCGCCGCAACTGTTTCGCGAGCCGTGGTCGTTCCGCCGAGATGGTGCTCGCGCTCGCCGCCCGTCCAGATGAGCCGCACCCGTGAGAGCGGCGGGATCGGGGCGGTAAAGGAGTCATCGGGACCGAACTCGTCGAGCTTGTCGGCGGGTTGGACATCGGTCGGCGTTCGGCCGGCCTGCAACTCTAACTCCGAGGCAGGCAGCGTCCGCCCACTCCGGTGCTGCACGGTCACCTCACCGGCATCCGGATCGTATTCTATGGACGCGCGTGTGTTCGGCACGACCTCCTCCTCGGCGACGACGACCGGCTCGTCCGGCTCGCGCCACTCGACGGCGACCGTACTTCCCAGTGGGAGTTCGCCGAGCCCCAGCTCTTCGTCGCCCGAGAGCGTGTCATACTCGTCAGCGAACTGGGCGTCAGCCGGCTCGCCGTCGACCAGCGTCACGAACGCATCGGCGGGGCGAGACTGCTCGCCGTCGTACCTAACGGTGGTCCCCTCCTCAGCGCGCGAGCGGATCCAGACGCGCGGGGGACGGGCGCGATAGTGGACGAGCGACCCGCCACCGACGCCCCGTGGCTGCTCGACATCGAACTCCAACTGCACGCTGTCGCCGATCGACACGTCCTCGACGGTGACGGTATCGCCGGGATCGAGCGTCCCGTCGGTGAATTCGCCGCCGACTGACTGGACACTGCCCTCGCTCCGGTGAACCAACCGAAGGCTACTGGCGTCGGCGGAACGGTCGGCCTCGTACGCGAGGTCCAGCGTCTCGGCCGCCATGTCGTAGTCGACAGTGAACGCCTCGCGGTCGACCCGCTCGCGGGCGTAGGTGTCGTAGGCGTTTGCGTCCGAGTCGAACCACCGCAGTGTAACGGTCGCGATCTGTCCGGTCTCGACGGTGATCTCGTCACCGGTCGTGAACTCGTCGCCGTCGAGGAGCGTGTCGCTCACCTCCTCGCCGTCGTGCCACACCTCCAGCTCGGCGGCCGGCACTGCTTCGCCCTCGATGTGTTCGAAGGTCACCGTCCCGGCGGCGCGGTCGAACTGCGATCGCACTCCGGCGTCCGGCGACGCCTCGCGGTCCAGCGTCGGCGGCGCCTCAACAACGGCATCGACGAGTACGAGCCCGTCGGCTCGAGTGCTGTCGAGTTCGATGGGAACTGCGGGGTCGACGCTCCGCACGAGCTGCTCGACGGTCTCATCGTCGAGATCGCCTGCGTCGGCAGTCGGTCGGATCACGTACGCGTTTTCCGCCGTTCCGTCCACGTCTCTGAGGTCTTCAGGAGCGACCTCGAATCCGGCGGCGAACGCGTCGACCTCGTCAGGGACCCTCGAGGGGAACGGACCACCGGCGGCGTCCGGAACCAAAAGCACCGTTTCGAAGCCGCCGAGCCGGGGGAGTGCGGCCGCACCGAGCGACGCCTCCGCGAAGCGGTCGGCCTCGTCCGCGGCCGCACGGCCCGCGGCGCGGGCGGTCTCGAGTCGTCGATCTCCTCTCTCCTCTCTCGACGTGCTCGACCCACGTCGCGGGGTAGGCGAGGGGCTACTGCCGTTCACGGCCGCCGCCACGCCGTCGCCGGCGACGAGTGCGGTTTCATCAGCTTCGGCGAGCCGCCAGCCAGCGGGCAGTTCGGCTGTCGTCTCTACCTCGCTGGCGGTGTTGGCACTCGACTCATCTGTCGTGTCGTCTCCCGCGCCGACTGCGAGCGTCTCGCCTTGCTCAAGCCGATCAAAGTCGCCGGCGGCCGTCACCAGTTGGAACCCGCGATCGTCCGGCGTGACTGCGACGGTCGCCGACAGCTTGTCGGCGTCGACGCCGAGGTGCTCGATCGCAGAGCGGGCGCGATAGCTCAGATCATCGGTCGCGTCGGCGTCGACGCGATCCGCGATGACCGTCGTGTACGTCGTCGACAGTGCGTTGCCCGCCGGAACCGGGAGAAACGCGTCGGCCAACGGTGCCGAGATGTCGACGTCGAGATCGGTCGGTGCTCCGGCAGGTTGGCCGGGAATCTGCGCGTCGGTTGCGGGGTCGAGAACGCCTGTCAGGGCTGCGAGCGTCAGGGCGCTTCCTCCGAGGAAGCCCCGACGGGAGGGTCGCACCATGCGTGAGGACACAATTGGAGTATTTAAAGTAGCACCGGTGACACAAACTGCTGTCATACTTACCCAGTGTCGGGTATCGGGAGTACGGGAAACCCGTGTTCGAAAATTGGTGGGGTGTGATCGACGGCACCACCACCCCACCACTTCCGCTGTTCTCTGGTGACGACCCATCCGTTGTAGTTTAACTCCTCGTGCCAGCACCGTCTGCTGATCTGAATACCGTTGGAACTACTTGTCAGAGAAACCCGGTGGCTGCTGTGAGTTACGAACCACCGGATTCAGTGATTGTCGACCGGATCAAAAGAGCGTTTCCCTCTGATGAGTTGCGCGAGCGCGCTCGCGCAACGAATCTCATCCAACGAGAGCGCAAGTTCGACACTGTCGCGTTGTTCTACACCCTCTCACTGGGTTTCGCTGCTGGATCAGATCGCTCTATTCAGGCATTTCTCGAACGGTTCGTCGAAATGGCTGACTGTGACGAACTCGCTTATCCAACCTTCCACGGCTGGTTTTCACCCGCGTTCGTTGCACTCCTGCGAGAGATTCTCGATGACGCCATCGAGAATCTCGAACCGGGACAAACCGACCTCAGCGGACGTCTCGAACGCTTTCGAGACGTCCTCATTGTTGACGCCTCTATCGTCTCACTCTACCAAGACGCTACAGACGTCTACGCAGCGACTGGCGAAGATCAAGCTGGCGTGAAGCTCCACCTCACAGAATCACTCTCAACCGGACTTCCTACGCGGTTTCAAACGACTGACGCCAAAACGCAGGAACGGAGCCAGCTACCCACCGGCGAGTGGGTAGCTGGCGCACTCGTCTTACTCGATCTCGGCTTCTACGACTTCTGGTTGTTCGACCGTATCGATCAAAACGACGGCTGGTTCGTCTCACGGGTCAAAGATGACGCGAACTTCGAGATCGTCGAAGAGCTTCGCACATGGCGGGGAAACAGTATTCCACTCGAAGGCGAGTCGCTGCAGGACGTCCTCGACGACCTGCAGCGACAGGCGATCGACGCTCGGATCACCCTCTCATTCGACCGCAAGCGAGGGTCGGGCGTCAGCACGACCCGAACGTTCCGACTCGTCGGTGTGCTCAACGAGGACAGCGGTGAGTACCATCTCTACCTAACGAATCTTGCCAGAGACAACTACCACGCGCCCGATATCGCACAGCTCTATCGGGCGCGCTGGGAGATTGAGCTGCTGTTCAAGGAACTCAAATCGCGCTTCGGTCTTGATGAGATCAATACGACGGATCCCTACATTATTGAAGCGCTGATCATCGTAGCGGCGCTCTCGCTGCTGATGAGCCGCGTTATTGTGGATGAACTCCGCAAATTAGACGCAAAGCGGCAGGGAAGCGACGACGACGCAGCGGCGTCGTCGACGCGTCTCCCACGCCGTCGGTGTTCTCACGCGCTCGAACGTCACGCACACTTGGTCCAACTGTACCTGATGCTAGATCTGGGGTATGAACTGCCAGATCTCGACGAATTGCTGTTGTGGTCGTCACGGGATCCAAATCCACATCGAGCAAGATTACGTGAGCAGGTTGAGTCAGGCGAGTTCTGGTAGAAACTCGCCTGACAAGCCGGTCAGCTCAGACGTTGGTAGTAGTGACAGCTCTGGATCGGCGACGCACTCACCGGAGTGAGTGCGCCGCCTTCAGAGAGTGACACAGATCTCATCATCCGAGACAGAAGAACATCCGTTCAGTTCTCCGATCACACTTCATCAGCGATTGGACTCAACACCGTCTTGGTCAACTATCCGCACAAACACCGCCTCAACGCGCCGCTAAACTACAACGGATGCCGCGACGCGAGGGTGGTCCACACGCGGTTCCCGGACCGCGCGTTCGAGGCGCGGACCGTCTCGCTGACCGCCGGGGTCGGCGACGACGAGACGGAGCGGTTCGTCGGCCCGGTCGCCGACGGCGAGGGGCTCGTCGCCGCGTTCGACCTCCCGGTCCGATCGACCGATCTGCCGCCCATGGACCGCCGGATCGCGGCGGTCGCGGTCGGACTCGGGGGCGCCGTCGCCGCCGCCGGAGTCGCGTGGGTGTTCGGGCCGTGGAGCTCCTCGGCGAACGCCCTGCGGCTCCTCCTCCTGTTGCCGTTCCTCGTCTGGCCGACGCGGCTGCTGTGGCGGCAGGCGTACGCGGAGCCGGAGTGAGCGGAGCTGCTGAAAGGCTCAAAAAACACCGATTTCGCGCAGTCACGCCAAATACGGAACCTGCGGGCGAGTGACAGCGGGAGTGGGTCTTGCGGATTGGCGGCAGCGAAGCAGTATTTAAGCGAGCCGTGAGCGGCAGCGACGATTCCTTATAAACGGCTGTTGCGGTGGCGCGTGCCTGCGAGCGGCCGATAGGCCGCGAGTCAGCACGCGCGAGGGAGTCGCGAGCGGTGCGAGGTGCGAGCAGCGCGAGCACCTCGATGGCGAGCGGCGAAGCCGCGAGCAGCGAGCGACGAGGCTGGGGAGGCGTGAGGCCGCGGCCTGCGGTTGTGGGTGGGGTTCAAAGGGGCAGTCGCTGTGGGCGGCGCAGGCGACGGAAGCACTGGAAGGAGGGAGCGCTAGCGACCGACTGAAGCGCGTGGTTCGAGAGAGCGTAGCTCTCTCGTCATCGCCAGAAATCACCGATTTCTGGCTAGCAGTCAGAACGCAAAGCGTTCTGACGACATCACGAAAGGCGCTTTGCGCCTTTCGAACGACAGCGAGCGTGCGCCGCCCACAGCGACTGGGGCTTTGCAGATCCTCACCGGTGTGCCGTCGATCACTTATAAACAACCGACAGCAACACCGCTCCTCCCCTTATAAACAACCGACTCACCGCAGTGATTCACGTACTCCCGCCATCGATCAGAAGCGTCCTTCGAGGACCGACCTGCTGCGAAATCTCTCCGAGCGCACCGTTACGGCGGAGTCGCGTACGGATCGAACGGCCGCCCGCGATTCACCCGTCCAGCGACCGCGCCACCATCTCGCCCCACCGCTCGAAGCCGTGGCGGTCGTAGAACGCCTTCGCGCGCTCGTTCTTGGGATCCACGTCGAGCACGATCCGGTCGAGCGGGAGGTCCTGATCGCCGGCAAGCGCGACGACGGCGTCCATCAACCGGTCCGCGACGCCGGTGCCGCGATGATCGGGCGCGACGTAGATCTCGTTCACCACGGCGGCGTCCCAGACCATGGCGAGGCGCTCGGGGAGGACGAAAACGTAGCCGACGAGGTCAGCGTCACCGGCGTCGCCGTCGCCCCCACCGTTCCCCTTGCCGCCCCCGTCGACCGCGACCGTCACGCACCGCTCGTCGTCGGCGACGCACCGGTCGACCCACGCGAGCCACCGCTCGCGGTACTCCTCGGTGAGCTTCCCCTCGTAGGCGGCGGCCTTCTCCGCCCCGCCGGTCGACGCGCCGAGCCCCCGCTCGAAGGCGGTCTTGAGGCCGTACAGCGCGTCGGCGTCGGTCTCGGGATCGTAGGGCCGGAGGTCGGCGGTCATTCGCCGCCGGGATGGTGGTGGCCGTCGTCCGCGGCGACGGCGACCTCACCGTCCTCCCCCTCCAGCACGAACTCCGCGAGCGTGGGGACGAACGTCCCGATGTCGGTGACCATCCCGACCGCCTGCGCGGAGCCGCGATCGAGCAGCTGGGTGACGGTGGCGGGGTTGATGTCGACGCAGACGGTCTTTGTCGTCGACGGGAGGCAGTTCCCGACCGCGACGGAGTGGAGCAGGGTGGCGAGCATCAGCACGATGTCGGCGTCGTGGGCCTGCTCGCGGATGGCGTCCTGCGCCTCCACCGCGTCCGTGATCGTGTCCGGGAGGGGGCCGTCGTCGCGGATCGACCCCGCGAGCACGGTGTCGACGTCGTTTTTCACGCACTGATACATCACGCCCTCCGTGACGATCCCGTCCTCGACGGCGGCCTCGATCCCGCCCGCGCGGATGATCTCCGAGATGGTCCAGATGTGGTGTTTGTGGCCCTTCCGCGGGTGTTCGAGCGTCTCCACGTCCATTCCGAGCGAGGTGCCGTACAGCGAGCGCTCTAAGTCGTGGGTGGCGAAGCCGTTGCCTGCCGAGAGCGCGTCGACGTAGCCCGCCTCGACCAGCTCCGCGAGCGCGTCGCCCGCCCCCGAGTGGATCACGGCCGGCCCGGCGACAACCATCACGTTCCCGCCGGACTCCGTCACCTCCCGGAGCTCCTCGGCGACCTCGCGGATCGTCGACTCGGAGGGGCGCTCGGAGGAGACGCCGCCCTGCATGAAGCCGAACGCGCCGCCGCCGCTGCGCGGGCGCTCGGGCGGTTTCACGCGAATTCCGGACTGGTCGGTCGCGACGAGGTCGCCCTCCTCGACCGCGTTGAGCACCTTCGTGTACGCGCGGGGGCTCCCGTCGGGGCCGCCGTCGGGGTCGACGATCAGCGCACAGTCCATCTCGATCCGCTCGACCTCGATCCACTCGCCGTCGTACAGCACCTCGGTCGGGTGGTTCGTGGTGGAGTAGAAGTCGGGCGGCACGACCTTGTCGGCGGGCGCCGCGACGAGCTCCACGTCGCTCGGGTCCTCTAACACCGCGCCGTTCTGGTGGAGCTCGTGGAGGATCGCCTGGAGGGTGTCCGGGTCGTCGGCCGAGACCGCCATCCGGCAGTACGACTCCGCCTCCTCGTGGGTCCCCACGTCGAACTGCTCGACGTCGAAGGAGCCGCCCAGATCCATCACCGCGCCGAAACAGCGCTGCATCGTCCCGCTGTCGATGATGTGGCCCTCGATCTCGACGGTGCGTGAGTGGCTCATGGGGTATGCTTTCGCCCCGCGGAGAAACCCGTTTCCCATTCGGCGAACGTCGCGGCGGGTTCTCGGGCACCGCCCATCCCGCGGTCCCGACCCGGAACTACAGCAGTCCGAGCGCCATGAGGATCCGATTGCCGAAGATCATCATGATCAGCCCGGCGAGCATGACGAGCCCGGAGGAGACCGTGATCGTCCGGACCGCGGCGTGGCGGTCGGAGACGGGGACCCGGCTCACCACCGCCTCGGCGACCATCCGGAGGATGCGGCCGCCGTCGAGCGGGAACGCCGGCAGGCAGTTGAACAGCGCGAGCTGGATGTTGATCCACCCGGTCCAGAAGAGGAGGTTCGCCAGCAGGAACGTCCCGCCGCCGAGCGCGGCGAGCGAGCCCTCGACCACGAAGAAGTTGGTCATCTCGCCGGTGAACCCCGCGAAGTTGAACGGGAGCCCGAACAGGCTGCCGAGCGGGAGGATGAGCGAGGCGAACACGAGCCCGAGCGGGGAGTCGGTGAGCCCGCCGAGCGCGAGCCCGTCGGTCGCGCCCTCGCCGCCGTCGCCGCCGAGTAGTTCGAGGTACGCGCCGGCCGGGTACTCCGAGACGCCGAAGTCGTCGAGCGCGAGCCCGCTGGAGCCGGGGAAGACGCTCACGCCGACGAACCCGCCCTCGCGGTTCGGGTGCGGGTCGAGCGCCACGTCGTAGCTGACGCGCTCGTCGTCGGCGTCGTACGCGACGACCTCCGCGGTCGCGCCCGGTTCGCGCTCGCCGAGCACCGCCGAGAGCTCGTCGTTGTTCCGGACGCGCTCGCCGTCGATCGCGACGATCGTCATGGGCTCGCCGAGGGGGGCGCCCGCCGCGTGGAGCGGGCCGTCCTCCTGAACGCCGAGCGCGTACGCGCCGATGGGGATCTCGGCGGTCTCGGACTCGACCGTGGCGTTGGCGGCGCCGTCGGCGTCGACGGTCACGGTCGCGCGCTCGGCGTCCCCGACCGCGTCGAGGAACCCCCGCTCGGTCGCGACGGGCTCGCCGTTGACGGACGCGATCGCCACCGGCTCCGACTCGATCGTCACGCCGAGCGGGTTCCCGCCGGCGGAGCCGATCACCTGGAGTTCGCGCTCGACCTCGACGGTCCGCTCCCCGTCGCCGTCGGCGGCCGTGACGCTCACCGTGTCGCCGGCGTCGGCGAGCGCGGCCTCGAACTCGGCCGCGGTGTCGACGGGCGTGCCGTCGACCGCGACCAACCGGTCACCAGACGCGATGTCGGCCGCCGCGGCCGGCGACTCGGGAGTCACCTCGCCCACGGCGTAGCCCGGGGCCGGCGCGATCGCGCCGACGACCGGGCCGAAGAGGAGCGCGAACACGAGGACCGTGAGGACCGTGTTCGCGGTGACGCCGGCGGCGAACATCCGGGCGCGGGCGCCGCGCGACGCTTCCTGGGTCGCCTCCTCGTTCGGCTCGACGAAGGCGCCGACCGGGAGGAGCGCGAAGAAGACGAGCCCCATCGACTCGATGTCGATGTCCTCGACGCGGCACAGCAGGCCGTGGGCGCCCTCGTGGACGACCATCGCGACCGCGAGCCCGGCGACGATCTCGGGCGCGACCGAGAGGGGGAGGAAGTCGTTCACGCCGGGGATGATGAGGAAGTTCTGCGGCTGCTGGATCGCGGAGGGCTGAGCGGTGCGGAGCGCGGAGAGCGCCGACGAGAGGATGAGGACGAAGGATCCGACCATCGCGACCAGGGCGCCGCCGAGCCCGAGGTTCGCGACGATCCGCCAGAACCGCTTCGGCGCGGCGAGCCGATTGAGGAAGACCCGGCCGCGGAGGGTTCTGAGAGTCAGTACCGGTCCGGAGACGCGGACGGACTCCGGGAGGACGCCGCGGTCTCGAAGCCAGATCGCGACCGCGGAGTACGCCAAGACACCGGTGAGGACCCACAGCAGCGTGTTCTCGGCGAACAACTCCGACAGGGCGTTCATGACGAACAAGTCCGTGTCGGTCGGGTGTAAGCCGTTCGGTTGTCAGTACCGGTGACGGTCGGCGTCGGCAGCGCCGGGGAGGGACGACCGCGAACTCAACACCCAAGTACCCCCCGACCCAACCCCCGGCCATGATGGCGCTCATCGACGTCGTCTCCCGGCTCGCCGGGGACGTCGGGCGGTTCGTGGACCTGTTCCTGAACGACCTGATCCTCGGGGCCGGCGACCCGGTGTCGGCGTTCCTCGTCGTCGTCGGACAGGTCCTGCTCGTCGGCGCGGTGGCCGTGCTCGGCTACGCCGCGGTCGGCGCCCTCCTCCAAGAGATCGGCGTGACGCTCCCCTCGCTCGGCGGTCGCGGCCCCGCGGAGTAACGCGTCGGGGTCCCGCGGAGCAGCGCGGTGCGGTCGCGGATCCCTTCTCAGTCGTCGTCCGCACCCGCAGCCGACGCTCCGAGGTGCTCGGTCCCGGACGCGGACGGACGACCGCCGTCGCCCTCGGGAACCTCGAACTCGTCCAGCGTCGCGAGCAGCTCGTCGGACTGGTCCGAGAGCGCGTGGACCCGCCGGGTGACCTCCGAGACCGTCGCGGTCTGCTCCTCGGCCGCCGCCGCGGCGGTCTCGGCCTCGGTCGCGGTCTGTCGACTGACCGAGGCGATGTCGTCGACCATGTCGACGACCTCCTGGGTCGTCCTCGCCTGGTCGTCGGTCGCGTCGCTTATCTCTTGGACGGTCTCGTCGACGGTCGTCACGTCCTCGACGACCTCCTCGAACTCCCGAAGGGTCGACTCGATCGTGTCGACGCCGTCCGACACCTGCGACTCCATCTCGTCCACGTCGGCGGCGGTCTCCGCGGACGCCGCCTGCACCTCGTCGATGCGCCCGGAGATCGCGGCGGCCTCCTCGCGGGTCTCCTCGGCGAGCGCCTTCACCTCGTCGGCGACGACCGCGAACCCGTCGCCGGAGCCGTCGGCCCGCGCCGCCTCGATCGAGGCGTTCAGCGCGAGCAGGTTCGTCTCCTCGGCGATCCCGTCGATCACGGAGGCGATCTCGTCGATCTCCCCGACCCGGTCGACGAGGTCAGCCACCGCGGTCGCCGTCTCGGCGATGCCGGCCTCGAGCGCCTCCAGCTCCGCGATCGCCTCCGCCGCCTCCTCGCGGCCGGCCTTCCCCCGCTCCGCCGCGCTCCGGGCGGTCGCGGCCGCGTCGTCGGCCGACGCCGCGATCTCCTCGACGGTCGCCGAGAGGGTGCTCATCTCGCCGGAGACCGACTCCAGCTCCTCGGTCTGTTCGGCGGCGCCGTCGCTTATTTCCTGGACCGAGCGCGCGACCTCCTCGCTGGCGTCGTCGACCTCGTCCATGCTCGCGCGCACGTCGTCGCTCGCGTCCGCGACCACCTCCGTGAACGATCCGACCTCGCCGACGGTCCCGCCGAGCGTGGTCACGAGCCGGTTGTAGTTCCCGACGAGCTCCGCGTATCGGTCCCCGTCGGTCGCCAGCTCCCCGCCGTCGATCGTCGCGGTCAGGTCGCCGTCTCGCGCGCGCGCCGCCGCGTCGCCGAAGGCGTCGACGAGCGACTCGAGCTCGGTCGTGTACGCCTCGAGGTTCCCGGCCATCTCGTCGAGCGAGTCGCCGAACGCCCCCGGCACCTCCTCGTCGAGCGCGGGGTCGTCGAACTCCTGGGCCGCGAGCGCCTCGGCCTGCGCGGAGACGGTCCCGAGGTAGCGCTCGACCGCGACGAAGGAGTTCACGAGGCTCCCGATCTCGTCGGGCTGGTCGCTGCCGGTCAGTGCGGTGTCGGAGCCGTCTTTCGACCCGACCGCGTCGACCTCGCCCGCGGCGATCGCGTCGGCGCCGGTCTCCAGCTGTTTGAGGGGCGCCACGAAGTCCCGGCGCACGATGAGGAGGGTGTTGTAGATCGCGACGACGGCGCCGAGAAACAGGGCGCCTGAGATCACGTACGAGAGCGTTCCAGAGACCAGAAACTGCGTCAGGAAGATCCCGACGGTGACGAGGAACTGGATCCCGACGGCCGTGACGACCTTGCGCTCTATCGATTCGGATATCCCGAGGCGGTCCATCGTTCCCCACAGGAGGTCCTCGTACCGCCCGCGGAGACCCGGCTGCCGCCGTCGTGTCGTCGACATACAGGGGGTCGACGGGAGCGGCTTATGAAGCTCACCCCGGAGTTATCAGGGCCGATTCTCGATTCTCAACGAGCGAGAATTCTGAGGAGCAACTAAAATATCCCGTCCACGGCCTCGGCCGCCAGCTCGACCGCGGCCTCCAGATCCGGACCGAGCGGCGACCCGACGACGAGCCCGTCGGCGTGCTCGGCGACGGCGGCGGCGCGCTCGCGGACGGTCTCGGGCGTGCCGGCCATACAGAACGCGTCGATCATCTCGGGGGTCACGCGCTCGAAGGCCGCGGAGAACTCGCCGGCCGAGACGCGGTCACCGATCTCGTCGGCCGCGTCCGGGTCGATCCCGTGTCGCTGCAGGACCGGCGGGGGCGCGCCACCGGCGATGAACGCGACGGGCGGCCGGGCGGCCTCGCGGGCGGCGGCCGCCTCCTCGGCGACCGAGACCGCCGCGTAGGCGATCAGCTCGAACTCGCCCCGGTGCTCCGGGCGGTCGGCGAGCCCGTCGTCGACCTGCTCGCGGGCCCACGCGAGGTCCTTCGGGTGCGATCCGTTGTACAGCAGGCCGTCGGCGTGTTTCGCGGCCATCCGGCACATGTGCGGCCCTTCGCCGCCGACGTGGACCGGAATACCGGCGCCCTGCGGCGGCTCGTAGTTGAGCCCGGCGCCCGCGGCGTCGAAGGTCCCCTCGTGGTCGACGCGCTCGCCGGCCCACAGCTTCTGGGCGGTCTTGAACGCCTCCAACACGGGCCGGAGCCCGCGCTCGTCTTCGAGACCGAGGTTCCGCAGCGTCGAGGGGTCGCCGGGACCGAGCCCGAAGACGGCGCGGCCCCCCGACAGCTCGTCGAGGGTGGCGACCTTCGAGGCGAGCGTGACGGGGTGGGTCTCGTAGGGGTTGGCGACGCCCGGGCCGAGCCGGACCGAGTCCGTCGCGGTCGCGAGCTGTGAGAGGAACGCCCACGGGTCGCGGTTGTTGTAGTGACACGTCGAGTAGACGGCGTCGTAGCCGGCGTCCTCGGCGCGGACGCCGAGGTCGACGAGGCGGGACGGGTCGTGTTCGGGAGTGAGTTCGATGCCGAGCATGGGTGGTGGTTACGCCTGGAACTCCCAGTCGCGGAGGGCCTGCCGCACGAAGTCGCCCTCCGGCTCGCGGAAGTGGTTGTCCGAGCCGTCGTGGTCGCCGAACGCCCAGTCGCGGACGACGACGACCGGAGTGCCGCCGGCGCCCTCGCCGGCGACGAGATTGGCGGCGGACGCGAGCTCGTCGATCACGTTCTGGACGGTGACGCCCATCTCGCGGCCGTCGCGGTCGCGCTCGCCGCGCCAGTCGCGGCTGGCGGGGGTTCCGGCCCAGCCGATCGCGACCCCGCGCTGGCCGTGTCTGAAGGGGCGCCCGCAGGTGTCGCTGACGACGACGCGGTCGGCCGGGAGGCCCTCGCGGATCCGCGCCGCGCTCTCGGAGGGGCGCTCCGGGAGCAGCAGCAGGTCGCCGTCGGGGACGTTCGACCGGTCGATCCCGGCGTTGACGCCGATGTGACCGAAGCGGGTCGCGGTCAGGAGGAACGGCGCCTCCATGATCAGTTCCGTCGACTCCTCGATGACGGCCTGGGCGAACCGCGGGTCCTTCTCCTCGCCGGCGATCTCCGCGAGCCGGTCCGCGACCGCCTCGGCGCGCTCGCTCGCCGGGAAGTCGTCGAGGTCGAAGACGCGCCCCTCCGCCTTCGAGACGACGGTGCTGGCGACGACGACCACGTCGTCCTCGCGGAGGTCGACGCGCTCGTCGATCATGGCCGCCAGGTCGTCTCCCTCCCGGATCTCCGGGAGGTCCGGAACCGCGAACAGCTCCATACACGCACCTGCGCGGCGACGAGGAAAAACCCCGCCGGTACCGGGCCGGTTTGACGGTATCCGGAGCGGTTTGCGGGTACCGGAGTGGGGCTTGAGTCGGAGAGGAGATAAAAAGTACACGGACAGTTGATTTTCAGAGTGATAACACCATCTCCTTAGAAATTTGCGCCGTAGTAACAAACGTGTATTAGGAGATCAGCGAAATAATGATTCTTTGGGCCGAAAAGTTATCCGTGATGAGGCGCGAGCGCCATCTGCGATGAGCGAACCACCCACCGAAGGCGAATTGGATCCGATCGAGACGCAGACCCGCGTCCCGCCCGAAAGCGGCGACTCCGAGCCGATCATGACGCGGACCCGCGCCCCGTGACTGGGGGCGGTCGACGGCCGCGACCATTTTTGCGCTGACTCCCTCCGCACGCCTTATCAACGACACCGCCAATCTCGTACCGTGGACCTGCACGTCCGGTACGAGGGCGACGACGACCCCGACAAGTGCACGGCCCGGAAGCTCGCGCGGTTCGACCTCGCGGAGCTCCACCGCTCCGACCGCGCCACGCCCTACGGCGTCGTCTTGAACCCCCACGCCGAGCGCGCGCTCTCGCCCGCAGACGCCGACCTCGCCGCCGAGAACGCCCTGGTCGCGCTCGACTGCTCGTGGGAGTCGGCCGGGGAGAAGATGTTCTCGCTGCCGGGCGAGCACCGCGCGCTCCCCTACCTCGTCGCCGCCAACCCCGTGAACTTCGGGCGGCCGATGCAGCTCACGACCGTCGAGGCGTTCGCGGCCGCGCTCGCGATCCTCGGCGAGTACGACCACGCGGAGCGAGTCATGGCGAAGTTCACGTGGGGCGAGACGTTCCTCGAACTCAACGAGGAGCCGCTCCGGCGGTACGCGGAGTGCGAAGACTCCGCGGCGGTCGTCGCGATCCAACAGGAGTACCTCGACCGGGAGTAGCCGGCCCGCCGGCTCTCCGGGTGCCGGTTCTCGCCGGGGGTGAAACAAGCCTTTTGGGCGAATCAGCCCTATCCGTAAGCGATGGTATCCACAGGCGACTCCGCACCCACGTTCACCGCGACGGTCGGCACGAGCGACCACGAACCGTTCGACCTCGACGACCACGTCGGCGACGGGCCGGTCGTGCTCGCCTTCTTCCCCGGCGCGTTCACGCCCCCCTGCACGAACGAGATGGTGGCGTTCCAGGAGCGCGCCGCCGAGTTCGACGACGCGGGCGCGACGCTGTTCGGGATCAGCGCCGACTCCCCGTTCTCGCAGGGCGCGTTCCGCGAGGAGCACGGGATCGAGTTCGACCTCGTGAGCGACATGGCCGGCGACGCGATCCGGGCGTACGGGCTGGAGATGGACATCGCCGACCTGGGCCTCCACGGGATCGCGAACCGCGCCGTCTTCGTGATCGACGACGACGGCGAGGTCGTCTACGACTGGGTCGCCGACGACCCGACCAACGAGCCGGACTACGACGCCGTCCTCGACGCGGTCGAGAGCGCGTAATACGCTGAGACAGGGTCGTTTTCGATCCAGCAGTGACCGCGTTTTGACACCGCGATATTTTATAGGCGATTGCCGAAACCGGATCGACGACGTACTCTCCCAAAGCCCCAGCCGCTCGGCTGTACGCGGTTGGTGCTCGTTCGTCTGCGAACACCACCGAAGCCCCAGCCGCGAGGACTCGGGGGCCTCGCGGCTGCCCCTTCGAGCCCCACCGACCGCACAGCAACCGCACCTCACGCCTCCCCAGCCTCGCCGCTCGCTGCGCTCGCGGCGTCCCTCGCGCGTGCGACTCCCGCCCTTCGGGCGGCCGTCGGCACGCGCCAGTCGGTGAGATCCACTCATCGATCCTACCGAATCGTCCGATCGCGAAGAAGCGAGCCTCAATCCCCGAGCACGCCGCCGATCGCGCCCGCGAGCGCCGAGTCGATCGCGAACAGGAACGTCACGAACAGCCCGACGACCAGCACGCCGGCGCCGCCGAGCAGGCTGCCGAGAGGTCCCCCGGCGAGCCCCACGAGCCCGCCGAACGCTGCCAGGACGAGGGTAACGACGACCCCGCTCACCGACCCCGCGAGCAGCCCGTGCCACATCCCCGAGAGCAGCCCGCCGCCGGCGACGTAGCCCGCGACGAACCCGCCGATCAGCCCGGCGCCGATGTGCCCCACGACCGGGGCGAACGTCGCGAGGAGCCCGGCGATCAGCATCACGACGAACCCGTAGCCGACGGCGCGCCAGTCTGTCATGACACGGGGTAGCCGGTCGCGGGGTAAATAGTCGCCGCACGTCGGTTTCCCGTTCCGACACCGGGTTCGACGGCGTCCGGGTTCCCGAGATCTATCCATCGACCGGTGCGACGACCGAATTTAAGCCGTCACCGACCCAACGAGCGCCCATGCCCTCCGAGTCCGGCGCGTCGAGCGACGGGACGCAGTTGTCGGCGGATCGAGAGCCCGTTCCTGAGTCCGAGGCCGACGCCGGCGCAATTTCCGACTCTCAGCCCGACACGGACGCCGAGACAGACGCGGACACCGGGACAGATACAGACACCGAGCCCGACCGAGGCGTCGTCGAGTGGGGGCCGGTCCGCTTCGATCGCCTGCGGTCGCTTGCGTTCGGTGCGAGCGCGACCGTGGCCGGACTCGTGCTCGTGGCCCTCTCGGTCGTCGCTGTCACCGTCGGCGCCTCGCTCCTCGACGGTGGCGGCCCGCCGGCGCCGACGTGGGCGTTGCTCGTCGTCCTCCTCGTCGGCGGCCCGGTGTCGCTGCTCTACTGGATCGTGGCGTACGACCAGATGTCCCCGGAGCGACGCCGCAAACTCCGGTCGCAGTTCGGCGACTACTCGTTCGACCGCTCGCGGTTCCGGATCGGTTGGACCCTCGCCGGGGCGGGAGTCGTGCTCGCGGTCGTGGCGGCGGCGATCGGCTCCGGCCCGGTCTCGGCCACGTTATCGCTGTTCTCGGGGTTTGCACCGCTGCTCCTCGCGTTCGCCACGCTCTTCCCCGTACTCGCCGGCTCGCGCGGGACCGACCTGCGGCTCGACCCGGCCGCCGAGACGATCGAGCGGACGTACCTGAGTCACGACCGGACGCGCTCGGACGACCTCGGCTCCGTGATCCGCACCCGTCGGATCGACCTCCCGTGGACGACCGTGTTCCTGCTCGCGTACCGCGGGAACGCGTGGTACCGCTCGACCCCGTGGCTGTTCGTCCCCGCGGACCGCGCCGACGAGGTCGAGCGGGCGCTGGACGCGACGCTCGCGCGGAGCGACGGCCCCGACCGGGCCAGCGTTCCGGAGCGCATCATCCTCGCGGTCGTGGGCTCCGCCTCGCTCGTCGTCGGCCTCGCGATGGCCCTCGCGGCCGGCGAGCCGGCGGCCGGGGCGCTGCTAGCGCTGCTGACGGCGCCCTTTAGCCTCCTCTTCCTCGCGCTCGCAGCCCGCCTGTGACGGCCGCGGAGGCGAGCCCGACGCGTCGCCGACACCGGACGTGCCACCCCCTACCACGCGACTCATATACTCCGGTCCCGTAGCCCCGCTCATGGACCGACAGCGTCTGGAGAAGGCCCTCGAGTCGGAGTTCGGCGGGACCGAAGCCGAGCGGCGGGCGGTCGCTCGGGCGGCCCGCGACCTCGCCGACTCGGGGCGACCCTCCCGGGACCGCGGGCACGCGCTCACCGTGCCCGGCGTGATCGACCACCTCGGCGACGCGCCCGACGGCTCCTCGGTCGTCGAGCGCTGGAACTGGTGGCTGGGCGCGCTCGACGCCGCCTACGGCGGTTACGACTACTTCACCGTGCGGTTCGTCGAAGGCGACGAGGAGGCCGGGCTCCGGCGGTAGTCTCGACGGCGACTGTCGGATCGTTCCCCCGCTTGGACCGTCAACGCCTCCACTTTCACTTTCACTCCGCGGATGGCTCGCTTATACGGGCGTTCCGGCTCTCGGGGGAAGTATGAGCGCGACGAGCCACGAGCAACCCCGATACGCGACGCCGACCCGCGTCGACGTCACGGAGTGTCGAACCGATCGGATCGCCGATCGCGCGCGGATGAACCGCGTGCAGGGAAGCGAGGTCCACCTCGAACGCCGCGGCGGGCGGACGTTCCTCGTGACGACGCCCGCGGAGTAAGCAACGCGATCCGCGGGAGTCCCGGTCAGTCGTCCGCGGCGACCTGATCGCGGGGAGCGCCGCCGTCGGAGAGCAGGCTGTCGATTCCGACGCCGAGCGTCTCGTTCGTTCGCGCCACCGACTCCTCCCGGGAGACATCGCCCGCGAGGGCGCGGACCGCGTCGACGTTCTCGGGCACCACGTCCGCCTCCTGGTGGACGTTCTGGAACAGGTACAGGTCCCGGCCCTGAACGCGTATCGACTCCTCCCAGACGCAGTTCTCCCAGAGGTCGCCGCGGGCCCGTCCGAGGTCGGACGCGTAGTCCTTCAGGGTCCCGGCGCCGTCGATTCCGGCGTCCTCTGGGATCAGGAAGATCCGCGTCTCGCCGCGGAGCAGTTCGCGCACCTCCTCGGTGGTCGGCTTCGCCTCGAGCGTGACGTTGACGCTGTGGGTGTGCATGCCGGTGACCGGCGCCTTCAGCGCGGCCGTGTCGACGTCGACGTCCCCGAGGATCGTGTTCACGTCGGGACCGTGGTGCGACGGCACCGTCGCCGGGTCGGGCACCACGTCGTTAATCGGTCCGCGGTTCGTCTCGCTCGGGTCGCCGCCCCGCCGCACGAGCGTGACGCGGGCCTTCTCCACGCCGTAGGACTCGTCGAGCGGGGCGAGCAGCCGCGAGAGCGCGGTCGTGTTACAGGAGACGACCCGGAGCGAGTCGGCGTTGCGGATCGGCGCGCTGGCGCGGGCGTTGAAGGAGGCGTCCGCGATCGCGGCGTCCTCGCCGCCCTGGTAGATCGCGGGCGTGTCGTGGGCCTCGTAGGTCGGGCGGTTGCGCTCCCCGACCCCGCTCGGCGCGCAGTCGACGATCACGTCGACCGCGTCGAGGAGGTCGGCGAGGGTCCCGGCGAGGTCGAGCCCGGCGTCCTCGAAGGCGGCGACTCGGTCGTCGAGCGCTGCGTACAGGTCGTAGCCGCGGCGGAGCGCGGCCTCGGCGCCGTAGTCCGGGCTCGTCTTCGTCACGCCGACGAGTTCCATGTCGGGCTGGGCCGCGACCGCGTCCGCGACACGTTTCCCGATCGTCCCGTATCCGTTGACGCCCACGCGTGTCATAGGTGTCGGTCGCTCGGGGAACAGCATAATGTTTTCGAGAGAAGCAAGAAGAAATTAACTACGCCGAGAGTAATCGGTCGGTTAATTCGCGCGCCTTCGAGACAAAACTGAATTTCGAAACAGAGTAAATGAGTCGTCGATGGGAAGGACTAACGCCCGTCGTCGCGGATCGGCGGGCATGTCGAGCGAGCTTGCGGACGCCGCCGAGACCGCCGTCGAGCAGTGCCTGCGCGTCGCGCCGGACGAGTCAGTGGTCGTCGTCACCGACGACGAGCGCGAACGAATCGGGGTGGCGCTCTACGAGGCCGCGAGCGCCGTGACGGACGACGCGACGATCCTCCGGTATCCGCCGGCCGACCAGCACGGGACCGAGCCGCCCGCGCCGGTCGCGGCGGCGATGGCCGAGAGCGACGCCTTCCTCGCGCCGACGACGAAGAGCCTGAGTCACACCCGCGCCCGCGGGAACGCCTGCGAGGCCGGCGCGCGCGGCGCGACCCTGCCGGGGATCACGGAGGACGTGTTCACGACCGGGCTCGACGCCGACTACGCCGCGATCGACGCCGCCTGCGACGACGTGCTCGCGCAGGTCGGCGACGCCGACGAGATCCGGGTGAGCTCGCCCGCTGGCACCGACACCACCTTTGGAATCGGCGACCGCGAGTGGCTCGCCGACACGGGAATGGTCCACGAGCCCGGCGACTTCTCGAACCTCCCCGCCGGCGAGGTGTTCGTCGCGCCCGAGACAGCGACCGGCACCTACGTGGTCGACGGGACGATGATGCCCCACGGGCTGCTCGACGAGGGTCAGACCCTCACGTTCGAGGTCGAGGACGGGCTCGTCACGTCCGTCGGCGACGACGCGGTCCGCGAGGAGCTCGAGACCGCCGCGGAGTCCGTCGGTGACGCCGCGTACAACCTCGCGGAGCTGGGAATCGGGACCAACGTCGGCGTCGACGAGCTCGTCGGCTCCGTCCTCTTAGACGAGAAGGCCGGCGGCACGGTCCACATCGCGATCGGCGACAACGCCGGCATCGGCGGCGAGACCGACGCCCCGGTTCACCTCGACGGGATCCTCCGGAACCCGACCGTCTACGCTGACGGCGACGAGATCGACCTGCCGAGCGCGTAGGACAGACGGTCTGCCTGGGGAGCGGTGGTTTGTTTATAAGCGATCAGGGCGGTGGCGCGCGCCTCCGAGCGGCCGCCATCGGCGGCCGTGAGGAGCGCGTGCGAGGGAGCGGCCGGCGCTTATAAGCGCCGGCCGACGAGGCTGGGGAGGCGTGAGGTGCGGTTGCGGTGCGGGCGGGTGGGACTCAAAGGGGCAGCCGCGAGGACGAAGCACGGCGACGAAAGCACCGCAGACCGCGAACGGAGTGAGCGGTCGAGGAGCGCATCGAGCCGCGCGAGTCCTCACGGCTGGGGCTTTGGACGTGCTCACTGTCGATCCGCTGTCAGCCACTTATAAGCGAGCGGCTGGGGCTTTGGACGTGTTCACTGTCGATCCGCTGTCAGCCACTTATAAGCGAGCGGCTGGGGCTTTGGACGTGTTCACTGTCGATCCACTGTCAGCCACTTATAAGCGATCCGTCGGGAATTTGGCGTTGTTCACCGCCGATCTGCCGGTAACTGCTTATAAATCGAACCGAGGTGCTACTTCGTATCTCGTCACTCCACGACCGCGAGCGCGACGCCGGCGACTCCTCGAACCCCGACGACTTGGTGCCGCCACCCGTCGCCGGCGTCGACGCAGAGCGTGCCGGCGTCGGTGACGGCCACCGACACGCCAGGACCGTACCCGAGCGCGACCGGCTCCTCGTCGACCGGGAGCTCCGCCGCGGCCCACGACTCGGTCCCCCACTCGGCGTCGTCCCCACCGTGGACGAGCAGGTCGCCGTCGACGACCGCCATCGCGTGATCGTCGACGTCGGCGGCGACCGCGGTCGCGTCGCCCGAGAGCGCCGTCATCCACCCGTTGCCGAGCCAGTAGACCCCGGCCGCGGTCGCCGCGAGGGGCATCCCGGTCCCCGCGGCGTCGCGGGCGTCGTCAAGGCCGACCGCGGCGAGTTCGGGGCCGTCGCCGACGCCGTCGCCCTCGACGACCCGGTGGACCCCGTCCGCGGCCGCGACGAGGGGGCCGTCGACCGCGCGCGGTTCCGAGACGTCTCCGACCGCGGTCACGGCCGAATCGGTGCCCCCATCGCCGACTTCGAGACGGTCGATCCGGCCGTCGTCGCCCGCGACGAGGAACGCGCCGTCGTGGACGCCGACCGCGGCGATTGGTTCCGACCCGACGGAGCCGGCGTCGACCGCTTCGAACGCGAGGTCGTCGCCGACGGGCGCGACGCGGAGCCCGTCCGGAGTCGCGACGCCGAGCAGGTCCGGGGCGTCTCGCCGCGGGAGGACCGCGGCGTCGCGGGCGGGGTCGCGCGCGACCATGTCGAACGCGCCGATCTTGTCGGCCGAGAGCGCCACCCGGACGACGCCGCTCTCGGTGGCGACGTAGGCGTCGGTGCGGCCCGCCGTCCCGGCGTACACGCGCTTCTCCTCGATCGAGATGTCGTCTTCGGCGGGTGCCATTGCCGGGGGTTCGGCCGGGGCTCCCATAAGCCCCGCGCGGCGCGGATCCGACCGGCCGTTCACGATTCCGATGGCCATTAGGTCGGCGACCGCGTAGGGCCGGTAGTGCAATCGGTCGCCGCCGAACTCGTCGCCCTGCTCGTCGAGGTCGCCCCGCGGCTCGCCCGCATCGCGGCGTTCATCGCGGTCGGCGTCTTCGCCGCCAACGTCGCGGTCGCGTTCGGGCTGATCCGGTACGTCGCCGGACTCGCCGGGTGGCTCACCCGGCCCGCGAACCTCCCCGACGAGGTCGGCACCGCGATCCTCACGACCGCGGCGTCGACGACGGCGGGGTACGCCACGCTCGCCGAGTACCGCGAGTCGGGCCTGCTGGACGACCGGGCGACGCTGGTCGCCGTGACCATCAACACGTTCTTCGGGTTCGTCCAGCACGTGTTCACCTACTACGTCCCCGTGATGATCCCGATTTTGGGCGTCGAAACCGGGGTCGTCTACGTCTCCGCGCGCGCCGGGATCGCGCTGGCGATCACGGTCACCGGCGTGCTCGCGGGCGGCGTCCTGCTGTCCGAGCGCAACGTCGACCGCGGCGCGCTCGCCGAGGTCGACGCGAGCGGTCCCGACGCCGACGACCGCACCAGCCGGGAGCGCGTCCGCGAAGCGGCCGGGAAGTCGTGGTCCACGCTCCGCCGGATCGTCCCGCGGCTCGCGGTCGTCTACACCCTCGTGATCGGACTCGTCAGCAACGTCGACGTGGCGGCCCTGACGAGCGTCGCCGAACCGATCACGGGCGCGCTCGGGCTCCCGGGCGCCGCGGTCCCCGTGATCGCCGTCTACACCCTCGACACGACCGCCGGCGCGGTGACGCTGGCCGGCACCGCCGAGGGGACGTTCACCGTCCGGACGGGCGTCGCGAGCCTGCTCATCGGGGGGATCCTCTCCTTCGCCGTCTCCACGTTCCGGCGCTCGATCCCCTTCCAGTACGGGATCTGGGGCGCCGAGTTCGGCACCAAGGTGATCGCCGTCAACACCGCCTTGAAACTCGTCTTCATCTCGGTCACGGTCGGGCTGTTGCTCGCGCCGGTGTGGTGAGCGGCCGTCAGACGCCCGGAGACGACGGATCCCGGAGATAATTATTTATAACTGTATTGTAGATCTGCGTATATGTCATCGAAAGAAGTAACACTCAGAAGTACGGTCGGCGGGTTGAGCGCGGAAGGGCAGCTCCACACCCTGAGCGTCTGGTTCATCCTCGCCCTTCGGCTCATGATGGGGCTCGCGTTCCTTCAGGCGGGGTCGAGCAAGCTGCTCGGCGGCGAGTTCAGCGCGGCCGGGTATCTCCAGAACGCGCCGGCGGCGAACGGGAGTCCGCTGGCCGACCTCTTCGCCTCGATGGCGCAGTCGCCACTGTTCATGGACTTCGTGAACGTCGCGGTCCCGTGGGGACAGCTGTTCATCGGCCTCGGGCTGATAGTCGGCTGTCTGACCCGGCTCGCCGCGTTCTGGGGCGCGTTCATGATGTTGTTGTTCTACTTCGGCAACTGGGACATCTCCCACGGCTACATCAACGGCGACTTCGCGTACCTGCTGGTGTTCCTCTCCGTCGCGGCGTTCGGGGCGGGCAGGATCTTCGGCCTCGACGCCTACATCGAACAGTACGACATCGGGGGCACCGCGCTCGTCGAACGGTATCCGTGGACGCGGTACTTCCTCGGGTGATCAGCGCCGCAGTGCCTGCGTATCGTCGACTCCGAATTCGGTGACGGCCGCGTCCGCGGTTCGAAAAAGTGTTGCCCGCGAAAACCGCTCCAGTCCGACCGTTAGAGGTCGAAGCGGTCGAGTTTCATGATCTTGCTCCACGCGTCGACGAAGTCGTCGACGAACTGCTCCTCGCCGTCGGCGGCGCCGTAGATCTCGGAGACGGCGCGGAGGCGGGAGTTCGACCCGAAGATGAGGTCGAATCGCGTCGCGGTCCAGTCGACCTCGCCGGTCTCGCGGTCGCGGAGCTCGAAGACCTCGTCGTCCTCGTCGACGGACTCCCACTCGCGGTCGAAGTCGAGCAGGTTGACGAAGAAGTCGTTCGTGAGCGTCTCCGGCTCGTCGGTGAACACGCCGCGGTCGGAGCCGTCGTAGTTCGCGTCGAGGACGCGCAGCCCGCCGACGAGCACCGTCATCTCGGGGACCGTCAGCTTCAGCAGCTCGGCCTTGTCGACCAGCTCCTCCTCCGGCTTGTGGGGCAGGTCGTCACCGAGGTAGTTGCGGAAGCCGTCTGCCTCCGGCTTGAGCGCCTCGAAGGACTCCTCGTCCGTCTGCTCCTGCGTGGCGTCGACGCGGCCCGGCTCGAACGGCACGTCGACGTCGTGGCCGGCGGCCGCGGCGGCCTCCTCGACGGCGAGGTTGCCGCCGAGGACGATGAGGTCGGCGAGCGACACCCGCGTGTCGTCGTCGCGCGACTCGTTGAACTCGGCCTGAATCTCCTCGTACGTCTCCAGCACGGACTCCAGCTCCGCGGGGTCGTTGACCTCCCAGCTGCGCTGGGGTTCGAGGCGGATCCGCGCGCCGTTCGCGCCGCCGCGCTTGTCGCTGTAGCGGAACGTGGACGCGGACGCCCACGCGGTCTTGACCCGCTCGGAGACCGAGAGGTCGGACTCTGAGATCAGGTCCTCGAGCTCGGCGACCTCCGCGTCGCCGACGACCTCGTAGTCGGCGTCGGGGAGCGGGTCCTGCCAGAGCATCGTCTCCTCGGGGACCTCGGGGCCGAGGAACCGCTCCGGCGGGCCCATGTCGCGGTGGATGAGCTTGTACCACGCCCGCGCGAAGGCGTCCTGGAACTCGTCGGGGTCGTCGCGGAACTCCTCTAACACCGCGCGGAAGTCGTCGTCGTGTTTCAGCGCCACGTCCGTCGTGAGCATCATCACGTCCTCCTTGTCGGAGGGGTCCTGCACGCCGGGGGCGGCGCCGTCGAGCTCGTCGTTCTTCGTCGTCCACTGCCACGCGCCGCCGGGGCCCTTCTCCGCCTCCCACTCGTAGCTGAGCAGGTTGTTGACGTAGCTCAGGTCCCACTGGGTCGGCGTGGCGTTCCACGGCCCCTCGATCCCGCTGGTGATCGTGTCGGGGCCCTTCCCCTCGCCGAAGTCGTTGTCCCAGCCGAGGCCCTGCAGGTCGATCGGCGCGTCCTCGGGCTCCGGGCCGAGGTTGTCGCCGGAGTCGGCCCCGTGAACCTTCCCGAAGGTGTGCCCGCCGGCGATGAGCGCGACCGTCTCCTTGTCGTCCATCGCCATGTGGCTGAACGTGTCGCGGATGTTCGCCGCGGAGCCCTCCAGATCCGGCTCGCCGTTCGGGCCCTCCGGGTTCACGTAGATGAGGCCCATGACGGTGTTACCGAGCGCGTCGTCGAGCCGACCGTCCTCCTCGAACCGCTCCGCCGAGGTCGACTCCCACTCGTCTTCGGGACCCCAGTCGACGGCGTCGTCGGGCTTGAAGTCGTCCTCGCGACCGCCCGCGAAGCCGAACGTCTCGAAGCCCATCGACTCGAGGGCGACGTTCCCGGTCAGGACGATCAGGTCGGCCCACGAGAGCTTGCGGCCGTACTTCTGTTTGACCGGCCAGAGCAGGCGTCGCGCCTTGTCGAGGTTGACGTTGTCGGGCCAGCTGTTGAGCGGCGGGAGCCGCTGTCGCCCGCCGGAGGCGCCGCCGCGCCCGTCGTGCGTCCGGTACGTCCCGGCGCTGTGCCAGGCCATCCGGATGAAGAGCGGCCCGTACGTGCCGTAGTCGGCCGGCCACCAGTCCTTCGAATCCGTCATTACCTCCTCGATGTCGGCTTTCACCTCGTCGAGGTCAAGCTCCTCGAACGCCTCGGCGTAATCGAAGTCGTCATCGAGCGGTCCGGGGTTCCCGGCGTGCTCGTCGAGGACGTCCAGGTCTAGCTGATTCGGCCACCAATCGGTGTTGTCTCTTGGCATTATCGTTGAGTTTCCGTGGTTGGTTCGGTCGCAACCGTACCGAAAGCGCCTGCACGGGACTCCACCCGTCGAAGCCGGGCCTCCCGAAATCCGGTGCCGGCGTCGCGAGCGCGACCGGCCGCGTGGAGGTCGGGGTCGCCCGTTTCGAAAGCGGAGTCGTCACGCATTCGGCGTCATCGATTCTTTATCCACCTCAAATAAAAATCTGGCTACTGGCCGCTGCGGCATTTATTAATCAGAAGTTAACTTTGGACTTCATAAATAAGAGTTTGAAAAGTCGAAACTACTGTCGGAACGCTCCGCGTCTCTCGGCCCGTCGAGACCGCTACTCTCCTCCGGCCCGCGGATCGAACTCCCCGCGTTTGAGTCCCGCTCTGACGGGGTCGTGCTCCGCGTCGGTCGGCGGCGGAGCAGTGACGAGCGAGGCCTCCAGTCGCTCCCCCTCGCTCGCCTTCACGCCGCGCGCGGTCCCGGCGGGCACGACGACGACGTCGCCAGGATCCACCTCCCGGTCAGTCTCGCCCTCTCGGACGACCCCGGAGCCGGACAGGACCGTGATCGCCACGTCGCTGTCGGGCGCGTGGACCGGGATGAACTGCCCCGGCTCGAAGTAGCCGCAGACGACCTTCATGCGGTCGCTCCGGAACACCTCGCTGGTCGAGAACCGCTCGTCGTCGTAGCGCCGTTCGGCGTCGAAGTCGGTCGCCGGCACGTCACTCACCCCTCCGGACGGACGGCGTGCGGTGGTCGCTCTCGGTACCGGTCGTCGGCGTGGCAGTGATCGCTGTCACGGCCGGGAGTTCGGGACCCGCCGGCGAGTGCGTGTCCCCGAACGTATTCGGCTCAACACGGAATTCGGACGGGCCCGACTCTCCGATCGCATGCCCAGACTCGACGTCCGCGAGATCCAGCCGGTGAACCGCCACGACACGATCCACGAGGAGTTCGAGGAGATGGAGCCGGGCGAGACGCTCACCATCGTCAACGACCACGAGCCGAAGCCGCTGTACTACGAGATGGCGGCCGAAGTCCCCGCGTTCGACGAGGAGGCCTACGAGGTGCGACAGAACGCGCCCGACGAGTTCGTCGCGGAGTTCCCGAAGACCGAGGAGTGAGGCCTCGCCGCGCGATTGCTACGCCGCGACCTCGTGACGATTGCTACGCCTCGCCGAGATCGAAGAGCCGCCGGATCGACCGCGTTCGCTCTCGTTCCCGCCCCTCCGCCTCCTGGTCTCGAGCCGCCCGCTCCAGCGTCCGATCCGGCCCTGCGATCAGCTCGTCGGCGAGCGCGGACCCGAGCTCCCGAACGGTCTCGCGCTGCTCCTCCGTGAGGCCGCCGCGCGCGTCGAGCGCCGAGACGGCCGCCTCGACCTCACGCCGCTCGATTTCGTCGGTTCGGCGGCGGAGCCGCCTCCGTAGTCGCTCCGGATCGGGCGGCGACTCGGACGGTTCCGGTTCCGAATCTGGCGGCGATTCGGTTCGTTCTGGCTCCGGATCGGGCGACGGTTCGGAACCCTCCGGGTCCGTCTCGGATCGGACAACGGCCCCCTCGGACCGGTCGGTGCTCATACCCGAGCGTCGGTCGGCGTCGGGGTGCGTGTTCCCCCGAACGTATTCGGGGGATCGATCGACCGACACGGACCTCCCCGAACATGTTCTTTCGGAGGCGTCTTCCGTCGCAACGAAGTCGATCGACGCGATGCCCGACACCCAGTCGATCTACGCCGACATCGGCGGCCGCGAGGCCGTCGAGGCCGTCGTCTCGGACTTCTACGACCGCGTCTTCGACGACGCCGTCCTCGAACCGTACTTCGAGGGCGTCGACCGCGAGGCGCTGTACGCCCACCAGGTCCAGTTCATCAGCGCGGTCGCCGGCGGCCCGGTCTCCTACGAGGGCGCGGACATGCGGGCGGCCCACGAGGGGATGGGGATCACGGAGGAGGCGTTCGGTCGCGTCGCGACCTACCTCGCGGAGGCGCTCAGAGAGAACGGCGTCGCCGAGGAGAACGTCGAGACGATCCTCGACGAGGTCGGCGCGCTCGAACCCGACGTGGTCGGGCAGTAGTCGACCGAGCCCGATCGGTCTCGACCCCGCCGCCGTCCGGGACGGAGACACACTCAAGTCCCCGCCGGAAGACGTGCCGCCATGGACACCGAACGGTTCCTGTTCGTCTCCGCGGACGCCGCGCTGATCACCGACCTCGCGTGGCAGGTCCACCGCGAGGGCCACGACGTGAAGTACTACATCGAGGCCGAAAGCGACCGGGAGATCGGCGACGGGTTCGTCCCCAAGACGGACGACTGGCGCGCGGAGGTGGAGTGGGCCGACGTGATCGTCTTCGACGACATCTGGGTCGGTTCCGACGTCGGCACTGGAGAGCTCGCACGGGAGCTCCGTGAGCGGGGGAAGGCCGTCGTCGGCGGCACGCCGAACACCGACCGACTCGAGGAGGACCGCGGCTACGCGATGGAAGTCCTTGAGGAGCACGGCGTCAACACCGTCGAACACCACGTCTTCGACGACTTCGACGCCGGGATCCAGCACGTCCAGCAGCATCCCGCGCCGTACGTGATCAAGCCGCTCGGCGAGGTGCAGAACGTCAAACGGCTCCTCTACGTCGGCAACGAGGACGACGGCAGCGACGTGGTCGACGTGCTGAAGGCATACAAGAAGGCGTGGGGCCACCGCATGAAGGGGTTCCAGCTCCAGCGGAAGGTCGAGGGCGTCGAGGTCGCCATCTGCGGGTTCTTCAACGGCGAGGAGTTCATCGATCAGGTCAACTTCAACTTCGAGCACAAGAAGCTGTTCCCGGGCAACATCGGCCCGTCGACCGGTGAGATGGGCACGTCGATGTTCTGGGCCGGGCAGAACAAGCTGTTCGAGGAGACGTTCGGCAAGCTCGAGGGCTGGCTCGCCGACGAGGGGTACGTCGGGAGCATCGACATCAACTGCATCGTCAACGAGACAGGGATCTACCCGCTGGAGTTCACGCCGCGGTTCGGCTACCCGACGATCGCCTTACAGGAGGAGTCGATCGAGTCGTCCACCGGCGAGTTCTTCTCCGATCTCGCGCACGGAAACGACCCCGAACTAGAGGTCCACAACGGCTACCAGATCGCGGTTCGGGTCGTCCTCCCGCCGTTCCCGTTCGACGACGACAAGACGTACGACGAGAACTCCCGGAACGCGGCCGTGGTGTTCGAGACGGAGCGCCGCGAGGGGATCCACCTGGAGGACGCGAAGCGCGTCGACGGGCAGTGGCGCGTCGCGGGCGACAACGGTATGCCCATCGTCGTGACCGGGAAGGGCGAGACGATGGGAGCCGCGCGCGAGCAGGCGTACGACCGGATTGACGAGATCGTGATGCCGAACATGTACTACCGCGACGACATCGGCGAGCGCTGGATCAACGGTGACGGCGATCGACTGCAGGCGTGGGGATACCTCGGACCGTAAGCCACGGCGGGAGTACGTGAATCATTGCGGTGGGCCGGTTGTTTATAAGTCTAATTGTGGTGTGCTGGTGGGTGTTTATAGGTGATTATAGGTGATCGACGGTGTTGCGGTGAAGGCCTGCAAAGCCCCAGCTGCGAGGACTCGCGCGGCTCGCTGCGCGCTTCAGTCGCTCGCATCGCTCGCTCCTTCCAGTGCTTGCGTCGCCGTGCTTCGTCCTCGCAGCTGCCCCTTTGAGTCCCACCCCACCGCAACCGCACAGCACCTCATCCCTCCCCAGCCTCGTCAGTCGCCGTCGCTTCGCTCCGGCGACTGACTCCCTCGCGCGTGCACCTCGCGCCCGAGGGGCGCTCGGCGGCACGCGCCACCGCGCCGTTTTTATAAGTGGTCGTCGATTCCGCTCACGGCTGTTTAGATACCATCTCGCCACGACCGATCTGCAAGACTCACTCCTACAGTCGATCGAAACGGGATCTCCGCCGAACAGCTGTTTGATCTCGTTCTCGCCGATAAACGGGGGTTCGACGAAGCGGGGACAGCGAACCCCGTTCACGTCCGGTTCTCGTCGGTCCGTCGTCAGCTCCCGGCGCGGAGGTCGCCGACCGTGAGCACGCGCGTTCCCACGGGTCGTTTGACGAACTCGCCGACCTCCCGGCCGAGCAGTTCGCTGACCCCGCGCTGGGCGGCGACGTCGAGCAGGCGCTGGTCGATCCGCCCGTCGACGACGACCGTGTGCGGGGCCGTCTCCGCGCTCTCGACCGCGTCGAAGGCGTCGGCCGCGTCGACCTCGGCGAGGACGCCGCGGTCGTCGCCGAGCAGCCGGGCGCGGTCGCTGCCGGCGTCGACGACCTCCTGGACGTGTTCCTCGATCGAGCGCGGCTCGTCGTCGAGGGGGGTGTCGTCGGGCGCTCCGCCCTCCGCGCGTTCGTCGTCGGTCTCGGCGTCCGCCTCGCCGTCCGACTCCGCACTCGCTGGTTCCGCCTCGCCGGTGTCCGGGTCGGAGCCGTTAGGATCGCCGCCGGCGGTGTCGGCGGAACCCGCCTCGTCGCCGTGGGCCTCCGCGTGCCCCTCGTCGGCCTCGTTGCCGTCGATCGCTGCGGACGACGAAGACTCCTCGATCACGTCCGCGAGATCGCTGTCCGTCACGCTCTGAACCCCGTCGTCGCCCGCTTGGCTCGACTCGGTCGCGTTTTCGCCTTCCCCATCGTCCGAGGGCTCGGCCGCTCCGCCCGGGAGCCCGGTCCCGTCGCCGTCGAGGGGGGAGTCCCCCGAGCCGCCCGCGGCCGCCTCGCGGAGGTTCGGCTCGTCGGCGAGGCTGCTGTACGGGACCTTCCCGCGGAGCGCCTCGAAGACGGCGTTGCGGTCGAGGTCCTCGACCGACTCGCCGGGCGGGGCGAAGGCGACGTAGTCCACGTCGCCCACCTGCGCGAGCTCGCGCAGGATGAGCTCGCCACCCCGGTCGCCGTCGAGGAACGCCGTGACGGTGCGGTCCGCGGTGAGGTCGGCGACCGCGTCGGGGACGTTCGTCCCCTCGACGGCGACCGCGTTCTTAATGCCGCACTCGAGCAGCGTCAACACGTCCGCGCGCCCCTCAACGACGATGACGGCGTCGGAGTCGCCGACGCGGGGGCCGGCCGGAAGCCCCTCGTAGTCGACGATCCCCTCGACGCGGGCGGCCTCGCGGACCTCCTCTAAGATGTCGTCGCTCCGGAGGCTGGTCTCCTCGAAGCCGCCGGCGACGAGCTCCTTGGCGCGCTCGACGACCTCGCGGCGCTTCGCCGCCCGCACGTCCTCGATGCTCGTCACCTCCACCGAGGCGTGGCAGGGGCCGATGCGGTCGATCGTCTCCAGGGCGGCGGCGAGGATCGCGGTCTCGACCTTGTCGAGGCTCGACGCGACCGTGACCTCGCCGAACGACTGGCCGTTCTCGGACTCGACGGCGACGTCGATCCGGCCGACCCGCGAGGACTCCTGGAGGTCCCGCAGGTCCAGCTCGTCGCCGAGGAGCCCCTCGGTCTGGCCGAACACCGCGCCGACGACGTCGCTCCGCTCGACGACGCCGTCGGCCGCGATGGTGGCGTGGATGAGGTATTTTTCGGTGTCTTTCATGATGAGTGAATGATGATGATCGGGCGGCGCCGGCCGCCCGTGCGTCGTTGTGCACGTCGGCGAAAATAGTTATCGCACGCCCCTGCGTGGCCACCGATTGAAGAAAAATCCTCTTCGATATACTCTATCGAACTAGACCAACACTATTTAGTCACCAGGTTCTAACCTCGTTCCACATGAGTCGATCTCGGAGAGATCTCGTGTGGATACCGACGTTCGCGGTCCTCGTCGCCTTCGCGGTGCCGTGGCCGCTGTGGGGAGTCGATCGAGTCGTCGCCGGACTACCGGTGTGGATCTGGTGGCACGTGGCGTGGCTCGGGCTCTGCGCCGCCCTGTTCTCGCTGTTCGTCCGGAGCGGCGCGTGGGAGCGCGGTATGGGTCTCCGGCCGGAGACCGGGGCGGAAGCGGGGCCGGGATCGGAATCCGGCCCGGCGCTCGGGGGTGACCGGCCGTGACGCTCGCGCTCTCGCTCGGGGTCGTCGTCGGCTACCTCCTGTTCGCGCTCGCGGTCGGCTTGGTCGCCTACCGCGTCTCCGAGGCCACCGCCGAGGACTACTACCTCGCGAACCGGTCGATCGGGACGGTCGTGCTGCTTTTCACCACGTTCGCCACCCTCCTCTCGGCGTTCACCTTCTTCGGCGGGCCGAACCTCGCGTTCGCCGCCGGCCCGGAGTGGCTGATCGTGATGGGGACGCTTGACGGGGTACTGTTCGCGGTGCTGTGGTACGCGATCGGCTACAAGCAGTGGCTGATCGGGGACCGGCACGGGTACGTCACGCTCGGGGAGATGCTCGGCGACCGGTTCGGATCTGTGGGCCTGCGGGCGCTCGTCGCCGGGGTGAGCCTCCTCTGGCTGTTCCCGTACGTCATGCTCCAGCAGATGGGCGCGGGCGAGGCGCTCGTGGGGCTCACGGGCGGCATCGTCCCGTACTGGGGCGGCGCGGCGCTGGTCACCGCCTTCATGATCCTCTACGTCGTCCTCGCCGGGATGCGCGGCGTCGCGTGGACCGACACCGTCCAGGGGCTGTTCATGCTCTCCGTCGTCTGGATCGCCGCGGTCTGGGTGGTCTCCGCGGTCGGCGGCGTCGGCGCCGCCACCGGCGCCATGCTCGACGCGCGGCCCGACTTCGGGAGCTTCGGCGGCGGCCTCTACTCGCCCGGATTCATCGTCTCCACCGCGATCACCATCGCGTTCGGCGTGACGATGTTCCCGCAGATCAACCAGCGGTTCTTCGTCGCGAAGTCGGGCGAGACGCTGAAGCGGTCGTTCGCGCTGTGGCCCGTCCTCGTCCTCCTCCTTTTCCTCCCCGCGTTCATGCTCGGCGCGTGGGCGGTCGGGATGCCCGTGGAGGTGCCGGAGGGCGCCAACGTGCTCCCCGTCGTCTTGAACGAGTACACGCCGGCGTGGTTCGCCGCGCTCGTGATCGCGGGCGCGATGGCCGCGATGATGTCCTCCTCGGACTCGATGCTGCTCTCCGGCTCGTCGTACTTCACCCGCGACGTGTACCGCCCCGTGATCAACGCCGACGCGTCAGAGCGCCGCGAGGCGTGGATCGCCCGGATCGGCGTCGCCGCCTTCGCGCTGGCCGCGTTCGTCGCGAGCCTCTTCCGGCCCGGGACGCTGATCGAGGTCGGCGACACCGCCTTCTCCGGGTTCGCGCTGCTGGCGCTCCCGGTGATCTGCGCGCTCTACTGGGACCGGACGACGCGCTCCGGCATGATCGCCGGCGTGCTCGTGCCGCAGGTCGCGTACCTCGCGGTGGTGCTGTCCGCGGTCGTCGGCGCCGTCCCGACCCTGCCCCGCACCGTCGCCGGCGGCTGGGACGTGGCGCTCGGGCTGATGGTCCTCTCCGCGCTCCTCACCGTCGGGGTCTCGCTCGTCACCGCGCCGACCGCCGAGGGCGACGCCTCGCGGTTCGCGGTCGCGGGGGACTGAGGACGGCAGCGTCGCTGCCGCTCACCGGTCTAAAAACCTCTCAAACGGAGTCAGTCGTCGAGCTCTTCGGTGACCGAGTCGGGCGCGCCGTCGACGTCGGCCGAGGGCGCGTCGCGTCCGGAGTCGCTCGCCCCCGGGCCGTCCGGCAGCGTGTCGAACTCGGGGTCGAACAGCTGGAGCGCGGTGCGGATCGTCTCCCAGTCGTCCTCGCCGGCCGCGTCGCGGAGCGACCGGGTCGGTGCCGCGAGCAGCTGCCCGACCAGCGCGTCCGCCAGGTCCTCGACGGTCTCGCGCTGCTCGTCTGTTAGCTCACCCTGCGCCTCCAGCTTCGAGACGGCCCGGTCGACCTCGCGGGCCTTCACGCGGTCGGCGCCGGCGTACATCGCCGAGATGGCGTCGTCGGCGCGCTTGCGCTTGTACGCCTGCAGGATGCGGTCGAGCTCCTCGTCGATGATCGCCTCGACCTCCCGCGCCTCCGCCTCCCGGCTCTCGCGGGTCTTCCGGGTCACGTCCTCTAACGCGTCGATGTCGTACAGCGTGACCCCGTCGCGGTCGGCGAGCGCGGGGTCCACGTCCCGCGGCTGCGCGATGTCGATACAGACGAGCCGGTCGGCGCCAGTCACGTGCGTCGACCGGATCACCGGGTCCGGGCTCCCGGTCGCCGCGATCACGAGGTCGGCGTCCGGGACCACGGTCGAGAGCTCGGCGAGCGGCACCGCCTCGGCGGGGGTGTCGACCTCCTCGGCGACGAACGCCGCGTTCGGCACCGTCCGGTTGGCCACGACGATCTCCGAGACCGCGGTGTCGTCGAGCGTCCGCGCCGCGAGCGTCCCCATCTCGCCGGCGCCGACCACGACAGCGGAGCCGTCGGTGAGGTCGATCTCGCCGGCGGCCAGCCGCACCGCGGCCGAGCCGAGCGAGACGACCCCCTCGTTGATCGAGGTCTCGTTGCGCGCCCGCTCGCCGACGTGGAGCGCCTTCGTCACCGCGTCCTTCAGCACGGGACCGATTCCCCCCGCGGACTTCGACTCCTCGTACGCCTCACGGAGCTGCCCGATGATCTGGTCCTCGCCGAGCACGAGCGACTCGAGCCCCGAGGCGACTCGCATCAGGTGTTCCAGGCTCTCCTCGTGGTCGAGTCGGCGGACCGCGCCGCCGCGGACCTCGGGGGCGAACGACTCTAACGCGACCGACCCGTCCACGGTCCGGTCGGTGACGACGTACGCCTCCGAGCGGTTGCAGGTCTGGAGGGCGAACGCCTCCTCAACCCCGTCGCGCGCGAGCAGGTCCGAGACGGTGGCGCGGACGCCGTCGCCGCCCGCGGCCTCGATCTCGTCGACCGTTGCCCGGGAGTGGGCGACGCTCACGCCCGAAATAGCGCCCGTCTCCTTCATCTGGTGAGTACCTCCTCGATCACGGAATCCGCCTCTTGCCGACCGTAGGATTCCCCCTTTTGTAAAGCCTTCCAAACCCCCTCGGATCGCACGACTCGGCGGATCGCTTCCCGGCGCCTCTCGGGGGCGACGCCCCGGTCTTTGAGCTCCTCCCGGAGCGTCCCCGACAGCTCCGCCATCGCGCCGGCGCCGTCGATCTCCGCCTCGATCCGCTCGCGGAGCGCCTTCGCGAGCGCCGGGCTCGCCCCGCCCGTCGAGAGCGCCACGCTGACCGGGTCGTCCTCGACCGTCGCCGGGACGACGACGCTCCGCGCCCCCCGACCGCCGGACCGGTCCGCGGCCGACACGTCGGTCCGGTTGACGAGGGCGCCCGCGTCGAGCGCCGCCGCCTCGGCCGCCGCGTTGACCGCCGCGTCGTCGGTGGCGGCGACGACGAGCGCGGGGTCGACCCGGTCGATCCAGTCGCGGACGGCCTCGGGGTCCGGCGCGGCGCGGGCCAGCTCCACCGACCCAGAATCCGCCTCCGCCGACCCGGTATCCGTCTCCGCCGATTCGGTACCTCCCTCGCCGAGACCGATCAGCCGTTCGTCGAACGCGGGGCTCACGACGACGACCCGCGCCTCGTCGGCGAACCGGGACGCCTTCCGCGAGCCGACGGCGCCGCCGCCGAACACCAGCACCGTCTCGCCGGTGAGGTCGTGATACAGGGGGATCACGCGGTGTTGCTGTCCGCGCGGTCGGCGATGCGGATCCCCGTCTTCTTCAGGATCCGGGTCGAGAACAGCGTGTCCCAGTCGTCCGCGCCGACCGCCCAGTACTCGTCCATCAGCTCCTTCACCTCCGCGATCCGGCGCTCGCTTTCGGCCTCCGTCCGCCCGTGCGTCATCGCGAAGAAGTTGTACTCCCAGACGCCCTCGTGGCGGGGGCGCTGGTAGCAGTGCGTGACGAAGTCCAGGGACGCGACCGCCGGGCCGACCTCGTCGAGGGCCTCCTCGGGCACGTCCCAGACGGTCATCCCGTTCTCGGTGTAGCCGAGCGCGTAGTGGTTCGGGATGACGCCGACGCGGCGCACCTTCCCCTCCGCGTCGAACCGCTTGATCGTCTCGATCACCCACTCGGTGTCGGCGCCGATCGCCGCCGCCACGTCGGCGTACGGCGTCTCGGTGACCGGGAGTCCGCCCTGGATCTCGACGACGAGGTCGCGCTCCTCGGGCGTGAGCGTCGACCGGTCGCTCGGCGAGACGGCGGGACCGAGATCCGACAGGTCCACGTCGCCGTCGGGGACCGGGCCGTCGACGAGGAACTTCGCACCGACGTGGAACTCGCGGACCTTCGGGAGGTTGTACGTCTCCTGGCCCGTCGCGGCCTCGATCTCCGCGAGCACCTCGTCGACCCGGTCGCCGCCGTCCTTGTCCGGGTCCGGGTGGTCGGCGACGCTCACCACGAACCACATGTTAAGGTGCGGGTGTTCGCGCTCGTAGTTGTGCGCCACCGCGGTGAACTCGTTGACGGTCTCCGCGACCTCTTCGTACCGGTCCTCGGGGGCGTGCATGGCCACGAGCGACGCCACCCCGCCGATCTCCTCGGCGTTGACGAGCGCCCCGAACCGGGATAAGATTCCCTCCTCGTCGAGCTCGCGCACGCGCTCGCACAGCTCCGGGCCGGTCACGTCGACCCCGTGCTCGCGGAGCGCGGCCGCGGCCGGTTCGAAGGGGCGCTCGGTCACCGGGAATCCGCCCTGGAAGGCGTTGATGATCCCGCGGTCGAGCGCCGTCAGATCCGCGTCGACCTCTTGCATACGCCGGGATCGGGTCCGCGCGAGAATAAGCGATCCGGCCTGCGCGTCGCCGGCGACGTCGGCGGGTCGAACCGGGACGACCCGCCCGAACTCAGCCGTCGAGGTCCCGGGCGATGTCCGACAGTGACGACCGGGGACCGCGGGTCGCGTCGTACACGGTCCGCTCGCCCGGGATCCGGAGCCCGTACTGCTCGCCGGGAACGACGACGTCGAGGACGACGGGGTCGCCCGGCTCCCGCCCGTTCTCGGCGAGCCACTCGGCGAGGCGATTTGCCCCCTCACCGGGCTCGCGCGCGAGCCGCCGGTTGTCGAACGCGCCCCGGATCAGTCGCCCGTCGCTGTCGCTCCGCACCGGTGCGTGGTACTCCTCGCGGTCGACCGCGACGCGAACGATGTCGCCGGCGGCGAGCGACAGCGACTCGCAGCGCCCGGACTCGACGCGCCCGTCGAGCTCGTCGTCGTTCGGGATCCGGACGCAGGGACGGCGAGTGCCGCCGCTCCGGGCGAGCGAGACGCGGATCGAGGCGATGTCCTCGTCGTCGGAGGGGACGCGAGGCATCGAAACGGGGCGTTACTCCTCGTCGGCGTCGTCGTCGGCCTCGCCGAGCGCCGCGGCGACATCGTCGCCCTCGACGACCGAGACGTTGATCTGGGCCACGTCGTCGTCGATCTCGCGGCCGCGGACGGTGATGCGCTTGCGCTCGCCTTCGCGGGACGGCTTGAAGCCGACGCCGCCCTCTAAGAGGAGCTCCTTCAGGCGGGTTCCGGAGACGTCCTCGCGCATCGGGCGGCCAGTCTCGTCGGAGCCGCCCGTGATCGCGATCGTGTGCTCGGAGAGCCCGACGGCGTCGCCGCCGATCTCGTCGCCGATCTCTCGACCGAGGAACCGGTTCGCGTCCTGTCCGTCGACCTCTTGCTGGAACGTCTCGCCGGTGTCGGGGTCGGCGATGACGACTTTGAATTCGGCCATGGGCGAACCGAGACCCCCGCGAATAAAAAGCACGTCGAAAGCGCGATCCGGCCGCGCTCCGTCCGTGGACCCCGTCGCGGACGGCGCCCGCGGATCAGTCGTCGCCGTCGATCCTGTCGATTCGAGGGTTGTGGTCGCCCCACGGGCCGTCGACGAACGCGTCTTCCAGCGCCCGAGCGACGGGATTCGGCCTCGACGGACCGCCGGCCGCGGCGACGCTTCCGACCGTCTCCGGATCGAACGGGACTCCGAGCGCGCCGTACACCGCCGCGGTGGCGTCCGCGACCGCGTGCGCGTCGCCCGGCGTCACGACCAGACAGCCGGCCACGAGCGCCGCGTCCCCGCGGACCCGCTGGGCGATCCCCGCGATCTTGCCGCCGCCAGCGACACGGACCGAGTGATCGCCCGGGCAGAACGACTCGGGCGGTTCGCCGCGCGACACCGCCGCGCCGAGCCCGCGCAGCGCGTCGACGACAGTCTCCGTCGCGCGCTCGTACCGCTCCGCGATCGACCCGGAGTCCCGCCCGTCGCCGAGCGGGACGGCGTGCGCGAACGCGAGCGTGTCGCCCGGATACGCGACGGCGCGGCCCCCCACGTCGCGTTCGATCGGATCGAACCCCCGCTCGGCGGCGATCCGCTTCGCCCGTTCGAAGCCGGTCTCCCGAGTGTCGCGGCGGCCGAAGGCGATCTGTCGGGGCGGCGCCCACACTCGGATCCCCGGCGTTCCGTCGGCCGCGCCCGCGAGCAGCGCCGCCGTGTGCTCCCGGTCCGCTTCGGGACGGGGGTCGCGACCCCTAACCACGCGCATATCGGCGAAAGGGGACCGTCGGACAAGCCGCTTGCGACGCGCGGCAGACGCGCGTCATCCCGGTTCGGGGGCGTCGCGAGCGCGTGACACAAAGGTTTTGCCGACCCTCTGACTGTGTCTGGTAACGATGAGCGATCTCGGCGCGCTGCCGGTGCAGGCGTACCTCGCAGCCTGCCTGCTGGCCGGGGTCATCGGACTGGGGCTCGGGTACGTCGCGTGGACCGACCGGGAGGAACCAGGCGGCACCGAGGTCGCGCTCTACCTGCTCTGTGGCGGCGGCATCTCGCTTCTGTACGCGGTGAGAGTCGCCAGCGCGAGCGAGCTGGCGATGGTCGTCGCGCTCAACCTTTCCACCCCGCTCGTCGCCGCGGTCCCCGGGATCTGGATGGCGTTCGTCCTTGCGTTCTCGGGTCACGACCGGTGGCGCACCGAGAATCGGACCGTCGCGCTCGCGGCCCCGCCGTTCGTCTGGGTGCTGGCCGCCTGGTCGAGCGGGACGCACGGGCTCTCGCGACGCGCCCTGACCGCGGTCGTCGAGGGCCCGTTCACGCTGCTCTCGTTCGAACTCGGGATCGCGGACGTGGCGTTCGTGCTGTACGCCTACGGACTGTGTATCGCCGGCGTCCTCGTCGTCGTCGACCTGTACCGTCGGACCGGGAACCGTTACCGGCTCCAGACGTTCGTGATCCTGCTCGGGACCCTGTTTCCGTTCCTGGGCGGGATCGTCACGGTCGTCGACGTGGGGAGCTACGCGAACCTCGCGTGGTTCCCGACAGGGCTCGTGGTCCACGGTGTCTTCCTGTACGGGACCGTCTTCTGGCTCGGGACGCTCGACGCCGCGGTCGTCGCCCGAGACACCGCCGTCGAGGTGATGCAGGACCCCGTGATCGTCGCCGGCTCCGATGGTCGGATTCGAGACCTCAACCCCGCGGCAGAGGAGCTCTTGCCCCCGGAAGCGGTCGAATCGTCGCTCTCGGACGTGTTCCCCCGCCTGGAGGTCGGCGTCGAACACCCGATCACGATCGGCGGACGCCAGTTCGACATCCAGGAGGACCCGATCACGGACCCCCGCGGGACCGACCGCGGCCACGTGTTCCTGCTCCGCGACGTGACCGAACGCGAGCGTCGCCAGGCGGAGCTGGAGCGCCGCGAGGCGGAGCTGGAGCGGCAGAACGAGCGGTTGGAGGACTTCGCGGGCGTCGTCTCCCACGACCTCCGGAACCCGCTCGCGGCCGCGACCGCGGCGGTGGAGTTGGCTCGCCACGGCGGCGGAGACAACGAGGACGCGCTCGACCGCGCCGCGAACGCCCACGAGCGGATGGACGACCTGATCGAGGGGCTGCTGTCGCTGGCGACCGCCGGGAAGTCCGTCGACGAGGTCGACCGCGTCTCGCTCGACGGGACCGCCAGACGCGTCTGGTCGCGGCTCGAGACCGCGGACGCGACGCTGACGGTCGAGGGACCCGACGCGCCGGCCTTGGCCGACGGCGATCGGCTCGAACAGCTCCTCTCAAACCTGTTCCGCAACGCGATCGAACACGCCGGCGACGACGTGGCGGTTCGGGTCGAGATCGAGCGCCGGGAAGACGGTATCGCGCTCGCGGTCGCCGACGACGGCCCGGGCGTCCCGGCGGACCAGCGCTCGGAGGTGACCGAGCGAGGCGTCTCCCTCGGCGGCGGGACCGGTCTCGGCCTCGCCATCGTCGGGGACATCGCCGAAGCGCACGGGTGGGAGCTCACCGTCGAGGAGTCGGCGTCCGGCGGCGCGCGCTTCGTGATCTCCGGGATCGAACCCGCGGACGACTGATCCGGCGGTCGGGTCCGACGCGGGGACCGACAGCGACGCTCGGCGGCCGACGCCCACTTGCCCGTCCGCCCCTACGTGACGATCCGATGACCGTCACGCTTCCGCCGTCGGTGCTCGACCGCTACCGGCGGTTCTCGCGGTTCAACTCCCCGTATCCGGCGCACGACGACGGGTGCGCGATCGACCTCTACCCGGACGGCGAAACGGGCGTCTCGCCCGTCGCCGGCGTCGTCCGCGAGACGCGGACCGTCGGCTGTCCGGACCGACCGTACGCCGCCGACGAGGACCACCTGATCGTCGTCGAACTGGACGATGACTGGTGTCGGCGGACGGGCGCGGCGACCGGAACGCTCGCGCGGATCCTTCACGTGATCCCGGAGGTGTCGCCGGGCGAGCACGTCGCGGTCGGGGACGCGCTCGGCCCGCTGACCAGGTCCGGTTTCTTCGGACGGTGGGTCGACGACCACGTCCACCTCGGGTTCAGGCCGCCGGGAGCGAACGCGCTCCGGGCGAGCGGGTCGCTCCCGGTCGACGTCGACGTGCCGGTCGAGCCCGTGCAGTGGGACGGGACCGGCGCTGTCGTCGAACGCGGGCCAACGCACGTCGTCCTCGACGCGCCGAACCACCCGTCTCCCGGTCTGCGGTTCGCGGCGCTCGCGAGCGACGACGGCGTCCCACTCGACGGCGGGCTGGCGCACTACGCCGGCGGCGGCGCGTTCGACGCGCTCCCGGACGGGACGGCGCTGTCGCTGTGGGGGACACGCGTGGGCGTCGCGCGGGGCCGAGGGGTCGCGTGGAAACCGCTCGACGTGCTCGCGAACGGCGAGCGGGTGACGGGGTTGTCGCTGTTCGCGGACAGGGACGGGGCGGTCGGCGCGAAGCTCGTCTGTCCGGACAGACCGTTCGCGCTCGGCGAGACCGTGTCGCTCGCGCTCGCGCCGAGCGACGACCCGATCCGGCTCGGCGTCGGGTGAGTCGGGGGACCTACGGCTGGCGACCGCCGTGGCGAACAGCCGGCGCGCTCGCTCCGCCGCGGCGGTGCGCCGGGCTCCCGCCTCGGCCGCCGCGGGCGACGCGTCAGGTCACGGGACGGATGGCGCGGTATCGCGGATAAGGCGTCGGACGGGACGTGCTCGTCTCGGTTCGAGCGTCTCCAACCTCGCAGCCGTTGTTGCGAGTTCCGAGGGCTACAAGCGGGGGGACGCCGACGGTGGCGTATGGACCGGAGCGAGGTCGAGGCGATGGAGCCGCTCCCGGCGGCGGCGGTCGAGCTCGTCGAGCGGCGGATCGAGGAGGAGCACGGCTACCTCTCGTGGCTGAACACGTCGGTCGACGTCGTCGAGCGCGGTCGGGTCGTCCTCTCGATCCCGTTCGACGACAAGCTGACGAACAGCGACGGCGGCACCATCCACGGGGGCGTCGCCGCGACGCTCGTCGACACCGCGGGCGGGATCGCCCAGCGCACCGCCTTCGAGGATCCGCTCTCGGGCGGCGTCGCGACGGTGAACCTCAACGCGAACTACCTCCGTCCGGCGACCGGCGACCTCCGGGCGGAGGCGACGGTCGTCAGGTCGGGCGGATCGATCGGCGTCAGCGACATGACGGTCACCAGCTCGACGAACGGCGACGCCGCCGAGGTCGTCGTCGGTCAGGGATCGTTCCGGCTGTTCCGCGAGTAGCCCGCGAGGCCCTCGAAGCGGTCGGCGGGGTCGTCCAGCGCGTCCGCGAGCTCCGTGACCGCGTCCCGTTCGACCCGGTCGGGCGCGGCGCGGACGGAGACCCGCTGTTCGCCCAGCGGAACGAACCCGCAGCCGAGCCGCTCCGCCGTCTCGCGGAGCCCGAGTCCGGCGTCGGCGTCGCCGCCCAGCACCTTCCTGACCGGGCTCTCGAACGCCCGGACCGTCAGCCCGTAGCCGTCGATCCGGTCGGTGAGATCCCGGCGCGACGCGTCGCGGTCGGCCGCGAGGCCGTCGAGCGCGTCGTCGAGGCTCCGTCGGAGCCCCGAGTCGGTCGGTCGGTTGACGAACCGCAGGTCGCCGTCGACGAGGTCGGCGATCCCCGTCACGCCCTCGGGGTTGCCGTCGGGGACGACCAGCCCCCACTCGCGGGTCCACCCGCCGAGCTCGACGGCGTCGACCTCGCGGTCGGTCGGGCCCGCGACGACCGCCACGTCCGGCACGCCGTCGCGGAGCCGCCGGAGCCCCTCGCGGGAGCCGACCGGGAGGTATCGGGGCGATCCGAGGCGGTCGAGCAGGCGGTTGAGCGCCGGGTCGTCCTCGCCGACGCCGAGCAGGGTCGGCGGGCGTACGTCGGGCGAGAACAGCTGCACCGAGACGCGCTCGCCGCGGTCGAGGTACTCGGTCTCCGGGTCGACCGCGACGACGCCGTCGGCCTCGACGAGGCTCGTCGTCGCGCCCGACCCCTTGTCGACCGGGTAGACGAGGGGGAGATCGCCGTCGTTCAGGTCGAGCAACCCCACCGGCATCAGCCGCATCCGCCCCTCGCCGTATCGCTCGCCGACGGCCATCCGCCCCTCGACGGTCGCCGTCGCGGGCTCGGGCTGGCCGGCCGCCTCCCGGATCGCGGGCGCGACGAACGTCCGGAAGATCGTGAGCGCGGAGACGGGGTAGCCGGGGAGGCCGACGTAGGCGGACTCGCCGGCGGGGGAGTCGGCGGCGTCGCTGCCGCCGCTCGCACCCTCACCGCCGCGGTCGAGCCGCCCGATCAGCATCGGCTTCCCGGGCTTGACCGCGACGCCGTGGAGCAGGAGATCGCCGCGCTCCTCGATCACGCGGTAGATCACGTCGACCGCGCTCGCCGAGGTCGACCCGGACGAGAGCACGAGGTCGCACTCGTCGGCCGCGCGCCGGAGCAGCCGCTCCATCTCATCGTAGTCGTCGCCGGCGTGCGGGTAGAGGACCGGCTCGCCGCCCGCCTCCTCGACGCCCGCCGCGATCGTCGTCGAGTTCACGTCGTAGATCTCGCCGCGCGAGGGGTCCAGGTCCTCCCCGGGACGCACCAGCTCGTCGCCGGTGGAGACGATCCCGACGCGGGGTGTCCCCGCGACGGGGACCTCGTCGACGCCGAGCGCCGACAGCAGCCCGATCTCGCGGGGCGTCAGCCGCGTTCCGGGACCGAGCGCGCGGGCGCCCGCGGCGATGTCGGCGCCAGCGCTCATCACGTGGTCGCCCGGCGCGACCGCGGTCCGGATCGCGATCCGGTCGGGATCGGATGCGGCGTCGCCCGGTCCGCCCTCCCCGCCAAGCTCCTCCGTCCGTTCGACCATCACCACGGCGTCGGCGCCGTCCGGCATCACAGCCCCGGTGGAGATCTCCGCGCAGGTCCCGGGCTCGACGGTGACCTCGGGCGCCGCGCCCGCGTGGACCGCGCCGACGAGGTCGAGCTCGACCGGGTCGGCCTCGTCGGCGCCGAAGGTGTCGCGGGCGCGGACCGCGTACCCGTCCATCGAGGCGCGGTCGAACCCCGGCACGTCGATCGCGGCGTCGACCCGCTCCGCGAGGACCCGGCCGCGGGCGTCCTCCAAGGGGACCGCCTCCGGCGCCGGTGAGAGGTCGAGCGAGTCGATCGCCTCGCGGGCGGCCTCGGGCGTCGCGAGGTCGCGGAACTCCTTGCGGTCGCTCATGGGCTCGCCTCCCACAGCTCCACGTCGACGACCTCGCCCGCGTCGAGCCCCTCGCGCGGCTCGGGGACTACGACCCAGCCGTCCGCGAGCGCGACGCTCGACAGGATCCCGGAACCGCTGGCGCGGGTCGGCGTGGCGGCGGGGAGGGCCGGCTCGCCGTCGTCACCGCCTCCGTCTGTTTCCTCCACCGAAACCCGCGCGAACGTCCGCGTGCCGGGCTCGCTCGGTACCTTCCGGGCGAGCCGCGCGCGCCGCGTCGGGAACGGGTCCGCGGTCGTCCCCCCGACGCGCTTCTGGACGGGGCGGAGGAACTGCGCGGCGTTGACGATGCAGGCGACCGGGTAGCCGGGCAGCGAGACGACCGGCGTGTCGTCGGCGACGCCGAGACACACCGGGTGCCCCGGCTTCAGCGCGACCCCGTGAACGAGCACCTCGCCGATCGAGTCGACCACCTCCGGGAGCAGGTCGCGCTCGCCCACCGAGGATCCCCCGGTGGTGACGACCACGTCGGCGTCGAGGTCCCCCTCGATCGCGGCCGCGAGCGCGTCCTCGTCGTCGGTGACCACGTCGCGGTAGCGGGCCTCTCCGCCCCACCGCTCGACCAGCCGCGAGACCGTCAGCCCGTTCGTCTCGATCACCTCGCCGGGGCCGGGGTCGGACTGCACCAGCTCCTCGCCGGTCGGGATCACGGCGACCGTTGGGGGCTCGTAGACGGGGACCGCGTCGAGCCCGACCGACTTCAGGAGGCCGAGGTCGGAGGGCCGGAGGACGTGCCCGGCCTCGAAGAGGCGCTGGCCGTCCGCCACGTCCTCGCCGGCCTCGCCGACGTTCTCGCCCTCGGCGACCGCGTCGAACGCCTCCACCTCCGCCCCGACCTCCTCCACCCGCTCGATCATCACGACCGCGTCGGCGCCCTCGGGGACGGCGCTGCCCGTGTGGACCCGCGCGGCCTCGCCCGGGGCGATCGCGTCGGCCTCGGTGCCGGCGGCGCGGAGCACGGCCGGCGACCGGTCGGACGCGCCGAAGGTGTCCTCGGCGCGGACCGCGTACCCGTCCATCGCCGCGCGGTCGTAGCTCGGGACCGGCGCCGGCGCGTCGATCGGCTCGGCGACGACCCGCCCGTCCGCGTCGGCGACCGGCGCCGGTTCGGTCCGCCCGTGGGGGGCGGCCGCGTCGAGCAGCGTCGCCAGCGCCTCCGCGACGCGGGTCCGCCGCTTGAATCCGGCCTCGCGTCTGTCGTGGCTCATGGGCGGTCGTTTCGGGCCCGCGGGCAAAAACCCGTCTCCGGCGGGCTGATACGGAGGCCTCGATCAGGTCACCCACGAGAGGACGCGCGCGGCGCGGTGCGCGCCCTGCGAGACCGCGACCCTGACGGTCGAGACCGCCTCGGCGACCCCGCGGCGCGCGGCGCTCGCGCTCCGCACCGCGCCGGTCCGCGCGTAGTACCCCGACTTGCGGCCGGCCGCGCCGACGTAGTGTCTCGCCGCCATCCGGATCGGCGCGCGGCGGCCGTCGACCCGCGTGGTTCCGTTCCGGATCGCGTCGAGCACGTCGTCGGCCGTGACCGCCTCGACCGACTCGCGATCCGGAATCTCGACCTCGGTGAACGCGCGCCCGACGTACTCGAGCTGGTGCGCGTCGCTCGCGGCGACCCCCGGATAGCCGTGCTCGGCCGCGAACCGCCGCGCGCGGCGGTTGCGGTAGCCGGTGAACAGCCACGCGTTGAACACCTCGATCGCGTCGACCTCGGGGATCTCGGATCGCTCTCCTCCCCCGGCGCTCGCCTCTCCTCCCTCGGCGTTCGCCTTCACGTCCCCGTCCCTGTCCCCGTCTCCGTCCCCATCTGCCGAGCCCGGAACCGGGATGTTCCGCTCGCGGACCCCGTGGCGCGACCGCTGGAAGGGGTGGGGGACGATCGCGACGCCGCCCTGCTCGTGGATCCACGCCACCGTCTCGTCGTAGGGGCGCCGGCGCGGCGGCATGCGCTCGACGCCGATCGCGAGCAGGTGGCCGTGCGCGGTCGACACCTCGACGCCGGGGATACCGATCAGGCCGTACTCGTCGGCCATCTCCGCCGCGCGCTTCGACTCGCCGATCACGTCGTGGTCGGTGATCACCACCGCGTCGAGCCCGATCTCCGCGGCGTGTTCCAGGATGAGCTCCACCGGCTCGTGGCCGTCGTAGCTGTCGTCCGAGTGGACGTGGGGATCGATGCTGACGGTGACGCGGGACACGGCCGAGATAGCGCCGGGAGACATATAAACGCGACCGCCTCGGGGACGAAGGGTTACGTGCCCGGGGGCGAACACGGGAGTATGAGCGATCCGGGGGCGGACGGCGAAAGCGACCAGACCGATCCGGGGGCCGACGGCGAAAGCGACCAGACCGACCGCGAGTACGTCGACAGGGCGATCGCGCTCGCCGAGAAGGCCGTCGAGATGGGCAACACACCGTTCGGCGCGCTGCTCGTCCTCGACGGCGAGATCGTCGCCGAGGGCCACAACGAGACGCTGACCGAGGACGACCTCGCCGCCCACCCGGAGATGACCCTCGCGCGGTGGGCCGGCCGCGAGCTCGACCCGGACGAGCGCGCCCGCTGCACGATGTACGCCAGCACCGAGCCGTGTCCGATGTGCGCGACCGGGATCCACTACGCCGGGATCGGGCGGGTCGTCTTCGGGGTCGCGGGCGAGACGCTCGACGCGCTCACCGGCGACGTGGTGACGATCCCCTGCGACGAGGTGATCCGCCGGGCCGACGGCGACACCGAGGTCGAGGGCCCGATCGCCGAGGCGGCCGCGATGGAGCTCCACGAGTCGGTGTACGGGGGCGAAGCGTGAGCGGGAGCGGGCGGTCGCGGCGTCAATGACGGGCCCGCCTCCGATCCTCGCGGTCGGCGCCGCGGTGATCGACGAGTGGTACGCCGTCAGCAACCTCCCGGAGCCGGACGGCGGCGCGTTCGCGAGCGAGGTGACGACCGCGTTCGGCGGCGTCGGCGCCAACGTCTGCGTCGCGCTCGACCGGCTCGGGCGCGACGCGGGGCTCGTGAGCCGCGTCGGCGACGACGAGTACGGCCGACGGGCGCGGGAGTACCTCGCGGACACCGGCGTCGACGCCTCGCGCGTCGCGGTCGGCGACGACCCCTCGACCCGGTCGGTGATCCTCAGCGACCCCGAGGGGGAGCGCGCCATCGTCACCGCGGGCGAGAGCTTCCGGCGCCTCCGACTGAGCGAGGCGGACCGCGAGGCGCTCGCCGCGGCCGAGACCGTCTTCCTCACCGGGTACACGCCCGACGCGGTCTCGCGCGCGGCCCTCGACGCGGTCGAGTCGGCCGCCGACCCGCCCGCGCTCGCTTTCGACCTCTCCGGCTCGGTCGAGGAGCTCGTCGGCCGGGGGACCGAGCCGGAGACGGTCCACCGGCTGCTCCACGCCGCGGACCTGTTCGTCGCCGACGCCGTGGCGGCCGCGGCCTACTTCGGCGGCCCGGACGCGGCGGTCGAGCGCGTCGCGGCCGCACAGCGGGGCCGTGGGGCCGGTCGTCGCTCCGCGTCGCTCGGGGACGGGTGGCCCCGCGCGGTCCTCACCCACGGCGCCGACGGGATGACGGTCGTCGCCGACGGCGAGGTCACCGCGTTCGACGCGTTCGAGGTCGACGTGGTCGACGCGACCGGCGCCGGCGACTCGTTTGTCGCCGGGCTGATCGATCGGTGGCTCGCCGAGAGCGGCGGTGGCGGGGACGCTCGCCCCGAGCGCACCGGCATCGCGGGCGGAGTCCGGTTCGCGGCCGCGGTCGCCGCGATCAACTGCACCTCCCGATTCGCGCAGCCGGGGCTCCCGAGCCGAGACGAGGTGGAGGCGTTCCTCGCGGCGCGGAGGATCTGAGCGCCTTCTAGGCCGCCGTCACCAGCGCTTCACCGCATTACCAGCGCTTCACCGCATTACCAGCGCTTCACCGCGCCTCGTCCGCCCGCGCGACGACCTCCGCCACCCGGTCGGCGTCGACCGGCGCGGTCGTCTCGCCGCCCTCCTTGAGCGCGGTGCCGACGATCGCGCCGTCGGCGAGCGAGAGCACGTCGCCGACCGTGTCGGCCCGGACGCCGCTCCCGACGAGGACCGGGGTGTCGAGCCCGTGCGCGTCGCGGTCGGCGACGACCGCCTCGAGCGCTTCGAGGTCCATCGCCTCGCCCGTTCCGCGTCCGGAGGCGATCACGGCGTCGGCGAGCCCGCGCTCGGCGGTGTCGGCGAACGACTCCGCGGTGTACCCCTCCGCCGAGAGCGGCGCGGAGTGTTTCACGTCCGTGTCGGCGAACACGCCGACGTCGACGCCGAGCCGGTCGCGGAGCCGGAGCGTCTCGTGGGCCTTCCCCTGCACGACGCCCTGGTCCGTGACCCGGGCGCCGGTGTGGACGTTCACCCGGACGTAGTCGGCGCCGACCGCGGCGGCGACCGACAGGGCCGCCTCCGCGTCGTTGCGGAGGACGTTGATCCCGAGCGGGAGGTCGCTCTCGGCCGCGATCGCCGTCGCGGCGCGGGTGACGCTCGCGACGACGTGTTTCGGCGCGTCGTCCGGGTAGAAGGGGGCGTCCCCGAAGTTCTCGACCATGATCCCGTCGACGCCGCCGCGGTCGAGCGCGCGGGCGTCGGCGGCGGCCCGGTCGAGCGCGTCGCGCATCGCGGCCGCGCCGTCGTCCGGCGCCTTCGGCGCCCCGGGGAGGGGCGGGAGGTGTACCATGCCGATCACGGGCGCGTCGGTGCCGAACGTGGCCTCGAAGTCCATGTTACCGACCGAACGCCGCCTCGGCGGATAAGTCTCCCCACACGGGCGTCGCGTCCTCCCCTCCCGGACGCTGCGCGGGTGCATCCTCCCCCATCGTTTACCCGCTCGGACGCGAACGGGCGACCGAGCCATGGGTATCGACGTCGACGATCCGGACGACCGAACCGGCGAGGTGACGCTCGTCCTCTCGCTCGGGGCCGCCCGGCGGCTTGACGACCCGGAGGCGGCGTTCGCGGACGCGCGGGAGTGGAGCCGGCACGTCGGGATCGTCGCCAACGACGCGGACGCGGTCGAGCGGTTCGTCGGCGAGACCGGGGTCGAGAACGACTACGCGCTCCGGAACTGGGACAAGTGGGGGACGCTCGGCGACGTCCACGAGGAGAGCGACGCCCCGCGGGCGGTGTTCGTCGGGACCTCCGCCGCGAACCGGCGCGTCGCGACCCACGTCGGCTTCGAGTACGTGCCGATCGACGAGGCGGCGGCGAAGGCGGACTGGGTGCTCTCCGAGTCGGAGCGATCGAGCGATCGGGGGGTCGTCGGTCGGCTGTGGCGGGCGGTGCGAGAGCGACTCGACTGACCGGCGACGGAGCTGCGAGAGAAAGAGTGGAGGGGGAGAGACGAAGAAAGACGGAAACGACGGTTCGCTATCGTTCCAGCTCGACCGTCAGATCGGTCGCGATCCACGCGTCCGTGTTCCCTTCCTCGGTGAAGACGGTGCGTTCGGGCGAACAGCGGCTGGCCTCGACCCGCGGCCGTGCGTCCGACGGCCCCTCGACCTCTCGTTCGATCCGGTCCCCGGCTGTCATTACCGATGCGTCGGAGGTGCGGGTGGTTATAGGTTTCGGTCGGCCTAAACCGCCGGGAAACCGCTCCGGACCGTTTCGGCGGCGGCGAGACGGGCGGGGGATCGGATCCCATTACTCCGTGGGGGTCGTCGGAGAAGTCGATGACGGACTCGCTTTTCACGCCGTACACGCTGCGCGACACCGAGTTCCGCAACCGCGTGATGCTGTCGCCGATGTGCCAGTACTCCGCGGACGACGGGTTCGCGAACGACTGGCACCGGGTCCACCTCGGCTCCCGCGCCGCCGGCGGGGCCGGAGTCGTGATGACCGAGGCGACCGCGGTCGAGCCCCGCGGCCGCATCACGCCCGGGTGTCTGGGGATCTGGTCCGACGAGCACGCCGAGGCGATCGAGCCGATCGTCGAGTTCGTCAAATCGCAGGGCGCGACGCCGGGGATACAGCTCGCCCACGCCGGCCGGAAGGGCTCACACCGGGTCCCCGCCGAGGGCGGCGACCCGATCCCAGCCGACGCCGAAGACGGGTGGGAGACGGTCTCGGCGACCGACGCGCCGTACCCGGACCGGGGGGCCGACGAGGACGAGCTGGCGGCGACCCGCCGGCTGGACGGGGACGGGATCGACGAGGTGGTCGACGCGTTCGCGGCCGCCGCGGAGCGCTCGCTCGAGGTCGGCTTCGAGGTCGCCGAGGTCCACGCGGCCCACGGCTACCTGCTCCACCAGTTCCTCTCGCCGGTCACCAACGACCGCGACGACGAGTACGGCGGGAGCTTCGAGAACCGCACCCGCCTCGTCCGCGAGGTCGTCGAGGCCGTCCGCGAGGTCTGGCCCGACGATCAGCCCGTCTTCGTCCGCATCTCCGCGACCGACTGGCTCCCCGACCGCGACTCGTGGGACGTCGACGACTCCGTGCGGCTGGCTCCCCTGCTCGCCGAGGCCGGCGCCGACCTGATCGACGTCTCCGGCGGCGGGATCCACCCGGCCCAGCAGCTCCCGGGCACCGGGCCGGGGTATCAGGTCCCCTACGCCGAGGCGATCCGCGAGGGGACCGACGTGCCGGTCGCGACGGTCGGCGGGATCACGGAGCCGACCCACGCGGACGCCCTGATCCGGAACGGGCGGGCCGACCTCGTCGCGCTCGGCCGCGAGCTGCTCCGGCACCCGTACTGGCCGCTGGAGGCCGCCCACGAGCTCGGCGCCGAGGTCGAGTGGCCGGTGCAGTACCGGCGCGGGAAGTTCGACTGAGCGGCGTCGGCGCGGGCGGGACGGTCGGATCCGACTGAGACCCCCTCGCACGCTCCGGGAAGACTTATTCCGCTCCCGCGACCCGACCGCACATGGAGTACCGAGAGTTCCCCGACGAGCGCGGCGACGAGTTCGACGCGTTCATGCGGTACGCCTTTTCGCCCGCCGAAGGCCCGTACGACCCCGAGGAGGCGGACGAACAGGACACCATCGCCGACACCCGAGGGCTGTTCGACGGCGACAAGCCGGTCGCGGTCTGCGCGCACCACTACTTCTCCCTGCGGATCCGCGGCGCGGACCGCGAGGTCGCCGGGCTCTCCGCCGTCGCGTCCCCGCCGGAGCACCGCCGGCAGGGGAACGTCGGGCGCATGCTCCGGGAGTCGCTGGCGGAGTACCGCGATCGGGGCGTCCACGTCTCGACGCTGTGGCCCTTCGAGTACCCGTTCTACGCCAGTTACGGGTGGGCGACCGCTAGCCGCTACCGCTACCTCACCGCGCCGCCGGAGCAGCTCGGGTTCGTCGACGACCTCGTCGCGACCGGGGGCGACGCGGCCGGACGCTTCCGTCAGCTCGGCGAGGACGACTACGAGGCCGTGAAGCCGGTGCTTTCGGCGATGGCCGACCGCTACGACCTGACGATGGACTGGACCGAGGAGTGGTGGCGCGAGCGGACCCTCCAGGGCTGGAAGACCGACCCGTTCGTCTACGGCTGGGAGCGCGACGGAGAGCTCCGCGGGCTGTGCGCGTACAGCTTCGACGACGAGCCGGACGACGCGGACGGCACCGTGATGCGCGTCACCGACGTCGCCGTCGCGGACGACGAGGCGTGGTTCCAGCTGCTGCGGTTCTGCCGCAACCACGACTCGCAGGTCGCCGAGGTCCGGATCCGCGCCCCGCCGGACGCGCCCCTGCTCGACCTCGTCGAGGACCCCCGTGCCGTCGACTGCGAGGTCCGGACCGGGCCGATGGTCCGCCTCGTCGACGTCGCCGCCGCCCTCGAGGCGCTCGATCCGGACCCCGAGGTCGAGACCGCGTTCTCGCTCGCCGTCGACGACCCCCTCGTCGAGCCGAACGACTCCGTCTTCCGCGTGGCCGCCGCGGACGGGGGCGTCTCGGTCCAGCCGCTCGACGCCGAGCCCGAGGGCGCGGACGCCGCGGTCGACGTCGGCGCCCTCTCGCAGCTGTACGTCGGGTACCGGTCGGTCGACGAGGTCGCACGGGGAGACGGACTCGACGTCGGCTCCGCGACCGCCGCCGACCTCCGCGCGCTGTTCCCGCCGCGGACGACGCACCTGCGCGAGGGGTTCTGAGGCCTCTCCGACGGGGCCGGCCGGGCTTTTTATCCGCGGACCGCCTACGACGCGGCATGAGTTCCCGCGACGACCGACGCGACGACGACCTCGAAGAGCGGCTCGACGAGCTCGAGGACGTGCTGAGCGAGCTCCGCCGCGACCTCCGCGAGACCGAGCGGGACCGCCGCGGCCCCCCGCGCCCGCCCCGGCTCTCCGAGCTCGTTCGGTTCACGGAGCAGTACACCATCCCGACCGTGATCGCCCTCCTCGAAACGACGATCAAGTCGCTCGAACTGGTGCAGGGGACGCTCCGGCTCGCCGACCCCGGCCGGGGCCTCGACGAGGGGGGGTTGGCGACCGACCGCCTCGGCGACGTGCGGGACGGCGCGAGCGCCGGGCTGTCGCGGTCGCTCTCGGAGCTCCGGACCGCCCTCTCGGAGGCCGATCTCCCTGAGGAGGCCGCCTCGCGGTCGATCATCGAGGACGCGCGCGACCTCACCGCCGAGATCGAAGCGCGGATCGAGGAGGGCCGCCGCGAGGCCGACGCCGCGCGGCGCGGGCGCCGCGATCGAGACGGACGGAATGAGGTCACGCCCGCCGACGAAGTGAGCGACGACCGCGACGACCGCGACGATCACAGCGACGACCGCAACGATCACGGCGACCGCGGCGTCAGGATCGACGTGACCGATCCGAACCCGGACGACGACGACGGGTCCGGCGAGACCGACGAGGACGACGACCCCGCGCCCGAGGTCGACGTCGAGTCGGAGCTGGAGTCGATAAAGCGGCGGCTCGACGACGAGCGGCGCGCCGAAAGCGCGGCCGACACGGACGGGGAGAGCGAGGGCGTCAGCGGGGGAACCGGGAGCGGTGAGGGCGACGGGGACGCCGACGAGGACGCGGACAACGGTGGAGGGACCGAGGGCGACGGGAGTCGCGAGTAGCGGAGTCGTGAGGGACGAGACAGTGAGGGACGAGACAGCGAGGACCGGAGCGCCGGCGCGCCCTCAGAACTCCCCGTTGACGATGTCGGCGACGCGCTCGCGGTCGAACAGCTCCTCGTCGACGCCGTACACCTGCTCGGCCGCCCGCTCGGTGAGGACGAGGTTCGTGATCGGTCCCTGATACAGCGGGCCGCCGCGGTAGACGTCGCCGTTCTCGACCGCGGTCAGGCTGCTCGCGACGGAGTGGTCCTCCATGAAGGAGACGACCGTGTCGCGGAACTCCGCCGCCGTCTTGTTCTCGTTGCCGCGGAGCAGCAGCACGTCGGGATCGATTTCGAGCAACAGCTCGTAGTCGACCTGGCCGCGGTCCGCGTGGAAGTCCTTGACGTCGGTCGTCGCGAACGCGTCTTCGACACCCAGGTCGCGCCACTGCTTGAAGCTCGTGCCCTCGTCGATGAGGTACGGGGAGAACGACTCCGGCTCGTCGATCGGCTGCGGCCACATGATCGCCACCGACGGGCGCTCCTCCTCCGGGGGGACGATCCCGTCGATCTCCGCCCGGAACTCCTCGTGGAGGGCCTCGAACGCGTCGTAGCGCTCCTCCTCTTGGAAGACCTCCGAGAGCTTCTCGAACGCCTCGTACAGCGTGGGGTACTCGTAGTCGTGCCACTCGTACCCCCGAGAGAAGATGCTGTTGGCGAAGAAGGGGGCGCCTGCGGACTCGATCTGGTCGATGTCGTCCTGCTCCCAGTTGCTCGTCCGGCCGAGCAGGAAGTTCGGGTCCATCGCGAAGAAGTCGACGCGCTCGGCGAGCGACAGGAAGTCCTCCACGTCGAGCTCGCTCTCCCAGAGCGACTGCATGTCGCTCTTGTCGACGCTCACGCCCGGAATCTCGTCGTAGAGCTGCGTGTGGTAGCGCCCCGTGAGGTAGACGGCCTCCGGCGGTCGCTGGCCGAGGGCGACCCCCATGTCCGCCCAGCTCCCGTTGTTGGCGGCCCACGTCTCGGGCACGGCGTCGAACGTGACCTCGCCAACGGACGACAGCGACACCGTGTAGGACTCGTCGGTCGTCGATTCCTCCGAGTCCTCCTCTCCCTCGGACGGCTCCTCCTCGGTGGACGCCGTGCCGGCTTCGCCGTCGGCTCCCCCGTCGCCGTCGGTCTCGCCGCCGCCGTCCCCGTCTCCGCCGCCGGTACAGCCGGCGAGGAGGGCGGCACCGAGCGCCGAGCCGCCGTACGCGAGGTAGTTCCGTCGAGTCAGCTCCGATCGCCGTGTCGGGTCGGTCGCCATACGATTTAGGCTAGCCTAAATACTTTTAGCCCTTTCGAATCTTTGGTCGGCCTAAAACAAGGGCCACTTCAGAACGACGCTCCCAGCCGGTCGGCGACGCGCTCGGCCGAGTCGAGGAGCAGCGTCTCGTCGTCGGTGAACACCTCCAGCGCGACGGTGCCGTCGAAGTCGTCGAGTTCGGACTCGACGAGCCCGTAGTCGACCTCGCCGGCGCCGACCGGGAGGTGGGTGTCGCCGCGGCGGCGGGCGTCGTGGCAGTGGAGATGCGAGATCAGGTCGCCATGGCTCCGGAGGAATCGCTTTATCGCCTTGTTGTCGCCCTCCATGTACGCGTGTCCGAGGTCGAAGCAGATCGGGGTGTCCGTCTCCCGCGCGAGGTCGCCGAGGACGGACAGCTGGAGCCCTGCATGCTGGTGGCCGACATTCTCGACGACGACCTCGACGCCCGCCTCGCGGCCGGCGTCGGCGATCCGGCGGAGCTGGTCGGCGGCGACCTCGCGGAACTCGATGTCGTCGCGGTCGGCGGAGGTCGCGTGGAGGACGGCCTTCTCCGCGCCCAGCTCGCCGGCCGCGTTTAAAAGCCGGCGCTGGTAGTCGACGATGGCGTCGTTGACCTCGGGGACGTACGTCGCCAGCCGTTGGCTGTACGGAAGGTGGACGAGCAGGTCGCGCCCCGCGAGCGCGTCGGTCAGCCGCCCCCGGTCGATCTCGCCGGGCACGAGGGTCGGCTCGCCGACCCCGAGCTCGCAGAAGTCGAACCGCGCGGGCGACGCCGCGAGCCGGTCGAGGTCGTCGCCGACGGTGAGGCCGATGTCCATGTCGGCGGTGGGTGCGGCGGGTTTGTATAACTAGTGTCGCCGTGATCGTGGCGTCGCTGCGATCCGCTTGATCGCTCTAGGTATCCCGATCGCTCAGTACAGGTACTGTAGTAATTGATATCGGGAGTAGGTCTTGCAGATCGATAGCGGCGATCCGGTATTTAAACATCCAAGAGCGACGGCGACGACCACTTATAAAACAACGCGGTGGCGCGTGCCTCTGAGTGGCCGCCACTGGCGGCCGCGAGGAGCACGCGCGAGGGAGTCGGCGGCGACTAACGGGAGCCGCCGACGAGGCTGGGGAGGCGTGAGGCTGCGGTCTGCGGTTGGGTGGGACTCAAAGGGGCAGTCGCAAGGGCAGCTTAGGCGACGCTAAGCACCGCAGTGAAGGAGCGACAGCGACTGAACGAGGCGCGCAGCGAGCGTAAGCTGCCCTTGCGACTGGGCTTTGGAAGTCTTCACCGCAAATACATCGATCACTCATGAATATCCGACAGCACCACTATCATCCGACTTATAAACAACCACTCCACTACCGTACGAGACTCACTCCTGCTCCCGATCAAGAAGCAGGCGCGTCCTCACGGCTGTCTCAGTAGAGATTATCTGAAAATATAACGACAACAGCGCCGACTCAGTCGTCGAGCGGGTTCTCGACGTCGATCTCGCCGGAGTCGATCTCGGCTTCGATCTCCCTGACCGCGGTGACCATGTTCTCGGTCTTCCCGTACGCGATCTCGCGCGGGAGCAGCTTCAGCCCGCAGTCGGGCGAGATCGTGAGCTTCTCCGGCGGGACGACGCGGAGGCCCTGCCGGATGTTCTCCTTGATCTCCTCGACCGGCTCCACCTCGGCGGTGTGGGCGTCGACGACGCCGAGCGCGAGGTCGGGCTCGAACGATGGGTCGGTGAACGTCGGGATCTGCTCGAAGTCGCCGTTACACAGCTCCACGTCGAACTCGTCGATCGGGTAGTCGTTGATCTCGGGGTAGATCCGCGAGTAGTCGCCGTAACAGACGTGGAGGCCGATCCGGACCTCCTCGTCGATGCCCGACACGATGCGTTCGAGGGCCTCGCCGACGATGGCGTGGTCCTCCGGCGTCGTCGCCAGCGCGGGCTCGTCGATCTGGATGTAGCGCGCGCCGGCCTCGACGAGCTTCTCGACCTCCTCGTTGACGAGGTCCGCGAGGTCGTAGACGAGCTCCTCGGTCGAGGGGTACGCCTCGTTGAACGCCCAGAACCCGAGCGTGTACGGCCCCGTAATCGGGACCTTGACGGGGCGCTCCGAGACGTCAGAGGTGAACTCGAACTCGTCGACCAGCCACGGCTCGTCGTATTCGACCTCCTCGACGACGGACGGCTTGTCGAAGTAGTTGTGGCCCCACACCTTCACGGGCCCGTTGAACTCGTAGCCGTCGATGCGGTCGGCGAAGAACTCGACCATCTCGTTGCGGCGCATTTCGCCGTCGACGACCGTGTCGAGCCCGGCGCGCTCGTGCTCGTGGGTGATCAGCCGACAGGCGTCGTCGTGGGCCTCCTCCAGGTCCGATTCGTCGAACTTCGAGTCGGGGTCCGCGACGAGCTCGTCGGCGCGGTTGAGCCACTTCGGCTTCGGGTACGAGCCGACGACGGTCGTGAGCAGGAACGCGTCGTTCGGGTGGTCGTGCGGGCGGAACTGTTCGCGGTTGGCTTCGGGGTTTCGGGCCATTAGTCGAGCACCTCCGCGGCGGCGGCAAGGGCGTTCAGCTTCGCGCGGTACTTGTTGGTCGGCAGGTAGAACAGCTCGGTGTTCGGCGTCAGGTACGTCCGGTCGAACGCCTCGTTCGGGACCTGCGACTCGAACCACTCGACGCGCTCAGCGACCGTCTCCGGCTCCTCGACGAGCGTGTTCTGTCCGTCGACGAGCCCGAGCGAGAGCGAGTCGGTCGCGCCGAACTCCTGGACGTTGTAGACGGTGTCGTCGCGGTCGCCGGCGACGAGGTCGAGACCGAGCGCGTCGGCGCCCGCCTCGTCGACGAGGTGGGCGTACAGCTTCTCGCCGAGCGCGCCGTACGAGGTCTGGACGACCACGTCGGCGTCGGTCGCGTCGGCGACCGCCGCGATCGCGTCGGTCGCGGCCGACTCCTCGCCCTCCGCGGGCGGGCTCGTCACCAGCGACGGCTCCAGCAGGAACAGCGTCTCGTGGGCCGGGAACGCCTCGACCTCGCCCGCGAGGAACTCGGCGATCACGGCCTGGAACTCCGCCTCGTCGCCGTAGTGCTCGTCGCTCGCGAGCTCGGCGAGCGAGTACGGGCCCGGAAGCGTCGCGGCGAGGTCGGCGTCGCCGGCCTCGCCGGCGAGCAGGTCGGTCGCGCGCTCCAGCTCGCGCGCCACGTCGCCGGAGAAGTCGAGGTCGTCGACGACCCGCGGGTCGCGGTAGAAGTTGTTGTTGTCGTAGTACCGCACGATCCCGCCGGTCTCGACGCTGTCGTGGACCGTGAGCGGGTGCGCGATCATGTCGTCCCAGCGCCCCTGCCCCTCGGTGATCAGATCGAGGCCGGCGTCGAGCTGGTCGTCGACGTACTCGGCGCGCACCTCGGCGTACTCCTCGACGATCGCCTCGCTCTCGTCGCCGCTCAGGAGGTCACCCTTCTGGTGGCCCTTGAGGTCGGAGAGCGTCTCCTTCGCCCAGTCCGGGAGCGGGTACAACCCCGGCGTGGCCGCGACTCGTTCAGTCATCACCGACCGTTCGATATGCCGCCGTATAATATTTGCTAATGCATTTTATGTTTTATAGTAATACAACATCGGTCGATGCGGCCGAAGGAGAGTGCTCCCTCACTCCCGGCGCAGCGCCACCACCGTGAGCGTCTCGAACGGGAACGACTCCTCGACGACCGGCTCGGCCGCGAACCCGGCGTCCTCCGCGAGGGCGAGCACCTCGTCGTACCCCGTCAGCGACGAGACCAGGAGCAGGACCACGCCGCCGGGCGCGAGGACGCGCCCCACGTCGTCGAGGAACGGCTCGATGAGCTCGCGGCCGGACTCGCCGCCCGAGAGCGCGTGCTCCATCCAGTCGTCCCACTCGTTGTCCGGGTCGGTCGGGAGGTACGGCGGGTTGAAGCACACGGTGTCGAACGCGTCCGCCCGGAACGGCGAGAGGAGGTCGGCGACGACCCCCTCGACGCCGCGCTCGCGGGCCTGTCGCGCCGCGTGGGGGTTGAGGTCGCTGCCGACCACGTCGAGCCCCCGCTCCTCGGCGACCTGCTGGGCGACCCACCCCGACCCCGTGCCGACCTCCAGCACCCGCCCGTGCGCTTCTTCGAGGGCCGCCTCCGCGAGCAGCCCTGAGTCCTCGGCCGGCTGGTAGACGACGGCGTCGTCGAGGCCGCGCCGCTCCGCGAGATCGGTCTCGGCGTCGTCTCCGGTCATCGGTCGGACTCCCCCGAGCCGTCAGCGTTCGACGCCGAGCCGTCGCCCCCGCCGTTCGACTCCGACTCCGCGGTCCCGCCCGTCGACCGGGACCCGCCGCGCGTCGCCGACCGGCCCTCGACCGACGCGTCCAACTGCGGCCCGGAGCTGCCCTCGGCCCGCGCGGAGAGCGTCTGCTGCGGGAACGGAATGACGATCCCCTCGTCTTCGAGCGCCGCCTTGATCGCGTTCATCGCGGCGGTCTGGGTGCGCCAGCGCTTGCGCATGCTGGGGTTCCGGATCCAGTAGCGGAGCCCTAACACGACCGCCGAGTCGGCGAACCGCTTCGTCACGGCGTTCGGCTCGGGCATCGCGGCCACGTCCTCGACCCCGGCGACGGTCTCCTCGATCACCGCCGCCGCGCGCTCGATATCGGCGTCGTAGTCGACGCCGACCTCGATCTCGATCCGCAGCCGGTTCCGCCGCGACCGGTCGATTATCGACCCCGACCGGACCGTGTCGTTCGGGAGCGTGATCACCTCGCCGTCGAACGACCGGAGGCGGGTGCTCATGATCGAGATCTCCGTGACGGTCCCCTCGTGGTCGCCGACCTCGACCCAGTCGCCCACCTCGAACGGGCGGGAGAACATCAGCACGAAGCCGGCGAGGATCGCTCCGAGCGTCTGGCGGGCCGCCATCCCGACCACGATCCCGAGGAAGCCGGCCCCGACGAGGAGCCCGCCGACGTTGTCGGTGAACAGCCCCACGACGACCAAGATTGCGAAGGTGTACACCGATATCTGGGTGAGCCGCCGGATCACCTCCTCCTGGTGGTCGGACAGCGCCGCGCTCTCGGCGGAGATCTCGCGGATGACCCCGCCGAGGAAGTCCGTGACCGCGTAGGCGCTCGCTAAGATCACCACCGCGAACACGACGTTCGACAGCTGGTCGGCGATCGCCGCCGACTCGTAGGCGTCGAGGAGCGCGCCGCTCCGGTCCCACACCGCGAGCAGCGAGAGCGCGCCGACCGCGGTGGCCCCGGCGACAGCCATCGACAGCAGGAGCCGCCGCTTCGAGGTGAGCTCCCCGTTCCGCCGCTTCGCCCACCCGGTGAGGAGCCGGACGCCGAGCACGGCGGCGACAATCAGCGCGGAGACCGCGACGCGCTCGACGTTCCCCGTCACGGCTCCGTAGAGATCGCTGAACGGCCCGGGAAGGGCGGTCGCGTTCTGCGCGAGGAGGGAGGCGATCACGGCTCCCCTCCGTCGGCGACCGCCGCGGCGCCCCGCACGGTCACGGTCCGAAACCGCCGCCGCGTCCGGCGGCCGCACCGTCGGGACCTCGGGACTCGAACGCTGAGCGGGGTCGCCGGCCACGCCATCGGCTCAGGCCTCCGTCGGCGACCCGCGCTCGCGGGCCAGCTCGGCCAGCGCCGCGAACGCCGCCGGTTCGAGGTCGCCCGGGCGGCGCCGGAGCAGGTCCTCGTCGGCGGCGTCGACGACGGCCTCGGGCTCGTCCAGCCCGGAGATGTGGCCCGTGTTTCGGATCGCGTTCCGGACCGTCTTCCGGCGCTGGGTGAAAAGCGCCTTCACGAACCGGAGGAAGAACGCCTCGTCGCCGGCCTCGTACTCCGGATCGCGGGGTGTACACCGGACGACGGCGCTCTCGACGGCCGGCTGGGGGTCGAACGCCTCCTTCGGGACGCGCTCGACGATCTCCACGTCGGCGTAGTGCTGGGCGGACACCGACAGGCGGCCGTACTCCGACTCCCCCGCCGACGCCACCATGCGCTCGGCGAACTCCGCCTGAAACATCAACACGAGGGGCCGCTTCTCGGGGAACAGCCGGAAGGCGATCTCCGAGGAGACGCCGTACGGGAGGTTCGCGACGCAGGCGGTGAACGGCGGGAGGTCGACGTCGAGGGCGTCGCCCTCGATCACGTCGAGGAGGCCGTCGTCGACCGCGGTCGCGAACTCCTCGCGGAGGAAGTCGGCGAAGACGCCGTCGCGCTCGATCACGGAGAGGTGACCCGGAGCGGCGGCGTCGGAATCGGCGTCCGGGTCGCCGCCCTCCGCGACGATCGCCGCCAGCAGCCGGTCGGTGAGCGCCCCCGCGCCCCCGCCGATCTCGAGGAGGCGGCTCGCGTCGGCGTCGTCGGGGAGGTACGCGGGGATCCGGTCGAGCACGCGGTCGTCGACGAGGAAGTGCTGGTCGCGGTCGGGGTTCGCGCGCTCCCCGGCCCGCCGGGCGAGCGCGTCGGGGTCGCGGTCCCCGTAGGCCGCGCCGGCGCCCGTCGATGAATCGGTCATGGCCGCGTTACTCCGCGGCTCCGGGTAAAAGTCCCGTTTCGGGTCGTCGCGGGCCGTCCCGACTGTCCGCCGCGAGGACGGGTCTGATCAGCCACAGAGATAGCGGCGATCGGTGGCGGGAGTGGGTATCGCAGATCGGTGGCGGCGAGACGGGATTTAAACTGCCAAGAGCGACGGCGACGCTCACTCATAAACCGATGTGCGGTGGCGTGCGCCTCCGAGCGTGCCGCCGAAGGCGGCCGCGAGGAGCACGCGCGAGGGACGCCGCGAGCGCAGCGAGCGGCGAGGCTGGGGAGGCGTGAGGCGCTGTGCGGTGCTGTGCGGGGCGGGACTCAAAGGGGCAGTGGAGGCATGAGACGCTGTGCGGTGCTGTGCGGGGCGGGACTCAAAGGGGCAGTCGCTGTGGGCGGCGCAGGCGACACAAGCACCGCAACGAGGGAGCGACAGCGACCGAGTGAGGCGCGCAGCGAGCGTGCGCCGCCCACAGCGACTGGGGCTTTGGAGGCCGTCACTCCAGAGTCGTCGATCACTTATAAACACCCGCCAGTACCACCACAATCTGACTTATAAACAACCAACCCATCGAAATGATTCACGTACTCCCGCTATCGATCGAGAGGCACGCGTCTCACCCAATCCGCCGGACGTCTGGCGCGTCGTACTCGCCCGCGAACGCCGCTGACCCCTCACCGAGACGCTCCCTCCCTCACTCCTCGTACCCGACGAACCGCCGGTACTTGAGGTCCTCCTCGCGGATCTCCTCGACGATCCGCTCGACGATCACCTCCCGCGGGCGGTGGAGACCGGCGACGCGCTCCGAAACCTCCGCGAAGCTCTCGAAGGGGCCGCGCTTCCGCTCGTCGAGCACCTTGTTCCGGAGCTGTTTGCCGATCCCCGGAAGCAGGTTGAGCTGGTGGAGCCGCAGGGTGATCGGCCCGGCCTCGTTGTAGAAGTCGACGAACCGCTCCTCGTCGGCCTCAACGATGTCCTCGACCGCGTACTCGATCTCGGCGGCCGCGTTCCGGGTGAGGTCGTCGAACGACACCTCGCGGTACCGGCCGACCCCGGGGCCGTCCAGCGCGATCCGATCGCTCACGGAGACGTCGGCCGCCTCGTCAAGCGCGAGCTCGTACAGCCGGAACGCGTCCGTCCCGAGCCCGTACGCGACCGGCGACTTCCGGTACTGCGCGCGGTCGTCGTCCGGCCGCCCGTTGGGCAACACGTCCAACAGGACGACCGCGGGACCGTCGTCCGCGTCGGGCGCGTCGGTTTCGGGATCGCTCATACGCGTTTTAGGTGTCCGCGCGGTGAAAAAACCGCGGGCGTGCGGCGGTGACGACCGGTCCCGCACGCCGGGAGCCGCCGAAAGCCAAAAGCCCGTCTGTGCCCCACGAACGGTATGAACGAGCCAGGCACCGAGGGCGTGCTGTTGGACCAGGAAGCGCTCCGCGGTCGGCTCGACGACGCGCCCGGGTGGCTCCGGGAGCACTACCGAACCTTCCGCGAGTCGATGCTCGGCGAGCGCGACGGCTCCCCGTTCCCCTGCTACTTCGGCATCGAGGTCGAGCGTGAGGGCGACCTGCTGTACGCCGCCTGCGAGTCGACGACCGACCCCGCCGCCCTGCTCCGGCTCCGCGACGTGCTCTCGGAGTACCTCGACACCTACGACGACCACGCCGACCGCGCACCGCTGGCGGTGTTCTTCCGACCGCCCGACGGAGACCCGGGCGAGGCGCACTACCACGAGCGGCTCTGGCACGTGCTGGAGTTCCTCCACGTCCACGACCCCGAGCCGTGGCCCGAGGACATCCCGACCGACCCCGACACCCCCCGGTGGGAGTTCTGCTTCGGCGGCGAGCCGCTGTTCCCGACCTCCCGCGCCCCCTTCTACGACGAGCGCAGGAGCCGGTACTCGCCGGTGGGACTGGAGATCACCTTCCAGCCGCGGGCGGTCTTCGACGGGCTCACCGCCGACACCGAGGCGGGGGAACGGGCCCGCGAGACGATCCGCGACCGGATGGGCGAGTACGACGGGGTCTGTCCCCACGCCGACCTCGGCGACTGGGGCGTCGAGGGCGACCGCGAGTGGCGCCAGTACCTGTTCCGCGAGGACGACGACGCGAGCCCGGACGCCTGTCCCCTGCGCCCGACCCGCGAGCACCCGAAGGCGCCGGACGCGCTGCTGGAGCCGGGCGCGTGGCGTCGGTTCGCCGGTTCGAGATCCGCCGACAGCGGCGGGGCGGTGACGGCGGGGATCGGTGATGACTGAGGCCTCAGTCCCGGGTGACGAGGCGGCGCTCCCCGACGACGCGGTCCTCCTGTTGATCGACTTCCAGACCGGATTCGACGAACCGGGGTGGGGCGAGCGCAACAACCCCGACGCGGAGTCGATCGCGGCCGAACTCCTCGACCGGTGGCGCGCCGAGGGACGACCCGTCGCGCACGTGCGACACGCCTCGACGGAGCCCGACTCGCCGCTGCGGTCCGACGCCCCGGGGTTCGCGTGGAAGCCGGAGACCGCGCCCGAGGCGGGCGAGCCGACCTTCGAGAAGTCGGTCAACGGCGCCCTCCTCGGCTCGGGGCTCGACGAGTGGCTTCGCGAACGGGGACACGAGTCGCTCGTCGTCTGCGGACTCACCACCGATCACTGCGTCTCGACCACGGTCCGAGCCGCGGAGAACCGCGGCTACGACGTTCGCGTGGTCGCCGACGCGACCGCGACGCACGCCCGAGCGACCCACGACGGCGACCGGATCGACCCGGAGACCTCTCACCGCGTCGCGCTCGCGCACCTGAACGGCGAGTTCGCGACCGTCGTCGAGAGCGGGGACCTGCTCGCGGACTGACCGAAAGCCCATATCCCTCCCGCGAGAACCGCGAGCGTGTTCTACGGAACTCCGAACTGCCCGGAGTGCGGGAGCCGCTTCCTCGTGAAATCGATCCGGATGAACGGGGGGTACGTCCCGCCGCCGGACCTGACCGTCTACCGCTGTTACCGGTGCTTCGCGAAGTTCACCGACGAGGACGTGGCGGCGGCCGAGGACGAGGTCGTGCCCGACGACGGGGGTCCGGAGAGGGACCGGCCGATCCGCGTCACCGATGTCGATCTCGCCGTCTCGCCAGCCGGCGAGAAACGCGCGGTCGACCGGTTCGCGGTCGCCCTCCGCAACGACGGCACCGAGCCGGTCCGAGTGGCGCGGGCGACGCTCGCGTTCGACGACGGCGAGGAGTCGGTCGCGCCGGTCGACCCCGTCGTCCTCGCCCCCGACGAGACGGCGACCGTCACGGTCACCCGCGACTGGCTCCACCCCGGCCAGGAGGCGGTGACGGTCCGGCTGTCGGGCGACGGCGAGACGGTCGGGTCGGTCCGGGTTACGGACCTCGACTGAGCCCGTCGCCGGCGGTCGGCGGCGATCGACCGCGTCAGTCGTCGGCCGCCTCCGCGGCGCTCCCGCTCGCGCCGTCGCCGGGGGCGTCGTCGGTGGTCGTGTCGTCGCGAGGCGCGGCGTCGCCGGACGTGTCGTCCCCGTTCGCGCCGTCCCCGCCCGCGTCGCCGCCGTCGCCGTCCCCGCTCGCGCGGTCGGCGGCGTTCGCGAACATGCCGCGCCGGGTCGTGTACAGGAAGTAGCCGCCCAGCCCGAGGAACCCGACGACGTTCGAGGCCGCGACCGCCCAGAAGACGGCCTCGACGCCCCAGCCGAGCCCGGGCGAGACGGAGACGCCGAACGCCCCGAACGTCGCGGCCGCGGGCACCGCGGCGACCGCGATCGGGAACCGGACCCCCCAGTACTTGACCAGGTCCGCGACGAACGAGGTCCGGGTGCGCGAGGCGCCGTTGAAGCCGGCGAGCAGGGTGTAGCTCCCGCCGAGCGCCCAGTAAGTGACCGCCAGGATCCGTAGGTACAGCACCGACAGCGACCGCCCCGCCGCGGTGAGATCGGGCGCGAGCAGATCGGCGATCCCCCCGGCGAACAGGAACTGGACGGCGCCGAGCGCGAGGAACCCGACGACGATCAGCTCGGTGCCGACGACCGTCGTCCGGCGGGCGCGCCGCGGGGCGTCCGCCCCGAGGTTCTGTCCGATCATCGACTGGGCCGCCTGCTGTACCCCGAGCGCGGGGACGACCGCCAGCGTGGCGACCCGCGCGCCGACCGTGTACGCCGCGACGCCGGCCGCCCCGCCGGCGATCGCGACCAGCCCCACGACGAGCACGCGCACCAGCTCGCTCACCCCGCGCTGGCCGCCGAGGGGAAGCCCGACTTCTACGACCTCGCGCACCGCACCGAGATCGACGGCGAACGCGTCGCGGGTGAGCCGGAACGTGTCCCGTCCGATCCCCGCCGCGTACGCGAGCACGTGGACGAGGCCGACGACGCCCGCGAGGACCGTCCCGAGGGCCGCGCCCGCGACGCCGAGCGCCGGGACCGGGCCGACGCCGAAGATGAGGACGGGCGCCGCGACGAGGTTGGCGAGGACGCTGGCGACGCTCACGTGGAGGACGGCGCGGGTGTCGCCGTAGGCGGTGAAGCAGTTCTCCACCGTGTCGCCGACCGCCCCGAGCGGGAGGACGGCGACGATGATCGCGAGGTACGTCGCCGTGGTGCCGGCCAGGGCGGGGTCCGCGCCGAGGGCCCGCACCAGCTCCTCGGCGTAGACGACGACGGGTATCGCGATCGCGCCGGTGACCGCGAGCGCGACGAGCGCGCCGTTGACCGCGACGCGGCGCGCACCCGCGTCGTCCTCGTCGCCGGCGCGCTGCGCGACGAGGATCTGCGTTCCGAGGGCGGCGACGACCACCGCCGCGCCCAGGAACGACTGGATCGGGAGGCTGAGCCCGACCGCGGCGACGGCGTCCTCGCTCACCCGCCCGAGCCAGAACGTGTCGACGAGGGCGTTCGCGACGTACACGAGGTTCTGCGCGACGAGCGGGGCCGCGAGCAGCAGGAGCACCCGGCCGACGGGCCCCCCGGTGATCGCCTCGCGGTCGACATCGAACATCGAATAGTTCCGTATCGGATTCTGATAATAAAAGCATACTGGTGTTAGATAGCATACGTCTCTCCGCGCCGGGCGCCGCGGAGCCCGCCGGTGGTCGGCCGGACCCGCCGCCGATCGATCGGATCCGCCACGCGGTCGATCGGAGCCGCCACGCGGTCGATCGGATCCTCACGTTTTTGCACCCGGCCGCCGTGGCTCCGGTATGCAACGCGGCCGTCGGAAGCCGGACTGGCTGAAGTCGCGTCCCCCGTCGGGCTCCCGGTTCACGGAGATCAAAGAGCGCCTTCGCGAGCGGGACCTCCACACGGTATGCGAGGAGGCGAACTGCCCCAACATGGGCGAGTGTTGGTCGGGCCGAGACGGGCCGGGGACTGCGACGTTCATGCTCATGGGCGACCGCTGCTCGCGCGGATGTAACTTCTGTGACGTGGAGACCGGCGGTATGGAGCCCCTGGACCCCGACGAGCCGGCGAACGTGGCGGACGCGGTCGCGGAGATCGGGCTCGACTACGTCGTTCTCACGTCGGTCGACCGCGACGACCTCGCGGACGGCGGCTCCGCGCACTTCGCCGAGACGATCCGGGCGATTAAGCGGCGGGACCCGGAGATTCTCGTCGAGACGCTGATCCCGGACTTCGGTGGCGACCCTGAGGCGATCGACCGGATCGTCGACGCCGGGCCCGACGTGATCGCCCACAACGTCGAGACGGTCGAGCGGCTCCAGTGGCCCGTGCGCGACCGGCGGGCCGGCTACGAGCAGTCGCTCGCGGTGCTCGACCGGGTCGACCGCGAGTCCAACATCCACACCAAGACGAGCCTCATGCTCGGCGTCGGCGAGTACCACCACGAGGTGTACCGCACCCTCGGCGACCTCCGCGAGGTCGGCGTCGACGTGGTGACGTTCGGCCAGTACCTCCGGCCCTCGCGCTCGCACCTCGACGTGTTCGAGTACGTACACCCCGACGTGTTCGACGTGTGGCGCGCGGTCGCCGAAGAGGAGTTCGGCTTCCTCTACTGCGCGTCGGGGCCGATGGTCCGTTCCTCGTACAAGGCGGGCGAGCTGTTCGTGGAGGCCATGCTCCGCGAGGGGCGCTCTCCCGAGGACGCACGGCGACACGCGCGCGCCGCGGGCGGCGACTGAGGCGGAGCGGGGAAGAGGGGGGACGGACCGCGGAAGACCGAGACGGATCGGCGAATTCCGACGTTCCGACAGCTGTCAGGCGTTTTCGAGGTATCGACTTTTGTCGGAACAGCGAGTTATTTACCTCTCCATAACTCACTCTGCGGCAGTGAGACGCACACATGGGAACAACTGAATCGTCGATCGTCGACTCGGCGCGGGCCCGGCCGGGGCTTCTTCTCGTCGCCCTCCTCGGCGGCCTGCTGCTCGTCGACCTCGCCGCGAAGCTCGCCGGGCTCTCCGTGGGCCCGGTCGGCGGGGCGCTCTCGGCCGATCGACTCGGCTCGAACCTCTGGAACGGGGTCGTGATCGGGCTCGTCGTCGGGCTCGCCGGCATCGGGCTCTCGATGACGTACAGCATCCTCTCGTTCGCGAACTTCTCGCACGGCGACCTGCTCAGCACCGGGGCGTTCACCGGCTGGGGGGTCGCGTTCCTGATCGCCGGGTTCGGAGACGTCCCGGTCCGGGCGCTGTTGAGCGTCCGGGACGCCGGGAGCGCGTCCGCCGGCGAGGTCGGCGCGCACATCCTCTCGACGCCCGTCGCGGTGCTCGCGGGACTGGTCGCGGCGTTCGCGATCACCGCGGCCGTCGCGCTGGCGCTGGACCGCGCGTTCTACAAGCCGATGCGGGACCGCGACGGGATCTCGATCCTCATCGCGTCGATCGGCGCCGCGCTGGTCGTCCGGTACGCGATCCAGTTCGTCTACGGCTCCGACCGGCGCGGCGTCACGGCGAGCGTCGACGCGTCGAACCTCGCGTTCGGTCCGCTTGGGCTCTCCGTCAACGCCCACGAGCTGACAATCGTCGTCGCCGCGATCGGGCTCATGCTCGCGATGCACTTCATGCTCCAGCGCACGAAGCTCGGCACCGCGATGCGGGCGATGGCCGACAACAAGGACCTGGCGCTCGTGACGGGGATCCCGGCCGAGCGCGTCGTCACCGCGACGTGGATCATCGGCGGCGGGCTGGCGGGCGCCTCGGGGTACCTCTACGTGCTGCTCCGCGGGACGATCCAGTTCGACTTCGGCTGGCTGCTGCTCCTCCTCATCTTCGCGGCCGTCATCCTCGGCGGGATCGGCTCGGTGTACGGCGCGATCGCGGGCGGGCTCGTCATCGGGATCGTCTTCACCACCTCGACGATCTGGATCCCCTCGGACTTCAACGAGGCCGCCGCCTTCGCCGTGATGATCACCATGCTCCTGTTGCGCCCCGAGGGGCTCTTCGGAGGTGTTTCGACCGCATGACCGACGCCTCGTCCTCGGGCGACCGGGACGCGCCGGCCGACGAGCGGCCGGAGAGCGCGACCGCCGCCCTGCTCGACGCCGCCAAGCGGAGCGACCTCGGGCTCGTGCTCGGGACGCTCCTCGTAGTCTACCTCGCCGCGACGGTGCTCACCTTCGCCGACGGTCTCAACAGCGTCGTCGGGCTGATGCGGACGCTGACGTTCCTCGGGCTCGTGTACGCGCTCGCGGCGCTCGCGTTGAACCTCCAGTGGGGGTACGCCGGGCTGTTCAACATCGGCGTGGCCGGGTTCATGGCGCTCGGGGTCTACACCATGGGGATCGTCGTCCGCTCGCCCGACCCGGCGTTCGGGCCGCCCGGGTTCGGGCTCCCGCTCCCGGTCGGCATCGCCGCCGGCATGCTGGTGGCCGCGGTCGTCGGCCTGCTCGCCGCGCTCCCGGCGCTCCGGCTCAAGGCCGACTACCTGGCGATCGTCACGCTCGGCATCTCGGAGATCGTCCGGCTGTTCCTCCAGTCGAGCGCGTTCGACACGTTCCTCAGGGACTCGCTCGGCGTCGGCACCGGCGGCGGCCGCGGCATGGGGATGCCGCGGAACCCCGTCCGCGACCTGTTCCTCGTCGACGGGCAGGCCGGGACGCCGACGGCCTTCGGCGAGCTCGTCTTCGGGGTCTTCGGCGAGGACGCGCTCGGGGTCTCCAACTCGATCCTCATCGACTGGGGGTACATCGCCGTGCTCGCCGCCTTCGTGATCGCCTTTTACGTCCTGCTGGAACGGCTCGGCCGGTCGCCGTTCGGGCGGACGCTCAAGGCGATCCGGGAAGACGAGCTCGTCGCCGACTCGCTCGGGAAGAACGTGGACCTGATCAAGGTGAAGGTGTTCGTCATCGGCTGCGCGCTGATGGGGCTCGTCGGCATCCTCTGGTTCGGCAGTCAGGGCAACGTCTCGCCGACGCCGCAGTTCATGCCCCTCCTGACCTTCTACGTCTTCATCGCCGTCATCATCGGCGGATCGGGGTCGAACGTCGGCTCGGTCCTCGGCGGGATCGTCTTCGCGACGGTCCTGTTCGAGGGGCCGCGCCGCGTCGGGGCGTCGGTGCGCGACGTCATCGACGCCGAGACGCCGCCGTCGTTCGCCGACGCGGTGGCCGCGCTCGACCCGACCGCGTTCCTCGCGTTCGCGACGGACAACGTCGCGCCGCTCCAGTTCATCCTCCTCGGGCTCATCCTGGTGTTCATCATGCACCGGCGCCCCGACGGGATACTCGGGGACCGGATCGAGACGGCCGCGGCCGTCGACCTCTCGGAGCGCCCCAGCGGGGGTGAGACCGATGAGTAGCGACGTTCCGGACGCCTCGGACGTCGCCGACGCGGCGGACGAGGTCGACGCGGCCGACGCGATCACCGACGAGCCCGAGGCGAACGACAGCGCCGTCGAGGAGGCGGCGAAACACGTCCCCTCGGGGGCCCCGCCGCTCCGTGTCGAGGGGCTCGTCAAGCGGTTCGGCGGGGTCACCGCCGTCGACGGCGCCAGCTTCGAGGTCGAACAGGGGTCGCTGACGGGACTGATCGGCCCCAACGGGGCCGGGAAGTCGACCACGTTCAACTGCATCACCGGCGTCCACGAGCCGACCGCGGGGTCGGTGTACTTCAAGGGCGAGGACGTCACCGGGCTCGAACCGTACCGGATGGCGCGGAAGGGGCTCGTCCGCACCTTCCAGATCGCCCGCGAGCTCTCGGAGATGACCGTCCTGGAGAACTTGATGCTCGCACCGAAGGGCCAGCTCGGCGAGTCGGCGATCCGGGCGGTCACGCCCGGCCTCCGGGGAGACGTCGTCGAACAGGAGGAGGCGATCCGCGAGCGCGCGTGGGAGACCCTCGACTTCTTCGAGATTGACCACCTCGCGACCGAACACGCCGGCAACCTCTCGGGCGGGCAGCGGAAGCTCCTCGAGATGGCGCGGGCGCTCATGACCGATCCGGAGGTGGTTCTGCTCGACGAGCCGCTCGCGGGGGTCAACCCCACGTTAGAGGAGAAGCTCCTCGACCGGATCCACCAGCTGCGCGAGGACGGCTACACCTTCCTCCTCGTCGAACACGACATGGACGTCATCATGAACAACTGCGAACACGTCATCGTCATGCACCAGGGCAGCGTTCTCGCCGAGGGGACCGGCGACGAGATACGGAACGACGAACGGGTCATCGAGGCGTACCTGGGGGAGGACGTATGAGCGTCGAGGAGGGCGAGACCGGCGACGAGCGCGTCGGCGAGAGCGGGACCGACGAGACGGCCACCGACGAGACCGTCGCGGACGACCCCGTCGAGTCGGACGGGACCGCCGAGTCCGACGCGACCGACGCCGACGCGGGGACGGCCCACACCCTCGACGGCGACGCCATCCTCCGGCTCCGCGACCTCGACGCCGGCTACGGCGACCTGCAGATCCTCTCGGACGTCGACCTCGACGTCGCCGACGGGGAGTACGTCACCATCGTCGGCCCCAACGGCGCCGGCAAGTCGACCGTGATGAAGACGGTCTTCGGGCTCACGACGTACATGGACGGCACCGTCGAGTTCGAGGGCGAGCCGATCCACGGGCTCGCGCCCGAGCGGATCATCCGCGAGGGGATCGGGTTCGTCCCGCAGACGGACAACGTGTTCCCGGGACTGAGCGTCCGCGAGAACCTCGAGATGGGGGCGTACATCCTCGACGAGGTCCCCGAAGACCAGATCGAGGCGATCTACGACCGGTTCCCGATCCTCCGGGAGCGGAAAGACCAGAAGGCCGGGACGCTCTCCGGCGGCCAGCGCCAGATGGTCGCGATGGGGCGGGCGCTCATGCTCGACCCCGATCTGCTGTTGCTCGACGAGCCGTCGGCGGGGCTCGCGCCGGACCTCGTCTCGGACATGTTCGACCGGATCGACCGGATCAACGACTCGGGGACCGCGATCCTGATGGTCGAGCAGAACGCGAAGGAGGCGCTACGGCGCTGCGACCGCGGCTACGTCCTCGTCAACGGCGAGAACCGGTACACCGACCGGGGGGACGTGCTGCTCGGCGACGAGGACGTGCGGAAAGACTTCCTCGGCGGATAGCTCGGTCGTCCGTCTTTCGGTTTGCGGGCGGCTCGTCCGGGGCGCCCCGTTCGTGATCGATGGCGGGAGTGGGTATCGCAAATTGATGCGAGCGATCTTGCATTTAAAAGGACATAAGCGACGGCGACGATCACCTATAAATGCCGTGCGGTGGCGCGCCCCGGTGAGCGGCCGCCCTCGGCGGCCGCGAGCCGACGGTGCGAGGGAGTCGCTGGCGACTACTGCCGCCAGCGACGAGGCTGGGGAGGCATGAGGTGCTGTGCGGTCGCGGTCGGGTGGGATTCAAAGGGGCAGTCGTGAGGCGGGCGGAGGCGACACAAGCACCGCAACGAGGGAGCGGTAGCGACCGAGTGAGGAGCGCAGAGAGCGTCCGCCCGCCTCACGGCTGGGGCTTTGGAGGGCTTCACCGCAGCATCATCGATCGCTTATAAACAGCCGACGGCAACAACTCAATCCGACTTATAAACAACCAGATCACCAACGTGCGAGACTTACTCCCGAACTCAATCAAGAACGACCGTATATCGGACGGGGTCAGTCGAGCGCGTCGGCGAGGACGGGCGCGACGCTGACGACGCTGCAGCCGCGTTCGAGGGTGTCGCTGCCGACGATGCGGTCGACGCCGGCGCCGCGGAGCTTCGTCACGGCGTTGGCCGCGAGCATCGGGTGGACGCAGGCGGCGAGCACCCGCTTCGCGCCGCGGTCGTTCAGGACGGCGACCGACTCGCTCATCGTCGACCCGGTGGCGACGATGTCGTCGACGACGACCACGTCCCGTCCCTCCACGGGCGCGTCCGACGGCGACACCTCGATCGCGCCCGTGTCGCGGTCGCGGTGCTTCTCAAAGTAGTCGGTCTCGCCCGCGCCGTACGCGTCCCGAACCGTCTCCGCGATGCCGACCGCGCCCTCGTCGGGCGCGAGGAACAGGGGGGAATCGAGGGCGGCCGGCAGGGGCTCCGCGAGCACGCCGGCGGCGTCGACCGTCTCGACCGGGGCGTCGTAGAAATCGGCGACGCCCGCCTCGTGGGGGTTGACGAGGACGACGCGGTCGGTCCCGGTCGATATCGCCCGGGCCATTGCCCGCGCCGAGACCGGCTCGCCGTCGCCGAACGACGCGTCCTGCCGGGCGTACCCCATGTAGGGGATCACCGTCGTCACGCGCTCGGCGCCGGCCTCGCGGACGGCGTCCTGGAGCTGGAGCAGTTCGACCCACGCCTCGTCGGAGTCGGTCGCGGCGACGATCACCGCCTCGTCGCCCGCGAAGTCGGGGACCGCCGCGAGCCCCTCCCCGTCCGGGAACCGGTCGTAGGTCGGGGTCGCCAGCGGCCGACCCGTCTCCTCGGCGAGCGCGGCCGCGAGCAGCTGTGAGCTGGATCCGGGTACGATCATGGGCGTCCGTTCCCCAGACACCGATAAACCAGTTTCCTTACTCGCCCGCCTCGGAGTCCGATCGGCCGCCGATCGAGCCCCACGCGAGCGTGTGACGCACCGCGGCCACAGGGGCGGATATTTACGCGAGCGGCGGATACGACGCCGTAATGACCGAAACCGGAGACCGAGTCGGTCTCGTCTGCCCGTCGTGCTCGTCGGGCGAGGAGACCGTCCACGAAGTGTTGCGCCCCGGCGGGCAGGCGACCGTTCGCTGTACCGAGTGCGACCACACGCACAAAGCCGAGATCCCCGAGGAGGAGACCGTCCGGCTGACCGTCGTCGTCTCGCAGGACGGCGAGTCGTTCTCGACCGAGATGGACGTGCCCGCCGACACCTACGTCGCCACGGGCGAGGAGTTCGTCGTCGACTCGCCCGACGCCCTGATGCAGGTCCGGGTGACCGGGATCGAGGTCGGCCCCGAACAGCGCGTCGAGGAGGCCGACATCGAGGCCGTCGAGACGCTGTGGACCCGCGCGGTCGACAACGTCTCCGTCCCGGTGACGCTCCACCCGAAGGACGGCAACGCCGACCAGACGCGCTCGCTGCAGGTGAACGTCCCCGGCGACTACGAGTTCACCGTCGGCGAGACCGAGGTCTTCGGCGAGGAGGAGTTCACCGTCGAGGGCGTCCAGATCCGCGAGGACGCCCCCGAGTACCGCCACGAGAAGCTGGACCACGAGGGCGACTTCGCGTACGCCAAGGACTGCAAGCGGGTGTACGCCCGCGACGAGAGTCTGACGGCGTGGTCGGCCTGGTAGACCGAAGCGGGAGTCTCGGGCGAGCGGTCGCTGTTCGGAACGAGTCCTTCGAAAAAACGGTGGCACCGATGGGGGCGACCCACATCGAACACCGTCTGTAAGTACGACCGCGGCGTGGTCGGAGCGGCGTTAGATGACGCGGTTCTGCAGGTAGTCGAGGTGTTTCGCGTTGTAGACGATCTTGACCTCGTCCGTCGCCGGGCTGCCGATGCAGGTCAGGCGAACGTTCTTCTCTTCGACCTCCTCGTCGGAGAGGATCTGCTGCATGTCCATCTCGATGTCGCCCTCCTTGACGATGGAGGCGCAGTTCGCGCAGGCGCCGGCGCGGCACGAGAAGGGCCAGTCGTAGCCCTGGGCCTCGGCGGACTCGAGGATGTACTCGCCCTGATTCACTTCGAGGGTACCGTAATCCTCGTCGTCGAGGTCGGCGTCGGCGGCCTCCTCGAACAGGTCGTCGTCGTCCATCGACCAGCCGTGGTCGTCGAGCACTTCGTAGTTGAGGTATTCTACTGTGGGCATCACCCGGCGGTTTGATGCCCACCTCATTAGGCTTTGCTGTTCCGCGTTTTTCTCGGACGATCGCCCACCCCGAACGCCCGAACACGTTCGTTCTCCATCTGTCGGCGTGTTATCACGAATGATACGTCAGGAGAAACAGTAAATACCGGAGAGCCGCAAGCAGAGTCCGATGGAAGAGTCCGTCGTCGCCGACTTCGTCGGCCGCGTCCACACCTCCGACCTCGGAAGCGGCGAACCCGTGACGGGCCGCGTCCTCCTGAGCCAGCGCCGGCTCGTGCTCGCCACCGACGACGGGAAGACGACCGTCCCCCTCTCGAAGGTGTTCGACATCGTCGTCGGCACCGTCCCCGGCGACCTCCAGTCGTTTTTCAGCGACAGCGTCACCGTCGCGTACGATCGAGACGGACAGCGGGGCACCGCCCTCGTCGAGGGAGAGCCGGACGACATGGAGCGGTTCACTCGACTGCTGTTCAAGGCCCTGTTGCGCGGCGTGACGGTCACGGTCCGCCACCCGGCGAAGCTCGGCGGCCGCGTCACCGACGCGTCCGACCACACCGCGTCGATCAGCCTCTCGCCGGGCGCGATCGGCTTCGCCGACTGCCCCGAGCCGTTCGAGGTCGACCTCTCCACGGTCATCGACTACGAGCGGACCGACCGCACGATCGCCGGCACGAAGCGTCCCGCGCTCGTGTTCCGCCACGTCCCCGAGACCCAGACTGTGACGTCGATCGCGACGGTCCCCGACAAGCGGATCTTGAACGTGCTCGGCCGGTACATCAAGCTGGAGTACGACGAGGTGATGGAGGACGTCGAGGCGTTCGATCCGACGGAGGAGCAGCTGGAGATCCTCGTGTCGATCTACTCCGCCGGCGGCGAGGCGAACATCGCCGACGTGATCACCGGCGACGTGGCGCAGACGGAGATGGTCCTCGACACGCTCCGCGAGGAGGACCTCGTGGTCGACGGCGACGCGGGCGCCGCGCTCACGCGGAAGGGCCAGATGATCGTCACCTCGTACATGGAGTCGGTCAACTCCTAGCCGGCCCTCCGGGCCCGGCGCCCTACTCCTCGCGCCCCGCGCCCCGCTTCCCACACTCCGCGCCCCGCTCTCCGAGAGACGCCGGGAGCGACCCGCGCTGGACCCCGAGCGGGGGAAGTTTCATGGCGATACGCGTGTAGGTAGTTCACATGACAGACGACCACCGCGGGCGGTCGACGCGCCTCGACGCCGCGGTCCGCGATCGGGGGATCGACGCGCCGGCCGACTCCGCTTTGGCCGACGCGTCCGGTCCCGACTCGGGGCCGCGGGTCGCGCGGGTGCCCGAACAGCACGTCCATGACACCTTCTCCGTGGAGGGGATCGACACGAAGCGCCGAGAGGGGCTATTGGAGGCCGTCCTCCGCGACCGCGACGGCGTGAGCGCCGCGTCGGCGACCGCGCGGAACGGCACCGTCGGCGTCCACCACGACCCGTCGGTGTCCCGGGACGACATCCGTGAGACGCTGACGGCGTGCGGGCTCGTCGTCGACCCCGCGGACCGGGCGTTCGAGGCGCGGCGGGCCTCGCAGTTCGCGTCCGCCCGCGTCGCTGTCGCCGTGCTGTTCGGACTGATGGTCGCGACGCCGTACATCGCCGTGTTGTACCCGACCCGCATCGAGTGGTTGTTCTACGATCCGATGACGGTGTCGTACCTGCAGTCGCTCCTCGACTCGCGGATGGCGACGCACTTCTTCGTCAACCTCGGCGCGCTGTCGGGGATCGCGTTCCTCGTCGCCTGCGCCCCGCGCATCCGCCGGGCGCTCGGCGCGCTCGCGGAGGGGCGGCTCACGACCGACGCCCTCTTCGTCGGGGGCGTGGCCGGGTTGTTCGCCTACAGCACCGCCGCCGCGTTCACCGGCTTCGACGGGACGGTCCACTACGACCTCGTCGCCTACGCGGTCGCGGGCGCCACCCTCTGGGCCCACTTCGGCGCGGCCGACCCGGCCGCCGAGGACCACGGGGCGGCGGAGTCGGCCGGAAGCGCCCCCGACGCCGAGGTCGCGGAGGGCGAACTGGCCGACGGCGATCCGGTGGCGATGACCGACGGCGGTCAGTAGTCGGCCGTTCCCGACGTACTGTCCCCCTTTTCAGTTCCCGCCGTTCGGCTCCGGCTCGACGCCCTCGATCGCGACCGCGTCGCCGACCGCGAGCGTCGAGCCCCACTCCGCCTCCGGGACGACCGTGTTGACCATCAGCCGGAAGTCGTGGTCGAACCGGTCGCCCTCGGTCCACGCCGGCCGCGTCTCGCGGCGCTTCCGGATGAACGTCTCGCGGAAGCCGTCGATCGGCTCGCCCGTGTCCGGGTCCCGCGAGGGGACGACGCAGCGCTGACACGGGTTGACGCCGAACAGCTCGCCCTCTCCGACGGAGACGCGCACGGCCTCCCCGTGGTCGGCGAACAGCCGGTCCTCCCAGAACGCCGGGCAGTCGTCGAGCACGACGCTGGGGCGGAGCCGCCGCCGCATCTCCGTCGCGTCGTCGACCTCGTCGAACCACGAGGCGACCGCCTCCAGCGTCGCCCGCGAGACGACGGTCGGTCCCGGCGCCGCCCGGTCGTCGGGGAGCCCGCCGTCCGGCTCGCGGACCAGATCGACCGCGTAGCCGAGGTACTCGCCGACCCACGCCTCCAGCGCCTCGCGGTCGTCGGGGAGCGTAAACGTTTCCTCGTCCGCGGCGGCTCCCGTCTCCGGACGCGCCGGCCGCGAGAGGGTCACCGCGGTCGGCGTCGCGTCCGTCGGGCCGGCGACTTCGTAGGTCGCCGAGAGCCCGTGGACCGCCGGCTCGCTCTTCCCGTTGACGTAACCGCCGTCGCCGCCGACCGAGGCCGCGTGCGGGTCGACGCCCGCCTCGACGAGCGCGTAGGTACGGTCGCCGCGGAGGGCCCCGTTCGGGCCGATCTCGGCCCGTTCGAGTGCCACCCCGTCGTTCGACTTCAGCGGGTACGCGACGAGTTCCGCGATGCGTGCCATATCCGCGGTTCGGCAGGCGGCGACAAAAGGGTCCGGGAGGCGGGAAAAGCGAATGACGAGCGGGAGGAAGCGGAGAAAGCGGAGAAAGGCGTCGAGAGACGAGGAGGTTACTCCTCGTCGTCGGTGTCGTCGGTGTCAGCGTCCGCCTCGCCGGCGTCCGCGTCGTCGCCCTCCTCGTCCTCGTCGCCGACCGTCAGCCCGGCGGCCTCGAACGCCTCGGCGACCTCCTCGACCGGGAGGGTCCGGTAGCCGTCCGCCTCGGTGACCGTGGCGACGGCCAGGTCTTCCGGCTCGAACTCGTCGTCGTGGGCGGCGAGCGCGGCGATGCCGAGTTCGACGCCCGCGTCGAGCGAGAGCCCCTCGGTCCACTCCTCTTCGAGGTGGCCCTGGATGTCCTGACGGCCGCCGCCGATGACGGTCGCCTTCCACTCGTTCGGGGTGCCGGAGGGGTCGGCGGCGAACAGGCGCGGCTCGCCGTTGTCGATGCCGCCGATGAGGAGCGCGGCGCCGTACGGCCGAGTGCCGCCGCGCTGCGTGTTCTCCTGGATGTGGTCGGTGACGAACTTCGTCAGCGTCTCGACGCCGACGGGCTCGCCGTAGCGGAGGCGGTTCCCCTGCGACTGGCGGCGCGCGAGGTCGATCAGCTGGCGGGCGTCGGCGACGTGGCCGGCGCTCGCGGTGCCGAGGTGGTCGTCGAGCTTGTGGAGCTTCTCGATGCTCTCGGCCTCCATCAGCGTCGAGGAGGCGCGGGACATCGCGACGAAGACGACGCCGTCGGCGGTCCGGACGCCGACGCTCGGCGCGCCGCGCGAGACCGCCTCGCGGGCGTACTCCACCTGATAGATCCGTCCGTCGGGCGAGAACAGCGACGTGCCGCGGTCGTACGCCTGCTGGTCGTTGCCGCCCATCATCGTCGATCACCCGCTCTCGCGGTGTCGCGCTGGCTCATTACCCGTTCTTATACCGGACGGTTGAAAAAGCAACCGTAACCGGTACGCTCGGATCGGGACCCCGCACCCTATCCGTCCGCGTCGACGCCGGAGAGATCGCCGCGGAAACCGCCGCCGCGCTCGTCGTCTGCGACGGGTCTTCGATCCCCGCCTGCGACGGATATATCCCCGGGACTCCCCTAAGAGGGGTGACATTGACACCCACGAGAACCACAGCCGCGCTGCTGGCCCTGCTGGCGCTCCTGGGGGCCGTCGGCGCGGCCGCGGCGGTGCCCGACGCCCGGATCGCGATCGACGGGGTGGACGTGAGTTCGAGCGAGCCCGCCGTCGGCGAGCGGACGGCGCTGAACGTGACCGTCTCGAACTCCGGCGGGAGCCCGGCGGCGGCGGACGTGACGAGCGTCCGGCTCATCGACGCGGACGGCGGCGACAACGGGGGCGCGGACCGCGATTCCCGCGACGAGGCGACCGCGGTCGGGGCGCTCTCGGCGGGCGACGCGACCGACGTGGTCCTGTGGACCCGCTTCGACGAGCCGGGCGAGCACCGGCTCACGGTCGAGGTCGTCGCCGAGGGGGAGGCGACCGACGGCGACGACGGGGAGACCGTCACCGTGACGCGTGACGTGGTCGTCGACGTCCAGCCGGCCGAGGTCGCGCTCGACGTGCGGGCCCGGGCGCTCTCGCCGGAGGACCTCCGGAGCGACGAGGAGGACCAGAGCGCCGGCGGGATCGGCGTCGACGGCATCGAGGGGGTCTTCGGCGGCGGGGGCGGCGGGCTCCAGTCGTCCGCTGACGACGCGGCCGAGTCGGTCCGATCGGCGGACTCGCCGGTGGCGGTGACCGTCGTCAACACCGGGACGTCGACCGCCGACCGCGTGCACCTGACCGCCGTCGGCACGCCGGTCGAGGCTGGCAGGGGAGATGACGGCGACGCCGGGGAGTCCGACGCGGCCGACCCGACCGTCGAGGCCGGCCCGTTCGTCGTGGAGGACGTGGCGCCGGGCGAGGAGCGGCGAGTGATCGTCGACCTCGGTCCCCTCGACGAGCGCTCGGACGTGACGGTTACGGCGGCGTTCCGGTCCGAACTCGACGCGCCCGCCGGGGCCGGCGCGAACCGGACGGCGACCTCGTCCGTCCGGTACCCGACGCGCGAGGGCGCCCCGACCGTCACCGACGCGACGGTCCGGACAACCGAGGGCGGCGAGGTGGTCGTGGACGCGAACCTCGGCAACGCGGGCACCGGCGAGCTGGAGGGGGTCGTCGTCTCGGTCGCCGGCGCCGAGGGGGTCGAGCCGACCCCGGCCGGCCGGGAGTACTTCGTCGGCGGCGTGGGGGCGGGCGACTTCGTCGCCTTCGACCTGCGGACGACGGCGAACGCCTCCGTCGCCGACTCGGTCCCGATCCGGATCGCGTACACCGAGCGCGGCGTCCGGTACACCGAGACCGCGACGGTGGCGCTCCCCGAGTCGGGCGACGGCGGCGGAGGCGGCTCCGGCGGCGTCGGGACGCTGGGGGCGCTCGGGATCGTCGGACTCGTCGGCGGCGCGGGCGTCGCGGTCGTCGGGAGCGCGGTCCGTCGACGCGATGTATAGCGTCGAACTGCGCGGCGCGACCAAGCGGTACCCCGGCGCGGGCGCCGAGCCCGTCGTGGCGCTCGACGACGTGGACTTCGCGGTCGAGCCGGGGGAGTTCGTCGCGGTCGTCGGCCCCAGCGGCTCCGGGAAGTCGACGCTGCTCAACGTGCTCGGGCTCCTCGACGACCCGACCGACGGGTGGCGCCTGCTGGACGGGACCGATGTGACCGAGCTCACCGTCGGCGAGCGCACCGCGGCCCGCAAGGAGTCGATCGGGTTCGTCTTCCAGGACTTCCACCTCCTGCCGACGCTGACCGCGGTCGAGAACGTCGCGCTCTCGACCGCGTTCGACCCGGGGGACGCGAGCGACCGCGCCGCCGACCTGCTCGGCCGGTTCGGGCTCGGCGACCGGCTGGACCACGAGCCCTCGGAGCTGTCCGGCGGGCAGAAACAGCGGGTCGCCATCGCCCGGTCGCTCATCAACGAGCCGGCGGTGCTGCTCGCGGACGAGCCGACGGGGAACCTCGACACGGAGACCGGCGAGTCGATCCTCGCCGAGTTCGAGCGCGTGAAGGAGGAGGGGGTCGCCGTCGTCGCCGTCACGCACGACCCGCTGGTCGAGGAGTACGCGGACCGTGTCGTCGAGCTCACGGACGGGGTCCTAGAGGGCGGGATCCCGGGCAGGGACCCCCCGGCCGAGGGGCCTTCGGACCGGGACGCCGACGCGGCTCTCAGACCGGGGGAACGATGACGGAGGGATCGGGGGGCCCGGAGCCCGGCGTGGGCGGCGGAAGCGAGGGCGCCAGGGGCTGGCTCCGGGGCTGGCGACCCGCCGTCTCGATGGCCGCGCGGAACCTCCGGCGGAACCGCGTGCGGACGATACTCGCGGTCCTCGGCGTCTGTATCGGCGTGCTCGCGGTCGCGGGGCTGGGGATCTTCGGGAACGTACTCGCGCTCGGCGCCGACGACGCAATCGGCGACATCGGCACGCAAGTGGTAGTCTCGCCGAACGCGGACGCCGGCGTGGAGTCGCTCTCGGCGGCCGACGTGGCGGCGATCCGCCGCGCCGTCGACGATCCGGCGGTCGGCGACCCGGCCGTCGTCCCGCTGTACTCCGACAACGCGGTCGTCGAGGGGCCGAGTTCACAGACCTTCGCGACGGTCTACGGCGTCGAGGAGCCGGGGCTCGCGTTCGAGGCCGCGGAGGGCAGGCTCCCGGACCGCCACAGGCAGGGGGCGATCGTCGGCGCGGGCGTCGCCGAGGACCTCGGCCTCGGGGCGGGCGACACCGTCGGGATCGCGGGGTCGCAGGTCCGCGTCGTCGCGGTGCTCGCCGAGAGCCAGACGTTCAGCCCGGTGGCGCCCGACGACGCCGTCTTCCTCCCGGAGTCGGCGTTCGCCGCCGACGGCTACGCGCAGGCGCTGGTCGTCGCGGAGTCGGGGGCGACCGCGCGGGCCGCCGCGGACGCGATCCGCGAGGAGGTGAACGCCCGGGAGGAGCGCGTCGACCTGTTCGAGCTGGCGGCGCTCGTCGACGAGATCAACGACTTCTTCGATCTCTTGAGCACGTTCCTCCTCGGGCTCGGCGCCATCTCGCTCGTGGTCGCCGGCGTCTCGATCCTCAACGTCATGCTGATGAGCACGGTCGAGCGCAGACAGGAGATCGGCGTGATGCGCGCGGTCGGCGTGACGCGTCGAGACGTGTTGCGCGTGCTGTTAGCGGAGGCCGGGCTTATCGGCGCGGCGGGCGCCGCGGCTGGGACCCTGTTGACCGTGCTGCTCGTCGCCGGGCTGGTGGCCGCGACGCCCGCGGTCGACGCGGCGCTCGTGCTCGACCCGACGAACGGCTACTACCTCCTGTTGGCGCTCGGCTTCGGCGTCGGCGTCGGGATCGTCAGCGGCGCGTATCCGGCGTGGAAGGCCGCGAACGAGCGCCCCGTGGAGGCGCTGCGGAGCTGATTCGGACTCCCACGAGCCTCGATACGGCGGGGCCGTCACCCCGCCCAGCCGGCCCGCATGTCGTCGGTGACGCGGTCGCGCCACGTCTCGAACGCGTCGCGACACTCGGGCTCGGCCTCGACGTGGCGCATGAAGCCCGCGCCGGGCGACGCGAGTGTCGCCCCGCAGAACGGACACCGTTTGGGCTCGATCGCGGTTTCTGACAGTGCCATGTGAACACACAACACGATGTGGCGTGAAAAATGTTTTCTCGATCGCTATTTCGCGAAGACAGTAGCCGAAACTCTGTGGTTAACGGGGATTGCTGACTGAATAGCCAGAAATAACCAGATTTGATTCCAACCTAGCAGACTTCGATCTGCCAACGGGCAGGGGAGTCGGTCCCCTTCAGTCGACGGTTCGCTCGTAGGTGACGAACGCGAGGTCGGCGGCGTCGGTTTCGTCGTTGTCACCGGTCCCGACGACTTCGCGTTCCGCCTCGGCCCACTCCTCGGGGTCCCAGTCCGGAAAGCGCGTGTCGCCGTCGGGGCGCTCGGGGACCTCGGTCAGCACCATCCGGTCGGCGCGGTCGAGGAGCTGCTCGTAGACGGTCGCGCCGCCGATCACGTAGACCGCGTCGACGCCGCGCTCGGCCGCGTCGGCGGTCGCGAGGTCGACGGCCTCCCCGACGTCGCTCGCGACGACGGCGCCCTCGGGGAGATCGAGATCGCGCGTCGTCAGCACGACGCTGGTGCGGTCAGGGAGCGGGCCGCCGATCCGGTCGGCGATGCTCTCGTAGGTCGTCCGGCCGACGATCACGGGATGCCCCGTCGTGAGCCGTTTGAAGTGCGCCAGGTCGGCCGGGTAGTGCCACGGCATCCCGCCGCCGTCGCCGATGACGCCGTTTTCGGCGACCGCGGCGACGACGACGAGGTCGATGGCCGCGACGCCGGACGCCTCGCCGTCGGACGCGTCCCCGACCATCACTCCGCGACCGCGAACGAGATGCCGTCCGCGGAGTCGTAGTCGACGACCTCGATGTCCTCGTAGGTGAGCTCGTCGAGCGGCACGTCCGCGATCTCGATCCGTGGGCGCTCGCGCGGCTCCCGCGAGAGCTGTTCGAGCAGGCCGGGGACGTGGTCGTACCCCTCCTCGCCGTCGGCCTCGTCGGGGGCCGTGCGCTCGACCCAGCTCTTCACGTCGAGGTAGTCGGCCTTGCTCTCGACGTTCGCGAGCCGGTCTTGCACGTACGGGAGGTTGTTCGCGTACCACTTCCCCCGTTCGCCGCGCCCGCAGTAAACGTGGGCGTCGACGACGGTGTGACCGAACTCGCCGACCTCGAACCCCGTCCGCTGCGCGAGCGCGTTCGCGAGCAGCGCGTAGGCGGCGATGTTGAACGGGACCCCGAGCGCGATGTCCCCCGAGCGCTGCGTGAGGTGGAGGTTGAGCCGCCCGTCCTGTACGTTCACGACGAAGGTGTAGTGACACGGCGGGAGCGTCGAGACCGCGGCGTTGGCGGGATGCCACGCGTTCACGACCATCCGGCGCGACTGCGGGTTCTCCGCTAAGGTGTCGAGCACGTACTGAATCTGGTCGAAGGTCCGGCGCTCGGCGCCGTCCGGTCCCTCCTCGACGGTCACCCAGCGGTGGGCGTCCTCGGGCCACGTCTCCCCGGGAAGCGCGTCGACGCCGTCCGGCACGGGGAACCGGCGCCAGAAGCGGCCGTAGGCGGTGTCGAGTTTGCCCTCCTCGTCGGCCCACGCGTCCCAGATCTTGGTCTCCTCGCGGAGGTTCCGGATGTGCTCCTCGCCGGAGAGGTACCAGAGCACCTCGTGGATCAGCGAGTTCCAGCGGTAGCCGTCCATCTTCTTGGTCGTGAGGAGCGGGAACCCCTCCGCGAGGTCGACGGTGTACTGCCCGCTGAACGTCGCGATCGTGTCGACGCCGGTCCGGTTCGGCTTGTACGTGCCCGTCGAGAGGGTCTCGTCGACGAGATCGAGGTACTGTTGCATGGTGGATCGGACTCTCCGCGCACTCGCCGGAGAGACGGGTTTACGTGTGCAAACGAACGGGCGAACCTAACCGTGACGGTTGCCGGTGGGTCGGTACGCCGGAGTCGTCGCGAGCGGTTTGAGAGCGAGGTGAGACTACCCGGCTAGGCAGTTCGCAAAATGCACCGGCCGAGATTTGAACTCGGGTTGCAACCATGGCAAGGTTGCGTGATACCACTACACTACCGGTGCGTGCTTCGCATTCGCTGGTTAGTCGGAGGATTACTTAAACCTGTCACATCCGACCGACCGCAAGAAGACGGGCCCGGAGACCTCGGATGAGGGGATGAGTTCCGAGGCGAGACTACTCCCCGCGCGTCGCCGCGATATCGTCGGCGTGTTCGGCTACGAGCTCGGCGAAGGCGGTCGCCTCCGCGCGCTCCTGTGCCCCGTCGTCGCGGCGGTCGCGCACCCGGCGTTTGATCGCGCGAAGCGCGTCCGGCTTTCCGCTTGCAATCTCGTCGGCGACCTCGCGCGGGTCGTCGACGACGCGGGAGACGAGCCCGGTCCGGAGCGCCTCGTCCGCGTCGAGCACGCGCCCCGAGAGCGCGAAGTCGAGGGCGTCGCCCTCGCCCATGATTCGCGGCAGACGGACGGTCCCGCCCCACGCACCGAACAGCCCGAACTGGACGCCCGGCTCCGCGAACGTCGCCGCGGGCGTGGCGATTCGGAGGTCAGCCGCGAGCGCGATCTCGACCCCGCCGCCGCGGGCCGCGCCGTCGATCCCGCAGACGACGACCGTCTCGGCGCCGGCGATCGCCTCGGCCGCGCGCTGGCCCGCGCGGGCGAACGACTCCGGATCGTCGAGCGCGGCGACGACGTCGAGGTCGGCGCCGGCACAGAACGCCTCGCCGGCACCGCGAAGGTAGGTCACAGGCGCGTCGGCGTCGGCGACGGCGGTGCGGAGCGCGGTCAGGTCCTCGGGGCGGAGGGCGTTGCGGCGCGCGGGGCGGTCGATCGTCACGACGCGGATCCCGTCGTCGTCTCGGGTGCGGATCACGGTCGCGTATCCCGTTCGTTTCCAAAGGTCTTTGCCCCTCGATCGACTACCGTTACGTAATGGACGATGCCGCGCGAGCGCGTGACGCCGCGTCTGAGGCGCTCGCCGACGTCGAGCCCGACGAGCTGCGTGAGGCCCTCGAAGACCGGATCGCGAACGCCGCCGTGACCCCGGGGGTGCTGGCGCTCGTCACCGCCCGCGCGGTCGACCCCGAGGTCGACCCCGACGCGGTGGTCGACCGGGCCGCCGGCGTCCAGCTCATCTACGAGGGCCTCCGGCTCACCCGGTCGGTGGCCCACGAGGAGCCGTGGGTGACCGCGCCCACGCAGGAGTCGGACATCGACGCCGACATGGACGTGCTCACCGCCGACGTGCTCGTCTCGCGCGGGTTCGCCCTGCTCGCGTGCACCGACGCCGCCGCGGCCGCGGTCGAGGTCGTGCGCGCGTTCGGCCGCGACCAGACGCTCCGGGACCGCGAGGGGACCGACCCCGCCGCGGCGACCGCGCTCGACCGGAACCTGGAGATCGACGCCCTCGAGCTCGCGGTCGTCGCCGGCACCACCGCCGTCGGCGGCGACCCGCCCGAGGAGCTGTTGACGTACGCCCGCAACCTGGCGGCCGACTACGACGGCGAGTTCCCGCCGCCGGGGCGCGCGCTCCCGGAGACCACGGCCGACCGGATCGCCGACATCTCCGACCGCGCCGTGAGCGCGACCGATCGCTGAGTCGCCCGACGGCGACAGGGCGGTGTGTGTCCGCGTGACGGGTCGCCCCCGAATCGAAACCCATAAAGTCGAATCCGGTCAACGACTGATTGCGTGCCTGGGTAGCTTAGCGGTAAAGCGCGTCCTTGGTAAGGACGAGACCCCGAGTTCAAATCTCGGCCTAGGCTCTTCTCTCATTTCCGCTTGAACAGCCCCGGCTTCGACTCGCTCCCGCCGCCGGCCGCAAGCCCGATATCCGTCGCCCCCGATCCCTCGACAATGACCTTCGCCGACCTCTTCGACCGAGCCGCCGAGTACGACGCGGACGCCGAGGCGGTGAGCGCGGCGCTGGCCGAGCGACGATCGGACTTGGACGCCACCGAGGCCGAGGGCGACGCCGAGACCCTCCCGCCCGTCGACCCCGAGCCGAGCCCCGCCCGTGTCGTCGCCGACGCCGACGTGCTCGCGGCCGACCTCCTCGTCGGCGGGGCGGCCCGCGAGTCGCTCGACGCGCTGCGCTCGCACGCGTGGACGACCCTCGTCGCCAGCGACCCGCTCCTCGACGACGCGGCGGCGGTGATCGCCGCGCTCGCAGACGACGAGTTGGCGGGCGACTGGCGCGACGCGGTCGCGGCGTGGCGCGAACCGGTGGCACAGCCCGCGGGCGACCACCCGGCGCTGGCGTCGGCGTACCGCGGCGGCGCGATGCAGGTCGTGAGCTTCGACCCGTCGCTCACGGGCCCGCAGGCCGCGGCGGGCCTCCGGGACCGGATGGCGGTGAGCGTCCGGGAGCCGCGGGCGTTCGCGACCGTCTTCTCGCCGGCGGGGCTGTACCCGGAGGCCGTCGGCGGGGAGTATCCGGGTCCCGACCGCGACCCGCGCTCGATGGAGCCGGTGGAGGGCGGTGTCGACGGACACCCCGACGCGGACCAGCACGGATAAACCGCCGCCGGCCGGAGCGACGGTAATGACCGACTCGGACGCGACCGCGGAGGGCGGCCCGGAGGGGCTCGCCGAGGGCGACGCCCCGGCGCTGCCGGCCGACCTCGACGCGGTCTGCGAGGCGCTCGTCGACTGGTACGAGGCCGACCACCGCGAGTTCCCGTGGCGGCGCACCGAGGACCCCTACGAGATCCTCGTCAGCGAGGTGATGAGCCAGCAGACCCAGCTCGATCGGGTCGTCCCCGCGTGGGAGGACTTCCTCGAGGAGTGGCCGACGACCGCGGCCCTGGCGGCGACCGACCGCGGCGACGTGGTCGCGTTCTGGTCGGACCACTCGCTCGGCTACAACAACCGCGCGAAGTACCTCCACGAGGCGGCCGGACAGGTCGAGGGCGAGTACGACGGGACGTTTCCGGAGACCCCCGAAGAGCTCCAGGAGCTGATGGGCGTCGGCCCCTACACCGCCAACGCGGTAGCGTCGTTCGCGTTCAATAACGGCGACGCCGTCGTCGACACCAACGTGAAGCGGGTGCTCCATCGCGCGTTCGGGGTGCCGGACGACGACGACGCGTTCGCGCGGGTCGCCTCGCGCGTGATGCCCGACGGCGAGTCCCGCGTCTGGAACAACGCGATCATGGAGCTCGGCGGCGTCGCCTGCGGGACGACCCCGCGTTGCGACGAGGCCGGCTGCCCGTGGCGCGGGTGGTGTCACGCCTACGAGACCGGCGATTTCACCGCGCCCGACGTGCCCGAACAGCCGAGCTTCGAGGGGAGCCGCCGACAGTTCCGCGGGCGGGTCGTCCGGACGCTCGGCGAGTACGACGAACTGGCGCTCGACGACCTCGGTCCCCGCGTTCGCGTCGACTACGCGCCCGACGGCGAGCACGGGCGGGAGTGGCTGCGCGGGCTGATCGACGACCTCGCGGACGACGGGCTCGTGGCGGTGGAGGAGCCCGCGGCGGGGGACGACTCCGGTGAAACCGTCGTCTCCCTCCGGCGGTGAGTCCCGGAGCCTGGGAACGCGGCGGTGAACCGTCATTCGTTTATCAGGGGAGCCGGAATAGCCGACCATGAGCGAGACCGTCGACGCCGACCTCTACACGCGGACGAAGGCCTTACTGGAGCCGGGCGACATCGAACTCGCGGGCTGTATCGTCCACACGACGCTCGGCGGCCAGGAGGACCTGGAGATGCACGAGCTCACGGTCGCGATCAACGAGGTCATCGCCGACCACGCCGGCAAGGGCGAGGCGTACATCGAGGCCGGCAACGACGACACGGACTTCTCGTCGAACCAGTTCCAAGGGCGCACCCTCGACGACGAGGAGTTCGTCTGGGAGTGCCAGCAGCTCCTCCGCGACGGCACCTTCGATCTCGTGTTCTACTACGAGGCGAACGTCGACCAGGGGGCGCTCGCGGCCGACCTCGCCGAGCTTGACGACGTTGATCGCGTGACGCAGGTCCCCTGACGCGGCGGATTTTCCGAGTCCGTGAGCGACACCGTCCTGATCCCCGGCGGCCGCGACGTGCGCGCCACCCTCGACACCGCCGCGAGCGACGGCTCTCAGTCGGAGACGGTCGTCGTCGCCTGCCCCCCGCACCCGCAGCAGCGCGGCCACCGCGGCGACGAGCGGCTGCGGGCGGTGAGCGACGCCCTGACCGACCGGGGGATCGACTGCCTCCGGTTCGACTACGGCGACTGGGACGAGGGGTACGGCGAGAGCACCGACGCCGACAACGCGGTGGGGTGGGCCGCGGAGCGCTACGAGCGCGTCGGCCTGTTCGGCTTCTCGTTCGGCGGAACGATCGCGCTCGTCACGGCCGCGTCCCGCCCCGGCCTCGCCGGGGTCTGCGCGCTCGCGCCGACCGCGCGGCTGAACCCCGACGCCGACGCGGTCGCGGCCCTCGACGACCTCGTCGAGCTCGGCGTGGCGACGGGGATCCTGTACGCGACCCGCGACTCGACGGCCGACTGGGAGCCCGTCGTGGCGAGGGCGGAGGAGCTCGGGATCGAGACGCGGGCGTTCGAGTCCGACCACTTCTTCGTGGGGCGGGCGGGAGAAGTGGGAGAGGCGGTGGCGGCGTTTCTCGGACCGCGGCTGTGGGACGGGTTATAAGTGGTCCGGCGGTTCCGGTGAACTCCCCGGCGGATGGCTGTCCGTGTTGTCCTCGGTACGGGCAGAGTGACGACCGATTACGGGAGTGAGTCTCGCAAATCGGTGGGGACGATACGGTATTTAAATAGCTGTGAGCGACAGGGACAATCGCTTATAAAGGACGCCGCGGTGGCGTGCGCCTCCGAGCGGGCCGAAGGTCCGCGAGGAGACCGCACGAGGGAGTCGGCGGCGACCAACGGGAGCCGCCGACGAGGCTGGGGAGGCGTGAGGCTGCGGTTGCTGTGCGGGGTGGGGGCTCAAAGGGGCAGGCGTGAGGCGCCCAGAGACGATGTAAGCACCGCAGGAACGAGTGGAACGAGTGACGAGGAGCGCAGCGAGTGTCTGGGCGCCTCACGCCTGGGGCTTTGGAGGTCCTCGCCGCCGATCTCCAGTTAACCATATATAAGTGATCGGCTGGGGCTTTACAGGTCTTCACCGCAGAGCCGTCGACCACGTATAAACAGCCGACAGCAACACCAAAATCAGACTTATAAACAACCGAACAGCCAATTTGCGAGACTCACTCCCGCAATCGATCAAAACGTCGTTCCGCGACCGGGTGTTTCGGACGAGATCTCGACGACAGCGTTTACGACAGAACCGATCAGTTGTACCCTCGCCACCGGTGCCCGCACTCTTTGCACTTGAAGAATCGCGTCGGGGGCTCGTCGGCGGCGCCGGTTTGTTTGATCGTGTACCACGCCTCGCCGTGGCCGCACTCGTCGCAGACGATGTCGTCGGCGGTCGGCTTCCCCTCGAAGTTCGCGCCCTCCTCCGTCTCGATCACCTCGTCGCCGGTCTGCTCGGTCGTCGACTCGAACTCCGCGGCGAGCCCCTCGTCGCGCTCGGCGGTGCCGCCGCAGTCGTCGTTCTGACACACCATCTCCCCGTCGCGAGAGACCATCATCGAGCCGCAGTCGTCACAGAACTGCATATACGTGGCCGGTAGGGCGTCGAGCCGTTTAGCTCCCGTGACTGCGGGCGGCGGGGGTGCGCGCTGGCCGCGCGCCGCGAGTGCCCCCGGTTCCGCCTCCGGAACGCCCTTGCGTTCGCCCCGATCAGTGGTGGGTGAACATGAACCACCGAACGCTCGGGAACGTCGGCGCGGTCAGCGAGGTCGGCTACGGCTCGTGGCAGATCGGGAGCGACTGGGGCGACGTGAGCGAGGCCGAGGCCGTCGAAGCCGTCGAGACCGCCCGCAACGCCGGGATCGACTTCTTCGACACCGCGGACGTGTACGGCGACGGGCGCTCCGAGCAGATCCTCGGCGACGTGCTCGAAGACGACATCGCGAGCGGCGACGTGACGGTGGCGACGAAGGCCGGCCGCCGGCTCGACCCCCACGTCGCCGACGGCTACGACGAGGCGAACCTCCGCCGGTTCGTGAACCGGTCGCGGGAGAACCTCGGAATGGAGACGCTGGACCTGGTCCAGCTCCACTGCCCGCCGACGGACGTCTACTACCGACCGGAGACGTTCGACGCGCTCGACGACCTCGCCGACGAGGGGAAGATCGCGAACTACGGCGTCAGCGTCGAGCGCGTCGAGGAGGGGCTCAAGGCGATCGCGTACCCCGGCGTCGAGACGGTCCAGATCATCTTCAACCCCTTCCGCCAGCGCCCCGCCGAGCTGTTCTTAGAGGAGGCCGCCGCGCGCGACGTGGGCGTGATCTGCCGGGTGCCGCTCGCCTCCGGCCTGCTCACCGGGGCGCTCTCGCGGGACGCCGAGTTCCCCGAGGACGACCACCGCAACTACAACCGCGAGGGCGACGCCTTCGACGTGGGCGAGACGTTCGCCGGCGTCCCCTTCGAGACCGGCCTCGACGCGGTCGACGCGCTGGAAGATCGGATCCCCGACGACCGGGCCTTACCGGAGTTCGCGCTGCGCTGGATCCTCGACCACGACGCCGTCTCGACGGTCATTCCGGGCTCGACGACGCCGGCGCACATCGAGTCGAACGCGGCCGCGAGCGAGGCCGCCCCGCTGTCCGACGCCGAGCGCGAGGCCGCGAACGCGGTGTACGACGAGTACGTCCGCGAACACGTGCACCACCGCTGGTAGCCGGCTCGACCGGTTCGACTCGACCGCCGAGAGAACGAGGCGCTTTTCTCCCGAGCCGGGTCACGTCGAGGTGACTCGTGAACGACGGATCCGGAGCCGGCGGCGACGCGGCGGGCGATTCCGCCAGCGGCGCCGATACCGCAAGCGACGCCGACACCACGAGCGACGCCGACGACGCCGTTCCCGACGACGAGCGCGAGGCGCTCGTGACGATCGCGGGCGGGGCGGTGATCACCGCCGGCGGCGTCTCCGGCCAGCGCGCGCTCACGGCCGCGACGGAGTTCGTCCTCGCGAGGGGGCTCGGCCCGGCCGCCTACGGCGTGTACGCGCTGGCGTGGCGGATCGCGCAGTTACTCTCTCGGCTCGTCACGTTCGGGAGCGTCCCGGCGCTCCAGCGGTACCTCCCGGAGTACGCGGACGACTCCGACCGGCAGGGGGTCGTCGCCGGGCTCGCGTACGCCACGACGCTCGGGTTCGGCGCCGCCATCGCCGCCGGGATCTGGCTCGCCGCGCCGCGGATCGACGCGCTCACCGTCGAGGACCCCGCGTTCCCGGCGACGATGCGCGCGTTCGGGTTCCTCGTCGGGCTGCTCGGCGTCGTGATGGTCGCGTCGGCGATCTTCCGCGCGGTCGGCTCCGCCCGCGGCGAGATCGCCTTCAACAAGCTCCTGCGCCCGGGCGTCCGGCTCGTCGGCGCGGTCGCGGCGCTCGGACTGGGGTACTCCGTCGTCGGCGTCGCCGGCGGCATCGTCGTCGCCACCGCGCTGCTCGCGGCGGTCGCCGCGCCCCTCTCGGCGCGGGTGACCGGAGTCGTCCCGTCGCTTCGGGGGGTACGCGGTGAGGCGCGGCGGTTCTACGACCACGCGGCGCCGGTCGCGATGAGCAGCCTCGGGAAGGTGTTCCAGAACCGCGTCGACGTGCTGCTCGTCGGGGCGCTGCTGACCGCGACCGCGGCGGGGGTGTACAACGTCGTCCTCGTGTTGATCGCGATCGCGTGGATCCCGCTGCTCTCGTTCAACCAGCTGCTGCCGCCGGTCGCCTCCGAGCTGTACGCGGACGACCGGACCGAGACGCTCAACGCGGTGTACGGCTCCGTAACCCGCCAGATCGTCACGAGCGTGATCCCGATCTTGGCCGTGCTCGTCGTGTACGGCCGGGAGCTGCTCGGGCTGTTCGGGGAGCCCTACGTCGCCGGGTACGTCCCCCTCGTCGTCTACCTCGGCGGGGTGTTCGTCGGCAGCGCGGTTGGCGCGACCGGCTGGCTCCTGATGATGACCGACCACCAGTACGCCCGGATGGCGCTCGACTGGCTGCTCGCCGTCCTCAACGTCGCCCTGACGTACGCGTTCGTGGTCCGGTACGGGCTCGTCGGCGCCGCGCTCGGCACCTCGCTGGCGATCGCGGTCCAGAACGGGATCCAGGTCGTCCTGCTGCGTCGCTTCGAGGGACTGTGGCCGTTCGACCGGACCTACCTCACCCCGCTCGCGGCCGGCGGCGTGACCCTCCTCGCGATGCGGGCGATCCGGGCGGTCGTTCCCGGTCGGGCCGCGATCGTCGTCGGGGCCGCCGGCGGGCTCGCGGTCTACGCGGGCGCGCTCCGCGCCCTCGGCGTCGACCCCCGCGACCGGCTCGTGGCCCGGGAGCTGGCGAGGCGGTACCGCGCGGCGCTCGCGGAGCGGCTCGGTCGGTAGGTCACACACCGCCGGTCCGGCTCGCAACGGCGACACTTTATCAGGACCGACGCGTAGTGGAGGTATGGAAACGATCGACCGCGGGTCCGCGGGCTCGGCCCGCGTCGCGATCGTCGGCGGGATCCACGGCGACGAACCCGCCGGCGAGCGGATCGTCAGGCGGCTCGCCGACGAGCTCGACGCGGAGGGAGAAGGCTCCGGCGACGGGCTCGTCCGCCTGATCGTCGCCAACGAGCCGGCGCTGGCGGCGGGGACCCGGTACACGGACGCCGATCTGAATCGCGCGTTCCCGGGCGACGCCGACAGCGACGAGTACGAGCGGGCGCTCGCGCCGCGGCTCGCGGCCGAACTGGACGGGATGGACGCGGTGCTGGCGCTCCACACCTCACACAGCGCGCCCCCGCCCTTCGCGATCCACAGCGGCCTCACGCCGTCAGTCCGCCGGACCGTGACGGCGATGCCCGTCGACTACGTCGTCGACGCGAGCGGGCTCCGCGGGACGACGCTGGACTCGACGATCCCGCACACCGTCTCGATCGAGGTCGGCCGACAGGGCAGCGAGGAAGCCGTCGAATTCGGCTACGAGGCGTGCCTGGCGTTCCTCCGGGCCCACGGCGCGATCGACGACGAGCCGCCGACGTTCACGGAGACGACGGTCGTCGCGGGCGACGAGGAGGTGCCGAAGGGGGGCGGCGAGCCGACGGTCCACTTCGCCAACTTCGAGGAGATACCCGTCGGGGAGGTGTTCGCCGAGGACGACGTGTACACCCACCGCGTCGAGGAGTCGGGCGTGGTCCCGATACTTGCGAGCGAGCACGGATACGAGGAGATATTCGGGATCTACGGGCGCGTGACGGGGACGCTGGAGCCGCCGGGCGCTGTGGACGACGCGGCGGGAAGCAAGACATCCGAAGAAGCGGACGCAACAGTCGGAGAAACGGACGGAACGGTCGAAGAAGCGGAGACGGAGTAGCCCGCGTTCACTTCGCGGTCGGCGTCACGTCGCCGACCGCGTCCATCACCTGCATCGCGGCGCTGGCGGCCAGCCCACGCGCGACCTCGTCGGTGTCGGCGTCGGCGATGCCGGCCTCGAGCTCGTCGGGGTCGGGCGTGAATCCGGCCGAGACGGGGTGACCGGCGGGCGGGTTGACGGCGACAGTTGCCTGCGGCCCGTTCGCGCCGACCGACAGCTCGGAGCCGACGGCGTAGCTGTCCGGGAGATACGATTCGGTTCGGGAGACGATTCCGGCGACCGCGCGCCGGAGCCGCCGTTTCTGGTCCGGAGAGAGGTCGACGGCCGCGGGCTCGCCCGCGTTCGTCACACCCGGTGCCCCGGCGTACGGGTTGTTGCCGTTCATCGAAGACACGCTGGATACGCGGAGCCGACTCAAAAAGGCGTCGGCGGGAGCGATCCGACGGGGGGTTCGATCGGAGCTTACAGGATCGGCTCGGACTCGCCGTACGCCGCGATGACGACCGCGGTCGTGAAGCGGTCGGGCTCCGCGGCCGCCGTCTCGACGCGGAGCTCGCGGTCCGGCAGGTCCCAGTCGCGGAGGTCGCCGCCCGCGTCGAGCCCCGCCTCGATCCGCTCGCGCACGTCGTCCGGGTCCTCGCCGGTCACCTCGTAGAAGAGCCCGGGGCCCGGACCGGTGGCCCAGCCGAGCCCGGCCGCCACGTCGGGGTGGCGGCGCGGCGCGCGCTTCGACTCTGCGTCTTCCGCGCCGGCGCGGCCGCCCTCGCGGAAGTCGACCGCGTCCCCCGGGCCGACCGTCCGCCGCGCCTCGACGACCGTGAGCCGGTTGCCGGCGGGGCCGAGGTCGGGGGCCTCGTCGACCGACTCGACGGTCGCCTCGGCGGGGACGACCGAGGAGACGGCGACGAGGTTGTAGTTGTGGAGGTTCGCGTCCGCGAGCGCGGCGTCGTAGGAGGCCATCGCCGTGTCGGCGACGCCGACGCCGCCGGCGACGTGGATGGTGTTCATCGACGGGAGGTCGGCGACCCGGGAGGTAAGGGGTTACGAAGCAGTCGTCGTCGACGACGATATTTATAAAGAACGATACGGTCGGCGCGTGCCTGCGAGCGGTCGCCCTCGGCGACCGTGAGCAGCACGCGCGAGGGACGCCGCGAGCGCAGCGAGCGGCGAGGCTGGGGAGGCGTGAGGCTGCGGTCGCGGTGCGGGTGGGACTCAAAGGGGCAGGCGCGAGGAGGGCGCAGGCGATGTAAGCACCGCAACGAGGGAGCGGTAGCGACCGAGTGAGGAGCGCAGCGAGCGTGCGCCCTCCTCGCACCTGGGGCTTTGGAAGTCTTCACCGTCGATCCGCAGTCAACAGTTTATACCCGAGCAGCTGGGCCTTTGCAGGCCTTCGTCATCGAGAACTCACCGCCAGAAACCCTACAGAACCCGAAACCGATCGCCGATCGAAACGCCTAGTACTGGTAGTTGATGACCTGCTCTTCGGTCTGCTCGGCGTCCTGCAGCTTCTCGCGGGCCGCCTCGAAGTCCGCCTGCGTCACTTCGGTGCGGCCGTCGCGGATCGCGAACATCCCGGCCTCCGTGGCCAGCGAGGCGATGTCGGCGCCGCTGTACCCGTCGAGCTCGCGGGCGACCGCGCCCACGTCGGTCCCCTCGGCGACGTTCATGTCGCGGGTGTGGATCTCCAGGATGCGCTCGCGGCCCTCGGGGCCGGGCTCGGGCACCTCGATGAGGCGGTCGAAGCGGCCCGGACGGAGGATGGCCTCGTCGAGCATGTCGAAGCGGTTGGTGGCGGCCATGATCCGGACCTCGCCGCGGTCGTCGAAGCCGTCCATCTCGGAGAGCAGCTGCATCATCGTGCGCTGGACCTCGGCGTCGCCCGAGGTCTTCGAGTCCGTCCGCTTGGCGGCGACCGCGTCGATCTCGTCGATGAAGATGACGGCGGGCTCGCGCTCGGCGGCGAGCTCGAACAGGTCCCGGACGAGCCGGGCGCCCTCGCCGATGAACTTCCGGACGAGCTCGGAGCCGGCCATCTTGATGAAGGTGGCGTCCGACTCGTTGGCGACCGCCTTCGCGAGCATCGTCTTCCCGGTGCCCGGCGGGCCGTGGAGGAGGACGCCGCTCGGGGGCTCGACGCCGACCTTCTCGAACTGCTCGGGGTCCTCGAGCGGGTCCTCGACGGCCTCGCGGACCTCGCGGATCTGGTCGTCGATGCCGCCGATGTCGTCGTAGGTCACGTCCGGCGACTCGGTGACCTCCATCGCCTGCGCCCGCGAGTCGGTCTCGTCGTCGAGCACCTGCTGGACCGCGAAGGAGTCGTTGATCGCGACGCGGTCGCCCGGACGGAGGTCGGACTCCAGCGTCGTTGACGCCTGCGTCAGCACCTCCTGGTTGTTACCGTGCTGCTTGATGACGACGCCGTCCTCCGTGATCTCCTCGACGGAGGCGATGTACAGCGAGGAGGTCTTCAGCACCTCGTTCTCGCGTTTCAGCTCGTCGACGTCCGCCTTCAGCTCGCCTCGCCGGTCCTGCGCGTCGTCGAGGCGGTCCTCGAGCTCGTCGTTGACCTGCAGTATCCGCCGGTAATGCTGGCGGATCGCCTCGAGCCGTTCCGTCTCGCTCATCTCCGGATCGAGCTCCAGACGGGGACGGTCGGGCAGTGAGGGGCTATGAGACATTGGTTGTCCCCGGTTACGAAGCGCGCGTAAATGTGCCTTTGGGTCACGGCGGTCTCCCGGTCCTATCGGAACCCCGGTTCTCACCGGGCGATCGGAACCGATCTCGGCGGCCGAATGCGAACGGCTCGCCGGCTGAGCGTCAAAATATCGCTCCTGATATCTATGGGTCAACGTTTTAACCGGTCACTCGAGTAGCTCGCGTCATGAGCGCACGAACAGCGGTCGGCCGCGCCGGCTCGGAGCCCTCGGCGGACGACCAGCAGACCGCCGTCCTCCGATCATGAGCGGCGGCGAGACGAGACCCACGGTCCTCGCGGTGGACGACGAGCCCGACCTCGCCGAGCTGTACCGCGTGTACCTCGACGCGGCCTACGAGGTGCGGATCGCCACCGGCGGCGAGGAGGCCCTCTCGATGATGGACGACTCGGTCGACGTGGTCCTCTTGGACCGGCGGATGCCCGACATGTCGGGTCACGAGGTGTTAGAGGCGATCCGCGGGGATGGGTACGACGCGCGGATCGCGATGCTGACCGCAGTCGAGCCCGACGTGGACATCGTCGAGATGCCGTTCGACGACTACAAGACGAAGCCCGTCACGAAGGAGGACCTGCTCTCGCTCGTGGAGGTGCTGCTCCACCGCGCGGAGTTCGACGAGCACAGCCAGGAGTTCTTCGCGCTGGCGTCGAAGAAGGCCGCGCTGGAGGCCGCCGGCGAGACGGGAACCGACGAGTACGAGGACCTTCTCGACCAGATGGAGGCGGTCCGAGACCGCGTCGACGACACCCTCGATCACCTCTCCGCCCGCGACGCGTTCGTCGAGGTCCCCGGCAACGTCCCGTAGTCGCTGTTCCGGCAACGTCCCGTAGTCCCCGCCCCGGAAACACCCTGATTCCGGTTTTCTACTCGATCTCCAGCTCGCCGCTCTCGTCGCCCCCCTCGCTCTCCTCGTCCCACTCCAGCTCGAACTCGACGCTGAGCTCGCCCGGCCCGTCGGCCGGTCCCTCGCGCTCGGCTTTCACCTCGAACGCCGGTCGCGCCGGCGGGTCCATCGTCAGCGACTCCTGACCCTGCTTCAGCGTGATCGCGTTGCCGGACTCCAGCGAGTCCGCGACGGTCCGGAGGTACGCGGCGATCTCGGCGCGGGTCCGACGGCTCTCCGACTCGAAGAGGACTTCCTCGGGCATGCGTGGGAGTAGGCGCCGTCGCGACATAAACACGACGCGGGTCTCGACCGACACCGCCCCCGACCGACACCGCCCCCGACCGTTTTGTAGGGTCCCGCCGAAGGCGAAACCGTGCCTGTCCCCGACTGGCTCCGGACCGCGTTCGCCGTCGTCGTGTACTGGACGGCGATCGCGGTCGGCGGATCCGTGCTGCTCGCCGACCCCACGAGCCCGCTCGCCGCGGTCCCGGTCCTCGGCGGCGGTGCGGTCGCCGCACACGCCGCGCGGACCGATCGCCTCGTCGAGCTGGGCTACGCCGTCGGCACGATGTGGCTCGCCGTCCTCGCCCTCTCGGTCGGGGCCGGCGTCGTCGACTTCGCGGCCGCCCCCGACGGCGAGATCGCGCCGCCCGCCGGCCTCCCGGGCGTCGCCGCCGCGGGGACCGTCGGGCTGTTCGCGGTGCTCGTCGGCGCGTACGCCGCGTTCGCCCGCCGGAGCGCGAGGCGCGACGCGTCCGAGGACGACTGAACGACCCGAACAACGACCGGTCGGCCCGAACGACGACCGCCCTCAGAACCCGTCCTCGAACACGAACGTCCCAGTTGCACCTTTTTCCCGGCCTCGCTCCGCTCGGCCGGCAAAAATCTGCACCAAAAAACCGCGCGTCCGAGGACGACTGAACGACCCGAACAACGACCGGTCGGCCCGAACGACGACCGCCCTCAGAACCCGTCCTCGAACACGAACGTCCCGTTCCGCTGGACGACCTCGCCGTCGACCTCGATGACGGAGTCCTCGCTCATGTCGACGATCATGTCGACGTGCTCCGCGGACTCGTTGACCTCGTTGCCCTCGCCCACCGTCTCCGGGTACGCGGAGCCGACCGCCATGTGGACCGTGTCGCCCATCTTCTCGTCGAACAGCATGTTGTAGGTGAACCGGTCGATCTGGCGGTTCATCCCGATGCCGAGCTCGCCGAGCCGGCGGGAGCCCTCGTCGGTGTCGAGGATGCCGGAGAGCAGGTCCTCGTTGCGCTCGGCCGAGTGCGAGACGACCTCGCCGTCCTCGAAGCGCAGGCGGACCCCGTCGATCTCGCGGCCGTAGCGGTACAGCGGGAGATCGAAGTGGACCTCGCCGTCGACGCCGTCGCGGGCGGGCGCGGTGAACACCTCGCCGCCGGGGAGGTTCGCCTCGCCGTAGTCGTTGAGCGTGGAGTTCCCGGACACGTCGAGCGTGAGGTCGGTCTCGTCGCCGGACTTGATCCGGACCTCGTCGGCGTCATCGAGGATCTCGACCATCTCGGCCTGGAACTCGCGCTGTTCGTCCCAGTCGAGCGAGACCGCGTCCCAGACGAAGTTCTCGTACGCCTCGGTGCTCATCCCGGCGAGCTGGGCGTGGCTCGCGGTCGGGTACTGCGTGAGACACCACGTCTTCGAGAGCCGCGTCCGCTTGACCTCCTCCATCGCGCGGTTGTAGGCGGCGTTGGTCTCCGGATCGATGTCCGCGTCCTCGGTGGCGTTCGCGCCGCCGCGGGCGATGATGAACACGTCGGCTTCCTCGTAGAGGGCGCGCCGGTGGCTCGGCTCGGAAAAGTCGTCGGCGGAGCGCTTGAAGGCGCGCTGGGCGCGCTTCGAGTAGTTGAGGTAGACGGGGTTGGCGCCGCGGTCCCCGCACACCTCGTGGAGGGCGACCGCGAGGTCCTCGGCCTCCTTCGGCAGCTGGATGACCACGTCGTCGCCCGACTGCATATCGGTCGAGTGGTCGGCGATGATCTCGGCGTGTTCGCGAACGCGTGCGTCCATACACGGCGTTTCGCGGCCGGGGAATTACGGCTTTTCCTTCGCAACGCGTTTGCCGTCGGCACCCCTACTCGCGCCCATGTCCCGGCTCGCGTTCCGCGCGGCCGCGGCCCTCGTCGGCGTCGCGCTGCTCGCGGCCTACCTGACCGCGGCGCTGTTCGTCGCCGACGCGCTGCGGTTCCTCTGGGCCGTCCGCCCCGACCTCCCGGTCCTCCTCGCGCTGGTCGCCGCCGTCGCGGTCGGCTCGGCGTACCTCAGCTACCGGATCGGGACCGCGCAGGTCCTCGCGAGCCTCGAGGGAGACCGCGTGCCCAGGGAGCGCGCGCCCGACCTCCACCGGCGGGTCGACGCGCTCGCGGCGCGGATGGACCTCAATCGGCCGACGCTGTACGTCACCGACGCCCGGACCCCGAACGCGTTCGCGGTCGGCGGCTCGGGGCGGTCCGGGGGCGGGAACGCCGGCGGCCTGGTGGTCGACCGATCGCTGTTCCGGCTGCTCACGGCCCGCGAGCTGGAGGCGATCGTCGCCCACGAGCTGGCGCACCTGGAGGGCAACGACGGGTTCGCGGTCGCGATGGCCGACGGGGTCGGGCGGACCGTCGTGGGGATCGCCACGGTGCTCGCGCTGCCGGCGCTGCTGGCGCTGTCCGGACTCGCGACCGCCTCGGCGTGGATCCGCGGGCGACCGGGCGACCGGTCGGGCCCCTTCGCGCGGCTCCACCGCGCGCTGGCGGAGGCGCTGTTCGCCGGGTTCGTGCTCACGACGCTCCTCACGCGCTCCCGCTCGCGCAGGCAGGAGTTCGCGGCCGACGACCGCGCCGCCGAGGTGACCGGCGACCCGATCGCGCTCGCGCGGGCCCTCCGGCGGATCGAGCGCGCGACCGATCCGACGTGGCCGTTCGCGCCCCGCTCCACGCACGGGCGGACCGAGGACTCGGCCGAGCGCTGGCTGTCGACCCACCCGTCGACCGACGAGCGCGTCGAGCGCCTGCGGCGCCGGGCCGAATCGCAGGGGCCGACGCGACGGATCCCCGCTGGGCCGTCAGGGCGAACCACCGGACGCGGGCGGTCGCCCCGGTGAGAGCGAGGGGGTCGACCCATCGATCTGAATGTCGTGCGGTGGCGCGTGCCTGCGAGGCCGCCCTGCGGCCGAGCAGCACGCGCGAGGGAGTCAGTCGCCGGAGCGAAGCGACGGCGACTGACGAGGCTGGGGAGGCGTGAGGTGCGGGTGCTGCGCGGTCGGGTGGGACTCGAAGGGGCAGTCGTGAGGCGGGCGCAGGCGACGTAAGGACCACAGCGAGGGAGCGACAGCGACCGAGCGAGGACCGCAGCGAGCGTGCGCCCGCCTCACGGCTGGGGCTTCGGTGGTGTTCACCGCCGATCCGCAGTCAACGACGTATCGCCGAGCGGCTAGGGCTTCGGTGGTGTTCACCGCCGATCCGCAGTCAACGACGTATCGCCGAGCGGCTAGGGCTTCGGTGGCGCTCCCATCTGGATCGACTTCAAAACTGGAGGCCCGGTACGAGGTCCCTTACAGCTCGTACTGCGCCCGCGCCGCGTCGCCGAGTCCGCGGTCGTCGAGCAGGTCCAGCGGCACGAGCATGTCCAACTGCACCACGCCCGGGAGCCGGCCGATCTGGACCCCGCCGGTGAAGGTGCAGCGGGCACGGATCTCGCCCTCGCTCATGTCCAGCAGGGTCCCGGCGCGGTCGAAGGCGTTCTGCGTGGCGTCGTTGACGGTGGCGCCGGAGCCGACGACCTGGATCGGGGCCATCTCGTCTTCGACGTCGACGCCGTGCTCCGCGCCGAGGTCGCGGCCGGCCTCGCGCTCGGCGTCCGAGTAGGGCTGGCTGATAAAGGGGAGGTCCTCCTCGTTCGGGAGCAGGATCGGGCCATCCAGGTTGAGCCCCTCGATCACCTCCACGTCCATGGTGACGGTGCCGCTCACGTCGGTGGTGTGGAGCGAGAGCTCGCCGTCGCCCTGGTTCGCGTGGAGGTCGCCGACGTACACCCCGCCGCCGTCGACGGCGACGGGACAGATCAGGGTGGCGCCCGCGCGGACCTCCGGGATGTCCATGTGGCCGTCGGTGCGCTTCTCCAGGTCGGCCTCCGTCTCGACGCCGTAGTCGTGGTCGGCGCCGATGAGGCTCTGGCCGAAGTCGCCCGCGTTGTGCGAGTCGGGCATCGTCACCGGCGGCGTCGTCCCGATGTTCCCGATGAAGGGCCGGAGGCGGCCGAGCGTGCCGGGCATCCCGTCCGGCTCGTACAGCAGGATCGGGTGCTGCCGGGCGTTCTCCGGGATGTCCATCACCTCGTCGGCGTCGAGCGCGAGCGCGTGGGCGCCCTCCTTGTCGAGGGTGATCCCGACCGCGTTCTCGTGGTCGAACGCGACGGTGTAGCCGTACTCGAAGCCGAACGAGGAGGCGTTGGCGCCGCACTCGGCACACCGGATCGCGTCCTCGCCGGTGCCCTCGACGACGGAGTCGGGCCACGTCGTCCCGCACTCGGGACAGCGGTGGTCCACGAAGGGGTCGTCGCCGAACGCGCCCTCGCGCTCCGCCATCGAGCCCGTGCTCGTCGCCATGCTCGTCACGGTCACGTCGCGGATGTGGATCGCGATCGCGTCGCCGACCTCCGCGCCCTCGACGCGGATCGGGCGCGTCACCTCGTGGCCGCCGCGGAACGAGGGCGTGACCATCGGCCCCCAACAGCCCGGCGGCGTGTACGTCTCCACCGTCCCGCCGTCCGCGACCGTGCCCGCCCACTCCTGGTCGGGCCCGACCAGCCCGAGCGTGTACTGGTCGACGTAGAGCTCGTCGTGTACCTCTTGCTGTGACATACACATTTTGGTACGGTATGGCACAGCATAATCGTGGTGCTCCCGGCACGGGAGTCGGGGAGATCGGGGAGGTGGCAAGCCGGGTGGCAATGGGCCGGAGATTGCGAAGCGAGGTGAGCCGGCCTCGGGATCGCGGACCGCCTCGGGGAGTCTGCTGGTTTTTATACCGCGAACACGGTCGATCGGGTATGCAGACGCACGTCGTACCCGTCGGGTTCGACTACGACCGGATGATCGCCCCTCTCATCCGGGACCAGTTCGACGTCGACCGGGTGATCCTCCTCGAAGGCACGGTCGGCAGCGAGGCCAACGTCGAGTACTCGCGCAACATCGCCCGGAAGCTCGAACAGGACTTCCGGAACCTGCTCGGCGCGGAGACGGTCCGCGAGAAGCTGACGGACGTGTACGACTACGACGCCGCCTTCGAGCGCGCCTACGACCTCATCAACGCGGAGCTGGACAGAGAGGAAGGCGTCGACGAGGGCGACGAGCGCGAGGTCTGGGTGAACCTCTGTTCGATGCCCCGCCCCGTCTCCTTCGCGTTCGCGACCGCGGCCCACTCGATCATGGTCGAGCGGCAGGACGACCGCGACCGCATCCACACCTACTACACCGCCCCGGAGAAGTACTTAGAGACCGAGCTCGCCGAGGAGCTGCGCGCGACCCGCGACCTCCTGGGCGACCTCGACGCCGCCGACCTCGACCCGGAGGCGCTCGCGGACGCGGGCGTCGACCCCGACCGCGTCGCCGACCGGCTCGCGAGCACCACCGACCTCCTCGGCGAGTTCGACGAGCGCGGCACCACCATCGGCGCGAAGCGCATCGGCGACAGCCACGTGATCGAGCTCCCGGTCGCCTCCTTCCAGAACGTCAAGCCGTTCGAGGAGCTCGTCTTGTTCACCCTCGGCGAGCACGGCGAGTTCGAGTCCGTCTCCGAGCTGGCCGAGACGCTCGCCGACGACCTCAACGAGGAGTACACCGACTCGTTCCGCTCGAAGGTGATCTACAACGTCGACCGCCTCGGCCCCGGCGGCAAGGGGTACATCGAACGCGAGGAGCGCGGGAAGTCCTACCGGACCACCCTCTCGCGGATCGGCCAGCTGTGGGTCCGAGCGCACGCCGACGAGGACCGGGACTTGGCGTAGGACGTGTTGGATCTGGGGGCCTCCGTCGGTTTTTTATAAGCGGTTGCTGGCGGCGGATCGACGGCGAAGGCCTCCAAAGCCCCAGGCGCGAGGACTCGCGCGGCTTGCTGTCGTTCGAAAGGCGCGAAGCGCCTTTCGTGATGTCGTCAGAACGCTTTGCGTTCTGACTGCTAGCCAGAAATCGGTGATTTCTGGCGATGACGAGAGAGCAAAGCTCTCTCGAACCACGCGCTTCAGTCGCTCGCTTCGCTCGCTCCTTCCAGTGCTTGCATCGCCGTGCTTCGTCCTCGCCCCTGCCCCTTTGAGTCCCGCCCGACCGCACGGCAACCGCACCTCACGCCTCCCCAGCCTCGTCGGCCGGCGCTTATAAGCGCCAGCCGACTCCCTCGCGCGTGCTGCTCGCGGCCTACCGGCCGCTCGCAGGCACGCGCCACCGCGACCGATCTCCGAGTGCCACGACCGTCCCGTTTTTATCCGTGGGATGGAGAGACGTACCCGATGACTCCGGCGCGGGATCCCGACGCGACAGACCGCGACGCCGCCGACCTCGACGACGACTTCGGCTTCGCCGAGCCGTCGACCGACCAGTCGTTCGAGAACGCGCTGGCGAAGGCCCGCGACGGAACCCGTCTCTCGGTCGACGACGCGACCGAACTGCTCGCCACCGGCACGGACACCGAGGGGATCGACCCGGTCCGCAAGGAGGCGGTCCTCGAGCTCGCCGACCGGCGACGCCGCGAGGAGGTCGGCGACGAGGTGACCTTCGTCGCCAACCTCAACAACAACGTCACGACCGCCTGCAACACGGGCTGTCTGTTCTGTAACTTCAAGGACTCCGCGCACGCCTTCGAGGCCGACAGCGACGCCGACCACGCGGGGTTCACGAAGACGCCCGCCGAGTCCCGCGAGATCGTCGAGGACGCCCTCGACATGGGCGTCTACGAGGTGTGTTCCGTCTCGGGGCTCCACCCGGCCTTGGCGCTGAACGAGGAGCATCACGAGATCCTTCGGTCCTACGACGATCCGGAGAGCGAAGTGAACTACAAGCCGCCGTCGGCGTACGCCACGGACCCGGGCACCTACGTCGACCAGATCGAGGCGATGTCGGTCGGCGGGATCCACGTCCACTCGATGACGCCCGAGGAGGCGTACCACGCCGCCCGCGGCACCGACTGGGACTACGAGACCGTCTACCGCGAGCTCGCCGCGGCCGGCCTCGACTCCGCGCCCGGCACCGCCGCGGAGATCCTCGTCGACGAGGTCCGCGACGTGATCTGCCCCGGGAAGATCCGCACCGACGACTGGGTCGCGGCGATGGAGGGCGCGATGGCAGCCGGCCTCGACACCACCTCCACGATGATGTACGGCCACGTCGAGACGGTCGCCCACCGGGCGGAGCACCTCGGCGTGATCCGCGACTTGCAGGACCGCACCGGCGGAATCACGGAGTTCGTTCCCCTTTCGTTCATCCACCAGAACACGCCCCTCTACCGCCACGGCGTCGTCGACTCCGGGCCCTCGCGCGACGAAGACGAGCTCGTGGTGGCGGTCGCGCGCCTCTTCTTGGACAACGTCGATCACGTGCAGGCCTCGTGGGTGAAGTCGGGCGACGCGCACGGCCTGAAGCTGCTCAACTGCGGCGCCGACGACTTCATGGGCACCATCCTCTCGGAGGAGATCACAAAGCGCGCCGGCGGCGACTACGGCGAGTTCCGCTCGTTCGACGACTACGTCGACATGATCACGGCGATCGGTCGCACCCCGGTCGAGCGCTCGACCGACTACCGCACCCGGCGCCGGATCGACCCCGACGACGGCCCCCACGGCCCCCGGCTCGGCCCCCGCGCCGACGGCACGCCGATGCTCCCGGACTCGTCGTCCGGCGCGGACCCCGACGGCGAGTCGGCGAGCGCCGACGACTGAGCCGACCGAGCGGGCGAGCCCGCCGAGGCGTCCTCCGAGGGGCGACCGCTCCCAACGAGCGAGAAGCGCCGTAATACTCTTAATATTGGTATGCGTTAACACACGCAGGATGCCCGCGTCAGACGCACCGACCGCCGGCTCGGAGAAGGGCCCGCCGCCCGAGGAGGGCGACGGCGACGGAGATCCGGACCGCCCGAGAGTGTCGCTCACCCGCACCGACGAGCGGGTGCTGGCGTACCTCGACGACGTCGGGACCGACTACCCGGCGTTCGTCGCGAGCAACACGGGGCTGTACGTCGACCACGTCGAGTCGCGGCTGGAGGCGCTCGCCGCGGCGGGGCTCGTCGAGCGAGTGACGGACGAAGAGGTGTTCCGGGTCACCGACGCCGGGCGCGACGCGCTCCGCGAGGACTGCGCCGCCTGGTCCGACTGACGGGGGTCGATCGGCTTTTCGGGTCCTACCGGCCCAGATCCGCGTGCGCCGAGGAGAGGTGTCTGGAGCCGAGCGCCGCCAGAAGCGACAGCTCGCCCGCAAGCGCGCCCACCGCGATCGCCTCCGCGAGCGCGTCGCCGTTGCTCCCGGCGGGGTCGCCGCCGCCGCGGACGCCGAGGATGTCCAGCCCGGCGGCCTGCGTCGGGAGCTTCGTCCCGCCGCCGACGGTGCCGACTTCGAGGCTCGCGAGCGACACGGAGCAGTACAGGTCTCCGTCGGGCGTCGCCTCTGCGGTCGTGATCGCGTTCGCCCCCTCGACGACCTGCGCCTCGTCCTGCCCGGTTGCGAGGAACATCGCGGCGACCGCGTTGGCGACGTGGGCGTTGAAGCCGAGCCCGCCCGCCTTCGCGGAGCCGACGAGGTTCTTCCGGGTGTTGATCTCGGCGATCGCCTCCGGCGTCGTGTGAAGCCGTTCTTCGACGACCTCGCGGGGGATCTCCACGTCGGCGCTCACGGAGCGCCCGCGCCCCTCGACCGCGTTGATCGCGGCCGGCTTCTTGTCCGAACAGAGGTTTCCGGAGAGCGCGACGAGCGAGGCGTCGGTCGCGTCCTCGATGGCGTCGCAGGCCTCGCGGGTCGCGATGGTGACCATGTTCATCCCCATCGCGTCCTTCGTGTCGTAGCGGAACCGGAGGTAGACGTTGTTGCCGACGACGTACGGCGTCACCTCGAGGAGTTCGCCGTGGCTCGTCGTCGACTCGGCGGCCTCCCGCAGCGTCTCCTCGTTGTCGCGGACCCACGAGACGAGCGCCTCCGCCTCGGCCACGTCGGCGACGCGGAAGACGGGCGCGCGGGTCATCCCGCTCTTCGTCACCCGCGCGGTCGCCCCGCCGGCGTCGTTGACGACCGAGCAGCCGCGGTTGATGGAGGCGACGAGGGCGCCCTCGGTGGTCGCCATCGGGAGGTACCGCTCGCCCGAGAGCGCGCCGCCGTCGACCGCGACGGGCCCGGCGACGCCCATCGGCACCTGCACGGCGCCGACCATGTTCTCGATGTTCGACCCGTGGGCGTCGGCCGCGTCGAAGGCGTACTCGCCGAGGGCGTCGACGTCGGCGTCGGCGGTCTCGGCGACGAGGCGACGGCGGGCCGCCGCGGCGGTGTCGGCGTCGGCGTGCTCTTCGAGCTCGTGGAAGCGGATCTCGCCGTCGCGGACGCGCGCCGCGAGCGACGCGGGAGTGGCGTCGGCCATGCCCGCGTCTCCTCGCGGCGCGTGCTAATGGCTATCGGTTCCGGCGGCGCTGGAGGGGCGCGGGGCAGGACCGTCCGCCGCCGACCTACCGCCCGACGAACCCCGAGAGCCGCTCGCGGAGCGACTCGCCGCCGAGCTTGAGGTAGTAGGCGTCGCCGCCGTCCTCGTAGTAGTCGTCGATCCGGCGGACGACCTCGAAGCCGAGGTGCTCGTAGAAGCCGAGCGCCCCGGTGTTGGTCGTGCGGGCGTGGCAGGTCACCGACCGGTGCTCCGCGGCCACGTCGGCGATGAGGCGCTCGGCGTGGCCGCGTCCCCGGTGTTCGGGGTGGACGGCCAGAAAGAGGACGTAGCCGTCGCGTCGCACGGAGGCGAACGCGACGATCTCGTCGTTCTCGACGAGCAGATGCGTCGTGGAGCGGCGGTAGGCGTCGACGAAGAACCCCCGTCGCTGTCGGAGGACGCCCTCCTCGGATCGGATCCGCTCTTTGAGCTCCCACGCCTCCGTGGCGTGGTCGGCCTCGCCGGGCGGTTCCGTCCGCTTTTCCACGTTGACGCTCACTGCAGGAGACTAACACGCCAACGCAATATAACTCCACCGCCAGCGGGGAGGGTTGCGGTCGAGGCGTTTCGACGGCACCCCGGCCGCGCCCGACGACGGAAGCGTTTTGGTGGGCTCGGTCGTGGCTCCGGTAATGGCCGGCGAGTCGCCACCGGACCGCGGACGCCTCAGACGAGCGCTTCTGACCGGCGTCGCCGTCATCGTCCCCTCCGTCATCACCCTCGCGGTGCTCGGGGTGGTGTTCAACGCGATCTACGACTACTTGGACGCGTTCTCGTCGGCGATCGTGCCGGTGTTGCCGCCGGGAACGCTCCCGGTCGGCCGCGAGATCGCCATCGAGGTCGCCACGCCGGTCGTGTTCGTCGGGTCGATCCTCCTCATCGGGATCGTCGTCGAGTCGACGCGGTACGGTCAGCGCGCGGTCGACTACGCGGACTACGCGATAGAGCAGATCCCGGGCGTCGGATCCGTGTACGAGGGGTTCCGACAGATGAGCGACGCCATGCTGGAGTCGGACGGCGGGAACTTCCGCGAGGTTGTCCTCGTCGAGTTTCCGACCGAGGGGAGCTACACGCTCGCGTTCGTCACGAGCGACACGCCGGAGACGATCGCCGCCCCGGCCGAGAGCGGAAAGATGCGGACGCTGTTCATGCCGATGGCCCCGAACCCGGTGATGGGCGGGCACGTCCTGTTCGTCCCCGAGCGCCGGATCGTCGAGGTCGATCTGACCGTCGAGGAGGGGATCCGGGCGCTGGTGACGAGCGGCGTCGCCCTCGAACGCGCCGCGGCGGAGGCCGACGGCGTGTCGCCGGAACAGGTCCGCGACAGGGGCCACGGCAAACGGATCGGCTCGCATCACTCCTCGATGTCGGACGCGGCGAAGCGTCCGGACGACGACGGGGACGGGCGAGGCAGCGAGCGGATCGCGCCCGACGACCGGGGTGACGACCGATGAGCTACGCCCTCCGCGAGCACACGGCCGACGTGGCGGTCGAGGCGACCGCGCCGACACTCGGAGGGCTGTTCGAGGCCGTCGCCGACGGGCTCACCGCCGCGAGCTGCGAGACGGTTCCCGACGCCGGAGACCGATTCGAACTCGCCGTGAGCGCCGAGAGCCGCGAGGCGCTGCTGTTCGACTTCCTCGATCAGCTGATCTACGAACGCGACGTACGGCTCGTGTTGCCCGCAGACCACGAGTGCGCGATCGTCGCCCCCGACGAGTCCGGATCGGGAGGAGCAGAAGCGACGTGGACCGTCGAGGCGACGGCCCGCGGCGTCCCGCTCGACGCCGTCGCCGCCCGCGAGATCAAGGCGGTCACGTACTCCGAGATGCGTCTCGAACGGCGGGACGAGGAGTGGTACGCGTACGTCGTTTTCGACGTGTGACGTACTCAGGCGCCGGAAAACCGCGATCCGCGTGAAAACCGTTATCCTTGCAGAGTTCATTGTTAGCGTATGTCACAATCAGGTGAGCGCGTCGCGGATTCGGACGCCGAATCGGGGACGGAAGAGGCGACGGAACGCCGACCGGACGCGGCGGCTGAGGGGGCCGCCGAGGGGGTCGGTCGGCGCTGGCGTGCGGGCGTCGCGGGCGGGGTCGTCGCCGGCGCGGTCATGGGGATCGTGTTACACGGCGCCTTGGACCTCATGCCGACGATCGGCGCCCTGATCGGCGCGGAGACGGTCGCCGCCGGCTGGGCGGTCCACCTGTTCAACAGCGCGGCGTTCGGGGGGCTGTTCGTCGCCGTCTTCGACCGCGGGTTCTTCGACGACCTGCGCGCGGACGTCGGGGGGTGCCTCTCGCTCGGCGTCGTCCACTCGGCGCTGCTCGGCGTGATCACCGGCGGGCTGCTGTTGCCGACGGCGCTCGCGCTTGAGGGCGCCACCGCGCTGCCGGTGCCGACGCTACCCGTGCCCGGGCTCACGGCGAGCTTCGAGTTCGGCGCGGTCATCGCGGTCGCGCACCTGCTGTACGGGCTCGTGCTCGGACGCGTGTTCGCCGCGTTCACGCTCGTCGAGGGCGAGATCGGGTGGCTCCCGATCGACCCGGTCGACTAGCGGTCGCGGATGCGGCCCGTTCGCGTTCGCGCCCGCTGACGCAACGCCCTTCTCCCCCCGTACCGAACGCCGGGTATGACCACGCGCGAGTTCGACGGGATCCGGCTGGAGAAGGTGCGCGAGCACGTCTGGGAGATCCCCCGCGAGGGCGACATGAACGTCCCCGCGCGGGTGCTCGCCAGCGAGAGCCTGCTGGCGGAGATCGGTGAGGACGACTCGCTCCGACAGCTGAAAAACGCCACGCACCTGCCCGGGATGGTCGAGCCCGCCCTCTGTATGCCCGACGGCCACCAGGGGTACGGGTTCCCGGTCGGCGGGGTGGGCGCGATCGACGCCCGAACCGGCTGTATCTCGCCCGGAGCGGTCGGCTACGACATCAACTGCGGCGTCCGGATGGTCCGGACGAACCTCACCTACGACGACGTGCGCGGCCGCGAGGAGGAGCTCGTCGACGCGCTCTTCGAGGCGATCCCCTCCGGGCTCGGCGGGGGCGGCGTCATCGGCGGCGACGCCGACGCGATCGAGGGCGCCTTAGAGCGCGGCGTCGAGTGGGCCGTCGAGGAGGGGTACGGGATCGAGAGCGACCTCGCGCGCTGCGAGGACGAGGGGCGGCGCCCCGACGCCCGGCCCGAGTACGTCTCCCAGAAGGCGATGGACCGCGGGCGCAACCAGATGGGGTCGCTCGGCTCGGGGAACCACTTCCTCGAGGTCCAGCGCGTCACGGACGTGTTCCGCGAGGCGGTCGCCGAGGAGTACGGGCTCCGCGAGGACGGCATCGTCGTCCTCATCCACTGCGGGAGCCGCGGGCTCGGCCACCAGACCTGCAACGACTACCTCCGGCGGATCGAGAAGGAGCACGGCGACCTGCTCGCGGACCTCCCCGACAAGGAGCTCGCGGCGGCGCCCGCCGGCTCGGAGCTGGCCGAGGAGTACTACGGCGCGATGGGCGCCTGCATCAACTTCGCGTGGGTGAACCGCCAGCTGATCACCCACCAGGCCCGCGAGACCTTCGGCGAGGTGTTCGACGCCGACCCGATCGAGGACCTCGGGATGGAGCTCCTGTACGACGTGGCGCACAACATCGCCAAGAAGGAGACCCACGAGGTCGGCGTCGACGCCGACGGCCGCCCCGCGGTCGGCGACGAGGCGGTCGACCGCGCGGACCGCGAGCTGTACGTCCACCGGAAGGGCGCGACGCGGGCGTTCCCCGCGGGCCACGAGGACGTGCCCGAAGCGTACCGCGGCGTCGGCCAGCCCGTGATCATCCCGGGTAGCATGGGCGCCGGCTCGTACGTGCTCCGGGGCGGCGACGAGTCGATGTCGGTGTCGTTCGGCTCCACGGCGCACGGCGCCGGCCGCCTGATGAGCCGGACGCAGGCGAAACAGGAGTTCTGGGGCGGCGACGTGCAGGACGACCTCGAGGACGGCCAGCAGATCTACGTGAAAGCGGAGTCCGGCGCTACCATCGCCGAGGAGGCGCCCGGCGTCTACAAGGACATCGACGAGGTGATCCGCGTCAGCGACGAGCTGGGAATCGGCGACAAGGTCGCGCGGACGTTCCCCGTCTGCAACATCAAGGGGTGAACGAGGCGCCGTCGGCCGGCGGCTTATATCGGATGCCGCGGGCACTCCGCGTCGAGATGTCGAGCCACTCGCGGGACGGCGACGCGCGACGGGAGCCAACCAGACGATCGGTCCTCGGCGGGGTCGCCGCCGTCGCCGGCGGCGGCCTCACCGGCCTCGGTGCCATCGCCGCCTCCGGTCGGCCGGCGGCCGCGGTCGACGGCGACCCTGCGGCCTTCGAGGCGGGCGACGCGCCGACGGTCACGAGCAACGACGGCCGGGTCGAGTCCGTCTACCTCTCGCCCGCCGTCGAGGTGTCGTGGGCCGACTTCTCCGAGGGCGTCGAGCGCGTGACGCTCTCGCTCGCCGTGGGAAGCGACGCCGGCGTCGACGAGGTGTACCGCGAGACGCTCACGGCGGCCGACCCCGAGGCGACGCCCGGCGACCTCGCGGCCGTCGGGGATGTCGGCGGATCTCCCACCGACGACGCCCCGCCCGACTTCGAGGCGGTCGACGGGGGGCTCACCGCGCGGTTCGAGCGCGCCGACGCGACCGCCCGAGGCGACGCGGTGACGAGCGAGGCGCTCTCCGCGGCCGAGCTGTCCGGCGGCGAGACGGAAACGACGACGCTCGACGTGGTGTTCCGCGCGCAGGTCGCCGGCGGCGGCGACGAGGCGACCGTCGTGCGCACGACGACCGTCGATCTGACTGTTGAGAACCCCGCGGGAGATGCGACGGCGGGCGGATCGGTCGGGATCGACGCCGTCTGAGAACTGACGCCGTCCGGGAGTCGACGCCGCCGCTCTCGCTTCGTCAGCGCTCCCGCTTCGCCTCCCGACCGAGATGTTCCTCGACGGCCTCGACCTTCCGGTCGGCGGTCGTCTCCTCGGTCCGCTTGTCGTCGATCTTCAGGACGGTGGAGACGCGGTCGCCGTCGACGGCGTCGTGGGCGGCCGCGGCCGCCGCGAACAGCGTCTGGGCGTCGTCGGCCTCGATCACGGTCCCCATCGGGTTCGTCTCGTAGCTCACGTCGAACTCGTCGAGCGCGGCGACGGCCTTCGCGACCTCGCCCGACATGCTCTCCTCGATCACCGGCGCGACGCTCAGGAGTGCGATCGCTGTCATACCTGGCCGTCCGCGCCGCGGACACTTAAAAACGGAGCGCCGACGCCGCGAGGGCGCCGGCGGCGGCCTCAGTCGAGGGCGTCCACTCTCCCGGTGTCCGCTACCGGTCGAGGGCGTCTTTGAGGAACGAGAGCTGATGGCCGATCGCGCCCTCGAAATCGTCGCCGAACGGGGAGAAGTGGTCCGCGGGCATCGTGACGACGGTCCCGCGAGAGAGCGCCTCGCCCGCGTCGACGACCGCCTCGCTGTCGACGATGGCGTCGTCGGTGCCGGCGAGAAGGAGCGTCGGCGCTCGGATCTCGTCGAGCCGCTCGACGGGTCGGTAGTTCGCCACTCGCAGTAGCGACCGCGCCGGCGTCTCGTTGCGCCACGTCGACTCGCGGTCGACCAGGTCGAGGTACTTCCGCTTCGTCCCCGGCTCCGTGATCGCGGCCAGCTCCTCGGTGCTCCCGACGATCGGGACCGTGCGACCGCGACCGAACCGGTGACCGAACTGGTCGCGGACGCCCTCGACCCCGGAGCGCGCGAGGTACCGCCCGCCGCGTCGCCGGGCGATCGCCCGCCCGTCGAGCATCGGGACCGCGCCGATCACGGCGTCCGGGTCGCGCCGCTCCGCCGCAAGCGTGAGGACGTGGGCGGCCGACAGCGACGCACCCCACAGCACCAGCCCGCGGCCGACCGCGTCGACACGTCGGACGCGGTCGATCGCGGCCGCGTAGTCCGCGCGCTGGCCCTCGGGATCGACGAGCTGCGAGTCGCCGTCGGACGCCCCGAACCCGCGGTAGTCGAAGAGGAACGCGGCGTAGCCGGCGTCGGCGAACCGCTCCGCGACCGCCGGGTAGCCGAAGCTCCGCTCCGCGCCGAGCCCCGGCGCCATCACGACGACCGGCGGGTCCTCGTCGTCGCCGCCCGGCAGGTAGAGGGTGCCGCGGCAGGTGTCGCCGTCGGCGTCGAACGCGAGCTCGCGGGTGGCGAACCGCTCGCGGGGCGGCCGGGCGAGGCGTCGCTGCGCGCGGTTCACCGGATTCCTGCGGGTCACGCTTCGTCCCCGGCCTCCGCGGGGTCGCCCCCCGCGGCGCGCTCGTCGGACCCGTCGGCGTGTCCAGTGGATCCGTCGGTGTCGGCGGGCTCGTCCGCGTGCGTCAGCGTCTCCAGCACGCGCGTCGAGAACTCCGTCTCGCTGATCTCGTAGCCGATCAGCTCCTCGAACCAGGTCGCCTCCGCGTGCCACGTCCCGAGCACGTCGCCCGGCGAGCGGACCACGGTCGCCTCGACCCGAACGGGGTCCCACGCGTCCGCCTCGGCTCGCTCGATGAGGGCGTTGAGCGCGCGCCCGATCTCGCCGTGGTGCACCTCGCGCCCGGGAAACGCCGTCATGTACGTGATCTCCAGCGGCTCGCCGCCGTCGACGGCTTCGACGCTGATCCCGTAGCTGCGGAGCTCCGGCTCCACCTCGGTCGTCCGCTCGTCGCCGGTCATACGCGACCCACGTCCGGGCGAGATAAATCGGTACCGGCGTCCGGGCGGCGGGGTCGCTCGGGGAGCGAAAACCGGATGGTCGCGCGAGGAACGGATCGCCTCAAAAGCCGCGGACGGGGGGGAGGCCGTCGCGATAGACGGCCGGGATCGGATTTGTCAGAGGCACACGATTGTCCCGCGCGGCCATCCCGGAGTACTCCGCGAAATTATATAAACTCTCGGGACGGTTCCGATCGGTGATCGGTTGGATTGAAATCGATCCCCGAACGGGGGGCGAGTCGCCGGTTCCCGACACCCTTTATCAGTGTCGCGTGACAGGATCGGGTATGCTCGGGGGGACGGCGACCGCGCTGACGCGCTCGACCGACGCGGCCGGCGTCCTCGTCGTCGGCGGGCTCTTGACCCTGCTGACGTGGGTCCTCACCCCGGTCTGGGTCGTCGGATCCCTCGTTTTTCCCCCGCTCCTCCTGCTCGCGCCGCTCGCGCTCGCGCCGGCGTTCGTCGTCCGCGGCTACTTCGTCCGCGTCCTCGCCGACGGCATCGCGACCGGGAACGCGGACGGAGCGCCCGCCGTCGTCGCGTGGAACGACCTGTACCGCGACGGCCTCAAGTCCGCGCTCGTGAGCGCCGTCCTCCTCGCGCCGCTCGCGCTGGGGCTCGCGCTCCCGGTCCTCGCGGGCGGCGCCCTCGGAGGCGGCCTCGTCGACCCGGCCCCCGCCGTCGACGCCTTCCGGACCGCCCTCGGCGAGGGCGGCGTGCCGGCCGTCTCCGGAGCGGCGGCCGGGCTCGCCGGGGCGGTGACGGCGACGTATCTCCTCGCGTTCGCGTACGTCAGACCCGCGGCGCTCGCGGCGTTCGCCGCCTCCGGACGGCTCCGTGACGGGCTCCGACCGAACCGGGTCGCCCGCGTCGTCGGGTCCGGTTCCTACGCCGCCGCGTGGCTCGTCGCGGCCGGAACGCTCGGCGCCGGCTACGCGCTGGCCGGCCCGTTCGTCCCGCTCGTGGTCGGCGCCGCGCTCGTCTTCGCCGTTCGCGTCGCCGCGTACGGGCTGTACGGGCGGGGCGCGGCGGCGACGCTGACGGTGGTCGACGCGGGCGACACCGACGAATCGGCCGATCCGACCGCGTCGGAAGCGGCCGGGCGGTCGACCGACCTTGCGCGTCCCCCGACGCCCGAGGTCCCGCCGGCGGTGCAGACGGGACGGACGGTCCCGGGCGTCGGGACAGAGGTCGGCAGAGCGATCGGCGGCGGCTCCGTGCCCGACGGCTCCGGCGGGACTCTCGGACCCGACGGCGGCTTCGACTGGTACGCGCCGGACGTGGACTCGATCGGGCGCGACGAGGCCGGCGGGACCGGGGATCGCGACGCTGACGCTGCCGACGACACTCGCGCCGCCGCAAGCGACGAGTTCGAGTGGAGCGTCGGCCTCGCCGACCCAGAAGACAAGAGTTGATACGCGGCCGGGGCGACGGTCGGGTATGCGCATCACCGATCGGGGCTACGGCGAGGAGGGCCGCGAGCGGCTCACGCTCGTCCCCGAGAACGTCGACGACCTCTGGCACCTCGCGCACGTCCTCGAGCCGGGCGACCTCGTGGAGGGCGACACCACCCGTCGGATCCAGCGGAACGACGACCAGATGCGGGACACCGGCGGCCAGCGCGAGCACCTGTTCGTCACGCTGGAGGTCGACGACGTGGAGTTCGCCCGGTTCGCCAACCGGCTCCGCGTGTCGGGCGTGATCGTCGGCTGCTCGCGCGAGGACCAGCTCAACGCCCACCACACGCTCAACGTCGAGGAACACGACGAGATCACGGTCGAGAAGCGCTTCAAGCCGGACCAGACGGAGCGGTTGGAGGAGGCCACCGAGGCCGCCGAGAACCCCGACGTGGCCATCGCGACCGTCGAGGAGGGGGCCGCGTACGTCCACACCGTCCAGCAGTACGGCACCGAGGAGTACGCCTCCTTCACGAAGCCGACCGGCAAGGGCGACTACTCCCGGCCGCGCGAGGAGCTGTTCGCCGAGCTTGGCGAGGCGCTCGCGCACCTCGACGCCGACGCCGTGATCGTGGCCGGGCCGGGGTTCACGAAGCAGGACGCGCTCGACTACATCGAGGCGGAACACCGCGACCTGGCCGACCGGATCACCACCGTCGACACCTCGGCCGCGGGCGACCGCGGGGTCCACGAGGTGCTCAAGCGCGGCGCGGTCGACGAGGTCCAGAAGGAGACCCGGATCTCCAAGGAGGCGACGCTCATCGACGACCTCACCGCGGAGATCGCGCAGGGCGCGAAGGCGACGTACGGGCCCGAAGACGTGGCCGAGGCCGCCGAGTTCGGCGCGATCGAGACGCTCCTCGTGGTCGACGAGCGACTCCGGCAGGAGCGGCAGAACGAGGGCGACTGGGGGATCGACGTCAACGAGGTGATCGAGTCGGTCGAACAGCAGGGCGGCGACGTGGTCGTTTTCTCCTCGGAATTCGACCCCGGCCAGCAGCTCTCGAACCTCGGCGGGATCGCCGCGATCCTGCGGTACCGACTGCAGTAGGAGACGACCGACGCAGCGTCTGTTTATAAACAAACGGTGCGGTGGCGTGTGCCGGTGAGCGGCCCACAGGGCCGCGAACCGCCCGCGCGAGGGAGTCGGCCACTCGGAGCGAAGCGGAGAGTGGTCGACGAGGCTGGGGAGGTGTGAGGCGCGGGGCGGTGCTGTGCGGGGTGGGATTCAAAGGGGCAGCTGCGAGGCGGGCGCAGGCGACGTAAGCACCGCAGCGAAGGAGCGACAACGACTGAGCGAGGAGCGCAGCGAGCGTGCGCCCGCCTCGCAGCTGGGGCTTTGGAGGTGACGACCGCGCTAGCAACCACTTATAAGCGTGTGACGAGGGCGTTGGAGGTGTTGGCCGTCGAATTACCTCAATCGTTTATTCACCAGTAAGCGCCTCGCTTGCGGGCGCGAAGTCGATCGTCTGCCCCCGCCCTCTCTCGCTCGCCCGCTCGTAGAGCATGTGCGCGGCCGCGACCGTCTCGATCCCGGTCCCCCCGGAGTCGAAGACGGTCACCTCGTCGTCGCTCGTCCGGCCGGGATGGTCCCCGGCGACGACCTCGCCGAGGTCGGCGGCGATTCCGGATTCCCCGTCGACCAGTCCCGCCTCGACCGCCGCGAGGAACGAGCCCGCGTCCTGCGCCGCCCGCTCGCGGATGTCGGGGACGTAGGTCGCGCGCGCGACCAGCTCGGGCGGCAGCTCGTTCTTCTCCGGGTGGTACTGCCCCATCGCGGTGACGTGGGTACCGGGCTCCACGTCGGCGTCCTCGATGACCGGGTCGCTCGCGGTGGTCGCGGTGATCACCACGTCGGCGCCGTCGAGGGCCGCGCTCGCGCTCCCGGCCGCCGACACGTCGGCGTCGAGCCGGTCGTCGAACGCCTCGGCGAACGCCTCGCGGTTCTCCGCGGTCGGGGAGAAGACGCGGACCGCCTCGAAGTCGCGGACGGTCGCAGTCGTCGCGAGCTGGCCGCGCGCCTGCGCGCCGCTCCCGATCACGGCGATTTCGGTCGCGTCGTCGCGGGCGAGCGCGTCGACCGCCACCGCCCCCGCGGCGCCCGTCTTGAACGGGTTCATCGAGGCGCCGTCGAGCAGCGCTAGCGGCTCGCCGGACTGGGCGTCGAAAAGCGGCGTCATGAACCACGCGTCCTCGGCGCCGAAGCCGGCGGAGTAGGCGTACCCGCCCATCGCGCCGGTCTCGGGCAGCACCGCGGCGTAGGTCGTGAGCATGCCCGGCGGCTCGCGGTTGAACAGCTTCGTCCGCGGCTCCGCGGGCGCGCCCTCGCCGATCTGGCGGTAGGCGTCGCGCACGACCGCGACGTAGTCGGCGGGCTCGGCGAGGTCGTCGACCTCGGCGCTCGTCAGGAACAGGGCGTCGGTCATATCGGTCCGGTCGGGCGCGAGCGACTAAACCGTACAGGGAACCGGAACGGCCGGTTCGTCGAGGAAATCCCGTCAGTCGGCGCCGCCGGTCCGCGATCGACCGCGCCGCGGAGCGCCCGACCGGCCGGGCGAGCCGCCCGCCGCGCGGTCGTTCCGGACGCGCGCCTCGTCCGTGACTGGGGCCTTGACGAATATCGCGTGGGCCATGACGGCCCCCGCGACGAGCGCGCCCCCGGGAAGCGCCGCCGTCAACGACAGCCCGACCAGGTTCAAGGCGGCGGTCACACCGATCAACGCTGCCGGAATGAGCCCGAGAACGTAGTCGTAGTACCCAGTCATGATCCGGTTAATACTACTGCAAAATCGCTATTAAATCTTTCTCGGGGTTCGCCGTGACACCTCGAGTGATCACTCGAAACGATCGCATAAGTTATGGCGACGTATTCGGCGAGCCGGACCGCTCGCGGGACCGCGGAGGGATGTGAGGGAACGGGTCGGAAGTGAGAGAACGGGTTGGAAGTGAGAGAACGGGTTGGAAGTGAGAGAACGAGGCGGAGAAGCGAGTTCGAAGCCGCGATCGCGACCGCCTACCGGAGCTTGAAGTACAGCGCGCGCCAGCCACCGAGCGCGACCGCGCCGAGGACGAGCATGACCGCGGCGAACGTGAGCGCGGCGCTCCCGCGGAAGACGAACTCCCGGAGCGCGAGCCCGACGATCGCGGCCGGGATCCACGACCGGATCACCAGCGGGACCGACGACTTCGCGGTCTCCACGGCGCCGGCCGAGTACGCGCCGACCAACGGCGCGACGAGGACCCACCCGATCAGGAAGGGGGCGTACACTTCGAGCAGGTACAGGGGGTTCGCGGACAGGAATTCGACGGTGCTGTGGTTGAGCGCACCGATCGTCAACAGGACGATCAGCGCGATCAGGTCGCCGACCGCGAGGGGGACGGCGTCGCGGTCGAGGCGCGTTTCGAGGAACGACGAGTCGGCCATACCGACCCGTCGGAGCCGCCCCTACTTTGTACGTACGGATTCGGTCCGGTGGTCGAGCGGGCCGCCGGCCGCGACGCCGCCGATCGGTTCGCCGCTACGCGTACAGCGGGTGCGCCTCGCACAGCTCGACGACCCGCTCGCCGACCTCGTAGATCACGTCGTCGCTGTCGACGTTGTCGACGACGCGGGCGATCAGGTTGCCGACCTCCTCGATGGCGTCCGCGTCGAAGCCGCGGGTGGTGAGGCCGGCCGTGCCCGCGCGGATCCCCGAGGGGTTGAACGGCGAGCGGGTCTCGCCGGGCACCGTGTTCCCGTTGAGGACGATGTTCGCGGCCGCGAGCGCGTCCGCGGCGTCGCCGCCGGGCAGGTCCGGGTGCGAGTCGCGGAGGTCGACCAACACGAGGTGGTTGTCGGTGCCGCCGGAGACGAGGGTGAAGCCGTGGTCCTGCAGCGTCTCGGCGAGCACGTCGGCGTTGTCGACCACGTTCTGCGCGTACTCCTCGAACGAGGGGTCGAGCGCCTCCTTGAACCCGACCGCCTTGCCGGCGATGTTGTGCATCAGCGGGCCGCCCTGCCCGCCGGGGAACACCGCCTTGTCGACGTCGTCGGCGAACTGCTCGTCGCACAGCACGATCCCGCCGCGACCGGCGCGGATCGTCTTGTGCGTCGAGCCGGTGACGAAGTCGGCGACGCCGACCGGCGAGGGGTGGACCCCCGCCGCGACGAGCCCGGTGATGTGGGCGATGTCGGCGAGGTGGTAGGCGTCGACCGCGTCGGCGGCCGCCTGGATCTCCTCCCAGTCGACCGTGCGCGGGTACGCGGAGTAGCCGGAGACGATGATGTCCGGCTCGAACTCCTCGGCGGCCTCGCGGAGCCCCTCGTAGTCGATGTAGCCGGTGTCGGCGTCGACCTCGTACTGCTCGACCTCGTAGATCTGTCCGGTGAAGTTCGCGGGGTGACCGTGCGAGAGGTGGCCGCCGTGGTTCAGGTCCAGCGAGAGGATCTTGTCGCCGGGCTCCAACACGGAGTAGTAGACGGCCTGGTTCGCCTGCGTCCCGGAGTGGGGCTGGACGTTGACGTGGTCGGCGCCCCACAGCTCCTTGGCGCGCTCGATCGCGAGCTCCTCGACGTCGTCGGCGTACTCGCAGCCGGCGTAGTAGCGACCGCCCGGATAGCCCTCGGCGTACTTGTTGGTGAGGACGCTCCCCTGCGCCTCCAGCACCGCCTCGCTGACGTGGTTCTCGCTGGCGATCATCGCGAGCGTCTGCTCCTGCCTGTCGCGCTCCCCGGCCAGCGCGTCGGCGACCGCGGGGTCGACCTCCCGGACGTGCTCGTGGTCCATGTAGGAACCCCCGTTCGATCGCGCATTAATCCTTGCGTCACGTCGGTGACCCCCCGACGCTCCCGTCGCGGTACCCCGACGATCACCGACGGCTCGCTCGGACACCCTCGGCGACTCGCACCCTGAGCGATCACCGAATCACCGAATTGGCCATTTTCGGCGGTTTCGACGCCTGAAACCGCGTTGTTCCTCCCTCGAATCCCGTTAATATTAAATACGAATCCGGCTTTTATCCGGAGAGATAGATGGTGTCGAATTTACTGGAAGCAGACGTCGAAAATGTCCTCGACGCGGCGTTCGCGGGCGACGACGAAGAGCTGTTCGTCGTCGATCCCGCCCCGGAGACGATCGTGTCGCTGGTCGAGGCGGCGATCGGCCGCGACGACCTGCCGGAGATGTCGATGCTCGTCGACGAACGAACGCTGAAGAGCGTGATGGAGGACTTCCTCGTCGCGTCGAAGGCGGCCGACCTCGTCGCCGACGGCGCGCTCGACCTCCGCGTCCTCGACGGCGCGGTCGACAACGCGCTGTTCGTCTCCCCGTCGCGGGTCGTCGTGCTCGTGAGCACCGACGACCACGTCGCCGCGCTCGCCTCGGATGACGAGGCGTTCGTCGACGAGGTGTTCGAGACGCACCGCGACGCCTTCGCGGACGCCGAGACGTACGGCCTCCGCACCCCCGCGATCAGTCGGGTGCGGGAGACCCTGGCAGCCGAGATCGGCGAGGCGACCCGCGAGGATTTCGACGCCGTGCTCGCCGCGATCGACTCCGCCACGGGCGACGGCGGGCTCGACGAGGTGACCGTCTCCCTGCTCGTCGCCGCGAAGAACGACGTGCTCCTCTACGACATCTCGAAGTGGGGCGAGGACGTGGGGATCGCCTCGAAGGCGACGTTCTCCCGCACGAAGACCCGACTGGAGGACCTCGGTGTCATCGACACCGAGAAGGTCCCGATCGACGTCGGCCGTCCCCGCCTCCGGCTCAAGCTCGGCGACGAGGGGCTCCACGACCTCGCCGCCGCCGACCTCGCGGACGAGGTCGCGGAGATGCTGGCCTGAGGGCCAAACGACGACTGTTCACAGTTTCGGCGCCGTCACCCGCGGCTTTTTTTCGCTCCTTCGCCTCGGAGGTGACATGGACATCGGACTTGTCGGCGACGGCCCCGCGGTCGAGGCCGTCTCGGCCGCGCTCGGCGACGTCGACGTGAACGTGATGCCCGTCGAGGCGGGGCTCCTCGACGGGTTCGACCTCGCGGTCGTGGTCGACACCGCCGGCTCGGAGACGTTCGCGACCGCGGACGCGCACCTCGACCGGTGGGTCGCGCTCGAGGTCGGCGGGCTCGGGGGCGTCCCGCTGGAGCCGGTCGACGCCGCGGTGACCGTCTTCGACGAGACCTGCTACGACTGCCTCCGGCGACGGGTCGCGAGCGGCGGGGCCGAGGCCGCCGACGCGCCGGCCGGCCGCCGGTCAGCCGTGCGCTACGCCGGCGCGCTGGCCGGTCGCCGCGCCATCCGGCGCTCGCCGGCGACCCGGTCGCCGACACGGTCGCGGAGGTGCCGGGCGCCGAGCGAACCCTGCTCCCGGTCCCCGGCTGCGACTGCGGCGACGACCCGGGCGACGCGCTGCCCCGCGAGGGCGAGGCGCGGGCACTCTCGGACGCGGTCGACCGCGCCGAGCGAACGGTCGACTCCCGCGTCGGTCCGCTCTCGGAGGTGGGCGAACAGGAGTCGTTCCCCGTGCCCTACTACGTCGCGCGGGTCGCCGACACGACGCCCTTCTCGGACGCGCGGGCCGCCGAGTTCGGCGGGGGCGCCGCCGCCGGCTGGGACGAGGCGTTCATGAAGGCGCTCGGCGAGGGGTTAGAGCGGTACGCCGCCGGGGTGTACCGCGAGGGGTCGTTCACCCGCGCGCCGGCCGCGAACGTCCCGAATCCCGTGACGCCCGACGCGTTCGTCCGGCCCGAGAGCGCGGAGTCGTACGCCCGCGACGACCGGCTCCCGTGGGTGACCGGCGAGGGGCTCGGCACGGGCGAAGTCGCGAGCCTGCCGGCGGAGTTCGTTCACTTCCCGCCGCCGGAGAACCGGTACCGGTCCGCGATCACGACCGGGCTCGGGCTCGGCAACTCCGGGCCGCACGCCGCCCTGTCGGGGCTCTACGAGGTCATCGAGCGCGACGCGACGATGACCAGCTGGTACTCGACGGCCGACCCGCTCGGGATCGAGGTCGACGACGAGGGGTTCGCGGAGCTGGAGAAGCGCGCCCGCGCCGAGTCGCTGTCGGTGACCGCGCTGCTCGTCACGACCGACGTCGACGTGCCCGTCGTCGCGGTCGGCGTCCACCGCGAGGGCGAGTGGCCCCGCTTCGCGGCCGGCTCAGGCGCCGACCTCGACCCCGCCGCCGCGGCCCGGAGCGCGCTCGCGGAGGCGCTCCAGAACTGGACCGAGCTCCGGTCGATGGGACCGGACGCGGTCGCGGAGCAGGGCGCGGCGATCGGTCGCCACGCCGACTTCCCGGCGGAGACGCGGGCGTTCTTCGACCCGGACGCGAGCGTCCCCGCCGAGTCGCTCGGCGAGCCCGACCTGTCGGGTGCGGAGGAGCTGACCGCCGTGGTCGACCGCGTCGAGACGGTCGGGCTGGAGCCGTACGTCGCGCGGACGACCACCCGGGACCTCGCCGCGCTCGGCTTCGAGGCGGTCCGCGTGCTCGTCCCCGGCGCGCAGCCGCTCTTTACCGGCGACCCGTTCTTCGGCGACCGCGCCCGCGACGTGCCCCGGTCGATGGGGTTCGAGCCCGACCTGGAGAAGGCGTACCACCCCTTCCCGTGAGTCGGAGAGCGGCGCTCTGATCACGCCTTTTTAAGCGGATCGCAGTCGGATATCCGCCATGGAGGTACTCCCGGACGCGGACGTCGACGCGGTCGAAGCGATCGAGGGCGTGTTTCTCACGCAGGGCGCCGCGGGCAACGAGGCGAGCATCCAGCGGTTCGTCATCGAGTCCGGCGCCGAGGTCCCCGAGCACGACCACCCGCACGAGCAGGTCGGCGTGATTACGGAGGGCGCCCTCACCTTCGTCGTCGACGGCGAGGAGCGCGTCGTCGAGGCGGACGACACCTACGTGATCCCCGGCGACGAGCCGCACGCGGCGCGCAACGACACCGACGAGCCCGTCGTCGGCTACGACATCTTCTCGCCGCCGCGCGCGAACCCGGACTGGCAGGAGTGATCGTTTATAAATCGGCACGCGGTGGCGCGCGCCTCCGAGGGGCCGCCGAAGGCGGCCGCGAGGAGCGCGTGCGAGGGACGCGGCGAGCGCGGTGGGCGACCGAAGGGAGCCCCAAGCGAGCCGCGAGGCTGGGGAGGCGTGAGGTGCGGGTGCGGTGCGGACGGGTGGGACTCAAAGGGGCAGCCGGCGAGGCGGGCGCAGGCGACGCAAGCACCGCAGGGAGCGAGTGAAACGAGCGACCGAGGAGCGCAGCGAGCGTGCGCCCGCCTCGCCGGCTGGGGGCTTTGGCGGTGTTCACCGTCGATCCGGCGTTAGAGATTTATAAGTGAGCGACTTGAGCTTTGGCGGCGTTCACCGCCGATCCGGAAGCAGCTATTTATAAACGGATGTATCGATCCGAGTCGCGATCCGAGTATGGGGGCAACGCCCGCCACTGTCACGCACCCTTTATCAATCGCCCCCGAACCACGGGGCAACCATGGCACGCGCGAGCACCGGGGCCCGGATCCACTTCGGCTTCTGTAACCTCAGCCTCTCGCACGAGCGGCTGTACGGGGCCCTCGGGCTCGGACTCGCGGAGCCGCGGGTGGTCGTCGACGCCGATCCGGCAGAGACGGTGACGGTCGACATCGACTCGGAACCCGCCGACCTTCCAATCGCCGACTCCCCGACCGCCGACCCCGCAATCCACACCGACGTTCGCGAGTACGCCACCACCGCGGCCGACCTCCTCGGCGTCGACGGCGCCAGCGTCACGGTCCGCCGAACGCTCCCGCGCCACGCCGGGCTCGGGAGCGGCACCCAGCTGGCCGCGGCGACGCTCGCGGCGGTCGCGGCCGCCCACGGGAAGGAACCCCAGGTCCGCAAACACGCCCCGGCGCTCGGCCGCGGCGGGCGCTCGGGCGTCGGCGTCGCCACGTTCGAGGCGGGGGGGTTCGTGCTCGACGCGGGCCACCCCACCGCGCGGTTCACCACCGACCGCCCCGCCGACGGCGAGTGGACCGTGCCGCCGGTGGCCGCCCGCCACGCCGTGCCCGACGACTGGCGGTTCCTGCTCGTCCGGCCCGACGCCGACCCGGGGCGGAACGGCGACGCCGAGGACGACGCGATGCGGACCGCGGTCGAGCGCGCCGAGCCCGGGCTCGCCGACCGGATCGGCGGGATCGTCACCCGGCGCGTGCTCCCCGCGATCGCGACGGGGAACGCCGAGCGCTTCGGCGCCGCCGTGGCGGAGATCGGCCGGCTCAACGGCGCGTGGTACGCCGACGAGCAGGGCGGGGTGTACCGCCCGCCGGTCGGCGACGTGGTCGCGTCGCTGTCGGCGTCCGCGGCCGTGTTCGGCGCCGGGCAGTCGTCGTGGGGGCCGACCGTGTACGGGGTCACGGACGCCGCGAACGCGGGTGCGGCTGCGACCGCGGGCGAGCGCGCACTCGACGAGGCGGGGGTGAACGGGTCGGTCTCGGTCGTCGAGGCGGCCGACGGCGGGGCGCGGGTGACGGAGTAGGCGGCGGTCGCCCGCCGACGCGACGCCTGCACGAGCAACAACACTAAGCGGAGCGGCCTCCCCATACGGGACATGCCGAGTCTTCCGTTCGGCGTCGCCCGGCTCGACTCGATCCTCGAGGGCGGGGCGCCGCCGGGGAACGTCGTGTTGCTCGCGGGCGAGTCCGGCGCCGGCGCGCGCGAGTTCCTGTACACCAGCGCGGCGATGAACGCCCTCGGGCACGCCGACCCGGAGCTGTTCGACCTCTACTACGGCGACCTCCCCGCGGACGCCGAGCTCCCGGAGGCGGTCCACTACCTCTCGTTTACCGCCGACACGGACGCGCTCACTCGGGAGATGGGGTACACGATGGCCGACGAGATCGTCGACGCCGCGGTCGACGGGATCGCGTTCCGGGACCTCTCGCCGGAGTACTTCCAGCTCAGCCCGATCCCGCGCGACTGGTACGAAGACGAGACGGCGTCGATCACGGAGCTCGGCGACCGCGGCGAGTACGAGGACGTGCTCACCGCGTTCGGCGACTACCTGTCGGCGCACGCCGACGACAGCCTCGTCTGTATCGACTCCGTGACCGACCTCGTCTCGATGGTCGACGAGGACACCGAGTGGAGCGACGTGGCGATGGTGATGAAGGGCCTCAAGAAGGCGGCCTACGACTGGGGCGGGCTCATCCTCGTGCTGGTGAACACCGACTCGCTCACCGACCGCGAGTTCGGCGCGCTGATGGACGCCGCGGGCGGGACGCTCCAGTTCACGTGGGAGAGCGGGGGGTCCCAGCGCGCCCGGACCATGTTCGTCCGCGAGTTCCGCGGGGTCCTCTCGCGGCTGGAGTCGGAGAACATCGTCCGCTTCGAGACCGAGATCCACGAGGGCGGCTTCGACATCAGCGACGTGCGCAAGATCCGGTGACGCCGCGTCTTCGACGGCCCGAATCGGCTCCCGTCCCGAGTATCGATCGGGAGAACGACGCGACAGATTACTTAAGTCTCCCCTCGAAAGGGAGCGTAGATGACGGAGGGCCCGCGATGAGCGACCTCGATCCGACCGACGACGGCGACAGCGCCGCCGCGGCCGCGGAGGCCGACGCCGACGCGGTCGCGGACACCGCGGAGGCCGCGGTCGCGGCCGCCGCCGCCGAGGCCGACGTCGGTCGCGAGGAGCTGCTGAAGCGCGCCATCGTCGCGCTCGCGGAGTCCGAGGGGATCGACGTTCCGGACGCGGAGGAGGTGGCGGCGATCCAGGCGCGGCTCGACGACCTCGACGCCGAGGTCGACGAGAAGGTCGAGGACCTCCGGGAGCGGTTCGTGGAACTGTACCGCGACCTGGAGTCGAAGGCGCCCGCGGACCACGCCCACGAGGAGACGGCCGAGCGGCTGGACGCGGTCGCGGCCGACCTCGATGCGGTCGCCGACCGGCTGGACGAAATCGAGGCCGAGGCGGCCGCGACGGCGACCGTCGGCGAGGCGGTCGAGGAGACGATCGACGCCCTCGACGACCGGCTCGCGCGCGTCGAATCTCGGCTCGACGAGGTGGGCGACGCCGACGAGATCGACGAGCTGCGCGACCGGACCGAGGCGCTCGACGACCGCACGGAGGACCTCGACGGCCGCGTCGACGACCTCGACGACCGCACGCAGGGCCTCGACGAGATCGACGAGAAGCTCTCGCGCGTCGCGAGCGCGGTCGTCAGGGTCCGCCGGCGGCTGGAGGCGGCCGAGCGCGACCGCGCCGACCGCGAGCGGCTCGACGCCCTGACCGCCGCCGCGAACCGCGGGGGCGTTCGGAAGGCCAAGTGTACGAACTGCGGCGAGACCGTCGACATCGGGCTGTTGACGGCGCCGGAGTGTCCCCACTGCGGCCGAGAGTTCGAGGAGCTCGAGCCGAACCCCGGCTTCCTCGGCACCTCGCGGCTGGTCGTCGGGGACCGCCCGGCGCTCGGCGGGGAGGTCCACGGCGACGCCGGCGGCACCGCGGACGCGGCGGGCGGCGGAACGGCAGACAGCCCCGGCGGCGACGTGAGCACCCGCGAGGGCGACGGAGGCGGTGAGCCGTGACCGAGGACGACGCGGCCGGTGACGATGCGGCCGGCGACGACGCGACCGACCCATTCGACGACGAGTCGCTCGGCGGGGGCGACGCGGCCGACGACGCCGACGGGATCGACGACCCCTTCGCCCGGTTGGACGAGGGCGAGCCGGAGGCAGATCCCGACCCCGAGAGGTCGCTGTTCGGTGAGGCGAAGCCGGGGGTCGACGACCGCGATCCGGTCGACGCGGGCGGCCCCGGCGCGGACGATGCCGGCGCGGACGACACCGCGTCCGACCCCCGACCCACCGCGAACGCGGGCCTGACGGGGGCCGACGACCCGTTCGACGAGCTCGGCCCGGCGACGGGCGAGACCGACGCGGAGCTCGACGAGGCGTTCGAGCGGATGGATGTCGGCGGCGTCGCCGAGGAGGACGTCTGGGACTCGCTCGACGAGGACGCGGCGGGCGGGGTCGGTGAGTTCGGCGGCGCGGCCTCGGAGACCGGCGCGGCGGGAGCGGGCCTCGGGGGAGACTTCGCCGGGGCCGGCGACGAGCGCGTGATCTCGAAGCGGACGTACTGCCAGCAGTGCCCGCACTTCTCGGCGCCGCCCGAGGTCGCCTGCGGCCACGAGGGGACCACGATCCTCGAGGCCGTCGGGTTCGACGAGTTCCGGGTCCGGAACTGCCCGATGGTCGACGAGGACGACCCGACGTTCGACGCGGCCCGGGAGGAGTAACCGGAACACGGTACGTCTCGCGTTCGCGGAATCGCCGACGGTTTCTGAACACGCTCAAGAGTGTCGGGTCCCGAGAGCGTTCCGTCCGTGAGAATAGTTCGGCGACGGGACGAGACGGGTGTCGATTTCGGTCGAGGAGCGCTGACCGGGGCGATAGGGGATTCGATTACGGTCATCCCGCTGGTCGTCGCGCTCGCGCTGCTGACAGACGTGTCGCTCCCGCACGCGCTCGCCGGGTTCGGGGTCTTTCAGGTCGTCTGGGGGGTCCGGTACGGGCTTCCGATATCCGTCGAGCCGATGAAGGCGCTCGCGGCGCTGGCGATCGCCGGCGCGTTAACGTACGCGGAGCTCGCGCTCGCCGGGCTCGTCCTCGGCGTCCTCCTCCTCGCGATCGGGCTCTCGGGGACGCTCGCGCGGGTCGAACGCTGGATCGGCGAGCCGGTGATCCGCGGGGTGCAGTTCGCGGTCGGGCTGGTGCTGCTCGAGACCGGGATCGACCTCGCGATCGGCGACCCGGTGCTGGCGGCCGCGGGAGTGGCGATCGCCGCGGCGGCCGCGCTCGCCGGCCACGGGAAGGCGAGCGCCCTCGCGGTCGCGGTCGTCGGGATCGCGGTCGCGCTCGTCACCGCCGGCGTCCCGGCGCCGCGCTGGCCCGGCGCGCCCCCCGGCCTCTCCCTAGCGGTGCTCTCCGGCGCGGTCACTCGGAACACGGCCGACGGGATCGCCGCGCAGCTCGCGATGACGATCGGCAACGCCGCGCTGGCGACCTCGCTGCTGTTCGCCGACCTGTTCGACGCCGAGGTCACGCCCGACGAGCTGTCGGCGACCATGGGCGCGACGAACCTGCTCGCGGTGCCGCTCGGGGCGATCCCGATGTGTCACGGCTGCGACGGGGTCGCCGGCAAGCACGCATTCGGCGCGCGGACCGGCGGCGCGAACGTCGTCCTCGGCGTCGGCTACCTCGCCGCGGTGCCCTTCGCGACGCCCGCGCTCCTCGACGCCTTCCCCGTGGCGATGCTGGGCGCGCTGCTGGCGATCGTGGCCGTCTCGCTCGCGCGCAACGCGCTCGACTCCGAGAACGTCGCGCTCTCGGTCGCGATCGGGCTCGTCGCGCTCGCGACGAACCTCGGCGTCGCGTTCCTGCTCGGGATCGTCGCGCACCTCGCGTGGGAGCGCGTCGGCGAGCGAGCGTCGGGAGAGTAGTCCCTTATAAACAGGTGGAGCGGTGGCGCGTGCCTTCGAGGCCGCCTCGCGGCCGAGAAGCACGCGCGAGGGAGTCGCTGGCGGCTGTCGCCGCCAGCGACGAGGTTGGGGAGGCGTGAGGTGCGGTCGCTGTGCGGGGCGGGACTCAAAGGGGCAGTCGCGAGGCGGCCAGAGGCGACGGAAGCACCGCAGCGAGTGAGCAACGCGAACGAGCGAGGAGCACAGCGAGCGTCTGGCCGCCTCGCGGCTGGGGCTTTGGCGGTCTCGTCAGCGCCGATCAGCGATTTATAAGCAACCACGTCGTCGTACGGCCGAGCGGCTGGGGCTTTGGCGGTCTCGTCAGCGCCGATCAGCGATTTATAAGCAACCACGTCGTCGTACGGCCGAGCGGCTGGGGCTTTGGCGGTCTCGTCAGCGCCGATCAGCGATTTATAAGCAACCACGTCGTCGTACGGCCGAGCGGCTGGGGCTTTGGAGGCCTTCGCCGTCGATCCGCAGTCAACCGTTTATAAGCGAGCAGCTGGGAATTTGAGGATCGTCGCAGTCGATCTGCCAGCAAGCGGTTATAAAGGAACGATCGCGTCACGATCGGAGCCGACCGCCGAACTACCGATCGCTTATAAAACGTCTTCGAGCGCGTCCATGACCGCGTCCACCCGATCAATCCGCGCGTTGTGGCCCATATGGCCGACCCGCAGGACGTCGTCGGCCAGCTCGCCCAAGCCGGTCGCGAGGAGCACGTCGTGGTCCTCGCGAAGCGCCTCCTGCAGCGCCGCGGCCCGCCCGGGAACCTCGAAGGCCGTCACCGTCGGGGAGGCGCGCTCCGGGTTCGGGAACGGCTCCAGCCCCAGCGCCGCGCCGCGCTCGCGACACCGCGCGGCCGCCTCCCGGTGTCGCTCTCGGACGGCGTCGAGCCCCTCGTCGAGCCACAGCCCGAGCGCCGCGTCGAGCGCGACCACTTCGGTCGTGAGGTGGGTGTACGGGAACCCCTCGTCGGTGTCCCGCCACGGGAGGAAGTTCGTGTACAGCGAGTGCGGGTCCCGCGCCTCCATCGCCGCCCACGCGCGGTCGCTGATCGCGGCCGTGGTGAGCCCCGGCGGCGCGCTGAAACACTTCTGGGACGCCCCCAGACACACGTCGATCCGGTCGGTCGGCACGCGAACCCCGCCGAGCGACGAGACGGCGTCGACGACGGTGAGGATCTCCCCGTCGGCCTCCGCGAGGAGGTCGAGCGCGGGGCCGAGGTCGTTGAGCGTCCCCGTCGGCGTCTCGCAGTGGACCATCGTCGCGACGTCGAACGCATGGTCGTCGTCCGCGAGGACCGACTCCAGTTCTGCGAGCGGAAGCGGGTGGTCGTAGTCGGCCGCGACCAGCGTCGCCTCGCCGCCGTACGACTCGACGAAGTCGGCGAACCCGTCGCCGTAGAGCCCGTTCGAGAGGCACAGCACCTCGGTCCCGGGCTCGACCAGCGAGGCGATGGCGGCCTCTAAGCCGAGGATCCCCTCGCCGCCGGGGACGACCACGTCGCGGGTGGGCTCGTCGACCGGTTCGGCGCCGGGCCCGTCGGCGTCGCCGCCCGGATCGACCCCGTAGACCGTCGCCAGCCGGTCGGTCAGCCGGTCGTAGATCCGGTGGAACTCGGGGTCCACGTCGGGGTTTATCAGCTCGCGGCTCATCGCGTCGCGGACGGCATCGGGGACCGCGGTGGGTCCCGGCGTCATGAGCATACGCCGTCACTCGCGTCCATCGGCATAAGCGCGCCGTCGCGGTCCCTCCTCCCCCGCGGATCGCCCGTCCGCGTCGACGACGCACCCTGCGCCACCCACCCGTGTGCCACCGGCCCGTGCGCCGGGGTCACAGACCTGCCGATACGTTAATACGTTTCTGTCGCCTGCGTTACGACGATGATGCTTCCGACCCACGTGCTCGGCGGGATGCTCCTCGCCGCGCCGCTGGTGCGCGTGGCACCGGAACTCGCGCCGATCGGGTTCGTCGCGGGGTTCCTCGGCGGGCTCTTCCCGGACCTCGACATGTACGTCGGCCACCGGAAGACGCTCCACTTCCCCGTGTACTACAGCCTGTTCGCAGCGGTCGCCCTCCTCGCGGCCCTGATCGCGCCGTCGGCGGCGACCGTCGGCGCCGCGCTGTTCCTCCTCGGCGCGGCCCTTCACAGCGTCGCCGACATGTACGGCGGCGGGCTGGAGCTGCGCCCGTGGGAGGGGAACTCCGACCGGGCCGTGTACAACCACTACCACAAGACGTGGATCGCCCCGCGACGCCTCGTGCGGTACGACGGCGCGGTCGAGGACCTCGGGCTGTCCGTGGGGCTCGCGCTCCCCCTCCTGCTCTTAGTCGACAGTCCGCTCCGGCAGATCGTGCTCGGCACGCTCCTCGTCGCCGCCGTGTACACGATGACGCGGCGGTACCTCGCGGAACTCGCGGCCCAGATCGCTCCCTACGCACCGGAGGCGCTGTCGCCGTTCCTCCCGGACCGATACGTCGACGACGACCCGAAGCGGTAGCGGGGAAACGGTAGAGGAGAAGCCGTAGGGCGGAGACCGGGACAGGCCCCTCAGTCGAGCCCGTCGATCGCGCGCGCCGCCTCGAGCACCTCGTCGTGGAGGTGTCCGTTCGAGACGACGAGTCCCGTGGAGTCGTGTCGCCAGCGGGTTCCCTCCAAGTCCGTCGCCTTCCCCCCCGCCTGCCGGACCATGAACACGCCGGCGACGGAGTCCCACGGGTTCGCGCGGAGGTTCGAGATCGTCCCCTCCAGCCCGCCGGCCGCGACGGTCGGGAGCACGACCTGCGCGGCGCCGAGGCGGCGCAGGTCGCTGAAGCGACGGACGATCGCCTCGCAGGCGGCGGCGTACTCGTCGCGGGAGTCGTGGTCCCACCACAGCGTGGGGTCGACGGTCCCCCGGCGCGGGTCCGACACGTCGCTGACGTGCATCTCCTCGCCGTTGCGGTACGCGCCCTCCGCGTCGGCGGTGTACACGTCGCCCAGTGCGGGCGCGACGGTGGCCGCGGCGACCGGCTCGCCGTCGACGACGGCCGCGACCGCGGTCCCCCACACCCGGATGTCCCGGACGTAGTTGTGGGTGCCGTCGATCGGGTCGATCACCCACGCGGCGCCCGACTCCGGGACCGTCTTGCGCTCGTCCTCCTCCTCGCCCACGATCGCGTCGTCCGGGAACGCCTCGCGGATCTCGTCGATGACGGTGCGCTGGGCCGCGCGGTCGGCCTCCGTCACCACGTCGTCCTCGCCTTTCGTCTCCACGTCGATGTCGCTCCGGAAGCGCTCGTTCGCGACGGCCGCGCCCGCCCGCGCCGCGCGCTCCGCGACGGCGGCGCGCTCGTCTGTGTCGGTCATGAGCGTTCTGCGACGCCGCGCGGCGTATAAACGTCGATCCCGCGAGCGCCCGAACCGGGAATAATTAACTCAGTTCCGAATCTGAGTATGCTTAAGTGCGTCCGGAGCGGACGGACGCGTATGGAACCCGAAGAAGCGGTCCGCCAGCTCGAGTACGCCATCGACGCCTCGCTCGACGACATCGGCCAGCGCGCCGCCGCCGGCTACCGGCCCACCTTCGAGCGCGTGGCCGACCGCGCGGACGGCACCGCGGTGTACGAGCTCGCCAGCCGGCTGTCCGCGTCCGTCGTCGACGGCGACCGGCCGAGCCCCGCGGCCGCGAACCGGCAGGCCGAGCGCGTGCTGGACGACCGGGCGTTCACGGACGGCGGGGAGTAAGGGCAGTCTCTACGGCGTGGAAGGTACCGCGGATCGGTTTATTTCGTGGCCGTGTACAAGTTCCCGACCTCGTCGTCGTCGAGAGCGCGATCGTAGAGACGTATGCCGCCGATATCACCGTGGAGAGGGCGATTTTGTCCGGGAGATAACCCAGCACGCGTTGTCGCATCCCCGGTGTACGGAGCACCGTCGATCGGTTCCTGTCCTTTGAACTCGCCGTCGACATAGAGAGCGATCTTCTGGTCGGCGGCGACAGTCATAGCAATGTGGTGCCAGTTGCCATCGGTGTAGTCTTCGTCGTCGGCGGTAACGTCTCGAAGATCACCGTCTGACTCGGAAGTCCTCCCAGTGATGACCTCCGCGCCGAAGTTCGATGCGTTGTCGTCGAACCAGAGAACGAACGTGCGCCGCTTCCACGGATCGCTGGCGTCCTGATCCTGGCGCGAGACGACGGTCCGGAGTCCGCGATCACCGTCAGGCGCCCTCGCCCACGCTGAGATAGTGAAGTCTCGGAAGCCGAACGTCGATCCGCTTCCGAGGTCGACGTACTGGTCTTCCGACGCGTCAGCGTCGAAGTTCGCGCCGCTGTGGTCGCTCTCCACCGCGGAAACATCGCCGGTAACGCTACCGTCGTTCGTTCCGACCGCGTCACCAGCGGTCCCGCTCTCGACATCGTCAAGCGGCCAGTAGCTCACCAGACCGTCAGTCGGTTCCGCGATCGTTCGCCCTCCGCCACCGATCACGTCACCCTCGGCGGGGTTGTTCGCATCGGCTCGGATCGTCATCGTGAGCGCCTGATCGTTGGTCGAGTCCAGCTCGCCGGTGTCGACGTGGACACCGATGTTCGCCGACCCGCCCGGCGAGAGGTAGAGCACGTCGTCGGCGCTGTCGCGGAGCTTGTTCCCCGACTCCCCGTCGGCGTAGAGCCAGACGTCGGTGTCGCTGCCGCCGACGGAAAAGTCCGTTTGGCCCCCGTCGGCGGCCGCGAACGTCGCCCAGACGTACACGCCCTGCGTGCCCTGATTCGTAATCTGGAACACGTCGTCGAAGTCGTAGACCGAGTCGAGGCCGACTCCGGAGCCGTCGTTGCCGCTGTCGGAGAAGTCGAGCCCGATCTGGTTGGCGGTGCCCTGCGTGGCGAACTGGTTCCCGTTCGGGGTGTCCAGCGGTTCCATGCCGAGATACGCGTCATTCTCGTCGGCGACGGCGACGGAGACGTCGCGGTCCGCCTCGACGCTCGAGAACGCGCCGGTACCGACCGCGGCCCCCAGCCCCGTCACGCCGCCGATCATCGCGATGTAGTTTCGTCGATCCATGTTGGTCGCTCCCTCCGCGGCGACTCGACGTTCTTGCGTGCCGACCGTCGATCGCGACGCGGAGTTCGTGAGAAGACGGATCGACTATATCCACCTAGTTATGGGGAGGGTGTAGCGGTTTCAGGGAGTGGTTGAGGTTGGAGAAGGGGGAGCTCTATGATTGAATTCGAATAACTAGATTCGTATATAAATGATCTCGAAGCCAACCTTTGATAATTGTCTCGCCGCGGCCAAAACAGTCCGAGAACTGATTGGTCTGTCGTTATCGATCCGCCGGTTTTCCACCACGTGGTGGCTCCGGTTTCGGCATCTCGGTATCTTCGTCTGAACTGTCCGTCTCGTCCTCTTGGCTGGTCGTGTCGTTGGAACTCATGCTTCGTTTGTAACGATCTTCTGGTAGTTGGTGTCCCGCAACGTGATGCTGTTTCCACTGACTGTAAGCGGGTCTGTGTAGCTCTCGATCCAGATACCGCGGTAGTAATTATCGGTCAGCGTGTTGTTTGTGACCTCGCTGTCAGTCACAGTCCAGAGCAGGATACCGGAGTAAATGTAATCCCCGACACCCTCGCCGTTGTTCTCAAGCGTGTTGTCGTCGACGACCGTTCCCGATGAGTCGTAGACGTAGATCCCTTGTGCGGCATTGCCGTTCACATCGTTGCCAGTCAGGGTATTATCCTCTGCGCCACCAAGGTAGATTCCGGGATAAGCGCTCGACGCGAATCCGTTATTCGAGACCGTGTTGTTCTCGATATCGTTGCCGGTTGCGCTTCCGGCTCCATCGCTGAGCCAAATGCCGTTGTACGTGTTGTCTGTTATCGTATTTCCGGAAAGTGTGTTGTTATCTGCCCCACTAAGGACGATTCCAGACGCCTGGTTCGAGACCGTATTGTTCTGGATCGTGTGGGCGTCCGTCGAACCACTGAACACACTGATGCCGCGGCTACTTCCTTCGCTGATCTCGTTATTTTCGATAGTGTAGTTCGACGCCCCGTTAGCGACAGTGATTCCGGTTGAACAGCTTGTAATGTCGTTCCCAACGATGTTGCTGTCCGAACCGAACGCTTCGATTCCAGTCGCGCAGTCGTTAATCTCGTTGTTCTCGACGGTATTATTCGACCCACTCGGAGTCGTCGAGACTCGGATACCTTTTCCGGACGGGAACTCATCATCTTCGAGACCGTCATCCATCGGGTCTTTGTACCAGCCACCTGGGCTGTCCTCGGTGATCCCATTGATCGTGTTTCCTTTGACGAGCTGGTCGCTGGACTGGACATCGATGGCCCTGTTGCAATTGTTGACGGTACAGTTGAGGACCTCGGTTCCGGGCTCTTGGACCCGAATTCCGTAGTCAACGTCCGACCCACCGTTGACCTCAACCCCATCGAGAATCGTGTTGGGCGCACCGCGAACACGAACGCCAGTACCGAATTCACCGGTGTTGAACCCAGATGAGCCGTCAATCGTGACATTCTCGAGTGTCACGTCGGACGCGCCAGAGACGCCGCTTATCTGGATGCCGTAGTTGAATCCTTCGCCTTCGACCGCCTGAACGGCGATATCGCGTACCTCGACACCCTCGCCGACGATCTCCAGCGGGGAGACCGGATCGCCTTCCTCTTGGTACCCGGTCCCGGTCGACTCGACGGTCGGGACCCCCTCCGCACCGACGAGCGTCAGGTCGTCGGTTTCTACGAGGACCGCCTCCGTGTATGTGCCGGGCTCGACGAAAATCGTCGCTCCCGGCTCCGCACTGTCGACAGCGGGTTGGATGTTGTTGTACCCATCTCGCCCGTCCAAGTTCTTGCTGACGATGATGGCGTCAGGATTCTGGGGAGGAGCGGGTTCGCCCTCTCCATCGCCAGTTAGCTCTTGTAACTCGTCGTTGACCCGCTTTCGCACCTCGGGGGGCACATCATCGAGAGTTAAACTATCCACCTGTTCGACGAAGTCTTTGATCGTAAGTGCCATGAGATGATATTGTTCAGTCACTCCGTTTTGACACTATCCTACAGGCAGTACACCACGTATCAGTCACGATGGGGGATCGATCCTCTTTTGCTGTAATTCGACGAACGATCCGTTCGAATCCGAGTCGGCAGCGCTCAACGTCGCATTTACCGGGAGGGAAACCGGATCGGAGAACGGATCTACTCCGGAGAATTCGATCGTCGCTGCCGTATCACCCTCTGACGGCGTTCCTTCGATACTTCCGCTCGTCCCATCAGCGCCTTCGGCGTCTATTCGGATCGCGGTGAGATCGTCGTCCGTGTCGGCGTCTTCGACCGTCGCATCGAAGTAGATGTAATACTCTCCGTCGCCCAGAGACTCCCGAGTTCCGTCGAATCCGGACGCGGTGAATCGTTCGGCAGGATCGGTCTCACCACCGCCTATCGACACGTCGAACCACTCCTGGACAGCGGCGACCTCTCCGGGTGTCATGGCAGTCCCCAGCCACCCCGGATTGACATCCAAAATCCCTCTCGTCGTCCGGTCAAGGACTTCGTTCGGGGTGTTCTCCTCGAAATCTCCCCAGGTCGTACCCGGGATCTCTTGATTCTGGAAGATCACCCGCATCGGTCCGTGTCTATCGGGCATTACGGTGCCTCCCCGGTGACGGTCATCGTATCGCTGATCTCGATGTCGGGACTCGTACCGTCCGGGAACACGTCCACGACGAGGCTGTACGTCTCAGCTCCTCCCGGCGACAGCGTCACCGATGGGAATCCTGTCTGAGGCACGATCAACACGATCAGGGTATTTCCCGAATCGGTATCTACGAACGTCAGCGGCGTGATCTCCACCTCGATATCCTGAGTGCCCTGGTTCTGTACCTCGAACATCTCTTGGAACACGGTGACAGCGTCGGTATTGACGCCTGAACCGCCTGCCCCGGTGGTGTTACTCCCCGTGAGATCGATGCCCAACTGCCCGTTGTTCGTGGTTGTATACGGTGCGTTCGAACCAATCGCGTTTAACGAGAGGTACGCGGTCGAGTCGTTGGCGACCTCTACCGCCACGTCCCGATCGGCCTCAACGCTCGTGAATGCACCTGTCCCGCTCGCGATCGCTGCCCCACCACTTATTGCCCCGAGTGCGGCCAGTACTTTGCGTCGATTCATATGTGTAATCCCTTGCGGGGAAGCCCACCGGCGGAATCGAACCGCCGGCCACCGTATCTCGAACGGTGGTACCAGTGTGGGTGTTAATTAGACGACGTTGTCGTCACTGCTGGCGTTTGCAGTGATTGTCGTAGTGCCGGCGTCATTAATCGGCGTTGAGTAGTTCGACTCTTCAGCAGTGTCGATGTAGACCCCGATGTTCTCTGTGGTCCCGGTCCCGATCTCGAGGTCGTTCGATCCGGGTGCAATGTGATGGCGACCACCCGAGCCGTCAGGAACGTAGAACTCGATCTGGGTGTTTCCGCTGTGTGCGGATAAGTCTGCAATGTTTATATACACCGTTTGAGTGCCCTGGTTTTCGATCCGGAACACGTCATCAAACTCGTACTCTGAACTCTGGCCAACGCCTACACTATCCTGGCCCGGAATCGTATTGTTGAAGTCGAGTTCCAACTGTTCGCCATCACTCTGAGACGTCTGGGTGGCGAAGGCTCCATTAGCCGTGTTCGGACTCGGAACGATCCGGAGATATGCCTCATCTTCCTCGGCAACAGCCACTGAGGCGGTGCGGTCAGCGTTAACGCTCGTGAACGCGCCGGTACCGATGGCAGCACCACCGCCGGCCGCCGCCGCACCGAGCCCGAGTACGAACTGTCTACGGTTCATTCATCTCACCTCTAGGCCTCAGCCACGAAGGTGATAGTTCCGGAGGCAGACGCCGGCCCCTGTCCGGTCGTGTCGACCTCGAGATTGAGTGTCATCGAATCACCCGGTGCTAGAGTAACAGAACTCGAGGTGAGATCAGTGCCGGAACCAGTGTACTCCGAGTTACCACTATCACCATCAGCGTTGAGAGTTACGTCGGCATTTCCGGTGTTCAGATTAGTCAGGTCAACACTAACATCGACGTTCTGCGTCCCCTGGTTAGCCACCAGCAAGAGGTTACTGACATCGGTCACGGCATCGGGATTGAACCCCGAGCCATCGACGTTACCATTACCAGAGGAGAAGTCAAACCCGATCTCACCGCTACTATTAGTCACGTACTGCTGGGAGTTCGGACTGCCAGAGATCTGCTTCAACTGGAGGTACGCGTTTGCGTCACCGGCAACTTCCACGTCCACGCTCCGGTCCGCATTAACACTCGTGAACGCGCCCGTACCAACTGCGGCCGCGCTTCCAGAAGCCAATGCACCCAGGCCAACTACGAACTTACGACGTTCCATGGTTGTGTGTCCGCGACCCGAGCTCGCGGGGACCGTCCCACGCTGGGTCGCTTCACTCCACCCATGCCTCTATACCCATATCGTTATGACACGCTCGTGGCGACCACAGGCGGACCCGGAACTCCCACGACCCCCTCTCGTGTGCGACACAACCACACCCTGAACGCCGATCGATCCGCGGTCAAGCACCCCTCGATGCGGATTATACCTATTTACTGAAACGACCCGATCTGCAGGTTTTAGCCGCTTGCTGTCGGTTCAATCAGTCCTTGACGACCGAGAAACCGGAGCGTGAAGCCGGTTCGATCCGAACCTATCAGCTACAGTATCACTCCCATTTATGTAGTCCTATACACAGGATCCTGTTAACCGCCGAACAGGAGGTCACCGGCACGGCCTCGGTCGGCGAGCGCCACACGATGCTCTCGATGAGCCAGACGGGAACGACGACCGACGTATCGCTGCCGGAACAGGAGATCTTCGAACTGCTCGCGAACCGCCGCAGACGCTTCACCATCCACGCCCTCAAGCGCGCGGGCGAGGCGATGGACGTCGCCGAGCTCTCGACGCGCATCACAGCCTGGGAGACCGGCACCGACCCCGACACGATCACCTACGACGACCGCCGGAACGTCCACACCGTCCTCACCCGCACCCACCTGCCGAAGCTCGACGAGCACGACGTGGTCGAGTACGACGCCGAGGCGAAGGTCGTCGAACCGACGCCCGCGCTGGAGGACCTCGACGTCTACATCGAAGTCCTGCGCGGGAAGGAGATCCCCTGGAGCATGTACTATCTCGGGCTCTCGGGCGTCGCCGCCGCGCTCCTGCTCGCGGTCGCGGTCGGCGTCCCCGGCCTCGCGCTGCTCGAACCCCTCGACGTGAGCGTGTTCACGGTGACCGCCTTCACCGTGAGCGCCGCGACCCACTACTACTACGGCGAGCGCGCCCGCCTCGGCAACGAGGCGAAACCACCGGAGCTCCGCGACCGGCGGTGAGCCCGGCGCGTCGAAGCCGCGATGCGACGGGGGAAACCCGGAACCGGATCGAAACCCGGACCCGATCCGATCGACGCCCGGTAACGGCCGATCGATTCCGGTAAGGGCCGATCTACTCACCCGGTAAGGACCGATCGACTCCCCCGGATCGACCGGTAACCCGGGGTTTCGACCATGTTATATGTTAGCGATCGGCTCATAACTTAGTGGGTACGTGGTGTATCGCCTCGCAAATGAGCGCGACGAGCGAGGTGATAGACCGCCTTCGGCAGCCCGAATACGTCGGTGAGAACCGGTGTGTTCCGTGTACCGTCGTCAACGCGATCATCGCCCTCCTCCTGGCGGGGGCCGTCGCACTCGCGTGGCCCCCGGCCGGGGCGGGCGTGCTCCTCCTCTCCGGCGCGGCCATTTACCTCAGGGGGTACCTGGTTCCGGGAACGCCCGAGCTGACGCGGCGCTACCTCCCGGAGCGCGCCCTCCGGGCGTTCGGGAAAGAGGAGACGATCGTGCGTCGGCGGAGCCCGGCCACCGAACCGACCGAGGCGGAGCGCGACGTCCCGGATTCGTCGGCTCCCGCGGACCCCTCCGAGGTCGAGGCGATGCTCCGGGAGAGCGGCGTCGTCGAAGACGACCCGGACGCCGACGACCTCCGGCTCACCGCCGAGTTCCGGGAGGTCTGGTGGCGGCGGATCCGGCGGTTCCGCGGCGACGACGAGGCGGCGAAGCGCCGTCTCGGGGCGGTTCTCGACCTCGATCCGGACGTGCTCGGGTTCGAGGCGGGCGACCGCGGTCGGTTCGTCGTGACGCTGGAGGGGGACCCGATATCGCGGTGGGACTCGGACGCCGCCTTCTATGCCGACCTCGCGGTCGAGCCCACGCTCCGCGAGTGGCTCCCCGACTGGGAGGGGCTCGGCGACCGCCGCCGGACCGAACTGATCGCGGGGATGCGCGCGTTCCTGGAGTCGTGTCCGGCCTGCGAGACGACGCTGACGCAGGTCGAGAACGTCCGGAAGTCCTGCTGTTCGAGCGACGTGGTGGGCGTCGACGTCGACTGCGAGGCCTGCGGCGCCCGCGTGTTCAGCGGGACGTACCGGTGACGGGGCCAAATCGGTGACGGGAACGAACCGGTGACAGGAGGGGCGAATTGGACCGCGAGAAGGGGAACCTCGCCGAGCCCACCGACCCTCCGAGTCTACTCGCCCGCGAACCGCTCGTCCGCCTCGTCCCATTCAAATTTCACCGACGCGAGCTCGTGGTCCGGACAGGGATCGCTCGGTTCGCGCGGCGTCTCGCTCCGGAGCACCGATTCGTCGGGAACGATCCACCCGTCGGGCGCGGTCGCCGCGTCGCGCGTGGTTATCACCCCCGACGCGGGCACGTCCGTCGCCACGAGGAACCTCTGGTCGCCCGGAGGGGCGCCCGGGCCGCCCCCGGTGAACAGCACGACCTCGTCGAGGGGCGCCGCGGCCTCGAAGGCGACGCTCACGGGACCGCCCGCGCTCCCGTCCGCGTCGGCCCCCTTGCGCTCGGCCGCCTCGACATCGTCGAGACCCGGCTCCGACTCGTTCCCGAAGGCGACGAAGCTGATGTCGGGGGGCGCGCCGCCGTCGTCTTCTCCGTCGTCGGTGCCGTCGCCGCCGCCCCCGCCTCCGCCGTCACCGCCGTCGACCGCACACTGTCCGTCGGTGTCGGCGACGATCCGCAGGCGGTCTCCGTCGAGCAGGGAGGTGTCGTTTGTCCCGTCGATTCCGAACGTCCGCGTCTGGATCCCGACGCAGACCGATTCGCCGACCGGCAGACTCACCGCCGACTTCGGGTCGTCAGGGTCTGCCGAAGCGGGGTCGAAGACGAGGGCGTCATCGAGCGCCGAGGAGCCCTCGTCGCGCGCGCCGGCCTGATAGAACACGACGGACGGATCGCCCGCGTCGAGCCCGCCGCCGGACTCCGGCATGTCGACCGGGTCGTACTCCAGATCGACGCAGGCGCGCGTTTTCCCCTGGTTGCTGATCTGGAAGACGCCGTCGAACGACGTGATCGCGTCCCCGTTGACGCCGGTGCCGCCGGCGCCCGACGGCCCCATGTCGATCGCGATGCGACCGCGGGCGTCGAGGCCGACGAATTCGGAGTTCGGCGTCGGGTCGCCGTCGTCGCCCCGACAGGCGTCGAAGCCGAGGTACGCCTCCGGGTCGCCGACGACCTCGACGCCCACCTCGCGCTGCGACGCGACGCGGGAGAACGCGCCCGTGCCGATCAGGGCGCTCCCTCCGAGCGAGGCGGCGCCGGTGCCGAGGATGAACTCCCGGCGCTTCATCGATACCCCCTCCCGAGTCGTGCCCGTGTGATATCGGTCATGGCCCTACCTGTCGGCCTCGTACTCGTCGAACGGTTCGTCGCCGGCGCTCGCGGTTCCCAGCGTCGTCGGCGCCGACACCTGTACGCCCTCGACGGTCATCGCGTCCGGCTCCTCGCCCGCCACCGCGACGGCGACGTTGTCGATGTCGGCGACGCTCGCTAACCCGCCGCCGAACGGGAACAGCGTGAAGAGGACGCCGTCGACGCCGGGGTTCCCGATCGCGAAACACCCCGTCCCCGAGTCGAACTCGATCGTCGCCGACGCGAGGGAGTCGGAGCCGGGGTTCCACGTGGTCGGCGACTCGTCGAACTCACCGTGGTGATCGGTGACCTGCACCGCGATCGGCGTCTCACCGTCGGCGCCCGCCTTCTCGACGCAGACCTCGACGGCGTTCGTCGCACTCGCTCCGTCGTCGAGCGCGTCGACCGCGCCGAGGGCGTCGAACTGAGACTCGAGCTCCGTCTCCGGGTCGGCGTTCGGCGCCAGCGAGATCGCGCCGGAGTCGGTCGGCGGACTCTCGTCCGTGACGGTCGCGTCCGCGACAGCGACGATCTCTTCGTCGAACAGCGTCGTCCCGCCGGTCGCGTCGACCCCGTGGGTCTCGGTGCGGACCCCGACGGTGAGACACTCGCCGAGCGGGATCGTGACCGCGGCGTCCTCGCCGACGAGCGACGACTCCTCACCGGGGGCGCCGTCGCCGTCCGGATAGTGGTAGAAGTCGAGCGGCGCGTCAGACGCCGCTCCGGGCGGGAACGCGTCGTCGTCGAACTCCCGAACGTGGAACGCGGCGTCCGCTTTCCCCTGGTTGCACACCTCGAACATGGCGTCGAACCAGGTCGTCGAGTCGGAGTTGACCCCCTCGCCGGGCTCCGCGTCCGGTCCGTCGAAGTCGTCGTGGTCGCTCACGTCGATCGCGAGGTGCCCGTCCCCGTCGATCGCGACGTAGTTCTCGCTGTTGAGCGACCCCGTCGCCGAGAGTCCGAGGTACGCGTCGGGGTCCTCGGCGACCTGCACCGTCACGTCGCGTTGCGACTCGACGCGGGAGAACGCGCCCGTCCCGAGCAGGGCGCTCCCACCCACCGAGGCGGCCCCGACGCCGAAGACGAGGTCTCGTCGGTGCATGGTCGATCAGCTCGACGGCGCGGTGTAGGAGCCCTGCTCGTACAGCAGCCCTTCGTCCGGGTCGTCGACCTCGACGTCGACGGGGCGGTTCGACCCGTCCGTCACCGGGTTCGTGGTCGTGTACGACAGCACGTACGCCTCGTCGGTGATCGAGGTCGTGATGTCATTGATGACGGGTGTGAGGCTCGAATCGGACGAGAACTCGATCCACGTCCCGTCGTCGACGTTGTCGGCGATGTCCTTCTTGTTGACGGGGTACCCGGTCGCGTCCGGAGCGACCGCGTAGTAGCTGAAGTTCCCGTCGTTGAGGAACCCCTCGACCTCGGACTGGCTGAACCGCGTATGGTCTTCGGTCTCGTCGTGTGCACCGACGTCGGTGATGTCGATCAGCACCCGCTGTGCCCCGGAACGGAACGCGGAGAGCTCCGCGCCGTCGCCCTGCTGTGCGGCCGCGTTTCCGGTGCCGACCGCGATCGCGTCCACGTTGTCTTCCGCCGCGTCGCCGCCGCCGGACGCGGACAGCCCGTCGACCGCGGTCTGGAAGTTCGCGGCGTCCGTGAAGTCGGTGTCGACCTCGACGATGTCCTTGAACGAGACGAGCGCGTATCGGGCGTCGACGCCCTCGTTTTCGAGATCCGTCGTGAAGTCGTTGACCTCCGCTTTCAGGTCGTTTATCGCCCCGCCCATGCTCGCGGTGTCGTCGAACACCACGACGATGTCGACCGCACCGCCCGACTCGAAGTCGACGCTCTCGACCGTCTGTCCGCAGCCGTCCTCACACACCGCGAAGTCCGACGCGGTGAGGTCGCCGGCGTTCCCGGCGGGGGTGTCGACCCGGATCCGAGCGTCGATGGCGGGGAACCCCGCCCCCGGTTCGGGACCGGCCGACAGCAGGTTCGAGAAGGGGTCGTCGGTCGATCCCGGCGTGAACGAGCACTCGGGACACTCGGGCTCCGGCCCCGGTTCGCCGGCGAAACAGTCACCGTCGACGTCGGCGGCGACGGTGACCTCGCCGTCGAACAGCGGGGCGTCGTCGGTCGCGTCGACGTCGAACGTCTCCGTCCGGAGGCCGATCGTCACGCACTCACCGAGCGGGAGCGGGAGGGGGTCGCCCTCCTCGATGTCGACTCGACCGCTCGTCGTGGGGTCGCCGTCGCTGTCGCCGTCGTAGTAGAAGACGAGTTCGGCGTCCTCGCGTCCGAAGTCGTCCGGCGCGGTGTAGGAGACACAGACGTCTTCTTTCCCCTGGTTACAGATGTCGAACATCCCGTCGAACCAGGTGCGGGAGTCGGAGTTGACGCCCTCGCCGGGCTCCGCGTCCGGCCCGTCGAAGTCGTCGTGTTCGCTCACGTCGATCTCGAGGTGTCCCTGCTCGTCGAGATCGACGTAGTTCATGCTGTTCGGTGTTTCGAGGGGCTGTAACCCGAGATACGCGTTCGGGTCTTCGGCCACCTGAACCGTTACGTTTCGCTGTGACTCGACGCGGGAGAACGCGCCCGTCCCGAGCAGGGCGCTTCCACCGACGGAGGTGGCTCCGGCACCGAGGATGAACGTTCGTCGTTTCATCGTTGGTGATCTTGGTGTGTCGCTGGCGCACGGCGAGGCGTCGTCGCGCACCGTCGGACGAGCGTTCGCCGTTCGGTTTGAGCGCCCACGTGCCGTCTCTCGTCGCGAATCGGTTCACGCCCCGCACAGCGCGGAGCGGTGTCGATCCCTCACGTCCCCGGGTCGTCGCCGGAGTCTTCCGCCCTGCAGGCGGTCACGTCGCTCCCGTCGAGGGAGTCGAACAGCGCCTGTTCGTCGTCCTCCCCGTCGGCCGGGATCTCGTCGAGTTCCCCTTTCCGGTCCTCGTCCTCCGTCTCCTCGACGTCCTGTGGGATGGCGATCTCGGCGACGTAGTCGTCGTCGCTGATGTCGGTGGTGTCCTCGGCGTGGTTGACGAGCCGATCGCTGAACTGGTCGACTTTCAGGTCACCCCAGGTGGGCAGATCGCAGCCGTCTGGGGCGTCCCAGAAGACGACTCCCTCCTCCGGGTTCGGGGGCGACGGCTCGATGTCCACCGACTCGCCCGGGGCGACCACCGCTCCGCCGTCGCCGGCGTCGGTGTCCGGGTCGTTGATGATGGCCCACCCGAACGTCGCCGACGCGTCGCCGACGTTGGTCACTTCGAACCGGGTGTCCTGGGCCTTCCACCACATGTCGCCCTCGGAGAAATCGTAGGTGGTACAGGAGTACTCGCCGACGAACTCGGCGCAGTCCGGCTCCGCCCTACACGCCTCTTCGCCGACGTCGGCGACGAGGCTGACCTCGCTGAGCAGCTCGTCGCCGGCGCCCGGCGCGGTGATCTCGTAGTCGTCGTCCTCGCGCGTGTACACCTGAATGCCGACGCAGACGCAGTGACCGACTTCGAGCAGGATCGAGTCGTCGACCTCCGTGAGCGTCTGGAGGTCGGGGTCGTCCTCGACGAGGTCGCCGTCCTGGAACGCCAGCTTCTCGGGCGTCGTCGTCTCCGGCTCCTCGTTCACGTAGAACGTGACGCGGTCGGGGTCGGCGCCGTCCTTCTCCGAGATCCACAGACAGACGTCCTCCTTGCCCTGGTTACAGAGCTGGAACACGTTGTCGAACCAGCTGATCGACTCGGAGTTGACGCCGGAGCCGCCGTTGCCCGACTCCCCCATGTCGACTCTGAGGTGGCCGAGGTCGTCGAGGTCGGCGAAGCTGGAGTTCGGCGTCTCGTTGCCGTCCCCGTCGATGCAGTCGTTCATCCCGAGGTAGGCGTTGTCGTCCTCGGCCACCTGGATCGTGACCGAGCGCTGGGCGTCGATCCGGGAGAACGCGCCCGTACCGATCAGGGCGCTTCCCCCGGCCGCCGCCGAGCCCGTCCCGAGCAGGAACGATCGTCGCTTCATGGTCGCTTCTCCGTGTGTGTCATGGTTGGTGGATCAGGTCCCGTCGTCCACCGGCTCGCCGGCCTCGGGCGAATCGGCCGTGATCACGACTTCCCCGTCGATGAGCGGCGAGCCGTTCGTGGCGTCGACGCCCTTGGTCACGGTGCGGACGCCGATCTCCCGGCACTCGCCCACCGCGAGCGGGACGGTGTCGCCCTCTGCGACGAAGATCCGGTCGCCTTCGTCGCCGGGGTCGTCGCCGCCCTCGGAGATGTAGTAGAAGCCGACGACCTGCTCGTCGTACCCGTCCGCGGGCGCCGTCCAGTTGCCGCCGATGTCCCGATCCTCCGGCGGGGCGGGCAGCTCGTAGCTGATGTCCGCCTCGGCCTTGCCCTGATTACAGAGCTGGAACATCCCGTCGAACCAAGTGAACGAGTCGGAGTTGACGCCCTCTCCGGGCTCGGCGTCCGGTCCCTCGAAATCGTCGTGCTCTCCAACGTCGATGTAGAGGTGGCCGTTCCCGTCGGTGTCGACGTAGTTGTTGCCGTTCGGCGTATCCATCGGGACCATCCCGAGATACGCGTTCGCGTCGTTCGCGACCTGGATGCTCACTTGCCGCTGCGATTCCACTCGACTGAACGCGCCGGTTCCGAGAGCCGCGGCGCCTCCCGAGGCCGTCGCGCCCAATCCGATGACGAACTTGCGTCGTTGCATTGGTCGTGTCACCCGTGGTGTGCGCCCCGGCCCCGATCGTTCGACCGGACGGACCCGCCGTCCGACCGGTCGGATTCGATCGCGGCGCCGGAGCGCTCGATACCGACATCGGAAGGGTGTCACTTTGTTATGAGATTCTCGCTAACACAGCACACGAAGCACGCTGTCGGAGCGATCCGACCACGCGACCGGACAGTCGCCGCTCTCTGGAGGAGCGATCACCGGTCGTTCGAGGAGCGATCCGCCCCATCCGCGGGTGGTCAACGGCGATTCAAACCCGTACGACGGCCTGAAAACCCGGTTCGAGGCGAGTCGTTCCCGGCAAAATGATCTTGTTCCGCAGAGACGGATTCATAAATATGTCGGAAGATAAATATTTTCTGGTTAATTATCCTACCTATTTATGGGCCCCCAGTGAGCATTTCCCCATAGAACCGGCAACAGTAGCCGATAAACAGCGGGGGAGGGGCGAATCTGGTGTTCACCGGATGAACGCGATCACAGGAACCACCGACAACCGAGGCGGGGCCGACCGCGAGATCTCCAGCGAGGACGTCTTCGAGATCCTCTCGAACCGGCGGCGGCGGTTCGTGATACACGCGCTCAAGCATGCAGACGAGCCGCCGGACGTCTCGGAGCTGTCGCGGTACGTCGCCGCGTGGGAGCTCGACGTCGACGCCGATGAGGTGCCGTACGAGTACCGCCACAACGTCCACAGCACCCTCAAGCGCACGCATCTCCCGAAGCTGAGCGAAACCGACATCGTCACCGTCGACGAGGACGACACCGTCAGGCCCGCCCCCGGACTCGAACGCATCGAGGTGTACGTCGAGGTGCTGCGCGGCAGGGAGATCCCGTGGAACAGCTACTACATCCTCCTCTCGGCGCTCTCGGTCGCGCTCCTGTTCGCCGTCGCCGTCGAGGCGCCGGGATTCGCCGGATTCACTCCCCTCGCCGCCGGCGCGTTCACCGCGACCGCCTTCGGGATCTCGGCGGCGGCCCATCACGCGATCGGTCGCCGAACGCGGCTGGGAACGACGGAGAGACCGCCCGCCGCCCGTCGGAAGCGATGAACCGAACTCGGTCGGTGGGCCTCACTCTCGCGCTGTTCGCGGCCGCGGGACTGGCGTTCGGGAGCCTCTCCGCCGTCGACGTCACGAGCGACCGCGGCGTCGACGTCGGCGTCGCCGGGGCGAACGAGGACCCGTACCTCGGGTTCGAGGCGGTGAACCGCAGCGCGGGGGGCGACGGCGACGCCGTCGTCACCGTGGCGTACGAGAACCGGTTCGGGGTTCCCCTCGACGGGATCGAGATCCGCGTCACCCGCGGCGCCGGGGAAGAGCCGATCGCGACCCCCGAGATCGGCGGTCCGATCTCCGCCGGCGGGTCGGCGACGGTCGACGTGACCGTCGACTGCGGGAAGTCGGGAGGGGACGCGCTGACGTTCCGCGCCGACGCCGCCGGTCCCGGCGTCCGCGCGTCGACGACCCACACCGTGGAGGACGCCTGCGACGCGGTCGGCTGACGGGATCTACGCCGACACCTCGACCCGCTCTCCCAGTTCGGGCGCGGTCGCGTCGAACCCGTCCTCGCGCAGGGCCGCCGCGAACGACTCGCAGCGGTCGCCGTGGTTCACGAGCACCCGAGCGCCGCGGTAGGTGTCCAAGAACGACTCGAGCCCGCCGCGGTCGGCGTGCGCGGAGAAGTCGAACGACTCGACGCGGGCGCTGACGGGACGCACGGTCCCGTTTATCGCCAGCCTCCCGTGCTCCTGGAGCTCTCTCCCGGGCGTTCCCTCGACCTGATACCCCGTCAGCGTCACCATGTTCGTCGGGTTCGCCCGGATCGCCGGGAGGTACGAGTGGACGGGCCCGCCGGCGAGCATCCCCGAGGTGGTGATTATCAGCTCGTTGTCGCCGGCGATCCGCTCGCGCTGGCCGTCGCGGCCGGTGACGAAGCGCGCGGCGCCCGTCGCCCGGCGGAGCGCCTCCGGGTCCCGCAGGAATGCGGGATACCGGCGGACCAGCTCGGTCACCTCGATACCCATCCCGTCGACGTACGGGGTCAGGTCGTTGGCCTCGGCGACGAGCATGAGCTCCTGGGTCCGCCCGATCGCGAACGCGGGGGCGACGACGGTGCCGCCCTCCCAGATCGCCGTCTTCACGCGCTCCGCCCAGCGGTCCTCGACGGCGCGGCGGTCCTCGTGGGTCACGTCCGCGTACGTCGACTCGCAGATCACGGCGTCGGCGTCGGGCCGCGCGGTCGTGCCGGAGACGAGCCGCTGGTCGTCGGTGTGGAAGTCGCCGGTGTACAGCAAGCGTGTGTCTCCGTCATCTATCAGGACGTGTGCCGACCCCGGAATGTGGCCGGCGTTGAACAGCGTCACCTCGTAGGCGGTGCCCCCCGCCTCGACGACGAACGGCTCCTCGTAGGCCTGCCGTTCTTCGACCTCGCCGAGCCGCGCGACGTGCTCCTCCGAGAAGGGGCAAAGCGGACTGTTGCCGTGGAGTTTCAGGGTGTCGCGGGCCAGCGTCCGCGCGAGTTCCGCGGTCGGCGGCGTCCAGTGGATCGCGGGTCGCCGGTCCCCCTTCAGGAGGGCCGGCACCGCGCCGACGTGGTCGAGATGGCCGTGCGAGACCACCACCGCGTCGGGCTCGGGGTCGCGGAGGGGGTACTGCGGGGGGTCGGCGGTCAGCAGGCCGTAGTCGACGAGGAGCGCGTCGTCGACGAGGACGGCGCTCCGACCGACCTCGCGGGCGCCGCCGAGGAACTCGACCTCCATGCCGGAACCCACTCGCCCGGCGCGTTAGTGCTCATCGGTCCCGGCGTCTCCGCGTCGCGATCCGGACGAGCCGAGCCCCGGACTGAGGACCGGCAGGGGTCCGACGGCCTACACCCACGCCGCGAGCATGAACGCGCCCGGCAGCTCCGGGAGCGCGAGTCCGGACACCGGCCACCAGCCCGCCGCGAACGTCGCCCAGACGGCGACGTGGACGGGAGCGAACGCGAGGGCGAGGCGTCCGGTCGCCGTCCCGCGCCGTGCGAGGCCGTCGATCGCGAAGACGACCGTGATAAGCGCGTAAAACCCGATCGCGGCCGGGCCGTGGAGCGGCTCCGTGAGGTCGAAGACCCCGACGCCGGCCATCGCGATCATCGCGAGCGCGAGAACGCCGGCGCGGACCCCGTCCGCGATCCCGGTTTCCAACGACGAGCGACGGAGGCCGAAGGCGTAGCCGACGCCCGCGGCGCCGCCGAGGATCAGCCCCCAGTTGAACGCGGGGGCGCTCCGGTCGCGGACCCCCAGATCGGAGAGCGCGTCGGTCGTCCACGAAAACGTCGGATCGAGGAGAATCGCGGCCGCGATCCCGCCGAGCGCGAGCAGGGTGGCCGCGGCGCCGAGCGCTCGGGTGGCGGCGACCGCGTCGCCGCCGGCGTCGGCGGAGAACATCGGAGAACGGCTTCAGTCGAGGCGCTCCGCGGCGTCCCGTTGGACCAGCGGGTCCGCGTTCTCGGCGGGGAGCGTGACCACGTCCTCGCTCGCGAGCTCGTACTCGCGCTCGTCGACCCCGAATATCGCGCCCACGTCGCGGGTGATCCGGACCGTGGCGCGGGCGGGGGCGTCGTCGGACGACGCGGCGTCGACCGGCGCGTCGCCGGCCGGTGTGTCGTCGGCGGGTGTGTCGTCGGCGGGTGTGTCGTCGGGGGCGGCGCCGCCCTCGGCCGGCCCGTCGTCGATCGCGGCCGGATCGGGGTCGTCGCCCGCATCCGAGCCAGGTGCTCCGGGGGGAGCCGGCTCCGGCGGAACCGGGGTGGGTCCGTCGCCCGCGGTCGGGTCGTCACCGGCGGTCGAGGGCCCGGCCGCCGGGGCCCCGCCGTCGGTGGTGGCGTCGAGGGCGTCCGCCACCTCCTCGTCAGAACCGCCCATGGCGCCGGCGAGCGCGTCGGCGCTCCCCTCGGCCGCCGCGCTCCGGCCGCTCCCGCCGTCCCCGTCCGACGGCGCGTCGGGCGGCGACTCAGCGGCGGAGTCGGGCTCGGGTGCGGGCGGCTCCGGCGCGGACGGCTCTGGGTCCGCCGTGGGGGCCCCATCTGTCGCATCCGCCGTCGACTCGGTCGTCACGTCCGTCGGAACCGCCTCGTCGCGCTCGGGCGAGGCGGGGGGTTCCTCGCCGGCGAGCACGTCGAGCACGCGCGACTTGTTCTCGCCGATCCGGTCGACGAGGTCGTCGAACAGCTGTCGCTCCTCCGTGGTCATGCCGTCCTCGTCGACCGGCATGTCCGCCGCCGCGAACGACGCGAGCTTGACGACCTTGCCGACGCGGCGCTCGTACAGCGCCTCCGCGACCTCCTCGGCGGTCTCGACCTCGTCGGACATCCGCCGCACGTCGTCGTCGGAGAACGGCTTGTCGACCTGCTCGGCGCGGCGGTCGCGGGCCGCGCGCAGGTCGGCGACGTAGGCGGCGACGTCGTCGTAGAAGGAGTCCCGCAGGTGCTGGAGGCTGTCCTTGCGGCGTTCCTTCGCCTGGGCCGATCTGAGCTCGTCGAGGTTCATCGTTCGGGGGCTTTCCGCGCCTCGCCGCGGGCCATCAGGAAGACCCCCGCGAACTCGGGCACGGTGTTTCTACCGGGTTCAACTCTAACGCGCTCGCCGTTTAATTCTACCGTCCGATCGGCGTCAGTCTCGATCTGAATTTCGCGGCCGACGAACCGGTCCGGCACCGCGTCGCGGAGCGGATCGAATTCGTCGAGCTCGACGCGGTCGATCGGCGTGACCACGAGCCCGGACCCGCCGTGTAGCGTGCCCGGGAGCCGGATGAGCCGCCGGGTGTCGGTGGTGACCGGCTCGTCGATCGGCGCCGTGTCGGTCGCGGTCACGCGCGCGGCGAGCGCGGAGACCAGCCGGCGGACGCCGGGGCCGCCGGCCTCCACGTTGCCCTCGCGGACCGCGGTGGGGTTGCGGTCGAAGGCGCCGAGGATCGTCTCCGCGCGCCCCTCGCCGATCCCCTCCAGCTCCGTCAGGCGCTCGCGGGCGTCGGCCTCGTCCATGTCGCGGAGGTCGTCGGCGTACTCGACCAGCGCCTCGTGGACGCGCGCGCCCCAGCCGCCCTCGGTCCGCAGGACGCGCTTCGTCGTGCCGCGCTCGGAGACCGTCCGGATCAGCCCCTCGGTGTCGAGGTCGATCGCCCGCACGTAGTCGACGATCTCGCGGCGCGCGTCGCTGTTCAGCTCCCGGACGCCCTCGTCGCGGACGTGGACGTGATACCCGCGTCCGCCGGAGAAGACGACGGTGAGGTCCTCGAACGCGAAGTCGTCGTCGAGGAAGTCGAGCAGGCGGAGGAGGGCCTGCTTGCACTCGGCGAGCATCTCGGGGTACGAGGTCGTCTCCGGGTCCACGCCGGGGAGGTGGTCGGCGTCGAGGTCGAAGATCAGGTCGGCGGAGCGCCACCCCTTCTGCGACATCGTCGACGCGCCGGGGTCGTCGTAGCGGGCGGCCGAGAAGTACGCGTGCCGGGGCGCGTTGTCTGCGAAGAACGTGTCCACGTCGCCCAAGTCGTACAGCGACTGGTGGCGGAGCATCGTCGTGCCCGACCCGGGAGTCCACGGGATGTGGCCCCACTCGCGGAGGTTCGCGTCCGGCGGGAGCGCCGGCGAGGCCCGGCGGTAGTAGTCGCCGAACCGGCCCTTGAGGTACTCGCGCGTCCGGTCGTCCATCGTCTCATCCGGTACCGGCGGTCGACGTATCAACGTATCGTTCCGGACGGGCGCGGACTGAGCGGCATAAGCGACCGGAGGACGATGACGCCCGCGACGGTTCGGACCTCCCGGTGGCGCGTGCCTGCGAGTGGCCGCCGCAGGCGGCCGCGAGCCAGCACGCGCGAGGGAGTCGCTGGCGGCCGAACGAAGGGAAGGCCGCCAGCGACAGGGCGAGAGCGAAGCTCTCGCTTGCAACCGGACGTAGTCCGGTGACGAGGCTGGGGAGGCGTGAGGCTGCGGTGCTGTGCGGTGCGGGGTGGGACTCAAAGGGGCAGGCGGGAGGACACCACAGGCGACGCAAGCACCGCAGGGAGCGAACGAAGTGAGCGACCGAGGAGCGCAGCGAGCGTGTGGTGTCCTCCCGCCTGGGGCTTTGGAAGTATTCACCGTCGGTACGTCGACAATGACCCGACAATCCGCAGCCACAACACTATCCGGGCCCGAGCCGTATCCGGACGCATGCGCTCCGAAGACGAGGTTCGCGAGCAGTACGAGTTCCTCCGCGAGCAGCTGGACGACGAGGAGATGCAGCACCGCGGCGTCGAGGAGCTGTTCACCCACTACAAGCGCGCGCTCGGCTGGGTGTTAGAAGAAGAACACATGTAGCGCGCGCTCGTTAGGTTTATCAGTCGGTACCCTGTACGAACAGGTGACGCTTCGTCTGGAGGGCCGAAGCGTCAGCGGGGACCAACGGCAGGCCCGACGCGGCTTTTTTCCGCGTCGGGCGTGCCTCTTTCCGACCGACGACAGCATCGAAGAGCGTCCACGCTGTCCTGTTTCCTGATCGCCGATCCGCACGTTCGCGCCGATCGCCTGAGCCGACCGATACCCGCCACAGGCGCCTTCACGGGCGGTCTCGACGCCGTGAGTCGATCGCTCGGTGGAGTAAATATCTCAGCGTACAGAAACAAAATTTCCGGGACGAAACCGCGTTCGAACCGAGCAGACGGTTGAACCGCTGACAGAACGGATCCCGCGAAATCCGCCGATTAGGGCGGGTGACAACGAGATGGGCGTTTCTTATAACGGTATATTTATTTATTCAGGATGGGTATGTACGGACTGTTGCATGTACGACCTCACAGGTTTCCAGCGTGACCTGCTCTACGTGATCGCCGGTCTGGACGAGCCTCACGGACTCGCCATCAAAGAGGAGCTCGAGGACTACTACGAAAAGGAGATCCACCACGGCCGGCTCTATCCGAACCTGGACACGCTCGTCGAGAAGGGGCTCGTCGAGAAGGGCCAACGCGACCGGCGCACGAACTACTACACGCTGACCCGCCGCGGGCGACGCGAGATCGACGCGCGGACCGAGTGGGAGGCGCAGTACATCGACCACTGATCGGTCGAGATCGCCGACGCCCCCGGCGGCTCCGTCGGTCCGTAGCGGTCGGTCCTTCGCCGCCGCGGCTTCGTTTTCAGTCCCCGCATCTTCCCTCTGTCCTCGCATCCTCTCTCTCCTCGCATCGCCCTCTGCCCCCGCATCTCCCTTTGCTCCCGCATCGCCCTCTGCCCCGCTTCCCCCTCTGCCCCGAATCGCCCTTTTCCCGCCGTTCCGCCCGTTTCTTCCCACATCTGGATAGTCTGCGCCGCGAGTTGGACGTTTCTCCAACTGCGCGCGGATCGCCTTTATTTTAATCTCCCCGAGTGCCACACGCAGGCATGGATCGCGACACCGCCGCCCCCGACGTGACCGACCTCCCGGGCGACCGCGCGCGGGAGTGGGTGGAGTACCACCACGAGTCTGCCGCGCCGAGCACGTACGTCTACGAGTTCGTCTGGGACCGCACCGCGCCCGCCGAGGGCCCGTTCTGTACCGACGTCGACGGCAACGTCCTCATGGACTTCACGAGCCACGTCGCCGCCGCGCCGCTCGGGTACAACAACCCGAAGATTATGGAGCCGCTCGCGGAGTTCGACCTCGTCGACCCGCTGAAGATCGCGGGCCAGGACTTCTACGTCGCCGGCGGCGAGTCGCCGGGCGACGGGCTCCCCGGCTCGTCCGGGCTGATGGAGCGGCTCACCGACATCACGTCCCACTACGACATGGACACCGTCTTCCTCTCGAACTCCGGGGCGGAGGCGGTCGAGAACGCGATCAAGATCGCGTACGACGACTCCGGCGGCGCCAAACACGCCATCACCTTCGACGGCGCGTTCCACGGGCGGACGCTCGGCGCGCTCTCGCTCAACCGGTCGAAGTCCGTCTACCGCCGCGACTTCCCGGAGATAAGCGGCGTCCACGACGTGCCCTTCTGCGACGACCGGACCTGCACCGCCGAGACGTGCTCGTGCGGCTTCTTCGCCGACGGCGTCTCGCAGCTCCGGCGGAAGCTCGATCCGGATCGCGGCCACATCGACCCCGACGACGTGGCGTACCTCATCATGGAGCCGATCCAGGGTGAGGGGGGCTACCGGTTCCCCTCGGACGCGTTCGCCGACGAGGTCGCCGCCCTCGTCGACGAGCACAACATCACCCTGATCGCCGACGAGATCCAGTCGGGCGTCGGCCGCACCGGCGAGCTGTGGGGCTCGGACCACTACGCGCTCGAACCCGACGTGATCTCCAGTGCGAAGGGGCTCCGCGTCGGCGCGACGATCTCCCGCTCGGACGTGTTCCCCGAGGAGAAGAGCCGGCTCTCCTCGACGTGGGGCGCGGGCGACATCCTCGCCTCCGCGCAGGGCGCGCTCACGCTCGACGCGATCCGCGAGCACGACCTGCTGGACAACGCCGCGGTCCGCGGGCGACAGTTCAAGGAGACGATGCGCGACGCCGACCTCCCGGGCGTCGACGACGTGCGCGGGAAGGGGCTGATGCTCGCGCTCCAGTTCGACTCGAAGGAGCGCCGCGACGCGGCCATGAAACAGGCGTTCTCGCGGGGGCTGCTCACGCTCTCGTGCGGCTACGACGTGCTCCGCGTCCTCCCGCCGCTCGACGTCACCGAACGCGAGATAGCGCTCGGCTGCGACCTCCTCGCCGCGGCGATCGAAGACGCCGCGTAAACCCGACACCGTCGTCGAGAGCGCTTCCGTCGCGGCCTACCGGTCCGCGAACCACTCCGCGAACTTCTCCAACGCGCGGCCGCGGTGCGACACCGCGTTCTTCCGCTCGGTGTCCATCTCGGCGAACGTCTCGCCGTCGTGTTCGAAGATCGGGTCGTAGCCGAACCCGTCCTCCCCGCGCGGCGCGACGATCCGACCGGGGACGTACCCCTCGAACAGCTTGACCGGGAGGGCGTCCGAGTCATCGGCGTCCGCGTCCGGTCCCGCCGCCGCGGCCGCGTCGCGGTCCCCGCGGTCGACCGGGTCAGGGCTCGCGTCGAACCCGTCGCCGTCGCAGTAGCCGAGCACGCACCGGAACGCGGCGCGGCGGTCGTCGAGGTCGGCGGCGATCTCGTGGACGCGTTCGACCCCCAGCGTCTCCTCGACGTACGAGGAGTACGGGCCGGGGAAGCCGTCGAGCCCCTCGACGAACAGCCCCGCGTCGTCGACGAGCACCGGCTCGCCGGCGTGGCGGTACGCCTCCCGGGCGCCCTGCGCGGCGATCGGACCGAGCTCGGCCGCCTGGATCTCCGGGTAGTCGAAGTCGAGCCGCTCAACCGAGCCGTCCCGGAGGTACCGCTCCGCCTCGTGCACCTTCCCGGGGTTCGTCGTCACGTATCTGAGCACGGATCCCGATGCGGGCGGCCGGAACGAATACCCGTCGGTCGCGGGCGGCGCGGTCGGTTCGACGCCCCGCTCGCCGGTACGTTTTTTGTTGATTCGTCGAAACGACAGCATATGGCCCTCCCGACGTTCGAGAAGAAGCGGCTGATCGGACTCATCGCGGTCCTCTCGTTCGGGCTCACGGCGCTTTTCGCCGTCCTCCTGCCGGGGGTCCTCGAACCGCTGATCCCGGCCACGTTCATCTTCGGCTTCCTCGTGCTCGTCCCGACGGTAGCCCTGCTCGGCGAGGACTTCCCCCTCGTCGAGTCGGAGACGGCGGACGGGGAGTCCGCGGCGGCGACGACCGAGGACCCGCTGGCGACGCTCCGCGAGCGGTACGCGTCCGGCGAGATCGGCGAGGAGGAGTTCGAGCGGAAGCTCGATCGGCTCCTGGAGACCGAGGAGCTGAACGACCGCGCCGACGGCGGGTCCGACCGCGCCGACGGCGGACGGGAGCGCGACCGAGAGCGCGACCTGGAGTTCGAGTAGCCAGTGCGGCCCGGCCGAGACTCGGGGGTTCCGCCGGTCCGACCCGAACGGACATCCTCTTAAGAGCCGACCGACAGGAACGGACGGACATGCTGATCGCCGGAACCGTCATCGCCGACCCCGAGACCGTGATCCCCGACGGCGCCGTCGTCGTCGAGGGAGAGACGATCGCCGCGGTCGGCGACGCCGAGAGCCTCCGCGAGGAGTACCCCGACCGCGAGCGCCGCGAGCTCGACATCGTCGCTCCCGGGCTCGTCGGCGGCCACGTGCACTCGGTGCAGTCGCTCGGTCGGGGGATCGCCGACGACGCCGCCCTCCTCGACTGGCTGTTCGACGCCGTCCTCCCGATGGAGGCGGCGATGGACGCCGACGCGACCCGCGCCGCCGCCGAGCTCGGCTACCTCGAATGCCTCGAGTCGGGGACGACCACCGTCGTCGACCACCTCTCCGTCAACCACGCCGGAGAGGCGTTCGAGGCGGCGGTCGAGACGGGGATCCGCGCGCGACTCGGGAAGGTGCTGATGGACAAGGAGTCTCCCGAGGGGCTGATCGAGGACACCGACGCCGCGCTCGCGGAGAGCGAGTCCCTCATCCGCGAGCACCACGGCGCCGCCGGCGGCCGGGTGCGCTACGCGGTCACGCCGCGGTTCGCCGTCTCCTGTACCGAGGCGTGCCTGCGCGGCTGCCGCGACCTCGCGGACAGCTACGACGGCGTGACGATCCACACCCACGCGAGCGAGAACGAGGACGAGATCGCCGCCGTCGAGAAGGATACCGGGATGCGGAACGTCCTCTGGCTCGACGAGGTCGGGCTCACGGGACCGGACGTGACCCTCGCGCACTGCGTCCACACCGACGAGGCCGAGCGCGAGGTGCTCGCCGACACCGACACGGTCGTCACGCACTGCCCCTCCTCGAACATGAAGCTCGCCTCGGGGATCGCCCCCGTGCAGGACTACCTCGACCGCGGGATCACGGTCGCGCTCGGCAACGACGGACCGCCCTGCAACAACACGCTCGACCCCTTCACCGAGATGCGGCAGGCGAGCCTGCTCGGGAAGGTCGACGCCCGCGACCCGACCCGGCTCCCGGCGCCGACGGTGCTGGAGATGGCGACGACGAACGGCGCGCGTGCGGCCGGCTTCGACCGCCTCGGCACGCTCCGGGAAGGCCAGCGCGCGGACGTGATCGGGCTCACGACCGACCGCACCCGCGCCACCCCCCTCCACGACCCCCTCTCGCACCTGGTGTACGCCGCCCACGGCGACGACGTGACCTTCACCATGGTCGACGGCGAGGTCCGGTACGACGACGGCGAGCACGTCGGGATCGACGCCGACGCGGTCCGCGAGCGCGCCACGCGCCACGCGAAGCGCGTGGTCGACGAGGCGGGCATCGAAACGGCCGAACTGTAGCCGGTCGGCGGAGCGGTCGCGGACGGGCACGGCGGATCCCCGCCGTCACCCGAAAAACCGGTTTGATCCGAACAAATTCGGGACGAGAATCTCCCGTTTATACCCGTTCGGGGGACGTTCGACGAGTCACCATGACGGACCGATCGCGGACGACAGGCGACGACCGCTCTCAGGACGACCAGTCACCGGACGACCAGTCTCCGGACGGGCCCACCGACGCCTTCCGGCGACGCGAGTTCGTCGCGCTCGGCGCGGGCGCAAGCGCGACGCTGCTCGCGGGCTGTGCCGGCGACGGAGGACTCTCGCCGTCCGACGGCTCGGACGGGAGCGACGGCTCGGACGACTCCGACGGCTCCGAGACGCTCACCGGCAACTTCCGACTCCTCATCAGCGACGCGCCGGCCGACATCGACGACTTCGACCAGCTGAACGTCACTCTCGACGAGGCGCGGATCTTCGAGGCGAGCGAGGGAGATGACGAGGACGACGAGGAGGAGAACGACGCAGACGAGGACGAGGGCGAACAGGCCGGCAACGAGACCGAGGAGGACGACTCGCCGAACGGAACCGCGGACGAGGACGACGACGCGGACGAGGACCCGGACGACGGGGGCGACGAGGAAGCAGACGCAGATGAAGAAGACGAGGATGACGACGAAGACGACGAATCCGAAGACGACCGCGGCTTCACCGTCGTCGCCCTCGACGGCGCGACCGTCGACCTGACGCAGGTGATCGAAGAGGACGCCATCGCCGTGTTCGACGGTGAGATCCCGGCGGGAAGCTACGAGAAGATCGAGCTCTCCGTCACCGCGGTCGAGGGGCTCGTCGACGGCGAGGAGGTCGACGTGAAGCTCCCGAGCGAGAAGCTCCAGATCACGAACGGGTTCGAGGTCACACCCGACGAGCCGGTCAGCTTCGTCTTCGACATCAACGTCGTCAAGCGGGGCCCGAACAACGGCTACATCCTCCAACCCGTGATCTCGGGGAGCGGGGTCGCCGGTCGCGATGTCGAAGTGAACGAGATCGGGGACGAGACCGACGACGAGGACGAGGATGAGGACGAAGGCGATGACGATGAGGACGAAGACGACGACGGGGAAGACGGTGCGGACGACGGCAGCGACGAAGACGAAGGCGGCGAGAGCGGCGGAAACGAGACCGACGACGGATCGAGCGACGCCGAAAACGGGACGGCGACGAACGAGACGGAGAGCTGATCCGGGTCGGCACTGACGCTGGCACCGGTACCGAAATCGCAGCCGAACCGAACGCGGCGCCCCGCGCCGATCATGCGGTCGCTTTTTGCCGAGGCGGACCCGACAGGGCGTATGACCATCGACCCGTCGGAAATCGCCGATCTCATCGAGGACGGAATCCCGAACGCCGTCGCCCGCGTGACGACCCCGCGCGTCCACGACGACGAGGACGAGGACGCCCACTTCGCGGCGTGGGTCGTCTCGCCCGCCTTCGACGGGGAGTCGCTCGTCGACCAGCACCAGCGCGTGTACGACGCCGTCGGCGACCACATGACGCGGTCGGTCCACGCCCTGGAGATCAAGACGTACACGCCCGAGGCGTACGCGGAGCACGGCGACGGCGCCCTCGACGACGACCTCCGCGAGGCGGGGCTGTTCCCGGTCGAAGGGGAGTGAGGCCGGACCGATGAACCACGTCGTCGGGCTCGCGCTGCTCGGCGCGGTCGCGTGGGGGTTCTGGGCGATGTTCGCCGACGTCGCGACGCGCTCGATGGCCCCCGAGGCGGCGATGATCGTCTCCTACACGGTCGGGATCGGCGTCGCCGGGCTGTACGTTCTCCACCGCGGGACGACCGTCCTCGGGAACGACCCGACCGCGATCGGGATCGCGGCGCTCGCCGGCGTCGCCTCCGGGATCGGCGCGGTGTCGTACTACGCCGCGCTCCAGGCCGGCGCGTCCGGGGCCGCAACCACGATCACGGCGCTGTACTTCGTCGTCGCCGCGGTGCTCGGCGTCGCGGTGCTCGGCGAGTCGCTCGCGCTCAGCGACATCGCCGGCATCGGCGCCGCGGTCGTCGCCGTCGTGCTGATCGCGTACTGAGCGAGGGCGTCGACTTTTAGGTGTCCGGCCACCGAACGCCGCGGTATGCGACTCCCTCCGTCCCTGTTACAGCGCTTGCGGGACGCCTCGTGGCTGATCGTCGCGATCGTCGTCGCGGCGTTCCTCGGCGTGCAGTTCTTCCGCGGAGAGGCGGTCGCGCCGGGATTCGGCTGGGTGCTGTTGTTGTTTTTCGGCATGACGCTCGGGTTCGTCGCGCTCGCGGGGTGGGCGACGGACCGGGAGTGAGCCGGCGACGACGCCGAGCGCGCGTCCGAGCGGGATCGGCTTCCCGCAGCGCGGGAACCGCGGCCGCTTCCAGTAGCTTTTACCCGGTCTCCCGGGAACGCGCACGCATGGGTGAGGACTACCGCACGGAGGAGGACAGCCTCGGAGAGATGCAGGTGCCGGCGGACGCCTACTGGGGCGCACAGACCCAGCGCGCCGTCGAGAACTTCCCGATCTCGGGGATCGGAATGAGCCGGCGGTTCATCCGCGCGCTCGGGGTCGTCAAGAAGGCCGCCGCGCAGGCCAACCGCGACCTGGGCCTCGTCGACGACGACACGGCGGAGGCGATCGTCGCCGCCGCCGACGAGGTGATCGCGGGCGAGCACGACGACCAGTTCCCGGTCGACGTGTTCCAGACCGGCTCGGGCACCTCCTCGAACATGAACGCCAACGAGGTCATCGCCAACCGCGCCGCCGAGATCGCGGGCGCGGAGATCGGCGACCGGGTCGTCCACCCCAACGACCACGTCAACTACGGCCAGTCCTCGAACGACGTGATCCCCACCGCGATGCACGTCGCCTCCCTGGAGGCCGTCGAGAAGGACCTGGTGCCCGCCCTCGAGACCCTCCACGCGGAGCTTGAGGCGAAGGAGGCCGAGTTCGACGGCGTCGTCAAGACCGGCCGGACGCACCTCCAGGACGCCACCCCGATCCGGCTCGGACAGGAGTTCGGCGGCTACCGGACGCAGGTCGCGAAAGGGATCGAGCGCGCCGAGCGCGCCCAGTCGAACCTCCGCGAGCTCGCGCTGGGCGGCACCGCGGTCGGCACCGGGCTCAACACCCACCCCGACTTCCCGGAGCTGGCGGCGGAGTACATCTCCGACGAGACGGGCACCGAGTTCCGCGAGGCCGACAACCACTTCGAGGCGCAGGCCGCCCACGACGCGATGAGCGAGGCGCACGGCGCGCTCCGCACGATCGCGGGCAGCCTCAACAAGATGGCCAACGACCTCCGCCTGCTCGCCTCCGGCCCCCGCAACGGGCTCGGGGAGGTCGAGCAGCCGGAGAACCAGCCCGGCTCCTCGATCATGCCCGGGAAGATCAACCCGGTCGTCGCCGAGTCGGTCAACCAGGTCCACAAGCAGGTCGTCGGCAACGACGCCGCGATCTCGGCGGGGGCGGCCCGCGGCGAGATCGACCTGAACCTCTACAAGCCCGTGCTCGCGCACAACTTCCTCGAGTCGGCCGAGATCCTCTCGAACGTCGCCGCCACCTTCGGCGAGCGCTTCGTCGCGAAGCTGGAGGCCAACGAGGAGCACTGCGAGACGCGCGTCGAGCAGTCGATGGCGCTGGCGACCGCGCTGAACCCCGCGATCGGCTACGACAAGGCCTCGACGGTCGCCAAGAAGGCCCTGAAGGAGGGGAAAAGCGTCAAGCAGGTCGCCGTCGACGAGGGGTACCTCACCGCGGAAGAGGCCGACGACGTGCTCGACCCCGAGGCGATGACTCACCGCGTCATCCTCGGCGACGAGGACTGAGCGCCGCGGACTCCCCCGAGTCGAACACCGACTTCTGGAGCGCGATTCGCGCCGGATCGGCACCATTTAAGCCGCAGTCGGTCCGGGTTCCAAACGGATGAAACTACACGAACATCAAGCGAAGACTATCTTCGCCGACGCCGGGATCCCCGTACCGGACTCCCGGCTCGCGACGAGCGTCGACGAGGCGCTCGACGCGGTCGACGAGATCGGCTACCCGGCCGCGATCAAAGCGCAGGTCCACGTGGGCGGCCGCGGGAAGGCCGGCGGCATCAAGATCGCGACCGACCGCGAGGAGGCCGAGCAGTACGCCGAGGAGATCCTCGGCATGGACCTGAAGGGGTACACGGTCGACTCCGTGCTCGTCGAGGCGGGCGTCGACTTCGTCGACGAGCTGTACGTCGGCGTCACGATGGACCGCGGCGAGGGCAAGCCGGTCCTGATGGTCTCGACCGAGGGCGGCGTGAACATCGAGGAGGTCGCCGAGGAGAACCCCGACGCGATCGCCCGCGAACACGTCGACCCCTCCTTCGGGCTCCACCCGTATCAGGCCCGCAAAGTCGTCTACGAGGCCGGCGTCGACGCCGACGTGGCGCTCGACGTGGCCTCGATCCTCTCGACGCTGTACGACCTCTACGAGGAGAACGACGCCTCCGAGATCGAGGTCAACCCCGTCATGATCACGGGCGACCGCGACGTGATCGCCGCGGACGCCGTGATGAACATCGACGAGGACGCGCTGTTCCGCCACCCCGACCTCGAGGAGCTGGCCGAGGAGTCCTACGAGGACGACCTCGAACGCAAGGCCGGCGAGTACGGCTTCGACTACGTCCGCCTGTCGGGCAACGTCGGCATCATCGGCAACGGCGCCGGGCTCGTGATGACGACGCTGGATCTGGTCGACTACTACGGCGGCAAGCCCGCCAACTTCCTCGACATCGGCGGCGGCGCGAAGGCAGAGCGCGTCACGCAGGCGCTCGACATGGTGTTCTCCGACGACAACGTCGACGCCGTCGTGTTCAACATCTTCGGCGGGATCACCCGCGGCGACGAGGTCGCCAAGGGGATCAACGAGGCCTTAGAGCAGTTCGACGAGATCCCGAAGAAGGTGGTCGTCCGGCTCGCCGGCACGAACGCCGAGGAGGGGATGGAGATCCTGAACACGGACCTCGTCGAAGTCGAGAAGACGCTGGAGGACGCGGTCCAGCGCGCGGTGCAGAACGCAGAGGAGGTGACCCAATGAGCATTTTCGTCGACGACGACACCCGGGTGGTAGTGCAGGGGATCACCGGCGGGGAAGGGAAGTTCCACGCCGGCCAGATGATCGAGTACGGCACCAACGTCGTCGCCGGCGCGGTGCCCGGCAAGGGCGGCCAGGAGGTCGACGGCGTCCCCGTCTACGACACCGTCGACGAGGCCGTCGAGGAGGAGGACGCGGACGCCTCCGTCATCTTCGTGCCGCCGGCGTTCGCCGCCGACGCGATCTTCGAGTCGCTCGACACCGACCTCGACCTCGCCGTCGCCATCACCGAGGGGATCCCGACCCAGGACATGGCGAAGGTGAACAAGCGCCTGAGCGAGACTGACACCCGCCTCATCGGCCCGAACTGTCCGGGCATCATCACGCCCGGTGAGGCGAAGCTCGGCATCCTCCCCGGCAACATCTTCTCCGAGGGCCGCGTCGGGCTCGTCTCGCGGTCCGGCACCCTCACCTACCAGGTCGTCGACAACCTCACCGAGCGCGGCCTCGGCCAGTCGACCGCCATCGGCATCGGCGGCGATCCGATCATCGGCACCTCCTTCATCGACGCGCTGGAGGCGTTCGAGGCCGACCCCGCCACCGACGCGGTCGTGATGTGCGGCGAGATCGGCGGCGAGGACGAGGAGCAGGCCGCCCGCTTCATCGGCGAGCACATGGACACGCCGGTCGCCGGCTTCATCGCCGGACGCACGGCGCCGCCGGGCAAGCGCATGGGCCACGCGGGCGCCATCGTCTCGGGCTCCGGCACGGGCACCGCCCAGTCGAAGATCGACGCGCTCAACGACGCGGGCGTCCCCGTCGGCGACACCCCGGAGGAGGTCGCCGACCACGTCGAGGACTTCCTGTAAGTCGGTTTCGGGGAGCCGTAACGGAGAACCGCCCCGAACCGGCCGTTTCGCCGCCGTTCTCAGTTTCGGATACCGGAGCGAAAGGTAAAATTACCCGTGGGGAGAGGTGTGACTATGGATACCGATCCCACGGACGGCCGGGGCGGTCCGGGAGCCGACGCCTTCCGGGGATCGGAGCCGGCCGGGGGCGGGCCGCGCCGGGTGCTCCTCGTCGACGACGAGCCGGGCGCGGCCGACCTCGCCGCAACGCACGTCGAGCGCCTCGTCGATCGGGTCGAGACGGTGACGCGGACCGCGCCGGCGGACGCCCTCGACGTCGTCCGCGAGGAGCGGGTGGACTGCGTGGTCAGCGACTACAACATGCCCGGCACCGACGGGCTCGAACTCCTCGAGGCGGTCCGAGCGATCGATCCCGGGCTCCCGTTCGTGCTGTTCACCGGGCGGGGGAGCGAGGAGATCGCGAGCGAGGCGATCTCGGCGGGCGTCACGGACTACCTCCAGAAGGGCGTCGGCCGCGACCGGTACGAGATACTCGCGAACAGCGTCGAGAACGCCCTCGACCGCCGCCGGGCCGAACGCGACCTCCGGGAGGTGAACGCGAAGGTCACCGCGATCCACGAGTTCGCGACCGAGGTGGCGGCGGCCGAGAGCGCCGACGAGGTGTTCGAGCGCGTCGTCGGCGCCGCCGAGGGGATCTTGGAGTTCGACCGCTGCGTCACCGCGCGGCGCCTCGACGACCGGCTCGTCCCCACGGCGCGCTCGGCGAACGTCGGCGAGGACGAGGTCAGGACGTTCGATCTCGGGGAGGGCGTCGTCGGGACCACGGCCGCCGAGGAGCGGACGATCGTCGTCGACAACCTCAGCGTCGACCCGGCGGACCCGGACGACCTCGAAGATCCGGAGACTCCGAGCGGAGCGTCCCCCTCCGAGGAGGGCGGTCGGAGAGAAGGGTCCGACGGCGGGGACGACGGCGACGCGGACGCCTCAGCGGACGGAGCGGAGCTGGCCGACCCGGTCGCGGACAACATCCGCTCGGCGATCAGCGTCCCGATCGGGTCGTACGGCGTGTTCCAGGCGGTCTCGGACGGGTACGCCGCGTTCGACGAGGGCGACGTGGAGTTCGCCGAGCTGCTGGCCGCCCACGCCGCGGACGCGCTCGAACAGCTCGAGACGGAGAACGCGCTCAGGGCCGAACGCGACAAGCTCTCCGCGTTTTTCCGAGACCTGCCGCTCCCCGTCATCAGGACCGCGCCCGCCGAGGGGGCCGATCGGCGGATCGACGCCACGAACGAGGCGTTCGAGGAGACGTTCGGCCTCTCCGAGGCGGACCACGGCTACGAGGAGATCCACGACGCGATCATCCCCGAAGGCAGCGATCCAATCGACGCGAGCGGCGTTCTCGAAGACGGCGAACCGGTCCGGCGGGAGGTGCGGCGGCAGACCACCGACGGGCTCCGCGACTTCATTCTGAACGTGATCCCGGTCGACCGGTCGGAGGAGACGATCGTTTACAACGTCTACGCCGACATCGACGACCAGAAGCGGGTCGAACGCACCCTCCGGCGGCTCCACGAGACGACCCGCGAGATGTTCCGCGGCGGGGACCGCGAGGAGGTCGCGGCGCTCGCCACGCGAGCGGCGATCGACATCCTGGAGTTCCCGAGCAGCGGCGTCCGGCTGTACGACCCCGAAACCGATGCGCTGCTGCCGACCGCGATAAGCGAGGAGGCGACAGAGGCGCTCGGGGAGCGGCCGGCCTTCGGCCCCGGCGACGGGCGGCTCTGGGAGGCGTTCGAGACCGGCGAGCCGATCGTCGTCGACGACCTCGACGCGGTCGACACCGCCATCGGCTACGGCGAGCATCGGAGCCTGCTCGTCGTCCCGCTCGGTGACCACGGCGTGATGCCGCTCGGCTCCCGCGAGCCGGGCTTCTTCGACGACACCGCGGTACAGCTGGCGCGGGTGCTCGGCGCGAACGTCACGGTCGCGCTCAACCACGCTCAGCGCACGGCCCAGCTGCGCGAGCGCGACGCCGAGCTCCAGCGGGAGATAGATCGGTTGGAGAAGTTCGCCGGGCTCGTCTCCCACGACCTCCGGAACCCGCTCAACGTCGCGGCCGGCCGGCTCGGAATGGCGCGGTCGGCCGTCGACGACGGCGAGGCCCTCGACGAGCTCGACCGGATCGGGGACGCCCACGACCGGATGGAGGAGCTCATCGACGACCTGCTCGCGCTGGCGCGCCAGGGCCGGACCGTCGACGAACTGGAGACCGTCTCGCTCGCCGACGCGGCCGCGCGGGCGTGGCGGACCGTCGACACCGCGGACGCGACGCTGGACCCGCCCGGGAGCTCGCTCACCGTCGAGGCCGATCCGGAGCGGCTGCGCACCCTGCTCGAGAACTTGTTTACAAATAGCGTGGAGCACGGTAGCAATCCAGCACCCGACGCCGGCGGCGTCACGGTCAGCGTCGGCGCGCTCCCCGACGGCTTCTACGTCGCCGACGACGGCGCCGGCTTCGACATCGACCCCGAGGAGGCGACCGAGTACGGGACCTCGAGCGATCCGCGCGGAACCGGCTTTGGGCTCGCGATCGTCCGCGAGATCGCGGCCGCTCACGGATGGGAGTTCGAGGTCGTCGACGGGGACGGCGCGCGGTTCGAGTTCCGGACGGGCGACTGACCGGGGTCGGACGCGCCGGCACCGACACCCTATATAAAACGGTCGTGGACGTGCGGGGCGGGCGCACACCCGGGCCACGGTTATGCCCGACTCGACCGTGTGTACCGGGTATGGACGAAGGAACCCGCGAGCTGCTCGAGCCGCTCCCGCCGAGCGCCAAACTGGTCTATTACGTCCTCGACGAGGAGGGCCGGTTCGACCAGACCGGGCTCGCCGAGGAGACCCGCCTCTCGACCCGAACCGTCCGGTTCGCGGTCGAGAAGCTCACCGAGGTCGGGCTCGTCGAGGAGGGCCTCTGCCCCAAGGACGCCCGCCGGTCCGTCTATGCGGCCGTCCCCGAGTCGGAGCGGCCGACCGGGTCCGAGCCCGAGACCGCCTCCGAGCCCGACGCGGAGGCGCCGACGGCGACCGCGGTCGCCGAGGACTGACGCCGACCGACGCGCCGCTCTCCCGGTCCGCTTCCTCCCCGATCCGTCGCGTTTTTGCCCGCGCGACCGGTAGTGAGCACACTCGATGGCGACGTATCACATCGAAACGTACGGCTGTAGTTCCAACCGGGGCGAGAGCCGGGAGATAGAGCGGGCGCTGCGCGACGGCGGCCACCGCCCGGCCGACGGTCCCGAAGACGCGGATGTCGCCATCCTCAACACCTGCACGGTCGTCGAGAAGACGGAGCGGAACATGCTCCGGCGCGCGGAGGAGTTAGCGGAGATCACCGCGGAGCTCGTCGTCACCGGCTGCATGGCGCTCGCGCAGGGCGAGGCGTTCGAGGAGGCCGACGTCGACGCCGAGATCCTCCACTGGGACGAGGTGCCCGCGTACGTGCTCAACGGCGAGTGCCCGACGGTCACCCCCGACGCCGAGCCCGTCCTCGACGGCGTCGTCGGCATCCTCCCCATCGCGCGCGGCTGCATGAGCAACTGCTCGTACTGCATCACCAAGTTCGCGACCGGGCGGGTCGACTCCCCCTCGGTCGAGGAGAACGTCGAGAAGGCCCGCGCGCTGGTCCACGCCGGCGCGAAGGAGATCCGGGTGACCGGCCAGGACACCGGCGTCTACGGCTGGGACGAGGGCGACCGGAAGCTCCCGGAGCTGCTCGACCGGATCTGCGACATCGACGGCGAGTTCCGCGTCCGGCTCGGGATGGCCAACCCCGGCGGGATCCACGGGATCCACGAGGAGCTGGCCGACGTGTTCGCGAGGAACGAGGAGCTGTACGACTTCGTCCACGCGCCGGTCCAGTCCGGCTCGGACGCGGTGCTCGAGGACATGCGCCGCCAGCACCGCGTCGGGAAGTTCCGCGAGGTCGTCGAGACGTTCGACGACCGGCTCGACCACTGGACGCTCTCGACCGACTTCATCGTCGGCTTCCCCACCGAGAGCGACGCCGACCACGAGCGCTCGATGGACCTGCTCGCCGAGGTCCGCCCGGAGAAGATCAACGTCACCCGCTTCTCGAAGCGGCCCGGCACCGACGCCGCCGAGATGAAGGGGCTCGGCGGCACCGTCAAGAAGGAGCGCTCGAAGGCGATGTCCGAGCTGAAGATGGAGGTCGTCGGCGAGGCGTACGAGTCGATGGTCGGCGAGACCTTCGAGGCCCTCGTCGTCGAGGAGGGCACCGGCGACTCCGTGAAGTGCCGCGACTCCGCCTACCGACAGATCATCGTTCAAAAGGCCACCGAGCGCGGCGTGGAGGTGGGCGATTTCCTGGAGGTCGAAGTGACCGGTCACAACACCGTCTACGCGTTCGGCGACCCGGTCGCGCCGGACTCGGCGGAGCGGGGTTCGGTCGACGGCGAGTCCGTCGAGCGCGACGACGCCCCCGGCTCGACCACCTCCTCGGCGTAGCGACTCGGGGAGCGGCTCCTCCGGCTCGACCGGCCCGTTCGACCGTCCCCGCTCGACTGCTTCCGTTCGACCGGCCCGTTTTGACCCCCTCCCCCGTCTGATCCCTACTCGTTCGGAGTCGACCCGCTCGGTTTCCAGCTCCCTCCGCCGTCGACGTCCGCGTCCACGTCTGCGCCGAGCGAATACCCCGATTCGGCGCGGTCAGGGAGCCGGATTCGGACGACGGTCCCCTGCGGGTCGTTTTCGGTGAACTCGACCGTTCCGTCCGCCCGGGTCACGGTCCAGTATATCAGCCACAGCCCGAGCCCCTCGGTGTGTTCGAGCGGCGTCTCCACGACGTTCCGTAGCGTTTGCCGTTCGATCTGTGGAATTCCCCGTCCGGTGTCTTCGATGACGAGGCTCGTCGCGCCGTCCTCGTCTCGTCGGACGCGCACCGTGATCGTCACGTCGTCGTCGTTGTGTTCGATCGCGTTCCGAAGCGCTTCCTCGAACGCGAGCGGGAGCGCCGGGTGTGTTCGGACGGCGCAGCTGTCCGGGAGCTCCGTCCGGACCGTGACCCCGGGCGACTCCGCGGTCAGCCGAGCCACCCCCTCTTCGACGACGGCGACGAGATCGAGCGACTGCACCGTCTCTGTCCGCCAGATCGACGCGATGCGTCGGGTCCGTTCGCTCGTCTCGACGAGCTCCTCCAAGTGAGTCCGAGCGATCCGCGCCCGGTCCGCGACCTCCGCCCTGTCGTCCACGTCCTCGATTCCGTCCAGGTACCCGAGCGCGACCGAGAGCTCGTTGCGAATGTTGTGCCGCAGGACGCGATCGTTGATCGAAAGCAGGGTGGAGAGCTCCCGTGATTCGGCGAGCTGTTCGTCGGCCTTCACGACGTAGGGACCCGCGCGCGATCCGACCGCCGCGCCGAGGCTGGTGGCGAACGTGATCAGAAACGAGAGCTTGAACGCGTGGTGTTCGAGCAGCCAGATGAGCCAGACGATGGCGGCGAGCGCGGCGAACGAGAGCGCCGTCAGCGCGCCGATTTGGACCGCACGCCGCTGTCCGGACGGGGATATCTCCCACTCCGGGAGCTCGTACGCGGTGTAAAAGACGATCCCGCAGAGCCCGAAGATGAGCACGGACTCGAGCAGCGCGCCCACTCCCCCGCCGTTGATCGCCAGGTGTCGCACGCCCAGAGCGGCGCAGAGGCCGCCGAGCGCGACGAACCCGACGCGAGGGGAGAGGCGGGAGACCATTGGGCGTCGTACACCGCCACGACGTTTATGCGTTTCTTGGCGGCCCGATCGCGGCGGATCGGCTCATCGGTCGTCGTAGATGAGCTCGACCTCGTCGGCGAAGCGGTCTAAGATGTTGCGCCGCTTCTTCTTCATCGTCGGCGTGAGCAGGTCGTTCTCCTCGGTGAACTCCTCTTCGACCAGTCGGAACCGCTTAATCTGCTCGTATGGCTCGAACTCCTCGTTGACCCGGTCGACCTCCTCCTGAATCCGCTCGCGGACCCGGTCGTCGCGGCAGACGTCCCGGTGATCGTCGGGGAGGTCGATCCCGCGCGCGTCCGCCCACGCCGCCACCTTCTCGAAGCTCGGGACGATCAGCGCGGAGACGAACTTCCGGCCGTCGCCTAACACGACGCACTGCTCGACGAACTCGTTCGCCGCGAACCGGTCTTCGATCGGGCCAGGCGCGACGTTCTTGCCGGTCGAGAGCACGAGCAGCTGCTTGGCGCGCTCGCGGAAGGCGATGTACCCGTCCGGCCGGAGCTGGACGATGTCGCCGGTGCGGAACCAGGGGTCGTCCGGATCGCCGCCGCGCTCCTCCGGCGGGTCGCCGGCCACGACCGTGTCCTCCGGGAGCCGGTCCGGCTCGGTGAACGCCTCCGCGGTCGCGTCCGGACGGTTCCAGTAGCCGTCGGTCACCTGTGGGCCACGCACGAGGAGCTCGCCGGCGTCGCCCGCGAGGTCCGCGACCTCCTCGCCGACGACGGTCCCGTCGATCGCGACCTCGGTGTCGACCACCGGCGGGCCGATGGTGCCGACCGTCGGCGCCTCGGGCGGGTTGACGCTGATGACGGGCGAGGTTTCGGTGAGTCCGTATCCCTCCAGGATCGGCAGGTCCATCGCGTGGTACAGCGCGCACAGCTCCGCCGACAGCGACCCGCCGCCGGAAATGAAGAAGTCGATGTTGCCGCCGATCGCCTCCCTGACCGACGAGAAGACGAGCTTGTCGGCGATCGCCCGCTTGGCGTCGAGCACGGCGCCCGGATCGTCGGCCTCGTGGTGGGCCTGTCCCACGCCGACCGCCCACTCGAAGATGCGCTCCTTGACGGGGGACTCGCTCGCCTGCTCGCGGATCGCGTCGTACAGCTTCTCGTAGACGCGCGGGACGCTCGTGGTCGTCGTCGGCCGGACGAGCCCGAAGTCCTCGCGGAGGGTGTCGGGGCTCTCTGCGTAGCCGACGGTCGCCCCCGCGGCGAACATCATGTAGTGGCCGGCGAGCCGCTCGAAGACGTGCGCGAGGGGGAGGAACGAGAGCGTTGTCGAGTCGGCGCTGATCCCCGGCACGTCGGGGTCGCGGTCCGGGCGGTCCGCAAAGCGGCGGTAACACTGGTTGACGTTCTCCCGGAAGTTGGCGTGGGTGAGCCGGACGCCCTTGGGCTTGCCCGTGGTTCCGGAGGTGTAGATGAGGCTCGCGAGGTCGTCGACCTCGACCGCGTCGATCCACGACTCGTAGGCGGCCTCGTCGAACGCCTCGTCGCCGAGGGCGTGGACCGCGCCGAGCGTGTACACGTCGTCGACGGAGAGGCCGGTGTCGTTCCCGTCGCCTCCCGCACCCAGCTCCGCGTCGAGGTCCGCCGCGTCCACGTCGTCGAACGTCACGACCGCGTCGAGCTCGTGGTCGAGGTCGCCGGCGACTCCGAGCACCTCGTCGAGCAGCTCGCGATTCTCCGCGACCACCACGGTCGCCTCCGGGTCCTCGATCAGGTAGCGGACCTGACTCGGCGAGGAGGAGGCGTACACGGTCGTGACCGTCGCGCCCGCGGCCAGCGCCGCGAAGTCGGTCTGGGCCCACTCCATCCGGGTCTGCGCGTACAGCGCCACGCGCGTGTCGCCGTCGACGCCGAGCTCGCGGAGCCCGGCCGCGAGCCGCCGGACGATCGCGCGCATTTCGGCGTAGGTCACGTCGGCGTACTCGCCCGCCGTAGCGGGCGGGAGCACGCCGCTGGAGACCAGCGACCGGTCGTAGATCCCGCCCTTGTACCGCTGAGCGAGCCGGTCCGCGTTGCGCTCCGCGGACCGCTCGAACATTCGCGGGAGCGTCTCCCGGGCGACGGCGTCGTCCGAGAACCCCCGTTCCGCCTCTCGCCAGTTCATACCACGAACTCCCGCCCAAACAGTATAAACGATCGGGTAGTTTCGAGTTCACTCGGGGGTCGGAACGCGAGGGTTTAATCCCGAGAGGGAGCGAGAGACCCCTGTGGACCCCGATCGGATCCCCGCCGAGTTCCCGGCCCCGAGCTTCCGAGGGGCACAGGAGCGGGCGCTCGCGGACATCCGCGACGCGTTCGCCGCCGGCAACGACGTGGTCTTGGTGCGCGCGCCGACCGGCAGCGGCAAGTCCCTCCTCGCGCGGGCGATCATGGGCGCGTCGGCGACCGTCGAGGAGACCGCCCCGAGCGACGCGACCGGCGCCTACTACACCACCCCGCAGGTGTCGCAGATCGACGACGTGGAGGCCGACGACCTGCTCGACGACCTGGCGGTCATCCGGGGGAAATCGAACTACGACTGCATCCTCCCCGGCGAGCACGACACCCCGGTCGACCGCGCGCCCTGCGTCCGCCAGCAGGGGTTCGACTGCTCCGTGAAACACCGGTGCCCGTACTTCTCCGACCGCGCGATCGCCTCCGGGAACCGCTACGCCGCGATGACGCTCGCGTACTTCATGCGGACCGCCGGCTCGGAGGTGTTCCGGAAGCGCGACGTGGTCGTCATCGACGAGGCCCACGGGCTCGCGGAGTGGGCGGAGATGTACGCGACGATCGAGCTCTCGCCGGACCGCGTCCCCGTCTGGGACGAGGTCGGCGTCCCCGACGTGGCGGCCGACGCCGGCCCCGAGGAGGACCCGCTCGACCGCACCGCGCGGTTCGCCGCGTCGCTCCGCGACACCGCCAAGCGGGCGAAAGACGAGCTCGTCGGCCGCCCCGAGCTCGAGCGCGAGGAGGTCGCGCGTCGGGACCGTCTCCAGGAGCTGATCAGCGAGCTCGGTTGGTTCTTAGAGGACTACCGCGACCCCGAGTCGCCGACGACGTGGGTCGTCGACCAGCCGGACGGCGAGGGGTCGGCGCTCGCGATCAAGCCGCTGGACCCGGCGCGTTACCTCCGACACACCGTGTGGGACCGCGGGAACAAGTTCGCGCTGCTGTCCGCCACCATCCTCTCGAAGGAGGCGTTCTGTCGCGGCGTCGGCCTCGACCCCGCGAACGTCGCCCTCGTCGACGTCGAGCACACGTTCCCGCTCGCACACCGGCCCCTGTACGACGTGACGCAGGGGTCGATGACCTACGAGCACCGCGACGAGACGGTGCCGAAGATCGCCCGCCTGATCGTCCGGCTGATGGCGGAACACCCGGACGAGAAGGGGCTGATCCACGCACACTCGTACGACATCGCCGGCCGGCTCACCGAGCTGCTCGGGGAGTTCGGCGTCGCCGCGCGGGTCAGACGGCACACGCGGGCGAACCGGGACGCGGAGCTGTCGGCGTGGAAGGCGAGCTCGGACCCGGAGGTGTTCGTCTCCGTGAAGATGGAGGAGGCGCTCGACCTGAAGGGCGACCTCTGTCGGTGGCAGGTGGTGTGTAAAGCGCCGTACCGCAACACCAACGACTCCCGCGTCGCGCGCCGGCTCGAGGACGACCAGTGGGCGTGGTACCACCGGACCGCGCTCCGGACCGTCATTCAGGCGTGCGGGCGGGTCGTCCGCGCCCCCGACGACTACGGCGCGACGTACCTCGCCGACGACTCCTTGCTGGATCTGTTCGACCGCGCGGAGGCCGACACGCCGCCGTGGTTCCGCGACCAGATCGACGCGATGACGACCCCGACGCTGCCCGAGTTCGACCCGGGCGCCGCGCTCGCCGGCATCGACGCCGAGCCGACCGGGCCGTCGCGCGCGGCCCGTCGAGGCGGGACGACCCTCGGCGGCGGTTCGGGCGGGAGCGGTGGCCTCGGGAGTGGCGGATCGCGAGCGAACGGCGCGGGTGCGGGCAGCTCGGGCGCGTCCGGCGGGTCGAGGACGGGAGCGACCGGCGAGGACGCGGGCGGAACGACGCGAACGCGCTCGGAGGCGGACGCGGAGCGCCGCGAGGACCACCCGCTCTCCGACGTCTGGGGCGACGGCTAGGGGTCGGCGGGAGGGGGACGGACGGAGGCGGTGACGGCCTCCGATCCGGACCGCGGTCGTGAGAGCGGATCTGTTCTGCGCTTAGAGGAGCGAGACGCCCCAAGCGGCCATGGAGCTGACCATGAGGAACGCGAAGAACAGCGCGAACAGCTGTTGTCTGTCCATACCTCGGCTACGACCGCAGAGCGTGATAACTCCTGCGGGCGCGGGTCGATTCGGTCGACGCCGGTCGGCGTCGCCCGCCGATCCGCGTCACGAACCGATCGACAGTACGTACCGGGCGACACCGCGTACCGATCGAGAGGCCATCTCGAACGCATTATATTACCACGGACTGATCAACCGTCAATATATATCGTATAAGGTGTATCAGGGACCTCAGTCAATTAGTAACCTTCATAAACCATCACGCCACTACCCTAGGTATGGCAACGAAGGGGCTGGCGACCGCGCTGACGCTGTACGGGGCGCGAACACTGACACTCTCTCAGGCCGCCGCGCAGGCCGGGCTCAGCGAGGCGGAGTTCGTCGATCAGTTGGAGCGCCGCGGGATCGACGTGACCGAGTCGGAGCGCGCCGCCGCGCTCGGCGAGGAGCGGACCGCCCGCGCCGACTGATCGGACGCGACGCGCGACGCCGCGGATTTCGATCGTTTGGATCCGTCGATATCTGGTTCGAGAGGGCTATTTTCGATCGAGTGCGGGAGTGAGTCTTGGACGTTGGTCATCTGATTGCTTATAAGTCGGATTAGGTGTTGCTGGTGGCTGTTTATAAGTGATCAGCGTGCCTATGGTGAAGACCCGCAAACCCCCAGCCGTGAGACGGTCAGACACTCGCTGTGCTCCTCACTCGTTCGCTCCGCTCACTCGTTGCGGTGCTTGCATCGTCTCTGACCGTCTCACGGCTGCCCCTTTGAGTCCCACCCGACTGCTGACCGCAGCCTCACGCCTCCCCAGCCTCGTCGCTGGCGGCAGTAGTCGCCAGCGACTCCCTCGCACGCGCTCTCGCCGGCGGCGTCGCCGCCGGCTGTCAGAGAGAACTTCGGTCTCTCCCTACTCGCGCCCTTATCAGGGCGCTCGGAGGCGCGCGCCACCGCACCGCTATTTATAAGAGATCATAACCGCCGACCACGGTCGAACGGAGTCGACCTCTTAAATCGGCGGACGGCCCCGAACCTACTCCTCGGGGACGAGGTGGACCTCGCCGCCGTGCTCAAAGGCGAGCACGGTGTCGTCGTCGCCGTCGACGAACTCGGGGTTCGGGACGGTCTTCGCCTCGTAGGTGACCGGGTCGAGCACCTGGATCGCGTTCTCGTCTTCCACCGTCACGACCGTCGTCTCCGCGGCGTCGTCCCGGCGGCCGAGCCGCGCCGCGTCCGGGGCCGCTCCGTCCTCGAACTCCGAGGTGTACTCCGCGCCCGTGGCGAGCCGGACGCCGCGGAGCCGACCCGAGACGCTCGTGACGAGGACGGGACCGTCGCCGTCCTCGGGATCGATTATCTCGCCCTCGGCGTACCGCGGGAGCCGGACCGCGAACGTCACCCGGTACACCTCGTTGCCGTCGCCGTCCTCGGTGACGAGGGTCGGGTACGACTCGAAGCTCCCGCCGAGCGACTCCGTGATCCGCGTCGCGACGTTCTGCGCGAGCCGGTTCGAGGAGAGCTTGACGTCCGGCCCGTCGTCGGTCTCGTTGACCTCCGTGATGAACGCCTCGCGGTCGCCGTCGGCCTCCTGGTCGGCGACGTACGTCTCGGCGATGGCGAGCGCCTCGGCGCGCTCCTCGGGCGTCAGATCGCGCTCGTCCGCGCGCACCTGCACGACCCCGGCGTAGTAGCCGCCGGCGATCCGCCCGCAGCGGTCGCAGGTCCCCCGCGAGATCTTCACCGGGACGGTGACCTCCGCGGAGCGGAGCGTCCCGCGGACGACCCCCGAGAAGCGGCAGTGCATCCGGACGTTGTTCTCGTCGACCTGCTCGGGCTCAACGCCCCACTCCACGTCCTCGGCGTCGACGTGCACGCCGAGCGCCTCCGCGACCTCGTCGACGGCGACATCGGTGTAGTCGCGCGCGCCCACGTCCCGCCACGACTCGCCGCGGCGGACCGCGCCGCAGCCGGAACAGACCAACACCTCGATCCGGTCGGGCGCGTCGACCAGCTCGAAGTCCTCGAAGTAGCAGTCGTCACACAGCAGCGCGTCCCGCCCTCGGGGGTCGCCGGGAAGCGGCTCGCGCCGCTCCGGGACGGCGTCGCCACACCGGGGACAGAACTCCCGCGATTCGCTCATTGCTCCCGGATACGCCAAGGAGCCGTTTAAGCGGCGCGGACCGTCCCTCGTTGGCCGGCGCCGAGCCGGCGCCGTCGCGGACGCTTCCGGCCGGATCCCTCCGAAATCGTTTTTCGCGCGGGCCGAGAACGGGTGGGTATGAGCGAGAACCCCGACGACGAGCGCCTCGAGGAACTGCGAGAGAAGAAGATGGAAGAGCTCCGCGAGCGCCAGCAGGGCGGCGGCGACGCCGAGGCCCAACAGGAGGCGCAACAGCGCGCCGAGGCCCAGCAGGAGGCCGTGCTCAAGCAGTACCTCACGGACGGCGCGCGCCAGCGGCTCAACGCGGTCGCGATGTCGAAACCGGAGTTCGGCGACAAGGTGAAACAGCAGGTCGCGGCGCTCGCACAGAGCGGCCGGATCCAGGGACAGATCGACGAAGACCAGATGCGCGACCTCCTGAAGGAACTCCAGCCCGACCAGCAGAGCTTCGACATCCGCCGCCGATAGATGGAGCTCGCGCTGCTGTACAGCGGGGGGAAAGACTCCTCGCTCGCCGCCCACCTGCTCGACCGCTTTTACGACGTGCGCTGCGTCACCGGGAGCTTCGGACTCACCGACGACTGGAAACACGCCGAGCGCGCGGCCGCGGAGCTGGGGTTCCCCTTCGAGCGCGTCGACCTCGACCGCGAGGTCGCCGAGGAGGCGACCCGGACGATGATCGACGACGGCTACCCCCGCAACGGGATCCAGCGCGTCCACGAACACGCCTTAGAGACGATCGCGGGCCGCGAGGTCGACGCCATCGCCGACGGCACGCGCCGCGACGACCGCGTGCCGACGGTGTCGCGCGCGCAGGCACAGAGCCTGGAGGACCGCCACGGGATCGACTACATCTCCCCGCTCTCCGGGTTCGGCCGCCACGCCGTCGACCGCCTCGTCGAGGAGACGTTCGACGTCCAACAGGGGCCAAGCGAGGAGGTCCCCAAGGCCGACTACGAGGACGAGCTCCGGACCCTCATCGCCGACGAACACGGCGAGGGGACCGTCAGCGAGGTGTTCCCGGACCACGATCAGACGTACGTGCACGGCCGGAACGACTGATCGGGACGAACCACCGAGTCTCGCTGTTGATATATTCAATTCATAGATATTATTCCGATGAGACGAGCGTCATCCGGTGTGTTAGGCGTTGAACCTCACCTGGAGTATCGTCCGCACACGAAAATTATCCATTTCGAGAACTCGGGGTGAGGGGTTAAAACCCGGAGCTGATTCCGGTGACGTGTGTGTCGTAACAGACGAATACCGGAACGCAGCCGTCGCGAGCTGTTGGCCGCGACGGCCGGAGCCGCCGCCCTCGGGCTCGGCGGCTGTCTCGGATCGAGCGCCGAACAGACCGACGAGAGCCGCACGCCCCTGTCGGAGCGCACCCTCCGCTACGGCGGCGTGATGGCCCTCTCCGGCGGGTTGGAGTCGGTCGGCTCCCCGATCGCCGACGCGGTCGAGCTCCCGGGGAAACAGCTCGACGCCTCGGACGTCGAGGCCGACGTGGAGTGGCGGATCGAGGACTCGGAGACGACGGCGCGCGGCGGCATCGACGCGATGCGGACGCTCGTCGACGCGGAGTACCCGGCCGTCGCCGGGCCGCTCGGCTCCGACGTGACGCTGCAGGCCGTCCAGCAGGCCTCCATCCCCGCGGAGGTCGTCAACTGCTCGCCCGCCAGCACGACGCCGACCCTCTCGATCCTCAACGATCGCGGGTTCAGCTTCCGGACCGCGCCGGACGACTCGCTGCAGGCCGTCGTCGCCGCGGGGCTCGCGGCCGACGAGCACGGGGCGTCCTCGGCGGCGACGCTGCACATCGCGGGCGACTACGGCCGACAGCTCTCGGGCGCGTTCGCCACCTCGTTCGACGGCGAGATCCAGCGGCAGGTCTCCTTCGCCGACGAGTACGAGGAGCCGCTCGCGACCGCCCTCTCCGGCGAGCCGGACCTCCTCTTCGTGATCGGCTACCCGACCGACGGGGTCGAGATATTCTCGCACTACTACGACGGCTACGCCGGCGACGAGACCGTGTTCACCACCGACGGGATGATGGACCCGTCGCTCCCCGAGCAGGTGGGCGAGCCGATGCGGAACGTCTACGGGACGGCGCCGTCCTCGAACGGCCCGGGGTACGACGCCTTCGCGGAGCGCTACGAGTCCGAGTACGGGCGGGCCCCGAGCATCTTCACCGCGAACGGGTACGACGCCGCGGCGGTGCTCCTCCTCGCGAACGCCGCCGCGGGCGAGAACGACGGGGGCGCGATCCGCGAGCGGATGCGGGCCGTCGTCTCTGAGGGCGGGACCGAGGTCACGCCCGACACCCTCGCCGAGGGCGTGCGCCGCGCCGCCGCCGGCGACCCCGTCGAGTACCGTGGCGCGTCGAGCGAGGTCGCCTTCGACGAGAACGGCGACGTCTCCGGGATCGACTACGAGTACTTCCGGTACGACGCCGACGGGATCAGCGTCATCGAGGAGGTCTCTCCGGAGGTGGGGGCATGAGCGGAGCCGACTCCGGCGGAACCGACGAGGCCGGCGGAAGCGGCGACGCCGACGAGTCGGCCGTCGGCCGGGTCGCGAGGCGGCTCACGCCGGGCGTGATCCGGCGGAACTACCGGGCGAAGTTCGTCATCTCCATCCTCCTCGTCGTGGTCGTCCTCGCCGCCGTGGGCGGCGTGAACTACGCGAGCGCGGAGGCCACGGTGGAGCGGGACGCCGAACAGCAGCTCACGTCGACCGTGGACATGCACGCCGACTCGATCAACGAGTGGGCGGTCTCGATGGAGACGCACACCCGGTCCGTCTCGTCGACGCAGGCGCTCGCGGGGGCGGACGCCGGGGCCGCCGAGGGGGAGCTGATACAGAAGCAGGCGCAGCTCCCGGTCGACGTGCGGGCGATCCACCTCGTCGACACGGCCGGCGGAGAGGTCGTCACGAGCACGTCGCCCGCCCTCCGCGGCGAGTCGGTCGACGGGGTCGCGGCCCCGTGGAGCGATGTCGAGCCCGGCGTCGACCTCACCTCGTCGAACGACGTATGGAACTCGCCGACCGCCTACGAGTCGGCGGCGATGGGCGATCAGGTGATGGCGTTCGCCAGCCCCGTCGCGGGCGACGAGTCGCGCGTCGTCGTGCTGGTCGGCACGCTGGAGTACCGGGTCGACAACCTCCGGCAGCTCCACGCCGACCAGGAGACGATGATCGTCGGCGCCGACGGCGAGACGATCCTGTCGAGCGGCGACGACGCGCTGAACGCCGACGGCGAGGTCGTCGCCGAGCTGGGGGCGTCCCGTGACGGGACCGCCTTCGACCGCGGCGACGACGAGGTAGCGGCGTACGCCTCGACCGGCGACAAGGAGTGGGTCGCCGTCACCACGGTCCCCACCGCGCAGGCGTTCGCCGCGAGCGACGCGGTCGGCACGAGCGTCCTGACCGTGATCGGCGCCGGGCTACTCTCCCTGGTCGTCGTCGGGCTCGCGCTGAGCCGGCAGACGGTCGGCCCGCTGCGCGACCTCCGCGACCGCGCGGAGCGCATGGAGGCCGGCGACCTCTCCGTCGATCTGGAGACGAACCGGATCGACGAGATCGGTCGGCTGTACGGGTCGTTCGGCGCGATGCGCGACTCCCTCAGCACGAAGATCGACGAGGCCGAGACCGCACAGGAGGCCGCCGAGGCCGAGCGCGAGCGGATGGCCGAGCGGAACGACCGGCTGCAGTCGACCGCCGACGACTACGGCGAGACGATGCGGGAGGCCGCCGACGGCGACCTCACCGCGCGGATGCGCACCGACGCGGACGACGAGGCGATGGCGGCGATCGCCGAGGAGTTCAACGGGATGATCGCGGAGATCGAGCGGACGTACGCCCGCCTCACCGCGTTCGCCGACGAGGTCGCGTCCGCGTCCGAGCAGGCGACGGCCTCTGCGGAGGAGGTGGCCGAGACGGCCTCCGAGGTCGCCGGCTCGGTCGACGAGATCTCGCAGGGGGCCGCCGACCAGAGCGAGTCGCTGACCGAGGTGAGCGGCGAGATGAGCGACCTCTCCGCGACGATCGAAGAGGTCGCCTCGTCGTCCGACCAGGTGGCCGAGGCCGCCGCGCGGACCGCGGCGGCGGGCGACAGCGGACAGGAGGCCGCCGAGGAGGCGATCGACGAGATGGAGGCGACCGAGGAGACCGTCGAGGAGGCGGTCGCGGCGATCCACGCGCTCGACGACGAGGTGAGCGAGGTGGACCAGCTGATAGACCGGATCTCGGAGATCGCGGAGCAGACGAACATCCTCGCGTTGAACGCCAACATCGAGGCCGCCCGCTCCGCCGGCGAGGCCGGCAAGGGGTTCGAGGTGGTGGCAGAAGAGATCAAGGCGCTGTCCGACGAGGTGAAGGAGGCCGCGGAGACCGCGGAGTCCCGCATCGACGCGATCCGCGCCCGGATGGACCAGTCGACGGCCGAGGTCGAGTCGACGAGCGAGCAGATCGACGACGCCGCGGAGCGCGTCGAGGCCGCCGTCGACGACCTCGGACACATCGCCGACCTCGCGGACGAGACCAACGACGGGGTCCAGGAGATCTCCGACGTGACCGAGGAGCAGGCCGCCTCCACCGAGGAGGTCGTCTCCATGGCGGACGAGGTGGCGACGATCAGCGAGGAGACCGCCTCCGAGGCGGACACCGTCGCCGCGGCCGCCGAGGAGCAGACCACCTCGATCGCGGAGGTCTCGGAGTCCGTCTCGTCGCTCTCCGAGCGCGCCGCCCGGCTCTCGGAGACGCTCGACCGGTTCGAGACCGACGCCGACGTGGACCCGGCGAGCGACGAGGCGGGCTCGCTCGGTCCCTCCCCCGCCGAGCCGGGGGGCGCCGACCCCGGAGCCGGTGACCGTTCCCCGACGGGCGAAGCGAACTCGGACTGACGGCTCGCGGCCGCTCTCGTTCGCGGACCGGCGGTCGCCCCCGAAAGGATGCTTTCAAGCGGGCGCTCGCCGAACCCACGCCCATGTACGACGGCCTCAAGGGATTCCGCGACTTCTACCCCGGCGAGCAGTCGGCCCGGCGCGAGGTGACGGACGCGATCGAGGACGCCGCGGGCCGCCACGGCTTCCGCGAGATCGCCACCCCCGCGCTCGAACGGACGGAGATGTACGTCGACAAGTCGGGCGAGGAGATCGTCGAGGAGCTGTACGCCTTCGACGACAAGGGCGGCCGCGGCGTCTCGATGACCCCGGAGCTCACGCCGACCGTCGCCCGGATGGTCGTCGCGAAGGGCCAGGAGCTCTCGAAGCCGATCAAGTGGATGTCCACCCGGCCGTTCTGGCGCTACGAGCAGGTCCAGCAGGGGCGGTTCCGCGAGTTCTACCAGACGAACATCGACGTGTTCGGCTCGTCGGCGCCCGAGGCCGACGCCGAGGTGCTGGCGGTCGCGGCCGACGCGCTGACCTCGCTCGGACTCACCGGCGACGACTTCGAGTTCCGCGTCTCGCACCGCGACATCCTCGGCGGGCTCGTCCGGGCGCTCGCGGACGACCCGGACGCGGTCGATGCGAAGGCCGCGATCCGCGCGGTCGACAAGCGCGCGAAGGTCGACGACGGCGAGTACCTCGGTCTCCTCTCGGACGCCGGGCTCGACCGCGCGACCGCCCGCGAGTTCGACGACCTCATCTCTGGCGTCGACGACCCCGCAGACCTCGACGCGGTCGCCGAGGCCGGCGGCGAGGAGGTCGAGGCCGCCGTCGAGAACCTCCGGAACGTACTCGCCGCCGCCGACGACTTCGGCGCGGGCGAGTTCTGCGAGGTCTCGCTGACGACCGCCCGCGGGCTCGACTACTACACGGGCGTCGTCTTCGAGTGCTTCGACTCCACCGGCGAGGTGTCCCGCTCCGTCTTCGGCGGCGGGCGCTACGACGACCTCATCGAGAGCTTCGGCGGCCAGCCCACGCCCGCGGTGGGCGTCGCGCCCGGCCACGCCACGCTCAAGCTCCTCTGTCAGCGCGCGGGCGTCTGGCCCGACGAGGAGCTGTCGACCGACTACTACGTGCTCTCGGTGGGCGACACGCGGAGCGAGGCCGCCGCCCTCGCCCGCGACCTCCGCGCGCTCGGCGACGACGTGGTCGTCGAACAGGACGTCTCCGACCGCTCGTTCGGCGCCCAACTGGGGTACGCCGACTCGATCAACGCCGAGACGGTCGTCGTCGTCGGCGAGCGCGACCTGGAGAACGGCGAGTACACGGTGAAGGACATGGCGACCGGCGACGAGACGACGGTGCCGGTCGACGAGTTCCCGCCCGAGGACGGACTGCCGACCTACGAGGACTACGAGTAGCGCCCCGGCTCACAGGAATCCGGGGGAGTCCGCGGCGGAACCCAGGGCGTCAGTCGCGGATCGCTGACTCGGCGCAGACCGTTTCGAGCCAGTCGAACTGCGCCGCCAGCTCCGTCCGTCGCTGCCGGGCGATGACCGTCGCGTCGAGCACGCCGCCGACGATCGCGACGTCGAGCGCGAACTCCGTGGTCGCCTCCACCTCGCTCCCGTCGGGCGCGGGCGAGACGGCGTACGTCGTCCGCATCTCCTCGAAGATTCCGTCGCGCTGCTCGTAGGCCAGATCCGCGTCGGGACGGTCGACGAGTTCGAACGCGAGTTCGATCGTCGCGATCCCCACCTCGTTCGCAACGCGGACCGTCTCGCCGTCGACGGCCACCTCGTCGAACCCCGACGCCCGCATGAAGGGGCCGATCCGGTGCATCGACTCGCGGACGGTCTCCGGCGGCGCCCGGATCCCCCGCGAGAGTGTGACCGCGTTCACGGGCCGATCCCTCCGCGGGAGCGCGGCGAACGTCTTGGATGTGTGGCGACCATCAGACGGGAGGTAATGAGCACTCCGGCCCCTTCACACGGGTCCCGAACGCGTTCGGATCCTCACACCGCACCGAGCGCGTAGGCGATCTGCCCGACCCCGGCGACGACGAGCAGCGCGCCCGCGACCGTAGTGAACCGGTCGACGCCTCCGGCGACCGCGCCCGCGCCCACCCGGTGGCCGACCGCGGTCGCAACCGTCACCGCCAGCATCAGCCCGGCGAAGCTCCCCGCGTAGCTCGCGAGGGTGGCCGCGGCGCCGGCGGTCCCGAGCGTCATCGACTGGACCGCGACCGCGAGGAACAACGGGAGCACGCAGGCGGTCGCGGCCAGCGCGTAGAGGGCGCCGAAGAGGCCGAACCCGAGGACGCTCGTCCGTCGCTCCGGAAGCGAGACGTGCGCGCCGAGGCTCCAGCCTGAGAGGACGACGGCACCGAGGGCGACGAGCGCGACGCCGACGAGTGGCTCCACGACGGGAAGCAGTCGCTCGACGGCCTCTCCGGCGGCGAGCGCGAGCCCGGAGAGGGCGCCGAAGACGAGGAGCGCCCCGATCGCCGCCGCGAGGCCGCGCACGGCGGCGCCCGCGAGCGGGACGCCTCCCTCATCGACCGCCGCGGCGTAGTACCCCACGTAGCCGGGCAGCAGCGCGTAGGCGCACGGCGAGAAGAACGTCGCGGCGCCCGCCCCGAGCGCGAAGGACGCGGTCCCGGCGAGTTCGGCGGTCATGCTGTCACCTCGCGGCCGCGATCCGTTCCCGCAGTTGCTCCGCGGACTGGTGCCCCCGCGCGGCCGAGACGATCCGGTTGTCGGCGTCGAGCACGACGGTGTACGGGACGCCGGCGGCGTCGAGGCGCTCGGTGAGCGTCAGCTCCGGATCGTAGGCGACCGGCCAGTCGCCGCCGTGGTCGCGCCACCAGTCCGCCACGTCTGCCTCCGTCACCGTCTGACCGACCGGCTCGTTCGTCACGGAGACGACCTGCGCGTCCGCGACACTCGCGGCGACCTCGCTCAGCGGCGCCATCGAGCGCTTGCAGACGCTACACCACGTGGCGAACACCTCGACGAGGGTGACGTGGCCGCGCTCGGGGACCGTCTCGGTCCCGGTCGGACTTCCGGGCGCCTCGATCCGCGGCAGATCGACTGGCGCGACCGCGCCGTCCCCGCCGAGGGAGCCGCCGTAAACGGCACCGGCGCCGAGGCCGGCGACGCCGAGCCCGGCCGCGCCCGCGAGGAGGTCGCGTCGGCGCATCTCACCACCTCTCGCGGAGCGTCCGGACGTCGTCCACGACGTCTGCGGGGTTCGGAACCTGTCCGGTGTAGGCCCGCTCGACGTAGCCGTCCGCGTTCGCCAGGACGATCAGGTTCGTGTGGACGTACGCCATGTTCTCTGCGTCCCGGTCCTCCTTCGGGATGTACTCGTACGCGACGCCGAACGCGTCAGTGACGACCGTGCGGGCGCGCTCGTCGCCCTCCGGTCGGAGGAACCACCAGTTGCCGGCCTCGCGGTCGACGCCGCGGTCCTCGCCGTACGACTCGAGCTCGGCGGCGGTGTCGTGTTCGGGGTCGAACGTCACCGGCAGGAACGCCATCTCGTCGGCGAACCCCTCCGCGACCGACTCCGCCTGCACCTGCACGAGGTTGGCGGTCAGCGCCGGACAGGTCATCGAACACCGGGCGAACACGAAGGTGAGCATCGCGTGGCGGTCACCGACGAACTCCCGCGTCGATACCTCCCGGTCGTGCAGCGGCGCCGGGACCGAGACCTCGGGGAGCTCTTCGCCGTGGATCGGGTACGGGAGGTCGGCATCGGACCGCTTCTCGTAGTTCTCCGGCGGGTCCAGCGCGACATCCTCAGCGGCGCCGGTGGACCCGAGCGGGAGTCCGGAACAGCCGGCCAGCGAAACGCCGAGCGCGGCCGTGCCGGCGCTTCGGAGGAACGTTCGGCGATCGATCGGGAGTGTGGGTGACATGGGTGCGTCGATTGGGTAGTGTAGTTGTCGCGTGCGGTTCGCCGTTCGACCTATCCGTCGAGCGCCTCGCGGCACCGGGCGTCGTACTCGGCCACGGTGTCCGCCGCGAGTCCGGGCAGCTCGTCGGCGCCCCGCTCGATCGCCGGTTCGCCGTCGAGGTCGGGTTCGCCGACCACAACGCGGCCGACGTTGCCGAACGACTCGTGGGTGCCACAGAGCACGACCGTGTCGGCGTAGTCGTAGACGCCCTCGGTCTCGAAGGTGACTGAGAACCGGCTCCCGTCGCGGATGAGGTCGCTCGACCACGGCTCGGCGTCCTCGGGGATGCGCCGGTGGTCTCCGTGCGTCTCGGGGTGATAGCTCGCGACGGCGTTCCGCTGGCCGCCCCCGACCCACGTGACCGTGCCGCCGACCTCGACGTGGACGATCCCCGGTTCGAGCGACGGACTCGGGATCGAGGCGATCGAGACGATCGCCTCGGGCGCCGGAGTACCGAGCGTCCCGGCATCGGTCGTCGCCCCGCCGACGTCCCCGTCAGAGCCGGTCGCGCCGTCGTCGGAGCCGCTCGCGGCGCTCCCGAGGCAGCCAGCGAGACCGAGCGCGGCCACCGATCCGCCGAGTTCGAGCACGCGACGGCGCGTCTGTGACTTCGTCATGGGCCTGAAGGTTCGAGTGCCGGGTCACCCCGTGCGGTTACTCGCCGTCGGGGTTCGAGTCGAAGATGTCCGTGTCCTCTTCCCCCTGCACGTCGAGCACGCCGAGGACACCCTTCCGAACGACTCGGCTCAGGGAGTGGTCGACGAGCTTGATCGGGCCGGGGACCGGCGTCTCGATCTCCGCGGCGGTGACGGTGCCGGGCGCGACCGGCGTCGTCTCCACGTAGCGGGCGGGGTCCGAGACGAGGTCGCCGTCGCGGTAGAGCTTGTCCCAGACGTTGCCGATGGCGTGCCACGAGCTGCTGAGGTTCGGGCCGCCGTTGGACATGAAGATCCGGACCCGATCGCCCTGATCGATCGGGATCCGACCGTTGCCCGACTCGGTGAACGCGTACGCCTCGCCGTTGTATGTCACGTACGTCGGATTCTCGGCCTTGGCGGCGTCGAGGTCGAACTCGTGGTGCCCCTCCTCGCCGGGCTCGCCGTTCGTGTAGATCTCGTGTTGACCGAAGTAGAGCTCGCGGTCGACCTCCGGGAGCCCGTCTTTCGGCTCGACGAGGATGGAGCCGAACATCCCGGCGCTGATGTGGTGGTCCATGTTCGGGACCGCGCAGTGGTAGATGTGGACGCCGGGGTAGGTGGCCTTGTACTGAATGGTCGCCTCCTCGCCGGGCGCGATCGTCGTGTGATCCGCCCCGCCACCGGGCCCGTACACCGCGTGGAAGTCCATGTTGTGGGGCATCCCGCTGTCCTCGGGGTTCTTCAGGGTGAAGTTCACCGTATCGCCCCGGCGGACGCGGACCATCGGCCCGGGCACCTGCCCGTCGAAGGTCATGTAGTCGAAGGTGACGCCGGGCTCGATCTCGGCGGTCACCTCCGTCGTCTCCATGGTAACCTCGTGCGTGCGCGGCTCGTCCCAGTCGACGGGGTCGGGCACGTCCGTCGGGTCCGCGGCGATGCGGTCCACGTCGACGTCCGCGGCCGGATCGAGCGAGGTCGCCTCGGCCGACGCCTCCCCGCTCTCGTCGCCCCCCGTCTCGTCCGAGGACGCCGTGGCGGCGTCGGTCTGTCTGCCGCCCATGCAGCCCGCGAACGCGGCCGCGGCGCCGATGCCTGCCGTTTTCAGGAACGCACGCCGATTGGTGTGGGAATGTCGGGTCATTGGGTCTCCCTCCAATTGGTATTTGCCGGGGGAACCCCGTATAACCGCACAAATGTTCTCAGTTCGTGAGTAAATCTCTGAACATCATCGCCGTTTTTACTTAAAGGGTATCCGGATCTAATACCGGCGACCCGAACGTGTTTGAGAGCTGTCTGATCTCGAGGAGTCGAGCGCGAAATGAGAACGGGTCGCGTCGGGGGGAGCGTCGAGCGTCACTGGGGAGTCTCGTCGACGTCGGCCTGCGGCGGGAGATCCTCGACGAACCGCTTGACGGCGATCTCTTCGGCGCGGTGCAGCGCCTCGCTGCAGGTGGACTTCGCGACCCCGGCGCTGTCGGCCAGATCGGTGAGCGAGCAGCTCCGGGGCGTGTCGTAGTACCCCGCCTCGACCGCGCGGAGAAGGAGGTCCTGTTCGGTCTCGGTCAACAGCTGGCTCGCCTCAAGCCGATCCCGGACGTGCTTGACGCGGAACTCCAGACCGAGCTCGTCGAACTGCCGGCCCAGCTCCGCGATCCGGTCGTGGGCCCCGGTGATGTCGATGGTGGCCTCCCCGTCGCTGATCTCGACGGGCATCTCGATGGGGACGCCAGAGCGCTTCGCCGCGAGGAGCAGCAGCGGCGCCGAGGTCTCGAACTGCACCGTCACCTCGTGGTCGGACCGGCCCATCACCGACGTGTCGGTGACGGCGGGATGTGCCTCCATCGCCTCGAGGACGGCCTCGACGTCCGGGGCGGTTATCCACACGAGCGCGAACCCCGGGCCGTCGCCCGGAAGCGCGGCGATCACTCGGAACGTCGCCTCCGGGAACTCGCGGGAGACGTCGGCCGCCCACGGGCCGTCCGGGAGCTCGACGACGAGACGTGCTTGCGTCATCGGGCCTCTCGGAGCGGTACTCCGGCTCGTCCGCTGGGCGTTCGGGTCGGACACGGCCGGATGCGACTCCGTCGCGATCCGGAGATCGGGTCGGTCCGCGGTCGCGGGAGCGGGCGTCCCCTCCCCGACCGCCGGAACGTGAGTCTGACGCGTCGCCGGTCGAGGTCGTGTTCAGCCATCGTCGGATAGGTGGACGTACGCCTCTAGTTAAAAGGGTTCTCCGAGTATTTTCACGAACGGATGCCATCGGCGAAACTGTTCGGGGGTTCCCTTATACCGACCTCCGATCGGAACGGGTTCAGCGCGGCGACGACCGGTGACGGCCGCAGTCCCGACGACCGGTGACGGCCGCAGTCCCGACGACCGGTGACGGTCGACGCTCACCCCTCGATGGGTCACCGGATATATGCCGAACAGGTTCGGCCGAGAACCCAATCGGCCGTGCGGACGTTATCCGTCCGAGCGATGGCTACCGAAGTGGACCTGCGCGACCGTTCCGACCGTGACCGTCGGGATCGGATATACGGCGCGCTCGACGGGGCCGAACCGGGCGAGGAGCTTCACGTCACCGCCGATCGGGGGATCGACCCGTGGCTGATCCGGTATCAGATCGATCGCGAGCGCGCGCTCGACTGGGAGCACGAGGGGGCCGACGCGGAGCCTCGGGAAGTCCGGATCGCCAAAGGGGAGGCGCTCGACGACGGGGCGTCGGGGACTTTCGACGCGCGCGATCTCGTGCCACAACGACGCCACGAGGCGCTGCTCGACGCGTTCGACCGCCTCGAACCGGACGAGGGGTTCGTGCTGGTGAACGACCACGACCCGAAGCCGCTTTACCACGAACTCCAGTCGACGCACGGCGAGGTCGTCGGCTGGGAGTACGAGAGCCGCGGCGGGGGAGAGTGGCGCGTCGCGATCGCGAAGACGGGCGCGTCGGCGGCCGACGGCGAGGACGACGACGTGATCACGCGGTTCGACGTTCGCGAGATCCCGAAGTCGGAGCGCCACGAGACGATCCACCACCGATACGGGATGATACCCGACGGGGAGACGATGGAGATCGTCGCCCCGCACGAGCCGCGACCGCTCCGCGGCGAGTTCCGGGACCGGTACGGCGACGCGTTCGACTGGGAGGTGGCGGAAAACCGGCCCGGGCGCTGTCGCGTCCGGATCACGAAGGCCGAGAAGAGCGGGGAGACCGACGACACCCCGGAAGTCGCGACGGAGCTCGACGTTCGCGACCTCCCGCCCGCCCGGCGCCACGACCAGATCTTCGAGGCGTACGCGGACCTCGACGGCGGCGAGGGGTTCGTGCTGGTGAACGACCACGACCCGAAGCCGCTCTACCACCAGTTCGACGCCGAGGCCGGCCCGGAGTTCCACTGGGAGTACCGCAAACGCGACCCCGGCGAATTCCGAGTGCTGATCGGCAAGTCAGCGTCGAGTGACGGCGGGGAGCCGGTCTCGGAGCAACCGAGCGCGCCGTTCTGAATCGACGCGTAACCGGTCATTTATCCGGCTCGTCGAACCCCACGCGGCGAGGCCCCGAACACGCCTCACGCGGCGAGGCCCCGAACACGTTCGCGAACAGGGACTCGTGGGTGGTCGACCGATCACGAGTGATGAGCGACTGCCGGCTCTGTGACCTCCCGACCCCCGACCCCCCCGTCACGGAGAGCGGGGTCGACGGCGAGTTCTGTTGCCGCGGCTGTCTGGAGGTGGCGCGTCGGCTCGACGACGTGGGCGACGCCGAGGCGGGGGTCGGCGAGGGCGAGGGCGCGACGCTCGGAGCCGAGGGCTCGACGCCCGGAACCGAGGGCTCGACGCCCGGAACCGACGAGGCGACCCTCCGAGCCGACGACTCGGGGGGCAAAGCTCCCCCGTCGGACGCCGCCGAGGCCTATCTGGCGGTCGACGGGATGCACTGCACGACCTGCGAGACGTTCCTCGGCCTGCGCGGCGACGACTGTCGCGGCGTCCGTGCGGTGGAGGCGAACTACGGCACCGAGACCGCCCGCGTCGTCTACGATCCGGCGGAGATCGACCGCGATGAGCTCCCGGAGGCCCTCTCCGGTTACGGCTACGCGCTCCGGTTCCGGAACGGCTCGGAGACCAGCGGCGGCGACGCCAGCGACCGAACGGGCGGCGGGGGTCGCGCGGGGAGACGCCGGGACGATCGGACGGTCGAACGGCTCGTCGTCGGCGGCTTCCTGGCGATGCTGATCATGCCGTGGTACGTCCTGTCGCTGTACCCGAGCTACCTCGGCATCGAGACGAACGTCCTCGCGATCGACACGACCACCGCCGCGGGGCGGTACCTGCCGCTGGCGTTCATCGCGCTCCTGACGACCGTCCTGCTGGCGTACACCGGCGCGCCGCTCCTCCGGGGCGCGTACGTGAGCGTTCGCGCGCGCCGGCCGAACATGGATCTCCTCGTCGCGGTCGCCGCGCTGTCCGCGTACGCCTACAGCACCCTCGCGCTCGCGACCGGGAGCACCCACCTGTACTACGACGTGACGGTCGCCGTCGTGATGGTCGTCTCGCTGGGCCGGCACTACGAGGAGCGGGTCAGGTCGCGGGCGAACGACCTCCTCGAGACCGTCACGGCCGCCCGCGTCGAGTCGGCGACGCGCCTCACGGAGTCGGGGCCGGAGTCCGTCCCGATCGACGACCTCGAACCGGGCGACCGGGTCCGGGTCACGCCCGGCGAGCGCGTGCCGATCGACGGGACCGTGATCGAGGGGACCGCCGACGTCGACGAGTCCGTGATCACCGGAGAGTCGCTCCCGGTGCGGAAGGAACCCGGCGAGACCGTGATCGGCGGCGCGACCCTTCTCGGCGACGTGCGGGAGACCGACGGTGGGGCGGCGGACCGCGCGAGCGAGGCGGGCGAGTCGGCCGGCGCGGTCGTGATACGCGTCGGCGAGGACGCGGAGAGCACCGCGGACCGCCTCGCCGCCGCGCTCTGGGAGGTCCAGACCGCCGCGCCGGGGATCCAGCGGTTCGTCGACGCGCTCGCGACGGTGTTCGTGCCGGTCGTGTTGACGCTCGGGCTGCTCGTCGCCGGCTGGCGGCTGGCGACCGGAGGCACGGTCGCCGCCGCGATGCTCGCCGGGCTGACCGTCCTCGTCGTCTCCTGCCCGTGCGCGATGGGGCTCGCGACCCCGCTCGCCGTCTCCGGCGGGCTCCGCGACGCGCTCGACCGCGGCGCGGTCGTCACGGACGCCTCGGTGTTCGAGGTGGCCCGGGAGGCCGACACGGTGGTGTTCGACAAGACCGGCACCCTCACCGCGGGCGAGATGCGCGTCGCCGAGACGCACGGCGACGACCGGACGCTCCGGCGCGCCGCCGCGATCGAGCGCCGGGCCGACCACCCCGTCGCGGACGCGATCCGGGAGGCGGCGGCCGGCGACCTCGCGGAAGGGACCCGAGTGGAGTCGTTCACCCGCCACCCCGGCGCCGGGATCTCGGGGCGACTCGTCCCCGGCGATGGATGGGAGACCGACTCCCCACCGGCCGACGCCCGCGTCGTCGTCGGGACCCCCGACCTCGTCGAGAGCGAGTGCGGCCCGATGCCCGACGACCTGCGGGGGCGCGTCGACGACGTCGCGGACGGGGGCGCGCTGCCGGTCGCGGTGGGGTGGGACGGCGCGGCCCGCGGGGTGATCGCGGTCGAGGATCGCGAACGGGAGGGGTGGGCGGCGGCGCTCGACGCGTTCGCCGACAGGGAGGTGGCGGTCCTCACCGGCGACGAGGGACCGCGGGCCGACCGGTTCCGGGACCACCCCGCCGTCGACGAGGTCTTCGCCGGCGTGCCGCCGGACGGGAAGCTCGAGGCGGTCCGCGGGTTCGCCGCGTCCGGGACCACCGTGATGGTCGGCGACGGCACCAACGACGCGCCGGCGCTCGCGGCGGCGGACCTCGGCATCGCGATGGGCGACGGGACCGCGCGCGCGGTCGAGGCCGCGGACGTCGTCATCGCCGACGAGGACCTGCGAGCGGTCGAGACGGTGTTCGACCTCGCGGCGGGGACGCGGCGGCGTATCCGCGAGAACGTGGCGTGGGCGCTGTGTTACAACGCGGTGGCGATCCCGCTCGCGGTCGCGGGGCTGCTCAACCCCTTCTTCGCCGCGCTGGCGATGGCCGCCAGCAGCGGGATCGTCGTGACGAACTCGACGCGGTCGGTGTTGTGAGAGCAGCGCCGTGAAACGGCAGATCGCCGAACGGTGTTTCCGGATAGATCGCGGGAGTACGTGAATCATTGCGGTGGGTCGGTTGTTTATAAGTCGGATTGTGGCGATGCTGGCGGGTATTTATAAGTGATCGGCGGCTCTGGAGTGACAGCCTCCAAAGCCCCAGTCGCTGTGGGCGGCGCACGCTCGCTGCGCGCCTCACTCGGTCGCGAGCGCTCCCTCGTTGCGGTGCTTGTGTCGCCTGCGCCGCCCACAGCGACTGCCCCTTTGAGTCCCGCCCCGCACAGCACGGCACCGCATCCTCACGCCTCCCCAGCCTCGTCGCTCGCTGCTCGCGGCTTCGCCGCTCGCCATCGAGGTGCTCGCGCTGCTCGCACCTCGCACCGCTCGCGACTCCCTCACGCGTGCTCCTCGGCCGCGAGGCGGCCTCGGAGGCACGTGCCACCGCAATAGCCGTTTATAAGGAATCATCGCTTCCGGTCACAGATCGCTTAAATACTGCTTCGCTGCCGACAATCTGCAAAACCCACTCCCGCATTCACTCGTCGCTGTCCCTCACAGAGTCCCACGAGACCGAGATCGTTCGACTCGGCTTCACCCCGACGACCCGCCCCGACGCCCCCGTCACACCGTCCGGATGAAACGCCGGAGGGTGTCGCCGTTCGAGTCCCTGAGCTCGACCTCGAACTGTTTCCCGGACGGTCCGTCCGAGAGCGACTCGCGGGGCGCCGACACCGCGTACGGCGGCTCGTCGCTGCGGTCGATCTCCTCGCCCCCGGCGAGGAGCACGACGTGGTCGACGCCCTCGGCGGTCTCCAGCTCGCAGGTGACCGGGTCGCCGTCGGTCTCGCAGACCAGATCCGCGGTCACGTCGCCGCCGTCGGCGCCGAAGCCCGACGAGAAGTCGAGCAGCATCACGCCCGGCGCGAGGGTCCCCACGACCGCGACGATCAGGAGGAACGTCGTGAAGTTGATCTTCGACCCGTTCCGGGCGATCCGCCGCACGGTGGGGTTCTCGGCGGTGCGGCGCAGCCGGATCACGGCCGGCACGACGAGCAGGTGGGTGAGCGGTCCCCACGCGATCAGGACGAAGCCGTAGGCGATCGCGTACCGGAGCGCGGTCGCGTCGATCCAGTAGGCCGTCAGGACGTTCCCGCCCATCCACAGGAAGAACCCGAGGAAGACGAGCGCGCCGCTCTTCAGCCAGCGCCAGACGGGCGTGTTGGCGTAGTACACGCTCAGGAAGTCGCGCCACGTCTGGCGTACGATGCCGCCGAGTCGCGTCCAGGGACGGGTCCGGGAAGTGTCGGTCATTCGTGGGGTGTCTCGCAGTCGTTCGATATTCGGGGTGTGATTCGGTCGGTGAGTCGGAGGTTTTCGGCCGGTGAGACGGAGTATTCGGGCGGTGAGTCGGTCAGCGGTTCCGAGAGCGGTCCGGGCGACCGGCGCTTACGCGCCGATCGACCAGAGCTGGGTCAGCAGGTACCAGTTCAGCACGTAGACGGCGGCGAAGACGCCGAGGAAGATCAGGCAGAGCGCGAACGTCCCGCGGAGCTCCACCGCGTGGATCGGCTCCCCGCCGTCGGCCTGGAGCCCGCCCTCGGGGAGCATCCCGCCGTCGTCGCCGACGGGGAGCCGGTCGCCGAACAGCAGCGAGCCGACCGAGACGCCGACGAACAGGACGCCCGAGAGGATCGCTAACAGCGCGAAGACCCCGAAGATCATGAATATCGGGATCGCGGCGGAGAAGCTGAACTCCGAGCCGGGGATGTTCCTGACGACCTCGGCGGTCCGGCGCGGCACGCCGTAGAGGATCCCCGCGTACATCAGCATGAGCGTGGCGACGCTCATCGCGGCCCCGTAGGCGTACGGGATCGCGCTCGCCAGCGTGTCCGAGATGAAGTCCCGACGGAACATCGTCTTGATGACGAATAAGACGAGCCCGAAGAACGCGAGCGTCGTCCCGAGCGCGACCGTCGCGTGGAAGTGCCCGACCGTCGCGAGGGTGTTGTGCCAGGTCATGTTCACCTGCACTTGGCCCATCACGACGCCGGTGATCCCGCCGAGGAACCCGAACAGGATGATGCTGAAGATCGTCGAGGCGAAAACGGGGTTCTTCCAGGGCGCGGAGGTGAGCCAGCCGAAGAGCCCGCCGCCCTGCCCCCGGCGACGGCGCCCGGCCTCGATCCCGGCCGGGATCGCGAACGCGTGGATCATGCTCGCGAAGGCCGCGCCGTAGAACGCGTAAGAGGTGTTCCAGATCCGCCAGCCGGCGGACATGCCGGGGTCGACGAGCAGGTGGTGGGCCGCCCCGAGGTTGATGAAGAAGAGGTAGAGGATGAAGGCGGTCCGAGAGACCTTCTCGGAGATCACGACCGCGCCGCCCACGACGTGGGTGAGGAAGTACCACACCGTGATCATCGCGAGCAAGTTGATCTGCTGGGTCCCGTGGCCGACGATCCAGTAGAGCTGCCGGTAGATCCCCGGATCGACGGAGGCGATGAGGTCGATCCGCCACGCCAGCGCGTACGAGAACGCGGCGATCCCGCCGAGGATCGCCTCGACGGCGACGATACCGGCGATGAAGGCGCCGAAGGCGACGAGCGGGAGCGTCCGGCTGCTGTCGCGGGTCTCCGTCCAGATCGTCGCGAAGAACGGGAGCGCGGCGATCGTGGCCCCGAGCAGGAAGAGGACCGCCGTGCCGTAGAACCACGGCGAGACGGGGAGCGGGACGTACGCCGTCAGAAGCGGCGCCTCGTTGGGCGCCTCGGCCAGCCAGATGGACGCGTTCACGCCGATCGCGCCGGCGAGCATCGTGACGTAGCCGACCCCCGCGAGTTTGCGGAGCGGGAGCTTCCGGCCGAGCACCATCGGCCCGCCCACGTAGAGGACGGCGACCTCCATGAACACCATCCAGAAGATGAGCAGGTTCCACGCGTGGATGCTCAGGTGCGTGTAGTAGCTGCTCGGGTCGATCAGGCCGACGAACTCCCAGCGCGTCATCGCGACCGAGAACGCGAAGCTCCCGCCGACCGCGAGCGCGATCACCGCGGTCAGGCCGAACAGCTTCACGTAGTTCTCCACGGACCGATGAACCTCGAGTCCGGTCACCGAGCACGTGCGGAACCCGTCCGCGCCGTAGTCGTTCCGGAACAGGGAGGCGATCGCCGACATGCTACCCCTCCACCACCGTGAAACGGCCGTGCATCGTCCGGTGGCCCTGTCCGCAGAACTCGTTGCAGACGACGTGGTAGGTGCCCGGCTCGTCGAAGGTCATCGGGATCACCCACTCCGAGCCCGGGAACACCTGGAGGTTGATCTGCTTGTTCAGGTTCTGCTCGGGCCTGACCGAGAAGCCGTGCTGCACGTCGTAGGCGCCGAGGTGGATGTCGTACTCCCGGCCCGCTTCGAGGACGACTGGGAGCCCGTCCCAGTTGAACCGCATCGCGCCGACGTACACGTCGTCTTCGGGCGGGATCAGACCGTCATCCGTCTCCTCGGCGGCCTCCTTGTACTCGCCGACCCGGTCCTGATACTCGTCGGGGTCGACGTCGTAGGTCGTGCCGATGGGGTTCTGGTCGCCGAACTGCGTGAACCCGGCCATCCACGAGAAGATGCCGAGCGACCACGCGCCGGCGAGGCCGAGCCAGACGCTCTCGCGGCGATGCACCGGTGTGTTCCACCAGTCGTCGTCCGGATCGTCGAGTGGGTTGCTCATGCGTCGATCACCTCACTGGAAGCGACAGGAGGTCGAGTAGTCCCCATCCGACGTAGGCCACGAGAAAGAACACGATCGCCGCCGCGGCCAACAGCCAGATACGGTTATAGAGGCGTTGCATCGCAGGTACCTCTCCGCCGTCGGTCGTCGTACGGTTGCTCATGAGTCGCTCACACGGGCAGATACACGGATATGCATGGTGAGCGTTAGCCCGCACATGTTCGCGCGCCGGCGTCGCGCCGGCTCACATCGCGAGCGTTTCCACCAAGATCGCCGCGAGGACGGCCCCGAGGTAGGCGTTCGAGGCGTGGAAGCTCCTGTAGGCGGCGGCGGCCCGCCCGTCCTCGTCCTCCCGCCCGTCGGCGTCGTACTGGCGGACCACGCTCCGCACGAACACCGCCCCGAGCGCCGTGGTGGTGACCGCGTAGAGGACGCCGAGGTCGGTGACGCTCCCCAGCAGGACCGCGGCGATCAGCGTGACGCCGAGCCACGCGAGGATCCGCCGGCGCGCGGTCCCGACGCCCGCGACGACCGGGAGCATGGGGTAGTCGGCCCGCGCGTAGTCGTCGCGGTGCGCGATCGCGAGGTTGTAGAAGTGCGCCGGAGTCCAACAGCAGACGACGACCGCGAGGAGGACCGCCGGGAGCCCGACGGTCCCGGTCACGGCGGCGTACCCGATCAGGGCCGGAAGGGCGCCGGATCCGCCGCCGATCACGGTGTTCCACCGAGTCGTGGGCTTCAGCAGGACCGTGTACACGTACGCGTAGTAGACGACCGCCGCCGCCGTGAGCGCGGCCGCGAGGGCGTTGACGAACGCGAGCAGGACCGCCATCGAGGCGACGACGAGCGCGACGGCGAAGGCGGTCGCGCGCCGGACGCCGACCCGGTCGGTCGCAATCGGCCGGTCCGCGGTCCGCCGCATCTTGCGGTCGCGGTCGCGCTCGTACACGTGGTTGAACGCCCCCGACGCGCCGGTCGCGAGGGCGCCGCCGCCGAGGGTCGCGACGACCGTCACGCCGTCGAGTTCGGCGCCGGTCGCGGCCGCAAGACCCATCCCCGCCAGCGCGAGCAGGCACAGCAACCACAGCAGCCGCGGCTTGGTCAGCTCTAGATACGCCCGAACCCGGTCGCGGAACCGGAGCGATCCGCGTTCTGACGCCGGAGGGCCGTCGCTCTCGGCGGGTAGGTCCGCGGTCGGCGCCACGCGGTCGTCCGAACCGCTCGGAGCGCCGTCGTCGGCCGGGACGTCCCCGGTCGCCTCCGCCCTGACCACGAGCGTCGCGAGGAGAGCGGCAAACACCGCGATCCCGCCCAGCAGGTGGAGCCCGTCGTCGAACGGCAGCGCGTCGGTTCGCCCCGCGAGCCCGACGCCGGCCTGCGCCGCGTAGGCGATCAGGACGGCAATCGTTCCGGCGCGGACTCCGCGAGAGGCTCCCGTTCGGTGCGCGAGAAGGGCCGTGGCGACGAGCAGTACGCCGACGGCGACCGCGGAGACGTGGTGGACGGCGACCACCGCGGAGCCGGCGTCCGCGGCGGCCGTCGCGCCGAGCGCGACGAGCAGATACGTCCCCACGGCCGCCCAGATCAGAAGCGTCGTGAGCGGCGGTCGGTCCATACGTCAGCCTCGCGTCCCGGACCCGCGGTTCTTCCCCCGAATATGTTCGAATCGGGATCTCGGGGCGACACCGAAACGGCGTCCGCGAGTGATCGAGGAGCCCCTCAGCGCCACGCCTCCCGCAGGAACACGAGCGCGCCGCCGAGCATCGCGAGGTTCCCGAAGAAGGCGAGCCGCTCGCCGCTCTTGTCGTCCTCGTCGGCGTTCCAGAAGTCGTGCATCGTCGCCGTCACCGCGGTGAGGAAGGCGACGGCCGCGCCGGTCGCCACCCGCGGGAGCCGCCAGAGCGCGATCCCGAGTCCGGCCGCGACCATCATGCCGGACGCGAACGGGGCCGCGAGGTCGGGCGCGGGCACCCCTGCGGACTCGGCGTACTCGATCGTGTCGTCCATGTCGCGGAAGTCCTCCGAGGCCTGCGCCGCGAGGCCGACGCCCAGGAGCACCCGGCCAAGCCGGGAGGGCGCGCCGCGGCCCTGGTCGTCACCCGTCACGCCGGTGGTGTCGTCGTTGTCGCTCATGGATAGCGAAACGGTAGCACGCCTCATAAATCGGGGTGTCGGCCGGGGGAGCAAGCGCGCCCGCCGCCCCGGTCCGGCGGTCGCGTCCGTCAGCCCCAGTTCCACCGGGCGTGGAGCCGGCGGACGGACAGGTCGAGCCAGAAGCCGATGAAGCCGATCACCAGCATGATGGCGGGGATCTCCGCGTAGGAGAACCGGTCGCGGGCGTCCAGGATGAGGTAGCCCAGCCCGGTGTTGACCCCGAGCATCTCCGCGGGAACGAGGATGATCCAGAGGATCCCGATAGAGAGGCGGATCCCCGTGAGCATGTCCGGAATCACCGCGGGGACGACGACCCGGCGGAGCAGCGCGCGCGTGTCGCCGCCGAGCGACTCGCCGACCGTGATCCAGTCGTCGTCGATCGTCGCGATCCCGTGGGCGGTGTTCAACACGATCGGCCAGAGGCCGGCCATGAACATCACGAACACCGCGGACCGGGTCCCGACGCCGAAGACGATGATGGCGATGGGGAACCACGCAAGTGGCGAAATCATCCGCATGAACTGGAAGAGGACGGTCGTCGCGCGCTCGGCCGCCTTGAAGTAGCCGACGACGATCCCGACCGGGAGCCCGACCGTCAGACAGAGGCCCAATGCGACCGCGAACCGGTAGACGCTGACGAGCACGTGGTCGTAGAACGACGGCGACGCGACCAGCTCTGCGAGGACGGCGAACGTCGCCGCCGGCGCGAAGTTGGTGATGATGCCGCTGCCGAGCGCCGTCACCGTCCACCAGACGGCGAGGCCGCCGAGGAGCCCGACCGCCGGCAGCAGGCGGCCGCCCTCCCCGACCAGCTCAGAACCGGATCGTCTCCTGTCTCTCGTAGCCATCGTCCTCGGGGACGTCGAACGCCGGCGGGCCGCCGGCCGCTTCCAGCGCTGTGCGAACGGGGTCGTACGCGACGAGGTCGTCGGCGACCTCACCGGGCTCTAAGTCGTCGAGGAAGGCGTCCTCGCCCTCCACGCGGGTCTCGCTCATGCGGCGGACAAGCTCCTCCGTGTACGACGGGTACGGGTACGGGTAGAAGCCGATCCGGTCGATGTCCCAGTCGGCGTTCCGGATCGCGCCGGAGTCGAGGTACGGCTCGTGGTCGTCGTAGTGGGTGAGCGCCCGGTCGATCGGCTCCGGCCCCTGCGGGAGCAGGCCGCTCCCCTCCGAGGAGAGCAGCCGTGCGGCCTCCGAGCGGTTCTCGCGGAGGTACTGCTGGGCGTCGACGATCCCGCTCATCACGTCGGTCGTCCACTCCGGCTGCGACTCTACGAGCTCCTCGCGCATCACGACGACGCAGCAGGCGTGCTCGCGCCACACGTCGCCGGTGAACCGGAGGATCTTCCCGCCGGCGTCGAGCTCGCCGATCGCGTTGAACGGCTCGGCGACGATGTACCCCTCGATGGAGCCGTTCTCGAGCGCGGCCGGCATGTCCGGCGGCGGGGTCACGACGAGGTTGACCTCGTCGTCCGCCACCTCGTCGGCCGAGGAGTCGGTCCGGGGCGTGAGCCCGTGCTCGCGGAGCCCCATCTGGAGGATGACGTTGTGGATGGAGTACCAGAACGGGACGGCGACGGTGCCGCCGCCGAGGTCCGCCCACTCGTCGATATCCTGTTGGACCGTCAGCGCGGAGCCGTCCGTGTGGTCCCACGCGACCACCTTCACGTTCGCGTCCAGCGTGTCGCCGTAGCGCATCCACACGGTCATCGGCATCAGGAAGTGAGCGACGTTGACCTCGCCGGAGAGGAACGCCTCCGAGAGGTCGGACCAGCCGCGGAACAGGGTCGGCTCCGCGGCGTCGACGCCGTGGTCCGCGAAGTGGTCGTTGGCGTACCCCGTCAGCAGGGGCGCCGCGTCCGTAATCGGGAGGTAGCCGATCTCCGCGGTCGGCGGCCCGTCGTCGCCGCCGAGGCAGCCGGCCGTGGCGGCGACGCCGGTCGCCGCGAGCGAGGCCAGCCCGGACTCCTTCATGAACTCGCGCCGGGAGAGCCCGCTCGTGCGGGCCTTCTCCGACGGGTTCCGCCAGCCGGCGCCGCCGACGAGTTCGCGCGCGCTCGCGGCGACGTCGGGGTCGACCTCGCCGCCGCGGGTCGTGGAGTGATCGTGGGTCATTCGAGTCCCACCGCCTCCAGGTGTTCGAACGTCGCCGCGCGCTCCGCGAGGAACGCCTCGTCGTCGCGCGAACGCGTCTCGCTGTCGATGCGTTCGACGTGCTCGATGCCCGCGGGCACCGGCCCCATGATCGCGACGCGGTCGCCGAGGTACACCGCCTCGTCAATGTCGTGCGTGACGAACACGGCGGTGACGCCGAGCTCGTCGACGATCCGGAGCAGCTCGTCCTGTAGCTCCATCTTCGTCAGCTGGTCGAGCGCGGAGAACGGCTCGTCCAACAGTAGCACGTCGGGATCGTTCGCGAGCGTCCGCGCGAGCGACGCGCGCTGCGCCATCCCGCCGGACAGGTCCGCGGTGTCGGCGTCCGCGACGCCGTCGAGCCCGACCAGCTCGAGCAGCTCGTCGACGTGGTCGGCGTCGGGCTCCTCGCCGCGGAGCCGCGGGCCGATCTCGACGTTCTCGCGCACCGAGAGCCACGGGTAGAGCAGCGGGTCCTGAAAGACGACGCCCCACCGGTAGTCGGGGCCCGTCACCGCCTCGCCGTCGATCTCGACGCGGCCGCCGGTCGGGTCCTCGAGTCCCGCGAGCAGGTGCAACAGGGTCGTCTTGCCGCAGCCCGACGGGCCGAGCAGACAGCAGACCTCGCCGGGGTCGACCCGGAGGTCGAGCCCGTCGAAGACGAGGGTCTCGTCGTACCGCTTCGTGAGGTCGCTGGCGACGACCGGCGCCGCGTCGGCGGCGCTCCGAGCAGTTCCGGCGCCGCCGGCGTCCTGCTCGACCGCGGACGCGGAGTCGGCTCGGGCGTCGGCCCCGCCGTCGGAGTCCCCGCCGTCGTCGTCAGTCGTCGCCGCGCGGGACTCGATCGACATCGATCAGTCCGCCGTCGCCTCGGGCTCGTCCTCCTCGGACTCGGCCTCGTCGTCCGGGAGCACGCCCTCGTCGTCGAGCTCCTCGGCGGTCCCGATGTCGGCGTCGTCCGGGACGAACCCCTTCTCGCGCATCCAGTCCGTGGTCGCGTCGATCCGCTTCTCGTCGGGGGCGCGCACGGGGAGGAACTCGCGGAGCTCGAACTCCTCGCGGAGCCGCTCGAAGTTCACGTCGTCGAACGCCGGCTTGTCACCGGCCTCGTCCTCGAGGAGCTCGACGTACCGGTCGGTGTACCCCTCGAGGTCGTCGTTGATGTCGGCGACCGCGCGGTTCAGCGCCGCGAGGAACCCCTCGAGCTTCTCCGGCTCGGGCTGCTCGCGCGTCGTGATGGCGGCGCGGCACGGGCCGTCGAACACCTCCTTCAGCTCCTCGTCGTAGCGGCCGAGGGTGACGAACGGCTCCAGCACCGCGATGGAGTCGACCTTCCCCTCCTTCACCGCGTCGAAGCGCTCCTCCGCCTCGCCGACGTGCTCCAAGACGATCTCGTCCTCCTCGAAGCCCTCGTTCTCCAGCATCTCCCGCATCGAGTAAAACGAGGTGGCGTACTTGTTGATCCCGACGGAGCGACCGCGCAGGTCGTCGATGGTCTCGGCGTCGTCGTCGGCGTCGACGAAGACGACGCGGTCCCACTCGCTGTAGGAGCCGACGATGTCGCGGTCGGTCTCGGAGACCTCTTGGACCGCGTTCCACTCGCAGACGCCGTGGGTGCCGCCGTCCTCGTCCATGTCGTCCCACCAGTCGGCGTCGAAGGCGTTCTCGCCCTCGAAGTCCTGCGTGCCCGGCGCGAAGTACGAGAGGTCGGCGTCGACGCCCTCGTCCTCGAAGTACCCGTTCTCCTCCGCCACGTCCTGGACCAGCCTCCACGTAAAGTATTCGTGGGAGACATTCAGATCTGACATCGAATACCTCTTGGTTTTATTGTAAGGTATAGTCCCGGAAACCGACAAGGATGTGCGGTGAAACCGCCTTCGCGCAAATATTGCGATCGCCGAACACGTTCGTCCGTCGACACGACCGCCGGTCAGTCGCAGTTCACTGTAGATCCGCCACAACGGGCGTTTTCGCCCGGTACCGTGATCCGCTCGTATCCGATATACCCGCAATACTTGTTGGATCCTCTGTCGGCTCCCGAAAACCGGGGGTTCAGCCCCGTTCGATCCGGTCGAGCAGGGTCGCCGTCGCGTCGGCGTCGAAGGCTAACGGTCGCCGCCACCAGGGCCCCTTGCCCGAGTCGCTTGAGAGCGCAGTGACGAGCCGGCTCGCGTCCGCGCCTGATCCGGGGCTGCTCAGGGGGACGACGCGTTCGAAGGGCCCAGACGCGTGCGGATCGCCCGCGACGACGACCCGCGCGTCGAAGGGGTCCCGCTTCAGGTGCGCGTTGGTCGGCGCGAGCGCGGCCGCCGCGTCGCGGTCGACGACGCCGGAGGAACCGGACGCGCTCGCGTCGACCGCGAGCACCCGATCGACGCGGATCCCGGCGAAGAGGTACGCGCCCCAGTCCGGAGCGAGGTCGCCGTCGGCGTCGAGCGCGTCTCGCTCGCCGCCCTCGGCGGGGGCCTCGTCCGGACCCGCCCAGCCGTGCGGCCGCAGCGACAGCGTCGCGTAGAAGAACAGCCAGTCGCCGGGTTCGAGGTCGACGATCCGGCCGGCCTTCACGCCGTGAGGGTCGCCGTAGGTCGCGCGGTCGCGGCCGTGGACGCCGGGGAGCTCCGGGTCCATGTGGACCGGCGTCTCGCGCAGGTCGGCGGGCACCGGGAAGGGGAGGTCGAGGTCGGCGTAGGTCGGGAGCGGCTCGTCGACCGGGAACCGCTCGCGCGGGAGCGTCGCCGCCGACTCGGGGATCGGCACGTACGCGAAGGAGCCGTCGGGGTACACCGGCCCGCGGAACCCCGGCTGGTTCGTGTTGGCGGCGACGTTGACGGCGACGGCGCGGGGGCCGGCGCGCTCCCGGGGTGGGCTCACCGGTCAGTCCGCGGTCGCCGCGGGCGCGCCGTGCTCGATCTCGGTGCCGAGGAGGTCGAGGAACTGCGCGATCCACTCGGGGTGGTCGGGCCACGCCTGCCCGGTTACGAGGTTCCCGTCCGTCGTGACGCCGTCGACCCACGAGCAGCCGGCGGCCTCGACCTCCGGCCTGACCGCGGGGTACGCCGTCAGCTCGTAGCCGTCGAGCACGCCCGCCGCCGCGAGGATCTGCGGGCCGTGACAGATCGACGCGACCGGCTTGTCGGCCTCGAAGAAGTGCCGCACCGTATCGAGCACCGCCTCGTAGCCGCGGAGGTACTCGGGCGCGCGCCCGCCGGGCACGACCAGGGCGTCGTAGTCGGCCGGATCGATCTCGTCGAACCCGTGCGTGAGCGCGAAGTCGTGGCCGCGGGTCTCCAGGTACGTCTGGTCGCCCCGGAAGTCGTGGATCGCGGTCTTGACCGTGTCGTCGCCGTCCTTCTCCGGACAGACCGCGTGGACCTCGTGGCCGACCGCCTGGAGCGCCTGATACGGGACCATGATCTCGTAGTCCTCGCCGAAGTCGCCGACGATCATCAGTATCCGTTGTCCTGTCATGTGTGTAACACCACGGCGAGATACGTCCCGCGGCCGCATAACGGTATTGGCGGTCGGTAGCACGGCGCAGGTTCGCTGCCGCAAAATACGAAATCGATCGGGTCGGTCCCGCGTCGCTGCGACCTCCCGACCGCGAACCGGGCTTTAAACGCCGCGGCCCTGCAGCTTCTCCTCGTCGGCCATGTCCTCGTTGGACTGGCCCTTCATCCCCTTGCCGATGCCGGAGGCGATGTCGGCGAGCTCGTCAGGGTCGTCCCAGTTGTTGACGGCCTCGACGATCGCGTTCCCCATCTCGACGGGGTCCTCCGCGCCGAAGATGCCGGAGCCGACGAAGATACCGTCACAGCCGTGGTGCATCATCAGCGCGGCGTCGGCGGGGGTGGCGATGCCGCCGGCCGCGAAGTTGACGACCGGGAGCCGGCCGGCCTCGGCGGTCTCGTGGACCAGATCCCGGGGCGCGCCGTGCTCGCGGGCCCACTCCTCGCGCTCCTCGTAGTTGAGTCCGGTGAGCGTGCGGATCTGGTTTTTGATGGTGCGCTGGTGCTGGACGGCCTGGTTGACGTCGCCGGTGCCGGCCTCGCCCTTCGTCCGGATCATCGCCGCGCCCTCGCGGATGCGCCGGAGCGCCTCGGGGAGGTTCCGGGCGCCGCAGACGAACGGCGACGCGAAGTCGCGCTTGTCGATGTGGTACTCGTCGTCGGCGGGCGTGAGCACCTCCGACTCGTCGATCATGTCGACGCCGAGCGACTCTAAGATCTCCGCCTCCTTGCGGTGGCCGATCCGCGATTTCCCCATCACCGGGATCGACACCTCGTCGATGATCTCGGTGACGTTCTGCGGGTCGGGCATCCGCGCGACTCCGCCGCGCTTGCGGATGTCGGCCGGGACGGCCTCCAGCGCCATCACCGCGACCGCGCCGGCGTCCTCCGCGATCCGCGCCTGCTCGCGCGTGACGACGTCCATGATGACGCCGCCCTTCTGCATCCGCGCGAAGCCGCGCTTGACCAGGTCGGTTCCCCGCTTCAGCTCCTCCAGATCCGTGGCCTCTGCCATGTCCGATCGGTGGGTCGCCGGCCACTTAACGGGTCGCCTTAGCGGATTGAGGCGACCGCAACCGCGAAGTCCCTCCGCGCCGAGAGTCGACTCGTGACCACCGGAGCCAGTCCCGCCGGAGCGAGCCTCACCGAAGCGACCCTCACCGGGGCCGTCCTCGCCGGCGGGCGGTCGACGCGCTTCGGCGACCGGGACAAGGCCGTCGCCCCCCTCGCGGGCGTGCCGATGGTCCGCCGCGTCGCAGACCGCCTCGTCGGCGCCGACGACCCCATCCCGCCGGGCGCAGACCGCGCCGCCGGCGGCGATCCGGTCGTCGACGAGCTCGTGATCAACTGCCGTCCCGATCAGCGGGCGGCGATCGCGGACGCGCTCTCCGGGCTCCCCGTCCCCCTCCGCTGGGCCGTCGACGAGGAGCCCGACCTCGGGCCGGTCGCCGGCATCCGGAACGCGTGTCGGGCCGCCGCCGGCGAGTACGTCGCCGTCGTCGCCTGCGACATGCCGTTCGTCGACCCGGGGTTCCTCGCCGGACTCGCGGCCGACGCCGCGGGGCGCGAGGCGGCGATCCCCCGCCTCGACGACCGTTGGCTCCAGACGACGCAGGCGGTGTACCGCGCAGAGCCGATGGCGGCCGCCTGCGATCGCGCGCTCGCCCGCGGCGACCGCAAGGTGCTGGCACCGATCGAGGAGCTCGACCGGACCGTCGTCGACGACGCGGAGATCCGCGAGCGCACCACGGAGCGGACGTTCACCAACGTCAACACGGACGCGGAGCTCGCGGAAGCGGAGACGGCGATCGGAGAGGCGCTCTCCGGGTCCGGGTCCGGGTCCGGCTCCGACGCCGACGCTCGGTGACCGGAACGAGGCTCACCGGCTCCGACGACGACGCTCAGTGACCGGAGCAACGGGAGGGGAGGGAAACAGAGCGACTACTCTTTCAGCAGCTCGTACGCCTCGTTCAGCTCCTTGAACGCCGCCTCGTCGCCCTCCTCACCGTCCGGGTGGAGCCGCTTCGCCCGCGCTCGATAGGCGGACCGCACCGCCTCGCTATCGGCGGTCCGGTCGAGCCCGAGCGTCGCGTAGGCCTCCGCCTCGGACATCCCGCTCGCCGGCGGGGCGCGGTCGCGGGGGTCGCCGGCGCCGGGACCGCGGGCGCCGGACGCGGCTCGGCCGCCGGGGCCCCGAGTTCCTCTCGCTCCGCGGCCGAACCCGCCGTCGGTCGCGCCGGCGGAACGGTGCGCGGACCGGCGGTGTTCGGCGGCTCGCGCGCGCTGTCGGGCCCGTGCGCGCTCGCCGGGCCCCACCTGCGCGGCCTCGCGGCGGACGCGGTCGCGGAGCCGGCCGCTGGCGTGGTACCAGAGGAAGTACGAGACGATACCGAACGGGACGGCGACCGCCAACAGGACGGGAGAGACGACGACGCCGGCGACGAGCAACAGGGCCGTCAGTCCGATGAACGTCGCTGCCATGCCGACGACGATCGCGCGGTTCGTCACGGGTGCTCTCGGGGCTCCAGCGTTGTAAGCGCTCGGGCGGAAGCCGCGCGCTCCCGTCGGATATCGCCGGAACGGGACCACTGAGGCGAACGGGCCGGGAGCCGGTCAGCCGAGCACGTCGTCGCCGGAGGCGCTCCCGGAGTGGCGGAGGTACTGGACCGCGATCCCGACGACGAAGGCCGCGGCGAACGCGGCGTTCGGGGGCGACGCCTGCTCGGCGAACGCCACGGGCTCGCCGGCGACGACCGCCCGCCAGACGGGGACGGTCATCGCCAGGAGCCCCGCGCCGAGCGCGACCAGCGACAGCGTGATCATGTAGTCGTAGTACCGCATCGCCAGCAGTCCGGCGACGGCGCCGACGACGACCGCGATCAGCAGGAACTGCTGGAACTCGGGCTGAGAGAGCAGCGACGACTGGATCGCCGCGTCGACCTCGACCGCGTCCAGCCCGGACGCCGACGGGTCGTAGAACTGCCGCAGGAGCGACTCGCCGGCGGTCATCACCAGCACGGCGAGCGTCGCGAAGACGAACGCCGCGATCGACACCGCGAACCGCGCCGCAAGCGGGATCAGGACGCGGCCGAGCACGGTGCCGATCAGCACGGCCGCCCCGGCCACGATCAGCCGCTCCCCGGCGGCCGGCGGAGCCGCCATGATCTCGGGGACGACCACCCACCCGACGAACCCGCCGACGATCGCGCCGCCGAGCCAGCTAATCCAACCGAGCACGTGGTCTTTGAGGTCGTACGCGGCGACGACGAGCGCGGCGCCGACGAGGGTGTTCACGGCGAGCACCGCGAGAGATATCGGATCGGCAGTAATTGACATGCGTTGACAGCATCGGTCGATCGACTTAGTTCTCCGGATTCGGGCGATTCCACTGCCTCCCTCCGCACCGTTTATGCCGGCGGGCGACCGGATCCGTGGTATGCCGACTGCGGACCGCGAGACCGTGACCGGGCTCCCGCCGGGGATCGCCGACGCCCGCGAGGAGCTGACGCCGATGCTCTCGCAGTACGCCGACCTGTGTGCCGCCCACGAGGACGCCCTCGTGCTGTTCCAGGTCGGCGACTTCTACGAGGCGTTCTGCGAGGCGGCCGCGGCGGTCGCCCGCGTCTGCGAGGTGACGCTGACGGAGCGCTCCGACTCGACCGGCGACTACCCGATGGCCGGGATCCCCATCGACAACGCCGCGCCCTACCTCGAATCGCTGCTCGACGCGGGCTACCGCGTCGCCCTCGGCGACCAGGTCGAGGACGCCGAGCAGGCGTCCGGGCTCGTCGACCGCGCGGTCACCGAGGTGATCACCCCCGGGACGGTCGTCGAGGACGAGCTGCTGGAGGCCGGGACGACGAACTACGTCGCGGCGGTGGCGGGCGGAGGCGGGGCGGGGACCGACGGCACCGCCCCGGCGGCCGTCGGCCTCGCCGCCGTCGACGTCTCCACGGGCGAGTGCCTCGTCACCTCTGGCGACCGCGACGCGGTCGCGGAGGAGCTCGACCGGATCGCGCCCGCGGAGCTGATCGCGGGGCCGGACGCCCCCGCGTTCGAGCCGTCCGACGCCGAGCGGGGTTGGACGACCCACGCGTACGACCCCGGCGCCTTCGAGCGGCGGGCCGCGGCCGAGCGGTTAGAGCCGTACCTCCCCGCCCCCGACCGGCGGTTCGACGGCGACGCCGAGCTGCGGGCCGCGGGGGCGGTGCTCGCGTACGCCGAGTACACGCAGGGCGACGACGGCCCGCTCTCGTACGTGACCCGGATCCGGCGGTACGACCCCCGCGACCGGCTCCGGCTCGACGCCGCCGCCCAGCGCAGCCTGGAGCTGTTCGAGAACCGCGGGCTGGGCGCCAGCGATACCCTGTTCGACGCCCTCGACGAGACGAGCTGCGCGCTCGGCCGGCGGTGTTTAGAGCGCTGGCTCCGGCGCCCCCTCGTCGACGCCGAGGCGATCCGGAGCCGCCACGACGCGGTCGGCGAGCTGGCCGACCGCACCCTCGTCCGCGAGGCGCTCGGCGACGCGCTCTCGGCCGCCTACGACCTCGAACGCCTCGTGGGCCGGATCTCCCGCGGCCGCGCCGACGCCCGCGACCTGCGCTCGCTGCACGCGACCCTCGCGGTCGTGCCGGAGCTGAAGGCGACGCTGGCGGGGGCAGACGGAGAGGATGTCGACGACGGCAGCGCCGACCGCCCCCGCACCGACCACCTCCGCGACCTCCGCGACCGCCTCGACGAGCTGACCGCGGTCCGCGAGCTGATCGACGACGCGATCGCCGCGAACCCTCCGCCCGAGATCACCGAGGGCGGCGTCATCCGCGAGGGGTTCGACGGCGACCTCGACGACCTCCGGGCCACCGAGCGCGAGGGGCGCGAGTGGGTCGCGGACCTGGAGGCGAGCGAGCGCGAGCGCACCGGGATCGACTCGCTGTCGGTCGGCCACAACCAGGTCCACGGCTACTACATCGAGGTGACCGACGCCAACCTCGACCGCGTCCCCGACGACTACCGCCGCCGACAGACGCTGAAGAACAGCGAGCGCTACTACACGCCGGAGCTGAAGGAGCGCGAAGAGGAGATCGTCGGCGCCGCGGAGCGCGCGGACGCCTTAGAGTACGAGCTGTTCGTCGACGTGCGCGAGCGCGTCGCACGCGAGACCGAGCGGATACAGGGCCTGGCAGACGCGATCGCCGAGCTCGACGCGCTCCGCTCGCTGGCGACCGTCGCCGTCGAGGGCGACTACGTCCGGCCGACGGTCCGGGACGACCCCGACGCCGGCGTCGAGATCGAGGGGGGCCGTCACCCGGTCGTCGAGCGCGCCGAGGAGTCGTTCGTGCCGAACGACGCGGACCTCCCCCGCGGGTCGATCGCGGTGATCACGGGCCCGAACATGAGCGGGAAGTCGACGTACATGCGCTCGGTCGCGCTCGCGGTCGTCCTGGCGCAGACCGGCTCGTTCGTCCCCGCGCAGGCGGCGTCGCTCCCGGTCTTCGACCGGCTGTTCACCCGCGTCGGCGCCTCCGACGACATTGCCGGCGGGCAGTCGACGTTCATGCGCGAGATGAGCGAGCTGACCGAGATCCTCCACGACGCCGGGACGGACTCGCTCGTCCTCCTGGACGAGGTGGGGCGCGGCACCGCCACGACCGACGGGCGCGCCATCGCCCGCGCCGCGGCCGAGTTCATCCACGACGAGCTGGGCGCGACCGCCCTGTTCGCCACGCACTACCACGACCTGACCGACCTCGCCGAGGAGCGCGAGCGCGCCTTCAACCTCCACTTCACGGCGACCCGCGAGGACGGCGACGTGACGTTCCTCCACCGGGTCGTCCCCGGCGCCTCCTCCTCCTCGTACGGCGTCGAGGTCGCGGAGCTCGCCGGGGTTCCGGCCCCCGTCGTGGACCGGTCCCGCGACCTCGTGGCCGCGGAGACGGGCGACGCGGCGGTGAGCGACGCGGAAGGCCGCGACACGGAGACGGACGGACCCGATCCCGCGGCCGACGGCGACCAGGGCGACGACGCGGACGCCTCGCTCCGGGAGTTCCTCGCGGAAGGGGACGAGAGGGAGGAAGCCGAATCGGCGGATGCGAGCGCTGCGACCGATAGCGACCCCGCGAACGACGGCGACCCGCAGACCGACCAGCCGACCAGTTCTGCGACCGATCTGACCGCCGCCCTCCGCGACCTCGACCTCGCGCGGATGACGCCGATCGAGGCGCTGAACGCCCTCCACGACCTCCAGTCGCGGGTCGACGATGACCGGTGAGGAGCGCGCCGACGGGGGGGCCGGCGACGGGAGCGACCCGGACCGCGTCCGCCGACTCGACCCCGCCACGGTCGACCGGATCGCCGCCGGCGAGGTGGTGACGCGCCCCGCCCGGGTCGTCGGCGAGCTGATCGACAACGCGCTCGACGCGGGCGCCTCGCGGGTGGAGATCGCGGTCGACGGCGACGGCACCGACCGGATCCGGGTCGCCGACGACGGCCACGGGATGGACCGCGAGGACGCCCGGCTCGCGGTCGAGCGGCACGCGACGAGCAAGCTCGCGCCCGACGGCGACCCGGTCGGCGTCGCGTCGTTGGGGTTCCGCGGCGAGGCGCTGGCGGCGATCGCCGAGGCCGCGCGGCTCGAACTCGTCACCGGCGACGGCGGCGCGGTCGGGACGCGGGTCGTCGTCGACGGGACGGCATCGGGCGGCGGGCCGGCGGGCGACCGCGGCTCCGAGGACCCAGCCGTCACCGACGCCGGGCGCGCCCGCGGCACCACCGTCGTCGTCGAGGACCTGTTCGCGACCCGCCCCGCGCGCCGGGAGTCGCTCGCGGGGCCGGCGACCGAGTTCGCGCGGATCTCCTCGCTCGTCGCCGACTACGCGCTGGCGAACCCCGAAGTGGCGTTCACGCTGGAGCACGACGGGTCGCGGACGCTGTCGACGCCGGGGTCCGGGGTCACGGAGGCGCTGCTGGGCGTGTACGACCGCGAGACTGCGAGCCGGTCGACGGAGCTCGCGGCGAGCGCCGAGATCGAGGGGGCGGGGGGCAGGGACGAATCCGTACCGATAGCCGTCGCCGGCGCCCTCGCGTACCCCTCGGTGACGCGGTCCTCGCGCGACCACGTCCGGGTCTCGGTGAACGGGCGACCGGTCCGGAACGACCGGCTCGCGGCCGCGGTCCGGGCGGGGTACGGGCGCCTGCTCCCCGACCGCCGGGAGCCGGTGGCGGCCGTCGACGTCTCGCTGCCGCCCGCCCGCGTGGACCCGAACGTCCACCCGGCGAAGCGGGAGGTCGGGCTCCGCGACGCCGACGCGGTCGCCGACGCGGTCGAGTCGGTCGTCGCCGACGCGCTCACGGGGGCGGACCTCAGACGGAAGCGCGAGGTCGACACCGGGCTCGACGGGGCGCTGGAGCCGGTCGGCGGCGACGAGGGGGAGCGGCCGGCGGCGTTCGCGGACGCGGAGCCGGTCGGGACCTTCCGGGACCTCTACGTGCTCGCCGAGGACGGTGACGAGCTGCTGGTGATCGACGGACACGCCGCCCACGAGCGCGTGAACTACGAGCGGCTCGCCCGGGCGTTCGAGGGGGAGGCGGTGCCGACCGTCCCGCTCGACCCACCGGCGACCGTGTCGCTGTCGGCCGACGAGGCCGCGGCCGCCGAGGCGCACGCCGACGCGCTCGCGGCGCTCGGGTTCGAGACGGAGCCGTTCGGCGGCGGGACCGTCAGGCTCCGGAGCGTTCCGGCGCCGTTCGGGCGGGCGGCCGACGCGGACGCGTTCCGCGACGCGCTCGCGGCGCTCTCGGACGCGGAGTCGGCCGGAACGGGGTCCGTGCGCGACGACCTGCTCGCCGACCTGGCGTGTCACCCGTCGCTGAAGCGGGGGGAGTTCGACGACCTCGACGACGGCGGCCTCCGCGACCTGCTCGACCGCCTCGGCGAGTGCGATCGGCCCTTCGCCTGTCCGCACGGCCGGCCGACGGTGCTGTCGGTCGACGAGGCGACGTTCGCGGCGGGGTTCGGCCGGAAGCGCTAAGGGACCGAGGCGCCGGTCCGGAGCCGCCTACGTGGGCCGGTCGCTCGCGCGGCCGCCGCCCGATCGCTCGTCGGCCTCCTCGTCGAACCGCTCCACGCGCTCGACGGTCTCCGCCGCCTCCGCCGTCTCGGGCGGGTACGACACGGTCCGCTGCGGGTACGGGATGGATATCCCGGCGTCCGCGAAGCGGTCCTGTATCATCTCGACGGCGGTCGCCTTCGAGCGCCACCGCGCCTGCGGGGTCGGCGGCTCGATCCAGAAGCGGAGGTCGAGCAGGATCGCGGAGTCGCCGAAGCCGGAGGGGATCACGTACGGCTTCGGGTTGTTCGCGATGGTGTCGATCTCGGTCAGGACCTCCTCGGCGATCTCGCTGGCCTCGTCGGGGTCGTCGTCGTAGCCGATCCCGACCTCCATGTGGATCCGGAGCCGGCCCTCGCGGCTCCGGTTCGTGATCGCCTGGTTTGTGACCAGGTCGTTGGGCACGACGACGTACTCGCCGTCGAAGTTCCGCATGTGGGTGTTCATGATGGTGATCTCGGTAACGAACCCCTCCTCGTCGCCGATCTCCACCCAGTCGCCGATCTCGAAGGGGCGCGCGAACATCAGCACGAAGCCGGCGATGAGCGACCCGAGCGTCTGCCGGGCCGCCATCCCGAGGACGATCCCGAGGAAGCCGGCCCCGACGAGCAGCCCGCCGAGGTTCACGCCCCAGATCCCGAGGACGGTGATCCCCGCGATCACCAGCACGCCGACCTGCATGATCCGGCTGAGCAGCTGCTCCTGGTGGGCGGTGATGCGGTCGCTGTCGGCCGAGAGGTCCTCGACGTACTCCTCTAACACGTCGCTCGCCACGTAGGCGGCGCCGAGGAGCAGCGCGGAGAGGAGCGCCTGCGCGCCGACCGTGAGCATGTTCTCCGCGACCGGCAGCACCGCGACCACGACCGCGAACCGGCCCCACAGCGCCAGGATCGCGACGGCCGCGAGCGCGAACAGCGCGAGTTGGAGCAGTCCGACGAGCAGTCGCAGCGCGAACGAGACCGGGACCGCCTCCCGCATGGTCTCGATGGAGCTCTCGCCCCGCCCGTCGAGGAACCGTTCCACCCAGCCCGTCGCGACGCGCTCTCCGGCCCGGACGGCCCGCGGGAGGAGCAGCCATCCGACGGCGAGGGTCGCGAGCAGGATCCCGGCGGTCACCGCCAGGCGGGCCTCCGTGCTCGCGACGCTCCCCAGCAGCGCGTCGAGTCGCGTTCCCAGTTGTGCGGTCACTGTCCGACGATTTTCCCTCGCGGATAAAAATGGTCCCCTGTAACTATCGTCCGGGAGAACGGGACCGCGACGCCTCGGTCACCGCCCGCGACGCAGCTCCTCGATCAGCTGCTCGATGAGCGCAGACTGCCTGTCGAGCCGCTCCGCCTGCTGTTCGACGGTGTGGCGCAGCTCGGCCACCTCGGTCGCGAGGTCTTCGCCCTCGACGCCGGCGCTCTCGAACGGCGAGCCGTCGAAGGCGTCGGCCGGCTCGGTCGTCTCCGTCGCCTCCGTCGCCTCACCCGCGTTCGCCCTCTCGGCGGCGTCGGTCGCCGCGATCTCCTCCGCCGTCGCCTCGCCCGCGGCGTCGCCCGCGAAGTCGGTCTCGGAGCCCGCCGCCGGGTCCGCGTCGACGACCGACTCGGTCGCCGACTCCGCGATCGGATCCTCGTCGAGCGGGTCGTCCGCGACGAGGTCATCACCGAGCGGGTCGTCCGCGACCGGATCGTCGCCGAGGGGATCGCCACCGACCGAGTCCGCGTCGGTCCCGTGACCGGCGGTCGAGTCCTCGATCGACTCCGCGTCGGGGGCTTCGGCGGGGTCCTCGACGACCGATCGGGAGTCTCCCCTCCCGCCGGACGCCGTCTCGGCTCCGGATGCGGTTCCAGCGTCCGGTTCCGTCCCCGAGACGGACCCCGCGTCCGGCGCCGACTCCCGCGGCTGCGAATCGCCGTCCGCCTCCTCCTCCGCGTCGGCGACCGGCGAGGCCGACAGCGGGTCGGGCCCCTCGCCGAAGTCGGTGGTGCCGCCGTCGTTTCCCGCGGGGTCCGCGGCCGCGCCGTCCTCGTCGTCGGCGACGGTCACGCGGAACTCCTCTAAGCTGTCGACGCCGTGGTACGAGCAGACGGCGTCGACGAGCGTCTCCCGGACAGCCCGCGCGGACTCGTTGGGGGCCTTGAACCGCTCCGAACGCCCGGCGTGGGTCAGCACGACCGCGGTGGCGACGGTCCCCTCCTCGAAGTCGAGGTCGGTGAGGTCGGCGTAGGCGAACTCCTCGAACTCCTCGTCCCAGACCGCGGAGCCGACGTGTTTGACCAGCCGCTCGCTGGTGACGACCAGGGTGAGCTCGGAGAAGCGGAAGGTCCGGACGACGGACTCGCCGGGGTCGGTAACGCCCGTCGCGGAGAGGACGCCAGCGAGGATCGGGTGGAGGACGTCGTCGACGCGCTTGGCCGGCACCGAGATCGTCTCGTCGCCGTCGAGGCCGTAACCGAGGGTGAGTTTCGCCTTGCGGCGACCCGTCGAGACCGCGATGCGCTCGACGTCGTGGGAGTACTCCGCGACCGACTCGTCCGACAGCAGACCGTCGCCGCGATAGACGAGCGTGCGCGTCGGCGTGACCGCGAGGCGGTCGTCTCCCCCGAGCGGGACCTCGGCCACGACCTCCTCGTCGCCGACGGTCCCCGCGAGCAGTTCGGGAAGGCTCATATCCCGGAGATCCGCCCCGTCGGCCATAAATCCGCGGGGTCCGCGTCGGCAACGGTCGCGGAGGGGCGGTCGCGGAGCGATCGAGGGTGACCGTCGCCGCCTCTGTTACGGGTTCGCAACCTTCCGACGGATGGGAAGGTTAAAGGGTTTCATCGCGGTACGGAACAGTGAGGCCGGGTGGCTTAGCTGGACATAGCGCCGCACTCATAGGGTTCGGAGATTCGGTGCGGTGACGCCTTGGAAGCGTCCGCGTCCTTCCCGTGGCTCCGCCGAGCCTCGGACCTGGGACATGCGGAGATCGTGGGTTCGGAGCCCACCCCGGCCACTCAGTTTTACACCTCGTTTCCCGTGGCGAGCCGCGCTGCCCGTCGACGGCGACACCGGGATCCGCGGCCCCTCACGTCAGCGCAGCCTGATCGCCGACAACACCGCCATAATGACCGGAAACACGGCGAAGAAGGCGATCACGCCGGCGAACGTTCGCAGGGCGATGAGCGTCGCGTCGCGCCAACCGAGACCCGAGAGACTGCCGTCGGAGAAGAGGATCACCGCGGTCACGGAGCAGAAGGCGAGCGTCCACAGCGCCGCCCCGACTCGGCGGAGGTCCCCCTCGTCGACGCTCGCGGCGGGGCCGGTGACCGGGTCACCACCGTGGGACGGCGGGTCGCGCATATGCGATTGTTATTCTCAAGTGACATATACTGTTTCGTTTATTAACACAATCGGGGTCCGGATCCATCTCCGATCGGCGCGTGTGGTCGAAACGCCTACGGGTCCCGGCCGCGACGGCGACCGTATGCAAGCCCGCGACCTGATGGAGTCCGACGTGAAGACGGTCTCGCCGGACGACGACGTGGCCGCCGTGTTCAAGAAGTTCGCTCGGTACGAGTTCAGCGGCTTCCCCGTCGTCGACGACGCGGACCGAGTCGTCGGGGTCGTCACCGAGTCGGACCTCGTCGACCTGTTCGAGCCGGACGACGAGACGCTGTGGATCCCGATCGGGCTCCCTCCGTTCGTCGACACCCTCACCTATCAGGTGAAGCCGCCGTGGGCCGATCTCGACTTGGGCGTCGACATGGTCCGGAACGCGGACAAGCCGATCTCCGACGTGATGAGCACCGGCGTGGCGACGGTGACGCCCGACACCGACGTGAACGAGGTCCTCGACCTGCTCGCCGGCGACGACCCGGACATCAACCGCGTTCCGGTCGTCGACGGCGACGGGAAGATTGTGGGTATTATCGCCCGGCAGGACGTTGTCCGGGCGTTCCGCGACAAGCGGCTGTCGTAAGATCGGTTGGAGAGTGGATCGGCGGTGAAGATCTCCGAAGCCCCAGCCGCTCGCTTATAAATCGTTGACTGTGGATCGACGGTAAACATCTCCAAAGCCCCAGCCGCGAGGACTCGGTGCGCTCGCTGCGGTCCTCGTCGCTCGCTTCGCTCGCTCCTGTGGTCCTTGCGTCGCGCGCCGTCGTCCTCGCGACTGCCCCTTTGAGTCCCACCCGCACAGCGACCGCACCTCACGCCTCCCCAGCCTCGTCGCTGGCGCCTTATAAGGCGCCAGCGACTCCCTCGCGCGTGCTTCTCGGCCGCGAGGCGGCCTCGAAGGCACGCGCCACCGCTTCGGATTTGGTTCAGGGATCGACGCGAACCAGCCACGCCGCGGGGTCGTCGAGTTCGGCGCGCGTCGGGAGGTTCTCCGGGCGCTCCCAGACCGCCCCGGCCGCCTCGATCCCGCGAGCGTCGGCGACCTCGCGGAAGAAGGCGGCGCCCTGCTCGTACTGCCGGCGCTTCAGTCCCAGTCCGAGCAGCCGGCGCGCGAGGCGCTGGATCGGGCCGCCGCCGCCCCGACGCTCGTCGAGCTTCCGACGGAGGTCGGCGTATTCGCCGTCGAACGCGCGGTCCATCAGCACCTCGGCGTACCCCTCGACCGCCGTCATCGCCGCCTGCAACTCGGCGAACGGCTCGGTGTCGAGCGCGTCGACCGGCAGCCCGCCCGCGGTCAGCCCGCCGCCGTCGAGCCCACCGTCGCCGGTGAGCCCCTCGATCCCGCGTTCGACCCGCGATTCGAGGTACTCGGGGAGCCACGGCGCCGCGCCGAACTCCGCCGCGTGCGTCACCTCGTGGAAGGCGATCCAGCGTCTGAACCGCGGGAACTCCACGTTCAGCGAGTCCGCGACCGCGACGATGTTCGGGTGGACGAAGTAGAGCCCGTGGTCGGCGTCGGGCTCGTCGGCCAACAGGAGCGGGTCGTACTGACCGAGCACGTTGCGCGCGAGGAAGCCGAGCGTGAACGCCATCGACCCGGTGTTGGCGATCCGCGAGAGGTCCCGCCCGAACCCCCGCGTGAGATCGCCGGTCGGGAGGTCGACGGGACCTCCGGTCGGTTCGACGATTCCGTCGGCCGTGTCGCCGATTCCGTCGGTCACGCCGGTCGATCCCTCGTCGCGTCCGGTCGCGGCCGCCTCGATCGGCGCCATCACGTTCCGGAACGTGTCGACGCTGGCGTCGATCCAGTGGTGGCGGTTCTGCACCTCGATGGCGTTGGGCACGTCGAACTCGATCCCAGCCACCTCGCGGAGGCGGGCGCGCGCGTCGCGCACGTCGGTCGCGTACCCCGCCCGGTCCGCGTCGGTGAGCGCGAGCGATCCGGGGTCGGTGCCGGCCTTCGCGGCCGCCGCAGCCCGCTCCCAGTCGACGACGCCCGGTCCGCTGGCCTCGGAGACGGTCCGGAGGCTTCGGAGGATGTCCATACGGACCGGAGGGGTGCGCGCCTCAAGTCCCTTGTGTCGGTGACGGCGCCGCGCCCTCGCGGTGTCCAGTCGGCCGGTATCGGCGGTTTCTTGCCGACCGCCGGACAGCCACGCGTATGCGCGACTCACAGAGAGCGTTCCTCGAGGACCTGCTCGCGACCGCCAGCCCCTCCGGGTTCGAGACGCCGAGCCAGCGGGTCTGGACCGACTACGTCCGCGGCTTCGCCGACGAGGTCTCCGTCGACGCCTACGGCAACGCCGTCGCCGTCCACGAGGGCGACCCGGACGCGCCCACAATCGCCCTGACGGGCCACGCCGACGAGATCGGCTTCATCATCCGCGACGTGCTCGACGACGGCTTCCTCCGGATCTCCCGGATCGGCGGCTCCGACCGCACCGTCTCGAAGGGCCAGCACGTCACCGTCCACGCCGACGAGCCCGTCCAGGGCGTGATCGGCCAGACCGCGATCCACCTGCGCGACCCCTCGGAGGACGAGTACGAGGAGATCGCCGGGCAGTTCGTCGATATCGGCGCGGCTGATGCCGAGGAGGCCCGCGAACACGTCGAGGTCGGCGACCCCGTCACCTTCTCCACGGGGATCGAAGAGCTCGTCGGCGACCGGATCGCCGCACGCGGGATCGACAACCGGACCGGCACGTGGGCGGCCGCCGAGGGGCTCCGCCGCGCCGCCGAGCGCGACGCCGACGCCACCGTCTACGCCGTCTCCACGGTACAGGAGGAGGTCGGCCTCAAGGGCGCGCAGATGGTCGGCGTCGACCTCGACGCGGTGGACGCGTTCGTCGCGGTCGACGTCACCCACGCCACCGACAACCCCGATGTCGACGGCGAGCACCGCGGCCCGGTCGAGCTCGGCGCTGGCCCCGTGATCGCCCGCGGCAGCGCGAACCACCCCGTCCTCGTCGACCTCGCGCGCGGCGCCGCGGCCGAGGACGACATCGACGTGCAGCTGCAGGCGGCGGGCTCCCGGACCGGCACCGACGCCGACGCGTTCTACACCGCCCGCGGCGGTGTCCCGTCGCTCAACGTCTCGATCCCGAACCGCTACATGCACACGCCGGTCGAGGTGGTCGACACCGGCGACCTCGACGCCGTCGCCGACCTCCTCGCCGCGATCGCCGGCGGCGCGGCCGACGCCGCCCCCTTCGCGGTCGACGTGTGACTCCGACGCGTGACTCCGACGCGACTTCCGCGTTTCGACGACGGCAGCGAGACTGGTGCCCACGGTAAACCGGGACACGGCGGGGTCGAAACGGAACAGTTTTACAATATCCTGCCCTACCCGTGAATGCGTCGAACGGACGCGCTCTGGTGGTGTAGTCCGGCCAATCATATTGCCCTCTCACGGCAATGACCTGGGTTCGAATCCCAGCCGGAGCATCCCAATCCGACGCATTCTCTCGGTTTTCGTGGTGAGCTAACCAGAGGTGGGTTCGCGTGGAACTGATACGTCGGCCCGCGGTCGCTACGGATGTACAGTGTCGGGTTAGAACAGATCGGCCGTCAGACCGGAGCCGTCAGCGTCGAACGGGCCGATAGTTGCCACTGCGGCCGCGCCGGCCGTGTTCCCGATCGCCGCTAACTCCTCAAGATCCGAGATGCCACCGTCCCGTGCGGCGAGGACTGCACCGGCGAACGCGTCGCCGGCGCCGGCCGTGGTAGCGACCGTCGCCGATGGCGGAGTCACAGTCACCTGCTCAGTGATCTCGCCGTCATCCACGGTCAATGCGGTCGTCTCTGCCGGCCCGTCCGTAATGAACACCATCGCCGAGCCGTTCGGCGGAAGCAGTTCGAGTACGCCCACCGGTGTGCGATCGACACCTGCCACCGCGAGGTCGTCCGTCCCGGCGAAGATCAGATCGCAGTGCTGTAACACGTCCCTGAGGGCCTGCCGATAAGCGTCAGGAGTGGCCCACTGGTTCGTCCGTCCGTTCAGATCGAACGAGACGCGGGTCCCGCTTTCCGCGGCCGCCTCGGCGAGCCGTCGAACCGCAGTCTGATTCACCTCAGTCGGCAACGTAACGCCCTGCAAATGGACCCACTCGTATGAAGCCACGAGCGTCGCCGGATCGGCGGGCGGGGTGAACCCGTAGCAGCTCCCGGCCACCCAAGCGTTCCACTGTTCGTCGTCGTCCGCGGCGACGTACAGCGTGAGCGGTGACGTCGCGTCGACGCGCGTCACGTGCGTCGTGTCCACTGGGCCGCCCGCGAGGTGCTGGGCGGCCAGCTCTCCCATGACGTCGGTCCCGATATTCGTCACGAGGCTGGTCTCAGTACCGAGTGAAGCCGCCCATCGTGCGGCGTTCGTCGCCGTCCCGCCGATGTGCCACGCGAACCGGCTGCCGGGTGAGATCGATGTCCCGTCTACCGGATAGAGATCGATCGTCGTATCGCCGACGACCAACACACCCTGTTGATTATCGCTCATTCTCGCCATCTACTCGTTTTTCGGCAGTAGATACCGGACGAGCATCATCGTCTGCGCTACCCACTCGTTCCAACCGGCCCGGTTCAGACATGTGCTCCTCATCGTGTAGTGCGTCCCTGTGGGCACCTGTACCCCGAGTACCTGAGATCGTCATCCGAGATGAGTCACCAACTGATCTCGTCTCCAACGGTGACACGTCCCGATTCGACGATCCGGGCGTCAAGCCCGCCGCGGTGTGTCAGCGCCTCCGCAGCGTCGGGCTGGTCGGCGAGTGACTGCATATACCCACACGGCTCGCATAGACCCAGTCCCTCTAACACGACCCCACCGACGTGAAACCGCTCGCCGACGAGGTGGTTGAGCGCCACGTTGCGAGTCGTGATATTGCGCCGGTGGGCTCCCGATCGGAGGTCCACTTCGTACTCGTCTTGTGCCGCGGCCAGCGCTTCCGCCTCGATGAGCGTGACGTCGCTCGGTTCGAGGTCGTCCTGTTCGTTGTAGATACCCTCGCCGTTGTAGTACCGGTCACCCTTGAGCCCCCGACCAGCGACGGCTTCGACCGAGTCTCGCGGTTCGGGAGCCCCGCCCGTTTCCGGGCTCGTATGGATCGCCTCTACTGATCCGATGCGAGGGGTCTCACGTTCGTCTTCGTCTGTCGTCGTCATAGCGGTAGTAGGGAGTCCGGTTTCTTGGCTCTAGTGAAGTTCTCTGTCGTGAACGATACTCCGTACGAAACATCGCGGGCAGCCAATGATCCTTCTGTCGACTATCACCCACCACGGGTCAGTTCTTCGATTAGCGAGCAGTCCCGACTACTCCTCGAACCCGGGCCCGACGGTGAGCGAGTCCGGTGCGCAGGGCAGCTGATTGTGTTGACACCACCGACAGTGGTCGCCGGCCTCGTACCGGTCGAAGGAGAACTCGGCGATGCGGTTCATCGACTCCGTCACGTCGGTCCGGACCGCGTCCAGCTCGCCGTCGCCGAACGGTCGCGTTTCGACCGTCGGGCCGATGTCGCCGACGTACGCGTACCCCGCGCGCGTCACCGGCTCGTCGTACAGCTCGCGGCAGGCCAGGAGGTAGATCGGGAGCTGTTTGTCACCCCGCAGATCGCGGCGGCGTTCGGTCGCCTTGTAGTCGATCACGAGGAGGTCGTCGTCCGGCGTTCGGTAGACGGCGTCGATGAACCCGACGAGTTCGTGTCCGTCGAGGTCGAGTTCGAACTCCCGTTCGGCGTCGACGACCTCGTAACCGGAGAGATTCAGTTCGAAGTACCGGTCGATGCACCGTTTCGCGGCCGGCAGCGCGTCCTCGGCGCGGCGATGACCGGCGAGGCGCTCGCAGACCTCGTACCACTCGTCTTTCCCGCTCGCGTCCCGGTTCGCGGCTTGCTCCGCGGTGTCGTGGAACAGCACTCCGATCTCGCGCTGCGACGCGCCGCTCCCGGCGTCGCTCGGTGCCGCCGGCCCGCGGTAATCGGCGAACGCCTTCACCACGTACTCCAGGTAGTGGGTCCGCGGGCACTCCTCGTAGGCCGCCAGCGAGGTGTAGCTGTGCGACAGCGAGGGCGATGGCGTCGTCGGGCCGTTCAGGGCCCCAACACGGAGCGTTTCCCGTACCGGATTCGGTGCGAGATCCCCGTCGAGGGCGGCCGTCGCGAGGTCGAGCACGCGGTCGCGCGCGGTCTCGACGGTGAGCTCCTCGCCGTCGTGCGTGACGCCGCCGCCGACGCGCCCCGTCGTCTCGTCGGCCAGCGTGTCGGTCCAGTCCGCCGCCGCGTCCGGGAGGCAGTCCTGAACGTCGGTCCAGAGGGGGAGTCGCCCCCGGTCGGGCCGCCACGGGATCCGAGGCGGCAGGATCTCGTCGACGGTCTCCGAAACCGGGTGCGCGTCCGCGGCGTCGTCGTCCGCACTCCCGCCTTGGAGGACGAGGACATCCTCGGCACGCGTGATGCCGACGTGGAACACGCGACGCGTCTCTCGCGCGTCGCGCTCGACGAAGTCCCCGGCGAACGCCGCCTCCGGCCCGTCCGAGAGCCCCGTTTCGAGCGCGTCGTACGCGCGCGAACTCGGCGCCCACTCCTCGGCCGTGACTCGCGGGATGAGGACGACCGGGAAGTCTAACCCCTTGCTCTTGTGAATGGTCATCACGTTGACCGCGTCGTCGGCGACGTCCGGCTGGCTCGTGGGCGAAGTGCCGCTCTCGTCGAACAGCGAGTCGTGGTGTTCGAGCGAGTCGACGAACGCCGGGGTGAGCGGCGGTTGGACGGCGCCGTTCCCGTACTGTTCGACGACGGTCTCGAGCCGGGCGAGGTCCCGGCGCTCCTGTTCGCTGAGGTACCACTCGATGTTCGTGAGCTCCGTGAGCTCGCGGTACAGGTGGCTGAGCGACGCCGAGTCGCGGAGGTCGAGCAGCTCAGAGGCGTGCTCGCGTGCCTCGGCGACGCGGTCGGGTTCGTCGAACTGGTCGAGCGGCGTCTCCAGGAGCGCGTCCACGAGCGGGTCGTCGCCGGCGTTGAGCGCGCGGAGGTCGGCGTCGCAGAGCCGGTACCGCATCAGGAGAACGCGGTTCCAACTCACCTCGTCCTCCGGGCTGGCGAGCGCCTTCAGGTAGGCGGTGACGGTCCCGACGCCGACCGACTCCGCGGCCAGATCGCCGGCGACCTGATACGGGATTCCGGCGTCTTCGAACGCTTCGATGACCGGCGTCGCGTGGGCGTTCTTCCGGACGAGGAGCGCGATGTCGCCCGGGTCGTACGCTTCGTCGAGGTCCGCTGCCGCCCCGCTCAGTAGGTTCTGTACGACCGTGCGAAGCTGTGTCGCGCCGTCCGCGTCGCCCTCTTCGTCCGGGAGCTCGACGGTGACGACGGCGTCCCCGTCGTACGCGGGTTCGTCGACGCGAGTGAGCGTCTTGTGTCGCTCGCGGCGGTCGAGCCGCTGAATCGCCTCGTTCGCGAAGTCGAGGATCGGCTGCCGCGACCGGAAGTTCTCCGTTAAGGGCTCGTCGGCGAGCGCCGCGAACGCGCGGTCGAGCTCGTCGGTGATGTTGGCGACGTGTGCCCCGCGCCACTCGTAGATCGCCTGGTCGTCGTCGCCGACGACGAACAGGTTGTCGTCGGTGACGAGCGACGTGACGAGGTCGAACTGGAGGCGGTCCGTGTCCTGGAACTCGTCGCAGAACACGTACTCCCACCGGTCGGCGATCTCCTCGCCGACGGGGGACTCCATCAGCGCGGCCGTCTCCGCGACGAGGCCGTCGAAGTCGACGAGGTTGCGGTCGTCGAGTTCCCGCTCGTACGCCGCGTACCCCGCCGTCAGGTCGCGGGCAGCGAGGCAGTCGGAGAGGAACGAGTCGAGCTGTTCCGTGAGTTCGAGGTCGAGGCTCCCCGGGATCCCCGTCGGCGCGCCGCTCGCGTACCCGCCGAGCAGGTACTTCGGGAGCTTGTGCGCGTTCTCCGGCAGCTCCCGCTCGCCCGCCTCGTGGGCTTCGAACGCCGCTTCCAGCGCGTCACAGAGGTCGACCAGCCGGTCGAGGAAGTCCCGCACGCTGGCTTCCATGCCGCCTCCCTCCAGTGCGTCGCGTTCCGCGACGAGCTCGGCGCGGACGGCCGGGAGCGAGTCGAGCACGCTCGACACGGAACGGCCGCCCAGGTGATCGCCGGCGATCGCTTCGACGCGCTCCGAAACGTCGGCGAGCTCGTAGACGCGGTCCGCGGGCCCGAGGAACGCGTCGACGTCGTCCGGTGAGACGCCGCTCCGCTTCATCGACCCGACGAAGTCGAGGAGCTTCGTCGCGGCCCCCGGCGCGTACCCGTCGCTCCCGTACACGTTCGGTTTCACCGACCGGTACTCGACCTCGTCGAGGACGTCCGAGACGACGGCGTACTTCTCGGCGTCCGTGGCGACCTCGAAGTCGGGGTCGAGGCCGGCCTCGTACGCGTAATCGGAGAGGATCTCGTTGCAGATCGAGTGGTACGTGTACGCGTCGACGTCGTACCCCGCCGTCCCGAGCTTCGCGTTGAGCTTCTCCCGCATCGAATCGGCGGCGTTGTTCGTGAACGTCAACGCGAGAATCCGGTCCGGGGACACGCCCTCCTCGTCGATGAGGTGCTCGATCTTCCGCACCATCGTGAACGTCTTCCCGGTCCCGGCCCCGGCGAGGACGCGCATCGGGTACGCGTCGGCGTCGATGATCGCCCGCTGTTGCGGCTCCGGGGACACGTCGTCCTCCGGGACGGGGAACCACGACGGGTAGTCGGCGCCGTCGCTCATCGCCGCACCTCCGGGGAGAGGCGATCGGCGCACATCTCCCGGTAGTCGCAGTCCGGGCACGCCTCCTCGGTGATGAGGTCGAACGGCTCCGGCTCGAAGGCGTCGCCCGTGATTCCGTCGTGGGCGGCGCGAATGAGCGCCCGGATCGTGTCGGACTGCGCCTCGTAGATCCCCGTGGTCTCTCGCGGATACCCCCGCACCGACACCTCGTACCCGTCCGGCGTGCTCTCGAACGACGTGCTGTTGAGCAGCCCGTAGAAACTGAATCGGACGTCCATCCCGTCCTCGTAGAACGGTTCGTTCTTCACGCCCTCGACGTACGTCGCCGTCTGGAACGCGTTCCGCACCCGTTTCGGTTCGTGCGCCTCCCCGTCGAGATGCGCGCCGAGATACTCGGCCGTCCCCGACGAGAGGACACCGCGGGTAGTCCGCTTGTAGTCGAAGACGTGGAGCCCGTCCGCCGTCCGGACGACGTTATCGGCCTTCCCGTGCAGCTCCCGGCCGTCCACTTCGCACTCGACCCGGCACTCCGTGGCGAGCGACCGGCGGGCGTGCTCGATCCCGTCGCCGCCGTCCGGATCGAAGAACGACTCGACGGCGGCCCGGTTCTCGGCACGCTGGTACTCCCGGTGTGCGGCCGATTCGTAGTCGTCCGGCGCGCTGTGCTCGTCCCACTTCGCGTCGAAGGTCCGCATCGCCCGGTCGGAGATGGCCCTCGGATCGTCGTCGCGGTCGGTCGCGTCGCACACGTCCTCGATCGTCTCGTGGTAGATCGTTCCCTGATTCAGGTACAGATCGGACCGGTCCGGCGTGTTCACGCCCTGCGCGTACCGGTAGTCGTACTGCCGGGGGCAGGTCGCGTACGTCGCCAGCCGCGACGGCGACAGTGACGCCGAACTCATCGCCGCACCTCCCCGTTCGCGAGCTCGACGCGGGCGCGCAACGCCTCCCGGAGCCTGTCGCCGCGCACGCCGCTCTCGTCGAGCAGGCCCTGAATCTCGCCGAGCTCCGCCTCCACCTCGTCGAGCGACACCGACACGTCCCGACTGTTGGCGCGCCGCACCTCCGCGAGGGCGTCGTCGACCCGCGACAGCAGAAACTCCTCCGCCGCCCGCTCGCTCGTGACGTGCGGGTCGTCGGCGTCGGTCACCCACGGGAGCTCGTCGTACGCCGCCGTGAGGAACCGCGACGCCTGCGCGCGCTCCTCGAGCGCCGTGCCCTCGAACTCGTAGAGACAGCAGTACAGCCGCTCCGTCGCCGCGTCGGCCCCGACGGCCAAGCGCCGCCGCGCGTGTTCCGTGTGGTACCGCGCGAACGGCCGCGCCGACGCCGTCGACGTCGTCGGGAACGTCGCCGCCACCGCCGACGCGTCGAGCTCCGTGACCGCCGGGTAATCCGGCATCGACGCGACGCGCTCCGTCGGGAACAGCCGCGTCAGGAACGCGTCACCCGGGTACTCGCCGTCGACGAGGTTCACAAGGAACACCGCGCGGAACGACTCGTTCTTGACGGCCCGTAAGTGGTCGACGCGCACGCCGCCGTCGAGGTCCGTCGCGCTCGTCTGACTCCGCCGCGGCGCGTACTCGTGGGCGCGTTCCATCATCTCTCGGAAGGGCGCCCACGTCGCGTCCGCGAACGCCGTGGTTTCGAGGAACTCGGCCATGCGAAACGCCCGCCGGACGTTCCCGAACTGCGACCGCGCCTCGAGCGGCGAGGCCCGCTCCGCGATGCGCTCTTTCAAGCCGACAGCCGTCGCCCACCACCGCACCGCGTCCTCAATCGACTCCATGCTACGCATTCGGTCCACGCGGGCACTGTCGGTATCCGCCCCGCGGTCGAGGCGGTCACCGTCGTCGTCGCCCGCGAGCTCGCGGACGACCGCGAGTAGCTCCCGGATCGCCGGGTCGTCGCCGAACCCGGTCACCGTCGTCGACGCCGTCGGGATCCCCGCGCGTTCGAACGCCTCGATGACCTCCGTGACGCCTTCTCCGCTCCCCTTCGCGGCGACCGCGATGTCGTCGTACCCCCAGTCGGAATCCCCGATGAGCGACTCGATCTCGTTCGCGATCGCGGCGAGCTGCTCGTCGCTCGACGCCGCGGCCAACACCGAGACCGAGCCGAGCTCCGGGTCGGCGTCCACCCGCCCCTCGGCGAAGTACGCCGCCGTGGCCTCCGGTCGCGTCGACGGCGGAGACGAGACCGCGCGGCGGGACGCCTCGAACGAGACGCGCTCCGTCACCGGTCCCGTCTCGACCCACGTGCGGCGCACGCTCGCGTGCTCCTCGGCGACGCACGCGAGCTCGCAGTCCGCGGTGAGCGCGTCGAGGTACGCGCGGTCGAGCGGGAGAAACTCCTCGAACTCGACCGCGAGCACCGCGTCGGCGTCGACGACGGCGTCGCGGTCGTCGCCGGCGAGCGCGTCGCGCGCCGCCGAGATGAGCTGCCCGCGCTCCATGTGGTCGTGTTCGGCGAGCCACTCGTGGAACGCGTCGAGCGCGGCCGCGATCTCCCGGAGTTCCGGGGTCTCGTCGGGCGTGACGGTTTGCCAGGAGAGCGTGTCCATCACTCGGTCCACGTCGTCGACGAACGACGGCTGCGCGGACGCCCGCCGCAGGTACTCCGCGTCCCACTCGTAGTCGGCGAGGAACCGATGTAGGAGCTCGCGCCGTAACGCGTCCGAGAGGATGACGCGGTCATCGGACTGGCTGAGGACGTCGGTCGCGTGCACGACCAGCGACGTCACGTGCGGCGTCGCCGCCCCCGACAGTTCCTCGTCCAACGCCTCGCGGAACGCGTCCGTGCTCGTCGGCGCGCCCGTGACGACGAGTACGTCCTCGGACTCGTGGTCGTCGAGGAACTCGGCGTAGACGTCCCGCGCCGTTGCTTCGACGTTGTGCGCGCCGAACGGTACCGTCACCAGCTCACCGTCGAAGCTGCGGCGATCCGTCTCGCTCATGGACGGCCCTCAGCCGGAGAAGACGGAACGGTGGTACGCTGCATACGACACGATTCTAAGACCTGGCTGATAGGTGTTCTCCCGATCGGTATCGTCCGTCGCACGTCATCGGAATTTGGCGGGCGGGCCGATACGTCGCTGTCACGACGACCGGTCGCCGATCGCTTCGTCCGGTCGCGGGCTCAGGGAGAGGAAACCGCCCGTGCCGACTCGCTGGGAACCTCGCGGAGGAGGGAGAAACGAGCGGAGAGTCTCCGGCAGAGACGACCGGTCCGGTCCGTTCGACAGCTGGATCCGAACAGAGATCGAAAGCCAAACATATAAGATTTGTATATAACATTGTAATCTGATAATTATGAAACGGACATCGTCACAGAACCGGGTTCGTTTATCCTAATCGCTCTCGGTTCGACAACAGTAACAGACATATGTCGCCCTCTAACGTCGATTTGGGTCAATTTCCATCGTCAGATAGACGGGGTATCCTTCGAAAGGGCCCATATTCACCCATATTTTAAATAATTACGCCATATATTTTGTATCTCAACCCTTTAATATCGTATTCTACTATATAATTCCGATAAATAGTCAATAAGTGAAACATTTCGCTCTTTCTAACCCCCACAAACAAATATGTTTGTACTCGTAGTATTTGAAGTATAAATTTTATTTATTATCTGTTTATAGGTGTGCCAATACAACTGGAATCCGATTCCACCGGTCCGGTATCGGACGACCAAAACGGGAAGCGAGTCGGTCGCGGACCCGACTACTCGTCGCTGTCGGCGGCGTCGAGATAGGTGATCGCGCCGCCGAGCAGCGCGAGGTTTTTCAGGAAGTTGATCTTGTTGTCGTGGCGCTCTTTCCCCTCCATCGTCCAAAAATTGTGGATCGCGGGGGTGGTGCCGAGGAAGAACGTGACGAGCGCGCCGGCCGATACTCGGGGCAACTTCCAGAACACGACGCCGAGGTTGGCGACGAACAGCATCCCGGTAACGAACGGGACGAGCAGGTCCGGCATCGGCACGCCCTTCTCTTCGGCCACCTCCACCCGCTTGTCGTTGTTCTTGAACCCGTCCACCGCCATGTACGCGAGCACGCCACCGTACAGGGCGCGGCCGATCGCGGACGGGGAGTCTGCGGTCTCCTCGCCGTCGCTCACGCTCACACCACCTCGATGCGGCTGACGTTCGCGTCGACGCGGCCGACCGTCTCGTACGCCCCGTCGTCGGTCCGGCGCATGAGGCGGCCCTCCACGTCGTCGCGCTGGTCCGGCACGTCGAACAGCCCCGAGCCGCAGATCACGTCGCCGTCGTACACGTCCCACGTCTCGATGATCTCGTGGGGCTCGCCCGGGAACGACACCCGCTCGAAGTCCCGACCGAAGTTCGTCGACTCGAACAGCGCCACCTCGTGGTCGTCGTTCACCCACGCCGGCGGCGCCTCCTCGCCGCCGCAGAAGAAGACGGTCCCGTCGTGGACGAACACGCGCCTGACGTACGAGAAGTCGTTCCCGGTGTCGATCCGCGTCCACGACTCGCCCGCGTCGGTGGTGCGCCAGAGCCCGCCCTCGCCGACCGCGTGGCCGAGCCCGAGGTTCTCCAAGTTGTGATCGAGGTACCCCGTCGCCGCCAGCCACACGTCCTCCGAGATCGGGAGAATCTGGTGGATGTCGTCGACGATCGTGTCGCGTCGGTCCGTCCACGTCTGCCCGCCGTCCGCGCTCAGGTGGATCCCGCCGGCCTCGACGCCCGCGATCAGCTGGTCCGGGCGGCCGGGGACCGCTTCGAGCGCGCGCAGCCGGGCGTAGTGCGGGTCGATCGGCGACTCCCAGTGGCCGCGCGACGGGAGGTCGCGAAACCCCTTCTGTTCGGCCCACGTCTCTCCCCCGTCGACCGAGCGGAAGACGTACGGGTCGTTCGTCCCGGCGTAGAGCGCGCCGTCCGCGGTCGCGAGGATCGACCAGACCTCGCTCTGGCCAGCGTGCCAGAACCGGTCCCCGAGGGGGACGCCGAGGTCCTCCCACGTCTCGCCGCCGTCAAGGGAGCGGTACGCCCCCGCGGTGGACGCGACGAAGACGCCCTCGGTGTGGTCCCACGACTTCACGGCGGTGACGACCCCGCAGTCGAGCACTTCGCGCGCCTCGTCGCGCTCGAACGGGACATCGTCGACGCGGTACAGACCGTCGTCTGTTCCGATCAATAGTGGCATACTCCGTGTGAGACGAGGAACCACAATAAAGGTTACCAATGTGTACATCTAAGTGCGCTCGGAGCGAGGGTAAACCATACCGACCACGGGGCGACTCGCCTCGCTCGGACTCCACTCATGACGAGACCTCACCCGACGAAGCGACCGACCGACGCGGCGTACCTCGACGAGCGAGACGACGGGACGCGAGGCGACGACGGGACACTCGACCCGCCGCGAGAGCTGCTCACGCTCCCGTGGATCGACATCCACAACCACGCGCACACGCTCTCGTGGGACGACCGGGAGCGGTACGCCCTCTCGGGCTGTCGGTCGATGATGATGGTCGCCTCCGGCTACCACTGGACCCCGTACAAACCCGTCGAGGCCGACGACATCCGCTTCCTGTGGGACGACGCGATCAACCGCCGCGAGGCGATCGAGCGCAACCACTTCTTCGAGGCGAAGCTCGGGCTCGGCGTCCACACCGGCGTCCGCATCGAGAACCCGGACGAGCTGCTCGCAGCGATGGACGACTACTGCGCGCTCGACGAGGTCGTCGCCGTCGGCGAGACCGGCGTCGTCCCGTCCCAACACGTCGAGCGCTGGGGGATCGAGGAGCAGCAGGCCGTCGTGCAGGCCCAGATGGAGCTCGCGCGTGACCACGACCTCCCCGTGCTCCTCCACACGCCGAACACGTCGACCGACGCGAAGCGGGAGTACCGCGACGGCCTCGGCGTGACGCCCGGCTACGAGAAGAACGCGGGGCTCGGCGCCGACCCGGTCCTCGACGGCGACAACCCCGAGCTCGAGGCCGTGAAACGCGACGTGGCGGCCGCGCGCGACGCCGGCCTCCCGGAGGAGCGCGTCGTCGCCTCCCACGCCGACGCCAACAACACCGCGTACCTGATGGAGGAGACCGACTGCTACCTGAGCTACACGATCGGCCACTCGTGGCTGGTCGGCGTCGACGCCGCCGACGTGGCGAACGCCATCGACGAGTACGGCCCCGACCGGATCATGGTCGACACCGACTGCGCGAACGTCCTCAGAACCGACCCGTACGCGCTGAAGCGCGCGATCTTCGAGCTGTACCGCTACGGGATCGACGTCGACGACATCCGGCAGGTGGTACTGGAGAACCCGCGGGAGGTATTCGACTTCGAGCAGTAGTCCGCGGTTCCGACCAGCACAGTCCCGTCAAAGCGTTATTCTTCAGGCAGATCCCTGAGCGACAGCGGTGATCGCTTATAAACGAGCGGAGCGGTGGCGCGCCCCGGTGAGCGGCCCGGAGGGCCGCGAGCCGACGGTGCGAGGGAGTCGGTCGCCTGCGGCGCCCGACGAGGCTGGGGAGGCGTGAGGTGCGGGGCCGCGCAGTTGGGTGGGACTCAAAGGGGCAGCCGGGTGGGCGGCGCAGGCGACACAAGGACCGCAAGGAGTGAGCGAAGCGAACGACTGAGGACCGCAGCGAGCGTGCGCCGCCCACCCGGCTGGGGCTTTGGAGGCCGTCACCGCGGAGTCGTCGATCACTTATAAATAATGGGCGACGACCCTCCGATCCAACTTATAAACAATTACTCAGAAAATCTGACACACCCACACCCGTGATCGCTACTCTCCGTCGAACGCGAACTCGGTCGTCAGCTCGCCGACCTCCTCGACGCCGATCGTGACGCTGTCGCCCTCCTCCAAGAGGACCGGCGGCTCGCGGTACACGCCCACGCCCGGCGGCGTGCCGGTGAACAGCAGGTCGCCCGGATTGAGCGTGAACGCCTGACTGCAGAAGGAGACGAGCTCGTCGATCCCGAAGATCAGGTTCGCCGTCGTCGACTCCTGGAGCCGCTCGCCGTTCACGTCGGCCCAGATGTCCAAGTCGTGCGGGTCCGACACCTCGTCCGTCGTGACGAGCTCCGGTCCGGTCGGCGCGAACGAGTCGAGGCTCTTCCCCCGGACCCACTGGCCGTCGCCGTGCTGGAGGTCCCGCGCCGACACGTCGTTGCCCACGAGGAAGCCCGCCACGTGGTCCATCGCCTCGTCGGGCTCGACCCGGCGCGCCTCCTCACCGATGACGGCGACCAGCTCCGCCTCGTAGTCGACCTTCTGCGTGAGGTCGGGATCCCACGAGACCGTGTCCTCCGGCCCCGCCACCGTCGTCGGGAACTTCGAGAAGAGCACGGGCTCGTCGGGGATCTCGTTGTCGCCCTCCTCCGCGTGGTCGCGGTAGTTCAGCCCGACGCAGACGACCTTCTCCGGGTCGGAGACGGGCGCCGCCCGGGAGAGGTCCGCGGCGTCGTAGACGCCGACGCCCGTCTCCTCGGCGTACTCGATCGCCAGCTCCGCCTTCCGCCGCCACTCCCACTCGTCGAGGAGGTCGCTCGTCTGCGGTCCGAGGTCGACGCCCGCCCCGGCCCCCGCTTCGGAGAGCTTGACGACCGTCTCGTCTCCAGTCGCCACGCCGCTCCACGGCTGTTCTGCCGGCTCCGATCGGTATTGTCCGACGCGCATACGTGTCGATACAGACGCGGCGGCGTAATAATAGTGCCTGTGCGAGCGCGGCGGGCGTCCCGCCGACCCCGATGGCTTATCCGACGCTGACCGATCACTCTCCGTCGGCGATCCGGGTCAGCCGCGGGTCAGTCGCCTCGCGCCCCTCACGGAGCCGGTGCGCGCCCGCGAACGCGACGCGGTCGCCCACGGAGACGTCGCCGTCGGCCAGCTGCGCGGTCAGTCGGACCTCGCCGAACCGGGCGATCCCGAGGTGGTTCGGACTGCGGACGTCCGGCGGGGTCATCTCGACCGTCGTCCGGGCGACGAGCACGCCCTCGCCGAGCTCGTACGTCCCGATCGCCCGCCCCGAGCAGTCCGGGCAGCGGTGTCGGTCGTAGTACCACTCGGCGCCGCAGTCGTCGCAGACGAACGCGCGGTCGACGGCGAGTTCGTCGGGTCGCCCCCCGCCGGAGGTTCCGCCGGTCGACTCACCCATGCCGGACCACCGTACAGACGCTGTTGTTTCCGAACCCCGCGACGTTGATCGCGAAGCCGACCTCGGGGTCGGGCACCTGCCGCTCGTCGGGGAGGTCGCCGCGCAGCTGCCAGACCAGCTCGACGATCTGTGAGAGCCCGGTCGCGCCGAGGGGGTGTCCCCGGGCCTTCAGCCCTCCACCCGGGTTCACCGGGAGCGAGCCGTCGAGCGCGGTCTCCCCGTCCAGCGTGGCCTCCCACGCGGTGCCAGGGTCGTAGAACCCGAGCTCCTCCAGTTCGAGGAGCTCTAAGATCGTGAACGCGTCGTGGATACACGCCACGTCCACGTCGTCGACGGCGAGTCCGGCCCGGTCGAACGCCCGCTCGCCGGCCGTCCGGACGCTCTCGATGGCGAGGGGGTCGTCGCGCTCGGCGATCGCGTGCGTCCCCGTCGCGCTCCCGATCCCCTCGACCCGGACGCTCTCTCCGTCAGAGACGCTCCCCTCGTCGGGGACGCCCTCCTCGGGCGACAGGACCACCGCGGCGGCGCCGTCGGTCATCGGACAGCAGTCGTACAGCCGGAGCGGGTCGGCGACGACCGGCGACTCGAGCGCGTCCTCGACGGTGACCGCCTTCTGGAACTGCGCGAAGGGGTTGGCGCTCGCGTTCCGGTGGTTCTTCGCGGCGACCGCCGCGAGCGACTCGCGGGGCGCGTCGTAGCGGTCGAGGTACGCCCCGGCCGCGAGCCCGCCGAACGACGGGAGCGTCAGGCCCTGCCGGTACTCGCGGTCGTGGACGAGCCGGCTGATCGACTCCGTGACGTCGGGGGTGTCGCGGACGGACATCTTCTCGACGCCGACGACGAGCGCGACGCCCTCCCCGCCGGCACCGACGGCCTCGACGCCGCGGTGGCAGGCGCTGGCGCCGCTGGCGCTGGTGTTCTCGATCCGGTCGGCCGAGGCGCCCTCGACGCCGATCGCGGACGCCAGCGCGTTCGCGACCCCGGCACGCGTCCCCAGCGACTCCGCGAGCGCGTTGCTGACGTGCAGCGAGGCGACCTCCTCGCGCGAGTGGCGGGAGTCGGCGAGCGCGCGGTCGGCCGCCGCCGCCGCGAGTTCGAGGATCGACGCGTCGGCGGCGGCCCGGAACTCGGTCATCCCGACCCCGGAGATTGCGACTCCGGTCATCGGTCAGTTCGCGTCGTCGTCGCCGAAGGCGCCGGCCTCGGCGAGCCTGTCGATCTCCGCGTCGGAGTAGCCGAGCTCGCGGAACACGTCGCGGTTGTGCTCGCCCAGCGTCGGGGGCGCGCGGTCGAAGCCGCTGTCCGCGCCCTCGTACCGGAGCGGGTGTTCGATCACCGGGATCTCGCCGAGCTCCGGGTGTTCGATCTCGGTCACCGTCCCGCGCGCGTCGATCTGGGGGTTGTGCAGCGCCTCCTCGACGTCGTACACCGGGCCCGCGGGGACGCCGGCGTCCTCGGCGATGATCTCGATCCACTCGTCGGTCGTGTGCTCGGCGAGCGTCTCCTCGATCTCGGCCTCCAGCTCGTCGAGGTGGTCGACGCGGTCGGCGTTCTTCTCGAACCGGTCGTCCTCCGGGAGGTCGGGCCGGTCGAGGGCCTCGCACAGCTCGCCCCACAGCTTCTCGTTGAGGATGCAGACGTTGATGAACCCGTCCTTCGTCTCGAACGTCTGGTACGGGGCGAGGACGGGGTCTTTCGTCCCCATGCGTTTGGTCTCCTCGCCGGCGAACACCATCCCGGCCTGCTTGGTGAGCCACGGCAGCGTCGCCTCCAGCATGCCGAGGTCGATGTACTCGCCCTCGCCGGTCTGTTCCCGGCGGTACAGCGCCGTCATCGTCCCGAACGCGGCCCACATCGCCGTGATGAGGTCCGTCATCGGCAGCCCGACCTTCACCGGCTGGCGCCCCTCCTCGCCGGTGACGCTCATGATCCCGCTCATCCCCTGGATCAGGAGGTCGTACCCGGACCGCTCGCGCCACGGCCCGGTCTGGCCGAACGCGGAGATCGCGAGGTACACCAGGTCGTCGTTGTACTCGCCCAGCGTCTCGTGGTCGACGTCGAGCCGCTCGGCGGTGCCGGGCCGGAAGTTCTGGATGAACACGTCGGCCTCCTCGACGAGCTCGTACAGCGCCTCCTTGGCTTCCGGGTTCTTCAGGTCGAGCTCGAGGCTCTTCTTCCCGTAGTTCAGCGACCAGTAGTACGGCGACTCGCCCTTGATAAAGGGCGGCCCGGAGTGGCGGACCGCGTCGCCGTATCCCGGCTGTTCGATCTTCACCACCTCGGCGCCCTGGTTCGCGAGCATCGCGGAACAGAAGCCGCCGGTGACGAAGGTGGACAGGTCCAGCACCTTCACCCCGTCGAGTATCTTTCCGGTGTCGGTCATGCTCGGTGCCCCGCGGTGGTCGCGCGCGTCGTGTCTTCGGTCATGGACTCGTGATGTGTCATGGATTCGGTCGTGGGCTCGTGGGTGGTCGCGGATCCGGCTCCGATCGGCGTCTCCGGAGCCGGATCCGCGATCCGGTTGATTCCGTGTCTCACACGTTAGCGTATCGGGTAGTAAAACTGTCGCCGGCTACGTGTGTTCGATGTGGAGTTCGAGTTCGTTGGCCGCCGCGAGCACCTTCTCGCGGATATCGGTCTCCAACCGGTCGGTCCGCAGCCGCGTCCCCGGGCCGGAGACGCTCAGCGCCCCGATCACCTCCCCGTCTCGCCCGCGGAGACACGTCCCCATGGCGTGGACACCCCCCGTCGACTCCTCGATGTTCAGTGCGTACCCGCGGTCGCGGACCTCCGCGAGGGCCTCCCGGAGCTCCGCCCGGTCCGTGATCGTGTTCGGTCCCGTCCGCTCGAACTCGAAGGCGTCGACGAGCGACTCGCGGGTCGACTCCGGCAGATTCGCGAGGATCGCCTTCCCGGCCGCGCTCGCGTAGAGGGTCCCGCGCCGCCCCATGTGCGCGCCGGTCTGGACGGGGTTCTCGCCGGTCTCCGTGTAGATGTACACGCGTTCGAGTCCCTCTCGAACGATGAACTGCGCCCGCTCGCTCGTCTGCTCCGCGAGGTCGTCCACCTTCGACTTGATCATCTGATATTCCGGGATCTCCCGCTGGAGATCGCCGCCGACCGTGAGGAACTTGAAGCTCAGTCCGTACTCGTTCCCGTCTTTGACGACGTACCCGTGCTCTTGGAGGGTGAACAGGTGCCGGTGCGCCGTGCTCCGTGTCATGTCGGCCTCGTTTCCGACCGCTTCGAGCGTCATCGGTCCCCGATCGAACAGCAGTTCGACGATTTCGAGGCTCTTCGCCGTCGTTTTGACCGTCGACGCGGGCGGGTTGTCCATACCGCTGTTACCGCCTTTTAGTATTTAAACATCCCGCATATTCGGATCCGAATGAAAATCGGATGCAACAGAAGCGATCAAAGGTGCCACAAGGCGAAGTAGATCGCATATGATCGGATGTACTCTTGGTCTGGACTCGGTCGGTACCGCACGGGACTCTGTGCGATCGGTACCTCGAGGCGGCAGATCTCTCCGCCGGTCAGATCCGGTGGCGAGGACAGGGCCAAAAATTACAAACATAGTATCGTAATGTTTGGGCCACAGACGTGCTAACTAGATCCCATATGATGAAGTGACGAGAGAGCCGGTAAAACCGCTAATAACCGGTTTATTCGTCCAATCACACCGAGATACTCACGAATTTTCGTCTCAACATGTGGGACGACAATACCTCGGACCAATTGGCTCGTCGATGATCGGTAGATACCGACAGCAGTTGGCCTCGGAGGTGTTCCAAATCATATCCGAGAAATAGTATATATTGAGTTTTGATATTATCTCCGGTCCCGCCGCGCTTCGATCCGATCTCCGGGGCCGACTCCCCACTCAGTCCTCGGAAGCGTCCTCGGACTCCACCGAGCAGCCGCAGCCGCCCCGCCGGATCAGCTCCCCGACAGGCGCGTCGGCGCCGCAGTTCGGGCAGACCGTGCGGACGTCGACGAGCACGTCGTAGTCGTCCCGATCTAACTCGTCCGCGTTCGCGAGCGACGAGATGGCCGACTCGGCGACCGCCGAGAGGCGGCCCTGGAGCTTCTCGATGGTCTCGACCTTCCGATCGGCCATGTCCTCGTCCGCCGCCGGGAGGCTCGCCTCGCGCTCCTGCGTGAGGTACGTGTGCACGGCCTGATGGGTGACGAAGTCCTTGGTGAGCGCGTCGACGTCGATCCCCTCGCGTTCGAGGCGGCGGCGAGCCCGCGTCGTCGACGACCCGGAGTCGCCGCGGAGCGCCTCGTACGTGCTCGACACGTCGACGTTGAGCGACGAGACGTTCTCCTCGCGGAGCGCCGCCTCCAGCACCGCCTCGTTGAACTCGTCGGCGAGGTCTCGCAGGCTGGTCCGCTCGCCGGACTCGCCGGTCCACGCGGCCTCCAGGGTCGCGCCCATGCCGTCGAGGCCGTACTCCCGGATCACCCGCGCGACCTTCGTGTTCGTCCCGCTCGCTTCGGTGGTCATGTTCGGGTTTCGACCCCGGGCGTGACAAAAATATCGGTGTGTCGTTCCGTCGGTCGCGGCGAGCGAGACCGAAGCGGTCACTCTCGGCGAGAGCCGACGACGACGCGATATAAACAATCAGAATCAGTACTATTCTCCAGAAATATACGTTTGAATATACTTTGGAGCGCGGTTCTCGAGTCCCCGCCGAGACCCCGCCGACGCGGTCGCGCGCGGCTGGACAGTGTTCCCCCGTTCAGTACGCTTATTATCCTCTCGCTCGGAGCGTCCACTACATGGCCACTCAAAATCCGGTCCCGGAACCCACAGCGTATCCGGATCCGGAGACGGCGGACCACGTCACGTACAACCCCTCGTTCGCTGAGCTGCGCGAACTGTCGGCGGACGAGGAGGTGACGACGGAGTACGGATCGCCGTCATACGTGAGCGACTATCGGTCGCGGAGCGCCGAGGCGACGGCGAACACCCTCGACGACGACTTCGACGACGAGGATTACGGCGTGTTCGCGCGCGGCGTCGAGTGGGTCAACGACTCGGAAAACGACGTGGTCTGCGTCGACCGCGTCGTCGGCCGGCACCCGGACACATCGTACGTGTGTCGGCTGTTCCTCCCCGCGGAGTACGGTCGGATCGCGCTCTCGTGGGCGAAGCTCCTCGAACCGTCCCACGGCCGGTCCCCGGACTTCGTCACGGTGCAGTTGCCCGATGCGACCGACGATCCGCGGATCCGGGTCCACCCGGAAGACGGCGTCACGACGGTTCTCGGGAGCGATTACACAGGCGAGGCGAAGAAGTCGTTCCTCCGGCTGTTCATGCACCGCGCGAAGCGACAGAGCGGACTGGGCCTCCACGCGGGGAGCAAGCGCGTCACGCTCGCCGACGGGGACGACGCCCGCGACGTGGGACAGCTGTTCCTCGGTCTCTCCGGGACGGGGAAGTCGACGCTGACCAGCCACGGCCTCTGGCTCGACGACCCGGAGGGCGTCGAGATGATTCAGGACGACGTGTGCGCGCTCCTGCCCTCGGGGACGGTCGCCGGAAGCGAGGGCGGCGGCCTCTACGTGAAGACGATCGGCCTCGACGCGTCGGAGCAGCCGGAACTGCACAGCGCCGTGACCGACGAGAGCGCCGTCCTCGAGAACGTCGCCGTCGACGACGACGGCACGGTCCACTTCGACGAGCCTCGCTACGGGAAGAACGCGCGGGCGACCATCCGACGGAACCGGCTGGAGAGCTCGGCGGACGACATCGACCTCGACCGCGTCGACCAGGTGTTTTTCATCACCCGGAACCCACTGATGCCGCCGATCGCGCGCCTCGACTACGAGCAGGCCGCGGTCGCGTTCATGCTCGGGGAGTCGGTCGAGACGAGCGCGGGCGATCCCTCGCGGGTGGGCGAGCCGATCCGAGTCGTCGGCACCAACCCGTTCATCGTCGGCTCCGAGGGCGAGGAGGGGAACCGCTTCCGCGACCTCATCGCCGACCTCGACGTCGAGTGTTACGTCATCAACACGGGAACGGTGGGGACCGACGACCCGATCGACGTCGGCGTCGAAGAGACCGTCGCCGTGCTGGAGGGGGCGGCCCGCGACCGCATCGAGTGGGAGCGCGACGACGACCTCGGGCTGACCGTTCCGAGCGAGGTTCCGGGGATCGACGTCGAGCGGTTCGCCGTCGCCGATCGCGTCGACGACTTCGAGGCGGCCCGCGACGCGCTCCGCGAGGACCGCCGCGAGTACCTCGCCGAGTTCGAGGACCTCGACGACGAGATCCGCGACGCGATGTACTAGCAGGCGCTCCGAGCGACTGTTCCGCGGCGACGACGGTCAAACCGTCAGTCGGCGCCGTGTCGCAGCGTGCGGCCGCAGTTCCGGCAGACGAGCGATCCGTGGTCTCTCGCGACTGTATCGCCACACCGAGGGCATATCGAACGCATACCCGAGTACTGGTTCGACGGTTACATAACTCTTACTCGTCGATCGTCGATTAGCGCCATGCTTACTACGTCGAGTTGCGACGGTTCCGCCGATCGCGAGAGACCGCAGATGACCCGCTATCTCACCGCGACGACGCACCGTCGGCGGCTCATCGCCGGACGAGCCCGAGATCGTGCTGTTCCACGACGCCGGCAACTCCCCCGCGCTGTTCGAAGCGGTTGTCGGGTGGCAATGCGACCGCTACCGAGGGCTGGGCCCCCGCTCGATCTGATTGAGTGATCCGGTCAAACTGGTCAGGTAACTCGATCGAGCCCCCTGTCGCTCGCCGTAAGCGGGACCTTATTCTCCCAATTTCGTTCTGTCTTCCAGAACACATATTACCACCGTGTATCTTGATCGATCAGTATGGACGCCAAGTATCCGGTTCGAACCACCGAGAAGACCCTCGCGTTGGTCGAGGAGCGCTGGAAGGGCTACGCTGTATCGCGGCCCCGGTCAAGGACTCCTCGGACGAGACGCTGGGCGCGATCAGCGTGTCGGCGCCCGCCAGCCGCGTCAGCGACGACGACCGCCACGGTCAGCTCCCCGAACGCGTGCTCAGCGCGACCAACGTCGTCGAACTGAACACAACTACTGATCAGGCGTTCCGTCACTCAGAACGCCTTTTCCGCGGGTTTTACGCGCCGATACGAGCAACACTGCCGCCTAGTACGATGGATATCGGTCGGTTCTCGCGATGAAAATTACAACCATATGTTTGTAACGCCCATCGGCAGTCTGTCTCGGGTTCTGTTCTGTCTTCCAGAACACGAGAGTGCCGCCCGGAACGCCGACCTGATCGGGTCGTTACTGGTCGCCCGCGCCCCGGCCGTACGCCTGCCAGCCGCCGTCGGCGTACAGCACTTCGCCCGTGACGAAGTTGTTCCGGCACGTCGTGTTCGGCCCCGCCGACTGCGAGCGTCTGCGTGAGGTTGTCGACGCCCGCCTTCGCCGCGTAGTACGGCGACAGCACGGCGATGTCGACGTCCCCCGTCGACACGTCTCCCCCGGCGTTCTTTCCGAGGCCCTCGTAGAGCGACTCCTGGTAGTCCCGTACGGCGCCGATATGGAGCTGGACCGTTCAGATCGCCGACGAACTCCAGCAGGTACTCCTCGTCGATGAATCCCATACCGAGCGCGGCAAAAGCTCGGACCGCGGCTCCCCGCCGGTCTGTACTACGGCGCCTCCCCGCCGGTCTGCTCTAACAGACCCCTCATGTACCCGATCGCGAACAGCCGCCCCATGTCGGTGTAGCCCGCCTGCGCGTCGTCGCGGTGGCCCTCGTCGAGCATCCGCGGGACGTGGTCGGGGCGGATCGGGCCGTCGAAGCCGACCTCGCGGTACGCCTCCATCGCGGCGAGCATGTCCGTGGGGCCGTCGTCCTGCCATCTCTCGACGAACTCCTCGGGGGTTCCGTCGACGTCCCGGAAGTGCACGAAGTGGATCCGGTCGCCGAACCGCCGGATCGTCTCGGGGACGTCGGCGCCCATCGCGGCGTAGTTTCCCTGACAGAACGTCAGCCCGTGGTTCGGGCTGTCGCGGAGGTCCAAGATGCGCCGGACGTTCTCCACGGAACTGACGAGCCGCGGGACGCCGCGCAGGGAGCCGACCGGCGGGTCATCAGGGTGGAGCGCGAGCTTCACGCCCGCCTCCTCGGCCACGGGGACGACCGCGTCGAGGAAGTACTCAAGGTTCTCCCAGAGCTCCTCCTCGGTCACGTCGACGGGGTAGTCCGGCGCGCGCTCCGCCTGCTCGTGGTCGTAGGCCGTCGTCCGGGAGTCGCCGCGCAGCGGGACCTCGTCGGCGGTGCGGAGGACCCCGACCGGGTTCTCCGTCCAGACCCAGCAGTAGACGCCGATACCCGCCCGACCCATGTTCCGGATGAGGTGCTTGACCGTCTCGATCTCCTCGTCGCGGCCGTCCCGCCCGAGGACGGTGTTCGTCATCGGCGGGCGGTCCTCCACCACGTCCAGCGAGAGCCCGTGGGCCGCGAACCGGTTTTTGGTCCGCAGAAGCGAGTCGTACGTCCACCACTCGTCTTCCCCCCAGAACCTGACGACGGCGGTCGAGACGCCGAGCTGACGGGCGAGGGTCCACCGCCGGTCGGGACGCGGCGGCAACATGACTGTCGTGTCCATACGACGCCTTCGCGACCCGCCCCAATAGTGGTTGCGTGGCCGAGCGGCGGTCCGGCTCCCCACGCATCTCGGGGAGGAATCCGCGATAGCGAAGTCGACGACCCGTCGTTGCCCCCACCATTTTCGGCTTCCCGGAATGGTGAGGGGTATCACCGTGAACCCCGCACCGTCCGCGCAACGCCGCGAGCGGGTGGGACGATCCGCGTTCCCGAACGCGGACGTGAGAAATCGAACCATGTTGGGGAAACGTACTTATTGCAGGCGAAACATTCAATCTATACGGTCGAGTGCTGCGAGTCACCATCTATCAACTCGACCGTGTCTTCCGTTCCGGCGAGCGATCCGCACCGCGGTGGCTCGGCGCCGTCAGTTCGTGCGGACGGTGACGAAGCCGGAGCAGTTGAGGATGAGTGTTGGGTGGTGTCGCCGAACATCGCTCTCCCGGTCGGGGATCGACGCCGTCCCGTGATGTACACGTGGTCGCAGCCGTGTTCCTCCGCGGGCTCGATAACCCGGCTCGCCCCCTGTGCGAACGGCCCTCGCACGATGTCGTCGGCGAACTGCTTCGCGACGGTCCGCGCGTCCTCGTCGGCGTAGTCTTTGTTCTCCACGCCACCGATCTCGTCGAGGGCCGTCTGCGACTCCTCGAACCGTTCCGGCGTCAGCGGGAGGGACAACACCAGATCGGCGTCCGTCCCGGCGACGTACGCTGCGGCCTCTCGAAGCGTGTCGCTGCTGCGGTCCGGATCGTCGATGGCCGCGAACGCGTCTCCACGGGCGTGTCAACGGACCCGTCCCGTATGAAAATCGTCTTCGGAAGGGACGTGGACCGGCCGTCAGTGGGACAGACGCGGCCGGTCGGTTTCGGGACGATACGTGTGGGAGCGGCGGAACCGGTTCAGTAGTTGTCGTAGACGGTCTTCTCGATCGTGTAGAACTCCATCCCCTCGTCGCCCTGTTCGCGCCAGGTCTCCGACGAGGAGCGCTTGAACCCGCCGAAGGGGACGTGGAGTTCGAGCCCGGTCGTCTTCTCGTTGACCTTCACGACGCCGGCCTCCGCCTCGTCGACGAACCGCTTGGCCTCGGTGTGGTCGTCGGTGACCACGCTGGCCGAGAGCCCGTACTCCACGTCGTTGGCGACGCGGAGCCCCTCGTCGTAGTCGCTGACCTCGATGACCGCGACCACCGGGCCGAACACCTCTTCGCAGGCGATCGTGTCGTCGTTGTCGACGTCGGTCAGGACGGTCGGCTCGACGAAGTGGCCGGTCTCGACCGCGTCGCCGGTCGGCCGCTCGCCGCCCGCCGCGACCGTCGCGCCCTCCTCGCGGGCGATGTCGATGTACTCGAGCGTGGACTCCAGCTCGTCGGCGCTGACCTGCGGCCCCATCTCGTGGTCGAGGCCGGGGCCGATGTCGACGGCCTCCGCGGCGTCGACGAGCTCGTCGACGAACTCGTCGTACACGTCCTCGTGGACGATCGCGCGGGAACACGCGGTACACGACTGGCCGGTCGTCCCGAAGCCGCCGGTCGCGACGATCTCGGCGGCCTCCGCGGGGTCGGCCGAGTCGGTGACCAGCGTGGGGTTCTTCCCGCCCATCTCGGTCTGGACGCGCTTGCCGGCGTCCGTGGCCTGATCGTAGACCATCTCGCCGACCTGCCCGCTGCCGGTGAAGGAGACGGCGTCGGTGCCCTCGTTCGTGATGAACTCGTTACCGACCGAGCTACCGGGGCCCGTCACGACGTTGAGCACGCCGTCCGGGAGCCCGGCCTCGTCTAACGCCTCCGCGAGCGCGAAGACGACGCCCGGGGCGGCGCTCGCGGGCTTGATGACCACGGTGTTGCCCGCGGCGAGCGCGGGGGCGAGCTTCCACGCCGGGATGGCGATGGGGTAGTTCCACGGCGTGATCAGCGCCGCGACGCCGACCGGCTCCTTGCGCGTGTAGAGCGTCGTGTCGCGGCTGTTCGATCCCTTCACCGTCCCGCCGAGGTCCGAGGCCTTCCCGGCGAAGTAGTGGAAGATGTCTATCGCGCGCTGTACCTCGCCGGCCGCCTCGGGACGGGCCTTCCCCTCTTCCGCGACGAGCGTCTCGGTGAGTTCGTCTTTCCGATCGGCGAGGATCGTCCCCGCCTGCCGGAGGATCCGACCGCGCTCCGGACCGGGCGTGGTCGCCCACTTCTCTTGTGCGTCCCCCGCCGCCTCGACCGCCTCGACGGCGGCCGCCGCGTCGGACTGCTGGTAGCTCGCCACCGTCTCGTCGGGGGCCGCAGGGTCGTAAACCTCGAACGTCTCTCCCGTTTCCGAGGAGACCCACTCGCCGTCGACGTAGTTCTGATTAGGCTCGGGCACGTCCCCACGTTCACGACCGACCCATACCATTCTTACGGTTTTAGCGATCCGCGAGGCAGCGTCGAGGCTTACGTCGAGTTCTGTGCTGTGATTGACTTGCTAGGCGTTTGTTCAGCCACGAGGTCGAAGCCTCGCTCCTCCATTTCATCGAGGTATCGTTCCGCGTCGAGGCCACTTGTCTCGGTGATAAAGATACCGTCCTCATCAACGTCACCGTCCGCCATGAGCTGGAGTGTGACCGATAAGGGGACGCCGACGTAACTGCCATACTCGCGCATCACCGTGATCTCTTCGACGTCGAAGAAGGGAGACGGCTGCTCTAAGTGGAAGACGGCACGGTCGTCCTGGCCGTCTACCGTTCCAGTTACCTCTGCTGAAAGGACCGTCTGGGGCGTCCACTCCGTCTCTGGGGACAATTCCTCAGGCGGTCTCCACTGCGTTTCGAGCTCTAGTCCTTGGTTCTTCACTTGCTGTTGCATGATTTCGACGGGATCAACCTCCGTTCCGTCGACTTCCACGCTGTCCGTCTCAAACGCGTTCGAAGCGTGGAGCGTCCGCTCGTAGCGTTTCCATTCGTCGTGCCATGCGCCGCGCGTAATGATACGGTCGACATTCTTTTCCTGCGCAATCGGAGACTGTGGGAAGGTGATCGGTTCGGGGTGAGAGATGACGTACGTCTCCTCTTCTCCGATCGGATCCGGAAACGTGAACGTCCTTTGTTCGCTAAACGCCGGGAGATCGTTGATCACTTCGCCGTTTTCCCACTTAGCCCGTTCGTCGACATCGGGGTTGTGTTCGTAGGTGACCGTGTCAGTGAGTCCGGGCGTCGTCTGCGTGAGAAGACGCCACATCCCCCAGTAGAAATTGACGTCTTCGACGTCGTCGAACTGGTCACAGCCAACCATTCCAAGTGCGATAGTGCTTACGAGACCACCGTTGGCGAACCAAAGCGAGTTCCCTGCTTCAGCGAACTCCTCGGAACGGTCGAGTACCTCCTCGAAGTCAAAAGCGTTCAGGTCGACCCCAGTGAGGTCGCCGACGCGTTGCATCGCGTCCAAAACGTTCGACTCGAAGGGATATGGGAGACCGTTGACCACGTAGTCGGCACCTTCGAGGACACGGACGATGTCGTCTGTGTCGGTTGCGTCCACTGGTTCGAACCGAAACCGGTCGTCGTCGAGGACGTCGACGAGCCGGCGCGCGTTCTCCTCGTCAGCGTCAGCCACGACGATTTCGTCAAAATCGCTGGTCTGGTGAAGATCGTAGACACAGCCGGATGTCATCGCCCCGGATCCGCCCAGTACGACAGTTTTGCTACTCATGATCCGTATCTGCCTTTTCGCTAATCCATAATATAAGTACCGGGAGAATAGAAACCGGCGACAGTCGATCCATCACGACTACGTTAAATCTATTATCGCGGATCGAGACCACTGAGACCACGATGAGTAAAACAGCCGCGTTTGCGGTAGGAGCAATGCTTCTGTACACCGGATGGGCGTTCCTCGCGAAGTTGGCGACGAACGGGATCCCCTCGGAACAGGCTGTCGTCTACACGTACGTCGCGGGGATCAGCGTTGCCGTGACGTACGTCGCCGTCAGTGGAGACACAATCGTGGCTGACCCCGGAAGCATTAGCATCGCGCTCGCGGCGGGGGTCTTCCTCGGCGCCGGAACCCTGTCGTATTACCTCGCCCTCAGCGGAGGATCCGCCGCCATATCGACCGCGATCAGCGGGATGTACATCCTCGGAACGGCAGTGCTGGCGATTATCTTCCTCGATGAGTCGCTCACCGTGACACAGTTGGCTGGACTCGGATGTGCGGTAGTCGCTGTCGTCTTGCTCGCACGATGAACGTGCAATACGTTCGCCCGTTCGGCGTGGAGAACGCGAAACCATCGGCGGTGACAGCAAAAGTACCACTCACCGGAACGACTCAGAATAGAGGGACGAGAACGGATAGTAAAGACGCTTCAGGGCCACAGCGGTCGGCAACGCAACGTCGATCCGCTGGGAGTGGTTATCTCGCTGTCCGGTGTCTTCCTCCTCGCTCCGGTATTGCCTGAGCGAACCTGCTGGCGTGTTTTTTCGTTGCCGCGTGTACACCGGGTCGGCGCGGACCCTGCTGAGTGGACGGTGGACACCGCTCGTTCTCGAGTAGTAAGCCCCCGATCACCAGAACTTCTTTTATCCTCTGCTCCGTGTGTGGGGTATGGCAATTGTAGCTGCCGTTGACGACTCGGAGAGAGCAGCGCACGTTCTCAAGGAAGCTGAGACGCTCGCAAATGACCTCAACGAAGAGCTGCACGCTTTGCACGTCTTCGAGCGCTCGGAACTTGTCGACGTCCTCGAAAAGGAAGTCGAAGGTCAGGACTTAACGGAGAACTGGGAGGTCCAACAGGTCGCCGAAGATATCGTCTCGCGGGCGCTACCGGACGCAGAACGAGCAGACCCAACAGTCGCCGTGCGTGTCGGCGACCCGGGTTCGGAGATTGCGTCGTACGCTGCGGAGAACGACATTCGATACGTCGTCGTCGGCGGGCGACAGCGCTCGCCGACGGGGAAAGCGCTGTTTGGAAGCGTAACGCAGGCCGTTATCTTTGACTCTCCCGTCCCTGTCGTCAACGTCGCGCTAGAATAAGACGGAACAGACGCCCGTGGAGCGACGATCTGCGCCGAATCTTCGTGAAACGAAAAGCGGTCCGCAGATGCCCCGAACCGGTCTCGTTTTCAGTGGCAGCGTCAATCGTCAGAGCTGCGCATCCAGCCCGGCCGGCGCTCCGAGAAGTAGTCTAAGACGGTCCCTCGATCTTGTGTCTCGGCGGTGTCCGAACCGTAGCGCTCGGTGAACAACACTGGTTTGTGCTGTTCAAATTCGACGGCCATGCCGATGAGACACAGTACGATGACGAACGCAATCGGGAAGCCCAACAGGACTACGAAATCCTTGAGCGCAGCGAGCCCGCCGCTGACGAGCAACAGCGAAGAGAGGAGTCCCACCAGGGCGCCCCAAATAACGCGGTTAGCGGTCGAGGGATGTTCGCTTCCGTCCGTCGTGAACATTGCAAGGCTCAGGGTCGTTGAGTCCACTGTCGTGATGAGGAACGTGAGGACGAGCAGGAGGTAGGCGACAGCGAAGACGCCGCCGAAGGGAACGAGCGTCTCGAACAGTGGGAAGGCGGCGACTTCGCGCCCTTGCTCAAACACGATGGAGAGCAGTTCGACGGAGCCCTGCGTCTCCACCCACAGGGACGACCCGCCCATAACGACGAACCACGGGAATGAGGCGCTGGTGGTGCCGACGAGTCCAGCGAACACCACTTGGCGAATAGTCCGTCCCCGGCAGATTCGCGTGATGAAGATGCCGATCATCGGCGCAAAAGAGAACCACCACGCCCAGTAAAAGACAGTCCAAGCCCCGACCCACTCGCCACCGTTCGTGGCGTTCATGAACAGACTCATGCTGACGAATTCGTTCATGTAGCCGCCGAGCGCCTCCGTGCCGGTATTGAGTAGGAACGACGTGGGGCCGAACACGAACGCCAGAGTGAGCAGCGCACCGAACAGGTACATGTTGAACGTCGAAACTCGGCGGATGCCACGCTTGACGCCAAGCGCCGCGGACGCGGTGAACCCGATTGTGAGTCCAACGGTGACCAGTATTGTGCCGAGATCACCGACTTGAACGCCGTAGTTGTAGTTCATCCCGGCAAGGAACTGCGTCACGACGAAGCCGAGCGAAACGGCGACGCCGCCGACAGAGATGACGACCATCAGCAGATCCAGCGGTTTGACCCACTTCGCGTCGAGGTTCTCAACGCCGATGAACGGCGCGAACACCGTCGACGGCTTTATCGGCGCCCCCTTTCGGTGGACGTAGTACGCGATGGTCAGGCCGACGACGAGATATGCTGACCACGGCGATATACCCCAGTGTAGCATCGTGTACTGAACTGCGTCCGGGATGATGGAGGCAGTTTCCGCTTCGCCGTTGACGAACGGCGGCCCCGAAGAGTAGTGAAATAGTGCCTCTGCCGGCCCGTAGAACACTAGCCCGGTCGAGAGACCTGCGGAGAACAGCATTGCGAGGAACGAAAAGTACGAGAACTCCGGCTCCTCGTCGTCGTCCCCGAGTTTGATGCTCCCCCACGGGCCGACGAGCAACCACACACAGAACGCGACGGCGAGGAACATCGACCAAAGGAACATCCAACCGAACTCCGTCCAGAGGAAGTTATTGATGTTCGTGAGTTCTGTTGCGGCGGCGTCGGGATTCAACGCGATGTAGCCGATAGCCAGGATAGTAACGATGGCGCCGCCGACGAAGACGAACGGATCGATCTCCTCACGGAAGGCAGCGAGGTGACCCTTGGATTCCGCGCTCATAGATACACCACAACTATTCCGTCCTCGACTTCTGTGTCGTATGTCTCGACCGGCGGTTCGTCGCCCTCGAGTTCGACATCACACCCTCCGCAACCACCGTCGGTGGCGCCAGCTTTGTCCTCGGATTCAACGCGGGCCTCGAACGTCTTGGCCTTCACCTTGTGCGGGTTGAAAACCGATTCGCCGCTTTTGACGTCGAATTCCCAGCCGTGCCACGGACAGCGGACGACCTGTCCCGGCTTGACCCACTCGTACTCGCCCGGGCTGTCAGCCTCAGTGGTTCCCCCGACTTTTCCTTCACAGAGTGGCGCACGCTGGTGGGGACAGTCGTTTTTCATGGCGTAGTACTCTCCGTCGACATTGAAGATCCCAACCGAGAATCCGCCGAGCGTCTCGATCCTCCGCTCACCCGGATCGAACTCGTCGGCCGAACAGATCTCGAACCGTTTCTCTGTCATGTGAATCACTCGAGTTTACTGCCGTCAGTCGGTAAGTCCCATAGTTCTGCTGCGTTCTCGTGTTTGATCGCCCGTTCCATCTCCTCGTCCATCGGTGGTAGCCCCCAGTTCGGATCGTCGCCGTCCCAGTGTGGATAGTCCGAGGCGTAGATGAGCATCTCGTCTGCGTGCATCATCTCAAGGATCTGGTCGTGGTGTTCCGGTCGCTCGGGCTCCTCAATGGGCTGGCTGGCGAACCAGACGTTGTTTCGGATGTAGTGGCTCGGTTTCTCTTTCAGCCACGGGACCTGCGAACGGAGTCCTTTCCAGTTTTTATCGAGTCGCCACATGAAGTGCGGAAGCCACCCGTACCCTCCCTCGATGAACGCCCAGCGCAGGTCGGGATACTCGACGAGAACGCCCTCGGTAACGATCGAGGCGAGCTGCCCCATGTAGTACGAGCCGAGAAGCGTGTGCCACTCGATGTAACTGTTTGGATGGCCGGCGCCAGTCGGCGGGTTACTCGTTCCGTGTCCTTCCGAGAACGGGTGAACCGCCATCGCAAGGTTCCGCTCTTCGGCGGCCTCGTACATCGGCCAGTACTGGGGTCGACCGTACGGCACTTCGGCACCACCGGGGAGCATCACTTGACGGATCTGTGGGTGATCGCCGTATTCCCGGATGAGCTCCGCGGCTTGCTCAGGCGCCTTCGGCGCGACGTACATCGACCCAATAAACCGATCGTCGACGGGGAAGACGTCATTCACCAACCACTCGTTAAATGCGCGTGCGAGCTCGTTAGCGTAGTCACGATGGGGCAGCGCCGCAAGATTGAACCACGAGTTCCCGGTCAACATCGCGTAGTCGATATCGTGCTTGTCCAAGTGATTCTCACAGATCTCTTCGAGATCTGAGCCCGGTTTATTCCCGTCTTCCGTCTTTTCGTCCTGCCGAAGGAACTCCCCGGGATTCCGGTAGAGAAGTTCCGGGAGGACCAGCCCATCGTCTTTGTAGCGGTCCGGAAGGTACTGAGCGATCGCGTCGTCGTCCGCCCAGCGTTGGTGGACGTCTGCGTCGACGAGTGTTAGCTCCGAGTCTGAGCGACTCTCGGTCACCATTTCTTGGGTATCACTTGTCATGCTCTACGTTGACTTACCGGCACTATTCTAAATAAGTCTTTCCTTATTTTGGATGATAAATTTGGACGTGGAGAGTCTCTATACGAAGTATTCGACGGAATAGCGGTTCGGCCGATACTTTAAACGTGGGAAGATAATTCGGTATTATCGAAGGGCAAGTACTAATCAAGTCGCCGATCGCAGCTATCGCGGCATATTCTCGCGTTGAGTCGTTTAACCGGTCTCAATATTCGACAATTCCGAATATATATGTGTGATGCCACTGAGAGACGGTGTATGGACGAAGCTAACCGGCCAATCAAGGCGTTGTTAACGATGAATGATGTCGTGGCGACGCTTGAGAGAGACGGCAAAAGAACTGTTACGGCAGTAGCGGAGGAGATCGACAGACCGTCCAGCGTCGTCCACGACTACCTGAATACGCTCCGAGAGTTGGGGTACGTAATACAAGATGACGATGGTGCATATAAACTCAGTCTTCGGTATCTGGAACTTGGAGGGCACGTCCGCGACCACGTGACGCTATACAATGTGGCGAAGCCGGAAGTGAATACCCTCTCTACAAAAACCAACAACGAATTTGTCACACTATCAGCCGAACAAAACGGGATGTGCGTCGCACTTGATGTCGTCCAGAACGACCTAAGTATCTCGTACGACTTCACCGACGGTACGCATTTCCATATGCACTCTTCCGCCGTCGGAAAAGCGATCCTCGCACAGTACGCTGACGAACGCATAACTGAAATACTTGACAGACACGGGATGCCCGCGCACACAGAAAACACGATTACCGACCGTGGGGAGCTCGAACAGGAGTTCGAACAGATCCGCAAAAACGATGTCGCGCTCGACCGCGAAGAATACAGAGTGGGGATGGCGTCGATCTCCACAGCCATCGAGGATTCGACTGGAAACGCGGTAGGCGGTCTCAGTATTACTGGCCCCGCTCACCGATTCCGAGAATCCGAAGTGCAAGAGGACCTCCGGAAAAAGATTTTGGCATCCAAAAATGTGATAGAATTGAACTACGCTTCGAGTCACGAGGCGATTTAAACCGAATCGAAACGGGCCAAAGCACTCACGATAACCAATCCGCCGACGGGCCGGTTATCTCTCACTCTCTGAAGTCACCCAACGCGAACAACGTGTGGACGATCCGAGCTATTGTCGTTTGAGTTACAATCGAATCGATAGCTCTCTCAAAATAGCTGTCCCTATCGGATGTCTCCTGCAGCAGTCGGTGTATCCGTCCCCTCAACACTAGTTCTGTACAACAGAACGCAGTATTACCTCTCGATAAGTATCCTTCCGCACTACAACCATGCTGTACAAACCCACTGCTCCAGATTATACGCATAGAGAGACTCAAATAGACAGAGATATTCGTGAAAATTAAGGCACGGCATCCTGACAAACAGAACAGTGCGACTGAGCAGTATCCTGCAAATTACATACTTAGTTATGTAATGCCTTAGGACGATGGAGGAAAAAAGGTCCAGCAAGATACAGATTAGTATAAAAAATCGAAGCTAGAGTTCTGTCGGACAGAACGAATATAGGGCCAACTACAAGTACTCTCAGCGAGTGGCCTTCTCATATGACCCGAGCAAACGCACCCGTCGAATCGATTGATACCGTCTTATCAATAGTAGAATACCTCGAACAAGCCGGTGAGGCAGGAGTGACCGAAATATCCGATTCTGTTGGGGTTTCGAAAAGCACCGCACATAACCATCTTACAACACTTCGTGAAAGAGGGTACGTCGTGAACGAGGATGGTCAATACCGGCTCGGGCTCCGTTTTCTTCGGATCGGTGAGACGACACGGATACAGACTGACCTGTTCGAGATTGCACGACCGCAAATTGAGTCCCTCGTTGAGGGGATGGAATTAGTAGGCAATCTCGCCGTGGAAGAACATAGAGAGGGTGTTTACTTGTACCGCTCCCGCGGAAGCGACGATATTCGGTTTTCGACACGGGTCGGCGAGAGACATGACTTACATTGTACGGCTACCGGGAAATCGATTCTCGCCCACGTGTCGTCGGATCGACTTGAGGCGCTGCTCGAATCGCTGGAACTGACCGGCTACACTGAGCATACAATTACGGAAAAACAGAATCTGTTAGACGAGCTCGACCGAGTTCGCGATCGCGGTGTCGCGTTTGACGAAGAGGAGTACGGTCCCGGGCTTCGCTGCGTTGGCGTTCCAATATTCGGTCCCGACGACGTAGTAATCGGCGCAATTAGTCTTTCAGGGCCTGCAGCCGACATGAAAGGAGACTGGTATCGGGAAACCCTTCCGGACCGCTTACGTGCGACAAAAAATCGTATCGAGGTGAATCTCCGCGATTACTAACCTTCGGGAGTAATTTTTGTGAAAGAGGGGGTATCAAAATAGCGGATCGCATTATCGACGGCTCCGGAGGCCTTGATTCAGCGGTCTACTGATTTCGAGGCGTATCGGCGGAGAACCGGTCGTAGAGCCTGCATGCGTTCTGACACTGAGAACGGGGTGGAGAATGGAAATTACAGACGTATTGATGTAATGTAATGGTCCGCGGACGCCGAGACCGCGAGAGCGAGAAGCGCGGGGACGGCCACCGGCGGGCGGATCAGTCGATCTGTTCGACGTAGGCGTACTCCTCGGGGAGGGCGGCGGCGTCTTCGGGGAGGAGCGCGGCGACGAGGTAGTCGGCGTGGGTCCGGAAGTAGTCGACGACGCGCGCGATCCGGTCCGAGTCGATCGCCTCAAGTGAGTCGAGCAGGACGAACGGGACCGTCTCGTAGACGTCGTGGACGAGGTAGCCGGCGAGCGCGAACACGAGCCCCGTCACCTCCCGTTCGCTCTCCGAGAGGTGGTCGACCGTGTCCTCGTAGGCCGTCCCGTCGGGCGACGAGCGAACGATGTGCAGATCGAAGCGGGTCCGCGTGACCTTGCGACGCCCCTCGCGGACCTCGGTCTCCCGGCGCTCGATCCAGATCCGGTCGAGGTTCTCGTACTCCAAGATGTCGAGAACCGTCTCCATGTGCTCGTTGAACTCCTCGACGGCGGTCTCCTCGATGCGGTCGACGCGCGTCCGCAGCTCCGTCAGCCGCTCGGCGAGCTCCTCGCGTTCGGCCTTCAGGTCCTCGCGGCGCTCGATCGCGGCCTCCCGCTCGTCGATCTCCTCGTCGATCTCGTCGATCTCGTCTTCGAGCCGCTCGATCCGGAGCTCGATCCCGTTCGCCTCGCGGTGGAGCTCTAACGCCTCGTCGTAGCCGTCGACGTCGATCGACTCGGCCTCCTCCTCCAGCTCCTCGATCTCCGCTTCCTTCGACTCGATCCGGTCTTCCAGATCCGCGATCCGCGACTCGGTCGACTCGATCTCCGTCCCGACCGCGTCGAGCCGCTCCTCGGCGCGCTCGATCTCGCGTCGGGCTTGCTTGATCGACGACTGCTTGTCGGTGAGCTCCTGGATCTCCGCGCGGATCTCGTTGCGCTCGTCGAGCTTGTCGGACCGGAGCTCTCGGAGGCGATCGAGGGTCGCCTCGATCTGGTCGGTCTCGACCTCGGACCCGCAGGTCCAACAGACCGTCTGGTCGCCCGCGGTCAGCGCGTCGGTCGGGTCGTCGCCGGGCGTCCCCTCGTCGATGTCGATCCCCGAGCCGTCGACCATGTCCTCGTTGAAGCCGATGACGCTCCCGAGCTCGTTGACCTCGTCGTCGAGGGAGCGCTTCCGCCGGCGGAGCTCGTCGATCCGACCGGCGAGCCGGTCCGCGTTCTCGTCGGGCTCTTCCGCCTCCTCGACGGTCTCTTGGAGCTCCTCGCGCTCCGCCTTCAGCTCCGCGAGCGTCGAGCGCTCGGTCTCGAGGTCGAACTCCAGGTCGTCGAGGGCGGACCGGGCGTCGCGCACCCGCTGGAACGCCTCCTCCATCTCCTCTTTGCGCGTGCGGCTCTCCTCGACGCCGGCGTCGAGCTCGTCGAGCTCCTCTCGGACCGACTCCAGCTCTTCTTGCGCTTCTTCCAGCTCCTCGAGCTTCTCGCGGCGGTCCGCCTCGAGGTCGGGGAGGTCGCGTTCGAGGCTGTCGAGCGTCTCGATCTCGGACTCCAGCTCGTCGCGTTCGCGCTTGCACTCGCGGATCTCCGCGTCGATCGCGTCGGTGTCGATCGGCCGCATGATGATCTCGCGGAGGTCGTCGCCGCGCGCCACCGCCCGCCGCGCCTCGTTGTTCTCCAGCAGGAACGCGAACAGGTCGGCCAGCTCCGGGTCGTCGAGATAGGGGTCACCGCCGAAGGCGACGGAGTCGCCGCGGCGCTGCAGCGTCCGCGTGTACGTCTCGTCGCCGAGTTCGAGGGTCACTTCGCCCTCCTCGGCGTCCCCCTTCAGGGAGCTCTGACGGCTGCCGAGCCCGGCCATGAGCGCCTGCAGGAAGGAGGTCCGGTTCGTCGCGTTTCGCCCGGTCAAGATCGAGACGCCGTCGGGAAGCGTCACCGACGCCTCGTCGATACCGCCGATGTTTCGAACATCGACGCGGACGGCGGGTTTCGAGATCTGAGCCATCGATATGGTTCGAAAACGGCGGTCGTAGTGTTAAATCTATCCTTCATCGGGTGGATCGGCAGAAATCCGAACCGACCCTGCGTCGGTCCGTCCGCTCGGGCTACCCGGTCGGCTCGGGAGTAGCTCGTCGGCTCGGGAGTAGCTCGTCGGCTCGGGAGTAGCTCGTCGGCTCGGGAGTAGCTCGTCGGCTCGGGAGTAGCTCGTCGGCTCGGGATCGCCACGGTTCGGGATCGCCACGGATCGATGGGAACCGCCGCGTGAGATGTTTCCACTTTCGAATAGTTCAGATATACAGTAAGTACGGAGAAACATCGGCGGGTCGTCGATCGTCGACGCGGCGTCGCTCGGTGCTCCGCGGCGATACGCGTCAAACACTGCCGGAGGTCGACGAGAAGAGACGGAGACGCGACGCGTGCCGTGTTGACCACTGGTGTTGATCAAAAAGAAATAAAATATAATATTATTTAGGCTGGAATGAATTTGTGTAGTCAGGACTCGTCTCGATATTTCGAAATACAGAAGATCCCGCGATTCCGGCTGTTCCACCCTGCATCGGGGTATCTCGCGATCGGAGCGGTGCGGTCTGCGGCTTCGTTGTCCCGAGCGGCGTCAGCCAATACTCTACTCGGAAAACAAATCATATGTGGAGATAGTATTCAAAATTTATTATTCAGAAGTATCATTTCCGATCCGGCTCCGAACCCGTCCGCGTCCGGCGGCCGAAGCCGCCGGGAGACCGGACGCCGAGGTCGGGACCCGACGACGGAAGCGCGAATCGCCGATCGGTCCGCCGATCGTCGTGTTCGCAAGGTTTAGTATGGGAGCCTGTCACGTGTATCGTAATGACGATTCTGCCGGTCGATACGGACGTCCTCGAGGACGTCTGTCGAGATATCGCCCAAGACAACTACGGGTTCGTGTACGTTGCGGACCAGAAGTCGGAGATCAAGTCCGGCTACGAGAGCGCGGACGTCGGAATGTTGAACGCCGGATCGCTCGCCGCGAGCGACATGCGAAAGGCGCTCGCGGAGATGTCGAACGACGAGTTCGTCGACCTCGAACAGATCCGCGACGGGGTGTACTACGTCGACCCGTTCGGCGTGAAGGGCAACATGAACATCACGCGGGAGCTGACGAATCTCTTCGGTCAGCGGCTCGTCGTCACCGGCGAGACGCTCCGCTCGCGGTTCTCCCTGGCCATCGACGACCTGGACTTCTTCGTCGACGAGCTCACCAGGCGCAACTACCTCCGCCGCATCACCGCGGGCAAGCGCGACTACTACACCATCGGGACGGACCTCAAGGAGCACGCCGACGACGTGGGGCTCGACGCCCGGCTCGAACGCGAGGCGTCGAACGGGAAGATCGCCCACAGCGACCTCGAGAGCGTCATCGACGTGAACGCGACCTCGGACGTGATCCGCTACCTCGACCGGGAGGGATACATCGTCGACCTCGACGGCGAGTACCTCGTCGAGGAGGCGATAGACGAGTACGCGACGTTCCTCGCGAACGAGATCGAAGACGCGGTCGAAGAGGAGTTCGAGGAGTCGAGCTACGTGCTCCGCGTCGGCGAGTTCGAACAGGTCGTCGAAAACGAGATCGACACCCGGTTCGATGTCCTCTCGAAGGCGCGGAGCGTCCGGGGGGAGATCCTCGAAGGGACCCGAGAGACGCTGATCGATCGGCTCGGGCTCGACGCCGGCCGCGAGATGGTGGAGGCCGTCGAGCCGTTCGACGCCGTCGCCGACGACCACGCGCGGCGGATCCTCTCCGACGTCAAAGCCGACGCCGATCAGCTCCCAGGGACGCTCCCCGAGTGGGTCGAGCTGGCGGGGGACCACGTCGAGGAGTTACAGGTAAGTAGCGCGACCGCCGTGAACGAACACGTCAGGCAAGCGGTACGCGAGCGCTACCGGAGCCTCGTCAACGAGGAAGAGTTCGGCGGAATGGCCGAGTGACGCGACGACAACGAAACCCAACGATGCCCCAGAAATACGAATTCGAACGGATCGAAAGCGACGGACAGGAGTATGTGATCGCCGACCCCCTCAACCAGACGGACGAGCCGGTTCGGCTCGAGGCCCGCTGGATCGAGGGGGACGACATCGAGGGCGAGTGGGAGCGCGCGATCCGGGCGATCATCAAGACCGACCTGCTCGGCTCGATGGAGCTCAAGGAGGGGAACGGCCGGATCGACCGGCGACAGGCCATCGAGACACTCACCGACGCGAGCGACGAGGAGGGCGACATCGTCACCAGCGAACAGCAGGCCGAGGCGCTGCTGGAGTTCTTCGCGTCCGAGGACATCTTAGAACAGGAGGGCGGACAGGTTGTGATGCTCCGGAACCCCAGCGAGAACCCCGACGAGATCAACGGGCGGATGATCCTCAACTGGGCCGCGGCGATCGACGCCTGCGTCGAGAAGATCTCGGAGACGATAGATCGGGTCAACAGCGCGAAAGAGAAGCTCGAAAACCGGATGGACGGGCTCGATCAGGAGTCGGGGCAGATCGACGAGCACCTCGCGGAGACCGCACAGGAGCTGAAGAGTCTCGGCAACGGCGCCGGCGTCCCGCAGGACCCCGCGGAACTCCCCGAGGAGGAACGTGAGCGCTTCCGACAGCTCAAACGGAAGCTCGTCTACCACAAGAAGATGAAGGAGGCGGACCAGCAGAACCTCGCCGAGAAGGTCGAGAGCGGGGCCGATCGGCTCGCCGACAACATCGAGATGCTGAAGTCGGCGAAGACGACTCTCGGGAACAAACGCGAGCAGGTCCGGACGCAGGCGCTCAAAAAGCAGACGTTCCCCGACGAGGCGATGAACATCGTCGACAACATGGGCGAACTGACGACGCAGCTCGCGGGCGTCGGCGGCATCGAGGAGACCATCGAGGAGACGGCGGACCACGAGGTCGCCTCCATGGTCGACGACGTGCTCGGGGACATCGAGAGCGTCGGCGAGGCCGCACAGCAGACGGCGGGCGAGGAGACGCAAAGCGAGACGGACACGACGGACCTCGAGATGTCGTAGGATGCGGGCTGACTCGCTGCTGTACGGCGTCCGCCGCGTCGACGAGCAGGGGGACCGGCTCCTCTCGATGCGGACGTTCTCTGGACCGGAGCCGCTCCGGTGCGTCGACGTCGCGCTCGACGCGCTCGTCGACATCGCGGAACTGTTGCGCGCCGCGGCGCCGTTCCCACCGCGCGTCGAGGCCCGCGGGGGCGACGGGCCCACCGCCGTCGGCCCCCGAACCGACGGCGGACCCGGCGCGGTCGACGAGGCGGTCGCGGGCGTCCTCGCCGCGAGCTACAACCGCGGGAGCGCGGCGCTCGACCGGCTCGATCCGGCGGTCGCGGACCGGGTCGGCGACGACGAGCGGTTCGAGACGGTCGACTCGCGCGTGCTCGTGCCGCTCTCGTCGAGCGGGCCGCACGCGCGGAACTGGCCGCCCGTCATCGAGGCGCTGCTCGACCGTCTCGACGGCGTCCGCGAGGACTTCGAGCGCGTCGCTCGGCGCGTGGAGGCGTCCGCGGTCGGCGGAACGCTCGCGTCCGGCTGCCGAGCGGTCGCGGAGATGCTCGGTACCCTCGCCGGGGTCGTCCGGCGGGCCGACGCCGACACGCGGTACGTCCGCGATCGGACCGACCACAGCCAGCGGGAACTCCTCTCGACTATCGAGACGGCGACGACGCAGCTACGGAGTGACGACAATGCTTAATCTGACGCCAATACTGAAGCAAGACCAGCCCACGTCCCGTATCAGGATCGGCGCGAAGAAGGTCGGTCCGAGCACTAACACGGTCGAGATACGCCACAACGACAGGCGGGCGTTTTTCTACGTAGAGCCGGTCGACGACTCCATCGTCGACGGGATCGGTAACAAGGTCCGCATGCACCAGAACGTGAAGACGGTGTTCGGCGGGATCGACCGCGGCGCCGACTTCCTCGTCGACCCCGACGCGGGGAAACACGACGTGGTCGAGTGCGAGTCCGCGAAGATCCACACGAGCGAGGTCGCGCCCGACGAGCTCGGTCCGTTCCTCAGGGACAACGACTACCTCCTCCATCCGATGGAGGAGGTGGTCCCGAACGGTGACGGCCTCGCGACGTTCGAGGTCGCGGCGATGGAGCCGACGGGGTACACCACGCTGCGGGTGACACCGGAGACGGAACTCGAGTTCATCGACTCCGGCGAGCTCCGGGAGATCCGCGCGACGAAGCCCGCCGCGAACACCGCGGCGACGAGCGAGGAGGGCGGCGACGACGAGGCGGTCCAGGTGTCGCTCGAACCGAAGAAGCCGACGGTGAGCTTCGAGGAGGACGTGGCGGGCCTGCCGGAGGTGAAGCGCACGGCGGAGAACCTGCTCGCGCTGTTCGACCCCGACGTGCGCGACGAGGTCGTCGACCGCTACGGCGACGAGTTCGCCTCGCGCGGCAACAGCATGCTGCTGTACGGCCCGCCCGGCTGCGGGAAGACGCTCGTCTCCGAGGCGATCGCCTACGAGGCGAAGTACAACTCGAACATCGAGGAGAGCTACGGCGAGGTGAAGTTCCTCGAGATCAAGGGCAGCGACGTGCTCTCGAAGTACTCCGGGGAGTCGGAGAAGCGCGTGGAGGCGATCTTCGAGAAGGCCCACGGGATCGCCCAAGACGGGTTCGCGGTCCTCTTCTTCGACGAGGTCGACACGCTGATCCCCGACCGGGGCGACGACTCGCTCCAGCGTCACGAGCGCTCGCTGACCAACGCGTTCCTCCAGGAGATGAACGAGATCGAGGACAACCTGCTCGTGATCGGGGCGACGAACATGCCCTTCACCATCGACCCGGCGGCGACCCGCCGGTTCCCGATCCAGCAGTTCATCCCGCAGCCGGAGACCGAAGTGATGGCGCAGGTGTGGCGGAAACACCTCGCGTCGATGAACGGGACCGACGGGATCGACTACGACCGGCTCGGGGAGCTCTCGACCGGGTACACGCCCGCGGAGATCGCCGACCGCGTGCTGGGCAGCGAGCTTCAACGCGAGTTCGTCGAGAGCGTTCACCTCCCGGACAGAGAGCCGATCGAGCCGACGACCGACTACTTCGCGGAGCGGCTCGCGGAGACCGACCCCAAGACGGTCCGGCAGTACATCGCGAGCGTCCGGACCCAGATCGACGACCTCGAAGGGTATCCCGAACTGCGGCGGTATGTCGAAGAACAGGCCGACCGGCTGGACATGCAACTCGGCAACGAGCCCTCGTCGCTGGAACAGTTGTTCGGCGGAGAGGGTGACGGCGACGGGAGCGGCGAAGGCGGAGACGACGCAGCCGGCGGTGACGAGGGCGGAGAGGGTACAGCCGGCGGTGACGAGGGCGACGGCGGCGCGGCCGGCGATACCGACGGGGACGCCGGGAACACCGGAAACGACGGCGAGAGCGCCGGGATCGAGCCCGCTCCCGGAGGCGCCGCCGAGGCGGAGACCGGGGGTGACCTCCGTGACTGACGGCTACCGGCAGGTCGGCTCCTTCGAGAGCGACGCCCCGTCGGCGGTCGGGATCGGGCGCGACGTGATCGCGTTCGGCCTCGGCGACCGCGTCACGCTGGTCTCCGGGCGGGACCGGACCGCGATCGACCACGGCGAGCCGATCGTCGATCTCGCGGTGGCGGACCGGCTACTCGTCCTCTCACCGGAGACGCTCACGGCGTACTCGCTCGACGGAGACCAGGTGTGGAGCCACGACGCGGGCGACGCGTACGCCGTGGCCGGCGCCGAATCGCGGGAGTGCTGCGGCGTGCTCGGCGCCGACGCCCTTCGGTTCGTCGAGGTCGCGAGCGGCCGCGAGCGGTTCGCGATCGACCGAACGCGGCCGGGGACGCCCGACGACGCCTTCGTCGCGACGCCGACCGGCTTCGCGATCGCGACGTGGTCGTTCCTCACCGCGGTCGACGGCGACGGGGAGATCGCCTTCGACCGCGACCTCTCGGCGGTCGTTCGGAGCGTCGGCGCCTGCGACGGCACGGTAGTCGCGGCGCTCCAGAGCGACCGGCTCGTCGGCCTCGACGGCGGGAGCGGCGAGGACCGCTGGCGCACGGAGCTCGACGCCCGGCAGGTCGCGCCGGTCGGCGAGGGGTCGGTGCTCGTCAGCGCGGCCGACGGGGTGCTCGACGTGGGGGCCGACGGGACGACCGAGACGGTTCCCGACCTCCCGACCGGCGACGTGTACGCGACCGGCGACGGGGCGGTCGTCTGCTCGGTGCGCGACGGGACGATCGCGACGTACGTTCCCGACCGCGACCGGGTCGACGTGGAGCTGCTCACCGACTCCGTCGGCGTCGGCGGGACGATCGACGTCGAGGCGTCGAACCCGACCGAGACGGAGCGGACGGTCGAGCTCGCGGTGGACGTGGAGGGCTGTGCGCTCTCCCCCGCCGAGCGGAGCGTGACGATCGACGCCGAGGGCTCCAGCGTCGTCGACTTCCCCGTGGCGTCGGTGCGGCGGGAGGGGCGGGCGGACGTGACCGTCGCGGCCGACGGCGAGGAGGCCGGGCGCGGGACCGTCGAGGTCGAGGACGCGGCGAGCGGCGGGCTGGCGGTTGAGACCGCGTTGCACACGAGGCGGATCGACGACGGCGTCGCCGAGATCGCGGTGACCGTCGAGAACGTCGGCGGGGTTCCCCTCGACGCGGTCCGGCTGTTAGAGGCCGGCACCGAGGCGACCGACGTCGCGCCCGGCGACGCGTGGGAGGGGTCGGTCACCCGCCCCTACGAGCCCGACACGCGCGTGTCGGTCGGCCTCGAGGTGGAGCGCGGCGACCGCCGGCGGGAGTACGCCCCCACGTGTACGCTCCCGTCGCTGCCGACGATCGAGGCGACGGTGGAGCGCGACGCGCTGCGGGCCAGCGTCGCCGTCGCTGACGGCGTCCCCGTCGCGGACCGGCTCGTGGTGGAGCTGCCGGGCGCCGGGCGCGTGCGGTCCCCCGTGACGATCGACGGCGACGAACTGCTGCTCCTCGTCCCGCAGTACGAGTCGGGGGTCGCCCGGATCGCGCTCGACGCGCTCGACGCCGAGGAGCGCGTCCGCGTCCCCGGAAACGGGACGTTCACGACGCCCTCGTCGACGGGCGGGATCGATCGTGACCGCGACCGGTCGCAGTCGTCGCGCGGGACGGGTCGGGGGGCTCGGTCGCCGGACTCGGCGGAGTCGACGAGCGCCGACTCGTCGTCCGCGTCCGCGACGAACCCGTCGGAGACCGACCCGTCGCCGCCTCGCGGGTCGGACCGAACCCGGTCGGGCGAGGCGTCCGAGCGACGAGACAGGCCGGACGAGTCGCCCGAGCGTCGGAAGCGGTCGAACGACTCACCGGCCGATCGATCCCGGCAGTCGCCGTCGACGGACCGAGAGCAGACGGATTCGAGCCGCGGTTCGGCGGACTCCGCCACCGGAGAAAGATCGGAGTCCCCGTCCCGAGCGCCGCAGGACGACCGCTCCCCGGGACGGTCCGAGAGCGGTCCGGCCCTGTCGGTGACGCGGCGCGCTCCGGAGCGCGCCCCCGGCGTTGGCCACGCCGTCCGCGACCGGATCGTCGTCGAGAACGAGGGCGGGCCGGCCGAGTCGGTCGCGGTCGTCCTCGACGGCGGTGACCGCGTCTCCCTCGGCGGGCTTGGTCGGGGGGAGACCGCGTCGGTCGACCGGTTCGTCGCCGCGGGCGAGCGCGGCGAGCTCGCGCTCCCCGCGGGGACCGTCGAAGCGGGCGGATCTGTCGTCGCCGAGATCGGCGCCGAGTCGCTGCCGGTGAGCGACGACGCCGTCGGCGTGCTGGCGACCGTCGATCCGGCCGACGGGACGCTCACGGCCGCGATCGAGAACGGGATCGACCGGCGGTGTCGCGTGACCGGCGTCGACCCCGGACCGGACGGCGGTCGGGAATCGCTCTCGACCGCGGTCGAGGCGGGCGCGAGCGCGACCGTCTCGACGACGGTCCCCGAGCGCCCGGCCCCCGGCGACGCGGTCCCCGTCTCGTTCTGGATCGAGTCGGACGGCGACGAGCGCCGGATCGACGCGCTGGCGGCGGCCGACGGGGATTCGGGGGGCGACGCCGGCGGTGAACCGGCGCTGACGCCCGGGATCAGTCCCGACACGCAGGTCGCCGGCGAGTACAGCTCCGTCGTGCTCGCGTTCGAGAACGAGGGGAGCGACCCGCTGGAAGACGTCTCGGTGGTCGCCGACGGCGACCCGATCGACTCGATGTTCTACTCGCCGGCCCGCCGCGAGCTCGTCGAGCCCGGCGACCGGATCGAGCACTACGTCGACCTCGAGTCCGGGCACGCGGAGCCGAGCTTCGAGGTCACCGTCTCGTACGCGGTCGACGGGGCCGAGCGGGAGTACGTCGCCCGCGCCGCCGGTCCCGCCGTCGACGACGAGGCCGCGTGGACCGACGAACTCCTCGACGCGTGGTCGCTCGACCGGATCGACGCGGCGACCGCGACGCCCGACCTCCCCGCGCGGCTCTCGACGCCGCCGCGGAGCGAGGACTGACGGCATCGCGAAGGGGGGAGTCAAAAAGCGGCGATGGGCCGTTGAACGTCTTTCAGTCCGAGCCGATCGATGAGACCTCCCCGTGATTGATGGCGGGAGTGGGTATTGCAGATCGGTAGCGGCGAGACGGTATTTAAACAGCCAAGAGCGACGACGATCGCTTATAAATGACGACGCGGTGGCGCGCGCCTCCGAACGGCCGCCACCGGTGGCCGTGAGGAGCGCGTGCGAGGGAGTCGCTGGCGCCTTATAAGGCGCCAGCGACGAGGCTGGGGAGGCGTGAGGCTGCGGTTGCGGTGTGGGTGGGACTCAAAGGGGCAGCCGCGAGGGGAGCTTAGGCGACGCTAAGCACCGCAGAGAGCGAGTGAAACGAGCGACCGAGGAGCGCAGCGAGCGTAAGCTCCCCTCGCGGCTGGGGCTTTGGAGGCCTTCACCGCGGGCACATCGATCACTTATAAACACCTGTCAGCAACACCCAAATCCAACTTATAAACAACCGAACAGCCAATTTGCGAGACTCACTCCCGTTGTCGATCGTCGCCGTGTCCGCGACGACCGCATCACACCGAGTTCACCTGCGGGGAGTTCGGCGATCCCCGCGGTCGCGGTGCCGACCTACACGAGGAAGTCGCCGCTGACCGACTCCCGCGTGTCGCGGACGTACCAGAACATCCGCCTCGCGGTCCGAACGGTCAGCCCCACGGCGACGAGCGCGTAGACGCCGATGGCGCCGAAAAGCGAGTACCGGGCGATCCCGAGCGCGGCGGTCCGCGACTCGTACTCGGCCGTGACCTCCTGAGCGCGTTCCGTCTCGCCGGCGCTCTCGAAGGCGTCGATCGCCTCCTGGTAGGCGGCGTCGATCGACGCGGTGCCCGCGACGAACCCGTCGTAGTTCGCCGGGTTCAACAGGAGCGGCTGGCCGAGGATGACGACGAACTGGTCGCCCTCCATCTCGGTCCACGTGTTCTCGGCGTCCTGCACCGACTGCTCGCCGGCGGAGACCGAGTCGGAGTAGCTGTTGAACGCTTCTTCAGCGTCGGCCTCGAGCTGGTTCGCGCGCTCCTCGTCGCCCTGCAGCAGCGCGATCCGCGCGAGCTGGCGCTGCGTGGTCGCCTCCTCGATCAGCGACATCTCGCCCGATTCGAGCCGGTCCTCGTAGTAGGCCTGCTGTTCCTGAATGAGCCGGTCGAGGTCGCCCTCCGCGTCGGACTGCGCGGCGTTCGCGAGCCCGCGCAGCTCGTCGTCTTCGAGCCGCTCGGCCTGCAGCCCCATCGTGTTGTACGCGGCGGCCGCGCGGATGATGGCCGACTGAGCCTGATCGTGCTCGCCGTTCTCCAGGTGGCCGTCGGCCTCCTGGACCGCCTCGACGTACAGCGTCGCCGCCTCGCCGAAGGTCAGCACGGTGGAGATCTCTTGGTTCGCGCTCTCGCCGCTCCGGAGGCGCTCGTCCATCGCGTCGACGAGTTCGAGGGTGCTGTCGGCGACGGGCGTGTCGTATCCGGAGAGGTCGTTGCGGATCGGTTCGAGATCGAGGGGGACCGGCGAGGCCGTGACGGTGATGGTCGCGTCGTCCTCGTCGCCGTCGACGTCGTACTCCCACGCGTAGCTCTCGCCGAGCTCCGCGCTGGTGTCGAACTCGAGGGCGAACGAGGCCGTCCCGCTCCCCCCCGCGCTCACCGAGCTCGGCGCGCTCTCCAGTGTGAGCCAGTCGTCCGGGCCGTCCGCGAGCGTCGTCTCGATGTTGTCGACGTCGTTGTAGCCGAGCTCCTCGCTGATCGTCACGGTCCGGCCGTTCGCCTCGCCGATGGCCACGTCGCCGATGTCGGCGTCCTCGGCGACGAGGCTCGTCTCGTGGACGATCTCGAAGCTCCCGTCGAGGCTCGCGTCGTCGCCGTCGAAGCCGGGCGTGTCCACGGTCGCGGAGATGTCGTAGTCGCCCTCCGGGAGGTCGCGGTCGGCGGTGACCCGGAGCGCGGCGTCGGCGGTCGACTGCCCGTCGATCTCGTTGGGGGTGCTCGACACCGACACGGAGACGCCCGACTCGGCCGAGGACGCCGAGACGCTGCCGACCTCGATCGGAGTGTCCCCGTCGTTGGGGATCTCGAGGTCGATCGTTCGGGTCAGCGTGTCCCCGTCGTTCCGGGGTTCGTCGAACCTGAACTCGTCGTCTTCGAGCTCCAGTTCGCCGAAGTAGCCCGGATAGATGACGCGGGCCTCGACGTCGACCTCGCGGGTTGCGTCCGGGTACCGTTCGTCCGAAATCTCGACGGTCCACTCCAACTCCTCGTGTTGGGGTGCATCGGAATTCGGCGTCACCGTCCAGTCGACGGTGCCGCCACTGCCGGTAACATACTGCTCCCCGGAAAAGTCGAGGGTCGCGTCTTGATCGCCGCTCACTTCGGTGATCTCGACCCCGTCGAGCGAGCCGTCACCGCTGACCTCCTCGACGGTGACCTCCCCCGAGTTACTCTGTCCGACCAGCACGTCGCCCAGATCGAGCGGTTCGTCCTCGAAGCCGGCGAGCGGCGGCGTCTCGACCGTCAGGTAGAACTCAAAGGGCTCGCCGTTGACGTTCCCGGAAACGGTTCCGCTCTCCGCGTCGAATCCGGCGGTGATGTCGAGCGGGACATCGGTCGTTGTCCCCGGCGAGAGGTACGTGTCTTCGCCGGTTACCGACACTCCGGACGGCGTTCCGGTGATCGTCACGTCCGCGTTCGTCCCGTTCTCGCCGCTGTTGGTGACCTGAATCTCGTGCGTGTCCGTCTGCCCGTCCGTCTGGACGTTCATCGTGTAGTCGTCCGCCTGCACGTTCGAGACGTTGGCCGCGCCGACCGCGGGCGCGGCGAGCAGGCCGACGACGACCGCCGCCACGAGGGCGGCGGTGAGCCGCTTAGACATCGCCGTCACCTCCGGAGACGATCGACCCGATCTGGGCCATCTCGTAGGTGCGTCGCCAGAGGAAGATCCGCCCGAGCACCGCGGTCCCGATCAGCCCGATGACGAGCCCGTAGCCGACGAGGATCGAGGCGGACGCGACCCCGAGGGAGAGTCGCGCGTCGGCCACGTCGCCGGCGAGCGCGCTCAGCTCGGACGTGCGCTGGTCGAGTCCGTTGTCGCTCGCGTCCGCCTGCGCCGCTCGGACCTCCGAGAGCGTCTCCTGTGCGGCCTGGTAGCGCTCGAACGTCCGGACCGGGTTCGTGCTGCCGCCGACCGCGCCGGCGACGGTGCCGCAGTCGAGGCACTGATCGAGGAAGTCGCCGCCGGTCGCCTCCGCGTCGTCCATGCGCTCGACCGCGGCGTCGTACTCGGCCGAGAGCTGTTCGGCCTGGAGGTTGAACTCCGCGGCCTCGTTCGGCCGGTTCGCGCGCTCGTAGGCGGTCGCCGTCATCGAGAGCAGCTCGATCCGGTCCGGTGTCCGCTCCGTCGCCGACGCCTCGTCGCGGAGGCCGTCGCCGAGGCTCGCGTAGAAGCGGGTCAACGCCAAGTCCGCGAGCGTCGCCTGCGTCTCCTCGTACGACTCCAGCTCGTCGATCGCCGCCTCGGCCTCCTCGGCCGCGGCGAGGCTCTCCTCGTACTCGCCGGCGCCCGCGCGATCGTACGCCCGCTCGAACGCCACCATCGCGTCGAGCACCGCGGCGAACTCGGCGCGGTCGTCGTCGTCGAGCGTCCCCACCTCCTGCGCGCGCGAGACGGCGAACGTCCGGATCGTCTCGAACTCCTCGTACTCCTGATACGCTTCGGTCCCCTCCATCGCGCGGAACGTCTCGAAGTACTCGTTCGCGGTCTCCGGGTCCTCCTGTGCGGCCGCCGTCCCCGCGCCCCCCGCCGCGACCGTCGCGAGGACGAGCAGGCCGGCGAGCGCGCAGGCGACCGCCGTCCGTGTCGTCCGTGTGCGTGTCGTGCGTGTTTCGGTCATGTCAGAACACCGTTCTCGTGAGCCGCTCGCGGAGGGCGTCGTGCTCGAACAGCTCCTCGACCGCGTCGAGGAGCAGCAGGGACGTGTAGCCGATCGCGACCGCCTCGGGGCCGCGGTCGGCCTCGCGCGTCAGCTCCCACGCGCGCTGTTGCATCTCTCTGGCCGGGGCGATCTCCGAGAGCTCGCCGCGCCGATCCTCGATCAGCCCGTCGACCGCCTCGTAGCGCTGTTTGACCTCGCGGCGCTTGGCGCCCGAATCGGCCTCGAGCCGGTCGAGCAGCTCGGCAAGCTCGAAGGAGCCGCTCCACCGGACGTCCGCGTCGGGCATGTCCGCGCAGGCCGCGAACAGGTCGACGTTGCGCTTCGTCGTCATCGCCTCGGAGATCGCGTCGGTCGTCCGCTCGGCGGCCGCGAGGATCCCGTCGACGGCCTCGCCGGGATCGACCTCGCGCCCGACGAACTCGTGGCCGGCGTCCGGCGTCGACTCGGCCGCGTCGAGCATCGACTCGACGACCGAGGCGTAGTACCGCGGGATCGTCCCGTCGCGGCCCCCGCCCTCTGAGAGCGACCGAACGTCGCCCCGGACCCGGTCGATCCGGTCCCGGTGGTCGGCGTCGAGCCGCCACGTGAACCGGGCGTCGACCGCCGCCCGCGCGGTCCCGGACTCCTCCACGGAGACCGTCGTCTCGGTCCCCTCGTAGGCCCCGTCTCGGTCCGCGAGGGTAGCCTCGACGCGATATCGTCCGATCGGAACCTCACGCTCCTCAAGCGTTCCGTCGGCGTCGGTCGTGACCGTCTCGACGTCGAAGCGGTCCGACAGGAACTCGTCGTCGGGGACGATCCGGAGCGGAACCGCCCCGGCGGCCGCACCGTCGACTCGGGCCGACCCGCGGAGCCGCCCGGTCCGGCGGTCGAGTTCGACGGTGTGGCTGGCGTTCTGCTGGAAGCGCACGCGCTCCGTCGCGTCCGCGTACCGCTCGTGGGACACCTCGATCTCCGCGTCGGTCGCGTCCTCCGGCGGATCGAGCGTGACCGCGCCGTTCCGGTCTGTCGTTCCCGAGACGCCCGCCTCGCCGCTGATCGTCGCGCCCCTGACCGGCTCGCCGTCGACCGCGTCGACCACGGTGAGCGTCGCCTCGACCGGAACCGTCAGCGTCGCGGACGGGTCGCTCGCGTCGACGGTCTCGACGTTCGAGCGCGCGGAGCCGTGGCGCGCGTACACCTCCCAGGTCCCGCCGCCGGGCATCTGGATCGTCTCGCGCCCGCCCCGCACCGTCACCGGGTCGTATCGGTCCCGTCCGTCGGGCTCCCGGTAGTGGACGGTGACGTCGCCGCGGAAGAGGTTCGACCCGTCGGTGACGCTCACCCTGGCGGCGAACGGGCCGGTGCCGGCGGCGGCGGCGCCACCGCCGCTCAGCAGGCGGTGACCGGCCGCGGTGACGACCGTTCCGAGGAGGACGCCCGCGAGGCCCGCGGCGTTGATGAGCTCGGCGACGAACAGGTCGGCGCCGGAGAACACGAGGACGCCGACCGCAGCCAGCCCCGCCAGCGCGAAGCCGAGGACGCCGATGATCGCGGTGTCGACGAGGTCCGGCTCCTCCCCGTTCCGATGGCCGATCACGACGCCGGGCAGCGCACCGACGGCGAGCGGAAGGAGGAACACGAGAAGCACGGGGAGAAGCCCACCGAGGCCGCCGAGCACGCCGGCGGCCGCGGCGCCACCGGACGAGCCGCCCGCCTCGAGCGTCACGGACGCGTCGCCCGCGGCGGTCGACAACAGCAGCGTCTGACCGGCGTCCGGGGCGGTCTCTCCGTCGACGGCCAGCCGCCCGTCCTCGTCGACCTCGCCGTCGATCCCGGCGTACGTCGCCCCGTCGTCGGTCTCGACGAGGGCGCCGTCGACGGCGAGCCCCGCGAGCGACCGATCGAACCGGAGGCTCCCGTCGTCGGCGACCGTGGCGTCGGCCTCGAACGGGCCCGCGTACCCGAGCGCGTCGTCGCCGGTGCGGTTGACGTACTCCGTCCCGTCGTCGTTCCACACCCGTATCTCGACCTCATCGGGCGACCGCCACGGTAACGCGAGGTGTCCGTCCTCGGTCTCGGCGGCCGTCGCGGTGTACCGCGCCTCCTCGCCGCCCGTCCTCGCGTCGACCGCGTAGGTCTCGGCGGGCGAGAACAGCGGGTGCCAGAGCGCGAGCCCGTCCTCCGTCGACCGGAGCCCGGGAGCGATCTCCGACTCGTCGCTCACCGGACCGGCGTCGGAGAGCACCTCGAATCCGAGCGTCTCCCGCGAGTCGCCCGCCGCGTCGATCAGATCGCCGCGGTCGACGACGAGCTGGGCGCCGTCGCCTCGAACGGTCGCGCTCGCGTCGGCGGTCCCGTTGCCGTCGAGGTCGAGGTCGACTTCGGACTCGCCCGGAACCCCGACCGTGTCGCCCGCGTCCAGGGGGACGTAGAGCCGGTCGAGCGTTTCGTCGTCCGACTCCACGGTGTCGCTCCACGCCGGGCTGTCGTCCGCGAACGCGACCGCGTGAAGCGCGACCGACGTCCCGTTCTCGATGGTCGTCGAATTTCCGTCGGCCAGTTCCGCCGTGACGGTCACCGTCGCGTTCCGCAGATCGGTCTCGTTGACGGCTTCGGCTCCTTCGTCGGGGGCGGCGACATCGATCCGCACCGTGTCCCCCTCCGCGTTCGTCGCGTTTTCGGTGTAGACGATGTCGGAGCCGCTGACCTCGACGATGACGGTCGCCGGATCGTCCACCTCCGAGACGTTGACGACGAGGTCGCTTCCGTCGCGTTCGAGAGTGTCCGCGGCGGCGACCCCGGGCGCGAACGCGACCGCGAGCGTGCAGGCGAGGATCAGCGCGACGACCGTCGCGGCAGCTCTGCGGTCGGGTCCGCGCTCCGCGCCGGCCGGTGATGCGGTTGAGCTCATCTCACACGATCACTCCGCGTTCCGGTCGACGTACGCTTCGAGGTTGTCGACGATCCGGTCGAGCTCGGCCTGTGTCAGCTCGCCGCCGGTCCCGCCGCCGGTTCCCGCGAGGCTGTCGCCGAGCATCTCGAACTCGTCCCACGAGTGGTCGAGCAGCGGGTTCAGGTCGAATCCGCCCAACAGCAGGAGCACGTCGACGTCGCTGCCGCGCCCCCGCTTCGGGGTGAGGCTCGCCTGCCCGGCCACGTTGATGTCGTGTTTGGTGGTCCAGTCGCGGAAGGCGTTGTACACCTCCGGCTCGCTGATCTCGTCGTCGTCGATCATGCTCTCGGGGGCGCGGACGATGGCGTACGCCGCCGTCGTCGTCCCCACGTCCATCGGCACGTAGGTGTTCTCGGCGGCCTGATCGAGCATGTACTCCAGCTCGTACACCTGCCCGTTCATCTCGGTCGCGACGGCCGGCGTGAAGTGGTACGCGTCCATCTGCGACGGGATGGTCACGTAGTCTTTCACGTCGATGACGCTGCGCGTCTCGCGCCCGGCGCCGATCATCAGGTCGATCGCCGTGATGATGGCGTCGTTGATCGAGTCGTAGTGACGTCCGTTCCCGTTCTCCTCCTCGTCGAGCTGGGAGTTCGACGCGAGCAACACCATGTCCGCGTTCTGGGTGTCGTCCGCGGTCCGGAGCAGCCGCGAGAGCCCGCACACCGCGTTGAAGTGCCGCTGCGGCTGCTCGTAGTAGTAGGGCCACACGCCGAACGCGGTGTGGATCACGCTGTCCATCCAGTCTTCCGTCGCCCCGGCGTCTTCGAGGTCGGGAAGCCCCGTTTTGAACTGCTCTATCGTGTACGGGATCGACCCGTTCCCGGTGCCGCCGCCGAGCGTCGCGACGTGCATGAACGCGTCCGAGGTCCCGAAGTCCTTGATCCGGGAGACGATGCGGTCGAGGTCCTCCCTCGCGCACGCCTCGCCGTTCGGGAAGAAGTTACCGGCGCCCTGCTGGGAGCCGAACTCCAGCGCGTGCGACTCCATCGTCTCCTCCTCGCCGCGCTCGTCCTGAAGGGTCCCGCGCATCCGGTCGATCGTGTTCCGGAGGTCGGCGCGGTTCGTGTTCATCACCAGTACTCGGTCGTCGATGCCGGGGTTCTCCGCCCGGTCGAAGAACTGCGAGGCGATGCGGCCGCCCCCCTCTCCCGACGCGATAACGCTCCATCTCGTAAACGTGTCCGTTTGTGCCATTGGTCAGTGTTCGTTGATCTCGAGTCCCGTGTCGGTCACCGCCACGCTGTGCTCGCCGTCGACGCCGCCGACCGCGTCCCGGATCACGGAGTCGGGGACCGGCGCGGAGAGGAAGTTCCGCCGCAGCTCGGCGAAGCTCACCCGGTCTCCCGGGTCGACGTTGTACCGCAGGACGTTGGTCAGTTCGCGTTCGATCTGATCGTCGTCGTACACGACGACCTCGCCGTCGCTCCGGCAGATCCCGTGGCCCGCCTCGTCGCTCCAGACCGCGAGCAGACAGGCCGCGTGGGTGTCCTGCACCGGCAGGTCCATCTCCGTGGACACGTAGCCCTCCTCGGCGAACGCCGATTCGAGCCGAGACCGCATGTCCGGGAGGACCTCCGTCATGTCGACGTCGACGTCGGCACAGAGCTGCTCGCGGAGGCCCCGTTCGAGGAACTCCACCGACACCGACGCGTCGCCGTCGATCGTCACGTCGCGCTCGATCGCGCCGAACGCGTCGTCGCCGGGGTCGGCCGACAGCTCGTGGGTGCCCGCCGGGACGTTCTCGAACGCCGCCGTCCCGGCGACCCGCGTCTCCACGGTGACGGCCTCGGAGTAGCCGCCGCCGTCGAGTTCGATCGTCGCCGTGCGCGGGCGTTCGCTCCCGTGTTCGTACGCCACCTCGACGGTCACGTCGTGGGTCTCCACGTCGCCGCGGCGCAGGACGGGGACGCTCGGGTCGAACTCCAACCCCTCGTTGCGGCGGTAGTAGAGCCCGAGGAACTGGTCGGCGTGCCGCATCGGGAGGTCGTCGCCGACGACCTCGCCGCGCTCCGCGAGCGCCGTCTCGATCGTCTCCGAGACGTCGTCGTACGCGTCGACGACGGCCGCCTTGGTGTCCGCCGTCTCGACCGCGTCTCGCAGGTCGGTCGCCGCGGCCTCCCAGCGCTCGGTGAACCGCTCGAGGTCGTCGACGTCTTCGAGCTCGGCCGCGAAGCGCTCGTCGACCGCGGCCGGCTCCGCGTAGTATCCCGGCGGGAGGTCGGCCGCTCGGAGCGTCTCCGCGTGGTCGGCGAGGCGGCGCTCCAACGTCCGGATCATGTCGAGACACACCCGGCGCAGGTCAGACCGGTGGCGGCTCGCCTCCGAGAGGTCGAGCGCCGAGTCCAAGTCCGACACCGCCGCGTCGATGCGGTCGACCTCGTCGATCGTGCTCGCCTCGACGTGCGCGTCGACCCCCGCCCGGTCCACCGCGTCGACGAGGTCGCGGATCGCCTCCAACTCCTCGTTGAACGACCCGGAGAACTCGTCGCGGAGCCGGTCGCGCGCCTCGAGCACGGACTCGACGGCCGACTCGAACTCCCCGCGGTCCAGCGCCGCCTCGGCGTCCGCGAGGTCGGCCTCGATGGCGCCGCCGTCGTCCGCGCGGTGCTGGCCGCGCCGCATCTCGCGGACGGCCCCGATCGCGTCCTCGATCGTCCCGCGAGTCGCGTCGCGCGCGCCATCGATCACGTCGCGGCACTCGGCGATGGAGGCGCTCGCGCCGGGCGCCGAGAACGACTCGTCCGGGTCCGCGAGGTCGACCTCGGCGAGCCGGTCGAGCACGCGCTCGCGCCGGGAGAGGTCGCCCGCGACGAACTCCCGGAACGTGGACTCGACCTCGTCGTCGAGGCGTTCGGTCTCGTTCGAGAGCCGCTCGAACTCCTGGAGGTCGGCCGACTTGACCCCCTTCCCGAGGTCGAACGCCCCGGTCTCGCGGTCGACGGTGACGCCCTGCGTCTCGAAGTCGCCGACCGCGGACTCGATCTGTGCGTCGATCCCCGGGTCCCAGTCGGGGTACGCGGTCCGGAGCTCCTGGACCCGTCGGAGGAGCGCCTGGAACTCCTCCGCGGTCGACCGGGCGCGGGTGCGGACAAACTGCTGTTCGCTCGTCCCGCTCCGGGTGATCACGCCCCGGACGTACAGCGCGATGCCGGCGACGACGAAAAGCGGGATGCCGATGAGGACGAACCAGGTCGCCGCCTGCGACCCGGACCAGACGAAGATCCCCGCGCCGATCGCGGCGGCCAACACGACGAGCGCCCCGATCCCGAGCGCGGTCCGACGGTTCGCGTTCATGCTATCACCCGGAGCAGCGGGTCGAGCCCGACCATCACGGCGAGGACCGCCGCGCCGGCGGCGGCGGCGACGACCCCAAGCAGGATCGGGAGCAGCGCCGTCTTCCGGTCGTAGCTCACGTCGCGGCTCAGCTTCATCTTCTCTTTGACGCGGCGCGCGGCGACCAGCGGGACCGCCGCGCCGGCGACGAGGCCGAGCGCCACGCCGGCGCCCAGCGAGCCGAGCACCGAGAGCCGCACGGTCGAGCGCGGACCCGCCACTTCGGCGTCGACCGCGCCGTCGTAGGCGTTCGCCGCCGCCGTCACGTTCGCTTCGGTGCGTCGGTACTCGTCGTCGACGGCCTCGGCGGCCGCGACGGTTCCGGTCGCAGTTCGGTTCGCGCCGGCCGTCCTGAGACGGCCGAGCAGGGCCGCCCGTGTGTCCGTCATCGTCTCGTAGTCCTCCTGCAGCGAGTATACCGTTTCGTTCGCGTCCGCGAGCTCGTCCTCGTTCGAGAGGTCGATCTCGGACGCCTCGATGGCGCCCGTCGTCTCGTTCAGCGCCGCGGTCGCGTTCTCGGCCTCGGTCACGGCGGTCCGGTACTCCCGGTACGCCGCCGCGACCTCGTCGTCGTCGACGCCGAGGTCGTCGCCCGCTCCGTCCGCATCGCCCGCGGCTCCCGCGACGGTGACGACGAGCGCCTCGTCGGGCGCCGACCGGTTCGCGTCCGCGAAGTGGTCGGCGAAGTCGACGGTCTCGTTCTCGCCGGTGACCGCGACGGTGTACGTGTGGCCGTCTCGGTCCCCGACCTCGAACCCGTCGCCGTCGGAGAGCCACTCGGACTCCACCGGCTCGCCGGCGGCGCAGTAGCCGACCGTCAGCGTCGATCCGGAGCGGAGCGTGATCTCGTCGGTGAACGCGGCGTCACCCACGCCGCCGACGACGACGCTCTCGTTCTCGCTGACCGTCTCGCAGTAGTCGGCGGGCCCCGCGGCCGACGCCCCGCCGACGGCAACAAGGGCGAGGAGACCGACGCAGAGCAGCGACGCCAGCAGGTGGCGTCCCGCTCGCCCGGTCATTCGATGTCCCGCTCGCCCGGTCATTCGAGCCGCCCCCCGATCTGTTTGCTCTGGTACCAGTACGTGGCGCCGCTCGCGAGCACGACGCCGACGCCGAGCCCGATCAGCCCCCCGCCGGCCGCCAGGTACGGGACCTGTTCGGAGAGCGTCACGGCCGCGCTCACGGTCGCCGTCGCCGCGACCGCCGACCGGACGGCCTCGCCCCCGTCGCCGAGGGCGACGCCGACGAACCCGATCAGCGCGGCCGCCGCGACGAGGGAGGCCCCGGCGACCCGGGTCCCCGTCGAGCGAGTCATGCGAACAGCTCCTCCGTCTCCTGCTCGTAGGCGTCGGCCGCGGCCTCGATCTCGTCGAGCCGGTCGAGGTCCTCGCGGCGGTACGTCAGCAGCGTCACGACCGACGCGAGGTTGCGACCGCTGAGCGCGACGCCGATGTTCACTTCGTTGAGCCGACAGCTCCGTTCGAGGTACTCCTTGATCGTCCCGGTCTCGACGCTGTGTGAGCCCGGTCCGATGTTCGCGCTCGGCGCGCGGACCAGTGCGATCGCCTTCTGGGCGTCGTTCGGGTCGGCCTTTGCGAGCGACTGCTTCGACGCGGAGAGCCGCGCCAGCGCCGCGCTGTCGATGTCGCGGCGCCCGACGAACGGGAGCAGGTACCCCGACAGCGACCGCGTCATCGTCACGGATCGACCGATGGCGCCGTAGCCGGGCTTGGACTCCCCGCCCGCGACGCCGAACGACAGGGACGTGACGATGTCGCGGACGTCGATGTCGGGGGTGTCGACGCCGTCGACCTCGCTGGCGTCGACGTTGCTCAGCATCGGTCCGACGACGATGTCGTGGAACGCGGCGGCGACGTACTCGTTGTACTCGCCGAACTCGCCGCCGGCCGAGTCGAGGTACGAGATCCGCTGGTTGTCGACCAGGACGATCCCGTCGACCTCGTCCTCGAGCCGGTCGAGCCCGTACCGGGCGTTCCACGCCTGTCGACCCGCGCTGACCTCGCCGTCCGTCTCGTCGTCTTCGACCCCGCCGCGGGTGTTCGGGAGGACGGTCACGGCGACGACCTTCGTCCGGTCGTCGGTGAACTCCTTAATTCCCCGCGCGATGTGCGGACTGATCCCGCAGCCGGTTCCCCCGCCGAGCCCGACGAACAGGAACGCGAACTGGATGGCGTCGGTGTCGGTCGCGGGCACCTCCTCGTCGTCCGCGGCGGCGGCGGTCCGCCCCCCGAACTTCGATTCGAGGATCGTCTGGAGCTCGTCGGCGTGGTCCCCCATCACCTCGTCGGCGTCGACCGGGTTCCGACCGAACCCGCCCGTCACCATCTCCTCGAAGCCGGGCTCGGTCCCCTGCACGAGCCCGTGCTGCTGTGCGACTCCGTACTGGTCTTCCGCGGGGACGTTCGAGAGGTTCTGTAAGTCCCGCATCGTCGAGTTGAACACCAACGGTCGACCCAGCGTCGAGATGTCCGTGGACTCGAACAGCCCGAGCATCGAATCGTCCGTGTACTCGAAGATCGAATCGACGATCGCTCCCCCCGCTTGCCCCGCGCCGATAAACAGATACGTCATTTAGCTGGTGGTTCCTCCGTACGCCCGCTCGGGAAAATAGTTATCGAACAGTACATGTCTCTGCTACAGATGTTACTGGAACATCGGATTATAAAGATGTTGGACGTACCAGTACGCGGACAGTCGTCAGCCGCGGAGCCGACGGAGCATCACGCTGTACTCGTTGCGCTCGTACAGCTCCTCGACGTGATCGAGGAGGTCGCTCGCCGCGGCGAGCTGACCGGCCGCCTGATGGGGCTGTTCGTCGCCCATCCGCCGCGCCCGGTCACAGAGCGTGTCGGCGAGGTCGAGGAAGTGCTTCGGGATGGTGTGGTTGTGGTCCGCGCGGACCGAGACGTACTCGTCGTTGACCGCCGCGATCCGGTCTTCGACGTCGCGCGCGCGCCGGGCCACGTCGACGCTCTCGGAGGACCCGTCCGACCGTGAGAGCCGCGGGACGAGCGTCCGGTCGTAGAAGGTGCACTCTTGGTAGATGGCGTACAGCTGCACCTCGTCGACGTCCGGTTCGTCGGCCATCGCCTCCAGCTCTCTGACCCGGTCCGCGAGGTGGCGGTAGACCGCTCCCTCTTCGCGTTCCAGTTCGCGGTCCAGCGAATCGAGCCGACGGCGAACGTCTTCAGTCCCGATGTCCGCCACCGCGGCTCGCAGCTCGGAGTACCCCTCGACGGTTTCGACGGTCGACTCCAGAACCGCGGCGACCTCGTCGCCCGGTCGGCTGGCGTCGCCCAGCACCGAAAGCAACTCCCGGGACTGCGCCGTCTGCGGCCGAGCCGCGCGTCTGACGTCGTCGACGATCGGCGCCAGGTCTCGCCCGGAGGTGCCGAAGGCGACCTCCCCGTCCTCGAGAGCGTCTGCGAGCTCGACCAGCCGATCGTCCGTGTCCGCGGAACGGAACGAAACGGCACCGGCATCGGTCGCCTCCCGGCAGACGCTTCCGGCGGCGGTCTCGAGCCGGTCGTACTGCTGTCGGTACCGATCGAGTTCGGTCTCGAGTTCGTCCATCTCCTCTCGGTGCTTCCGGTCGCGGTCCGCGTCGCGATCGGGGGCGGCTCTCGCGTCCGAGACCTCGGTTTTGAGCTCCAGCACCCGATCGAACACCGACTCGACGCCATCGGCAAGCGGCCCATTCTGGCGGGCCACCGATCGCTTCGCCGAATCGATCTGCCGCTCGTCGATCGGCTCGCCGAGGCCGGAGACCGCGTCCGCGACGGCACCGGTGCGCTCGAGTCGGTCGATGACATCGTCGAAAACGTCTTCGAGGCGGCTCCGGTCCGGCGAGTCGTCCGACAAGACGCGACACAGTTCGACGGCGAGCGGATCGCTCGGGCGGGTTCGAGACGCCACCTCGTCGGCGACTGCCGTCACAGGGTGCGGGGGTGCGGACGAGTCGGCGTGCTCGGGAGTGGACGGCTCGTCACTCCGGGTGGCGTCCGGGTCGGACTCGGACGACTCGGTCGAGGGGCCTGGCGCCGGCTCCTGCGTTCCTGTCTCGCGCGAGCGATCGTCGCGCCGCCGATCCGCATGACCGCTCTGGGGGTTCTTGATCTCTCGAACGCGCTGGCGAACCTCCGAGACGACCTCGTCGACGGTGTCCGTCGCCGCCGAGCTGATCCGGGTCGACCCCCCGCCCGAGGTCTTGATCTCGAGCTCGGTGAACGCGCCGTCTTGGTGCGACTGAACCCCGGTCACCTGGTCGTAGTAGATCTCCTTGTTGGTCCCGCCGCCGACCCCCGATCGGGACTTCATGTCGTACTCCGCGCCCTTGTTGAGGTTGATCGACGTTTCGCTGACGACGATCGTCGTGTTGTAGTAGGTGTCGGCCGGTTTGACCAGCAGCGGCGAGCTCCCGGAGTTGTACGTGAGATTGTACAGTTTCGCCTCCTCGAGGTCGATCCCGCGTTTCGCGTTGCGCTCCGACTCGCCGATGAACTTCTGGACGAACGACTGGTACTTGGCGTTGATCTCGCGGACACCCCAGTACCACGCGATCATTCCCGACAGTATTCCGAGAACGAAGAAAATACCGGCCTCATTGACTCCCGCACCGATCAGCGAGAACACGACGGTGGTGCCGATGATGATGCTCCACGGCGACCATCCGATCTTCCACCGGACGTTGTTGACGTTGCCATCGTCTGTCATTGCACAGAGCATTCGCTCACGCAATGATTAATCTTCTGGACTGATATGTTAGTAAAGCAATATTTGAGGGGCGACGCAGACGCGGCCCTTAGCCCGCGGGCTGACGCCGCCATCGGAGCCGAGGCGTCCGGGAAGCTATCCCATGTTCTCGCGGCCGAGACACGAGAACAGCGCCTCGACCTCGTCCCACACCTCGCGGACGTTGTCGGCCTGTTGGGTGTTCCCCTCCTGTTTGAGCGTCAGCGCGTGGTCGTACATGGCCTCGATCGACGGCATCTCGGGGTTCCACAGCGTCCCCCACAGGTACACGTCGTCGAGGTACGGCGTCACGAGCTGTTTGACGTGGATGTCGACCGACTCGATGCCGGTCGAGCGGCCGGCGTCGAGGAACTGCTCGTCGCCGAGGATGCTCGCGAGGGTGCCGTCGCCGATCAGCTCCGAGACCTCCCGCATCTTCTCCTCGGGACCGTACGCGAGGAAGGTGCCCCCCCACGCCGTCGTCGGGTCGAACTCGGCGAGCTTGTTCTGGAACAGCGCGTTCCGGACGAGCAGCTCCAGCTTCGACTCGTCGAACGTGTTCGCCCGCGAGCGGCCGAGGACCGGCGCGAGCACCACGGCGGGCGAGAAGTCCCGGTCGGGGTCCCGCTGGTACTTGTCCTGGACCGGTCGGAAGCTGTCCGCCGGGTCGAACACGTCGCCTTTGATCGACATCGTCGCGTCCCGGTCCAGGAACTGCGGCACCGACGACATCGTGAACGCCTCCAGGAACGCCACGAGCGGCTTGTTCGCCTCGACGTACTGCGGCGGGTTGTACTCGTCGAGCCGGTCGATCCGCGGGCGGATGTCGGCGCCCACGTCCTCCAGCCGCTTGTTGTCGAACGGGATGATCGCGTCGACGGTGCGGGAGGTTCGGGCCAGTCCGACGACGCCATTCACCTTCGCGCGGCCGCCGAACTCCGAGTACTGGGTCCCCTCCGAGGGGATCACGACGCTGCTGAACAGCGGCTTCGAGACGATCCCGTCGTCGAGCACCTTCTCCCGGAGCTTCTCGGCGAGGACGGGCGTCGCGCCACAGCCCGTCCCCTTGGTGACGCTCTGGATGAACATCACGGCCTGCGAGTCCTGTATCCGGTCGGCCCTGAGGTCCCAGCGCTCCTGAAACGGGTCGGCGTCGTCGGCGAAGTCGGCCTCGATCAGGTCGCGACCGAGGTCCCACCGGTAGCCGGCGCCAGCGTAGTCGTGTTCGCCGAAGCCGATGATGCAGTTCGGAAGGATGTCGTTTCGGCTGTACCCCTTCTCCTCCTGTGCGTAGTAGGTCTGTTCGAGCTCGCTGACGTTGGTGTTCAACAGGCCGTACCCCGCCAGCCCGCCTTGCCAGATCCGGGCGCGTCGCTCGTTGTTCTCCTCCAGCGTCGCGCGCCGGAGCAGGATCGCGTCGAGGATGTTGTTGCCCGCGCCGCCGACGCCGACGAGGTACCACTTCTTCCCGTACGCGTCGTCCATCAGGTCGTCGCTCGGCGTCTCCGCCTCCGACGGGGAGGGCGTGGCCGCTCGCCCGAACTCGTCGGTGGCGGTCGGGTCCGCCGAGTCGTCCGGATCGTCGGCCGCGGAGGGATCTCCGGAGAGCGCCGCCTCCTTGAGGTCGGGATACACCTGCTCGACCGATGCGGGCTCGTCCGCGTGGGCCCGAGACAGGTGTTCGACGAGCGACCCGCCCGCCCACTTGTTCGAGCGCTGCATACAGATCTTACAGATGTCGGTCATGTTCGGATACGGTATCGGGGGTGACGGAGATACATAAAACATTACGGACGCGGCCGGTCCCGCCAGATTTCGTTGGCGGCCGCTGATAGGAATCTCGACGCGACGCCGGCTCGTCTGCGGGGCGGAGATCCGCGACGCGTCCGCGCCCTACGCCCCGTGTCGCTCCGTGAACCGCTCGCGGAGCGCGTCGAGCCCGGCGGACGCGGTGGTGCCGTCGCGGAACTCGATCTCGAAGAAGCCGGGCGGCGCGTTCTCCTGAAGCGTCACGGACGCGACGATATCGGTCTGCCGGCGGCAGAACGTCGCCAGCGGGTCGAGTACCTCTCGGCGCGCCACCGAGTCGGGGAGCCGCTCGGTCTGGCACTCGACGGCGCCGTTCCCCCCGCGGCCGTCGAGCTCCCGGAGCACGAAGAGGATCTCGTCCGCGACCGCGTCGGGAGTGAGCTGCTCGCGTCCCCTGCCGTCCCCGTGGTCCCCCCGGTCCACCCCGCCGCCCCTCCGGCCAGCACCGCCACCGCTTCCCCTGTCCGACGCGCTCGGTCCCCCGGCCGACGGAGCGCTGCCGGAGGCCCCGCGGCCGGACCGGGAGCCCCCACCGCCGGATCGGGAACTCCCGTCCCCGAGGCGCGAGGACCCGCCGGTTCCGGACCGCGAGGGGCCACCGCCCGTGATCGCGATCTCGTCTCCGTCGAGTTCGACGTCGACGGCGTACTGTCGCTCGAGGATCGGAACGAGGTCGGCGACGAACTCGTCGGCCACGCCCTCCGGCACGCCGACCCGGCCGCTCCCGTGGTCGATCGTTCCGGTGACACCCCCGAGGAAGTCGATGGCCATCAGCAGGTCGTCGCCGACCCGTCGGGCGTCGCGGACCTCGCGGTCGGCGTCGTCGAACGCGCACGCGTGGAGCGATCGGTCCGCGGCGTCGAGCCGGCGCTCGACGTCGCGAACTCCCGGGAGCGCCTCGTGACGCCCGTCGACGACGAACTCCCGCACCCGGTCGGCGAGGGCGCCGTCGAAGCGGTCGGTCATCTCCCGGACGTCCGCGAGCGTGCGCTCCGCCTCGCGCCGCTCGTCGAGGTACGACTCCTCTCGACGGCGAACGTGCGACTCGATGTCGCGGCAGTGCTCGTGGACCGCCGCGGCCGTCCGAGCGGCCTCGTGCAGGCCGCGGCCGTCGAGCGCGTCGCGGACCGCCGCCTCCAAGTCCGACACGTGAACCGTCTCACCGCCCGGCGGAACCGCCAGCTCGCGGAACCGACCGGGCAGGTTCACAACGTCGTAGGTCCCGCCCAGCGACGAGGTCACGGTCGGGTCGAACCGCCCCCCGTCGAGGGCGTCCTCGACCGCCTGCCGGAGGTCCCGCTCCATCGCGTCGACCGCGTCCGGGGACGCGTTCCGATCGAGCGGGAGCCGGTCGCGGATCCGCGAGACCGCGTCGGAGGCGACCGGTTCGAGCCGGTCGAGAGTGCGCTCGCCGATCCGGTCGTCGAACGCCGCGGTCGCGTCGCCGGCGGTCGGTCCGTCCGCTCCGGTCGTCTCGCCCGTCGCGTCCGGAGCCCCCGCCCTCGGCTCGTTCGCTCCGCCCGCGGTCGCGTCGCCGACCCCTTCCGGGGAACCGTCGTCGCGCACGGGCCCGGCGGGCTCGGACGAGCCGGCGTTCCGTCGACGGTACGCGATCAGCGTCCCGGCCGCGGCGGCGAGAAGCACCGCTGCGGCGACTGCGGCGACGAGCAGGGTCGTTCCGGATCCGCCCGCGACGCCGACGGCGCTCCCGACGGCCTCGAAGGGGACGGACGCCCCGGGTTCGGAAGCCAGCTCGGTCCGTCCGGCGAGCGCCGACCGGACACCCTCGAAGCGGTCCACGTCCATACGACCCATGTGTAGCTGACGGGGGGTAAAGACCTGTCGTCCGCGCGAGAAGACCGTGGAGGATCGATCCGAGTTGCTAACTCCCTCCACGGGTCACCTCGAAGTATGGACCGTTTCCAGAACACGGGACAGCCGGACTGGGACTGGTGGGGTCGGGTGTGGCCGACGCCGGGCGCCACCCTCCGGCGGCTGGGGCTCTCGCCCGGGGACCGCGTCGTCGAGATCGGCAGCGGGAACGGCTACTTCGCGCTGCCCGCCGCGCAGATCGCCGACCCGGCGACGGCCTACGCCCTCGACGTCGACGGGTCGCTGCTCGCCGAGCTCGACGCGCTCGCGGCGGACCAAGGGATCGACAACGTCGCGACCGTCGAGGGGGACGCGCGGGTCCTCCCGGAGCTGCTCCCCGAGCCCGCGGAGTTCGCGCTGCTCGCGAACGCGTTCCACGGGATCGGGGACCGCGCCGCGTTCGTCGAGGGGGTCGCCGACGCGCTGGCTTCCGACGGCCGGTTCGTCGTGGTGAACTGGCGCGACCTGCCGCGCGAGGAGACGACGATCGGCGGCGAGCCGCGGGGCCCGCCCACCGAGCTGCGGCTTCCGCCGGAGGCGACACGGCGAGCCGTGGAGGAGGCGAGCGACCTGCGTCTCGTCCGGGAGGTCGACCTCCCGCCGTACCACTACGGGCTCGTCTTCGAACGCTGACGGGCGGAGAGGAGGATCAGTCCAGCGCCGCCAAAGCTTCCGCCGCCTCGCGCGCCGCCTGCAGGTGGTCACGGGCGCGCCGCGGGTTGTCCGTCTCCTCGGCGGCGCGGGCGAACCGGGTCAGCGTCCGCGTCAGCGACGCGCGGGCGTCGGCGACGGTTCCCGAGTCGGCGGGCTCGGCCGGCGGCGTTGCGCTCGGCCCGTCGCGCGGCGCCTCGGCGGTCGACGGGGACGAGGCCGCGTTCGAGGCGGCGGCGTTCCGGTCCGTCGCGTTCCGGCTCGCGTTCGGGGGGGTCGCCTGTCCCGCAGTCGGAGATCCCGACGCGTCTCGGTCCTCTCCCTGCGACGGGCGCTCGTCGCTGTCCCGGGTCTTCACGACCTTCCGCGGCGCGTTCCCCGCCCCTTCCAGGTCCGCGGCCTGCGCGCCCCCCTGGGAGTCGCCGCGCGCTCCTTTGCCCTGTGTGCTCTTACCCTGCGCGCCATCGCCTGTTCCGGTCGCCTGACACGTCGGGCAGAACTCCTGGCCGTCGTGGCGGAAGATGGGGTCGCCGCAGTCGTCGCAGTGGCGGTTCGTCATCGTCGCGCCCTGCAACAGCAGCTCGGACATCCGCTGGGTGTGTTCGCGCTTCTGTTCGTCCTCCGCGAACTTCTCGCGGAGCTTCTCGCGTTCGGCCTCCTTGTCGAACCCGTCGCTCATACGCGGACGAACGTGGTTCACGAGCAAAAGTCCGGTGGGCTCGGGACGGGAGCGGAGCAGGGGTGTTGGGGCGTCTCGGACGACCCTACTCCTCGGTCTTCGTCCGGTCGTCGGGGTCGAGCTCGCCGCGGTGGATCTTCGAGCCGTCCTGCGCGACCTGTCGACCGAGCACCGCGCACTTCACGCGCATCGGGGAGATGTCGACGCCGAGCATCTCGGTGATGTCGTCGGTGTCGAGCTCCTCGAGCTCCTCGATCGACATCCCGTGGAGCCGCTCGGAGAGCATGCTCGCCGAGGCCATCGAGATGGCGCAGCCGTCGCCGGTGAACCGCACCGCCTCGATCTCCTCTTCCGCGTCGTCGAGGGCGACCTGCATCCGGATCGTGTCGCCGCAGGAGGGATTCTCGCCGACGTGCGTGAAGTCGGGGTCCTCGAGCTCCCCGTAGTTGCGCGGATTCTTGTAGTGGTCGAGGATCTGCTGTCGGTACATGTCCGAGCCCAGTCCCATATCGCTCTCAGGTAGGCCGGTGCGAGTCAAAAGGGTTCCGTCGCTCGCGACGCGTCGAGCCGGCGACGAGAGACCGGTGACTACTCTTCCGATTGAGACGCTTTCACGGACGAGCTCGGCCTGCCCGGTGAGACCGTGGTCGCGGTGCGACTGGCCCGGGACCCGTCGCCGACGAGCCCGCCGAGCCGCTCGAGGATCCGGTCGTACTGGCCGCGCTCCGGCCGCTTCGGGAAGTAGGCGTCCGCACCGGCCGCGAGCGTTCGCGCCTCCGTCTCCCGCTCGCGGCACGTGGTGTGGAACACGACCGGAACGTCGATGCCCCGCCCCCGGATCCGGTCGACCAGATCGACGCCGGAGCCGTCCGGAAGCCGCTGTTCGGTTACGACGCAGTCGGCCGCGTCGACCGCGCCGAGCGCCGCTTCCATCCCATCGACCGATCGAACCGCGAACCCGTCGGCGAAGCGCTCCGCGAACGTCGTCAGCAGCTCGGCGGAGCGCGCGTCGGGCTCGACGTGAAGGATAACGACGGGACCGCCGTCTTCCCCGGAGCCGCCGTCGGCGGCGACGGGGGTGTCCGTTTCGACGGGGGTGTCACTTTGGGCGTCCGACGCGGTGGAAGGCCGTGTGGAATTCGTCATAGGCTGGTGATACCGGCGCAACGCCGTCGGAAACTATCGGAGGAGGTGCTCTGGGAACGGTCGTCACCGTTCGTCACCCGCGATCGGTTCGTTACCCGCGATCGGTTCGTCATGATGATTCGGCCATCGGGCCCCGTACACGTATAAGAAGAAGATACTCAGCCCGAATTTGGGCGGATTAAGCCGGGTTAACCGTCGAGTGTCGCCGTCGTGTAGAGTCGTCAGCAACCAGCCGCCGTCCGACGGTTTCGGCGCGCCCTCGCGGAGCCGAGAGACGGATCGCAGAGCGAGGCTCGGAGATCGCCGCGATGCGGCGTCAGGCGAACAGGTCGCGCGCCTCGCCGACGGCCTCGACCAGCGCGTCGACCTCCTCGACGGTGTTGTAGAGGTAGAAGGAGGCGCGCGCGGAGGCCGCGACGCCGAGCTCGTCGTGGAGCGGCTGGGTGCAGTGGTCGCCCGCGCGGATCGCCACCCCGTAGTCGTTGAGGATGCTGGAGAGGTCGTGGGCGTGGACGCCCTCGACGTTGAACGCGACGAGCCCGCCGCGGTCGTGGCCCGGCGGCCCGTAGATCTCCACGCCGCCGAGGTCGGTCAGCTCGTCGTAGGCGTACTCGGCAAGCAGGTCCTCGTGGGCCTGCACGTTCTCCATGCCGATCTCCTTGAGGTACTCGATCGCGGCGGCGAAGGCGATCCCCTGCGCGATCGAGGGCGTGCCCGCCTCGAACTTCCACGGGAGGTCCTCCCACGTGGAGTCCTCGAAGGAGACGCGCCGGATCATGTCGCCGCCGTAGAGGTACGGCTGCATCTCCGCCAAGATCTCCTCGCGGCCGTACAGCGCCCCGATGCCGGTCGGCCCGCACATCTTGTGCGCCGAGAAGGCGAGGAAGTCGACGCCGAGGTCCTCGACGTCGACCGGCCGGGTCGGCACCGACTGCGCGCCGTCGGCGAAGACGTACGCGTCGTGGTCGTGGGCCATCGCCGCGATCTCCGGGATCGGGTTGACGGTGCCCAGCGTGTTCGAGACGTGGACGACCGACACCATCCGCGTGTCGTCGTCGATGCACTCGGCGGCGTGCTCCATGTCGAGCCGCCCCTCGTCGGTCACCTCGATGAACCGCACGTCCGCCCCCGTCTTCTTGCCGATCTGCTGCCACGTGACCAGCGACGCGTGGTGTTCCATCTGCGTGAGGACGACGTTGTCCTCGGGGCCGAGCTCGTCGAGCCCCCACGCGTAGGCGACGAGGTTCATCGCCTCCGTGGTGTTCTTCGTGAAGACGATCTCCTCGCGGCCCGACGCGCCGACGAAGTCGGCGACGGTGTCGTGGGCCTGCTCGTAGGCGACGGACGCCTCCTGGCTCAGCTGGTGGATCCCGCGGTGGACGTTGGCGTTGTAGCCGCGGTAGTAGTCCGCGATCGTGTCGACGACCGGGTCCGGCGTGTGCGAGGTCGCCGCGCTGTCGAGGTAGACGAGCGGGGTGTCGTCGCCCGGCCCCTCGCCCGGCGTCTCCGGATCGCCGCCGACCAACCGATCGAGGATCGGGAAGTCGGCGCGGACGGCCTCGACGTCGAACGGGTACTGTTCCTGAACTCCCATTACCCGGATCTGGGGCCCGAGCACTAACACACCTTCGGTCCGGTACGTGTTGCCAGTGTCTCGGAGGCGGATCCAGAGAACCCCACCGGTGGTTCGGAATGATGAACTCTGTCACGATCTCTGGTACAAGAGAGGACGTTCGTGTGTTCTGCGAAATACGAGAACCACCTTTCGCCGGCTGTACAAAATATTATACTTCGTAGGTATTGTCGTCTGAAACAGCCGGTCGATAAGACCTGTGAGTTGACCGGCTAGAATCTCACCAATTCGAGACACTACATCATAATATTGAGCAAAATATTCACGGAAAGCATATATGTATCTATTGACACCGGTTCCGTGTGAAACGTCGAGATCTCATCGCTGCAGGATCTGTTTCTCTCATTGCTGCCGGTTCTGGCTGTATGAATTCCTCAGAAAGAGACGGTCAGAACGAGCCGCGGGTGAGTATGGCCGTCACTGTAGATAATATTAGAGCAGGCTTCGATACCGAACAGGTCATTGAGATATTCGACCTGACAGGGAGCCAATTACCTGAGGAAAATCAGGAGCATAACGTCAGAATAGACGTAACTCCATTAGAGCAGTATGGACCAAACAGAGAAGACATCTCTGTCGAAACGACACAAGGGACATTCGGGAGATTGGAATCAGGATCTACAGTGGATTACAACAACAACGTCGATAGCGTGGATATCACTGACGGGATTATTGATCTCGTGATACGTACGTCGGAGGATGCGTCAGATGCAGACCCAATCGCATTGAAGTTGACAGGATATCAGTTCACAGATGTTGAATCAGTGACTGAAATCCAATACGAGGTTCAATCCCCCGATGACCACGTGGAGTTCGTCCGTGGCGGTATCGGCAGTTCTAGAGACGGGAGTAAATGTGGTTTCTCACGTTCTTTTGACGGGCAGTTCACACTCGTAGACCCTCAGTTACTCCCGCCAACGCTGTGTCCGAGCCGGATTCCAATTAATGGCGATCGTCAAAGCAGCCAGTCACTCTATATTGAGTGGCTGACCCCAGAAGCCGATGAATTATCGATTACTATTGATATATCTGTGCTTGATGAATACGCAACGGTCGAAGAGGCAGTAGTTGAAATGTTAAACAGGCAATTTGATTCTGATGAGCCTAGCATCTGGGGGGCAACTCTTGAAAATATTTCAATTAATGATTGGACAGTTTCGGTAGAATTAGTACCTGATCCCGGCACTAATTACGCAGCAGTGGCCATTCGTATTGGCGGAATAAACATCACAAGTAAAAATACAGTCGATAGCTTATCATATAATATGGCTATTGAGGGGGACGCTGATGAGACGGTAGAGACTGAATCATTCGACATCTCTGAGCCCGCTGACGCTACACATTAACGGATACTGTCGCTAACCCTGCTTCGTGCGAAACCTCATGAAGTCAACCACGGTCGATTGCTATATCGCTCCTCTGTACTGAGCGATTCGTGAGCCCCGAAGATTGTGTTTATCGTGCACACAGATACTTAACGCTGAGTCGTTCATTTCGACCATCTATGAGTACAGTCGGTACAATTCGCGTCCTCCACGTCGACGATGATCCGTCATTTGCCGATCTGGTCGCGACGTTTCTTGAGCGCGAACATGACAGGATCAACGTCCATACGGAATCCGATCCGAGCGACGGGTTAGATCGCCTCGCCGAGCAGGAGTTCGATTGTGTCGTCTCTGATTACGATATGCCGAGTCGAAACGGAATTGAATTTCTCGAGGCCGTCCGCGATCGAAACCCCGACCTTCCCTTTATCCTCTTCACTGGGAAGGGGTCTGAAGAGATCGCTAGCGACGCGATATCAGCGGGTGTGACGGACTATCTGCAAAAGGGATCGGGCACCAGCCAGTACGTCGTTCTCGCAAACCGGATTAGCAATGCCGTCGAGCAACATCGTGCTCGCCAAGTGGTTCAGGAAACTGAACAGAAGCTCTCAGAACTCGCCGACCGGACGGATGATCTTTTATTCATGTTCAACGGTGACTGGAGTGAGCTGCTGTTCATCAATTCCGCGTACGAAGAGATCTGGGGCAGGTCGATCGCGGATCTCGAGGACGCCCCGAGTTCATTCTTGGACCTGATCCACCCTGAAGATCGACAGAAGGTCCGGCAGTCAATGGAACAGCTGTCGAACGGCAACTCCTCACAGATCGAGTATCGCGTCGTCCGCCCGGACGGAGACTACCGATGGGTCCGCGGTGATTCCAAACCGGTTCTCAACGAGCAAGGGGACGTCGTACGAATCGTCGGTCATGTCCGAGACATCACGGACCAGCGGGAGCGGGAGCTCCATCTCAAAACGATCATCGACAACCTTCCCGGGTACGTGTATCGCCACGAGTATGAATCGGAGTACCCGTTACAGTTCGTCAAAGGTGATGCCGAGTCGATTACTGGATATACGACGACTGAGTTGGAAGAGAACATTCGCCTCGCTGAGGAGATCATTCACCCTGACGATCGGGAGGACATCTGGACCGAGCTTCTCGAAGGCATCGAAGCGAGGGGCCGCTTCGATTCGACGTATCGCATCATTGCCAAAGACGGCGACGTTCGCTGGATTCGCGATCAGGGGACGTTGATTGAGGACCCCGCGACCGGGAACGAGGTGATCGACGGGTTCATCACCGATATCTCGTCGCAGATCGAACGAGAGCGACGACTTGAGCGACAGCAGACGTTCATGGATGAGAGCCTCGACGCGCTTCAAGACGTCTACTACGTCGTCTCCGAAGACGGGGAGCTCATTCGTTGGAACGAGCGTGTCTCGGAGATCTCCGGCTACGCTGATTCGGAGCTTGATAACATCGATATCTCGGCGCTGTTCGTTGAAGAGCATCGGGAACGGATCACCGACAGTATCGACGAGGCGATACAGACGGGTGCTTCGACGACGCGAGCCGACGCACTCACCGTCGATGGCGAACGAATCCCGTTCGAGTTTCGCAAGACCCGTGTCCGAGATCCGGTCCACGGGGAAGCAGTGGCAGTCGGGGTTGGCCGAGATATCTCCGAGCAAGTACAGCGCGAACGGGAACTCGAACGGATCCGTGATTTCTTCACCGAAGCTGAACAGTTAGGTGAGTTGGGCGCGTGGGAGTTTTCGACCGACGGGACCGTTGTGTGGACGGACGGAACTCGCCGAATCCACGACGTCGATCCCGAGTTCACGCCGACGCTCGAGGAGGCGCTTGAATTCTTCCATCCCGAGGATCGAGAGACGATCGAGCAGGCCGTCACCACCGCGCTCGAACGTGGCGAGTCGTACGAGGCGGATCTCCGGATTAATACTGCTGAAGGTGACCAGCGCTGGATTCGGACCCGTGCGAAGGTGCTCGACGGGGCAGACCCGCGAACTGTGCGGGGGTTCGTACAAAACATTACAGCGCAAAAAGAGCGCGAACAGGAGCTACAGACCGCTCACGCCCAATTGGAGAACGCGATCGAGGCGGGTGCACTCGGAACGTGGGAGTGGCACATCCAAGAGGATCGAGTTGTTGTCGACCGTGAATTCGCGAACACGTTTGACGTGGACCCGGATCGTGCACAAGACGGCGTCGAACTCAACGAGTTCGTTTCGTCGATTCACACCGCCGACCGTGACCGGGTGGAAGCCGAGATCGATGAGACTGTGGAAACGTGTGGTGACTTCGAATCCGAATACCGAGTGTTGGACGCCGATGGCGACGTCCGCTGGGTGCTCGCACGCGGAACCGTCAACGGCGATGCAGACGGGACGCCGCTGAGCTTCCCCGGCGTACTTATCGACATTACCGAACGGAAGCGGATGGAACGGGAGTTACACCAACAGAACGAGCGCCTCAACGAATTCGCCGGCGTGGTTAGCCACGATCTCCGAAGCCCACTCAGCGTGATCGAAGGTCGAGTCGAACTCGCCAGGGAGGACGGTGAAAACGAGCATCTCCCGGCGATCGAATCCGCCGTTGACCGAATGAATCGGATCATCGAGGATCTGCTCTGGTTAGCTCGTGAGGGACGGGATATTGGATCGTTAGAGCCCGTGTCGCTTCGAGATACTGTCGAGGATGCATGGGCGATCGTCGGTGATCCCGCTGCCGACGCCACGATGAACTACGGAGACGAAGACGGTGACCGGGGACTGATCAAAGCGGACTCGGATCGCCTTACGCAACTCCTCGAGAATCTCTTCCGGAACGCGATCGAGCACGGGGGCGACGACGTGAGGGTGACCGTCGGCTTCGTCGATGACGGGTTCTACGTCGAAGACGACGGGCCGGGGATTCCGGACGATGACCGCGACACGGTCTTCGAAGCGGGGTACTCAACGGCTGAGTCCGGAACCGGGTTCGGATTGCGGATCGTCAAACAGATCGTTGAGGCCCACGGCTGGGAGATTCGCGTGACCAGAGGTCGCGACGGCGGTGCGCGCTTCGAGGTCACCGGCGTGGAGTTCGACGGGTGACACGGCTCCGCGCGGACACCGAACGGCTGCCGCATGCGCTCGGGTTCCGCCGTCGGGTTCGAAGAACGCGCGAAATGCACGCGCTCAGCGTCACGCCCGAACTAGTGCGCTTTTGAACGCGGGGGACCTCGGTGCGGGTATGACCGATACGCTCAGGCTCGCCACGCGCGGGTCGGACCTGGCGCTCCGGCAGGCCGGGACCGTCCGCGACGCCCTGTCGAGCCGCCGCCGCGACGTGGAGCTCCGGCGCGTCGAGACCCGCGGCGACCAGATCCCGGACGAGATGATCCATCGCCTCGGCAAGACCGGCGCCTTCGTCCGCGCGCTCGACGAGGAGGTGCTCGACGGCGACGCCGACCTCGCCGTCCACTCCCTGAAGGACGTGCCCACCGAGGGGATGGACGATATGGTCGTCGCCGGCGTCCCCGAGCGCGCGCCCTCCGGCGACGTGCTCGTCCACCCCGACGGGCTCGGCATCGAGGACCTCCCGTCGGGCTCCGTCGTCGGGACCGGGTCGCTCCGCCGGACCGCCCAGATCAAGGCCGCGCGGCCGGACCTCGTGGTGGAGCCCCTCCGGGGCAACGTCGACACCCGGATCGAGAAGCTCCTCGCGCCCGGCCTGCAGGCGGAACACGAGCGCCGCCTGATCGCCTCGGGCGAGGCGCGCGCGGCGACGGCGGACGAGGGCGGTGAGGGCGGTGAGGACGGCGACGCCGACGAGCCGAACTGGGACGCGCTGAGCGACGGCGACGCCGACGGCGACGCAGAAGCGGGAGACGATGACGAGGAGTTCGACGAGAGCGTCGAGGAGTGGTTCGACTCGCTGTCGGACCTCGAACGCTCGGCGATGGAGCGGAAAGTGGAGACGGAGTACGACGCCATCGTCCTCGCCGAGGCCGGACTCCGGCGCTCGGAGCTGTTCTACGAGGTCCCCACGACCCGGCTCCCCCGCGAGGAGTTCGTCCCCGCGGCCGGGCAGGGCGCCATCGCCGTCACCGCGACCGACCCCGACGTGATCGAGGCGGTGCGCTCCGCGGTCGACCACCCGCGGACCCGGGTGGCGGTCACCGTCGAGCGCACGATCCTCGGCGAGCTCAACGGGGGCTGTGTCGCCCCGATCGGCGTCTCGGCGCTCGTGCAGGGCGAGCACGTCCACACGCGCGTCCGGGTGCTCTCGACCGACGGCACCGAGGAGGTGGCCGACACCCGCGACCTCCCGATCCGGTCGCACGCGAAGGCCGCGGAGGAGTTCGCGGCCGACCTCGCCGACCGGGGCGCCGCGGACCTGATCGCGGCCGCCCGCGAGGAGACCGAGGCGGAGGCCGACGAGGGCACACGGGAGGGGACGGAGGAGGAAGCGGACGATGAGTGAGAGCGACGACGCGACGACGCCGGGCGAGGAGCGAGCCGCCGACGATGTCGGCACCGTCTACCTCGTCGGCTCCGGCCCGGGCGACCCGGATCTGTTGACGGTGAAGGCCGCCGACCTGATCGAGTCGGCCGACGTGGTGCTCCACGACAAGCTCCCCGGCCCGGAGATCCTCGGGCGGATTCCTGACGAGAAGCGCGAGGACGTGGGGAAACGCGCCGGCGGCGAGTGGACCCCGCAAGAGTACACGAACCGCCGGCTCGTCGAGCTGGCGCGGGAGGGGAAGTCGGTCGTCCGCCTGAAGGGCGGCGACCCGTTCGTCTTCGGGCGCGGCGGCGAGGAGGCCGAACATCTCGCCGAGGCGGGGATTCCCTTCGAGGTCGTCCCCGGCGTCACCTCCGCGATCGGGGGCCCTGCGGTCGCCGGGATCCCGGTGACGCACCGCGACCACGCCTCCTCCGTCTCCTTCGTCACGGGCCACGAGGACCCGACGAAGGAGGAGTCGGCGGTCGACTGGGACGCGCTCGCCGCGACCGGCGGCACCATCGTCGTGCTGATGGGCGTCGGCAAGCTCCCGGCGTACACCGCGGAGCTCCGCGACGCCGGGCTTGACGGCGACACCCCGGTCGCGCTGGTCGAGCGCGCGACGTGGCCCGACATGCGCGTCGCGACCGGCACCCTCGACACCATCGTCGAGGCCCGGGACGAGGCCGGGATCGAGCCGCCCGCGGTCACCGTGATCGGCGACGTGGCCGCGACGCGCGACCGCGTGCTGGAGTTCCTCCGGAACGACCGCGAGGGGGGAAGCGACCGCGAGGGGGGAAGCAACCGCGAGCGGGGTGACGACGCGTGAGCGACGAGCCGGAGGCGGCCGGCGCCGCCACCCCCCCGAGCGTCGCGGTCTTCCGCCCGGCCGACGAGCGGATCGACGACGCGGCGGAACTGCTGAGGTCGCTCGGCGCCGCCCCCGTCGCCGACCCGATGCTCGCGGTCGAGCCGACCGGGGCGACCCCCGGCGACGCGCCGACCGTCGTCCTCACGAGCAAGACGGGCGTCGAGCTCGCCGCCGAGGCGGGCTGGGAACCCGGCGACGCAGTCCTCGTCGCCATCGGCCCCGCGACCGCGGACGCGGCCCGCGAGGCGGGGTGGACCGTCGATCTCGTGCCGGACGAGTACACCTCGGCGGGGTTGGTCGAAGCGCTCTCGGGGCGCGTCGACGGCGAGCGCGTCGAGGTGGCGCGCTCCGACCACGGGAGCGACGTGCTCTTGGACGGGCTCCGCGAGGCCGGCGCGACCGTGACCGAGACGGTGCTGTACCGGCTGACGCGCCCGGAGGACGCCGGCGAGTCCGCGGCGCTGGCCGCCGCGGGCGACCTCGACGCCGCCGCGTTCACCTCGTCGCTCACGGTGACCCACTTCCTCGACGCCGCCGAGGAGCGCGGGATCCGCGAGGCGGCGGTCGACGGACTGAACGACGCGGTCGTGGGCGCGATCGGGCCGCCGACCGCGGAGACGGCCGCCGAACACGGGATCGACGTCGACGTGGTCCCCGACGACGCCGACTTCGAGGCGCTCGCGCGGGCCGTCGCCGAGGCGGTCGGCAGGGACTGACAGGGCGGACGCGACGGAGCCGCCGACCGCCTCGGCGACGCGAACGAGCGAGTGACGACGGACGGGAGGAGCGACGATCGATCGGACGACGGACCGGACGATTCCGGGACGGTCGACCCGGCGATGTTCCGGACGATTCTCGGGACGGCGAGAAGTCTCACGACCGATACTGAGACGCAGATCGGTTATCGGATCGGGAAAACGGGGAGGAATTCGCGTGTAAGCCCTGTTCGAGCGCGATCTGAGTCTCCACTATCATCCCATTATTATCATATTTGATATCTAACCCCGCACATTTATCAGCCAACAGGTGAGAACGGATAGCATGGAACCGAGCGAGCGATGGTCGATCCGGGTCGACGACGGGGTGCTCGTCGTCGAGCTCCCGCACGGGACGGGCCTCTCACCGTCGGACGGCGAGTCGCTGCTCGACCGATGGCGGACGCTCGCCGGCGAGCGACGGGTGAACGCCGTCGTGCTCGTCGTGCGGACGACGCGCCCCTGCTCGGACGCCGGCCGTCGGACGCTCCGGCTCGCGGCGCGGGCCGCGGCAGACCGCGGCGTGACGCGGTTCGCGGTGGTGGCGGAGCGCCCCAAACGACAGTACCTCGAACGGACGATGGACGTCGAGGGGGTCGACGCCGAGCCGTTCAACGACGCCGCCGCCGCGATGCGGTGGGCGAAGTGCCCGTCGGAGCCGGCGGTGTCCGTCGTCACCGACTGAGCGGTCGCCGTCGCTGGTCGCTGGGACTTCACGAGTAACGGACGCGAACGACCGCAATCGACTCCTTACCGCCCGCTCTCGACCGCGACGTACATGTCCGTCGCGAGCCGCTCGGCCCGGTCGGCGTCGGCGGACTCGGCGTAGATCCGGATCTTCGGTTCGGTGCCGGAGGGGCGCACGAGCACCCAGGCGTCCCCGTAGTCGAGCCGGTAGCCGTCGGTGGTGTTGGGCTCCGCGTCCGCCGTCTCGACGTAGGCCCGGGCCGCCGACAGCATCTCGTCGCGCTCGTCGTCGTCCGCGTACTCGACGTTGCGCCGCACGAAGTGGTAGTCGGCGTAGGGAGCGACCGCCTCGCTGACGGGGCCGTCGGCGGCCGCGAGTAGTTCGAGGAAGCGCGCGCCGATGTACGCGCCGTCCCGCGAGAGCCGGTACGGCGGGAAGAACACCCCGCCGTTCCCCTCGCCGGCGATAGGAACGTTCGTCCCCTCCGCGTGGAGTTCGCGGGTCCGCGTGATGATGTTCGTCGCCCCGATGGGCGTGAGCTCGAGGTCGGCGTCGTTGGCGTCGCAGACGTCGACGAGCCGCTGGGAGACGTTCACCGCGCTGACGACGGCGTCGCCGGGTTCGAGACAGGCGTCCGCCATCGCCGCGAACGAGGTGTCGCCGTCGACGAACGCCCCGGTCTCGTCGACGAACACCGCCCGGTCCGCGTCGCCGTCGTGGGCGATCCCCACGTCGGCGTCGGTGGTCGCGACGAGCCGCTGCAGGTCCGCGAGGTTCGCCGGGACCGGCTCCGACTGGCGACCGGGGAAGTGGCCGTCGGGGGTCGCGTTCACGGTCAGCACCTCGCAGCCGAGCTCGCGGTAGATCCGGGGCGAGGCCAGCGACGCCGCGCCGTGGCCGGGATCGACCGCGACCGTGAGGTCCGCGTCGGCGATCGCCTCGGCGTCGACCGCGTCGATCAGCTGGTCCGCGTAGTCGTCGACGACGCCCTCGACGCGCGTCGTGGCGCCCGCGTTCCGCCAGTCGGCGTGGTCGTAGTCGTCGTCGAGGACCCGGCGCTCGACGCGTTCGAGCACGTCGACCGACAGCTCCACGCCGTCGTCGCCGACGAGCTTGATTCCGTTGAACTCGGGCGGGTTGTGCGAGGCGGTGACGAGCACGCAGGGGACGCCGGCGGACTCGCAGTAGTTGCCGACCGCGGGCGTCGGGACGACGCCGAGCCGGTCGACGTCGCAGCCGACCGCGGCCAGCCCGCTCGCGGCGGCGTTGGCGAACAGCTCGCCGGTGGTGCGGGTGTCGCGAGCGACGGCGACCCGGTCGGCGTCCCAGGTCGTGCCGGCGGCTTTCGCGATGTCGAGGACGAGCTCCGGCGTGAGATACCGGAGCGCGACCCCGCGAATGCCGCTGGATCCGAACAGCTCCATGGGCGCCCATGCGCCGGCCGACGGGAAAGCGGTTCCGAACCGGGGCAGCGGCGGGACCCGGTGACACGGTCGACGCGTGCGGTTCAAACCCGTCGCGCCCGAACCGATCCGCATGGAACGCACGCGACGGGATCTGTTGGCGACGAGCGCGGCGACCCTCACCGCGGTCGGGTCGGTCGGCGTCGCCGGATGCCTCGACTTCGCCGCCGGCGACGGGCCGCAGGGGCCCGAGGGAGTTCCGGAGACGCTGACCTGCGAGGACGACGCGTTCGTCCGGCTGACCGCGCCCTTCGACGAGCCGGTCGAGGGCACCGTCGTCGACGCCGCCGGGACGCGGTTCGAGCTGGCGACGGAGGGGAACGCCGAGACGTACGGCCAGTCGATGCGGCTCGTGTTCCGCAACACCGGCGACGAGCCCGCGACCGTCCTCGGCAAGCACGCCTACTCGCTCCAGCGCGAGACGGGCGAGGGGTGGCTCGACGTTCGGGGATCGAGCTCCGGCGAGGCGGTCGAGCTCCCGCGGTCCGAGGAGACGCTCGATCCGAGCGGCGCGTACATCTGGTCGATCGACTTAGAGGAGGCGGCGATCGCGTCGGCGGTCCCCGATCGGGACCTCGAGGTGTGCCCGCCGCTCGGCGCCGGGACGTATCGGTTCGTCTACTGGGGGATCCCCGACGCCCCAGCGCTCGGCGCCGAGTTCGAGCTGGTGGGGTAAGCGCCGAACTGGAGGGACGCGGATTCGGTGAAGGCTTCTTCTTCAGAGACATTTCGCGCGAAATGGAGGGGGTTAAAGAGCGATTCTTGATCGACTGCGGGAGTACGTGAATCATTGCGGTGGGTCGGTTGTTTATAAGTGGGCTTGTGGTGTTGCTGACGAGTGTTTATAAGTGATCGATGTGCCCGCGGTGAAGACCTGTAAAGTCCCAGCCGATCACTTATAAACGGTTAACTGGAGATCGGCGGCGAGGACCTCCAAAGCCCCAGGCGTGAGGCGCCCAGACACTCGCTGCGCTCCTCGTCACTCGTTCCACTCGTTCCTGCGGTGCTTACATCGTCTCTGGGCGCCTCACGCCTGCCCCTTTGAGCCCCACCCCGCACAGCAACCGCAGCCTCACGCCTCCCCAGCCTCGTCGGCGGCTCCCGTTGGTCGCCGCCGACTCCCTCGTGCGGTCTCCTCGCGGACCTTCGGCCCGCTCGGAGGCGCACGCCACCGCGGCGTCCTTTATAAGCGATCATCCCTGTCGCTCACAGCTATTTAAATACCGTATCGTCCCCACCGATTTGCGAGACTCACTCCCGCCATCACTCACCACTACGCCTATATCGACCGCAATCGGGTCAGAACGGATCGGTTTTGCGGGATGTCAGCGAGGCCCAGATCCTAAAACGGGATCCAGTCGGAGGGCTGCCCGACCCGACCGCGGACGCGGAACTCCCGGTCGTCGCCCTCGACGCGGGTCTCGGCGATCACGTCGAACGGCTCGTGGAGGGTGTGGACCACCTGCTCGTCGTGGGCGGTCGAGTTGACCACGCCGACGAACGGCCACCCCTCGCCGGAGGTCTGGGAGGTCATCACGCGGGTGAATCGGTAGATCCGCTCGGGGTCCCAGTACATCAGCAGCTGGGACAGCGAGTAGACGCCCACGGCGCGGTCGCGGCCGGCCGACGACTCGACCACGTCGGTGAACTTGATCCCGATGTCGGTGAGGTTGCCGGCGCTGGCGACGTACTTCGTCGTCGGCGTGTCGTCGCGTTTGTCGCCCTGCTCGTGGGTGACGCAGTCGATGACGACCACGTCGTCGCCGTCTTTTCCGGTGATCGACTCGTAGTCGCCGCGGACCTTCTCCGCGGTCCGGCCGGTGGAGATGACGACCGGTCCGTCGGACCACTCGGCGAGCAGTCGGTTGAAGAGGTCGTACTTCCCGCTCATCGGCGGCCCGGTGACGAGCACGCTGTCGGCGTCGCGGACAGCGTCGGGAAGCACGGTCATGTGTCTGGCTTGAGGGGGTGTCGGGTAAAACCCTTCCGAGGGATCACTTCCGAAGCATCGACGGGAGGTCGAGCGACGACGGGGGCCCCTCGCGGGGAGCCCGCGTGAGTGTCAGTTCCGTTATCGCTCCGGGGAGCGCGGCCGACACCGGAGCGCCGCGCGGGGAGCCGGTGCCGTCGACGAGCCGATCCCAGACCGCCTCGGCATCGGGGTCGTCGGCCTCGGCGGCGATCTCCAGCGCCTTGGTCCGCCCCTCGTCGTACGAGAGCTCGATCAGACTCCGGTCGTACGCGTTCTCGAAGGCGTCCAGGACCCGGTCGAGCTCGGCGGGGCGCTCGTTGCCGACGCCGGCGGCGACGCCGAGCGCGAACGCGCGCTCGACGGCCTCCTCGCGGCCGAGCTCCTCCCACTCCGTGCCGAAGGTCCGGTCGTACATCAGCGGCTCACCGCCGCGGCCTCGCCGACCCGGAGCCCGCCGTCGGTGAACTCGACGCCCTGGATGTCGGTGTCGACGTCGGTGCCGCGCATCTTCAGCACCTGGATCCCGCGCTGCATCCCGTCGTCTTCGAGGTAGTTGTGCATGAAGACGACGCCGTGCGCGAGGTAGTGCTCCTCGGAGTAGGCGCTCGGGTCGGTCATCTCGGAGATGAGCAGGGTCGTCGCGTCGGTCCGCTTCAGCGAGGAGAGCAGCTGGATCATCGTGTCCTCGTCGTCGTCGAGGAGGAACCGCAACAGCATGGTGGAGTCGAAGACGACCCGGTCGATGTCGCGTGAGTTGATGAATCCGGTGAGCCGGTTCGTCACCCCCGAGTGGTCCCGCCGCTCGCCCGGGAGCCCGAAGAACCGCCGACCGTCCGAGGAGAACGAGTCGAGGAAGGTGATCCGGTCGGAGTCGAGGGCCCGGTCGAACCCGAAGTCGTACCCGCCCATGTCGCGGCGGATCCCCTCTTTCGTCTCGTGCATGCTGATGTACAGCACGTCTTCGCCGTTCCGAGCGCCCTGCGCAGCGAACTGCGAGCAGAACGTCGTTTTCCCGCTGCCGGGAGGGCCGCTGACAACGTACAGGCGGTTCTCCGGGAATCCGCCGTCGACGAGGGCGTCGAACCCGGGAACGCCGCTTGAGGCGCGCATACGGATCGACTTGTCGGTCATCGGATAAGGGTTGGCACCCGGTTCTCACGGGTGAGAACGATCGCGGGCAGGCGCGGCTACCGATGTCCGGTCATTGGAAAGTGCGGCCGACGGTGTCGGTGCGAGCGGCCGACGATGTCCGTCCAGAGCGGAAACTCGCGCTACGCGTCGGCTTCCTCGCCGTCCGCGGCGAGCTCGGCGGCGTCGATGTTCTCGATGTCGTCGATGTCCGGCGAGACCCAGACCACGAAGCGGTCGTCGGACTTGACGATCCCGTTGACCCCCTCGTCGTCGACGGTCGTCGCCTGATCGACGTCCTCCGGAGCCACGTCACGGACCTGGAACACTTCGTCGACCATCCAGCCGACGGTGCCTCCCTCGTCGATCTCCGCGTCGTCGAACACGACGATCCGCTCGCGGGGTCCCTCCTCGTCGATCGAAAAGAGCGTCTTCGGGTCGACGATCGTGGTCGTGCGCCCCCGCAGGTCCATCACGCCCTCGACGTGGTCGGGGGAGTTGGGGATCCGCGTGAGTTCGCCGGCGTCGACGATCTCGTCGATGACTCCGATGTCCAGACAGTACGTCCCGTCGCCCAGCCCGAACTCCAGCACTTTCGTGGGTTCGGCGTCCGTCTCGATGGCTGCCATGGACGTGTCTGCGGCGAAGGGGCCAATAACCGTGTCCCCTGAATTATCAGGCGTGATTACCGGGTCCGTGCATTTATGCTGATTCTGGGCCCGCTTCCGTACATGAGTAGGACGACGGATCGGCGAGGCGGTCGCGACGACTCTCTGCGGGTGGTTGTCGTCGACGACTCGCCGTTCATGCGAGGGTTGATCTCCGACCTCTTGACCGACGCGGGGGTCGCGGTCGTCGGCGAGGCGGGCGACGGCGCCGAGGCGCTGTCGGTGGTCGCCGAGACGCGTCCGGACGTCGTGACGATGGACGTCGAGATGCCGGGGATGGGGGGACTCGAAGCCGTCGAGCGACTGATGGACGAGACGCCGACGCCCGTGCTGATGCTGTCGGCGCACACCGCCGAGGGCGCCGAAGTGACGTTCGAGGCGCTCGAACGGGGCGCGGTCGACTTCTTCTCGAAGCCGGGCGGCGAGGTCTCGACCGGTGTCTCCCGCGAGTCCGACCGGCTCGTCGAGGCGGTCAGGTCGGTCGCGGGCGCCGACCTCGCCGCGGCGACGCGCGACCGCCGCGAGCGCGAGGCCGCCGAGCGCGGCCCGGACGCGACGGCCTCGACCGCTTCAACCCCGCCGACCGCGACCGCCGATGTCGACGACCCGCTGACGGTCGTGATCGGCGCGTCGACCGGCGGACCGAACGCGGTCGAACGTGTCATGTCGGCGCTGCCGATGGCCGACTGCCGGGTCGTCATCGTCCAGCACATGCCCGAGGCGTTCACGTCGCGGTTCGCCGACCGGCTCGACGAGGCCTCCGCGTACGACGTGCGCGAGGCGAGCGACGGCGCCCGGATCGGGAAGGGCGAGGCGCTCGTCGCCCGCGGCGGGAGCCACACCCGGATCGACAGCTACCGGTCCGGTCGGCTCCGCGTCAAGCTCGACGAGGACGACTCGCAGTCGGTCACGCCCGCCGCGGACGTGACGATGCGCTCGGCGGCTGAGGTCGTCGACGGCCCCCTCGTGGGCGTCGTGTTGACCGGGATGGGCTCGGACGCCTCCGAGGGGATCCGGGCGATGGCCGACGCGGGCGCGCGGACCATCGCGCAGAGCGAGGACACCTGCGTCATCTACGGGATGCCGAAGCGCGCGGTGGAGACGGGCGGCGTCGACGAGGTGCACGACCTCGACGACGTGGCCGGCGCGATCGTGGGGGGTGAGGCCTGATGGACTCCCACCGCGCCGCGTTCGTCGCCGAGGCGGAAGACGGGATCACGGACCTGAACAACGCCCTCCTCGCCTTGGAGGCCGACCCCGAGGACGCCGAGGCGATGGACGACGTGTTCCGCGTCGCCCACACGCTGAAGGGCAACGCCGCGGCGATGGGGTACGAGGACGTCTCCGACTTCGGACACGCCCTCGAGGACCTCCTCGACGCGGTCCGACAGGGCGACCGCGAGGTGACGCCCGAGCTGATGGACCTCCTCTTCGAGGGGGTCGACACCGTCGAGGCGATGGTCTCCGAGATCGCCGACACGGGCGACGTATCGACCGATCCCTCCGATCTGGAGGGCCGCCTCCGCGAGATGGAGGAGCACGGGACCGTCGGCGGCGGAGACGAGGACGGCGATACCGCCGAGGGCGACTCCGGAACCAACGCCGGCGACGCCGACGCGAGCGCGGACGACGAGGGCGCGGACGATGGCGACGCCGGCGCGGACGCCGGCGAACCTGAGGAGGATTCGGGCGACGCCGACGACGTGTCCGTCCCCGACCTCCCCGACGCGGCCGCCGCCCTCGACGACCCGGTCGCGTACGCGGACGTGACGATCGGCGAGACCGCGATGGCGGGCGTCGACGCCGCGCTCGTGGTGCAGGCGCTCGGCAACCAGTTCGGCGAGTACGTCACGGTTCCCGACGCCGAGGCGCTGGAGGACGGCGAGTACGACGAGCGGTTCGACGCCTTCGTCGGCGACGCCGACCCCGACGTGGTCGCCGAGGGGCTCGGCGCGCTCACCCAGGTTGAGTCGATCGCGACGGCAGGCGTCGAAAACGGGGAAGACGGCGAAGCGGGCGACGAAGACGGCGAGTCGACCGAAGCGGGCGACGCAGCCGAGACCGACGACGCCGAAGCGACCGCGGACGACGACGACCCGGACACCGCCAGCGACACCGACGACACGGCGGATGGGGCGGACGCCGAAGAGGAAGATACCACCGAGGCCGAAGACGACGCGTCGGACTCCGGCTCCTCTTCCGACTCCAAGTCCGGCGACGAGATCAAGTCCATCCGCGTCGACGTCGACCAGGTCGACGAGCTGTACGGGCTCGTCGAGCAGCTGGTGACGAGCCGGATCAAGCTCCGCCGGGAGTTAGAGGAGCTGAACGCGCAGTCGGACGCGTTAGACGAACTGGACAAGCTCGCGTCCAGCCTGCAGGACACGGCGATGGACATGCGACTCATCCCGTTCTCGCAGGTGTCGGACTCGTTCCCGCGGCTCGTCCGCGACATCTCGCGGGACCTCGACAAGCGGATCGACTTCGAGATCGAGGGCGACGACGTGGAGCTCGACCGCACCATCCTCACGGAGATGCGCGACCCGCTCGTCCACGTCCTGCGGAACGCGGTCGACCACGGGATCGAGACCCCCGAGGAGCGCGAGGCGGCCGGGAAGGACCCGACCGGGCACGTCAGGCTCACGGCCGAGCGCGAGCGCGACCACGTCATCATCGAGGTGGCCGACGACGGCGGCGGACTCGACCCCGACCAGCTCCGCGAGAAGGCGGTCGACGAAGGGGTCAAGAGCCGCGAGGCGGTCGATGCGATGGAGGACGACGAGGTGTACGACCTCGTGTTCCACCCCGGCTTCTCCACCGCGGAGGAGGTCACGGACGTCTCCGGGCGCGGCGTCGGGATGGACGTGGTCCGGACGACCGCCCGCGACCTCGACGGCTCCGTCTCGGTCGAGAGCGAACCGGGCGAGGGGACCACGGTCCGGTTCCGGCTCCCCGTCACCGTCGCCATCGTGAAGGTGATGTTCGTCGACGTGGGCGGCACGGAGTACGGGATCCCGATCAAGTCGATCGCCGAGGTCGCCCGCGCGGACGACGTGGAGGAGGTCCACGGCGACGAGATCGTCCGCCACGAGGACGACCTGTACCCCGTGATCCGGCTGAACGAGCGGCTCGCGAACAGCGGCGCCGCGGCGGCCGGGTCCGGCGTCGGCGCCGGCGGTCCCGGTCAGTCGGAGGCGGCGGCCGGTGACGAGGCCGGAGCCGCGACGACGGACGACGACACAGCCTCCGCGACGACCGACGGCGGCGTGACCGACGAGGGGATGCTCGTGCGGATCCGCGAGGAGACCCGGCAGGTCGCGCTCCACTGCGACGCCGTGCTCGATCAGGAAGAAGTGGTCGTGAAACCGCTCGACGGGCCGCTGTCGGGGACGCCGGGCCTCAGTGGCACGGCGGTCCTCGGCGACGGCGACGTCGTGGCCGTCCTCGACGTGGTGAGCCTATGAGCGGCGAGACCGAGACAGCCTTCGAGGGCGTCCTCAGGCAGATCGACGACACGGTGCCGTTCGAGCCCGGCTACTACAACGAGTCGTACCTCGACCGCCGGATCACCGCTCGGATGCGTCGACGCGACACCGAGTCCCACGAGGAGTACGAGCGGCTGCTCCGGGAGGACGACGACGAGCGCGAGGCGCTGATGGACGCGCTCACGATCAACGTGACGGAGTTCTTCCGCAACCCGGAGATGTGGGAGGTGCTCCGCGGCGTGCTGCGCGAGCGGACGGGCGAGCAGCGGCGGGTCCGGGTCTGGTCGGCTCCCTCGGCCGACGGCCGGGAGCCCTACTCCGTCGCGATGTTGGCCTGCGACGACCCCGAGATCGACGAGTCCCGCGTCGAGGTGCTCGGCTCGGACATCAGCGAGGAGGCACTCGACAACGCCCGCGAGGGCGTGTACCACACCACCCGCACGACCGACATCGCGGCGGAGCTCGAGCCCCTCTCGGACCCAGACCGCTACGTCGAGCGCGACGGTGAGACGTTTCAGGTGCGCTCGGAGGTCCAGCGGCTCGTCGACTTCGAGACGCACGACCTGATCCGCGACGGCGCGCGCGACCCCTTCGACGTGGTGCTGTGCCGCAACCTGCTGATCTACATCGACGTCGACCACAAGGGGGCGCTGTTCGACACGCTCGAGGCGTCGCTCGCCGACGACGGCGTGCTCGTGCTCGGCATGACCGAGAGCGTCCCACCGGACCGCTCGGACAGGTACGACCCGATCGACAAGCGTCGGCGGGTGTTCCGGAGGGTCTAATGTCACTGTACCAGCACGCGAGAGACGGGAACGCCGAGCGCCTCAGGGACGCGATGGGCAGCGACAGCGCCGCGGTCCGGAAGCGCGCGGCCGAGTTCCTCGGCGAGGTCGCCGATCCGGACGACCAGCCGTCCATCGACGTGCTCTTGCGCGCCGCGACCGGCGACGAGGGCGCGCAGGTCCGCGGGGCCGCGGTCGACGCGCTCGACGAGATCGGCGAGGCCGCGCTCGAACAGCTCCTCTCGGAGCTCACGGGTACCAAGGGCTCCGAGGCTGAGTGGGTCACCGCCCGGAAGTTCGCCCGCGCGCTGCAGGCCGACCGCCCGGAGCTCCGGATGGCCGCCGCCAACGCGCTCGGCCGGCTCGACGACGCGAGCGGGCTCCAGCACCTCGTCGAGGCGCTCGACGACGAGGACCCTCGCGTCAGGCTGCGGGCGTGTCAGGCCTGCGGGACGTTCGCCGACCCGCGTGCGGTCCCCGGACTGACGGAGCGGCTCGACGACGAGCCGCGGGTCCGGCGGGCGGCCGCGAACGCGCTCGGCAACATCGGCACCGATGAGGCGCTCGCTCCCCTCCTGGACCTCCTCGACGACTCCGACGAGTCGCTCCGGCGCATCGCCGCCGGCGCCCTCGGAAAGGCGAACAACTCGGAGCCGATCGAACCGCTGGCGCGCGCGCTCGGCGACGAGAGCGCGGTGGTGCGCAACGCCGCGGTGTACTCGGTCATCGAACTCCTCTCGAACGTCCCGACCGAGCAGAGCCACGCCGTCCGGGATCAGGTCGTCTCGGAGCTGAAGCAGGCCGACGACGCGACCGTCGTGGAGCCGCTCGTCGAGATCCTCACCGACGGTCAGCAGAGCCGCCAGCGGCGGAACGCGGCGTGGATCCTCGGCCGGGTCGCGGAGCCGGAGTCGGCGGCCGCGGTCGAGGCCCTCGCGGACGCGCTCGCCGACGAGGACGCGCAGACCGCGCAGTTCGCGGCCACCAGCCTCAAGAGCCTCGGCGGGCCGATCGTCGAGGACCGGCTCCTCGACCGGCTCGGCACCGAACACCCCGAGGACGCCCGCGCGAAGGCGGTGTTCGTGCTCGGGCAGGTGGGCGGCCAGGAGACGCTCAACAAGCTCGAAGAGTTCACCGACGACGAGAGCCCCGCGGTCCGGAAGCGGGTGTTTTCGGCCGTCTCGAAGCTCCGGGCGGGGGGATCCTAAATGTCGGGGGAGAGCGGCGAGTACAAGGTCGCCGACACGCAGGCCCGGTTCGCGGTCGCCGTCCGCGACGGGCGGAAGGTGAGCGACGTCTCGTGGACGCCGGGGCGCGTACTCCTATCGAACCGGCGGCTCATCCTCGCCGGCAACGACGGGAAGCGCACGGTCCCGCTCTCCGAGCTCGAGGGGCTCGGCGGACGCCACGACGCCAACCAGTCGGTCGCGCGAGTCTCCAACTACGTCAGCTTCGATCTGGGCGATCAGGTGTTGCTCGTCGCCGCCTCCGAGCACGAGTCGTTCGAGCGCGACGTGTACCGGGCGCTGCTCGACCAGCGGACGGTGACCGCGAAACACCCCGCGATCGAGGGGGGCGTCGTGCAGGAGACCGAGTGGGAGCAGGCCCGGGTGAAGATCGACGAGAACGGGCTCAACGCGGCCTTAGAAAGCGGCGCGTTCGTGAAGTTCGACCTCGACGACATCAGCGGTCTGGACGCCGCGAAACGCACCGTCAACGGCGAGAAGAAGCCCGTGATCGAGGTGTCGCACACCGACGACGAGGGGACCAGCATCGAGACCCACATCGCCGGCGACCCCAGTCGGATGCGGTTCGTCGAGGCGTGGCTCCGGAAGGGCGAGCAGCGCTCGTCGACGAACGTCGACCTCTCCAGCCGCGACCGGGAGGTGCTGATGGCGCTGTACTCCGGCGTCTCGCCGTTCGAGATCCCGTCGTTCCTCGGGATGGACGTCGACGCCGTCGAGGAGACGTTCGAGCGGCTGATCGACCTCGAAGTGGTCGAGGAGGTGCGGATACGCCGCGAGGTGGCACTGAACTCCCGCGGACGCAACATCGCCAGCGAGGCGATGAACGAGCAGTAGCAGGCGGGCGACTTCGGGAGCGTCGCTGGCGAGCGCTGTCGGGGAGTAGCGAACAGCCGGCGCGACCGGTCTACCGCGGCGGTGCGCCGGGCTCCCGCCTCGGCCGCCGCGGACGGCGACTCAGCTCACGGGCGGGGTGGTCGCGGTATCAGTGATAAACTGCGGGGTCGCTCGGAAGGCGCACCCCGTCGTCGACGTCGAATTACTCTTAAGTCACAGCCCGACCGAAGGGGGACATGAGCTACGAGGCGGTGTTCTTCGACCTCGACAACACCCTGTACCCGTACGCCCCCTGCAACGAGGCGGGCAAGCGGGCCGCCCTCGCGGCGTTTCGCGACCGGGGGTACGAGATGGACCGCGAGACGTTCGACGAGCTGTACGCGGCCGGGCGCCGCGAGACGAAGCGGGAGACCCGCGGCACCGCAGCCTCCCACGACCGGCACATCTACTTCAAACGCGCACTGCGGCGCCACGCCGGGGAGCACGACGCCGCCGACGCGCTGGCGCTCGGCGACGCGTACTGGGAGGGATACGCGAGCGAGATGGAGCTGTGCGACGGGGTCGAGCGCGTCTTCGACGCCCTCGCCGAAGCGGGAACGGAGATCGCGGTCGTGACCAACCTCACCACGCGCGTCCAGCTACAGAAGCTCTCTCGGCTCGCGATCGACGACCGGATCGACCGGCTCGTCGCCTCCGAGGAGGTCGGCCGCGAGAAGCCGAGCGCGATCCCCTTCACGACCGCGCTCGCGGCGTTCGACCGCCGACCGAGCGAGGCGCTCATGGTCGGTGACAGCGTCGACGCCGACGTGGTCGGCGCGAACGCGGTCGGGATGGACACGGCGCTGTTCGTCGCCGACGGCGACGCGCCCCCCGTCGAATCGCTCGACGGCGACCGGCGTCCGGACCACCGGCTCGACGCGTTCGCCGACCTGACGGAGGTGGCGGCGTGAGCCGAGACGACGCCGGCGGAGATTCCGAGGCCAACCCCGACCTCCTGCGCGACGCGCGCGAGGCGGTCGTGGAGTACGCGCCGGCGCTGGCCGACCTCACTCCGGGTCGGACCGGGAACCTGAGCGTCCGCGACGGCGATCGGGTCGCGGTGACGCCCACCGGCGTCCCGTACGACTCCTTCGACGCGGTCGACGTGCCGGTGGTCTCGCTGGACGGCGACCGGCTGGCGGGCCGGATGGCGCCGTCGAGCGAGGTGCCGATGCACACGGGGATCTACAAGCACGACCGGCCGGGCGCGATCGTCCACACCCACTCGCCGTGGGCGACGACGATGGCGACGCTCCACCGGAAGCTCCCCCCCGTCCACTACATGATCGCCGCCGTCGGGCGGGAGGTGCCGCTGGCCGACTACGCGCCGTACGGCACCGCAGAGCTGGCCGCGAACGTGGTGGCCGCGATGGCCGAGGCGGACTCCGACGCCGCGATCCTCGCGAACCACGGGCTCGTCGTCACCGGTCCCGACGTCGAGACGGCGGTCGAGAACACCCACCACGTCGAGGACCTCTGCCGGCTCTACCTCCGGGCGTCGGCGGTGGGCGAGCCGCACGTCCTCTCCGACGAGCAGATGGCGACCGTCGAGGAGCGGTTCGAGAGCTACGGCCAACAGCCGGACGACGGCTCGTAGCGGGGGACGGCGGTCGAACGCCGCCGACCCGTAGCGGGGGACGGCGACCGGACGCCGGCGACTCTCGACCCGACCGCCTCCCGCCCGGTTTTATAAATACCGCGGCGGCTACTGGATCGGTATGACCGACACAGAGCCGGCGGCCCCGGTCCGGGAGACCGCCGAATCGATCGCGACGATGGAGATCCGCGGCGCGGCGACCATCGCGTCCGCGGCCGCGGAGGCGCTCGCCGAGCAGGCCGAGGCCGCGGCCGCGTCGGGAGAGACCGCGAGCGACCCCGCCGCCTTCCGGGCGTCGCTGCGCGCCGCGGGGCGGACCCTCCGCGAGACCCGGCCGACCGCCGTGTCCCTGCCGAACGCCCTCCGCTACGTCCTCCAGCGCATGGAGGGGGAGACGGTCGACGAGCTGCGCCGCAGCGTCGTCGGCGCCAGCGACGCGTTCGTCCGCCAGCTCGACCGCGCGCAGGAGGACCTCGGGCGGGTCGGCGCGAACCGCCTCGCCGACGGCGACACCGTGATGACCCACTGCCACTCGACCGACGCGCTCGCCTGCATCGAGGCCGCCGTCGAGCAGGGGAAGTCGATCTCGGCGGTCGTCAAGGAGACCCGCCCGCGCCAGCAGGGCCACATCACCGCCGAGCAGCTCCGCGACGCCGGCGTCCCCGTCACGCTGATCGTCGACTCGGCGGCGCGGCGCTACCTCGACGAGGTCGATCACGTCGTCGTCGGCGCCGACTCGATCGCGGCGGACGGCGGCGTCATCAACAAGATCGGCACCTCGGGGCTCGCCGTCAACGCTCGCGAGCGCGGCGTCCCGATCATGGCCGCCGCCCAGACGATCAAGCTCCACCCGGAGACGCTGACGGGCCACACCGTCGAGATCGAGATGCGGGACGAGAGCGAGGTGATCGACCCCGAGACCCGCGACGAGATCGGGGAGATCGACGTGCGGAACCCGGCGTTCGACGTGACGCCGCCGCGGTACATGGACGCGATCGTCACCGAGCAGGGCCAGTTCCCGCCCGAGAGCATCGTGACGCTGATGCGGGAGCTGTTCGGCGAGGGCGCCGCCGAGCCGTGGGCCGAGCCATGAGCGATGACGGCCCGGGGCGCGACGGGACCGACGACTGGGAGGAGGAGCTCGCGGAGTGGGACGAAGAGGTCTCCGAGTGGGAGGCCGACGCTGGCACCGGCGCGAACGGCGGCGGAAGCGGGGACGGAACGCCCGACGACCCCGGACCCGACCGCGACCCTGTCGACGACGATCCCGACTTAGAGCCGGAGTCCTCGGGCCGCGTCCCGAAGGTGGTCTCGGCCGGTCACATCAACTGGGACGTGACGATCCACGTCGAGCGGCTGCCGGAGCCGGACGGCGAGACCCGGATCGACTTACTCGAGCAGTCCGGCGGCGGCAGCGCCGCGAACGTCGCGGTCGGGCTCGTGGGGCTCGGCGGCCAGTCGGTTGTCTTCGGGAGCGTCGGCGGCGACGAGTCGGGGGCGCTGGCGCTCCGCGAGCTGGCGAGCGCCGGCGTCGACCCCGGACAGGTCCTCGTCGACGCGGACGCGCCGACCTCGGTGAAGTACGCGATCGTCGACGGGAGCGGCGAGCTGCTCATGTTGGCGAACGACGGCGCCAACGAGTCGTTCACGGCGGCCGAGCTCGACCGGAACACGCTCGCGGCGGCCGACCACCTCCACCTCACGGGCCAGCAGCCGGAGACCGCGGCCGCGCTCGCGACCGCGGCCGGCGAGGCCGGGACGACTCGGAGCTTCGACCCGGGACGCCGCGTGGGCGACCGCGAGTTCGAGGCCGCGCTCCACGCCGCGGACGTGCTCTTCCTGAACGCCCCGGAGGCCGACGCGATCGCCGACGCGACCGACATCGACCCGTGGGAGCCCGACGACCGCGTCGTCGCGATCAAGCTCGGCGAGGAGGGGGCGACGGTCCGGACACCCCACGGCGACGTGTCGCATCCCGGGTTCGACGTCGACGCCGTCGACACCGTCGGCGCCGGCGACGCGTTCGCGGCCGGCTTCCTCGGCGCCGCGCTCAGGGACCCCGAGATCACCGGCGGCGGGTTCTCGCACGACCCCCGTGACTACCAGGTGCCGCTGCTCGTCGCCAACGCCTGCGGCGGGATCGCGGCCGAGACGGTGACCGCCCGCGCCGACCTCTCGTGGGAGCGCGTCCGGTCGGTGATGGGGGAGTCGCCCGAGTCGGACCTGCTGATCGAGATCCGGGTGTGAGACGGCGCCGTGAATCTGGTTCTCCGGACGCGTTGTCGCACGATCGAGCCGATCGTTGAAGCGGGCCTTTTGATCGAGTTCGGGAGTGGGTATTGCAGATCGGTAGCGGCGAGACGGTATTTAAACAGCCAAGAGCGACGACGATCGCTTATAAATGACGACGCGGTGGCGCGCGCCTCCGAACGGCCGCCACCGGTGGCCGTGAGGAGCGCGTGCGAGGGAGTCGCTGGCGCCTTATAAGGCGCCAGCGACGAGGCTGGGGAGGCGTGAGGCTGCGGTTGCGGTGTGGGTGGGACTCAAAGGGGCAGCCGCGAGGGGAGCTTAGGCGACGCTAAGCACCGCAGAGAGCGAGTGAAACGAGCGACCGAGGAGCGCAGCGAGCGTAAGCTCCCCTCGCGGCTGGGGCTTTGGAGGCCTTCACCGCGGGCACATCGATCACTTATAAACACCTGTCAGCAACACCCAAATCCAACTTATAAACAACCGAACAGCCAATTTGCGAGACTCACTCCCGAAGTCGATCACGCTGCTGGGTCTGTACAGATCGGATTCGGGTCCGAACAAGTCACCTGGCGAGGAATCGATAGTATTTCGACGACCCCCGAACGCGACCGCGCTACCCGACGTAGTCGAACGCCGCCGCGACGTCGGCGGCGCCGAAGAAGACGAACCGGTAGCGACCCGGCTGCAGGTCGGGACAGACCCGGAGCCCGCCCGGCTGGTTCTCGTCGGCGACGAGCCCGGACTCGGTCAGCTCGAACTCCCACGCGACAGTCTCGCCCGGCCGGTGAGCGATCGCCTCGTCCGTGTAGCCGAACTGGTCGTCGTCGCCGCCGCGCACGTCCATCCACCCGTCCTCGGTGAGCACCTCGACGTTGTACTTCCCGTGGTTGCCGACGTATTCCTCGCGGGCGGAGACGTTGGTCAGCTCGATCCGCACGTCGTCGCCGCGCTCGAACGTCAGCGCCGCCGCGCGGTCGTCGCCGTCGTACGCGGGGTTCACGACGCGGAGCTCGAGGGGGCCGCTCCCGTCGCCGTCTTCCCCGGTACCGCCGCCCGATCCCCACGAGACGCCGTCGGAGTAGAAGCCCGGGTGGCGCTCGAAGGCGCCGTCCTCGCAGTCGAGCGGCGCTGGCACGGTTTGGGGATCCCCGTCGGGTCTGACGAATCCGTCGAGCCCGGCGGGATCCAGAATTCCCCCGTCGCCGGTCAGCTCCGCGGTCTCGTCCCAGCCGTTCGTCACCGAGAGCCGGAGCGCGTCCGGCAGCGGGTCGGCGGTGACCCGGAGCAGCGCGCCGGAAAAGGTGACCGCCTCGCCGCAGGCCTCGTCCTCCGCGGCGGTGTTCTCGACGGTCGCGCTCGCGGCGAGCGTCCCGTCCTCGACGGCGACGTCGTCGAACGCGATCCGGTCGTGGCAGGTGGTGGGTCCGACCGACTCGACGTACGCGAGCACGGACGACGAGAAGTCGGTCGCCTCGACGAACTCCCCCACCGCCGCGGGCGCGTCGTCGAACAGCCAGCGCGCCTCGTCCTCGTCGGTGAACAGGGTACAGAAGCCGCGTCGTGACTCGCGGTCCCACGCCGGCCCGGAGAGCGCGCCGCCGGCCTGCTGGACCGCCGTGTCGGTGAGTCCGTCGCCGCCGTCCTCGCCGTCTTCCCCGTCCCTGCCGTCCTCGCCGTCGGCTCCGTCGCCGGTTCCGCCGTCGCTCCCGTCGTCGCCGTCCCCCGCGCCGGGCTCGACCTCGTCGGTACAGCCGGCGAGCGCGGCGACGCTTCCCGCCCCGATGCCGTATATCGCCGTTCGACGCGTGAGTTCGGTCATGACGGGCGTGGCTACGACGCCCCCACATAAGGGCTTCCTGTAGGCGCAAAGACCTCTCTGTGTAACGCCGGCGTCGGCTGCGGTCGAGCGCCCGCTCCGTCGAGGGTGGGAATCACCGCTCCGAGAACGACTCTCTGCGGCCGATCGAACCACCGTCTCGACGATCGTCGTCGATCCGTGAAAAACCGTGAGAGGACTCGATAAAGAATTAGGGCCGATATGAGGCCGTTTTAAAACGTCGGCGAGGGGGCGAGAAACGTGGTGAAATCGTCCGAACCCTCTGCGGGCTATATGTAGTCTCCAGTCGTAGGGAGAGGTGTCCATGTCAACCCCCGCTTCCACGCGCCTCGCGTCCGGCCGGCAGGTCGCCGGACTGATGACCGGCACGGTGAAGGCCGCCGCCTTCTGGGCGGCCATCGCCATCCCGACCGCCTACCCCGTGCTCCTCTACATGGGGCTCGAAGGCACCCCCGGTCTGCTGTTCGTCGGCCTGCTGTTCGCGAACGCCCTCGCGCTCGCGCTCGGCCACGACTACAAGCGCTGAGGCCGTCACGCTCCCCGAGTCCGCACGTATCGCAGCCGAGGCAATCGTCGCCCTCCTCTCTCCCGGATCTACCCGCCCCCACGGGCCGGTCTCGAAGCGCTTACCCACCGGCCGGTCCGACTGTGGGTATGACCGACGAGACGCACGTCGAGTGGCGCGACTGGGGCGCCGAGGCCTTCGCCGAGGCCGACGACCGGGACTGCCCGGTTCTGCTCTCGCTGTCCGCCACGTGGTGCGAGGGCTGTCACGAGATGGATGCGATCACCTACGCCGAGCCGCGGATCGCCGCCAACGTCAACGAGGGGTTCGTCCCGGTCCGCGTCGACGTCGACCGCCGCCCGCGGGTGCGCGAGCGGTACAACATGGGCGGGTTCCCGACGACCGCCTTCCTCACGCCCAAGGGCGAGCTGCTCACCGGCGCGGGCTACCTCGACGTGGACGGGATGCGGCAGGTGCTCGAGTCCGTCCGCCAGATGTGGGCCGACAAGGGGCGGGACGCGGGCCGGATCCCCCGCGCGCTTGACGCCGACCTCCCGCCGAGCGGGGAGGTGACGGACGCGATCGAGAGCCACCTCGCCGGCCAGATCGAGGTGAAGTACGACGAGGAGTACGCCGGCTGGGGATCCGACGCGAAGTTCCCGCTTCCCCGCACCGTCGAGTTCGCGCTGAAGCGCGACCGCGACCGCGCTCTCCGGACGCTCGACGCGGTACGCGACCACCTCGCGGACGACGTGGCCGGCGGGTTCTTCCGGTTCGCGGGGACCCGCGACTGGGGCGACGTGGCCTACGAGAAGCCGATCGACACGAACGCGGCCGTCACCCGCGCGTTCGCGAACGCCTACCTCTACACGGGCGACGAGGCCTACCTGGAGCCCGCGACCGACGCGGTCGGCTTCCTGACCGACGACCTCTGGACCGGCTACGGCGTCGGCGGGAGCCTCGGGCCCGGGCTCGGCCGCGCCTACTACGCCGCGTCGGCTGCGGACCGCGCGGACCTCGACTCGCCCCGCCGCGACCTGACCGTCTTCGCGGGCGGGAACGCGCTCGCCGCCGACGCGCTGCTCGCGGTCGCCGCCTACACCGACCACGAGCGCGCGCGGGAGTACGCCGAGCGGATCCTCGACGGGCTCGAGCGCGACCTGATCGACGCCGACACCGGCGAAGTGACGCACTACCGCGGGAGCGACGAGGTCGGCGAGTCGGACCTGCTCGCCGACGCCGCCCGCGTCGTGAGCGCGTACACCCGCGCCGCCGGCGTGCTCGGTGAGGGCGCGGAAATCGCCCGCGCCGTCGCGGACCGAGCCATCGATCGCCTCCGCGTCGACGGCTCCTTCGTCGACGGGCCGCGGTCGGGCGCGGGCCTGCTCGACCGTCCCTTCCGCCCGCTCGACGGCAACGTCGAGATGGCGGACGCGCTGCTCGACCTGGCGGCGCTGACGGGCGAGGAGCGCTACGAGACGGTCGCCCGCGAGACGGCCGAGGCGTTCGCCGGCGCCACCGAGCGCCTGAGCGTGCAGGTCGCCGGGTACGGGAGCCTCGCGGGGCGGCTGCTCCGCGGCACCACCGTCGTCGCCGTCGGCGACGAGCCCGGCAGCGACCTCCACCGCGCCGCGTGGCGCGTCGCCGACCACGAGAAGGTCGTCGTCCCGAACGCACACCGGGAGGACGCGCCCGCCCCGCGGTCGGTGCCGGCGGGGTCGGCGGTCGTCCTCGCCGGGGACGCCGCCTCGGAGCCGGCGGAAACACCGGACGAGTTGATGACGCGCGTCGCCGAGACCGCCGAGTGACGAAGCGGATCCCGGAATCACCCGCGACGGCGGCGGCTCGGTTCGGCGCCGACACGATCCCGGCGACGCGAACGCGTTCGCCGACCACCGCCGGTTCGTGTAAACCTGCGACGCGTTTATACTGATCCCGCCGGATCGGTGGGTATGGCATCTCTCCGCGACCTCGGGCTGTCGGAGTACGAGGCCCGCGCGTACCGCGCGCTCTTACGCACCGGGCCGACGACGGCGAAGGACCTCTCGCGGGCCAGCGAGGTCCCGATGGGGCGGGTGTACGACGTGCTCAACAGCTTGGAACAGCACAACCTGGTCCGGAGTCAGGCGGCCAGCCGACCGAAGAAGTACGCGGCGGTGGAGCCCGACGCCGCGCTCGACCGGCTGTTAGAGGAGAAGAAGCGGGAGCTGGAGACGCAGGCGGAGCAGTACGAGGAGGTGGTCGATGACCTCTCGACGGAGCTCGACGCGGGCGAGCCCGTCGACGGGCAGTTCTGGACCGCGGCCGTCGGCGCGGAGGACGCGACCGACCTCCTCTTGGAGCGGATCGCGGCCGCCGAGCGCCGGATGGTCGTCGTCGCCGGCGCGCCCGCGACCGGCTTCGACCTCGGGACGGTCGGCGAACAGGTGACCGACGAGCTTGAGGCGGCGCTCGACCGAGGCGTCGAGATCCGCGTGTTGCTGTCGCCGGAGACCGTGGACGCGCTCCCGCGGAGCGTCGGCCGGCGGTACACCGCCGACCTCTCGGACATGGACGGGTTCGAGGTGCGCACGACGCCCGGGGTCGACGGGACCTTCTCCGTCTTCGACGGGATCGAGGTGTGCATCGAGGTGCCGCACCCGCTCTCCGGCGACGAGCCGTTCGCGATGATCGACGTGAAGGACGCGGAGTTCGCGGCGAGCGTGAGCGAGGAGTTCGAACCGCAGTGGGGGGAGGCGGAGCCGCTGACGTTCGGGTGAGGAAGAAGCGCTCGTGACCTCACCAAGAGGGGATAGCGATCACAGCCCGGTTAGTACAGGGACAGCGGCGATCGATCTCGGGAGTGGGTGTTGCAGATCGGTGGTGGTGATAGGGTATTTAAACAGCCGTGAGCGACGGTCATGATATCTTATAAATAGCGGTGCAGTGGCGCGTGCCTCCGAGGCCGTTTCGCGGCCGAGGAGCACGCGCGAGGGAGTCGCTGGCGCTTCGCTCGGCCGCCAGCGACGAGGCTGGGGAGGTGTGAGGCTGCGGTGCTGTAGCGGGCGGGTGGGGCTCAAAGGGGCAGTCGCTGTGGGCGGCGCAGGCGACGCGAGCACCGGAGCGAAGCGACTGAGCGAGGAGCGCGGCGAGCGTGCGCCGTCCACAGCGGCTGGGGCTTTGCAGACCCTCATCGTAGCGTCGTCGATCGCTTATAAACATCCGCTAGCGACACGCCAATCCGGCTTATAAACAATCTCTCCACCAACATGCGAGATTCACTCCCGAAACCGATCAAGAGCCGGTCTTCGGCGACGAACCGCTTCAGACGAGCGTCTGTCTGAACCGGAGGAATTCGACGGGGATAGCGACTCAGGACCGGTCAATCAGTGACGGCCGGACCGCGCCTACTTTGCGTTCAGTTCGTCCTGCAGGTCGGCCATCGTAACCTCTCGCTCGGCGTGGGCGTTGTGCTGGTGGATCGACTCGTCGTTCGACTGTTTCATGTAGATCACGGCGTCGTCCGGGAGGTGGTCGAACTCCTCGACGGCGCCCTCGGCGAGCGCGCGGACGCAGTCCTCGACGAACTTCGCGTCGGCGTGGGCCTCGTAGGTCATGTGGTCCTCGTCGGGCCGCTTCGCCATGTTGTAGATCCGGGCGCTCATCGAGTCGCGGGCGACGTCGATCAGGTCGCGGAGGTCGATGTCGGGGTGGCCGTCGGTGGTGACGGTGAGCGTCGCGTGGCCGCGCTGGGAGTGGCCCGGCTGGGGGACGGCGTCTAAGAACTCCTCGGTGGTCTCCTCGTCGACGCCCAGCTCGGCGAGCTTCTCGCGGGCGCGGGACTCGCTCATCCCCTGCGAGCAGGGACAGACGGTCATCCCCGTCACCTCGGCGCCGATCTCCTCGCGGGTCCCCTCCTCGGTCGCGGTCGCGCTGGCGACGATCGTCGCCGTGCTCTGCGTCTCGATGCCCGACGCGGGCGTGTCCTCGCGGGTGACCAGCTCCGCCGACATCGACACCTCGGCGGTGGTGGTGTAGTCGTGCTTCTCCAAGAGCCGCTCGGCGGCGTCGCCGCAGACCTCCTCGACGCGGTACGCCTCCTCGCGGGTGATCTCCTCTAAGATCTCGTCGATCGTCGCGAGGTTCCGCGACATGTCGATCCCCTTGCGACCGCTGGGAAGGTCGACGAACACCTCGAACTCCGCCATGAGGACGATGGGGCGCTTGTCCCCTCGGGCGATCTTGACGAGCTTCTCGACGCCGGTGACGCCGACCTGCGAGAGCCCGACTGAGACGTCGGGCGCCGACGCCTGGACGTCCGGCAGCTGGTGACTCATTACGAACATGGTAGGCAGTCAAAGGATTAGCCCTTTCGAAAGGGGGAGTCGCGTCGGGTTGTCTCGACGGCGGCGACCGTTTCGCCGCGGGCGTGGGACCGACTCCCGTCCGCGGGCGTGGGACCGACTCCCGTCCGCGGGCGTGGGACCGACTCCCGTCCGCGAGCGTGGGACCGGCTCCCCCTCGAGGGCGTGGTACCGGCTCCCGTCCGAGAGCCGTAACGCACCATTTATAACCGCGGCAGCGGAAGAATGCCCAAGACCATGCCGAGTTCCAATGGGCCCCAGAAGGCGACCCGCGACAAGCTCTCGAACAAACCCCGCGACCGCGGCACGTCGCCGCCGCAGCGAGCGATCCAGGAGTTCGACGAGGGGTCGCAGGTCCACCTCAAGATCGACCCGAGCGTCCAGAAGGGTCGCTTCCACCCCCGCTTCGACGGTCGCACGGGTACGGTGGTCGGCAAGCAGGGGTCCGCGTTCAAAGTCGAGATCCCGGACGGCGGCAAGACGAAGACGCTCATCGTCGCCGCCGCCCACATGAGCGCACAGCAGAACTGACACGCAATGACGATATTCAAAGAGAAGCTCGACGAGGAGTACGTCACCACCTCCGAGGCGAAGGAGATCCTCGTGGACATCGAAGCGGAGCGCGCGGAGGACGAGGACCGCGACCTGCGCTACGAGCTCGCCCGCGCGATCGAGCACGTCAACCGCTTCGCCCACCTCGACGCCGAGGAGTCGCGGGAGCTGGTCGAGGAGCTCACCGAGCTCGACCAGATCGACGTGCCCACCGCGGTGAAGATCGCGGACCTCCTGCCCGAGGACCGCACCGAGCTGCGCTCGGTGTTCGCGCAGGAGCGCTACTCGCTCGACGGCGACGAGCTCGACGACGTGCTCAACGTCGTCGCGAAGTACGCCTGACGCGTCGCCGACCGCTTTTCCGTCCGTTTCGTTCGCCGCCCGGAGCGACCGGACTCTCAGTCCCGCCGACGGGACCCCGGAACCCCTTTGACTCGGGACGACGACCCTACGGGTATGATCGACGAGACGGTCGCCGAGATCCGGGCGATGCGGACCCACAGCACGTCGGCGGTGGCCGTGAAGGCGACGCGGTCGCTCGCGGAGCTGCTCGACCGCGAGTACGTGACGGTCGACGAGTTCGAGCGCGACCTCGAACACAACGCGGGCGTGTTGCGGCGGTCGAACCCCTCTCACGCCGCGCTCCACAACGCGATGCGCGAGGTCGAGCGCTCGGTCGTCGGCGAGGCGACGAGCGTCGAGGACGGCAAACAGCGGCTCGAGGAGACCATCGACCGCGTCGCCGACGACATCGAGACGGCGAAGGGAGAGGCCGCCGCCAACGCGGCCGAGCGCATCGAGGACGGCGACACCCTGCTGGTCCACGACTACTCGACGACGGTGCTGGAGTCGATCGAGAACGCGGCCCGCGACGGCGCCCACCTCACGGTGTACGTCACGGAGGCGCGCCCGCGAACCCTTGGCCGGAAGACGGCCCGTGTGCTCGCCGGGATGGCGCGGGTCGACACCCGGATGGTGGTCGACAGCGCGATGGGGTACGCCCTCCGCGACTGCGACCGCGTCCTCCTCGGGATCACCTGCATGACCGGCGGCACGTACTACAACCGGGTCGGGACGTTCCCGCTGGTCGTCACGGCGCGCGAGCTCGGCGTACCGGTGACCGCGGTCGGCTCGGGCGCGAAGCAGATCGAGGAGTTCCGGTTCGAAAACGAGTTCCGCGACGCGGTCGAGGTGATGCGCGAGCCCGTCGAGGACGTGACGATCGAGAACCCGAGCTACGACGCGACCCCGATCGGCATGATCGACACCGTGATCACCGACGACGGGGTCGCAAAGTAGTCGGGGCGGCGGCGACCCCGCCGCCGTCGCCGAGACCGAGTAACCCGGCGGATCCGGGAACCGTCGTTTCAGCGATTGAGATCCGCCACAAGCGCTTTGTACGTGTGACGTGTTAGCGTACATAATGAGCGCGAGGCAGGGAACAGCGGGGGTGTTCCGGATTCAGGAGGCCGAGCCGACGGCGACGGCGGAGTGTACCACTCTCCCCTGTGACCTCGCCGCGATCGCGACCGAGCCCGGCGTCGTCACCGCGCTGGTCATCGCGGGTGTCGTCGCGTTCGTCGCGCTGGCGTACGTCCGCGACGCCAAGGCGGAGTGCCGAGGCGAGCGGCGGCGGGTCCTCGACGAGCGCGCCGCCTTCGAGGAGTTCGCGGACCGCGTCTCCGGGCTCGACCCCGCGCCCGCCTCGTCGACCGCGTCGTCGTTCGACGGGCCGACCGCCGCGGTCCGGACGGTCTCCCCGGTCGACGGCGGAGGCGGGGCCGGCGACGACGTCAGGCTCCGTCGCGTGCTCGCGGCGTACCGAGACACGGTGATGTCGCTGCCACACTACAGGGAGGAGTACGACGAGACGATCCCCGAGAGCCTCGCCGCCGAGCTGGGCCCCGACACGGCCACCGCGCTGGCCTCCAACGGCACCCTCTCGTCCGGGGCGCAGTCGGCGCTGGTGCGGCGGAGCCGGCGGGCGGCCGACGCCCGGTCGTCGCTGGCGGACGCGATCGACGCCGAGATCGACGCGCTCTCGGAGTACGAGTCGGACCTGTCCCGCGTCGACCGGCGCCGCCGGCGGCTCCTCGAACACCTCGACGGCGTGGAAGGAGACGGGACGGACGCCGCGATCGACGTCTGGCACCGCCTCGGCGAGCTCGAGTCCGAGTGCGACGAGGCGGCCGGCGAGCGCCAGCGCGCGCTCGACGACCCGCCGATGACCGTCGACGCCCCCGGGGACGACGCGGGTCGCCGGTCGTTCCACGAGTACCTGTACGGGCCGACAGAGGGGCCGCGCTATCCCGTGTTGGCCCAGATCGCGGAGATCGCCGGGCAGATCCGGACGGACCGCGACCGAGTCGCGAGCCGTGTCGCCGGCGGCGAGTGACCCGCGGAGCGACCCCCCCGATGCCTGACGACGGCGGGGGTGGGGACGCGGCCCACGCCAACGCCGGCTTCCGCCGGCTGTTCGGCGACGACGGGCTCACGTTCGGGCTCGGGTTCCCCCTGACCGGCGAGCGGCGCGGCACGCCGGACCCCGCCGAGGAGGTCCGGCTCGCGGAGCGCGCCGAGGCGCTCGGGTTCGACGGGCTCTGGGCGCGGGACGTGCCGACCTACTGGCCGAAGTTCGGCGACGCCGGCGGCGCGTTCGACCCGTGGGCGCTGCTCTCGCACGCGGCCGCACGCACCGACGAGGTCGCGCTCGGCACGGCGAGCGTCGTCCTCCCGCTCCGCCACCCGATCCACCTCGCGAAGTCCGCCGCGACCGTCGACCGGCTCTCCGACGGCCGGGTCGTGCTGGGGGTCGCCTCCGGCGACCGCGACCCCGAGTACCCGGCGTTCGGCGTCGACCCCGAGCGGCGCGGGGAGATGGTCCGGAACCGGATCGCGGCGATGCGCGCGTGCTGGCGCGAGTCGTTTCCCGAGGTCGACGGCGAGTGGGGCGAGCTCGACGGGGAGCTCGACGTGCTCCCGAAGCCGACGACGGAGACGCTCCCGGTGCTGCCGACGGGCAACGCGCGGCAGTCGACCGAGTGGATCGCGGAGCACGGCGACGGCTGGCTGTTCTACCACCTCCCGGACGAGACCCTCCGGAGCTACGTCGCCGAGTGGCGCGAGCTGGCGGGCGCGAAGCCGTTCGCCATCGCCGTCGGCGTCGAGTTCGCCGACGACCCGACCGCCGAGCCAGAACACCTCCACCTCGGCTACCGCGCCGGCGCCGAGTGGTTCCGCGAGTACTTCCGTCGGCTCGACGAGTTCGGCGTCGACCACGTCGTCGTCGGCCTGCGCGGCGACGACCCGGAGGGGGCGATGGAGACGTTCGCGGATGAGGTGATGGGAGCGGTCAGCGGCGGAGACGGCGGAGGCGGCGGGTAGGCGCCGCGACGGGGGACGCGGCGTCGTTCAGTAACCGGTTCCGAGGTAGGTGTGGACGGCGTCGCCCGACTCGAGCTCGTCGACGAAGGCGATCGCGAAGTCCTCCATCGAGATGTAGCTGTCGCCGTCATCGTCGGCGACGAGCTCCCCCTCGGCGGTCCGGTACTCGCCGGTCCGCTCGCCGGGTTCGATGAGCGCGGCGGGCGCGACGTACGACCACCGGATGTCGTCCGCCTCCCGGAACACCTCGAAGGCGTCGATGGCGGCTCGGGCGACCGGCTCCCACTCGTCCGGGAACTCCTCGGTGTCGACGAGCCGCGTGCCCGGAGCGACCTCCAGCCCGCCGGCGCCGCCGGTCCAGACGAGGCGGTCGACGCCCGCCTCGCGCATGCCGCCGACGACCGCCTCCGCCATCGACACGAGGGCGTCGACGGTCTCGTCCTCGCTGGGGCCGAGCGCGGACGCGACCGCGTCACGGCCCGCGGCGAGGTCCGCGATCCGGTCGGCGTCGGTCGCGTCGCCGGCGACTGCCTCGAAGTCGGGGTCGTCGACGCCGTCGACCTCGCCGCTCCGGGAGACGCCGGTGACCGCGTGGCCGCGGTCGAGGAGCTCGTTCGCGATCCGGTGACCGATTCGTCCGCTCGCACCGAGTAAGAGTACGTCCATTGTTGGAGTGGTGTGGTGGGTCGCCTGTCGACGCGAAACGAGAGACCGTAACTCGATCGCGCGTTCGCGTCGGTCTTGGCCCGTGAGCCACATATACGTTAGCTGACGGCGACCCGATCAGGTCACACCGATGTCACCGGGCGGTCACGTGATCCCCGTCAGTCGTATCCAGACCCCGAGCCCGACACCGAAGACGAGGTGGTACGCGTGCGAAGGTGTACCGAACCGCAATAGCTAGTTCCGTGGGAGCGCATCGCCCCGTATGAGAACGGAACGACGGACGGTGATCGCCGCCTCGATCGGCCTGCTCATGGCGGGGTGTGCCGGACTGAACGACGGCGGCTCGGACGGCGACGCGCCTCCGACGGATCCCGGGACGGACACGCCGCAGTGCGACCCCGACGACGTCGCTCGCCCGCCCGTGGCGACCGGGACGAACATCGAGGGCCGCGAGTACCCGCGCAAGCCGGAGACGCTGACGGAGCCGTCGATCATGGAGTACTTGGACGACTTCGAGACGTCGTTCGCCTGGAACCGGATCCTGCAGTCGGCGGAGGGCGTGACGAGCGTCAACGTCGACAACCTGAACGGGTTCACCCCGGACGAGACGGGCGACGGCTTCCTCGCCTCCAGCGGGATCCGCGCCTCTTACAGCACGGAAGCCGGGGCGTCCGACGAACGGGAGTACATCGCGAACTACTTCGTCGCTCCCGGGGCGGTGTACCGGCACGAGTCGACCGGCGACCCGACGGCGCCGGAACCGCGAGACGAGGAGACGGCGCTCGTGCAGTGCGGGACCGACGACTGAGCGAATCACGGTCAGTTTATGGTCGTCGCCGAGTTACTCCCTCTGTGGTGGCCATGACGATCCGTTACCCCCTCTGAGCCCCTTGTGACGATCAGTTCCCACCGAGCCACCACGTTCACGCCGCCGAGCCGCGGCGCTCTCGGTTTCCTCTCACGCAGTTTCGTCACCCTCAGCCTCCTCGTTCGCAGTCCCGTCGCTCGCGTCCTCGTCAGTGATCCACAACCGCGGTGAAAGTGGTTCGAACACTGATATTCCCGTCGCAGTCTTGCGGTTTCGACGAGAAACGAGCGGGTCGGGCGTTCAGTACGACGCGGCGCGCTTGTCGAGGCCGGCGGCCTCGATGTCCTCGCCGCCGACGGAGGTCCGGAGGGAGTCCATCCCGTCGTCGCGGTCGATGTCGAAGTTGCGCGCGTACAGCTCGTCGACGCGGTCGTACTCGGCGTCCGAGAGCGGCGGCACGTCGCTCGCGGCGCTCCACGCCGCGATGTCGTCGCCGTCGCGGAACGTCGGCGTCACGGAGGCGACCTCGTCGTGCGCGAGCAGCCAGCGGATCGCCGCCTGCGCCATCGTGCGAGTCCCCTCCGCGTGGTCGGGTTCTTCGAGGAAGCGGATCGCCTCGACCTTCTCCCAGCCGGTCTCGTACCACTCCTTGGGGCGGTGCGAGCGGTGGTCGCCGTCTTCGAGGACGGTGTCGGGCGTCACCTGCTCGTTGAGCAGGCCGGAGGAGTGCGGGACGCGGGCGATCACGGAGGTGTCCGAGTCGCTCTCGCGGATCGCGTCGACGAAGTGGCGCCCCGGCTGCTGCTCGAACAGGTTGAAGACGGTCTGGACCGCGTCGAACTCCTCGTACTCGATGGCGGCGTCGCCCTCGGCGAGCCAGCCGATCGAGGGGCCGAGCGCCCAGCCGAGCGCGCGGACGCGCCCCGACTCCTTCCACTCGCGGAGGAGGTCCCGGACCTCGGGCGTCACGTCGTCGACGTTGGCGTTGTGGAGCTGGAGCAGGTCGACGTAGTCGGTGTCGAGCCGGTCGAGCGAGCGCTCGAACGCGGTCTCGAGGTACTCGCGGTCGAGCTCCTTCGGGAGCTCGCCGTGGCCGGCCTGCGGGTTGTTGTAGAAGTCGTAACCGATCTTCGTCGCGAGCGTCACCTCGTCGCGGCGGCCTTCGATCGCCTTCCCGATTATCTCCTCGCTGTCGCCGTGGCCGTACACGTCGCCGGTGTCGACGTAGGTGACGCCCGAATCGAGCGCGTCCTCGACCATTCCGACCGCCTGTTCGTCCGAGCGGTCGCCCCACCAGTCGGTGCCGACGACCCACGCGCCGAAGCCGATCTCCGAGACCTCGACGCCGGAGTTCCCGAGTTCGCGGTGCTGCATACCCCTCTTTCGGGATCGGGACACTTAGCGGGTGCGGTCTCCCTCACCGGGCGGGAGCGCGGAGCGGGTTTATACGACCGACCGCTCCCGGCCCGGCCGGCGACGACCGACCGCTCCCGGCCCGGTCGGCGTGGCGCGCACGTCGCACAACCGAATCCCTTTGGGGCACGGCGACGAACGGGCGGTGATGACAAAGCGACACGTGTCCCTGCCCGACGCCGCGGAGGCCGGGGTCCGAGGCTTCATCGACGAGGTGGACGAACGCCTTTCCTCGGACGAGGACACCTGTGAGGTCGTCCGAGACACGCTTATCGACCTCCACGGCGACCGCGAGCGCTGGGAGGCGTGGCAGGACGGCGAGTCGGTGTCGAAGGCGGAGCGCGTGCGCCTCCAGGGGTACGACCCCTGTAACGCCACGCTGGAGTCGGAGTACTACGCCGAGAAGGACGAGGAGCGGTTCCAGCGCTCCAAACACCTCCAGTGGCTCTGGCGCCAGTTCGACGCCACGCCGATGGCGGACAACGTCGAGTTCGCGCTCCGGTTCCGCCAGATGCTCGGGAACCACCTGTTCGCCGAGTGCGGGGAGAACTGCCGCTTTTTCAAGGGGATCTCCGTCACCTACGGCCACAACATCGAGGTCGGCGACAACGTCGTGATCCACGACGACGTGCACCTCGACGACCGCGGGAAGCTGACGATCGGCGACCGCGCGTCGATCTCCGACGGCGTCCACCTCTACAGCCACGACCACGATCTCGTCGACCAGACCGAGGTCCGGAACTTCCACACGGTCGTCGAGGACGACGCCCGCGTCACCTACGACGCCATGGTCCGGGCCGGCTGCCGGATCGGCGAGAACAGCGTCGTCGGCGCCCGGTCGGTCGTGCAGGGCGACGTGCCGGATCACCACGTCGTCGTCGGCTCGCCCGCCCGGAGCGTCCGCGTGAAACCGGGGTGGGAGGAGGTCGCCGACGAGCTGGAGGACGGCCGGCTCCCCGACCGACAGGACGAACGCGAGATCGAGTACGAGCTCCCCGAGGACCTCGATCGGTTCGACGAGTTCCAGCGCGACCTCCGGCCGCCGAACCCGCCGCAGTGAGTCGGGAGCGGTCCGGTCGACGCCGCGGTACGAGACCCATTCTTAAGTCCCGGTCGCTCCCACGTCCGGTATGCACGTCGACCTCGGCAACGCCCTCGACACGACGCCGGGACTCACGGCGGAGACCTTGGATCGCCTCGACGAACGAGTCGCGGACGCGCACGACCGGATCGCCGCCGGCATGGCCGACGACGAGTTCGGTTACGCCGCCCTGACCCTCCCGGAGACCGCCGACCCGGACGCGATCCGCGAGGCGACCGACCGGTTCGACCGCCCCGAGGCGGTCCTGACGGTCGGCATCGGCGGGAGCGCGCTCGGCGCGGCGACGCTCGCGAACGCCCTCGAGAGCGACGTGGACGCGTACTTCCTCGACAACGTCGACCCGGACGAGACCCGAGCGCTCCTCGATCGCCTCCCGCTCGCGGACACCGTCGTCAACGTCGTCTCGAAGTCCGGGACGACCGCGGAGACGCTCGCGAACTTCCTCGTCGTCCGCGAGGCGATGGAGCGGGCGGGCGTCGACTGGACCGAGCGCACCCTCGTCACGACCGGCGATGAGGGGAATCTCCGCGCGCTCGCCGACGCCCACGACCTCCCCGCGCTCGACGTGCCAGACGGGGTTCCGGGGCGGTTCTCGGCGCTCTCGACGGTCGGGCTCGCGGTACCGGCGCTGCAGGGACACGACATCGAGGCGGTCCTCGCGGGCGGACGGGACGGGATGGCGGCCCTGTCGGGCTCGCTGTTCGAGACGCCAGCGTACGCCTACGGCGCGGCGACGTACGCGCTCGCGGAGCGCGGCGCGCTCACGAACGCCGTGATGCCGTACGCGGAGTCGCTGGAGACGTTCGCCGAGTGGTTCGCCCAGCTGTGGGCCGAGAGCCTCGGGAAGGACGGGCTCGGCCAGACCCCGGCGCGCGCGCTCGGCGCGACCGACCAGCACTCGCAGCTCCAGCTGTACCGCGCCGGCCCGCCGGACAAGCTCGTCTCCCTGATCCGCCCGACCGAGCGCGCCGAGACGGCGATCCCGGAGACCGACCTCGACGGGCTGGCGTACCTCGGCGGCTCGTCGCTCGGCGACCTGCTCGACGCCGAGTTCGAGGCGACCGAGGCGAGCCTCGCGGCCGCCGACGTGCCGAACCTCCGCGTCGAGATCGACCGCGTCGACGAGCGCAGTCTCGGCGAGCTGCTGTACGGGATGGAGGCCGCCTGCGTGCTGTACGGCGAGCTCGCGAGCGTCTCGACGTTCACCCAGCCCGCGGTCGAGTGGGGGAAGAAGGCGGCGCGGGGGCTGCTCGGCGGCGGGGACTTCCCGGAGGCCGACGCCGTGGCGGACAAACGCGAGCTGCGGATCGACGGCTCCTGAGGCGGGGAGAGCAGTGTGCGGGACGGTCGCGTCTCACGCGCGAGTCCGTTCCACTTCCGGTGCCGATAAACCGGCGCGAGCCGTACCGCCGTCGATGAGCGAGTCGCCACCCGAGCCGGTGAACCGGATCCTCCGCGTCGCCAGCGCCGCGTTCGCGGTCGTCTTCGCCCTCCTCGTCGCCAGCGCGGTGACCGAACCGGTGGCGCAGGCCGCCGTCTCGCTGGGGCTCGTCGGCGCGGAGACGACCGGACTGCAGGTGTTCCGGACCCTGCTGCAGTTCGCCGGGTTCCTCGCCGCGGTCGTCGGCTACCTCGCGATCACCGACCAGTGGGGGCTCGTCAGGCTCTCGCGGCCGACGCCCCGAGACGCCGGGCTCGTCGTCGGCGGGGGGATCGCCCTGTTCGCGTTCCAGTACGGCGCGCTGTTCGCGCTCGGACAGGTCGGGCTCACCACCGGCCAGAACCAGGCGGTCGTCCCCGCTGGCGACCCGGCGACCTACTACCTCGCCATGATCGCCGTGTCGCTGTTCGTGGTCGGGCCGGTCGAGGAGGCGCTGTTCCGCGGCGCCGTGCAGGGCGGGCTCCGGCGCGCGTTCGACGCCGCGCCGGCGATCCTGCTCGCGAGCCTCATGTTCGGGCTGGTCCACTACCCCTCCGTCTCCGGCACGCCGGGGCAGCGGTGGGCCTACGTCGCCGTCGTCGTCGTGCTCGGCGCGGTGCTCGGCCTCCTCTACGAGCGCACGGGAAACGTGTTGGTCCCCGGACTGGCCCACGGCGTGTACAACGCCGTCATCTACGTCGTGTTGCTCGCGCAGTCGATCTGATACGCGTCGGTCGGCGCGGACATCTGCGAAGCGCCGGTCGCTCACTGATAAACGCCCACCGACGCCCGATCGGCGATGAACGGGTTCTGAACCGCAGCCACTTGCTTCTAAGTAGTCGTCTGCAGATCGACGGCGGTGACCTCCTACTTTCCAGTCGATCGCTTATAAATTGGTCCTGCCGAGGGGACGGTGAACCCCTCCAAAGCCCCAGTCGCTCGGCTGTACGACGACGTGATCGCTTATAAATCGCTGATCGACGCCGACGATACCTCCAAAGCCCCAGTCGCGAGGACTCGCGCGACTCGTTGCGTTCCTCGGTCGCTCGCGTTGCTCGCTCCCTGCGGTACTTACGTCGTCGTGCTTCGTCCTCGCGACTGCCCCTTTGAGTCCCACCCCGCACCGCAGCCTCACACCTCCCCAGCCTCGTCAGTCGTCGTCGCTTCGCTCCGACGACTGACTCCCTCGCGCGCGCTCCTCGCGCCCTTATCAGTGCGCTCGGAGGCGCGCGCCACCGCACCGGGATACTGGCGTTAATACGGCTCCTTTCCCCACCGCCGGTCGTCGTACGTCGCCTGCTGGTCGCTGTCGAAGCGCTCCTCGAACTTCCGGCGGAGCGCGGCCTTCTCCGTCGCCGAGATCCGCGCCAGCTCGTCCGCCTTCCCGACCGCCTCCGGCGGTCCGCGCGTGGTCGCCACGTCCGCGAGGACCTGCCGAGTGAGTCGGTCGCGGACCGCGTCGTCGCGGGCGAACGCGTACGGCGCCTCCAGCTTGTACGTCACGTCGGTCCGCGGGTCGTACACGACCATGAACGTCGGCTCGTACAGCTCCGGGTCGAGCTCCCGGTCGATCCCGAGCGCGTCGCCGTCGGCGGCCATCGTCGCGTCGGCGCCGCCGCGGCTCCGGAACCACGTGGTGAAGGTGAGCTCGTCATCGACGCGGTCGGTCCGGCCGGCCGAGTCACCCCGACCGCCGCCCGCAGAGCCGTCGCCCTCGCGCCGCTCCAAGAGCCGGGTGAAAAGCGCCGTGTCGTCGGGCCACGGCGGCTCGACGCCCTTCCGGGCCAGCGCGCGGACGATCGTTCCGCTGGAGGGGTTCTTCACGAAGCCGGCCAGCGGCACGTCGCGCTCGACGAAGCGCTCGACGAGGCGGACGTACTTCTCGACCACGGCGCGGGGCTTCGCCTCGCGGGCGAGCGCGCCGAGCTCGGGGTTTCGGTCGTCCCACGTGAACAGCTCCTTCGGGTAGATCGGGCCGTCGAGGACGAGCAGGTCGTCGACCGCGTCGGCGTGGTCGAGCGCGTGGGTCCCCTCGGCGAGGTATAAGGCGAGCGCGTGGACGACGCCCTCGGCGTACCGGTTCACCCGGGGCGCGTGGAGCACGCGCTGGCGGGTGTGGCCGTCGTCGCGCTCGCGCCACTCGCCGTCGAAGCTCGCGGTCGAGTCGCCGGCGTGGACGGTCGCGACGATGGTCCGGTCGCGGTGGAGGTCGAGGTCGCTCGGCGCGCTCGCCATCGCGGCGTGGGCCACGTCGACGACGAGCCCGTTCTTGAACGTGGTCGGGTTGATCGTGCCGGAGTCGAGCCCGTGGACCGTCTCGAACGGGCGGTCGGTGAGGGCCACGTCGTCGATGGGGGCGCGCCGGCGCTCGTGCTCGTCGACGGGCTCGATCACGACCCGCCCGTCGCGGCGGAGCTCGGGGAGCCAGTCGCGCCACACCCGCCCCGCGAGGTCGTCGTGGTCGGTCGTGTCCACGTCGCCCGCGATCCCGTACGCGAGCTGCGCGATGTTCTCGACGTGGATCGGATCGAGCGTCACGGGCGTATCGCGGCGCGGACCGATATAAAAGTCGTCGGCTCGGGAACCGGTTCGGGCCTCACTGATCCGACAATCGACCGGGAGCCGCCGGCTCCCGAGCCGAGGGCGACCCGACGAAAAACCGACCATGAACTCACGACAAACCGACGACGAGGGCCGGGCTCCGAGCGTCGGGCGAACATGTTCGACTCGCGTCGTACAACCAGCAAGGTAGCCGGGGTTTCTCCGGCGGATCGACGGCCGCACCGATCAGCGGGCGGAACCCGGCAACAGCAAATCAGATGTCGGTTTATGCGAGGTTCGCAGTATCAACGGTAATAGTTGGAGGCGACGTTCTTTTAACCGATACGACGTTCGACGTGTATGGCAGAGCCAGCGATTGGCGCGGAGACGGGGGAGACAGCACGCGGGGGTGCGGCCGGCTCGCGAGACGACACGGAGGGCGGCGGGATCGGGGCGACGGTTCGAGACGTGATCCGGTACATCCCGGACGGCACGTCGATGCCGGAGGAGATGTGGCACGGCCGCCACCGGAACATCCTCCTCATCGTCGTCGCGCAGGTCCCGTTCCTGATCGCGTTAGGGCTGTACGAGGGGACGGAGTCGCTCGTCACGGGCGCGGAGATCCCCGCGACGCCGACGTGGATGCTCGTCGCGTTCGTGACGATCATCCTCGCCACCGCGGCGCTGGCGATGTGGGCACCGATCGACCGCCGAAAGCGGACCGTCCTCGCCGCGTTCAGCGTGATGACGGTCTCGATGGCGCTCGTCAAGCTCTCCGGCGGCTACATCGAGGCGCACTTCCACTTCTTCGTGTTCGCCGGGGTGCTGGCGCTGTACGAGGACTGGCTCCCGTTCGGCGTCGGGGTCGCGTACGTGGCGGTCGGCCACGGGGCGTTCAGCCAGATCGACTCCAGTCTCGTGTACAACCACGCGGCGGCCATCGAGAACCCCGTCGTGTGGGGCGGCATCCACGCCGCCTTCGTCCTCGGGCTCGTGGGCGCGCTGATGGTCAACTGGTACTCCATCGAGAAGTCCCGCGAGGAGGCGCAGCGCCAGCTCGACCTCGTCGCCGAGCAGAAGGCGGAGATCCAAGACGTCGAGGCGGCGAAGGCCGAGGTCGAGGAGCGCCGCGAGGAGGTCGAACGGCTGAACGACCACCTCGAACGGAAGGCCGACGACTACAGCGCGACGATGGCCCTCGCGGCCGACGGCGACCTCACGGTCCGACTGGACGCCGACAGCGAGAGCGAGGCCATGGAGCAGATCGGGAGCGCGTTCAACGAGATGATGGACGACATCGAGGCGACGATGCAGGACGTGCAGTCGTTCGCGGGTGAGGTGTCCGCGGCCAGCGAGAAGACGGTCGAGGGCGTCGACGCCGCCGAGGCGCGCAGCGAGGACGTCCGCGGGTCGATCGGGGAGATCGCCGAGGGCGCCGACGACCAGCGCGAGATGCTCGAACAGGTCTCCGGCGAGATGAACAACCTCTCGGCGACGATCGAGGAGGTCGCCTCCTCGACGGAGACGGTCGCCGACGCGGCCCAGCAGACCGCCGCCATCGCCGACGAGGGGCAGGAGACCGCCGACGAGGCGATCGACAGCGTCCGGGAGTCGCAGGACGCGATCGGCGAGACGGCCGAAAAGGTCCGGGTGCTCGACGAGCGGATGGAGGACATCGGCGAGATCGTCGACCTCATCGGCGACATCGCCGAGCAGACGAACCTGCTCGCGCTGAACGCGAACATTGAGGCGGCGCGGGCGGGCGGGAGCGGCGGCGGGAGCGACGGCTTCGCGGTCGTCGCCGACGAGGTGAAACAGCTGGCGGAGGAGACCCAGGAGGCGGCCCAGGAGATCGAGGAGCTCATCGCCGGCACGCAGGCGCAGACGCAGGCGACCGTCGAGGAGGTCCGGACCGCCGAATCGCACATGGAGGACGGTGCCGAGGCGGTCGAGGACGCCGGCGACGCGTTCGCCGAGGTGGCGGACAACGCCGGGGAGACCGACGACGGCATCCGCGAGATCAGCAAGGCGACCGACGATCAGGCCGCGAGCACGGAGGAGACGGTGTCGATGGTCGAGGAGGTCGCGGGGATCAGCCGGTCGACCGCCGACGAGGCCGACGCGGTCGGCGCCGCGGCGGACGAACAGCTCGCCGCGATGTCGCAGGCGACCGCCGAGGCCGGCTCGGTCGCCGAACAGGCCGAGCGGCTCCGCGCGCTGCTCCGGAAGTTCGACGTCGGCGGGGAGTCGGTCGACGACCCCTCGGCGTCGGGATCGCGCAACGTCGCGATGGGCGACGGCGGACAGGCGAACTGAGGCGAGACGGTCAACTGAGGCAGAAGACCAACTGAGGCGCAGGCGGACCAACGAGACGACTGCCCGCGGCGCTGCTCTCCCTTTTGCCCCGCGGCGCTACTCCCCGTTTCCGGTCGCGTCGAGTGCGGGTTCGACGACCGCTTCGAACACCGGGAGCGCCCGCTTCACCTGCGCGCCGTCCTCGACGAACACCAGCGTCCGCGGCGGGCGGACCGCCTTCGGTCTCACGCGGAGGCCGACCTCGTCGGCCGCGTCGGCGGCGGCTTCCGGGCGGACAGGCTGTTCGACCGCGTTCCCCTCTCCGCCGGCGCCCGCGACGAACTCGATCCGAACGCGGTCGGGCTGGACGTACACCTCTGCGACGGTGAGGGCGTCGGCCTCCGCGTCGTTCCCCGCACCGCCCTCCCCGGCGCGAACGATCCGGTACGCGAGCGCGCCGTCCGGGGTCGGCTCGACGTCGGGGTCGGCGTCGGCCAGCGCGAGGTCCCGCAGGCGCCCCTCGTTGCCGGAGATCTCCGACGCGAGCAGCTGACCGATCCGGACCCCGTCCGTCAGGCGGTCCTCGACCATCACTCCGCCCCCGCGGCGGCCAGCTCCTCCCGAACGTCGGCCGCGAGCTGGTCAACCGCGGCGCCGTGCTCCTTCGCGAACAGGACCGCGGCGGCCTCGATGCTGATCGCGAGGGCGCGCTGCCGCTCGTTGATGCCGGCGACCGCGCGCTGTTTCTCCACCCCGGCGGCGACGATCGCATCGAGCGCCGTCTCGAAGGTGGACTGCTCGCGGAGGATCGACTCGTCGGGCGTGAATCCCTCCGGCACGGTCACGTCGGCGGGGTCGAAGCGCGCGCGGAGGTCGCCGTCCTCCTCGGCGACCAGCCCGCGCCCGACCGCGACGTCGACGAGCCGCTTTGCCTGGTCCGGAGAGAACCACTCCCGATCGAGCGACAGCGCGACGACGAACTCGCCCTCGCCCAACCGCTCCGTCGCTCGCTGCTTGAAGGGCACGGCGACGGCGACCTCGAGACTCATGTACGGGGGAGGGCGCGGCGGGCGCGTAAACGTGTCGGACGGGGGCGGAGAACGGTGGGTAGGGGCGGAGAACGGTGGGTAGGGGCGGAGAACGGTGGGTAGGGGCGGAGAACGGTGGGTAGGGGCGGAGATAGTGGTAGGTTGCGGCGGAGACCGGTCGGACGGAGCGCGTCACCCCGCCGCTCGCGGGGCGTCGCCGTCGACGCGCCGACCGACCGCGAGCCCGACCGCCGCGCCGGCGAGCACGAGCGCGCCGGCGACGGCGAACGCGAGCCCGTAGCTGTCCGCCGCGAGCCACCCGCCGACGACGCTGCCGATCCCGCCAGCGAACGCGCCGAGCGCGGCGTACACGCCGAGGGCCTCGCCGCGGATCGCCGGCGGCGAGAGCCGCGTGACGACGGTGCCGGCGGTGACGGCGATCACCGCCCACGTGAGCCCGACCGCGGCGAACGCGGCCCCGACGGCGGCGAACCCGAGCGCGCTCGCCCCGAGCGCGGCGCCGACCACGGCGACGACCGGGAGGAGGACCCCGCGAGCGACCAGCCCACCGACCTGGAGGCGCACGACGTTCCGGTCGGCCGAGAGCCGTCCGACGGTCCCGAACGCGACCGCGGCGGCCGCGCTGTTCGTGAGGTACAGCGCGAACGTGCCGCCGGACCCGAATCCGACCTCGGTGAGGAACGCCGGGAGCGGCGCGAAGAAGGCCGCGGAGCCGGAGAGAAACAGCAGCGCGGCCGCGAAGTACGCCGCGAGCGCGGGGGTGAACCGCGCGGCGAACCGCCGGGGATGCAGTCCGCGGAAGTCGGTCCGCGTGAGGGCTCCGGGGAGCGTCGCGCCGCGGACCGCGAATCGGTCCGCCCGGCGGATGGCGCGCCGAACGCGGCTGCCGGAGGGGATCGCCGCGGCGCCGTCCGCCCCGACCGGATCCGCCGGGAGCGCCCGGACGACGACGACGCAGGAGCCGGCGGCGGCGAGCGCGAGCGGGACGAACAGCGTGCGCGTCGCGGTCGCGGGCGGAACGAGTCGCGCGCCGCCGACGGTCCAGACGGTCCCGAGCAGCAGTCCCAGCGCCCAGCCGATCCCCTGGAACCGGTTGAGGTCCGCGATCCGCTCGCTCCACGCGGACTCCGGGACGCCGGCGACCGCGAGCAGCGTCAACACGGGCGTCGCGGCCGCGAAGGCGAACCAGACGACCGCGTTGGCCGCGATCACCGCGCCCACGCCGTCGGTGAGCGGGATGGCGGCGATCGCGGCGGCGGACGCGGCCAACGCGGCGAGTACGAGGTCTCGTCGGCGGCCGGTCCGGTCCGCGACGCGACCGAACCACAGCGCGCCGGGGACGCCGACGGCGGCGGCGACCGCCGCGAGCACGCCGAGTACGAACGGACCGCCTCCGAGGTCGACGACGTACAGGGGAACGACGAGCGAGGCGCCGCCGAACGCGACCGAGCCGAGTCCCCAGCCGTAGAGCCAGCCGTCGGTCATACGCCGATCCGTGAACGCGAGAAGAAAACCGCACCGGTCGATGCCGTCGGCGGCGTCCGACCGCTCAGTCGTCGTCGGTTCCGGCGGCCGCGCCGGCGGGATCGACGGCCTCGGAGGACGCCGCGGCCGCCGCGGGCGTCGCGTTTAACGAGTAGCCGGTCGCCGCCATCGCGAATAACACGAGGGGCGAGAGGAACGCGAACAGGTAGTACGGCGCGTACTCAAGCGTCGGGACGCCGGTGACGCCCGCCATGTAGACGGCGCCCGCGTGCCACGGGAACAGCGCGCCCGTCGGCGTCCCCGCGGCCTCGACGGCGCGGGAGAGCTGGTCGGTGTCCATGCCGAACTCGTCGTAGGTGTTCCGGAGCGTGACGCTCGGGAGGACGATGCTCATGTACTGCTGCGCGGTGAGCGCGTTGATGACGATCGCGGAGACGCCGGTGCCGGCGACGAGCGACCCCGGACTCTTCACCGCCGAGGTGAACGCGTGGGCGATGACCGCGAGCACGCCCGTGCGCTCCAAGATACCGCCGAGCGCGAGCGCGGCGACGACGACCGTGATCGTCCACGCGGAGCCGACGAGCCCGTCCGTGTCGAGTAGCTCGTTCACCAGGCTGGAGCCTGACTCCGGCGCGGTGCCGTACATGAACGTCTCCCAGGCGGCGACGAAGCCGGACCCCTGCACGAGGATCGTCGTGACCGCGCCCGCGAACACGCCGGCGACGAGGGTCGGGAGCGCGGCGTACCCGCGCAGCGCCAGTCCGAACGTGACGACGAGCGGGATGAACGCGAGCAGCGTGATCGCGTACGTCTCGCCGAGCGCGCCCTGAATCTCCGCGATCCGGCCCGCCGGGATCTCGCCGCTGGCGCGGAGGCCGAGCGCGAGGAAGCCGAGCACGGCGAGCCCGAAGGCGACGGCGGTGCCGGTCCGCATCCGGCGGATGTGCGCGTACAGGTCGGTGTTCGTGACCCCCGCGGCGAGGTTGGTGGTGTCTGAGAGCGGCGACTGCTTGTCGCCGGCGTAGGCGCCCGAGAGCACCGCCCCGACCGTCATCGGGGCGGGAACGCCGAGCCCCGCGCCGATGCCGACGAAGGCGACGCCGAGGGTCCCCACCGTGGTCCACGAGGAGCCGATGGCGAACGCGACGACCGCGGCGACGACCGCGGCCGCCGGGAGGAACGTCGTCGGCGAGAGGATCTCCAGCCCGTAGTACATCAGGCCCGGGATCGTGCCGGCGCTGACCCACGTCGCGATCAGGCCGTAGATGGTGAAGATGATGAGCAGCGCCTGCAACCCCATCACGAGGCCGTTCGCGATCCCGTCGAACAGCTCCTCCCAGTCGTAGCCGAGCCACAGCCCGAACCCGCCGACGAAGGCGATGCTCCAGAGGAGCGGCGGGTGGGGGTCCAAGCCGAGGACGGCCGAGCCGATACCGAGGAACGCCACGACGGCGAGGACCGGGATCAGCGCCAGCGCCAGACTCGGGCGGCGGTCCGGGTCGAGGTCCTCGTAGGTCGTGGGCGTGAACGATCGTGCCATGTCCCCGTGTATTCCTTTGAAGCATAAATATATCTCGGAATATGCATGAGGAAGATAACGATCGTTCATCCTCTTTGCGGTCGGCGGAAGCAGCGGCGGAGTTCATCGGTGGCGTTCACCGGCGACCCTGGCGCGTCCGACCGTGTGCCGCCGTGTCGCGGGGGTCGCCGAACGGACGGTCTTATACGCGTCGGCGGTCAAGTCGGGGCAACATGATATTTGAGGGCCTCCCGACGACCCCCCGCTCGGAGGAACTCGTCGACAAGGCGTTCTCGCGGGCGGCGCGCGCGGGACGCGCCAAGCGCGGACACGAGGCGCAGGAGTCAATGCTGCGGACCGCCGGCAACGTGCTCTCGGACAACTTAGAGAACGTCGTCGTCTCGTGGCCCGACTTCGGCTTCAACGTCGACCCGTTCTACTACGAGCTCGCCGACGCCATCGTCGACGTCGACCGCCTCCGGCAGGCCCTCTCGCAGGTGATGTGGGCCAGCCGCCAGATCGAGGACCTCCGCGACGAGTACACGACGAAGATCCGCAGCTCGGACGTGGACACCGCGCGGAAACACCGGAAGCAGGCGTTCGCGCGCATGGCCGACGTGATGGACCAGATCGAGGATGACCTGCGGTACATCGGCGACTCGCGGGACCAGCTGAAGGTGCTGCCGGACGTGAAACCCGACGAGCCCGCCATCGTGATCGCGGGCTACCCCAACGTCGGGAAGTCCTCGTTCGTCAACCGGGTCACCCGCGCCTCGAACCAGATCGCGGAGTACCCGTTCACCACGAAGGGCGTCCAGATCGGCCACTTCGAGCGCGACCACATCCGGTACCAGATCGTCGACACTCCCGGGCTGCTCGACCGACCGGCCGACGAGCGCAACGACATCGAGCGGCAGGCGGTCAGCGCCCTCGAGCACCTCGCGGACGTGGTCGTGTTCGTGCTCGACCCCTCCGGCGACTGCGGCTACCCCCTCGACGTGCAGCTCGAACTCCGCGAGGAGGTCCGGGCGCTGTTCGGCGAGGACGTGCCGTTCCTCACGGTGGCGAACAAACACGACCGCTTCGACGCGGTGCAGGCGGAGTCGGTGGACGCGACGATGAGCGTCACCGACGACGAGAACGTCGAGCGCGTGCTCGACATGGCCGTCGAGGCGGCCGCGTTCGAGCCCGACCTCCCGACGCGCGACGGCGAGGAGTGAGGGGAAACCAATAGCGACGCGGTGCCGCGGCTCGGCGGTTCGTCCTTTGCTCTCCGAAAAAGTCTCCGAGCGACCGCCGCGTCAGGCCTGCTCGGCGGCGTAGACGACGTTGACGCTGACCCGCACGCTCACGTCGCCGGTCTCGACGCCCGTCGAGGCGCCGGCGTCCGCGCCGTCGCTCTCGGCGGCCATGGCCGCGTCGGACACGCGGTACGGCGTCACCCCCGCGTCGGCGGTGGAGACGCTGTAGGCGCCGGCCAGTTCCAGCCCGCTGGAGTCCGCGAGGGTGGTGGCGTCGTCCTCGGCGTTCGCCATCGCGTTCTCGATGGCGGCCTCGCGGACCTCGCGCTCGCGCTCCTCGCTCAGCCCGAACTCGATCCGCTGGACCTCGTCGGCGCCGGCGCCGACGGCGACGTCGATGACCTCGCCGACCGCGTCCACGTCGTCGAGCCTGATGGCGTAGCGGTGGGTCCCCTGGTACCGGGTTCGGTCGGGGTTCTCGCGCGTCTCGTACGACTCCCGCACGTCGTACCGGTCGGTCCGGATGTCGTCCTCGTCGAGCCCCCAGTCGGTCAGGGCGGCGCGGAGCGCGTCGTCGCTGGCCGCGAGCTCGTCCCGGACCGCCCCGGAGTCGTTTCCGGTGGCGGTCACCGCGACGCGGATCGTCGCGCGGTCCGGCTCGGCCGTGGCCTCGCCGTCCGCGGTCACTTCGACGTTCCGTTCGAGGGTCGATTCGTCTCCCGCGTCGACGCCGGCGTTGCCGGTCGAGCCGACGAGCCCCGAACAGCCCGCGAGCGCGACGAGCAGCGCGACGCCGACGGCGGTCACCAGTTTCCTGTTCATACGCGACCCGTCGTCGGGAACCGTCAAATAAGCCGCCGTAAGGACAAAGAGCCGCTTTCGTTATCGGACGGGCGACGCCGGCGCGGTCACAGCGCGCCGGTCGAGTCGTCGTCGGAGCCGTCGTCCGTCGCGTCGTCGGAGCCGTCGTCCGTCGCGTCGTCGGAGCCGTCGTCCGTCGCGTCGTCGGAGCCGTCGTCCGCCTCGTCGGGGTCGTCGTCCGGGTCGTCGTGATCCGTCACGACCGACTGCTCCGGGGGAAGCCCCTCACCGTCGAGCGCCTCGTCGTCCGGGCCGCCGTGGTCCGGATCCTCCTCGTCCGGGTCCTCGTGGTCGGTTATCACCGCCGGCTCCGCCGGTCCGTCCGCCGTGTCCTCCTCGTCTGTCCCCTCCGCGTCGCCGTCGTCCGAGCCCGTGAACGTCGGAATGGGGCCCGAGTCGTCGGGGCCGGAGAGCTCGGCGCCCCGGGACGCGTCGGGATCGCGCTCGACGCCGCCGTCCGGCGGTCCGGACACCCGCCGTCCCGAGCCGAACAGCCGCTCGCGGATCGAGCGCGTACTGGGACGCTCGGCGAGCAGCAGCGAGCAGTCCACCTCGTTGACCACGTCGAGGTGGAGAGAGCCCGAGACGAGCCGCGAGAGCAGTCCCTTCTCCGTCGCGCCGATGATGACGAGGGAGTTGTCCGCGGCCTCCCGGGCGATCGCTCCCTCGACGTCGCCGGTGTCGTCGACGATCAGCTCGGCATCCGAGAGCCCGTGCTCCGCGGCCCACCCGGCGAGGAACCCCTCGCCGTCGGCCCGGTCCTCGGGGCCGTCGACGACGTGGAGCAGGGTCACCTCGGCGCCCGCGGTCCGGGAGAGGACGCTCGCGACCTCCGCGCCCAGCGTCGAGTCCGGACCGCCGGAGGTCGGCAGCAGGACCCGCGAGGTGTCGAGGTCGCTCTCGCTCAGGATGAGGAAGTCGCAGGGGAGCTGGTTCGTCAGCTCGTCGATGGGACGCTCCGCGCGGGCCGCGCCCCAGAGCTGGTCTTCGCCCCACCCCATCAACACGGCGTCGGGGCGGGTCCGCCGGGCCATGTTGAACACCTCCTCGAAGGACCGGTGCGAGACGACCGTGGAGGTGGAGACGTCGATGTCGTACTCCTCGGCGGTCTCGCGGAGCCCGGCCATCCCCTCCTCGGAGACGTCGGCGATCCGGCCCGCGCCGGCCGACAGCGACATCCGCTCGGGCGCCTGCACGACGTGGACGATGTGGACGAGGCCGTCCTCGTGGTCGCTGGCGATCCGGCTCGCGAGCTCGACGATGGGGCCGTCGGTCCGCGGGTTCGTGATCGGGACCATGATCCGGTGGCCCTCGTTGGCGAACAGCGTCGCCTCCGTGGCGTCCAAGATCGGGACGTACGAGCGCCCCGCGGCGCGGCCGAGCACCCACTCGGGCACCGTGAGCCGGCGGGTCATCCCCTCGAAGCGCGCCTCCTCCAAGCGCTCCTCGCTGGTCTGGAAGTAGTTGACGAGGGTGACCAACACGACACCGCCGATGGTGTTGCCGAGCAGCACGGGGATCACGAAGCCGACGATCCCGGAGTAGAGGCTGATCTCCGCGCCGTACAGCGGAATGCTGTACTCGAAGAAGAGGTAGAGGACCTCGGTGAAGGAGACGACGACGTGAAACAGGTCGCCGAGCGGGATCGCGAGGAACGCGAGGTAGACGACGAGCATCCGGCTCACCGAGTCGGTGGAGGCGAAGCCGACCCAGACGACGCCGGCGACGATCAGCCCCGCCATCGCGGCCTTGAAGAACAGCGGGACGGCGCCGACGCCGAACCCGCCCTCGGAGATGTACCGCGCCGCGTCGACCGTGTCGCCGGTGAAGACGTCGCCGTACGACAGCACGAGCGCCCCGATCCCGCCGCCGACGAAGTTGCCCGCGAGCACGATTGACCAGTGGCGGAGGAGCGTGGGGAGGCTCGCGAGCCGCTCTAAGGTCAGCGCCACCGGCGGCAGCGTGTTCTCGGTGTACAGCTGATAGCCGCCGATGATGATGTAGATGAACCCGAGCGGGTACAGCATGACGCTTAAGATCGGGTGGGAGTCGGTCGCGGCCGTCAGGGAGGCGTACAGCATGAAGGTGATCGTGATCGCCAGCCCCGCCGCGAGCCCGCTGAAGAAGAGCTCGCGGCTCCCGGAGGTCACCTCCTCGTCCGCGGCCGCGATGATCCGCTGGAACACCTCGTCGGACGAGAAGCGGTCCCGGACGGCCTCGCCGACTGCCGGGGCGCCGCTCTGGGAGCGCTCGACGACCTCGCGTATCGAATCGTCGTCGGGTCGCTGTGAGTCGGTCACTGCCGGATCACTCTCGGCGCGGTAAAAAGTAGTTCCTCTTTCGGCATGTGGCACAAAAGATCCGACACGGACTGTGTTTCCTGATGAACTGAATGGGCGTTTAACTATTCGATCCAGATCGGGCGGTTCGTCAGATCGGGGAGCGGCGGTTCGTCTCTCGGAGCCGGTCGCCGCCGACGCCGCGTCAGGCCCGGTCGATCGTCACGAGGCGGACCTCGACGCGCACGTCGGCGCCGATCGTCGCCTCGATCCGGCGGTCGAGCGCGTCGGCTACCCCCTCCACGCCGCCGCCGGGCGGTGCCCCCACGGTGACGATCACGCGCTCGGTGTCGAGCGGCGGGACCGTCCCGCCGCGCTCGACCTCCAGCTCCAGCAGTTCGAGCCCGGGGTCGAGCGCGGCGAGCTCGTCGCCCGCGGCGGACCGGATGTCGGCCTCGGTGGTCGAGGCGACGTACGACTCGTAGGTGACGCCGCCGAGGAACACCGAGAGCACCGCGATCGCGGCCGCAAGCACGGCCGCCCGCTTGAGGAACGCCGCGCGCGCGTCGTCCTCGCGGAACCAGCTCTGCGGCCGGTACCCCTCGTACCAGAGCACGACCAGCGCGGAGAGGTTGATCGAGAGGACGTTCACCGCGACGATCACGCCCGCGCCGATCACGAGCCGCGGGATCCGGAAGGCGATCCCGATCCCGACGGCGGCCGCGGGAGGGATGAGCGCCACCGCGATCATCACGCCGACCAGCGTCGCCGAGACGCCCGCCATCAGCGAGACGATCCCGGCAACTCCGGCGCCGATCGCCACGACGAGCACCAGGGCGTTCGGCGCGAGCCGCTCCGAGACCTCCGCGAGCTCCAGCGGATCGAGCCCCGGGGGGACGAGCGCGAACCACCGCAGCGCGAGCGCGAACAGCGTCGCGGCCGCGACCGCGACCGCGACGCCGAGGACCTGCATCCGGACGCCGCGCCGGAACATCTCCTCGTCGTCGACGACCGTGCCGATCGCGGCCGACATCGCCGGGCCGATCAGGGGGGCGATCACCATCGAGCCGACCACCGTCGCCGGCGAGTCGAGCAGGAGCCCGGCGGTGGCGATCACGGCGGAGATGACCGTCATCAGCACGTACGTCCGGAGCCCGGAGGCGAGGTCGTCCGCCTTCGTCTGCAGCTCTTCCCGCGAGATCCGGTCGCCACCGCGTTCGGCGTCCTCGGCGTACCGGTCTTCGAGCGCCTCGAACCGGCGGGAGATGACCGTCTCGGCCGCGACGATGACCGTGTAGGTGCTCTCGTCGATCCCCGCCTCCCGGAGCCGTTCGAGCACGGGTTCGACGGCGGCGGTCGGGAGCGGGAACGTCGCGACCGCGGTGTACTCGCGGCCGCTCGTCTCGTCGGTGACGACGTAGTCGACGCCCTCGTCGTCGAGCGCGCGGACCACGGCCGCGCGCTTCCCCGCGGGGATCATGACCTGAACGAGTCGCACGGTGGGTCGTCTCGCCGGCGCGACTTATAAGGGACGGTGGCCGAAAACGGAAACCGCGGACGGCGGTCGGCGGGGGGATCTTGAGCCCGGTTCGGTCGACCCGGCGGCTGACCGCACCGCGGATCCGGAGGCCGAATCCGCGCCCGCCCCGCACGAAACGGAACTTTAATGCGCGAATCCCTCGCACGTTCAGGCAAGAATGCTCTCGCCGCTGTTCATCGACACGTTCCTGCTCGATTACCACCTCGGGCACGTCATACTGCTCGGGTTCGTCGTCTCCCTTCTGGCGGCCGCGCCCCTGAAGTCCCAGAAGGTGATCGCGTCCGTCTTCGCCGGCTTCGGGACGATCTTCCTGGTCGCCCCGTACACGACGATGCCGCAGGTGTACATCCTCGCGGGCATTCCGATGATCCTGATCGGCGCGCTGCTGTGGACGATGGCCGGGAGCTAATTCCGGCCGCCACCGAACCGCGCCCCCGAATCGCCGACTGCCGCCGTCACCGTTCCACCCTCGTTCTCCGAACCGTTCCGATCTCGTCGGGAGCGCCGCTTCCCGCCTCGCCGCGCCGCCTTCTCCCCCGCCGCGCCGTTGCTCGATCCCGCCTCTTTTTGCACCCCGAGCGACACTCCCCGCCATGGTCACGGTACGGGCACCCGCCACGAGCGCGAACCTCGGCAGCGGGTTCGACGTGTTCGGCGCGGCCCTCACGCGTCCGGCGGACGTCGTCACCGTCGAGAAGGCGGCAGAGACGACGATCGAGGTCACCGGGGTCGGGGCCCAGTACATCCCCGAGGACCCCGAGAAGAACACGGTCGGCGCCGTCGTCGAGGCGCTCGACGCGCCCGCGCGGATCCACATCGACAAGGGCGTCCGCCCGGCGTCCGGCCTCGGCTCCTCGGCGGCCAGCGCCGCCGGCGCCGCCGTCGCGCTCAACCGACTGTACGACCGCGGGCTCTCCCGCTCGGAGCTGGTCCCGATCGCCGCCGAGGGCGAGGCGGTCGTCTCCGGTGTCGCCCACTCCGACAACGTCGCCCCCTCGATCCTCGGCGGGTTCACGGTGACGACGAGCGAGGGGACCCACGCGGTCGACGCCTCGATCCCCCTCGTGGTCTGTCTCCCCGACGTGGCGGTCTCCACCCGCGACGCGCGCCGGGTCGTCCCCGAGACCGCCTCGATGGAGGACTTAGTCGAGACAGTCGGCAACGCCGCCACCCTCGCGGTCGGGATGTGCCGCTCCGACCCCGAGCTCGTGGGCGCCGGCATGAGCGACCCCGTCGTCACCCCCGAACGCGCGCGGCTGATCACGGGGTACGACGACGTGCGCGCGGCGGCCTTCGACGCCGGCGCGACCGGGGTCACCGTCAGCGGCGCCGGCCCCGCGATCCTCGCCGTCTGCCGCGACGAGCGCCGGCGGGGGGTCGCCGCCGCGATGCTCGACGCCTTCTCCGACGCCGGCATCGACGCCCGCGCCTACCAGACACGGATCGGGCGGGGGTCGACGGTGCTCGAAGAGTGAGGGGATCACGCGGAGCCGGCTGGCGTTTCAGTCGTTCGTTTATAAATCGTGCGGGCAGAAAGCGAGGGCCTCCGAGGTTTCCAAACCCGAAATAGGGATCGGTCAGTAAAGAAGACTCACGAATCGCTCAATACAGGTGACTCACACACCAGACTAGACCAAATTTTTCGTCATTACAGCTATTATTTAAAAGGTGATAGTAGAAAGAACGCGAACGCCAGTCCGAGCCCAGTACCAATCAAGCTATGAATTTCGACTGGGCCAGAAAAGAATAATACCTCAACAAAAAGTGAGACTAAAACACCAATAAAGAAGCCTAAGAGAGCATTCTGGCGAGAGGATAGATGATAGTTATTCATGTTTGACTACATCTGATAATGAGGCATAAGTATTCGTTCTCTGAATTTCAATTTCTGCTCATTATACAGGTTCGTTCAAACAGATAATTCGACTCTAATTCGGCGGAAATAACACCTGGAGAAGTGTTCTATGATATCCTCGTGGTTGTTTATAAACGGCCGATCGACGGTAAAGACCTCCAAAGCCCCAGCCGCGACGACTCGGAGGCCTTGCTGCGCTCCTCGCTCAGTCGCTACCGCTCCTTCGCTGCGGTGCTTACTGCGGCCGCCTTCGTCCTCGCGACTGCCCCTTTGAGTCCCACCCCGCACGGCACCGCACCTCACACCTCCCCAGCCTCGCGGCTCACAGCTCGCGGCTTCGCCGCTCGCGTTCGCCGCGTCCCTCGCGCGTGCGACTCGCGCCCTGCGGGCGCTCGTCGGCACGCGCCACCGCAGTTCACTCATAAACAGACCGGCGAACACCCGCTCTTCTCCGACGATTCTCGATCTGTGCCTATGGCGCGCGAGCGACGACGGCGAACGTCTCGGTGCGCTCGGAGGCGGAGATCACCTCGAACCCCGCCGCCTCCAGCGCCGCGACCGCGTCGCTCGCGGCGAAGCGCTCGTCGGCCGACGGGCCGTGTTCGCCGTCGCCCGCGGCCGACCAGTCGAAGAGCGCGAGCCGGCCATCGGTACGGATCGCGCGGGCCAGCTCCGCGAGGGCGTCGTCGCTCGCGAACTCGTGGTACGTCATCGTCGAGAAGGCGGCGTCGAGCTCGCCGTCCTCGAAGGGAAGCGACGCCACGTTGCTCTCGACGAGTTCGACGTTCTCGGGAACGCCCTTCTCGCGGTAGAACGCGTGCATCTCGGCCTGCACGTCGACGCCGTAGACGGCCTCGACGTGAGGCGCGACCGCGTCGGTGTAGAAGCCGGTGCCGCTCCCGAGGTCGACGACGGTCGCCGCCGCGCGGTCGGCGCGGGCGGCCGTCAGCGATCCGACGACCTCCTCGGCGGAGACCCAGCGGTACCGGACCGCGGGGCGCTCCAGTCGGTCGGCCTGCTCGGCGTCGAACGTGTGAAATCCCATACGCGGTCTTGTGCGTGAACCACTAAAACGCGTCCGGTCGCGGGCTCACCACTCGGCGGCGAGCGCGTCGACCAAGCGGTCGATCTCGGCCTCGGTGGAGACGGCGTGGACCGACGCCCGGACCGCGTCCGGGTGCGGCAGCGAGCGGACCACGATCCCCTCGTCGGCGAGTCGCTCGACCGTCGCCTCGGGGTCGTCGACCTCGACCGTGACGAGCCCGGTCTCGTACTCGCGCGGGCTCAGCAGCCGGTCGTCGGGAACGCCGTCCTTGAGCCGGTCGGTGAGCGACGCGATCCGGTCTTCGATCGTCGAGATCCCGACCGCGTCGATCGCGTCGAGGGCCGCGACCAGCCCGGCGTGGGCCGCCGGGGTCGTCGTCCCGACCTCGAAGCGCTTCGCGCCCTGCTTAAACGCGATCTCGTCGGCGTCGGGATCCTCGACGCTCCGGTAGCCGACCGCGCGCGGCGCCAGCTCGGCCGCGGCCTCGCGGTCGACGTAGAGGAAGCCGGACCCCCACGGGCCGAGCAGCCACTTGTGGCCCGCCGCCGCCACCGCGTCGGCGCCCCATTCCGAGACGTCCATCGCGACCTGGCCGGGGGACTGGACCGCGTCGACGAGCGTGAACGCGCCCGCCTCGTCAGCGATCTCGACGAGGTCCGCGACCGGGAGCCGCGTCCCGTGGGTCCACGTGATCGCGCTGAAGCAGACGAGCCGCGCGTCCGTCACGGCCTCGGCGTACGCCTCGCGATCGATCCGCCCGCCCTCTGTCTCGACGACCCGCACCTCGACGCCCTCGCGTTCGAGCCGCTGCCACGGGAGGACGCCGGCGGGGTGTTCCAGGTCCGTCCGGACGACGACGTCGCCGGGCTCCCAGTCGATCGCGCCCGCGATCCGGGTGATCCCGTCGGTCGTGCTCTCGGTCAGGGCGACCTCGTCGGGCTCGGCGCCGACGAAGTCGGCGACGCGCTCGCGCACCGTCTCGTACGTTCCGAAGGCGCGCTCGTACGGGTCGGTCGTCCCGGATCCGAACTCGTGGTCCGCGACGTAGTCGGACGCAGCCTCGACGACGCGCTCGGGGCTCGGCCCGTGCGCGCCGAAGTTGAAGTACGCGGCCTCGCCGAGCGCCGGCACGTCCGCGCGCAGCTCGCGGAGCTCCCGCGAGGTCATCCCGGTATCGGCCTCGAAATCGGCCATTCAGGCGGTGTGCTCCGCGATCGAGTCGGCGAGCGCGTCCTCCGTCTGCGCGCCGACCATCCGCTCCGCGAGCTCGCCGCCGGCGAACACGAGCAGCGTCGGGATGCTCTGGACGCCGTACTCGCCGGCCAGCCCCTGGTGTTCGTCGACGTCGATCTTCAGGACGGTCGCATCGGTGTCGCTCGCGACCGCCTCGACGGCCGGCTCCATCATCTGGCACGGGCCGCACCAGTCCGCGTAGAAGTCGACGAGGACCACGCCCTCGGCGACGTAGTCGTCGAACGCGTCGGGGTCGGTCAGCTGAATCGGTTCCGCGGGGGCAGCGTCAGGTGAACTCATCGCTTCGTAGTACGCGCCCCACGCGGATAATGGTTTTGAACGAGTAACACAATACCGCCCGGCCGGTCGGAGGGGCGAGGCGCGTTCGAGAGAGGGCGACGCGCGTCCGAGGGTTCAAATTCGGGGGCGACGAACCGGGGCGCATGTACGCGGTCGTCGGCTGCAACGAGTGCGCGGCGATGTGGCTCCTCGCGGACCCGCGGACGAGCGACAGCGCGCAGTGCCCCCGCTGCGGGAAGACGCACCGGACGGCGAAGCTCAAGCGGTTCTTCGAGTCGGACGACCGCGAGGCGGCCCGCGAGGCCCGGGCCGCGCTGCTCGCGAAGAAGCGCGACGAGAGCGCGGCGTTCGCCGAGATCGACCACGTCTCGGAGCTCGAACGCGCCGTCGACGAGGCGGGGATCGACGACCGCGAGTACCTGGAAGCGTCCGGGATCGACGCCGACGCCGTCGACGAGGCGGGCGCCCGCGCTGAGGGCGGCGGGTCGGGCTCGCGGAGCCGGACCGAAGTCGTCCGCGACGCGGTCGAGGCGGTCGACGACCCCACCGAGGAGCGCGTCGTGGCGCACGCGAGCGAACGCGGGGTCCCCGCCGAGACGGCCCGAGAGATCCTGACGCGGCTCGCCCGCCGCGGGGAGCTCTCCGAGTCGGGCGGGCGCTACCGGGCCCTCTGAGGGCGTCGGTCCGCGATCGAAGCCCGGTTTCCTGACGACGACGCCCGATTCCCTGACAAAGCACTTATACTATCGTTCAGACGTGTCGCGTATGGACACGCGAACTGCCCTCCTGGCGGCCGCCGCCGCGCTCCTGCTCGCGGGCGCGATCGGCGCCGTCGCCGCGCCGGACGCGATCGTCGACCCGCGCGAGGCCGACGAGCGCCCCGGCGACGTACGCATCGTGGACACGGTCGTCTCGCCGGGCGAAGTGCGCGGCGAGACCGCGGAGCTCCGGCTCGGAGTCGACCTCCGACACCGGGGTTCGGCCGTCGAGAACGTCACGGTCCGCCACCGCGCGATCGGCGCCGACTCGGGGCTGCTCGTCGACGAGACGACGGTCGACGTCGGCGACGTCGACGGCGGCGGCGAGCGCACCGTGAACGGCTCCGTCGACGTGGACCGCGAAGGCGGCTACCGGATCGAGACCGTCGTCTTCGCCGACGGCGAACGGCGGGCGAGCCAGACGACGCGCGTCGGCGGCGTCGCGGCGCTCACGCCCGACTACGCCGACTCGCGGGTCGGCTTCACCGAGGGGAACGTCTGGCCGACCGTGGCGGTCAGCGTGCGCGAGGCCGACAACGAGACGGCGACGCTGTCGGTGTCTATCTCGGTGACGAACCGCGGGGACGCCGCCTCGGAGCCGCTCGACCTCCGAGTGCTCTTCCGGCAGTCGGAGTCGAACGTGATCGCCGACGAGGCGAGCGAGACGGTCGGCGAGGTCCGGCCCGGGCGGACCGACACCGTGACGACGACCGTCGAGGTGCCCGCGAACTACAACTACTACGTCGACGCCGCGCTGTGGAGCGACGACGTGCTCATCGACGAGACGCAGGGCGTCGCCAACCTGAACCCGAGAGAGACGATCAGCGCGGACGAGACGGTCGAGGAGGTCGAGTTCGCCGTCGAGGACTTCACGCGGGGCACGGGGGGCGACGACGCGGCGGACGAAGCCGGCGCTCCCGACCGCGGAGAGGACGGCGCCGGGGACTCGACCCCCGGTTTCGGCCCCCTCGTCGCGCTCGTCGCGCTCGTCTCCGCGGCCCTCGTCGCACGGAGGCGACCATGACCGACGACCGAGACCGCGTCGACTCGGACGGCGACGCCGATCGCATCGCTCCGGACGACACCGACCACGACGACACCGACACACCACCCGGACCCATGACCGACACCACCACCGACGAGACCGCCACCGCCGACCGCGAACCGCGCACGACCGACGCCGGAAGCGACGCGACCGGAGACGCCGACGGAGGCGGCTGGTTCGATCCGATCTCGGCCGGCGACCTCCGCGGGCTCATCGACCGGATCGGGCTCGCCGCGCTGATACTGCTCGCGCTGATCGCGGGGTGGAGCTTCTACAGCCAGGCCGGCCGGGCGATCCGGACGTGGCTCGACCCGGCCTACCAGCCGATCGCCCTCGCGGCGTTCAACCTCGCGGTGCTGCTCGTCGCGCTCGCGGGCGTCGCTCACCAGCTGTACCGGATCCGTCGGAGCGAGGGAGGAGGCGGGAAGGCGGCGGAGTGAGTAGCGGTCGACTCCCCCGAAGCCGCCTACTCCTCGGGGAGGTCGTCGGTGTTCGTCGGAACCCGCTCGACCTGCCCCGCGAGCGTCGCCGCGTCGCCCGCGACGGTGGAGGCGTCGACGCCCGCCTCGTTCGCGACCAGCCGAACGTGCGCGGCCAGCAGCGCGAGCGCGCGAAGCCCCTCGTTCTCCGCGTCGCCGTCGCCCCGCTGGGCGAACGTGGTGTCGACCTCGCCGTCGCGGACGACGCCGACGTGGACCGCCTCGATCCCCTCGCCGTCGAGAAGGTCGCGGGCGCGGTCGATCTCGGCGGCGAACGAGCCGGCGTCCGAGCCCTCGTCCGAGCCGTCCGCGTCGTCCGCGTCGTCGGCCGTCGCTCCGTCTGCGGGGACATCGTCGTCGCTCATGGAACGGGGTACGCGAAGCGGGGAGAAAAGCGCGGCGCCCGGCGGAGCGCGCGGGGGCCGCGGTTGCCGCGGTTCGCGCGCGCGTCCGTTCGCCGGCTACTCGTCCGGACGAGGCCGGGCGATGAACAGCGACTCTTCGAGGGTGAACGGGTCGTACGTCGACTGGTGGCAGACGCAGTAGGTCCCGTTGGCGGCGTCGTACCGGGCGGACTCCTCTAACACCTTGTAGTCGGGGATACAACAGAAGTGCGTACAGACGTTGAGGTACGCGATGAACCCCTGGTCCGTCGAGGCGGAGACCCACTCGTCGTTCTCCGCGGCCTCCTCGATCCGCGGCGAGCGGATGACGATAGCGTTGAGGTCGGTGTCGGCGTCCTCGGAGCGCCACGTGACGGACGCCGGCTTCCCGACGCCGTCGTCGCCGACCCCGTTGCCCCACTCGGCGTAGTCGTCGAAGTCGTCGACGTGGATCTGGTCGCCCGCGTCGTAGGTCTCGTCCTGCCAGTCGTACTTCCCGGGGGCCGCCCGGAACAGGTTGTCCGACTCGAAGTTCGGATCGATGTTCTCCTGCGACTCGACGCCGCAGTACTGGAACCACTCGCCGGAGTAGGTCCGGCCGCCGAGCTGCTCCTGTGCGACCTCGATCTCTCGGCCCTCCTGCGTGACGGTCTGGACCTCGGGCCAGATCCCGCGGATGTACCCGTCGTCGGTGACCTCGACCGGGATCTGCGGGAGGCCACGCGGCGCCGGGCCGCCGGTGTGAGCGATCGACATCGCGACGGTCGACCCGCCGCCGACGCCGCCGGAGGTCGTCAGGGTGTTCACCGTTGCCGACCCCATCGCGCCGACCCCCGCCAGGGCCGCGCCCCCGACGACGCCCTTGACGAAGCGACGCCGGCCGGACTCGGCCGGATACTTGTCGGACTGACTCATACTCGCTGTTCGGGTTGGGCCGGTAAAAAGGGTGACGAACCCTCCACCCGACGAGCGCGACGACCGGGTTCCGGCGCCGGCCGTCCGGGTCGCGACCCCGTCCGAACCGATGGGGCCGAACCTGGACCCCCGCGTCTGGATCCGGGAGCTGTCGAACGATCGATCGATACGTTTACTCGAAACCGAGGCAAACCTTCGTTCGGACACCGCTTTTAACCCACCGCAATGGGTGTACCTGTGGTATGGTGTTGCACAATCGAGACGTGCGGACGGACGTCCGGGAGCTCGGCGCGCTCGTCGGGGACGTCCTCGCCGCGCAGGCCTCCACCGAGGCGTACGAGACCGTCGAGGACCTCCGGAACGCGGCGATCGACTACCGGCGCGGCGACGCGACGAGCCGCGACGCGCTCCACGAGTCGGTCGGCGAGCTGTCGACGACCCGGGAGGAGATCGTCGCCCGCGCGTTCACGACCTACTTCGAGCTGATCAACCTCGCCGAGGAGCGGGAGCGCGTCCGGGCCATCCGGGGCGCAGACGAGGAGGGAGCGCTCCACGACTCCTTCGACGCCACGATCGCCGAGTTCGCGGCGGCCGGCGTCGAGCCGGAGGAACTGGAGGAACTGCTCGCGGACGTGCTCATCGAGCCGACGTTCACCGCCCACCCCACCGAGGCGCGGAGAGCCACAGTGAAGGCGAAGCTCCGGTCGATCGCCAACCACCTGGAGGAGCTCGACGAGCGCAACCTCACCGAGCGCGAGCGCAACGGGATCTGGCGCGACGTCACCGCCGAGGTGACCAGCCTCTGGGGGACGCGGCAGGTGCGCCAGCGCAGCCCGGAGCCGGAAGACGAGGCGCGGAACGTCCAGTGGTACTTGGAGAACACCCTCTTCGACGTGGTGGGCGACGCCTACGAGGAGTTCGAGGAGACCATCTCGAAGGAGTACGACGACGTGGACTGCCCGAAGCTCTTCGAGTTCCGGTCGTGGGCGGGCTCGGACCGCGACGGCAACCCGTTCGTCACGCCCGAGGTGACCGACGAGACGCTGGCGCGGCAGCGCGAGGTCGCCGTCGAGAAGTACCGCGACCGGTGTAAGCGGCTCTCGGCCGTGTTGAGCCAGGACGGCGAGCGCTACGCGGTCGACGACAAGCTCACGGAGTCGCTCTCGGCCGACGCCGAGCGGTTCCCGACCGTCGTCGAGGAGGCGCGCGAGCGCTACCCCGACGAGCCGTACCGCCAGAAGCTCCGCCTGATGCGCGAGCGGCTCGACCGGGTCGACGACGTGCGCCCCGGCGAGTACCCCGACGGCGACGCCTTCCTCGCGGATCTGGACGTGATCGCCGACTCGCTGGCGGCGGACGGCCAGGACGCGGTCCGCGAGTCGTTCGTCGAGCCGCTCCGCCGGCAGGTGGACACGTTCGGGTTCACGCTCGCGTCGCTGGACCTCCGCGACCACCGCGAGAACCACACCGAGGCCGTCGCCGAGGCGGTCGCGACCGAGGGCGTCGACTACCGCGGGATGGACGAGGACGCCCGAGAGGAGTTCCTCACCGAGGCGATCCTCCAAGAGGACCCGGTCGTCGACGCCGACGAGCCCGGCGACGTCTCCGAGACCACCGAACGGGTGCTCCGCCGGTTCCAGGAGCTCGCCGAGTGGCAGGACGAGTACGGCGCGCAGGCGATCGACACCTACTGCATCTCGATGACCGAGGAGCCGAGCCACGTGCTCGAAGTGCTCTTCTTGGCCGATCAGGTCGGCGTCGTCTCGCTGCCGGACCACTGCGGCCTCGACGTGGTCCCCCTGTTGGAGACGGAGTCCGCGCTCAACGGCGCCGAGCGCATCCTCGGGACCCTCTTCGAGAACGAGGCGTATGCGACGGCGCTGGAGGTCCGCGACGAGGTCCAGGAGGTCATGCTCGGCTACTCCGACTCCAACAAGGAGAACGGGTTCCTCGCCGCGAACTGGGACCTCTACGAGAACCAGCGCCGGATCGCGCGGTTCTGCCGCGAGGAGGAGGTCACCCTGCGGCTGTTCCACGGCCGCGGCGGCTCCATCTCGCGGGGCGGCGGCCCCATGAACGAGGCGCTGCTCGCGCTCCCCAACGAGACGGTGACGGGGCAGGTGAAGTTCACTGAGCAGGGCGAGGCGATCGCCGAGAAGTACGCCAACCCGCGGATCGCCGAGCGGGAGCTCGAACAGATGCTCGACGCGCAGATCCGCGCGCGCCACGAGGCCAACGAGGAGCCCACCGAGGACGTGCCCGACGAGTGGGTCGACGCGATGGAGACGATGGCCCCCGCCGCCCGGAAGACGTACCGCGATCTGTTGAACACCGACGGGTTCGTCGACTACTTCGGACAGGCGACCCCGATCTCCGTCGTCGAGAACCTCAACCTCGGCTCGCGCCCCGCCTCGCGCTCCGGCGAGCGCACCGTCGAGGACCTCCGCGCCATCCCGTGGGTGTTCTCGTGGACCCAGACCCGGCTCATCCTCCCGGGCTGGTACTCGCTCGCGTCCGGGCTCGATGCCTACCTCGACGCGGTCGGCGAGGAGGAGGGCCTCGAAACCCTCCGAGAGATGTACGACGAGTGGCCGTTCTTCCGCACGACCCTCGACAACGCCGCGCTCGCGCTCGCCCGCACCGACCCCGAGATCGCCGCCGAGTACGCCGACCTCGCGGACGACGACCTCCGCGAGCGCTTCTTCCCCGAGCTGATCGGGGAGTACGAGCGCGGCCGCGAACTCGTCCTGTCGATCAGCGGCCGCGACGACCTGATCCGTCGCGAGTGGCTCGAAGAGAGCCTCGATCGGCGGAACCCCTACGTCGACCCACTCAACCTGCTGCAGGCGAACCTGCTCGGGCGGACCCACCGCACCGACGAGGAGGAGCGGACCCTCCGGCTCACCGTCAACGGCATCGCCGCCGGGATGAAGAACACGGGGTAGTCCGCCCGTTCGCTCGCCTCGGCGGCGGCTCCTCCGTTCGGAGGCGGAGCGGGCCGGCCGGAGACGGATGCCCCTGCTGTGCTACTCGACGGTCACGGTCCCGACCATCCCGGCGGCCTCGTGGGGGATACAGACGTACTCGTGGACCCCGGCCGTCTCGAACGTGTGGACGAACGACTCACCGGACTGCACGGCGCCCTCTCCCTCCTCCCAGCCGCTTCTGGCGGCCTCCTCCGAGTCGAATCCGCCGGAGGCCCAGTACTCGGCTTCCGCCGGGATCCCGTCCTGGGACGCGCTCACCGAGTGGGGTTCACCGGCCGCGAACCGCCACGCGACGGTGTCGCCCCGAGAGACGGTGAGATCGGCGGGCTCGAACGCGACCGCGGTCATGTCGACGACGTGGTCGGCGTCGTCGGGAACGCCTTCGACGACGTTCGGCCCGCCTTCGAGGTCGGCGTCGCCGTCGTCCCCGTGGTCGGACCCGGTCTCCCCCTCGCCGCCGGCGAGTTCGAGATCGAGCGGGAGCTCTTCGACGCCGTCCACGAGCGCGAACTGGGCGTACTGGGCGGCGCGAGCGAACGACTCGGCGGCGCCGGACACGTCGCCACCCTCCCGAACAGCCGCGACGTACCGGTCGAGGGCCCCCTCGAACGCCTCGTAGGCGTTCCGATCGGCCGCTTCGAGCGCGTCGTGGACGCGGGCCTCCTCGAAGCGGGCGAACGTCGCCTCCAGCAGGTCGGCCGCGGCCGACGCACCCGGTCCGCCCGCGCTCTCGACGACGGCGTAGGCCGCGGCCACCGCCTCCGCGTCGAACCGCACCGCGGCCGGGTACACGTCCTCGTCCCCGTCGGCAGCCGCGACCACGGCTTCGAGCCGCTCTTCGAACGACTCGTACAGCGACTCGTCCGCGGACTCCAGCGCCTCGTGGAACCCCGCCGCGTCCGACTCGAAGTGTTCGAAGACCCCCTGCGCGACGCTCCGCGCTCGATCGCCCGCACCGACCGCGTCGAGCGCGGCCGCGTCGAACCCCCTCGCCGTCACGTACGGCGCCTCGGCGGCGCTCGCGGTCGCGGCGTCGCCGGCCGCCGTCGCGAACTCGAGCAGCGTCGACCGCGCCCCCTCCTCGTGGGTCGCGACGGCCGGGTCGTCGCCGTTCTCGAACGCGTCGACGAGCGCACCGAGGTGTTCGTCTTCGAACCGGACGTACAGGTCCTCGCTCGTCGACTCCACGGCTTCGTGGAGGCCGAGCTCGTCCCGCTCGAAGCGGTCGAACGTCGCCGTCGCGATCGACGCCGCCGCGTCCGTCTCTCCAGAGCGGTAGCGCTCTCGGGCATCGGCCAGCCGCGCCCGGAAGAACGCCGCTTCGAGCAGCGGCGCGTCCGCCCCCGCGAGCGCGTCGATACCGGCCACGAGGGCCGAGTCGATCGCCGCCACGGCCTCGTCGACCGCCTCAAAGTCGCCCGCCTCGGCGGCCGACCGGAGGTCGGAGAGTCCGTCCTCAAACCCCTCGTACGCCCCGTGATCAGCCGATTCGATGGCCTCGTGGGCTCGGGCCTCCTCAAAGTGTGCGAACACGTCGCTCGCGACCGCGGCGGCCCGGTCGGTCTCGCCCGCCGCGGCGAGGCGTCGGGCGTCGTAGGCGCGGGCTCGGTACGCGGTCAGCGTCGCCGCGTGTGCGAACCCGGTCGACGGACCTCCCGCCGACGCCAGCGCGGCGGCGTCCCACCCGCGGGCCTGCAGCGCGGCGACGTGGCCCGCGCTCGCGGCCGACTCGGAACCGGCCAGCGCGTAGCTGCCCGCCGTCGCCGCAGAGAACGCTGCTTCGGCGTTGGACCGGACGGCCCCCGCGTCACCCTCGGCTGCGGCGTCGGCCGTCGCCCTCGCGGCGTCCGCGAAGGCCTCGCGGGCGTCGGGGTCCGCGGAGTCGAGCGCTCCGCTGACGGCCGCCTCGTCGAACCGATCCACGGCGTCTCGGACGGCGGTCTCGGCCGCCTCGAAACGGTCCGCGGGGGCGAGAAACGCCGCGTCGACGACCGCGGCGCCGAACAGCTGGAGTTCCAACGCGTCCGCCGTGTCGTCGTCCGTGATCCGACGCTGCGCCTCCGCGAGCTGCGTGTCGGCGATCACCGTCTCCTCCCGGGCGCGCTCGATATCACCCGGTTCGAGGCCGGCCGTCCGGAGCTCGCCGAGCGCCTCCTCGAACTCGGCGTAGTTCCCCTCGTTCGCCTCCTCGAGCGCCTCGTGGGCGCCGCGTTCGCCCGAGGCCTCTTCGAAGCGCGCGAACGTCTCCCGCGCGACGGCCGCCCCGGTCTCGGCGCCCCCCGCGCGCCCCAACGCCAGGGCGTCCCACAGCCGGGCGCGCATCGCGTTCCACTCGGCCGCGACGGCCGAATCCGCCGTCGGAGGCGTCGACGTCGCCGTCGACGACGGCTCCTCTCCGGCCCCGTCCCCCTGAGAGGCGTTACAGCCGGCCAGTCCGGTTCCGAGCGCTACGCCAGCGGTCGCCAGCAAATGCCGTCTGCGGAGTCGCATACGTTTTTGGCCAGCCTAAAAATTAATAACGCTGTCGGCCGTTTTCCGGTTCCGGTAATCCGGCGTTTGAAACTCATTAAACTGCGATTTCGGGAACCGAGTAGAATCGGGAGAACGTCAGCCGAGATGATCCGACCGGATCGGTCGTTCGTCAGTTGGACTGCGGGTAGACTGCAGGCCGCCGATATAATTCCATATAGCGGTATACAATATATCTAGAGCGAATCGGCTCAGTCACAGCGAAACGAGATCGGAGCGGCTCAGGGCGCGAGGCGCCGCTCTCGACGAGAGAGACGGAGTCGGAACTCGAAGTCGGCGGAGCGACGCAAGAAACGGAGCTTCGATCGACGGACCGGGAATTACGCGTAGCGTTCGAGTTCCGGCCGGTCGAGGTCCTCGAAGACGTCGGCGGCGACCTCGGAGAGGAAGGCCTCGCCCTCGTCGGAGACGCGGCGCCCCTCGCCGGCAGCGGTCGTCACGAGCCCGTCGTCTTCCAGCGCCTGCAGCGACGCGCGGATGAGCTTGCGGGAGCCGCCCTCGTGCTCGCCGGGGCGGACGGAGTAGCGGTTCGAACCGCGCTTCTTCGAGCCGTACTCGGTGGCGAGCCGCTCGATGCCGATCGGCTCGTTCTGGGCGACCTTCCGGAGGAGGCTGGCGGAGCGCACGTACCAGAAGTCCTCCTGCTCCGGCGGGAGCTCCTTGCCGGCGCCGCTCTTGGCGAACTCGACCCAGTCGGGCTCGTCGATCCGGTCCTCGAGTCGTGCGGCGACCTCCTCGATGAGGGCGTCGGCCGGCACGTCGTAGATGGTTACCATTGAGGGGAATTTCAGCCTAACGTCGTTTAAACCCATCGTATTCGAGAGGCGTCGTGTGACCCGTTTTCACGGGTAGCGGAGCCACAGAAGGGGATCGCGACGCCGGAACCGGGAGAGAAGCTCGCCGTCGACTCGCCGACCCGCTGCTCGACGGCTACTCGACGTACTCGTACTTCCGCTCGTTCATCCGGCCCCAGCCGGTGAAGACGAACTCCGCCTCCGGCTGCGTGAACTCCTCGATCTCGCGGTCCACGTCCATGTCGTACTCGTGGACGTCGTGGACGTCCTCGTACTCGTCCCACGTGAGGTCGTAGCGCGCCGCGAGCTGGTCGTCGATGTCGAGCCCCTCGATCTCCGCGCGCCAGCCCTCGCGGACCGTCTCCGCGTGGATCTCGGCCTGCGCGCCGGAGCCGTAGGAGGCGACGAGCAGCGTGTCTCCGGCGAGGTCGCGGTCACGGCCCAGGGCGTCTCGCAGGGCGCTCACGCGGGCGATGTGGACCGAGCTGGTGTACCAGTTCCCGACCTCCCGGGAGAGCCCGAGCGTCGGTTCCACGGCGCTGTCGTACCACGTCTGATACTGCTCGGTCGTCTTCAGCTCGTCCATGTAGTCGCGGATGGCCTCCTCGTAGGCCTCGCGGTCCGCGTAGTCGTCCTCGCGGGGCTGTCGGCCGATCTCGTCGGCGAGCGCGTCCTCGTACTCCGTGTCGCGGATGACGTGCCGGTACGCTAAGAGGGCCGCCTTCCGGACCATCCCCGGGAACGGCGTGTGGAACGGGGCGTACGCGAAGTCGTCGAGGGAGATGTCGTCGGTGACGGACTCGTAGTCCTCCAGCGCCTCGCGCATCCGGGCGAGGTACACCTGCACCGAGCGCTTCCCGTCGACGCTGGGGAACTGCTGGTTCGGCTTCAGGAAGTCGGTCTCGTCCTTCGAGCCGTACCCCTGATCGGTCGAGAGCGCGACGATCGAGGGATCCTCGTCGATCAGCATCGCGACGGCGCCGGCGCCCTGCGTCGCCTCGCCGGGGTCGCCGCGGGCGTACAGCGCGGTGTCGGTCGTGATGACGAGCGCGGGGCGATCGCGGTTTCGGCCGGCCCGGATCCAGTTGTACGCGTCGTCTATCGCCTGCGTGCCGGCCAGACACGCGAACTTGCGCTCGCCCTTGTTGGCGTGGGTGAAGTCGCCGTCGTACACCTGCTCCAGACAGCCGGCGATGTACGTCGACACCGGCTTCGAGTGGTCGAACGCCGACTCCGTCGCCACGTCGATCCGGCCGATGTCCTCGGGAACGAGGCCCTCGCGGTCCATCAACCCCTTCGCGGCGTTCGCGCCCATCGTGACGATGTCCTCGTACACGTCGGGGAACGAGGAGTTGTTGAGCCCGAGCCCCTTCGTGTACTTCTCCGGGTCGTCGCCCTTCTCCGGCGCGAACGTGCCCGGCAAGTCGAGCTTGAGCTTTCCGGTCCAGATCTCGACGGCGTCGATGCCGACTTCGGTCATACACGGTCGTTCATGCGGCCGGCATATGGGCTTGTCGATGGTCGATTACGTCGATCGTGGTACTATTCGTCGTCGGACTCGATCGTCGGTTCGGGGTCGAACGCCGCGCCGGTCGCGGCGACGGTCCCGCCGTCGCTCGCGATCCGGATCGTCCCGTCGGCGAATCCGAACCACGACCGCCCGGTCGCGTCGAACGCGCCCTCGCGCACGTCCACGTCCCCCGCCGCGGAGACGTCGATGTCGCCGGCTGACACGCCGAAGAGCGCTCGTGCGGCGGTCGTCACGCCGACGCCGCGCGCGTCGACGTCGCCCTCCGAACGGACCGTCACGTCGCCCGCCGACGCCCCGACGAACCGATCGCTCGACGCGTCGAGCGTCGACCCGTCGCCGAGCGAGACGCCGTGCGTGCCGACCAGTTCGATCGCGGTCGCCGAGAGCGTCACGCCCTCCTCGACGACGACGCGGTCGGCCCGCACCCCGACGGAGCCGACGACCCCGGCGTCTTCGAACACGACGAACCGCCCGTCGAGCTCGTTCAGAAACGCCAGCTCCGCCGCCGTGAACGTCTCGTCGGCCGAGCCGTCCCCGTCGCGGTCGACGTACGCGACCGCGTCGGTCTCGGCGTCCAGCACCTCGACGGTCGTCGTCGCCGTGTCGTCCTCGCTCGCGACCGCGAGTTCGACCTCGCCCGCGTCTGCCGGGAGCGTCTGCCACGCCAACGAGACCCGGCGGCGCTCGCCGCCCGCGAGGGTGATCTCCTCCCCGTCGACGACGGCGCCGGCGGCGGAGAGTTCGACCCGTTGGGTCCCCTGCTCGTCGCCGACGTTCTCGACGGTCGCGTTCACGACGACGGGATCTCCCGCGTCGACGCGGGCGTCGACATCGTCGATCCGCACCGCGAACTCGGCGGGCGCGAGGGGGTCGAGCGTGACATCCGCGGTCGTCGTCTCGTTCGATCTGACTGTGACAGACTTGCTCGCCGAAGCGAATCCGGCGGCCGACACCGAGAGCTCGTACGTTCCCGGTTCGATCCCCTCGATCCGGTACGCGCCGCCGGCGGCCGTGGTCGTCTCGGCGACGCGTCCGACGCCCTCGACGGCGACCGTCGCGCCCGACACGGGAGCGACGGAGCGGCGGAGCCCGAACGCGGCGCCCGAGGCGACGAGCGAGGGCGCCCCGGACCCGACGACCGTCCCCTCGACGGCGCCGGGTTCGGCCGTCGGTTCCGGGGTCGGCCTGAGCGAGACCCGGGCGATCTCCTCGCCGGACGGTTCGTGGACGAACCGGACCTCGTTGGTCACGTTCGCGACGAGCGCGTCGGGGAACGTCCGCTCGTCGCCGGGTCCGAAGCGGCCGTCGGGCGGCGCGAACGCGAGTCGGGTGGCGTTCCCCTCGGCCCTGACGACCGCCGTGAGCTCGTCGTTCGGGAGGGCGTCGCCGCCGAGGTGGCTGACGCGGAGATCGGTCCCGTCGGCGGTGAGATCCGCCGAGACCACGACCTCGTCTGCGTCGGAGGTCACGTCGCCGACGAGGGCCACGCCGACTGCGCCCGCGCTCACGACGAAGACGGCGAGCAGCAGGACGATGCCGACCGTCTCTGACTGAGCGCGGTCGGTGGATGTGATGCGGGATACGAGAGGCACTAACGCGTCGAATCTGGTCGGCGCGGTATTTCAATACCGGGCCACACCTATCAACGCCGATAATGTCGGCGAAAAGCGGCGGTGAAGGAGATCTACGGCTGCTCGACGAGCCGCTGGTAGTCGATCTCGAGGTCGTCATTCTGCCGATCGGCCGCGTACCGGACCGTTACGTTCTGTTGGGGATCGATCGTCCCCAGATTGAGGGAGACGACGGTGTCGGAATCGGCATTGGTGAGCGTCGTCGAACCGAGCTCCGCGCCGCTCTCGTCCTCGACGACGACATCGATCCCGGTTGAGCTCCCCTGAAGATCGACCGTTCCAACGCCCAGTTCCAGCTTGTAGTCGCCGCTCGGGACGGACTCGGTCGTCGTCTCGACGTCGAACCCAGTCGACCCCGAGCCGTCGAAGACGGCGACGGTCCCGTCCTCGTCCTGCATGTTCGGGAAGTTCGAGAGCGTTCCCCGAGTCGCCGTGTACGTGTCCGGGTAGAGCCTCGTCGCCGATCCCGGTTCGACGACTTCGACGATGAGCGGGTCCACGTCGTCGCCGCTGGACGCGTACAGATCGAACGAGTCGCCTGCAGACGCCCCGTTCGTGTCGAACTCGTTTACCGTCGTCCGACCGTCCGAGTCTGTCTCCGGGGGATCGGGAACGGTCGGCCGCCCGCTCACGGTGCCGCGCGGCGCGAAAGAGACGTCGACCGCCGCGCCGTCGATGCGCTGGCTCGAAGCACCCTCAGAGACCAAGATATCGAGCGGTGCGCTCGTCCCCTCCTCGATCTGGACGGGGTCGATCTCGTCCCACTCGACGTCCAACGTCCGGGTTCCGGCACCCCCTTCGGACACGTCAAAGGTCACGGACTCGTACTCTGGCCCCGAAGTTCCGTTGATACTCGCCGTAAGCGCTCCCGTCTCGTTCGCCACGAACGTGGTTCGCCCGTCATCGTTCGTGGTCCGGTTGACGGCGTCGAACGTCGTCCCATTGAACGAGACCGTCGCGTCCGAAACGGGGTTGTTGTACCGGTCGCGGACCTCGACCGTGGCGTCCTCGCCGCGGGCGACGCTCTCGCCGCCGACCGGGACGATGTAGGCCGGTTCGGTCTCGCCGGTGGTGTCGAGCGACACCTCCGAGAGCCGCAGCCGGTACGGATCGGAGGTGTTAGCGAGCGTGATCCGCACCGTCCCGTTGGCCTCGTCGGCGGCGGCGGTCGCCCCGGAGGGAAGCCGCTCCTCCCACCGCGTCGCGAGCGCGGCGGGATCGTCGACCGCCGTCGGGAGTTCGAGGGTTATCCGCCCGTTTTTCGGAGCCAGCGGGACGGTCGTGTCGCTCGACGAGACGGCCCGCGCGTCGACGCTGCGGCGCTCGACGCCGTTCTCGGAGACCGTGCCGGTCAGCGCGGCCAGAGAGATCCGGCCGTCGTCGGACAGGACCGTCTGCCCCGATCGGAGGAGGAGCGCGTCGTCGAACTCCGCGGCGACCACCGAGTGCTCGTACACGAGCTCCGGGGCGTCGCGGAACTCGTTGTATCCGGCGTCGTACCGGAGCGAGCGGGTCTCGAACGCCGGGCTCGCGTTCCAGAACCGGCGGACGTTCTCGTGCGGGCCGCCCTCGTCGGGATCCCCGCCGATCGTCGCGTTGCGGACCCGTATCGATCCCGTCTCCTGAGTCGCGAGCGATCCCGAGACGGGCGGCGGGTTCACGAAGAACGTCCGGGAGGGGTACCGCGTTCCGAGCCGGATCTGCGTCGATCGCGCCGACCCGGCCGCGGCGGCGTCGAGGACTCCGTTGCGGAGCTCGCCGAACCCGTCTTCGACCTGCTGGCTGTGCTCGAACTCGACGTTCGCGTTCTCCGTGGGGACGACCTGGACCTGATAGATCCCGAGCGCCAGGATGAGGAATCCGAACAGGATCACCGTCCCGACCACGACCGACTGGCCCCGACGGTCGCGACTGAAGCGCATTACCCGGTGTCGACGCCGAACGGGTATAAAATCCTCCGTCCGACCTCTCAGTCGCGAGAATCTCCCGCGCTCTCGTCTCGACGGCTCGACTCTCGGTCTCGCGGACGCTCAGCCTCCGTCCCGCCGACGCTCAGCCCTCCATTTCTCCCGCTCGGCGCGCCGTCAGCCGCGCCGACAGGACGGCGACGGACCCGGAGAGCCCGCCGATCAGCACGGCCTGCGTCCAGTTGAAGCCGAGCAGCGTCCCGGCGATCGGCGTGATGAGGAGGAACGTGACGACGAGCGCGCCGATCGACGCGGCGAGCGAGACGGCGGCGGGGTCGTCGGAGTCGCTCATGCCCGACCCTGGCGAGGGCGGGCGATAAACCGGCCGATCCGTCGGCGTCGACGCGCTCGTCGGAGAGATGGGGTCAGTCCCGATACGCCGGCTATAAATCACATTCCGCGATATCAAATCGTCATCTCGGCCGCCTTCCCGCCTCCCGACCGGTCCGTTTTTGCGCGCGGCGGGTGTCTCGCCGCGTATGGCGAAACAGCCGCACCTACTGGTCGAAGAGGGCGACGTCCACGAGATCGCGATTATCCCCGGCGACCCGGGGCGCGTCGACCGGATCGCGGACCTCTGTGACGACAGCGAGCTCGTCGCGCAGAACCGCGAGTACAAGGTCGTCAACGCGAGCTACGAGGGTGTCGACCTCACCATCTGTTCGACCGGGATCGGCTGTCCGTCGGCCGCGATCGCGATCGAGGAGCTCTCGCGGGTCGGCGTCGAGACGTTCCTGCGCTGTGGCACCTGCGGCGCCCTGCAGGCGGACATGGAGGTCGGCGACATGGTGGTCGCGACGGGCGCGGCCAAGGAGGAGGGGACGAGCAAGCGCTACGAGTCCGTCGAGTACCCCGCGGTCCCCGACTACGACGCGCTCACCGAGCTCGTCGGCGCCGCAGAGGACAACGGCGAGGAGATCCACGTCGGGCCGATCGTCTCCGACGACGCGTTCTACAACGAGAGCGACGAGTACATCGACGACTGGGAGGACGCGAACCTCCTCGCGATCGAGATGGAGGCGGCGACCGTCTTCGCGCTCGCGCGGCGCAAGGGGCTGCGGGCCGGCGCGATCTGCACCGTCGACGGCAACCTCGTCGCGGGCACGCAGAAGGGCGCGGACTCGGACGACGAGCTGCCGGAGAAGGCCAAGGACAACGTCGAACGGGCGATCCGGATCACGCTGAACGCGGTCACGGCGCTGTAGGCGTCGGTCGCAGTCGGTCCGCTACTCCTCCGCCCGGAACTCCACCAGCGTCAGGTCTCGGTCGAGCGCACAGGTGTCGTGCGGCGGCTCGCCGAGCACCTGGTCGATCACGCGCTCGTCGTCGAAGTCGGCGCCGTCTGGGACGCAGTACCCGTGGCTCGGGCACTCGGTGTGCGGGCACGGTCCCGCGAGCGACACGCGGCCGCCGGCGTACGCCTGCTTCGACGGGACGTTCGCGGGGACGGGCGCGGGCTCGACCTCGACGGCGCGGACGCCGGCGTCGTGGACGGCGCAGTCGAGCGTCTGCGCGTTCTCCCGGATCCCCGTCACGCGGTACCGGGTCCCCTCGGAGAGGTTGAGACACTGGCTCCGGTAGGGACACCCCTCGCAGTCGGGCGACTCGCCCTGATAGACGAACTCGCGGCCGGTGTCCGCGAGCCGCGTGCCGATGAGCGTGACCGTGGTCATGGGCGACACGACGCTCCGCGCCGCCGTAAGCCTCCCGCCTCGGGCGGCAAGGGCGCGCACCCGGAGAGGCGCGGCGCGCCCGGAGGGGAAGACACATCCGGGCGCTCCGGCAACCACGACCAACGATGATCGCGGCGCTGGCGCGGGACGCGAAGCGGGAGGCCGAGGCGGCGAACGAGCGGCGCGTCCTCGTGCTCGCCGGCGACCGCGACCGCGGGTTCGACGCGGCCTACGACGCGATCGAGGCGGTCGATCCCACTTCGACCGCGATCGTCTCCACGCGAGAGGGGTTCCGGTTCGAGGAGCATCGCCCGCGGAACGCCGACGAGCTGCTGGGCCGCACCCGCGAGGTCGTCGTCCTCGACTGCCACGAGCGGTTCGTCCCGAACGCGCTCGGCCGCTGCGTGGGTGCCGTCGACGGCGGCGGCCTCCTCGTCCTCCTGACCCCGGACCTCGACGAGTGGCCCGCGGTCCGCGACCGGTTCGACGACTCGCTCGCGGTCCCGCCGTACGGGGTCGACGACGTGACGGGGCGGTTCCGCGAGCGCTTCGTCGGGACGCTCCGGTCGCATCCGGGGATCGCGGTCGTCTCGCTCGGGGAAGACGGGCCGGCGGGCGACGCGGTCGAGCGCGACGGGCTCACCGGTCCGCGGGAGGAGACGACCGCGGAGTCGACCGTCCCGCCGAGCGCTCCACCGAACGCGGCGTTCCCGGCCGCGGCCTACGAGGCCTGCCTCACGGGCGATCAGGTCCGGGCGGTGGGGGCGTTCGAGTCGCTCGCGACGCCGGGACACGCGGTCGTCGCCGAGGCGGACCGCGGGCGCGGGAAGTCGAGCGCGGCCGGGATCGCGGCGGGCGCGCTCGCGCTCGCGGGCGCCGACGTGCTCGTCACGGCGCCGGCGTTCCGCAACGCGTCGGAGGTGTTCGCGCGGGCGAGCGAGCTGATCGGCGAAGGGGAGACCGATTCTGAGACCGCTCCCCGCCGCCTCGACGCGCCGGACGGCGGGCGGGTCCGGTTCCTCGCTCCCGCCGAGGCGGCCGAGCTCCCCGACGACCCGGACGCGGTGATCGTCGACGAGGCGGCCGCGCTCCCGGTGCGGCTGTTGGAGCGGTTCCTCGACGCGCCGGCGGTCGCGTTCTGCACGACGGTCCACGGCTACGAGGGCGCAGGCCGCGGGTTCGCGATCCGGTTCACGGAACGCCTGCGCGCGAGCCGCTTTTCGGTGCGGGAGGTGCGGCTCGACGAGCCGATCCGGTACGCGCGGAACGACCCGGTGGAGGCGTGGGCGTCGCGGGCGCTCCTGTTGGACGCGCGCCCGGCGGTCGACGAGGCGGTCGCGGGGAGCGCGGTCGGGGACGCGACGTACCGCGCGCTTCCGGCCGACGACCTGCTCGGGGACGAGGCCCTGCTCCGGGAGGCGTTCGGGCTGCTCGTCGCTGCCCACTACCGCACCGAGCCGAACGACCTCGCGCGGCTGCTCGACGCGCCGAACCTCACGGCGCGGGCCCTGACGGCCGAGGGCCGGGTCGTCGCCGTCGCGCTGCTCGCGCGGGAGGGCGGGCTCGACGCCGAGACGCGCCGGCGGATGTACGAGGGCGAGCGGATTCGGGGGAACATGGTGCCGGACGTGCTCACGAGCCAGCTGCGCGACGAGGAGGCCGCCGCGCCGCGGGGGCTGCGGACGGTCCGGATCGCGACCCACCACGCGCTCAGGGGCGAGGGGTTCGGCACGCGCCTGCTCGACGAGGTGCACGCGGAGTTCGGCGGGGAGGGCGAGGAGGGCAAGGAGGGCGGAGAGGACGAGGAGGGCGGAGAGGGTGGGGAGGGCGAGGGGGTCGACGCCGAGGTCGACTACTTCTCGGTCGGCTACGGCGCGACCCCGCGCCTGCTCCGCTTCTGGCGACGGGCGGGCTACCGGACGGTCCACCTCTCGACCTCCCGCAACGACGCCTCCGGGGAGTACTCCGCGATCATGGTGCGGCCGGTGACCGCGGCCGGCGAGGGGGGACCGGGAAGCGCGCTGCTCGACCGCCACGCCGCCGCCTTCCGCGACCGCGAGCGCGACGGGCTCTCGGACGCCCACCGCGACGCGGACCCCGACGTGGTCGCCGGTGCGCTCCGGGCCTGCTCGGCGTCGGTGTCCGTGGACCTGACAGAGACCGAGTGGCGCTCCGTGGTGGGCGCGTCGTTCGGTCCGGGGATGTACGACAGCGCGCCCGGCGCGTTCCGCGACCTCGCCATCGCGGCGCTGATCGAGGGCGGGAGAGAGAGCGACGACGGCGACGGCGACCCCCTCGACGACCGCGAGAAGCGCCTGCTCGTCCGGAAGGTCCTGCAGGGCCGCCCGAGCGAGTCGGTCGCCGACGAGCTGGGGTACGTGTCGGCCGGGGCCTGCATGCGCGCGCTCGGCGACGCCTACGAGCCCCTCGTCGAGCGGTACGGGACCGAGTTCGCGCTCGCGGAGCGAGAGCGGTTTGTAAACTCCGAGTGAGACGCGCGGCGAGCGGGTACAGACCGAGTCGACCGGCGCCGCGAACCGGCCGCGGCGACCGCACTCGGTCCCGGCCGTCCGCGGCCGACGCGCTTTTTCCCGCCGACCGCGAAGCCGAGGCCATGAGCCAGCACACCCTCGCCGCCGACGGGAGCGAGCTCGCCCCCGAGACGGCGGCGAAAGCGGCGGCCGCCCGCGACGCGCTCGCCGAGCGCGACGGCGTCCTCGTCGCCTTCTCCGGCGGGGTCGACTCCTCGGTCGTCGCGGCGCTCGCGCGCGACGCGCTCGGCGACGACGCGGTCGCGTGCACGGCGCGGAGCGAGACGCTGCCGGCCGCGGAACTCGACGACGCGAAGCGGGTCGCCGGCGAGATCGGGATCGCCCACGAGACGGTCACCTTCTCCGAGCTCGACGACCCGAACTTCGTCGCCAACGACGGCGACCGCTGTTACCACTGCCGGACGATGCGGCTCGGTCGGATGTACGAGACGGCAAAGGAGCTCGACATCGACACCGTCTGCGACGGGACGAACGCCGACGACCCCGGCGAGGGCCACCGTCCCGGCCTCCGCGCGGTCGAGGAGCTGGACGTGTTCTCGCCGCTTCTGGACGCGGCGATCACGAAAGACGAGGTCCGGGAGATCGCCGAGGCGTACGACCTCTCGGTCGCCGACAAGCCCTCGATGGCGTGTCTCTCCTCGCGGATCCCGACCGGACTGGAGGTGACGGAGGAGCGGCTGACCCGCGTCGAGAAGGCCGAACGGGTGCTCCGCGAGTGGGGGTTCGAGGGGTTTCGGGTGCGCGACCACGATGGGCTCGCGCGCGTCGAGATCGCGCCCGACGAGCTGGAGCGCGCCCTCGATCCCGCCTTCGCCGACGCGGTCCACGAGCACCTCACCGACGTGGGGTTCGAGTACGTCACCCTCGACATGGCCGGCTACCGCACCGGGAGCGTGAGTCCGGGCGGCGGCGATGGCGGGGAGGGGGACGACGGCGAGGACGCGGCGAGCGACGAGGGGACAGAGAGCGACGAGGGGGCGGGAAGCGGCGAGGACGCGGAGAGCCGCGACGGGACGGACGACGCGGGCGGCGACGGGACCGTCGTCGATCTCGGCAGACAGTACCCCCGCTGAGGCGTCGCGGGTCGGGCGTGACGCCGGCCGCCCGCGACGGGCCGTTATCACCCGAGAGAACCCGACGCGAACGTTTATCTTCCGTGTTGCCGAACCGACAGCTATGAGCGAGGCGAAGACGCTCGCGATCATCGCGGGCGGCGTGGGCGGAGCCGTCGGCGCGTTCGTCGGCGTCGCCGTCGGCGGGGACGCGCTCGGCGTGACTCTGACGACGCTCGTCGTCGCGGTGCTCGTCGGCGCGGCGGTGATCGCGAGCGCCGTCATCGCGGGCGACGTGGAGTTCTTCGCGAGCGCCGACGGCGAGTGAATCGGCCTTCCTGAGCGGGCCCATTGAACTCCCCAGCCGGAGGCACGTTCCGCCCCGATGGCGATTGATTGCGGGAGTGAGTATTGCAGATCAGTGGTGGTGAGAGAATATTTAAAAGGGATGTGGGCGACGGCGACGATCGCTTATAAACCGATTGTGGTGGCGCGTGCCTCCGAGGCCGCTTCGCGGCCGAGGAGCACGCGCGAGGGAGTCGGCCGGCGCTTATAAGCGCCGGCCGACGAGGCTGGGGAGGCGTGAGGCTGCGGTCCCGCGAGCGACCGAAGGGAGCGAGCGGGAGCACGGAAGTCGCAGCCCGCGCAGCGAACGGTGCGAGGTGCGAGCGAAGCGAGCACCTCGACTGGCGAGCGGCGAAGCCGCGAGCAGTGAGCGAGCAGGACCGTCTTCCGGCGGTGCTGTGCAGGGTGGGACTCAAAGGGGCAGTCGCCGGCGGCGGAGCCGCCGGCTGCCAGAGGCGCGAAGCGCCTCGCTGCCGCGAGGACGAAGCACGGCGACGCAAGCACTGGAAAGAGCGAGCGCAGCGAGCGACTGAAGCGCGCAGCGAGCCGCGCGAGTCCTCGCGGCTGGGGCTTTGGAGGTATTCACCGCGGCCACATCGATCACTTATAAACACTCGTCAGCAACACCCAAATTCAACTTATAAACAACCGATCAGCCAATTTGCGATACCCACTCCCGCCATCGATCAAGAGCAGTCGATTGGCGGCCGACCCCGTCGGATGAGACGCTGTCTGAAAAACCGTCCGACGGGGCCTCGGGATCCCTCGTAACGAGGTTGTAACCGCGGTCTCAGAACAGGCCGGGGCCGCCCTCGGCCCCCTGTCGGCGCCCGCTGATGATGCTCGGGGTGCCGCCCGTCTGGATGATGTTGAACGCGGTCATCAGGTCCGTCCGGGAGATGATCCCGACCAGCTCGCCGCTCCGGTCGACCACCGGGAGCCGGCCGACGCCGTTCTCCTGCATCGTCTGCAGCGCGGTCATCGCGTCGGCCTCGGGGCCGATGCCGACCAGATCGGTCTCCATCACGTCGTCGACTCGATAGGCGTCCCGCTCGACGTCCCGGACCGATCGGGCGTCCTCTAAGGTCACCATGCCGACGAGGTCGTCGCCGTGGAGCACGGGGTAGCCGGTGTGCCGCTCCTCGAACATCCGGCTCATCAGGTCGGCGACCGAGGTGTCCGCGGTGACCGTGTGGAGGTCCTCGCGGCGGGTCATCACGTCGGCGACGGTGACGTCCTCGAAGGCGGCCTTCAGGGTCGTCTGCTGGGCCTCGCCGGAGGCGGCGATGTAGATGAAGAAGGCCAACACGATGAGCAGCAGTTGGAAGTTCAGTACCCCGATTAACCCCATGATGAAGGCGAACACCTTACCCACGGAGGCGGCGCGCTGGGTCGCCTGCGCGTGCGGCTGGTTCCGCGCGAGGAGCGCCCGGAGGACGCGGCCGCCGTCCATCGGGAAGGCGGGGAGCATGTTGAACACGGCGAGCACGACGTTCAACAGCGCGAGGTAGCCGAAGAGGAACAGCACGGCGTTCGAGCCGACCGGCGCGAGCGCGAACACGCCGAAACAGGCGAGCCCGACCGCGACGCTGACGACCGGGCCCGCGATCGCGATCCAGAACTCGTGTTTCCAGTCCTCGGGGAACTCCGCGAAGTTCGCGAGCCCGCCGAGCAGCCACAGGGTGATCGACTCGATCTCGTAGCCGTACCGCATGGCGACGATCGAGTGACCGAACTCGTGGAGGAGGACGCCGCCGAACAGCCCGAGCGCGGCGGCCAGGCCGAGCGCCCAGGGCGTGAAGCCGCCGGCGAGCGCGGCCGGGTCGATGCCGGCGCCGAGCGACTGGTTCATCACCTCGGCGATCATTCCGACCTGCGAGCCGATGAGATAGGCGAAAAGCGGCAGTACGATCAGAAACGTCCAGTTGAGCCTGACCGGGATCCCCAATACGGTCCCGACCTTGATTCCACGCATACCCGCGAGTTAGACGGGCGGGTGGATAAACGTCGGGGGGATCACAACCGTCGATCGATCTCGAATCCGGCGTCTATCTGCGCTAACCTACCAAATTCACAGAATAATATGTAGATTGTTTATTTTCGAGTATGAGTTCGGCCAGAGGTCCGCAGCGGGACTCACAGAACAGATCTCCGGCCGGAACCGAGCCGGTCTCTGTCTCGGGGTGACGGTCGGTGGAGGGGCGGTGAAAACGGGAAGCCGTCACTTTCGCACCGATCTGTTTGAAATATACTGCTATATAAAACAGAACCGGACGAATTTTCGAAATAAACTTCTAATTCATAAAATTCGAACGGGACAATCGGTAGGTACCGTCTCGATCGACGAAACCGAGTCGACTTGGGCGTTCCGTCGAAACAGCGACCCTGTTATGAGGAGGCACGGCTCAAGTGATCGGCGCCAATTATAACAGATATCCTATTTAATATCAAAATAGTCGTTTTCTGAACTACTTGAACGCCGGCGATCGTCGGCGACGAAAACGCACCGGGTCACACCGGGTTGGGGGTGACGAACCGGCGAGCGCTCCGGAACGGATTCGGGTCCCGTTCGACCGTGTGATCGTGGGGGAACGCGAAGCGAGCCTGACTCAACGTTCGTTCGCAGAGAGGAAACGTTACACGAGTAGCTCGATCCGATCGGAGCCGCCATTCGATCCGGGACTGCGGTGAATCGGCCGCGTCCGACGCGAACCGACGCGGGTCCCGGTGGTCGACCGCTCACTGACCGGCACCGGTGGTCGACCGCTCAGTAATTCCCACGACTCGACGCGGCGGCGTCGGGGCCGAACCGGACCCGCTCGGTCCGACGCGGCCGGCCCGGTCCCACGCTCTGCGATCGACGAGCCGTCGTTTATCCGAAAACATGTGCGCCAATAGCGAACGCTGCTTCGCCCGCGTGAGCGCCCAACGACGACGGGTCCGAGTCCCGTCCCGCCGGAACCGCGGTGAGGACCGACGGACCGCCGATGAAATTACAATCTTACGTTTGTAATCTCTGTGCGGCTGGCCGTCTCGCTCGGCGCCCGTCCGGAAGCGCCGGCTTCGCGTTTCGGAACCTTTGTTCTCTGTGAGCGAATATCCGGCTCGGGGCGCCTACCCGTCCTTGTTCACGTCGACGTCGGAGAAGGCCGTGTCGCGCTCCGTCACGTCGACGGTCATCGAACCGACGTCCTCGATGGTGGCGTCGATCGTGTCGCCGTCCGACAGCGCGCCGACTCCTTCCGGCGTTCCCGTCGTGACCACGTCTCCGGCCTCGAGGGTGGCGCCGATCGACGCGTACTGGACGATGTTCCCGCACGTGTACACCATGTCGGCGGTGTTGTCGTCCTGCTTGGTGTCCCCGTTGAGCTGGAGCTCGAGCGAGAGGTTCTGCGGGTCGTCGACCTCGTCGGCGGTGACGACGCTCGGTCCGACGACCGTGAACGTGTCGTAGGACTTGCGGTTCGAGCGGTCCTGGTCGCCGCGGACGGAGATGTCGAGGAGGATCGTGTACCCGAAGATCGCGTCCCACGCCTCCTCGACCGAGGCGTCCTTGACGTCTTTGCCCATGACGAACGCGAGCTCGATCTCGTGGTCGCAGCGCCGGTCGGAGAAGGGGAGCTCGATCCCGTGGTCGGGGCCGACGACGCTGGACGGGGCCTTCAGGAAGTACCCCTTGTCCTCGATGGTGAACCACTCGTCGGTGGTGATGTCCTTGTCAGCGATCGCCTCCTCGATGTGGTTCTCGTAGTTCAGCGGCGCGGCGATCACCTTCCCGGGGCGGCGGACCGGGGCTCCGATCTCGACCTCGTCGCGGGCGACGTCGGCCGGCTCGTCGGCGTACTCGCTCGCGTCGAGCCCCCGGTCGAGGTACTCCCGAAGCGGGTCCTCGCTCTCGAGGTCGAGCCGGTCGGTGAGATCGACGATGCCGTCGCCGCCTTCGGTGAGCAGTCCCAGCCGCCCGTCGTCGTACTGGACGAATCGCATACGCCAGCCTACTCGGCGAGCGTTATAAAACATCCCCTGTCGACCAGTATCGACGGTTCCCGCGGGAACGCCCGGCGGTCGAGATCGCGTCGTCGGGGACGGGCGAACCGGGGCCCGGAGCGCTCGGCGATCAGGCCCCTGCGGATACCACAATAGTTAATGTCATTTGTCGACGTGTCAGTGGTACCCACGATGGTCATGAACTGTATCGACGCATTCGACAGGTCCGTCCGATGTCATCCGAAGCGGGACGCGGTTCGGACCGAGGACGGGCGGCGGCTCACGTACGCCGAACTCGACGAGCGGACCGACCGGCTCGCGGCCGGCCTCGATTCGCTGGTCGGTTCGGACCGCATCGCCACGATCGCCCACACGAGCGCTGAGGCGGTCGAGGCGATGATCGCGAGCCAGAAGCGCGGCGCCGCCAACGCCCAGCTCCCGTTCCGGTCGAGTCCGGGGGAGCTCGTCGGGATGCTCGAACCGACGGACGCGTCCCTGCTGCTCTTCGACGCGCCGAACGCCGAGACGGCGCTCGCGGTGCTCGATCGGACCGACATCGAGGTGGCGGTGAGCGTCGGCGGCGAGGCCACCGACCGCGACGACGTTCGCGACTACGAGGCCCTCCTCGAGGAGACCGACCCCGAACGCCCGGACCCGCACGGGAACGAGCACGGGATCCTCTACACGAGCGGGACCACCACGGCCTCCAAGGGCGTGTTGTTCGAGCAGGACCAGCTCTGGTACGGGAGCACGCAGGTCGTCATGGAACACGGGATCGACCGCCACGACGTCGCCGTCGTGACGACGCCGTGGTATCACATGGTGACGACGGACGCGTGGATCCTCCCGCACCTCCAGGCGGGCGCCACGCTGGTCATCCAGGAGGCGTTTGACCCGCCGGAGACGCTCTCGCTCATCGACGAGCACGACGCCACGGGGGTGCTCGCCGTCCCGACGCAGCTCCACGGGCTCGTCGACGCCGCCGAGGCGGGCGAGTACGACCTCTCGGCGCTCTCGTACATCCGGACCGGCGGATCGGTGGTGACGGAGGACCTCGCGACGGCCGCCGGCGAACACCTCACGGACGGGATCTACAACACCTACGGGCTGACCGAGGGGGGACCGAACCTCGCGTTCGCCGACCCCGAGATCCAGACGGAGAAGCCCGGAACCATCGGCAAGGAGTCGTTCACGTGGGAGCTCCGCGTCGTCGAGACGCCGCCCTCGCCCGACGAGTTCGACCCGACCGCGGAGGTCGACGCCGGCGAGACCGGCGAGGTGATCGGGCGCTCCCCCGGGATGTGTGACGGCTACCTCGACCGCCCGGAGCGCACCGAGGAGCTGTTCGCGGACGGGTGGTTACGGACGGGCGACGTCGCGCGGATCGACGAGGACGGGTACCTCTACATCGTCGATCGGGTCGACAACATGATCATCAGCGGCGGCGAGAACGTCTACCCACAGGAGGTCGAGGAGGTGATCGCGCGCCACCCGGACGTCGAGGAGGTCGCCGTCGTCGGCCTCGACGACGAGACGTGGGGGAGCCGGATCGCCGCGGTCGTCCGGGGAGACACCGACGAGGAGACGCTCGACGAGTTCCTGCGCGACAGCGACGACCTCGCCGACTTCAAGCGCCCCCGCGAGTACGTGATCGGCGCCGACTCCCTGCCGCGGACCAGCACCGGGAAGATCCGGAGAGAAGAGGTCCACTCGGAGTTCTTCTGAAGCGGGTCGGACGCACGTGTACTGAGACCATCATAATCATTAAACCGTTACAAAATAGGGTTACCACAAAATGGATACCGGAATACGACTGATTGAACTGTTGATCGACGGGATATCCCGCGGGATGGTGTTCGCGCTCCTCGGGGTCGGCATCACCGTCGTGTTCGGACTCGGCGGCGTGTTGAACCTCGCGCTCGGCGTGTTCTCCGTGATCGCGATCATCCTCGCGATGGAGCTGTTCGGTCTCACGGGGACCCTCTTCGCCGCGATCCCGCTCGCCGTCCTCGCGGTCTCGCTCCTCGGGCTGGCCGTCGACCGCTCGCTGCTCTCGCTCGTGTACCGCTCGGAGGGCGACGAGCGGATCCTGCTCGGGATCTTCACCACGCTCGGGCTCGCGACGTTCCTCGACGGAATCCTGTTTATCACCTACCCCTCGAGCTACTCGCTGAGCAGCGGGATCGCGTCCGTCTCGCTGGCCGGCGTGCAGATACGCGGCTCGTCGATCGCGGTGATCGCGATCGCGGCCGCGGTGTTCGCCGCGTTGTACTACTTCTTCAGCCGGACGTACCTCGGCGGGGCCATGCGGACCGTCCTGCAGGACGAGACGGGAGCGATCCTCTGTGGGATCAGCCCGCGGCGCATGCGGACGTACGTGTTCCTGTTGAGCACCGCCGTCGCCGGGCTCGCCGGTATCCTGTACAGCTTCACCTTCGAGGTCTCGGTGGCCACCGCGTTCGAGCTCACGATCTACGCGATCATCGTCTCGATCGTGGGCGGCGTGACGAGCGTCCTCGGCGCCGCCGTCGCCGGGCTGCTCCTCGGGATCGTCGTCACGTTCACGAGCGCGTTCGTCGGCGCGTACATCTCCGAGATCGTCCTCTTCGGCGTCGCCATCGCCGTGTTGATCGCCCGCCCCGAACAGATCAAGTGAACCAATGTCAACCGAAACCACACGCTCCGGCCTGACGTGGGATCGCCTCCGAATACCGGTCGTCGTCGCGGTGCTCGCGGCGCTGCCGCTCCTGTTTTTCGACCCGAGCTACACGTACATCTCGCGGCTGTTCATCCTCACCTTGGTGTTCGCCACGCTGGCGCTGGCGCTGAACATCGTCTTCGGCCACACCGACCAGCTGTTCCTGTTCGTGGGCGCGCTCACCGGGATCGGCGCGTACGCGACGGCGCTCACCGCGGACGCGCTCGGCGTGTCGCCGTGGGTGACGCTCCTCTTCGGGGCGACGCTGGCCGGCGTGCTCGGCGCGCTTGTCTGTTACGTGGCCGCCCGCCGTCGGTTCACCGTCATCCTGATCGCGATCCTCACGCTCTCGTTACAGCTGGCGATCATCGAGATATTCGTCGGCGCGCGCGACATTACCGGGGGAAGCACCGGGTTCCGGTTCTCCGGACTCGGGCTCGAGTCCGTGCAGAACGCCCTCGGCGTCCACGAGCACATGGTGCTGTACTACGTCGTGCTCGCGCTGCTCACCGGCGTGTTGGCGCTGTACCACTACATCCGGAACTCGAAGTACGGGATGGCCTTCGACGCGATCCGGCAGGACGAGATCGCGGCCGAGGCGATCGGCGTCGACGTGGTCCGGTACAAGACCCTCGCCGGGTTCGTGAGCGCGTTCGTCATCGGGCTCACCGGACCGATGTACGCGCAGCTCGAGTCGCTCGTGCTCCCGGGGATGTTCGAGTTCAACGTCATCGACGTGCTCGTGCTGATCATCCTCATCGTCGGCGGGATCCGGACGATGCTCGGGCCGATCGTCGGCGCGGCGGTCATCATCTACGTCAACGAGGAGCTCCAGGCGACCGGACAGTGGCGGACCGTCGTGTTCGGGTTCCTGCTCATCGTGCTGTTCCTCTACTTCCGGAGCGGGATCGTCCCCTACCTCGACGACGTGTTGAACGAGCGGCTGGGGCTCAAAGCCCGGATCAGATCGCTCGTCGCGGACTGACCGCGCGATCCGCTTTTCGCGATGACGCGCCGTTCGGCACCGACTCGCCGCGGCCGAGGTCAGTAGCATAAAAACATTAAAGATGGGGAAGAACGCATACACGTTTCGAAGCCGCATGACAAACGATATCACGAGATCATCGAACAGGCGACAGTTTCTGAAGGCGACCGGCGCCGGGACCGGCGTGGCGGCGCTCGCCGGGTGTCTCGTCGGCGACAGCGGCGGGGACGGCGGCGACGGCAGCGACGACGAACCGATCGTCGTCGCCGGGCTGCAGCCCTACTCCGGGCCGTTCGCCCTGTACGGTGACACTCACACGAGCGGCATCGAGTACGCGTTCGAGGAGGTCAACGCCGACGGCGGGGTCGAGGGGCGCGAGCTCGAGCACAACGCGATCGACACCGAGTCCGATCCGGGCGAGGCGTCGTCCATCCTGACGAGCGAGGTCGAGTCGGAGGACGCCGTCGCGGCCGTCGGTCCGGTGTCGAGCGACGTCGGGGTCACGGCCGCACAGACCGCCGAGGACCTCGAGGTGCCGCTGTTCTTACACGCCGCCGGCGACATCGACATCCTCAGCCGCGACTCGCGGTACACGTTCCGCACCGCGCTGCCGCCGGCGCCGGCGTTCATCCGGGGCGTCGCCGGGATCATCGACGACCGGGGGTTCGACACGGTGGGCGCGATCAACGGCGACTACGCGTGGGGGATCGCCGCCGAGACCGCCATCGAGCGGGAGTTCCCCGAGAGCCTCGATCTCACGATGTCGATGGCGCCCGCGGGCGAGAGCGACTTCGTGCCGTACCTCCGCGACATGCCCGACGACCTCGAGATCCTCGTCGGCTCCGGCCACCCGCCCGGGCTGAACGACATGTATCGGCAGATGCTCGAGGTCGACCTCGAGCCGGAGGTGTTCACCGCGGCGGTGTCGCCGCCCGAATCGAACTACGGCGCGATCGGCGACGACGTCGCCGAGGGGTTCCTCTTCGGTCACCTGCCCGACGTCTACTCCGAGGAGTACCAGTCCATCGCCGAGGAGTTCTACGAGGAGACCGGCGAGTACTTCGGTCCCACGCAGGCGGTCGGGTACGTGACCGGCCACCTCATCGCGGAGGGGCTCAGGCAGGCCGACGAGGTCAGTCGGCAGGCGCTCAGCGACGCGATGCGCGACATCGAGTTCGACACGATCTACGCGAACCCGATCCAGTACACCGAGTGGGGAGAGCTCGACCAGTACGAGCTCATCTGGAGCGGCTTCGAGCTCGAGGCCCCCGACTACTACCCGGACGGGGACTTCGACCTCGTCGAGGAGTTCCGGACGGAGAGCCTGGACGCGGTCGACCCCGAGGACTACTGACGGCGCGGGCGCTCCGTCTGCCGCGTCCCCACCGCGTTCGGCGGGAGAATTATTATCCGGGTGGCCGTATCTCCGCCGTGATCCGACGATGACAGATCCCGACGTGTCCACGGTCAAGGGCGTGGAGATGACCGACGAACAGGTGGATCGAACCCTCGAGGAGCTGGGTCACGGGACCCTCTCGCTCGCCGGCGACGGCGACGCGTACGGCGTGCCCGTCTCGTTCGGCTACGACGGCGAGCGCGTGTTCCTGACGCTGCTCCGGTTCGGCGAGGAGAGCCGGAAGCTGTCGCTCGTCGAGGAGACGGAGACGGCGACGCTCACGGCCTACGAGACGACCACCAAGTTCGACTGGCGCAGCGTGATCGCCTCGGGACCGCTGTCGGACGTGGCCGAGGCGGACGTCGAACACATGGAAGAGACGATGGACGACAACGCGTGGTTCCCGACGATCTTCCCACCGTCAGAGCCCATCACGGGATCACGACGGGTCGAGCTCCGGATCGAGAGCGCGACGGGACGGAAGGGAGAGGAGTACGACTAGCGCCCCCGCGGGCGGAACAGGGGTTACCCGCTCAGGTACGCGTCGCGGACGTGGTCGCTCTCGAGCATTTCTTGCCCGGTTCCGGCCTGCGTGATGCGACCGTTCTCGAGGAGGTACGCGCTGTCGGCCAGGTCGAGCGCGCGGTCGACGTGCTGTTCGACGAGGAGGACGGTCACGTCGTCGCTTATCTCCTCGATCTTCTCGAAGACGCGCTCCGCGAGCTGCGGCGCCAGCGCCCCGGAGGGCTCGTCGAGCGCGAGCAGCTTCGGCTGCGCCATCAGCCCGCGGCCGATGGCGAGCATCTGCTGTTCGCCGCCGCTGAGCGTCCCGGCGTCCTGATCGCGTCGCTCCGACAACACCGGGAACATCTCGTACACCTCTTCGAGGGTGTCCTCGAACTCGTCGCGGTGCTGGTACGCCCCCATCCGGAGGTTCTCGTAGACGGACATGTCGCCGAAGAGGTTCCGCCCCTCCGAGACCTGCACGAACCCGAGCGAGACGATCTCGTCGGCGTCGTACGCCGAGACGTCCTCGCCGAGCAGCTCGATCCGTCCGCTCGTCGGCTCGACGATCCCGGAGAGCGTCTTCATCAGCGTCGTTTTCCCCGTTCCGTTCGGCCCGACCAGCGCGACGACGTCGTCGTCCGCCTCGATCGTCATCGAGACGTCCCACAGCACCTGGAGGTCGCCGTAGCCGACGTTCAGGTCCTCGACCTCGAGCATCGTCATTCGTCGCCACCCCCGAGGTACGCCTCCGTGACGCGCTCGTCGTTCCGGACCTCCTCCGGCGGCCCGTCGGCGATCTTCTGGCCCTGATCGAGGACGATGATCCGGTCGGTCGCGCCCATGATCGCGTCCATGATGTGTTCGATCCAGAAGACGGAGATCCCGCGGTCGTGGCAGGTCCGCTCGAGCGTGTCGGTGAGCGTCTGCAGCTCCGCGGGGGTGAGCCCGCTCCCGATCTCGTCGACCAGCATGAAGTTCGGGTCGGTCGCGAGCCCGCGGGCCAGCTCCAGCAGCTTCCGGTCGGCGAGGTTGAGCCCCGACACCTCCGCGTTCGCCTGGTCTTCCAACCCGACGAACGAGAGGCACTCCCGGGCGGTCTCCTCGGCCGCGTCCGGGTCCTGTCCGTCGCCGAAGACCGCGCCGACGGTGACGTTCTCGAGGACGGTCGACTCGTTGAACGTCCGCGCCGTCTGGAACGTGCGGACGACGCCCTGTTGGGCGATCTCGAAGGGCTTTCTCCCGGTCAGCTCCGTGCCGTCGAGCGTGATCGTCCCCTGGTTCGGCGGGTGGACGCCCGTGATCGTGTTGAAAAGCGTCGTCTTGCCCGCGCCGTTCGGACCGATCAGCCCGACGATCTCCTCGTCGTCGACGCTGAAGCTCACGTCGTTGACGGCGACGAGCCCGCCGAACGACTTTGTCACGCCCTCTGCCTGTAACATATCCGCACCCAACGGAGCGCGGGTTATAAAATATTTGGTACGACACAACATGCCGGGAGGCGAGCGGTCTCGCGTGGCCCGGCCTGACGCCACGGTTCGACGATCCGTCCCGACGGATCAGACGAGCAGGCGGAGGATCCCCCCGCAGGCCGCGTCCCCCGCCAGACAGACGGGCGCGACGAGCAGCGCGGCGAGCGGGTACAGCGACGCCATCTGCGCGAGCACGGAGCGCCGACGGGGGCGCGCGAAGACGGCCGCCGCGCTCGCGGGACAGACGGCCGCCGCGGCCAGCGCCCCCCGGGGAGCGCGCCCGCGGCGACGGCGACGGCGACGGTCGCCCCGGCCGCGAGGAACAGCGCCGCGGCGAGCCGATCGGCCGCGGCGGCCCCGAGCGCGACCGGGACCGTCTGCTTGCCGATCTGCCGGTCGAACGCGGCGTCGAGGGCGTCGACGGAGACCGTGACGGCGACCAGCGCGAGCCCCAGCGCCGCGGCGACCGCGAGCACGTCCGGGGCGAGCGCCCCCGTCTGAAGGGCGTACCCCCCGACGAGGGCCAGGGCGACGCCGACCGCGTAGTCGGTCGCGGAGCCGACGGGAGTCACGTCGAGGTGCGGCGCGTGGAGCGCCGCGAGCGCCCAGAGCGGGCCGACCGCGAGGGCGGCCACCGGTCCGACCGTCCACCAGAGCCCTGCGACGACGGCCCAGAACGCCAGCGACGCCGCGACGAACGCCCGGCGGAGCAGCCGTGGCGTCGTTCCGCCGGGCGGCTCCTCGCCGCGGCGGAACCGGTCGACGAGGGCGTCGCGGAGGTGCGCGGCGTACACCGCGAGCCCGACCGCGAGCGCGTGCCCGACCAGGACGGGACCAGCGGGCGCCGGCGCCAGCAGCCCGCCGACGGCCGCGGTCGCGACCGCGGGACCGAGGAACGCCGGCCGGACGAGCCGAGCGAGCGCGACCGCCCGGTCTCGGTGCCCCGGCGTCTCCGAGGGGTCGGACGCCTCTGCGGGCCCGGACGCCTCCGGGCGCCCGGGGCCCTCCGGGGAGTCTGCAGCCGAGTCGGTCGGCCGAGGGTCACTCATCGGTCGACGTTGGACCCCTCGGCACTTCAAGCGCTCGACCGGGGCGAACCGCGTTACGACGACGGTTCGGCCTCGGCGTAGAAGTTGAACGCCTCGTACACCGGCCGGTCGCTCATCCCGAGGAGCGTGGCCTCGTCGTCGGGCTCGTGGTGGTGGGTGGCGTCCGGCGGCACGACGAAGATGTCCCACTTGCCCCACTCGAGCGCCTCACCGTCGACGTGGGTCGCCCCCTCGCCGTCGATGACGAAGAACACCTCGGTCGCGTTGTGGAAGTGCGGGTCGGTCGGCCCCTCGTTGAGCAGCTGCGCGCGGAACGACATGGTCGGGAACAGGGGGTCGTTCCCGGTGGCGGGGTTCACGTACGAGAGGCTGTACCCGTCGTGCGGGTCGGGGTCGTCGTTGTCGGCGCGCTGGCGGAGCGACTCGAGCATCTCGTCCCACCCGAACCGGTACGGCGGCGTCGGCTCGCGGATCCCCTCGAACGGTCCCGGGATGTCGCCGCCGGGCCGCTCGCCGGTCGGCCGACCGCGACCGTACTGGGAGTCCCAGTACCCCTGCGTCTTCGTCACCGGCTGGCGCTCGAGCTCGTGGTTCTCGAAGACGTTCGAGGCGTTGAGCGAGTCGAGCACCAAGGGGAGGTCGAGGACGTCGAGCCACGCGGCGGTCTCGTCGGAGTCGTTGACGTGGTCGTGCCACTCCCACTGCGGGGTGGTGATCAGGTCGTTGTCCTTCATCGGGAACTCCTCGCCCGCCACGACCGTCTTCATCTCCTCGGCGCCGTCGATCGTGAAGCGGAGCGCGTTCGCGCCGTGTCGGTGCGAGGGCGCGGTCTCGCCGGGCGAGACCGTCTGGATCCCGACGTAGATCGTGTTCGAGATCGCGTTCCCGATCGAGGCGTTGATCGGGACGGCCACCCGGCGCTGGAACCCCGGCGGGAGGTCGGCGATCGGCACGTCTTCCTCGATGTGGTCGATCGCCGACTGGATCTCGTCCCACTTCCAGATGTCGGCCTCGAGGTCGTCGAAGACGTTCCCGAAGTCGTCCTCGACCTCCCACAGCGGGCGGAGTCGCTGTTCTTCCAGTATCGTTCGGGTCTCGGAGCTGAGCTCTAACAGCTCCTCGGGATCCTGCTGGGCCATGTCGTACTATTGTTACCACAGCCCAATCATAAGTGTTTTGTCGCCGAGAGGGGCTGGAACGCCGCTACGCGCCGGTCGCCTGCGCGTCGAACACGTCCGTCGACCGGAACGTGCTCCGGCAGTCCTCACACACCATGCTCCCCTGGATCGCGTACTCCCAGAGCTTGCCGCCGCACTCCAGGCAGTCGAAGTGCGCTTCGACGAACGGGTCCTCGGCCGCGTACGGGTTCTCGAACTCAGCCATACCTCCAGTTGCGGTTTGGCTCGCAAAAAGATGTCGCCGGCGTCGGCGATTCCGCCGCCGCTCCGCTATCTCCGCCGCGCCGGCGCCGAGTCCGCCGCGGTACCGCCGCGTCCGCCGCGGTACCACCGCGTCCGGCACGGTGACCGCGATACCGATGCGTCCGGCACGGTAACGTTGAACACGCAGGCGCCCCGAGGGACCGACGATGACGCAGATCACCGAACTGCGGTCGGGCGTGTACGACGTGACGGTCCGCGAGGCGAACGGCGGCCGCTACCGGGTGTTCGTCCTCGACGGCGAGGTGCCGACGATCGTCGACGCGGGGTTCGCGGACACGGTCGGAGCGGTCGTCGACGCCGTCGACGAGCTGGGTATCGCTCCCGAACGGGTAGTGATCACGCACGGCGACGGCGACCACGTCGGCGGGCTGGCGGGGCTCGTCGAGGCCCTGGACCTCGAGTCGTGGGTGCCCGCGGAGTGCGAGGCCGACCTCGGCGTCGAGCCCGACCACCGGTTCGGAGACGGGGACGCGGTCGGCCGCTTCGAGGCGGTCCACGTCCCGGGCCACACCGAGGACGCCTACGCGCTCGTCGACGAGGCGGGAGACCTCGCGGTGCTCGGCGACGCGGTCTTCGGCGCGGACGCCCGGGGACTCCCCGGGGGGTATTTCGTGCTCCCCGCCGGGTACTACTCCGCGGACCTGAACCGCGCGGACGAGAGCCTCGGACGGCTGCTCGACTACGAATTCGACCTGGGGCTCGTCTTCCACGGCGAGAGCGTCACCGCGGACGCGAGCCGGAAGCTGGAGCGGTTCGTCCGGTTCGCGGGGCGGCCCGACTGACGGCCCCCGCGGGAGGCCCCGAGTCGTTGACGACGCCGAAACTGATATCCAACCGGTATCTGTAATGGGCCCATGGACGTAGGAACACTGTTTCACCCGCGGTCGATCGCGGTGGTCGGCGCGTCGTCGTCGCCCGAGAAGATCGGCCACGAGGTGATGGCGAACCTCAGTCGCTTCGACGGACGGGTGTACCCGGTGAACCCGTCCGCCGACGGGGAGCTGTTCGGGGAACCGTTCGTCGAGTCGATCGCGGCGATCGACGATCCGGTCGATCTGGCGATCCTCGCCGTGCCCGCGGGGGCCGTCCCGGACGTGGTCGCGGAGTGCGCCGCCGCCGGCGTCTCGGCGGTCGTGATCTACGCCGGGGGGTTCGCGGAGTCCGGGGCCGAGGGCGAGCGCCGGCAGGAGCGGATCGCCGAGACGGCGGCCGAACACGACGTGGCCGTCCTCGGGCCCAACACCAGCGGGTTCGTGATCCCGGGCGACGGGCTGCTCGGCTCGTTCGCGAGCGGCATCGACGAGCTCGGCGCGGGCGACGTCGCCGTGATCGCGCAGAGCGGGGGGGTCGCCCACGCGCTCGCCTTCCAGGCGCTGCGGGAGGGGCGCGGGCTCTCCGCGATGGTCGGGCTCGGGAACCGGGTCGCGGTCGGCTTCCCCGAGGCGATCCGGTACTTCGACGCGCACGCCGACACCGAGGCGATCGTCCTCCACGTGGAGGGGACCGACCGCGGCCGCGAGCTGCTCGAGGCCTGCCGCGCCGCGGAGACGCCCGTGCTCGCGTACAAGGTCGGCGAGTCCGACGTCGGCGACTTCGCGGAGTCGCACACCGGCGCGCTCACCGGCGACCACGACCTGTACGTCGCCGGGTTCGAGCAGTACGGCGTCCCGACGGTCTCGTCGACGACGGAGCTGCTCGACGGGGCGACCGCCCTCGCCGGCGGTCCCGTCCCCGACGGGCCGAACGTCGGCGTCGTCACGGCGCAGGCGGGTCCCGGGATCATCGTCGCCGACCGGATCCAGCGGGCCGGCGGTCGGCTCCCGAGCCTGAGCGACGAGACGGAGGCGACGCTCGAAGAGCTGCTCCCGGGGATCACCTACGCGGACAACCCCGTCGACACGGGCCGACCGATGCCGGCGTTCGGCGACGTGGTGGCGACCGTCGCGCGCGACGACGCGGTCGACGTGGTCCTCGTGTACGAGCTGTACGAGGCGTCGATCGGCCTCCCGGTCGACCGGATGGAGGCGTTAGTCGAGGCGGTCGACAAGCCGGTGCTGTTCGCGACCGACGGCCCCGACGCCGACGTGGCCGACGACGCCGCCGCCCTGGAATCCCTCGGCGTTCCGGTTCTCCGGACCCCCGAGCGGGCGGCGGACCTCGCCGGCGTGCTCGCCCGGTACGGGGCGCTCCGCGCCCGCGACGCGGCCGACGCGGAGGTGGTCGCCCGTGAGTGACCCGTCGCCGCTCGCGGACGCGGTCGACGAGGCCGCGGCGTCCGCCCGCGCGGAGGGCCGAACGACCCTCACCGAAGCGGAGGCCAAAGGGCTGCTGTCGGCGGTCGGGGTGGCGACACCCGAGTTCGAGCTCGCCGCGGACCCCGACGCCGCCGTCGACGCGGCCGAGCGGATCGGCTACCCGGTCGTCGCGAAGGTCTCGTCGCCGGCGGTCACCCACAAGAGCGAGTGGGGCGACGGCGCGGGCGTCGCGGTCGGCCTCGACGGCCCCGAGGCGGTCCGGCGCGCGGCCGCCCGGATCGACGAGGCGGCGGCCGACCGCGGGATCGCGGCGTCGGTGCTGGTCGAGTCGGCGGTCGACGTCGACGCCGGCACCGAGGTGATCGTCGGCGGGACCAACGACCCCTCGTTCGGCCCCGTGACGCTCGTCGGGCTCGGCGGGACGTTCACCGAGGTGTACGGGGACGTCGCGCACCGGATCGCGCCGGTCACGGAGCGCGAGGCCCGCGAGGCGGTGACGTCGCTCACCGCGGCGCCCCTGCTCTCCGGCTACCGCGGCCGGGCGCCGGCGGACCTCGACGCGCTCGTGGACGTGGTCCGGACGGTGGGCGACCTGCTCGACGCGTCGCCGGAGATCGCCGAGATCGACCTGAACCCGGTGCTCGCCGCCTCTGACGGGGCGACCGCGCTCGACGGGCTGGTGGTGCTCTCGGAGGCGGACGGAGCGGGCGACGCCGAGGCCGGCGACGCCGGGGGTGCCGACCGATGACGTACACCCGCGAGTGGACCGTGCGGTTCTCCGACAGCGACCCGTTCGGCATCGCGCACTACCCGCGGATCGTCGACGCGTTCCAGGAGACCGCCGACATGTACATGGAGTCGATCGGGCACCCGTTCTGGGCGATCCAGACCAGCTTCGGCGTGGGACTGCCGGTCGGGTCCATGGACGTCGACTTCGAGCGCCCGGTGGAGAGCGGCGACGTCGTCGACTTCGAGCTGGAGACCGAGGTCGGGACGACGAGCGTCACGTTCGAGTACGCGGGGACCGTCGACGGCGAGCTCCGCTTCTCCGGCACCGAGCGGCGGGTCTGCGTCGACGTGGAGGACGGGCGGCCGACGCCGGTCCCGGACCCGCTTCGGGAGGCCCTGACGGAATGACGGCGTCGGAGCCGGGACGGACCGAACGGAGCGCCGAGCGGGGACCCGCTCCCGCGCGGAGCGACGCCTGACACGCTCATGGCCCGGACCGTCGTCTCGGCGGCGAAGGCCCCGCGCGTCGCGTTCCCGCTCGCGCTCCTCGCCGGCGCGGCGACAGTCGCGTCGATCGGCGGCGACGGCGGCGCGATCGCCGGGATCGCCGCGGGGAGCATCGTCCTCTGGGTGCTCACGCCGGTCGCGCCCGCGTACACGGGGATCCTCGCGATCGGCGCCATCGCCGCGGCGCTGTCGCCCGCCGCCGCGCTCACGGGGTTCCGCTCGTCTGCGACGTGGCTCATCGGCTTCGGGCTGCTCATGGGGATCGCCACCCGGCGGAGCGGCCTCGCCGACGCGGCGGGCCGCGTGCTGACGCGCCGCGCGCTTCCGAGCGACGGGTCGGTCGACGCCCGGGTCGTCTACCGCCGGTTCCTCGTGGCGCTGTCGCTCGCCGCGCACGCGCTCGCGCTGCTCATCCCCTCGTCGCTCGTCCGGGTGCTGCTGCTCGCGCCGATCCTCTCGGAGATCGGGGGGCGGTTCGACTCGCGTCAGGCCCGGGTCGGCGTCTACCTCGGCCCCCTGTTCGCGACGTTCTACGGGTCCTCGGGCGTGTTGACCGCCGACCTGCCGAATATCATCATCTCGGGGCTCGGCGAGTCCGTCGCCGGGCACCCGATCGCCTGGACCGAGTGGCTCGTCCACATGTACCCGGTGATGGGGCTGACGCGGGTGTTCGTCGTCGTCGCCGTCGTGTACGCGATGTTCCGCCCGCCGGCGGGGAGCGCGGTCGACCGCTCCCTCGACGACGGGTCGGCGGAGCGCGTCGCCGGCGACGCGACCGGCGAGGCGGGGATCGGTCCCGCGGCCTCGGACGCACCGACGGGCCGGTCCCCCGCCCGGATGCTCGCGTTCCTGAGCGTCGGCGTCGCCGTCTGGCTCACCGACTTCCTCCACGGGCTCGACCCGGTCGTCGGCGCGATCGCCGTCGTCGCGCTCGCGTTCGCCCCGGGCGTCGGGGTCGCGCGGTTCGAGGAGGTCGGCGAGGAACTCGACGTCTCGATCCTGTTCTTCGTCGCCGCCGTGCTCGCGATCGGCGACGGGCTCGCGGCGACCGGGCTCTCCGAGCGCGCGGCGACGACGCTCCTCGGGACGGTCCCCGCGGACGCGCCGCTCGTCGTCGCGCTCGCGCTCGTGTTCGCGACGACGGTGCTCCTCGCGTTCGCGATGGAGGGGCTCGCCGTCGCCAGCGTCCTGACGCCCGTCGTGATCACCTACGCGGAGTCGGCCGGGCTGCCGCTGACCCCGGTGTTGATGATCGAGGCGCTGGGGCTGAGCAACTACTTCTTCCCCTACCAGTCGGCGGTGCTCATCGCCATCCTCGCCGAGGGGGACGTCGAGACGAGCGAACTGATCCGGACCACGGCGGCCTGCACCCTCGCGACGATCGCGGTGCTGCTGCCGATCCACCTGGGGTGGATGGCGGCGCTGTACTGACTCGCGGGAACGACCCCAAACGCTTTTGTCGTGGTACGTGAAGACATACGTACCTGTATGAGCGACACCAGTACGGACGAACCGGTGCTTATCGCCGGGGCCGGTCCCGTGGGGATGACGACGGCGCTGGCGTTACACGCCCGCGGCGTCGACGCGACCATTCTGGAGGCGGAGTCGGCGGACCGAGACCGGTCCGGCAGCCGCGCGATCTACGTCCACGGGTCGACCCTTCGGACGCTCGAGCGGGTCCACCCCGGGCTCGGGAAACGGCTCGTCGACGACGGCGTCGTCTGGCCCACCCGCCACACGCGCTGGCGCGGCAAGCAGGTGTTCCGCCGGACCTACGACTCGCCGGGCGGCGACGGCGAGATCCCGCACTTCACGAGCATTCCCCAGGAGTGGACCGAGGAGTACATGCACGAGGCCCTCGACGAGGCCGGCGTCGAGATCCACTGGGAGGCCGAGGTCGAGAGCGTGGAGACGACCGCGGACGGCGTCCACGTCGAGACCGCCGACGGGCGCGAGTGGGAGGGCGAGTACCTCGTCGGCGCCGACGGCGGCGGCTCGACGGTCCGCAAGGAGATCGGCGCCGAGTTTGAGGGGTCCCAGTCGGAGAACTCCTTCATCATCGCCGACGTCGAGGAGGTCGAGGAGGACCCGTACCCCTGCGAGCGGCTCTTCCACTACGACGACCCCGCGGCCGACGGCCGCAACGTGATGCTCGTTCCCTTCACCGGCGGGTGGCGGCTCGACATCCAGTGTCTCCCCGACGACGACCCGGAGGAGCTCTCCTCGGACGAGCGGATGCGCGAGTTCGTCTCCTCGGTGATGGGCGAGCGCTACGCCGACAACGTCACCTGGGTGTCCAGCTACAAGTTCCTCCAGGTGATGGCGGACACCTTCGTCGACGACAACCGGCGCGTGCTGCTCGCGGGCGAGGCCGCGCACCTGCTGGCGCCGTTCGGCGCCCGCGGGATGAACTCCGGGATCGCCGACGCCGACGAGGCGGCCTCCGCGATCAGCGTCGCGGTCGACGCGCGGACGGAAGCGGTGGCTCGCGACGAGGTCGAGCTGTACGCCGCCCGCCGCGAGAAGGCGGCGCAGTACAACCTCGAGGCGGCCGGACAGGCGCTCGAGTACCTCCAGGGGGACCACCCGGTCCCCGTCCTCCGGAAGGAGGTCGCCGCGTCGCTGGCCGACCAGTTCGAGGTCGCCGGCGAGTACCTCGACGACGCGCCGTACGGCCCCCACGGGACGCCGCCGATCGTCTCGACCGGGAACTACTGAACCGACGGGGGCACCCCACCCCCGCGAATGGGAACCATTTACATAGATCGGGGAGATAAGTGATGACGAACATGGTGCTTCAAGGCGACCTCGAGGACGTCGCTGCATCGCACGACGACCTCCCGGACGCGGAAGAGGTGTACGACCGGGACGAGCCGATCCCGCTCACGGAGGTGTTCGACGACGAGTTCGTGGGCGAACACACGGCGTTCGAGACGTTCGACGACCTCGTCGCCGCGAGCCCGTCCGACGCCGCGTCGGCGGCCGAGCTCGACTACGTGGCGGACGGCGACTGGGACGAGTTCGTCGCCGAGGAGACCGAGTTCGACGACGAGGAGGCGTTCGTGACCGCCGGCCGCGACCACTGGGTCGCGACGCGGCTCGGCCTCGTGTAACTCGTTCGCCGCCGCCTCGAACAGCGTTCTCGCAACGCCTTCCGTTCTCGCTACGTGTTCCCGGTATCGCCGGTGTCCGAGAGCGCCCGCATCGATCGGGCGCAGCCACGCCGATCGTGAGCGGACACGCCGATCGCGACGGCGGCTCCGTCTGAATCGTTTCCGTATAGCGAACATAATCGTCTTAGTCGATCATGATCGTCGTCGGACGCGGTCCCGGTCTCGCCCCGTCTCCGTCTCTCGATCGGTGATGGCGTTACATTACTATGTTTGTAATTTGTGTCGGATCCCCAATGATCGATCGGCCGAAATATGTTCTCTCACAAGAAACAGCGTGTCGTACGGCGCGTCCGCGGCCCGTGTCACTCCTCGGAGCCCCGTTCCGGTGGCACGCGATACGCGTCGGTTTCCGCCCGCGCGAACCGCTTCGAGAGCGTCGCGTAGTGTTCGTGCACCTGCGAGATCTGTTCGCGTTGTCCGTCGGTGAGGGGCCTGGTCTCGGCCGGCGTCCCGTACGCCAGGTGCCCCTCGGGGACCGTCGTCCCGCTCGGCACGACCGCGTTCGCGGCGACGAGGCAGTTCGACTCGACCGTCGCCCCCTGAAGCACGGACGACTGCATGCCCACGAGGACGTCGTCCGCGACGGTCGCAAAGTCGACGACGGCGCCGTGGCCGACCGAGACGCGGTCGCCCAGCTCGGCGCCGTGCAGCGTCGTGAACTCCTGGACGTTCGTCTCCTCGCCGACGGCGACCGGACCGCGGTCGCCGCGGAGGGAGACGAGCGGCCACACGCTGGCTCCGGACGCGACCGTCACGTCCCCGGACAGGACGGCGGTTCGGGAGACGTACGCGTCGTCGGCCACCTCGGGATCGGACCCGTCGAAGGGAATGCGCATGGGTCGCCCTCGCAGAGGCGACGTAAATGCGTGCCGGCGGGAGCGGGGCGACGGCGAGGGAACGCGATCCCGCTCAGCGGTACGTGAGGTTCAGCTCGAGGTCGTTGACCGCCGTCAACAGCCGGTCCGCGTACTCGTCGTGGCACCGCTCCTCGGTCAGCCGGTTCGCCGCCCCGGCGATCGAGAGCGCGCCCTGCACCTCCTCGCGGTGAACGATCGGCGCGCCGATCGCGTGGATCCCCGTGAGATCCTCCTCGAGGTTCAGCGCGTACCCCCGGTCGCGGGTCCGCTCGAGCTCGGCCAGCAGCTCGTCGACGTCGGTGATCGTCCGAGCGGTCCGCCGGGGGAGGCCGTGCTCGTCGACGATCTCGCGGACCCGCTCCTCGGAGAACCGCGAGAGGATCGCCTTGCCGCCCGAGTTGAGGTGGAGGTGCGTCCACGTGCCGACGAGCGAGTCCACGTTGATGTCGAGCGACCCGCCGTCGCCGAACAGGTACATCGCCATCCCGTTCTCCTCGACGATGAGCCACACCATCTCGCCGGTCTCCTCGGCGAGTTCGCGCACCCGCGGTTTCGCCTTGTGGAACACGTCGTACCCGTTCCGAACGAACGAGCCGTACTGAAACAGCCCGAGGCCGAGCCGGTACTCGTCGCCGCGCTGGACGACGCACCGCTGGTCGACGAGCGTGGCGAGGTGCTTGTGCACCGCGCTCTTCGAGAGGTCGAGCTCGTTCGCGATCTCCGTGACTCCGGCCCCGCCGCGGTCCTGTAACACGCCGATGACCGCGAAGGTCGTCTCGACCGCCCCGACCGTTTGCGGATCCGTTTCGTCCATACGTGTCGCCTGTGGGGCCAGGATAAAAAAGATCGTGTTCGTCAATCGTGAACGATCCCGAGTCGACTGTGAACGACTCCGGGGGCTGTGAACAATCCCAGAGTGGTCGTGAACGACCCCCCGGGGGCGACTCGGCGCTCCCCGCTCAGAACGGGTACTCGCGCGGCTCGTGCTGGATCGAGATCCACTTGTTCTCGGTGACTTCCCGGAGGAACTCGTCGGTGTTGTATCCGCCCATGCCCGAGGCGCCGGTGCCGCTGAACGGGACGTGCGCCTCGTCGTTGATCGGCTGGTCGCCGATGTGGACCATGCCGGTCTCCATGCGGTCCGCGATATCCTTCGCCGTGCCGAGATCACCCGCGTGGACCGACCCGGAGAGGCCGTACTCGGTGTCGTTCGCCAGCGCGACCGCCTCGTCCACGTCGGAGAACGGGATGACCGGCGCGATGGGGCCGAAGTGCTCGTTACACGCCGCCGCCATGTCGTTGGTCACGTCCGAGAGGACGGTGGGTTCGACGACCAAGGAGTCCTCGACCCCGTCGAGGTCGACGATCCCGCCACCGGTTTCGAGGGTCGCGCCGGCGTCGACCGTCTCCTCGACGTACGCCAGCATCTTGTCGCGCTGCGTCTCGTCGATGACGGGGCCGAGGTGGACCTCGTCGTGCGCGCTGCCCGCGGCCAACCCCTCGGCGCGCTCGGTCAGCTTCGCGACGTACTCGTCGTAGGCGTCCTCGTGGACGAGGTGGCGGTTGATGGAGATACACACCTGTCCCTGGTGGATGAACGACCCGAACACGGCGCTGTCGACCGCGCGGTCGACGTCGGCGTCGCCGGTGACGACGTGGGCGTTGTTTCCGCCGAGCTCCATCGCCGGCACCGCGAGGTTCTCGCCGGCGGCGGCGGCCACGCGCCGCCCGACCTCGGTCGAGCCGGTGAACGCCACCACGTCGCTCTCGGGGTGTCCCGCGACGCGGTCGCCGATCTCCGAGCCGCGGCCGGTGACGACGTTGAGCGCGCCCGCCGGGAGGTCGGTCTCCTCGAAGAGCTTCGCGAACAGCAGCCCGCCGCTTATCGGGGTGTTCGTCGCCGGCTTCAACACGACCGCGTTGCCCGCGGCGAGGGCGGGGAACACGGCCCGGGCGCTCAGGTTCAGCGGGAAGTTCCACGGCGAGATCACCGTTACCACGCCCTTGGGCTCGCGCTGGACGAGGTTCTCCTTGCCGGGGATGTTCGAGGCAATGTGCTCGCCCTTCATCCGACGGGGGAGCGTGGCGGCCTCGCCGGCCTGATCCATCGCCAGGTGGTGTGAGGTGTGTCCGTACCCGGCGGTTCCGCCCGCCTCGTGCGACATCAGCTCGACGATGTCCGCCTCGGCGTCGTCGAGCGCCTGCAGGGCCTCTCTGACGACCTCCTCGCGGGCCGCCGGGGGCGTCGCTCCCCACTCGTCGCTCGCGCTCGCGGCCGCCTCGTAGGCCGCGTCGACGTCCGCCTCCGTCGCGGCCGCCACCTCGGTGAACGCCTCCCGCGTCGAGGGGTCCTCGACGGGAATCGTCCCCCCGTCCGCCGCGTCGACCCACGACCCGTCGATGTACAGGCTGTCCCAGTCGCTGTCAGGGCTGATGTCGTCTGGCATCGTCGGTGGTAGCTCCGTCCGCCGACCTAATAGGTGTGTGGTAACAGTCGTGACACCGGGGGAAAACGCGCTCGCCGACCGGGGCCCGGCCGCCGATCGCCTCGCGGCGCCGGTCACTCGTCGGCCAGTTCGAGGAGCGCACCGACCGCGCTCGCCCCCCGCTCGGGCGCCTGAAACGTCGGGACCCCGGCGGCTTCCATCTCCAGCCGCTCCTCCTCGAAGCTCTCCGGACCCGCGACCGTAAAGCAGATCGGCTTGTCGAGGTCGTCGGCCAGCGCCTCCAGCTCCTCGACCGGATAGCCGAGCGACCGCTCGTAGATCTCGTAGACGACGACCGCGTCGACGGCGTCGTCCCGGGCGACCGCGTCGATCACCTCGCCGAACTCGGGGAGCGGCCGACCGGTGTCGACCGGGTTCTCCGTGTAGGTGATCCCATGTAACAGCTCCGTCACCCGTTCGTCCGTCTCCTCGGCGAGGGCGGGGAACGACGCCCCGCGCTCGCGCAGCTCGTCGGCGACCAGGATCCCCGGCCCCGCCTGCGCCGTGACCAGCCCGACGTTCCGGCCGTCCGGCGTCGGCGCGGACGCGACGGCCCGCGCGGCGTCGACGAGCTCCGTCACGGTGTCGACGAAGACGACGCCCTCGCCCGCCAGCGCGTCCTCGTAGGTCTCGCGGCGCTGTATCGGCGCCCCGGTGTGTGACCCGACGAAGTCGCCGAGCTCCTCGCTGCCGGCCTTGAGCATCACCACCGGCGTCTCCGCGTCGCGGAACGCGGCGATCGCGTCGTCGACGTCGTCGGTCCCCTCGACGTGGACCGCGATCGCGTCCGTGTGCGGGTCGTCGTCGAGGACCGGGATCAGGTCCGCGAAGTCGACGTTCGCGCGGTTCCCCAGCCCGAACATCGCCGAGACGCCGTACTCCTCGCGGTCGAGCTGGAAGGCCCCCGTGACGCCGATGCCGCCGCTCTGAGCGACGAGCGCGACGCCGCCCGTCTCGACGTCGCGGATCTCCGGGACGAACGACCCGTACAGATCGAGGTGCGGAATGCAGTAGCCGGCGGTGTTCGGCCCGAGGACCGTCACGTCGTACTCCTCGGCGATCGCGGCGACCTCGGCCTCGCGCTCGCGGCCGGCCTCGTCGACCTCCCCGAACCCGCCCGCGAAGATCACCGCGGCGCCGACGCCGGCTTCGCCGCACTCCTCGAGGACCTCGGGGACGACCGGACTCGGGACGCAACACAGCGCCAGGTCCGCGTCGGTCTCGCCGACCGAGTCGACGAACTCGTACCCGTAGACGCTCCCCGTACTGCCGGGGTTCACCGGGTACACGTCGCCGTCGTACGAACGGATGTTGGTCATCGCGTCGTTGCCCAGCTTCCCGGGGGTCTTCGACGCGCCGATGACGGCGATCCCGTCCGGATCGAAGAAGTCAGTGACTCCCATGGAAACCGTACTATCGAACAGTACAATGAAAATACCGGAGCCGGCGCCGGTCGCTCGGCGGTCCTCGAGGCGCGTCGCCGATCGGTGGATCCGGTGGAACCCGCATCGCGTTTCTCCCTCCGGCCCCGTAAAACTAAAAAATACGATAGTTCTGATATTATATAAGATTACGAATATAATCGTCCGAGTCGAGCTCGCGTCGTCGGTCCGCGAGGTCTCGATCGCGTCGTCACCGCTTTGTTCCGATAAATTGGCCGAATTATGTAGTTTCACGCCACTTCAGCAGACTACCGGCGTCCGCGTTGACCGATCGCTTCAGGTGGACGAACGCTCGGTCGACGCGACTTTCTCGAACGTTCGAGTCGACGTATTCGGCCGTTTTAGACTATATAGACGCTTATTATCCGTCGATCGGCCTCTCGATTCCACCGGTAGGCCAGATAGTATGGATGCAATTATGAATTTGATAGAAGATATACTTAAAATTGATAGGAAAGCCGATGCGCCGAGTGGTGTACGGGGTCGAGGGGACGTCCGAACGCGGGAATTTCGACCTTCCCAGTCCGTTATCCCTCCCGAACCACGCTCCCTCAACGCGAGGGTCGACTCCTCGCCGTGGTTTATAAGCCGTCCGCCGCCGATCGGCCGGTATGCGAGACACTACTGAGGACGCGGGCGGCGAGGCCGACGAGCCGACCCCCGTCGTGAAGCGCGGCGACGAGATCGGCTACGAGCCGGTTAGCGCCGCCGAGGGGCTCCGGAAGGGGGTCCTGATCGACGAGTCGGACGGCGCTCCGAACTTCGCGGTGCGGCGCTTCGAGCTCGCGCCCGGCGCCGCGGTCCCGCGGCACACGAACGCGGTCGAACACGAGCAGTACGTGCTCGCCGGCGAGTACGTGGTCGGGATCGGCGAGGAGGAGCACGTGGTCAGGCCGGGCGACGCGCTCCTCATCCCGGCGGGCGTCGAACACTGGTACCGGAACGAGGGCGATGAACCGGGGGCGTTCATCTGCGCGGTGCCGAACGGGGACGACGAGATCGAACTGGTCGAGTAGCGGCGGAGTCGGGCGGCGGGTCCGGGTCGCCGCGCGCTACTCCAGCGTCCCGACCCGGTCCGCGACGTAGCCGAACTGGTCGCGGTAGCCGTACGGCGACAGCAACACCGGGTAGAAGGGCTCGTCGGCGCGGAGCTGCTCGTCGCCGGCGGCCGCGAACGCCTCGCCCGTCTCGACGCGCTCGAAGTTGCGGGCGAACACCTCGTACGCCTCCGCCTCCGGCTTGGGGATCCGGTCCCGGAGCCGGAACACCTCCACGTCCTCGCGCCCGCCAGCGTCGACCACGTCCTCCGCGCCGGGCGCGGGGGCGACGCCGGTCGCCGCCAGGAACGCCCGCGCGAGCCAGTAGGCGTTGTCGGCGGCACCCTCGGAGCCCTGCAGGCCGGCCTCCACTTCGAGCGTGTGCGGGTGCTCGATGAGCCGGCCCTCGGTGAACGCGTCCGTCTGGATCACGGCGTCGACCGGGAGGTGCGGGGCGACGGCGCGGGCGACCTCGTCCATCGAGTCGACGACGGCGAACGGCTCGGCGTACGACTGCGTCGAGTGGATCGCGAGCGTGGAACAGCCGTCGAGCGCGTCGAGCAGCTCGGCGGCGAGCCGCTCCTCGTGCGCCTCCGCGTCCGGATCGCCGGGGAACGACCGGTTGAGGTCGACGTCGAGGTACCGGACCCCGGCGTCGAGCGCCGCCTCGTTGGCGACGATCAGCCGGACCGGGCGCTCGACGTCGAGGTCGGCGTCGAGGAGCCGTCGGACCGCGCGGGCGCCGCAGGGCTCGTCGCCGTGGATCGCGCCGACGACCGCGACCTCCGGCTCCCCCTCGCCCAGATCGTGTACGTCCATACCCTAGCGACGCGCTCAGTCGGTAAGTGGCGTTCGGATCGCCGGTACGCCATTAGAGCCAATCAAACACATACTCGAATAGTGGGTGATAGTCAACCCCACTCTCCTATCACGACTTGATTACGGCAACATAGGCGAATAGTCCAGTCAGCGCGGACACTATGATGGCCACGAAATTAACACCGAGTCCAACGGATCCGGGCAGGTTGCTGTTGATCACCACCCAAGTGACCAACGTCAAGATTGTCATGAGGAGTCCAATCACCTGTGCAGCTTGTCTAACCACGGTACAACACCTCTAGTCGAATCGATGCTTTAGTTGGAAGCATCAATCGATAATGAGAGCCGATAGATACTTTGAATGGCCGCTGAAACCGGGTTTTAGTGAACGAGGATAGCGATTTGGCGAACGTACATCGGCATTACGTGAACGCTGAACGTGGTGATGAAGGCATACCAGACCACTTCAAGAAACGCTTGGATAACAATCCACAAAACGAATTACTACAGGAAGCAGTATTCCGGGAGCTGTGGTACAGCGACGATACGATACATTCGCTCCGGTCGCTTGAGTCAATATTCGATAATAATCGTCAAACGATTTCGGACCGACTTGATGAAATGGTTGAGCAGGGTATTCTCAAAAAAGGATCAATAAACAATGGCGATTATTGGTGGATTAAATTTCCAGACTCTAAACACCCTCTACCGCGAGATATTGTCGTTCATCCCGAGCCAGGTTCGGAAGAAATGTCTGTCAACGAGTTCTTTGACCAAACTCACGTCATAATTGGCGCTGTCGCTCTCCTAGCAACTGCTGTCGGGGGAGCGATGGTATTACTCGGCGCGTTCCAAACGACGGGAAATACTATCTTAGGGATTCCTGTCGAAGAACTGCTGAGGCTTGGCGTATTAACGTTGCTTGCTTCATACATATTCCTGCTCTTAGCCGTCGTTATGTGGATTATCAGCAGATCAATTGTCTCCAAAAACTCAGAAATACGCTCAATTCTTGGACAAGATTGATTCCAATTTCGGTCTCTGAATAAAAAGTAGACAGGATCGTATTCCCGTTCTAAACACTATCTAATCGATCCGCTCCGCGTACTCGTAGTCGGCCGGGTACGCTTCCGGGCGGGCGCCGTCGATGGGAATCTTCCACCCGTCGATCGCGGCCGGGTCGTCGAGCGCGGCCCGGAGCGTCGCCCGGACCTCGTCGAGATCGACGCCGTAGAAGTCGCCCGGGAGCCCGCGGAGGTACTCCAGCGCGGTCTCGAACAGCGACCGCATCCCGTCGTCGTTCCCGAAGTCGACGCGCTTGTACGCCCCCGCCGCGACCTGCACCATCCCGTGGCAGAAGGCGCTCTCGGCGGTGCCGCTCCCGTAGTTATACCACTCGTCCTCGAAGCAATCGTGCGATTCGTGGTAGTCGCCGGCGTTGAACAGCCGGACGCCGTGCTCGGTCGCGCGCCGGAGGGTGGCGTGCTCCCAGTGGCCGCCGGCGATCCGCGCGTCGGCGGGGGGCGCTTCGTCCGCGGCGTCGCCGCTCTCGCCGTCAGCGCCCTCCCTCGCGACGCCGTCGTCCGCGACGCTCTCGCCCCCCGCGTGCCACCCGGTCGGATTCCCGAGCGGCGGGGCGACGCCGGGGTCCCGGGTGTGCTCGTCCATGGGAACGCGTCGCGTCCGCAGCGACCTAACCGTTTCGCGGGGATCGAACGGTTCTTTCCCCCGCCGGGCGTCGGGTCCGCCAATGGACGTCGGCCTCCTCTCAGCGATCGGCGCCGCGGTCGTCTGGGGGACCTACATCTTCGTGCTGAAGCGCTCCTTTGCCGGCTACCCGCCCGCCGGACTCACGGTGTTGATCAACGCCTCGGCAATCGCGTGGTTCCTCCCGGTCACCGTCGCGACGACCGATCTCCCTCCCGACGGAATCGGGGGGAGCGTCGGGGCCGTAACCGGCGTCGACCCCGCCGCCGTCGCCGTCGTCGCCGGGACCGCGGCGGCGACCGCGGCCGCGTTCGTGCTCTTCCTCCGGGCGATAGACGAGGGCGACGTGTCGTACGTGACCCCGATCAACAAGGTCGTCCCGATGTTCGTGCTCCCGCTGGAGGTGCTGTTGCTCGGCGAGGTGCTCGCGCCGATACAGGTCGCCGGGGTGGTCGTCGCCACCGCCGCGGTGTACGTCGCGAACTACGAGCCCGGCAGCCTGATCGCGCCGCTGGTCGGCGCCGTCCACTCGCGACCGGCCCAGCTCGCGCTGCTGAGCGCGGCGTGTTACGCCGTCTCAGACCTCGGGAAGCGGGTGGGGCTCCAGGAGCTCGCGATCCCGGGGACGCTGTGGGTCCCCCTGCTGCTCGCGGGCGCCGGGCTGATCCTGCTGCCCGCCGCGGTCCGGACCCCGCCCGCGGTGAACAGAGCCGACGTACCGAAGTTCCTCGCGGCCGGCGCGCTGGTCGCGCTCGGCGAGCACCTGACGACGGTCGCGTTCGCGGCGCTGCCCGCGAGCGTCGCCTCTCCGGTGATCAACACGCAGGCCATCGTCGCCGTCGTCCTCGGCGGGGTCGTCCTCGGCGAGCGCTACTTCCGGGTCCGGCTCGTCGCCGCGCTCCTCGCGGTCGTCGGCGTCGCGATGATCGCGCTGTGACGGCCCGGCGAGAGTCCTGCCGCTACCCGAGACACACTTGTTCGCTCGGCGCCTTCCCCGGGTATGAACTCCGCGCCGGGATCCACGCCGATCGACCACGCGGGGTCGGTCGTCGACGCCCTCGGCGACGGCGCGTACGTCCTCGACGCGGACCGGAACCGCGTCTTCGTCAACGACCGGCTCCGCGAGGTGACCGAATTCGACGAGGAAGACCTCCACGCGCCGCACCCGGAGCGGCTCGTCGAGGAAGGGTACTGGAGCGTGGACGCCGGCGAGCGCTACCGCGAGGCCGTCGAGCGGGTGCTCGCGGGCGCGTCCGACGACGAGCGCGTCCAGCTCACGACGACGCTCGGCGACGGGTCGACGGTCACGACCGAGACGCGGCTGACGCCGATCGAGCGCGACGGGGTGGTCGTCGGTGTCGTCGGCGTGATCCGCGACGTGACGGACCGCGTCGAGCGCGAGCGCGAGCTGGCGCGGCTCAACGAGCGGCTCGAACGCCTCGCGGGGTTCCTCTCGCACGACCTCCGGAACCCCCTGTCGGTGGCGAGGGGATACGTCGACCTCGCCCGGGAGACCGGGGAGGTCGACGGGCTCGACGCCGCGGAGAGCGCCCTCGGTCGGATCGAGGCGATGATCGACGAGGCGCTCGTGATGGCCCGCGATCCGGACGAGGTCGACACCGCGGCCGAGCCCGTCGACCTCGCTGCCCTCGCGGCCGACTGCGCCGAGTCCGGCGACTTCGGCGACGAGGTGGACCCGGCCGCGCTCGTCGTCGAGGACCCCGGCCCCGTCGGCGGCGACCCGACGCTGCTGCGCCGGGCGCTCGGGAACCTGATCGGGAACGCCTTCGACCACGCCGGCGCGTCCCCCACGGTCCGCGTCGGCGTCGACGACCGCGGCGTCTACGTGGCGGACGACGGCCCGGGGATCGACGCGGACGACTTGGACGAGGTGGCCGCGTTCGGCGTCTCCCACGGGGGCGGCACCGGGATCGGGCTCGCCATCGTCAAGCGCGTCGCGGCTGCGCACGGGTGGGAGCTGGACCTCGGCGAGTCCGACGCCGGGGGGTTCCGGGCGACGCTGGTCGGTGCGGAACCGATGAAATAAAAAGCGCCGCCGTCGAACGACGACTCGCGTGCGAGGGTAGCCAAGCCCGGAAACGGCGGCGGATTCAAGCTCCGCTCCTGTAGAGGTCCGTGGGTTCAAATCCCTCCCCTCGCATCGCCGGGGTCCACCCCCGTGATGCGGAAGACCGCTCTCGGAGCGCTCTTCCCTCGCAACACTTCACTCGAACTCGCCTAGCGTCGGCTATTTATAAACGGGATCGGGAGCGGCGATCAGCGACATCGATCACAGAGTCACTACGGATGCGGTGGCGCGCGCCTCCGAGCGCCCTGATAAGGGCGCGAGTAGTGAGAGACCGAAGGTCTCTCTGACAGCCGGCGGCGACGCCGCCGGCGACGCCGCCGGCGAGAGCGCGTGCGAGGGAGTCGCTGGCGCCTTTTAAGGCGCCAGCGACGAGGCTGGGGAGGTCTGAGGTGCGGAGCGGTGCGGGGCGGGACTCAAAGGGGCAGCCGGGAGGTGGGCAGAGGCGATGCAAGCACCGCAACGAGTGAGCGAAGCGAACGAGTGAGGAGCGTGGTTCGAAACGGCGGAGCCGTTTCGTCATCACGAGACGCCGAAGGCGTCTCGAACGACAGCGAGCGTCTGCCCACCTCCCGGCTGGGGCTTTGGAGCTGTTCACCGGCGATCCGCAGTCAACGACTTATAAGCAAGCGGCTGGGGCTTTGGAGGCGTTCGCCGCGGAGCCACCGATTACTTATAAGCGGCCACCGAGACCGCTGAAGCCGTTCTCCACTCCACCGCTAACCGCGTATCCGCGATCGACCCAGCGCGATCCCGGCGAACGCGACGACGGCGAGCTGGACGCCGACGGCGACCGCGGAGCCGAGCGTGGTGACGGCCGAGATCACCTCCTGACTGGGGCCGGTCCACAGCAGCACCGCGGCGGTCCCGACGAGGTACACGAGTCCGCCGACGGCGCCGGTGGCCAGCGTCGTCGCCCGGGCGTCGACCGCGCCGCCGGCGCGGCCGACCCGATACGCGGCGCCGAGCAGCAGCCCGTAGACGAGCACGAACGCGGCGAAGCGGCCTCCGAGCGTGTACAGGCTGAGCGCGCGCGGGCCGGGGACGCCGATCGACGACTCCATCACGACGGTCGGAACGCGACGCGTGACGCTGAGCGCGGCCGCGACGACGGCCGCGACCGCGGGAGGGAGCGGGGACCAGGTCATGGGTCGACCAGACGGTGCGCCCGCCCGCGATGAGTGCTTTTCGCTCCGTCGCGCCCCTTCCGTTCCGCGGTCGCGCCCGGTCCGCACGGCCGCCGCGGAATCCTCACGAACGTCCACCCGAAACGAAGGGTCCGAAACGGTTTTGCCGGCCCCTGACGGACGGTCGATATGCCAACGGATCCCGACACAGGGTACGACCCCTCGCTGGGTCGGAAGTTCGTGTTCGTCACGGGCGGGGTGATGTCCGGACTGGGCAAGGGTATCACCGCCGCCAGCACCGGGCGCCTCCTCGCGAACGCGGGCTTCGACGTCACCGCCGTGAAGGTGGACCCCTATCTCAACGTCGACGCCGGGACGATGAACCCGTACGAGCACGGCGAGGTGTACGTCCTCAAGGACGGCGGCGAGGTCGACCTCGATTTAGGCAACTACGAGCGCTTCCTCGGCACCGACATGACGTTCGATCACAACGTCACCACGGGGAAGACCTACCAGCACGTCATCGAGCGCGAGCGCGCCGGCGACTACCTCGGCAAGACCGTCCAGATCATCCCGCACGTCACCGACGACATCAAGCGGCGCATCCGGGAGGCCGCCGAGGGGAGCGACGTTTGTCTGATCGAGATCGGCGGGACGGTCGGCGACATCGAGTCGATGCCGTTCCTCGAGGCGCTCCGCCAGTTCGCCCACGAGGAGGACGACGAGGACATCCTCTTCACCCACGTCACCCTCGTCCCGTACTCGAAGAACGGCGAGCAGAAGACGAAGCCCACCCAGCACTCGGTGAAGGAGCTGCGGTCGATCGGGCTCCAGCCGGACATCCTGGTCGGGCGCTCGGAGGACCGGCTCGACCCCGAGACGAAAGAGAAGATCGCCCTGTTCTGTGACGTGCCCACGGACGCCGTCTTCTCGAACCCCGACGTCGAGGACATCTATCACGTCCCTCTGATGGTCGAAGACGAGGGGTTAGACGAGTACGTGATGGAGCGGCTCGGGCTCGCCGACGAGGCACTCCCGAAGGCGGAGCGCTCGACGGAGTGGCGCGACCTGGTCACCCGGGACCGCGAGGAGGAGATCGACGTGGCGCTCGTGGGCAAGTACGCCCTCGAAGACGCCTACATGTCGATCCACGAGGCGCTGAAACACGCCGGGATCCAGACGGAGACCGAGGTCAACGTGCTGTGGGTCGACGCCGACGAGACCCGCGCGGAACACGAGGAGCGCCTCGCCTCCGCCGACGCGGTCGTCGTCCCCGGCGGCTTCGGCTCCCGCGGGACGGACGGGAAGATCGAGGCGGTCCGGTACGCCCGCGAGAACGACGTGCCCTTCCTCGGGCTCTGTCTCGGCTTCCAGATGGCGGTCGTCGAGCACGCGCGCAACGTGCTCGGGCTGGAGGGCGCCCACTCCGCGGAGATCGACCCCGACACGCCCCACCCCGTCATCGACCTGCTCCCCGACCAGTACGAGACGGAGGACATGGGCGGGACGATGCGGCTCGGCGCCCACGAGACCGACATCGAGCCCGGCACGCTCGCCGCGGACGTGTACGACGCCGACTCCTGTACGGAGCGCCACCGCCACCGCTACGAGGTGAACCCCGAGTACATCGACGAGCTGGAGGCCGACGGGCTCACCTTCTCCGGGCGGGCCGACAACCGGATGGAGATCCTCGAACGCGCGGATCACCCGTTCTTCTTCGGCACGCAGGCACACCCCGAGTTCCGGTCGCGGCCGGACCGCGCGAGTCCGCCGTTCGTCGCCCTCGTGAAGGCGGCGCTCGGATCGACGGACACAACCGAACGGAACGCGGACGTGAGGCTATAGATGGTCGAGACGGAGGAATTCATCGAGGAAGCGAAAGCGGAGATCCGGGAGGCGATCGGCGACGCGAACGCCGTGATCGCGCTCTCCGGGGGCGTCGACTCGTCGGTCGCGGCGACGCTCGCGTACGAGGCGGTCGGCGACCAGCTCACCCCGGTGTACGTCGACACGGGGCTGATGCGGAAAGGGGAGACCGAGGAGATCCGCGACACGTTCTCCTTCATGGAGTCGCTGCGGGTGATCGAGGCGCAAGACCGGTTCTTCGACCGGCTCGCCGGCGTCACCGACCCGGAGGAGAAGCGCCACGTCATCGGCGAGGGGTTCATCGACGAGTTCGAGACGGTCGCCCGCGACGTGGGCGCCGACTACCTCGTCCAGGGGACGATCTACCCCGACCGCATCGAGTCCGAGGGGAACATCAAGTCGCACCACAACGTCGGCGGGCTCCCCGAGGTCGTCGACTTCGAGGGGATCGTCGAGCCCGTCCGCGACCTCTACAAGGACGAGGTCCGCGAGGTCGCTCGGGCGCTCGGCCTCGAGGAGATCATCTCCGAGCGGATGCCGTTCCCCGGCCCGGGGCTCGCCGTCCGGATCGTCGGCGAGGTGACTCCCGAGAAGGCCGCGGTCGCCCGCGAGGCGACCCACGTCGTCGAGGAGGAGTTAGAGGAGTACGACCCGTGGCAGGCGTTCGCCGCGGTCCTCGGCAAGGCGACCGGCGTGAAGGGCGACAACCGCGTGCACGGCTGGGTTGTCGCCGTGCGCTCGGTCGAGAGCCGCGACGGGATGACCGCGCGCGCCCAGGAGCTCGACTGGAGCACGCTCCAGCGCATCCAGAGCCGGATCACCGGCGAGAACGAGAACGTCGCGCGTGTCGTCTACGACGTGACCCACAAGCCGCCGGCGACGATCGAGTACGAGTGATGGCGGACGCCACCGCCACCACCGACGACGCTCGCCCCGACGGCGGTCGCGCCGAGGGTCGGATCGCCGTCGTCGCCGGCCCCGACGAGCACGGGCTCGGCGAGGAGCTCGCGGCACTCGGCGTCGAGATCCGCCGCATCGAGGGGCTCGTCACCGCCGACGCGCTCTCCGAGGCCGGCATCGACGAGGCCGCGTACTTCGTCCTCACCGACGTGGAGGAGGCCACCGGGATCCCGATCGCGAAGGAGCTGAACCCGGACGTGCTCGCGGTGACGTACGCGGAGCGGTCGCTGCCGGAGTTCGTCTCGGGCGTCGCCGACCTCGCGGTCGACCCGGCGCTGATGGACCCGGAACTGGTCGCCGAGGAGCTGGAGAACGGGACGATCGACGGCTGAGGTTCGGGGGAGCGGTCGCCCCGGGTATTCCGGGCTACTCGTCGCGTTCTCCCCCGCTGCTCGAGCCGACGCGCCGCCGTTTCCGGAGCGACAGCCACGCAGCACAGCAGAAGGCGACCGCGACGGCCGCCGTCGTGAGCGCGAACGCGACGCGGTAGCCGGTCTCGGTGTAGACGACGGTCCCGGAGACCACGTCGCCGGTGCGGTACCCGTCGAGGACGACCCCCATCGCGGTCGGGAGGACGGCCCCCCCGAGGAACCCCGCCCCGTTCACGGTCGCCGTGGCGACGCCGCTCGCCTCGGGCGGGTACTTCTCTTTGATTATCGGGAGCGAGAGCATGACGAACCCGAGGCTGAACCCCACGAGGAAGAACACGCCAGCGACCGCGACGAGCGGCGGATCGCCGACCGCGGGCACGACCGCGAGCACGGCCGCGAACAGTCCGAGCCCGGCGATGAGCGGGCCGTGACGGCGACCGACCCGGTCGGAGACGCGTCCGACCGTCGGCGCGCCGACGAGCATTCCGACCGCCCCCGCGAGCGTGAACGAGGAGGCGGTCGTCACGTCGAGCCCGTACACGACGACGAGGTACGGCACGCCCCAGAGCCCGATCACGGTGAGGATCGTCCCCATCGCCGAGAAGAAGACGACAGACAGCAGCCACTGGTCGGGGTCGCCGAGCAGCGTCCGGAGGTGGCCGCCGGTCTCGCGGAGGCTCGCCGTGGGCTGTTCCGGGACGTTCGCGATCGGTTCGAGGCCCGCGTCGCTCGGCGAGCGGCGCACTAACGCGGCCACCGCGACCGCCGCCGCGAGGCCGACCGCGGCGAGCGCGCGCACGGTCGGGCGCCACCCGATCAGGTCGATGGCGACCGCCAGCGGCACCGTCGCGAGGATCGCGCCGAGCCCGGCGATCCCGGTCGTCACGCCCGTCATCGTCGCGAACTCGTCGACGCGGAACCAGCTCGCGCAAAAGCGGAGCGTGGCGATGAAGATCACGCCGCTGCCGAGGCCGATCACCGCCCGGGAGAGGAACGCCGCGAGGTAACTGCCGCTGAGCGTGAACGCGACGGCGCCCGCGCTGAGGACGACCGCGCCCGCTGCGCCGACGTACCGCGCGCCGTACCGGTCCGCGACGACGCCGGTCGGGATCTGGACGACCGCGTAGACGACGAAGAAGGAGGCGTGGAGCGTCCCGAGCTGCGAGGCGGAGATCGCGAACGCGTCGACCAGCTCCTCGGACAGCACCGCGGTCGAGAGGCGGTGGACGTTGACGAGCAGGAAGACGGCCGCCAGCGACCCCCACCCGAGCCAGCGGCGCTTCGCGGGGTCGGTGAGCGCGCTCATGTGGGGCGATCCGCGAGCCCGGACCTAAAAGCGTGGCACACCGGAAAACGAGGCGTCACGGCGGGGGGACCGTCCGTCTCCCCCGGGGATCGGTCGCCCGGTCAGGCCGTCTCCATCTCCCGCTCTAAGTCCCGGAGCCGCTCGATCCGGTTCTCCGTCGACGGGTGCGTCGAGGCGAGCTTGCCGACGATCCCAGACTTGATCGGGATGATGAAGAACGCGTTCATCTCCGCCTCCTCGCGGAGGTCCTCCTTCGGAACCCTGTCCATCCGGCCGTCGATCGTCATCAGCGCCGAGGCGAGCGCGCCGGGCTTCCCCGTGATGAGCGCGGCGCCGCGGTCGGCGGAGTACTCGCGGTACCGCGAGAGCGCCCGGATCAGCAGGAACGAGACGATCCAGACGACGATCGACACCAGGATGGCGACGATGACGGGCGCGCCCTGGCGGTTGTCGCCGCTGAACAGCCACCCCCACCGCACGATGAAGAACGCGATGGTCGAGAGGAACGAGGCGATGGTCATCACCATCACGTCGCGGTTCTTCACGTGCGCGAGCTCGTGGGCGAGCACGGCGTCGAGCTCGTCGTCGTCCAGCGACCGGAGCAGCCCGGTGGTCACGGCGACGGTCGCGTTCTTCTTGTTCCGGCCGGTCGCGAACGCGTTCGGCACCTGCGTGTCGGCGACGGCGACCGTCGGCTTCGGGAGGTCGGCCTGCTGGCTCAGCCGGTCCATCCGCCGGTGGAGGTCCGGATACTCCTCGGGGGTCACCTCGCGGGCGCCCATACTCCGCAGGGCGAGCTTGTCGCTGAAGAAGTACTGCGCGATCGAGAACCCGCCGAGCATGATCAGCGGGAACAGGAAGTCGCCGAAGTACACGGTCAACGCGCCGACGAAAACGACGTAGAGGGCGAAGAGCAGGAACATCGTGAACGCCATCCGTCCACGCAGTCCCCAGTCGGTCTTCCATTCCATACCCGAGTTTTACCGTTCGCCGGATTAAAGCCTGCCGGGGTTCCGAGCGGACCGACGTGACGGCGGAACCGTCCGACGACGGTGCGCTTTTGCCCCGCCCCGGCGATCCGCAGGCATGGAGACCGTTCTCGTCACCGGCGGCCGCGGCGCCTCCGGGCGCTGGGTCGTCGACCGGCTCGCGGGCGACCATGAGGTCGTCGTCGTCGACTACGAGCACCCCGGCCCGGACGCCGACCCGGCCCCGAACGTCTCGTTCCGCGCCGCCGACCTCGCGGACCGGGGCGAAGCGCTCGACACCGTCGCCGCCGTCGACCCCGACGCGGTCGTCCACTGGGCGGCGATCCCTGTCGCCGGCACGCACCCCGACGGCCGGGTGTTCGAGACGAACGTCGGCGCCGCGAAGAACGTCCTTGACGCCGCCGGGCGCGCCGACGCCCGGATCGTGCAGGCGTCGAGCGACGGCGCGTACGGGTTCTTCTTCGCCGATCCGACGCCGTTTCCGGACGAGCTGCCGGTCACCGAGGACCACCCGCTTCGGCCGGAGGACCCGTACGGCCTCTCGAAGGTGACCGCGGAGGCGGCCGCGGGGGCGGTCGCGCGCCGCGAGGGCGTCCCGGCCGTCTCGATCCGCCCCTCGTGGATCCAGTTCCCCGGCGAGTACGCCTGCCGGAGCGACGGGTACGTCGCCGATCTGGACGCGGGCGCCGGCAACTTCTGGTCGTACGTCGACGCCCGCGACGTCGCCGACCTCGTCGCCGCCGCGCTCGCGGAGACGGGGGGTCCGGAGCCGGCCGTCCCGTCCGGCACTCACGAGGCGGTCAACTGCGTCGCGACCGACAACGCGCTGGGTCGGCCCCTGCTCGACCTGCTGCGGGAAGCGTACGGGGAGATCCCCGACGACTGCGCGGTCGACGGGAGCGCGCTCGCCGAGGGCGACGACCGGGGCGCGTACGCGATCGCGAAGGCCGAGCGGCTGTTCGGGTGGACACCCTCGCGCTCGTGGCGCGAGGCGGCGAGCGACGAGATCCCGGAGCCGACGCTGTTCGAGCGATAACGCGATCGACGACCGCTCGACGCGCGGCGCGAGAAGAGCCGACCCCGCCGGGGTCGCCCCCGACGCCGACCGACCTCAGCCCTCGAGCTCGAACGCGACCTCGACCTCCGCCTGATACTGTCGGTCGGCCGCGCTCTCCAGTTCGACGCCGAACTCCTCGACCTCCGCCCAGTAGACGTTCTCCAGCGTGTCCTCGGCGCGGTCGATCGCGTCGTCGGCGGCGGCGTCGAAGCTCTCGTCGCTCGTCCCGATCAGCGTGATCTTTTTAAACACCATGTCGCGTGCTAGTTGGACGCACGGGCGTATAAAAGCAGGTGGAAATCCGCGACAGGGCGTGCGCCTCCCGTCGCGGTCAGGGACTGCCGGGCGCGCCTTCCATCACCGCGAACTCCTCGCCGTCGGCCTCGATGCCGATCACCGCCCAGTCGTACGGGGGCTTCTTGGAGACGAGCTGATCCCGCAGATCGGCCGCCCGGTCGCGCCACGTGACGAAACAGCGGAGCCGCGGGGCGTCGCCGCCGTCCGCGAGATACGGGTCCAGATCGTCGGTCTCCATACACAACACGGTCACGAGCACGCGCCGCCATTTCCGCTCCGCGACGAACTCCTGTCCGCCCTCGGAGACGGTGTACCCGAGTTCACGAAAGACGTCTCTGGCCTCCGTCGTCGGTGGGATGCTCGCAGTGGCCATCTACGCGGGGATTCGTCGCCATCCGTGATAAACTTTCTCACGATTTCACGCCGTCGCGATCGCCGGGGTCGGTCCCGTCGTGATCGGCCTCGTCGGCGTCGCTGCCGTCGGAGTCGTCTCCGCGGTCGCCGCCGCTCGACGCGGCCGAAAAGCGCACGAGCAGCAGGCCGCCGAGGACGACCGCGAGCCCGGCGATCGCCGCGAAGACGACGAAGAACGTCTCGGTAGACCCGTACGTCAGCACGGCGCCCGCGAGCGCCGCGCCGGCGGCGCCGACGCCGTACACGCCCAGGTAGAAGTAGCCGAACGAGAGCCCGCGGACGTCGGCCGCCGAGTACGCGGCCAGGAGCGCCTGCCGTATCGGCGCGGTCATGTATATCCCGGCGCCGAGCGCCCCGCAGACGACGAGCATCGGCGCGATCCCCGCGCTCGCCGCGGGGAGAAACGCCAGCGAGACGGCGACGATCCCCGCGTACGCGCCGATCAGCGCGTGTTCGATCCGAACGCGGTCGGTCAGCTTCCCGCCGACGTACTGCCCGCCCGCGCCGAGGAGCAGCAGCCCCGCGAAGACGTACTGGCTCGGCTCGAACGACTCCGCGCCGATCGGCACGGGCGCGAAAAGCGGGAGGTCGGCGAGTATCTCGGGGAGAAACGAGATGACGCCCCGGGAGTAGACGCCGTGGACCATCATGATCGCGAACGCGACGACGAACCCGCCGGTGAACAGGCGTCGCGACTGCGCGAGGAACGCGGCGACTCCGGTCTCGCCGTCGGTCGCGGACGGGGCGTCGGGCTCGGCCGCCGGATCGACCCCCGCGGTCTCGTCGAAGTCGAACCGAAACGCGAGCGCCGCCGCGGCGACGGCCGGGAGCGCGAAGGCGAACGCCACCCACTCCCACGAGGCGAAGGTCAACAGCACGGCGGCCGCGAACGGACCGATCGCGGTGCCGACGTTGCCGGCCGCGCCGTGGTACGCGAGCGCGGTGCCCTGCTCCGCGGTCCCGCGGGTCAGGAGCGACAGCGCCGCGGGGTGATACAGGCTGGAGGCGGCCCCCCACGCGAGCAGCGCGAGGGAGAGCACCTCGATTCGCGGCGACAGCCCGATCAGGACGAAGGACCCGCCCATCCCGAGGATCGAGGCGGTCACCAGCCGCGCCGACCCGTACTTGTCCGCGAGCACGCCGCTGCCGAGCGCGCCGACCCCCACGAGCGCGAGCCCGCCGCCGACGACCGCGCCGATCACGGCAGCCGACACGTCGAAATCGGCGAGCCAGTAGACGATGAAAAGCGGGATCGCGAGCTCGTAGAGGTGGAACGTGGCGTGACCGATCGTGGTGAACCCCACGATCGCGCGGTCGTTTCGGTTCATCGGCGGTTCTGTGGGCCCGTTCGCCCACCGCCGAGCTAAAGGTACACCTCCCGGCAATTCCGCCGCCGACCCGCCCTCACCGGTCGCGGCCGGCTCTCGGGGACCGTTCGCGGTCGGCTCTCTGAGGGTGGTCGGGTCCCGGGGATCCGGTTACCGGCGGGAACCCGGTCACTCGTGTGCGGCGTCCCACTCGTCCGGCTTTCGGAGGTTGCCGCACTCCGTACACTGGATCCGCCCCATCGTGTCCATCGCGGTGTCGAACGACTCACAGTTGCCGCAGCGGTACCCCCACCGCGAGGCGCCGTCGGCGTCGGCGAACACGACGTAGAAGGGGCCGTCGGCGCCCCGCTCGACCATCGCCCGGTCGGTGTACACCCGCTCGCCGTCGGCCGTCGTCGACGCGTCGAGACTCATGCGTGTCCGTATCGGCCGGAACCGCTTAAAAGCGTGACTCGACTGTCGGGACCGTCGGCCCCTTCGTTACGTCCGGAACGACTCGCCGCAGCCGCACTCGGAGACGACGTTCGGGTTCTCGACCTCGAAGCCGGCGGCCTGCAGGCCGTGCTCGTAGTCGAGCTTGCTCCCGCCGATGTAGTTCCGGCTCGCCGGGTCGACGAACACGCGCAGCCCGTGGTGTTCGACCACGAGGTCGTCGTCTTCCGGCTCCGTGTCGAAGCGCATCCCGTACGAGAGGCCCGCGCAGCCGCCCTGCTGGACGAACAGCCGGAGTCCGGCCTCCTCGGTGTCGAGGCCCTCGCCCTCCAAGAGCGAGAGCGCCTCCTCCGCGGCGTCTGCGGTCACCTCGATCGCCGGGTCGCTTCCATCGTTCCCCGTATCGACCGTATCGGTGCTCATGCGAACACGTTCTGTCCGAACGATAAAAACCCTGCCGGCGCCGGCGGTGGGGACGGGCCCGCCGCGGCGCGGGGCGCGGACGCTCAGTCGTCCGTCGACTCCGCGGCCGCCACCGGCTCGTCGACGTCGCCCGCGACGCTCCGGTCGGTGAGGTCGCCGCGGCGCCACGTCCCCCGGCGGTACCACGCGTACGCGACGACCGCGCCGACGACGTTCGATATCGCGAACGACAGCCAGACGCCGGTCTCGCCGAGCCGGCCGGCGGCGACCCACGCAATCGGGAACCGGACGACCCCAAGCATCAGCACCGAGATGGCCGCGGCGGTGAGCGTCTTCCCGGCCCCGCGGAAGCTCCCGGTGTACGCGCGCATGATGCCGATGAAGCCGAACGTCAGCGCGACGATCCGGAGGAACTGCGAGCCGACCGCCACCACGCGGGCGGCGTCGGCCTGGTCGGCGCCGACGAACACGGAGACGATCGGTTCGGGGACGAGGAAGACGACCACGCCGGCGGCCGAGAGGACCGCGAACAGCGTCTTGGCCGCCAGGTTCGCGGCCCGTTCGGCCCGGTCGGGCTTCCCCGACCCGATGTTCTGGCCGGTCATCGTCTCGACGCCGCGGGCGACCGCGATCGCCGGCAGGAAGATCACGGAGAACACCCGCGTGCCGATCCCGTAGGCGGCGACCACCGGGTCGGGGAACAGCGCGACGATGAAAAGCAGGAGGTTCATCGAGACCGCCCGCCCGGTCCCCTCGATCGAGGCCGGCAGGCCGATGCGGAGGAGCCGCCGCAGGTAGCTCATGTCGGGGACCATGTCGGCGACGTTGATCCGGACTCCCCGCACCCCGCGGAACATGATCGCCAGCCCGACGACCAGCGCCAGCGCCCGCGAGAACACGGTCGCGATCGCCGCGCCCTCGATGCCGAGCGCGGGGAACGGTCCCCACCCGAAGATGAGGAACGGGTCGAGCGCGATGTTGAGCACGACGGAGCCGAACATCACGAGCATGGGGGTGATCGTGTCGCCGTACCCGCGCATGAGCGCGACGAACACCGCGAAGCCGAACATGGCCACGAGCCCCAGCGAGATGACCTCCATGTAGCTCGACGCGAGGGGCAACACGTCCGCCGACGCGCCCATCAGCTCGAGGAACCGCCCGACGAAGAAGTAGCCGACGCCGCCGAGGAGCGCCGAGGCGAGCACCGCGAACGTCACCGTCTGCGAGGCGGCGTACTCCGCCTCCCGCGCCTCGCCCGCGCCGGTGTACTGGGCGACGAGCACGCTCCCCGCGACGGAGATCCCCATCCCGAGCGAGATGAGGAGGAAGACGAGCGGGAACGCGAAGCTGATCGCCGCCAGCGCGTCGGTGCTGTACTGCCCCAGCCAGAACGTGTCCGCCAGGTTGTACGCCGTCTGGAAGAGGTTGGTGACGACGATCGGCATCGAGAGGAAGAAGAGCGGCTTCGCGATCCCGCCCGACGTGAGGTCGAACTCCTCGGGGCCCTTGAACAGGGCGTCGACGCGGTCGATGAGTCCCATCAGGGCCCCTCCGCCGGCGTCCACGGCCCGTCAGGCGCGAGTCCGATCTCCGAGCCGCCGCGATCGCGGTCGGTACGGAACGTCGCGTCCGGGGTCGCCGCAGCTCCGTCTTCCATCGTGGTGATGTCGTACTTACTGACCAGTTAGTCAAAAGTCTTCGGAAGCCGGTACTCTCGTTTGAAAGGACCTCACTACCCGGGAAAGAACTGATACGCCGATGACTGTACGGTCAGATCGTTCGAGCGTCCGGGCGGCTCGGCCGCAATGGTTATTCGCCCGCGGCCGGAAGCGACGCGACATGGCCGAGCCATCGGGGCGGACCTTCTCGGAGACGGACGAGGAGATCATGGGGGCGACCTATCGAGCGCTCCGCGAGCACGGGTACGCCGACCTCACGATCAAGCGGATCGCGGCGGAGTACGGCAAGTCGACCGCCGCGATACACTACCACTACGACACGAAAGAGGAGCTGTTGGCGGCGTTTCTCGACTACATCCTGAACCGGTTCGTCGCCTCCGTCCGCGAGGTCGAGACGACCGACCCCGAGGAGCGCCTGACGATCCTGCTCGACAGGCTGCTCGTCGCGCCGCAGGAGAACCCGGACCTCTCGGTCGCGCTGCTGGAGATGCGGAGTCAGGCCCCCTACAACGAGGCGTTCGCAGAGCGGTTCCGGCAGAACGACGAGTACATCCGCTACCTGGTCAAGGCCGTCATCAACCACGGCATCGACGAGGGCGTCTTCGCCGATGTCGACGCCGACCGCGTCACGCGCTCGCTGATGACGATCGTCGACGGCGCCCGCACCCGATCGGTGGTGTTCGACGACGCGGGCGAGTACGAGCGCGCGCGGGAGACCGCGGCGGAGTACGTCGACGCGACGCTCCGCGATCCCGACGCTTAGCGTTCCGACCCCCCGTTCTCGGCGGCACCGGAGCCGGCCTCCGCACCGGCCGAAAGCTCCGCCGTACACCAGTGACAGAAGTCGAGCTCCGGGTCGACATCCTTCCCGCAGTTCGGACAGGAGTCGACCGTCCCCTCGACCCCGTTCCCGGTTTCAGTTTCGGCCCGCGAGTCCGTGCTCCGCGTCTCTCCGGTCGCCGCCGTCGCCTGCGCGATGGCGTTCTGCGCGCGGGCGACGACGTACGCGTCCACGACGCTGGCGCCGCCGACGATCAGGGTCGGGGCGACGCTCAGCGGGTCGACCGGCTCGCCGGCCGCGAGCGCCTCGATCGCCGCCGGATCGACGAGGACGTACGTCACCGCGAACAGCGTCGCGAACCAGCCGACCGCGCGGCGCCACCGGCGGAGATAGAGGTGGCCGAATCCGGTCGCGAGCGCTCCGAGCAGGGCGGCGAGCCACGGCCGCTTCTGCGAGGTGGTTCGCTCCATGGCCGAACTTATCGGTCGGTCAGCCATAAGCCTTCTACCCGCTCGGGGCGGTCGCCGCTCCCGGTCCGGACCGTCACGGCGCGCCGTCGATCGCCTCGCCGTCCGCCGGATCCGAGCCGGCGGGTGAGGGCGTTCCCGCGCGGACGGTTTCGACGCCGGAGTCCGGTCCGACGACCTCTCTGACTGTCACGTCGCGTTTCGGGTACGGGATCTCGATGTCGGCCGCGGACAGCGCCTTGTACAGCGCGCGGTTGAGCTCGTGTTGGGCGCGCCGCCGGCGCGTCGGCCCGTCGACCCAACAGAGGAGCTCGTACCGCAGCGCCGAATCGCCGAACGAGCGGAACCGGGCCCGGGGCGTCGGCGAGTCGCGGACCAGCGGCTCCGCCTGCGCGACCTCGATCGCAAGCGCCTCGAACGCGTCCACGTCGGTCCCGTAGGCGACCCCGATCGGGACGCGGACGCGGCGCCGGCGCCCCGGCGCGGACTCGTTCGTCACCTTCGCGGCGTTGAGCACCGCGTTGGGGACCGTCACCAGCACCTCGTCGCGGGTGAGGACCGTCGTCGAGCGCACGCCGACCTTGATCACGGTCCCCGCGGTGCCGTCGTCGAGGACGATGTAGTCGCCGATCTTGTAGGTGTCGTCGAAGTAGAGGGCGATCCCGCCGAAGAAGTTCGCGACGGTGTCCTTCGCGGCGAAGCCGACCGCGATGCCGGCGACCCCGGCCGCCCCGAGGAGCGGCGTGATCTCGACGCCCCACAGCCACAGCAGCGTCCCGACGCTTCCGACGAGCACCGCCAGGGTCCAGACGTTCGAGAACACGGGGGCGAAGTCGAACCGACCGCCCTCGGCGTTGACCTCGGCCACGAGCCGGTTCACGACGGTGTTGGCCGCGTACGCCCACACGAGGACGATGACCGACAGCGACGGGCGCCCGAAGATGTCGTCGAGCAGTTGGGGGTCCAACAGGACCGACCCCCGGACGGCGGGGACCTGCGTGAGCACGAACACGCCGGCCAGCGCGGCGGTGACGACGAGCGGGGCGCGCAGCGAGGCGATGACGATGTCGTCGTAGCCGGTGTCCGTGTGCGAGACGTACCGGCGGGCGAGCCGGAGGACGACGAACTCCATCGCCACGGCGGCGACGACGGAGACCGCGAGGACGGCGACCGTCGCCTCGATTGCCGAGAACCCATCGAACAGCGCGGACAGCGACGGTATCATGCCTTCGAGACGCGGCTGGGCGAGATAACCGTTGCTGCGGGCGACCGCGGCCGCTAACGCTCGGAGCGACCCGCTCGGAGACTCGAACCGCCGCTACTCGAACCGCCGCTACTCGAACCGCTTCCGGACGCTCTCGGCGTGCGCCTCCAGCCCCTCGGCCTCCGCGAGCGTCGTGATCGTGTCCGACAGTCCGGAGAGCGCGTCGCGGTCGAGCCGCTGGACCGTCGACGACCGGAGGAAGGTGTCGACGGAGAGCCCGCCGTACCGCTTTGCGCCGCCGTTCGTCGGTAACACGTGGTTCGTCCCGGTCGCGTAGTCGCCGGCGGCGACGGGCGAGTACGGGCCGAGGAACACCGAGCCCGCGTTGGAGATCCGATCGAGGAGCGCCTCGTCGTCGGCGGCGACGATCGAGAGGTGCTCGGCCGCGTACTCCTCGGCGAACAGCACGGCCTCGGGCATCGACCGCGCGTGAAGGACGCCGGAGGCCTCGTTGTCGAGGGCGGCCCGGATCGTCTCCTCGCGCTCGCGGCCGGCAGCCTGCTCGTCGACCGCGTCCGCGACCGCCTCGGCGAGGTCGGCGTCGCTCGTGACCGCGACCACGGAGGCGTTCGGGTCGTGCTCGGCCTGCGCGACCAGATCGGCCGCGACGAGGTCGGGGTCGGCCGTCTCGTCGGCGAGCACGAGCACCTCGCTCGGCCCGGCGAGGAAGTCGATCTCGACGTCGCCCTGCACGACCGCCTTCGCGGCGGTCACCCATTTGTTGCCGGGGCCGACCACCTTCTGTGCGTTCGTGACCGTCTCCGTGCCGTACGCGAGCGCGCCGATCGCCTGCGCGCCGCCGACCTGGTACACCGCGTCGGCGCCGGCCTCGTGGACCGCCGCGAGCGTCACCGGGTTCAGCTCCTCGGCGGGCGGGGTTGCGACCGAGACGTGGTCGACGCCCGCGACGGTCGCCGGGATCACGCCCATCAGCGCGCTTGAGGGGTACGCCGCTGCGCCGCCGGGCACGTACACGCCCGCGCGGTCGAGCGGGCGGAACCGGCGCCCGAGCTCGCGGTCGCCGAACGCCTCGCGCCAGTCCTCGGGGCGCTGTCGCTCGTGGAACTCGCGGACGTTCGCGGCCGCCTCTTGGATCGCGTCGAGCACCGGGTCGTCCGCGTCGTCGAGCTCGGCGTGTGCGCGCTCCGCGTCGTCCGTCACGTCGATGTTTCCGACGGTGACGCCGTCGAACTCCTCGGAGAACTCCCGCAGCGCCACGTCTCCCTCCGTCCGGACTCGGTCGACGATCTCGCTCACGTCGTCGCGGACCGCGTCGACGCCCGCGTCGCGCTCGAAGAAGGCGCGGCGCTCGGCCGGCGAGAGGTCGGCGACGGTTCGTACGTCCATACCCGTGCTCGGAGCCGCGGTCAAAAGGGCGTTCCGACTCTCACTCCGGGCATCGACCCCGACGCGCCGACGCCTAACTCGGTCACTCAAGCGGCCGGATCCCGGTCGCGTCCAGCGCCGCGAGCGCGATCAGTCCGACCAACAGCGCGGCGGCGGCGAAGAGGATCGGCGCCGACAGCGCCACGGCGACCTCGTAGGGCGCGACGAGCCGGGTCGTGCCGCGGACGACGAACGACAGGAAGACGAGCCCGAACGCGGCGAGCGCGAGGCCGACGAACCGGGACCTGTTCACGGCGCCCCCGCTCAGTCTGACTGGGGGATCCCCGACCCGTGGGGCCCGTGGTCGCGGTGTTCGCGAGACGTGTCGAAGCCGCCGCACATCTCCTCGAACACCGCCTCGGGGTCGCTGTTCCACTGCCACTTCCAGCGGGTCCGGACGAGCAGCGAGATCTTGCGGACGAAGGAGAGCTCCGGGGTCGTCGACACCGTGTCGTACCCCAGGTCCCGGATCAGCCGGTGGTGGTCCGCGTACAGCACCGCCGCGAGCAACACCGCGAGCTGGCAGTCCTCGGGGAGGTACTTGATCCCGGCGACGCCCTCCTCGTAGAGGCGCTCGGTCCGGGCGAGCTCCTCGCGGACCGCGGCCGCGACGTTCTCGTCGAACTCCAGGTTCAGGATCTGCTCCTCGCTCACGCCGTGTCGTCGGAGCGTCTCGAGCGGGAGGTACACCCGGTCGCGCTCGACCACGTCCTCGCGCACGTCCCGGATGAAGTTCGTCATCTGGAACGCCTCGCCGAGCTTCGTCGCGTGGGGGAGCGCCTTCGCCTCCGCCGCCTCGTCTAACTCCATGATCGCCGTCATCATCCGGCCGACGGCGGCCGCGGAGCCGTCCATGTACGACTCCAGCTGATCGTACGTCTCGTACCGGTCGGTGTCGATGTCGCTCGCCATCGCGTCGACGAACGCGTGCACGTCTTCGTCCGGAATGCCGTGCTCGTCGCAGACCGCGGCGAACGCCTCCAACACCGGGTCGTCGGTCTCCCGCTCGCCCAGCGCGGCCCGGCGGAGCCGGTCGAGCTCCGCCCGCTGTTCGTCCGGCGGCGCCGTCTCCTCGGCGTCGACGACCTCGTCCGCGATCCGGAAGAAGCCGTACAGCACGTAGGTCGGGTGGCGGATCCGCTCCGGGAGCAGCCGGGTCGCGACGTGGAACGTCTTCCCGGTCCGGCGCTGGATCCGCTTCCCGCGGGCAACCTGCGTTTTCTCTACCATGCTGACCTCTGGCGGTCGGCAGGGAGGGTCGAGAGCGGGTCGCCGATCATAACATACGGGTCGGACTGCAAGAACATAACAGTTCGCACAGCGCGGTCGGGTGCCCGCCGGCACGCGTTCGGGGGCGTCAGTAGAAGGTGTCGGCGCAGTCGTAGACGACCCCGTGCGCCGGGCAGACGTACTTACAGTGCCGGTGGTACATCGGCGTCTCGCAGCGGGGGCAGGGCCGGCCGCCGGCCGTCTCGTTCCCCTCGGCGTCGCTCATACCGGATCGAAGGGCGCCGCCGACATAACCGCTGTCCTCCGGCGGAGAGCCGTCCCGGTCAGGCGTCCGCCAGCGAGTCGTACACCGACTCCGCGACCGACGCCTGACCGAACGGGAGCGTCAACACGCCGCCCCACTCCTCGTCGGTCAGCGCGGAGACCGTCGCCTCGTCGAGCTCGACCCGCCGGACCTCGGTCCCGTCCAGCGCCATCGACACGACGAACCCCTCCGGGTCGTCGGTCGCGCCGGCGTCCGCCAGCCCCGACTGCAGGGCGTCGATCCCGGCCTCGCCGAGCGAGACGTACACGAGGTGCTCGTCGTTCTCGGCGATCACGCCCTGCACGCGGTCCAGATCGCTCGCGCCGAAGAGGCTCCGATCGTCGTCGCCGTCCCGGAGCAGCCGCGCCTCGAAGGGCGCCTCGGGGTCGACCGGGACCGACCCGGACTCGCCGCCCTCGTCGCCCGCGCCGTCGGCGCCCGTTCCGACCGCGTCTCCGCCGGGGCCGCCCCCGTCGCCGACCGCGTCGCCGTCCGTCACCGAGGCGGCGCCGGCGAACCCGACGGCGCCCACCGCGAGCGCGGCCCCGACTCCGCCGAGCATGCCGCGTCGAGAGAGTTCCATACCCGACGGTCCCCGTCGGCGGTGAAAAGGGTTACACGCCGATTCACGCGGCTGATAACGGGAACGGCGACCGAGCAGTCGATGCTCCCGCGATCACAGTATGTCCGCCACGCGAAACCGACGGTAGCCGAACGCGAGCGAGAGGACGAGCCAGGCCGCGAGAACGGCGAACCCGGCCCACTTTGGAGGGTAGAACGACGCCGACACCGGGTACGACATCAGCTCGTCGAAGGTGGGAATCACCGCCCGCGTCGCGTAGTCGACCGCCGCCGTCGGGTTGAGCGCGTAGACGACGATCAGCCACGGGGGAGCACCGGAGTCCGGCGGAGTGTAGCCGACGGTGACCGTCTGCAGCACCGCCGTGACGACGTTCCATCCCAGCAGAAAGGTCACGTAGAGGCCGGCTGCACCGATAAACGCCGTCTGCCGAGTCCGCATCGCGGACGAGAACCCGATGCCGATCGCGACGTAGACCGCGCCGTAGAAGACGGTCAACAGGGTGTAGAGGAGGAACTCGACGGCCGCGAACGACTGGTAAGTCGCCAGTGCGAAGGCGGCGACGACCGCGTAGCCGCTGAGGATGGCGACGGTCAGAACGGCACACCGACCGACGAACTTTCCGAGAACGACGTCGCGTCGCGAGTTCGGCAGGCCGATCAGGAGCTTGATGCTCCCGCTGTCCCGCTCGCCGGCGACGGCGGCGTAGGAGATGCCCAGCCCCAGCATCGGGACGAAGAAGGACATCGGCTGGCCCATGCTGTTGAGCAGCGCCAGCGTGCTTGTCGGGACCTCGCTGTCGGCGTACATCCGCGGGACGTGTTGAATCGCCGCCCAGAGCCCGGCGGTGAGGACGAACAACAGCGTGGTGGCGAGGAACGCTCCCGAACGGATCGCGTCGTTGAAGTCCTTTCTGGCGACGGCGGCGAGGGACATTTGTTAGATAGTTGTTACTCTCCGTCAATAAACCTTGAGAGGCGCTCCCCCCGATCTGCCGTCAGTTGCCTTCGAACGCGACCGACTCGCGGGTCGCCGTCTCGCCGAACAGCCAGTCGGCGTGGTCGACCGCGTACTCGCGGTGCTCCTCGGTGATGTAGCCGAGCGCGTCCTCGACGACGACGGGGCGGTAGTCGCGGAGCCCGGCGCTGCCGGCGGTGTGGAGCACGCAGACGTTCGCGAGCGTCCCGCAGATCAGCAGGTCAGAGATTCCGTGCGCGTCGAGGTACCCCTCCAGATCCGTCCGGTAGAAGGCGTCGTACGTGTGTTTCTCGACGACGTGGTCCTCGTCGCGCACGTCGAGGTCGTCGACGAGCTCGGCGTCCCACGACCCCTCGACGACGTGTTCGCCCCACCGGTCGAACTCGTCGTAGTAGTGGGCGTCGTCGAACTGCTCCGGCGGGTGCACGTCCCGGGTGTAGACGACGCTCGCGCCGGCGTCGCGGGCGCGGTCGACGAGGGCGGTCACCGGCTCGATCGCCGCCTCGCTCGGCTCGGCGTACAGGCTCCCGTCGGGGCGGCAGAACCCGTTTTGCATGTCGACGACGATCACCGCGGTCTGGGTCGGGTCGTACGGCATACGCGGTCGTTGTGCGCCCGGGTGCAAAAACGCACGGCGCGGCGGCGCCGCACACCGATTTCGCGGCGCGATCGGGCGGAACGGGCGGCCGGCACGGGCCATCCCCTCGATCGACACCGGGAGTGGGTGTTGCAGATCGGTTGTGTTGATTCGGTATTTATACCGATGTGAGCGACGGCGACGATCGCTTATAAAGAACGAGGCGGTCGGCGCGTGCCTCCGAGGCCGCTTCGCGGCCGAGGAGCACGCGCGAGGTCGCCGGCGCTACGCGCCGGCTGCCAGAGGGACCTTCGGTCCCTCGCTGGAGTCAGTCGCCGGAGCGAAGCGGAGGCGACTGACGAGGCTGGGGAGGCGTGAGGGTGCGGTACTGTGCGGGGCGGGATTCAAAGGGGCAGCCGTGAGAGTGGCGTAGGGGACGTAAGCACCGCAGGAACGAGCGCAGCGAGTGACGAGGAGCGCAACGAGCGTACGCCACTCTCACGGCTGGGGCTTTGGTGGCGTTCACCGCGGAGGTTTCGATCGCGTATCGCCGAGCGGCTGGGGCTTTGCAGGTTTTCACCGCGGAGTCATCGATCACGTATAAACAGCCGCCAGCAACACCACAACACCACTCATAAACAACCGACTCATCACAGTGATTCACGTATTCCCGCCGTCGATCAGCGACCAAGCACGTGCTTTCGCGCGTCGAAAAGCGGGGAGAGAACCGCGGGTCGCAGGGAGCCGTCGCCGACTCGGAGCCGTCGCCGGCTCAGTCGTCTTCGAGCGCCTGCGCGATGCGCTGGAGCTGGCGGGTGGCGTCGCGGACCTCGTCGCGGAGCTGGCGCACCTCGCGGACGAGCTCCTCGTTGCCGGCCTGATCGCCGCGCTCCTCGCCGCGACCGCCGGCGCCGCCCGGACCGCCGCCCATGCCCGGCGGGCCGCCCGCGCCGCCCGGACCGCCGCCGCCCATCATGCCGGACATCATCTGCGCGAAGGGGTTGCCGCCGCCGCCACCGCCCATGCCCGGCGGGCCGCCGCCGCCCATCATCTCCTCGGGGTCGGGCCGGTCGCCCTCCTCGCGCTCCTGCTCGCGTCGCTCGCGGATCTCCTCGACGCGCTCGCGGAAGGACTTCTCCTCGCCGTCGTCGCCTTCGGCGGCGCTGTCGCCCTGTTCCTCGCCGGCGTCGCCGTCGGTGGCGTCGTCGTCTGCCATGGACCTCGGTTCGGCGTCCCGGCCGAAAAGGGTTGTCGTGCCGCCCGCGACGGTGCGTTTATAAGCGATCGACGGCTCGGCCGGCGTCGGCGAACCCGATCCCGCCGCGCGAGCGGACGGAAGTCGGACCGAGGTCCGGGGTCGGACCGAGATCGCCACCGGCGTCACGCCCGAACCGTCCGATGGCAGTTCGGGCACTCCGCCGCCTCCCCGTCTCCGCCAGCCATCGGGACGCGGTCGCCGCAGTTCGGACACCGCCTCCGAGTGCGCGCGTACTCGGTGCGCGACCGGACGGCGGATCGGTCGGTGTCGTCGGACATACACCATTGTCAACAAATTGCATACAAATAGCTTATCGGTATATTCCTAAAACACGATTTAGGCGGCTCACGGGACGATTCCCGGAGCGGCGCTACTCGTGGCCGGAGACGCGGACCGGCTCGTACGGCTCTTCGAGCCACTCGACGTCGGAGTCCGACAGGTCGATGTCGAGCGCCTCGACGGCGTCTTCGAGGTGTTCGACGCTGGTCGTTCCGACGATGGGGGTGTCAACCCACTCCTTGTGGAACAGCCACGCCAGCGCGATCTGGGCCATCTTCACGCCCTTCTCGTCGGCCAGCTCCGCGACGCGCTCGTTGACCGCCGGTCCGCCGCCCTCGCGGTACGGGTGTTCGTAGAGGTGCTCCTCCGTCTCTCCGCGGAGCGTCGCGTCCACCTCCTCGTGCGGGCGCGTGAGGTACCCGCGCGCGAGCGGGCTCCACGGCATCACGCCGATCCCCTCCTTCTCACAGAGTGGAAGCACCTCGCGTTCCTCCTCGCGGTACGCGAGGTTGTAGTGGTTCTGCATGGTTGCGAACCGCTCGTACCCCTCGCGGTCGCTCGCGTGCAGCGCCTCGGCGAACTGGTGGGCCCACATCGAGGAGGCGCCGACGTGCCGGACTTTGCCGCGTCGGACCGCGTCGTCGAGCGCCGCGAGCGTCTCCTCGATCGGCGTGTCGTAGTCCCAGCGGTGGATCTGGTACAGGTCGATCGTCTCCATTCCGAGCCGGTCGAGGCTGTGCTCCAGCTCCTGTTCGATCGCCTTCCGCGAGAGCCCGCCCGAGTTCGGGTCCGACTCGTCCATCTGGAAGTACGCCTTCGTGGCGACGACGAACCGGTCGCGGTCGTACCCGTCGAGCGCCTCGCCGAGGACGCGCTCCGACTCGCCGTTCGAGTACATGTTGGCGGTGTCGAAGAAGTTCACGCCGAGCTCGACGGCGCGCTCGACGAGCTCTTTCCCCTCCTCCTCGTCTAACACCCACTCGCGCCAGTCCGAGTCGCCGAAGCTCATGCAGCCGAGACAGATCTTCGAGACCGTCGTCCCGGTGCGTCCGAGCGTCGTGTACTCCATACGCCGGCCAGACGGAGCGGGAGTAAAAAGCTATCCGCGCCGGGGACGGTCGAGGGGGACTAGCTGTCGCGGAACGACGCGGTGTACACGAGGAAGGCGCCGGTGAGGAGCACGAACGCGAGGAACGTCACGAGCGCGAGCACGTTCGCGACCGGCGCGAGGGGGGCGAGGAACGACTGTCCGGTCGAGTCGAGCACGAGCACGGCGAGGAGGGCGGCGATCAGACCGAGGAGCCAGTTCGTGAGGATCTCGTCCATACCTCTCCCGTCGCCGACCCCGAGTAAAAAGGCGGGGATGTCGCGGGCCGAGGGCGGTTGCCGCGGGCGCTCGCCCCCCACACCTACGTCGACCGCGACCGTGTGGGTGATCCATGAGCGACGACGCCGTCCGCTGGCTGTTGGGCGATCAGCTCAACCCCGACCTCGACGCGCTCGGCGACGCCGACGAGGTGCTGTTGATCGAGGCGCACGGCTTCGCCGACCGGAAGCCGTACCACGCCCACAAGCTGACCCTCGTGTTCTCGGCGATGCGCCACTTCCGCGAGGAGCTCCGCGAGCGGGGCCACGACGTGACGTACCTGCGGGCCGACTCGTTCGGCGAGGGGCTCGACGAGTTCCTCGCCGACCGCCCCGGCGCCGACCTCCGGCTGATGCGCCCCGCGAGCCACGGCGCCGGCGACCGGCTGCGCGAGCTCGTCGCCGCGCGGGGCGGCTCGCTGGAGCTCGTCGACAACGAGCTGTTCTGGACGACGCCCGACGACTGGCGCGAGTGGGCCGGCGAGGAGGGAACGGCGATCGGTGACGACGGGACCGCGGCCCGGACCGTCCGACAGGAGCACTGGTACCGCCACGTCCGCCGCGAGACGGGCGTGCTGATGGACGGGGACGAGCCGGTCGGCGGCGAGTGGAACTACGACGACCTGAACCGGGAGACGCCGCCGGACGGGTGGGAGCCCCCGGAACGGCCGCGGTTCGACCCGGACGAGCTCACCCGCGAGACGCACGCGTGGGTCACCGACCGGTTCGACACGTGGGGGGACGACTCGCTCGACCGATTCGCGTGGCCGGTGACTCGGGAGGAGGCCCGCGAGGCGCTCGACCGGTTCGTCCGCGACGGCCTCCCCGCGTTCGGGCGGTACCAGGACGCGATGGTCGGCGGGGAGCCGTTCCTCTCGCACTCGCTGCTCTCGCCCGCGATCAACCTCGGACTGCTCGACCCGCGCGAGGTCGTCCGCGCGGTCGAGGCCGCCTACGAGGAGCGCGGCGCCGAGCCGGGCGCCTACGAGCCCGCGGAACGCGGAGAGACGGACGCGGGCGCCACCTCCCTCGACGACTTCGGCGGGGACGGCGACGGCGACGATGACCCCGGCGCCAACGACGCCGGTGACGACGAGCCCGCCACCGACGACTCAGCCTCCGACGACCCTGCCCCGGTCCCGCTCAACGCGGCCGAGGGGTTCGTTCGGCAGGTGATCGGGTGGCGGGAGTTCGTCCGCCACGTCTACCGCGAGGCGATGCCGGAGCTGGCGGCGGCGAACCGCCTCGATCAGGACCGCGACCTCCCACCCGCCTACTGGGACGGCGACACCGACATGCAGTGTCTCGCCGAGGCGGTCGGCCACGTCCGGGAGTACGGCTACGCCCACCACATCGAGCGGCTGATGGTGCTGTCGAACGTCGCGCTGCTCTATGGAGCCGACCCCGCCGACGTGAACGAGTGGTTCCACCTCGGCTTCGTCGACGCCTACCACTGGGTGACGACGCCGAACGTCGTCGCGATGGGGTCGTTCGGGACGGACGTGCTCTCCTCGAAGCCGTACGCCGCCTCCGGGAGCTACGTGAACCGCATGAGCGACCACTGCGCCGACTGTCGGTACGCGGTCTCGCGGACCACCGGGGAGGGCGCGTGCCCGCTCAACGCGCTCTACTGGGACTTCCTGAAGGAGAACGAGGAGACGCTGCGCGGAACCGGTCGGATGGGGCTGATGTACTCGCACCTCGACGACAAGGGGGACTCGGAACTGGCCGCGATCCGCGAGCGAGCGACCGCGGTCAGGGAACTGGCTGCTGAAGGAGAACTATAGGAGCTATAGGAGCGATCGACCGCCGACGCTTCCGGCGGAGCCGGTCACTCGCCGGCGGCGAGCCGGCGGATCCGGGGGAGCGCCTGCTCGTAACCGAGCCCGACGACGCCGACGTACAGCGCGAGCAGCCCCATCCCGACGGCCCACGCGCCGAGCACGAGGTCGCCGGCGGTGGCCGCCGAGAGACCGAACTGTTCGAGGAGGACGCCGACCACGGCCGCTGCGCCGGCGCCGACCGTCACCGCGAGGAGTTCGATCAGCTCGACCGCGACAGCGGGTACTTCGACCATACCCGAGGACGGCGGTCGCCGATTATGACTCTTTCGGGACGGTGGGACGCAGATGCGGGCGCTAACGGCGGAACGCGGGCGAGGGAAGCGACGACGGAACGCGGGCGAGGGAAGCGACGACGGAACGCCGCGGGGGAGCGGGTCGACCGGACTCGGGACCGCCGACGCTCACTTGAGCCCGAACGACCGCATCACCGAGTCGGCGATCCCCTTCGCGATCAGTCCGAGCCCGGCCAACAGGATCGCGACGCCGGCGCCGACGATCGGGTCGTGGACGGCCAGTATCCCGATCCCGACGAGGACGACCACGACGCCGGCGATGCCTTCCGACCCGAGGGTGTCGCGCATGTCCTCGGATCGCCGCCGTCGTGGTTTAAAAAGGACGCTTCCGCGCGAGAGCGGCCCTTTTATTTCCGGGAGCGCGTATCACCGCGTACGCATGAGCAACGGAGACGGCGGTGGCCGGAACGACCTCCGGATGCCCGACGACGACGAGGTGTTCGCGGAGGTCGTCGAGATGCTCGGCGCGAACCGGGTCAGGGTGCGCTGTGCGGACGGGAAAGAGCGGACCGCGCGGATCCCCGGGCGGATGCAGAAGCGCGTCTGGATCCGGGAGGACGACATCGTCCTCGTCGAGCCGTGGGACTGGCAAGACGAGAAGGGCGACATCTCGTGGCGCTACGAGAAGAGCGAGGCCGAACAGCTCCGCGAGGAAGGCCACCTGCAGTAGCGCGGGCGGAGCTCTCCCTCGCGATTTTTAAGTCCGAACGGTCCCGATCGGACGTATGCTCCGGCTCGCGATGACGACGGACGCCGAGACGTTCGACCGCGTGCGCGAGCCGCTCGCCGACCGCGGGATCGCGGTCGAGCACGTACAGGCGAAAGAGCGGTCGCTTCGCGTCTCCGGCGGAGAGAACGGAGAGGCCGTCGACGCCTCGGTAGGCGCCGACCTCCCGACGGGCGACGGCACCTCAGCGGGTGCCGCCGCCGAGCGCGGCGAGTTCGCCGGCTTCGACGCCGGCTTCGTCTACCCCTCGCGGCTCATGGAGGGTGCCGTGGTCGACGCGCGGCTCTCCGTCCCGTGGGTGAACGACCGGGAGGCCGTCCTCACCTCACGGAACAAGGCGGACGTGCTCGCCGCGCTCGACGACGCCGGGCTCCCGACGCCGCGGACGACCCTCGTCTCGAACCCCGTCGACGAGGCGGTCGTCACCGAGGCCGCCGCCGACTTCTCCTACCCGGTCGTCGTCAAGCCGAACTCCGCGACCCGCGGGGTCGGGGTCGCGACGGCGACCGACCTCGACTCCCTCTTGGGCGTCGTCGACTACCTGAACCTCGTCCACGACTACCGCGCGACCGGCGACAAGTCGTACCTGATCCAAGAGTTCCTCCCGGACGCGCGCGACTACCGCGCGATGGTCGTCGACGGCGCGTACGTCGGCGCCGTCGAGCGGAAGCTCCCCGCGGACGCCCTCGCGGAGGGCCGGTGGAAGCACAACGTCCACCGGGGCGCCGAGGCGACCGGGATCGACCTGCCCGACCGCGCCCGCGAGCTGGCCGAGCGGACCGCGGCGGTCCTCGGGATCGACTACCTCGGCGTCGACCTCCTAGAGACGGACGGGCGGCTCGTCGTCAACGAGACGAACGCGCGGCCGACGGTCGACGCGGCGACGAAGTACGAATCCGACTTCTACGACCGGCTCGCGGGGCTGATCGAGCGGACCGCCGCGGAGAACTGAACCGCCCGGCGACTACTCCAGATCGATCGACGCGGAGTCGTCGTCGCGGTCGAACGCGACCTCGAGCACGCCGTTGTTGAACGTCGCGTCGGCCGAGTGCTCGTCGACCGGGACGGGGAGGTCGACAGTCTCGTCGTACTCCCGCCGGTCGGACGCCGCGGAGATGGTGAGCGCCTCCCCGTCGCACTGTAAAGAGAGCTCGTCTTTCGAGACGGCCGGGAGGTCGGCGACGAGTCGCACGCCGTCCTCGGTCGTGTACGCGTCCACGTGGGTCGCCGAGCCGAAGCCGGCGTCCTCGCTTCCGGGGTTCCCGTTGGCCATCTCGTTCATCATCCGTTCGATCTCCTCGAAGAAGTCGCCGAACGGATCGTCACGGTCGTCTCTGTCCATGTCTCACGTGAGGTGGGTGACCCCGATAAGCCTTCTGTCCACGACCGTCTTCGCCGCCGTTCGGGGTCGTACGGGCGGTACGCGGCGTCTCCGGCGCTCAGATCTCGGCCCCGCTTCCCGCCCGCCGATCGCTTCGAACCCCGAGGCGGCGGGCGCGACCGAAAACCGACCGTCCGTAACAAAATCGAACGATAGTGACCGTCTCACGGCGACTCGGTCGGATTTAAGTGTCTGGGCTCTCCTTTTTCGAACATGAGTAAATCATATCTCGCCGCGGGCGACGACGTAAGCGACGACGAGGTCGTCCGGGTGGGCCTCAACGGCTTCGGCCGTATCGGGCGGAACGTGTTCCGGGCGGTCTTAGAGAGCCCGCGGATCGAGCTCGTCGGCATCAACGACGTGATGGACTTCGACGACATGGGCTACCTCGCGAAGTACGACACCGTCATGGGCCGGCTGGAGGGCGTCGAGCGCGACGGCGACGAGCTGACGATCGGCGGCACGTCGGTCTCGCTGTACAACGTCCAGGACCCCGCGGACCTCCCGTGGGACGACCTCGACGTGGACGTCGCGCTGGAGTGTACGGGCGTGTTCCGCACCCGCGAGGACGCGAGCGCGCACCTCGACGGCGGCGCCGACACCGTGATCATCTCGGCGCCCCCGAAGGGCGAGAAGCCCGTCGAACAGCTCGTCTACGGCGTCAACCACGACGAGTACGACGGCCAGGACGTGATCTCGAACGCCTCCTGTACAACCAACTCCATCACGCCGGTCGCGAAGGTGCTCGACGCGGAGTTCGGCATCGACGCCGGCACCCTCACCACGGTCCACGCGTACACCGGCTCGCAGAGCCTCATCGACGGCCCGATGGCCAAGCGCCGCCGCGGGCGGGCCGCCGCCGAGAACATCGTGCCGACCTCGACGGGCGCCGCGGGCGCCGCGCAGGACGTCCTCCCGCAGCTCGAAGGGAAGATCGACGGGATGGCGATGCGGGTCCCGGTCCCGACCGGCTCGATCACCGAGTTCGTCGTCAGCCTCGACGAGACCGTCACCGAGGAGGAGGTCAACGCCGCCTTCCGCGACGCCGCCGACTCCGGCCCGCTCGCGGGCGTCCTCGGCTATACCGACGACGAGGTCGTCTCCTCGGACATCGCCGGGCTCCCCTTCTCCAGCTACGTCGACCTGGGGTCGACGAACGTCATCGCCGGCGGGAAGCTCCTGAAGGTCCTCACCTGGTACGACAACGAATACGGCTTCTCGAACCGGATGCTCGACATGGCCGCGTACGTCCACGACGAAGCGTAAGCGCTCGGGTCTCGTGTACCCGGTTCACTGCGGCGACGCACTGTGCAGAAACTTACCTCTAAGTACCTAATCGACGACCCCACACACATGTCCACGTTCGACACCATCGACGACCTCCCGGCAGACTCCCGCGTCCTCGTTCGGCTCGACCTGAACTCCCCGATCGAGGACGGCGAACCGCAGGACAACCGCCGGTTCGAGCGCCACGCGGAGACGGTCCGCGAGCTCGCCGACGCCGGCCACCGCGTCGTGCTCATGGCCCACCAGGGCCGTCCCGGCCGCGACGACTTCACGTCGCTTGCGGGCCACGCCGACATCCTCGCCGACCACGTCGGCCGCGACGTGGCGTTCGTCGCGGACACCTACGGCGACGACGCGCTGGAGGCGATCGACGCCCTCCGTGCGGGCGAGGTGCTCCTCCTGGAGAACACCCGGATGTGCGACGACGAGCTCCCCGAGGCGTCGCCCGCGGAGAAGGCCGAGACGGCGTTCGTGCAGACCTTGGCACCGCACTTCGACGCGTACGTCAACGACGCCTACTCGGCGGCCCACCGGAAGCACGCCTCGCTGGTCGGGTTCCCGCTCGTCCTCCCCGCGTACGCGGGCCGCGTGATGGAGACGGAGTACGAGGCCAACACCGCCATCGCGACCCGCGAGTTCGACGGCCCCGTCACCATGGTCGTCGGCGGGACGAAGGCGACCGACGTGATCGGCGTGATGGACGCGTTAGACGAAAAGGTGGACCGCTTCCTGCTCGGCGGGGTCGCGGGCGAGCTCTTCTTGCGCGCCGCGGGCCATCCGGTCGGCCACGACGTGGGCGGGATGGACCTGTTCGACGAGCAGTGGGAGCGGAACCGCGAGCTGATCGAGTCGGTGCTCGACGAGCGCGGCGACGCGATCCGGCTCGCGACCGACCTCGCGTACGAGGGCCCCGACGGCGGCCGCGCGGAGGTCGCCGTCGACGAGATCGACGAGAAGACCGACGGATATCTCGACGTGGGCTCGGAGACCGTCGCCGACTACGAGCAGCCGATCCGCGAGTCAGACGCGGTGTTCGTGAAGGGCGCGCTCGGCGTCTTCGAGGACGAGCGGTTCGCGGACGGCACCGTGGGCGCCCTCGAAGCGATCGCCGAGACCGACTGCTTCTCGGTCGTCGGCGGCGGCGACACCTCGCGGGCGATCGAGATGTACGGGTTAGACGAAGGGGACTTCTCGCACGTCTCGATCGCGGGCGGGGCGTACATCCGGGCGCTGACCGGCGAACCGCTGCCGGCGGTGGAAGTGCTGGAGGCGGCGGCCGCGGGGCAGTAGGCGGCGGATCAGTAACCCACGGATCGGAAGGCGGGAGACGGCGAAGTCGTCGTCGCGCGCTCGACGGCGACTACTCCTCGTTGAGGTCCAGGTCGAACTGCTCGTTTTCGGTGACGGGGTTGAGGACGACGCTGGTGTTCGACTCGCGGATGTCGGCGTCGGTGAGGATCGACTTGATCTGCTCGTTCATCCCGTCCGTGTCGGTGAACTTCCCGATCGCGATCACGTCGTAGTCGCCGGTGACCTCGTAGACGCTCACCATCTGTTTCTCCTGACGGAGCTTCTCGGTCACGTCGGGCAGCGCGCTCCCCTCGACCTTGAGCTGGAGCACCGCGGTCACGTCGTAGCCGAGCTTGTCGTAGTCGACGATGGGCGTGTACCCCTGGATCACGCCCTCGTCTTCGAGGTCGCGGAGGTGGTTCGACACCGTCGTCACCGATACGTCGAGCTCGTCGCCGAGGCTCCTGAGGCTCGCCCGCCCGTTGCTCAGAAGGGAGTTGACCAGCTTCGCGTCGAGGTTTTCGTACGTCATCACACCTATCCACGTCGTCAGGGGTTTATAATTTTACGAACGTCCAGCATTCTTGCGCGACTGGCGGTTCATGCGCCAAGCGATAAGGCCTTTATACTGGCAGATAACGAATGAACCGTCCAGAACATGACGGACGAACACGCGAAACCGGACGGCGGCCTCACGGCCGAAGAACAGGCGGTACTCGACGAGATCGAAGAGGAGAACGTCGATTTCCTGCGGCTCCAGTTCACCGACATCCTCGGCGTCGTCAAGAACGTCTCCGTGCCCGCACACCAGGCGGAGAAGGCGTTCACCGAGGGAATCTACTTCGACGGCTCCTCCATCGAGGGGTTCGTGCGCATCCAGGAGTCGGACATGCGGCTCGTCCCCGACCCCGACACGTTCGCCGTGCTCCCGTGGCGCAGCGACGGGAGCGGCGACAGCGGCGCCGCGCGACTCATCTGTGACATCGTCACCACGGAGGGCGAGCCCTTCGTCGGCGGTCCGCGTCAGGTCCTCAAGAGCGTCCTCGAGGAGGCCGAGGAGATGGGCTACTCCGTCTCGATCGGTCCCGAGCCGGAGTTCTTCCTGTTCGAGAAGGACGAGGACGGCAACGCGACGACGATCCCGCACGACAACGGCGGCTACTTCGACCTGGCCCCGAAGGACCTCGCGTCCGACGTGCGCAAGGAGATCATCTTCACCCTCGAGAAGATGGGCTTCGAGATCGAGGCCTCTCACCACGAGGTCGCCGAGGGCCAACACGAGATCAACTTCAAGTACGACGACGCGCTCTCGACGGCGGACAACATCGCGACGTTCCGTGCCGTCGTCCGCGCGGTCGCGGAGCAGCACGACCTGCACGCGACGTTCATGCCCAAGCCGATCGCCGACATCAACGGCTCGGGCATGCACAGCCACATCTCGCTGTTCGACGAGGACGGCAACAACGCCTTCGCCGACAACGGCGACGAGTTCAACCTGAGCGAGACCGCCTACCAGTTCATGGGCGGCATCCTGAACCACGCGCCCGCGTTCACGGCCGTCACCAACCCGACCGTGAACTCCTACAAGCGGCTGGTGCCCGGCTACGAGGCGCCCATCTACGTCGCCTGGTCCGACACGAACCGCTCGGCGCTCGTCCGCGTCCCCGACGCCGCGGGCGTCTCCGCGCGCTTCGAGGTCCGCAGCCCCGACCCGTCCTGTAACCCCTACCTCGGCATGGCGTCGCTCATCGCCGCCGGGCTCGACGGGATCAAGACCGGCGCCGACCCCGGCGACCCGGTCCGCGAGGACATCTACGAGTTCGACGACGCGAAGCGCCAGGAGTACGGCATCGAGACGCTGCCGCCGAACCTCGGCGCGGCCGTCGAGGAGCTGGAGACCGACGAGGTGCTCCAGGAGGCGCTCGGTCCGCACACCTCCGAGAAGTTCGCCGAGGCGAAGTCCCAGGAGTTCAGCGAGTACCTCACCCAGGTGTCGCAGTGGGAGGAGGACCGCTACCTCGAGACGTTCTGAGGGGCTGAGGCGGCGACGCGGTCGCGGTTTTCACGGTTCTTGCTGTTCTCGCGGTTTTTTCAGCCGTCCGGTTTTCACGCCGTCGCGCAGTTTTCGGGCGGCGGCGAGTCGGTCCGTGTCGATCGCGTGGACTCGAGGACGATCGATAACGGGAGTACGTGAATCACCGCGGTGGGACGGTTGTTTATAAGCGGGTTGTGGTGTTGCTGTCAGCTGTTTATAAGTGAGTGACGTGTTCGTGGTGACGGCCTGCAAAGCCCCAGTCGCCGAGGGCGGCGCACGCTCGTTGCGCGCTTCAGTCGGTCGCTAGCGCTCCCTCCTTCCAGTGCTTACGTCGCCTGCGCCGCCCTCGGCGACTGCCCCTTTGAGTCCCCACCCGACCGCAGACCGCAGCCTCACGCCTCCCCAGCCTCGTCGCTGGCGCCTTATAAGCCGCCAGCGACTCCCTCGCGCGTGCTCCTCGGCCGCGAAGCGGCCTCAGAGGCACGCGCCACCGCGCCGTTGTTTATAAACGATCGCCGCCGTCGCCCACATTGCTCTTAAATATCCTCTCGTGACCACGGCTCTGCAACACTCATTCCTGCCGTCTATCGCGGCGTTTCCCGTGGAACCCGCTCAGTCCCGGGCTCCCGACAGCCGCCCGATTCGGTCCGGGAGCGCCGGCAGCGCGACGACGGCGGCCACGGCGGCGGTCGTCGCGGCCAGCGTGACGCCGAGCGTCCCTGCGAGCGCGTATGCGCCCACCCAGAGCCCGCCGGTGACGGCGAGCGCGGGGACCGCGATCCGGACCGGGACCGCGGGCTCGTCGCCGCCGACGACCCGCCAGCCGATCGCGCCGCCCGCCCCGGTGGCGATCCCGATCCCCGCCTCGACCACCTCGCCGGTGTGTCCGCTCGCGACGGCGACGGCCAGCGCGCCGACCGAGACGATCGCCGCCAGCAGGAAGGGGAGCGTGGGATCGAGCGCGGCGGTCGGGGACGAGGCCCTCGACGCGGCCGAGCCGCCCCGGAGCCGCGGGTCGCCGGCGAGCCACAGCGAGCCGAGCACGACGCCGCCCCCGACGGCCAGCCCCGCGAGCACGTCGACGACGTAGTGGACCTCGATGGCGACCCGCGACGCCGCGACGGCGACCGCGACCGCGCCGCCGGCGAGGAGCCGCTTCCGCGCGGTCCACGCCCGGTCGTACACGAGCGCCAGCGCGAGGTACGCCGCCGCGCCGCCGGTGGCGTGACCGCTCGGGAAGCCGAAACCGTCGGAGAGCACCTGCGCCTCGTACCACGCCGACAGGAGGCCGGGGAGCCACGTCGGCACGTCCGCGGGACCGACCGCGCCGGGCGGGCGGGGGACCGCGAACCACGCCTTGCCGAGCGCGGTGGCGGCGTACGCGCAGGTGACGGCCGCGATCGCGGTCGCGCCGGCTCGACGGGGGGCAGCCGCGAGCCGGTCGCCGGCGAACCAGTAGCCGACCGCCAGCAGCCCGAACAGGAACCACGGGTCCGCGAGATGGGTGACGGCCGCGAAGACGACGACGACGGCCTCCGGGAGCGCGTCGACGAGAGAGGTCTCGCCGATCCCGCGCTCCGCGCCGACGAGTCCGGTCATCGTTCCGCTCACCGGCTAGTCGTCGCCCCGGTCGCGGGCGTAATCGAGCGCCTTGCCGGGCGTTTCGAGCAGGTTGAGGCCGATGCCGACGATGATGAAGAGGGTGTACAGCCCGAGCGTCGACAGCCCGAGGATGAGCATCGCGGCGATGGCGTACGCCCCGTCGAGGAACGAGAACGCGCCGAGAATCAGCACCGTGCCGTACAGGAGCACGAGGTACGGTCCCCAGCCGCGGGCGTGGCCGCGCCGCATCCGCGATCGGACGTACCGCTTCAGCTCCGACTCGACGGCCGGCTTGTCGACGGTGCGTCGCTCGACGTCATCCTCGAACGCGTCGAACTCCGCCCGCAGCCGGCTCACCTCCTCCTGTAGCGCCGCCACGTCCGGCGCTCCCGCCGGGCGTTCCTCGTCCCCGGCGTCGCCCGCGCCGTCCGACTCACCGTTCATATCCGTGGGTCGGCCGCGGTCGTGTTGTAACTGCCGGTCCGTCTCGTCGTCGTCGCCGTCGCCGTCGGGGCCGGCGATCCCGCCGCTCCGCCCCGCGAGGACGACGTTGACGACGCCGCCGACCACGACGACGACGGCGGCGAGGTACAGCCACGTGACGAGGAGGAGGATGCCGCCGATCACGCCGTACACCTGGTACTGGCCGGCGCTCGCGGCGTACACCTGAAAGCCGGCCTGCAGCAGCGTCCAGCAGACGGCGGCGAAGACGGCCCCCGGGAGCGCCTCCCGGACCCCGATGGCGGGCTGCGGGAGGAGGTAGTACATCGGGAGGAAGACGACGGCGAGGAAGGCGGGCAACGCGAGGACGCTCGCGGCCCCCAAGAGGGGGACTCCGTCGGCGGCCGCGACGAACGCGCCGACGGCGACCATCACGCCGATCCCGACGCCGACGCCGAGCACGACCGAGGCGGCGTCGGCCAGCTGCTTGAGGAAGTCCGGCGACTCGTCGCCGCCGTACAGCTCGACGAAGACCGTGTCGAGCCCGCGGAACACCTTCAGTGTCGACCAGAGCAACACCGCCAGCCCGAGCACGCTCGCGCCGGTCCGCCCGCCGGCGGAGGAGACGGCGCCGACGACAGCCTCCTCGCCGGCGGGCGTGAGGAACTCCCCGGCCGCCGCCACGAGCTCGGCCGCGATCGCCTCGCCGAAGACCGCGCTGGCGACGACGATGAGCAGGAGCAGCGCGGGGATCAGCGAGACGAACGCGTAGTAGGCGATGGCGGCGGCGAGGAACGTCACCTGCCGGTCGAGCGCGGTGTCGACGACGCGGCGGACGGTTCCGAGCGCGGCGGTCGAGTGACGGGACACGCTCGCGGGTTCGGGCGACGGCGACAAAAGCGGGGCGGATGCGGGCGCCTCCGGTGGACGAGGCGGTGGGGAGGGAGGAGAGGCAGAGGCGGGTCGGAGCCGTCAGTCGCCGCCGAGGACCGCCTCGCGCATCTCGGGGATCGACGCCGTGCTCTTGACCGCCGTGCCGCGGTAGTGCGCGCGGCTCGCCTCGTGGCCCGCCCCGCGGAGGCGCTCGACGAACTCGTCCATCCCGATGGCGGGCTCGCCCCACTCCTTGTACAGCCGGTGCTGGTCGTAGTGCGTGGGGGTGTCGAGCTCGCGCGCGACGGTGCCGAGGAGCTTCCGAGCGCGCTTCGCCTCGCCCATGTCGTCGGTCACCTCGCGGCGGACCGCGCGGGTGAAATCCGGGTCCGCGACCGCGCCGAGCCAGAGCGGGCCGGCGGTGAGCACGCGGTCGCTCCCGCAGACGGGACAGGCGTCGACGGGGTCCGCGATCAGCCCGCGGGTCGGCTCGCGCCAGAGGCAGTCCTCGCAGTGATCGACATACCCGAGCTCGTCGACGCAGCCGTCGGCCGCCTGCGCGCCCGACTCCAGTTCGAGGTAGGTCCGGGCGTAGTGACGCGAGACGTGCGAGACGATCGGGCGCGCCGCCTTGTCGTAGCGCGCGGCGGTCCGGACCAGCGCGGAGATCAGCGTCCGGAGGCCCATCTCGGGGTGGTAGTCGGTGTTTCGCGGGACCGCGCCGTACTTCCGGATCCCGCTGTTGAGGTGGGCGCCACACAGCGGCGCGGTGTCGGTCGCAGTGACGCAGACGAGGTTGCGGCCGTTCGCCAGCGCGGCGTCCGCGAAGGGGATCGGGGTCCCGTACGGGTCCAGATCCACGATATCGAAGGGGCCCTCGTCGTACAGCAGCGCGTTGACGTCGCGGTGGGCGGTCTCGCCGTCCAGGCCGTTGGCGGCGAGGTTCTCGGCCGCCAGCTCGACCGCGTCGGGGTCCACGTCGGCGCAGGTGACGTCGTACCCCTCGGCGGCGGCGCGGACGCCGCGGACCCCGGAGGCCGCCATCGCGTCGAGGTACGACGCCGCGCGCGGCTCGCGGTCGCGGTACGCGCGCAGCACCGCGACGGTCACGTCGCGGTTCAGCTCCTGCGTGGGGTTGAAGAAGACTCCGCTGCCGGTGCCCTCGCTGGCCCCGTCGCGGGCCTCCGGAACGGAGACGGTGAGACCGCCCTCCTCGATGTCCATACCCCGCGTTCGGCCATCCGCCACAAAAGGACCCCGCTCCGCGCGCCGGGCGGAGCATTCGCCCTCCGTCCCCGACCGCGAAGCGGGAGTTTTAGCCCGTCAGCCCGGAAAGGGGGACACATGACTACCACGTGGAGCCGACGGGCGGACATCGGCGGCGGAGCGACTCGCGGACGCGTCGCGGTCTCGGCGGAGGGCGGACGATGGTGAGTCCCGCCCGCGTCGACGCGATCACCGACATCGCCTACGGCGCGCTGATCGCGCTGGCGATCGTGCTCATCGCGACGCTCAACGCGAACGACATCGGGGTGGCGTTCGGGATCGGGGTGTTCGCCTCTTATGTCGTCCACGTCGTCTGGAAGATGGCCCGGTTCGACCCGGACTGGATGACCCGCGAGGTCGCCGATCAGGTTGGCAAGGAAGTGGAGAAGAGCGTGGGCGAGACCGTCAACAAGGAGGTCGAAAAGAGCGTGGGCGAGACCGTCAACAAGGAGGTCGAAAAGACGGTGGGCGACACGGTCAGCAAGGAGGTCGAAAAGAGCGTTGGCGAGACCGTCAGCAAAGAGGTGGAGAAGAGCGTGGGCGACACGGTCAGCAAGGAAGTCGAGAAGACGGTCGGCGACACGGTCAGTAAAGAGGTCGAGAAAACCGTTGGCGAGACCGTCAACAAGGAGGTCAGCGAGGTCGCCGACGAGGTCACCGACAGCGTCAGCGAGGAGGTCACCGGAAAAGTCGAGGAGACGGTGGGCGAGAAGGTCGAGGAGACCGTCGAAGAAACCGTCGAGAAGACCGTCGAGGAAACGGTGGGTGAGAAGGTCGAGGAGACCGTCGAAGAAACCGTCGAGAAGACCGTCGAGGAGACGGTGGGCGAGAAGGTCGAGGAAACCGTCGAAGAAACCGTCGAGAAGACCGTCGAGGAGACGGTGGGCGAGAAGGTCGAGGAAACCGTCGGTGAAACGGTCGAAGAGACGGTGGAGGAAACGGTGGGCGAGAAGGTCGAGGAGACGGTAGACAAAAAGGTCGAAGAGACGGTGGAGAAGACCGCCGACGAGAAGCAGTCCGGCGGCTCGTAGTCGGCCGGTCCGCGAGCGACCGCGGCGCGGAGCGAACGGTATTTCCCCGGCCGTCCGCGATCGACCCGTGGAGTTCAGCGTTGTCCGAGCCGACGAGCCTCGCGGACGTGCGCATCACTGCGTACTCTGAGGACGAGTACCGGACCGCCGCGGCGATCGCGGACCGAGTTCGCTCGAGGAACGAATGACCTCCGACCGCGCGCGCACCGGGTCGCGTACGACTCGCGTACGACTCGCCGCCCGCGACGAACGGGGTCCGTCGGCGTGGGTGGCCGTGACCACCCGTCGTTTTGACCCGCTCTACCGATGGCGGATATGACGATTTCAGAGAGTCCTATAAACGTTCTAAGAGCCCTTGAACAGTTTTTAAACGATCGGTGAAACCCGGTGAACGGTCCGAAACTCACCGCCGAGACCGTTAATCCGGCTAAAGACGCGGCAACGCTCTGGCCCTTATATGCTACCGGCGCTCCATGCGTCGAGCGAAGACGGTGTTCCCCATGTCAAGCCAAACGTCCTCCTCATCGATCCGGGCGCCGATCCAGATCGGGTCCAGCCTCTCGACCGCCTGCCGGAACAAAGCGATCGCGGGCGTTCGCGCCGCGGCGTTCTGGGCGGCGATCGTCCTCCCCCTCGCGTACGTCCCCGCGGCGTACGGCGCGATGGGCTTCGACGGCGCGTGGAGCGCCCTCGCGCTCATCGCCGTCCACGCGGCGTGTATCGCGCTCGGTCACGAACACGACACCCCCTCCACCCACGCATGAGTACCACGCACACCTCCGCGCAGACGGCCGACCAGCCCACCGAATCGACCGCCTCGAAGGCCGATCGACTCGCCGCGTTCCTGCGCGAGGAGGCGGCCGACGGCGAGACGTACTTCAAGGCGAAGTTCATCAGCGACGACGTGGGGCTCTCCCCGAAGGAGATCGGCGCCCTGATCGTGCAGCTCCAGGACTCCGTACAGGACCTCGAGATCGAGAAGTGGTCGTACACCGGCGCGACGACCTGGCGCGTCTCGACGGCGTAGCGCTCGCGCCCGGGGAACCCGACCGCTCGACGTGCCCCCCGCGAGCGTCGAGAATCGGTCAACGCTTTGTGTGACGGTTGCGATCGGGAGACATGGATCGACTGGCGTGTTACGACTGCGGCGAGACGTACCCGTTCGGGGAGGCCGCCCGGTGTTCCTGCGGCGAGCCGCTCTGGTTCGAGACCGACCCCGACGCCGTCTCCTGGCCCGATACCGGCGGACGCGGCGCCGAAGCTGGGGCCGCCGGCCACGACTCCCTCTGGCGCTACGAGTCCGTCCTCCCCGCGGCGACGCCCGTCGGTCTCGCCGCGGCCGCCGGCGGCACGCCCCTCCTGCGAGCCCCGTCAATCGAACCGGCGGACGGCCCGCGACTGCACCTCAAGCTCGAGGGCACCAACCCGACGGGGAGCTTCAAAGACAGGGGGACGGCGGTCGGGATCGGTCGCCTTGACGGACCGATCGGGACCGTCTCGCACGGGAACATGGCGCTGAGCGTCGCCGCCCACGCGGCGGCCGACGGCCGGGAGGCGGTGATCCTCGTCGCCGAGGACACGCCTGACTCCCGGCTGGCGATGATCGCTCAGCACGACCCGCACCTGTTCCGGGTCCGCGGCGACTACGGGCGGCTGTACGAGGACACCCTCGAACGCGACCTCGGCGTCGCGTTCCTGAACTCCGACAGCCCCCTGCGGGTCGCCGGACAGAAGACCGTCGCGTACGAGATCTGCGAGGCGTTCCGCCCGGACGCGCCCGACGCGATCGTCCTGCCGATCAGCAGCGGCGGGCAGGCGAGCGGGGTCTGGAAGGCCCTCAGAGAGCTGCGCGCGGCGGGCCTGATCGAGGCCGTACCGCGGATCTACCTCGCGCAGGCCGCGCGCTGCGACCCGATCGCGCGAGCGTTCCGGCGGGGAGCGACACGCGTCGAGCCCGTCACCGGAGAACCGACCGCCGCCGTCTCGATCAACAACGCCGATCCGCCGAGCGGGAACCGGGCGCTGGCGGCGGTCGAGGCCACGGACGGCGCGGTCGCCTCCGTCTCGGAGGACGCGCTGCTGGCCGAGACGGACCGACTCGCGGCTGACGCCGGAATCTCCGTCGAACCGTCCTGCGCCGTGGCGACGGCCGCCGTTCGCGACCTCACCGAGTCCGGCGACCTCGGTCGAGACGAGGACGTCGCCGTAATCTTGACCGGGTCGGGGTACAAGTACGGAACGCCCGGCGCCGGTACCCCGTCGGTCCGCGAGATCGACCGCGAGGACGTGCCCGCCGCGGTTCGAGAACTCTCTACGTGAGTCGGCTCCCGGCTTTCTCGTACGACGGCCTTTCCCGTGTGGCGCGTCTCCCGTTCGTATGCCGATAGCTACTGGCGATTCCGTGACCCTGGAGTACACTGGCCGACTCGACGACGATACGGTGTTCGACACCTCCCGGAAATCCGTCGCCGAGGAGACGGGCCTCGCCGAGGCCCAGCCCGAGCGAGAGTACGCGCCGCTGACGGTCGAAATCGGCGAGGAACAGGTCATCGAGGGGATGGAAGAGGGACTGATCGGCTTAGAGGCCGGCGAGACGGACACCCTGACGATCCCGCCCGAGAAGGCCTACGGCGAGCCCAGCGACGACCAGATCCAGGAGTTCGAAACCGCGGAGCTCAAAGAGATGCTCGGCGGCCAGACGCCCGAGGAGGGCGCCTACCTCGAGGCCCAGAACGGCAGCCAAGGCGAAGTCGTCCACGTCGACGAGGAGGTCGTCCGGGTGGACTTCAACCCCCGCCTCGCCGGCGAAACGCTGACGTTCGACGTCGAAATCGTCGACGTCAACTGAGACCGAACGCGGTGACGTCTCTGCGGTCGTCCGTTGGTTCCCGGTTCACTCGGCGAAACCGCGGACCTACTCGTACTCCTTCAAAACCAGCAGGGAAACGTATGGGTTGGGGCGGATTCGAACCGCCGACCTGCTCCGTGTGAAGGAGCCGTCATAACCTGGCTAGACCACCAACCCGCGCGTATCGACGTATCCGACCTCCGGACTTAAGGGTTACTTTACGAGAGGATGCGGGTAGCGGGTCGGCCGTACGAATCGGTGGCCTCGCTCGGATCGGGTTCGCTACTCCGATTTGGCGGCGTCGCGGCCGCGGTATTCGGCGACGCGCTCTCGCGCCGACGCCACCGCCTCGCGGGCCTCGCCCTCCGCGCGCTCCTCGAGCTCCTTCAAGTCCGCTTGGAGCTTGTCCAGCCGCGAGGGCTCGGGCTCCTCGTCTTCGCCGCGGCCGACGATGTCTTTCACTCGCGCTTCGACGGGCTCCAGTTCCTCTTTCACGCCCGCCTTCGCGTGTTCCGCCGCGCGACCGAGGTAGTACCGTGCGTCTTCGAAGTGTTTGCTCATATCTGTCCTTTGGTATGCGACGGATATATCCTTTGTGGCTGTGAGGCGGGGACAGATTGGCCTGGCCGCGCAGTTACCGGTTCGACGCCACGGCTGCGCACCGCGAGAGCCGGCAGAGAGGAGAGAACGTCGGCCCTGTTGAAATTCTCTTCTTCAGATATAAACCACCCTGAAACAGCCGGGCGCTGAAGAGTGCCCATCGATCGACGGCGGGAGTGAATCTCGCAGATCGTCGGTAGTGAAACGGGATTTAAACCGATCGTGAGCGACAGCGACGATCGCTTATAAATCCGGTGCGGTGGCGCGCCTCCGAACGGTCGCCGCCGGCGACCGTGAGGAGCCCGCGAGGGAGTCGGCGCGGCGCTTATAAGCGCCGCGCCGACGAGGCTGGGGAGGCGTGAGGTGCGGTGCTGTGCGGGGCTGGGTGGGACTCAAAGGGGCAGCCGCGAGGGCGAAGCACGGCGCAGTAAGCACCGCAGCGAAGGAGCAACGCGACTGAGCGAGGAGCACAGCAAGCCGCGCGAGTCGTCGCGGCTGGGGCTTTGGAGGCGTTCACCGCACTGTCTAGAACTTATAAACAGCCGCCAGCAACACCCCAATCCGGCTTATAAACAACCACTCGATCAACGTGCAATACTCAGTCCCGAGATTGCTCACAGCTGCGCCGATAGTGACCCCAACCGGGTCAAACGCTGTCACGTGCTGAGAATTTCGACGAAATCGAAACGCCGGGATCAGTACGTGGGCGACTCCTCGGGCTCGCCGTCGCGCGCGTTCGCGACGCGACCGAGGGTGAACAGGAGGTCGGAGAGCCGGTTGAGGTAGGTGACGACCGTCTCGTTGATCGGCTCCGACCGGGCCAGTTCGACGACCCGCCGTTCCGCGCGTCGGGTCACCGTGCGGGCGTGGTGGAGTCTGGCGCCCGACTCGCCCCCGCCGGGGAGGATGAACGACCGCAACGGCTCCAGTTCGTCGTCGAGCGCGTCGATCTGTTCCTCGAGCGTCTCGACGTGTGCGGTCTCGACCGCGGGGTCCTCCGGATCGGGATCCGGATTCGCGAGGTCCGCCTGCACGACGTGGAGGTGATTCTGAACCGTCTCTAAGAGGTCGTCGAGATCGTCGTGGCCGGTCGGGCGCACCGTCCCGATCAGCGCGTTCGCCTCGTCGACCGTCCCGTACGCCTCGATCCGGGGGCTCGCCTTCGACACCCGGCTCATGTCCCGGAGGTCGGTGTCGCCCTCGTCGCCGCGGCCGGTGTAGATGGTCATGCGAGGCTCTTCTCCACGTACTCGACGATGTTCGCGCTCTCAGCCATCGTCACGCCGCGTTCCTCGTCCACGAGGACGGGGACGCCGCGCTGGCCGCTGACTCGCTTGACCTCGTTGCGGTCGGAGTGTAACGCGTCGACCCACTCGGTCTCGTACTCCACGCCGGCGTCGTCCAACGCCTCTGCCGCCTTCTCGCACCACGGACACCCGTCGAGGGCGTACAGTCGAACGCTCATACCGATCGATCCGGCCCCGGCGTCAAGAAGGTGTGCGTCCGGCAGTCGACGCCCCGTCCGCTCCGCCCCCGCTCCGCCTCGCTCCGCCCCCGCTCCGCGAAGCCGCTCAGAGATCGTGATACGACGCCATCTCGGACCGGTACGCGTCCGGGATCGGAGCCGGTTCGCCGGAGTCGGGATCGAGCGACACCAGCGTCGCCTCGGCCTCCGCGACGATGTCGTCCCCGGTCCGGACCTCGTGGGTCATCGTCGCGCTCGACCGACCGATCTCCGCCACGTCGACCGTGACGGTGACGCTGCCGTCGACCAGCTCGACCGGTCGGCGGAAGTCGAGCGACAGCGACGCCAGCACGGTCGACGCCCGCGAGATGTCGGCGTCGAGCACGTCGCGGAAGTACGCCGTGCGGGCCTGCTCGATGTAGGTGGCGTAGACGGCGTTGTTGACGTGGCCCATCGCGTCGATGTCGCGGAACCGAACGTCGATCTCGGTGGTGTAGGTGGTCACGAGGGGGGCTCAGTACAACAGCTCGTCGTCGTTCTCGATCATGTACAGCGAACGCGCCGCGATGTTGACGGCGTGGTCGCCGACGCGTTCGAGGTCGCGGATCGTGAGCAGGAGCCGCGAGACGTTCTGCATCGTCCCCTCCACGTCCTCATCGTCGCGCAGCTCGTCGCGCTCGATCAGGTCGCGCACGACGAGGTCGCTCGCCGCCTCGCAGGCCGCGTCGACCTCGTCGTCCGCCTCCGCGACCGCGAAACAGCGCTCCGGATCCGACTCGGCGTAGGCCGCCATCGCGTCGTCGAGCATCGCCAGCGTGTCGTCGCCGATGCGCTGGACGTCCACGTCGGGGAACACCTCCCGGTCGGCCCGCTTGGCGTACCCGCCGAGGTTCGTCGCGAGGTCGGCGATCCGCTCGAGGTCGGTGATGATCTTGAACGACGCCGCGATGAACCGTAGGTCGCCCGCGACCGGCTGCTGAAGGGCGATGAGGTCCGTGCACTTCCCCTCCAGTTCGAGGTACAGGTCGTTGATCTCGGCGTCGCCGGTGATGACCTCATCGCCCAGCTCGGCGTCCTGCCGCTCTAAGGCGTCGAGGCCCATCCGGAGCCGTTCCGCGACGAGCTCGCTCATGTAGAGCACGTCGTCGCGGAGCCCCTCCAGTTTCGTTTGGTACTGTTCGCGTGGCATCGTGTTGCCGTATCACCCTCACCCGACGTATAAAAACACGTCGCCGATCGGGGCGCTCCCCGCCGATCGAACGTCCGGGAGAGAACGGCGCGACTACCGACCCCGCAACCCCAACAGCTCCCGCGTCTCCCCGGGCGTCGCCACCGGTCGGCCCAGCTCCTCGGCGAGCCGCGCGGCCCGCGCGACGAGCCGCTCGTTGGTCGCCAGCTCCCCCTTCTCGTAGTACCTGTTGTCCTCCAGTCCGACCCGGACGTGTCCGCCGAGAAGTAGCGACTGCGTCGTCATCGGGAGCTGGTGGGGCCCGAACCCGATCACGTTGAACTCGACGCCCTCGGGGAGCGCCTCGACCCGGTTGAGCAGGTTCCGCGGGTGCGGCGGCGACGTTGTGCCGCCGCCGAACAGGAAGTTCAGGTACGGCGGATCCTCCAGGTCCTCCAGGATCGCGAGCGACTCGTTGAGGTGCCCGTCGTTGAACACCTCCAGTTCGGGCTTGATCGACCGCTCCCGCATCTCCGCGTGCAGCGACGCCACCAGCCCGCGGGTGTTCTCCGAGGTGAGCCGTTCGTACCGGTTGAGCGGGCCCATGTCGAGCGACGCCATCTCCGGCGCGGGGTCGGTCCGCAGGGGCTCGTGCCGGAGGGCGTCGGGCGCCGCGGTCCCGCCGGTCGAGTGCTGGAGCACCGCCTCGTCGGTCGCCTCGCGGACCGCGTCGGCGACCGCCTGGAAGCGCTCGGCCGAGAAGGCGCGCTCGCCGTTGTCGCGGCGCGCGTGCAGGTGGAGAACGCTCGCGCCCGCGTCCTCGCAGGCGGCCGCGGCGGCGGCGATCTCCTCGGGGGTCTCCGGGAGGTCCGGATGGGCCTCCTTCCCGTGGACGCCCCCGGTCAGCGCCGCGGTGATGATCGCCGGCTTCCCGTCGAGGTAGTCGTCGTAGGTCATCGGTCGGCGGTCTCGCTCCCGTCGGACGCACCCGGATCGACGTAGAACTCGCAGTCCGCCGCCGGATCGAGCCCGTACCGCGCGTTACAGACGTCGGCGCGCATGGGCTGGACGAACGACTCCGTTACGGTACAGAACGCGCGGGCGGTGTCGAACGACTTCCCGTCGCCCTCGGTCCGATACGCCAGGTGCGGACACGTCTCGGCCATGGCCCGTCGACGGGGCGAGGCGGCTTGAAACCACGCCCCGAAAGCTCTCCCGGAAGTCCTCCCGAAAGCCCACGAGACGCCCCGCGGTCGGTCCGGGGTGACCGACGGGATTTAACCGACCGCCCGAGAACGTGCCCGCATGGAGCCGGTCGACGACTGGCGGGCGGCGATCGCGGAGGCCGGGGAGCTCACCGGCCCGATCGCCGCGGCCGTCGTCGACGAGCACGGCGACCGCGGGAAGCGCGCCATCGAGGCGGTCGGGGAGGGACGCGTGAAGCGCTACCGGGACTTCACCGTCGTCGTCGGCCACGACGACGAGTACGTGGTCGAAGACGGGGAGTGCAACTGCGCCGACGCGACCTACAACCTCGACGCCGAGGACCCCTCCGAGCGCTGCTGGCACGCGATTGCGGTCGATGTCGCGGACGCGGTCGGCGCGGTCGACCACCACGACATGTGGTACTCGGAGGTCCGGGAGTTCCTGTGATCCGGCGCTGATCGGAGCGCGGAGAGCCGAACCAGCCGCCGTTCACCCGGATGAGACGCCGATACGCCAAAATTTCGCCCGGCCAGTCGAAAACGTTTACAACGGCGGCCGGTCTCCCCTACGGTATGGCGGACTGTCCACTCGCCGACGACTGCCCCAGTTTCGACGAACGAATCGAGGGGATGGGGTGTCAACACTACGGCAACAAGGGCGGCGCGGAGTGGTGTAACCACTACGACATGCCCATCTACGAGCTGAAACAGCAGCCGGTCCAGCCCGGCGAGGAGGTCGTCGTCGAGGTCGACGACATCCACGAGAGCGGCGCCGGCGTCGGTCGCACCGACGACGGGTTCATCGTCCTCGTCGACGGCCTACTCCCGCCGGCGCGCGCGGAGGTGCGGATCCACCGCGTGAAGTCGAGCCACGCGACCGCGCAGGACGTCGTCGAGCGCCTCCCCGACGATCCGGAGGAGGAAGCGGACGCCGACGGCGACGACGCCGACGCCGACGGGGAAGCCGGCGAAGACGACGAGGACGACGAGGGCGACCGGCGCCGCGACCGCCCCGACCGCGAGCGGCTCGGCAGCCGCGAGAACTTCTGGGGCAAGTAGGTCGCGTCCCGGGGGCGGCCCCACCCCACGGACAGTCCGGACGCTACCGATCCGCCGCCGACGCCGTCCGCTCTCCCCGTTTCGCTTTCCTCGCTTCGGCCTCGTCGCTTCGCCCGCTCCGTTTCGCTCCGCTCGGCTCCGACCGTCGCCGAAACCTCCGTTTTTTGAGCGCGCACCTCCTGACGACACGTATGGTCGCAGACGACGGGGGCCCTGGATCCGATTCCGATTCCGAGCCCGACCCCGACCCCGACCCCGACGACGTCGACGCCGACGCGCTGTTGGAGCGCGCGGGGTTCGACGCGGACGAGAGCGTCCTCACCCGCCGGCAGGCCGAGGTGCTCGCCCTCCGCGAGCGGGGGCTCCGGCAGTCCGACATCGCTGACCGGCTGGGCACGTCGCGCGCGAACGTCTCCAGCGTCGAGGCCAGCGCCCGCGACAACGTGGCGAGCGCCCGCGAGACGGTCGCGTTCGCGGAGGCGCTCGCCGCCCCGGTCCGCGTCGAGATCGAGGCCGGGACCGACCTCTACGACGCGCCGAAGCGCGTGTACGACGCCTGCGACGAGGCCGGCGTGAAGGTGAACCAGACCGCGCCCGACCTGATGAAGACCATCGGCGAGCGCGCCGGCGACGCGGTCCGGGGACGCGAGGTGCGCGACCGGCTGTTCGTCACCGTCGACGCGACGGGGACGATCCGGGTGCGACAGCCGTAGCGCGGGCGCCGCCGCGGTCCGCCAATTGTTCTACTCCTCCAGTCGCGTGTCACTCCTCCAGCCGCTCTGCCACCCCCACGAGCGTCGCGCCCGCGGTGACGGTCGCCTCGCGGGCGATCGAGTAGACGATCCCGTCGCGGTCGGCCGCGGCGGTCTGGAGCGGCTCGAAGGTGGTCGGGTCGTGGACGACGCCGAGCCGGTCGCCCGCCGCGACCTCGTCGCCGACCGACAGCCCGCGCTCCGGCGTGAACAGTCCGGAGTCCGCGGCCTCGACGCGCCCGAGGTGGTTCCGCGCGACCGTCCCGCTCCACGGCGCCGGCTCGCCCGGCAGGAGCCCCTCGTGCCGGAGCACGCCGACCATTCCGTCGACGCCGGCGTCGACCGCCTCCGGGACGACCTCGCGGCTGTGCGCGAGCTCGGGGGTGACCGTCGGGATCCCCTCGCGGGTGGCGGCGACCCGGAGCTTTCCCGCGAAGCCGCGCTCCGCCCACTCCGCGTCCGCCTCCTCGCCCGCGGCCTCCGCGAGCAGGAGGTCGGTGCCGAACGCCTCCGCGAGCCCCCGGCAGGCCGCGTCGTCGCGCATGTACACCGCGTGGGTGAGCATCGCGGGCGACCCGGTGTGGAGGTCGACGACCGCGTCCGCCGCGCCCGCGAACCGCCACAGCCGGGCCGCCATCCGCTCGTGGAGGGTCCCGTCGGCGTCGCCGGGCCAGCAGCGGTTCATGTTCGAGTGGATCGCGTCGAGCGACTCCGGCGTGGTGTACGAGACGCGGTCGAAGGTGAGCGGGTCGGCGACGGGAACCGTCACGAGGGTGCCCGCGAGACCGCCGTCGCCGAGGTCCCCTTCGGGCCCCGCATCGGTTGCGTCACCGCCGGATCCCGTGAGCCGCTCGTGGAGTCGGCGGAGCACCGCGGTCCCGTTCACCTCCCGGCCGTGTTGGGCCGCCTGCGCGTAGACGACGGGGCCGCCGTCGGCGGGCGCGTCGAGTTCGGGGCCGTCCGGCCCGTCGACGAGACGGCCCTCGCCGTAGACGTGGACGGTCGTGCGGACCGGGACCCCCGACGGGAGCCGCGCGAGGGCGAGATCGCGAGCGTCGTGCATACCGGGGCGTCGCGCCTGACGGGCTTATAAATCGGGGCGCGAGGAGGACGCCGCCAGAGTCCGGGAGTGACCGCGGACGCTAAGTCGGTGGGCCGTCGACCTCGAACCGAGATGCGGGTCACCCTCCTCGGCACCGGCGACACCACCGGGACGCCGACGGTCGGCTGCGACTGCGACACCTGCGCCGCGGCGCGCGAGCGCGGGGTGTCGCGCTCGCGGTTCTCGGTCCACGTCGCCAACGAGCGCACGGGCGAGTCGCTGCTCGTCGACTTCAGCCCCGACTTCCGGAGCCAGTTCCTCGACAACGACGTGTCGCTGCCGGACGCCGGGCTCGTGACGCACATCCACTTCGACCACCTCGACGGGCTCGGCAACGTCTACCGGCTGGTCGACGGGCTCCCGGTCCACGCCCCGTCGGAGACCGACCCCGCGACCGACGAGAGCGTCGCCGAGACGATCCGCGACAAGTACGACTACCTCGAAGACCGGATCGGCGTCCACTCCCGCGACCCGTTCGAGCCCTTCGAGACGTGCGGGCTACGGGTCCGGTTCGTCCCCGTCGACCACCCGCCGCTCCTGTGTTACGGCGTCGTCATCGAGGACCCGGAGACGGGCGGCAAACTGTCGCTCACGGGAGACACGAGCTACGACGTGCCGGAGCGCTCCCGGGAAGCGCTGTCCGATCCCGACCTCCTGCTCGCCGACGCCATCGTCCCCGCCTCGCTCTGCGAGCACCACCCGATCGGTGGGCGCCACGAGGGGCCGGACGGCGTCCCGCGCACGTTCGGCACGAAGCACATGACCCGCGAGGGCGCGCTCGCGCTCGCCGACGAGCTCGGCGCGGACCGCACCCGGCTCGTCCACCTCGCGCACTACTACCCGCCCGACGAGGCGTTCGAGGAGCCGCTCGCGGTCGACGGGGAAACCTACGAGCTGTAGCGCCGAGCGACGAACCGTGACGACGCTTTTGTCTCGCTAGCACGTAGCACGGTCGAGATGGGGACGCGACCAGCACTCGGAGACCGCCTCCGCGCCGCCCTCGACCGCTTCGAGCCGCCGCCGCGAGCGGTCGACTGGTCGCTGTTCGCGTTCGTCGTCGCGGAGGCCGCGACGGGGCTCGTCTCCTTCACCGTGGGGGTTCCCGAGGGGTGGCCCCTCTTCTGGCTCCATCGAGCGCTCGGCGTCGGGATCGTCGCGCTGCTCGCGTGGAAGCTCGCGCGGGTCCGCCGGCGGCTCACTGATCCCGGTCGCTGGCGGCGGTCGACCGCGCTCTCCGTCCTCACGCTCCTCGCCGCGCTGGGTGCGCTCGCGACCGGGATCGCGTGGGTGTTCGGGCTCGACGTGCGCATCTCCTACTGGACGCTGCTCTCCGTCCACGTCGGCTTCGGGCTCGCCCTGGTCCCGCTCGTGGCCGCGCACGCGACGACCCGGTTCCGGCTCCCGCACCGCGTCGACTTCGAGCGCCGCCGGACCGCGCTCCGGTACACGGTCCTGCTGGCCGCCGGCGGCGCGGCGTACCGGCTCCAACAGGGGGTCAACGACGCCCTCGACACCGCCGGCGCCGACCGGCGGTTCACCGGCTCGCAGCCGCGAGGGGGCGAGGGGAACGCCGCCTTCCCGATCACCTCGTGGGTCGCCGACGACCCCGACCCGATCGACCGCGACGACTACCGGCTGCGGGTCGGAGGGCTCGTGCGCGACCCCGTCGAGCTGACCGCCGACGAGCTCGCGGCGGGCCACGAGACGGAGGCCCTGCTCGACTGCACCAGCGGCTGGTACACGGTCCAAGAGTGGGGAGGGATCCGGGTCGGCGACTTGTTGGACGCGGCCGGCGGCGTCGAGTCCGGAGCGGGCATCGACGCCAGCCCGACCGACCGCGACCCCGCCTACGTCCGGTTCACCTCGGTCACCGGCTACCGATGGAGCCTGCCGATCGACGAGGCCCAGGACGCGCTGCTCGCGACGCACGTCGGCGGCGAGCGGCTCTCGCACGGCCACGGCGCGCCCGCCCGGCTCGTCGCCCCCGACCGCCGCGGCTTCCAGTGGGTGAAGTGGGTGACGCGCGTGGAGGTCAGATCAGAGTACGACCTCGGGCAGTGGGTCGTGACGCTGGTGAGCGGGGTCGAGTAGTCGGGCCGTGCGGCGAGTCGGCCGCAGCGGCGCGTCACTCGTACTCGCTCCCGACGACCTCGCGGATGCGCTCGGCGGTCACCGGGCCTACGCCGTCGACCTCCAGCAAGTCGTCCTCGGGCGCGGTCATCACCGCCTCCACGGTGCCGAAGTGTTCGAGGAGGGTGCGCGCCGTGACCGGCCCGATGTCGGCGATGGAGGAGACGACGTACTCCTGCTGTTCCGCGCGGGTCTTCGTCGTCTTCTCGCCGTGGACGCTCACCTCGCGGTCGCGCGTCTCCTGCTCGCGCTTGGCGATCGTCGCGAGCAGCTCGGTGGTGTCGTCCTCGCCCTCGGTCCGGAGGACGCTCACGTCGAAGTCGACCGCGAGCGACGCGAGCGCGCCGCGGATCGCGTTGGGGTCGATGTCGCGCTGGCCGTAGAGGTTCGTCCCCTCGACGACCATCACGGGACGGGCGTACGCCCGCGAGAGCTCGCCGATCTGCTCGAACATCGACCGGTCCGAGTCGAGCATCGAGTCGACGAAGTCCGCCGCCGACTTGCGCTCGACCGCGACCCGGTCGGAGAGGACGTAGTCGCCGACCGCGAGCGTCTCCAGCCGGGTGACGAGCCCGTCGCGCGTCGAGAGGTCCTTCGCGATCGAGGAGTCGAGCTCGCGCTGGTCGACGACGACCTCGACGCCCTCGTCGACGCCGGCGGTGGCGACGACGGCGTCGTCGTCGGCTCTCGCACCCTCCTCGGTCGCCTCCTCCCCGTCGGTCGCCTTGCTCTCGCCGGCGCCCTCCTCGCCGGCTCGCGCTTCCTCGGCGAAGTCGGTGAGTCCGGCGTCGGCGTTCTCGCCGTCATCGACATCGTCGTCGCTGTCGTCGCTGTCGACGCGTTCGCCCGCGCCATCGTCGGCTTCCGGCTCGGAACCCTTCCCCGAAGATCCCCCCGAGAACGCGTCGAGTCCCGCCTGCCCGTCGTCGCCGACGGTCTCCTCGATGTCGTCGGTGGCCTCCTTCAGCTCGGCGAGCTGGCTGGCCATCTTCTTCTCGCGGCGCCGCGAGATCCAGAAGAACGCCTCGTCGCGGGTGTCCTCGGCCATCAGGACGACCACCTTCCCCTCGGCCTGCCGGCCGGTCCGCCCCTTACGCTGGATCGAGCGGATCGCGGTCGGGACGGGCTCGTAGAAACAGACGAGGTCGACCTCGGGCACGTCGAGCCCCTCCTCGGCGACGCTCGTGGAGACGAGCACCTCGAACTCGCCGGCCTTGAACTCGTCGAGCGTCTCCTGCTGCTGCTTCTGGCTCATCCCGTCGGAGCCGTCCTTGTCGCCCTGCCCGACGAACTTGCGCACGTCGAAGCTGGCCGAGAGGAACTCCACGAGCGCCTCCGCGGTGTCGCGCGACTCCGTGAACAGGATGGCGCGCTCGCCCTCGTTGATTCCGAGGGTCTCCGCCAGCAGGATCCGGGCCTTCGAGAACTTCGGGTGGAGCCCGTCGAACGACTCCGCCTTCCGCATCGCCTCTCGGACTTTGGGGTCCGCGACCATCCGCTGGCTCGCCTTCGACGCGCCCGACGACCTGGCCGCCTCGCGCTGGCGCTCGAAGTAGCGCCGGACGGACTCGACCGACTGGGTCTCGACCAGCTCGGTCGCGCGCCGGAGCTTCATCACCTCGGCGTGGGTGCTCATCCCCTTGTACCCCTCCGACTGGTCGTTGTCCATCATCTGTTTCAGCTGCCCCCGCATCTTGTTGAGGTCCTTCTGCGAGAGGTCGGGGTTCGTCGTGTTCGTCACGCCCAGCGACTTCAGCTTCTCCAGCCGGTCGGTGATCACCTCGTTGAGCGCGTCGCGGATCGCCAGCACCTCGTCGGGGAGGGTGACCTGCTCCCACTGCACGTCGGTGTCGTGGGTGTACTCGTCGACGTCGGCGTCCTCCTCGGTCATCACCTCGACGTTGACCAGCCCGAGGTTCTCACAGACCGTCTCGATCTCCTCGGTGTCGCCTCCCGGCGAGGCGGACATCCCCGTGACGAGCGGGTCGGCCGCGTCGGCGTGGTAGCGCTCCGCGATGTACACGTACGCGTAGTCGCCGGTCGCGCGGTGGCACTCGTCGAAGGTGCAGTGCGTCACGTCGCGCAGCGAGATCCGGTTGCCGACGAGGTCGTTCTCGACGACCTGCGGGGTCGCGATCACGATCCGGGCGTCGTCCCACAGCGCGGCGCGGTCGTCCGGCTTCACGTCGCCGGTGAACACGACGATCTCGTCGTCCGGAATCTCCAGCGCCTCGCGGTAGAAATCCGCGTGCTGCTGAACGAGGGGCTTGGTAGGGGCCAGAAAGAGGGCCTTCCCGCCCGCCTCGTGGAGCCGTTCGGCGGTGACGAGCAGGCTGACCGTCGTCTTGCCGAGGCCGGTCGGGAGACAGACGAGGGTGTGTTCGTCGGCGGCGGCGTCCGCCAGCTGGAGCTGGTAGCGACGCTCCTGGAGGAAGTCGTCGACGAGCAGGGGTCTGTCGATACCGGCGGCCTCGGTCGCCATCGGCGGCCCTTGGCCGGCACCGGCCTAAAGCCTTCGCGAAGCGGGGTGAAAGTTATCGCTCGCCGGAACACTCCTCTCGGAGCTCCTCCGGCACGTCCTCGTCGACCAGCTCCGCCCACTCGGCGAGCCGGTCTCCGGATGGGGTCTGCGCACTCATCACGCGACGGATCTCAGTGGTACGTATTAACACTTACCCCGATTCCAGCCGCGTCGGCATCGGTTGGCCGTCGACTCACCCCGGAGCCGACTCGCACGCCTTTTACCGCTCACGCGCCTCGGGCCGGCATGAGCAACCTCGACGAGTTCCTCGCGGGCGAGCGGCTCGACGACGTGGTCTTCTACCTGAGCGACGCGTACCTCGACGACGACTCCCGGCTCCGCAACGTCGGCACCGAGACGGACGGCGGCGTCCGGCTGATCCTCGACGGCGAGACGGGTCGGTCCGCGTTCGAGGCCGGCACGGGCATGGGCGCCATGGAGTTCGCGAAGACGGCGATGGGTGCGGAGGGCGAGATCGCCCGCACCCTCGACGGCGGGGCCTGTCCCTTCGCCGAGGAGGCCCCCGACGACGAGCACGCGGTCCGGTTCGTCTTCGCGTTCGCGGAGGCGCAAAACGACGAGGTCGGCGGCCTCTACGCCGAGGGCGACGTGGTCCACGCGTACGCCCACTGCACCTGCGGCGAGAGCTACTCGCACAAGTGGGTCGTCGGCGACCGCGACGACTGAGCCGCGGGTCCGGCGGCGGGCGCCTACTCCCCGTCTGGCGCGTCCGACTCCGGCACCGACCCCTCGACCAGCGACTGGTCGGCGTATCGCTCCCGGAGGTCCTTCTTCGAGAACTTCCCGGTGGCGGTCTTGGGCACCTCGTCGATGAACTCCACCGCGTCAGGCACCCACCACTTCGGGTACTCCTCGCGGAGCCCGGTCTCGATCCGGTCGACGAGTTCCTCGCGGTCGACCCCCTCGGCGACGACGACGAACGCCACGGGGCGTTCCTGCCAGCGCTCATGGGGTACGCCGACCACGGCCGCCTCGCTGACGCCGTCGTAGGCCATGATCGCGTTCTCCAACTCGACGCTGGATATCCACTCGCCCCCCGATTTGATCACGTCTTTCGTCCGGTCGACGAGCTGCATGTAGCCGTCCTCGTCGACGGTGACCACGTCGCCCGTCTTCAGCCAGCCGTCGACGAACTCCCCCTCGTTGGCCTCCGGGCGCTTGAAGTACTCCTTCGTGACCCACGGGCCGCGGACGCGGAGCTCACCGAAGTCCTCGCCGTTCCACGGCACTTCCTCGCCGTTCTCGTCGATCACCTCGAACTCCAGTCCGGGGGCGACGAGCCCCTGTTTCGCCCGCTTGTTCACCTGCGTCTCGTAGTCGGCGTCCCGAAGGTCGCTCTTGAGGTGCGAGACGGTGCCGATCGGCGACAGCTCGGTCATCCCCCACGCGTGGAGCACCTCGACGCCGCGGTCGTCGTACCACTCGATCAGCGCCTGCGGCGCGGCCGCGCCGCCGACGATGACGGTGTCGAGCGTCGAGAGGTCCACGTCGTTCCCCTCCTCGATGTACTCGCGCAGGCCGAGCCACACCGTCGGCACGCCCGCGGAGACCGTCACGCCCTCCTCCTCGATGAGGGCGGCGAGGTCGGCCGGCTCCGGCGATGGCCCGGGGTAGACATGTTTCGCGCCCGCCGCGGTCGCGGTGAACGGCATCCCCCACGCGTTCACGTGGAACATGGGGACGACGGGCATGATCACGTCGGAGTCCTCCATCGGGATCCCCTGGGGCGTCTGGGAGGCCATCGTGTGGCTCCACAGCATCGAGTGGGTGTACTCGACGCCCTTCGGCTTCCCCGTCGTGCCGGAGGTGTAACAGAGTCCGGCGGGCCGGTCGCCGTTGAGGTCGGGCCAGTCGTAGTCGGTCGGCTGTCCCGCGACGAACTCCTCGTAGGGGGTCGCGTCGAGCGCGTCGATCTCCTCGGAGCCCATGACGACGAAGTCGACGCCCTCGAACTCCGCGGCCCCCTCGGCGGCGCCGGCGAGTTTCGGCGCCAGCGACGGGTCGACGAAGACGATTTCGTCGTCGGCGTCGTCGACGATGTACCGGATGTGCTCGTCCGGCAGGAGCGGGTTGATCGTGTGGAGCTGCGCGCCGGTGTTCGGGACGCCGAAGTACGTCTCGAAGTGCCGGGTGTGGTTCCAGCAGAACGTCGCGACCCGGTCGCCGCGCTCGATCCCGTGCTCCGCTAAGGCGTTCGCGAGCCGGGCCGTGCGGTCGGCGTACTCTGAATAGGTGTGTCGCGTGCGTCCCTCGTGAGTCCGGGAGACGATCTCGGTGTCCGGATACAGTCGTTCGGCGCGCCACAGGAACGGTCGGAGCGTCTGGGAGTGTCCGCCGGGCATACCTCTCACACCACGCGAGCGCGTACCATGAACGTTCTCATGGTCGATCGTGATAAATTTTGGAGAACGATCGCGGCGTTTCCGAGACGGAGAGTGGGAGTGCCTTCGGCGGAAAGCCGACGGTCAATCCTCGAACAGCCGACGGGTCACCCCCGAAACAGGCTCGCGTGGACCGGCGCGTGGTCGGGTTCGGGTCGGGCGGACTCGTCGCCCCCGCCCCCGCCGTCGGAGACCGCGCGGCCGGCGGTGCCCTCCGCGAGGAAGTCGCGGAGCGGCGGGCCGACGTGCTCGGGTTCGACGAGGAACGCGTCGTGGCCGTGGTCGGAGTCGATCACGTGGTGCGCGACCGGCGCGTCGCCGGCGCGGAACGCGTCGGCGAGCGACGACGACTGCTCGACGGTGAAGTGCCAGTCGGCGGTGAAGCTCAACAGGAGCGCCTCGCCCTCGAAGGCCGCGAGCGCGTCGGCGTCGGTGCCGTGGCCCGCGGAGAGGTCGTACTCGTCCATCGCGCGCGTGAGGTAGAGGTAGCTGTTCGCGTCGAACCGGTCGCTGAACCCCTCCGCCTGGTAGTCGAGGTACGACTCCACCTCCCGGTACGGGAAGAAGGCCGCCGTCGGCTCCGGCGGAAGCCCGAGGTCGCCCTCCTCGCGGGTCAGCGAGTCGCGGCCCGCCGAGCGCCGCCCGAACTTGCGCTCCATCGACGCCTTCGAGAGGTACATGATGTGGCCGATCTGACGGGCCAGGGCGAGCCCCTCGTCGGGGCCGGGCCGCCCCTCGCCGTAGTAGTTCCCCCCGTTCCAGTTCGGGTCCGCGCGGATCGCCCGCCGGGCGACCGCGTCGAGCGCGAGGCACTGGGCGTCGAGGCGGCCGGCCGTCGCGATGGCGACCACGCGGTCGACGTCGTCCGGGTAGCGCTTCGCCCACTCCAGGGCGTTCATCCCGCCGACGCTCCCGCCGACGACGGCGCGGAGCCGCCCCACGCCGAGGTGGTCCAGCAGCCGGCGCTGCGCGCGGGCCCAGTCCTCGACCTGCACCGGCGGGAACGCGGTCCCCCACCGGTCGTGGTCGGGGTCGTCGGGGTGATCGAGGTCGGCGGGGCGCTCGCTCGCCGGGCCCGTGGTGCCGTAACAGGAACCGGGGACGTTCGCGCAGACGACGTAGTACTCGGTGGTGTCGATCGCCTTCCCCGGCCCGACGATGTCGTCCCACCACGCGCGGGCCTGCCCGGCCTGCCCGGCGCCGCGGGTCTCCTCCTCGCGCTCCGGCGCGGGCGACCGGGCGACGTTCTGGCTGCCGGTGAGCGCGTGACACACAAGCACCACGTTGTCGCCGTCGAACTCGCCGTGGGTCTCGTAGGCGACCTCCAGGTCCGGGACCGACTGGCCGCACTCGAAGACGAACTCCCCGAGCGAGGCGACGCCGTGGTCGGCCGGGACGGTGCTCACGGCGTCACACCTCCGAGTCGGTCGCGTCGGTATCGGTCGCGTCGGTATCGGTCGCGTCGGACCCGTTCGCGGCGCGCTCGCCGGCCGCGAGCCCCCGATCGAGGTCGGCTATCACGTCGTCCGCGCCCTCGATCCCGACGGAGAGGCGGAGCATCTCCGGGTAGACGCCGGCGAGGCGCTGTTGGGTCTCGTCCATCTGCGCGTGAGTGGTCGAGGCCGGGTGGATGACGAGCGTCTTCGCGTCGCCGATGTTCGCGAGGAAGCTCGTCAGGTCGACGGCCTCGCAGAACGTCTTGGCGGCCTCGAAGCCGCCGTCGACCCCGAAGGTGACCATCCCGCCGTAGCCGTCGAGGTACTCGGCGGCGTTGTCGTGGCTCTGGTGGTCCTCGAAACCGGGGTACGCCACCCAGTCGACGCGGTCGTCGTCCCGGAGGAACTCCGCGACGGCCCGGGCGTTGTCGCAGTGGCGCTCCATCCGGAGCGGGAGCGTGTTGAGCCCCTGGATCGTCTGCCACGCGTCGAAGGGGGACTGCTGGCCGCCCGTCGGTCGCACCCCGCGCTGGCGGGCGACGTTGGCGAAGGCGGCGTCGCCGAACTGCTCGACGAAGTCGATCGGGAACGCGGGCGACTCGCCGTCCAGCTCGTCGTAGTCGGCGTCGGGGTGGTCCCACGGGAACTGCCCCCCGTCGACGACGACGCCGCCGACGGTGGTGCCGTTGCCCGTGATCCACTTCGTCGTCGACTCCCAGACGATGTCGGCGCCGTGCTCGAACGGCCGGCAGAGGTAGGGGGTCGCGAACGTGTTGTCGACCACGAGCGGGACCGCGTGGTCGTGGGCGATCTCCGCGAGCCGCTCGAAGTCGGGCGTGACGAGCGAGGGGTTCGCGACCGTCTCGACGTGGACGAACGCGGTGTCGTCGTCTATCGCGTCCGCGTACGCCTCGTAGTCGAGCGTGTCGACGAGCCGCGCCTCGACCCCGCGGCGGCTCGCGATGCTCGTGAGGTACGCGGCCGTCCCGCCGTACATCTCGGAGCTGGCGACGACGTTGTCGCCCGCGCTCGCGAGCACGGTGGCGATCGCGTCGAGGGCGGCCATCCCCGAGCCGGTCGCGACGGCGTCGGAGCCGCCCGACAGGTCAGCGATGCGGTCCTCTAAGACGTTCACGGTCGGGTTGGAGAGCCGGGAGTAGATGTGGCCCTCCGCCCGGAGCGCGTACATCTCCGCCGCCGTGTCCGCGTCGTCGAAGACGAAGGAGGTCGTCTGGTGGATCGGGGTCGCGCGCGACCCGGTCGCCGGGTCGGCCGCGGCGCCGGCGTGGAGACTCCGGGTGTTGAACCCACGTGTCATGTGTGTAGTGCATATATCTACAAATATCTATAACCCTCAGTTACGGCAAGTGATGCCCCTGCCTGTGTCGAAGCGGCGATGGCGACCCGGACGCCGTCGTCCCCGGCCGACCGAAGCGTGAGTTTATCCCCGATCGCGAGCCAACGCTCGGTAATGGCTGTCGCCGATCCCCCCGTGCCGGAACTCGCCGCGCGCGCGAGCGCCTGCGCCGACCGGCTCCGCGCCGCGGACCGCGTGCTGCTCGCGTCCCACATCGACGCCGACGGACTCACCAGCGGCGCGATCGCGTCGACGGCGCTCGAACGGGCCGGGATCGACCACGAGGTCGTCTTCGAGAAACAGCTCGACGCCGAGTCGATCGCCGGGATCGCGGCCCGCGAGTTCGACGTGGTGCTGTTCACCGACTTCGGCTCCGGCCAGCTCGACGTGATCGGCGAGCACGAGGACCGGGGCGACTTCGTCCCCGTGATCGCCGACCACCACCAGCCGGCCGACCGCGAGACGGAGTTCCACCTCAACCCGCTGCTGGAGGGGATCAACGGGGCGAGCGAGCTGTCTGGCGCGGGCGCGAGCTACGTCCTCGCCCGCGCGCTGGAGGGGTCGGACGGCGACAACCGCGACCTCGCCGCGCTGGCGGTCGTCGGCGCCGTCGGCGACATGCAGGACTCCGACGGCGGGCTCGTCGGCGCCAACGAGGCGGTCGTCGCCGACGGCGTCGACGCCGGCGTCATCGAGACGAAAACGGACCTCGACCTGTACGGCAGACAGACCCGGCCTCTGCCGAAGCTGTTGGAGTACGCCTCGGACGTGAAGATCCCGGGCGTCTCGAACGACGAGGCGGGCGCGATCTCCTTTCTGTCCGACCTCGACATCGACGTGAAACGCGACGGGGAGTGGCGGCGCTGGGTCGACCTCGACGGCGAGGAGCGACAGGTCCTCGCGTCCGCGCTGATGCGCCGCGCGGTCGCCTCCGGCGTTCCCGCCGACCGGATCGAGGCGCTGGTCGGCACCTCCTACACCCTCGTCGACGAGGAGCCCGGCACCGAGCTGCGGGACGTGAGCGAGTTCTCCACCCTCCTCAACGCCACCGCCCGGTACGAGCGGGCGGACGTGGGACTGGCGGTGTGTCTCGGCGACCGCGGCGACGCGCTCGCGGAGGCGCGCCGGCTCCTCCGCAACCACCGGAAGAACCTCTCCGAGGGGCTCCAGTGGGTAAAAACCGAGGGCGTCACCGACGAGGAGCACCTCCAGTGGTTCGACGCCGGCTCGCGGATCCGCGAGACGATCGTCGGCATCATCGCCGGGATGGCGATCGGCTCGCCGGCAGTCGACCGCTCGAAGCCCGTGATCGCGTTCGCCGAGGAGAGCGCGGAGGAACTGAAGGTGTCCTCGCGGGGATCCCACGCCCTCGTGCGGCGGGGACTCGACCTCTCGGCGGTGATGCGAGAGGCGAGTCAGGCGGTCGGCGGCGACGGCGGCGGCCACGACGTGGCCGCGGGCGCGACGATCCCGGTCGGCGAGCGCGACGCGTTCCTCGCCGAGGCGGACCGGCTGGTCGGCGAACAGCTCTCGTAGGGGACGGTCCCGGCGGCCGGCGTTTCGATCGGAGGCCGTCAGTCGTCGGCGTACAGCGAGCTGAGGACGAAGTCGTCGATCGCCGCGCGGGCCTCCTCCGGTGCGTCCGTGTGCCCCAATGCCATCCGGCGGCCCCGGGCGGCGTGGATGACGTCGGTGATGAGCTGTCCCATCCGCTCGGCGTCGACGGGTTCGAACACCCCCTGTTCGATCCCGTCCTCAACGACGTCGACGATGCTCCCGCGGACGCGGTCGTAGTGCTCGTCGAAGATCTCCCGGTGGTCGCCGTCGTTTTGCGCGTGCGTGTACAGCTCGTGGTACACCTTCATGCGCTCCCAGTGGCCGAACTCCTCGAACTCGGGGCCGAAGAGACACTGGTCGATCCGGGCGTCGAGCTCGGCGCGGGGGTCGTCGGTCTCGTCCACTTCCACGCTCCCCTCGTACTGATCGATGACGTACTCCAGGAACGCGGACAGCAGGTCGTACTTGCCGTCGAAGTGGTAGTGGATCACCTGCCGCGTCAGGTCCATCTCCTCGCCGATGTCGCGCATCCGGAGGTCCGTGTACCCGTGCTTGCTCAGCGCACGGAACGTGGCCTCCATGATCACCTCCTCGGTGTCCTTGGAGGAGACCGTCTCGCGGGATTCGCTCATACGGTCCCCTCCGGCGGTGAGGTACATAAGCGATCCCTCCGGACCCGACTTTACCATGCAGTAAATTTTTAACCTCATGGTCAAACGGTACAGTCACGCATGACACGAAAGATCATACAGGACGGGATGGTTCTCTCTCTCGACCCCGACATCGGCGATCTGGAGGAGGCGGACGTGCTGATCGAGGACGGAGAGATCGTCGAGGTCGGTCACGGGCTCTCGACCGAGAACGCCGAGGTCATCGACGCGTCCGGCCAGATCGTCGTCCCCGGCTTCGTCGACTCGCACATTCACCTCGCGCAGACGCAGGTCCGGGGCATCGCCGGCGACTGGTCGCTGATGAACGAGTACTTCGACCACATGCTCGGCAACATCACCGGGCTCTACCGGCCCGAGGACATGTACCTCGGCGGCCTCTTCGGCGCCTTCGAGAAGCTCCACACGGGGACCACCACGGCCCTGGACTGGTCGTACCCCAACACGCTCGAACACGGCGAACGCGCCGTCGACGCGCTGAAAGACGCCGGACTGCGTGCGGTGTACACCTACGGGCCGCCGGGCGACGACTCGGCGAAGTGGTGGTACGAGAGCGACGTGGGGCTCCCCGAGGAGAACATTCGCGCACTCCACGAGGGGAAGATCCGCGACGACGACCTGCTCAGCCTCGCGCTCGGCCTCCGCGGCCCGGACTTCTGTACCGACGAGACCGCCCTGGCCGACCTGGAGCTGGCGCGCGATCTGGGGGCGCTCTCGACGATCCACATGGGCGCCGCGCTGTGGCCGTCCTCGGAGTACGGCGGCGACTACCAGGGCTTCGGCTGTCTCGAAGACGAACTCGGCCCCGACGTCAACGTCGCCCACGGCAACCACTTCTCACAGGAGGACATCGACCACGCCGTCGAGCAGGGGGTCTCCTTCTCGTCGACGCCGGAGGTCGAGATGCAGATGGGCCACGGCATCCCCGTCACCGGGAAGGTGCTCGAGGCGGGCGGTCGCCCGTCGTGGGGCGTCGACGTCTGCTCGAACGTCAGCGGTGACATGGGGAGCCAGATGCGGATCGGGATGCAGCTCCAGCGCATGTTCGACAACCAGGCCGTCTTAGAGGGCCACGAGGAGGTCACCGAGGTGAGCATCGCCGCGCGCGACACCCTCGAAATGGCCACTATCGAGGGCGCGAAGGCGCTCGGACTGGCAGACGAGATCGGGACGATCACTCCCGGGAAGCGCGCCGACCTCGTCTGCTTCGACGCGGACGACTTCCTGACGGCCCCCTCGCACTCGCCGGTCGAGACCGTCGTGTTCCAGACCGACACCTCGCACATCGACACCGTCCTCGTCGACGGCGAGGTCGTCAAGCGCGACGGCGAACTGACGAACCCGAAGGTCCGCGAGGAATTCGACCGGTTCGTCGCCTCCGGCGAGCGCCTGATCGACGAGGCCGGGATCGACCTGTAGGCCCGCCGATCTGAGCCGCGATCCGCGGGCGAATCGGACGACAGGCGTTTTACGGTCCGGTAAAACTTTAGCCACCTCGGGCACACGTACGGGTGTATGATACTCTTAGACGGAACGGATAGCGAATCGTACCGGGGCGGGCTCGCCGCGAATCCCGACGGCATCGAGGTGGTGTCGGCGTGAGCGACGTGGAGTCGGCCGACGAGCCCGAGTCGGCCGCCGACGCGACCGCGGGCGGCGATCCGCCGTCGGCGATCGGCCGCGCGCTGTACGGCGGGGTGCTCGCGTACATGGCGGTGGACGGGTTCAAGAACAACGACAAGCGGGTCGAGGTGGCCGAAGAGAAGGGCGTGCCGATGCCGGACCTGCTCGTCCCGTTCGTTACCGGGATGCTGTTCGTCGCCAACCTCGGCGTCGTGTTCTGGAAGTTGCCCCGAGTATCGGCCGGCGCGCTCGTCACGTTCTTCCTCGGCACCACCCCCGCGATCCACAATTTTTGGACGATGGAGGGGAAAGAGCGCCACGACAACAAGATCAACTTCCTGAAAAACCTCGCGCTGCTCGGCGGCGCGATCACCTATCTCGACGCCGCCGACAGCGACGAGTAGTCCGCTGAGGTCCGTCGTTCCGTCCCGATCAGTGAAATCGGGTTCTACCGGAAAGCCGGGTCTTGATCAACGGCGGGAGTAGGGATACCGAGGCGGTGGTTCGGGCGTTTATAAGGATCCGGGTGGCGTTGCTGTCGGGTCCTTATAACCAGTCAGTAGCGTTGCGGCGAGCACTTCCAACCCCCCAGTCGCTCGGCTGTACGATGTTGTTTATAAACAGCTGATCGACACGGACGGTTCCAAAGCCCCAGTCGCGAGGCGGGCGCACGCTCGCTGCGGTCCGCAGTCGCTCACTCCGTTCGCTCCTTGCGGTCCTTACGTCACCTGCGCCCGCCTCGCGACTGCCCCTTTGAGTCCCTCCCGGCCAGCATAGCACCGCACCTCACGCCTCCCCAGCCTCGCGGCTTCGCCGCTCGCGTTCGCCGCGTCCCTCGCGCGTGCTGACTCGCGGCCTGTCGGCCGCTCGCAGGCACGCGCCACTGCACTTGTTCGTTTATAAGCGATCGTTGCCGTCACTCACATTTCCTTAAATATCCTCTTGTACCCACGGCTCTGCACGGCTCACTCCCGTCATCGATCGCTTCCGCTCCCGTACTGTCTACGCCGGCTGTCACCGAGTGAGAGGGTCCGTCGTCGACGGCGTCAGGGATCGGCGATCCCGCGACCGACAACGGTTCGAAGGTGGACGCAGTACCCGGACTCAACGAATCGTCGACCTCGATATGGAAGGAACGCGCACACGCGACGACGGACTCCCGGACCGGCTGACGCTTCACGTCGGCGACGAAGAACGGCTGTTCGAGCGGGCCCGAACCCGCTCGCACCCGAACGAGCTCGTCGTCTCTCCGGTCGAGCTCCACCAGCGGAACGTCCAGCGCCGGCTCCGCGAGGCGCGACTGCCGGCGGACGCGTTCCGCTTCGCGGACCCGGTCGAGATCTGTCTCCGGGTGTTGGAGGCGGCGGGCCGCCCGACCGCGGCCGTGGACCGCGTCGATCGGCTCGCGCTGATCCGGTCAATGCTCGGGGACGAGCCGGCCGACTCGCCGGACGACCCGCCGGCCAACCTTTCCCTCCCGACGGGGCCGTCGTCTCGCGATCCGCAGCGCGTCGAGCAGATCCGGACCGAGGCGGAGGCGATCACCAACTTCCACCCGGAGCGGATCGCGGCGTGGAGAAAGACGGCGGGAGAGGTCGACGATCCGATCGACGACGAATCGAGGGGTCTCCTCGACGCCGCGCTCGCGGTCGAGCGCGAGCTGCGGGACCGGACCGCGAAGCCCGTCTCCGAGACGGCGCTCCTGCGCCGCGCGACGCGGTCGATCGCCGCGACGAACGGGGCGGCGTGGGCGGAGGCGCACCCGAACGCGGAGCGGCTCACGCTCCTCGGGCTCTCCAGTTTGTCGGCCCCGCACACCGACCTCGTCAACGCGCTGTTGACCGCCACTCCCGTCGAGGTCCACGTCCACTTCCGAGCGGGGACCGGGGAGTATCTCCGGCGCCGGGTCCCGGACCTCCTCGCCGTCGACGACCCCGGGACGGTGGCGCTCTCGGAAGCGGAGGCGCTCTCCGGCACGGAGGCATCCGAATGACGGGCGCCGACCGGCTCGCGCTCTCGGCGGCGATCGACGCGCCCGACGTACCAGTGATCGAGGTCGCCTCCCCGACCCGCCGCGACGAGGCCCGCAGCGCGATGGCGGCGGCGGACGGGCTCCGGGACCGAGGCGTTCCGGTCCGAGATATCGCGGTCGCGGTCCGCGACCTCGATCCCTACGAGGAGCCGCTGTTCCGGGCGGCGATCCAGCACGAGATCGCGCCCGTGTTCTGGACGCAGCTCCGCGTGACCCGGACCCGCCCGTACGCCCTCGTCGAGTCGGTGTGCGAGGCGCTGGCCGGAGACGCCGTCGACCGCGAGACGCTCCTCCGGCCCCTCGAACTCCGGTGGTCCCCGGCCGCCTCCTCCGGCGCCGATCCGGGGTCCGCGGCGTGGCCGATCGAACCCGCGGCGGTCCACCGGGCTCGGGAGGCCCTCCCGGAGGGCGCGCGGCCGGTTTCCGAGTGGACCGAGGCGATCGATTCGGCCGCCGCGGTCGACGACCGGTTCCGCCGGTTCGCCGGGTGGCTCGACGCCGCCCCGGCGCCGGAGCCGGCGTCGGTCGCCTCGGTGCTCGGCGAGGCGATCGAGGGGTACGCCGACCGCGGGCTCCCGGAGACGGAGGCCGCCGACTCGCCGGCGCTGCTCGACACCGAGACCGACGCGCGGGCTGTCGTGCGGGTCCGCACCCTCGTCCGACAGCTGTGCCACAAGTTCGCCGACCGCCTCGCGGAGGGGACGCTGGAGCGCTCGTGGGCCGACGCCGCCGACCTCGCCCGCGTCATCGCCACGCAGCGGCCCGGTCGGCGGGAGCACTCGAACGCCCGCGCGCTCGACGTCTTCGAGGCGAACGATCTCTGGGCGCTCGACGTCCCGTACGTGATCGCGGTCGGGCTGACGGCCGAGGAGTGGCCGCGGCCGTCGCAGTCCGCGCTTCCCCCGGAGTTCCGAGAGGCCGTCCTCCGGGGCGAGGGCCCGACGGGAGCGCTCGCGCCGCAGCCGGCGTGGGTCGGCGGCCGCGACCGCGACCAGTTCGTCGACGCGCTCCGGACGGCGGGGGACTGCGTCGTCGTCACCCGTCACACCCGGACCCCGAGCGGCGACGACGTGGCGCGGTCCCCCCTGCTCGACCACGTCGAGACGCGGCGGGTCTCCGAGGAGTCCCGGCGGCGACTGGTCGGAACGGATCCGGAGCTTCCGCCGGAACTTCGGGCGATCGTCGACGGGGACACGGAGGGAGACGATGGCTGAGGACGGCGAGGACGGCGACGACGGCCCCCTCAGGCTACGAGGCGCACAGCGGGAGATCCGGGACGCGTACGTCGCGTCCGACGCCGGGCTGTTCACCCTCGACTGCGTTCCGGGCGCCGGCAAGTCGGTCGTCGCCCACCACGTCGCCGCCGAGGACCTCCTCCGCCGCTACGCGGCCGGGGATCGGACCCCCGAGCAACACGTCGCGGTCGTCTCGTTCAACCGCGACGAGGCGGCCGAGATCGTCCCGGCGATCTGCGACCGGCTGCGGGCGATCGTCGAGGGAGACCTCGTCCCCGCCGCGGCCGAGGTCAGCGAGGCGGAGCTGCGATACCTCCAGCAGCGCGTGCGACAGGCGCCCTACGCGGGCACGATAGACGGGTTCCTGCGCGGGATATTCCGGGAGTTCGCCGCCGACATCGGCTTCGACGAGGTGCCGTCGGTCGGGAACGACGCGCTCCTGCGTCGCGTCCACCGCGACTGCTACGAGTCGCTCCGCGGCGAGTCGGACCACGCCCGGCGGCTCCGCCGCCTGGAAGACGCGTACCCCGACGGCGAGTACGACGCCGGCGTCGAGGAGATGCTCGCGGACGCGCTGCGGTACTGCCGCGACCGACGTCTCTCGACCGAGGCGTTCCGGTCGGCGCTGACGCGGACGCGCGACTCCGTGTACCCCGACGGGAAACCCGACTCGTTCGACGACATCGCGCGGTCGGTCGCGCGGTTCGTCGAGGGAGAAGGCGAGAGCGTCGAGGGAGAAGGAGAGAGCGTCGAGGGCGAGGACTCCAGAGACGGGGGCGCCGCCGACCGCGTCCGCGAGGCGGTGACCGACTCGGACCGGGAGCGCCTGCTCGCCGCCGACCGCGAGTTGTACGACGCGTGGGACGCGCGCATCGACGACTTCTGTGCCGTCCTCTCGGCGTATCGGGCTCGTTACCGCGAGGCGGTCCGCGAGCGCGGCGTCGTCTCGCACACCGACGTGGCGTACCTCGTGGACGCGTACTTCGCCGACCCGGAGGAGCGGCCGGACGTTCCGGATCCGCTCCGCGCGGTCGACGCCACGCACCGCGACCGGGTGCTCCGGACGTACCGGTCGCGGATCCGGAGCCTGGTCATCGACGAGGCGCAGGACGTCTCGGCCGTCCAGCACGCCGCGCTCTCCCACGTCGTGACCGACGACTCGCGCGTGTTCGCCTGCGGCGACGTGCGTCAGGGCATCTACCTGTGGCGCCACGCCGACCCGCGGTGGTTCGCCGCCGCGACGACCGAGGGGACCTACCTCGGCGTGGACTGGGACGTTCACGAGAACCGGACGGCGACGGCCACGTACCGGTGCGCACCCGATGTCGCCGCGGGGATCAACGCGATCGCGGAACCGGTGTTCACCGACCCGGCCCGCGGGGGGCTCGGCGACCTCGACGCCTCGTACCCGCGGTTGGACGCGGCCCGCGAGGGGGCTCGTGATCTCGACGGCGACGCTGACTTCGACGGCGATTCCCCCGCGGTCCACGTCTCGTCGTTCGCCGGCGTCGGCCGTCCCGGCTCCGCGACGTGGGCGGATCCCGACGGAGCGACCGGGGAGGCGAACGTGCTCGCGACCCACGTCTCGCGGGGACTCGCCGACGGGACCTTCCGCGACGCCGACGGCGACCCGCTCGGCGTCACGGTGCTGTTCCGCCGCGGGACGCGGATGCCCGAGTACGAGGCGGCGTTCGCCGCCGAGGGGCTCCGCGTCCGCACCGCGACCGACGCGTTATTCGACTCCCCCGCGGTCGAGGCTGTACTCGCCGTCTGCGAGTGGCTGATCGCGCCCGGATCCCCGGAGCGCACGGCGGAACTACTCACCGAGTCACCGCTGAGCGGTACCTTCGACTCGGCCCCGTTCGAGGCGGGCTCGTGGGACCTCGATCGGGCGCTCGACGACGACTCGGCCGACCTCTCGGACGCGCAGCGACGGGTCGTCCGCGGGCTCGTCCGGCTCCGCGACCGGCGCGACGCCGTCGACCGGCTTCCGGCGAGCGCGTACGTCGAGGACGTGATCGAGGCGCTCGCGCTGCGGGCCGACCCCAACGGGTGCGTCGACGAGACGGAGCCGGCCCAGCGGGTCGCGAACGTGGACGCGCTCGTCGAGACGGTCGCCGAGTGGGAGGGTGACGCCCGTCTCTCACCCGCCGAGCTGGTCGACCTCGCGGAGCCGTTTCGCGAGGACCCGAGCGTCGGCCCGGCGCAGCCGAGCGCGGCCGGCGCCGACTACGACGTCGAGTTCCGCACGGTTCACCGGGCCAAGGGGGACCAGGACGACGTGGTCGTCGTCGCCGACCCCGCCTTCGAGGTCTGGGCGCGCGGGCCCCACACTCGGCGATTCGTCGCGCAGGGGGAGATCGCAGGGCTCGCCCCGCCGACGGACACGGACGTGCCCGAGGACATCGCCGTCCCGCCGTTCGACGGCGAGCTGTACGGCGCCGGGGACGGCTGGGGCCGCGACGCCGGGCTCCGCTGGGTGACGGCCCGCTGGCGGGACTCGGTTGCCGATTCCCTTGCCGGGTCCGCCGAGTCCGCCGGTCGCGACGCCCTCGTCGGCCCGGAGCGGCTCCGCCGCGTGGCAGAGAACGAGCGCGCCGAGGCGTGGCGGCTGCTGTACGTGGCGCTGACGCGGGCCCGGGACCACCTCGTCGTGCCCCTTCCGCGCTCGGACGGGGGCGAGGACCGGCCGCGGGACCGGTGGCTCGACGCGCTCCGCGACGGGCTGGCGTTCCCCCGCGACGGCGGCGACTCCTACGAGCTGCGGCTCGACGCGGGCCAGGACCGAGACCCGAACCGAGACGCGATCGAGATCGGCGTCAACGACGTGGACCTGTTTGCCGGCCGCGACGGCCCAGCGCCTCGAACCGGGCGCGACCGCGTCGCCGCCTCCCCGCCGCGCCGCGACCGGCTCGACCCGTGGATCCCCCGGTTCCTGAGCCCCAGCACGATGTACCCGCTGACGGAGGACGCGGACCGGTACGCGCTCGCCCACCTGCTGAACGAGCCGCTGCACACGACGGCGAACGATGTCGACGACGACCTCCCGCTCCGATTCGACCGGCTCGGCCCCGAGTCGGTGGGGACGTGTCTCCACGACGCGCTCACGGAACTGGTCGCTCGCGGCGTCGACGAGCGGGCGATCCGGACGACGGGACCGCAGGTACGCGCGGCGTTCGACGAGGCCGTGACCGCGCTCCCGAAACGCGTCGGCGAGGCCGAACGCGAGGGGATGTTCGCGTTCTTCGAGACCGTTCTCGGCGACTTTCTCGACTCCGACCTGTGGGACCGGATCGCGGACCCGGCGACCGCGGTCGCCGTCGAACGCCCGCTGGACGGCCTGGCCGAGGTCGGCGACCTCGAGGTCGAAATCCACGGCCGGGCGGACTTCGTCGTCGAGTACCCGGACGGGGACCGGTTCGTGACCGACGTGAAGATCGCCCTGGCCGAGCCGACCCGCGAGACCCGACGCCGGTACGAGCTCCAGATCGCGGCGTACGCGTTCCTCGCGGAGCAGCGCGGCGCGTCCGACGCGACGGTCCGCCGGACCGTCGAGACGTTCGGCGTCGCGCGCGAGACGACGACGAGCTCGTGGCCGGCCGACATCGTTCGCCGGCGACTGCGACGGCTCCTCGACCGATGAGATCGCCTCCGACGCGGTTCCGACGAGAGCCTTTATCAGCGTTCGGCGGCAATAGTGTGTATGAACTCCAATACTGGATCAGAGACGCGCGGATCCGCCGGCGGTGCCTCCGAGAACGACGCCTCCGCGGACGTCCGGCGGCCGGCGTCTCTCGCTGACGAGAACGCGCTCGACGCGTTCGTCGCCGATCGTGACGCCGCCCTCGTCGAATTCTACACCGACGGCTGCGGCATCTGCGCGAGCATGGAGCCCGTCCTCGGCAACGTCGCCCGCGAGCTCGACCTCGCCGCCGCCACGGTGAACCCCCGCGACGACCCGCCGCTCGTCGAGCGGTTTGACGTGCGGAGCGTCCCGCTGTTCGTGCTGTTCGTCGACGGCGAGCCGGTCGCGCGCCGCGCGGAGGGGTTCATCCCGGGCGACGACCTCGCCGCGTGGATCACTGATCGCCTCGCGTGAGGCTCGCGTCGCGAACCAGTCCTCGGATCGGAGAGCCGTGGCTCTCCGATCGGGGAACGGTCGGTCGTGAAAATGCGTTTTCGCGTCGTCCGCGGGGAGAACGAAGTCGCTTAGAGGCGACCGACGTTCTCGACCGCGACGGACTCGACGCCGTCGACCTCGTTGAACGCCTCCTCGACGGCCTCGGTGCCGCCCGCGCCGTCGGGAACGATGACGGTGGGCAGGAGGGCGACGAGGCCGAACGCGACGTCGTCGCGCTGGAACCCGCGGATCTTCGCGCCCTGCGGGAGCGACTCCTCCAGTCGGTCCTGCAGGTCGTCGAGGTCCACTTCGGGGCTGTCCGGCATGACCTTGATCTTGGCTGCGACGTCCCCCATGGTTAGGGCCCTCGGAAGCCGCAGTCGGGACACTCGTAGAGGTTGCTCTGCTTCCGGCACTTGGCGCACCGGTGGATCGTCTCCCCGCAGTCGGGGCAGGAGAACCGCGCGGCGTTCATCCCGGCCACCTGAATGCCACAGGAGACACACTGCCGGGTGCCCTGCGTTTCACTCTCGCTCATACAGTAAACCACCACCGCGCGACTTTTAACCGTTGTTCTTTGCCCTCGCCCTTCGTACGGCCGATTGCGACGAGATACCGTGGCTCACCCGACGATGAGGGGGCCGATCAACACGCCCATCAGGTGGACCCGCCGCGCGCCGACCCGTGGCGGAACGAGCCCCAGCGCCCCGGAAACGACGAACACGCCGACGCCGAACGCCCCCGCGAACGCGTACGAGAGCCCCGCGAGCAGCCCCAACACGCCCACGGAGAGACGCGTGTAGTCCACGTTCCCGACGATGCGGAGGTACGCGTCGCCGACCAGCAGGACGAGCGCGAACCCGCACGCCGCGGCGGTCGCGGCCGCGACGAGCAGGATCGGGAGCGCGAAGGGGACCTCGGCGCGGTCGATCGCGACGGTCACGCCCGTCCGCGGCGTCCCGAGCGCGACGAGCGCGAACAGCGCGAAGATCGTGTTCGCCGTGTTCGCCCCGCTCGTGGCGACGACGAACCCGCGGTCGCCCTCCTCGCGCGGGACCGCCGGCAGCGCCGCGACCGCCGCGATGGCCGCGGAGACGCCCGGCACGTAGCCGACGACCGCGCCCGCCAGCGACCCGCCGCCCGCGCTGAGACCGAGTCCGCGGCGGCTCATCGCGATCCGGGCGTCGGCCTGCGGCGGCACGCCCCCGCCGCCCATCGCGTCGACGAGCACCGGGGCGCCGAACAGCCCGGCGAACAGCGGTGCGAGGACGCCGCCCGCGTCCAGCGGGGCTGACGGGTCGACATCGAGGGTCGCGAGGCCGAGCGCGGCGCTCGCGAGGAACGCGACGAGCCCGCCGAGCGCGGCCCGCCTCGACGACTCGGTGAGGACGAGGAAGGCGACGACGCCGCCCAGAAGCAGCGGGAGGTGTTGTCTGACGACGGGGTAGCCGCGGACCATGACCCACGTGATCGGCACCGCGAGGGGGACCGCGAGCGCGACCGCCAGCCCCGATCCGACCGCGGAGAGCCGGACCGCCTCGCGACCGCGCCCCGCGATCACGAGTCGATGGCCCGGGAGCGCGGCGACGGCCGTGGCGGCGTCGGGGACGCCGAGCGCGAGCGCGGGCACGATGTCGAGGAAGGAGTGGACCACGCCTGCGCCGAGCATCGCGACGCCGACGAGCAGCGGGTCGGCCGACACCGAGGGGGCGAGCCCGGCCAGAAGCAGCGCGAAGTTGTTGGCGTGGAGCCCCGGGACGAGCCCGCTCGCGGTCCCGAGCGCGACGCCCCCGCACAAAAACGCCAGCGCCGCCGCCGCGAACCCCGGGTCGACGACCGGTCGGACCAGCGCGTCCATCGCGACGAGGTGGCCGCGGCTTCGGGAATAAACGTGGGGAGGCGAACGACCGACCGGAGACGAACGGTCGACGACCGCCGACGCCGACCGCCGACGCCGCGGCTCGACGGTGACGGAGCGAATCGGCGGAGAACTCGAACCCGCTTACGCCTTCTGTGCCGCCTGCGACTTCTTCTGCGTGACGTAGCCGGCGATCCGGTTGCGGACGCCCTTCGACTCGACGGTCGTCAGCGCGGTGACGCTCTCCTTGTTCGTCTCGAAGTCCGTGTTGAACGAGTCGGGGTACCGCTCAAGCAGGACGTTCCCGAGCTGCTTGATGTACTTGGGCTTGATGGCCATACCGAGCGATACCGCCGGCCCGAACTAAAAGGGTTCGTTACGCCGCGAGCGGGCCGCAGGCGCGTTCGCGTCGGGGGCGCTCGGTTTCGTCACCGCTCGTCCGCCCGCTCCCGCCACCCGGTCACCTCGTCGATCGCGGCGAACGCCTCGCGCTCGGCGGGGCCGCCGCACCGCTCGACCACGTCCGCGAAGTACCGCAGCCGGTCCAAGAGCTCGTCCGTGTCGAATCCGGGTACGCCCAGCCGCGAGGCGGCCACCGTCGCGTCGACGACCGCGCCGAACCCGCGGTTGACCGTCGGGACGCGCTCTCTCACGACCGCGCCCTCGACCGGGTCGAGCGCCCACGTCCGGATCGTCGTGTCGTCGTCGGTCTCGCTCCCGACCTCCTCGACGGTCACCTCGACCCACGCGTCGGCGGTCGGGAGCACCGGCTCGTCGACCTCGCGGACCGTCAGCGCGGCGTCGACGAACGTCCGTGGGTCGGTCGTGAACTGGACGACGCCGCCGCCGCGCTCGGCGAAGTTCCGCCACGTCCGAGTGCGCCCGTACGTCCGCGCGGTGACCGGCTCGTCCGGGTCGTCCGGCGCGTGGAGTCCGAGCGCCGCGACGTTCCAGCGGTCGTTCGGCCCGAGCGTCGTCACGACCGACTCGGTGACGCCGCGGAGGGCGACGGGCCACCCTTCGGGGACGGCGTCGGAACCGTCCTCGCGGTCGCTCCCGCTCACGGCGCCCCCTCCGATTCGGCTCCCTGGCGAAGTGCCACGTACAGCGCCGCGCACGTGAGGTCGGCGGTCGTCCCGGGGTTGATCCCCTCGTCGACGAAGGCGGTCGCCAGCCCCTCGGCGTCGTCGAGGTCGGCGCCGTGGACCGCCGCGGCGTCGATTCCGTCGAGCCCGACGAGCGCGTCGGGGTTCCCGTCAGCTCCGCCCAACACCGCGGCCGCCCGCTCGCTGGCCTCGCGGGCCGTCTCCGGGCCGTGATTCGCCGCGACAAGGGTGTCGGGCTCGGCCGCGAGCAGGCCGAGGTACGCCCGGGCCGCGCGGTCGGTCAGCGGCCCCTCGTCGCTCCGGATCCACTCGGCCGCGCGGAACGTCCGCGGGAACCCCTCGACCCACTCCCGCGCGTTGCGGTCGGGGACTCTGTCAGCGTCCTCGGAACCGCCGGCGTCCGCGGGATCCGCGGAGAGCGCCATCACGTCCCGCAGGGTCGTGCCCCGCTCGCGAAGCGCGGGGGCCGCGTCGCTCCCCCGTCGCACGTCGAGGTCGGCGGCGTCCGCCGGCGGGTCCGCCACCGCGACGTCGACGTGCTCGAAGGCGCGGTAGAACGCGACCGCGTCGTCGACGGTCGTCGCTCGGGCCGCCCGGTCGGCGGCTTCCCGAGAGAGCCCATCATCGACTCCTCCCGCGACCGTCGCTCGGAGGAGGGGCACGAGCAGGAGCAGACAGCCGAACTGGGTGTTCGTTCCGGCCCGTTCCGCCATCCCCGCGACGCCGCGCTCGAAGGCGCGACCGATTCCGGTCACCCCGTCGGCGGCCAGCTCCAGCCCCTCGCGGGCGCCGACCGCCCCGCCGAGGAACGCTTCGAACCGGAGGTCGTCGAGGTCGCGGTGCCGGTCGACGTTCCCGGGTTTCGGGGTTCCGGCCACCTCCAGCAGGAGCGCGAGCGTCGCGTCGTCGACGGGGTTCGATTTCACGGCGGCGCCTCCGGCGGCTCCGCGCCGCCAGAACCGGGCAGCTCTCCCTCTCGCCACGCCGCCACCGCGTCGGCGACCCGAGAGAGGGCGGCCGGGCGCTCGCTCGGCCGCCCCACGCTCACGGCGTCCGCGCCGTACGCGGCGTACTCAGCGACGGTCGCTCTCCCCCGCACGCCGTTGTTGGCGATCACGGTGAGACCGTCGCGGGGGCGTTCGGCCTCCCGACGCTCCCTGCCGCCGGTCAGCTCCGAGACGACCGCCTCGGAGTCCATCGCGTCGACGTGGAGCCAGTCGGCGCCCGCGTCCGCGACCGCGTCCGCGACGGCGGCGAGGTCGACGCCGGGGACCTCCGCGCGGACCTTCACGCTCGTCGTCGCGCCGGTCTCGGCGGCGGCGCTCACGTACTCGGCCAGCCGGTCGGCGTCCCGGAGGAGCGACTCGCCGCAGCCGACCGCGCGCAGCTCCGGCTGTCGGCAGTGCGCGTTCACCTCGCAGACCGCGCCGCGCTCGGCGCAGACCCGCGCCGCCTCGCGAACGGGGTCGACGGTCGCGCTCCGGACGTTGACGCCGGGGCGGAGAGGGGTGTCGGCGAGCCGACCGAGCTGACGGTCGATCCACGCGAGCGGGTCCGCGGGGAGGAACTCCGAGCGGTCGCGGGCGACGAGGTCGCGCGCCGCGGCCCGACTGGCCGGGTCGAGCGCGATCCCGCCGAGGACTGCGGCGTCGACGTGCGGGGCTGCGGCCCGCGCCCAGTCGGCGTCGGCCGCGCCGCTGAGGCTGGCCGCGGCGAGGAAGGGATCGCGCTCGCTCATCGGATCTCCTCCGGGTCCGCCACTGCCTCCACCGCCCCCAGCGCCCGCTCGCACGCCCGAGCGACGCGTTCGGCGTCGTCGGCGTCGTCGATGCGGGTGTCGGTGCGCTCGACGTGTCGGCCGGGCAGCTCGGTCGGGTCGTCGTCGTCGAGGACGAACGCGTCCGCGAACGGGTAGGCGTCGGCGACGCCCGCGGTCGAGGGCTCCTTCCCCACGCCGTCCATCAGGTCGGCGGCGGGCCCGGAGAACACCTCGTCGCCGACGAACGGCGAGACGGCGACCACGGGGGTCGACGCCAGCGCCGCCTCGACGCCCGGGAGCGCGAGCATCGGGCCGACGCTCGTCACGGGGTTAGAGGGGCCGACGACGACCGGCTCGGTGAGCGCGTCCTCGACGGCGGGCGTCGGCTCCGAGTCGTCCGCGCCCCGGAACTCCACGTCGGCGACCGCGGGCTCGCCCCGGCGCGCGACCCAGTACTCCTGGAAGTGAATCGTCTCCCCCGACTCGGTGTGGATCAGCGTCGCGACCGGGTCGTCGGACATCGGGAGGAGGTCGACGTCGAGGTCAAAGGCGTCCGCGAGCGTCCGAACGGCCTCGGTGAGGGTGTGCCCCTCGTCGAGCAGGCTCGTGCGCGTGACGTGGACCGCGCGGTCGCGGTCGCCGATCTCCATGAACTCGCCGACGCCCGAGAACCGCCGCCAGCGGGCGATCTCGCGGCCCGCCGTCTGCGCCTCGTCGTCGAGGTACCGGGGCACGGTCCCGCGTCCGACCGCCTCGGCGAGCCGGCGGAGCTCCTCGTGGGTCGCCGTCGTGTCGTCCGCGATCCCCCACCACGTCTCGCGGTCGAGGACGCCGCCGCCGGCGAACAGCACGGTGTCGACGTCGGGGCAGACGAGGTGGCCGCCGAGCTCGACGTCGTCGCCCGTGTTGGCGACGACCGCGATCTCGTCGGGGTCCCACACGCGGGTCGCCCCCTCGAGGAGCTTCGGCGTCCCCGTGCCGCCGGCGAGGAACGTGACCATACCCGAGGAAGACGGCGGGCGGATTTGTATCCTCGCCTCTGCGGGCGGTAGGGCGAAACACGGGAGACGACGAGTGACCGACCGGATCGTTTTATATCGAACGACGACGCTCGACCGATCTTTCACGTCGGCGCGTGCCGGTGAGCGGGCCAGCGGCCCGCGAACCGCACGCGCGAGGGAGTCGCTCGGCGCTTTTTAAGCGCCAGCGACGAGGCTGGGGAGGTGTGAGGTGCGGTTGCGGGGCGGGATTCGAAGGGGCAGCCGCGAGGGCGGCGCAGGCGTTCACGAGAGCGGGGCTCTCGTGAGCCAATCAGAACGCGAAGCGTTCTGATGACGACGCAAGAACCGCAACGAGGGAGCGTTAGCGACTGAGTGAGGACCGCAGCGAGCGTGCGCCGCCCTCGCGGCTGGGGCTTCGGAGGCGTTCGTGCCGATCAGCGGTTTATAAGCGAAATCGGAGGGTTAACCTCCCGATTTGCCGGAAGGGATCACGCCGTTCACTTATAAGCGATGCTCGTCTGCATTCCATCCGTATTGAACGCGCTCCCGGCGCCGTCCGCCCCGAGCACGATCACGCCCGCCCCCGAGCCGGTGATCGCCTCGAACTCGTCGATCGCTCGGTCGGCCGCCGCCTGCGCCTCGAGCCCGTCCTCGAGATACCCCACTGCCCGCCGCGACAGCGTCACGCGGGCGATGTCCTCGCCGGCGCCCGTCGCGCTCGCGCCGCCGGCCTCGGTACAGAAGAACCCCGACCCGACCTGCGGCACGTCGCCGACGCGCCCCGCGAGCGCGAACGAGCGCCCGCCCGTGGAGGTCGCCGCGGCGAACGTCTCGCCGTCGGTCGCGACCGCGCCGACGGTGTCGTGGTCGGGCGCTTCACCTTCTGAGCGCTCCCCCGCCTGATCGTCGCCGGACCCGAACCGCGTCGCGAGCCAGTCGAGGTGCTCGCGGGGCCCGCCCTGCGGCGGGTCCTCGGCCTCGTAGCGCTCCCGTTTCTCGTCGGTGAGGAGGTCGACCTCCGTCTCGATCCCGAACTCGTGAGCGAGTTCGACCGCGTGCTCGCCAGAGACGAAGATGTGCGGCGTCTCGGCGTGGACGACCCGGGCGACGCTCGCCGCGTGTTCGACGCCGGGCATCGAGCAGGCCGCGCCGACCTCCCGATCCGAGGTCATCACGCCCGCGTCGGTGCGGACGACCCCGTCGGACTGCACCGCGCCGCCGACGCCGGCGTTGAACCGCGGGTCTGATTCGAGGACGCCGAGCGCCGCCTCGACCGCGGCGAGGGGCGTCTCGGCGTCGACGCCGCGCCGGGTCGCCTCGTCGAGCGTTTCCTGTCTGGGGGCCGGCTCGTCCGGGCGCCCGCCGGCGCCGCCGTGAGCGATAACGCGCATACGCGAGGGTCTCGCGGCGCCCCAATAAGCGCCCGGAAAGCCGTGGCGAGGGCCTTCCCTCCGTCCTCCTCCCCGCCGCGCGACCCCGCCGCGCCGCCGCAAGACCTATCGTCGCCGCTCGGGGAGTCGTCACCATCGTGGCCGAACGCCGAGACGCCGCCGTCGACTCCGGGCCGGCAGTTGGCGGCCTCCCGGCCGCCGATCGCCTCCGCGCCGCGCTCCGGCGTCGGATCGGCGTCGACCCGCGCGCGCTCGCGGCGTTCCGATTCGCGCTCGGCGCCGTCCTCCTCGTCGACCTCGCGCTGCGCGCCCGGAACCTGACGGCCTTCTACACCGACGCCGGCGTACTCCCGCGGGACCTCCTCGCTGAGTCGTACCCGCTCGCGCGGTTCTCGCTGTACGCGCTCTCCGGCGAGGCGTGGGCGGCCGGGGTGCTGTTCGTCGTCGCCGCGGTCGCCGCGGTCGCGCTCGCGGTCGGCTACCGGACCCGGGTCTCGGCCGCGGTCTCGCTGGCCCTGCTCGCGTCGCTGCAGGCGCGGAACCCGTTCGTGCTCAACGCCGGCGACACGCTGCTCTGGCAGCTGCTCGGCGCCGGCCTGCTGTGCCCGCTCGGGGCGCGCTGGTCGGCGGACGCGGTCAGGCGGCGCGGGGCGCCGCGAGACGACGGGAGCCCGCCCAGAAACGCCCGCTTCGCCGGCCCCGCCTCGGCGCTCTTGCTGTCCGTCGTCGTCGGGGTGTACGTCTCGAACGCGGTCGTGAAGCTCCGCGGCGAGGCGTGGCCCGCGGGCGAGGCGGTCGAGCGGGTGTTCCGACTCACGTACCTCCACGGCCCACTCGGGGGGCTCATGCCGGAGAGCCCGGCCCTGATGGTGGCCGCTACCTACGGCTGGCTCGGGCTGCTCGTCGCCTCGCCGCTGCTCGTCGCGGCCACCGGGCGGCTCCGGGCGGCGCTGGCCGGAACCCTCGTCGCCGCCCACCTCTCGATGGCGTTCACGCTCCAGATCGGCGTCTTCTCCGCGGTGTCGGCGATCGGTCTGTTACCCTTCTTCCCACCGTTCGTCTGGGACCGGACCGAGTCGTTGGCCGCGCCGACAGCCGGACGGGTCCGGTCGGCGGTCGCGGGGATCTCAGGGTCGCTGAGCGAGGGACCGGCCGCGATCGACCCGCCGTCCCGACTCCTCCCGGACCGACCGACCCGCGCCCGCGCCCTCGCCGCCGTCGCCGCGCTCCTCCTCGTCTCGCTGCTCGCGTGGAACGCGATGGGACTCGGCGTCGTCGCCGCGCCGGAGCCCGTCGCCGCGGTGTCCGACCCGGGCGACAGCGACTGGGACATGTTCGCGCCCTCGCCGCCCTCGACCGATTCGCTCGTGCTCGCGACCGCGACGACCGCGGACGGCGACCGAGTCGACGCGCTGTACGGCGACCCGGTCGCGGCCGACCGCCCCACGTCGGACGCTCGGGGGTACCCCACGGCCCGCTGGCGCAAGCACGTCTCGCTGCTGTCGGCCAACGAGCCCAAGCGCACCGACGCCGAGCGCGTCGACGCGACGCTCGCGTATCTCTGTGACCGCGCGGCGGATCTCTCGGGCGAGGAGACGGCGTCGATGACGCTCGCGTCGGTCGAGGTCGACGTCACGGGGAGCGGCGAGGTCCGGGTCCGGGAGATCGGGACGCGCGAGTGCCGGTGAAGATCGGGGCGTCCGACGGTCGGCGAGCGGGAGCGCTCGGACGGCCGTGTGACCACTTATCAGTCCCGCGCGCGAACCGAGCGACGTGACCAGCACGGATCAGGACCGCACGCCGACCTCCGTCCTCCTCCCGACCGTGCGCTGGGCCGACGCCTGCGACGAGGTGGCCGGACAGCTCGGCGCCCGCGACGAGCTGCTCGTGATCTGCGACACCGCCGACGACCCGGTCGCCGACCGCCGGGGAGCGACGCCGGAGGGCGTCCGGATCGTCCTCGCCGGCGAGCCCGAGGGCTGCTCCGGGAAGGCGAACGCCATCGCCGCGGGGATGGAGGCGGCCGAACACGACCGGATCGTCTGGACCGACGACGACTTCGCGCATCCAGACGACTGGCTCGCGACGCTCGACGCCGACTACGAGCGACAGGGACCGACGACGGAGGTTCCGGTCTTCGTCGGGGAAGACCCCCTCGCCCGCCTGTTCGAGCCCGCGTACGCGATCGGCGGGACCGCAGCGGTGTCGGCCGGGGGGATCGCCTGGGGCGGCGCGGTCGTCTTCGAGCGCGCCGACCTCGACCGCCCGGGGTCGGTCTCCGACGCCGCCGCGACCGCCGACGGCGCGGCGGCGGCGCTCCTCGCGGACCTCCGGCGGACCGTCAGCGACGACGGGACCCTCTCCGAGTACGTCGACGTGACCGCCGCGGACCGGACGCGGACCGTCCCCTGCGGCGGGTCGCTCCGCGGATCGCTGGAGCGGTTCGTCCGGTTCTTCCGGATCGTACGGTTCCACGCCCCGCGCGCGGCGGCGTTCAACGTCGCCCTGGCGGTCGCGTTCGCCGCGCTGTGCCTGTTCGCGCCGGTGGTCGGCGTGACGCTCGTCACCGCGACCTCGGCCGCGGTGTACGCCCGGTTCGGGATCCGCCGGACGACGTTCCTGCTCGCGGGACCCTCGGCGCTCGTCTCGCCGGTCTTCCTCGCGTACGCGCTGGCGCGGCGGACGTTCGTCTGGGGCGGCCGGCGCTACCGGTGGCGGTCGCTGTTCGACGTGGCGGTGCGCCCCGTGTGACGGCGGGTCGCCCTCGAGGCCGGTCCCCGCGTAAGGCCGGCAAAGCCCGCCGATTCCGGCGCTCGAGCGCCAAGCGGCAAAGCGGCAGGCACTTTACGCGGGTCCGACAACGCACGCACGTTCATGAGCTACGAGAAGGTCGACGTCCCTGCGGACGGCGAGGCGATCGAGCTGGCGGACGAGGAGACGGGAGAGCTGACGGTGCCGGAGAACCCGATTATTCCGATCATTTACGGCGACGGGATCGGGACTGACGTCGGGCCGGCGGCTCAGAAGGTACTGGACGCGGCCGCGGAGGCCACGGGCCGTTCGATCGCGTGGATGCGCGTCTACGCGGGCGAGAGCGCCCGCGACAAGTACGGCGAGAATCTGCCCGAGGACACGGTGTCTGCGATCCGGACCCACCGCGTCGCGATCAAGGGCCCGCTCACCACGCCCGTGGGCGCGGGCTTCCGCTCGCTGAACGTCGCGCTGCGCAAGACGCTCGACATGTACGCGAACGTCCGGCCGACCTACCACCTCGACGGCGTGCCGTCGCCCGTCAAAAACCCCGAGGCGATGGACATGGTCACGTTCCGGGAGAACACCGAGGACGTGTACGCCGGCATCGAGTGGGAGGCCGGCACCGACGAGGTCGAACAGGTCCGCGAGTTCGTCGAAGACGACATGGGCATCGACGACATCATCCACGACGGTCCCGTCGGGATCGGCGTCAAGCCCATCTCCGAGTTCGGCTCGAAACGCCTCATCCGTGAAGCGATCGACTACGCGCTCGCCAACGACCGCGACTCCGTCACCCTCGTCCACAAGGGCAACATCATGAAGTTCACCGAGGGCGCCTTCCGCGACTGGGGCTACGAGCTCGCCGACGAGGAGTACGGCGAGGACGTGCTCACCGAAGACGAGCTCTGGGACGAGCACGACGGCGAACAGCCCGAGGACACCGTAGTCGTCAAAGACCGCATCGCCGACAACATGCTCCAGCAGGTGCTCACGCGGACGAGCGAGTACGACGTGGTGGCGACGATGAACCTCAACGGCGACTACTTCTCGGACGCGGCCGGCGCCCAGATCGGCGGACTCGGCATCGCGCCCGGGATCAACCGCGGCCACGGCCGCTGTCTCGCCGAACCCGTCCACGGCTCCGCGCCCAAGTACGCCGGCGAAGACAAGGTCAACCCCACCGCCATGATCCTCTCAGGCCGCGAAATGCTCGACTACCTCGGCTGGGACGACGCCGCCGACCTGGTGCGTGACGCCGTCGAAGAGACGATCTCCTCGGGGAAGGTCACCTACGACCTCCACCGCCAGATCGACGGCGGCGAGAAGCTCGCCACCAGCGAGTTCGCCGACGCCGTCGTCGAAAACATCGAGGACCTGTCGTAGACAGGTCCTCTAGCCTCCGGCCGCTGGCCGGAGACATCGAAAAGCTCTCATAGAGCTTTTCGAGCACCCGGAAATCCGAGATTTCCGGGAACATCAACGAGCTCGCCTAAGCGCGGTCATCGCGACGCCGTTTTCCATTCTTTTTCGAGCACGAGAGACATCGCTGTTTATGAACAACCGCTGATCGCGGATCGGCGGCGAACACCTCCAAAGCTCCGGCCGCCTACTTATAAATAGTTGACAACAAATCGCCGGAGAGCGCCTCCAAAGCCACACCCGTCCGGGGCTGCACGGCACCTCATGCCTCCCCAGCCTCGCCGCGGCCGCGTTAAAAGCGGCCGCGACTCCCTCGCGCGTGCGGTTCGCGCCGCGTTGCGGCGCTCACCGGCACGCGCCGCCGCAGATCGATTTATAGGGAATCGCCGCTCGTCTACCCCAGCCGCTCGTCGAGGATCAGCCGCGTCTTCGTCGACTTGACCTCGTCCATCTCCCTCGCCTGCGAGATGAGCTCGTTGACCGCGCGCGTGTCGACGGCGTCGACGACGAGGACGATGTCGTCCTCGCCGGAGACCTGCCAGACGAAGTCCACCTCCTCCCAGTCGACCATGCGTTCGCCGACGGCGGCGGTGTCGACGTTCATCTCCACCGAGATCTCGATCATCGCCTTCACGTTGCCGGTGCGGGTCGTGACGGTGAACCGCTCGATGATCCCCTCCTCGGTCATGCGGTCGACGCGGTTGCGGACCGTCCCCTCCGACGTGCCGACCCGGTCCGCGATCTCCGTGTAGGGGGTCCGCGCGTCCCGTCGCAGTATCGAGAGGATCCGGCGATCGAGGTCGTCCATACCAGACCCTTTCGCCCCGTCGACTTACTCGTTACGAATATCGTAACGAATCTACGAACGACGCATTTATTACCCTTTGCGCGTACGTTTCTCGTAATGTCGGACGCCTACATCGCGCTGGCCGACGGACGCGTGCTCGAAGCGCGCGCTCGTGCGCCGGGGCGCACCCGTGGCGAACTGGTGTTCACGACCGCGTACACCGGCTACGAGGAGTCGCTCACCGACCCCTCCTACGCCGAACAGATCCTCACCTTCTCGTACCCCCTGATCGGGAACTACGGCGTCCGAAGCGAACGGTTCGAGTCCGACTCGGTCCGGCCGAACGCGGCGATCGCCCGCGAGCTGACCGACGACGTCGCCGAGTGGCTCGCCGGCGAGGACGTGCCCGCCGTCGACCACGTCGACACCCGCGAGATCGTCACGACCGTCCGCGAGGAGGGCGCGATGGCCTGCGGGATCGCCGCCGGCCCGGACGCGACCCCCGAGGACGCGGTCGCGGAGATGGAGGCGTGCGAGCCGATGAGCGACCACGTCGACATCGGCGCGCAGGTGTCGGTGACCGAGCCGACCGTCCACGAGGGCGGCGGAGACGCCACCGTCGCGCTCCTCGACTGCGGCGCGAAGGGCTCGATCATCTCCTCGCTCACCGAGCGCGGCGCCGACGTCCACGTCCTCCCGTACGACGCGACCCCCGAGGACGTGGCCGACGTGGACCCCGACGTGCTGTTCGTCTCGAACGGCCCGGGCGACCCGGAGAACTTCGTCGCCGCCCAGACGGTCGTCGACGAGTTCGCGGGCGACCTCCCGCTGGCCGGCATCTGTCTCGGCCAGCAGGTGATCACGAGCGCGCTCGGCGGCTCGACCGAGAAGATGGCGTTCGGCCACCGCGGCGTCAACCAGCCCGTGAAGGACCTCCGCACCGACAAGGTCGTGATGACGACGCAGAACCACGGCTACACCGTCGACGACACCGGCCCGCTCGAGGTGACGCAGGTGAACGTCAACGACGACACCGTCGAGGGGCTCGACAGCGAGGAGCTCGACGTTATCACCCGCCAGTACCACCCCGAGGCGAACCCCGGGCCGCACGACTCGCTCGGCTTCTTCGACGAGGTGCTGGAGCTGGCGCGATCGGAGCCCCCCGTCGCGGCCGACTGACGGCGGCTTCGGCCCCGCGCACGACCCGCCCCGCTCTCCGGGCCCTCCCGCTGACCACCAGAGTACCACCCGGCCGACGTTCGCGGCCCCGTTCGCTCATCCGTCACTCCCGCCCGTCGACTCTCTCCGCCCGCGACCGGCGACGTTTTCCGCCGTCCCCCCGCAGTGACGGCCATGACGACGGAGATCCTCCTCACCAACGACGACGGCATCGACGCCGTCGGGCTCCGGGCGCTTTCCGACGCGCTCTCGCGCGAGTACGACGTGACGGTGGTCGCGCCCGAGAGCAACCAGTCCGGCGTCGGCGGCGCGCGCTCGTGGTGGGACACGACGGTTGAGTACGCCGAGACCGACCTCGGCTACGCGGTCGAGGGGACGCCCGCGGACTGCGTCGCCGTCGCGGACGTGGCGCTCGGGCTCGACCCGGACGTCGTCGTCTCCGGCTGTAACCACGGGCCGAACATCGGCGCGCACATCCTCGGCCAGTCGGGGACGGTCGGGGCCGCGATGGAGGCGTCGTTCCTCGGCACGCCGGCGATCGCGGTGTCGCTGTACGACCGCGGCAACCTCCCCGTTCCGCCGACGCTCGACAACGACGACTTCGCGGTCGCCGGCGAGGTCGTCGCCGACCTGCTCGCCCGCGCCGAGGTCGGGGGCGACGCGAACGCCGACGGTTCTCCCCTCGCGCTCCCGTTCGGCGCCGACGTGCTGAACGTCAACGTGCCCGCGGCCGACGACGAGGCGGCCGCGGATCCGACCTACCGGTTGACCGAACCCGCGCGCGGCTTCGACGTGATCGAGTTCCGGCCGGGCGACGAGGCCCCGGAAGACGAGAACGTCCCCGACGACTGGAAGTTCAGCGAGCGGCGCGGGGAGATGGGGATGGAGCTCCGCGACCGCTTCTGGCGGGAGTTCCTCCGCGGCGACATCGCCGACGATCCCGGCTCCGACCGGCTCGCGGCGGTCGAGGGCGAGGTGAGCATCTCCCCGCTGTCGTCGTCGCGGTCGATCGCCGGCGACCGCGCGGGCGAGGTCGTCGAGCGGGCGGCGCCCGAATCGGCGGCCTCGCGGATCGAACAGGACTGACGGACGAAAATTTCTCGGTGCTCCCCCGACCTCAGCGCCGCCGGCCCGGCCGCCGCGAACCGCCGGTGAACTCCCTCCCCAACCGGCCGAGGTACCACACGACGACCAGTCCCAACGCGACGCCGACGCCGAGCGCGGCGAGCAGTTCGATCGGGGAGGGGTCGAACTGGAGCGAGATGAGCGGCGGCGACACCGCCACGACGAGGAGGATGACCGCCTTTATCCGCCGGTTTCCGGCGTCGCGCTCCGCCTCCGACATGGGCCCTACCACGCCGATCCCCCCGCGGTCCGCGCTCGGGCCTCGATCGCTCCCGTGTCCATGGGCCACCCACGGCTCGCCCCGATATCAACCCGGCGGAGCCGGTCGGGCGACTGCGGAGTTGAGGGCGGACGAGCGCGACCTTGCGATCGATCCGCACACCTACGTCGTCGCGTCCTGATAAGCCTCTCGACCGTTCACGCCGGTAACGGTGGGCTACCGCCGTGAACGGTCTCGACTGTTTAAGCCGATCCGGGTCCACGTCTCCGACACCCCTACCCGCGGTCCCGACGGCCCCGTTTCGCGGGAGCCGCTCCTTCGGGCGCCGTTCCGCGGCGCTTTTGAGCCGACCCCGACAAGCGGGACGCATGGACGACGAACTCCGCGAGCGCGTCGAGGCGGCCGGCGAGGCCGCCGCGCTGTTCAACGCGCTCAAACACGGCAGCGACCCGGACGTGGGCGCCATCATGGGCCCGCTGATGGGCGAGAACCCCGAGTTCCGACCGCACGGCGACGAGATCCCCGGCGTCGTCGCGCCGATCGTGAACCGGGTCGCCGGCATGGACGAGGCGGAGCGCCGGGAGCGGCTCGGCGAGCTCGCGCCCGACAAGCTCGCGGAGCTGGAGGCCGACGACGAGGCGGACGAACACGTCCTCCCCGACCTCCCGAACGCCGAGGCTGGCGAGGTCGTGATGCGCGCCGCGCCGAACCCGAACGGCCCGTGGCACGTCGGCCACGCGCGGATGCCCGCAGTCATCGGGACGTACAAGGAGCGCTACGACGGCGAGTTCATCTGCCGGTTCGACGACACCGACCCCGAGACGAAACGACCCGATCTGGACGCGTACGACGCCATCTTAGGGGACATCGAGTACCTCGGCTTCGAGCCGGACCGGGTGCTCCGCGCCTCCGACCGGCTGGAGACCTACTACGACCACGCCCGCGAACTGATCGACGCCGGCGGCGCGTACACCTGCTCGTGTTCCGGCGAGGCGTTCTCGGCGCTGAAGAACGACGGCGAGCCGTGCCCGCACCGCGAGAAGGACGCCGAGACGGTCCGCGAGGAGTTCGACGCCATGATCGACGGCGAGTACTCGGCCGGCGAGATGGTCCTCCGCGTCCGGACCGACATCGAACACAAGAACCCCGCCCTGCGCGACTGGGTCGCCTTCCGGATGATCGACACGCCGCACCCGCGCGAGGCGGCGGCGGAGTACCGGTGCTGGCCCATGCTCGACTTCCAGTCGGGCGTCGACGACCACCTCACGGGCGTCACGCACATCATCCGCGGGATCGACCTCCAGGACTCCGCGAAGCGCCAGCGGTTCGTCTACGACTACTTCGGCTGGGAGTACCCCGAGGTGCTCCACTGGGGCCACGTGCAGGTCGACGAGTACGACGTGAAGCTCTCCACCTCGACGATCAAGGAGCTGATCGAGACCGGCGAGCTGACCGGGTGGGACGACCCGCGCGCGCCGACCATTCGGTCGATGCGCCGCCGCGGCATTCAGGGGCAGGCCCTCGTCGACTCGATGACCGAACTGGGGATGTCCACCTCGGACGTCGACCTGGCGATGTCCTCCGTCTACGCGAACAACCGCGACCTGGTCGACGACGGGGCGAACCGCTACTTCCTCGTGCGCGACCGCGACGACGCGCCCGCCGTGGAGCTGCCGATCGTCGACGGCGACGCGCCCGCGCCCGAGGCGGGCCACCCGCCGCTCCACCCCGAGCACGCCGACCGCGGTGACCGCGAGGTGCCCGCCGGCCGGGTCGCGATCGAGTCCCCGGACCTCCCGAGCGAGGGCGAGCGCGTCTGGCTCAAGGGGTACGGCTGCGTCCGGTACGAGGGCGACGAGCTGGTCTTCGTCGACGCCGACATCGACGTGGTCCGCGAGGGCGGCGTGGACGTGATCCACTGGGCGCCGGTCGAGGAGGGGCTCGACACGCTCCTCCGCACCGTCGACGGCGACGTGCGGGGGATCGCGGAGCCCGCGCTCGCCGACGTCGATCCCGACACGGTCGTCCAGTTCGTGCGCGTCGGCTTCGCCCGGATCGACGCGTTCGGTCCCGCGGCGACCGACGAGCCGGACGGACCCAACGGCGAGGAGGACCTGCTGGCGTACTACGCGCACCCCTGAGTCGGGTCGTCGTCGCGCTGAATGGTCTCCGTCTTCCGGACCGCGTCGCGGAGTTTAAACCCCCGAGCACCGAATCACGGGCAAGATGGCCATCGACTCGAACTTCGAACAGAACCGGGAGCAAGTCGGCGAGGAGGACGGCGTCGCCGTCTGGGGGCCCGTCGAGCCGCCGGAGAAGCAGGGGATCCGCGGCACCCACGTCGCCGTCGACTTCGACATCTGCCTCGCCGACGGCGCGTGTCTTGAGGACTGTCCGGTCGACGTCTTCGAGTGGGTGGACACGCCGGGGCATCCGGAGTCCGAGCGCAAGGCGAACCCCGCCGACGAGGACCAGTGTATCGACTGCATGCTCTGCGTCGACGTCTGCCCGGTCGACGCGATCGACGTCGATCCCGGCCGCGAGAACCGGTTATAAGCGATCGAGTGGGTGGGGCGCGGGCGATTTTCGACCTCCGTGGTGAGCGATAACCGGCTGACTGCGGATCGACGGCGAACCCCGCAAAGCCCCGGCCGGCGGCAAGCCGCCGGCGACCGCGCAGGCGCGCGCCGACACCCCCTATCCTTTTGCGCGTTGCCGCGATATCCGCGGACAGATGGAGTTGGAGGCGATCCCCGGCGTCGGCGCGAAGACGGCCGCGGCGCTGCGCGAGCTCGACGACCCGGTCGCGACAGTCGAGTCCGGCGACGTGGCCGCGATCGCCCGCGCGCCCGGCGTCAACGAGGCCCGCGCGGCCCGCATCGCGCGCGGCGCGATCCGCCGGCGACACGGCGATGACGGGCGCGTGCTGGCGACCGACCGCGCCCGCGAGGTGTATCGAGAGGCGATCGACCTGCTGCGCGAGCGCACCGTCACCGACTACGCCGCCAAGCGGCTGGAGACGTTCTACCCGAGCGGCTCGGCTTCGCGGATCGAGGAGGCGCAGTCGTTCGCCGAGGCGGCGACGGAGCGAGAGCCGGATCCCGCGGTCCGGGAGGCGCTCGCCGGGGTCAAACCCCTGACTGACCCGCCGACGGTTCGGGTGCGAGACCGCTGTCTCGCGACGGCCGACGCCGAGACCCTCGCCCGTGCCGAGTCGGCGGTCCCGGAGCTGTCGGTCGAGACGGTCGAGGAGGCACGCGACGTCTCCGAGCTCGCGCGGTCGTACGCGACCGTGATCGTCTTAGACGAGGCGTTCGCCGGGCTCGACGTCGAGGGCGACGTGCACGTCCGCCCGGACGCCTTAGAGACCCCCGCAGAGACGGTTCCGGAGCGACTGCTCGCCTTCTTCGCCGCGAACCGCGAGCGGCTGGAGGCCGCCGCGGCGGTCCACGAGGCGGCGGACCTCTCGCCAGCGGCCGACCTCGACCGCCTCCGCGACGCGCTCGCGCGGCTCGACGACGACGGGACGGTCGTCGGCGACGCGGAGCTGGACCGGCTGACGGCCGCCGTCGACGACCTCGACGCCGCGGTGTCGACCGCCGAATCGGTCGCGGACGACCGGCTCAGGGAGGCGATCCGCGAGCGCGACGTGACGATCGAGGGGACCGACTTCCTCTCCTTGGTCGAGCAGGGCGCCCGCGTCGACTCCCTCCTGGACCGCGAGCTGGCCGACGAGTACGACGAGGCGATCGAGCGCGCCCGCGAGCACCTCGCGGACGCGCTCCGCTTGGAGCCCGGGGAGGCGGAGCTCGCGGACCGCGTCTTCGGCGGCGACCCCTCCTTCCCGGTCGAACACGAGGAGAGCGCGGTCTCCCGGCTCCGAACCGAGCTCTCGGCGGCGCGGGACCGGCGGGCGGCCCGGCTCAAGTCCGAACTGGCGAGCGACCTCGGCGACCTGCGGGAGCCCGTGGAGACGCTCGTGCGCGACGCCCTCGAACTCGACGTGGAGCTGGCGATCGCGCGGTTCGCGCGCGACTTCGACTGCGTCATGCCGGAGGTCGTCGGACCGGAGGAGACCGCCGCCGGCGACGCGAAGGGGTTCCGCATCGAGGGCGGGCGCTCCCCCCTCCTCGACGTCGACTTCGTGGACGTGGAGCCGATCGACTACGCGGTGTCGGGCGCGACGCTCCTCTCGGGGGTCAACTCCGGCGGGAAGACCTCCACCCTCGACCTGGTGGCGCTCGTCGTCGTGCTGGCCCAGATGGGGATGCCCGTCCCCGCCGAGTCGGCGACCGTCGAGCGCTTCGAGGAGGTCCACTACTACGCGAAATCGCAGGGGACCCTCGACGCCGGCGCGTTCGAGGCGACCCTCCGGGACTTCGGCGACCTCGTCGAGGGCGCCGACGGGCGGCTCGTCCTCGTCGACGAGCTGGAGTCGATCACGGAGCCGGGCGCCTCCGCGAAGATCATCGCCGGCATCCTAGAGGCGCTCGACGAGCAGGACGCCACCGCCGTCTTCGTCTCCCACCTGGCCCGCGAGATCCGGGACGCCGCCGACTTCGAGGTCGCCGTCGACGGGATCGAGGCGGCCGGGCTCGTCGACGGCGAGCTCCGGGTGAACCGCTCGCCGAAGAAGGGGCACCTCGCGCGGTCGACCCCGGAACTCATCGTCGAGAAGCTCGCAGAGGACCGTGGAGGGGACTTCTACGGGGACCTCCTGGAGAAGTTCTGAGGCGGTGAGTGGGTCACACCGACGACGACCCCCGTTCGACCCCGCGTGACCACCATCAGCTTCAGGTGTCGGTCCCGCGAAACGGCTCCCATGCCGGCCGTCACCCCGCTCGCAGTCCTCCTCGGCGCGGTCCAGCTCGTCGTCGGCCACCGGGTCTCGCTGTCGGTCACCGGTCTCTCCCGCGTCGCCCGCGCGCTCGTCGCCCTCGCCGTCGCGGCGCTCGGCGTCGCCGCGCTGCTCGGGTTCGGGATCGTCGGCATGGTCCTGTTCGACCTGCTCGCGCTCGCCCTCGCCGCCGTCGGCGGACAACGCGAGACGAGCCCGGCCGCCGGGTGACAGAGGCCTACAGCAGCACCGCCCCGGCCAGCCCGAGGAAGACGAAGAAGCCGAGCACGTCGGTCGCGGTGGTGATGAAGATCGTCGCCGAGGTCGCCGGGTCGTACCCGAGCTTGTCGAGGACGAGCGGCGTGAGCGCGCCGAAGAAGCCGGCGATGACGAGGTTCGCGACCATCGACACGCCGATCACGGCGCCGAGCAGGATTCCGAATTCACCGTACGAGAAGGCGGTCGCGATGACCGCGACCAGGGCGCCGGTGATGAGCCCGTTGACCGCGCCGGCGATCGCCTCGTTCGCGATGACCCGCTTCCCGGTCGAAAGCGACACCTGCCCGAGCGAGATCCCGCGGACGGTGACCGCCATCGACTGCGTGCCGGCGTTCCCGCCCATCCCCGCGACCACCGGCATGTAGGCGGCGAGGATCGCGACGGCGGCGATCGTCGACTCGAACAGCCCGACCACCGCCGCGGCCATGAACGCGGTGCCGAGGTTGAGGATGAGCCACTTGTACCGCCGCCGGACCTTCTCGACCGGCCCGTCGAGGACGCTCTCCTCCTCCGCGACGCCGGTGAACTCGTAGAGCGTCTCGCCCGCCGCCTCGTCGATCAGCCGCAGCAGGTCCTCGGCGTGGATAACGCCGAGGATGTCGTTCTCCTCGTCGAGCACGGCCACGGTCCGCTCGCTGTTCTGCCGGAACACCTCCAGCACCTCCTCGTCCTCCCGGTCGTACCTGACCGACGGCGTCTCCCGGACGTGGTCGGGTATCGACTCCGACGCCGCGTCGGCGACGGAGAGCGCCGCACCGGGGAGCTCGCCGAGCAGCTCGTCGCCGTCGGTGACGAATATCGTCGGCACCTTCCCGGTTCGCTCCTCGAAGCGACGCACCCGCTCCGTCACCTCCGCGAACGACCGACCGGCGTCGACGGTGACGTAATCGAGCGTCATCACCCCGGCGGCGCTCTCGGGATCGAACGACAACAGGAAGTCGACCTTCTCGCGTCGACTGTTGTCGAGGCTGGTGAGGACCGCCTCGCGTGTCTCCTCGTCGACGTAGCCGAGCGCGTCGGTTATCTCGTCCGGGTCGAGCGGGTCGACGAACGACTCCAGCTGTTCCGGGGTCATGCCGGTCGCGACCGCCTCGCGCGCGCTCTCCGAGAGCGCGAAGAAGACGTCCCGTCGCTCGCGTCGCGGCAGCGACGCGAACTCCGCCGCCGGCTCCGGCGACATCGCGATCGCCTCCTGTACGTCGGTCGTCTGGCTGCTCATACGCGGCCGTCACGAGAGTCGCACTAAACGGTGCCGGACGGCGGCATCGCGCGTCTCGCGGTCGCCGCCGAGCGCCGGGCTCAGTCGTCGTCGGCCACAGCCGGCTTCCGACGGTCGTCGCGGGGGCCTTCGAGGTCGACGTCCGGAAGCAGGTCCCGCAGGTACCGCCCGGTGTGCGAGTCCTCCTCGCGGGCGACCGCTTCCGGCGTCCCGCTCGCGACCAGCTCGCCGCCGCCGTCGCCGCCCTCGGGACCCAGATCGATCACGCGGTCGGCGTTCTTGACGAGGTCGAGCTCGTGTTCGATGACGACCACCGTGTTGCCGGCGTCGACGAGCCGGTGGAGCACGTCGATCAGCTTGCGCTCGTCCGCCTTGTGGAGCCCCGTCGTCGGCTCGTCGAGCAGGTAGAGGGTGTCGCCGGTCGCCTTCTTGCCCAGCTCCTCGGCGAGCTTCACGCGCTGCGCCTCGCCGCCGGAGAGCGTGGTGGAGGGCTGGCCCAGCTCCATGTAGCCGAGCCCCACGTCCTTCAGCAGCTTCAGGCGGCGCTGGAGCCCCTGGTGGCTCTCGAAGAAGTCGTACGCCTCGTCGACGCTCATGTCGAGCACGTCGGAGATGGTCGCGCCCTTGTACTCCACGTCGAGCGTCTCGTCGTTGTACCGCGCCCCGCCGCACTCCTCGCAGGGGACGTACACGTCCGAGAGGAAGTTCATCTCGATCTTCACGGTCCCCTGGCCGCCGCACTCCTCGCAGCGCCCGCCCTTCACGTTAAAGGAGAAGCGACCCTTCTCGTAGCCGCGGCGCTTCGCGAGCTTGGTCTCCGCGAACAGCTCCCGGACGTAGTCGAACACGTCGGTGTACGTGGCGGGGTTCGAGCGCGGCGTCCGCCCGATCGGCGACTGGTCGATGAGCCGCACCGTCTCGATCTCGTCCACCCCGTCGATCGCGTCGTGTGCCCCGGGGTCGACCGAGGTGTTGTCGTTCATCTCGCGGGCGAGCCCCTTGTACAGGATGTCGTTGACGAGCGTCGACTTCCCGGAGCCGGAGACGCCGGTGACGGTCGTCAGCGTGCCGAGCGGAATCGACACGTCGAGGTCCTTGAGGTTGTGCTGGCGGGCGCCGCGCACGGTCAGCTCCCCGTCCGGCTCGCGGCGCTCGTCGGGCACCGGGATCTCCTTGCGGCCCGCGAGGTAGTCGCCCGTGATCGACTCGTCGGCGTCGATCACGTCGTCGAAGTCGCCCTGCGCAACCACTTCGCCGCCGCGCTTGCCGGGGCCGGGGCCCATGTCGATGATCTCGTCGGCGCGGCGCATCGTCTCCTCGTCGTGCTCGACGACGACGAGGGTGTTGCCGAGGTCGCGGAGCCCCGCCAGGGTGTTCAGCAGGCGGTCGTTGTCGCGCTGGTGGAGCCCGATGGAGGGCTCGTCCAACACGTACAGCACGCCGACGAGCCCCGACCCGACCTGCGTCGCGAGCCGGATGCGCTGGCTCTCGCCGCCGGAGAGGGTCGACGCCTCCCGATCGAGCGTGAGGTACTCTAAGCCGACCTCCTCCATGAAGCCGAGCCGCGCGCGGATCTCCTTTAAGATCTCCTCGGCGATCGTCGTGTCGCGCTCGTTCAGTTCGGCCTCCATCCCCTCGAAGTGCTCGCGCGCCTCCGCGATCGACATCTCGTTGACCTCTGTGATCGCGGTGCCGGCGACGAGCACGTGCCGCGACTGCTCCTTCAGGCGGGTGCCCTCACACTCCGGGCACGTCGTCACGGCCATGTACTCCTCGATGTGGTCGCGGGCGCGCTCGGAGTCGGTCTCGACGTGACGGCGCTCTAAGTTCGGGATGACCCCCTCGAAGCGCTCGGTCTTCTCGCGGGTGCCGTTCTTCGTCGTCCACTCGAAGTGGACCAGGTCGTCGGTGCCGTAGAGGAACTGGCGCCGGATCGACTCGTCGAGCTCCTCGAAGGGCGTGTCCAGCGAGACCCCGAAGTGGTCCGCGACGTTGTCGAGCTGGCGGGAGTAGTAGGTGCGGTCGTAGCTCCACGGTTCGAAGACGTTCTTGAGGGCTTTCGAGGGGTCCTCGATCACGAGGCCCTCGTCGACCTCCTTCGTCGAGCCGATCCCCTCGCACTCGGGACAGGCGCCGTAGGGGCTGTTGAAGGAGAACGAGCGCGTCTCGATCGCGGAGAACTGCACGTCGGAGTTGGGGTTGCCGAGCTCCTCGGAGAACTCGACGACGAGCCGGTCGTCGCCCTCGGCGTCCGCGGCCAGCGACCCGGTCGAGCGCGCGTTCGAGGCGAAGGGAACGTCCTCGGGCGGGTCGGGGACGATCAGCTTGAGGGCGCCGTCGGCCTCCTCTAGGGCGGTCTCCACGGAGTCCGTGATCCGCGAGCTCGCGTCGGGCGAGACCGTCACGCGGTCGACGATCACGTCGATCGTGTGGTCATAGTTCTCGTCGAGCTCCGGGTCGTCCAAGGTCAGGTCGACCGGCTCGCCGTCGACCTCGACCCGGGCGTACCCGTCGGCGACGAGCTCCTCGAACAGCTCCTCGAAGGCCCCCTTCTGGTCGCGGACGACCGGCGCGGCCACCTTCGCGCGGGTCCCCTCGGGGAGGTCGAGGATCTGGTTCACCATGTCCTGTGCGGACTGCTCGCCGACCTCCTCGCCGGTGACGGGGTCGTACTGGGTGCCGATCCGGGCGTACAACAGTCGGAGGTAGTCGTGCAGTTCGGTGACGGTCCCCACGGTCGAGCGGGGGTTGTTCGCGGCGTTCTTCTGGTCGATCGAGATCGCGGGGGAAAGCCCCTCGACCGACTCCACCTGCGGTTTGTCCATCTGCCCGAGGAAGTTGCGGGCGTACGCCGACAGCGACTCGATGTAGCGGCGCTGCCCCTCGGCGTAGACGGTGTCGAACGCGAGCGACGACTTCCCCGACCCGGAGAGCCCGGTGACGACGGTGAACTCCTCGCGCGGGATCCGGACGTCGAGGTCCTTGAGGTTGTGCTCCTCGGCGCCGCGGACCTCGATGTAGTCCTTGCTCATCTTGTGCCCCCGTTTCGTGCGCGCGCGGGAATACCCGTCGGTCTCGGCGGTCTGCGGGGCTGACGGGACGGCGGTCTTCGGCGCGGTGAGAAGGGAAGTGGACCGGATCGGAGCCCGAGCGCCCGTCAGCGCCCGACGAGCTCCGAGGGCGGCGAGAGGTTCCGCCGGCCGCCGAACGTGACGAGGAACAGGACCCCGACGCCGACGCCGTACGCCGCCATCAGCGGGAGCGTCGCGAGGATCATCGTGATCACGTCCGCGGGGGTGAACACCGCCGCGAACAGCAGGATCCCGACGGTGACCTCGCGCCAGCGATTCCGGAAGACCCGGTACGGGATCCCGGCGTTGTTCAACAGGAGCATCGCGATCGGGATGTCCGCGAGGAAGCCGATCCCGACGGTGGTGTAGATGACGAGCCAGAGGAAGTCGCTCACCTGGTAGGTGATGATCATGTTCGCCAGCTTGGCGTCGGTGACGAGCCAGCCGATGATCCCGGGGGCGATGTAGGAGTACCCGAGCGCGAAGCCGCCGATCAGCCCGGCGAACAGCGCTCCGGTCCAGAGGTACACCGTCCAGATCCGTCCGGCGACGAAGCCGCGCTCGCGGAGGGCGGGCCACGCGTAGTAGAGTGCGACCGGGAACACGGCGACGATCCCGAGCAGCACCGAGAACTTCACCATGAAGATCAGCGCCTCGACCGGGTGGAGCGTGATGATGCTGATCCCGCCGTCGACCTCGGCCGGGACGCGGGACTCCAGGTCGTTTCGCACCGTCGCGAGCCCGCCGAGGTAGAGCCACGTGAACGCGGCCGCCATCACGCCGCCGAAGACGGCGACGAGCCGGAACGACCGCGAGCGCAGGGAGTCGAAGATGAACTTGAGGTCTTTGTAGTAGCCGCCGATGTCGTCTTCGGCCTCCTCCTCGTCGCCGTCGGTGAGCTCGGAGAGGAACGTGGAACTGGCCCGAGAGGTCCGGTCCTGGACGGTCCCCATCAGCCCGTCGCCGCCGGCACCGCCCGCGCCGCCGCCTCCGGACCCGGTCGCGTCGGCGTCGGGGTCGGCCTCGCTGCCGTCGCCGTCGCCGTCACCGTCGTGTACCGCGTCGAACCGGTCGAGGATCGCCTGGGCCTTCTCGGGCTCGTCGTCGTCGATCGCGGCCTGCGCGAGCGCGAGCGACTCCTCCTCATCCATCTCCGCGAAGGCGTCGTCGGGGGCGGCGCGCACGCCGGCCGCGTCGAGTTCGCTCACGTCGATGGCGGCGGGGTCGCCGTACTGGTACCCCGCGCTCGTCGTGTCGAGGTCGGCGTAGACGGCCCACAGCGTCGCGACCGCGACAAACGCGATCGCCCACGCCACGGCGTAGATCCCGGCCGCCGTCGCGGGGTCGGTGCCGAGCCCGGCGCCCGGTTCGAGGAAGCGCCAGTCGCTGCCGACGAGCCGGAGGAGGTCGTTGACGGCGCTGCGCCCGCCGTACTCGTAGAAGGCGTACACGATCCCGCCGCCGAGGACGGCCGCGCCGCCCACGACGTTCCAGTGGTTCCGCGCGGCGCCGAGCACGTCGATGCGGTCGGAGCTCCGCTTGGCCGTGACGACGAGCTTCGCGAGGTAGAGGCTGAAGCCGTATAAGGCGATCAGCGGGAACGCCCACATCAGCTGCGTGAACGGGTCCGGCGGCGAGAAGAGGGCGCCGAAGACGAAGATTGCGACGACCGCGTAGCGCCACTTGTCGCGGAACGTCTCGTACTGAACGATCCCGGAGTAAGAGAGCCCGGTGATCAGAAGCGGCATCTGGCCGGCGAGCCCGAAGGAGAGCGAGAGGAAGACGATGAACTCCGTCCACATCACGATCCCGTAAGTGGGCTGGAGTCCGGCCTCCAGCCCGAAGCCGGCGAGGAAGGAGAACATGATCGGGAAGAACGCGTAGATCCCGTAGGCGACGCCGACCCCGAACAGCCCGAACCCGAGGAGCGCGATCCCGGCGAGCTTCCAGCGCGGGACCGGCGACTGCGGCCACGCCCCGCGGGCGCGGAGCTCGTCGCGAGCGACGTAGATGAAGGGCGGAATCGCGAAGATCACGCCCACGATCAGCCCGATCTTCGCCTGCAGGAGGATCACCTCGAACGGGGTCGTCGCGATCACGTCGGAGGCCGCGGCGACCTCGGGGGACATGTTCGCCTGCGTGACGGCAAAGAGGAAGTCCCAGACGTACACGCGGAGCGCCCAGAACGTCGCGAGGAATCCCAGCAGGAAGACGACGAACACCTTCTGGAGGTCTTTCTGAACCGACCGGAGGAAGGCCTTCGCAGACTCGCGTCCCTCCGCGAGCGACTGCTGGGTATCCTCGTCGAGGGCACTCGCCATACGGGACCGGAAGTCCGTCGCCGTTATCAACCTTTTCGACCGCGCTCGCGTCCGCCGCCCGGGTGGACGCTCGCCGCTATCCGAAAAGGCCTATAGTCACCCGGTTGCCTAGAAGAAGTGAATGGACGATTCGGACCGGTCGCGCGACGACTCCTCGGCCCCCGAGGACGGCTCGGTCGACGACGAAACGGTCGACAGCGCCGACGCCGGCGGTGCTGAATCGCCCGAATCGGCCGAGACGGCCGATGATACCCACGACGACGGGTCCGACGGCGATGACCGCGACGCCGACGAGTCGGCGTCCGTGGAGCCCGAGGTGTCGTCCGAGGTCACGCCCGAGGTCGGCGCGGGCGAAGATAACGAGGAGGCTGCGGGCGAGACCGGCGCGGGCGCAGACGCCGAGAACGACGAAACCGAGGACGGCGGCGAAGACGAAACCGAGGACGACGCCGAGAACGACACTTTCGACGCGCACGAGCCGGGGAGCGCGAAGTACCTCGACGACAGCGAGAAGCCGGACCTCTCGGGCGCTTCGTCCGACGACGATACCACTGACGCGCCGACCGTCGAGGACGGCGGCGTTGCCGAGGGGGCGACCGGCGGCGACGAGGAGTTCGCGGGGTTAGAGGCGCCCGAGACGGACGAGGAGATGCCGCTCGCGGCCCACATCGAGGAGATGATGCGGCGGCTCGCGGTCGTCTTCGTCTTCGGCGGGCTGGCGACGCTGGTCGTCGTCACCGAGTCGACGGAGCTCATCAACTACTTCTGGAGCTACCACATCCCGGCGCCGATGGAGAACCGGCCGCGGCTGTACGGGCCCCTCGAACTCCCGCTCACGCGGCTGAAGGTCGCCGGGCTCGCGGGCGTCGTCGTCGGGCTCCCGGCGTTCGTCTACCAGACCTATCGGTTCATGCGGCCGGGGCTGTACGAGAACGAGCGACGCTACTACCTCGCGGCGGTTCCGACCAGCCTCGTCCTCGGCGGGATCGGGATCGCGTTCGCGCACTTCCTCGTGTTGCCCGCGATCTTCTCGTATTTCACCACCTACACCTCCGACGCCGCGACGATCGCGTTCGGGCTCGCGGAGACGTTCAACCTGATCGTCATCATGCTCGCGTTCATGGCGATCGTCTTCCAGATCCCCCTTTTCATCATGCTCGCGATCATGATGAACCTCGTCACCCGGCAGTGGCTGGAGGCGAAGCGGCTGATCTTCTGGGGGTCGTTCCTCGGGATCGCCTTTTTGTTCAGCCCCGACCCGACCGGGATGGCGCCGATCATCGTGACGCTCACCATGATCGTCCTGTACGAAGGGACGCTGGCGGTGCTGCGCTGGACCGGGAACTAGGCGGAACGCGGCGATCCCCCGGTTCCTTCGTCGAAGCGCTCTCGTTCAGGCGACGTCTCGGCGAGCGACTCGGTCGACAGCGACCGGGGGCCGGCAACGACACTCCGTGCTGTTCTCCCGTCTCATCGTATTGACATCCAGAAAGAATATCGACAAGTGGCACCGATCGGGTGGTATGGTCTCCCGCGAGAACGAGATCGTGTTCGGCTGTGTCATCGTCGGGGCCGTCGCGGCGTTCTGGCTCGCAGACACGGGTGCGCCGGCAGGGATTCCGGCAGGCGCCTTCGCTCTCGTCGCGGCGGTCGTTCCGATGGCGATCAACAATCGGCTCGACGCGACGGCCTCCGCAGAGTGAACGCCGCCTCCGGCGTCTTCACCTTGAAACCGCTCGGTTACGGAGTCGCCTTCCGCTCCACCGATCTCGACGACCTAGACGCCGGGGACGCCGAACGCGCCGACGCCGAGTCCGAAGACGGAGTTAACGACGAAGAGCACGACGAGCGCGGCGACCCACGCGCCGCCGCCGATGATCGCCGCCTTCACCCAGCCGCCGGGGTAGCGCCAGTTGATGACGCCGACCCACACGACCAGCGCGATGAGCGGGCCGACGAGCGGGACCCACGACGTGAGCGCCCAGCCGAGCGCGCCGAGCAGCGCGGTGACCAGGGCGTGGCCGTAGTCATCGACGTCGACGACGACCCGCGCGCTGAGGTAGATGGCGAGGCCGCCCACGAGCAGCGCGACGACGAACGAGGCGATCGATCCGATGAACGGGAGTGTCACGGGAGAGAACGCCGGAGCAGCCGTATAAAACCGGGGCAGACGCCTATTCCCCGCCGAGCAGCTCGACGAGCAGCGCGTTCTGCGCGTGCATCCGGTTTTCGGCCTGGTCCCAGGCCAGCGCGCGGTCCGACTCCAACACGTCGTTCGTGATCTCCTCGCCGCGGTGCGCGGGCAGGCAGTGCATCACCTTCGCGTCGGTGCCGGCGAGCAGCTCCTGATTCACCTGGAACCCCTCGAAGGCGGCGAGCTTCTCCGCGCGCTCGTCCTCCTGTCCCATCGAGATCCACACGTCGGTGTAGACGATGTCGGCGCCGTCGACCGCGACCTCGGGGTCGGTGGTCGGCTCCACGTCCGCGCCGAACGCCGCGGCGCGGTCGAAGACGGCGGGGTTCATCCCGTACTCCGCAGGGGTGGCGACCGCGACGTCGATCCCGGCCATCGCGGCGCCGACCACGAACGACTGCCCGACGTTGTTGCCGTCGCCGACCCACGCGACCGTGGCGTCCTCGCCGACCGTCTCGCGGATCGTGAGGAGGTCGGCGAGCGTCTGGCAGGGGTGCGCCTCGTCGGTGAGCCCGTTGATCACGGGGCAGTCGGCGTGCTCGGCGAGGGTCTCGACGTCCTCGTGGTCGAACAGCCGCGCCATCACGCCGTCGACGTAGCGCCCGAGCACGCGCGCGGTGTCCCGCAGCGGCTCGCCGTGGCCGAGCTGGATGTCGTCGGGGCCGAGGAACATCGCGTGGCCGCCCAGCCGGGTCATCCCCGTCTCGAAGGAGACGCGGGTGCGCGTCGAGGGCTTCTCGAAGATCATCCCGAGCGTCGCGTCCGGGAGTCGGGGGTCGGTCTCGCCCGCCTTCATCGCGGCGGCGCGGTCGATCAGGGCGTCCAGTTCGGCCGGCGTCACGTCGTCGATATCGAGGAAGTCGTCGGTGGCGAGTGGCATGGGTGGGTCGTGGGTGATCGGATCGGTGGTGGTGTCGGAGTGCTCGTGCGTCGTTACGCCGGTTCAAAAGGAGGCGGCGTCACGGCCGGTGCCGTGACGCCTACGGTCGGTCCCGGCAGACGTCGCTCAACACCGCCGTCGCGCGGTCCAGCTCGGAGAGGGGGAGCCGCTCGTCGGGCGCGTGGTCGAGGTCCGAGTTCCCGGGGCCGTAGGTGACCATCGGGCAGTCCCACGCGGCCGCGAACAGGTTCATGTCGCTCGTCCCGGTCTTGCGCAGCAGGCGCACGTCGCCGCCGGCGCCGCGGATCGCGACGCGGAACGCCCGCGCCAGCTCCGTCCGCGGGCTCTCCATCACCGGCGGGATCGGCTCCTTCCAGTGGACCGAGCCGGTCGACAGCTCCGTCTCCGCCAGCTCGTGGATCTCGTCGACCGTCCGGTTCGGGGGGACGCGCAGCTGCACGTCCATCGTCGCCTCGACCGCGAGCCCGTCGTCGGTGAGCCCGCCGTCGACCGAGACGGGCTTCGTCGTCACCTGCTCGAAGACGGGCGTCTCCTCGTCGGCGGGCTCGAACGTCTCCTCGACGCCGTGCCACCAGTCGATCGCGTGCTGGATCGCGTTCGGCTCGGGCCGCGAGGTGTGGCCGGACTCGCTCGTGTTCACGTACGTCCCCGCGAGGAACCCGCGGTAGCCGAGGGTGACGCCGTCCCAGCCGGAGGGCTCGCCGTTCACCACGGCCTCGGGCGCGTCGCGGTCCTCGACGAGGTGGCGGGCCCCCCGCGAGTTCGTCTCCTCGCCGGCGACGCCGACGAACGAGACGCCCGTCTTCACCGCCGCGACCGCCATCGCGACGAGGGGACCCGTGGCGTCCACGGTCCCGCGCCCCCAGAGCACGGGCTCGCCCGGTTCGCCGACCTCGTCGTCCTCGGCGGCCGGCTTCACCTCGACCGGGATGTCGCCCGGGACGGTGTCGACGTGCGAGGTCAACAGGACGGCGTCGCTGGCGGGCGCGCGGACGTTGCCGACCTCGTCGATCCACGCCTCCCGCCCGTTCGCCTCGAAGAAGTCGACGAGGCGCTTCGCCGCCTGCTCCTCCTCGCCCGAGGGCGAGGGGATGGAGACCATGTCGTACAGCAGCTTCCGGGCCGGCGTGTCGCAGGCCTCGGGGTAGCCGCCGCCCGCGACCACGTCGGTCCCGGCCGACGAGGAGTCGGCGGCGGTGGACTCGGTCGCCGCGTCCTCCGATTCGCGCTCCTTCCCGGTCGACATCACCCGATCACCTCCGCGAGCGCGTCGACCACGGCGTCGGCGTGCTCGCGCTCGATCGTTAGCGGCGGGAGCAGGCGCAACACGGTCCGGCCAGCCGGCAGCGCGAGCACCTGGTGTTCGATCGCCAGGTCGCGGAGCAGGCGGTTCGAACCGCGCTTCACCTCGATGCCGATCATCAGGCCGTCGCCGCGCACCTCGCGGACGTCGTCGCCGAGGCGTTCCTCGATCTGTCCGCGGAGGTACTCGCCCGTCTCGGCGGCGTGTGCCGGGAGGTCCTCGCGCTCGATCACGTCGAGGGTGGCCCCGGCGGCCGCGGAGACGACGGGCCCGCCGGAGAACGTCGAGCCGTGGTTGCCGGCGTCGTCGGCGATCCAGTCGCGACACAGCGTCGCGCCGATCGGGAGCCCGCTCGCGAGCCCCTTCGCGGTCGTGAGCACGTCGGGCACCACGCCGTGGCGCTCGGCCGCCCAGAGCGTTCCGGTGCGGCCGAGCCCGGTCTGTATCTCGTCTAAGACCATCGCGGCCCCCGCCTCCTCGGTCGCCTCGCGGACCGCTTCGAGGTACGCGGTGGCGGCGGGGTTGATCCCGCCCTCGCCCTGCAGAGGCTCTAAGATTACCGCGGCGGTCTCGTCGTCGACCGCCTCGCGCATCGCCTCGGCGTCGCCGTAGTCGACGAACTCGACGCCGCCGGCGAGCGGCTCGAACCCCTGCTTGTACTTCTGCTTCCAGGTGGCGGCGAGCGCGCCCATCGTCCGGCCGTGGAACCCCTGCGTCGTCGCGACGATCTTCTCGCGACCGGTCGCGTGGCGCGCGAACTTCAGGGCGGCCTCGTTGGCCTCCGTGCCGGAGTTACAGAGCCAGACGTTGTCCACGTCGCCCGGGCCGGCCGCGGAGAGCTGCTCGTACAGCCCCGTCCGCGCCGCGTTCGGGTAGGACGCCTGCACGTACATGAGCTCCTCCAGCTGGCTCGTCGCGGCGTCGACGACCTCGGGGTGACAGTGGCCGACCGGCGTGCAGGCGTAGCTCGCGCCGAAGTCGAGGTACTCGGTCCCGTTCGTGTCGGTGAGGTGGACGCCGTCGCCGGAGGCGATCTCGATCGGCTTCTCGGAGAAGACGAAGCCGCTCATGCGGTCTCGCCCTCCGTTTCGGCCTGTTCCGCATCGTCACCGTCCGCGTCGCCGAGCACCGACCGTTCGATCGCCGTCCCCGCGCCGCCGAGCGCGGCGACGATCGGGTCGCGGACGTTGGCGTCCGCCACGATCACGCGCCCGGATCCGCCCGAGAGCGCCTCCTTCGCGGCCATCACCTTCTTGCCCATGAACCCCTCGGCGGCGTCCTCGACCGCGTCGAGCTCGTCGGGCGTCGCCGCCGACTCGATCAGCGTGTCGGGGTCGTCCGGGTCCGCGTACACGCCGGCCACGTCGGTCAGGAGGACGAGGTCGGCACCGAGCGCACCGGCGACCGCGGCGGCCGCCCGGTCAGCGTCGGTGTTGACGGGCGTGACGCCGCCGTCGCCCTCTCTGCCTTCCATGGGGGGCGAGACGACGGGGGTGTAGCCGTCGGCGAGGAGGCCGGAGAGGAGGTCGGCGTTGACCGACTCGATCCGCCCCGAGTGCTCGCCGCGGCGGATCTTCTTCTTGCCGCCCTCGATCACCCGGACCGCGGACTTGCGGGGCCCCGAGAGGAGCCCGCCGTCGACGCCGGAGAGGCCGACCGCGTCGACGCCGGCCTCGCGGAACAGCGCCGTCAGCTCGGTGTTGAGCTTGCCGGCCATCGCCATCGTGAACGCCTCCATCGTCTCCGCGTCGGTGAACCGACCCGTGACGCCGGAGGCGGACTCGACGTACTCGGGCTCCATGCCGAGCCGCTCGATGGTCTCGTCGACGACGGTGGAGCCGCCGTGGACGACGACGACCCGCCGCCCGTTGGCGGCGAGGTGGGCCACGTCGCCGACCGCGCCGGCCGGGTCGACCGCCTTCGCGCCGCCGATCTTGACGACGACGGGCGGCTCGTCTGCGGGGTCCGTCGCGGCGTCCGCCGCGGCCGCGGCGGCGCCGTCGCCGCCGGTGTCGAACCCCGTCACGGCGATCCCACGGGGTGGAGCCCCTGGAACTCCAGACCGGCGTCTTCGGGCAGTCCGAGCGCGACGTTCGCCGCGTGGACCGCCTGTCCGGCCGATCCCTTCATCATGTTGTCTATCGCCGAGAAGACGACGATGCGCCGGTTGCCGGGGTCGAGCTCGAAGCCGACCTCGCCGTGGTTGGTGCCGGCGACCGCCTTCGGCTCGGGGGAGCGGTAGACGCCGCCCCCGCCGGAGACGATCCGCATGAACGGCTCGTCGGCGTAGGCGCCGCGGTACGCCTGCCACAGGTCCGCCTTCGAGACGGGCTCGTCGGGGAAGACGTGACAGGTCGCGCTCGCGCCGCGCACCATCTCGACCGCGTGGACGGTGAAGGAGACGTCGAGCCCGAGGTACGCGCCGATCTCCGCCTCGTGGCGGTGGCTCGTGGGCGCGTAGGGGCGCACGACGCCCGACCGCTCGGGGTGCGAGGAGGCCGCGCCGCCGCCGGCGCCGCCCTCCGAGGAGCCCACCTTCACGTCGACGACGACCTCGCCGGCGTCGGGGCCGAGCGCGCCCGCGTCGACGAGGGGCTTCAGCCCGAGCATCGTCGCGGTCGCGTTGCAGCCGCCGCCGGCGATCAGGTCGGCGCCGGGCAGGTTCTCGCGGTTGAGTTCGGGGAGCGCGTACTCCGCGCGCTCTAAGTACTCGGGCGACTCGTGGCCGTCGTACCACTCGTCGTACAGCGCCGCCTCGGGCAGGCGGAAGTCGGCCGAGAGGTCGACGACCGTGTCGGCCGCCTCGAAGTACTCGTCGATCCGCCCCATCGAGACGCCGTGGGGGGTCGCCGAGAACAGCACGTCGACGGATTCCAAGTCGTCGGGGTCCGAGAAGCGCAAGTCGAGCCCGCGCAGGTTCGGGTGCGACCGACCGACCGTCATGTTGTCGGCCGACCGCGACGTTGCCTGTACGACCTCGAACTCGGGGTGCCCCGAGAGGATCCGCAGCAGCTCGCCGCCGGTGAAGCCGGTGCCGCCAACGACGCTGGCGGTGTACGTCTCGCCGGAGTTCGCGTCAGCCGCCGAGCCGGCCGCGTCGTCTGCGCTCATGCCGTGACCTCCTCGCCGTCGGCCGCCGCGGCCGCCTTCGCCTCCAGCCAGTCGACGACCTTCGCGGGCACGTCGACGTCGGTGGCTGAGTCGAGCGCCTTGAACTCGACCGTGTGGTTCACCTCGTGAACGGTGTACTCGCCGGACCCGGTGCCGCCGACCTCCATCAGGTCGACGCCGAGCATGCCGCCGCCGACCGCCTCGGACGCGCGCTCGACGAGGTCGAGCGCGCGGTCGTCGAGGTCGAACGACTCCGTCTCGCCGCCCTTCGCGGCGTTCGTGAGCCAGTGGTCCGAAGAGCGGGTCATCGCGGCGACCGGCTCGCCGTCGACGGCCAGCACGCGGATGTCGCGGCCGGGCTTGTCGACGAACTCCTGGACGTAGAACACCTTGTGCTCGTAGTGGCCCAGCGTCTCCTTGTGCTCTAAGATCGCCTCCGCGGCGTTGCGCGTGTCGATCTTCGCCATCAGCCGGCCCCACGAGCCGACGACGGGCTTGAGCACGCAGGGGTAGCCGAACTCCTCGATGGCCTCCATCGCGGTCTCCTTCGTGAACGCGACCTCCGTCGCCGGGGTGGGAATGTCGGCCTCCGCGAGCGCGAGCGAGTTCTTCGCCTTGTCGGCGCAGACGTCGCCCGTCTCGGGGGCGTTGATCACGGGGACGCCGTAGCTGTCGAGGAACTTGGTCGCGTACAGCGACCGGCTCGTCGACAGACAGCGGTCGACGACCAGATCGAGGTCGTCGACGTCGGCCGTGGTGGACTCCAGCCCGAACCGCTCTTTGCGAACGTCGATCTTCGTGACCTCGTGGCCGCGGTCGCGGAGCTCCCCGAGCAGCAGCTTCTCGTCTTTCCGGATCCGCGAGTAGAGGATCCCTATTTGCATGTCGACCACTCGCGTGTCGCGGTCGTGGCGGTCGTCGCCATCTACTCGCCCCAGTCCTCCTCGAGTTCGGGAGCCTCTTCGAGCACGACGGGGTCCAGCGAGATGACCTCCAGCTCGGTCCCGGTGACCGGGCTGTCGATGATCTCGCCGACCTCGACGTCGGCCGGAAGCTCGATCTCTTCGCCCGTGATCGGGTCCTCTGCCAGCACCGGGTCAGTGTCGCTCGTCATCGTACCTCCTACTCGACCGTGAACCCGCATAAACCCTTCGAACTTGTAATCTAGTTTACAATAAATAGACTACCCGCTAACGGAGCAAAATCGGCCGTACAATCGCCGTGTGAAATCCGATGTCAGATTTCAGTAGTTAGTGTGTCCCCTCGCGGGGACGGCGGCGTCGTCGGCGGTCGCGGATCGACCGTCGACGGCGCCGGCCGCGGTCGCGGTCGTCGCGGCCGGCGAAGCCGCCGATCCGCGGCGGTCGTCGGGTCGCGGACGCGCACCGGCGACTCACGCATATGAGTCCACCTCCGCGTCCAGCAGCGCCGCCGCCGCCGCGAGCGACTCCCGCTCGTCGGCAAGCGCCGCGTCGTCGGCCTCGATCCCCGCCTCGGCGGTCGCGAGCTCGTCGGCGACCGCCTCGGGGGCGGGCCCGCCGGCGGAGTCGCGGCTCGCGACGCTGGCTGCGGGGTCGAGCGCGGACTCCACGTCCTCGCGGCTCACGTGCGCCGAGAGGGGCTCGCCCGTCACCTTTCGAGTGGCCTCGTCAACTTTTGCGGCCGCGGCCGCCGGCGAGTCGGCGTCGGAGACGGTCTCGGCGGCGGTCGCGACGATCTCGTGGGCGGTGCGGAAGGGCATTCCGCCCATCGCGAGCAGGTCGGCGACGCCCGTCGCCGTCGAGAACCCCTCGCCCGCGGCGTCCGCGAGCGCGGCCTCGTCCCAGTCGGCGGTCGCGACCGCGCCCGCGGCGACCGCGGTCGCCTCGCGCACGTCGTCGGCGATATCGAACACGCCCGCGTGGGCCCGCTGGAGGTCGCGGTTGTACGCGCGCGGGAGCCCCTTCAGCAGGCTCAGGGTGCCGGTCGCCTCGCCGATCGCGTCGCCGGCGACGCCGCGGGTCAGCTCCAGCGTGTCGGGGTTCTTCTTCTGGGGCATGATCGAGGAGGTCGAGGAGTAGGCGTCCGACAGCTCCACGAACCCCTTGTTCGAGAAGAGGATGAGATCCTCCGCGAGCCCCGACAGCGTCGTCGCGAGCGTCGCGCACGCGGTCGACCCCTCCGCGAGGAAGTCGCGCGCGGACGCCGCGTCCGTCGAGTTCCGGACCGTCCCGTCGAACCCGAGCAGCTCCGCGGTGCGGTCGCGGTCGATATCGAAGGGCGTCCCCGCGAACGCCGCGGCGCCCAGCGGCGACCGGTTGACCCGGTCGTACGCGTCGAGCAGGCGCTCGGTGTCGCGGGCGACCCCGCCCTCGTAGGAGAGCAGGTAGTGCGCGACCGTCGTCGGCTGGGCCGGCTGGAGGTGCGTGTAGCCGGGCATCGCGGTCTCGGTGTGCTCGCTCGCGACCTCGACGAGCGCCTCGCGGAGCGTTAGCGTGGCCTCGGCGGCCGCGAGCAGGTCCTCGCGCAGGCGGTACCGGATGCAGGTCGCCACCTCGTCGTTGCGCGAGCGGGCGGTGTGCATCCGGCCGCCGTCCGGGCCGATCCGATCGATGACCGCCGTCTCGATCGCCTCGTGAACGTCCTCGCCGTCTGGCAGGTCGCCGTGGCCGGCCGCCTCCACGTCGTCGAGGGCGGCGAGGATCTCGCCGGCGACCGCGCTGTCGACGATCCCCTGCTCGGCGAGCATCACCGTGTGCGCGCGGTCGACCGCGAGGTCGGCCTCGAAGATCGCCGCGTCGGCGGCGAGGCTCGACAGGAACCCGCGGGCGGGGCCGCCGCTGAAGCGGTCGCGGCGGACGGCCGTGCCGGGGTCGTCGTCGGTCATTTATTCGGACTCGTCGTCGATTCCGCTCCCGTCCGTCGCGAGCTCGGGCTTCGAGACGTTCGCCTTCACGTCGTTGGCGAGACGCTCCTGGAGCCCGTGGTACTTCGCGACGCCCGTGGCGTCCTCCTGGGCGATGCCGGCCACGTCCTCGGTGTTGAACGAGGCCATCTCCTCGGAGTAGACGGCGTACTCGGAGTCGCGGGCGACGACGCGGCAGTTGCCGCCGGAGACCTTCACCGTCGCGGTGCCGGTCACCACGTCCTGCGTCTCGTCGACGAACGCGTTCAGCGCGTCGACGACGGGCGCGAACACGAGCCCCTGGTACGCCTTCTCAGACCACTCCTGCTCGATCCCCTTCTTGAAGGAGCGCTCGTTCTTCGTCAGGACGAGGTCCTCGAGCGCCTGGTGGGCCGTCAGCAGGACGGTCGCGGCCGGGTGCTCGTAGTTCTCGCGCACCTTCAGCCCGAGCATGCGGTCCTCCATCACGTCGGTGCGGCCGATCCCGTAGCCCCCGGCGTACTCGTTGAGGTGCTGGATGAGCGAGACGGGGTCCATCTCCTCGCCGTCGACGGCGACCGGGACCCCCTCTTCGAAGGCGACCTCGATGGTCGTCTCGCCTTCCGGCTCCGCGGTCCACTCGTAGATGTCCTCCGGCGGCTCGTAGTTCGGGTCCTCCAGCTTCCCGCCCTCGACCGCGCGCGACCAGATGTTCTCGTCGATGGACCAGACGCCGCCGTCGCCGGCCTCGACGGGCAGGTCCTTCTCGGCCGCGTAGTCGATCTCCCACTCGCGGGTGAGCCCGAGCTCGCGCACGGGGGCGATCACTTCCAGATCGGAGCCGCGCCAGACGGCCTCGAACCGGAGCTGGTCGTTCCCCTTCCCGGTGCAGCCGTGCGCGATGGCGTCACAGCCCTGCTCCTCGGCGACGCCGAGGATCGCCTCGGCGATGACGGGGCGCGCGAGGGCGGTGCCGAGCGGGTAGCCCTGATACGTCGCGTTCGCCTTCACCGCGTCGTAACAGAGGTCCGCGAACTCCTCTTTGGCGTCGACGACGTGGATGTCGAGCCCGAGCGCCTCCGCGGTCTCCTCCGCCTCGTCGAACTCCTCGGTCGGCTGCCCGACGTCGACGTTGACGCCGATGACCTCGTCGTAGCCGTACTCCTCTTTCAACAGCGGCACGCAGACTGTCGTGTCGAGTCCCCCACTGAACGCGAGTGCAACGGTTGCCATTACCGGAGTAGAATGGACTCTATCCCTTAAATTCACCGATTTAGATGCTGTAAGTAAGTGGCGGCGGCGACGCTATTCGACGACGTAGCTGTCACTCTCCGGAACGGTACGGCGCGAACGCGACGAGGGAGGAAATTACTGGCCCGAAGGGGCCGGTCGTCGCGCCGCGCCGGAAGCCGGTCGCGGCGGTCGGACGCCTCGTCGCGGTCGCGGGGCTCGTCGGCCTCGGATGAGGGCGGCGTCGAGACGAGCCTCCGCGGTCATCACGTGTACCTACCCGAGTTTCCGTATAAAAAGATTCCGCACCTGACGGGCGATCGCAACGTTTGCCGCCCGAAAACGTCGGTCACGGCGCTTTCCGACTTCCCTACACGCCGCCGGCGCTTACAGCGCCTCCCGGTACGCCGCCAGCGTCTCCTCGACATCCTCCTCCGTGTGCGCATAGGAGGTGAACTGACACTCGAACTGGTTGGCCGTGAGGAACACGCCCCGGTCTTTCATCTCCTGCCAGAACACGCGCTCCCACCGGTCGGTGGCGGCGCGAGCCACGTCGGCGCCGGTCTTCGGACAGCTGTCGTAGCGGTCGCAGTCGGGATCCTGCCGACAGCCGTCCGTACAGCAGGCGTCCGGGTCGTCCGGCGCCTCGCGGGTGAAGATCGTCTTGAACATCGAGTCGGTACCGACGACGGTGTACTCGGGCGCGCGCTCGGCGCAGATCTCGGCGATCCCCTCGCGGAGCTTCCGCCCGAGGCGGTTGACGTGGTCGTACACGCCGTTCTCGGCGGCGTACTCCAGCGTCGCCTTCCCCGCGGCCATCGTCACCGGGTGCCCGGAGAAGGTTCCGGACTGGAACACGTCGCCCGCGGGCGTGAACTCCTCGATTATCTCGGCTTTGCCGCCGACAGCGCCGACCGGGAAGCCGCCCCCGATGATCTTCCCGAACGTGGTCACGTCCGGGGTGACGCCGAACTTCGACTGCGCGCAGCCGAGCCCCCCCACGCGGAACCCGGTGATCACCTCGTCGAAGACCAAAAGCGAGCCGTGGTCGTCACAGAGGTCGCGCAGGATCTCGTGGTAGCCGTCGATCGGGGTGACGATGCCCATGTTAGCTAAGATCGGCTCGACGAGGACCGCCGCGATGTCGTCGCCGTGTTCGGCGAACACCTCCTTGGCCGCCTGCGGGTCGTTGAAGGGGATCGGGAGGGTGTGCTCGGCGAACTCCTCGGGGATCCCCTTCGTCGACGGGTGGGGGTCGTCGGCCGATCCCTCGACGAGCGTCGACTCCTGCGCGCCGTGGTAGCCGCCCTGCATGACGACGATCTTGTCGCGGCCGGTGTGCCCGCGCGCGAGCCGAACCGCCGAGACGGTCGCCTCCGTCCCGGAGTTGACGAACCGGATCGACTCGACGCTCGGGACGTGTCGCGCCACGAACTCCGCGTGTTCGACCTCGATCTCGGTGGGCGCGCCGTACATCGGCCCCGCGGCGACGTGTGACTGGATCGCCGCCTCGACCGGCTCCGGGAGGTCGTGGCCGTACAGGAGGGGGCCGTACCCCATCACCCAGTCGACGTACCGGTTCCCGTCGGCGTCGATCACGTGCCCGCCGTCGCCGCGCTCGATAAAGAACGGGTGCGGCATCGTCGCCCGGACCGAGGAGTTGACGCCGCCCGGCATGACCGACAGCGCGCGGTCGTACAGTCCGCGCGAGCGCTCGTGGTTCATGGCCGGCGGTAGGGTTTGAGGGGTGAAAGTAGTTGCCGAGTCGGCGCCGCCGCTCGGCCGTCGGCGTCCCGGAAAAGCGATCGGTTAGTCGGTCGATTCCTCGCCGGTTCGGTGTCGGTCCGGTGGCCGGCTTACACCGCCTCCGGACCGGTCTCGCCCGTGCGGACCTGCAGCGCGTCCTCGACGGGCATGATGAAGACCTTGCCGTCGCCGGGCTCGCCGGTCTTCGCGGCGTCGGCGATCGCGTCCGCGACCTCGTCGGCCGGGATGTCGGCGACGACCACGTCGATCTTCACCTTCTGGTGGAGGTCGACCGTGAACTCCTCGCCGCGCCACTGCCCGGTCTTCGCGGGCTGGCTGCCGCGGCCGGAGACGTTCGTCACCGTCAGCGAGGGCGCGTTGACCTCCGCGAGCGCCTGCTTGATCGCGCCGAGCTTGTCGGGGCGGACGACCGCGGTGACCATCTTGATCTCCGTGCCCGCCTCCTCGCCGCCGTCGGCGCGCGGGGTACCGTCGGGGCTCTCGGTCGTGTCGACGACCGAGGGGCCGCCGTCGGTCGCCACGTTGGCCTTGCCGAACTCGGGGTACGTCTCGACGCCGTGTTCGCTGACGTCGAGGCCGTCGCGCTCGTGTTCGGGGGTGACGCGGGCCTGGCCGGCCGCCTTGAAGGCGCCGAAGACGAGCGCGGTCGCGACCACGGTCCAGGCGCTGATGACGACCACGCCGATCACCTGCGAGACGAGCAGGTCGGCCGAGAACCCGTTGATGTGCACGAACGGCAGCGCGAGCACGCCGAGGACGCCCGCGGAGCCGTGGACCGGGAACACCGCGCAGACGTCGTCGATCTTCAGCGTGTCCGAGACGAACTCGAAGACCAGCGGGAGCTGGAGCCCGCAGAGGAGCCCGACCGCGATGGCGCCCCACCAGGTGACGAGGTTCGCGATACCGGTGACGCCGACGAGCCCCGCTAGCAGTCCGTTCGCGACGTACAGCGTGTCGACCTTCTTCGAGAGCGCCACGGAGGCGAGCGCGGCGCCGACGCCGCCGGCGGCCATGCCGAGCGTCGTGCCCAGCGAGACGCGGCCGACGGAGGCGTAGCCGTCCAAGACGAGTTCGCCGCCGTCGACCGCGAACACCGTCGCGGTCGTGCCGACGTTGAAGCCGTACCAGCCGAACGCGAGGATGAGCGTGCCGAGCACCGCGAACGTCATCGAGTGACCGGGGATGACGTTCGTGGTGCCGTCCTCGGCGTAGCGGTCCATCCGCGGACCGAGCACGTACGCCGCCGTGAGGCCGGCGATACCGCCCATGCCGTGGACGATCATGCCGCCCGCGAAGTCGGTGAAACCGAGGCCGCTCCCGCCGAGGAAGCCGCCGCCCCACGTGATCCCCGCGACGACGGGGTAGATGACCGCGGAGATGGCGATGGTGTACGCCACGTACGCGCGGAGCTTCGCGCGACCGGCGACCGCGCCGGAGACGATCGTCGCCGCCGTCATCGCGAAGACGGCGCCGAACAGCCAGCTGTTGACCCAGCCGCCGTCACCGAGGGCGGTCGCCGCCGAGAAGCCGCCGCCGGCGGCGAGCCCCTCGACGCCGAAGCCGACCAGGAAGTAGAGGAGCACGCCGACGCTCCACGTGAGCAGGTTCTTCGTCAGCTGGTTCGCCACGTTCTTCGCACGCACCTGCCCCGCCTCGAGCATCGCGAAGCCGGCGTGCATGAAGAAGATGAGGAAACAGACCACGGCGACCCACATCAGGTTCACGCCCTCGGCGAGCACGCTCGGATCGATGCTCGCCAGTACGCCGGCCGTCACGCGTCAACCACCTCGGGTGAACGTTCGTCCGTCATACAGCGCGTTTCGTTCGTGTTCATGTGCTGAATCACGTTTCGACAGGGGGTAATGGGAATATATAAACGTTTGACTTGAGTTTCACAATAAATTTGGTTGATGATACGAGAAACGTACAATATTAGACCAACTTGGTGTTGTATAAGGACATATAGTCGGGAGATATCTGGCAATCATTGCGTTCAAATCGGACGCTTGTTTTATCTTTGGATTGTCACTTAGTGCCGCAGGCCGCGATTTCGGGGCGCAAAACGCCGTGCGCGGTGTGGAGTGGAAATACTTGCCGGCCCGCCGATCGGGTCGAATCGACCGATCTGCCCTCTCCGTCCGGATATCGGGCGACTCAGCGGCTGATCAGAGAAAATGACGTTTGTCAACCCGATCTCGAGTCCGCCGTCCCGTCCGGGGATTCCGGACGGACGATATCGACCGATCTCCGCGAATTTTTCGCATTTCCCGCCGAATTCGGCCGATCGATCCGCGAGCGGTGTCCCGTTACTCCGGCTTCAGGCCTTCGCCCTGCACGCGCATCACGGCCTCGCCGTCGGCGAGGTTCGGGGCGTCGACGAGCCGGACGATCCGCTTGTCCCCCTTCGACTTGCGGAGGTAGATCCGGAACGTGGACGCGTGTCCGAGGATGTTGCCGCCGATCGCCTGCGTCGGGTCGCCGAAGTAGGAGTCGGGGTTAGAGGCGACCTGGTTCGTGACGAGGATGGCGGTGTTGAACAGGTCGCCGATCCGCATCAGGTCGTGGAGGTGTTTGTTCAGCTTCTGCTGTCGCTCGGCCAGCTCGCCCCGGCCGACGTACTCCGCGCGGAAGTGGGCCGTCAGCGAGTCGACGCAGACGATCCGGATCGGCCACTCGCTCTCTTCGTGTTCGCCGGCGAGCTCCTTGGCCTTCTCGGCCAGCAGGATCTGGTGGTTGGAGTTGAACGCCTTCGCGACGTGGATCTGGTCGAGGAAGGCCTCGACCAGCGCCTCCATCGCCTCCTCGTCGTCCGGGGTGCCCTCGATCTCGCGGCGTTCCATCTCCTCGGCGAGGATCTCGTCGTCGAGGCCGCGGACCATGTCGTCGATCCGCTCCGGACGGAACGTGTCCTCGGTGTCGACGAAGATGCAGCCGCCGTCGAGCCCGCCGTTCTCCGGCAGGAGCTGGACGTTGACCGCCATCTGGTGGGTCACCTGCGACTTGCCGGACCCGAACTCGCCGTACACCTCGGTGATCGACTGCGTCTCGATCCCGCCGCCGAGGAGGTCGTCGACCTCGTCGATCTGCCACGAGAGCTTCCCGATCTCCTGTCGGCGCTCCAGGACGCTCGCGCCGGTCTCGAAGCCGCCGACGTCGGCGGCGTCGCGGGCGGCGTTGATGATGTCCGCGGCCGAAGACTCGCCGATGTCGGCCGTGTTCGACATCTCGCCGGGGCTCGCGACGGCTATCGACTGATAGCTCTCGAACCCGTTCTCGACGAGCTTGTCTGCGGTGGCGGGGCCGACTCCGGGGAGGTCCTCGAGTTCGTCTTCAGGCATGTACCCGTCCCTTGTTCGCCATCCCGTATAAAGACTGGTTTACACCCGAGTGAAAGTGAAAATCCGGCGGGAACGGCGTTCCGGACTGGCTCGCTTCCGTATATAAGGCTCAGTACGGACGCGGCGGTGAGCCGCCGCGGCGGAACTGATCGGTCCCGCCGGTCGCCGGCGGCGGTCGTCCCGGCTCACCCGGCCGGCTCAGAACCCGGCTCACCCGGCCGACTCAGAACCCGACGCGGCGGACGTACGACAGATCGCGGATCTCGACGAGCAGGTCGCCGGAGACGTCGGCGTCGGTGATCACGTACAGCTTCGGGTCGTCGGTGAACTCCGGGTCCTCGCTCAGCACCTGTCGGATCGAGACGTCGTGGTCCGCCAAGATACCGGTCACCTCGGCGACGATTCCGGCCTCGTCGGCGGCCGCGACCTCGATCGTGAGCACCGTGAGATCCAGTACGGGGGCGAGGTCCATCAGGCTCGGCACCGACGAGATGTTGGTGAAGATGCGTTTCAGCTCCGGGTCGGCCAGGATCGCGTCCGTCGTCGAGTCGACGACGCGCCGGTCGACGTCGAGCTCGCGCGCGATCCCGGTGTAGGGGATCTCGATCCCGCCGGAGACGACCCGTCCCTCCTCGTTGACGGAGAAGCCGCGCTCCAAGAACAGCCGGATGACGGCCTGTTGGCTGGGTGACCCCTCGAACTTCTCGAGGATCTCGTCGAACATTCGTTGCTACGGTGCTCGTCGCCGAGGGTTAAAAAGCGGGGCACTACGGGCCTCAGTTCGCGAGCGCCGCGTAGACGCCGCCGAGAACCGTCCCGTAGACGGCGTGCCCGACGAGGCTCTCGACGCCGACGTTCGGCAGCGGCGGCGCCCCCGGGAAGCCGACGGCGCCCAGCCAGATCGGCATCACGATCACCGCGAGCGCGGCCCACACGAGGAGGCCATAGCCCGCGCCGACGCCGAGGCTCGTTCCGACCGAGCCGCCGAGATCCGGCTTCAGGTCCCCGATTGCGGCGAAGCCGACGCCGATGACCGCGCCGTGGGACACGTGGATCGTCCAGCCGACGGTGCCGGCGGGGCCTTCGATGCCGTACATCGCCGGAATCCCCATCTGCAGGACTCCGGGAGTCATTATCGACATCATCGCGCCGAAGACGAGGCCGCCGACCAGCCCGCCGGCCACGCCGGCCTTCCAGTTCGCGGTGTCCGTCGATACGTCCGTCGGCGTCGCGGTTTCGGTCGCCATAGCAGGTCGTGGGTCGGATGAGAACCGGTAATAAATTCCGGGAACGTGTGTTCACGGTGCACAAGACCAGAACTGTTATCGTCGCTGAAACGACGTCGCCGGGGCGTTCCCCCTGTCGACCACTTCCGCTCCGGCACCCGACCCCTTTTAGCCGGTGACGCCGAACTCACCCCCGTGTCAGAAGCGCCGCATCTGCGGTTCTTCCCGTACGAGGAGCCGTACCCGAACCAGCGCGAGGCGATGGACAGGGTCGCCAACGCGCTGGACCGCGGACAGGACGTGCTGTTCGAAGGCGCGCCCGGGACGGGGAAGACCCTCTCCGCGCTCGTGCCCGCCCTGGAACACGCCCGCGAGCACGACCGCACGGTCGTCATCACGACCAACGTCCACCAGCAGATGCGGCAGTTCGTCGAGGACGCCCGCGCGATCACCCGCGAGGAGCCCATCCGCGCGGTCGTGTTCAAGGGGAAGTCCTCGATGTGCCACATCGACGTCGACTACCAGGAGTGTCAGACCCTCCGTGACACCACCCGCGAGATGGTCGAGACGGAGAGCGAGGTCCGCGAGCTGGAGGCCCGCCAGCGCGAGCTGCTGGCCGAGAGCCGCGAGGGCGACGCGGGGGCCGCCGAGGCCCGCGAGTCGGTCATGGAGGAGCTTGACGAGCTGGAAGCCGAGATCGAGGAGTACGAGACCGCGAACGTCTGCGCCCACTACCGAAACAACCTCGTCGAGGACACGGACGAGTTCTTCGGGTGGCTGTTCGAGGACGTTCGCACTCCCGAGGACGTGTACGCGTACGCGGACGAGCGCGAGCTGTGCGGCTACGAGCTGCTGAAGGAGGGGATGGAGGGGGTCGACCTGGTGGTGTGTAACTACCACCACCTGCTCGACCCCCAGATTCGAGAACAGTTCTTCCGGTGGATCGACCGCGACCCCTCGGAGATAATCACCGTCTTCGACGAGGCCCACAACGTCGAGGACGCCGCCCGCGACCACGCCACCCGCACCCTCACCGAGAACACGCTCGACGCCGCCCTCGACGAGCTCGCGGAGAGCGACGACTCCCGCGCCGAGCCCGCCGAGAACGTGGTCCGCGCGTTCCGCGACGCGCTGGTGGAGACGCGCGAGGACGCGCTCGGTGCCGGCCAGCGCGAGTCGGTCGGCGAGAACTGGGAGGACCTCGCCGTCGCCAACGACGACCGCCGCGACGACCTCACGCTCGCGTTCCTCCGGAACTACGAGGGGAAGGGGATCGACACCGAGACGGAGCTCGCGGTCCAGCTCGGACAGGCGTTAGACGAGGAGTACGACCGGCGCTACCGCGAGGGCGAGACCACGACCCGCACGGAGTGTCAGACCCTGCAGGTCGCCCGGTTCGTCTCGACGTGGATGGAGGAGGGGACCGAGCTGGGCCAGTACCCGGTCGTCTCCGTGCGCCGCGACGGCGCCACGGAGGAGGTGTACGGCCGCGCGGAGCTGTACACCTGCATCCCCCGCCGCGTCACCCGGGAGCTGTTCGACGAGGTCGCCGCCTCGGTGCTGATGAGCGCGACGCTCCGCCCCTTCGACGTCACCGAGGACGTGCTCGGCTTAGAGGACGTGGCGTCGCTCGCGTACGAGATGGGGTATCCTGAGGAGAACCGCCGGACGTTCGCGGTCGACACGCCCCCGCTGTTCGCCTCCGAGCGCAACGACCCGGCGACCCAAGAGACCGTGGCGTCGCTGCTGCGCGACGCGATCCGCTTCACGCCGGGGAACACGCTCGCCTTCTTCCCCTCCTACGCCGAGGCCGAGCGCTACTACGAGCGGCTCGGCGGGTCGACCGGCGGCGCGGGCGACACCGGCGCCGGCGCCGGGCTCGCAGGCGCCGGCCTCGGAACCCTCTACCTCGACGGGCCGGGAGAAGACGAGGAAGACCTGCGCCGGCGGTTCGTCGAGAGCGACGACGCGACCCTCTTTACCTCCCTGTGGGGGACGCTCGCCGAGGGCGTGAGCTTCGACGGCGACGACGCCCGGACGGTGGTGGTCGTCGGCGTCCCGTACCCGCACCTCTCCGACCGGATGGAGGCGGTCCAAGACGCCTACGACCGGGCGTTCGCCGACCGCGACCGCGCCCGCGACCCCGGCTGGGCGTACGCGGTCGAGATCCCGACGATCCGCAAGACGCGGCAGGCGCTCGGCCGGGTCGTCCGCGGCCCCGAGGACTTCGGCGTCCGGATCCTCGCGGACCGTCGGTACACGTCGGCGGACATGGGGAAGTACTCCGTCCGCGGCGCGTTCCCGCCTGAGGAGCGCGAGGAGCTCCTCGATCTCGACCCGGAGAAGCTGAAGTTCGCGATGCTGAACTTCTACGGCGATCACGACGCGTACGACGGGACGCCGCCGGAGCCGTGAGCCGGCGTCGGCGAACCGGTGTCCCCGAGCGTTGCCGACGGCGACCCGTCGCGCTCTCCCTCCCTACCCCGGCCGCGCCGCGAGCAGCACCGCGACCCCGAGCAGCACGATCCCGAGCAGCGTCGTGATTACCGCGTGGATCACGGTCATCCCGACGACGAGCCGCCGGGGCTGGTCGTAGCTCCACGCGAACATGGCGCCGTCGACGAGGAGCGCGGCCGTGACGATCAGCGCCTCGGGGAGCCCGAAGGCGCCGCCGACCACGCCGATCACCGCGGGGAGCGGGCCGACGTAGAGTGCGCGGCGCGGGTCCACGTCGCCGAGGACGTTCCGGGCCGCGAGGTGGGCGGTCACCGAGAGGAACAGCGCGAACAGGACGGTCGTCCCCAGCACCGACGCCGGCGTCACCGTCTGCAGGAGCATGGGCGACCTACGGGACGGCGGGTAAAAGTGGTCGCGGAATCGGCACGGGGAGGAGAGTAGGGGGAGGAGAAGCGGGGAGGAGAGTAGGGGGAGGAGAAGCGGGGAGGGAAGCAGAAAGGGCAGAGAGCGGAAACGGCGGAGAACGGAGAGAAACGGAAAGCGCGCCGACCGCTACGCCAGCAGGCCGAGGCCGTCGAGCTCCTCGACGATCACATCGACGGCGGCCGCGGCGTCGTCGGGGCTCGTCCCGCCGGTGACGACGAGCTTCCCGCTGCCGAACAGAAGCGCCACCACGTCGGGCTCGTCGATCCGGTAGACGAGGCCGGGGAACTGCTCAGGCTCGTACTCGATGTGTTCCAAGCCGAGCCCGATCGCGATCGCGTTGAGGTTGAGGCTCTCGCCGAGGTCGGCGGAGGTGACGATGTTCTGGACCGTGATCTCGGGGTCCTCGATCGGGATCTGGAGCTTGCGGAGCTCGTCGAACACCAGGTCGAGGCTCTCGTGGACGGCCTCGATGGAGTTCGCGCCCGTACAGACGATCTTCCCCGACCGGAAGATCAGCGCGGCCGACTTCGGGTCCGTGGTGCGGTAGACGAGGCCGGGGAACTGCTCCGGGTCGTAGTCGGCGCCCTCGAGGTCCATGGCGACGCTCTGGAGATCGAGCTCCTGCCCGATCCCCGTGGAGGCAACGACGTTCTCTATCGTGATCGTCTCCTTCGGATCGGCCATTCTTACATCGATACACACTTGAAGCACGTAAAAAGGTGGCTGGTCGGAACCGCTATCCTCTTGCGACCGGCGGCCCGACTCCGCGGCGTGTACTGGCTCGAACTCGCCGGCGAGGAGGACGCGTTCGCCGCGCGCGAGGCCGCCGTCGCGGCGACGGGCGTGGAGCTGCTCGCGCCGGGGATCGCGCGCGCCGGGAGCGTGGGCGGGAGGGACGCCGACGGTCGGGTGAGCCCGATCCGTCGGCTCGCGTACACCCGCGCCGCCCACGAGGCGATCGCCCGGACCGACGCCGACCTCGACGCCGCCGCAGCGGCCCTCGACGCGGCGCCCCTGGACCGGGCGGGGACCGTCGCGGTCCGCGCCCGCAACGTCCGGAACACGGCCGACGTCTCGACGAGCGCGGCCGAGCGCGAGCTGGGGGGTGTCCTCGTCGACCGCGGGTTCGAGGTCGACCTCGACGACCCTGACCACGTCCTGCGCGCGCTGTTCGCGGCCGGCGAGCGCGACGACCACGAGGCGGTCCCGGGCGCGGACGGCGGCGACGCCGCGGTCTGCGCGCTCGGGTGGGTCGCCGTCGAGGCCGCCCGCGACTTCGCGCCCAAGCCGACCGACCGGCCCTTCTTCCAGCCTGGGAGTATGGCGCCGGCCGACGCCCGCGCGTACGTCAACCTCGCCGGCGCGGCGCCCGGCCGGACCGTCCTCGACCCGATGTGCGGCACCGGCGGGCTCCCGCTGGAGGCGGGGATCGTCGGGAGCGACGCCGTCGCGTGCGACGCTCAGGCGAAGATGGTCCGCGGGACGCGCGAGAACCTCCGGGAGTACGTCGGCGTCGATTCCGGCGATTCCGACGGCTCCGCCCCCGACTGGCACGTCGCCCGCGGCGACGCCACGGACCTCCCCCTGCGCGACGACGCGGTCGACGGGGTCGCGTTCGACGCCCCCTACGGCCGCCAGTCGAAGATCGCCCGCCACGAGCTCGCCGATCTCGTCGGGGGGGCGCTCGCGGAGGCCGCGCGGGTCGCGCCCCGAGCCGTCGTCGTCGCCGATCGCGACTGGCGGCGAGAGGCGCGGGCGGCCGGCTGGACCGTCGACGCCGCCTTCGAGCGCCGGGTTCACCGGTCGCTGACGCGGCACGTGCTCGTGCTCGACCGGGAGTGACGAGAGCAGGGCGGAGAAACCGCAGCGAGGAGGCCCGAAAACGCACCGAGACCACCGCCCCGAGAGTGAACGATCGGTCGCCGATACCCGTGGCGTGAGCGTCGCAGGCGACAAGTTTCAGTTTCACCCTCCCGGCGGGCAACGGTTAAGTGGGCGGCCTGTCGTGGTGTTCACATGACCGGGGACGCCGGCGGCGACATGCTCTCGTGGGACGAGTCGGTGTTCCGCGACGAGTCGGTGTTCGAGATCGACCACGTCCCCGAGACGTTCCGCCACCGCGAGAGCCAGCTGGAGAGCCTGAAGTACGCGCTCCGCCCCGCCGTCCGCGGCTCCCGGCCGCTCAACACGATGGTGCGCGGCCCGCCGGGTACCGGGAAGACCACCGCGGTCCAGAAGCTGTTCGGCGAGCTCGGCGCCCGCACCGACGTGCGAACGGTCCGCGTCAACTGCCAGGTGGACTCGACGCGGTACGCGGTGTTCTCGCGGCTGTTCGAGGGGATATTCGACTACGAGCCCCCCTCCTCCGGGATCTCCTTCAAGAAGCTGTTCGGGCAGATCACCGACCGGCTCGTCGAGGAGGACGACGTGCTCGTCGTCGCCCTAGACGACGTGAACTACCTCTTCTACGAGAACGAGGCGTCCGACACCCTCTACTCGCTGTTGCGCGCCCACGAGGCGCACTCGGGCGCGAAGATCGGCGTCATCGTCGTCTCCTCGGATCTGGGGCTCGACGTGATCGACGACCTGGACACCCGGGTGCAGTCGGTGTTCCGCCCCGAGGAGGTGTACTTCCCCGTCTACGACGCCACCGAGATCTACGACATCCTCCACGAGCGCGCGAAGCGCGGGTTCCACGACGGCGTCATCGGCGACGCCGAACTGGAGCGCGTCGCCGACCTCACAGCCGAGAGCGGCGACCTCCGGGTCGGGATCGATCTCCTCCGTCGGGCCGGGCTCAACGCGGAGATGCGCGCCTCGAAGACGATCGCCGAGGAGGACGTGGAGTCGGCGTACGACAAGTCCAAGCACGTCCACCTCTCCCGGTCGCTCCGCGGGCTCTCGGAGTCCGAGCGCGCCCTCGTCCGCGTGCTCGCCGAGAACGACGGCGAGCGCGCCGGAACCGTGTACGAGTCGTTCCACGACGAGACGGACCTCGGCTACACCCGCTACTCGGAGATCATCAACAAGCTCGACCAGCTCGGCGTGATCGACGCGGAGTACGCCGACGTGGAGGGACGCGGGCGCTCGCGGGAGCTCTCCTTGGCCTACGAGGCCGAAGCGGTGTTAGACCGGCTGGAGTAGCCCGACGCGTCACCACCCGATCGGCCTCGGACCCCGACGCCTTTTCAACGGCTCCGTACGCACTCGACTGCATGAAGACGAGCGGCGGGAGCGACGCGATGAAGCGACGCGCCGGCGAGTCGGCGGCCGAGGCGGTCGCCGACGGCGAGGTGGTCGGACTGGGGACCGGGTCGACGGCGGCCCACGCGATCCGGCGGCTCGGGGACCGGATCGACTCGGGGCTCGACGTCAGAGGCGTCGCCACCTCCTTCGCGAGCCGCGAACTCGCGACCGACTGCGGGATCCCCCTGCTCGACCTCGACGAGGCGGTGGGACCCGACGCGCCCGGGATCGACGTCGCGATCGATGGGGCGGATCAGGTCGCGGTCGGCGGGGAGGAGAGCGAGGGAACGGGGAGCGAGGGAACGGGGAGCGACGAACCGGCGGCCGGGGTCGGCCCCCTGATAAAGGGGGGCGGCGCCGCCCACGCCCGCGAGAAGCTGGTCGACGCCGCCGCTGACCGCTTCCTCGTCGTCGCCGACCCCTCGAAGGAGGTCCCGGTCCTCGACCGGTCCGTCCCGGTCGAGGTGCTTCCCGCCGGTCGCTCCGCGGTCGCCGAGGCGGTGCGGGCGGCCGGCGGCGAGCCGACCCTCCGGCGCGCGGAGCGGAAGGACGGGCCGGTCGTCACGGACAACGGGAACCTCGTGCTCGACTGCGCCTTCGGCGAGATCGGCGATCCGGCCGCGCTGGCGCGGACGCTGTCGGCGACGCCCGGGGTCGTCGAACACGGGATCTTCGTCGGGCTCGCGGACGAGGTCCACGTCGGGACCGAATCGGGCGTTCGGGTCGCCAAGCGCTGACCGCCGCTCGACGCCCGCCCGACGGACGCGTCGCTCGCCGGTCGGCGGTCGCTCAAAAAATGAAGGGCTGAAAGCGCGTCCGTCTTAGAGGTCGCGAGGCTGGACCGTCTTCCGGTCGTTGGCCTCGGCGCGGCGCGCGGCGTCTTCGAGCAGCTCGTCCACTTCGTCGTCCAGCGCGTCGTAGAAGTCCGAAGCGACGTTCTTGTCGTCCAGGGCTTCCTTGACGGCCGCTTTGACAATAAGGTCTGCCATGCGCTCGACGATATCCGTCGACCGTTAATAAGAGTTCCTGAATTCGACCGCGAGGGACGCCGTGCCGGCGGTTCGCGGCGGTGTCCCGGAGCGCTCCCTTATAAACTTTGTGAGAACAGGAGACGGTCGGCGACCGAATCCGGTCGAGATCGATAGGTACGACACCGCTCGGCCCCCACGATCGGCCATGCGCGACACGCTCGAGGCGCTCGACGCCGGGGAGATCGGCGTCGCGGAGGCGGAGTCACGGCTCGCGGGCTACGCGACGACGGCGGCCGGGCGGTTCGACGCCGCCCGCGAGGGGAGACGCGGGATCCCCGAAGCGATCCTCGCGGAGGGGAAGACGCCGGCGGAGGTCGCCGCGCTGACGGCGACCGCGGTGGAGACGACCGGCCATGCGCTCGTTACCCGGACGGACGCGGACGACGCGGCCGCGATCGAGACGGCGATGGCGGACCTCGAACTCGACACCGCCGACGCGCTCGACGCGACCGTCGACCACGACGAGCGGACCGGCACGATCGTCGTCCACGCCGGCGACTTCGAGGGGCCGGATCTGGACGCGACCGTCGCGGTCGTCGCCGCCGGCACCGCGGACGCGGCGGTCGCAGGCGAGGCGGCGGTCGTCGCCCGCGAGATCGGCGCGACGATCGATCGGATCGACGACGTGGGGGTCGCGAACCTCGACCGGATTCTGGATCAGCGCGACCGCATCCGGGAGGCCGACGTGGTCGTGGTCGCCGCCGGCCGCGAGGGGGCGCTCCCCACCGTCGTCGCGGGGCTCGTCGCCGCGCCGGTGATCGCGCTCCCGGTCTCGACCGGCTACGGCGTCGGCGGCGAGGGAGTCGCGGCCCTGGAGGGCGCGCTCCAGTCCTGCTCGGTGCTCACGACGGTGAACGTCGACGCCGGCTTCGTCGCCGGCGCGCAGGCGGGCCTGATCGCCCGCGCGGTCGACGCGGCCGGGCCCGACTGACCGCCGAGTCCGACGCCCGACTGGACGCAGGCATTTATAAGCACTTTTCCGGAAGCTGACGGGGGTGAGAAAGGGTATTTGTTCGTCGAACACCTACATCGGCCGCCGGTGAACACCGGTACCGAATGCCACGATGTGACCACTGCGGGTCGCACGTCTCGGACCGTTTCGCACGCGTGTTCGCAGACGAGCACGGCGACCTCAACGCCTGTCCGGACTGCTCTGCGAACGCCGGGATCGCCGAGGTCTCCCGGGAACGCGCCGGCACCGGAGACTGACTCGCCGATCCCGCCGCGAAGCCGATCCACCGAGCCGCGTCGAGACCGGCAGCTATTCGTTTCGGTCGACCCGATCCGGTGGCGTGTCGACGCCGAGCCAAGACTCGTCCCATCACGTCTACGTCATCGAGTGCGCCGACGGCACGCTCTACACCGGCTACACCACCGACGTGGAGCGGCGCGTCGCCGAACACGACGCCGGCGAGGGCGCCAAGTACACCCGCGGGCGGACTCCCGTGACCCTGCGCCACGTCGAGTCGTTCGACTCGAAGTCGGCCGCGATGTCGCGTGAACACGCGATCAAATCGCTCACGCGCGCCGAGAAGGATCGGCTGATCGGCGACGCGTAGCGTGCTCTCGCTCTCCATCTCGCTTTCTTCCGGCCTCACTCGACGAGTCGCTCGATCTCCGTGACGAGGATGCCGGTCGCGCCGACCGACTTCAGCTCCGAGATCGTCGCGAACACGTCGCGCTCCTCGACGACGGCGTGGACCGCGACCATGCCGTTGCCGTCCTCGTCGGCCTCGACGTTCATCACCGTCGGGCCGCCGAGCCCGGGGATCACGTCTTTCACCTCGTCGAGCCGCTCCTTGGGGGCGTTCATCATCAGGTACCGCCGACCGTCGGCCGCGAGGACGGACTCGAAGGCGGTCAGCACCTGCTCGACCTTCGGGTCGTCGACCACGTCGGAGCGGGCGAACAGCCGCACCGAGGAGTCGAGCACGTCGTCGATCACGGCGAGCCGGTTCACCTTCAGGGTCGTCCCCGTCGAGGTGATGTCGACGATGGCGTCGGCCATGTCGACGTGGGGGGTCAGCTCCGTCGCGCCCGTCACGGTGACCACGTCGGCGTCGACCCCCACGCGGTCGAGGTAGTCGCGGGTGACCGCCGGGAACTCGGTGGCGATCGTCCCGCCGGCGAGGTCCGCGACGCTCTCGATGTCGCCGTCCTCCGGCGCCGCAAGGACGAGCTTACACGAGCCGTATCCCAGATCCAGGAGGTCGACGAGGTCACCCTCTTCGGCCGCGCTCGCGGAGTCGGCGACACCGCCGGACTCCGCGGCCTGATCGAGCCCCGTGATCCCCACGTCGGCGGCCCCGTCGCGGACGTACTCGGGGATGTCGGCCGCCCGGGCGAACAGCACCGTCACGTCGGGGTCGACGGTGTCGGCGTACAGCTGGCGGTCGGCGGTCTCCTCGACGTGGAGCCCCGCGCGCTCTAAGAGCGAGAGCGTCGGATCGTGCAGGCGGCCCTTGTTGGGGACGGCGATGCGCATACGGAGAGCGTCGCGCGGGGAGGGGGAAACGTTTTCGTCCGGACAGCGGCGGCGGACGTCGACACGAGACTACTTATAAATGACCTCGTGCGGAGGCGCGCGCCTCCGAGCGGCCGGTAGGCCGCGAGTAGCGAGGGACCTTCGGTCCCTCTGACAGCCGGCGGCGAAGCCGCCGGCGAGAGCGCCGCGCGAGGGACGCGGTGAGCGCTCGGAGAGCGCGAACCGCGAGGCTGGGGAGGTGTGAGGTGCGGGGCAGTGCGGTGCGGGTGGGACTCGAAGGGGCAGTCGCGAGGCGGGCGCAGGTGACGCAAGGACCGCAAGGAAGGGAGCGAGCAGCGCGAGCGACCGACGAGGACCGCAGCGAACGTGCGCCCGCCTCGCGACTGGGGCTTCGGGGCAGTTCGTGTCGGTCAGTAGTTTATAAGTCTCAACGTCTAGCCGAGCGGCTGAGACTTCGAGAGACCCCGAGTCCAACGGATCGGCGGATTACCCCTCTGTCGCGCCCAACCTCGTCCGAACCAGCCAGTACGCGACGGGGAGACAGCAGACGAACGCGAATGGCCAGACGATCATCTGTGCGATCGGGTCGGGCGGCGACACGAGGCTCCCCACGATCATCCCGCCGATTCCGGCGACTGCGACGGCGGCGGCGGAGCGCTCCCATCGAGACGGCGGATGCTCGCGCGATCGTCCGCGACGCCACCACAGCAGGTAGTACAGTAACACGACGCCCGAAAGCGGCGCGACCACGCCCCAGAAGGCCGGATAGTCGCTTCCGCGAGCGTGCGCGTCGAAGTTGATCCAGACGCCGGTCGCCATCAAGACGAACAGGAAGAGGGCCATCCCGAGCACGACGATGGGCGGGAACGCGAGGGACACGGGCGGATTTCTGTCGGGCGAGTCATCAGTGTGATCCCTGCGAGCGTCCACACCGGACCGAATGCCTCGCTGTAATCCCCCTATCCGCGCCGCTCAAGTGTCTCGCCGACCAACCACGGGTATCGTGAGCGACGCCGACTCCCCCCTCTCGGAGGACCGCCCGACCGTCGACCGTCCCCTCCGCGTCGACGCCCCGTTCGAGCCCGCGGGCGACCAGCCCGAGGCGATCGAGAAGCTCGTCGAGGGATACGAGTCGGGCGCCGACAAGCAGACCCTGCTCGGGGTCACCGGCTCCGGGAAGACGAACACCGTCTCGTGGGTCGCCGAGGAGCTCGACCAGCCGACGCTCGTGTTGGCCCACAACAAGACGCTCGCGGCCCAGCTGTACGAGGAGTTCCGCGAGCTGTTCCCGGACAACGCGGTGGAGTACTTCGTCTCGTACTACGACTACTACCAGCCGGAGGCGTACGTCGAGCAGACGGACACGTTCATCGACAAGGAGATGTCGATCAACGAGGAGATCGACCGCCTGCGCCACTCCGCGACGCGCTCGCTGCTCACCCGCGACGACGTGATCGTGGTCGCGTCCGTCTCCGCCATCTACGGGCTGGGCGATCCCCAGAACTACCGGGACATGGCGCTCCGGTTGGAGGTCGGGGAGGAGGTGGGCCGCGAGCAGCTGCTCGCCGACCTCGTCGACCTGAACTACGAGCGCAACGACGTGGACTTCACGCAGGGGACCTTCCGCGTCCGCGGCGACACCGTCGAGATCTACCCGATGTACGGGCGGTACGCGGTCCGAGTGGAGCTGTGGGGCGAGGAGATCGACCGGATGATCAAGGTCGACCCGATGAAAGGCGAGGTCGTCTCGGAGGAGCCCGCCGTCATGCTCCACCCCGCGGAGCACTACTCGATCCCGGACGACCAACTGGAGCAGGCGATCACGGAGATCGAAGACCTGATGGAGAAGCGGGTGAGCTACTTCGAGCGGCAGGGCGACCTCGTGGCGGCCCAGCGCATCGAGGAGCGAACCACCTTCGACCTGGAGATGCTCCGCGAGGCCGGCTACTGCTCCGGGATCGAGAACTACTCGGTCCACATGGACGACCGCGAGTCCGGCGACGCCCCCTACACCCTGCTGGACTACTTCCCCGACGACTTCCTCACCGTCGTCGACGAGTCCCACCAGACGATCCCCCAGATCAAGGGCCAGTACGAGGGCGACAAGTCGCGGAAGGACTCGCTCGTCGAGAACGGGTTCCGGCTCCCGACCGCCTACGACAACCGCCCCCTGACGTTCGACGAGTTCGAGGCGAAGACCGATCGCACACTCTACGTCTCGGCGACGCCGGGCGACTACGAGCGCGAGACCTCCGACCGGATCGTCGAGCAGATCGTCCGCCCGACCCACCTCGTCGACCCGAAGGTGGAGGTGACGGAGGCGACGGGACAGGTCGAGGACCTCTTAGAGCGGGTCCACGACCGGATCGAGCGCGACGAGCGCGTCCTGGTCACCACGCTCACCAAGCGGATGGCCGAGGACCTCACGGAGTACTTCGAGGAGGCCGGGATCGACGTGTCGTACATGCACGACGAGACGGACACGCTCGAGCGCCACGAGATCATCCGCGACCTCCGCTTAGGCAACATCGACGTGCTCGTCGGTATCAACCTGCTCCGCGAGGGGCTCGACATTCCGGAGGTGAGCCTCGTCGCGATCCTCGACGCCGACCAGGAGGGGTTCCTCCGGTCGACGACGACCCTCGTGCAGACGATGGGGCGAGCCGCGCGCAACGTCAACGGCGAGGTCGTCCTCTACGCCGACCGGGTGACCGACTCGATGGAGGCGGCCATCGAGGAGACCCAGCGGCGCCGCGAGATCCAACTGGAGTACAACGAGGAACACGGCTACGAGGCGACCACCATCGACAAGCCGGTCGGGGAGACGAACCTCCCGGGCGCGAAGACGGACACCTCGTCGGTCAGCGTCGGCGACGTGGAGAGCGAAGCCGAGGCGAAAGCCCAGATCGAGGCGCTCGAAGAGCGGATGGACGAGGCCGCGAGCAACCTGGAGTTCGAGCTGGCGGCCGACATCCGCGACCGGATCGCGGAGCTGCGGCGCGCGTTCGAGCTCGACGGCGGCGACGACGGCGTGCCGGCGCCGATGGTCGACGAGTAGTTCTGACGGTCGACGAGTAGGCGAGCGCGACGGCCCGTCCGGGGGCGCTTCAGTCGACCAGCGTCGTCTCCACCACGGTCACCGATTCGTCGACGACCACCCGGAGCTCGTCGCCCCCGCAGGGGAGCGAGAGGCGCACCCGAAGCGGGTCCTCTGAGACGACCGTCGTCCGCTCGTCGCTCACGCACCAGTCGAACGTCCAGAACGGCTCGGTGTTGAGGTCGACGCCGCGCTCGGAGAAGAACAGCAGCGTCTCGGCGTGGTCCAGCAGGGTGACGCCCACCGTCGACCGCAGTCGGTAGTTACACCGCCGGCAGACGTGTTCGACGGCGAGGTCGAGGTCCTCCTCGTCGGGGTCTCGGACGAGCGTCGTCTCGACCGCGCCGGTGCACTCGGGGCAGACGCCGTCAGCGGCCAGACAGTAGTGGTGGCGGACGTAGTGGTGGAACGCCTGCAACAGCTCGTCGGTCGTGCGGTCGTCGAGCCCCCCCGAGGGGAACGGGTAGCTCACCTGAATGGCACCGCAGTCGGCACACCCCACGGTGAGCGTGTCGTCGACGTACCAGCCGTGGAGGTCGCCGTCGCAGTCGTAACACGACCCCTCGACCGGGAAGAACCCGACCTGCGCGCGCTCGGTGAGGGTCCCGGTGAAGATGGCGCTGACGACCTTCCGGCCGGGGTACCGGAACTCGTAGCCGTCGTCGCTCCGCTTGACGAAGTGGCCGGTGAGCTGCCGGAGGTGGTAGTTGAAGTTGGCGCTGTCGTCGATGTCGACCCGCTCGAAGAGGTCGGTGAAGCTCACGGGCTCCTCGTCGGCGCCGAGTTCGAGGAGGGCGCGCAGGATGTCGACGCGCGTGTCGTTGCCGAGGGTGGCGAACACCTCCGCGGGGAGCACGCGGGACTCGGTCCGGAGGGCGGCAGTCAGGTCGCGGTCGGCGTCGTCGAGATCCGCGGCCGCGTCGGTCTCCGCACCCGCGTCCGCGCCGGCGGTCCGGTCGAACTGACTCACACCGGATCCACGCGGCACGACCGCATAAAACCCATCGAACGGAGAAAGTTCGTCGAACCAACCCGACTCCGAGGCCGAACCGGTCGGCAGGCTTTTCGACCGGACGCCCCTACCGCGATCCCATGTCGGACGCCACCGCGATCGCCAACCGCTCCGCGGTCCCGGAGGGCGGGTCGTACCGCTTCACCGCCGAGGACGCCTTCGGAAACGAGACGGAGGTCATCCTCGTCCCCTGCGAGGAGGACCCCGGCGTCAGGGCGTGGGTCAACAACTGCACGCACGAGGACCAGCGCCTCGACACGGGCCGCGGCGCGGCGATCCGCGACGGCGAGATCATCTGTCCGCGACACGGGTCGATGTTCGACGCCTGCTCCGGTGACTGCGACAACGGAGAGGCGTCGGGCACCACGCTTCCCGGCGTCGACATCACGGTCGAAGGCGACGCCGTCCTCCTCACCGACGAGCACTACGACTACCTGCACGACGGCGGCGTGAACGACGGCGACGACGGACCGGGGTCGACCTCCCACCTCTCGTTTTGAACCGCCGTTCGCTCCGACCGACCGCCGTCAGCCTCGCGGCGGTCTGCACGGTCGGACCACCGGCGCGTCGATCACAGCCTGGGGTGCCGCGCCGCCGCGGTCGGCGATCCACCTGACTGCCTCCGAACCGAGCGCGACCGTCCCGTCGAGGTCCGCGATCCGGACCGCCGCGAGCGACGCCGCGAGGGACGGCCCGTCGTACGCCCCGGGTTCCGCGCCGGCGTCGGTCGGAGCGGCGCCCGGAACGACCGCCAACGCGCCGCGGAACTCCGAATACACCTCCCGCGCGAGCTCGCGACGGGCGTCCCGGCGTCGGTTCCGCAGCCGGTCCCGGAGTTCGAGGCGTCGCTCCCGGGCGTCCCGGGCGTCGGCGGCCCGCTCGCGGGCGCGTTCGAGCGCCTGCTCGGCCGCAATTCGATCGCTCTGTGCGGCCGACAGCTCCGCGGCCGCCGACTCCAGATCGCCGAGGGCCTCGTCGGTCTCTGCCCGGACCCCGTCGGTCTCAGACTCGATCTCCCGTCGCGCTCGCACGCCCCCGCGGAGGGCCGCGACGCGCTCTTTCAGTCGCTCTTCCTCGCCGCTCGCGGCCGCGACTCGGCGCCGGGCCGCGTCGAGGTCGACCGGTTCGACCTCGATCGCCGCGATGGCGTCCCGAATCTCGATCAGCTCGTCGCCGATCGACGACGACAACCCGAGCGTCCGAGCCGCCGCCGCGAGCTCGCGCCGAAGTCCCGCCCCCGTCGGAACGCGACCGATCACGGCGGCCGGTTTGGGGATCGCCGGCTCGGGAGCGGTAGCGACGATCCCGTCGCTCCCGGGCGTTTCGTCTGCCTCCGTCCGATCGCGCCGCCCGTCCGTCCCGCTCACAGGTCGTCGCCCCGCATCGAGTCCGGGTCCGGGTGGTCCGTCCCGGCGGCGAACGCGGCGTACGGCGTCGACTTCGCGTCGCGGTTCGCGTACGCCCTCGCCGCCTCGCGGACCGGCTCGTCGAGCGCGACGAACTCGTTGAACGGCTCCGTCCGCTCGATCTGTACGTCTCCGCCGTGCGACTCGCGCAGGCGGAGCGCGAGGAACGCGGCGTACACTGTCCCGTCGAGCAGGGCCGCCCGGCCGAACCGCCGCGCGACCGCCCCCTCGTGGCGGCGGCACAGGTTCCGGAGGCCGGTGCGGGCCGCCGACGAATACGTCACGACCAGCAGCACGGACGCGGCTGATCGGTTTCGCCATTTAGCGGTTCCGGACCGGAACGTTTCAGTCGCATTCAGCGAAGCCGGTGCAGTCCATCGTTTTCCGACGCGGTCGACGCCGCGTTCGGCGACTCCGCCCCACTCAGACGCGCTCGATCTCGAAGGCCGGGCCGTCAGCGTCGCCCGGACCATCACCGTCGCCCGGGTCGAGTCCGTTCGCCGCGAGGAGCCGTTCGCGGGCGGCCGGCTCCGAGGGGGCGACCACGACCGTCCCGTCGACCGGCTCCTCGCCGACCGCGCGGAACACGTCGTCGTCGCCGTCGAACTCGGTGGCGTACGTCCGGAGGACCGCCGCCACGCGCCGCTCGGTGTCGGCGAGGTCGGCGTCGCCGTTCTCGAACGCGCGAAGCGCGTCCTCGACGTTCCGGATGGCGGAGATGCGGTCCATCTACGTCGTCCGGAGGTGGCCCTGCTTGGGCTCGTACACTTCGCCCTTCGTGCGAAGCTTCTCGATCTCCTGTTCGGCCTTCCCCGGGTCCATCCCGATCTCGCCGGCGCGGTCGAGCACCTCGTCGACGGGCGCGCCCTCCTCGAACTCCTCTTCGATGTCGGCGATGAGCCCCTTGATGTTCTTGATGCGGTCGCGCTGGCTCTTCGAGGTGCCCGTCTCGACCACGTCGGCGTCGAACTGCCCCGTCTCCGGGTCGACGCCGATGTCCTTGAGACACGACTCGACGATGTCGGTCGCGCGGTCGGCGTCCTCGCGCTCGACGGTGTCCGAGAGCCGGACCCGCGCGCTCGCCTCCGAGAGCCGCACCATCGCCTCCAGCTTCCGGGCCGTGACCGGGACGGGAGCGTCCTCGTCGGCCCCCTTCGAGCGCAGGTCGACGTAGAACTCCTCGATGAGCTCCTTCGCCTCCTCCGTCATCGTCGGGTAGCAGGAGCGCTTCGCGTGGGCGATGTACTTCCGGAGCAGCTCGGCGTCGATCTCCGGCGCGACCTCCTGGGTCACCTCCGCGACCTGGTCCGAGGTGAACTCCGAGCTCGCCAGCTCCTCGCGCTGGGTGTTCAGCTCGCCGGCGTAGTTCGTCTTGATGATGTGTTGGGCCAGCCGGGAGTCGTGTTCCGGGTCCGGGCTGTCCGTCACCGTGAAGATCAGGTCGAACCGCGAGATGAGCGCGGGTTCGAGGTCGATCTGCTCGCCGATCGGCTCGTACTGGTCGAACCGGCCGTACTTGGGGTTCGCTGCGCCGAGCAGCGAACAGCGTGCCTTGAGGGTGGCGTTGATCCCCGCCTTCGAGACGGAGATCTTCTGCTGTTCGAGCCCCTCGTGCATCGCGGAGCGGTCCGACGAGTTGTGGACGACGAGCCCGTTCGCGACGAAGTTGTGCGTGTCGTCGACGGTCAGGTCGTAGACCTTCGGGCGCCGACCGTCGTCGATCCGGGACAGAATCGACCGTAGTTCGTCCTCGACGGCCCTCAGTTCCTCTGCGACCGCCTCCCGGAGGTCGTCGATCCGGTCCGTCTCGACGGTTCCGGAGAGCCAGCGCGAGACGGTCGCCTGATCCACGTCGAGCGACGAGGCGACGGCCGTCTGGCTGACGCCGTACGCGTCGAGCGCCGCCGCCAGTTCCTCCCGCGTGTCCCCGACCGGCCCCCGTTCGAGGAGGTCGCGAGCCCGTCGTTCGACCGTCTCGATCGATCCGCCGATAACGTCCGCCAGCCGCTGTCGGAGTACCTCACTGCGGTGTTCGGTCGACTCCGGCGGCACGGTTTCGACCGACTCGACACGTCGCCACTTCACGTCTCCGCGCACGAACTCGCGGAGGTCGTCGAGGTCGGTCTCGGTGACCTCCGCGAGGACGTCTCGGAACCGCTCGGCGACCGTTCGTCGAACGTCGTCGCGCCCGCCCCACAGACGGGAGATCTGCTGTTGTGACAGCGTCGTCTCCTCGGCGATCTCGGACTGTGAGACGTGGTACCGATCGCGCATCTCGGCGAGGAGTTCCCACGACGGGTCGTCGTCGAGCACGCGACGGTCCTCGGTTGCCGCCTCTAGTCGCTCCTCGAAGGCGGCGAGGACCCGTTCCGCGCGGTGAAGCGACGCGTTCGCCGCTCCGTTTTCGAAGTCGCAGTACGTTCCGGCGTCGAGTCCGCACTCGCTCTGATGGAGCCGAAGCGACTCGCGATACTCCGCAAGCACCTCGTCGACCTCCGGGATCACGTCGAGGATCGTGCGGTCGCCGTCCGCGGCCTCGACGACGCGGTCGAGCGCCTCGGCCTTCCAGGCGGCCGTGAAGCCGACGTACCGTCGGAACGCGGCCAGCGACTCCGAATCGGTCACGGTGAGGTAGTACACGTCTCGACCGCCGTCGCGGGCGCGACGCTGTAGCTGGCTCGACACACCGAACTGTAAGAGGAGGTTGCGCGTGCCCCGCAGCAGGTCCCGGCTCGCGGAAGCCACGCGGACGTTCCCCGCCGACTCGTCGACGTGGGCCTCGCTGTCGGCCAGCGCGCGGACAAACGCGGCCTTCGCCGCCCGGTTCCCCGTCGAGACCGCGGTCGGGAAGCACTTCTCGTCGTACCGGCCGAGGTTCATCCCCGCGTCGAGGACGGCGTCGGCGTGTTCTTTTCCGTGAACGCGAACCGTCTCGACGCCGCCGTCTCGCTTCTCGCTCGGCGGGCGCGTCGGCTCCGCGTCGAACGCCTCCCGCGCCGCTCGCTCGAAGTCGTCCAACAGATCGGCGGCGGCGTTGGTGAACCGAACGCCGTAGACGCCCTCGTCGCGGTCGTAGTAGACGTTCCCGTCCCCGGAGAGGTAGCCGAGGACGCTCGCCATCGCGGGAGAAACCCCTTTGTCTTCGCCGGGAACCCCGGCGTCGACGCCACCGCTCGGAGCCGCCACCGCTCCCGCCCCGTCCGCGGCCTTTGTCGGAATCTCCCGGGGGACGTACACCCAGTCGCCGTCGTCGAGCGCGGCCGCCTCGCGTTCGACTCGTTCCCCGTCGTCGAGGACGAAGAACGGGTGATCCGCCGTCGCGCGCAGCGACTCGCCGGTCTCCATGGTCACGCGGGTCAGCTCCGAGGGCGCGTCGTACTCGTGAACCGCGGAGACGGGACGCTCGACCAACTGCCCGTCCTCGTCCATCGACCAGACCGTGAGGTCGACATCGCGGATGTGACGCCCGTTCGAGAGCTCGTCGATCTCGCCGTCCTCGGCGGCCTCCCGCGCCAGCTCGTCGATGCGCTCCACGCGTCCGTCCGCGAGCGTGACGAGGGTGTCGCCAGTGACGCAATCCATCTTGTCGAGCTCGTCGACCGCGGCGATCCCCTTGTCCGCGAGGACGAGCGCGCCCGCTTCCAGCGACCACTGCTGACCGTCCCCGAAATCATCTCTTACAGCAGCGGCGGTGAGGCCTGCAGCGGATGATCCTTTTCCGGACGTATAAACTGACCTTGGAGCAATATTCTCGACATAACTGATCATCTGCGACTTTCCAGTACCGGGGTCGCCGATCAGGAGCATGTGCAAGTCGCCCCGAATGCGCGAGCCGTCGGGGAGGTGCTTGGTGACGCCGGAGAAGAGCTGGAGGATCATCGCGAGCTTCTCCTCCTCGTAGCCGTAGATGGCGGGCGCGATGGAATTAACCATCGCCTCGTAGATGTCCTCGCGGTTGGAGAGCTCGATGATCTCGCGTTTGTCCGCCTCGGTGATGTCCATGTCCTCGAACTCCTCGTCCTCGATGCCGATGGAGACGCCGTCCATGTAGAGGTCGAAGATGGCGGACTTCTCGTTGCCCTGCTCGACCTGTTCGATGTGGAGGACGCCGACGCAGGTGACGTGGTCGCCGGGGCTCACCTCGCCGGTGATGTCGTCGACGATGTCGACGTCGATGCTCTGGGGCGTCTCGCCGCCGCGGAGCCCCTCGGGCGACTCCTGGATGCGGAGCTTCTGGGAGTCGATGAACTCCGACTGGTCGAAGTTGACGCGGAACGGGCCCTGTCGCTCACAGCCCTGACACTCGTGGGGCTCCTGAAAGCCGCCGTCGCTCTGGGGGATGTACGTCATCGTGCCGCAGCGCTGGCACTCGAAGGCGGCCTCGGTCACCTTCGGGCGCACGTCGGTCGCCTTGCGGACGATCCCCTTGATCGAGACGAGCTTGCCGATGTGGTCGTCGTGGACGCGAATGCCGCGAATGTCGATGCTCTCGGGGAGGTTCTCGATCCGGACGTGCGCGCGGCCGAGACTGACGTCCGCGGGGAGGTCGTAGAGCCGCAGCGCCTCCTCGGCGTACTCGCGCATCTGCTCCGGCTTCGTGCGGAAGTCCTCGGCGAGGTCGCGGTCGAACTGGTAGAGGTCGTCGTACTCGACGTACAGCGAGCGCTGTTCGTTGGGGTATCGCTGCGCGAGGGTGCCGATCTCCTCGCGGTAGTAGTTGCGGTAGAACTGAATGAACCGCTCCGTGAGGTCCTGATTCCCGGCCTGAGCCATTACGAAATCACTTCGTCGCCATCACGTATGAACCTCATGTTCGGGGCGGAGGTTATCGCCATCGACCGCTCGTACTCGCGCAGCTTCGCACCTGATTCGGTCTCAATAATATCGTACAGATGAAATCAGTGGGGCAGATCGACGGCTGTAACGGTGCATAGTTTATACATTCTGAACCATGTGGATTTATAATACTCTGAATTAACGGTTGAAGTACATGTCAGCTGAAAATGACACTGGAAGTCCGATAATAGTAGCGCTTATCTCCTTTCTCATCCCTGGAGTCGGACATATCATCGGCGGGATGAAAGGCCGCGGTCTCTACTGGCTCGGCGGCTTCGTGATCTACATGCTGATCTCCGTCATGCTGGTGTTCGTCGGAATCGGGATCTTCATGCTGTTCCTCGAACCCGTGTGGCATATCGGATCGGCGATCGACGGGTACGTTCAGGCCAACGACTGAGGCGTCGACGGCGAGCGCGCCGTCACTACGGCGGCTTTTCTCCGCGAGTCCCGCGTGAGGCGATCGGCACGGGACAACCGGCGCGAGACGGGTGTAGCCTACGCCTTGGTCACGAACGTCGCGTCGGCGGAGGTGCGACCCTCGTTGAACGAGAGCACCTTCGCGCGGATCACGTCGCCTTTCCCCACGTCGCGGGGGATGTCCTCGGTGAAGACGACGAACCCCTCGACCTTGCCGACGGCGACCTCCTCGCCCGAGTGGTGTTCGGTGAGCTCGGTGACGCCGAACTCGTACGTCTCGCCGATCTCGACCGGGGGTTCGCGCTCCTGGGCGGCGTCGTGGGCGCGCTTCGACTCGCGCGCGTCCGAGGACGGAGCGCGCAGGCGGCGCACGAGCACCAGCAGGACGAGCAGGGCGACCACGGCGGCGGCACCGATGACGGCCGGCGACGACGGTAACATACCGGGCGGTCGACCCGCTGTCACGTAAACGCTCGGGGTCGGCGGGGCGGTTCGGCGCCGCCTACGTCGGCCGCGGCCGCGCGGACCGCATGAGAAACGCCTTTGCTCTCGAAGCCCCCAGTTCGACGTGATGCGAACGACTCTCGGTCGCCGTGGAGTCGCCCACGGGCGTGGTGCGGCGTGAAGGTCGCGGACGCGGTGCCGGAGTTCGCCGACGCCTTCGGGTTCGAGGAGTTCAACCGGATGCAACGCGAGGCGCTGCCGGGCGTCCTAGAGACAGACCACAACGTGGTCGCGTCGGCGCCGACGGCCTCCGGGAAGACCGCGCTCGCCGAGCTCGCGATCTGCAAGACCCTCTCGGAGGGCGGGACCGCGCTCTTCGTCGCGCCGCTTCGCGCGCTCACCAACGAGAAGGAGAGCGAGTGGGAGCGGTTCGAGGAGCTCGGCTACTCCGTGTACGTCGTCTCCGGCGAGCGCGACCTCAACCCCCGCCGCGCCGAGCGCGCGGACGTGCTCGTGACGACCCCGGAGAAGGCCGACAGCGCCACCCGAAAGCACGACTCCGGGCGCTACTCCTTTATCACCGACGTGGACTGCGTCGTCATCGACGAGGTCCACTTACTCGACAGCGAGAAGCGCGGCGCGGTGCTCGAAGTGACCGTCTCGCGGCTCCGCCGCCTGCAGGACCCCCGCGTCGTCGCGCTCTCGGCGACGATGCCGAACGTCGCGGACGTGGCCGAGTGGCTCGACGCGCCCGCGGAGACGACCTACGAGTTCGGCGAGGAGTACCGTCCGGTCGATCTGGAGACCGGCGTGAAGACGTACTCGCACGGCTCGAACGCCTTCGCCGACAAGTACCGGCGGCTCTACCGCGCGCTCGACCTGGCCGAGCCGCACGTGCGGGAGGACGGGCAGGCGCTCGTGTTCGTCTCCTCGCGGCAGGACACGGTGCAGGCCGCCAAGAAGGCGCGCGACGAGATAACCGAGCGCGACATCCCGATCGACTCGCGGGGCGACTACGACTTCCACAACGAGGCGAAAGAGCTCACCAACGACACGCTTCGCCAGTCGGTCACCGACGGCGTCGGGTTCCACCACGCGGGGCTCGGGAAGGAGGACCGCGACCGCGTCGAGGAGTGGTTCAAGCAGGGGAAGATCAAGCTCCTCTTCTCGACGTCGACGCTCGCGTGGGGGGTGAACCTCCCGGCGCGCTGCGTCGTGATCCGCGACACCAAGTACCACGACCCGCTGGAGGGCGAAACCGACATCTCGCCGCTCGACGTGCTCCAGATGCTCGGGCGCGCGGGCCGTCCCGGCTACGACGACGTGGGGTACGGCTGGGTGGTCTGTGACCGCGGAGACGCCGACAGGTACCGTGCGCTGCTGAAGGAGGGCAAAGAGATCGAGTCGCGGCTCGCGGCGGACCTCGAATCGCACCTCAACGCCGAGATCGCGATGGGCACCATCCGCGGCCTCGAGGACGTGATGGCGTGGTTAGAGACCACCTTCTACTACGTCCGGGCCGAGTCGAAGCCCGACGAGTACGCGTTTGCCACCCTCCGGGACCGCGTCCGCGACACCCTCGACTCGCTCGTCGAGGACGGGTTCGTCGCGGCCGACGACGACCTCGCGATCGAGCCGACGGCGCTCGGTCGCCTCGCCTCGAAGTACTACCTGCGCTTGGACACGGCCCGCCGATTCCGGCGGCTCGCCGACCGCGAGACCCTGACGGTCGACTCCGTGCTGGAGACCGTCGCGTCGGCCGGCGAGTTCGACTCGGTCTCGGCGCGCTCGGCCGAGTCGGACGCGATCGACCGGATCCTCGACGGCCGCGACACCGAGTTGGAGGACGGCCACCGCAAGGTGTTCGCCATCCTGCTGGCCGGGATGGCCGACTCGATCCCCTCGGACCTGCGCTCGGACGCGTGGGTGATCCGGCAGAACGCGCTCCGGCTGCTCGCCGCGCTCTCGGAGTTCCTCGACCGGTTCGCCGGTCCCCGCGCCGCCAACCTCGCGTGCCGGGTCGAGGCGCGCGTCGAGCACGGCGTCTCCCGCGAGGCCGTCGCGCTCACCGCGATCGACGGGGTCGGCTCCGGCCGCGCCGAGCGGCTCGCGGACGCCGGGCTCACCTCCCCCGCCGCGGTCGTCGACGCCGGCGCGAGCGAACTCGAGAACGCCGGCATGAGCGGCTCCGTGGCGGACCGAATCGTCGACGCCGCCCGCGATTGCCCCCGCGTCGACGTCGACTGGGGAGAGTTCCCCGAGGCCGTCGCAGTCGGCGAAAACGAGATGTGCGAGGTCGCCGTCGCCGCCGTCTCCGGGAGCGCCCGCGCGGGGATCCGGGTCACCGTCAACGACGTGGAGATGACGGCGACGACGACGTACCTCGACGGGGAGACGACGGTCCCCGTCGGCGTGTTCGGACCGCCGGACGCCGACGAGCTGGAGTTCGTCGTCGAGGTCGTCTTTCCGGACCTGCCGCTGATGCCGGTTCGGGCGACGCGGACGGTTCGGGTGGCGTAGGAGCCTCTCGTCGTCGGCCCCCGCTTTTCATCCCGCATAAACCCCCGCGCCGACCGCTTAACACCGATACCGCGGCCACCCGTCGTATGCCGGAACGACTCCGCGTGTTCGCAGGCGACTGCCGAGTGACCGAACGCGGCGACCGCTCCCGCACCCACCGCGGGCGCGTCGTCGTCCTGATCAAGCCCGACGACACCACGCTCGTCCACGACGCCGACGGCTACCAGCCGGTCGCGTGGCTCACCCGCCCCGACTCGGTCGTTGTCGAGGGGGACGGCGACGGGTTCTCGATCACCGCCCGTGACGGCGCCCGCCGGCTCCGGGTCGTCGCCGAGGAGGCGACCGCGAGCAGGGCGCTCCCCGTCACCGAGGCCGGGCTCCCGGTCGGGACCTGCCCCGAGGACGGCGGGGTGCTCGTGCGCTCGCGCGGCGACGTGACCTGTCTCGACTGCGAGGAGCGATGGGGGCTCCCGGCCGGCGCGAGCGTCACCGACGGGGTCTGCGACGACTGCGGGCTCCCGAAGATCCGGATCGAGCGCGGCGAGCCGTTCCACCTCTGTCTCGACCCCGCGTGCGACCCGATGGAGGCCGCCGTCAGCGACCGATTCGACCGCGTCTGGGGGTGTCCGGACTGCGAGGGCGACCTCACCGTCCAGTCCGCGCCCGGCCGCGTCTACCTCGCCTGCGAGAACGACCCCGACTGCGAGACCACCGTCTCGATCCCCTCGGGGGTCGTCGTCGACGACTGCGACTGCGGGCTCCCGGTGTTCGAGACCGCGGCCGGCCGCGGCTGCCTCGACGGGAGCTGCGAGCTGAGCGGTCACACGGCGGCCGACGGGTAGAAGAGCGCGACCGCGGGTAGAAACGCGCGAGCCGCGGTCGAACCGCTACTCGGCGAGCTGTTCGCGTCCCGGCGCGATCAGCCGGTCGAGGTACTCCGCGAGCGCGCCCTTGGCGTCGGCGGGGTGGAGCTCGCCGGACTCTAAGTCCGCTTCGAGCGCGTCGTAGGACTCGTACTCTAAGTCGCCGCCGTACTCCTCGGGCCGCTCGACGACGACGGCGTCGAACCGCGGGAACACGTGGTACTCGAACACCTGGAGGACCGGGTTCTCCCGCGCCTCGCCGTCGTCGGTCGGCTCGGGGTCGGCCGTCGGCGGGCAGTACGCGTCGTTCACCTTCGACTCGATGTCCTCGCGGGAGTCCTCCATCGAGATGGTGACGCCCTCGCTGGAGGACATCTTCCCGCGTCCGGTGCCCAGATCGGCGATGAGCGGGGTGTGGAGGCTCGTCGGGGGCTCGCGGTCGATGCTCGGGAGCACGTCGCGCGCGAGCATGTGCACCTTGCGCTGCTCCATCCCGCCGACGGCGAGGTCGACGCCGAGGTACGGGATGTCGAGCGCCTGCATCAGCGGGTACACCGCCTGCGACACCTTCACGGAGTCGCCAGAGGTGATCTCTGCCATCGCGCGCTCGGCCCGCGCGAGCGTGGTCTCCAGCTCCAGCGAGTGGAGGTCGAGCGTGTAGTCGTCGTCGAGCTGGAAGTCGGAGCCCAGGACGAACTGCGTGTTCGACTCGTCGAGCCCGTACGCGATGAACTGGTCGCGCATGCGCTCGGCGGTGTGGCGGATCTCCTCGAACGACCCCTTGTCGTTGAGGTAGGCGTGCACGTCGGCCAGGAGGACCGTCACCTCGAAGCCCGCCTCCTGGAGGTCGATGAGCTTGTTCGCGGTGAGCATGTGCCCGATGTGGAGGACCCCCGAAGGCTCGTAGCCGACGTACGCCCGCTTCCCGTCGGGGTCGTCGGCCAGCGCCTCGATCTCCTCCTCGGTGACCACCTCGGCCGCGTTCCGGGTGATCCGCTCGTAGGCGTCCATACGCACGACTGCGCGGTTGTCGGTCATATGACTTCTGGAAGCGTGTTGTGACGTGACGAGGGCGCGCGGCCGGCGCGGCCGATCGACTTACTCCTCGGTCTCCGGGAGGGTCCGCCCCGCCCGGTGCCCCGAGATGATCCGGTCGAGGTACTCCTGTTTCTCGGCCTTCCGCCGGCGTTCGGCGCGGCGCTCCCAGTCGCCGAGCGCGGCCTCCAGCTCCTCCTCGCTCGCGACCGCCAGCTCGTCGACCTCGCGCACGGGGACCGCGTCGGCCGGGACCACGGGCACGTCGTGGTCGAACAACACCTGATCGGCCACGTCCGAGAGGTTGCCGTCGCGGATCACGGCGCGGGGTTCCGTCTCGGCCAGCCGCTCGGCGGTCCTCCGGCCCGCGCCCGAGGCGTCGCGGAGGTAGACCACATCGCCGGCGACGAGGCCGTACGCCTCGTCGGCCGCCTCGATGGCGTCGAGCGTGAACTGCTCGACGACCTTCACGCTGGCGAGCCCCTGGTCCGCGGCCACGTCGTCGAAGTTCGAGTGGTCGAGCCGCCACAGCTCCTTCAGCGTCTCCACTTTCCCCTCGAGCTCCGCGACGGTCTCTCGGGCTTCGTCGCGCTCGCGCTCCAGCCGGTCGGTCTCGCGTTCGAGCCGCGAGACGGCCCGCCGGCTCCGCGCCTCGATTCGCTCCTCGCGCCGCGCCTCCTCAAGTTCGCTCTCCAGCTCCGCGATCCGCTCGTCGCGCTCGGCGAGGTCGGCCTCCAGCGACTCCGCGTGCGACTCCAGCCGCTCGACGCGCTCGCGGAGCCGCCGGATCGTCTCCTCCTCCTCGGTGCGCTCGGGCTCGGTGGGATCGGTCTCGTCGGTCCCGTCCTCGCCGTCGCCGCCGTCACCGCCGTCGTCGCTCAGATCCGCGATGACGGACTCCACGGATGCGTCACCCGCGACGACGCCCGCGATCACCGCCTCGCGGTCGAGCCGCGGCGGGGTCTTCGCCGCGATGCGCTCGAACTGGTCCTCGTGGTCGTCGTAGGCGTACAGCGCGGCCGCCAGCGCGTCGCGCTCGTGGTCGTTCTGGTAGCTCGCCTCGCGGGTCCGGTGGAGCTTCTCGTCGACCGGGAGGTCGGTCGTGGGGCGCCACCCGGCGGCGTCGAACGACCGCCGGAACTTCTCGACGGTCTCCGGCATCGGCTCCACGTCGGCGGCGACGATGATCGGGCGGCCCTGCTCGATGATCCACTCCGTCACGTCGGCGGTGTCGGCGGTCCGCGAGGAGTAGAGCGCGTGGACGGTGCCGTCGAGCCCGACGACGGCGGCCGCGGTCGTGGTTCCGGGATCGATGCCGACGATCACCCGGTCGCGCCGCTGTACGAGCGGCTCGTACTCGATCCCGTCGCGGCGCTCGCGCTCGACCTCGACGCGCACGTCCCCGGCCCGCGAGTTCGACACCGGGATCTCCTCGGGGCGCGCCTCGACCGTGAACGTCGCGTTCGCGTAGCCGCCGTACTTCTCGGTCACGTCGCGCTCGAACGATAGGTTCGCCTCCTTCAGCTTCGACTGGACCTGTCGGGTCCGCTTCCGGACGTTCCCGTGGATCCGCCGGGTGTAGCGGTCCTGGCTCCACCCGCCCTTTCCGGTCGAGCGCCCGCGGGACACCTTCACCCGCGTCTCGTCGGTGAACGCGGTCACCTCGTGGCCGACGTTGGCGGCCGCGAGTCGGGCCGACGCCTCCGCCTCCTTCATCGGATCCTTCCCGTACGGGATCCCGTGGCGCGAGGCGACCCGCGAGAGCGGTTCGGGGCGCTCCGCGCCGGTCACCTGCACGAGCCGCGTGCCGTCGGGGAGCGACCGCAGGAACCCCACGAGCTCCCCCTTGTCCGCCGCCAGCTCGTAGGCGTTGTCGGTGGCGACGTACAGGGGTTCGCGGTCGTCGATCAGCCGGCAGAGCTTCCGGAACGACACCACGTCGCGGGTGACCCGCGCCATCGGGCCGTCCGCGTCGGGGGCGTCCGGGTCGTCCTCGTCGACGGGGTCCAAGATGACGAGGGCGTAGGAGGGGTCGTCGCCGCGAACGTCGCCGCTGTGCACGTCGACGCCGAACACCGGCCGGTCGCGGGCGCGGATGGTCCGGGTTGTCACACACTCACGTAGGCCGTTGGCGCGTATATACCCCACGACGGGACTGAGACTGATCCTGATCGACAGCGGGAGTGAGCCTCGTAAGATGGTGGAGGTGTTATTTATAAGTCGGATTGTGGTGGTGCTGGCGGGTGTTTATAAGCGATTGGCGATGTTGCGGTGAAGACCTGCAAAGCCCCAGCCGCGAGGGCGGCGCACGCTCGCTGCGCGCTTCGGTCGCTCGCGTTGCTCGCTCCCTGCAGTGCTTACATCGTCATCAGAACGCGAAGCGTTCTGATTGGCTCACGAGAGCTCCGCTCTCGTGAACGCCTGCGCCCGCCTCGCGGCTGCCCCTTTGAGTCCCGCCCCGCACAACACCGCAGCCTCACGCCTCCCCAGCCTCGTCGGCCGGCGCTTATAAGCGCCAGCGACTCCCTCGCGCGTGCTGCTCGGCCGCAGGGCGGCCTCGCAGGCACGCGCCACCGCAATTTTGTTTATAAGTAGTGCTGCGCCGTCACTCACACTTGTTTAAATACTCTATCACCACCGCCGATCTGCGAGACCCACTCCCACTATCGTCCGTCACCGTCTCCCCGTCACACCGACAAACTACTTATCGGGTCGGCCGTAATCGCACCTATGCGACGGGTTCTCACGTTCTCGGTCGTCGTCGCCGCGATAGCCCTCCTCTCGTTCGGCGTCGGCGGGGTGGTCGCCGCCGGGCCCGCGACCGGACCGTCGGCGGCAATTTCGAGTGACGCGCCGGCCAGCGCGACCGCCGCGGAGTGCGACGCGGGCGCCGGCACCGACCTCGTCGGCTGCTGGAACGGGACTCACTACGAGGAGGATCTCTCGTTCAACCAGTCTGACGGCCTGACGGAGGCGGAGCTGGAAGCGCTGACCGACCTGACGATGGCCCGCGTCGAGCACGTCCGCGAGCGCCCCTTCCGCGAGGACGTGCCGGTCGAGACGGTCGCGCGCTCCGAGTTCATGAACGACTCCGCGGGCGGCGGCGCGGGCGGCTCCGGCGCCGAGTTCCAGCGCTGGAACGACCAGGTGTGGAAGGCGCTGTTCGTCGTCGGCGAGGACGAGAACGCCTCGGACGCGATTGACGGCGTCTTCGGCGGCGCGGTCTCGGGGTTCTACTCCCCGGCGGAGGACCGGATCGTCCTCGTCGTCCCGGAGGGCGAAGACCCGCAGATCGACCCGTCGACGCTGGCACACGAGCTGGTCCACGCGATGCAGGACCAGTACCACAACCTCTCGAACCCCCGCTACGTCGGCGCCACGCAGGACGCCGACCTCGCGGTCGACGGGGTCGTCGAGGGCGAGGCGGTCCACATCGAGGAGCGGTACGACGAGCGTTGCGCCGCCAACTGGAGCTGTCTCGCGCCGCCCGACTCCGGCGGTGGCGGCGGGACGACGCCCGACTACAACTTCGGCATCCTCCAGACCGTGCTCCAGCCCTACGGCGACGGGGCGCTCTACGTCGAACGGCTCGTCGACGAGGGGGGGTGGAGCGCCGTCAACGAGACGATGAACGAGCCGCCGGCCGCGACCTCCGAGGTGATCCACCGGGAGCCCGACTACGAGACCCGCGAGGTGTCGTTCGAAGACGCGGCCGAGGGCGGCTGGGAGACGTACCCGAACCAGGGCGTCGACGGCGCCGACACCGCCGGCGAGGCGTCGATGTTCGTGATGTTCTGGTACCAGAGCTACGAGTACCGGCACGCGGTGTTGGACCCGGACGCGACGATTCGGGAGAACGTCCAGATCCACACGCAGACGGACGAGCGGCTCCGGACCCGCATGAACTACAACTACGCCCACGAGTCGACCGACGGCTGGGCGGGCGACGAGCTGTATCCGTACCGGAACGGCGGGAACGCGACCGACGGCGAGGACGGCTACGTCTGGGTGACCGAGTGGCAGACGACCGCGGACGCGGCCGAGTTCCGCGAGGCGTACCTGCGCATGCTGACCGCCCACGGCGACGACGAGTACGCCGACGGCGTGGTGTACGAAATCGAGGACGGCGACTTCCGCGGGGCGTACGGCGTCGAGCGCGACGGGACCACGGTGACGGTCGTGCACGGCCCCGAGCCCGCGGACGTGCTCGAACTCCGCCCCGACGCCGGGTTCGACCTCCCCTCGACCGACGACGGTGACGGGGACGAGACTGACGGCGGCGACGAGACTGACGGGACCGACGGCGACGACGAAAGTGACGGGACCGACGGCGACGACACCGACGAGACCGACGACGGGAGCGACACCGGCTCCGACGGCTCCGGCGGCCCCGACGCCGCCACCGACGACGGCACGCCCGGGTTCGGCGTCCCGGTCGCGGTCGGGGCCCTGCTCGGGGCGGCCCTCGTCGCGCGTCGCGTGCGGTCCTGAACCGCCGGGCGACGACAGATACCTTTTGGCGACGACCGCGCATCCGCCGGAGGCGACCGCACAGCGGTCGAAGCGAAATCCCGCCCGACTCGGGTGGCTTTTCCTCCCCGGCGTCCGAACCGTCGGGTATGACCGAGTTCGACATCGTCGACGCGCCCGCGATCCGCGGGGGGCGGGCGACCGACGCGTACTTCGAGCGGACCGAGGCCGCCTTGGAACACGCGGGGCGGAACCCCCGCGTCGTCGCCGAGGTCACCGCCGACCAGTTCCCCGACGGCGACTTCGAGCTGTTCGCCGGGCTGAAGGACGCGGTCGCGCTCCTGGAGGGCCGCGACGTGGACGTCGACGCGGTCCCGGAGGGCCGCCTGTTCGACGGCGGCCCCGTGATGCGGATCGAGGGGCCGTACCTCGCGTTCGCCCGGCTGGAGACCTCCCTGCTGGGCTTCCTCTCGCACGCCTCGGGGATGGCGACCGCGGCCCTCGACGCCCGGGTCGCGGCGCCGGACTCGCAGGTCCTCTCCTTCGGCGCGCGCCACGTCCATCCGTCGATGACCGCGGCGGTCGAGCGCTCGGCGCTGGTGGCCGGGTTCGACGGGTTCTCGCACGTCGCCGCCGGCGACCTGATCGGCCGGGAGGCGTCGGGGACGATGCCCCACGCGCTCGCCATCTGCTTCGGCCGCGGCGAGCAGGAGGCGGCGTGGCGCGCCTTCGACGAGGCCGTCGACGAGTCGGTCCCGCGGATCGCGCTCTGTGACACCTACTCCGACGAGGTCGACGAGGTGCTCCGCGCGGTCGAGACGCTCGGCGACCGGCTCGACGGCGTCCGGCTCGACACCACCGGCTCGCGGCGCGGCGACTTCAGACACATCGTCCGCGAGGTGCAGTGGGAGCTGGACGCCCGCGGCCACGCCGATGTCGACGTGTACGTCTCCGGCGGGCTCGGTCCGGACGACCTCCGGGCGCTCCGCGACGTGGTCGACGGCTTCGGCGTGGGCGGCCACGTCTCGAACGCCGACCCGGTCGACTTCGCGCTCGACGTGGTCGAAGTCGAGGGGGAGCCGGCCGCCAAGCGGGGCAAGCTCTCCGGCGCGAAGGCCGTCTACCGCACCGCCGACGGCGCCCACGCGGTCGGGCTCGCGGAGCGTGAGGGCCCCGCGGGCGCCGAGTCGCTCATGGAACCGGTGATCCGCGACGGCGAGGTGGTCGACGGCGCGGCGTCGGCGTTCGACCTCGACGCGGCGGCGGAGCGCGCCCTCGCGGACGCGGAAGCGGTGGGGTACGGGGCAGTAGAGGGCGGCGAGTAGAGCGACTCAGGGACCCGCCGTCGGTCCCGCCGCTTTCTCGCTCCCCCCGCCGAGCGCCTCGGGGTAGTCCTCCCGGAGGGCCGCCGCCGCGTGCTCGCCGCTGATGAGGCACATCGGCATCCCGATCCCGGGCCCCGTGTACGAGCCGACGTAGTAGAGCCCGTCGAGCCCGGCGCGGTGGCCGGGGCGGAGCGGCCCCGTCTGGAAGAGGGTGTGCGCGAGCCCCAGCGCCGTGCCGTCGGGGTCGCCGAAGCGCTCGGCGAACTCGCTGACGCAGGCGGTCGTCTCGGAGACGATCCGCCCCCGGAGGTCGACGCCGGCGTTGGCGGCGAGGTCCTCCAACACCGTCTCGCGGTAGCGCTCGCGCACCTCCGGCCCGTCGTCGAGCCCCGGCGCGATCGGGACCAGTGCGACGACGGCGTGGTGGCCCTCGGGGGCGACCGTCTCGTCGGTCTCGGAGGTGACCGAGAGGTAGTACGCGGGGTCGTCGGGCCAGCGCGGCTCCTCGAAGATCGCCTCGAAGTGGTCCGACCAGTCGGTCGGCAGGACGAGCGAGTGGTGCGCGAGCGGGTCCACGTCGCCCTCGACCCCGAGGTACAGCATGTACGCAGAGGGGGCGTACGTCCGGTCGCTCCAGTAGCCCGGATCGCGGTCGCGGTCGCTCGGGTCGAGCAGCTCCCGCTCGACGTACGCCGGGTTCGCGTTGCTGACCACGAGATCCGTGCGGCGCGTCCCGGCGTCGGTCGCGAGCTCGAACGCGCCGACCCGGCCGTCGATCGATTGCACCTCGACGCCGGTCTCGATGTCGACGCCCCGTTCGCGGGCGAGTGCCGCGAGCCCGTCGACGACCCCGGCGATGCCGCCCTCGGGGTAGAAGACGTTCATGTTCAGGTCGACGTGGCTCATGATGCTGTACAGCGCCGGGGTGTTGTACGGCGATCCGCCCAGGAAGACGAGCGTGTACTCCAGGAGCTGCTTGAGCTTCGGGTGGTCGACGTACCGCCCGACGTAGTCGTCCATGTTTCCGAACAGGCGGTACCGCGGAGCCATCGGGAGCAGGTCCGTGTCGACGTAGTCGCGCAGCCGGTCGCGCCCCTCGTACACCACTCGGTCCATCGCCAGCTCGTAGTTGCGCTCGGCGCGGTCGAGGTACTCGGCGAGCGCGTCGCCGGCGCCCGCCTCGTACGACTCGAACACCTCGTGAACGTTCTCGCGGTTCGGGCCGATCGTGACGCGGTCCCCGTCCTTCCAGAACACCCGGTACTGCGGGTCGAGCCGCTCCAGCTCGTAGTAGTCCTCCGGCTCGCGGTCGAAGTGCCCGAAGAACCGCTCGAACACGTCGGGCATGAGGTACCAAGACGGCCCCGCGTCGAACCGGAACCCGTCCCGCTCGATGACTCCCGCGTGACCGCCGACCCGGTCGTGGCGTTCGAGCAGCTCCACCTCCCCGCCGGCGTCGGCGAGGTACGCGGCCGCCGCGAGGCCGCCGAACCCCCCGCCGACGACGGTGATCGTCGGGTCGTCGCCCGGCTGGTCCGCCATGTCGATCCCGAGGGGCTCTCGGGCCTTGTCAACGGGTCGCGTTCCCGGGGCGTGAGATTCCGCCCCGACGGGTTTTGTCACGGGGGCCGTAGGTGCCGTGCGATGTCCCTGCCCGTTCGGAAGCGCGTGTGGCGGTCGGTCGGCGGCGGGAGCGTTCACCCCTCGCTCGGGCTCTCGCGGGCGGCGCTCGCCGCGCTCGTCGTCGGGTTCGGCGCGCTCGCGCTCGCCGGGGTCGCGGTCCCGATCGAGGCGCAGATGGTGGTGTACCTCGTCGGGATGATCGCGTTGAACCTCCCCCACGGCGGGTACGAGCACTTCGAGAACCTCCGGCGGCGCCGCCCGTCGTTCCGTGGCCGGTACGTCGCCGCCTATCTGGCCGCGATCGCCGGGTTCGTCGGGCTGTTCCTGCTCGCGCCGGCCGCCGGGCTCGCGCTCGCGCTGGTCGTGGCGATGGCGAAAGGCGGGATCGGCGGGCTCAGCGTCCTCGACGCGACCGTCGGGACCGAGCACCTGCGGACGCGACCCCAGCGCGCCCTCGCCGCCGCGGTCCGCGGCGGGGCCGTCATGCTGGTCCCGATCGCCTTCCACACCGACACGTTCTACGCGTTCAGCACGCTCATGGTCGGCCTCGTCGACGCGGGGGCGCTGGCGGGGGTCGGCGAGCACCTCGATGCGATCCGGACCGCGGTTCTCGTCGGCTACGGCGCCGCGCTCGCCGCGCACGTCGCGCTGGGGTACGTCCGCGGCGGCGAGCGGTCGTGGCTCGTCGACGCCGGCGAGAGCGTCCTCCTCGCGGCGTACTTCGCCGTCGTCCCGGTGCTCGTGGCCGTCGGGCTCTACTTCCCGTTCTGGTACTCCGCCAGGCAGGTCGCCCGGACGGCGACCGTCGAGGCCGCCCCCGTCGGCGACGACGAGTGGGACCTCGCGGGCGGTGACTCCGCCTCGGCGACCGCGCTGCGGGCGTGGGCGCTCATGGTTGCCGGCGCGCTCGCCACCTTCGCCGTCGTCGCCGCGCTCTACTGGGCGTTCCCGAACCCGTTCGCGTCGTCCGGGCTGCTCCCCGGCGCGGTGGCGTTCTGGAGCGTCGCGATCAGCATCATCGCGCTCCCGCACGTCGTCGTCGGGGAGCTACTCGACCGAGAGCGGGGGATCTGGTACGTCCCGTGAGGCGTCGCGGAGACCGGACCCCGAGTTCGGGGATCCGTCGGCGAGGCTCGAGGTGAGAAGCGAGAAGTGAGTCGATCCGTCGGCGACCGGAAACCCGACCGGTCGCGCGTCCCGCCCGCTACAGCTCTTCGACGGCGCCGCCGTCGGCGCGCTCTCGGAACACCTGGCCCTCGATGAGCGTCACCATCGTCTCCTCGTCCTCCCACGCGTTCGGCGCGAGCTTGGCCTTCCGGCAGGCGCGCGAGAGGAACTCGGCGCCGGACCAGCCGTTCTCGACGGGGACCGTCGGGTAGAGCCAGCCGTGCGAGTTGCCGCCGTCGACGGCGACGCCGTGGGTGCCGACCTCGAGGTCGGCGAGGGGGTCGTTGGTGAGCACCGTGTTCGAGACGACGAACACGGAGACGGTGATGTTGTCGAGCTCCTTCGGCTCGACCTCGGAGCCGCAGGAGTCGTCGGAGGCGGCCTTGATGGCGGCCTCGACGATGGCGTGACCGAGCTGGTCGGAGGTCTCCCACGCGCCGGCGCAGCCGCGGAGCCGCCCCCGCCCCCTCGTGGACTCCAGCCGGACGAACGCCCCGGTTCGGGCGTAGAACGCCTCGCGCATGCTCCCGGGTTGTTCGCGCTGTCCGTGTCGGACGAACGACTCGACCGCCTCCCGCGCGAGTTCGACCGCTCGTGCACCGTCGTCGTACGACAGCTGAACGGTCTGAGCCTCGGACATGATAGTCCCTTACGTTGCTGACGACTTGAACGCTTCCCTTGCGAACCCGGCCGCTCGCCCCCGCTCGCCGGGGGGATCAGGCCGGCGGGTGAAGGCGATCGGCCCGGTGGATGAAACCGATCGGGCCGGCGGATGAAACCGATTGGGCCGGCGGGCGAGGGTGATTGGGCTGGCGAGCGATCGGGATAGAGGCGGTCACGCCCTTCCCGACCGAACCCCTTATTCGCGGGCGGCGGCTAGGCGCGACCGGACAGAGGGAGCCCGACTCCCGTGCCTCTGGCATGAGGAAAGTCCCCCCACCGGCCGGACGGGCGACCGGGCACACGCCCGGAGTCGGAGACGGCTGGCTCTGGAACAGCAACGACACCCCCCACCCCGACCCGTGATTCGCGCGAACCGACCCGCAAGGGAAGGGAGTTAACCCGATGAGGATCGACGGGTGGGAACGGATGGAACGGCGAATCCTCGCCGGTGCAAGTCCGCGCCACAAGGTAGTCCGGCCACGGCGCGGACGCTCAGCCGAATGTCGGGACGAACCGAAGGGGGCTTACTCCCCTCAGTCCGCTTGTACTCGGTAGCGACCGGTACATCGTGTTGTGTCGGCTCTTCGAGTTCGATCCTCGATATTCGGATGGCAGTGGATCGGCGACGAAGACCTCCAAAGCCCCAGCAGTTCGCTTATAAGCGGTTATCTGCGGGTTCACGGTGAAGATCTCCAAAGCCCCAGCCGCGAGAGTGGCGCACACTCGTTGCGCGCCTCGCTCGTTCGCATTGCTCACTCGCTGCGGTGCTTACGTCGTCTGCGCCACTCTCGCGGCTGCCCCTTTGAGTCCCACCCCACACAGCACCGCAGCCTCACACCTCCCCAACCTCGTCGGCCGGCGCTTATAAGCGCCGGCCGACTCCCTCGCGCGTGCTGTCTCGCGCCCTTATCAGGGCGCTCGCAGGCACGCGCCACCGCCTCTTTATAAGGTATCTATAAGGGCAGCAGCGACAGCGCCGCGGTCGCCTGTCCCGCGCCCTCCATCTCGGGGCCGTACGTGATGACGATGTAGCCGATCGTCAGGAGGAGGCTGTTGTACAGCCCGTGCATCACGGCGACGACGACGAGGTTCTCCGTGTACTCGTACACCGCGCCGAAGATCAGGCTCGGGACGAAGAGGAGACTGATCGTCGTCAGCATCGCGCTCACGCCCCCGGACAACGAGACGATGTGAGCGGGCGCAAACACGGAGGCCGCGAGGAGGATAGCCGGAACCGCGGAGAGCGTTTCCCGCGCGCGGCTCTGGATGACGCCGCGGAACAGGAGCTCTTCGCACGGTCCCACGACGAGCAGCATGGCGACGATCATGATCGGAATGATCGACGGGTTCTCCAGGGTGGTCTGGGCGCCCTGGTTCTGGGCCGGCTCCGGTCCGACCAGCAACACGACCGAGCTAACGACGAGCACCGTGACAATCACGAGTATCGGGCCGATCAGGGCGATCACGGATTCGACGATGCTCGGCCGCCGGACGCCGAGGTACGCCATTATCGCCTCGCGGTCGAGCCCCCGGTACCGAAGGTACCCGAGCGAGACACCGACGAACGCGACGACCTGCCCGACGACGAACGGCGCGACGAACGAACCGAGAAGCGACGGCTCCCGTCCGGTGACGGTCGAGACGAGGTAGACGACAGCCCCGGCGATCGTGGTGACGGCGAGAAGCCCGAGGATGCCCGCGATCCCCAGCCCGAAGGCGACGCCGACCGTTCGGAGCGGGGACCCCGTCTCCCGCCCGTCCGGCGAGTCGGCGGCGTCGACCATCGAACGGGCCTCGCCGGGCTCGCCCCCGTCGCTGGCCGCGGCGTCTCCCGGAGCGCCGCGCTCCCGCTCGCCGGCGTCTGACTCGGCGTCGAACTCGGAGGGATCGCTCATTGCCCCCCGTTCGAACCGATCGGTCAAAGGCCTGTCCGTCGTCAGCGATACAGCAGCTCGTACCACAGCACGGCGGTCACGGTCCGGCCGTCGCGGAGCCCCTCGTCGACGACGGCCTCGAGGAGGTCGTCGTACGGCACCGTCTCGACCGCGATCGACTCGTTGTGGTCGAGGTCCCGCTCGGCGGTCGGCTCGCAGCCGGTGGCCAGGAAGTGGTGGTGGACCGAGTCCGCCATCCCGTTCGTCGGCTCGACGGTCGTCAGGCGCTCGAAGGCGTCGGCCTCGTACCCCGTCTCCTCGGCGAGCTCGCGGGCGGCGGCGCGTTCGAGGTCGTCCGCGTCCTCCGGCTCCACCGACCCCGCGGGGAGCCCGCGGTTGACCCGCCCGACCGCCTGCCGCCACTCGTCGATGACGACCGCGTCGCCGTCGGGGGTGAGGGGAAGCACCACGACCGCCGGCGCCTCGTCGACGTAGTGGTACCCGTCGGTCTCGCCGTCCGGGAAGCGGACCTCGTCGCGTCGCACGTCGAAGCCGGGACAGCGGTAGTCGATCTCGGTGTCGAGCGTCTCCCACGCGAGCTCGTCGGCGGAGTCGGCGTCGTCCATGCGTCGGGGTCGGCGCTCGGGGACCTAAATCCCCGCACTCGGCCGGCGCCGGGGCCGACGTCGGCTCCGGCGTCGCTCCGTGGGCGCCCGCGGCCGCCTGACCGTCACCCGCGGAGTCGCTCGACCGCGATCGCGGCGAGCGTCCCGACGGCCCACGCGATCGTCCCCAGCGCGACGGCCTCGACGCCGAGGAAGACGAGCCCGTCGGGCGAGAGGAACGCGACGACGCGCTCGCCGAGCGACCGCCCCGAGAGGCCGAGCAGGTAGTGGTCCGCGGTGGAGCCGAGGAGCGCGCCGTAGACGCTCGCCCACGCGAGGACCAGCCCGCTCCGTCTGGCGGCGAGGACCGCGGCCGCGAGAACGCCGAGCGCGGCGGCGTCGACCGGGAGGAACACGACGCCGCCGGAGACCGCGAACAGGCCCACCGCGTAGGCGGCGAACGAGGCGAGGAAGACCAGCGGCGGGACGAGGAGCCGTCGTCGGTGCGAGCGGGTCCGCTCCGAGCCGAGGAGGACGCGGCGAGCGAGGGACATGCCTCCCGATGGTCGCGATACGGCAATAAAACCGGTCGCCGGTCGCGGCGCCGCCGACCGTCCCGGGGATCGGCGGCGGACGCCCTCAGGCCCAGTCGCCGAGCGACGCCTGGCCGTCCCCGCGCTCGCCTGTCCGTCGGCTCCCGTTCTCGTCCGATTCGTCCCCGTCGTTCGCCGGCGGATCGCCGCCGACCCAGTCGGTGAGCTTTCCGCCGTCGCCGGCCGCGGGCGCCGAGCGTCCTCCGGCCGTCCCGCCCTCCTCCCCCTCGGCCGCGTCGAACCCGCCGAGCGTCGCCTGGTCGCTCTCGGCGAAGTCGAGCTTCGAGACGCGCACCCCGAGCTTGCGGACCCGGTCGCCGGCGAACTCGTCGAGGAGGTCCAGCGCCGTCGACTCCACGAGGTCGGGGTCGTCGACGGGACCGGGGAGACTCCGGGCGCGGGTGTTCACCTCGTAGGGGGGCTCGACCGCCTTGATCCCGATGGTGCGGTACAGGCACCCCCGCTCGCGGGCGCGGCGGGCCACGTCGGCGGCCAGCGCGCGCACCGTCTCCCGCTTCGCCGCCTCGTCGGCGGTCGCCGACAGCGACGACTCCCGCGACAGGCTCTTCGGGAGCCCCGTGGGCGTGACCTCCCGGTCGTCCTCGCCCCGCGCCCGCCGGTACAGCTCCCGGCCGCGGTCCCCGAGCTCGTCGCCGAGCCGGTCGGGGTCGGCGGCGGCGAGGTCGCCCGCGGTCTCGATCCCCAGATCAGCCAGCGTCCGCTCCGTCACCGGGCCGACGCCGTGGATCTCCGCGGTCGGGAGGGGCGCGAGGAACGACTCGACCTCGCCCGGCGGCACGACGACGAGCCCGTCCGGCTTGTCGGCGTCGCTGGCGACCTTCGCGGTCGACATGTTCGGCGCGACGCCGACGCTCGCGGGCACGCCGGCCTCGCGCTCGATGCGCTCCTTGACGTGCCGGGCGTACCCCTCCGCCAGGGTCCGGACCTCCGCGGGGCCGGCCGCGGCGCTCGGCGGGGGGCCGGCGGGGTCGTCGCCGGAATCGGTCGGGCCCCCCGCGGCGTCCCACGCGGTCCGGTCGGTGACGTCGAGGTACGCCTCGTCGACGCTCACCTCGCGGAGGGTGTCGGCGCAGTCGCGGAGGACGCTTTTCACGTCGCTCGCGACCTCCTTGTAGTAGTCGAGGTCGACGGGGAGGTAGCGACCCGCCTCCTCCGGGTCGGGCGCGTCCGGGTCGTCGGGGTCGGCGTCGGCCCGCCGGGGGAGCAGGTCGAGCGCCTCCGAGATCGGCATCGCGCTCTCGACGCCGAACGCGCGCGCCTCGTAGCTCGCGGTCGCGACCGCGCCGATCGTCTCGCCCGCCTCGTAGCCCATGCCGACGACGAGGGGCTCGCCCGCCAGCTCGGGGCGGCGCAGGCGCTCGCAGGAGGCGTAAAAGCAGTCCATGTCGACATGGAACACGACGCGGTCGCTCCCCGCGTCCTCGTCCGCGTCGGTCCCGGGGAGGGTTCCGCCCGCCATCGCCAGAGGCTCCGCGCCGCGCGGCCTTAAGAATCAGCCACGCGCGGCGGTAGTGGAATCTCCCGGAATCATCCCGTGGTGAACCACCCGGAATCACCCCCGTCGTGAGCGGACGCCGGAGCGGCAGCGGCGCTCACGTCCTCAGAACTGATATCGGAGGCGGTATTCGTTTATCCGGGGGGGACCAAGACCGTGTCATGTCCGAACGGATCGACGTGTTACACGTCGACGACGACCCGTCCGTGCTGGACCTCACGGAGGCGTTCCTCGAACGCGAGCTGGCGTCCGTCGCGGTGACGAGCGTCACGGACCCGTCGGCCGCGCTCGACCGGCTCGACGACGGCGAGTTCGACTGCGTCGTCAGCGACTACGACATGCCCGGCACGGACGGGCTGGAGCTCTTCGAGACGATCCACTCGGAGCACCGCAAGCTCCCCTTCGTCCTCTACACCGGGAAGGGGTCGGAAGAGATCGCCAGTCAGGCGCTCAACGCGGGCGTCACCGGCTACTTCCAGAAGGGCGGCCCCGAGCAGCTCCGGCGGCTCGCGAACCGCGTCCAGCAGGCGGTCGACGAGCACCGGACCCGCGAGATCGCGGACCGCTACTCGACGGTCATCGACGCGCTCGGCTACCCCGTGTACGTCGTCGACGAGACCGGCGTCTTCCGGTTCGTCAACGAGCCGTTCGCGGAGCTGACCGGCTACGACCGCGAGGAGATAATCGGCAGCAAGCCGGGGTTCATCAAGGACGACGAGGCGGTCGCGGAGGCCGAGCACCGGCTCGGCCGGGTGCTGTCGAGCGACGGCCCCGACGTGGAGCGCTTCTCGGTCGACATCGTCCCGAAGGAGGGCGAGCCGATCCCCTGCCGGGACCACATGGCCGCGCTGCCGTACGAGGGCGAGTGCTTCGAGGGGAGCGTCGGGATCCTCCGGGACGTCTCCGACGAGCGCGCGCGCCGTGAGGAGCTGGAGACGAAGACGCGGGCGCTCGACGAGGCGCCGGTCGGCATCACGATCACCGACCCGGACCTGCCGGACAACCCGATGGTGTACGTCAACGACCGGTTCGTCGAGATGACCGGCTACGACCGCGGCGACGCGGTCGGCGTCAACTGCCGGTTCCTGCAGGGAGAGGACACCGACGAGGAGCCGGTCGCCCGGCTCCGCGAGGCGATCGACGCCGGGGAGCCGGAGAGCGTGGAGCTGTTGAACTACCGGAAGGACGGCACGCCGTTCTGGAACCGCGTCAGCGTCGCGCCGATCCGCGACGACGACGGGTCGGTCTCGGAGTGGGTCGGCTTCCAAGAGGACATCACGGCGTTCAAGCAGCGCGAGGCGGCGCTCCAGCGCCAGAACGAGCGGCTCGACGCCTTCGCGGGCATCGTCTCGCACGACCTCCGGAACCCGCTCAACGTCGCGCAAGGACGCGTGGATATGGCGCGGGAGCTGGCCGAGGACCCGTCGCACCTCGACGCCGCGGCCGACGCGCTCGACCGCATCGAGTCGATCGTCGAGCACACCCTCACCCTCGCCCGGGAGGGCGAGACCGTCGGCGACCCGGAGCCGGTCGCGATCGGGCGGATCGCCGCCGACAGCTGGGAGACGGTCGACACCGGGTCGGCGTCGCTGTCGAACGAGGCGGACGGCGAGGTGCTCGCGGACCCGGACCGGCTCCGGAACCTGTTCGAGAACCTCGTCCGCAATAGCGTCGAACACGCCGGCGACGACGTGCGGATCCGCGTCGGCGACCTCCCGGACGGGTTCTTCGTCGAGGACGACGGCCCCGGCATCCCCGATTCGATCCGCGACGCCCTCTTCGAGCCCGGGGAGAGCGGGATCGAAGGCAACACCGGGTTCGGGCTCGCGATCGTCCAGGAGATCGCCACCGCCCACGGGTGGACCGTCGAGGCGGTCGACGCGGCCGACGGGGGCGCGCGGTTCGAGATCCGCGGGGTCGAGCGGCCCTCGTAGCCGGAGCAGTCGAGCCCCTCCGACGGCTGAGGGCGCCCGGCGACGGAACCGGATCGATCCCCGCCGTTCGCAAACGCCTTTGTGCTCGCGGGCGAATCCGCCCTCGATGGGAGTTCTCTCGGGCATCGTCGACACCGACCGCCGGGTGATCGTGCTCGCGCTCGCCCGGATGGTCGGCGCCGCCGGCAACTCCTTTCTCATCGTCGTCCTCCCGCTGTACGTCGCCAGCGACCTGGTCGACATCGAGCCGCTCCTCGGGGCGTCGGTCGGCGTCGGCGCGGCGTCGGTGACGCTCACCGAACCGCTGCTCATCGGGCTCGTGCTCTCGCTTTTCGGGTTCCTCAACAGCCTCTCGCAGCCCCTGACGGGGCGTCTCTCGGACCGGATCGGCGTCCGGCGACCCTTCGTGCTGATCGGGATCCTCCTTCTGGGGACCGCCAGCGGGCTCTACACGGTCGCGGACGCCTACTGGCAGCTGATCGCGCTCCGGGCGGCCCAGGGGTTCGGGGCGGCGCTCATCATCCCGGCGACGGTCGCGCTGGTCAACGAGTACGCCGCGAGCGACGACGACCGCGGCGGCAACTTCGGCGTGTACAACACCTTCCGGCTGATCGGGTTCGGCTTCGGCCCGGTCCTCGCCGGCGCCGTCGTGGAGCGCGGTCCGTACGACCTCTCCGCGGTCGGCCTCCCGGTCCTCGACGGGTTCGACGCCGCGTTCGCGGCGGCCTGTTTCGGCGCGTACCTCAGCTTCGCCCTCGTCTTCCTCCTCGTTCGCGACGCCGCCGAGTCGAGCGAGGCGAGCGACGACCTCTCGATCCGGGTCCGCGGCGAGGGGCGCCTGCTCGACCCGGTGTTCGCGCTCGGGCTGGCGACGGTGGCGATGGGGATCTGCATCGCGCTGTTCGCGACCCTCCAGAACCAGGTGAACGTCCGGCTCGATCAGGCGCCGGTGTGGTTCGGGCTCCAGTTCGCGGCAGTCACCATCGCGAACGTGCTCCTCCAGGTCCCCGTCGGGCAGGCCAGCGACCGGATCGGGCGCCGTCCCTTCCTGTTGGCCGGATTCGTGCTGCTCGCGCCCACGACCCTCTTACAGGGGATCGTCACCGACCCGGTCGTGATGACGCTCGTCCGGCTGGGACAGGGGGTCGCCGTCGCGTGCGTGTTCGCGCCGTCGCTGGCGCTCGCGGGCGACCTCGCGCGGGAGGGCGAGTCCGGCACGACGCTGTCGGTGCTCACCATGGGGTTCGGCTTCGGCGTCGCGGTCGGGCCGCTGGCGTCCGGCTGGCTCGTCGGCTTCGGCTTCGTCGTCCCCTTCGCGGTCGGCGCCGGGCTCGCCGTCGTCGCGCTCGTCGGCGTCGTGACGCAGGTCGAGGAGACGCTCGGGGCCGGCGAGGAGGCCCCGGCCTCGTCCGCGGCGGACTGACGGTCGCCGGTACCCACGATCGGCGGGCGCCGACGACCCCCGCGGACTGAACCCTATAAGTCCCCGACGGCCGAACCGGCGCCCGTGCCCCGCGACCGCGTCCACTGCGTCGACTGCCGGGAGCCGATCCCGAGCGACGCGCGGATCTGCCCCCACTGCGAGACCGTCCAGCCGTCGCCGCTCCTCGACGTCGGTGTCGTCGTCGCCGGCGTGTTCGCGTTCGTCTTCGGCGCGATCCTCGCGCTGATGACGCTCGGAACGACCCGCATGCTCGGGTTCCTGCTGATCGTGGTCGGATTCGGCCTCGCCGTCGGCGGCTACACCAGGTACATCGACCGGCAGGCCGGGCGTCGGGGGCGGTGAGGACGCGGAGGCGGTGAGGACGCGGAGGCGGTGAGGACGCGGAGGCGGTGAGGACGCGGGGGCGACCGGCCCGCCGCGGCTGTCGTCGTTCTCGTCTCGCGACCTTTTAAGTCGGACCGCATAGCACGTGGAGACATGATCACGCCACTCTCCGCCGGGCTCGTCGTCGCGGGGCTGCTCCTCGCGTTCGTCGGGGCCGCGGTGTCGGTCTACGCCGTCACGCTGACCGGGGTCCTCGTCGGCGCCGGCGCGGGGTACCTCGCCGCGCCGAACCTCGCCGGACTGATCGCGGTCGACGGGCTGGTTCTGACCGGCGCGGCCGCCACGATCGGCGCCGCGGTCGGCGGGTTCCTCGCGTACGCCGGGCTCTCCTTCGCGGTCGTCGCCATCGGCGGGCTCGTCGGCGGCTTCGCCGGGCGGTTCGCGGTCGGCCCGATGTACGCGGCTGACGCGGCCGGGATCGAGGGGACGCTCCTCCTCGTCGGCGCCACCCTCGCGGGCGTCGCCGTCGGCGCGCTGTTCGGGTTCGTGATGAGCCGGACGACGCTGGTCGTCTCCACCGCCTTCATCGGCGCGGCGTTCGCGTCGCGGTCGATCACGCCCGCGACGCTGGACGCGGCCGCCGCGGAGACGACGGTCCAGCCGCTCCTGTTCGACGTGACCGCGCCCGCGTTCCTCGCCGTGTTCGCGCTCGGCGCGCTCTCCCAGCTCGGGCTGTTCAAGTTCGGCTACGTGACGAAGCTCGTCGCCCTCCTCCCCGGCGCGCGGCGGTGGACGGCGAGCGACGACGACGACAAAGGCGCAGAGGGCGCCTGACGCGTCCGACGGCGCCGCCTCGGCGAGAGCGCGCTACTCGTACTCGTAGAACCCCTTCCCCGTCTTCTTGCCGAGGTCGCCGGCCTCCACCTTGCGCTTGACGAGGTAGGCCGGCTTGTAGCGGTCACCGAGCTCCTCGTGGAGCGTCTCGCTGGCGTCCAAGACCACGTCGAGCCCGATGTGGTCGGCGAGCTCGAGGGGCCCCATCGGGACGTTCGTCCCGAGCTTCATCCCGCGGTCGATGTCCGCCCTGTCGGCGACACCCTCGTCGTACGCGCGGACGCCCTCGTTGATCCACGGCATCAGGATCCGGTTCGTGACGAAGCCGGGCTTGTCGTCCGACTCCCACGTCTCCTTGCCGAGGGCCGCCGCGAAGGCGTGCGCGAAGTCGACGACCCCCTCGGCGGTGCGCTCCCCGACGACGACCTCCACGCCGTCCATGATCGGCACCGGGTTCATGAAGTGGAGCCCGATCACGTCGCCCGCGCGGTCGGTGGCGCTCGCGATGCTCGTGATCGACAGCGTCGAGGTGTTGGTCGCGAGGACGACGTCGTCGTCGGTCACCGAATCGAGGTCGGCGAAGATCGCCTGCTTCACGTCGAGGTCCTCGACGGCGGCCTCGACGACCACATCCGCGGCGGCGAGGGCGTCGAGGTCGGTGGTGCCCTCGATCCGGTCGCGGATCGCCTCGGGATCCTCGTCGAGCCGAGCCTTCCCGTCGAGCCGGGCGAGGCTGTCGTCGATGCTCGCGAGCCCGCGCTCGACGTACTCCGGCTCGATGTCGCGCATCACGACCTCGTAGCCGGCGGTCGCCGCGACCTGTGCGATCCCGTTGCCCATCGTGCCGGCCCCCACAACGCCGACGGTCTCGATGTCGGATAGTTCCCGCATGCGAGACGCTGTCGCGGCGGCGGTGGTAAGTATTGCGACTCCGGTGGCGGCCCCGCGACCGATCTGGGAAGCGAGTCCGCGCTCGTCGACCCGCGGAGAGAATTAACTATTTGAGTAGTAATACTAGTGGATCGCGGATCGGTCGCTGGGGCGGTCGACGCGGGTGCTACACACCCGATATCGATCTCGGCGACCCTCCGAGTTACCATAGTGTTTTTTACCGATGTAACGGGAGTACGAACTGATGCTTCCTCACGCCGACGACGCCATCTCGCGGGACGGTAAGACGCTCATCCTCGCGTACGACCACGGGCTCGAACACGGGCCGGTCGACTTCGAGCCGAACCCGTCGACCGCCGACCCGGAGCGGCTCTTCGAGCTCGCCACCCACGACGCGGTCACCGCGCTGGCCGTACAGAAGGGGGTCGCGGAGGCGTACTACCCGGACTACGAGGACGACGTGAACCTCCTGTTGAAGCTGAACGGCACCTCGAACCTCTGGATGGGCGAGCCCGACAGCCCCGTCAACTGCTCGGCGGAGTACGCCGCCGAGCTCGGCGCCGACGCGATCGGGTTCACGCTCTACGGCGGCTCGAACCACGAGGTCGAGATGGCCGAGGAGTTCCGCGAGGCGCAGGAGGGCGCCCGCGACCACGACATGGGCGTCGTCATGTGGTCGTACCCCCGCGGGCAGGGCGTCAAGAACGACACGAGCCCCGACACCATCTCGTACGCGGCCCGGCTCGGGCTGGAGCTCGGCGCCGACGTGGTGAAGGTGAAGTACCCCGGCTCCGCCGAGGCGATGGGCGAGGCCGTCCGGATGGCCGGTCCCACGAAGGTCGTGATGTCCGGCGGCACGATGCGCGACGACAAGGCGTTCCTGCGGAACGTCGCGGACGCGATCGACGCGGGCGCGACCGGGCTCGCGGTCGGCCGGAACGTCTTCCAGCGGGACGACCCCGAGCGCATCCTCGACGCCCTCGAGGCCGTGGTCTTCCAGGAGGTCGACCCGGCCGAGGCGCTGGCGATCGCCGAGAGCGACGACTGATGACCGACGCGGACCCCGCCGCCGACGGCGGCGTCGCCCCGGGAGACACCGATCCCGCCGTCGAGGCGATCTTCGACGCGGTCGCGGCCACGGCGCCCGAGATCCGCGCCGCGCTCCCCGGCCGGCGCGTCGAGAGCGGGACCGACAACCCCTCCGGCGAGAGCGTGATGGCCGGCGACCTGTACGCCGATGAGCTGCTCGGCGACGCCATCACCGCGGTCGACGGCGTCGGCTCGTTCGTCAGCGAGGAGCGCGAGACCGCCGTCGACGCCGGCGGCGCGGTCGGGGAGGCGGACGGAGAGCCGCCGTACGCGGTCGCGATCGACCCCCTCGACGGCTCCTCGAACCTCCGGTCGAACAACGCGATGGGGACCGTCGTCGGGGTGTACGACGCCCCGCTCCCCGCGACCGGGCGCGACCTCGTCGCCGCCGGGTACGTGCTCTACGGTCCGATCACGACGATGGTCGTCGCCGACGACGCCGGGGTCCGCGAGGAGGTGGTCGAAGCCGACGCCGACGGATCCGTCTCCCGCACCGTCGTCGAGGACGACCTCCGGCTTCCCGGCGACCCCCTCGTCTACGGGTTCGGCGGTCGCGTCCCGGACTGGCCCGACGACTTCACCGCCTACGCCCGCGAGATCGAAGACGAGCTGAAGCTCCGGTACGGCGGCGCCATGGTCGGCGACGTGAACCAGGTGCTCACCTACGGCGGCGTCTTCGCGTACCCCGCCCTCACCAGCGCGCCCGAGGGGAAGCTCCGGCTCTCCTTCGAGGCGAACCCCATCGCCTACATCGTCGAGCGCGCTGGCGGGGCCGCGACCGACGGGGAGGTCGACATCCTCGACGTCGAGCCCGAGGGCGTCCACGACCGCGTGCCGCTGTACGTCGGCAACGAGGCGCTGATCGAGCGGCTGCAGGCGGCGCTGGACTGAGCGGATCGGGCGGATTCGATGTCGGCGGCCCCGTTAAAATCCGGTTCTTCAGACACAAACTACGCTGAAACAGCCGATCGCTGAAGGCTACGTACTTATCGATGAACATCACCACGTAAGGGCGTCCGGGAGGTCTCCGAACCCTTGGCCGTGGTATCGGTAGGCCGTCCACTCTGCCTTCTGCGCTCCTTCGATGTCGGCGTCGTCATCGCCGACCATCGCGTAGTCGTCTGCTGGGAGCCGTTTCTCGGCAAGACGGAACGGTTCGGGGTCGGGCTTGTGGCCATTCGCATCATAGGACGTGATAACGGCATCGAAGTATTCAGCAAGATTGTACGCTTCCAGCTTGTGTCGCTGCCACTCCTGTACCCCATTCGTCAGCACCCCCAGTTTGTAGTCTTCGCCCAGCCGGGCAAGGTCGGCCTCAGCATTTTTCGGCGGCTGGCAGGCATCAACTTCCCGAGTACGGAGGGCCTCGACAAGCGCCTCGGCGTCGGGGTCCTCCCCGACGGTGGCAAACGCTCGCCGGTATGGCTCAGGCCGACAGTCCATGAGAATGTCGAAAAACGTCTCGTTATAGGTGTCAATCCATTCGTCGCGGACCTCACCCTCGACCGTTCGGATTGCGTCGGTCAGAATAGCACGATACGCTCGGGTGTAATGGAGGGGGGTTCCGTCTAAGTCGAAAAAGATAGCTCTCGTACACCCGATTTTCACCCTGCCTCGAAAAGGCTTGGTACGTGTAGACTCTGTATTGAGCGATCCGTGAGTCCCCTGTACTGGCCGCAGGGGAGACGAACGCGTCCTCGCCCTGAACTTCAACAGATCTGTGTCGCCCAAACCCACATGGAAAACTGTTTAGGATCTACCGCAAATCTTGCGTCCATGAAAGTCCACGTCGGCGCGGCGGCGACGCCGGAGGAGGCCGAGGCGATAGCGAAGTCGCTCGCGGAGCACCTCGGGGTCGACGTCGACGTCCACGTCGGAGAGAGCGCGGAGCCCGCCGCGAGCGCGTCCCCGCCCGAAGTCGACTACCCCCTCGACGACGACCTCGGGCCCACGGACCGGGAGCGCGATCTGCAGGCCGAGATCGACGACATCCTGCAGGGGGGCCCCGAGAAGTACCGCGACCGGCTCCCCGAGCAGGGGAAGCTGTTCGTCCGCGACCGCCTCGACCTCTGGTTCGGCGGCGAGGGCGGGACGCGCGGCGCGGGCGACGCGAGCGCCGCGGACGGCGACCCGGCCGGGCTCCACTTCGAGGACGGGAAGTTCGCCGCGTTCGACGACTGGCACCCGAACGCGCCCGGGCGGGCCGGGCGGGGGGAAGACGGTGAGGACGGCGAGGGCGGGGGCGACGGCTCCGGCGACCGCCTCCCCGGCGACGGCCTCCTCACCGGCGCGGCCGAGTTCGAGGGGCGCGACGTCCACTTCATGGCCAACGACTTCACCGTGAAGGCGGGGTCGATGGCGGCGAAGGGCGTCGAGAAGTTCCTCCGGATGCAGCAGCGCGCGCTGAAGACGGGCAACCCCGTGCTCTACCTGATGGACTCCTCCGGCGGCCGGATCGACCAGCAGACCGGCTTCTTCGCCAACCGCGAGGGGATCGGGAAGTACTACTACAACCACTCGATGCTGTCGGGCGCGGTCCCGCAGATCTGCGTGCTGTACGGGCCCTGTATCGCCGGCGCCGCCTACACCCCCGTCTTCGCCGACTTCACCGTGATGGTCGAGGGGATGTCCGCGATGGCGATCGCCTCCCCGCGGATGGTGAAGATGGTCACCGGCGAGGAGATCGAACTGGAGGAGCTGGGCGGCCCGCGGGTCCACGCCGAGGAGTCCGGCTCCGCCGACCTGGTCGCCCGCGACGAGGAGCACGCCCGCGAGCTCGTCGCCGACCTGATCGGCTACCTCCCAGACAGGGCGGGCGAGAAGCCGCCGAAACGCGAGACGAAACCCCCAAAGTACTCGCCCGACGGCATCGACGAGCTGATCCCGGCGTCGCCGAACCGCCCCTACGACGTGCGCGACCTGCTCGACCGGATCGCCGACGCGGAGTCGGTCTTCGAGCTGAAGGAGGGGTACGGCGAGGAGATTCTCACGGCGTTCTGCCGGATCGACGGGCGGCCCGTCGGCGTCGTCGCCAACGACCCCGCGGTCCGGTCGGGCGCCATCTTCCCCGACGCGGCCGAGAAGGCGGCCGAGTTCATCTGGACCTGCGACGCCTACGAGATCCCCCTGCTGTACCTCTGTGACACGCCCGGCTTCATGGCCGGTTCGCAGGTGGAGACGGACGCCATCTTGGAGAAGGGGAAGAAGATGATCTACGCCACCTCCTCCGCGACGGTCCCGAAACAGACCGTCGTCGTCCGGAAGGCGTACGGCGCGGGCATCTACGCGATGGGCGGGCCCGCCTACGACCCCGAGAGCGTCATCGGGCTCCCCTCCGGCGAGATCGCGATCATGGGCCCGGAGGCCGCGATCAACGCGGTGTACGCCCGGAAGCTCGCCGCGATCGACGACCCGGAGGAGCGCGCGGCCGAGGAGGAGCGCCTCCGCGAGGAGTACCGCGAGGACATCGATATCCATCGAATGGCCAGCGAGGTCGTCATCGACGAGATCGTCCCGCCCTCGACGCTCCGCGAGGAGCTGGCCGGCCGCTTCGCCTTCTACGAGGACGTGGAGAAGGACCTACCGGACAAGAAACACGGGACGGTCCTGTAGTCGCACCCGCCCTCACAGCGCCGCCAGCGTCGCCAGCGCCTCGGCGCCCAGCAGCCCGAGGGCGCCGCCGAACCCGAGCGCCACCGCGACGCCGATCGCCGCGAGCGCGCCGACGTACGCGGCGGAGCCGACGAGCGACGCGGCGGCGAACCGCGGCGCGGAGACGGAGGAGGCGTTCGCGGTCGGGACGGCGAGCCACCCACGCGTCCCGGGGACCGCGTTCGAGGCCGCCACCGCCGGGAGCCCCCACCGGTCGAACCAGCGTCCCGCGCCGTCGAGCCCCCCGTCGCCGACCGGAACGAGGGGGAGCGACGTCGGATCCACGTCGAACCGACGGACGGCCGCGAAGATCGCTGACTGGCCGACGGTCGCGCCGATCACCGCCGCGGCGAACACCGGGAGGACCGCGACCGCCTCGACGCCGACGGCGACGACCGCGGCGACGAACAGCGTCCGCGCCGGGAGCACCTTGCCGACGAGCGCGCCCTCCAGCGCGAACACCACGAAGACCGCGAGGGCGCCGTAGCTGTCGACGAGGGCGAGCGCGGTCGCGGCGTGGGAACCGAACACGCCTCTCCTCGGTCGTCACCACGTAAAACGTTTACACCGTGAAACGTGCTCTCAGCCCCCATAACGAGATTTAATCGGATTTGTTTCCCGTGCGTGTCCCGTCGGGAGCGATCCGTCGGGCTCACCCCGCCGGGGGTGGGTATTTACCGGTCGCACGCGCATGTGTCACGCATGATAAACGTCGGCGTCAAGGCCCCCGACTTCATCGCGCCCGCGGTCGTCGGCGGCACGGCCACCGAACTGGAGCTGTTCCGGCTCGTCGACCGACACGAGGCGGTCGTCTGCTGTTTCGCGCCCGCGAACTTCGTCCCGACCTGCACCGCCGCGTTCGCCGCGGTCCGCGACGCGGGCTGGCACGACCGCGACGACCTCGCCGTCGTCGGGCTCACCGGCGACTCGCTGTACGCGGGGTTCGCCTACGCCGACCGGTTCGACCTCCCCTTCCCGATCGTCTCCGACTTCCACGGGGGCGTCGCGGAGTCGTACGACCTGCTGGCCGACTCGTGGGAGGGGCACTCGGACATCCCGCGCCGGGCGGTCGTCGTCGTCGACGGCGACTGGACGGTGCGGTTCGCGGAGGCGACGACCGACGCGCTCGACCGCCCGGCGCCCTCGCCCGTCCAGAACGCGACCGCGGCGCTCCGTGAGGTCGGGGTCGACGTCGACCGGCCGCGGGTGAACTACGACGGCCCCTGGTAGCTCCGTCGCCGGCTCCGTACCGCCGTTGTCGAGGTTATTTGGCGGTCCCCGGCCGAGGGTCCGACATGGAAGCCGACTTCGCGGAGTACCTCGACGAGTTCGCGCGGCGGGACTGGGAGACGCTCGATCCGGACGCCGTCACCGACCCCGTCCGGGTCGCGGTCGTCGGCCTCGGCTGGTTCGCCCGCGACTGGGCGCTCCCGGGGATCGCGCGGTCGGCGTACACCGAGGCGACCGTCGTCACCGACATCGACGCCGACGCGGTGGAGGCGGTCGCCGCCGAGCACGACCTGACCGGGGTCACCCCCGACGAGTTCCGGTCGGGCGCCGCCGCGGACGCGTACGACGCGGTGTACGTCGCGACACCGAACGCGACCCACCTGGAGTACGTCGAAGCCGCCGCGGAACAGGAGAAGGCGGTCCTCTGCGAGAAGCCCCTCGAGGCGACCCTCGACCGCGCTCGCCGGCTCGTGGCCGCGTGCCGGGACGCGGACGTTCCCCTGATGGTCGGCTACCGGATGCAGACCGACCCCGCCGTCCGGCGGCTCCGCGAGCTCCTCGACGCCGGCGTCGCCGGCGACGTGATCGGCGTCCACGCGACGATGTCGCAGACGATGCTCGGCGAGCTCGGCGGCGAGGCGGACCAGTGGCGCCTCGACCCGGAGCTGTCCGGCGGCTGCGCGCTCATGGACCTCGGCGTCTACCCGCTCAACACGACCCGGTTCGTGCTCGGCGCCGACCCGGTCCGCGTGTCGGGTCGGACCCAAACGAACCACGAGGCGTTCGCCGGCGTCGACGAGCACGCCACGTTCCGGTTGGAGTTCCCCGGCGGCGTCGACGCGCTGTGCTCGGTGAGCCAGAACGCCCAGCACGCGAGCCGGCTGGAGATCACCGGCACCGACGCCAGACTCATTCTGGACCCCGCCTTCTACGAGCGCGAGGACCGCGGGTTCGCCGTCGTCCGCGACGGCACCCGCGTCGACGTCGACTTCGACCAGGTCCACCAGATCGAAGAGGAGTTCGCGTACTTCGGCCACCAGCTCTTGGCCGGCGAGCCGTTCCACCCGGACGGCGAGCACGCCCTCGCGGACGCCCGCGCGCTCGACGGCATCTACGAGTCGGCCGAGACCGGGCGGCCGGTCGACCTCGGGGACGGCGACGCGGCCTGAAGAACGGGGGTCGCTACTGTTCGATCCCGTACACGTCGCTCGTCCAGTCGCGGGCCGGCGTGTCGTACACCGGCTCGTTCCGGTCCCGCTCGTCGAGCCGCCGGCGGTCGGCCGCGTCGAGCTCCCAGTCGAGGTCGGCGTTGGCCCGGACGTGGTCCGGGGTCGACGACCGCGGCAGCGCGACCACGTCGTTGTCGAGCGCCCACCGGAGCACGACCTGCGCGGGATGTTTGTCGTACGTCTCGGCCAGCTCGGCGACGACCTCGTCGCCGAACACGTCCGTCCGCGCGAGCGGCGCCGCCGCCTCGATCACGGTGTCGGACTCGCGGCAGTAGTCGACCAGGTCGGGGCGCTGGAACCACGGGTGGTACTCGATCTGGTTGACCGCGATCGGCACGTCAGAGACGTGGTGCGCGCAGCTCAGCTGGTACGCGCTGAAGTTCGAGACGCCCACGTCGCGGACGAGCCCCCGATCGCGGAGCTCGGCCATCGCCCGGAGGGTCTCGCGCAGCGAGATCGCGGGGTTGGGCCAGTGGATCAGGTACAGGTCGAGGTAGTCGGTGCCGAGCCGGTCGAGCGACGCCTCGCACGACTCGATCACCGACTCGTAGTTGAGGTTCTTCGCGAGCACCTTCGAGGTGAGGAACACGTCGTCGCGGTCGTACTCGGCGAGCGCCTCGCCGATCGCCGCCTCGTTGTGATACCCCTCGGCAGTGTCGATGTGCGCGTACCCGGCGTCGAGCGCCGCGCGGACGCTGTCTGCCGTCTGGTCGCCCAAGTCGTACGTGCCCAGCCCGAGCGCCGGTAGCTCCGCGCCGCTCGGGAGCGTCTTCGTTGGAACGGTCACACCGCACGGTTCGGCGGATCGCCGATTGAAAGTACCGGTCGGGGAACCGCGCCGCTGCGGACACCTCGATACGGACCCGGCAGCGATCGGTAGCGGGAGTGAGTGTTGCAGATCGGTGGTGGTAAGATGGCATTTAAATAACCGTGAGAGACGGCGACGATCGCTTATAAAACCGGGCGGTGGCGCGTGCCTGCGAGCGGTCGCCCTCGGCGACCGCGAGACAGCACGCGCGAGGGAGGCGGCCGGCGCTTATAAGCGCCGGCCGACGAGGCTGGGGAGGTGTGAGGTGCTGTGCGGTTCCGGGTGGGAGGGACTCAAAGGGGCAGCCGGGAGGACGGCTTAGGCGACGCAAGCACCACAACGAGGGAGCGGTAGCGACCGAGTGAGGAGCGTGGTTCGAGACGCCTCTGGCGTCTCGTCATCGCCAGAAATCGGAGATTTCTGGCTAGCAGTCAGAACGCTTCGCGTTCTGACGACATCACGAAAGGCGCTTCGCGCCTTTCGAACGACAGCAAGCGTAAGCCGTCCTCCCGGCTGGGGCTTTGGAGGCGTTCACCGTCGATCCGCAGTCAACCGTTTATAAGTAAACGACTGGGGCTTTACAGATTCTCACCCCATATCCGTCGATCACGTATAAACACTCGCCAGAAACACCACAATCCGACTTATAAACAACCGACCCACCGAAATGATTCACCTACTCCCGATATCGCTCACCTGTACGTCCGTATCGCACCGAAAAAGCCGCGTCGCGGATCGCTCGTTATCGACGCCGATCCGGCCCGTCTAACACTCCGACCAGCCGCACGACTCGCACGTCTTGCAGCCTTCGGAGTAGTAGAGGTTCATCCCGCCGCACTCGGGACACTCGGGCGACTCGCCCGCCGCGATCAGCTCCTGCATCGCGTCGTCGGCGCCGGCCGCGTCGTCCGCGGCGTCGGGGCCGCCGGCGCCCGAGACGTCCGTCGCGGCGCCCGCATCGACCGCGCCGCCGTCGGTCTGGCTCGGCGTGTCGACGGCGCCCTCGACGTCGTCGAGGCTCTGCTGTTGGGGGATCCCCTTGTCGATCTCGTCGTCGAGGTAGCGGCGGAGCGCGGTGCCGATCGCGTCCGGGATCGACTGGATCTGCTCGCCTTTGTCCCACGCGACCTTCGGGCTCCGCGTGCCCTGCAGCTCGTCGACGATCTCTTCGGGGTCGACGCCGGAGCGGAGCGCCGTCGAGATGACCTTCGCGAGCGCCTCCGTGAAGGAGTTGGTGTAGCCGCCGGAGTGGCCGATGTTCGCGAACAGCTCGAACGGCAGCCCCTTGTCGTCCTCGTTGATGGTGACGTACAGCTTGCCGTAGCCTGTCTCGACCCGCTGGGTGACGCCGTTCAGGGAGTCGGGGCGCGGACTGCGCTCGCTGTAGTCGATCCGGGGCTGCTCGCTGGCTTCGAGCAGGTCCGAGATCTCCGCGTCGATCGCCGCCTGCACGTCCTCGTTGTCGAGGAACGACTCGATGCCGCCGAACACCTCGCCGATCTGCTCGACGATCGCCTCGGCCGCCTCGCTCTCGTCGGCGAACTCCGTGTTCTTCGCGCGCGTCGTGAGCACCTGCTTCGAGCGGGTGCCGTCGCGGTAGACGGTGACGCCCTTCCCGCCGTGGTCGTAGATGTAGCGGTACACCTCTTCCATCTCCTCGGCGGTGGCGTCGTTCGGGAAGTTACACGTCTTCGAGATGGCGGAGTCGACGCCCTCCTGGCAGGCGCACTGGACCGCCGCGTGCTGTTTGCCCGAGAGGTCGCCGGTGACGACGAACAGCTCGCCGATCGCGTCCGGGACCGTCTCCAACCCGTCCACGCCGTCGAACTCGTTTTCCGCCATCTGCTCTTGGGCCTCCGCCTTGACGGCGTCGACGTCGACGTCGTTCTCCTCTAGGGTGCGCAGGAAGTAGTCGTCGAACTCGACGAGCATCTCGTCGCCCTGCACGTCGTCGGAGACGTTCTTGTAGTAGGCGACGTTGTAGATGGGCTCGCAGCCGCCGGTGGTGTTGCCGATCATCGACGTCGTGCCCGTGGGCGCGATCGTCGTCGTGTTGTGGTTGCGTACGGGGAAGCCGTCCTCCCACTCGTCGGCGTCGAGACCGGTGTAGTGCTCGAACCACTCGCGGTACTCGGTGGGGTTCGCGTACTTCGAGTCCTCCCAGTCGTTGAACGTCCCGCGCTCCTGCGCGAGCTCGTGGGAGGTCTGCTTCGACGCGTGGTTGATGTGGGTCATCAGCTGGCGGGCGACCTCGTTGCCCGGCTCGGTGCCGTACTGGATCCCGAGCTGGATGTACAGCTGCGCGAGCCCCATGACGCCGAGCCCGATCTTCCGCATGTCGCGGACCTTCTCTTCGATCTTGTCGACCGGGAAGTCCGACATCGTGACCACGTTCTCGAGGAAGCGGGTCCCGTAGTCGATCCGCTCGTCGAACTCCTCGAAGTCGATCGCCTCCTCTAAGAACGCCGACATGGCGGCCTCCTGCGAGTCGTACTCGTCGGCGTGCTCCGCGGACCAGACCCGCCAGTCCGGCGCGTCCTGCGCCGCGAGCGTCGAGAGGTTGATATGACCGAGGTTACACGCCTCGTACTCTTCTAACGGCTGCTCGCCGCAGGGGTTCGTCGCGAGGATCCGGTGGTCCGGGTTCTCTTCCACGTCGAACGAGTGCTCCTTGTTGACGCGTTCGAGGTAGATGACGCCCGGCTCGCCGTTCTCGTGGGCGCCCTCGATCATGTCGTCCCACAGCTCCTGGGCCGGGATCGACAGCTCCTCGCCGACCTCGACGTGCTCGCCGAGGCCGAACATGTCGTAGATCTCCTTCGTCTCCGGCGTCGCGATGTGAGGCTCCTCCGTGCGCGGGTTGGTGAAGGTGAACTCCTCGTCGTTGTACAGCGCCTCCATGAAGTCGTCGGTGACGCCGACGCTGATGTTGAAGTTCGACAGGTGGCCCTCGACCGCGTTCCGGAGGTGTTCGGGCACCTTCCCGTCCTCGTCGATGAGGTCGCGGGCCTCCTCTAGGGCGTCCGCGAAGGAGTTGTGCGTGAAGTCGTCGGGGTCGTTCAGCCGCAGCGAGTGGGCCAGCGAGACGTCCTTGTTCTTCGCGTGGATGAACTGGATCACGTCCGGGTGCGAGACGCGCATGACGCCCATCTGGGCGCCGCGGCGCGCGCCGCCCTGCGCGATCGTCTCGCACATCTGGTCGAACGTCCGCATGAACGTGATCGGGCCGGAGGCGATGCCGCCGGTCGAGCCGACGGAGTCGCCGTAGGGGCGGAGCTTCCAGAACGCGTACCCCATGCCGCCGCCGGACTGGAACACCTCGGCCGCCTCCTTGGCGGTCTGGTGGATATCCGTGATGTCGTCGTCGGGGGAGTCGACGAAGCAGGCGGAGAGCTGCTGGAGCTCGTCGCCCGCGTTCATCAGCGTCGGCGAGTTCGGCATGAAGGAGAGCGACTCCATCCCGTCGCGGAACCGGTCCGCGGTCGCCTCGACGTGCTCGCGCACGCTCTCGGGGAGCTCGGGGACGACCGTGTCGTACGCGAACTTGTTGACGTTCCGCTCCGTGAGCGTCGTCTCCGCGTCGTCGTCGGCGGTGGTCCCCGCGCCGAAGACCTCCGCGGCGAGCTCGTCGCGCCGCGGGTGATCGGGCTTGAGCTGGTCGGGCGTGACCGTGACCTCGACGTCCTGTTTCTCCGCCTCGAAGACCGCCTCCGCGAGCGCGACGTTGCGCGCGACGCGGTCGAACAGCTCCTCGGGGTCCTCGATCGGCTCCCCGTCCGCGTTCTTCCGGAGGTAGCGCGCGGGCAGGATGTTGTGGTAGGCGTTGGCCGTGAGGCGCTCCTCCATCGTCTCGCCCGTGGTGCGTTTGATCGGCAGTTCGAGTTCGTCGGCGGCGACGCCGTCGCTGCTCATTCGACGGCCACCCCGCTCGGTTTGCGTGGGATACGGATCATCTGTAGTGTTGGTGTACTGGCGAGGCGGGCCCTTGTACGTTCGGATGTTCGGACCCGACAGGCGTCTATATGTACGATTCGTTATGCAACGTCGGTTCCGCGCGTCTGACGCTGGATTCCGGTACGTCGGCAACGAACGGACTCCGGACACATAAGCGTAGCCAGACCGGAGTGAAACTGATCGCTGATCGACGAAACCGCATCACAGAGGCGTCTCCCCACCGGAACAGAAGGGGGGTCGATCGGCGGCGATTCGGGCGGCAGCCGCGGGCGTCGGCGCCCTCGGGGCGATCGCGCCGGTGATCGATCGTCTGACTTCGCCGCGGTTCTTGCCGTGAACCTATCAAAATTCGAGAACCGGTCGGCGCCCCCCGCGTCCGCTCCGTCCTCCCACAAGCTTATGCCCGGCCTCACCGTGGGCCCGGACATGACCGCTTCGCTCGCCGCGCTCGCCGCGTCGGTACCGCTTCAGGCCGGCATCCTCGCCAGCCCGACCGGACAGCTGCTCGTCGCACTGGTCGCCGTCGCGGTCGTGATCGTCCTCGGGAAGTTCGTGTTGAAGCTCGCGTGGCGGCTCGTCACGATCGGGATCGTCGTCGTCGCCGCGCTCTACCTGCTGTCGACGCTCGGCGTCGTCTGAAAAAAACCGCGGCCGCACCGGTTCGACTCCGGCCGGCGATCCGACCGCTACCGGCGGTCCGTCGCTCCGACTACTGGAACGCCGTGCCGGGCTCGGTCTCCGCGCGGTCGACCTCCGACCGCCGGAACTGCTTTTCGATCTCCTCGTAGCGCTCCCGCGTCTCGGGGGTGACGCTCGGATTCACCTCGCTCAGGGCGTCCTCGAAGTGCTGCATCGTCACGCGGACGTTGCCCACGGACTCGCCAACCTCCTCGCGCGAGACGCTGCCGATGAACTCCCGGGAGGCGTTCATCGACGCCTCGCGGGCCACCGCCTCGATGTCGGCGCCGACGTAGCCCTCGGTCTTCCGGGCGATGGCGTCGAGGTCGACGTCGTCGGCCAGCGGCTTGTTCCGGGTGTGGACCTCCAGGATCTTCCGGCGCGCGTCCTCGTCGGGCACGGGGACGTGCACGTGGCGGTCCAGCCGGCCGGGGCGGAGCAGCGCCGAGTCGATCAGGTCCGGGCGGTTCGTCGTCGCGATGACGACCACGTCCTCCAGCGATTCGAGCCCGTCGAGCTCGGTCAGCAGCTGGGAGACGACCCGCTCGCCGACGCCGGAGTCGCCGGAGTTCTGGCCGCGCTCGGTCGCGATCGAGTCGATCTCGTCGAAGAACACGATCGTCGGCGCGTTCTCGCGGGCCTTGCTGAACACCTCGCGGACGCCCTTCTCGGACTCGCCCACGAACTTGTTCAGCAGCTCGGGCCCCTTGATCGAGATGAAGTTCGACTCGCTCTCGTTGGCGACCGCCTTCGCGAGCAGGGTCTTCCCCGTGCCCGGCGGGCCGTACATCAGGACGCCCTTGGCGGCCTGCATGTCGAGCTCCTCGAACACCTCGGGGTACTCAAGCGGCCACTGGATCGTCTCGCGGAGCCGCTCTTTGGTGTCCTCCAAGCCGCCGACCTGGTCCCAGCTCACGTCGGGCACCTCGACGAACACCTCGCGGAGCGCGGAGGGTTCGATCCCCTTCATCGCCTCCTTGAAGTCCGTCTCGGTGACCTGGATGCTGTTGAGCACGTCGGCGTCGATCTCGTCGGATTCGAGGTCGATCTCGGGGCGGATGCGCCGCAGCGCGTGCATCGCGGACTCCTTCGCCAGCGACTCCAAGTCCGCGCCGACGAAGCCGTGAGTGTTCTCGGCGTACTCGTCCAAGTCGATCTCCTCGACCAGCGGCATGTTCCGCGTGTGGACCTGCAGGATCTCCTTGCGGCCGTCGCGGTCGGGGACGCCGACCTCGATCTCGCGGTCGAACCGGCCGCCGCGCCGGAGCGCGGGGTCGATGGCGTCGACGCGGTTCGTCGCCCCGATGACGACGACCTCGCCGCGCTCCTCGAGCCCGTCCATCAGCGAGAGCAGCTGGGCCACGACGCGGCGCTCCACGTCGCCGCCGGCCTCCTCGCGTTTGGGCGCGATCGAGTCGAGCTCGTCCATGAAGATGATCGCGGGCGACTCCTCGGACGCCTCCTCGAACACCTCGCGGAGCTTCTCCTCGGACTCGCCGTAGTACTTCGACATGATCTCCGGACCGGAGATCGTGTGGAAGTTCGCGTCGATCTCGTTGGCGACGGCCTTGGCGATCAGCGTCTTCCCCGTGCCCGGCGGACCGTGCAGGAGCACGCCCTTCGGCGGGTCGATGCCGAGCCGCTTGAACAGCTCCGGGTGCCGCATCGGCAGCTCGATCATCTCGCGGACCTGTTCGAGCTCGCTGTCGAGCCCGCCGATGTCCTCGTAGGTCACGTCGGGGCCCTCGCTCGCGCCCTCGCCGGCCTCGCTCCGTTCGGTCAGCTCCTCGGCCGGGACCTCCGAGATCTCGATCTCGGTGTCGTCGGTGATGACGACGGTCCCCGAAGGGGTCGTCGAGGCGACCTTCATCGGCACCGCCTGCGACTGGCCGCCCATCAGCCCGAAGCCGAGCGACGTGCGGATCGTCTGCCCCTCGGTCACCGGCTGGCCGGAGAGCTTGTCGCGGATGAACGGGGCGATCTGCCCGCGGACGCGGAGCTGGCTCGGGAAGGCGATAGTGACCGACTCCGCCCGCGAGACGTCGACGTCCTCGACGGTCACGCGGTCGTCGATCCCGACGTTGGCCTCCTGACGGAGGCGGCCGTCGATACGCACGACGCCGGTCCCGTCGTCCTCGGGGTAGCCGGGCCAGACGCGGGCGATCGCGGCCCCGTCCGGTCCCTCGACGCGGACGATGTCCCCGCCGGAGAGCCCGAGCTCCTCGGCGGCGACGCGGTCGATCGCCGCGAGGCGGCGCCCGGCGTCCTTCTGCTTGAGGGGCCTGACCGTGAGCTTCATCGCTGCCCCTCCACGGTGACCACGCCGTTCTCGATGGCGACCGCGTCGGCCTCGCCCGGGAGCTCGAACTCCGACTCGACGGGCTCGCCCTCGCCCTCGATCACGACGATCGCGGTCTCGCCGACGGTGTCGACGGAGACGTTCTCGGCGTCGGCGCCCAGATCGGCGGCGACGACCCACCCGTCCTCGTACTCGTACCGGCGGAGCAGCGCGCCGTCGCCGGTCGATCGGGTCTGTTGGTGATTCATGCTAACTACAAGTTAGGCGCGAGAGTATATAAATCTGTCGCCAAAAATCGCATGACGTGAGATACCGGCGGCGTATCGGTGGTGTTGCGGTTCGGGGGAAGGCAGCGGGAAGCGGCGGCTCGCGGGACGGCGGAAAGCGGCGGAAGCGATCGCGGTGCGGCGGCGACCTTTATGAGCTCGCGCGGGGGAGCAACGCCCATGGAACTGGTCACCCACCACGGCCGCGACACCGCCTACCGTGTCTCCGACCGCGGCGGCGACGGTCCGACCGTCTGTTTCGTCCACGGGAGCGGCGGGAGCAAGGACATCTGGAAGGCGCAGGCGCGCGTGAGCGACCGGTTCCCGGTCGTCGCGCTCGACCTGTCGGGCCACGGCGACAGCGGCGATCTCGACGACAGCAGCCATCTCGACGACATCGAGAGCGACACCGGCGACAGCGACACCACCGCCGCCCCCGGAGCGCTCGACGCGTACGCGGACGACGTGGTCGCGGTCGCCGAGGAGACGGGCGCGACCGTGCTCTGCGGCAACTCGCTCGGCGGGGCCGTCGCACTGTGGGTCGCCTTAGAGCGCGACCTGGCGCTCGACGGGCTCGTGCTCGCCGGGACGGGCGCGAAGCTGGCGGTCGCCGAGCCCCTCCGCGACGCGCTCGCGAACGACTTCGCGGAAGCGATCGACCTGCTCCACGAGCCCGACCGGCTGTTCCACGACGCGCCCCCCGAGTACGTACAGCTGTCGCGCGCAGGGATGCGCGACTGCGGACGGGCGGTCACCGAGCGGGACTTCCTCACGTGCCACGCCTTCGACGTGCGCGACCGGCTGGGCGAGATCGCGGCCCCGGCGCTCGCGGTCGTCGGCGAGCACGACGCGCTCACGCCCGTCGAGTATCACGACTACCTCGCGGACGGGATCGACGACTGCGAGCGCGCGGCGATCGAGGGCGCGGCGCACCTCGCGATGCTCGAGCGGCCGGCGGCGTTCAACGCGGCGCTCGCGGCGTTCTGCTCGCGGATCTCGACGGCGTCGACGTAGCGGTCGCTCGTCGCGCGTTGTGCGTCGTGCGCTTTCGGTCGCTCCGCCGTCCCACGTCGTCTTAAAAAGCTGCGGCGAGCGAAGCGGTCGTCCGAGGCGCGTCCCGAGACGGGGACGCGACCCGTGCCTGGAAGCCGGTTGGACAGAACTCGATTCGATGCGACTCGGTCGTCGGCCGCTGTCGGGTTCGGTCCTCGATGTCTGCTGTACTCACCTCGTGTTATGCGTTAACACACGACAGTACTTAAATCGTTCGGCGATCGCTGGCGTCGGTACCCGAGACGACCGGCGTCGATACCGCGGACAACGGATCCCGACCGAGCGGGAGCGTCCCCCCTTTCCACACCTTTTTCGCCGCGGCGACCGTATCCGTGTCCATGTCAGCGTTACGCGACGCGCTCCGGGACCTCCCGGACGCGGTGTTTGCGGACCTGCTCGAATCCGACGAGGGGTACGTGCTCGTCGTCGACCTCCCGGGCGCGACCGCCGAGACCACCGAGGTCCTGGCGGAGGACGGCCGGATCGTCATCGAGGGGCGCCGCGAGAAGGAGGTCCCCGAGGGGTTCCGGTACGTGCGCGAGGACCGGCCCCTGTTCCTCGACGCGGAGCTCCCGCTCCCCGGCGACGCGGACGGCAGCGGCGCCGACGCCGAGATGGACCGCGGGGTGCTCGAAGTGACGATCCCCAAGCGGACCGGGGGCGCCTCCCGCACGATCCCGGTCGACGAGGCCGAGGAGGGGACGGAGGGCGACGGCGGCGCCGCGGCCGAGAGCGATCGGGACGACGACGGGACGCCGAGCGACGGTGACGAGGCCGGCGCCTGACGGGTGGTCACGCTGGTCAACCTCCGCGCCTACTGGCGATTCTTCGTGGTCATGCGGCGCTTCTCGCCGCTGATCGTCGCCTACTGGCGAGACCGGAAGCGGTACTTCCTGTTCGGCGGGGGCCGCGAGGTCGACGCCGAGACCCAGCGCGAGCGCGCCGCCGTCCTCCTCGACATCCTGCTCACGCTCGGGCCCACGTTCATCAAGCTCGGCCAGATCCTCTCGACCCGCCCAGACATCCTCCCGCCGGCCTACATCGAGGTGTTGGAGGGGCTCCAAGACGACGTGCCGCCCGCCCCGTGGGAGGAGTCGAAGACCGTCCTCGAAGACGAGCTCGGCCCGGTCGGCGAGACGTTCGACGACTTCGACCGGGATCCGATAAGCGGCGCGAGCCTCGGGCAGGTGTACACCGCCCGCTACGAGGGGACGGACGTGGCGGTGAAGGTCCGGCGTCCCGGGATCGAATCGCTCGTCGAGGCCGACCTCCGGACGATCCGGTGGTCGATCCCGCTGGTCCGCCAGTTCATCGGCAGCGGGCGGGCGTTCTCCTTAGAGAACCTCGCCGACGAGTTCGCGAAGACGATCCGCGAGGAGATGGACTACAAGCGCGAGCGCGAGATGCTCGAGGAGATCCGCGCGAACTTCGCCGACGAGGACCGGATCCGGATCCCGACCGCCTTCGAGGCGGTCTCCGGGCCCCGCGTGCTCACGATGGAGTACGTCCCGGGGACCAAGATCAGCGACGTCGACGCCCTCGACGAGGCGGGGCACGAGCGGAACGCCATCGCCGAGACGCTCCAGGAGGTGTACCTCCAGATGATCATCGAGGACGGCGTGTTCCACGCCGACCCGCACCCCGGAAACCTCGCGGTCGACGACGCCGGGGCCGTGATCTTCTACGACTTCGGGATGGCGGGCCGGGTGGACCCGTTCATCCAGGAGAAGATCGTCGACTTCTACGTCGCGGTCGCCCGCCAGGACATCGATGGGATCCTCGACACGCTGATCGCGATGGGCACCCTCTCGCCGGAGGCCGACCGCGAGGTGATGGGCAACGTGATGGAGCTGGCCATCGCGGACGCCAGCGGCGAGGACATCGAGCAGTACCAGGTGAACCAGATCATCGAGCAGGTGGAGTCGACCATCTACGAGTTTCCTCTCCGGCTCCCGCCGAACCTCGCGCTCGTGTTGCGCGTCGCCACCGTCGTCGAGGGGGTCTGTGTCACCTTAGACCCCGAGTTCGACTTCATCTCGACCGCGACGGAGTACCTCAAGGAGGAGGGGTACTACGAACAGACCGCCCGCAACCTCGCCGAGGACGCCGGACGGCAGGCCCAGAAGACCGCGGAGGCGCTGTTCACGGTCCCGCCGAAGGCCGACGACTTCCTCGAGCGGGCGAACCGCGGCGACCTCCACGTCGACGTCACGATCGACGACGGCTCGAACGTCCTCGATAAGCTCGCGATGCGGATCGCCTACTCGGTGCTGCTCGCCGTCGGCGTGCTCTCCGCGACGATCCTCTACTCGTTCGCCCAGTCGTGGCGGCTCGCGGCGATCGTGCTCCTGCTCGCCGCCCCGCTCGCCGTCGCGCTCTACCGGTCGTTCCGGAAGAAGCGCGGGATCCGGGCGACGCCCCAGTTCACCAGACAGGGGATGAAAAAGCGGCGCGAGGACTGACGCTGCTGTCAGCACCGCTCACGCCGAGACGACCTCGATCGGAACGAGGAGGAAACAGAGCGCGCCGACGGCGAACGTCCCGAGCCCAATCGCGAGCCGCGGCCAGCCGAGCCGCTCCTCGTCGGCCGGGTCCGCGGGGCCGTTGAACGCGATCACGAGCGCGAACACGCCCCAGAACGCCCACAGCCCCACCGACTGGTCGAGCCCGAAGCCGCGCCAGAAGTAGAGGTACCCGGCGATCGAGAGGAGCGCGCCCGGGACCAGCGCCGCGATCGTCTCCTGTCGCGGACCGACCATCGCCCGGACCATGTGCCCCCCGTCGAGCTGGCCGACCGGCAGGAGGTTGAGCAGGGTGAAGAACATCCCCACCCAGCCGCCGATCACCACCGGATGCGCGGTGAGGCTCGGGTCGTCGTACGCCGTCGGCTGACCGAGGAGATCGGCGATGATCCCGAGAAGCGGCGGGTTGTTGAACCGGATCATCGTCCCCCCCGACGCGTTCGCGATCTCGGCCGGAACCCGGAGCGGGTCGAGCGAGAGCCCGATTGCGGTGACGGCGACGGTCGCGACCAGCCCCGCGATCGGGCCGGCGACGCCGATGTCGAACAGCGCCCGCCGGGAGGGCATCCGCCCACGCATCCGGATGATCGCCCCGAGCGTCCCGAACGGGAAGACGAACGGGATGACGTACGGCAGGGAGACGTCGACCCCGTGGTACCGGCCGGCGGCGTAGTGGCCGAGCTCGTGGGTCATCAGGACGCCCAACACCGCGGCCGTGAACGGCCACGCCCGCAGCATGACCAGCGGGTTCGCCGCGATCTCCTCCCAGCCGATGTAGTACCACCCGTACGCGCCCACGAACAGCGTCGACAGGACCGTCGCCGCGAACATGGCGACGTTGACCCACGGGATCCCCTCGCGCCCGCGGTCGAAGGGCGTCGCGACGACGACGTGGCCGTCTTCGACCGTCTCCACGTCAACGTCGTACCCGGCGTCGCGGAACTTCGGGACCAGCTTCCGCAACAGCGTGCGCTCCGGGACGTACGACTCCCCGACGTACCGAACGCGGCCGTTCTCCCGGCGGACCTCGTCGATCCGGAAGAACGTCCGGAGCGGCTCCGGACGCGGAACGTCGGACCCCCCCGACAGCTCCCCGTCCTCGTGTTCTGGCATCGTCGGTCGTAGCTGGTCGGCGAGTATAAACCCCGCGTCGGGCGGAGCGCCCGCGGATCGCGTCGGACGAGAGCCCGACCCGCGGATCGCAAGGTATTGTCCGTCAGCGAGACCGGACGGAGGGGCCGGTCGTCAGCGGAGAGAAGGGGACCGGAGGGCAGTCGTGGGCCGGTTCGAGTGGGAGTCGTGGGCCGATGCAAGCGGGAGTCGGCGGAGCGGTGCGGGGACACGCGCGAGCGCGTCGTCAAGCGGCGGTTCTTCGGGCGTTCAGGGGGGGGCTAGCGGCGCTTCGGGCGGTCAGGCGGGCTCGACGCGCCAGGTCGTCGCGCCCGTGTACGACCACTTCTCGACGGTGAGCTCCGTGGCGGAGTCGCGGAGCTTCACCATCAGGGCGCCGATCTCCTTCGGCGAGAGGTCGACGTCCTCGGAGATGAACTTCCCTTTGAAGTACATCTCGCCGTCCTCCGCGCGGTCGAGCAGGTACCGCTTCAGCCGCTCTTCCTTGCTGAGGTCGTCGGTCGGTGTCGCGGTCGTGGAGGGGTTCGCAGTCGCGCTCATGGTACACTCACCGCTTGCCGCCGGAGGGTGTTATAAAGGTACCACCGTTGGGTGACGTTCAGGGGGTTTCAGGGCGTTTCACGGTCGGTCGGCGGGCTAAAACGTGTCTGACAGACGTTTCATAGAACCCTCAGAAACCGCTAGACGTTTTATAATTGATTCTAAAGAGTTTCTGGATGGCGTCGAATCTTCGAACGGTCACCGACGGTCAGCCCATTGATCCGGCAATTTTTGACACAATCATGTCGGAGTCGCGCGCATCCGCACGCGACGACGCCGCCCCCGCGGCCGAGAATCTCGTCTCGCGCGCCAACGGATCGCGGCTCCTCAGTCCCGGCGATGGACCCAGAACGTCTCCGATTCCGTCGCCTCCTTTTTGAAGATCGGCACCTCGTCTTTCAGGCGGTCGATTCCGTCTTCGACGGCGCGGAACGCCTCCCGGCGGTGCCCCGCGAGCACGACGACGAACACGATGTCCTCGCCGGCCTCGATCACGCCGGTCCGGTGGTGCATCCGCACGTCGAACACCCCGTCGCGGTCGGTGATCTCGTCGGCGATGGCGTTCAGCCGGTCCTCGGCGACGCCCTCGTACTTCTCGAACGCGAGGTGCGTCGTCGGGTCGTCGTCGGGCGCGTCCCGCGCGCGAACGCGGCCGGTGAAGCTGGCTATCGCACCCGACCGGTCCGCGTCCGCCGACGCCTCGACGCGCCGCACGAGCGTCTCCCGGGTGATCCACGGCTCCGCGTCGGCCAAGTCCGCGACGAGGCGGTCGAGGTCGACCCCGTCGGGCGCGTCGGCGGCGGCGAGGACCGACCCGGGAACGTCCGACGGCTCCGCGTCCGCGCCGAGCAGGACCGTCGGGACGCGCAGACGCGACTCGCCGACAGCGACGAGGTAGTCGTGCTCGGGCGCGAGCCCGTCGAGGAGGTCGTCGAGCCCGTCGACGCGCCCCCGACCCGTCCACGAGCCGTCGGGGCCGAGCGCGAGCGTCGTGTCGGCGGCCGTCGCCGTCCGCCCCGTTCGCTCCTCGCCGTCGGGGTCTCGTTCCAGCGCGACGCCCCCGTCGGTCGCCTCGGAATCGGCCGTGCGGCCGGCGGCTCCGTCTCCCGCGCCGGCCGCCTCGCAGTCGACGACCGCCACCCGCCCGTCGAGCCGGTCCGCGAGGGGTCCCGCGAGGTCCGTCGCCCCCGGGCCGACGATCGATATCGGTTGCATACCCGAACGCGGGCTGCGAGGGGCTTAGGCGTTTCCCGGGTGCCGCGGGCAGCCGGGAGAGTCCGGTTCCGCTTGATAATCCTTAAGAGCGCGACAGGGGTATTCGACCGTAATGAGAGTCGTCGTTTCTGTCGGCGGGAGCGTGCTCGCGCCCGATCTGGACTCCGGCCGGGTGGCCGCGTACGCCGAGGCGATCGAGCGGCTGGCGGCGGACGGCTGCGAGCTCGGCGTCGTCGTGGGCGGGGGCGGCGTCGCGCGCGAGTACATCGGAACGGCGCGCGAACTGGGAGCGAACGAGGTCGAGCTCGACCAGCTCGGCATCGGGACGACCCGGCTCAACGCCCGGCTGCTGATCGCCGCGCTCGACGGGGCCGCGAACCTCTCGCCGGCGACGGGGTACGACGAGGCGGCCGCCGCCCTCCGCCGCGGAGAGGTGTCGGTGATGGGGGGCGTGACTCCCGGCCAGACCACGGACGCGGTCGCCGCCGCCCTCGCGGAGTCGATCGACGCCGATCTGCTCGTCTACGCCACGAGCGCCGACGGCGTGTACGACGCCGACCCCAACGCCGATCCGGACGCGACCCAGTTCGAATCGCTGTCGCCGTCGGAGCTCGTCGACATCGTGCTCCCGATGAGTCGGGACGCGGGGTCGTCGGCGCCCGTCGACCTGCTCGCGGCCAAGCTGATCGACCGCGCCGGGATTCGCTCGATCGTCCTCGACGGCACCGACCCGAGCGCGGTCGTCGACGCCGTGCTCCGCGGGGAACACACCGGGACCGACGTGATTCCGACCGGCACGGACGAGCCGACCTACTGGACGGGGGCGAGCGACGCGTGAGCGCCGACGACGACGCCCCGGACGCGGAAGCGGACTCGACGCCCGCCGACTCGCCCCACATCCTCTCCGAGCAGGCGCGCGGGGCCGACGGCGAGGCGGGCGCCGGAGACGAGACCGGCGAGGGCGGCGGCGAGGGGTTCCGCGCCTTCTGGGCCGACGTGGTCGCCGACGAGATCGAGGCCCGCGACCCCGACGAGCCGATCGTGATCAAGGGCGGCGTCTCCCCCTCCGGGGTCGCGCACCTCGGGAACTTCAACGAGATCATCCGCGGCTACTTCGTCGCGGCGGTGCTGCGCGAGCGCGGCCACGAGGTCCGGCAGGTGTTCACCTCCGACGACAAGGACCCGCTCCGCAAGCTCCCGCGGAAGCTGGCGAACGCCGACGGCGAGATCGTCGGCCTCGGCGAGGTCGACGCCGGCGCGCTCGGCCGGAACCTCGGCAAGCCGTACACCGCGATCCCAGACCCGTTCGGGGAGCGCGAGTCGTACGCCGCCCACTTCGCCGCCCTGCTGAAGGCCGACGCCGACCGGCTGTCGATTCCGGTCGAGATGGTCTCGAACACGGAGCTGTACGCCGACGGCGCCTTCGACGAGGTGACCCGGACCGTCCTCGCTGACCTCGACGGCGTCCGCGAGGTGCTCTCGGAGTACCAGGACAAGGTCGACGGCGAGTACGTCCCGTTCAACCCGGTGTGTTCCGAGTGCGGAAAGATCACGGAGACGGTGACGAGCGTCGACCTCGACGCCGAGACCGTCGAGTACGTCTGTACCGACATGGACGTCGGCGACAACACCATCGAGGGCTGCGGCCACGAGGGCACGGCCACGTTCCGCGAGGGGAAGCTCCCGTGGCGGCTGGAGTGGCCCGGCCAGTGGGACGTGCTCGGCGTCGACTTCGAGCCGTTCGGGAAGGACCACGCCGAGGGCTCGTGGCCCTCCGGCGTCGATGTGGCGCGGAGGGTCTTCGGGACCGAGCCACCGGTGCCGATGGTGTACGAGTGGTTCACGCTCAACGGCGAGCCGCTCTCCTCGTCTGCGGGGAACATCGTCACGGTCCCCGAACTCCTGGAGCTGCTCGAACCCGCGGTGCTCCGGTACTTCTTCGCGCTCCACCCGAAGAAGGCCCGAGACCTGGACATCGAGCGGCTCGACCAGCTCGTCGACCGGTTCGACCGGTTCGAGCGCGCGTACTTCGGCGAGGTCGACGACGAGGATCTGACCGCCTTCGCCGAGCGCGCCTACCCGTTCGTCGTCGGCCGCGCCGACGACCCGCCCGAGGAGAAGCCCGTGCGGCTCCCGTACACCTTCGCGGCCGTGCTCGGGATGGTCGACGACCCCGACTTCCGCGAGCGGCTCGCCCGCGACGAGGGGCACATCCCCGAGGACGCCTCGGACGAGGTCGTCGAGGCCGCCTTGGCCCGCGTCGAGAAGGCGCGCAGCTGGGCGGAGCGCACCGGCAACGAGTACGACTACCGGCTCCAGACGGAGCTGCCCGACGCCGACTTCGACGACGACGTCGCGGCCGCGCTCGACGACCTCGCCGACTTCGTCGCGGCCGGCCACGACGGCGACGCGATCCAGTCGGAGATGTACGAGACGGCGCGCGCGCACGACGTGGAGGTGAGCGACTTCTTCGCCGCGGGCTACCGGCTCTTCTTCGACGACACGCAGGGGCCGCGGCTCGGCGAGTTCCTCGGCGAACTGGAGCGCGACTACGTCGTGGCCCGGCTCCGTCGGGAGGCGTAGATGCCCGAGGACCGCTCACTCGACGAGTTCGGGGGGTCGGACGCGGCGACCGATCGCGTCGAAACCGAACCCGCGGAGACCGATCCCGGCGAAACCGAACCCGCGGACGACGACTCGGCGGCCGCGGAGTCCGACGGCGACGCGGTCGAGGGCGGTGATGGAGACGACGGTAGTGACCGCCACGAGGGCGGCGACGGCGACGAGGTGACGCCCGCGACCGCGACCGCGACGTGGACCGCCGGGGGCGCCGACTGCGAGCGGTGCGGCGACCGCGTCGAGCGGCGCTGGCTCGACGACGGGGACCGCGTCTGCCCCGACTGCAAGTCGTGGTGATTCCTGTCAAAGTTTAATACGTCTCGGAGACTGCCGTTACGTACGCTAAAAATCGGCCGAGGATTAGTGAAATATAAATGAAACTAGAATCCGCTCTCGTCTTCGACCGCTCCCCCCGAGAGATCGCCGTCGCCTACCTGTGTCTCGGGGCGTCGTTCGTCGTCGCAGCCGATCTCGCGGTGGCGTCGGCGGTCGGGACGCTGTCGGCGTGGACGCCGGTCCGCGCCGTCGGCGGGTGGACGGTCGTCGCCGCCTCGTCGCTCGTCGTCTACGGCGCGACCGCGCATCACCGACGGCGAGCGGCGACCGCCCGGAGCAATCTCGAGACGTCGAACCAGCAGCTCCAGGTGTTGAGCCGGGTGTTCCGACACAACGTGCGGAACGACCTCAACATCATTCAGGGGTACACGGACCTGCTCGTCGACCGGGTCGACGACGAGCGGAGTCGAGAGTGCCTGGAGACGATCCGGGAGACGACCGACGACGTGGTCGAGATCAGCGAGAAGCTGCGCGTCATCGAGGACGCGTCGCCCGCCGCACCGGAGGGGCGGGTCGACCTCGTCGACACGGTCAACGAGGCGGCCGCGGAGATCGACCGCGCCGACGTCGCGCTCACCGTCGACGCGCCCGCCGAGGCGTGGGTCCACGCGGACGAGTCGATCGAGTACCCGGTCCGCGAGGTGTTCGAGAACGCCGTCACGCACAACGACGAGTCGGTGCGTCGGGTCGACGTCCGGATCACCGAGACCGGGTCGACGGTCTGTCTGGAGGTCCGCGACAACGGACCGGGGATCCCCGAGGACGAGCGGGCGGTGTTGCGTGCCGAGGAGGAGACGCCGCTGTCGCACGCGAGCAGCATCGGGCTGTGGCTCGTCAAGTGGATGTGCGAGACGCAGGGCGGCACCGTCGGGTTCGAGACGAGCGACGGCGGGACGACGGTCCGCCTCCGGTTCGAGTCGTTCGACGATCCGACGGAGGCGGGAGCCGACAGCGCGCCTGCGAGAGAGAGTGGGCGAGAGGGATCGCGAGCGAGCGGAACCCCTGAGGGCGACGCCGTCGCGGACGGAATCGGTAAAGGGGCAGCCGACGACGACTGAGGAGAAAACGCAGTCGGGCCAAGACGGAGGGACGGTGAGACGGGGGAGGGCGAGCCGCGACGCTAGTCGAGCTCCGTGATCGTCACCGCGTACACCGCGCCGCAGTTCCCGCATTCGACGTGAACCCCGCGGCTCGTCTCGCCGCGGGTGAACTCGGAGATCTCCTCCGAGCACGAACACTCGAACTGAACTTTCATTACTTCCAATAGCGCGTACTAGTATTTAAAAGAACCCGTCTCAAAATCGCGTCTGAAAATCGGTGTGGCGCGACCGGATCCGATCGCCGGAGACCGACGGCGATCGCCCGGTGGCGGCGATCAGTTGGCGGTAGCGATTGGTCGGTGACGCTCAGTCGTCGTCGACGATCACTTCGACCGGCTCGTCGTCCGCGGCCGCGTCGTCGTCGGACGCGCCGCCCGCTCCGGCCGACTGCGTCTGCTGGTAGTAGAGCCCGCCGGCGACGGCGAGGACGATCCACGACCGCCAGTTCGCGAGGTTCAGCGTGTAGCCGATGCCGAACGGCTTCTCCACCAACATCCCCTTGCCGGGCTGCCAGTACGACGAGAGCAGCCGACCGAGGCTCGGCCGCTCGAAGTTGTACGGGATCCCGAGGATCTCCCCCGAAGACGGTTTGTCTGCCATACCGGCACATCGCCCGCCGGGCATATAAAGCGTGGCGCAACGCGGCGTCGCTCGGGAGGGCCGGCCACCCAGCTCCCCCGCCGACCGCTCACCGATACCGTCCGCGGCCCTGCACGTCGCGGAGCCGGTCGAGAACGTCGTCGTCGCCGAGTTCGGCGTAGCCGGCCTCGAACGCCTCGATCAGCGGGTCTGGATCGGTTGCGGTCGCCCGAACGGACCCCTCGAACACGTGGAGGTCCATCGCGTGGTCCTCGACGTGACCGGTGTGGTAGGCGAGGCCGAAGTCGATGAGCGCGGCCCGGTCGTCGGGGGCGAACACCTCCTCCCCGGTCGTCGCCCTCTCCTCGGTCGTCGCTCCCTCCCCAAGCGCGTCGGTCCACACCCGCGCGTTCCGCGTCGTCGGATCGCCGTGAACGATCCCCGCGTCGTGGAGCCGCGCGAGGTGCCGGCCGACCGCGGCGGCGCGCTCCGTCCCGTCGTCGAGCGCGGCGGCGAGGTCGCGGTCCCCGACGTGCTGGAGGGTCAGCGTCGCGTTCGGCACGTCGGCGTCGTACACCAGCGGGGTCGGCACCCCCGCCCGGCGCGCCTCGCTCGTCAGCCGGGCCTCCGCGACGGTCCGGTCGCGCCTGAGCGTCCGGTCGAGCTCGGGGTGGCGGTACTCCTTGGGGACGCGGCGCTTGATCACGCGGCGGTCGGCGGCGTCACCGTCCTCGGCGCCGGCCCCGGCCTCGGCGCTGTCTCCCCCCGCCGCGACGATCTCCACCGTCGCCTCGGCGCCTCGCCGGTCGGCGTCCGTCCCGTCGTCGCTCCCGGGAGCGCGCCCGCGAGCGACCGACTCGCCGTGCCGCCACGTCACGGGCACCTGATCCGGGCGGAAGTTCGGGTCGATCGCGGACTCCCGGACGGGGAGCGTGTCGCCGGCCGCCGCCATTTTCGCGCCCAGCACGGCGATCATCCCGGCGTTGTCGCGGAGGAACCGCGGCTCCGGAGCGTGGAACCGCGCGCCGCGGGCGTCGCACATCGACGCCAGCATCTCGCGGAGCCGGTCGTTCTGCGCGACTCCGCCGCCCAACACGAGCTCGTCGGCGCCCGTGAGCGAGAGGGCGCGCTCCGAGACCTCCGTCAGCATCGCGAACACGTGCTCCTGCAGCGAAAAGCAGATCTCGTCGACCGGAACGCCGTCGTCGTACGCGTCGTTGGCGGCGGAGCTGATCCCGGAGAACGAGAAGTCCATCCCCTTGACGACGTACGGGAGGTCGAGGAGGCCCCCCAGCCCGTCGCTCCCCTCCGCGTACCGCCGCGCCGCCGCCTCGACCTTGGGGCCGCCCGGGTGGTCCCAGCCGACGTGGCGGGTGAACTTGTCTATCGCGTTGCCGACGCCGGCGTCCATCGTCTCCCCGAGCACGCGGTAGCGCCCGTCGTGGTAGCCGAGCAGGTGGGCGTTCGCGCCGGAGGCGTTCAGACACACCGGGTTCTCGAAGCCTGACCGGTGGCGACCGATCTCCAGGTGCGCCACCATGTGGTTGACCCCGACGAGGGGCACGTCGAGCGCCCCCGCGAGCGACCGGGCGGCGGTGCCGACCGTGCGGAGACAGGGACCGAGTCCGGGACCCCTGGAGAAGGCGACCGCGTCGACCGCGTCCGGCCCGTACTCCTCCTCGGCCGCGGTCAGCGCCGCGTCGACGACCTCGGGGATCGCCTCGGACATGTGCTCGGCGGCCTCGCGCGGGTGAATGCCGCCGCTGTCCGGCTCGTAGGGGTTCGATTCGATGAGAACGGAGTCGGTCTCGGCGTCGTACAGGGCGGCGCTCGCGCACCACGCCGTCCCCTCGATGCCGAGAACGCGCATTCGGCCGTTAGGCTTCCTCGGCGTCCGCGTCGCCCTCGCCGCCGATCTTGTTGCGTTCGAGCATGTGCTCCTGCTCGACGTCGAGCGCGTCCTCCGCGCTGTCGTACACCTTCGCGTAGCCGACCGTCTTCCGCATGCCGAACTTCGTGTCCAGCTCGTGAACGACGACCTCCTCGGAGGCCTTGTCGAGCTTGGCCGCGAGGGAGTCGCGGACCGACAGCCGCGAGGGGGTCGCCTCCTCGTGGGTCGTCTCGAAACGGATGTCCGTGCGGTGCAACATCGGGTTCTCCTCCTCGGAGATGATATCGACGTCCATGGTTCAGTTAGGGGTATATCCCCTCGAAAGCTGTAAAAGGATTTCGAAGCGGGGGTGTCGTCGGCGACGAGCGTCCGGCGGTCTCAGCCCGATCCTCACCGATCGTCGTCCGGGATCCGACCGAGCGCCTCGTAGGCGGCCTCGACGTCGCCGTCGAGCGCCTCGAACAGCTCGCGCGCCTCCGCGCGAGATTCCGGCGTGACCGGGACGCGGACCATCCCCTCGCCGGGCTGGCCGTAGACGACGCTCGAACCGTCCGGCGCGGCGAGGATCGCCGGCAGGGCGGCCAGGTCCTCCTCGCCGGTCACCTCGATGATGACCGGGTCGGCGTCGGCGAGCGCCGCGGCGAGCGCGGAGAGCAGCTCCGCCGACAGGGACGCGGCGGGGTTCTCCACCCGTATCCGGCGGTCGTCCGCGGCCGCGAGTGCGGACTCGATCGCGGCGTCGACCGCCTCGCGCTCGGTCTTCCCGTCGATCAGCGCGACGTCGGGGACGCGGCCGGCCTCCCGCAGGTGGTACGTGACCACGTCGCCGACCGCGACGATCGGGGCGTCGGGCGCCACCCGCTCGCCGCGGGTCTCCGCGGCGCCGGCGAGCAGTTCGGCGGCGTCGGTCGTCACCGGACCGAGCGGCTCCTTGAAGGCGTCGCGCAGGGAGTCGGGGAGCGTGAGCATAGTGTGGGTCGGGGACCTCGGGGGAACCGCTTCTGCGCCGTCAGCGGACCTTCAGCGCGTACGAGCCGGGCTTCGTGACGTTCATCTCCTCCGCGATCTGGCTCTCCTCGGGCTGGGTGATGATGACGTAGCCCGCCCAGTCCTCGGTGAGCGACGACGACCCGCAGTGCTCGCAGGTCTGGGAGTCCGGGTCGTTGACGTGGTGGCACTCACGGCACGCCAGGCGGTCCTCGGCCATCAGTCGGCCTCCTCACCGGTCTGTTCGCGGTGTTGTCGCTGGCCCTCCAGCCACTCGTGTTTGCCGAGCCCGGGCTGTTTCGCGGTGAGCCCGATCTTCGAGTCGCGGGGGTTGCGCTCGTCGATGCTCTTGGTCACCACGCGCACCCGGACGGCGTCGTCGACGCCGAGGGTCTTGTCGGAGTCCGAGGAGGCGAGCTGCTGGTTCGCCCCGTCGAACGTGAGGTACTCGTCGGTGATCTGGGAGACGTGCAGCAGGCCGTCGACCGGCCCGATGCCGACGAAGGCACCGAACTCGACCGTCTCGACGACCGTGCCGTCGGCGACCTCCTGCATGTCGGGGTCGTAGGTCAGCGCGTCGAACTCGGCCTCGTAGTAGACGCCGGGGCGGTTGTGCAACACCGCGCCCTCGCCGATGTCGTGGACCTCGATGACGCTCACGACGCTGCCCACGTCCTCGTCCATTCGTCCTTCCAGTTTGTCCTGCAGCAGGGCTTTCACCCGCTCGTCGGTGACGTCCGCCAGGTGTTTCGGCGGCACCTCGACCGTATCCTTGAGTCGAACTCGTTTGTACATGATTGGTTGTCCGCGTCCGCTAGGGTTCCGTTATCGCCAGTGTGTTCCGACCCCTTAAACCGATTACTGGTGCGCCCGCCTCCAGCACCCGGTTCGCCAGCGGTCGATCGTTGGTGACGACGCCGTCGACCCGGCCCTCGGCGGCCAGCTCGACCAGCGCGTCGTCGGCGTACGATTCGTCCGTTGCCACCGTCTCCGCCCGCGTCGCGAGGTCCGCGCCCACGCTCGCCGCGGTCGCCTCCTCGCCGTTCCCGCCCTGCAGCCGGTCTAACTCCGAGACGACCGCGGCCGGGACGACGGCCTCGTAGGCGCCGAGAAGCCGATCGAGCTCCTCGAACAGCCGCAGGTCCGCCTCGACCGGCGCCATCAGGGCGCTCGCGTCGAGCGCGACGACCTCGATGTGGGCGGTCCCGTCGGCCTCGCGGGCGGCGTCGGTCACGCTACGAGAGCGTCCCGACGCCGATGAGCCGCCAGCGCGCGCCGACGCGCCGGTTGATCGCGATCTGCGCGCCCTCCTCGGCGCAGACCGGTCGCTTGAGGCTCACCTCGCACTCGCCGTCGCGCGCGCTCGTCACCGCGCCGACCGTCGTCGCGGTGCCGACCGTGAGCATCAGCGGCTCGCCGGTGCTGATCTCCTCGATGTCGCTCTCGCCGCTCTCGTCGTCCTCCTTCCCGACGACGCGGTCGAGGAGGTCGACCTGCATCTCGAACTCGTTGCGGGTCGGCGGGAGCGTGCCGGGCTCGCCGGCGACCTGCCCGGCGAGCGCGTCGCCCTTCGTCAGGCTCGGGTCGAGTCCGGTGCCGACGCCGAGCAGCCCGCCCGGCCGGGCGGACTCCACGTCGTTGCTGCCGGCCTGCAGCGAGCGCACCGTCGTCTCGAGGGGGCGCCACTCCGTCTGGCCCTCCTCGTCGACCTCGCGGCCCGGTCGGATCTCCAGCCCGTCGCCGACCGACAGCTCGCCCGCGACGAGCGAGCCGCCGACGACGCCGCCCTTGAGGTCCGCCGCGGTCGCGCCCGGGCGGTTGATGTCGAACGAGCGGGCCGCGTACATCCGCGCGTGTTCCGACGGGTCGCGGTCGGGGGTCGGGATCTCCGACTCGATCGCGTCGATGAGGAGGTCGAGGTTGACCTCCTGTTGCGCGGAGACGGGGACGATCGGCGCGTCCTCCGCGACGGTGCCCTCGACGAACTCCTGAATCTGCCGGTAGTTGTCGACGGCGCGGTCGCGGTCGACTAAGTCGACCTTGTTCTGCGCGATGACGATGTTCTCGATGCCGATGAGATCGAGCGCCATCAGGTGCTCTTCCGTCTGCGCCTGCGGGACGTCCTCGGTCGCGCTCACGACCAAGACGGCCCCGTCCATGATCGAGGCGCCGGAGAGCATCGTCGCCATCAGCGTCTCGTGGCCCGGCGCGTCGACGAACGAGACCGTCCGGACCGGCTCGCTCGCGGAGCCGTCCTCGCACTCCTCGTCGACGGTGTAACACTCGGGCGCGTCGACGCCGGGACAGCGCCGGAACGTCGCGTCCGCGTACCCCAGCCGGATCGAGATGCCGCGCTTCATTTCCTCGCTGTGCTGGTCGGTCCACGAGCCGGACAACGCCTGCACGAGCGTCGTCTTCCCGTGGTCGACGTGACCGACGAGACCGATGTTCACCTCCGGTTGTGTGTTGGCTTCAGTCACTGTTGGACCTCCTAACGGAGTAGTCTTATGCGAAATTCGCCCCGTGCGAGTGATAAAGTTGCTGTTATAGGTGCGGTGGCGTGCGCGGTGAGGCGGCGACGAGGGGCCCGGAGCCACCGACACGGTGCGGTGGCGCGTGCCTGCGAGGCCGCTTTGCGGCCGAGCAGCACGCGTGAGGGAGTCGGCCGGCGCTTATAAGCGCCGGCCGACGAGGCTGGGGAGGCGTGAGGTGCGGTCGCTGTGCGGTGCGGGGTGGGACTCAAAGGGGCAGTCGAGAGGACGACGCTCGACGACCAAGCACCGCAACGAGAGAGCGAACAGCGTGAGCGACCGAGTGAGGAGCGCAGCGAGTCATGCGAGTCCTCCCGACTGGGGCTTTGACGGAGTTAGCCGTCCAGTGCCGATCGTGTACAGGAAAGCAGCCGTAACCAGATCCGCGTTCACCGTGTCGGCGTCAGCGACGACCCTCAGACGAATCGGTGATCGCGAGCGACCCACGTCCGACGCGGCTTTACGCCTCACGACCGAACCCACGTCCGACATGGGATACGCCTGCCCCGTCTGCGAGACGCCCCAGCGCGACGGCGAACACCTCGCGCATCACCTCGCGTTCACGGCGATGCTACACGGCGGCGACCACGAGGCGTGGCTCGACGACCACGCCCCCGACTGGAGCGATCGGGAGCCGGCGACGCTCGCGGCCGAGGTGACGCCCCACGCCGAGGACGCCGAGTACCACGAGGTGTTCGAGGACACCGTCGACCGCGGTCGTCCCGACGTCGACCTCGGAGCGCACGACGGCGTCGGGTCGGGCGGTCACGACCACGCCGGTCACGGTCACAGCCACGACCATGCCGACCACGGCCACGCCGCTGGCGGCGGCCGGGGCGCCGTCAACCCGACCGGCGGAAACGGCGGAACCGATCCGGCGGTCGCCGACGCGATCCGCGAGGCCCGCGAGATGGCGCGGGAGGCCGGGGAGAGCGAAGGCGACGCGAACGACGGGGACAGCGAGAGCGACGGCTCCGACGGCTCCGACGACCGCGACGACTCGTCCGCGTAACGGAACGCCCTTTTCAGTCGGCGGCGAACGACGGGTATGGAGACCAGAGGGACGTTCGCCCCGGAGACCCGCGCCGACGCGCTCGAACGCTACGAGGAGGTCGGCCCGGTCGCGCAGGTCGTCGTCCGCGAGGCGACGAAGGCGATGTCGTTCGACGCCGACGAGTACGACGAGCGGGTCACGCCCGAGGTGATCCGGACCGCCCGCGACGCGACGTTCGCCGAGCTGCTCGCGGTCCACGTCGGCGAGGCGGGGGAGTTCGACGAGTGGCTCGCCGAGAGCGCGTTCGACGAGGACGAAGTGGTCCAAATCGGGTCCGAAAACGTCGACAACGTGGTGTGGCACCCGATCCCCTTCGCCGACACCGTGATCGCGGCGACGTATCAGGAGGAGCCCGACGCGGCCGCCAGCACCCTGCGCCGGAACGCGTTCGGGCGGGTGTACCGCGAGGAGTTCTACGAGTCCGGCCGGTAGGCTGGCCAGTTACAAACCGCACGGCCGCCGCTCGCAGGAGAGAAAACGAGGGAATTCGAGGCCGCAAACGGAGAAGTCGCTACCGCGAGACCCTCAACGCCTAGTCGAGCGTGCCCTGGCTGACGAGGGTGTCGTCCTCCAGGTAGTGCTCGATGTGGTGGCCGTGTTCCTCGACGCCTTCGAGGATCTCGCGGAGCTGCTCTTCGGTGGTGTAGTCGCCGAGGTTGTTGGCGAGCTGGATGTGCTCGCGGAGCTGCTCGATGATGTCGCCGAAGATCTCCAGGTCGTTCTCCAGCGAGGTGCGGATGTCGTAGGCGTCGGCGTCCTCGGCGCTCACCGGCGCGTGCTCCTCGTAGTTCGCGCCGCCCGAGAGCGGCACGCCCCCGAGCGCCTGCGCGCGCTCGGCGATCACGTCGGCGCCCTCCTCGAGGTCCGCGGCGACCTCGCCGAGGTACTCGTGTATGTCGTGGAACTCCGCGCCCTCGACGAGCCAGTGGTGCTTTTTCACCTGGTGGTAGAGGACGTACGTCGCGGCGAGATCGGAGTTGAGCGCGTCGACGAGCTGCTCCGCCTTCTCCTCGGGGATGCGCAGCGCTTCGCTCTCGTGGACGTCGCCGTACCGCTGTCGGGCCTCTTTCTGAGTGCTCATGTCTATCTACACGTACACGCGCAGACCACTTAATAGTTTTCACAATAACAACCAGATTTTTTGATGTGGAAAACTATTTTTCCATATCTGACACGGCGCCGACGAGGTCGCGCTGATCGGCGAGCAGGTCGCGGTCCAGCGTCGCGACGAGGTCCCGCTCGCCGCGACCGAGTTCCGCGGCGACCCGACCGTCGGGTCGCGCAACGAGGGAGTTGCCGGCGTACCGGCGACGCTCGCTCCGGTCGCCGCGCTCGCCGTCGCCACCACCGTCTCCGTCGCCACCACCGTCTCCGTCGCCGTTCCCGCCCGCGCTCCCCGTCCGACCAGCGCCGACGACCCACCGCACGCCGTCGAGGGCGCGGGCCCTGAGGAGGAGCCGCCAGTTCCGGACGTGCGCCGCGGGCCACGCGCCGGGGACGAACAGCGCGTCGACCAAGCGGTCGGCGAACCACGCGCTCTCCGCCACGAAGTTGAGGTCGTAACACGTCAGCAGGCCCGTCCGGCCCGCGGGCGTGTCGACCACGACACGCTCGGACCCCGCCGCCATCCGCTCCGCCTCCTCGCCCCAGAGGTGCCGCTTCCGGTAGACGGTCGCCTCCCCGTCGCGGTCGCTCGAACCGCCGGTGAACGCCTCCGGCGGCACGTACGCGGTCGCGTTGAACAGTTCGTCGCCGTCGCGCTCCGCGTACCCCGCCGTCAGCGCCACGCCGGTGTCGTCGGCGATAGCGGACAGTCGGTCGAGCGCCGCGTCCCTGTCGAGCGCGACCGCCCGGATCCGGTCGTCGTCGACGAACCCCGTGAGCGCGTACTCGGGAAGGACGGCGATGTCAACCCGGTCAGGGAGGGCGGCGACGCGGTCGCGGATCCGGTCGAGGTTCCGTTCGACGGCGCAGTCGTCGACGGGGATCTGCGGCACGGCGACCGTCGGTCCCGCGCCGGTGTCGTCGGTCTCGGTCACGGGGAGACGTTGGCGAGGCGGGGGCTAAAGGGCGGGGTCGTCGCGTCCGGGCGAGCGCGACCTCGTCGTCTCCGCGACGTGGTCGCGCTCGCCCCGCCGGCGAAGGGAAACGTCTTAATGGATTACGCGCGCAGTTCGTGGTGTATGAGCAACGGCGACGACGACCCGGCCGACGCCTCCGAGGGGGCCGACGCCGCGGACGACGCGGAGGAGGCGGGCGGCGCCGGCGAGTCGACGGACGCGGCCGCCGCGCCGACGCTTCCCGACGAAGTGACCGAGGACTCGTTGAACGAGTACCTCGACGAGATCGCGGGCCGACTCGACGGCGCCGAGACCGAGGCGGATCTCGACGACGTCGAGGCGCTCCTCGACGACGCCGAAGCGGGGCTCGACGAGGCCGATCTCCCGAAACCGGACGAGGACGACGACGACGCCGACGACCCGCGCGGCGACCTCGAAGACCGGATCGCGGAGCTCCGCGACGGCGTCGAGGAGGCGCGAGGGCCCTACGCCGAGGACGTGATCGACGCGATCGAGGCGGCCGCGTCGACGCTCGAAGACACCGAGTGGACCGCGGACGGGCGCGACGACGCCGCCGACGCCGTGGACGCCTTCGTCGAGGCGGCGTCCGAGTCGGTTTCCGTCGATTCGTTCCCCAGTCACGAGGGGATCGACGACCTCGTCGAGGCGCTCGACGCGGTGGCCGAGGCGGTCGCGGACGCTGGTCTCGACCCCGACGACGACGCCGAAACGATCGCGGCGCTGCTCGACGCGACGGACGGTCTCGAGGCGGGGCTCGACGACGCGGAGGAGTGGGACGACCTCGAGACGCACGAGCAGCTCCGCGCACAGGGGTACTACGACGTGCTCGGCCACTACAAGGACTACCCGGTCGAGTGGGCCGCGCTGAAGGAGCACGAGAAGCGCGGCAACGTCGACATGATCCTGCTCGCGCTCGACTCCCTGCAGTCCGACTTCATGGAGCGCCACTGCCTCGAGGCGTTCGAGCGGATGGGGAAGCGCGGGAAGACCGAGGCGTCGGTCGAGGAGCTGCTCGGCCGCGCCGAGAAGCGCGACCAGCCGTCCGTCCGCATCCTCGGGAAGATGGCGGCCGCCGAGGCGACGGAGACCCTCGTGGAGTACGTCTCTGAGGACTCGAACCCGCAGCTCCAGAAGGTCGTGTTCAAGGCGCTCGGCGAGATCGGCGCGACGGAGGCCGTCCAGCCGCTCGCGAACCAGCTTGACCCCGAGGGCGACACCGAGGATCTCGTGCGCCCCCACGCCGCCCGCGCGCTCGGGCTCATCGGTGACACGCGCGCGATCGATCCCCTCGCCGACGCGCTCGCCGACGACGCCTCCGACGACGTCCGGGCCGCCGCCGGGTGGGCGCTCCGACAGATCGGCACGCGCGAGGCGCTCGAAGCGGTCGCCGAGTACGGCGACGAGCACTCCTTCATCGTCTCCACCGAGGCCGAGAAGGCCGAGCGCGCGCTCGACGAGGCGGCGCCGACCGCCTGACGGCGACCCCGATCCGAGCGACCTTTCTTATCTGATGCCGCGGGCAGACACTCCGTGTCGCCCGAACCGTCCCGTCTCGCGAGCGGCTCGGTTACGAGCGCCGCCGCCGTCGCGCTCGCGCTGCTCGTCCTGACGACCGCCGTGCCGGTCGCCGCTGCGGCGGGCACCGAGATCGGTTCAGAGGCCGCGGGAACCGATCCGGGAGGCGCCGTCGCGCAGTCGAGCGACGGGACGGCGAACCGAACGCTCGTGGCGGAGCAGCCGCGGATCCTCGAGCTGTTCCCGAATCCGACAGCGGCGGGGAACCGCGGCGAATACCTGGTCGTTCGACTCCCCGAGCGCGGGAACTGGTCGCTCTCCGACGGCTACTACGAGGCGGATATTCCGGCGAACGCGAGCGGCGTCGTCGCCCTGTCGATGGATCCCGCGAACTCGACGCCCCTGCTCGACGACGGGACCACGGTCGCCGGCACCGGCGGCGTCGGCGACCCGGAGCTCCGGACGCTCGACGACCACTTCCCGCTCGCCGCGTCCGGCGACCGGATCGAGCTCAGGCGAAACGGGACGGCGGTCGCCGCGGTTGAGTACGACCGCGCGCCCGAGGGGCACCGCTGGCGCGCGGACTGGGGCGAGTGGCGGCCACGCGGCCACGAGCCGCGGGCGGCGATGCGAACCGCGAACGCGACCGTGAGGCCGTTCGTGTTGCCGGACAGCCCGGACGTTCCCGTCGAGCCGCTCCGCGCGGCCGACGACCGGCTGCTGCTCGCCGGCTACACGCTCGAGTCGGAGCGCGTCGCCGACCTGCTGGTCGCGGCCGCCGACCGCGGCGTCGAGGTGCGGGTCCTCGTCGAGGGGTCGCCGGTCGGCGGCTTCTCCGCGCGGAGCGCGCGGCTCCTCGACCGGATCGCGGCCGCCGGGGTCGAGGTCCGGGTGCTCGACGCCGACCCCGAACGGTTCCGCTTCCACCACGCGAAGTACGCGGTGACCGACGACCGCGCGGTCGTCCTCACGGAGAACTGGAAGGCGTCCGGGACGGGCGGGCGGACCAACCGCGGCTGGGGCGTCGTCACCGGCGAGTCCGGGTCGTCGGACGGCGGCGAGGCGACCGGCGGCGATGTCGACGACGAGACGGCCGCAGACGACCTCGCCGCCCTCTTCCGAGAGGACGCGACGGCACCCGACGCCCGGACGTGGTCGTCGTTCCGGAGCGACACCGAGTTCCACGGCTCCGGGACGGCGAACGCGTCGTATCCGACGCGGTTCGAACCGCCGAGCGCGACGGGGGCGGACGTCGAGCTCCTGACGGCGCCGGGGAACGCCGCCGACCGCCTGGTCGCGCGGATCGACGCCGCCGACGACCGCGTGCTGGCCGTGGTCCCGCGGACCGGCGGGCCGGACGATCGGATCGTTCGCGCGCTCCGACGAGCGGCCGACCGCGGCGTCGACGTGCACCTCCTGGTGTCCGGCGCGTGGTACGACCGAGAGACGAACCGCGCGCTCAGAGCGGCGCTGGCCGACGAGCCGATCGAGGTGGCGATCGCCGAGCCGAGGGGCCGGTTCGGGAAGGTCCACGCGAAGGGGCTCGTCGTCGACGACACCGCCGTGGTCGGCAGCCTCAACTGGAACGAGGGCGCGGCGACGGAGAACAGGGAGGTGTTGCTCGCGGTCGAAGACGAGTCGGTCGCGGACTTCTACGCCCGCGCGTACGCCGCCGACTGGCGCGGCGGCGGCGTCCATCTGCCGGTCGGGCTGCTCGGCGGGCTGGGGGTCGCGCTCGCGGGAGCCGCGGGCGTCGCGCGACGCGAGGTGGCGTTCGCGTAACAGGGCTGTGAGAAGGGGCCTGAGAAACGCCGGCGGACCCGCGTCAGTCGTCGATCACGGCCGTCGACGAGAGCGCCTCGTCGATCTCCGCGCCGGCCATCTTCTCGACGAGCGCCTCGATGACCTCGCTCCGCCGGCCCTTCACGAACTTGATCGAGCCGACGACGAGGTGACCGCCCCCGGAGACGCCCGCCTCGGGGAGCTCCTCGTTCAGCTCGGTCACCATGTTCGGGATGTCGAGGCGGACCCCGTCGGACCGGAGCACGCAGAAGTCGGGGCCGTAGCCGATCGTGATGACCGGGTCGCCCGTCTCCTGGACGCGGGTGTCGTGGAGCTCGCCGGTCGTCTTCCCGGGCGCGGGGTAGGTGAACCGGTGGGCGTACTCGTCCAAGTCGATGCGGTAGAGGTGCGCGCCGGAGGCGAGCCGCTCGTGGTCGACGTGGTCGTCGACCGCGTCGAGCTGGCGTTGCACGTCGCGGTCCGCCCGCTCGGAGAGGAACTCGACGAGCTCCTCGTGGCGCTCCTCGTCCTCGCAGCCCACGTTGAGGGCGTCGTTGACGAGCGTCTTCCCCTCGGAGTAGCGCAGCCAGTGGGCGGCGTAGTCGAGCGCCTCGCCGATGTCGAGCAGGTCCGACTCGTCGTAGCCGGCGTCTTCGGCGAGAGCGATGTAGTCGTCCATCGCCTCCGCCTTCGAGCGGTCGGAGAGCCCGGCGACGGCCGGGACGTGCTCCAGCTCCTCGGTGATCGACGGGTCGATCAGGCGGGCGAGCTCGACGCACATCATCCCCGTCGTGACCCGGTAGTCCTCGTCGTGGAGGTAGGGGTTGACGTGGGCGTCGAGCAGCGGCTCGACCGCCTCGGGGTCGGGGTGGTGGTGGTCGACGGCCGCGATGGGGATGTCGTAGTGCGCAAGGTTCTCGTAGGCGGGCACGTCCTCCTCGGTCGACCCGTTGTCGAGCATCAGCAGGAAGGGGAGCTTCTGCCCGTGGCGGGCGCGGCCCTCCAACGCGAAGTTGAGGTCGCGGGTCACGTCCTCCATTTCGTAGTACGGCGCCTTGCTCGGGAGCCGCTTGAACAGGTGGCGGGCCGCGTCCGGGTCCTCGTGCACGTCGCGGACGAAGTTCTCCAAGGCGAGCTGGACGGGGATCGCGGCGCACATCCCGTCGCCGTCGGCGTGGTGCCGGACGCGGATCGGGCGGCCGGCGAGCACGGTGCGACGGAGCAGCCGGGCGAGCTCGCGGAGGTCATCGTGGATCGGCTCGAACGCCTCCCACTCGACGAGGGGGTCGACGTCGGCGGGCGCGGCGCGCTCGTCGAGGGCCGCCTCGAACCGCTCGCGGGCCTCGGTCGCCCGCTCCTCGGGGAGCCGCTTCAGCGAGTCGACCTCCAGCTGGAGGGCGTTCTCGCGGGTCTCGATCGTCCCGCTGACGTGGACCATGTCGCCGACCTCGACCTCGGGGTACGCGCGGACGCCGGCCTCCTCGAAGGCGGCACAGGAGACGACGCCGGAGGCGTCCGCGACGGCGAAGATCGTCGGGCCGCCCGTCTGTTTCGCCTGCACGATCTCCCCCTCGACCGTGACCTCGTCGCCGGGCGCGAGCCCGCGGACCCGGGAGACGGTCGGCTCGTGGGCGACCGTCTCCGTGCGGTAGTCGTCGAGGTCCTCGTCGTCGAACGCCACGTCGCCGTTCTCCTTCACCTCGGTCAGCCGGACGACCAGCCGGTCGCCGACGGCGTAGGTGCCGTCGAGGTTCGACTCGTGGACGAGCCCAGAGAGGGCGTCCGAGACGTCGACGAAGATCCCGTAGTCGACGACGCCGTTGACCTCGGCGTGGTACAGCGCGTCGACCTCGGCGTCTTCGAGGGTGCAGTCCGGTGCCAGATCGTAGACGGTCGGCCGGTCGTCGGCCGCCCCCTCCGCCGCGTCGGCGTCGAGTTCGGGGCTCGAATCGCCCCGCGTGCCGGAATCCCCGGCGGTGTTCTCGCTCATGGACGCTCATCGGGAACGGGCGGTGTTAAGCCTGTTCTCTCGCGTCTCGGCCGCGTCAGGCATCGGAGTTCGGCCGCGATCCCGGCGGATCGTCGACCGCCGCCCCGCGGTCCGGAATCCATATGGGGCGACGGACCCTCCCGTCGCGTATGCGACTGTTCCGCTCGGACGAGCTCCTCGGGATCGCCCGGGAGACCATGGAGTTCGTCCTCGAGGCGAGCGAGGAGAGCCACCCCGACGAGTACATGGGGTTCCTCCGCGCGGACGACGCCCGGAAGCTCGACCTCGACCGGGACGGACAGGTGATCACCGACGTGCTCGTCATCCCGGGCACGGAGTCGAACCCGACGAGCGCGAGCGTCCGCACCCACATGAAGCCGAACGACATGCGTGCGGTCGGCTCGGTCCACTCCCACCCGAACGGCGCGCTCCGCCCGAGCGACGCCGACCTCGCGACGTTCGGACAGGGACGCGTTCACATCATCGTCGGCGCGCCGTACGGGTGGGGCGACTGGAAGGCGTTCGACAACGAGGGGAGACAGACGACCCTCGACGTGCTCGACGTGGAGGTCCCCGACGAGCACTTCTTCGATTTCACGCAGGAGGACATCGACCGCGAGCTCGGCGAGGAGCGACGCGACGGCGGGGGCTTCCTCTCGTGGTTCCGATGACGCGGGTCGTCGCGCAGGGGACCTTCGACCTGCTCCACCCCGGCCACGTCCACTACCTGGAGGACGCGGCGACGTACGGCGACGAGCTCCACGCCATCGTCGCCCGCCGCGCCAACGTCACCCACAAGCCGGCGCCGATCCTCTGTGCCGAGCAGCGCCGCGACATGGTCGCCGCGCTCGACGCGGTCGACGAGGCGCACCTCGGGCACCCCGAGGACGTGTTCGTCCCCATCGAACGCCTCGACCCCGACGTGATCGTGTTGGGGTTCGACCAGCACCACGACGAGGCCGACATCGCCGACGCGCTCGCCCAACGCGGCATCGACTGCCGGGTCGAACGCGCCTCGGCCCGGGACCCGCGGTACGAGGACGAACTGCTCTCCAGCGGCGACATCGTCGATCGGGTTCTCTGGGAGCGCGGCGGTGCGGGCTCCGACGGGACGTGACGACGGCGCGGACTCGGACAAGACGTGACGACGGCGCGGGTCCCGGGGCGACCGCAGTCGTGTGACCGTCGCGTGGCTCCGATTCGACGAAGCGCGGGACATATATGGACCGGCGCCCAACTTCCGCCAGTGACAGTCCCCGACAGATTCCCCGCGGTGCTGGCCGCGACGGCGATGGGCGTCTACCTCCTCGTCGTCGTCGGTGCCACGACCTCGCTCACCGAGGCGGCCGCCGCCTGCGGGGGGTGGCCGGCCTGCGGGACCGGCGCCCAGCTCCCCGCGGAGACCGCCGGCTGGATCGCGCTCGGCCACCGCCTGATCGCCGTCGCCGTTGGGGTCCTCGTCGCCCTCTCCGCCGCCCTCGCGTGGCTCGACGGCGCGAGCCGACGGATCCGGGCCGCGCTCACCCTCGCGCTGATCGTGTACCCCGCCCAGGCCGGCGTGGGCGCGCTCGTCGCCGTCGGCGGGCTCCCGGCCGCGCTCGGCTCCGTCCACCTCCTCCTCGGCGTGGCCATCTTCGCGGCCGTGCTGGCCGGACTCGCGTGGTGGCTGGAGGCCGAGACGGGCGACCCGGACGACGCGCCCGCCGACTTCGAGCCGGGGACCGACGACCTCCCGCCGGTCGAGGAGGCACCGGAGGCCGACGTGCCGACCGCCGCGGTCCCGCGGCTGAAGGCGACCGCGGCGGCGTACTTCCGGCTGATGAAGCCGCGGCTGATGTGGCTGCTCTGTCTGGTCGCCGCCGCCGCGATGGCGCTGGCCGGCGGGGCTGGGTTCACCCCCCGCGTCGTGACGGCGACCCTCGTCGGCGGCGCGCTCTCGATCGGCGCCTCCGGCACGTTCAACCACGTGTTCGAACGCGACGTAGACAAGCGGATGCAGCGCACGAACGACCGCCCGCTGGCGACCGACCTCGTGCCGGTGCCCCACGCGCTCGCGTTCGGGGGGCTTCTCACGGTCGTCTCGCTCGCCCTGTTCTGGACGGTGAACCCGTTGACGGCGGCGCTCGGGCTGCTCGCGATCGCCTTTTACAGCGTCGTGTACACCCTCGTTCTGAAGCCGAACACGGTGCAGAACACCGTGATCGGCGGGGCCGCCGGCGCGCTCCCGGCCCTCATCGGCTGGGCCGCGGTGACCGGCGAGATCGGGGGCGGCGGACTGCTGCTCGCCGCGATCATCTTCCTGTGGACGCCCGCGCACTTCTACAACCTCGCGTTGGCCTACAAGGACGACTACGAGCGCGGCGGCTTCCCGATGATGCCCGTGGTGCGCGGCGAGACGACGACACGCCGGCACATCGTCTGGTACCTCGGCGCGACGCTCGTCGCGGCGGTCGCGCTCGCGGCGGTCGCCGAGCCGCTGGGGGCGCTCTACGCCGCCGTGGGCGTCGCCGTCGGCGCGCTGTTCCTCTGGACCGTCGTCCGGCTCCACTACGAACAGACCGAGTCGGCGGCGTTCCGCGCGTTCCACGCGTCGAACGCCTACCTCGGCCTCCTACTCTTTGCCGTCGTCTTCGACGCGCTCGTGGTCTGAGCGGCGGTTCGGAGACCCGTCGACGGTATCGGCGATGATAGCCGGGCCGATGCGGTTTATATGCCTTCGCAGGGAAGGTGGCGTAATTGAATGGCCGACACGTCGAGCACAGCCGTACGCTCGCTGTGGCCCGTCTGGGGGCTCAGCGTCGTGCTCCTCCTCTCACACGTCGCCGAGGCCGCGGTCATCGCGGCTGGGCTCGTTTCCCTCCCCGGCGGCTACTGGGTGGGATTCCTCTCCTCGATAGCGGTCGTGCTCGGCGTCGGGTACGTGATCTACTGGGCCCCGAGGTCGGAGCTCTCCTCGCCGCGGTATCGACGGATAAACCGCTGGTGGGTCGCGGGCGCGGCGGGCTTTCTCCTCGTCAACGCGGGCTTCATGGCGACGCTGCCGACGGAATCCGCGTTTCAGGTGTTCGGCTGGATTCGCTGGGCGGTCGGCTTCGGCGGCGGTATCGGGCTGCTCATCGGGCTGTTCGAGGCGAGAGCGATCGAGCGCGAGGTCGCGGCGGAGCGGAGCCGGATCCGGCAGGCCGAGCTCCGCAACGAGCGCGACCGGCTCGAGGAGTTCGCGAGCGTCGTGTCACACGACCTCCGGAATCCGCTCAACGTCGTCCGCGGTCGGTTCGACCTCGCGTACCGGGCGCACCCGGACGACGAGCACTTGGCCGAGATCGAGCCCGCGCTCGATCGGATGGACGAGATCATCGAGGAGACGCTGACGCTCGCCCGCGAGGGGAAGGTCGTCGACGACGTCGACGACGTCGGGCTCGCCGAGTGCGCGCGGGAGTGCTGGTCGCGCGTGGACGCGGCGGACGCGACGCTCCGCGTGGACGGATCGATGACCCTGCGGGCCGACCGCGACCGGCTGTCGCACGTCTTCGAGAACCTCTTTCGGAACAGCGTCGAACACGGCGGCAGCGACGTGACCGTTCGGGTGGGCGCGCTCGACGGCGCGGACGGCTTTTACGTCGAGGACGACGGCGTCGGCATCCCCGAAGAGCACGTCGACCGGGTTCGCGAGACCGGGTTCACGTCGTCGCCCGACGGAACGGGATTCGGACTCGCGATCGTGGACCGGATCGTAAAGGCACACGACTGGGAGCTGCGGATCGGCGGCGGGGGCGAGGACGGTACGCGGTTCGAGATCACCGGGGTCGACCGGCGATCGGAGGGATGACGACCGAGACGCGGTGTGTTTTTAGTTTGTTCGGCGCGAAGCGGGGACGTATGACACGCATCGAAGTCGAGTACTGCGTCCCGTGCGGCATGTTGAATCGCGCCCAAGACGTCTCGGAGGCGATCCTCAAGCAGTTCGGCGAGGAGATCGACGAGGTGGCGTTGGTGACCGGCGACGACGGCGTGTTCGTCGTGCGCGCGGACGGCGAGGTCGTCTTCGACAAGACGGAAGACGAGTACGACGTGGACGCCATCGTGCGCGCGGTCAAACCGCACGTCAGCGCGGCCGCGTAGACGCTCTACGTCCGCGCGATCGGGAGACGCCGGCCGGGACGCGCGACGCCGGCCGGGACGCGCGACGCCGGCCGGGACACGTTTATTACGGCACGCTAACAATTCGCATCGATGACGGATCGATCGGTCGGCGGTCCGGACGACGACGGGAGGCGCGCCGCCGAATCCGCGGACGGCGGGACCGAAGACCGGGATGCCGAAGACCGGGCGCCGACCGAGCGCGAGTGGACGCGCCGCGTGTGGTACCGGTCGCGGGTCGGGCTCGCCGTGATCGGGGTGGACCTGCTCTTGACGGTCCTCCTCGTGGCCGGCACGGTCGTCGCGTACGAGGTCCCGTTCGCGGAGCTGAACCGGATCGCCGACGGCGTCGTTCCGTCGTACGTGTACGCGTTCAGCCTGTTCGGCGCGCTGGGGTTCGTCTTCACGGCGCTGATCGACGAGTTCGACAGCTCGGCGGGCGACCTGCTCCGGTACAACTTCCGGCTGCCCGCCGCCCTGCCGCTCGGCGTCGGCATCTACCTGCTGTCGGGAGTCATCCTCGGGGAGGGAACGTCCGACTTCCCGCTCGTCGCCGGGACGGTCTTCCTCGCGGGGCTGTACGTCAACCTCGCGTACAAGCGGCTGGGGGCGCTGGCGCGGCGGCTGCTCCCGGGGCGACGCGAGGAGGCCGACGCGTGACGGCCACGCGCGACGCTACTCGGCGTAAACCGCGCGCGCGGAGTTCGACACCACGAGGAGACTGCTCGTCGCCATCGCGACCGCGGCGAAGAGCGGGTTGAGGACCCCAGAGACGGCCATGGGGATCGCGACCGCGTTGTAGACGAACGCCCACCCGAGGTTCTGTTTGAGCCGGCGGTTCGTCCCGCGGGTGACCGCGAACAGCTCCGGAATCGCCGAGAGGCGGTCCTCCAGCAGGACGGCGTCGGCCGCGTCGGCCGCCAGGTCGGTCCCGCTGGCGACGGAGACGCCGACGTCCGCCGCCGCGAGCGCGGGCGCGTCGTTGCTCCCGTCCCCGACCATCGCGACGCGCTCGGTCGCGGTCAGCCGCCGGACCGTCTCGGCCTTCGCCGCCGGCGGGACCCCCGCGAACACCTCGTCGATCGCGGGGTGCGCCTCGAACCGCCGGGCCGCCGCGGGCGAGTCCCCGGTGAGCACGACGACCCGGCGTCCGTCCGCCGCGAGCTCCTCGACGACCGCCTCCCAGCCGTCGCGCACCTCGTCGCCGACGACGAGCACACCCCGGACGGCACCGTCCCAGCCGACGTACACGGGAACGCGGCCGGCCTCGCGGGCCTCCTCGCCGGCCGCGTCGAGCGAGCCGGGGACGGCCCACTCCCCGCCCTCGAACAGCGAGCGGTGGCCGACGACGACCTCGTCGCCGTCGATCCGACCCGAGACGCCCCTGTCCGTGACCGTCACGTCTGCGGCGGGCGACGGCTCGGCGACCGCCCCGCCGTCGCTCGCCGCGCGCGGGCGGGCGTCGTTCCCGCCGCGGTCGCGTTCCGCCTCCCGCCCCTCCCCCGCTACCCCCGCGACGATCGCCTCCGCGACCGGGTGGGCCGAGGCGCGCTCCAGCGCCGCGGCCCTGTTCCGGACGGTCTCGGGGGCGGTCTCGTCCGTCGTCGTCCCGAGCAGCCGCATCTCCCCGTCGGTGAGGGTTCCGGTCTTGTCGAGCACGACCGTGTCGACGTCGGCGGCCTCCTCGAAGACGGCGTCGGAGACGATCACGATCCCCCGTCGGGCCGCGTCGCGGACGCCGGCCGCGACCGCGAGCGGTGACGCGAGCCCGAGCGCGCACGGACACGAGACGATGAGCACCGTGAGCCCGACCAGCGCCGCCTCCGGCGGCGCGCCGCCGAACGCGAGCGTCGCGCCGGCCGCGAGGACCGCGACGGCGACGACGAGGGGGACGAAGGCCGTCGCCAGCCTGTCGACGAGCCGCTGGATCCCCGACCGCGAGCTCTGGATCTCCCAGAGCAGCCGGACGAGCGTGTCGAGGGTGCTCTCGGCGTCCTCGCCAACCTCGACGACCACCGGGGCGTCGGTGACGACGGTGCCGCCGCGGACCGCGTCGCCCTCGCGTTTCGTCGCCGGGAGCGACTCGCCGGTGACCAAGGCTTCGTCGACCGCGGCGGTCCCCTCGACGACCGTCCCGTCGAACGGGACGCGCTCGCCGGGTCGCACGAGCAGGCGATCCCCGGGGTCGACCGCGTCCGCCGCGACCGTCTCGCCCGCCTCGGTCCGGACATCGCGCTCCGTCGCGGTCGTCAGCTCCGAGAGGGCGCCGGTCGCGCGCCGCTTGATCAGCGACTCGTAGTGGTTTCCGGCCGTGACGACCAAGATGACCGCAATCGTCACGTCGAAGTAGAGGTCGGTCCGTCCGAGCAGCATCGCGAGGGTGCTGTACGCGTACGAGCTGGCCGCCGCGAGCGACACCAGGAGATCCATGTTCGGCTGCCGCGCGCGCAGGCTCACGTAGGCGCCCCGCAGGATGGGATAGCCCGTGTAAAATAAGACGATCGAGGCGAACAGCCAGATCTGCGTGAACAGGTACAGCCCGGATATCCCGCCCAGATCGAGGAACGGCTCGTAGCCGAAGTAGGTGGGGTACAGGAAGACGACGTACCACAGCATCGCCATCATCCCGAAGAAGCCGCCGCCGATCAGGAATCGGACGACCGCGTCGTCGCGCTCGGCGTCGGGGTCGGCGCGGTGGCTCGCGGAGTACCCGGCGACGGAGAGGCGCTCGGGGAGCTCGTCGGCCTCGACGGTCTCGGGGTCGTAGTCGACGCGGATCGTGTCCGTCGCGTAGCTCGCCTCCGCGGCCGCGACGCCGGGCTGTTCGCCCGCGGTCATCTCGAGGAACGACTCGCAGGTCGCGCAGTGCATCCCGTCGACGTGGAGGAAGGTCGTCTCGCCGTCGAACTCGTCGCCCGGCTCCGCCCGCGGGCGTCGCTCCTCGATGTCGTCAATCCCGACCTCGAATTCCCCGTCAACCCCGCCGAACTCCTCGGCGTCGCCGAGCGACCGCGCGACCGCGAGACACCCCCGACAGCAGAACTCGCCGTCGACGTCCGGAGCCGTGTGGGGATCGTCTCCGGTCGGGAGGTCACAGAGTGTACAGTGTGGCATGTGGGTCCGCTTTCGGCGTTCCGCGGGCGGGACGCTGATCCGACCCGCCGCGCTTCGCTCGGTGCGGTCTGGTCGACGACGCCCGCCCGACTACGCCTGTTCGGGGTCCGCGGCGCTTCCGTCGCCGAACCCGGGCAGGCCCCCGCCGGTGGCAATCCGGAGGCTCGCCCAGATGAGTAGCACGTTCACCAGCGTGATCGCGACGAACAGCTCCGAGCGGTCCGCGATGAACACCGCCGCGGGGACGAGCCCGCCGAGCACGAGGAGCACGGCCTGTTGGAGCGAGAAGTTCATGCCGTAACCAAGGCACCGCCGATTATATATAATATTCCTGTTTTCAGGGTCCGAGAACGGGTGGATGTTATATAGTCTCTTGTCAATAACGCCACCCATGGGCCGAAACGAGACCGCACACGCGTCTGCGGAGGACGTTGGCGGAGAGACGGAGGAGTTCGATCCGATCGGGACCCTCACGCTCATCGCGATCTACTTCGCGATCCTGGTTGTGTCGTGGGTGTACATCTACTACATCGAGTTCCTCGGCCGCGACCTGGTCATCGTGGGGTGATCACGAGATGCACATTCACGCCTACGAGAAGCTCTGGCTCGCGGCGTCGGTGCTTCTGATACTGTTCCTCCTCGGCTCGGTCACGTACGGCGCCGTCGGACCGGGGGTCGCGATGGTGAGCGACAGCGAGCCGGCGATCGACGCCGGCGCGCTCGACGAGGACGATCGGTTCTCGGAGCCCCGCGTCGAACAGGTCGGGGAGAACGAGTACGCGGCGTACGTCGTCGCTCGCCAGTTCGGGTTCCAGCCCGATCCCATCGTCGTGCCGGCGAACAGCACCGTGACGTTCTACGTCACTTCCGCGGACGTGATCCACGGGTTCGAAGTCGCCGGGACGAACGCCAACACGATGGTGGTACCCGGCGAGGTCTCCGAGATCACCGTCGAGACCGACGGACCGGCCGAGTACGGCATCGTCTGTAACGAGTACTGCGGCGCCGCCCACCACGCGATGGAGGGGAAACTGGAGGTCGTGAGTCAGTCGGCCTACGAGGAGCGCGCCAGCGGGGGTGACGGCGAATGAGCGAGGCGATCGAGGGCGATCGGACGTTCGCCGACAAGTTCCCCGAGGAGGCGCGTGTCGTTCGCGCCGCGCTGCTCGGGTCGTTCCTCGCGCTCACCCTCGGTGCGGTCTTCGGGATCATTCAGACGCTCCACCGGACCGGCGTCTTCCGGGGGCTCATCAGCTCCACCGACTACTACACGTCGCTCACCGCACACGGCGTGTTCCTCGCGCTCAGCTTCACGACGTTCTTCCTCGTCGGCCTGTTCACGTGGGCGGTCGTGCGGAGCCTCGACAGGCCGGTGATCGACATCCGGATCACGTGGACGTGGTACGGCCTCATGGCGGCCGGGATGACGATGACGGGGATCTCGATCCTCGCCGGCTTCGTCAACGAGCTCGACATGAGCGCCGACGTTCTCTTCACGTTCTACGCCCCGCTGCAGGCGCACCCGATGTTCTACGCGGGGCTCGCCGTCTTCATCGTCGGATCGTGGATCGCCGGCGCCGACTACTTCCGGACGTGGCTCGCGTGGAAGCGCGAAAACCCCGACGAGCGGATCCCGCTGCAGACGTTCATGGTGTTGACGACGATGGCGATGTGGTACATCGCGTCGTCCGCCGTGGCGGCCTCGGTACTGATCTTCCTGCTGCCGTGGTCGCTCGGGCTGATCGATCAGGTGAACCCGACGCTGACCCGGACGCTGTTCTGGTTCTTCGGCCACCCGGTGGTGTACTTCTGGCTGATGCCGGCGTACCTGCTGTGGTACACGGTGCTTCCGAAGATCGCCGGCGGGCGACTGTTCAGCGACCCGCTCGCGCGCGTCGTGTTCGTGCTGTTCCTGCTCCTCTCGACCCCGGTGGGGATCCACCACCAGTACCTCGATCCGGGGATCGCGGAGGGGTTCAAGTTCATCTCGATGACGAACACGATGTTCCTGCTGTTGCCGAGCCTGCTCACCGCGTTCACGGTCGTCGCGAGCGTGGAGTACGGCGCCCGCCAGCGCGGCGGGACCGGCCTCCTCGGCTGGCTCACCGACCTCCCGTGGCGGGACCCGGCGTTCACCGGGATGATGCTCGCGGGACTGATGTTCGCCGCCGGCGGCTTCTCCGGAATGGTGAACGCCGGCATGAACATCAACTACATGATCCACAACACGATCTGGGTCCCGGGTCACTTCCACCTCACCGTGGGGACCGCGGTCGCGCTCACGTTCATGGCCGCCACCTACTGGCTCTGGCCCCAGATCACCAACAAGCCGATCTACAGCCGAGCGATCGGGCTGGTCCAGGTCGTGGTCTGGTTCATCGGCATGGCGCTGATGTCGAACGCGATGCACGCGCAGGGGATACTGGGCGTTCCGCGGCGGACCGCGGAGCCGGAGTACTCCGGGTTCGACTACCCGACGATGTTCGGGGGGTTCGAGGAGCTCAACATCCAGATCGCGATCGGCGGGACGCTGCTGTTCGTCTCGACGGTCCTGTTCATCGGGAACCTCGTACTCACGATGGGGAACCCCAAGATCTCCGGGCTCGCGGAGGAGCTGCCGCCGGCGCTGTCCGGGCCCGACGACTCACCGAAGGTGCTCGATAACCTCCGGCTGTGGGTCAGCATCGCGCTGGTGTTGGTCGTCCTCGCGTACGCGCTTCCGCTGGCGGCGATCATCGGCCGCGGCGGGCTGCTCGGGCCGGGCGTCGGGACGTATCCGGTGTGGCTCGCGCCCGTGTTCGACGCGCTCGCGAACGGGGCGGCCGCGGTGGTCGGCGGGATCGTCGACGCGTCGGCCTCGCTCGTGGAGGTGATCAGATGACCGTCGACGTGACCCGCGGCGGGCTCCTCGTGGGGCTCGCGATCATCGGCGTGATCGTCTACGAGTTCCGAACCGTCCTCGACTTCGTTGGGATCGAGCTGCCGCTGATCCCGTACATGGCCGCCGTCTTCGTCCTCGCCGCCCTCGCGGTCTGGGGCGTCATCCTCAAGGGCGGTTGGCGGACCGATCCCGAGGGCGACGAGCCGGCGTAGCGGCCACCGGTCACCCGTATTCGACGGCCGGCGCTCTTTCCCCCTGCCGAGTACCCGATGACCGCGGCGGTTATGACGACGTAGCGCAAGAGGCGACCATGGACGAGACGCACGTCGCCGTCCGGTGTGATGACTGTCCGTTCGCGGCGACCTACGACCGGCTCCGCGACGCCCGAACCGCCGTGGACGACCACGAGTCGATGACGGGTCACGGCGTCGACTGGGAGATCCAGTCGCTCGACGCCGGCGTCTCGAGGGCGGGCGCCGACGCCGGCGTCTGCGGTCGCCCCGGGTGCGCGAACGAGGACTCCCCGCTCGTCGATCCGGATCCGCCGGAGCCGGAGTCGGAGCGGTAACCGAGCCCGGAGTCGGAGCGGTAACCGAGCCCGGAGTCGGAGCGGTAACCGGGCCCGGAATCGCCGCCGCGGTCGAGACACACGACTTTTTGATCGTCGGGGGCGTCGGCGACGACATGAGTACATCAGACGATCGGCTCACCTTCGGCGTGCTCGGAACCGCGGGGATCGCCCGCAAAGCGGTCGTCCCGGCGATCGCGGCGAGCGACCACGCGGTCGGCGCGGTCGCGTCTCGGGACGGCGAGCGCGCACGGCGGTTCGCCGAGGAGCACGCGATTCCGCGGAGTCACGGCTCCTACGAAGCCCTGCTCGAAGACGCCGGGATCGACGCGGTGTACGTCCCGCTCCCGAACGGGCTCCACGCCGAGTGGACGACGCGAGCCGCCGACGCCGGCCTCCACGTGCTCTGCGAGAAACCCCTCGCGGTCGACGCGGCGGAGGCGCGCGCGGTGACCGACCACTGCGCGGACCGAGGCGTCACCCTGATGGAGGGGTTCATGTACCGGTACCACCCGCGTACGGAACGCGTCCTCGAGCTAGTAGCGGAGGAGCTGGCCGACGTGCGCACGGTGACCTCGACGTTCCGGTTCCCGCTGTACGACCGCCCGAACGACGTGCGGTTGGACCCGGAGCTCGCCGGCGGCTCGCTGATGGACGTCGGCTGTTACCCCGTCTCGCTCGCCAGAACCGTCCTCGGCGAGCCGGACCGGGCGTACGCGCACACGCACGACACCCGCGACGCCGGCGTCGACACGGAGCTCGCGGGCGTGCTGGAGTACGAGGACGGTCGGTCGGCGCGGATCGCCTCCGGCTTCGATACGCAGCTGATCCAGCGCTACCGGATCGACGCGACCAACGGCTGGGTCGCGGTCGAGCGTGCGTTCGACGCGCCCACGGACGAACGGACGGAGCTGACCTACGAGATCGACGGTCGGCGCGGCGTCGAGACGTTCGATCCCGTCGACCAGTACCGGCTGCAGGTGGAACACTTCGCCGACTGCGTCGCCGGCGACGCCAGCCCGTTGACCGACGGCGGGGAGGCGGTCGCGAACATGCGAGTCATCGACGCGCTGTCCGAGAGCGCGGACGGAAGCGGATCGGTGACGATCGAGTGAACTGAGTAGTCGAACGAGTCGAGCAGTCGAGTGAGTCGCCCGGCACGTCGTTTTCGTCGGCTTTCCGCGATCTCAGTCGAACGCCGACGCTGGCGGGAAGTGAATAAAGAGACCGTCGAGCCGCCCGAGAGGGCGGTCGAGGGGTAACGTCGCTACTCGTTTCCGAACATCTGGCGCATCATCGGGTGCATCTCCATCAGCTGCTCTTCCGCGATCTCCTCGTACAGCTTGTACGTGATCGAGACCGCGAGCAGCAGCCCGGTGCCGGAGACCTGACCGATGGTGCCGAGTAGGTTCGCCATGACGGCGAGCAGCCCGACGAGGGCGCCGCCGATGACGGTCACCTGCGGGATGTACCGCTCCATGACCTTCTCGACGACCTGCGGATTCCGTCGGAATCCGGGGATCTGCATCCCGGAGTTCTGGATCTGTTTCGCCGTCGCCTCCGGGCCCATCCCGGTGGTCTCGACCCAGAAGATCGCGAAGATCGCGCCGCCGACGACCATGAACGTGAGGTCGATCAGCAGCCGAACCGCGATCATCCACGGCTCGACCGACGCGGGGATCTCACCCAGGAACCACATCCAGTCCGTGCGGGCCTGGATCGGGTTCAGGTAGTAGAACAGCCCGGAGATGGGCTGCCCCTGATCGCTGTAGACGCCGAGCCATCCGGGCATCCCCGCCCACTGCGAGGAGAGGAGCTGCCCGAGGAACTGGATGTTCGCCTGCAGCGCGCGAACGAGGATCATCGGCAGGACGGACGCGTAGATGAGCTTCACCGGGAAGCGCCCGCGAGCGCCCTTCACCCGCGCGTGCGACAGCGGGATCTCGACGCGGACCGACTCCGCGTACACGACGATCCCGAAGATGAACAGCGTGGTGAACAGTGCCAAGATGTTCCCGGGATCGAACAGCAGGTTCTGGAGCCCCTCCGCCGTAAACGGCGACATCGACACGGGTACGTCACCAAAGATGACGCCGTACCAGCTCGCGAAGAAGCCGGACGCGCCGAGCGCGGAGAAGCTGAAGAAGCCGCCGACGATCTGCTGGCTCACCGACGCGATGATGAACAGCCCGACGCCGGAGCCGACGCCCCACTTGCTCACGATCTCGTCCATGAACAAGAGCAGGACGCCGCCGATGAATATCTGCACGAATATCAGCGACTTGACGCCGAACGTGCCGATACCGAGCGCCTGACCGACGGCCTCGTCCGCTGGAAGGAACGCACCGGTGAACACCATCGGGGCCGCCGTCAGGGCGGTGACGATGACCACCAAGAGCTTCTGGAGGCCCTGGTACAGGACCTGGTCACGCGGGTCGTCGGTGTCGAGGCCGAGCAGATTCGCACCGCCCAACAGCTGGAGGACGATGGACGCCGTGACGATCGGTCCGATACCGACCTGTAGCAGCGATCCGGACGACCCGGCAAGCACCGACCGGAACTGCCCGAAGAAGTCGGAGCCCTGACCCACGTCCAACCCGAACGGATTGATGTTGGTCAGGAAGAAGTAGACGATCAGGATGCCTGCCGTCCACATGAGCTTCCGCTTGAACGGAACGTGACCCGCGGGCCGCTCCACGACGGGCATCCGCGTGAGCACCGGTTCAGCGACCTCCTTCCAACTCATTGGTTACGCCTCGTCGTCCTCGTCGTCGGAAGTGTTTTCCGGTTCGTCAGCCGCTTCGGCGCGCTCGGAGAGCGTCGCCTCGCCGCCGGCCTCCTCGATGAGTTCGACTGCACCGGCGGTGAACGCGTCGGCGGTGACGCGGAGCTCGCGTCGGACCTGTCCGCCGCCGAGCACCTTCACGACGTCGGCCTCGTGACCGTCCTCGACGACGTCGCGCGCGTCGATGACGTACGCGTCGCCGTCCTCCTCGGCGAGGCCCTCCGCGGCGTACAGCGCCGCGTCCTCGTCGAGCTTCTGGACCTTCACTTCGAGGACCTCGACCTGCGTGCTCTCGGGCCGCTTGAAGCCGTACTTGCCCAGCGGCGGGTAGTTGTGGTACTCGTGTTTCGCGCGGCCGGCCGCGCCGCGGCCGCCGCGGTGACCGGCGCCGCGCCGGTTCTTGTGCGTTCCGCCGCCGTGCGTCCGGGAGCCGCGCTGTCGACGTTTCTTGCTCGTCATCGCATCGCCTCCAGGAGACTGTCGATCTCCTCGGTGCTGTGTTTCCCGAGTTCGCCGCCCTCGATCACGGGGTGTTTAATTCCCTCGTGACCGCCGCGGGGGGCGTGGAGCCGGAGCGTCGGCGAGAGGCCCTGCTCGCGCAGGGTCGTCTCCTCGTCGACGAGCGCCTCGGCCAGCGCCTCGAGATCGGCGTAGTCGGTGTTGTCGTCGATCCACTCGTCGTCGATGTCGGCCGAGCCCTCGAGGGGCTCGCCGCGTCGCGCGATGGTGGCCGCGACCGCGTCGACGCTCGGTTCCCCGAACGCGACGACATCGTTCACCTTGGTGATCATACCGCGGTACGAGTCCGTCTCAGGGACGAACGTCGCGTGGTTGACGCGCCCGATGTTCAGCATGTCGAGAGTGTCCTCGACGCCGTACTCGAGGTTCACGTCGCCGCGGAGCTGCACGATCGCCTGCATCATCGACCACCCTCCTCGTAGTGAACTTCGCGAGCGTGCTGCGGAGTGCGGGACTGCGCCGCGTTCTCCAAGGCGTTGAACGTCGCCTTCGCGAGGTTGACGGTCGTGCGGGTGTTGCCGTCGGAGTTCGTCCAGGCGTCCTCGACGCCGGCGAGCTCCAGGATGTTCCGGACCGTTTCCGCCGCGGCCAGCCCGAGCCCCTGCGGGGCGGGCTGGATCTCGACGGTGACGGAGCCGGCCTTCCCCTCGGCCTTGCGGGTGAGGGAGTTGGTGCCGCCGGGCTGGTCCTCCCAGGACCCGGAGCCGCGGTCGACCTTGATGATGTTCAGCTTCGCGACGTCGATCGCCTTCTGGATGGCGCCGCCGACCTGGTCGTCCCGGGCCTGCGCGTAGCCGAGGTAGCCGTCGCGGTTGCCCACGGCGACCACGCAGCGGAACTTCACGCGGCGTCCGGAGTCAGTCATCCGCTGGACCATGTTGATGTCCAGCACCTCGTCTTCCAGCCCCGGGAGGAGCTGGTCGACGATCTCGGCCTCCTTCAGCGGGAGCCCGGAGTCGAGCGCCTGTTCCATCGACGAGATGTCGCCGTTCTGTACCTTGCGGCCGAGTCGCGTCCGCGGTTCCCAGCCGTCGTTGTGTCTACTCATGGTCCTCCTGGATTGTCGCGAGCACGTCGTCGAAGTGCTCGGGTACGTCTGCGGCGTCGAAATCGCCGCTGTACAGCGGCTCGTCGAGCTGTTCGGCGTACGCGGCGATGTGCTCGCCGCGCGTGCGCGACCAGTCGGCCAGCACGTCGTCGTTGTGCGGGATTTCGAGGCCGGCGTCGATCGCTCCTTCCTGTACTGCGAACGTCTTGTTGCCGGGCGTCGCCGTGTTGAGCCCGATGTCGAGGACGGCCTCGTCGAGGCCGGCGTCGACGGCGCGGGCGCCCGCGAGGTAGCCGGTGAGGTACGCGCTGGGGAGGTTGCCCGTGGGGGCGTCCCAGCCGTACTCGCCGAGCTCCTCGCTGGAGGCGGCCGCGTGGGTCTCGTCGCCGTCGGATCCGGGAGTCACCAGCTGCGCCCTGACGTGAGCGTTGCTCACCCGAGCGACCAGGCGAGGCTTGCCCGATTTCAGCAGGCGCAACCTCTGATGGTAATCCGTCCGGACCTCGCGGCGGCGCCGCATCGGCACCTTGTATCGTGGTCCTGTCGCCATTAGTCCGTCACCTCGTAACCGTACTGCGTCTGGATGTACGCCTCCAGTCGCGCGACGTCCTCGAAGTCGCCGCCGCTCGCCTTGTTGTAGAGCGTGCGGTACTCGCTGGCGTCGAGCACGTCTTCCTCGTCTCGGAGCTCCTTCAGGCGGGCGCGCTGCGCGCGGATCCGCGCCTTCCAGTCGTCCTTCGTGTTCTGTCGTGCGCCGGACTTCCCCTTCCGGGTCCCGGCGCCCGACTGATGACCGTACGAGCGCTTCTCGGCGCGCTCGCGGGCCCGACCGCGGGAGTTCGTCTTCGCGTCCTTCGCGCGGATGGTGCCCTGTTCGATGAGCTCGCGGACGTCCTCTCGCGTGATGGCGTCCTCGATCTCCTCCTGTGCCTCGGGGTCGAGCCAGACGCGGCCCTTGCCGACGTCCAGCTCGTCCGCTGCGAGCCGTTTCTGCGCCTTCAGATCACTCATCGTTGACCTCCACTTCGACGTAGGTCGGGTTCAGCACGCGAATGCCGCGCTCCTCCGCCTCGTCTTCGATCAGTTCGCGCTTGCGACCGCCGACCTTCGAGGCGATCCGCACCGCCTGCGTGTCGCCGTCGACGCCCTCGAGGTCGTCCGTGTTGTGCACGCGGACCTCCTCGAAGCCGCTCGGGTGCAGGTCGCGGGACGCCTTCGGCGATCGGAAGCCCGCCTCGACGACGGGGCCCTTCGCCTTCATGCGGCGCCGCTGCTTGGAGAGCCCGCCGCGCGGCTTGCGCCACGACGTCGGGATCCGCTTTTTCTTGTGGTAGTCCTGCCGGTTGAACTGCGGTTTCCCCTCGCGGTGCTTCTGTGCGAGCGCGCGAGCGGTCTCGTCGTCCAGTTCCGGCGTCTTGTCGGCGTGACCGCGGGGGCGAAGCTCCGTCTCGACGTCCTCGGACTCGGCCTCCTCCTCGTCGGCCTCCTCCTCGTCCGTCTCGTCTTCGATCTCCGCGTCCGCCTCCTCGTCGACCTCCAGCCCGCCGACGTCGGCCTTGATACGCGCTGCGAGCGCGTTGCCGACGCCGTCGACCTCGGAGAGTTCCGACTGGGAGGCGGCCTTCACGTCCTCGACCGTCTCGTAGCCGGCCTCGCGAAGGGCGTCCGCCTTCGAGGGACCGACACCGCTGATGTCTTCCAGTTCTTCGGCCATTGGTTAGGCACCTCCGGTGGGCTTCTCGACGATGTACACGCCGTCCTGGAAGACGCGCGTGTCCTTGTCGGTCACCTTCGTCAGCTGTTCGATGTCGGCGGCGGTCTGCCCGACGGCCTCCTTGTCGGAGCCCGAGAGGGTGACCGTCTCGCCGTCGATCTGTACGTCCGTGTCCCCGCGGATCGGGGTGCGTCGCTGTGCTCGCTCGCCGAGGAAGTTCTCGATGACGACCTCGTCGCCCTCCACGGTCACCTGCATCGGGAAGTGGGCGTAGTACACTTCCATCGTGTACTCCCATCCCTCGGTGACGCCGTGGATCATGTTGGCGACGTGGCTCTCGAAGGTGCCGACCGTGGCGTTCGTCTTCGCGTCCTCGTTCTCGGAAGCGATCGCGACGACACCGTCCTCGACCGTGACCTCGACGTCGGGGTACCAGAGGCGTCGCGTGACGCTCCCGTTGGGGCCCTCGACGGTGAGTTCGAGGTGGTCGGTCTCGGCGGAGACGTCGTCCGGAATCTCGATTTCGACTCTGTTCATTGTTAGTAGACGTATGCGATCACTTGGCCGCCGATGCCCTCTTCGCGGGCCTCGTAGTGGCTCATGACGCCGTGGCTCGTCGTGACGATGAGCGTCCCGTAGTCACGGGCGGGGAGGTATCGCTTCTCCCACTTCTCGAACTCGTCCGCGCCCGCGGAGTAGCGGGGCTTGACGGCGCCACACTCGTTGATCGCTCCTTTCAGTTCGACCTCGAACTTCCCGGCCTTCCCGTCGTCGACGTACTCGAAGCCGTCGACGTACCCGCGGTCGTAGAGGACCTCGAGGACGGAGCCGATGATGTTGGAGGCGGGCTCAACCGTGTACGACAGGTGGCCAACGCTCTCGGCGTTGTCCATGCCGGCCAGTGCGTTGGTGAATGGATCGTTTCCCGTCATGATCAGCTGTACTTCTCGAATCCCATGTCTCGGGCGACCTCGCGGAAACACTGCCGGCAGAGGTTGATGTCGTACTTGCCGACGAGCCCCTGCTCGCGGTCGCACCGCCGGCACGTGTGCCGGGAGTCGGTGCGTTTCGACGCGTGCTCGCCCGTGTCGTTGTTCGCTTCGCTCATTCCGTTACCTCAACGTCGAAGTTCGTTTCGAGGAACGCAGCCGCGTCCTCGGCTGTCATCCGGTGGTTCGAGGGGATCGAGGCCGTCGCCTTGTCCCGCTTCGACACGCGGTAGCCGGGACGGACGATCGTCGTCGTCACGTCGAGGCCGTAGATGCCGATGCTCGGGTCGTACTCCTGGCTCGGGAAGTCGGTGTGGTCCTCGACCCCGAAGCTCAGGTTGCCCGTGTCGTCGAACTGGCTCTGCGAGACGTCGACGATGTCGAGCGCCGTCGCGAGGAACTCGTGTGCGTCCTCGTCCCGCAGCGTCACCTTGACGCCGATCGGGTCGCCCTTGCGGATCCCGAACTCGGCGATGGTGCGCTTCGAGGTGGTCCGGACCGACTGCTGGCCCGTGATCTCCTCGATGATCTCCTCGGCGTCCGCGAGCGGCTCACCGCCCTGTCCGACGCCCATGTGGACGACGACCTTCTCGAGGTACGGCTCGCGCATCTCGTGGGCGGCGCTCTCGGATTCACTCATCCGAATCACCCGCCTCGTCGGCGTCGTCGCCGGTGAAGTTCTCGTCGATAACGACGAGGTACTCCTCGACCGTCTCGTAGCCGTCCTCGTCGTCGCCGACGAAGACCGTGTTCGAGCCGGATCCGAGCGTCACGTCGATGTCGGCCACCTCGCCGATGCGGCCGGCGTGCTGGCCGGCGACGGCGGTGACCAGGGCGCCCTCTTCGTACTCGAAGTGGGCGACGATCTCCTTCGACTCGTTGTCGACGACGATCGAGTCCTTCGTGTCGTACTCGGTGTCGGCGTCCACGAGGACGTTCGTCCCGTCGTGGAGCGTCAGCTGCGCGTCGCCACCGGGGACGACGGACTTGTTCGTGATCTTCCCGAGCCGGCTGCCGGCGGCCTCCTCGTCGACGGGGGTCAGCGCGAGCCGACCGCCCTCGTCGGGGAAGACGCGGAAGTACTCCCCGCGCTCGGGGAACGCCAGGATGTCGAACATCCCGATCGGACGCTGCTCGTCCGAGACGGCGTCCCCGTTGACGAGGACCGAGTCGTTGTTCAGCGCGTAGCGCGCCTCCTTCGTCGAGTCGACGTAGCCGAGCACGTCCCGCAGCAGGACGACGAGCGGAACGCCCGCCTCGCCGTGCGGGCCCGCGCCCGCCTTCACGGTGAACGTGTTCGTCTTGCGCTCGACCGGCCAGGAGTTCGGTACTGACAGTCGCTTCTGGTGTCGCGTCATTCGTTATCCTCCTGGAGCCGCGCCTCCCGGCGCTCGTCTTCCAGGTCCAGCTCGGTCACCCGGACGTTGCTCGCCGGAATGGGGCGGGGAACCTCCTCCCCGTCCGCCTTCTCGACGGTGACGTCCTCGACGGTGATCCGTTCCGCGGACAGGTCGACCGAGATGACCTCGGCCTCCGTGCCGGCCGCGTCGCCGCGAAGCACCTCGACGGTGTCGCCGGCGTTGACGCGGACGTTCCGCTGGCCGTACTCCTCGCGGAGCTCGTCCGTGAGGGTGGCCCGGACCTGGTTCTGCCGCTCGTGGAGCGGCGCGGTCTCCGACCGTTTTCGCTGTTTGCGTGGCTGTTTCGTCATGATTAGACGATCATCGTCGCGGTCGAGGCGATGCTCCCGAAGCGCTCGGCGACCTCGCGGGCGACGGGGCCTTTGATCTCCGTGCCCCGCGGCTCCTCGAGGTCGTCGATGATGACGGCCGCGTTGTCCTCGAACTTCACGCGCGTGCCGTTCGGACGGCGGATCGGCTTGCGCTGGCGGACGACGACCGCCTCCAGCACCTGCCGCCGCATCTCCGGGGTCCCTTTGGTGACCGAGACGGTCACCTTGTCGCCGATACCTGCCTTCGGGTGGCGGTTCTTCGTGCCGGAGTAGCCCGACACGGAGATCACCTTCAGCTCACGGGCGCCGGTGTTGTCGGCGCACGTGATGAGCGAGCCCTTCGAGAGCCCCTGCGTGACGTCGGCCTTGAGCGCCTCCATCACTGATCACCCGACAGGTTCTCGACGACGACGTGGGACTTCGTCTTCGAGAGCGGTCGCGTCTCCGCGATTTTCACTTCGTCACCGACTTCGAGCGAGTCGAGCACGCCCGGCACGTGGGCCGGGATACGCGAGCGACGCTTCATGTACCGGTCGTATTTCGGTACGAACACGTCGTACTCTCGCTCGACGATGACGGTCTTTTCCATATCCGTCGACACGACCGTCCCCTCACGGGTCTGGCCGCGGACGGAGAGCTGCCCGTAGAACGGGCACTTCTCGTAGTCGTAATCCTCCGGGTTGTCTGGCTCCGGAGGCGTGGGTACGTCGATTCCTATCGCCATTGTGTGACACCTTGTTCGGTGCGTTCGGCGGGCCGATGCCGTAACCGCTCGCCATCCACCGTCGCGTAGACCGCGTCTTTGCACTCGCCGTTGTGGCTCGCCGGACCCGCGCCGTCACCGGTGACGACGCTTGCGGACCCGGACGGGCCAGACTGACGGGGGCGGACCCCCGTAGTATCCGACCCGAGTTGGGACGCGGACCCCGACGACTGTCCGTCGTCGGCGGCTTCATCTGTGCGGGCGGTCGGTCGATCGGCGACCGCGAACTCGAACGTCGCGCCCGACTTGGGCACGCGTTTGTCCCCCGACCCCGTTCGCACCACGAGGGTGCCGAACGTCTCGGACAGCACGCGACCGGCGATGCCCACGTGGGCGTCGCTGTCGGCGTCGACCACCCGAACCGGGAGGCCGACGAGTTCGTGCCGAACGAGCTGGTCGGGGGATATCATCGTTATTCGTCGTCGAAGTCGCCTTCTTCCGCCTGGATCGTCTTGATCCGCGCAATCGTCTTCTTCAGCTCGTTGACGCGGCCCGGGCTCTCCGGCATGCCGCCGGCGGCGCGCTGCGCCTTCGAGTTGAGCAGCTCGGTCTCGAGCTCCTCGAGCTCGACCTGCCGCTCGGCCGCCGTCATGTCGCGGATCTCGTCCGTGTAGAGGATCGCCATTATTCGTCCTCCTCCTCGTCTTCGTCCGCGGCCTCCATCTCCGCGACGAGGTCCGCGGCCTCCTCTTCGATCTCCTCGTCGAGCTCGTCGACGTCGTCGGCCTCCGCGTCGCCGACCGGCTCCTCGGCGGCGACGTCGGTCGCCTCCGTGGCCGTCTCCTGGGTCTCCTCGACGACTTCCTCGACGACCTCCTCGTCGATGACCTCTGCGGGGTCGTCGTCGGGGACCTCGACGTCGTCGTCGGCGCCCACGTCGGGCACCTCCTCGGGCTCCTCTTCGAGCAGCGACTCGACGCCCTCGTCGGCGTCGACGTCGACCGCCGCCTGCTCGACCTCGGGGACCTCGGCGTCCTCGCGGATGTCGAAGTCGTCCGGGAGCTGCGCGCCCGGCGGGATGATCTTCACGTTGACGCCGATCGTCCCGAGCTTCATCACCGCGACGCCCTGGCCGTGGTCGACGACTTCCTCCGCGGGCTCACCGTTGTGCTTGATGTAGCCGCGGTTGAACTTCTCGACGCGCGAACGCGCGCCGGTGACCTTCCCGGACAGGACGATCTCGGCGCCTAACGCGCCCGCGTCCATGATCCGGTCGATCGTCGTGTGCCCGGCCTTCCGGAAGTACCAGCCGCGCTCCAGTGCGTTCGCGAGACGGTCCGCGACGATCTGGGCGTTCAGGTCGGGCTCGTCGACCTCCTGAACGTCGATCTGCGGGTCGTCCATGTCGAAGCGGTCCTCGAGCTCGGTGGTGATCTTGCGGATGTTCTTCCCGCCCTTCCCGATCACCATGCCGGGCTTTTCGGCCTTCAGGACGATCTGCGTGCCCATCGGCGTCTGGGCGACGTCCATGCCGCCGTAGCCGGCGCGGCCGAGCTCGTCCGCGAAGAACTCGTTGATCTGTGAACGGCGCAGGCCGTCCTCGATGAATTGGTGTTCGTCAGCCATTATTCGTCAGCCTCCGGCTCCTCGATGATGAGCTCGACGTCGGCGAGGGTGGTGTTCCATCCGGTGGCACCCGCGGCGCGCGGGTTCCGACCGGGTCGCTCGCCGACCTTGTGGGGAGCGACGTGTTTGATGACCATCTCGTCGCCGTCGAAGCCCTGTTCGTCCGCGTTGTTCTTGACGTTCTCTAAGAGCTTCTGGAAGTCCTTGGCGGCCTTCTCGGGGTACCGTCCCGCGTCCCAGCCGTCGATGTCGGAGCGGTGGCCCGCGCCGGCGTTGTGCTGGCGCATCGGCACCGAGGTCTCCTCGTCGATGACTTCCTGCAGGAACTCCTCGGCGTCGGCGACCGTCTCGCCTTTGATCTCCCGGGAGATCTCCTTGCTGTCCTTCACGCTGATGGGCCGCTCGCGGAGCATCCCCTTGGCGGTGGTCTCCGGGTCGGCCTCGACGCTGTAGTTGATTCCCATGGGTTACTTGAGGGGCACGAACTTCGAGGACCGGGTCGCGCCGATGCCGGCCTGACCGTGTTCGACGGTGCTTCGAGTCAGGTGGAACTCGCCGAGGTAATGACCGATCATCTCGGGTTCGACCTGCACGCGCTCGAAGCTGTGTCCGTTGTACACGGAGAAGGTGACGCCGACGAACTCCGGCAGGACCGGCATGTCGCGCAGGTGCGTCCGGATCGGGTCGTCCGCCGTCGTCTCCTTGTCGCGGCTCCGGACCGTCTCCAGCAGCTTCTGCTGTTCGGTGCCGAGGCCGCGAACGATGCTTCGCCGCTGGCGTGCGGGGAGCAGTTCCGCGACTTCCTCTACGTCCATCTCCTGCAGCTCGTCGAGCGAGTGACCGCGGTAGGCGAACTCCTTGCCCTCGCGGCCGGTGCGGTAGTCAGAACTCATTTGTTGCCACCTCGTCCGGTGCGCTTGGATGCGATGTCACCGACCTTGCGTCCCGGCGGGGCGTCCCGCGAGACCGACTTCGGCTGGCCGGGGTGTTGGCGACCACCGCCACCGAAGGGGTGGTCGACGGCGTTCATCGCGACGCCGCGCACGCGCGGGTATTTGGTCCCGCGCGCTTTCATCTTGTGGTGTTTGTTACCGGCCTTGACGAAGGGCTTCTCCGTCCGGCCGCCGCCGGCGACCACGCCGATCGTGGCGCGGCACTGGGGATCGAGCCGCTTCACTTCGCCGCTGGGGAGCTCGACGACCGCGACGTCGCGGTCGTGGGTGAGAAGCGTCGCCGACACGCCGGAGGCGCGCGCGAACTTCCCGCCGTCCCCGCGGTTGCTCTCGACGTTACAGACCGGGACACCCTCGGGGATCTCCGCCAGCGGGAGCGTGTTCCCGGGCTTGATCTCCGCGGAGACGCCGACCTGAATCGTCTCGCCCACGCGCACGCCTTCCGGCGCGAGCACGAGCCGACGGTCGTCGTCCTCGAACTCGATCTCCGCGAGCGGAGCCGAGCGGGCGGGGTCGTGTTCGATCCCGACGATCTCGCCGGTGATCGTGTCCACGTCTTCGAGCTTCTTGTGCGACAGTTCCGCCTTGTAGCGGTGCGAGGGGGCCCGGAACGTCGGGCCGCCGCGTCCGCGCCGCTGTCCTTGGATTCGTCGTCCCATATCAGAACACCCCGATGCGCGATGCGATCTCGGTCGCGTCGTCGTCCTCGGAGAGCGTGACGGTGGCCTTCTTCGCCCCCTGTGGGGTCACCTGCGTGTTCACGTCGACGACGGAGACGTCGTACCGGTCCTGCACTTCCTCGCGGACCTCGGGCTTGGTCGCGTCGACGTCAACGAGGAACAGCAGCTTGTTCTTGAAGTCCATCTCGTTCATCGCCTGCTCGGTGACGATCGGATGCTCGATGATGGAGTTCATCGGTCTGCCACCTCCTCGACGGCGCTCTCGGTCCACAGCGTGAGTCGACCCGGGTGCGCGCCCGGCGCGAGGTCTTCCGCGTTGACCTCTCGCGCGGTCGCGACGTCGACGCCCGAGAGGTTCCGGGCGGCGCGGGACGGCTCCTCGCTGGTGACGACGAGGACGGACTTCGGCTGGCTGTACTTGCGACCGCGGGTCTTCCCGCGGCCGGCTCGGACGGAGCGACCCTCCTCGGCGCGCTCGATGTCGGCGTCGACGCCGACGGCCTCGAGCACGCCCAGGGCCTCCTGGGTCTTCTGGAGGTCCTCGAACTCGTCGCTCACGACGAGCGGGAGGTCGAGGTCCTCGTCGAACGCGTGACCGCGCTCGGCGACGAGCTCGGCGTCGGCGGTGGCCGCGATGGCCGACCGGATCGCGAGCTGTCGTTCCTTGTCGTTGAGGCTCTTCGTCTGGTCCTTCTCGGCCTTCGGCGGGTGCGCGGCGCGGCCCGACACGGCGTGCGGGACGCGGCGGGCGACGTTCTCGGAGCGCGGGACGTGAGCGAGCCCGCGACCGGAGCCGAACGACTCCGCGGGGGTTCGCAGCCCGGCGAACTCGTCGGCACCGTAGGCCTGTTTCCGGTTAGCCTGTGCGGCGGAGACCGCCCGACCGATGAGGTCCGGTCGGAACGCGGTCTCGAAGATCGCCGGCAGCTCGATGCTGCCCGCGTCCCCGCCGTCCAGGTCGTGTACTGTTGCGTTCATGGATTATCCCTGGTTGGATGCGGTGGATACGTACCGGACCTCAGGATCGAGGCGCGGCTGGTCGTTCGGCCGGATGGCCGGGCGGAACCGAAGCAGGCGCTTGTCCGGACCGGGCAGCGAGCCCTTGATGAGCGCGTAGTTGCCGTCGACCTCGCCGTAGTTGACGAAGCCGCCGTCGACGGAGGCGTCGTCGCCCTCGCCGAAGTCGATGAGGCGCTTGTTGAGCTCGGTGCGCTGGTGGTAGCCGGTCTGCCCCTGCTGGGGAACGGTGGAGCGAACGCGGGAGGGGTTCCACGGACCGAGGTTGCCGATCCGGCGCCGCCATCCCTGGCGGGCGTGTTTGCCCTTCCGTTTTTGAACGCCCCAGCGCTTGACGGGACCCTGGGTCCCCTTCCCCTTCGTGATGCCCGAGACGTCGGTGTACTGCCCCGCGCGGAAGACGTCGCCGAACTCGTGGGCGCCGCCCTCAGCGACGAGGTCGAGCCCGAAGTCGACGCGCTCCTCGAGGGAGCCGCCGCCGACTCGGGTCTCCATCACGTCGGGCTTCTTCTTGGGAACGTTCGCGAGCTCCGAGGGGACAGTGTGGGTGATGACGCGGACGTCGTCGACCGCGCCCTCGTCGAGCAGCGAGCGCAGCTCCTCGGCGTCCTCCTCGAAGGTGTCTTCCGCCGGGAGGTCGAGCGCGCGGTCGAGCTCCTCGTGGAACTCGGTCGCCCATACCTCTTCGACCGGCTTCTTTCCGTACGGCGTCTGTTCGTAGGCGCGCAGGGCCACCGCGTACATCGGCGGCGTCTCGACGACGGTGACGGGAACGGACTCTTCCATCCCCTCACGCGGCGAGTTGGCCTCGTCGTTGACCATAACGACGTGCGTCATTCCGGCCTTGTAGCCGGCGAACCCCTGCAGTGCGGGGGCTCCGTCGTCGTCGGGCCACGATCGAATGCGCGGGACCTCGCGGTCTGCGCGGGTACGCGGGCCGTAGCCCAGCGAGCCTTTTCGTGGTCGGCTTGGTTGTGGCATGTGTTTACTCCGTGAGTGTGAGCGAGCCGAGAGTCACGAACAGAGCCTCCTCCGTCCGGACGACCTCGCTCGCCTGTGCCGGGATCGTGTTCAGCCAGAGGTCGAACCCCGGATCGGGTTCGACCGAGCGGCCGTCGGCGACGGCCGCCCGAATGCCGTCGGGCGAAAGCCCGAGCATCTCCGGAAGCCCTCGCTCGGGCGAGCCGAAGGCGACGGTGTACCCGCCGGCCTCCCGCGCGTCCGAGACGATGTCACCGAGCCGCGAGACGGAGAGTTCCTCCCCGTGTCGCGACGTCGCGACGGCCAAGCCGTCGCCGGCGAGCGCTTCCGACAGGTCCGCTTCCACGACCTGGAAACCGTCCTCCGGCTTCCCGGTGATGCGGGCGCGGACCGGTTCTCTCGAAGAGACCCTGATGGTGACGCGCTCCCCCTGCTCGACCTCCATTCCGGAGGGAACGAGCAGGGAGATCGGGTGTTCCCGCAGCGGGGAATTGACCCGGACGCGGCCTTCAGGTCCGACCTCGGTCACGAGTCCCTGTGTTTTCGACTCTTCCCCGCTAGGGGTCGAGCCGGTCCGCCACGGCACGCGGAGCGGCGGGAGCACGCCGGCGTACCGGAGCTCGTCGCGCTCCCCCCAGAGGTCCTTGCGGAGCCCCGGAGGGGTCGCGGCGTACCCCAGCACGGTCCGAACGTACTCGCCGCCCCGTCGCCGCTCGCCTTCCCTGTCGGGGAAGACGACCAGTCGATCCGCCCGGAACACCGCCGCCGCACGGGCGACGTAGCCGAGTTTGCGAGTCGCCTCGCGATCGTCCTCGGCCTCCCGGACGACCGAAGACGGAACGCAGATCGTGAGTCCGTCTTCGGTACGCATCGTGGCGAGACTGTACCCCTCGATTTCGGACGACGGCCTAAAAGGGTAGCGGTCCCGCTTCCGGGCTGTGGCGCGTTCACACGGGGTCTGGCGGCCGTTTCGGGCCGACTATCGAGAGAGTGAGTCACACGGTCGGTGGTGTCCCCCACCCGTTCGCGCCGCGGACTTCACTCCGGAACGATCCGGACGACGGGCGCGTCGCCGTCGTCGACCGCGACGTAGAGGCGGCCCGTGCCCGGCTCGACCGCGAGCGCTCGGACCCGCCAGCCGCGGTCGGCGAGGAGGGGGTCGCGCTCGGTGACGGTCGCGTCCCCGGGGCCCGCCCCCTCGACAGTGAACCGTCCGAGGTACTGGGAAGCGAGCGTCCCCGCGAACAGGTCGCCGCGCCACTCGGGGAACGCGTCGCCCTCGTAGAAGAGGGCGCCGCTCGGCGGGAACCCCTCGGTGCCGCAGCGCCAGTAGTGGACCGGCGCGGTCACGTCGTCGCGCTCGTCGTGCGCGGGCGCGAGGGGGTCGTCGGTCCCGTAGCGGCACGCCTCGGTCGCTATCGGCCAGCCGTAGTTGCCGCCGCGCTCGACGACGTTGATCTCGTCGCCGTCCTCCTCGCCGTGCTCGCACTGCCAGACCGCTTCCGTCTCCGGGCGCACCGCCATCGCCTGCGGGTTCCGGTGCCCGTAGCTGTAGATCGCGTCCCTCGCCCCCGGGTCGTCGACGAACGGGTTGTCGGGGTGCGCGTCGCCGTCGGGCGTCAGCCGGAGGGTCGATCCGAGCTCGTTCGACCGGTCCTGCGAGACGTGCTCCGGACCGAAGTCGGTGTCGCGCCGGTCGCCGACCGTGACGAACAGCGCGCCGTCCGGGCCGAACGTCGCCCGCGAGCCGAAGTGGATCTCCGAGTCGACGAACGGCCCCGCGACGTGGACCGCCTCGAAGCCGTCCAGCGCGGGGGCGTCGGGATCGGCGAGCGAGAGCCGACCGGCCCCGACGTGGGTCGCCGACGCCCCCGCGTCGTTCGTCGCCGCGTACGTGAGGTACACGCGCGCGTCGTCCGGGTAAGCGGGGTGGACCGCGACGTCGAGGAGCCCGCCCTGTCCGGCGGCGTGGACCTCGGGGACGCCCTCCACCGCCGAGCGGGAGCCGTCCTCGGGGTCGACGAGCGAGAGCCGACCGGGGCGCTCCGTCACGAGAAGGCGGCCGTCCCCGGGGAGGAAGGCGAGCCCCCACGGATTTTCGAACCCCTCGGCGACGCGCTCGACGGCGTGCTCGACGTCCGCGCCGTCGTCGGAGGGGGCGCCGGCGTCGTCGGCGCTGTCGTCCTCCTCGCCGTCGGCGCCGTCGGCGGTCCCGTCGTTTCCGCGGTCACCGAGACAGCCGGCCAGCGGGAGCGCCGCGAGACCGCCGGCGGCTCGAAGTACTGTGCGCCTGTCGGCGGCTGGGGCGGGGTGACGCGTCATGGGAACCGTCTCGTGTCCGTCTTGGTCCCGTGACCGATGACGCTTCCGGCGGCCGGGCGCGACGAGGCGGGTCGATCCGGGTCGGCGGAGACGACGACCGTCGTTCGGAACCCTTATATCTCCGACTCGGGCTATGTGGAGATGCGAAGCACGCACCGGTAGTGTAGTGGTATCACGCAACCTTGCCATGGTTGCAACCCGAGTTCAAATCTCGGCCGGTGCATTTTGCGAACGAAGTGAGCAAAATCACCGAGAGGGATTTAAACTCAGAAAGACGCAGCCCGCGCAGCGAACGAAGTGAGCGAGCGGGACCGTCTTTCCCTAGTTCAAATCTCGGCCGGTGCACTCCCTACGGTCGCGCACCGCCCTGATTCCCCGCTCGCTGCGCTCGCGGGGAGTCTCGACCGGTGCATTTTGTCTCTTGATCGATGGCGGGAGTGAGTATCGCAGATTGGCGGCAGCGAAACAGTATTTAAGCGAGCTGTGAGCGGCAGCGACGATTCCTTATAAACGGCTGTTGCGGTGGCGCGTGCCTCCGAGCGCCCGAAGGGCGCGAGGAGCACGCGCGAGGGAGTCGCGAGCGGTGCGAGGTGCGAGCAGCGCGAGCACCTCGATGGCGAGCGGCGAAGCCGCGAGCAGCGAGCGACGAGGCTGGGGAGGCGTGAGGTTGCGGTGCGGTATGGGTGGGACTCAAAGGGGCAGTCGCTTTGGGCTTTGAGGCTCTTCACCGCAGCGTCGTCGGTAGCTTATCCGCAGCGTCGTCGGTAGCTTATAAACACCCGCCAGCACCACCACAATCCGACTTATAAACACTCAACCCGTCGAAATAATTCACGCACTCCCGCAGTCACTTAGGAAGTGGCGTTAGCGAACGGCGGTTACAACCGGACCCACGGGCTGAACGTTGAGATTCCGGTAAAGCCACGCACTCAGAAACCGCCATCTGGGGCGTCCCTTACTCGATCCGGAAGCCGTCGGCCTCCTCCGCCGCGCGCACCAGATCGCCGATGCTGTCGCTCGCCGTGAGCCCCTGGCTCGCGGCGAAGCGCTTGATCGCCACCGGCGGGACATCGACGGTCGTCTCGCTCGCGACGAGCAGGAGTCCGAGCGCCTCCGGCGTCGGCGAGCTCGGGCCCGCGTTGGACGCGAACCACGTCACGAGCGAGTCGAACGTCGCCGTCACGTCGTTCGAGACCATCCGCTGGCGAGTGGTGTCGCCGTCGACGTGGAGCGTCGCGTCGATCCCGTAGGTGAACCCGTCGTCGTCGAAGGAGTTCGCCAGCCACCGGCTCACCGACTGCCGGTCGACCTCGGGAGCGCCGCGGGCGCCTTGTCGACTGCCAGCGGGAGCGTTCTGGGGCTGGGTGGCGGTACGCTGCGCACGGTTGCCCTGCGGTCGTCCGGCGCCGCCCTGTGGCTGTCCCGCGCTCCCGGCCTGTGGGGCGTTTCCGCCCTGCGGCTGACCGCCCGCGCCGCGGGGCGCCTCAGATCCGACGCCGGTCCCGCTCGCACCGCCTCCCGCCGCCCCCGCGTCCGGATCCGGCGGCCGGCGTTCCTCCGGATTCGCCGGGTCCGCAGATGTGAACCCCGTCTCGGCGTCGGGGGACCGATCCGGCTGCGTCCGGCGGACGTTGGGACGACCGTTCGTCCCGACGACGTACCGGCTCTCCCCGATCTCGACGACGCTCTCGTCGTCGGTGAAGTCGAGCTCGTCGGGGTCGGCCGGCGGTGCGTCCGGGTCCGCCGCCGGTGCGTCGCGGTCGCTCATGGCGTAGCCGTGGTGGCGCGAGAAAATAGGTGTTCCGGGCGGAGGGATCCGCCGGGACAGTGGTTAGGTGGCTATTCGAGGCTCGTTAGAGCCGGACCGCTTCGCCGTCCTCGCTGTAGAGGTCGGGCGAATTCAGCTCGATGGACGTCGTGGCCGACGACGGCGAGACGAGTTCGAGCGACGAGGTCTGGCTCTGTCCGAAGGCTTCGTGCTCACTCAGATGGGCGTAGGTGAAGCTGCTGCCATCATGGACTTCAGTCGTGCCATCGGCACCATCCGCAGTGAGATTACCGAACGGCTCTGCACCGGGGTTAACGACGATCGTGTAGTCGTTGTCGTCGTCCAGTACTGCCGAGTCACTGGCAACCCACTCTCCTTCGGAGTTTTTGACGGCGAACTGGCTCGCATTGAGCTGGCTCGCGTTGATCGAGTCGTCAGTTGTGAGATCCGTTCCGTTCGCGTCCACATCGGTGAACACAAGGTTAGCCTGCCCGTTAGGACCGACCGCTTGGATCGTCGTCTCTGATAAGTCGATCTGATCAGAGCCGGCGGCACCGGTGACACCGAGTCGGATCGATTCAAGTTCGCCCGAGGACGCGTTACCAACAATACCGACCTCAGTAGACACGTCGATGCGCTCAGACACTAGGTCCGTACTTTCTTGTCCCGTCGCCTCAGCCTGTGATTGCAGGAAGCCGGCCGTATTGATCAGGACGCCGGCGGCGATCGCTGCCACCAGCACCATCGCGATGAACACGATGAGCGTGCCGATACCAACCTGACCGCGATCTTCGCTGTTAGTGATTGTTTCGAACATTGTTACAGCCTCACCGAAGTCTGTTCATCGGTCAGCGTGGTCGGGACGCGCAGTTCGGTGCTGGTAGTTGCACCGGAGGCAGTCGTGAACGTCACCGACAGACTGTCACCAGCGTTTAGACCGCCATCGGTGTCACCGTCTTCAGCGTTGTACTCGAAGGGGCCAGAATCTTCGTCAAGGTTCAGCGTAATCTCGGCCCGATCACTGTTATCCGTCAAGACGACCTCGTCGCCATCACCGGTGAACATCGTGATGTTGTTGGTACCAAGCTCTGCCGAGACTTGTCCGCCAGTGCCGATCAGTTCGACGGTCACTTCAGTGAGATCGATGTTTCCCGCACCCGGCGACTGCGCGACCGTAAGCTGGAGCTGGTCGATAGATCTCTCATCCGTATTATCACCATCGATGTCCAGATCAGTCACGTTCCCAGACTGACTCACGATCTGAATCCGGTCGCTCACCTGACTCGTACTCTCTTCGCCCGTTGCTTCCGCCTGCGTCTGAAGGAACCCGGCCGTGTTGATCAGGACGCCGGCGGCGATCGCCGCCACCAGCACCATCGCGATGAACACGATGAGGGTCCCGATCCCCACTTGACCGCGCTCTTCCTCGTCCAGTATTGTTTCGAACATTGTGTGTTGCGTCGGCCCCCGGCCTGCCCGGCGGGCGTTATCGCTACGGAGTGTGATTTCCCTATTAAAGACTCCGTGCCAATTATTTGAACTGATAAGACGCTTCAGTGTTGCGATTATCGCATTATTTTCTACTTTGAAATTTCTGAATGTATCAACGATATCGCGATCGTGTTATCGCGTCTGGATCTGAGAGCACACGGTGTGAGCGGGTCGATCAGCTCCGATCGGAGGAAGGAGAGCTGCACACTCTCGCGTACGATGATCAGAAAGGTCTGAAAATCTCTCGAAATTCGGGGGTGTCGTACGTCCCGATCCTCTCGGCCCCGGCCCGTCTCAGCGGTCCTGGATCCGGGCCAGCTCCGAGTCGGGGATCACGAACTCCTGCGTGCCGGGCTCGTACACCGCGAGGCTCCCGGCGACCAGCGCCATCGACGCCGCTAACAGCCCGGTGTTGACGAGCAGCAGGGCCTGCGGGTTCGAGAACGAGGTCCGGAAGGCGGCGGCGGGCGTCGCCACGGCGGCGAGGACGACGAGTCCGAATCCGACCGCGAGGTACGCCATCGCCGTCCGACCCGACGACCGATACGCCGAGACCGCGAACGCGAGCAGCGTCGCGCTCGCGCCGGCCAGCACGGTGGTCGTCACGAGATACAGACCCTCGATGAGCTCCATACCCACCGTGACCGGAGTCGACTTATAAACCTACGGTGGCGGCTATCACCGTCGATAACACTCGCGAATAGCCGCTGAAACCGAACGCCCGGTACCGGCGGACGGCGGCGCCCCGGGTCGATTTCTTCGGCCGTGTCGATCACCGGTATCCTTTTAAGCCCCAATAATCAACTACGATAACGTGAATGGTGGGGGACGACCTGATCACGGTGCTCGGTAACAAGTACAACACGGACATCCTGACGGCGACCGGCGACGCGATGTCCGCACAGGACCTGAGCGACGAGCTCGACGTACCGATCGCGACGTGTTACCGCCGGATCAACGAGCTGGAGGAGGCCGATCTGCTGGAGCTTCACGACCGTCCGCTGTCGGACGAGCACCGTCGCGTGAAGGTGTACCGCCGGAAAGTCGACGGCGTCGAGGTCGACTTCCGCGACGGGCTCACCGTCGAGGTCGAGGAGCGCTCCGCGGTGAAAAACCGGCTCGACGACGTGTGGCGCGACCTCTCGTCGGGTCAGTAACGCTCTCCGTCCGTCCCCGCGACCCGTATTCGTCCCCGCAATAACGCGTTCGTCCCCGCGTCGCCTTCTCCGTCTCTCGTCCGAACTCAGAACGAGGGCTCGTCGGACCGGCCCATCATCGAGAACCCGCCGGCCCGCTCGTGGACGGTGATCCCGCCCTCGCCGATCTCCATCGGGAAGATGTCGGTGTCGATGTCCTGTTTCCGCATCTTCGCCACCCAGACGTAGCGGTTGACGCCGGAATCGGTCGGCGTCTGGATGAAGTAGATGTTCCCGTCGGTGAGGAAGTTCTCCAGTCCGACCTCGGTGTCGGGAAACACCGCGCCCTGCTCGTTGATGAGCAGGGAGGTGAGCCCGTTCGCCTTGAGGATGTCCGAGAACTTCAGCAGGTACGTCCGCTTCTCCTGTTCGGCGTCGAAGAAGAGCTGGAACATCGAGAGCGAGTCGAGCACCAGCCGGTCGAAGTCCCCGTCCTCGATCGTGTCGAGGAGCTTGTCGACCGCCGTCGAGAAGTCGGTCTCGCGCAGCATCTCGCGTTTGTCGAGGATGACGATGTCGCCGCTGTCGACGTAGTCGCCGAACCCCTCCAGCCCGATCGACTCGGCGGCGCCGCGGATGTCCGCTTCGTCCTCCTCGAAGGAGACGTACACGCCGCGCTCGTCGTGTTCGGCGACGCCGTGGTGGAGATACTGAATTCCGAAGATGCTCTTTCCGGTACCGGGGTTCCCGGAGACGAGGACCGTCGATCGCTCCGTGATTCCGCCCGTGAGGATGGAGTCGAGCCCCTCGACCCCGGTGGAGACGAGTTCTGACATTCGTCCCTTCCTTGGCGACCGGAGTATATAAAAGACGATCCGACGGACCGACCGCACGGACGCCGACAGGTTTATTCCTCGACACACCGCCCCTTCCTGTATGCCCGGTGAAGCGTCCCCCGTCGTTTCCGGCGGTGATCGGCGGTGAGCGAGCCATCGGTCCTCGTCGTCGAAGACGAGCCCGACATCGCCGCGCTGTACGCCGGCTTCCTCGAAGAGCGATACGACGTCGACCTCGCCGAGACCGCCGCCGAAGCGATCGACCGAGTCGACGGCGCGGTCGACGTGGTGTTGCTCGACCGACGCCTCCCCGACGGGAGCGGCGACGACGTGCTCGATCACATCCGCGAGGCCGGCTACGACTGCCGCGTCGCGATGGTCACCGCCGTCGAGCCCGACTTCGACATCATCGATATGGGGTTCGATCTGTATCTCACGAAGCCCGTCAGCCGGACGAAGCTGCTGGCGGCGATCGACACGCTGTTGACCCGCAGCGAGTACGACGACCTGATTCAGGAGGCCGCGGCGCTGGCAAGCAAGCGCGCGGTGCTCAACGCCCAGAAGCCGGCGGCCCAGCGCGAGGGGAACGAGGCGTACGCCGAGCTCGTCGAACGGCTCGAAACGCTCGACGCCGACATCGACGAGCTCGGCGAGTCGCTGTCGTCCGACGACTACCGCGCGATGTTCCGCGACCTCGGCGAGGCCTGACGCTCTTGGGTCAGGGTGCGAAAAATTCGGGAAATTCGGAAAATTCGGGATTTCGACGCGCGGAGCGCGTCAGGTGTGGAGCGTTACTCGAACAGCTCGACGGCCTGCTCGTAGCGGCTCGACGGTTCGTCCCAGTCGACGACCTCGAAGAAGTTGTCGACGAACTCGCCGCGGGCCGGACCGTAGTCGTGGTAGTAGGAGTGCTCCCACACGTCCAGCGCCAGGATCGGGTGACCGCCCCAGATCGCGCCCTGGTCGTGCTTGTCCACCACGACGTTCCGAAGCTGGTTCGAGAACGTGTCGTACACTAAGAGCGCCCAGCCGCCGGCCGCCGAGGCCGCCGCCTCGAACTCGCCCTTCCACGCCTCGTAGGAACCGAAGTCCTCCTCGATCCGAGCCGCGAGGTCGCCCTGAGGCTCGTCGCCGCCCTCAGGCGACATGTTCTGCCAGAACAGATCGTGGAGGATGTGCCCCGACGAGTTGTGCGTCACGTTGCGGATGGCCCCGCCCGACGACGAGAAGTCGCCCGCTTCGCGGTTCTCCTCGAGCGTCTCCTCGGCCGCGTTCCACCCGTTCACGTACCCCTGATGATGGGTGTCGTGGTGCCATTCGAGCACCTGCTCGGAAATGTGCGGCTCTAACGCGTCGTACTCATACGGCAGCGGATCTAATTCGTAGCTCATGTCTACATTCCATCCCATGCGTGCCACGGGTAAGAACGTTCTCTGTAACGCATTTCAGTAACTAATCTGTCTGATCTATTTATCCCTAAATTAGCCTTCAAACGCCTACTTAGAGATTTTTGATTTATAAATAATTGAAATCTGACTGTTTTTGTCTTCCGGCGGCGCGGAGCTTATGCGTGCCAAACTCGTCAGATCGTGTATGACACCAGACGAGACGACCGCGGGCGGCGTCGAGCCGCTCTCGGGCGAGACGGTCCGACACGGGACGGGCGTGAACTCCGACCGCGCGTTCCCGACGAACGCCCACCCCGACAACCTCGACCCGTTCGTGCTGTTCGAGCGGTTCTACATCGACCCGGACAAGGGATTCCCGATGCACCCGCACAAGGGGTTCGAGATCGTCTCGTACATGATCGAGGGCGGGATGGACCACGCCGACTCGCTCGGCGTCGAGCACACCGCCCGCGAGGACGAGGCGATGCGGATCACCACCGGGAGCGGCATCCGGCACTCCGAGTTCCCCGCCGACGGCGAGGCCTGCAACGGGCTCCAGCTGTGGGTGAACCTCCCGCGGGAGGAGAAGGAGGCGGACCCGGACTACGTCGACGCGGGCACCGAGGAGCTCCCCACGACCGAGCGCGACGGCGCGACCGTCACCACCGTCGTGGGCGAGGGGTCGCCGATCGAGCTGTACACCCCGATGGAGTACCTCGACGTCCGCGTCACCGACGCGTGGACGTGGGAAGTCCCCGACGAGTGGTCCGGGTTCCTCTACGGCGTCGAGGGGAGCGGGACGGTCAGAGACGCCGACGCGGGCGCCGACGTCGATTCCGAGGCAGAGGCCGGCGCCACCCGCGAGTTCGCCGCGGGCGACGTGCTCCCGAACGCGGACGCGCGGGACGTGACGGTCGAGAGCGACGGGGAACCGGGGCTCCGCTTCGTCGCCGTCTCCGGTCGACCGCACGGGGAGCCGATCCGCCAGCAGGGGCCCTTCGTCCTGTAGGCCACCCGGAGAGCAGGCGCTCCGGACGAACGAACCGCGGGGTATGATAACGCGGGCCGCCGAAGGGGCGACCGAATGCCACTCGACCCGGACCGCGTTCGGACCGTCACCTTCGACTCGTACAGCACCCTCGTCGACGTGGAGGCGGCCGAGGCGGCGCTCGCCGACCGCGTCCCCGACCCGGAGCCGGTGTCGCGGCTCTGGCGGTCGCGGTCGCTGGCGTACACGTTCGTCGCGAACGCGATCGACGCCTACCAGCCCTTCTACGAGATGAACCGCGACGCGCTGACGTACGCGCTGGCGGCCCACGGCGTCGACCTGTCGGCCGCGGAGCGCGACGAGATCCTCGCGGTGTACCACGAGCTCGAGGTGTTCGACGACGTGCGGTCGGGGATCGAGCGCCTGCGCGAGGGCGGGTACGAGCCGTACGTGCTCTCGAACGGGAACCCGGAGATGCTCGACTCGATGGTCGAACACGCCGGGATCGAGGATCTCGTCGCGGACACGATAAGCGCCGACGAGGTGGAGACGTTCAAGCCGGCGGCCGAGCTGTACCGCCACGGCGCCGCCCGGACGGGGACGCCGATCGACCGGATCGTCCACGTCTCGGCGGGGTGGTTCGACGTGTTAGGGGCGTCGCACGCGGGGATGCAGGCGGTCCGCCTCGACAGGAAGGGGACGCCGTGGGAGCCGTTCGCGGGGGATTCGGACCTCACGGTGGAGTCGATACACGAACTGGCCGACGCGCTGGGGGTCTGAGGCGGCCGATCGAAGACCGAGAAGAGCCGGCTCTGCGAGTTCAGTCGCGTTTGGCGACGAAGTTCAGTCGCGCTCCGCGACGATCGTCTCGCCGGCGCGCACCGCGTCGCCCTCGCTCACGAGGAGGTCGCCCTCGTCGATGTCGGCGGGCAGGATGACGTCCGCCCGCGAGCCGAACGAGACGTGGCCGACGCGCTCGCCGCGGTCGACGGCGTCGCCGGGCTCGACCGCGGGGTGGATCCGGCGGGCGAACCAGCCGGCGATGACCAGCAGCTCGTACTCGCCGAAGTCGATCGCGACCTGCTCGTTGCGGTCGGACTCCTTGTCGAACGCGGGCCGGTTCGCGCCGGGGCGGTGGCGCACCTCGCGGACCTCGCCCGCGAGCGGCGCGCGGTTCACGTGCACGTCGGTGACGTTCATGAACACGCCGACGCGGAGGCGCTCGCCCTCCTCGCGCACGACGCTCACGGTGCCGTCCGCGGGGGCGACGACGACGCCCTCCGCGTCGGGCGTCGAGCGGTCGGGGTCGCGGTGGAACCAGAGGACGCCGAGCGCGAGCGCGAGCAGGCCGACGCCGACCGGCGGCAGGAGCGGGAGCGTCGCGGCCCCGAGGAGCGCGGGCGCGAGCGCCAGCCGCCACGCCTCGTCGACGACGTCGAACGGGAGCACCGCCGAGAGCGGGGGGTTCCGTCCCATCGTCAGGCCTCCGCGGGCTCCCGGAGGTCGGGGCGGAGCTCGGTTCGCCCCGCCGCCCACGCCGCGAGCAGGTGGACGAGGTGGGTCCGGTCGTCGAGCCCGTCGACCAGGTCGAGGTCGGCCTCGCCGGCGAGGACGTGGAGCCGCGCGAGCTCGTCGCCGCCGTACTCGGAGCCGGCGCGGGCGACCCGCAGGGTCTCCCGGAGCAGTTCCCCGCCGTCGTACCCGCCCTCGTCGAGCAGGTCGTCGAGGGTCGAGCGCGCGTCCTTCAGGTCGCCGGCGCGGGCGTCGGCGAGCGCCTCCCGGATCGCGTCGTCGTCGCCGACCTCGCCGAGCGTCTCGTAGGCGGTCGACATGGTGATCTCGCCGCCCTCGACCGCGGTGGCCTGCGCCGAGAGGATCGCCTCCCTGAGGTCGCCGCCGGCCGCGCTGGCGACGAACTCCAGCCCGTCGCCGTCGTAGTCGACGCCCTCGCGCTCGCAGATCGTTTCGAGCACGTCGATCGCCTCGTCGGTCGTCGGCGCGCGCACGCGGACCGGGAAACACCGCGAGCGGATCGGCGCGATGAGCTTCGACGGCTGGCGGGTGGCGATCACGAACTGCGTGGTGCGGTGGTGCTGTTCCATCACCCGCCGGAGCGCCTGCTGGAAGTCCTCGCGGATCGCCTCGGCGTTGTCTAGGAGGACCGTCTTGTACTCGCCGGACATCGGCGCGTACGACGCCGACTCCTTCAGCACCCGGTTTATCATGTCGCGTTTCGCCATCCGGCTGCGTCCCTGCAGGAACCCCTCGAAGCGGGGGTCGGTCCGGATCTCCTTTTTCGTCCGGCCGAAGAAGTCGGCGACGTTGATCTCGATCAGATCGGCGTCGGGGTTCTCGTGGGCGGCCCGGGTCAGCGCCCGCGTGGCCGCCGTCTTCCCGACGCCGGGCGGCCCCTGAACGACGAGGTTCATCGGCTCGTCGACCGCGCGCTCCAGCCGCTCGCGCGCCTCGTCCTGACGGATCTCGTCGAGCGCCGGAGCGTGCGCGTCGATCCACAGCGGTCCCTCCATACCGCGTCCTCCGGGCCACGCGCTCAAGAATCGGTCGGTCCGCCCGCCGAGTCGAACACCGGTTCGGTACACCGATAACAGCGGCCGCGCATATCGATGTGGAGACATTATTAACAATCGGAGTAAACGAACATCAATCGTTAAGTACCGGGAGTAACCATAAGCATTGTACATGTCACAAGACAGTCGATCCGACGCTGACCGTCTCACGCGCCGCCACTACGTGGCCGGCGCCGGTACCCTCGCGACCGTGGGAATCGCCGGCTGTGCCGGCGGCGACGGCAGCGACGGAAGCGACGGCAGCGACGGTTCGGACGGCAGTGACGGCTCCGACGGCAGTGACGGCTCCGACGGCAGTGACGGCTCCGACGGAAGCGACGGCGGGGCGGCCGGCCCCGTCGAGGTGCTGCACGGCTGGACCGGCGGCGACGGCGCCACGGCGGCCGAGGCGCTGGAGGAGGCGTTCAACGAGGCGCATCCCGACACCGACCTCGACATGAACCCCATCGGCGGCGGCGGCAACGAGAACCTCGACGCCGTCGTGGCAAACCGGCTCCAGAGCAACGACCCGCCGGGCGCGTTCGCCGGCTGGCCGGGCCCGAACCTCCAGCGCTACGAGGGCGCCCTCGGCAGCGTCGACGACGTCTGGGAGGAGAACGGGTTCGAAGACGCGATGGTCGAGGAGGCCGTCGAACTTCACCAGCAGGGCGGGAGCTACCGCGCCGTCCCGCTCGGATCGCACCGACTGAACTGCCTGTTCTACAACGTCTCCGTCGTCGAGGACGCCGGAATCGACGTCGAGTCGCTGGACAGCCCCGCGGCGCTCATCGACGCCTTCGAGACGGTCTCGAACGAGACCGACGCGGTCCCGATGACCCACGCGATGTCGGGGACGTGGACGACGACGCAGCTGTGGGCCGCCGTGATGCTCGGCGAGAACGGCTATCAGCCGTACATGGACTTCCTCGAAGGCGACGGCGACGAGGAGGCCGTCCGCGCGGCGTTCGATCGGACCGCCGAGATGCTGGAGAACCACATCAGCGACGACGCCGCCTCGCTCAACCTGACGCAGTCGAACCAGAAGATCATCAACGGCGAGGCCGCCTTCATCCACCAGGGTAACTGGGCGGCGGGCGCCTTCCGGAACGCGGAGGACTTCGACTACGAGGACGACTGGGGCTTCAAGACGTTCCCCGGGACGGAGGGGATGTACACCCTGCACTTCGACTCGTTCCTCTACCCGGCGGACAACCCGACGCCCGAGGCCTCGAAGACCTGGTCGGCGTTCGCCGGCAGCGAGGAGGCCCAGATCGCGTTCAACCAGTACAAGGGGTCGATCCCGACGCGGACGGACGTGAGCATGGACGAGTTCGGTCCGTACCTCCAGGAGACGGCCGAGGACTTCGCAAACGCGGAGTACCGCCCGCCGAACCTCCAGCACGGACTCGGCGTCACCTCGCAGACGATGACGGCGCTCAACGAGGTCATCTCCTCGGAGTTCACCGGGCCGTACAACGTCGACGCGGCGACGTCCGGGTTCCTGGACGCGGTGTCGAACTAAGTCCACCAGATGCTCGATTTTTACCGACGATTGCACCGCGCGATCAGCCCGACCTCGGGCGACGGAGACGAGCCTCGCACCGACGGCGGCGTCGTGAGCGACGGCGCTGCGGCGAACGCCGGCTCGGGTGACGATCCGGGACCGATAGCGCGGCTCAGCGCCGCGGTCGACGACCGCTTCGGGAGCGACTTCGCCGAGTCGTCGATATTCTGGCTCCCGCCGTTCCTGCTGATGGGGCTGTTCGTCTACGGCGCGGTCATCTGGAACCTCCTCATCTCGCTGACCGACTACCAGGGGTTCGCGAACGCACCGGACTACTCGGACCTCGACTTCGAGATGTACACGCGTGCGCTCGCGGACTCCGGCTTCATCGACGCCGCGGTCAACACGCTCATCCTGTTGATCGCGTTCACGGCGGGGACGCTCGCGGTCGGCCTCGTGCTCGCGATCCTCATCGACAGGGGGATCCGGTTCGAGAACACGTTCCGGACGATCTACCTCCTGCCGATGAGCCTCTCGTTCGTCGTGACCGCGCAGTTCTGGCTGTGGATCTACAACTACAACAACGGGATCGCCAACAGCGTCATCGGCGTGTTCGGCCTCGGACCGGTGAGCTGGCTCGGTAATCAGGCCGTCGTCCTCTACGCCGTCATCTTCGCGCTGATGTGGCAGTTCTCGGGGTACGCGATGGTCGTGTACCTCGCCGGGCTCCGCGCGATTCCGGACGAGCACTACGAGGCGGCCAAGGTCGACGGCGCGTCGACGCTGAAGATGTACTGGCGCGTGATCATTCCGCAGCTGAAGGGCGCGACGATCAGCGCCGCCGTGGTGCTGATGGTGTTCGGCATGAAGGCCTTCGACTTCCTCTACTCGCTCGTGGGGGGGTACCGGCCGCCGAACGGCGCCGACATCCTCGCGACGAAGATGGTCCGCGAGGCGTACTCCAACTCGCAGTGGGCGTACGGCGCGGCCATCGCGATCGTCCTCTTCGGGATGGCGCTCGCGGTCATCGGCCCCTACCTCGTCTACGAATACCGGAGGAATAACCTATGACCGACGACGAACTCCGAACCGACGGAAGCGGCGCGACGGCGAGAGCGACGGGAATCCGTCGGACTCTCGATCGGCTGACTGTCGAAGACCTCGCGCTGTACGTCGTGTTGGTCTTGGCCGCGGGGTTTTACCTCGTCCCCATCGAGTCGGGACTGGTCACCTCGTTCAAGACCGGCACCGCCATCATCGAGACGGCCCCGTTCGCTCCGCCGGGAGCGTCCGGGTTCACGTTCGAGAAGTGGCGGACGGCGATCGACGCCCTGCTGCGCGGCATGGGGAACAGCCTCCTGTACGCCGTGCCGGCGACGATCATCTCGGCGCTCATCGGGAGCGTCACGGCGTACGGACTGACGATTCCGAACTGGAAGGCGTCGTACAAGGCGCTGGTGCTCGCGCTCATCATCGCGGGGATCTTCATCCCGTACCAGGCGGTGCTGGTTCCGCTGACCCAGTTCTGGTCGCAGTGGGTCCAGCTCGGCGACGCGCTCTCGTTCGTCTGGGCGCTCGGGATCGACGACGACTACGTCGGGATCGTGGAGCTCGTGATCACCCACGTCGCCTACGGGATCCCGATCTGTACGCTCCTGTTCCGGACGTACTACAAGACGATGAGCGACGAGATGATGGAGTCGGCCCGCCTCGACGGCGCGTCGCTGCGCCGCGTCTACCGGCGGATCGTCCTGCCGCTTTCCGGGCCGATGTTCGCCGTGGTGCTCATCTACCAGTTCACGCAGATCTGGAACGACCTGCTGTTCACGCTGGTGATCGTCTCGACGGAGTCGAGCCCCGCGGCCCCGGTCGTGCTGATCCTCGCCGGGCTCGGGACCTCGATGGAGGGCCAGGACTTCGCGCTCCGGATGGCCGGGGCGTTCTTCGCGGCGCTCCCGACGCTCGCGGTGTACATCCTCTTCGGCGACGAATTCGCCGAGGGGGTGGCGGCGTGACCCGTACGCGCATGCGGATGGCGTGCGACGACACCGCGGTCCGCACGCGGACGGTGTGCGACGACACCGTGGTCCGTACGCGGATCCCGGGCGGGGCCGCCGACGCCCCGAGACGGGAGTCGGCGCGACGCGCAAACGACTACTCGACAGCGACCACAACTCAAAGACATGGCAACGCTTGAACTCGATTCGGTAACGAAGACGTTTCAGGACGGCGACGAGGAGGTCGTCGCCGTCGACGACATCTCGATGTCGATCGACGACGGGGAGTTCCTCGTCGTCGTCGGTCCGTCGGGCTGTGGAAAGTCCACGACGCTGCGGATGATCGCCGGCTTGGAGACGATCACCGATGGCACGCTCAGCATCGACGACCGGGTCGTCAACGACGTGAAGTCCCAGGACCGGGACATCGCAATGGTGTTCCAGTCGTACGCGCTCTACCCGCACATGAGCGTTCGGGAGAACATGTCGTTCGGACTCGAGGAGTCGACCGACCTCCCGGACGACGAGATCGCCCGGATGGTCACGGAGACGGGAGAGCTGCTCGACATCGGTGAGCTCCTGAATCGGAAGCCGAAGGACCTCTCCGGGGGCCAACAGCAGCGCGTCGCGCTCGGCCGCGCGATCGTCCGCGACCCCGAGGTGTTCCTGATGGACGAGCCGCTCAGCAACCTCGACGCGAAGCTCCGCGCAGAGATGCGCACGGAGCTCCAGCGGCTTCAGGACGACCTCGGCGTCACGACGGTGTACGTCACCCACGACCAGACCGAGGCGATGACGATGGGCGACCGGATCGCCATCCTCGACGGGGGCGAGCTACAGCAGATCGCCGAGCCGCTGAAGTGTTACCACGAGCCGGCCAACCAGTTCGTCGCGAGCTTCCTCGGTGAGCCCTCGATGAACTTCTTCGACGTGAGGCTCGACGGCGACCGGCTGGTCGGCGACGTCTTCGAGTACCCCGTCGGCGACGACGTGCGGTCGGACCTCGGGGAGACGACCGACCTCGTCTTCGGGATCCGGCCCGAGGCGGTCGAGCTCGTCGAGGGGAAGAGCGACGCGCACGAGTTCGAGATGACCGTCGACGTCGTCGAGCCGATGGGCGACGAGAACACGGTGTACCTCCACTTCGACCCCGACGCAGACCCCGAGTCCGCGGAGACGCTCGTCGCGACGATCGACGGGTTCACGCGCGTCAGCGAGGGTGACTCGGTGGTCGCGCGGATTCCGGAAGACGCGATCCACCTCTTCGACCGGGCCACGGGCGAGGCGCTCCACAACCGGTCGATGGAGGACGCCGCCGACCAGGTCGACCTCGCCTGACCGGACGCGGACCCGAGTTCGTCGCTTTTTCCGAGCCGCCTCACCAGTAGGCGGTCCGATCGACCCCCTCGGCGAGGAGCGCCGCGGCGGCGACGTGGGCGTAGGCGCACCACCCGAGCGCGAGGAGCGCGGCGACGCTCCGCGCGGCCGTCGCCGCGAGCGCGCTCCACGCGACGACGACGAGCACGGTCGCGCCGACCCACGCGAGGAAGTACGTGCTCGACGCCGTGCCGCGGAGGGCGTCCCGCCGGAGGCCGGCGCGGAGCCCCTCCCGAACACTCACGACGGCCGCCGCCGGGAAGAGGTAGCCGCAGGCGACCGTGACGAGCAGCGCGGCGGTCGCGAGGGTCGCGAGGGTCACGCCGCCGAGCGCGTCCGGGACCGTCCCGCTCGCGACGACGTAGCCGGCGGCGACCACGGTGACGGCCGCGGGGAGGAGGTAGACGGCGGCGACGCCGAACAGCCGGCCGGCGATCCGGGCCGTGGAACCCGTCGCCAGCGGCGGGAACCCGTCGCCCGCGAGGACGCCCCCGAGGAGGCCGAGCCACGCGAGGAGGGGGATGACGGCGAGCAGCAGCGGCGCGGCCAGCGACCAGTCGGGCCAGAGCCGCCCCGCGAACCGGACCAGCGCCCCGCACAGCAGGAGGGCGGCGAGGCACTTCGCGGTGCCGTCGAGCCGCGTTCGGTCGGCGAGTGGGTACCGGAGCGCGTCGAGGAACACGTCAGGTCCTCTCGCCGGCGCCGCGCAAAACGATGACGGTCGCGGGTCGGACCGCCCGCAGTCGGAGCGCTCGCAGAGGGTTCACGCCCGGGCGCGTCGCGCTCACTCGCGGACCCGCTCGACTTCGCGCCGAAGCCCGTCGCGGACGCGCTCGGCGATGTCGTCGGCGTCGCCGCGGTCGGCGGTCTCGGCGTCCTCCGTCTCCAGCAGGCGGTCGAGCTTGCGCTCGAACTCGCGCTCGTCGATCTCGCCGCGGGCGTAGCGCTCGCGGAGCGCGCGGAGGGCAGGGTCGTCGGGGGCGTCCGCGTCGCCGCCTTCGTCGCCCTCGTCCGGCAGCGGCTTCGTCAGCGTGTGGAGAACGGGCAGCGCCACGAACAGCCCGAAGAACCAGACGAGCGGCAGCGACCACCAGAGCCCGGTGACGAGCGGGGCCGCGACGCCGGCGCCGACGACGAGGACCGCGAACATCCGCCGCCAGCGGTGGCGGACGTTCCACGCGATCCGACGGGGGAGACCGGTCATACGTCGGTCGACGCCCGCGAGTGGCAAATCGGTTTCGTCGCGGAGCGGCGGGCGCGATCTCAGTCGAGTTCGAAGCGGAGCCGGTCGCCCGGGCCGACGCCGTTGCGCTCGCTCCACCCCCGCGGCACTTCGAGGACGTACCGGCCGGTTCCTGAATAGCGGGTGTACGGGCGCGACTCGGGCGCCGCCTCGTGGACCTCGGTGACGGTGCCGTCTGGGGCGACGAAGACGATGTCGAGCCCGAACGACATCCCGCGCATCACGTACCCGCGCTCGGCCGTCTCGTCGTGGACGAACAGCATCCCCTCGTCGGCCGCGAGCTCGTCGGTCTCGGAGAGGCCGACGTACTGCTTCGCGAGGCCGTCGGCGACGCGCGCCTCCACGACCGCGAGCGACTCGCCCGTCTCGCCGTCGACCGCCTCGACGGTCACGGTGTCGTAGCCCGCGATCAGGAGAGTCGGGTTCGCCGCGAGCGCGGCGGCAAAGAGGAGCGCGAGAGCGACGAGGACGCCGGCGATCGCGAGGAGACGGCGGTTCACGGTCGGTCCTCGGACCGCAGAAAGAAACCGTTTTCCGCTCCGAGCGGGTTTGAACCGGTGAGGGCTCGTGGTCTAGCTGGTTATGACGCGGCCTTTACAAGGCTGAGATCGGCGGTTCGAACCCGCCCGAGCCCACTTCCTGCGGCGAGCAATCCGCGAGCCGCAGGTGTGGCGGGCGCGGTTCGAACTACGCGAGACGAGCGAAGCGAGTCTCGCCATCGAGTTCGAACCCGCCCGAGCCCACTGTCGCTGTCGCGAGCAACCCGCGAGCGGCAGCGACATACCTGTTTGAGGGCGGATTCGAACCAGGGAACGGAGCGAGCGAAGTGAATGAGTTCGAACTCTCCGTGATCTCAGCCATACTCCACCCGGGGTTGAGCCACAGAGTGATTGAATATATACTACTCGAATACCAGCTTAGCGTTCTCTGATTCGCGTTGGTTGCATATGAGAGCGATAGATTCATCCATAATCCGACCGATGTGCGCTTGGATGCATGAGGGAGCGTGATTTAGGAGATACGGCGCCCGGAACGCTCGTCTCGTACGGGCGTGACTCCTACTACAAGCCCGAGCCGCTTCCGCCGTCACGGGAGCTGGATCTCACCGATCGGTTCTACGAGACGCTCGCGGACGCCACGTTCTGGCTGGGCCAGCTCAGCGGGATCAGTCGCGAACTCGACTTCCCGCCCCTCCTCTACACGTCTCTCTTGCGGAAGGAAGCGATGGAATCCGCCGAGATCGAGGGGGCAGATATCGACTACAACGCCCTCTACAGTCTCGAAACACGCGCTCTCGATGATTCGGTAGACGCCAACGCGCTCGCGTCCCGCTCGTCGTCGAAGACCACGAAGGACACGCGTGAGGTGCTGAACTACGAGCGAGCCGTCGAGGACGGTATTCGAGCGATAGACGACGGCGAATCGCTCAGCGTCGACCTGCTACACGCGCTCCACGAGACGCTTCTCAGCGGGGTCCCCGACGACCGCGTCGACACCGAGACCGTCGGAGAGTACAAGACGCGCCCGAACCACCTCGGGGACTTCCTTCCCCCAGTACCGGGCGTCGTCGATGGACTCATCGACGCGCTGATGACGTACTACCGGACGGGGGGGCGGTATCATCCCCTCATCGATATCGCGCTCTTTCACTACCAGTTCGAGACGATCCACCCCTACGGCGACGGAAACGGTCGGCTCGGACGCCTCCTGATCACGCTGCACCTGTACGATCACGGCTACCTGCAACGCCCGAACCTCTACCTGAGCGAGTACTTCAACCGGAACAAGCCGACCTACGTCGACCGGATGACGGCGGTACGGACGGACGGCGAGTGGGAGGCGTGGCTCGCGTTTTTCGTCGAGGGGATCGCCAAACAGGCCGAGGAATCCGTCACGCGCACGCTCGCGCTCGACGAGCTTCGACGGCGGTACGAGAACGAGTACGGTGGTGTCGCCTACACGAAAAATCGGCTCGCCTGCAAGCTCTTCGAACGGCCCTACCTGACGACCAAGACCGTCGCAAAATCGTTCGACGTCGACCACTCGACGGCGTCTCGCGCAATTGCCGCCCTAGAGGAAGACGGCGTTCTCGAAGAAGTTACCGGGAAAGCACGGAACAAGGAGTATCGGGCGAGAGAGATTTTCGAGATCCTCGAACGACCACCGCAGACCTACTAGTACAGATCCGCTCAGCCGTTCACCGATCAGTTGCAAACCGGCCATAGCGTTTTGTGCGCTCGCCGTGACGTAGGTCCCGCATGCCCGAAGAAACCGTTCACGAGTCGCGGAAATCTCGGAGCCGACAGGCGCTCGCAACCTACTTCCGGCGCATCGCGCGGGCGCTCGGGCGCGGGGAACCGGTCCCGGTCGACGACGCCGGCACCGTGACCGTCGACCCCGCGGCGGAACAGGAGGTCGAGATCGAGCTCGAACGCGAGGACGGGACGGTCCACTTCGAGGTCGAGATGGAATGGCCGGAGGCGGAGGGCGAGATCGACGACGAGGCCGCCGCGAGCAAGGCGACCTTCGAACTGTACGCGGACAGCGCCGGCGACTGGCGCTGGCGGCTCGTCCACGACAACGGGAACATCATCGCCGACGGCGGCGAGGGGTATTCCGACAAGCGCGACGCCGAGTCCGGCATCGAGAGCGTCCAGCGGAACGCCCCCGGCGCCCACGTCGTCGACGTCTCCCGCGACGAGGAGGCGCCGGAGGAGGGGGGCAGCGACGCGACCTTCGAGCTGTTCCGCGACAAGGCGGACGAGTACCGCTGGCGGCTCCGCCACGCCAACGGGAACGTCATCGCCGACGGCGGACAGGGGTACGCCTCCAAACAGAAGACGAAACAGGGCCTCAACAGCGTGAAGTCGAACGCGCCCGGCGCCGCCGTCGAGGAGCCGGACGACGAATCGGGCGACGAAACGGAAGAAGAGGAGTAATCGGCCGATGGTCCCCGACGACACCCCCTCCACCGACGACACCCCCTCGGACGACGGGATCGCCTCCGTCGACGCGCCCGCGACGGACACGAGTGAACCCGCCTCGAACGACTTCCTCGCGCCCGGCGACGACGCGCCCGCGGAGCTGGTCGACGTGCTCGTGTACGGGCTCGTCGGCGGGATCGCCGGCTCGGTCCTGTCGTTCGTTCCCTTCGCCACCGTGCTCGGCGGCGCGGTCGCCGGCTACCTCTGCGGCGGCCGGCCGGCGGACGCGCTCAAGACGGGCACGGTCGCCGGCGTCGTGATGACGCTGCCGTTCGCGGCCGTGGTGACCTTCCTGCTGTTCTTCCTCGGGATCGCCGGGGCGCCCGCGGAGTTCGGGATCGTCGCGCTGTTGGTGGTCGGTCTCGCGGCCGCCTACACCCTCGGGTCCGGGATCGTCGGCGGCTATCTCGGTCACTACCTCCGGGGGAGACTGTAGCCGCGGACCGCACCGCTTATTCGCCGCCCGTTGCTACCTCGGCCCGGACATGGACGCGCTCGACGCCAAGTACCCGTTCTTCGCGGCCGCCCGCGAGGCGGTCGCCGACGCCGCGGTGTCGCTACCGGAGCTCGTCGCGGCCGACGCGCCGGCGGTCGAGCGCGCCCGCGAGCGCGTGGAGCGCGCCCTGATGGACGGGACCGTCGCCTCCGAGAGCGGCGAGTTCCCCGCCGAGTCGGCCTACGACGCGCAGGCCGAGCTGCTCTCGTACCCGATCGCGCGGATCCTCGTCTCGCTTTTAGACTCCGAGCCCGCCATCGAGAAGTACGCCGCCGCCGAGGCCGCGACCGCGATCGACCGGATCCGCGGGGACCTCGCGACCGACGACGAGCTGCGGTCGGTGTCGACCCCGACCGTCGCCCTCGACGACGTGCTCGCGGAGTTCGACCTCGCGGACGCGGTGCGAGCGGAGCCACCCCGACCGGCTGCGGGAGCCGGCGGGAGCGGAGGAACCGGCGGTGCGGCCGCGGCCGGCGCCGCCTCCGGGACCGGCCGCGACCCCGAGCACTACTGGATCGCCGTGGGGCCGTACCTCCGGCTCACGTCGCCCTCGTGGGGCGAGTCGTGGCGGCTCGTCAACCGCGCGCTCGCCGACGGCGAGGTGCGCGTCTCCCGCGAGGAGCTGTTGGACGCGCTCGAGGCCGCCGTCGAGGACCGGGTCCGGGAGGGGCTCCCGTTCGAGCTCGCCGCCGGCGAGGGGATCGCCGCGGAGCTCGAGTCGGGCGTCGCGGACCTCAAGCGGCTGCTCTCGGAGCGCACCTACGCCGGCCCCGTCGACGTGGTCGCGCCCGACCTGTTCCCGCCCTGCATGCGGAACCTGATCGAGAAGGCCGAGCGCGGCACCGAGCTCTCCCCGCCGGAGGCGTTCGCGCTGATGGCATTCCTCGTCGGGATCGGCATGAGCCCCGACGAGGTGGTCGCGTTCTGCGCCGACACGAGCCTCGACGCCGAGGGAATCCGGTACCAGACCGAGTACCTCAGCGACGACCGAGGGAGCCAGTATCCGCCGCCGACGTGCGAGACGCTGGCGAACTACGGGATCTGTCACAACGAGGAGGACCACATGCAGGTCGCCGCCGACCCGCTCGCGTACTACGAGCGGCGCGTGACCGAGGCCGACGAGATCGCCGACTGGCGGGAGGAGAACGCGGACGCGACGGAAGCCGAAAGCCAATAGTCGTCGCCGGAGGCGAGTAGCCGTCTACTCGTCGTCGTCGTTCGCTCGGATGAGGTACGCGCCGACGAGCGCCATCAACAGGACGAACCCGGCGAGCAGCGCGACGAGGGCGATCGCACCGGTCTCCGGAAGCCCCTCGGAACCGCCGAACGCGACCCCGATCCCGACCAGTCCGGCGACGAAGACCGCCGCCGCCGACAGCGAGACCGCGATCTGCCGACGGAGCTCCGCGTCGATTTCCATGTCCGCGAGTTTCCGTCGCCGCTAAAAAAGGACTTCGATGAGGGCGCCGCGGTCGGCGGAACAGAGTCGGTGTGGCGGGTTCAACCGCGAAATCCCGGTTCTGAGTCCGTTTTGGCGCCGATCTTATCCGTTTTCGGCACCTATCTCGACGCGAAGCGAGGGACCCCCTCGCCGCCAACTATGACGCACATCAGAAACACACCCGCGTCAGCAGCCCCCGAACCGACTCCGTCGCGATCGCCGTCCTCGGCGTCGTCGCCGCCGTCGCCGCCGGGCAGCGAGGACGGGAACGATGACCGATCCGCCCGTGCCGCCGTAGAGGAGATGACGGTCCGCGCGCTCCGCGACCGGCGCTACGTCGTCGAGACCGACGGCGGGACCTACGTGGTCGCGCTCGACGCCGGCACATGCACCTGCCCGGACCACGCGATCCGCGGCTCGCGCTGTAAGCACCTCCGCCGCGTCGCGATGGAGGTGACCTCGGGGGTCGTCCCCGCGCCGGACGAGCGCGTCGGCGCCTGCGCGGTCTGCGGCGCGGAGACGTTCGTCCCGTTCGACGCCGGCGGCGCGCACCTCTGTGAGCGACACGCGTTCGAACCCGGCGCGGTCGTCCACGACCGCGAGACTGGAAAGCGGCTCGTCGTCGTGGAGGTCACGACAGAACGGGCCGACGCCTACCGGACCGACGAGGGGCGGGTCATCGCCGAGTACCCCACGAACGCCGACTACGGGGTCCACGAGCCCATCGTCGAGGCGGTGTACGCGGCGTCGATCCGCCCGGGGCGGAGCGTCGGCGACTGCGACAGGTACGGGTTCCCCGCGTCGCGGCTCACCCGGCCAAGTGACTGATGTCGCGGCGGAGCGTGTACCCCTTCGGGACGCCGACGGCGCCCAGGCAGTCCTCGCACAGGACCCGCTCGTAGTCGCGGTTCGTCTCCTTCTCGAGCAGCGAGACGTCTCCGATCGGGAACACCGACTCGCACCGATCGCACTCGACCTTGTCGCCGTCGACGATCTTCATCACGTCTCCGTATCCGAGATCGATATATAAACTCGCGGACGGCGTTATCACTCCGGATAGCGGGTCTCGATAAAAATCGGCGTTGAAGAGTCGGTCGACGCGGTCGGAGTCTCGCTCGTCCGGCGTTAGCCGAAGAGCTCGCCGAGACCTTCGCCGCCGTCGCCGTCTTCCTCGTCGTCGTCCGCCGCTTCCTCGGCGGCCTCCTCTTCGTCCTCGTCGTCGCCCTCGTCGGCCTCGTCGGCGTCCGCGGCGTCCGCGGAGCCGCCCGAGGCGGCGCCGGCGGCCGGGGCCGCGGCGGCCGTCTCGATGGCCTCCTCGATGTCGACGTCCTCCAGCGCGGCGACGAGCGCCTTGACGCGGGATTCCTCGACGTCGACGCCGGCGGCTTCGAGCACGCCGGTGACGTTTTCTTCGTTGATCTCTTCGCCAGTCTCGTTCAGGATGAGCGCAGCGTAAACGTATTCCATTGGTGTGTCCTCGTGGTGTTATCCGAACATCGCGCCGAGACCCTCGCCGCCGTCGTCGCCGTCGTCGTCGTCGGCGTCGTCGTCGGCCGCCTCAGCGTCGTCCGAGTCGTCTTCTTCCTCCGCCTGTTCCTCCTCGTCGGCGTCGTCCGTCTCCGGAGCCGGGGCGGCTTCGACGCCCTGCAGCTCCTCGGGGAGCGCCTCCTCGTCGTCGATCTGAGCCGCGAGCGCGCGGAGCTGGGCGTCGGCCTTCCCGATGAGGTCGGGCACGACGTCCGGGCTCTCAATCTCCGCGAACAGCCCGACGGACTTCGCCTCGCCGGACGCCTTCGCGAGAAGGGTGCCGGCGGTGGCGGCCGTCGGGTACGCGGCGTTGACGGAGAGGTTCCGCGCGGCGGCGGCCGCCGAGCGGATGTCCGCCTCGTACTCGTCGACATCGATCTCGAGCTCGTCCGGCTCGAACAGGACGCCGTCGGAGTAGACGCCCTTGAGGTCGAGCCCGACTTCCTTCGGCTCGATGCCGAGCTCGGTCAGGACGTTCGCGAGGTCGTCGTCGACGACCTCGCCCTCGGAGAGGACCTTCGAGTCCTCGGTGACCATGATCGAGCCGTCCTGGATGCGCGCGGCCGCGCCGACGGTCTGGAGCTCGCCGACGAACGGCCCCGGGTCGACGCCCGTGTCACCCTCGGGGATGACGACGTCGTTGGGGGCCACCTCGCCCGCGTTGATCGGGGCGGGGGTCTTCGAGGCTTCCAGCTGCTTGAAGAGGCCGAACGGGTTGTCGTTCGTGCCGATGAGCGCGACCTGACCCGAGACGTACTGGGTCAGCTCTTCGACGCCGTCGTTCACCTCTTCGAGCGCGCGGACGGTGAGCGTGTTGCGGCTCATCCGGACGTCCGCGGAGCCGTGGAGCTCGCGGCGCATGGCCTGGAGCTGGCGGCTCGGGATGCCGGCGACGCCGACGATCCCGACGGAGTTGAACGACTCGATGAAGTCGACGAGCTCGTCGACCTCCTCCTGTTTCCACTGCGGGATCGTCTCGGTCTTGCGGACCGAGCTCATACGGGCACCTCCTTGGCGGGACCCATCGTGGTCTTCACGTAGATCCCGTCGATGTTGAGCGGCCCCTTCTCGAGGCTCGCTTCGAGCCGCCGGATGATGACGTCGATGTTGTCCGAGATCGCGTCGGGGCCCATGTCTTCGGCGCCGACGCGGGTGTGGAACGTGCGCCGGTCTCGCGACCGGAGCTGCACGGTGTTTTTCATCCGGTTGACTGTGTCGACGACGTCGTCGTCCGGCTGTAGTGGGGTAGGCATCTTCCCGCGCGGACCGAGGACGGTACCGAGGTACCGACCGATGTCCTGCATCAGGTTGGCCTCCGCGACGAAGAAGTCGGTCTCGTCGGCCAGGTCCTTTGCGCGGTCGTCGTCGTCTCCTAAGTCTTCGAGGTCGTCGCTGTCGAGCACTTCGTCAGCGACCTCCTCTGCGCGGACGGCGGTTTCGCCCTCCGCGAAGACGACGATCTGTGTCTCCTGCCCCGTTCCAGCCGGCAGCACGACGGACTCGTCGATTCGGTTCGACGGATCGTTGAGGTCGAGGTCTCGCAGGTTGATCGCGATGTCCACGGTCTCGCGGAAGTTCCGCTCGGGCGCATCGTCGAGTGCGAGGGTTACGGCCTCTTGTATTGTGTCTGCCATTTTCACCTCCGTAGTACGCAGGTCGCTCCTACGGGTCAGTGAAACAGGCGAAGCCTGTCTCACCGGAAAGTGGTTCATCGGAGGTTTAAAAGCGTCGAACCGCCGGTCGGGGTGTGAACCGGAGACAGGGGCCGTGCGGGCGGTTCGCGCACCGACCCTCCACCGGGCGATTCGACGGGCGTCGAACTCGAGAACGTCGCGTAGGGGAACCCTTTTGATGCCGCTCGCCGACCCACGAGGTAATGATTCAGGGTGGTCCGGCGTGACGATGGACGACCGCATCGAGGACCTCCGCGAGCGCCGCGAGCGGGCCGCGCTCGGGGGCGGCGAAGAGCGGATCGAGTCCCAACACGAGAAGGGCAAAATGACCGCGCGCGAGCGCATCGACTACTTCCTCGACGACGGGACCTTCCACGAGTTCGACCGATTCCGCACCCACCGGAACCACAAGTTCGGGATGGAGGAACAGCAGATCCCGGGCGACGGCGTCGTCACGGGGTACGGCGAGGTGAACGGGCGGAAGACGTTCGTCTTCGCCCACGACTTCACCGTCTTCGGCGGCTCGCTCGGCGAGGTGTTCGCCGAGAAGGTGTGCAAGGTGATGGACAAGGCGATGGACGTGGGCGCGCCCGTCGTCGGCCTCAACGACTCCGCGGGCGCCCGGATTCAGGAGGGCGTCGGGGCGCTCGGCGGCTTCGCGGAGATCTTCCGGCGCAACACGGAGGCGTCCGGCGTGATCCCGCAGATCTCGGCGATCATGGGCCCGTGTGCGGGCGGCGCGGTGTACTCCCCCGCGATCACGGACTTCACGTTCATGGTCAAGGACACCTCGCACATGTTCATCACCGGCCCGGACGTCATCGAGACCGTCACGGGCGAGGAGGTGAGCTTCGAGGAGCTCGGCGGCGCGGTGACCCACACCTCGACCTCCGGCGTCGCGCACTTCGCCGAGGAGAGCGAGGAGGAGGCGCTCGATAACATCGCGCGGCTGCTCTCGTACCTCCCCGCGAACAACGTCGAGGACCCGCCCCGCGTCGAGCCGTGGGACGACCCGGAGCGCGCCGACGAGGAGCTGGCCGACATCGTCCCGAACGCCCCCCGGAAGCCGTACGACATGAAGGAGGTCGTCGGCAGCGTCGTCGACGAGGGGTCCTTCTTCGAGGTCCAAGAGAACTTCGCGAAGAACATCGTCGTCGGCTTCGCCCGCCTCGACGGCCACTCGATCGGGGTCGTCGCCAACAACCCCCGGGTGAACGCCGGCACGCTCGACATCGAGTCGAGCCAGAAGGGCGCGCGGTTCGTCCGCTTCTGTGACGCCTTCAACATCCCCATCCTCACCTTCGAAGACGTGCCCGGATTCATGCCCGGAACCGACCAGGAGCACAACGGGATCATCCGCCACGGCGCGAAGCTGCTGTACGCCTTCTCGGAGGCGACCGTCCCGCTCCTCACCGTCATCACCCGAAAGGCGTACGGCGGGGCCTACTGCGTGATGTCGTCGAAACACATCGGCGGCGACGTGAACTACGCGTGGCCGACCGCCGAGATCGCGGTGATGGGGCCGAAGGGCGCCGTCAACGTCCTCTATCGCGAGGAGCTGGCGGAGGCCGACGATCCCGACGCGCGGCGCCAGGAGCTCATCGACGAGTACCGCGAGGAGTTCGCGAACCCGTACACCGCCGCCGACCGCGGCTTCGTCGACGACGTGATCGAGCCCGCGGAGACCCGCGCGCGGCTGATCGACGACCTGACGATGCTGAAGGGGAAGCGCTCGGACGCGCCCGAGAAGAAACACGGCAACATCCCGATCTGATGGCGGCCGACGCCCCCCGCGCCGACGACGCGCCGTCCGCCGACACCGACGGCGACGCGGACGCCGCCCTCGATCGCCTGTCGATCCCGGACGACGCCGGCGACGCGGAGGCGGCCGCCATCGCCGCCGCGGTCGCGGCCCACCTCCGAGACGGCGAGCGCGCCGCCGCCGCGGCCGCCGCCGCGGACGGCGAGCCGGAGTGGGAGGGCGAGCGCTGGTCGTTCGCCGGTCGGGTCGATCGGCTGCAGAATCGGTCCGTCCGCGTGCCCGTCGACGCGCCGACCGACCCGTGGACCGCGGCCGGCCGCGCCGACCGGTTCTGAGTCGGAGCGCGCATTCCCCCGGCGGCGAACCCGGTCGATCCGGCGGCCCTCAGTGGGCCTCGGCGGTTCGGCCGCCATGCGAACCCGTCGGAGGGCGCGTCGGAAGATACGTCCGATCGCGTATATGTCTGGGGTTGACAGCTACGATCGACAGCGACTGCTGACAGCCGCCGTCGACGGCGACCGCCGACAGCTACCGCCGCCGGGTCACGCCTCGCGCGACTCGTCGGCGTCGGCGCCGCCGTCTCCGGGGTCCTCGATCGGGTCGTCGCGCCACTCGTCCGCCGAGCCGCCGCCGAGGAGGCGGTTGAGGACGATCGGGACGACGCCCGCGAGGACGGCGAGGAGGCCGATCCGGACCAGCAGCGAGGCGTCCGTCAGGAGCGTCGCGGCGAGGTACGCGCCCGCCGCGACCAGCACGGACGGCAACACGTAGGGGTTTCCGGCCGAGAGCATGTCCGAGTATGGCGGCCGGCAGGCCCTTAACCGTCTCGGGGAGTCGCGGGGTTCGCGGACGCAGTACGACGATCGTCGTCACCGATCGTCGTCGCGGACCGATAGAATGAGGTGGGTTATGGTGGAATAACCGTGTAAGAATGTTCGACAAGGTTCTGGTCGCGAACCGCGGCGAGATCGCGGTTCGGGTGATGCGCGCCTGTGCGGAGCTGGGTGTCGACACCGTCGCGGTCTACAGCGACGCCGACAAACACGGCGGCCACGTCCGGTACGCGGACGAGGCGTACAACGTCGGGCCCGCCCGCGCCGCCGACTCGTACCTCGACGGCGAGGCGGTCGTCGACGCCGCGCGGAAGGCCGGCGCCGACGCGATCCACCCCGGATACGGCTTCCTCGCCGAGAACGCCGACTTCGCGGCCCGCGTCGAGGCCGCCGACGGGATCACGTGGGTCGGCCCCGCCAGCGACGCGATGGAGCGGCTCGGGGAGAAGACCCACGCCCGCCGCGTGATGGACGACGCCGACGTGCCCATCGTCCCCGGCACGACCGAGCCCGTCACCGACGTGGCGGCCGTCACCGAGTTCGGCGACGAGCACGGCTACCCCGTCGCGATCAAGGCCGAGGGCGGCGGCGGCGGTCGCGGGATGAAGGTCGTCGAGAGCGCCGACGAGGCCGAGGATGCGCTCGAGTCCGCGAAACGCGAGGGCGAGGCGTACTTCTCGAACGACTCCGTCTACCTCGAACGCTACCTGGAGACCCCCCGCCACGTCGAGGTGCAGATCGTCGCGGACGCCGGCGAGGACGGCGAGGGACCGGCCGACGAGAGCGACGTGGTCCACCTCGGCGAGCGCGACTGCTCGCTCCAGCGCCGCCACCAGAAGGTGATCGAGGAGGGTCCCTCCCCCGCGCTCTCCGACGAGCTGCGCGAGAAGATCGGCGAGGCCGCCCGTCGCGGCGTCGCCGCCGCCGACTACACCAACGCCGGCACGGTCGAGTTCCTCGTCGAGGAGGACGTCGACCGCGACCCCTCGGAGCCGCTCGGGCCGGACACCCCCTTCTACTTCCTCGAAGTCAACACCCGCATTCAGGTCGAACACACCGTCACGGAGGAGCTGACCGGGATCGACATCGTGAAAGAGCAGCTCCGGGTCGCCAGCGGCGAGGGCCTGTCCGTCTCGCAGGACAACGTGGATCTGGATGGCCACGCGATCGAGTTCCGGATCAACGCCGAGAACGCCGCGAAGGAGTTCCAGCCCGCCAACGAGGGCCGGCTCGACACGTACGACCCGCCGGGCGGGATCGGCGTCCGCGTCGACGACGCGCTCCGGCAGGGCGACGAGCTGGTGACAGATTACGACTCGATGATCGCGAAGCTGATCGTGTGGGCGCCGGACCGCGAGGAGTGTCTCGCCCGGTCGAAGCGCGCGCTCGCGGAGTACGACCTCGAGGGCGTCGTCACCATCGTCCCGTTCCACCGGCTCATGCTCGACGACGACCGCTTCGTCGACGGCACCCACACCACGAAGTACCTCGACGAGGAGCTCGACGACGAGCTGATCGCGGAGGCACAGGAGAAGTGGGGCACCGAGTCGTCCGCGGGCGGCGACGACGAGGAGGTGTCCGAACGCGAGTTCACCGTCGAGGTGAACGGCAAGCGCTTCGAGGTGGAGCTGGAGGAGCGCGGCGCGCCCGCGATCCAGGTGCCTGGGGGCGGCGCGGGCGGGGGCGGCGGCCAGCAGCGCCCCCCGCAGGCGACCGACGACGACGGGGACGATGACGCGGTCGACGTGGCCGAGGGCGGCGAGGCGATCGAGGCGGAGATGCAGGGGACGATCCTCTCGGTCGACGTCGACGAGGGCGACGAGGTCGCCGCGGGCGACGTGGTCTGCGTGCTCGAAGCGATGAAGATGGAGAACGACGTGGTCGCCGAGCGCGGCGGCACCGTCGCGAGCGTCCGCGTCGGCGAGGGCGACAGCGTCGACATGGGCGACGTGCTGATCGTCTTGGAGTAGCGCGCCGACGCCCCGACGCCGATTCTCACGCGGCGAAATCCGCGACGCCGGGGTTTTTATCCGCGACCGTCGGAACGGGTCACATGAAGCGCCGCGCGGTGGTGGCCGGACTCTGTGCCGTCGCCAGCGCGGGCTGTACCGATCGGCTCCGGGACCTCGCGGCGTCGACGCCGCGGGATCTGGCCGTCCGGAGCCGCTACGTCGACGGCGACCCGCTCGTCGAGGGACAGAGCGTGCGCTCGCTCCCCGAGGGACTGCTGACGCACGCCGCCTCTTTCCGGTCGAAATCGACGGCGAACGCGGCGGTCCGACCCGGTCAGCCGGAGACGACGGCGTTCGTCGAGGAGACCTCGTTCGTCGACGACGGCGGCGGGTCGGTGCTCGTCGCCGCACAGCGCCTCACCGCGCCCGAGGTCGAGCTCCGGCTCGGCTCGGTCAGCCGCACCGGGGACCGTTCCCTCCGCGTCGCCGTCGACGTGGCGGGGGTCCGCGGCGAGGTCGAGACCGACGACCCCGTCGTCAAGACCCTCCTCCTGCGGCTGACGGACGAGCGGGGGCCGCCCGAGCGCGTCGTCGTCTCGATCGACGGCGACCGCGCCGGGGTGACCGTCTGAGGCGGGCGCCGCGACTCCCCCGTCTGGACGCGGCCGATCGCCCGGCCCGTCTCGCGTCCCGCGATCGTTTAGTGGCTCGGCGGTCTTCCGTCGGTATGACATCCCTTCGTCGCCGCCTCGTCGGGTCCACGCTGCTCGTCGTCGCCGTCGTCGCGTTCGCGTTTGCGGCCGATATCGCGCCCACGGTCGTCCCCGAGTCGGCGGCCGCGTCGGCCGACGTGGCGCGCATCGCTCCCTCGCCGGTCTCCGGGCTCGCCGCGCCGGCGCTCCTCGCGGTCGGTTCCGTGCTTCTGGTCGCCGGCGGGGCCGCGCTCGCCGGCGCCGATCTCTCCGCGCGGGCGACCCTCCTCGCGCCCGCCCTCGGAGCGGTCGTCGCCTTCGCGGTCGCGTCCGGAATCGTCGCCGCGCCCGCCGCGGTCCTCCCGCGTTCGCCGAGGCGGAGGCGCTGGCGGCCGCAGTCGGCGGGTGGCCGGGCACGATCGCGGCCGGCGCCGTCGTCGGAGCGGCGATCGCGCCCGTGGTCCGCGCGGCGACCACGGAGGACACGGTCACCCTGCTCGTCGGTGCGGCGCTGCTGCTCGTCGCGGTCGCCGCCGCGTCCGACTCGCCGCTCGCGCTCGTCGGCGGCGGCGTCGCCGGCGCCCTCGCAGTAGGCGCGCTCTGGGCGATCGATCCGGCGACGTGGCGCCCGTGAATCGGCCCGTGGCGCCCGTGAATCAGCCCGTGGCGTCGGGTCAGAAAGAGGAAGCGGTCGGCGCTCAGTCGCTCGGCCGCTCGCTTTCGGCCTCCAGTTCGATGTCGCGGTCGGCCTCCCGCGTCTCCCCCTCCTGACGGGCGAGGTCGACATCGCGGGCCGCGTCCGCGTCGCGCGTCTCGTCGGTGCGGAGGTCGCTGTCGGCCACCGTGTCGAGCTGTTCGAGGGCGCTCTCGATGTCCTCCAGCCCGAGCAGCTTCTCCGTCTCCTCGTCGAACTCCTTCCCCTCTAACCCCTCCATCTGTTGCACGTCGGAGCCGGACAGCGCCTTGCCGTAGCGGCCGACCAGACTCGTCAGTTCCTGCGGGAGGACGAACGTGGTCGATTCGCCCTTGCCGAGCTCTTCTAAGGTCTCCATGCCGCGCTCGATGATGGCGCGTTCGCCCATCGACTCGGCCGAGCGGGCCCGCAAGACCGTCGAGATCGCGTCCCCCTGCGCTTCGAGGATCTGGCTCTGCTTTTCCCCCTGCGCGCGGATGATGTTCGACTGCTTGTCACCCTCCGCCTGCTCGATCGCCGAGCGGCGTTCCCCCTGCGCTTCGAGGATCATCGCGCGGCGGCGACGCTCCGCGCCCGTCTGTTGCTCCATCGCGCGCTGGACCTCCTGTGAGGGGCTCACCTCGCGGACCTCGACCGCCTCGACGCGGATCCCCCACTCGTCGGTCGGCTCGTCTAACTCCTCGTTGATGCGGTCGTTGATCTGGTCGCGCCGGGAGAGCGTGTCGTCGAGCTCCATGTCGCCGAGGACGGCGCGGAGGGTCGTCTGTGCGAGGTTCGAGACGGCGTTTTTGTAGTCGTCCACTTCGAGGAAGGCCTTCTTGGCGTCCATCACCTTGATGTAGACGACCGCGTCCGCCGTCACCGGCGAGTTGTCCCGCGTGATCGCCGACTGGCTCGGCACGTCGATCGTCTGCGTCCGCATGTCGAACGCGTACGTGCGGGAGACGAACGGCGGGATGAGGTGGACGCCCGGCTCGAGCAGCTTGCGGAACTCGCCGAACACCGTGAGCGCCTCCTTGTCGTAGGCGTCGACGATCTCGACCGCGCTGACGACGGTGACCGCCGCCACCAACACCGCGAGCGCCGCGACCCCGTAGACGAGGCTCTGACTGAGGAGGGCGAAGCCGACGAGGAGCGCGCCCGCGAGCGCCGTGTACTGCCAGACGCCCTCGGGGATTGAGCTCGTCGCCTCCCCCATCTTGAAGGCGGTACTGCGCGGACCTTGTGTTCCCATGGCCTCAGTTACGGCCCGACGCTGTTAACGGTTGGCACGAGCCCCTCGTTTCCGGTGGAGATCGGACGGAGTTCGCGGAGTTCCGCCCGATGTCTGCCTCCAAGATACCGGAAACGCCCGCAACGTCCGGGCGGCTTTAAGCGCACGGCGCGCGCATGCCGAGCCATGCCAACAGACGAGGACGACGGCGACCACGAGTTCGACACGCGAAGCGTCCACGCGGGATCGAGCGCGGACCCGGCCACCGGCGCCCGCGCGACGCCCATCTATCAGACGACCTCCTACGAGTTCGAGGACGCCGACCACGCCGCCCGGCTGTTCGGGTTGGAAGAGGCCGGAAACGTCTACTCCCGGCTGATGAACCCGACCAACGCCGCCCTCGAAGAGCGGATCGCCTCGCTGGAGGGCGGCGTTGGCGCGGTCGCGACCGCCTCCGGGATGGCCGCGCTCGACGTGACGACGTTCCTGCTCGCGTCCGCCGGGGACAACATCGTCTCGTCGTCGGCGCTGTACGGCGGCACCTACACCTACCTCACCCACTCCGTCGAGCGGCGCGGGATCACGACGCGGTTCGTCGACCCGCTCGACTACGAGGGGTACGCCGACGCGATCGACGAGGACACCGCCTACGTCCACCTCGAAACCATCGGCAACCCGGCCTTGGTCACGCCCGACATCGAGCGGATCGCCGACATCGCCCACGACCACGGCGTCCCGCTGTTCGTCGACAACACGTTCGCGACGCCCTACCTCTGCCGGCCGCTGGAGCACGGCGCGGACCTCGTCTGGGAGTCGACGACGAAGTGGCTCACCGGCAACGGAACCACCGTCGGCGGGGTCGTCGTCGACGGCGGCTCGTTCCCCTGGGGAGAACACGCCGAGAAGTACCCCGAGATCGCGCAGGACAACCCCGCGTACCACGGGATCAACTTCGTCGACGCGTTCGGCGACGCCGCGTTCACCTTCGCGGCGGTCACCCGCGGGCTCCGCGACCTGGGCGACCAGCAGTCGCCGTTCGACGCCTGGAACACCCTCCAGCAGACCGAGTCGCTCCCGCTTCGGATGGACCGTCACTGCGAGAACGCCGGCATCGTCGCAGAGTACCTCGAGGAGCACGAGGACGTGGCGTGGGTGAACTACCCCGGACTAGAGAGCCACGAGACCCACGAGGAGGCCAGCGAGTACCTAGAGGGCGGCTACGGCGGCATGATCACCTTCGGGCTGGAGGGCGGCTACGAGGCCGCGAAGGGGACGGTCGAGGAGGCCGACCTCGCCTCCCTGCTCGCGAACGTCGGCGACGCCAAGACGCTCATCATCCACCCGGCGTCGACGACCCACCAGCAGCTCACCGAGGAGGAACAGGAGTCGGCCGGCGTCACGGGCGACATGGTGCGGCTCTCCGTCGGCATCGAGGACCCGGCCGACATCGTCGCCGACCTCGAAGCGGCGATCGAGCGCGCGTCGGCGTAGTCCGACGCGGAGAGCGGCCGTCGGCTCTTATAAGTCGTCGCCGTCGAACTTCCAGAGCCCGGCAAGCGGCGGCGCGATCGTCCAGAACACGAGCATCGACACCGCCGAGATCTGTCGGTTGACGGTCTCGCCCGAGAACAGCTGCTCCCCGAGGAACGCGCTGGAAAGCAGTTCGACACCGGAGATCGGGTTCGCGACCCGCAGGAACACGCGGACCTGTCGTTGGGAGACCGGAAGCGGGTCGATCAGCCCGCTCGCGGCGTCGAGAAGCTGCCCGGTGACGAAGCCCCACAGCACCACGAACAGGACGAAGATAGCGACCCCGCCGATCAGCGCGCGGCGCTGCGTCGTCGCGGCCGCCGAACAGCCGACCGTGATGGCGACGAAGACGATCCCGAGGACCGCGGCGAAAACGGTGTAGCCGAGGAACGCGCCGACGTTGAACGTTGCGAGCGCCCCGGTCTGTGCGAGCGCGAACAGCACGAGCCCCGGCAGCAGAAATCCGGCGAGGACCGCGAGCGCGAGCGCGCCGCCCCGTCCGATCACCTTCCCGAAGACCACGTCGGCCCTGGAGTGCGGCAGCGACAGGAGCAGCTTCAGCGAGCCGGACTCGCGCTCGCCGCTGACGGCGTTGTACCCGACGACGACGCCGACGAGCGGGACGAGCGTCGTCACGAGGAAGGGGCCGACGGCGAAGCTCAAGAGGGCCTCGGTCGCGAACTGTTCGCCCTGGCCGGTCGGCCTGACGACGTACGCGAAGATCGCGACGAGAAGCGAGAACAGCGCCACGAGGATCAGCATTCCACGGGAGCGCACCGCCTCCTGGAAGTCCTTCTCCGCGATGGCGACGAGGCTCATCGGCTCACCTCCTCGGGCGCCTCGCCGGCGCGTTCACTCGGCGCGTCGCCCTCGGTGTACGCTAAGAAGAGGTCCTCCAGCGACGCCTCTCGCGTGTGGAAGTCGGCGACGGCGACCCCGGCGTCCTCCAGGGCGCCGATGACTCGCGTCTTCGCCCCGTCGGCGCAGCTCACGACGAGGACGTCGCCGTCGCGGTCGACGCGGCTCACGCCGTCGACGTCGCGGACCGCGTCGGTCGCGCTCTCGTCGCCGTCGCCCTCGATCGCGATCTCAAGCGTCTCCTCGCCGCCGACGGCCTCGCGGAGCCCCTCCACGGAGTCCTCGGCGACGAGTTCGCCGTCGCGCAAGATTCCGACGCGGTCGCAGACGGCCTCGACCTGTTCGAGGATGTGCGAGGAGAAGAAGACCGTCGCGCCGCGGTCGGCCTCGGCGCGGACGATCTCCCGCATCTCCTTCGCGCCAGCCGGGTCCAGCCCGGAGGAAGGCTCGTCGAGGATGAGGAGGTCGGGGTCGCCCGCGAGCGCCATCGCGAGCGCGAGTCGCTGGCGCATCCCCTTCGAGTAGCCGCCTGCCTTGCGGTCGGCGTCGCCGAGGAGCCCCACGCGGTCGAGAAGGGCGTCCGGGTCGTCGTCCGCCTCCTTCGATCGGACCGCGAACTCGACGTGTTTGCGCCCCGAGAGCCGGTCGTACACCGCGAACCCGTCGGGAAGCACGCCGGTGCGTCGGCGGATCGCGACGCCCTCGGCGGTGGCGTCCCGTCCGAGCACGCGCACCGTCCCCTCGGTCGGCCGGACGAGGTCGAGCACCATGTCGATGGTCGTCGACTTGCCGGCGCCGTTCGGGCCGAGGAATCCGTACACCTCGCCCTCCTCGACGGAGAGATCGAGGCCGCGAACGGCCGTGACGTCGGCGAACTCCTTCGTCACGCCCCGCAGTTCGATGGCGGTCATACCGCCCCGTTGCCGCGTCGTCAGATAAAGGGTTGTGGGTCGTGACTGCGAGTCGCGACGGGAGTGGCGGCGTGTCGGAGGCGACAGCAGCGCACGCCGGGCGAGAGCGACGCGCGTCACCGAGCGGGACAGGAGATCGAGAGAAACCATCATAAAATTGATTATAAATAATAATTATCGTATATTTGACTGTACTCTCGGCTCACGGCACGTACACGCCGGCGAAAGCGGAGATCCGCTTCGGCACTCGCAAATCAGGAGACTACGGAGCTATTTCTCGGCTTCGAAAATTTTAATTATTTATCTAGGGGATGTTCGGCGGGATGATACCGACACCGTTGCAAGCAACTGTTCAGTTCTCGCATAGTCCACTACTGACATTCATAATCGGGCTGATACTCGTCGTCGCGATGCTCGTGTGGCTGGATCTCCCGGCGTTTATCGGGCTGATCATCTCGGCGTTCCTCGTCGGCGTGGTGAACACGATCTTCGTCGCGGACTTCGCCGCCGCCGACGCCGGCAGCCAGGTAGCGACCGCGTTCGGGGACGGCATGGCGGGGATCGGGATACCCATCCTGATGGCCGCGATCATCGGCAAAGGAATGTTGGAAAGCGGTGCGGCCCAGCGGATCGTTCGCGGGTTCCAAGGGGTGCTCGGCGAGAGCAACTCCGACATCTCGCTGCTCGGGAGCAGTTCGGTGCTCGCGGTTCCCGTGTTCTTCGACAGCGTGTTCTACCTCATGGCGCCGCTCGCCCGGTCGATGCGGGCCCGCGTCGGCCGCGACTACACGCTGTTCATCGTCGTCGTCGGCGCGGGGGCCGCGACGACGCACGTGTTCGTCCCGCCCACGCCCGGCCCGCTCGCGGTCGCCGACCAGATCGGAAGCAACCTGTTCATGACGATCGTCATCGGGCTGGTGACCGCCATTCCGGCGGCGATCGTGTCCGGGCTCGTCTACGGTCGCTGGATCAACAGCCGGCTCGACATCCCGCTGCGGGACACGATGGCGACCTCGACGGAGGAGCTACAGGAGGTCGCCGACCGGCCGACCAGCGAGCTGCCGGGCGTGCTCGAGTCGCTGGCGCCGATCCTGCTCGCGGTCCTGCTGATCGGGTCGTCGACGTTCGTCAACACGTTCCAGGAACTGTACCCGTTCCTCGCCTCGCTGCAGCCGATCACCGACTTCCTCGGGAACAAGAACGTCGCGCTGACGATCGCCGCGCTCGCGGCCGCGTACACGTTCTACCGCTACGACGATATGAGCCAGAGCGAGTGGAGCGATGAACTCACCGAGGCCCTGAAAAGCGGCGGGAACATCGCCGCGATCACGGCGGCCGGGGGGGCGTTCGGCGCGCTGCTCGCGGCCTCCGGAATCGGTGACTACCTGGCTAACGCGCTCCAGGAAGTGGGCATCGGCCTGCTCGTCACGGCGTGGCTCATCGCCGCGATCGTCCGCATCGCGCAGGGGTCCGCCACGGCCGCGATGTTGACCGCCGCCGGGATCATGGCGCCGCTCACCGGGCAGTTGACCGTCAACCCGGCCTACCTCGTGATGGTCATCGGCGCGGGCGGGAACATCTTCTCGTGGTTCAACGACTCCGGCTTCTGGCTCGTCAGCGAGATCGGAGGGCTCACCAAGACGGAGACGCTGAAGACGTGGACCGCCCTCACGACGATCATCTCGGTGACGGGACTCGTGACGGTGCTGATCGTCTCGACGATCTTCCCGCTCGTCTGACGCGAGCGGTTCGGGGTTTCCTTTTAAGACGCTGGCACGGATCGAAGTTCGCGCCGCTACTCGTCGCTACCGGTCTACTCACCGCCCTCGGGCGGCCACGCCACCCCGCGATCGCCGAGCAGGTCGGCGAACTCCGCCTCGTCGACGACCGGCACGCCCTCGGCGTCGGCGTCGTCGCGCTTCGACCGTCCCGGACTCTCCCCGGCGACGAGGTAGTCGGTGTTGCCCGAGACGCTCGACGTGGCGTCGGCGCCGTGGGCCTCCACGTGCGCCTGCGCCTCGCTCCGGGTCGTCGACAGCGACCCCGTGAACACGAACGTCAGCCCGTCGAGCGCGTCGCCGGTCTCGACCTCGACCGGTTCGGGGTCGACCCCGCGCTCGCGGAGCCCCTCGATCGCGGCCCGGTTCTCCTCGGCGTCGAGGAACGTCCGGATCGACTCGGCCACCTCGGGCCCGACGTCGTCGACCTCGCGGAGCGCCCCCTCGTCGGCGTCGAGGACCGCGTCGAGGTCGCCGAAGTGCGCCGCCAGCGCGCGGGCCGTCGTCGCGCCCACGTCGGGGATCCCGAGGCCGGCGAGGAAGTCGTCGAGCGGCGGGTCGCGGGTGGCGTCGAGCTCCGCGATCAGGTTCTCGGCGCTCGTCTCGCCCCACCCCTCCAGCGCGGCGAGGTCGTCGACGGTGAGGTCGTATAAGTCCGGCAGCGACGCCACGAGCCCGGCCTCGCGGAGCTGCTCGACCCGTTCGGGGCCGAGCCCCTCAATGTCGAGCGCGTCCCGTCGCGCCCAGTGTTCGACCGCCCGCTCCAGCTGCGCCGGACAGCCGAGCCCGCCGGTACAGAACGCGAGCGGGCCGTCGCGCTCGACGGGGGCGTCACAGACCGGGCAGGTCTCGGGGAAGGCGTAGGTCCCCTCGGACCGCTTCTCGACCACCTCGGGGACGTAGGGGATCACGTCGCCGGCGCGGTAGATCCGCACGCGGTCGCCGACGTTCACCCCGAGCGCCTCGATCTCGGCCGGGTTGTGCAGGGTCGCCCGCGAGACGGTGACGCCGCCCACCTCGACCGGCTCCAGCTCCGCGACGGGAGTCAGTCGGCCCGTCCGCCCCACCTGCACCGTGACGCCCTCCACCGTCGTCGTCGCGGTGCGGGGCGGGAACTTGTACGCGAACGCCCAGCGCGGCGCCCGCGCGGTCGAGCCGAGCGCCTCGCGGTGCGCGCGGTCGTCCACCGAGATCACGACCCCGTCGATCGCGAAGTTCAGGTCCTCGCGGTCGGCCATGAGCCGGTCGCGGTAGTCGAGCGCGCCCTCGATGTCGTCGACGCGCTCGACCCGATCGGTGCGGCGGAGCCCGAACGCGTCGAACGCGTCGAACTCCGCCCAGTGGGTGTCGGGGCGCTCCACAGACGAGCCCTCTCCGTCGTTTTCCCACCCCAGCACGTCGAAGAAGAACACCTCGAGGGGGCGCTCCGCGACGACCGAGGGGTCGAGCTGACGGAGGGTGCCGGCGGCGGCGTTGCGGGGGTTCGCGAACGGCTCCTCGCCGCGCTCCATCAGCTCCTCGTTGTACGCCGCGAACGCGTCGCGGGGCATGTACGCCTCCCCGCGGACCGCGAGCCGGGCCGGCGCGTCGCCGCGCAGCTTCCCGGGGACGGACCGGATCGTCCGGACCTGCTCGGTCACGTCGTCCCCCTCTCGCCCGTCGCCGCGGGTGGCGGCGCGGACGTACTCCCCGTCCTCGTAGACCACCTCGACGGAGAGCCCGTCGAACTTCGGCTCGCAGACGTACTCGACCGCGTCCGGGTCGAACCCCTCGGCGTCGAGCCCGCGCCGGACGCGCTCGTCGAACTCGCGGACCGCGTCGGCCTCGGTCGCGTTGTCGATGGAGCGCATCGGCGCGACGTGCTCGACCGTCTCCAGTTCATCGAGCGGTTCGCCGCCGACCCGCCGGGTCGGCGAGTTCTCGGTCGAGAGGTCGAACGCGTCCTCCAGTTCCTCGAGCCGGGCGAACAGCCGGTCGTACGTCTCGTCGGGGATCAGGGGGTCGGCCTCGACGTAGTACCGGTAGTCGTGCTCGCGGACCGCCGCCCGGAGCAGCGACGCCTGCTCGGCGGCCTCGGCCTCGGAGAGCTCCGCGACCGGCTCGAAGTCGGTCGGCGGCGACTCCACGTAGGGGTTCTCGTCCGGGTCCGCGTGCCGGGGCGACGACCCGGAGTGCGCGCTCGTCATCGCCCGATCCTTGCGGCGGCTCTGGTTAAAAGCGACCGTTCGGGAGCCGGTTCGCCGTCGGCTCGCCGTCAGTTCGCCGTCGGTTCGAGATCGAGACTCTCGGCCCCGTCGCGGGGTTTTAATTCGGCCCGATGCGAACCGAGCGCGTGTTCCGAACGCCCTCCTGTCCGAACTGCGGGAGCGCGTATCTCGTTATCGAGAGGCGGCTGCACGGCTCCCCTCGACGGACGAGCGGGAGGATCGAGAAGAAGTACCGCTGTTTCCGGTGTTTTCACGGGTTCTCGGAGGACGACGTGGAGCCGCCGGCGTAGGCTGCGTCGACGCCGATCCCTACCGTGGAACTCAGCCGTCCCATTCACACGGCGCGTAGTCGATCACTCCCTGCGAGACGTGTACCTCGTCGTCGGTTATCGTGACTTCCGCTTCCGTCCGAAAGTCGTCGACGACGAAGTCGAACCGACGCGTCTCCTCGGAACCGGTCAGCGTCTCGACGGTTAGCTCGTAGCTCCCGAACTCGTCGGTCGGGTGGTACTTCCGAAAGTCGTGGGACTCGATCGTGACGGTCTCGTCGACGAGGGGCTCCTCGCCCGCCAACTCGATACGCACCTCGTGTTCGCGGTCGGCGGTGTTTCTGACCGTGAGACTCGGCGGATCCGGTTTCCTGACCGAATCGACCTCGGTGAGCATGAGGGTCTTCGCCTCGCTGTCGACGTCCTCAACACGGGGGTCGTAGGGGGTGTCGTCGATAACGACGTACGAGTACGAAGCGTCGACCGCGTCGTCGAAGCGCAGCGACTCCGATCGGTAGTCCCCGTTTTCGAGGGCGGCGTCGATTTCGGTCCGAACGTCTCCTGGGAGCCGGTGATACTCGATTCTGACCAAGTGACACTGATCGTAGTCGGGCTCCGAGGCCTCCGAATCACCCGGAGGTTCCGATCGCTCCGAATCCTCCGAAGCCACCGGATCGGCGGTCGACAGACAGCCAGCCGACGGGATTCCGAGCAGACACGCACCGGCCAGTCGCAGCGCGCGCCGCCGATCGGGCGCCATACACCGGCAGTGCAAAGCGGCGGGTGAATGCTTTGTGGCGGCTCGGGGTCGCGCCCTACGCAACCCGCTCGCCCGCGGCGAACACCGCCTCGGGCTCTTGCCACGCCGTCACGTCCTCGGTGGGGTCGGCGTCGAGGACGACGAGGTCGGCGCGGTACCTCTCCTCGATCCGACCCACGTCGTCGAGCCCGAGCAGGTCGGCGGCGTTGACGGTGGCGGCCGCCAGCGCGCCCTCCGGCGAGAGCCCGTAATCGACCATGTACTCCAGCTCCCGCGGGATGTCCGCGAAGAAGTTGAACGGGGTGCCGGCGTCGGTCCCCATCGCGATCGGGACGCCCGCGTCGAGCGCGCGGTCCCACGCGTCGTCGAAGCGGTCGGCCGCGTCCTCGGCCTTGTCGACGGCGTCTTCCGGGATCCCGGCCTCGGTCCCGTGGTCGACGATCCCGCGGAGCGCGCTCGCGGTCGGCACCCAGTAGGTCCCGCGCTCGGCCATCATCTCGGCGGCCTCGCGGTCCATGAAGGTGCCGTGCTCGATGCTCGTGATCCCGGCCTCGACCGCGTTCTTGATCCCCTCCTCGCCGTGGGCGTGGGCCGCGGTGGGCGTGTCGGTCGGCGCGGCGGCGTCGGTAAAGGCCGCCAGCTCCTCGGGGGTGAGCTCCGGGGCGCCCGTCACTGCGCCCTCGGTGAGCACGCCGCCGGTCGCCATGCACTTGAGCACGTCCGCGCCGGCCTGCAGCTGTTCGCGGGCCGCCTTTCGGACCTCGCTTGGCCCGTCAGCTTCGCGCCCGAACCAGTTGCCGTGGCCGCCGGTCATGATCACGTTGCGGCCGCAGGCGAGGACGCGCGGGCCGGTGATGTCGCCGTTCGCGACCGCGTCCGCGGCGTCGAGCGCGAGCGTCCCGCGGCTCCCCAGGTCGCGGACCGTCGTGACCCCCGCTTCGAGGGCGTCTCGGAGGTTACCGGTCGCCCGGTAGCTCGCGGTGTAGTCGCTGTCGGAGACCGCGGTGGCCACGTCTGGCCGCCCGTCCATCATGACGTGGACGTGCGCGTCGATCAGGCCGGGCGCGACCGCCGAGCCGCTCGCGTCCGTCTCGGAGTCGACCTCGTCCTCGCCGCCGGCCGCCTCGACCGCGTCCGGCCCGACGGCGACGATCTCGCCGTCGTCGACCGCGACGTCGGCCTCGCGGGTCCCGTCGGCGTCGACGACTCGTCCGCCTCGGATCACGTGCATGCCCTCACAGGGGAGCGTTCGACCCGTAAACGCTCGGGTCCCGGTAGTCCGTCGCGGGGGAATGAGCGATCCGGTACCGCGTCATGGACTAGTTCGTGTCATACACCCATATCTATAACCGACAGGCCGTCGATTCCCCGGCCATGGCAAGCGACAGACAATCCGGGTCACCCGGCGGACTGTACGCGCAACGAATCGGGACCCCGACGACCAACGACGAGGTGAACGGGTTCTGGCTGTTCGGGTTCGGCGTGTTGCTCGGGCTGGCCGGAGTCGTCCTGTTTTTCCTCACCGAATCGGCGACGACCACCCGCGGGCTCGCGTACGCGCTCGCGGCGCTGGCCCCGCCGTTCGTCATGCTCGGCGCGGTGATTCGCTTCCCGCTCCGCAAAGCGGGGACGTACCTCGGCTACCTCGGGACGGCGGTCAGCGTCCTCGGCGTGGTCTGGTTCGTGAACATCTTCCCGGACGGCTGGTTCACCACCTCCGGCGACCCGACCGTGATCGCCGTGTACGGGGTCGGCCTCGGGCTCATCGGGCTCGCGGGGACGGTCGTGCCGCTCATCACCGATCCGGTCCGCGAGGACTACGAGCGGATGCAGACCGAGACGGCGGCCGCGACCGCCGAGCGCGACGAGACGAGCGCGGAGCTGGAGTCGACCCGCGAGGAGTTGGCGGCGGCCGAGTCGGAGCTGGAGTCGACCGAATCCGATCTCGCGGCGGCCAACGAGGAGCTGTCGGAGACGGAGTCGGCGCTCGACGCGGCCCGCGCGGAGACCGCGGCGCTGCGGGAGAGCAAGGCGCGGTTCGAGCTGTTCGAGGACGCGGGCGGCAAGCCGCGCTGGCGGCTCCGCCACCGCAACGGCAACGTGATCGCGACCGCCGGACAGGGGTACAGCAGCCGGGGCAAGGCCCAGAAGGGACTCCACAGCGTCCGGCGGAACGCGCTCGGCGCGGGGATCCTCCGGATCGAGACCCCGGTCGACGAGGCCGAGGCGATCGCCGACGACGACGGTCCCGAGCCCGAGGACGCCGCGGACCCGGAGGTCGCCGTCCCGAGCGAGGACGAGGAGATCGCGAGCAAGGCGACCTTCGAGCTGTACGAGGACGCGGGCGCCGAGTGGCGCTGGCGGCTCCGCCACGACAACGGGAACGTGCTCGGCGACTCCGGGGAGGGCTACTCCTCCAAGTCGAACGCGAAGCGCGCGCTCGGCCGCGTCCGCGAGCACGTCGCCGCCGCGGACTACCTCCGCGTCGACCCGGCCGCCTTCGAGGTGTTCCGCGACGCGGGCGGCGAGTGGCGCTGGCGGCTCATCCACGAGAACGGGAACGTGCTCGCCGACTCCGGCGAGGGGTACTCCTCCCGGTCGAAAGCCCGGCAGGGGCTCGACAGCGTGCGGTCGAACGCCGCCGAGGCGGGCCTCGAAGCGGACGGCGAGAAGAGCGAAGGTGGGAGCAAGGCGACCTTCGAGATCTACGAGGACGCCGCCGACGAGCACCGCTGGCGGCTCCGCCACGACAACGGGAACATCATCGCCGACTCCGGCGAGGGGTACGCCTCCGAGTCGAACGCGCGGGACGCGGTCGAGCGCGTCCGCGAGTACGGTCCCGACGCCGACGTGTTAGAGGTCGGCAGCGCCGCCTTCGAGATCTACGAGGACGCCGGCGAGGAGTGGCGCTGGCGGCTCCGCCACCGCAACGGCAACATCGTCGCCGACTCCGGGCAGGGGTACGCCTCCCGGTCGAACGCGGTCGAGGGCGTCACGACGGTGAAGCGGAACGCGCCCGGCGCGGAAGCGGAGACGGTCTCGGGCGAATCGGGCGAGTAAGTCGACGCTTGCCGGGGTCGCCGGCGCGGTTTTCGCGTTCTTTTAAAAGTCGATCAGGATGTTTGAAGAGCCGATCAGGACGCCGCCAAGAGCTTCAGCCGCAGATCCCGCTCGTCGACCTCGTACTTGAACGCCGGGTGACCGTCGATCAGCACGTAGGGGACGCGCTCGCCGTACTCCTCGGCCAGTTCGGGGTCCTCGTCGACGTCGACCATGTCGAGGTCGATCGCCACGTCGAGGTCGGCGGCGGTCGACTCGATGGTCTCGCGGGCGACCTCGCACAGCGAACAGTCCTCACGGGTGTACACCGTGACGGGGACGGCCTCCGAGGCGTCCGTCTCGCTCATACATAGGGGTTGGATCGGGGGCGCCGAGTCGCTTTCGATCAATCGGATTCGTGGGTGTTGCTGGTGGTGTGGGGAACGCTTCCAAAGCTCTAGTCGCTCGCTTATAAGTCGGCGCTGGCGGCGGATCGGCGGTGAACGCCTCCAAAGCCCCAGCCGCGACGGCTCGGTACGCTCGCTGCGGTCCTCAGTCGGTCACTCCGTTCGCTCCTTGCGGTCCTTACGTCGCGCGCCTTCGTCCTCGCGGCTGCCCCTTTGAGTCCCACCCCGCTACAGCGACCGCACCTCACACCTCCCCAACCTCGTCGCTGGCGCCCTCCGCTTCGCTCCGGGAGCCAGCGACTCCCTCGCGCGTGCTCCTCGGCCGCGAGGCGGCCTCGGAGGCACGCGCCACCGCACATCGGCTTATAAATGGTTTACTCACCGCTGTCACGGATCTCGGCCGGCGTCACGGAAAAATCGGAGGTGTTGCGATCGCGGTGCCGTCGACGACCGGAGATCGCCGATCTGCCTTTTAAGCGATCTTGTCGTACTGCTCGGAGAGCTTCTCTGCGGCCTCGTCGAGCAGTTCCGACTCGTACTCGTCGAGGTCCCACTCGACGACCTCCTCGACGCCGTCGGATCCGAGCTTCGCCGGGACGCCGAGCGCGGTGTCCTCGTAGCCGAACTCGCCGTCGAGCACGACCGAGCAGGGGAGCACCTCGCCGGTGTCGTTCAGGATGGCCTCGACGGTGTGCGCGACCCCGGTGGCCGGCCCCCACTGCGTGGCGCCCTTGCGGCTGATCACGTCCATCGCGGACTCCTGGAGGTCCTCGAGGATCGCCTCCTTCTCGTCGGCGTCGAAGCTCGGGTCGCGGCCGTTCACGCGCACCTTCGAGAAGACGGGGGCCTGCGCGTCGCCGTGCTCGCCGAGGATCGTCGCCTCGACGTTCTTGACCGGGGCGTCGAAGCGCTGCGAGAGGACGTAGCGGAAGCGCGCGGAGTCGAGCCGCCCGCCGAACCCGACCACCTTGTGGCGGTCGCGGTCGCCCGCCTCGTACAGGTGGCGGTTGAGGAGGTCCACCGGGTTCGAGGTGGTGACGGTGACGAAGTCGTCGTTGTGCTTGGCGAGCGAGGCGCCGATGTCCTCCATGATCGGCGCGTTGTCGCCGGCCAGGTCGATCCGGGTCTGGCCCTCCTTGCGCGGGATCCCGGCCGTGATCACGACCACGTCGGAGCCGGCGGTGTCCGCGTACTCGCCCTGCCGGACGGTCGTGTTCGAGTCGTAGGCGACGCCGTGGTTCGCGTCGGCCGCCTGCCCGATCGTCGTCTCGCGCTGGTCCGGGATGTCGACGAAGACGAGCTCGTCGACCACGTCGCGCAGCGCGAGGTTGTACCCGGCCGCGGCGCCGACGGTCCCCGCCGCACCGATAACGCTGACCTTTGTCATACCGTGTGAAGTCGGGGCGGGGCGGCGAGTAAACGTTTCGGAACCTCACGAACCTACACGCCCGTGCGGCGGAGCGCGTCGCGAAAACCCTAACTCCGGCGGCCGCGCACACCCACTCAGTGCCGACGTTCCGCTACCCGTGTCCCGGCTGTCGAACGACCAACAGCCTCCACGACGCCGACTGCGACTTCGAGGGCGTGAGCTGGCCGACCATCGAGAAGGCGTACACGGACCTGTTGACCGTCCTCACCGCCGAGCCGGACGGGATGGCCGAGTCGACGCTCCGCGAGGCGGTCCACGGCGAGTGGAGCGGCCTCCACAAGGCCGCGCTCGGCGCCTTGGAACGCGAACAACGCGTCGTCGAGGACGGCGACCGGCTCCGCCTGCTCACCGCGGCGGAGTTCAAGGAGCGCGTCTCCGAGCCCACCCGCGACCCGATGCGGACCGTCTACGAGCACGGCTCCGTCCCCGGCTGCCACGACAACGCCGTCTTCGCGATGGTCGCGTGGTACGAGATGGTCGGGCTCTCGTGGCCCGAGACCCGCGAGAACGTGATCGACTGGCTCCGCGAATCCGGCGCGTGGGACCGCGGCGGCTTCGAGGAGTCGACGCCCGAGGAGCTCGTCGACGCCAAGCGCCACGTGTACGACGAGGGCTACGGCTGGAAGGAGAAGGGACAGGCCGCGAAGCGCGTGATCGAGCGCCACCTGTAGGCCGCGCCCGCTCCCGTCTCGACCGCGGCGCTCGCGCGACCGCCTTTTAAGTTCCCGCGCGGCGACTCACCGGCGTGACGCATCCGGAGGCCGGCGCCGCGTCGATCGGGGACGGGACCGAGGCCGTCGCCGAGATCCCGACAGGGGACAGCGACGGCGCGGGCGACGACGGCGCGGGCGGCGACGGCGCGGGCGACGACGGCGAGAGCGGCGACCCGCCGCGGTCCCCGACCGTGGCCAACCCGAGACGGGCGCTCGCCGTGGTGATCGGCGTCGTCTTCATCGATCTGGTCGGCTTCGGAATCGTGATCCCGATCCTCCCCTTCTACGTGCGGTCGTTCGGCGTCAGCGACGCCTTCATCGGGCTGCTCGCGGCGTCGTACTCGCTCGCGCAGTTCCTCGCGGCGCCCACGCTCGGCCGGCTCTCGGACCGGATCGGCCGCCGTCCCGTGCTGCTCGCGTCGCTCGCGGCCGCCGGCGTCGCGTGGGTCGCCTTCGGGTACGCCGGCGAGGCGGGCGCGCGCTTCGGGACCGTCGCCGCGCTGGCGGCGCTGTTCGGCTCCCGGACCCTCGCCGGAGCGATGGGCGGGAACATCGCCGCCGCGCAGGCGTACGTCGCCGACATCACCCCGCGGGACCGGCGGGCGGGCGCGCTCGGGCTGGTCGGGGCCGCGTTCGGGCTCGGCTTCGTCTTCGGCCCGGCGATCGGCGGCCTGCTCGCCGCCGACCCCGTGGTCGCCCGCGCCGACGCCCTCCTGCCGGCGTTCGTCCCGGCCACCGCCTACTCGCTCCCGAGCTTCGCGGCGGCGGGGATGAGCTTCCTCGCCGTCGCCGTCGGGTTCGCCTTCCTCGAGGAGCCGAACAGGACGCGCCCGGCGGAGGGAGCGGCGGGGAACCGGGCGGGTCGCACCACCGCAATCGGGCAGTTCCGCGACGCGCTCGCCTCGGCCGCGCTCCGACCGCTGACGGTCGCCTACTTCGTCGTCGCCGTCGCGTTCGCGGGCGTGCAGGTGATGTTCATCCCGTACGTCGCCGACGCGTTCGGCTACGACGCCACCGCCGCGGCGTTCCTCCTCACCTACGTCGGCGTCCTCGGCGCGGTGAACCAGGGCGTGCTCGTCGGCCGGCTCTCGCGGGTCGTCCCCTCGCGGACGCTCGTCGCGGCCGGGTCGGTCGTCCTCGCGGCCGCGCTCGTCGCGATCCCCGCGACCGGGCTCGTCGACCGGACGGCCGGCGGCGTCGCCCTCGGCGGCCCGGCGTGGCTCACGCTCCCGCTCGTCGCGCTGCTCGTCGCGCTCGCCGCGCTCTCGCTGGGGAACGCCCTCGTGAACGTCTCGCTGGCGACGCTCGTCTCGACCTCCGCCGGCGACGCGGAACAGGGGGCCGCCTTCGGGGTGACGCAGGGCGCCTCGAGCCTCGGGCGGACCGTCGGCCCGCCGCTGATGGCCGTCCTCTACACCGTCGCCGTCGCGTCCCCGTTCCTGATCGGCGCGCTCCTCCTCGTCCCCGTGGCCGTCGCGTTCGGCCGGTCGGCGGGGCTCGGACGGGCGGCGGACTCCGAGCGGTCGGCGGAGTGAGCGCAGTCGGCGGAGTGAACGCGGACAGCGCCGCCGCAGCGCGATAGTTTTACCTCGCGGCTCGCCCTCCTGACCGACACATGCTCGACGCCGTCCCCGCGTGGCCCGCCGTCGGCTCGCTCGCCGGCGGGGCGGGGGCGATCGGCCTCGCGCTGGCGATCCGCGAACACCGGGGTCGCCCCGGCGTCGACTGGTTCCTCGGCGTGTTCGCCGCGCAGGCGACGTGGTGTTGCTCCTACGGGGTCGGACTGCTCGTCGACGACCTCGCCGTCCGAAGGGCGTTAGAGGCGACGATGTGGCTCGGGATCGTCTGGACCGGGATCGCCTTCCTCGGCTTCGCGCTGGCGTACACCGGGCGCAGCGACGTGGTTCGCAGCCGGCTGTTCGCGGGTATCGTCGGCTTCGGCGCCCTCTCGACCGCGGTCATCGTCACCAATCCGATCCACGGCGGGTTCTGGACCGGGCTCGGCTTCGATCCGGTCTTCGGCGTCGCGACCGTGTCGTACGCGCTCGGCCCGTGGGCGTACCTCGTCGTGGCCGTCGAGACCGTGCTCGTCGCCAGCGCCGTCTTCCTGCTGGTCGACACCCTGCTCAGCTACGGCCCCCTCTACCGGCGAGAGAGCGCCGCGGTCGCGCTGAGCTCGCTGCCGCCGGGGTTCGCCCTGGTCGCGTGGACGCTGGAGCTCGGCCCGGTCCCGCAGCTCCAGCTCGCGCCGCTGATGTTCGTCCCGCACATGCTGCTGGACGCGTACGCGTTCGACCGCGCGGAGATGTTCGACCGCAATCCGACGACCAGCCGCGCCGCCGAGCGCACCGCGATCGACGACCTGACGGACCCCATCGTCGCGCTCGCGCTCGACCGACGAGTCGTCCGGCTCAACCCGGCGGCCGAGGCGGTGCTCGGCGTCGACGCCGAGACCGCCCGCGACCGTCCCCTCGCGGAGTTCCTTGACCTGCCGATCCGCGTCGGGGGCGGCTCCGGTGGCGACAACTCGGAGGACGGTGCCGACGGCGATGGTCCCGATCTCGACGACGACGCCGAACCCGACGACGACGCCGAACCCGACGACGATGCCGAATCCGACGACGACGCCGAACCCGCCGGCGGCTCCCGCGAGACGGTCGAGATCGACGCCGCGACCGGAACGGGCCGGCGCACCTACGCGGTGTCGACCTCGCGGCTGACCGACCCGAACGGGACCCACGTCGGGTACACGGTCGTCCTCTCGGACATCACCGAGCGCGAGCGCCGCCGCCAGCAGCTGGAGGTGCTCAACCGCATCCTGCGCCACAACCTCCGCAACGACGCCGGGGTCGTCCGCGGCTACGGCGAGATCCTCCGCGACCGCCTCGAGGACGACGAGCTGGTCCGAATGGCGGACGCGATCGAGCGTCGCGCGGGCGCGCTGGCCGCGCTCGGCGAGAAGGCCGGCACCGTCGAACGCCTCGTCTCCGACGCCGACGCGAGCGCGGTCGCGGTCGACGAGCTCGTCGCGTCCGCGGTCTGCGACGCCCGCGACCGCGCGCCCGACGCGACCGTCGAGTCGGCGCTCGGCGAGGGGGACTGGACCACGCGCGTCAGGGAGGACGCGCTCCGGGCGATCGTCGAGAACACCGTTGAGAACGCGCTCGACCACCACGACGGCGAGGGGACCGAACGCGGGGACGGCGGCCCGTGGATACGGGTGTCGCTGCGTCGGGGGGGCGGCGGAGGAGGGGGCGGCGACGGCGGCGAAGACAAAAACGAAGGCGACGGCGACAGCGGCGACGGCGAGGGGGGCGACGACCGGTTCGTCCTCGTCGTCGAGGACGACGGTCCCGGCATCCCCGACCACGAGGTCGAGGCGGTCGAGTCCGGTCGGGAGACCGCGCTCGAACACGGCTCGGGGCTCGGCCTCTGGGTCGTCGAGTGGGGCGCCGCGGCGATCGGCTCCGAGGTCGACTACGCCGACCGCGAGCCGCGCGGAACGCGCGTGACGGTGTCGATCCCGGTCGTAGACGACGACTGACGCCGAGCCGGCCACGGCGGAACCGGCTCAGTACAGGTCGTCGAGGTCGGACTCGACGTGCGAGTGCTCCTCGGCCGGGAACTCGCCGCTCGCCACCGCCTCCTTGTACCGCTCGACCGCGTCGAGCATCTCGCCGCGGACGTCGCCGAACTGCCGGGAGAAGGGCGGCGACCACTGGCCGAGCCCGACCGCGTCGTTGATCACGAGCACCTGCCCGTCGCAGTCGGGGCCGGCGCCGATGCCGATCGTCGGAATGTCGAGCGCCTCCGTCACCGCGCCCGCGAGGTTGGCGGGGACGTGCTCCAACACGAGCGCGAACGCGCCGGCCTCGGCGTGTGCTCCCGCCAGCTCGACGATCTCCTCGGCGGCGTCCTGATCGGTCCCCTGCCGGGCGTAGCCGCCGAGGCGGTTGACGTGCTGGGGGGTCAAGCCGAGGTGCGCCATCACCGGGATGCCGATGTCCGTCATTCGACGCGTCATCTCGACCGTGTGGGGGCCGCTCTCGATCTTCACCGCGTCGGCGTTCGCCTCCTTCAGGAGTTCGCCGGCGTTGCGCACCGACTCCGCCTCGTCGACGCCGAACGAGAGGAACGGCATGTCGGCGACGACCAGCGCGTCCTCGGTCGCGCGGGCGACCGCCGCGGTCCGGCTCTCGACCTCCGCCATCGTCACCGGGAGCGTCGAGTCGTACCCGAGGACCGCGTTGCCCATGCTGTCGCCGACGAGGATGACGTCGATCCCCGCCTCGTCGACGACCGCCGCGGTCGGGGCGTCGTAGGCGGTCAGCATCGTGATCGGCTCGTCGCGGTCCCGGAGTCCCCGCGTCGTGGTCATACCTCGAACACGCCCGTGCGACCGGTTAAAATCGCCGGAATCCGGAAGATCGGAACCCGACGGATCGGCCCTTCCCCTTCGACGGATCGGCCCTTCCCCTTCGACGGATCGGCCCTTCCCCTTCGACGGATCGGCCCTTCCCCTTCGACGGATCGACCCTCCGCTCTCCCGGACCACCAGCTCCGTTCGCTCCGCCCGCGCGGACCGTCACCGATTTGCACGTCCGCCACCGACGACCGGTCGTGCAACCCGTCGAACGCGCCGAGTACGAGGGGATCGACTACGGCTGGGTGATGCAGACGACGTTCGTCGTCACCATTCTGGTGGGCGCGCCGGTCGTCGCGGTCCTCTCCGCGTTCGTCACCCTCGACTCGTGGGGGGCCCGCGCGGCCTTCGCCGTCCGGGTCGGCGCCCCCATCTGGTTCGTCACCGCCGTCGCCGTCGCGGTGTACGCGCGGCGCACCGACGCGGGAGACGGGGGAGTGGAGAAATCGGAGGGCGACAGCGGCGGTTCCGAGAGCGCCAACGCCGGAGACGACTACGACGATGCCGGCGAGACCGACGACGACCCCGAGGCTGTCAAGTCGGAAGACGCCGACGAGATCGGTCCGCGGGACGCCTGAGCGCTCGGTCCTCCCCCTTTACTGGTCGAGCAGGTCCGCGGCCCACGCGAAGGGGACGCCCGCGCGCTCCGCCGCCACGGCGTCGCGCCGCGAGTCGCCGACGAACAGCGCGCGCGCCGGCTCGGCGCCGAGCCGCTCGACCGCCGCGAGCACCGACTCCGGAGCCGGTTTGTACGTCTCGACCGTGTCCCGCCCGACGATCGCGTCCGGGTCGAGCGCGTCCCCGAGCCCGTGGGTCTCCACGGCGACCCGGCAGGCCTCCTCGCAGTTGAGCGAGCAGACGCCCGCGGGCGGCCCGGCGTTCCCGCCGTCGAGGGCCTCGATCAGTCGCCCGCCGAGCGGGAGCAGCGCCGAGTCGCGCGCGCCGGCCCGCTCGTGGGCCGCGATGGCCTCCTCGACCTCGTCGCGGATCCCGTAGTCGTCGGCGGCCCCGAGCAGGCCCCACAGCTCCTCCGTCGGCGGTATCATCGCGTTCGCGGCGTACACGTCGAGGACCGACTCCGCGACCGCGGCCCAGTCGACCGCGAGCTCGACGAGCGTCCCGTCGAGGTCGTAGACGACGGCGTCGTACGCGGCGAGGTCGACGGGTCGGTCGACGCTCGGGACGGGGCCGCCGTCGGCCGCGGCGGATCGGCGGCGGTCGTCGGCGACACCGGATCGCCCGTCTCCGCCCGTCACTCGCCCAACACCCCCCGCGCGATGATCGTCTTCTGGATCTCCGTCGTCCCCTCGTAGATCTCCGTGATCTTCGCGTCGCGGTAGAACCGCTCCACGTCGAACTCGGTCGTGTAGCCGTACCCGCCGTGGATCTGGACGGCCTCGTTGGTCACCGACATCGCGGTCTCGCTGGCGCGGTACTTCGCCTGCGAGGCCGCGACGCGGTTGTCCTCGCCGGCCTCCGCCTGCCGGCACGCCTCGCGGACCAGCAGGCGGGCCGCCGAGATGTCGGTCGCCATCTCCGCGAACTTGTGGCGGATCGTCTGGATGTCGTCGATCGGGCCGCCGAACTGCTCGCGCTCCGCGGCGTACGCCTTCGCCTCGTCGAAGGCCGCCTGCGCCAGCCCGACCGCCTGCGACGCGATCCCGATCCGACCGCCAGTGAGCGTGCGGAAGGCGGCCGAGAGCCCCTTCCCCTCCTCCGTGAGCCGGTTTTCCGCCGGGATCCGGCAGTCGTCGAAGCTGATGCCGGTCGTGTCCGAGGCGCGGAGCCCGAGCTTCTCCTCCTTCTTCCCGACCTGGAACCCCTCGGTATCGGCAGGGACGAGGAACTGGGTGATCGATCGCTCATCATCGCTGTCAGTCTTCGCGAAGACGATCGCCACGCCCCCGCGCTTCCCGTTCGTGATCCACTGCTTCTCGCCGTTCAGGACGTACTCGTCCGTCTCCGGGTCGTACTCGGCGGTGGTCGACATCTCCGCCGGGTTCGAGCCGGCGTGCGGCTCGGAGAGACAGAACATCCCCACAGGCCGGCCCGACTCCGCCATCTCCGGGAGCCAGCGCTCCCGCTGGGCCTCCGTGCCGAACTCGGCGATACACGAGGTGGCGAGACAGTGGACGGAGAGGGCCGTCGCCACCGCGAGGTGGCCGTACGCGAGCTCCTCGTTGACGATCGCGTAGGTCGTCTCGTCGGCGCCGAAGCCGCCGTACTCCTCGGGGACCGTCAGCCCGGTCAGGCCGAGTTCGGCGAGCCCGTCCCACACGTCCTCCGGGAACGACTCGGCCTCGTCGGCCTCGCCGGCCCCCGGTCGGACCTCCTCGGCCGCGAACTCTCGGACGAGGTCGCGGATCGCCTCCTGTTCGTCGGTGAGCGACGAGCCGACGCGTGCGCCAGTCATACCGTTCGGTTCGATCTCACACTCAAAAAGGTGGGCGATCGGGGGGTCGTGTCGCTCGCGCGCCGCGGCCTCCTCGCGTGCCGCCCGATTCGTTCTCGCGCGCCGCCCGCTACTCCCATAACGGGTACAGTTCGTCGCGCGGCGCCTCGTCGATCCGGTCGCCGTCGAGGAGGACGGTCCCGGCGCCGGGGTCGGAACCGCTTCCGTCGTCCCCTGCCGCCCGCACCTCCCCGATCTCGCCGACCGCGATCCCGACGGCCGCCAGCGCGTCGGTCGCCTCGGCGACGCGCTCGGGAGGCACCGCCGCGAGCAGCGCGCCGGAGCCGAACGTCGCCAGCGGGTCGACCCCGAGGGCGTCACAGCAGGCCTCCGTTTCGGGTCGAACCGGGACCCGGTCGCGCTCGACGGACACGACCGTCCCGCTGGCCGACGCCGTCTCGACCAGCGCGGTCAGCAGGCCGCCCTCGGTGGGGTCGTGCATCGCGCTCGCGGCGTCGCGGACGGCCGCGGCGTCCGGGACGACGCTCACCTCGTCGAGGAACCCAGCGGCTGCGTCGAGGGTCGCCTCCGGAACGCCGGCCTCGGCGCATTCCTCGCGGAAGTCGGTGGCGAGGATCGCCGTCGCCTCGATCCCGGCGCCCTTCGTGAGCAGGAGCCGGTCGCCCGGCTCGGCCCCGCCGCTCGACACGAACCGGTCCGTGGTGCCGAGCGCGGTCATCGAGCAGAGCGGACGCTCCAGCGACGGCAGCACCTCGGTGTGGCCGCCGACGATCGCGACGCCCAGCTCGCGAGCGGTCGCGTCGACCTGATCCGTGACGGTCCGCCGGCGATCCGGGTCGTCGTCGGGGAGGAAGAGCGTGTGGGTGAGCCACCGCGGGTCCGCGCCGCTCGCGGCCACGTCGTTGCAGGCGACGTGGACCGCCAGCTCGCCGACCGCGTCCGCCGCGAGCGACAGCGGGTCCGCGGCGACGACGAGGGTGGAGTCGGCGCCGTCGAGGTCGATCGCGGCCGCGTCCTCGCCGTAGGCGGGGCCCGTGTCGACCGCGGCGTCGTCGGCGCCGGTCGCCGCGAGCACCTCGGCGAGCGCCTCGGGCCCGAGCTTGCCGGTCATCGGTCGCGGAGCCACGCGACGACGGCCTCGGGGTCGGCGTCGAGCCCGCCGCCCTGCGCGAAGGTCGGACCGCCGCCGCCCCCGCCGCCGAACTCGTCGGTGACGGCGGCCACGACATCGCCGGCGTCGGGGGAGCCGTCGTCGTCTTCCTCGCCGATCGCCTCGTCCGCGACCGCGACGACCACGAACGGCGCGTCGCCGGTCCCGACCGCGGCGATCACGTCCGGCGAGCCATCGGCGGCGAGGACGCGCTGGGCCGGCTCGCGCAGGTCGTTCGGGTCGGCGTCGTCGACGGTTCCGACCGCCCACGTCGCGCCGTCCGCGTCGGCCTCGCCCGGCGGGAACTCCCGCAGGCGCGCGGCGAGCAGGTCGGCGGTGGCGGCCTGCAGGTCGGCCTCCAGCCGGTCGGCGCGGTCGCGGAGCCGGCCGACCGCGTCCGGGAGCTCGCCGACCCGCGCGTCGAGGGCGGTCGCCGCGTCGAGCGCGGCGGCGTGGACCGCGGCCTCGTGGTCGATCGCGGTCGGCCCCACCGCGAACTCCACGCGCGTCACGCCCTCGCCGGGGTTCGACCGGTCGAGCACGGAGACGGGGCCGATCTCGCTCGTGTTCCGGACGTGGGTCCCGCCGCAGGCGGCCACGTCCCACGTCGGCGCGGCCGAACCGTCCGAGCCGTCACCGTCGCGCTCCCCGCCGCGCTCGCCGACCGTCACGACGCGAACGGCCTCGCTCCCGCTCATCGCGCCCTCCTCGGTCTTCGTGTTGAACGCGATCCCGTCGAGCGCGCGGGCCTCGTCCTCGGGCAGCGTCTCCCACGACACCGGCAGCGAGTCCCAGACGGCGCGGTTGGCGAGCCGCTCCAACTCGACGAGGTCCCCGTCGTCGAGGGGCTCCGCGGTCGTCAGGTCGACGCGCACCTTCGTCTCCGAGATGTCGAAGCCGGCGTAGCCGAGCTCCTCGCAGGTCCGGCGCGCCGCGCCGTAGAGCACGTGCGAGGCGGTGTGTGCGCGCGCGCAGTAGGTCCGGAACGCGTCGTCGACGACCGCCGAGACGGTCTCGCCGGCCTCGGGGAGCGCCTCGGCGTCCGCGTCGAGGACGTGGACCACGTCGCCGTCGCGCTCGACCACGTCCGCGACGAGAATCCCGTCGATCGTCCCCCGGTCCGCCGGCTGGCCACCCGACTCGGCGTAGAAGTACGTCTCGCTCAGCACGACCTCCCGGCCGTCGACCGATTCGACCGTCGCCTCGAACTCCCGGACGTCGGGCTCCGCCGGCGCGCGTGACGCAGTCATTGACGGTGCGTGGAGGCGGTCGGATAAATAGGTGGGCGCCTCGTCGCCTCGACGTTCCGGACCGTCGGAGCGGCGCGCCGGTCAGATCGAGAGGATCGCGTTGACCAGCGTCCGCGTCGCGACCGCGGTCGCCGCGCCGAGCCACGTCAGCAGGACGAAGTGAATGTAGCCGTTCGCGGGGTTGCCGCCGTCGATCCGGCGGATCATCTGCGAGGAGAGGGCCGCGTTGAACAGCACGACCGTGAGCAGCAGGTACTCGATCAGCGGGATGTCGTACGCCCCGGGGTAGACGATCTGCCCGATGTCCATCTGGTCGAGCTGGAAGTCGGACGTGAGCTCGGCGAGGATGGCGACGATCTCCAGCCCGATGAAGAAGGCGAACGTCGCCGCCGCCGTGATCCCGTACAGCAGGCCGATGAAGGTCATCGCCGCCTGCCGCCGCTGCTCGCGGAGCTGGTTGACGGCGTTCATGTTCTTCGAGATCAGCTCGCCAAGCATCTTCGGGTCCCCGCCCATCTGCCGGCCGACGAGGTACATCTCCGAGAACTTCTGGATGAGGTACGACCGCGTGTCGTAGGTGAACGCCTTCCACGCCCCCTCGGTGCTGATCCGCATGTTGAGCCGGCGGTAGAGCCGCTCTATCGACGGCGAGAGGTCCCCGAAGTTCTTGTCGCGCAGCGTGGTCAACACGTCGGTGGTCGTCGACTGCTTGGCGCTCTCGGTCGCGCCGAGCGCCCGGATGAACGAGGGGAACTCCCCGTCGCGGGCCGTGATCGCCTGCTCCTCCTGCCGCAGGATCACGCCGGTGATAAAGAGCGGCGAGATGGGCACCGCGAGGTACAGCGGGAGCCGCACGTCGTCCATGAAAAAGAGGAGCCCGGGGAGCCCCGGGCCGTACCCGAACATCCCGGCGGCCGTGATCCCGATGATGAGGAAGGAGAGGCCGCCCCCGATTCCGAGGGACGCCCACAGCTTCAGGTCGCCGGGGGCGCGCTCGTCCGGGTGGAACCAGATCGGGTCGTACGGGGAGGTCGCCCGGATCATCGCGTAGAAGCCGAGCTGGACGAAGACGAAGAGGACGATGACCGCCGCCACTGTCGCGGTCGGGTCGTTCCCGGTCAGGATGGGGAGGACGATCGCGAAGACCAGCGCGAACGTCATCGAGAGGATCATCGACATGTACAGGTCCTTCATCACCTCCAGGTTCGACAGTGAGGACTCGTACACCGTCTCGTACTTCGCGAGCATGACGTCCTGCTCCGAGACGAGGAACTCCTCCAGCGACTGACCCGCGCCCATCGTGTAGCCGAGCCGGTCGAAGAAGTCGGCCATCGCGTCCGAGGGGACCTCCTCGGCCCGCCGGCGACACGCGTCGTCGAGGCTCTGGTTCCAGGTGTCGACGAGGTGGACGACCCGGTTTATCTCCTCGGCGGCGACGCCGTACTCCTCCTCTTTCGCCAGCGTCCGGAACACCTCCATGCGGTCGATGTTCGTCGTCGACAGCACGGTCATGTGCGTCATCACGAGGTGCAGCTGGTTGTCGATCTTGGTCTCCAGACTGGAGAGGTAGATCTTCGGGTAGATCACCGCCGCGACTAACACGAGCCCGCCGAACATCGGGACGGGGACCCGCGCGGCGAACGGGAGCGGGAGGACGAACAGCCCGACGACGCTCGCGAGGAAGACGAGGACAGCCGGGATCAACACGAGCCCGACGTACTTGCGCTTCGAGATGTCGAGCTTCTCGTACGACTCCAGCACGTCCGAGGTCAGCTGCGCGGCCGTCGCGAGCCCGTTTCCGACCTCCTTCACCGCCATGGCTATCTGACGTTCCGGTGCATGTCGAAGGGGAGCCCCTCGACGCCGTCGCGCTGGAAGGAGTTGATCGCGTCGTTCACCTCGTGGTAGCCCAGGATGTCCTCCTGGATCATCCGCTCGATCAGCTCGGCGCGGAACTCCAGGTCGTCGTAGATGTCACGGGTGTCGGCGTACCCCAGCAGCGTCGCGATCTGCTCTTCGAGCACGTAGGAGTTGTTCATCCCCTGGAAGACGATCTCGTCTTCGACGGGGTCCCAGCTGAACACCTCGCGGGTGACGACCCCCTCCATCTCCTTGGAGTACCCCTCGATCTCCTGGACGCTCGTCACCCGACGGAGGACCTTATCGCCCTGCTTCACCCGGTTCTGGAACAGCGCCACGTCGGCGTTGTCCATGAACGTCTCCGGGACGTTGATCGGCTCGGAGGTGAACCGCTGGATCATCGAGACGATGTCCGAGGCGTGGAACGTCAGCATGACCGGGTGGCCCGTCTGGGCCGCCTGGAACGCCATGCGCCCCTCGGCGCCACGGACCTCCCCCACGATGATGTAGTCGGGGCGCGACCGCAGCGCGGCGGCGACCAGGTCGAACATGTCCACGTCGGAGGAGCCCTCGCCGCCGCCCTCGCGGGTCAACAGCTGCTGCCAGGTGTTGTGCGGCGGGATGACCTCGGCGGTGTCCTCCGCGGTGTAGATCTTCGAGTCGTCCGGGATGTACGAGAGGATGGCGTTCAGCGTCGTCGTCTTCCCGGACGCCGTCTCCCCGACCACGAACACGGTCTGTTCGTTCTCCAGACAGAGCCAGAGGTACGCCGCGAGCTGCGGGGACAGCGTCCCCCAGTTGGTGATCTGGTTGATCGACAGCGGCACCTCCTCGCCCTGCCGGATCGTGAGCGAGGAGCCCTTCAGCGACACGTCGTCGGAGTAGATGATGTTGATACGCGACCCGTCGGGCAGCGTGGAGTCGACGATGGGGTCGGAGTCGGAGAGGGGGTCGCCGATCCGCTCGCCCATGTTGCGCAGCCAGTTGTCGAACTCCTGGGGGGTCCCGAAGTCGACGGTCGTCTCCAGCATGCCGTAGGTGCCGTGGTCGACGTGGCACTCCTTGGGGCCGATGACGTGAATGTCCTCGTTGGCCGGGTCGCGCATCACCGGTTCCAGCGGTCCGAGCCCGACGATGTCCCGGTTGAGCCGGTACCGGATGTTCTCGTAGGTCTCCTCGGTGACCGACAGCTTCCCCATGTTGAGCACCTTCGAGAGGCTGCCGCGGAACCCCTGATTCTGCTCGTCGATGTGGGTGACCTCCTCTAACAGCTCCTCGATGAGGTCGTCGTACTCGGCCTCCGAGTCGGGGGCGCTGTGCTGGCCGCTCACCGTGAGGAGCCGGCTCTTCACCTCGTTGAGGACCTCCGCCTGCGGGCCGGAGACCTCCGGTTCGATGGCGTAGTACTTGGTGTCCTGCCCAAGGTCGCCGTAGATGTGGCTGTAGATCGGCCCGCCCACGGGATAGATGACGTTGGGGCGGTTCGACTCGTACTCGTCTTTCGGCTCCTCGATGAACTGCGGGAACTCCCCGGTGATCTGTTTGAACTCCCGCAGGTGCTCGCGGAGGTGCGGGCGCCGCATCGCGGCCTTCCGGAGCTCTTCCGACGGTTTCGCTGTGCCGTGTTCGGTCATGGTCTACTCCGTGTCTCCTGTCTGATCGGTCACATCCCGGTCGGCGGGACGGCTGTGCGTCGGCTCGCTCATGTGTTCAGGCGACGCTCCGGCTCTCGATGACGATTCCGGTTCCCGACCGGACGGAGAACCCGATCGTGTCGCCGACCTGTTCGCCCATCCCCGCGAAGCGCTTCACGTTGATCTGGCGGCGGATGTCGTTGCCGACCTCGATCATCTCCAGCTCGAGGAACACGTCGGCGATCGACCGGAACGGGCCGATCGCGTCGTCGTCGACGGCCGAGGGGTCGACGGTGAGCACCACCACCTTCCCCTGCGAGATGATCTCGCGGAAGAAGGAGATGATCTCCAGGGCCGCCTGCCGCTCCTCGTTCTTCCGGACGAGCGCCTCGAAGGTGGGGTCGTTCCGGAAGATGGCGTCGAACGTGTCGAGGAACACCACGTCGGAGTTCCACATCGCCTCCGCGTTCATCAGGCGCTTGAGCAGCTCCTTGCGCTCCCCGTCGTCGTCGGAGAACGCCCCGCCGGAGTCGAAGTCGGCGTGGAGGAAGAGCAGCTCCTCCTGTAAGAGGGGCTTCACCATGTCGTACTCCAGCGAGTGCATCTGGTCGATGAACCCGCGGACGGTGAGCTCGGTCGACATCATCGTCACCGACGCGCCCTCCTCGACGAGCCCGTAGGCGAACCGCTGGGAGATGGCGCTTTTCCCGGCGCCGTAGTCGCCCTCCATGAGGACGATGCTACCGCGGGGGATCCCGCCGCCGAGCTCCTTGTTCAGCCGGTCGCGCTCGCCGAGGCCGAGGGAGAGGAGGTTGTCGCGGGGCATCTCAGTTACCCCCCTCCACGCGGAACTGGAACAGCTCCTCGTCGCCGCTGGCGGTGACGAACACGCGGTGGTCGCCGTCGTCGAGCCCGTCGTTCGTGTCGCCGAGCGCGTTCGTGTCGATCGTGAGCCGCAACACGTCGCCGCGGCTCCACGCGGTCGCGCCGTCGGCGGAGACGAGCTCGCCGTCGATCGCGTCCGGCCGGACGTACTGGCCGTCGAAGACGACGTCGAGGCCCGAGCCGTCGGGCGCGAGCCGATAGGTGCCGGTGTTCTTTATCAAGAGGGTCACGTTCTGGTCGCCGCTCGCGTTGTACACCCCCGCGTTCGCATCGGAGATGATCGTCACGTCGGTCCGGAGCTGCTCGGTCGCGTCGAGCCCGGCGTCGTCGACGGCGGAGCTCACGCGGTCGACCCCCGTGGTGATCGTGCCGACCACGCCGGCGGCGATCACGAGGCTCGCGATGAACAGGATGAGGTGCGAGACGGGGACGCTGGCCATCTACGCGCTCACCTCCGCGGCGTCGCGGACGCCGGACTCGACGACGAGGACGACGCGGGTCTCGCCCGTGACCTCGGTCGAGAGGTCGGTCTCGTCGACCTCGATGGTGAGCGTCTCGCCGCCGAGCCACAGCTCGGTGTCGCCGTCGCCGTCGACGGTCGTGGTCGCGTTCGGCCCGCCCACGTCGACGTACTCGTTGTCGACGACCAGCGTCGCGTCGCCGGCGACGAGCCCGAGGGAGCCGTCGTTGGTGGCGTTGACGGTGAGGGTCGTCCCGTCGAACGTCGCGTTCGTCACGGCGAACTCGGTGTTCTGTCGCTCGAGCGCGCGCTCGTTCATCCCGTGTTGTGCGTCGCCGACGCGGTCGAAGCCGTTGGCCGCGACGGGGTAGAACGTCGTGAACGCGAAGAACAGCCCCGCGACGATGATGGCCGTCGACGCGGAGACGCTAACGCCCATCGCCCCACCCTCCGTCGGCCGGGTCGGCGCGGTCGGAACGCGGGTTCGGGTCGTTCATCGGCCGCGGGGAGCCGCCGTTGCGCTCGCGGCCCTCGGAGCCCCGGCGGTCTTCGCGGCCGCCCCGGCGCTCCGCCTGCCCGTCGCGCTCCGCGCCGCCGTCGTGTCCGTTCTCGCTCGCGCGCCGCTCGCGGTGGCCGTTGCGGCGGTCGTCGGAGCGGTCGGGCGCGCGGCGGTCGCGGCCGCCCTCGCGTCGCCCGTAGCCGCCGCGACCGCCGGACCCGGCCCGCGGCGGACCGCCGCCGACCAGCGATCCGCCGGCCAGGTCGTCCCAGCGGTCGAGCAGCAGGAGGTGGCCGCTCGTCCCGTTGAGCTGGGTCACGTACCGGAGGCTGCGGGTGTGGTGCTCGCGGACCAGCCGGTCGGTCCCCGGCCGGTCGACGAGGTTGCGGTCGATCGTACCGAACCCGGAGAGGAAGTCGCGGAGCCGCGCGGCCGCCTCGGGACCGACCCACTCGATGCGCTCGTAGTAGTTGATCGCCCGCACCGCGTCGGTGACGTCGCTCTCGGAGACGAGGAACTCCAGCCACTCCATCACGAGGAGGTCACCCACGTAGTCGCCGGGCAGCTCCGTGAGGTACGGCTTGCCGCGGGTCCCCGAGAGGTCGTCCTGCTGGACGTACTCGAAGCCGCCGCCGTTCGCCTCGGCGGGGTCGCCGCCGGGCTGCTGGCCGCGCGAGCGGTCGGGTTCCGGTTCGGGTTCCGGCTCCGGCTCGGGCTCCGGCGCGTGGCCGTTCGTCGCCGGCCCGTCGTCGACGGGCTCGTCGTCGAACGAGTCCATCCCGTCGTCGAAGTCGACGCCGTCGTCGGCGCCGTCGTCGAACGGGTCCGGCTCGTCGCCGAGCTCCTCCTCGAAGGAGTCACCTCCGTCGTCGAACGGGTCCTCCTCCGCGCCCGCGTCCGTTTCGGCGCCGTCCTCGTCGGCCCAGTCGGCCTCCCCGGCGTCGTACTCCTCTTTCAGCTCGCTGAAACTCTTTCCATCGTCGTTCATGTCGTCTCCGTCGTCCGCCGCCGCGGTCTCGGACGCGGCGTCGGCGGGGTCGCCGTCGTCCGTGTGCTCGTCGCCCGGTTCCTCGTCCAGCTCGGCGAGCTCGTCGTCGTCATCGTCCTCGAAGTCGTCGTCGAGCAGGTCGTCGTCGAAGAACCCGTCGGCGTCCGCGTTCGCGACGTCTTCGTCGAGGTCGTCGTCGCCCGCGTCCTCCCCCTCGTCGTCGTCGAAGAGGCCGAACGAGCCCTCGCCGCCGCCGTCGACCCCGTCGAAGCCGCTGGAGTCGTCGACGAACGGGTTGATGCCGCGGGTGACCATCTCGTAGATGTCGAGGAGGTTCCGCACGTCCTCCTCGATGTCGTCGACGGCGGCCGAGATCTCCTCGTTCTCCGATCGGACGGTCGAGACGGTCGAGGAGAGCGAGGCGACCTCGTTCTCCAGGTCGTCGAGCCGCTTTTCGAGTTCATCGGTGTTCGCTCCGCCGCCGCCACCGCCGCCGTCGTCGAACTCGTCGTCCCACTCGTCCATCCCGTCGAAGTCGTCGAAGTCGTCGCCGCCGCCCATCCCGCCGCCCATTCCGCCACCGCCGCCGCCGCCCATCCCTCCGCCGCCGAAGGGGTCGTCGTCGCCGCCCATGCCCCCGGAATCGTCGTCGTCGGAGCCGTCATCGTCGAGGAATCTGTCGAGGACGCTCGCACCGACGAGCCCCAGCGTGGCGACTATCCATGCGGCCGTTGGAGCTCCCCACACCGGTAGTTCGAGGCCCATTACCGTGTACCACCCCCAGAACACACTTCAATTCACCCCTCAAAATATCAGCCGTGAGAAGGCATCCGGTCGCCGGAGGTCCGGCGACGGTGCGGCCGCTTTCGAGCGAGACGGGTCAGAGGGTCCGCTCGAACCCGTCAGCGGCGCGGACGACCAGTCGGCCGTCCGCCCTGAACCGGACGGTCCGCCCGACGCCGTCGCCGACGGCGCGCTCGACCACCGGGATCCCGGCCGCGTCGAGGCACTGCTCGGCGCGCGCGACGTTTCGGGGCCCGACCGCGTCCGTGAGATCGAGCATCTCCGCGCCGCCGGCGACGCGCGCTTCGAGCCGGCCGGCGGACGCGCCGGCGTCCTCCAGCTCGGCGATCAGCGTCTCGATCCCGGTGTCGACGTACTTCCCCGGTCGCTCGATGCCGGTGTCGCTCCCGGTTCCGTTCGGCAACATCGCGTGTAACAGCCCGCGGACGCCGGCCGACCGATCGACGAGCGCCACGGCGACGCACGAGCCGAGACCGCTCGTCGTCAGGGTCTCACCGCCGGTCGCGACCGACAGGTCGCTGACCCCGACCTTGATCCGGCCGGCGTCGGGGGCGGGAGAGCGCGTTCGCTCGCGAGACGACGGCGGGTGACTCACGGCTCCGAGAGCCGTTCGAGCGCCCGCGCCAGTTCGCGCTCGTCCGGGAGCGCGTACACGTCACACCGCGTCTGGATCCCCTCGGTCTGGATCGCGGCGTCGATCACGAACCCGTAGTCCTGCCGCCGGCTCAGCTTCGCGACCAGCGGGCTGATCGTGGCCGAGCCGATGTCGTGGACGAACTCCGGGGGCGAGTGGGTGATCGAGGTGCCGAGCACGTTCGCCCAGCCGTCGATGAATCCGCTCGTCATCACGTTGCCGAGCTCGCAGAGCGCGTTCTCGGCCATCCCGCCGAGCGGCTCGTCCGGCTCGCTGGGGAGCATCGAGGCCGCGATCTTCGCCGCGGACTCCTCCTCGAAGAGGATCGCGAGGTAGCCGCTCGGCTCCCCCTGCAGCTCGAAGACGGTCCCGGCGTGCGGCTCGACGCCCACCTCCGCGGGCACGTCGGCGAGCGGGACGAACCGCAGCCGGCTCACGTCGACGCTCGTGTCGAGCCCCGTCATCATCGCGATGTTGTCGGCGGCGTTCGCGGAGCCCCGCTTCGCCAGCGACGCGAACGTCGACAGCGACTCGTAGGGGACCGCGGTGCTGTCGGCGCCGTCGTTGCCCGCCTCGCCGTCCGCGCCCGGCGCGGCGGCCGGTGCGGTCTTGCCGACGACGAGGTCGCGGAACTGCCCGGAGTCGGGGAGCATGTAGATCGAGAAGTCCAAGTCCGTCGTCGTCGCGTCGAGCCGGCTCTCGAAGAGGAACACGCCGTCACCGGCGAGCGCCCCGTCGGGGAGGACGGCGGCGCCGTCGGCCTCGAAGTACCGGGGCGGCGTCATGTCGATCGCCTTCCCGAGGTAGTTCGCCCAACCGTCGAGGAAGCCGCCGAGCGCGATGTTGCCGACCTCCGTCACCGCGCTGCGGCCCATCGACGACCCGCCGGGGAGAAGCGAGAGCAGGGCGTCGACGTTGTCCGCGTCGAACGCGAGGACCGCCTCGCCCTCCAGCCCGCCGCGGAGCCCGACGCTCACGCCGATCGACTCCCGGCCGGCGAACGCCTCGGCGAGGTCCTCGCCGCTGGCGACGCTGGCGCCCGTGACCTCCACAGAGAGGTCGGTGCCCGTCAGGTCGGTGAGCGCGCCGGCGGCCTGTCCGGCCCCCCGCTCAGCCAACCGGTTGCAGGCGCCGAGCGCCCGGACGTCGACGCGCATTATACCGCCGATCCGATGGCGTCGAGCACGTTCGGCTTCTGGAACGGCTTCGTGATGTACCCCTCGGCGCCGGCCTTGATGGCCGCCTTCATCTTCTCCTCCTGCCCGACGCTGGTGCACATGATCACCGTCGCCTCCGGGTTCTCCTCGAGGATCTCCGTCGTCGCCTCGATGCCGTCTCGGATCGGCATCACGATGTCCATCATCACGAGGTCCGGCCCGTGTTCTTCGTACATGTTGACCGCCTCGACGCCGTTTTCGGCCTCGCCGACGATCTCGAACTCCCCTTCGAGGATCTCCCGGAGGAGGTTCCGCATAAACTCCGAATCGTCCGCGATAAGCACGCGCGTTGCCATGGTTATCTGGAAGGCGGGACAGCGGTCACTTAACGACTCCCCCGCGGTTCTCAGCGCTGAGAACCGATACGGCGGAACGAGTCACCGAGGACTCGAGCCCGCCAGACCCAGTGGCCGAGGGGCTCAGACCCAGTGGCCGAGGGGCTCAGACCCAGTGGCCGAGCAGATACGTCGCGCCCACGAGGACCGTCCCGCCGAACGTCTCCCGCGTCCCGATTCCGAAGGGGAGCAGCGTCGCCGGCCCGTCGTCGGGCGCCTCGCCGCCGGGCGCCTCGTCGTCTCCGCCGTCCGACGACTCCGCTTCCAACCCACCGTCGTCCGTTCCCTCGTCGTCCGAATCGTCTTCGTAGTCTCCGCCGCCGTCGGTCGCCGCCGATCCCCCTTCGGTGCCAGGGTCGTCGACGCGCGTCACCGACGGGTTCTCCTCCACGGTCAGCGTCCCCGTTACGCTGTGACCGTCGATTTCGAGCACGTATGGGTACTCGCCCGGCTCCAACTTGGCGTTGAGCTCGCTGAACGTTTCCGCCTTCGAAGTTCCCGGCTTGACCCTGAGATAGCGCTTATCGACGATCATTCCGTCGCCGATGTCGAGTGATAGTTGCTCTCGGGTCTGTACCTGCCCGACGTTCCGTACCATCGCGGTGAGATTCGATAGCGACTCACTCGGGGCTACCGTGAGGTTTGTCGTTGTTTCGTCTCCCAGCCGCAGGCGAGCGGGATCTTCTGCGTCGTCAACGATAATAATCGTCCGGCTGTCCTGCAGTGATTGTCCTTGGTAGAGACGGTAGCTCGCCTCCGTCCCCGGCGTCACATTCGTGAGCCCAGTGTCGACCGAGAAGTTTCCGTCCTCGATCGTCAGCTCGGACTCAGCCCGTGACGGCTCGCCGTCATCGTCTCTGACGATCGTCGCCGACAGATCCGTCACGGGTAGGATCGACGTCGTCCCGGTGATGGTCTCGTTGTCAGGCTCGACGAGGAGGTCGCCGTCAGCTGTGGTGTGGTCGTACCGGACGTAGCGCTTGCGGACGCTGAACGACGCCTCGGCGCTCACGCGACCGTCGGCGCTCTCGTGGTACGGGTACTGCTCGGACAGCCGGTCGTCCGCGATCGACTTCGGCTCGAACGCGTCGGGCGCTCCCTGCCCCTCGCGGAACGCGTACTGTTCGCCTTGGGTTCCCTCCAAGGCGAACTCGACCGAAAACTCGTCTCCCGGATCGAGGTCATCAGTGAACGGCCCTCCGTCGCTCGTATCTATTGCGAGGTAGAACCGGCTAGGGGCCTGATCGCTTTCCCCGCGTTCGAGTGTTCCTCCCTCAGCGAGATAGAGTGTGACGTCGTCCGGATCGGCGTTCGCGAGATCGAACTCTGACGTTTGTTCGTTTCCATTGGGATTCGTCTGTCGGATTCGCAGCGAGACACCCTCTTCGGCTTCGAGGAGATCGGCGAGGGCCCGATGATCGATCTGCGGGTCGTCTCCGATCGATCCGGCGGATCGCCGTTCGGCGAAATACGAGAGGGCACCCCAGATCCCGGTCGACTCGAATCCCAGTACAACACGGTCTCCCTTTGTCACCACCGTGTGGTCGAGTCCTCTCTCTCTGATCGTGTCGAGCGACTCATCCTCATCCTCACCGTCTGTGGGAACCTCACTGTCCGGGGTCGTGAACACCTCGATACTTTCGTTGAACGCCGGCTTTCGCAACACGAGGTCAGACTCCGCAGCCATCTTGACTGGGTCCACAGCGCCAGAGTCCCGAACGACGAACGTCCCACCTGTGACCGCAAGTCGGTAACGTTGTGGGACGAGCGGGCGAGCGAGCCCTTTCGCGCCAGTCGAGCCGGCCTTAGTGAGGTTTGCGAGGCTCTCAGCAATTACGTCGCCGTCCTCGTTCCTGAACTCAAGATCGCAGTCGACGTCGGGAGCGCTACAGCTCTCAACATTGCTTTGGTTCGTTCCGATAAGCCGCGTATTGATCGTTGTCGACCCACCGGACGCCTTGACGATGTCGACGAATCCGACCGTTCCACCGGAATCTGTGAGGCGGTTGCCGCCGATCAGCAGGTACGCGTCGTCGTTTTCGTTCCCTTTGACGATGTGTCTGATCTCCACCGGGTCCCCCGCGGTCCCGGTGTACATCGGGCGGCTGAACGATCCGCTGATCTCCCGTCGAGTGGCACCGCCCGGGCCCGCCTCGTCGTCGGTCGCGATTGCCCGAGCGATCTCGTCCCCGCCGGCCGTCGCCGGTTCGCCGGCCTCCGCCGCGTCTCCCCCCGCGAGCGTCGCCGGTTCGCCGGCCTCCGCCGCGTCTCCCCCCGCGAGCGTCGCCGCGGCGGGCCCCGTGGCCGCCGCGCCGAGAACGGAGAGGAGCACCGCGAGCGCGACTAACGCGACGCGGAGATCCGAGAGCCGAGCGGGGGGCGTCGCCGCTGTGTCCGTCTCCGCGTCGTCCGGTGAAGGTCTGGAGGTCATCGTGGTGTCAGTTTCGTCGTGACGGGCCGCGCCGCGCCGACGGCCCGCCTGTCGGTTGATACGCCCTCGGGATCTCAGCGACTAAAACGTACCCTCCCGATTATCGCGTCGGAGAACCGGAGCGCCCCGTCACGGGCGGACCGCGGAACGAATCGGCTGACGGAGTCGGGGTCGGGCCGTCGGGAAAGCTCCGAAGAGTTAAGTCCGCCCGCGGTGCCGTTCCGATGGAGATGAAGACCTGCCCCCGGTGTGACTCGTCGCTCGACGACGAGGCCCGCTACTGCGTCGAGTGCGGCGCCCCGCAGACGGAAGACGCCGCCGAGGAACTCGACGAGTACGTGCGGCGGCAGGCCCAGCAGACAGGGGGCGGCTCGGGCGGCGGCGACAACGCCGGGGACGACGGCGGCGGATCCGGATTCGTCCCGACAGAAGAGCTCACCGACCGCGAGCAGCTCTGGCGCCGGGGGTGTTACGTCGCCGGGTACGGGACCACCGTCGTCGCGCTCACGCTGATCCCGGAGATCGGGGCCTTCCTCCTCGTCCTCGCCGGAATCGCGATCTTACCGCCCGTCCGTCGGCTGACCGCGGAACCGCTCGGGAGCCCGTTGAAACGCGAGGTGATGGCCGGGCTGTACGCGGTCTTGGCGCTGCTCGGCGTCGCGCTGCTCGTGCTGTTGTGAGGTTCGTCGGGCAGGAGGGTCGGCGAATTGTGACGTTCTGCGACCAGTTCAGCCCGTAACGGTTCCAAAACTCGGAGTTCGACGTTTCAGTCGCTCTGGATGCGCGGGGCGAGCATGAAGGTCACGTGGCCGAGCCCCTCGGCGAACCCGTAGTGGAGCTTGACGGGGAACTCCTCACCGAGCTCGACGGTGACCTCGGCGTCGGAGGGGATCGCCTTGTTCATGTCCTTGAGGTAGTCGAGGCTGAACAGCGAGTCGGCGGGGCCGGCGGTGAGCGCGATGAGGTCCTCGCGGTCGAGCCGCAGGTCGACGTCGTCGGTGTCGCCCTCCGCCTCGATGAAGAACGCCTCGTCGGTCTCGTCGACGCGCAGGCGGATGTGGTCCGAGACCATGTCGGCGGCCTTGATCCCGCGGTCGATCTGCGCGCCCTCGACGACGATCTCGGAGGCGAGGTCGAGGTCGGGGATGTCCGGCTCCTGGCGGATGGAGTCGGGGTCGATGAGCGCGAGGGTGTACGAGAGCCCGTCGATCTCGATGTGGAGCTTGCGGGTCTCCTCGTCGAGCTCGAGGTGGATCAGGTCGCCGGAGTTGGCCATGCCGGCGATGTCTTCGAGGCGGGCGAGGTTGACGCCGATGACGCCGCCGTCGGCCTCGTAGGACTCGAACGCCGCGGCTTCGAGGGTGAGGTCGACCATGCCGACGTTGGCGGGGTCGACGGCGCGGATGGAGAGCTCCTCCTCGTTGAGGCGGATCTTGCACTCGTCGACCAACACGCTCACCGAATCGAGCGCGTCCTGTAGCGTCGACGCGCCCACGATGGCCTTGAACATATACGTTCGGCTAGGGCGGTATCACCTAAAAAGGCACCCGATCGGACCGGCACGGAAACGCTCAAAGCGACCGGATCAGCCGGGCGACGACCGCCGAGTCGTTTCCGACGACGAGATCACAAGATCGGGAGATCAGACCCGATGACATCAGTGTACGGCCCGATATCTCGGATCCGCCTTGCGGATGAGTTATTTGAACGCCGGCCAGCTCATCCACGCGAGCGAGAGGAACGCGAACAGGAGTGCGGCGTACCCGATCAGGTTGAAAATGCCGCTTCCTGAGATTGCGGCCGCCACCAGGAGAAACATCCCGACGCCGAGGCTGATGATGGCTGCGGTGACGCCTTTGAACAGCCGATCGACATCCTGTCTATTCAGGGCTCTCGTTGCCATGGTCTCTCGAACTCGTCGAGCGGAAACCGCTACGTTTCGTCGTTTGGTTCCCGTTCGGGGTCGTTCTCGTCTGTTAACTCCTTCCGCTGGGCTCCTAAATCTTCCTCTGTCTCATCGGGGCGATGTTAAGTTAAGAACGAGGCGGTCGGTATTTCGAATGGTCTATGTCCGAATCCAACCGCCTCGGCGGCTCTACTGATTGGATCGACTTGGAGTTTGTGGAGCGTGAGCGGACACCCCACGAGATCATTGAAACCGGTATTCAACTCCATCTTGCTGGACTATCACTTTCGAATACCAAACAGTATCTTGAAAGGTTGGGTGTCGAGCGGAGTCGAACCGCAATTCACAACTGGATTCAAAAGGCCGATTTACAGCCAGTTGACGGTACGAGCCCGAATCGCGTTGCGGTCGATGAAACTGCGATTCAGATCGATTCGGACAGATACTGGCTGTATGCCGCCGTCGATCCTCAGACAAACGAATTCCTTCACGTTGACGTATTTCCCGTCCAAAATCAACAATTTACGTTGGTGTTTCTCCGCGATCTCAGAGAGAAACACCACGTTGAGGACGCGCTATTTCTCGTTGATGCTGGCGGACACCTCACAGCAGCACTCTCACGAACCTCACTTCGATTTCAAATCACTCGCCATGGAAATCGGAATGCCGTCGAACGTGTCTTTCGAGAAATAAAACGACGAACTTCTTCATTTTCAAATACGTTTAGAAATGCGGAGCCGACGGCGGCAGAATCATGGCTCCGAGCCTTCGCCGTCTGCTGGAACCGATGCTTAAGTTAACACGACCTCTCATCGGAGCTGGTGGCCGTATCCGAGAGAGTCTGTTGTCCCCCGTCCTTCCTCGTGATCGCCAGCAGGTTCATCGGTAGTACGAGCACAGAGACGGTGAGAGCAGACAGCCCAAACGACAGTGTGGTGACGGCGATGAACGCGGGATCGGAGAGCGAGAGGCCCAATGCCCATCGAAGCGCTGCCACGATACTGATCAGAAACAGGAATCCGGTTCCGATGAGGAGTTGAGCGACGTACTCCAAGACGTCGTCTTGCATCTGGTCGGCTAGGTCGGAATTGAAAAGCTGATAGACGACGATCGCGATCAGCGGGACCGAGATCGCGGCGATTTCGAGGACGGTAAGAGCAAGGGCTGCCATTCAGCCGCTCACCTCCACAGCCCTGTCTGACATGGCATTGGATAACGGCGAATCACCTAAAAAGGCACCCGATCGGACCGGCACGGAAACGCTCAAAGCGACCGGATCAGCCGGGCGACGACGACCGCGAGCGTGACCACGATCCGCAACAGTCGGAGGCGCTCGATCCGGTATTCGACCGACTCGGGGTCGCACTCGTCGTCGGTCTCGGACGGGTCGGTCTTGGCCCGGTCGCGTTCCGACCGATCGGGGCCCGACCGATCGCGCTCCCCCTCCTCGGGAGGGTCGACGCCGTCGCGGGGGCGGTCGTCGTCTCGGCCGCTCTCGTCTCGGCCGTTCTCGTCTCGATCGCTGTTGTCTCGTGGGTTCCGAGGCGAGTTCGCTCCGCGGGTCGCGCTCGGCTCGTCGATCGGTGCACCGGTCGGTTCGTTGAGCGTCGGGGGTGCGGGGATCTCGTCGGACATGGAACGACTGCGGCCGACTCGGCGACCGCACGCGACGATACGGAGTTAATTCATAAGTATTCGAGCCGAATGCAAGGCGGAACTGAAAGTCGTCGAGCGGTCGGTCTCCCGGACGCCGCCCGGTGCTCCGAAACCGCTCAGATCAGCGGATCGACGATCTCGCGGCCCTCGGCGAGCAGGTCGTCGACCGCCGCCTCCGAGTCGGCCTCGGCGTACACCCGGAGCTTCGGCTCCGTTCCCGAGGGACGGACGAGCAGCCACGAGCCGTTCTCCAAGAGGAGCTTGAAGCCGTCGAGGGTGACCACCTTCGCGACGCCGTGCCCGGCGACCGACTCGGGGATGTGGTCCTCCAGGTCGTCGAGGACGGCCGCCTTGCGGTCGTCGGGGCAGTCGAGCGACACCCGCCCGGAGGCGATCGCCCCGTGCTCGTCCAGCAGGCGGTCGACGCGGTCGTCGAACGGCTCCGCGGCGTGGGTGTTCGCGGCCAAAAGCGCCATCAGCACGCCGTCCTTCTCGCGGACGTGGCCGCGGAGGGTGAACCCCCCCGACTCCTCGCCGCCGAACAGCGCGTCGCGCTCGCCCATCGCCTCGGCGACCCACTTGAACCCGACGGGGGTCTCGTACACCTCCTCGCCGTGCGCCTCCGCGATGCGGTCGACGAGGAACGTCGTGGAGACGGTTCGGACCGCGGGCCCGGAGTCGTGCTCCAGGAGCCGGTCGTAGCAGGCGGCGTAGAAGAGGTTCGCGTTGAGCACGCCGCGCTCGGGCGTGACGACCGCGATCCGGTCCGCGTCGCCGTCGTTGGCGATCCCCAGGTCCACGTCGCTGTCGGGATCGGTGACGCGAGCGGTGAGTTCGCCGAGGTGCTCGGCCGACGGCTCCGGGGAGTCGCCGCCGAAGGTCACGTCGCGCTCGCAGCGCAGCCGGACGACCTCGGCGCCGGCCGACTCGAGGAGCGCGTCGGTGACCCCCCGTCCGCTCCCGTGCATCGCGTCGTACGCGACCGTGACGCCGTCGAGGTCGATCCCCGCCCCTCCGGTCGCGGCGCCGACGACCTCGCGGGCCGCGTCGGCGTGGTCGCTCACGAGGTCGACCCGCGACACCTCGCCGCGCTCGGCCTCGGGGAGGAGGTCGGGCTCGGCGAGCCGCTCCTCGATGTCCTCGGTGACCTCGGGAAGTGCGGGCGCGCCGTCGTGCGGGATGAACTTCACGCCGTTGTACTCGGGCGGGTTGTGCGAGGCGGTGATCATGCAGGCGCCGGCGAGCCCGCGGTCGACGATGGCGTGCGCGATGACGGGCGTCGGCGCGTCGCGCTCGGGGAGGAGCACGTCGAAGCCGTTGCCGGAGATGACCTCCGCGAGGCTCTCCGCGAACCCCTCCGAGGTCTCCCGGGCGTCGTAGCCGACGGCGACGGGCTCGTCGCGGCCGGCCGCCTCAAGGTGGTCGGCGACCGCCTGCCCCACGATCCGCACGCGCTCGTCGGTGAACGTGTCGAGGGTGGCCCGCCAGCCGTCCGTGCCGAAGGCAATCTGATCCATGTCGACCACGTCGGCGGCGAGGACAATAATGACCGGTGTCCGCTCCCGCCGGATCCGACTGTCGGCTCCCGTCAGATTCGGCCGTCCGCGCCCGTCGGCTCCGGCCGTCGCCGGACTCGCCGCGCTTTTGCGCCCGGCACGCGAAGCGGAGGCATGACCCGAATCGTGGCGGTGTCCGGCAGCCGCCGAACGGCGAGCACCACGCGGGCGGCGCTCAGCGTCGCGCTCGACGCCGCGGCGGACGCCGGCGCCGAGACCGACCTGATCGATCTGGGCGCGGTCGACCTCCCGCTGTATCACCCGGACGAGGACGGACAGGGCGACAGCGAGGCGCTGACACGGCGCGTCCGCGAGGCCGACGGCGTGCTCGCCGGCACCCCCGTCTACCGCGGCTCGTACTCCTCGACGTTCAAGAACTTCCACGACTTCTGCGGCTCCGACGAGTACGCGAACACGGCCGTCGGACTGCTCGCGACCGCCGGCGGGGGGTCGTACGGCGGGACGCTCGAACACCTCCGGTCGACGTTCCGGAACGTCCACGCGTGGACGGTCCCCCACGAGGTCGGGATCCGGGGCGCCTCCTCAGTCGTCGAGACGGGCGACGCCGACGCCGGACCGCGGATCACCGACGACGACATCCGGCGGCGCACGGAGACGCTGGGGCGCGTCGTCGTCGAGCACGCGGAGCGGCTGCGGGAGTGAGGCGGTCCCGGGCGAGTAAGGCGGTCCCGGGCCGCTGATCGGGGCCGCGCGACCCGCCGGGCTTTTGAACGCCTCACGCCTACGGCGTCCATGACCGAACCGGGTGACGACGACCGTGTCCGCTAACCGGAAGGGCGACCGCCGCGAGCGCGAGCTGGTGAACGCCTTGGACGAGGCGGGGTTCGCCGTGATGCGCGCCCCGGCCAGCGGCGCCGCGACGGAGCGGGAGCTCCCCGACGTGCTCGCGGGCGACGGCGAGACGTTCTACGCGATCGAGGCCAAATCGAGCGCGGGCGATCCCATCTACCTCACCGGCGAGGAGGTGGAGGCCCTCCTCTTCTTCGCGCGGAACTTCGGCGCGAAGGCCCGGATCGCGGTGCGGTTCGACCGCGAGGACTGGTACTTCTTCCACCCCGGCGACCTGTACACCACCGACGCCGGATCGTACCGGGTGAAAAAGGAGACGGCGCTCGCGGACGGCACCGACTTCCCCGAGTTCGTCGGCGAGACCGAGAAGGTGACGCTCGGCGAGGTCGGGGAGGAGGGTGACAGCGGCGAGGATCCGATCGATCCCGAGACGGAGGAGCGCCGAGGGATTCTGGAGGCGGTCCGGGACGGCCACATGCCGGTCGAGGACGCGCTCGACGTGCTGTGAGGACGACGACCGCGGTCCCGGCAGCCGCGGTCCGCGGCGGGCGGCGGGAACCGCGGACCCCCTCGCTTATCCCTCGTCGCGTCGAACGTCGACGCGAATGAGCGAGGAGTTCGTCCTGCTCGAACCCGACGATCAGCCCGGTGACGAGTGGGAACAGCTGGACGTCTCCGACACGGAGGCGGACCGGATCGCCCGCCGACAGGACCGGGAGTTCGACGAGTTCCGCAAGCGGATCAAAGACACCGAGCAGTTCAAACTCCAGGAGTCGGTGTTCGACGACGCGACGCTGGCGGCCATCTACAAGCTCGTGCAGGACGGCTACGTCGACGCCTTCGGCGGGCCGGTGTCGACCGGGAAGGAGGCGAGCGTCTTCGAGGCGCTCGGCGGGCAGGCGGGCGAGCGACCGGAACCGGGGTCGGAGGCCGCGGGCGGCGGCCCCGAGGGCGTCACGCCCGAGCGCGAGGTCGCCGTGAAGGTGTATCGGATCAACTCCTCGAACTTCCGGCACATGCGCGAGTACCTCGAGGGCGACCCGCGGTTCGAGGGGATCGCGAGCGACAAGAAGGCGGTCGTGCTGGCGTGGACCCGCAAGGAGTTCGCGAACCTCGAACGCGCGCGCAAGGCGGGCGTACGGGTCCCCGAGCCGATCGCGGTCCAACGGAACGTCCTCGTGATGGAACTCGTGGGACACGCCGAGGACCGGGCGCGGCGGCTGAACGAGGTCGACGTGGAGAACCCCGAGACCGCCTACGAGGTCGTCCGCGAGTACATGCGCCGGCTCTACCGCGCCGGGCTGATCCACGGCGACCTCTCCGAGTACAACATGATCATCCACGAGGGCGAACTGGTGATCATCGACCTCGGACAGGCCGTGACGGTCCACCACCCGAACGCCGGGGAGTTCTTAGCGCGCGACTGCGAGAACGTGGCGACCTTCTTCACGCGAGAGGGGATCGACGTCGACCCCGACGAGCTCCGCGCGTACGTGACGGAGCCGGAGCCGGACCCGAGCGGAGACGCACCCGACGACTCTACCGACGAGGCGTGAGGGCGGAATCCGCGCGAGCGGGCCGCAACCACCCGGTACTGAGGCGCACACCGCCGACGGCGGAACACGCTTAAAAGGCTCGGGCGGGTAGTTCGGCGTATGCAACACGTGACGGTTCCGCAGGACCGTATCGGCGTCGTCATCGGCGCCGGCGGCGAGACGATGCGGGAGATCGAAGAGCGGGCGAACGTGCGGCTCGACATCGACTCGGAGTCGGGCAGCGTCGCCATCGAGGAGCGCGACGACCCGGTGGCCGCGATGGTGGCGCCGGACATCATTAAGGCGATCGGGCGCGGCTTCAAGCCGGAGACGGCGCTTTCGATCCTCGACCACGACCTCCGGACGCTCGATTTGATCGACCTGTCCGAGCACACCCGCAACGACAACGACCTCCAGCGCAAGAAGGGCCGGATCATCGGCGAGAACGGGCGCACGCGGGAGCTCATCGAGGAGCTGTCGGGCGCGAACGTCGTCGTCTACGGTTCCACCGTGGGCGCCGTCGGTCAGCCGGAGGAGATCGAGGTCGTTCGGCGGGCCGTCGGGATGCTGCTGGACGGGGCCCCCCACGGCGCGGTGTACTCGTACCTAGAGCGCATGTCGAACGAGCTCGACGACGACGTGAGCTTCAACGCGCCGCAGTAATCGGCAGAGTTTCTCGGTCTTGCGGGCGGCGTCGCTTTTTGCTTATATTGCTTTTATTTGTGATGTAGAGAACTCCTCCAAAGCCCCAGGCGCTCACTTATAAACACCTGACCACAGATCGACGGCGAGCTCCCCAAAGCCCCAGTCACGAGGCGGGTGCACGCTCGCTGTCGTTCGAAAGGCGCGAAGCGCCTTTCGTGATGTCGTCAGAACGCGAAGCGTTCTGACTGCTAGCCAGAAATCTCCGATTTCTGGCGATGACGAGACGCCGGAGGCGTCTCGAACCACGCTCCTCACTCGGTCGCTACCGCTCCTTCGCTGCGGTGCTTGCGTCGCCTGCGCCCGCCTCGCGACTGCCCCTTCGAGTCCCACCCCGCACAGCAACCGCACCTCACACCTCCCCAGCCTCGCCGCTCGCTCGGGGCTCCCTCCGGTCGCCCGCGTCGCTCGCGGCGTCCCTCGCGCGTGCTGTCTCGCGGCGCTTCGCGCCGCTCGCAGGCACGCGCCACCGCGGTCCGTTTATAAGCATCTTGCGTCCAGCAGTTGATCTAGAGTTCTATAAAAAGGGCTATGTGAACGCACCGCATACCGTCCGATACTCCCCCACCGTGTTGCGGTTTCGCACGAACTGAACGACACATTTATATAGAATCACAATCAATCAATGGCTGTAATGTCACAGCGCCAGCGGATGGGCAATCAGCCCATGATCGTACTTTCCGAGGAGTCGCAGCGTACCTCCGGGAAGGACGCTCAGAACATGAACATCACGGCCGGCAAGGCGGTCGCGGAGTCCGTCCGCACCACGCTCGGCCCGAAAGGGATGGACAAGATGCTCGTCGACTCCGGCGGGTCCGTCGTCGTCACGAACGACGGCGTCACCATCCTGAAGGAGATGGACATCGACCACCCGGCGGCCAACATGATCGTCGAGGTCTCCGAGACGCAGGAGGAGGAGGTCGGCGACGGCACCACCTCCGCGGTCGTGGTCGCCGGTGAGCTCCTCGATCAGGCCGAGGAGCTCCTCGACCAGGACATCCACGCGACGACCCTCGCGCAGGGGTACCGTCAGGCCGCCGAGAAGGCCAAGGAGATCATCGAGGACGAGGCCATCGACGTCTCCGAGGACGACTACGACACCCTCGTCCAGATCGCCGAGACGGCGATGACGGGCAAGGGCGCCGAGAACTCCAAGGACCTGCTCGCCGAGCTCGTCGTCGACTCCGTGCTCGCGGTCAAAGACGAGGACGGCATCGACACGGAGAACGTCTCCGTCGAGAAGGTCGTCGGCAGCTCGATCGACAAGTCCGAGCTCGTCGAGGGCGTCATCGTCGACAAGGAGCGCGTCGACGAGAACATGCCCTTCGCGGTCGAGGACGCCGACGTGGCGCTGTTCGACGGCGCCATCGAAGTGAAGGAGACGGAGATCGACGCCGAGGTCAACGTCACGGACCCCGACCAGCTCCAGCAGTTCCTCGACCAGGAAGAGGAGCAGCTCCGCGAGATGGTCGACCACCTCGTCGACATCGGCGCCGACGTCGTCTTCGTCGGTGACGGCATCGACGACATGGCCCAGCACTACCTCGCGCAGGAGGGCATCCTCGCCGTCCGCCGCGCGAAGTCCGACGACCTCAAGCGCCTCGCCCGCGCGACCGGCGGCCGCGTCGTCTCCAACCTCGACGACATCGAGGAGGACGACCTCGGCTTCGCCGGCTCCGTCGCCCAGAAGGACATCGGCGGCGACGAGCGCATCTTCGTCGAGGACGTCGAAGAGGCGAAGTCCGTCACGCTCATCCTCCGCGGCGGCACCGAGCACGTCGTCGACGAGGTCGAGCGCGCCATCGACGACTCGCTCGGCGTCGTCCGCACGACCCTGCTCGACGGGAAGGTGCTGCCCGGCGGCGGCGCCCCCGAGGCCGAGCTCGCGCTGCAGCTCCGCGACTTCGCCGACTCCGTCGGCGGCCGCGAGCAGCTCGCCGTCGAGGCGTTCGCCGACGCGCTGGAAGTCATCCCGCGCACCCTCGCAGAGAACGCGGGTCTCGACCCCATCGACTCGCTGGTCGACCTCCGCTCCCGCCACGACGGCGGCGAGTTCGGCGCCGGTCTCGACGCCTACACGGGCGACGTGATCGACATGGAGGCCGAGGGCGTCGTGGAGCCGCTCCGCGTCAAGACCCAGGCCATCGAGTCCGCCACCGAGGCGGCCGTCATGATCCTCCGCATCGACGACGTCATCGCGGCCGGCGACCTCAAGGGCGGCGGCTCCGACGACGGCGGCGAGGAGGGCGGCCCCGGCGGCGCGCCCGGCGGCATGGGCGGCATGGGCGGCATGGGCGGCATGGGCGGCGCGATGTAAGCGAGGTTCTGAAAGAACCTCGATACCGAGCGGGGAGCGCACGCGACCCGCGAGGTGTGAAGTTCGGCGAGAACTCACACGCTCCCTGACCCCGACCGCAGCCGCTTCACCGAACCGCCTTCCGACCGACCGTCGCGCGCCCCTTCGGGCCCCGACGACACGCGATTTTTATCGACGACTCGACCGGAGAGCGACGCGCTCGTCGATCGACCGCGATCATCGGTATCGACCCGCACATTCGTCGGCGGCGACACGAGGGTAACACCCGCGTAACCACCGGACAGCGGTGTCCGCGAGCGATTAAGTGGCTCCCGGCCCTCCGATCGGTAGACGAGGTTCTCACGTTCACCATGCCACAGCAGAAAGCCGACTACGCAGACGACGCCGAGATCGACGCGGAACTAGACGAGCTTCCGGACGAGGAGACGGTCGAGGCGACGGTCGAAAGCCTCGAGGAGCGCGGCTTCGACGTGGTTGTCGTCGACGACGCCGACGAGGCGTTGGAGGCGGTCCAGTCGCAGATTCCGGCGGGCGTCTCCGTGATGAACGGGCACTCGACGACGCTCGAGGAGATCGGGTTCGACGACCTGCTCGGCGAGGGCGACCACGAATGGGAGAGCCTCCCCGACCAGATCTGGAGCATCGACGACGACGACGAGCGACAGACCGCGCGACGGGAGTCACAGACGGCCGACTACTTCCTCGGCGGCATCAACGCGATCGCGCAGACCGGCGAGCTCGTCGCCGCCGACCTCTCGGGCAGCCGGATCGGCGCGTACCCGTTCGCCGCGGGCAACGTCGTCATCGTCTCCGGGACGAACAAGATCGTCCCCTCGCTCGACGACGCGCTCGACCGCCTCGAGTCCGTCGCGTACCCGCTCGAGAACGAGCGCGCGCAGGAGGCGTACGGCGTCGAGTCGGCGATCGCCAAGCAGCTCATCTACCGCCGCGAGACCGAGGAGGGCCGGACGACGGTCGTCCTCGTGCGCGAACAGCTCGGGTACTGAAACACGAATACGCCGTCGGTCGACGGCGACACGCTCACCTTTCCCCCGGTTTTCACCGCCGTGAGCGCCGCGGTTCGCGGCGTCGAAGCCGCGAGACCGCAACCCGTTTGCCGCCCCTCCGAGAAGCGGCACGTAGGTCCCATCATGACGCCCCGCCCAACCGATCTCCGGACGGACGCGTGTACCCTCTCCGACGGACGTACCCTCTCGTACGCGACCGGCGGCGACCCGGACGGTCACCCGGTCGTCGTTCACCACGGCACGCCGGGGTCGCGGCTGTTCGGGGCGCTGTTGTCGGCGCCCGCGACCGAGGCCGGCGTCCGGCTCCTCGTCCCCGATCGGCCGGGATACGGTCGGTCGTCGCCGCCACCGAGCGAGTGGTCGAGAGAAGAGTGGGCGGCGGACGTGACCGAGCTCCTCGACGCGGAATCGATCGACCTGGCCGGCGCGCTCGGCTTCTCCGGCGGCGGTCCGTTCGCGCTCGCGGCCGCGGCCGACGATCGAGTGACCCGAGTCGGCCTGATCAGCACCGTCGTCCCCCCGGCCGAGAACGCCCTCGCCACGCTGGCGTCGGTCCCGTTCGCGCTGCGCGCGATGTTCCGCCTCTCGAAGGCGTTCGCGTCGGTCTCCGGGCCGAACGCGGTCGTCTCCCAGTACACGGACCGGGACGTGTCCGACGCGGTCGCCGAGGCGGTCGCGGCCGACTTTCACGAGGCCCTCGACCGCGGCGCCCGCGCGGTCGAGCGCGAAAACCGGTCGTTCGCGAGCGCGACGCTCGATCCCGACCCGTCGGGCGTCCCCCTCCGCGCCTGGCACGGCACGGGCGACGAGAACACGCCGCTTCCGCCGGTTCGGTCGCTCGTCCAGGAAAGCGGCGGGACGCTGGAGACCGTCGACGCCGATCACCTCGGGACGCTGCTCGACCGCCGGCGGGCGGCGTTGGAGTGGGTCGGCGAGACGCGGTGACCGCGGCCTCGACGCGGTCGGCGGCCTCGCGGCTCACAGTTTGCTCGCGGCGGTACAGCGGGCCGGGAGGGATTCGAACCCCACTCGCACGGTCGCCTCGCTCCGCTCGGCGCTGCGTGCTCCCTGGTTCGAATCCCTCTGGCGTTTTCACTGCTCCCGTTGGTCGCAGGAAAACGGGCCGGGAGGGATTCGAACCCCCGACCGTCCGGTTAAAAGCCGGACGCTCTCCCTAACTGAGCTACCGGCCCAGACAGGAATCCGTACGGCGAGACCACGGATAAACGTTTAGAAACCGCGTGCGGCGGGGCGATCGCCCGTCGATCCGAAACGGTTTCCGAGCCCCCGCCGTCGCCGACGGCATGGACTTCGACATGCGCGCGTTCGCCGCCGACCTCTGCCGGTTCGCCTCCACGGCCGGCGAGGAGGCGGCCGCCGCCGACTTCGTCGAAGGCGAGCTCGACGCGCTCGGCTTCGAGACGTACGCGTGGGACGCCGACCCGGACCTGCTCGCCGACCACCCCTCCTTCCCGGACGACCTCGACGAGTCCGACGTGGCGGGCCGCCGGAGCGTCGCCGGCGTGCTCGAACTCGGCGGGACCGAGGAAGGAGGAGGCGACGGCGAGGACGCGACCGACGACGCCCCCACGGTCGTCCTGAACGGTCACATCGACGTGGTACCGGCCGAGCCCGCCGAGTGGTCGATCGATCCGTTCGAACCGGTGTGGGGAGCGGCCGAGGGGGGGAGCGCAGGCGACGAGCGTGGCGAGACCCTCACGGCCCGCGGCGCGGCGGACATGAAGTCGGGGGTCGCGGCGTGCGTCGGCGCGGCCGTCGACGTGCGAGAGGCGGTCGCGGCCGGCGCGATCGACCTCCCGGACGCGGGGCTCCGGGTTGTCGTCGAGGCGGTCGCCGGCGAGGAGGACGGCGGGTACGGGGCCGCGACCGCGGCGCTCGCGAACCCCTACCCCTTCGAGCGCGACGCCGCGATCGTCGCGGAGCCGACCGAGCTGCGTCCCGTGGTCGCCTGCGAGGGGTCGCTGATGGCGCGGCTGGAGCTGACCGGGCGGAGCGCGCACGCCGCCACGCGCTGGCGCGGCGAGGACGTGCTCCCGCGGTTCGAGGCGATCCGGGAGGCGTTCACGGAGCTGGAGACGGAGCGCGGCGAGGCGGTCGACCATCCCCTGTACGGCGAGTTCCCGGTCCCGTGGCCCGTCGTCTGCGGGACGGTCGAGGCCGGCTCGTGGGCGTCGACGGTGCCGGCGACGCTCTCCGCGGAGTTCCGGATCGGCGTGGCGCCCGGCGAGACGGTCGACGAGGTGGAGGAGACGTTCCGCGAGCGACTCGCAGAGGTGGCCGACGACGACCCGTGGCTCCGCGAGCACCCGCCGTCGTTCGAGCGGTTCTCGGTGCAGTTCGAGCCCGCGGAGATCGCCGTCGACGAGCCGATCGTCGAGGCGGTCCGCGCCGGGATCGCCGACGCCGGCCTCCCCGACGCGGAGCCGACCGGCGCGACCTACGGCGCCGACTCCAGACACTACGTCGCGGCGGGGATCCCGACGGTCCTGTTCGGTCCCGGCACGATCACGGAGGCGCACTACCCGGACGAGACGATCGCGTGGGAGGAGGTCGAACGGGGGCGCGAGGCGATCGCGGCCGCGGTCGACCGGTTCGCGGCGGGGTACGCGGCCGGACCGGAGGGACACTCCGCGGCCGGATCGGGAGATTACGCCGCGTCAGACTCGGAGAAGTAGTCGGCGAGCGCCTCCGCGACGAGGTCGCCGGGGTCGACGTTCCGGTTCGAGGCGCGGCGCCTGAGCTCCACGTAGGCGTCGAGCGGGAGCCCGATCTCGACGCGGCCGAGCTCGACGCCCGCCTCGCGGACCGCGGCCTCGACGTCCTCGCCGTCGTTGACGGCGGAGGCGATGGAGCGCACCTCCCGGACCGTGAGGTCGCCGTCGATCGTCGCCCACGCCAGCAGGTAGCGGTCGGTCCCGCCGAGGCGCGCGACGTGTTTCGCCGCGCTCGGCGCAATCTGCCCGCTCGCGACCTGCCGGCGGATCGCCTGCGGGAGGTCGTGGACGCGGGCCCACTTGCGGATGAACGCCACCGAGACGCCGTCGCCAGCGCGCTCGGCGGCCGCCTTGTACGAGCCGACGCCGCGGACCAGCGCGGCGCAGGCGGCCGCCCCCCGGAGCATCAGCACGTGGTCGTCGTCGCCAACGTCGCCGGCCGCGAAGCGGGCGACCGTCTCGGCCGCTTCGGCGACGCTCTCGGGGTCGTCGGGGTCGAACCCCACCGCCTCGGCGGCGCGCTCGCCCGTGACCTCCGGGTCCGCCCGGACGACGGGCTCGCCGACGGGAGAGCGTCTGTCCGCGGGTGACTCCTCGTTCATGTCCTACCACTTCGGGTGCGCGCACATAAGCGGCCGGCACCGGGGCAGGTTTCGCTGACGACGGCGACGGCCGAGACGGCCGGTTCGGCGGGCGGGCGGGACCGCGTCCCGGCGCGTGCGGCCGACGAGGAGGGATTTTTACCGGGGGACCGACACCTCACGGCATGGACGAACGCGTACGCGAACACGCGGAAGTGCTCGTCGACTGGAGCGCGCGGGTCGAGGCCGGCGACGACGTGGTCGTGAGCGTCGCCGAGGACGCCCACGACCTCGGCGTCGCGGTCGCCGAGGCGCTCGGCGAGCGAGGGGCCAACGTCACGACGCTGTACGGGTCGGCGGAGCTGTCGCGGGCGTACCTGAAGGGCGCCGAGGCGGGGGCCGACGGCGACGTCCCCGCCTTCGACGACGACCCGGCCGTCGAGCGCGCGCTGTTCGAGGCCGCAGACGCCTACCTCCGGATCGGCGGCGGGCGCAACACCACCGCGACCGCGGACGTGGAAAGCGAGACCCGGCAGGCGTACGCGAAAGCGCGGCGGGACGTGCGCGAGGCGCGGATGGACACCGACTGGGTGTCGACGGTCCACCCCACGCGCTCGCTCGCCCAGCAGGCCGGGATGGCCTACGAGGAGTACCAAGAGTTCGTCTACGACGCGGTGCTCCGCGACTGGGAGGCGCTCGCCGACGAGATGGCGGCGATGAAAGACGCCCTCGATCAAGGCGACGAGGTACGGATCGTCACCGAGCGCGACGACGCGCCCGACACGGACATCACGATGTCGATCGCGGGCCGCACCGCGGTCAACTCCGCCGCCTCCGTGGCGTACGACTCCCACAACCTCCCCTCCGGCGAGGTGTTCACCGCGCCCTACGACACCGAGGGGGAGGCGTTCTTCGACGTGCCGATGACGATCGACGCGACCCGCGTCCGGGACGTGCACCTCGTCTTCGAGGACGGCGAGGTCGTCGACTTCTCGGCCGGCGCCGGCGAGGACGCGCTCGCGAGCGTGCTGGACACCGACGCCGGCGCCCGGCGGCTCGGCGAGCTCGGCATCGGGATGAACCGCGGGATCGACCGGTTCACCGACTCGATCCTCTTCGACGAGAAGATGGGCGACACGATCCACCTCGCGGTCGGCCGCGCCTACGACGCCTGCCTGCCGGAGGGCGAGTCCGGCAACGACAGCGCGGTCCACGTCGACATGATCAGCGACGTGAGCGCGGACTCCCGGCTGGAGATCGACGGCGAGGTCGTCCAGCGGAACGGGACGTTCCGGTGGGAGAACGGCTTCGAGGGCTGATCGGGGAGGCTCGGCGGCGGAGAGACGGTATATAAACGACAAACGGTGCGGTGGCGCGTGCCTTCGAGGCCGCCCCGCGGCCGAGAAGCACGCGCGAGGGAGTCGCGACGCGAGGGGGCGACCGAAGGGAGCCCCGAGCGAGCGACGAGGCTGGGGAGGCCTGAGGCTGCGGTGCCGTGCGGTCGGGTGGGACTCAAAGGGGCAGTCGCGCTCGGCGAACCCCAGCGACGTAAGCACCGCAAGGAGCGAGCAACGCGAGCGACTGAGGAGCACAGCGAGCTGTGGGAGCCGAGCGCGACTGGGGCTTTGGAGATCCTCACCGTCGATCTGGAGTCAACGCCGTATAAACGACCGACAGCAACGTGAAGATCGACTCCGAATTACTGCAGCGCGTTAAGGTGGAACTCGAAGGCGGCGACGGGCACCTCCAGGTCGTGTTCGACGAGCACGGCGGGATGGATCTCACCGATCACGCCGACTTCCTCGCCGTCGATCACGACCGCGGCGGTCCGGCCGTCGATGAACGAGGGGTGCTCCGTGCGCGGCGTCTCCAGCTCGGCGCCGAAGTCGTCGCACACCGCCTGCAGCCGGCCCTTGGCGGCCTCGTAGGAGGCGTCGCGCCGGGCGACCGCGCCGGCGACGTGGCGGCGCTCGGCGACGTTGGTGTCCTCGGTCTCGTCGCGCTCGGCCGCGAAGCCGACCTCCGCGACGTCCTGCGGGTAGGCGTTGTGGGTGTTCCGCTCCAGCAGCATCAGCAGCGAGGGAGTCGCCCACGTGCGGAGCTGGGTGTACTCCTCGCTGTACGGCTCCGTGATCTCGACGGGGTCGCCGCCGCCGAAGGCGTCGCTTCCGGACCCCAGGTTCATCCGGTCGTAGTTCTCGGTCCCGCTCGTCATGTGGAAGTTCAGGAGATCCTCGAAGCCGAGGCCGACGAGGCTCGTCCGGACCGCGTCCTCCAGCCGGGAGCGCTCGTGGCGCCCGCCGACCGTCCCCACGTCGGGGTAGCGCGGCTCCAGGTTGTCGAAGCCGTACGCGCGGCCCACGTCGTCGACCAGGTCGAGGGGGTGGAGCACGTCGACGCGGTACGGGGGAATTTCGACCTCGTAGGTCACGTCCTCGTCGAGGGTGTAAGAGGCGTCGAGGCCGGCGCGCTCGAAGCAGTCGACGACCTCCTCGGGCTCGAAGTCGACGCCGAGGAGCGTCTCGATCCGGTCGTGGCCGACCGCCTTCTCGTCGGTGTCGAAGTTCGGACGGACCAGCTCCGCGCCGTACTCGCTCGGGTGCGTCGCGCCGTCGGCGTAGTGCACCTCGACCTCCTCGATCGTCGCGCCGCGGGCCGAGAGGGCGTAACAGATGATGTTGCACATCCGGTCGATCGTCCATTGGTCGGTGCCGGTGAGCTCGACGAACAGCTCGCGGGAGCCCGTCGTCACCTCGGTCCGCTTCCCGTTGATGACGGGCGGGAACGAGAAGAGGCCGAGCTCGTCGTAGATCGCGGGGTACCGGTCCAGGTCCTCGACGAGGTCGGCGTACGTCTCTCCGGTGGCGTGCTCGTCGAGCACCTCGTTCGGCGTCAGCTCGTCGTTCGAATCGAGCGGGACGAACGTGTCGCCGTCGGGGTCGACGCCGCGGTAGGTGATCGACGGCTCCGCGCCCTCCTGTAAGGGCGCGCCCTTGACCATCGCGAGGTCGTGGATGCCGATCGCGCCCTTCGCGCGGCCGCGCCCCATCGTCGCGTGGAGCTTCTCCTGCAGCTGGATCAGCGACTCCAAGGCCCCCTCGTCGAGGTCGACACCGCGGACCACGGCGCCGGTGACGTACGGGCGCTCGTCGGGGACCGACTCGTCGACCTCGATCGTCCACTCGGGGTCGTTCGTGTCGGGCACGTAGACGCCGCGGTCGTCGCCGTAGTGGTAGCGCAGTGAGCGCGCGACGCCCTCGACCGAGAGCCGGTCGAGCCGGTCGGGCGCGAACTCGAACTGGAGGAGGCCGTCGTCGGTCTCCCCCTCGAACTCTAAGCCGAGCCCGAACAGGTCCTCCTTGAACTCCTCGTCGCTCGTGTCGGTGCGACCCGTCAATCCGCGCAGCTCGTCGGTGTCGATGTCGACGACGGGCATCAGTAGCTCACCTCCGCGTCGCGCAGGAACTCGATGTCTGCCAGCGTCCCGTGGAGGTCGCGGATGTCCTCCGCGCCCGTCGTGAGCATCGCGAGCCGCTCCAAGGCGAGCCCCCACGCCATCACGTCGCAGTCGACGCCGAGCGGGCCGGTGACCTCCTCGCGGAAGACGCCGGAGTTCCCGATCTCGATCTCCTCGCCCGTCTCCGGGTGTTCGCCGAACAGCTCGAAGGAGGGCTCCGTGTACGGGTTGTAGTGCGGCTTAAAGCGGATGTCCGTGATCCCGAACTGCCGGTAGAACTCCTCGAAGGTGCCCATCAGGTCGCGCACCGAGAGGTCCTCGGCCATCACCCACCCCTCGATCTGGAAGAACTCCAGTAAGTGCGTCGGGTCGAGCGTGTCGTTGCGGTACACCTTCTCGACGGAGAAGTAGCGCTGCGGCGGTTCGAGCTCGGCGCCCGCGATCCCGGAGAGGTACCGCATCGACAGCGAGGTGGTGTGTCCGCGGAGGGCGACCTCGCGGGCGAAGTCCTTGGACCACGGCGAGTGGTAGCCGTCGCCGTCGATCCCCCAGCCGTCGCGGTGGGCGGCCTCGACGCGGGCCATCAGCTCGTCCGGGATCCCCTCCATCGGCGGCACGTCCAGCGCGAACCGGTCCCAGTGGGTCCGCGCCGGGTGGTCCTGCGGCATGAACAGGCAGTCGTTGATCCAGAAGTCGCTGTCGGCGTGGGGGCCCTCCATCTCCTGGAACCCCATGCCGACTAAAACGTCCTTCACGCGGTCGGCGGTGCGGCGGAGGACGTGTTTCCGGCCGCCCTGCGCCGTCGGCGCGTCGGCCTCGACGTTGTACTCGGAGAACTCCACGTCGCGCCACTCGCCGCTGGCGAGCAGCTCCGGGGTGAGCTCCGAGACGGTCTCGGTCGCCTCAACGCCCGTCATCAGGGCGTCGACGCCGTCGTCGGTGAGCGTCACCGACCGGGTGACCGACTCGCCGCGGTCCACGAGCCCGCGGGAGTCGAGCTGGTCGAGGACCGCGTCGTCGACCGCCGGGTCGTCGCCGTCGGCGAGCGCCGCGAGCGCGGCCGCCTCCCGGTCGGCGTCCGGGTCGGCGTCGGCGGCGATCCGGAGCTCGCCCGAGTCGATCGAGCCGAGTCCCTTGCGCGCGAAGTTCGAGAGCGCGATGTCGACCTCGGGCCCGTCGAGGTCGGCCTCGCCGATGACCCGCCCCATCGAGACCGCGGCCTCGTCGGCGCCGAGCGCGAGCCCGGCGCGGTAGAGCCGCGTCTCGGGGAGGTCGTCGTCGACGTACCGCCGGCCCTCGTCGGTGAGGCCGAGCGTCTCGGCGGCGGTCTCGACGACGGAGAGGAGTCCCTCGTCGCGAAGGTCGAAGGCCGCGCCGGTGACCGTCTCGGGCTTCAGTCCGGTCTCCGCCGCGATCTCGTCTATCGTCCGTTCGTCCGTCGCGCTCGCGGCCTCGAGGACCGCGAGCTGTCGTTCCGGGAGTCGCATTCGAGTTGTCTGTATACGCGTCTGGCTGGTTGGTAACGGTTCCGGCACGTCGCCGCCGATCCGCCCGGTTTCACCGCCCCGCCGCGGGGCGGATCCGCCGCGCGCGGATCAGGCGAAAAAGAACCCGAACGCGTCGCCGTCGGCTCCGGTGGCGATGCCCGCTCCGGCGCGTTCGAGTGCCATGGTGTCGCGTGGCAAGCGAACGGTAATAGTCGTTTCGCCCGGCCAAATTTCAGCGACGATAAACGAGCCCGGAGAGTTATATGTGAGTTCGACGCGGAAACGAGCATGAGCAGCGCACCGGCGGAACCGCGGGGTCACGGAGCGAACTCGGGGGCGGTCCCGGAGACAGTCCGCGTCGAGCACGGCGACGACGGTCCGGCGCCGAGCCGCGCCGTCGTCGAGGCCGTCGCCGGCGCCGCCGGCGTCGAGCCGGTCGATCTGGCCGACGAGGCGGGGATCGTCCTCTACGATCACGTGGATTTGGACGCACTGGACGCGCTCGTGGCCAGCCGTCACGGAGGCGACATCGACGTCACCCTCTCCGTCGCCGGCTACGAGGTCACCGTCGACGCGACGGCGGTCGTCGCCGAGCGCGCGCGATAGCGATACCGACCCCGGGCTCGTCGAGAGGCAGACTTACGAAGCGTCCTCCGACGCGTTCTCCGCCCCGTCGCGCTCCCGCAGCGCCGCGATCCGATCGCCAAGCGGCGGCTGTACCTCGAACCACGTCGACCAGTCGCCGGTCGCCGGCTCGACCCCGCGGATCGCCGCCGCGCGCTCGAACGCGTCGGCGACCCGGTCCGCGCCGACCGCGTCCGCGGCCCGGTCGTCGGCCGCGTACTGCACCCGCCGGCCGACCCAGAACGCGGCGAGCCCGACGGCGACGAGCGACGCGAACCCCGCGTCGAACGGGACCGTCGCGGTGACGATCGCGGCCAGCACGCCGACGACCGCCGCGACCGCGACGGCCCGGAACTCCCCGTAGTACGTCTCGACGCGGCCGGCCTCGGCGGCGAGAAGGCCGATCGCGACGTCGTCGTCCAGGTCGTCGAGCACCGCCTCGGAGAGGAACAGCACGCGCCGGCGGGGCGGCCCGCGGACCGCGACCTCGATGGATCCGGCGTTCTCGCCGGCGTCGTCGCCGGTTTCCCCTTCGGCCCCGTCCGCGCTGCGGCGCTCGATCGCGACCCGATCCACGTCAAGCCCGGCCGTCTCGCGAAGGTAGTCGAGGCGGCCGCGCTCGGCGTCGGTCGGCTCCCGGAGGTCGCGGAACCGGTCGACCGCGTACAGGGGCCCGATCTCGACGGCGAGAAACGCCACGGCGGCGACGCCGACGAGGAAGACGGGCGTGAGCATCGTCCGCGGGTCCGTCCCCGAGCGGTAAAAAGGCGGGAGTTCGCGGGTCGCCGGGGAGGGGAAGGGAAAGAAAGGAAAGGAAGGGAGGGCGCCGCGGGCCCGCCCCCGTCAGCGGGGAACCCGCCGAGCGAGTTCGCGGACCGCCTCCGCCGCGGCGCTGTCCGGCGCGGCGTCGACGACCGGTCGCTCCTCGGCGACCGAGCGACCGACCCGCGGGTCCGCGGGGACGACGGACGCCGGCGCGCCGAGCGCGTCGGCGATCGCGTCGGTCGGCGGCTCCTCCGTCACCCGGTTGACCGCGCAGCCGACGAGCCCGGCGTCGAGTTCGCGGGCGAGCGCCCGCGTCCGGATCGCGTCGGCCAGCGCGAACGCCCGCGGCGACACGACGAGCAGGCAGGCGTCCGCGACCGCGAGCGGGACGCCGGCGTCCGCGCGACGCCCCGCGGGACAGTCGAGCACGACGGTGCCGCGCTCCCGCTCGATCGCCGCCACCGCGGACTCGAGCCGGCGGAGGTCTGCCGCCCGCGCGCCGGCGAGGGTCCGGCCGCAGGGGACGACGTCGACCGGGCCGGCCCGCAGCGTCTCGCGCGGGTCGGCCGCGCCCGCGAGCGCGTCGTGGAGGTCCGGGCCGCGCCCGCCGGGGAGGTCCGCCATCCCGAGGTCGGCGTCGACGACGACCGCGTCGAGCGCGGCGGCGACGTTGTACGCGAGCGTCGTCTTCCCGACGCCGCCCTTTCCGCCGGCGACCGCGAGGATCACGCGAGTTGCTCCAGCGCCTCGATCGGCGCGTCGGTCGCCTCCGCGCGCGCCGCGAGCGCCGACGCGCGGTCGCTCAGCTCGCGGAGCCGGTCGGCGTCCGCGGCGACACTCTCGTCGAGCCCGGTAAGTGCCTCGACGCCGTCGACCGCTTCGACCGTCTTCGTCGCGGTCGCCAGGTCGGCGTCGGTCAGCCGCTCCGCCCGGTCGATCCGGGACTCGACCGCGTTCAGTCGGGCGTCGACCGCGTCGAACCACTCCGTCGTCGCTCCCGGCGGCGCGGGAGCGGTGGGGTCGGGCTCCGGTTCGGCCCCGTCAGCGACGGCGGGTCCGGGCTCTGGCTCCCCGCCGCCGTCGCCGGCGGATCCGGTCGCCACCACCGGATCCGCGTCGGCGAGGCGGTCAGAGCCGTCTGCGACCGCGTCCCTCGGCGGACGGTGGTCTCCGAGCCGCCGAAGGGCGGCGGCCGTCGCCGACGCGGTCGATTCGTCGCCCTCGCCGGGGTCCGCGTCCCCAGACCGCTCCGTCGGATCGACCGCCGCCACCTCGGCGATCTCGACCGGCGGCTCGGTCGGGGGAGCCCGGGCCGCGAAGCCGAGCGCCCGCCGTTCGCCGGGGTCGAGACGAAGCGTCGCGCCCGACTCGTCCCACCCGTCCTCCGGGACGCCGCCCCGCCGAGGCGGGAGCACGGGCGCGTCGAGCCGGCTCTCGATCCGGACGCGCCGCGGGACGGCGTCGTCGTTGCGCACGCGACACCGGACCAGCGACGCGTCCCCTTCCCGGTCGACGTCCCACGCGAGATCCATACGGCGGGTGCCGCGGTATCGCACTTAAACTGCGGGGCCGTGAGCGAGCGAGAATGCAACCGTTAAATAGCCCCTCAGTATTCTCCGAGTATGTCTCAAGGCATATCGGGAGCGGAAGACGACGCCGACCTCCTCGGAGCCGCCGGGGAACGGCGGCTCGTGATCGGCGACGACAGGCCGATCCGGATCAGCGCCGGTCACCGCCTCCTCCACCACGACGGCAAGTGTTCGCGGCCGCACGGCCACAACTACGAGATCACCGTCGCGGTGACGGGAACGCTCGGCGACGAGGGGTGGGTCGTCGACAAGGGGGACGTGACCGACGTCGTCGACGCGTGGGACCACCGATTCCTCGTGGAGCGCGGGGATCCGCTGGTGGAGGCGTTCGACGCGTCGGGCGACCGCGAGTCGCTCGTCGTCCTCGACCACCCGCCGACCGCGGAGGTGATGGGGGCGCTCTTGGAGGAGCGGCTGCGCGAGTCGCTCCCGGACACCGTCTCGGACGTGTCGGTGAGCGTGCGCGAGACCGGGGAGCTCTGTGCCACCTACTGATGCCAGTCGCCAGCGACGTCGAGGCGGTTGCGCGAGACGGCGGGGCGACCGACGACGAGACGGCAGGCGACGAGACAGCCGGCGACGGGCTCCCGGTCAACGAGGTGTTCTACTCGCTCCAGGGAGAGGGGCGGCTCGCGGGCGTTCCGTCGGTGTTCGTCAGGACCGCCGGCTGTAACCTCCGGTGTTGGTTCTGCGACTCGTACGACACCTCGTGGGAGCCGAGCGGCGCGTGGCTCGACGTCGACTCGATCGTGGAGGAGGTTCGGTCCTACGAGCAGGCCGACCACGTGGTTCTCACCGGAGGTGAGCCGCTGATCCACGAGGAATCCGTGCGGCTGCTCGACGAGCTTTCCGACGCCGGCTACCACACGACCGTCGAGACCAACGGGACGATACACCGGGACGCCGCGATCGATCTGGCGAGCGTCAGTCCGAAGCTTTCGAGCAGCGCCCCGACACCCGAACGGGACCCGAAGGGCGACGGCGAGTGGGCGGAGCGACACGAGGAGCGTCGGATCGACGTGGACGCGCTCGCGGCGCTGGTCGACGACTACGAGAGCCAGCTGAAGTTCGTCGTGACCGACGGCGACGACCTCCCGGAGATCGCCGCGGTCGTCGACCGGGTCCGGGAGGCGTCGACGACGGGGGTGCGCGACGACGAGGTGTTGCTCATGCCCGAGGGGATGACGCGAGACCAGTTGGACCGCACTCGAAACGAGGTCGCCGAACTGGCGATAGAGTACGGCTATCGGTACACGCCGCGGCTGCACGTCGACCTCTGGAACGACGCGAAGGGGACGTGAGACGCGGACCGGTAGCGGCATAGTGACGACACCGAACGCAGTACATAAGCGATACACATGAGCAACGACGACGGCGCGGTGATTCTGGTATCGGGCGGCATGGACAGCGCGACGGCGGTCTACGAGGCGATGGACCGCGGCTACGAGCCGTACTTCCTCCACACCTCGTACGGGCAGCGCACCGAGGACAAGGAGTACGCGTGCGCCGAGGCGCTCGCCGACGAGGTGGACGCCGCGGAGTTCCTCCGGGTCGAGACGGGTCACCTCTCGGCGATCGGGGCGTCGAGCCTCACCGACGAAGAGATGGACGTCGCGGACGCGGACATGGAGAGCGACGAGGTCCCGACCTCGTACGTCCCGTTCCGGAACGCGAACCTCCTCGCGATGGCGACGTCGTACGCCGAGGCGAACGACTGCTCGGCGGTGTTCATCGGCGCGCACTCCGAGGACTTCTCGGGGTATCCCGACTGTCGACCGGCCTTCTTCGAGGCCTTTCAGCAGGTGATCGACGCCGGCACGAAGCCGGAGACGGAGATCGAACTGGTCGCGCCGTTCGTCGAGTGGTCGAAGACGGAGATCGCGGAGCGCGGGCTGGAACTCGGCGTGCCGTACGAGCTGACGTGGTCGTGTTACCGCGACGAGGAGCCGGCGTGTGGCACCTGCGACGCCTGCGCGTTCCGGCTGGACGCGTTCCGGCGGGCGGGGACTCGCGACCCGATCGAGTACGCGGAGCGGCCGGCGTTCGACTGAGCGGTCCGCGGTTCGACGAGCCGGTCCGCGGTTCGACGAGCCGGTCCAGCTCGACCGGGACCCCCGAGACCGCACGGAGGATTTAGGACCCGACGCGATCACGGACCGGTATGAACGAGCCGGCGGTGTTCGACCGCGTGGTGACCGCGCTCGACGAGCGGAACTACGAGCCGCTGGTCCACGTTCCCGAGGCGCACGCCGACGCGTACGCGGACGTGCTCGACCGCTGTCGCCGTCACCGGATCGCGATCCGCGGGCGGTACCCCGACGTGCTCGGCTTCACCGACGCGAACCGCGTGTTCGCGATCGAGGTGAAGGGCTCTTCGAACCTCCTGCGGGGAATCGGCCAGGCGCTCACCTACCAACAGGGCGCGCACGTGTCCTACCTCGCCGGCCACGGCGACGCCGTGCGGCCGCACGCCGACCTGCTCCGGTCGAAGGGGATCGGCGTCATCGGCGTCGACGACGACGGCGCGACCGCGTGGCGCTCGCCGCCGAGCGCGGAGTCGACCGCGGAGGTCGCGGACGTGGAGGGGCAGCTCTCCCTGCGGCTCCGCGGGGACGAATTCGGCGGCGACGTTACGACGCTGAGCCTCGCGCAGCCCTTGAACTACTTCGCGCCGGTCGTCGCGCTCGACCGGGACGGCCCCCGCGCCCGCGACGAGATCGTCGACGCGATCGCCGACGAGTACGGGTTCGGCGCCGGCGGCGAGACCGTCGCGAGCGCGCAGACGCTCGGACTGGTCACGGCCGGCTCGCCGCACGAGCTGACCGAGCAGGGGGAGCTGGCCGCGACGGTGCTCCGCGGCTACGGGGTCGAGGACCTCGACGACCTCCGCCTGACGAAGGAGGACGTGGGGCGACGCACGGTCGCCGAGGTCCACCCCCCGCTCGCGGTCCTGCTGAAGAACTCGTTCGTCAGACACCCCGAGTTCGGGCTGCTGCTCGACGCGCTCCGGAAGGAGGGGCCGCGGGTCCACTTCCTCGATCTCGTCGAGCGGCTGGTCCGCGAGTACCCGAACGTCTTCCTGAGCGCGTTCTGCACGACCCGCGGCGCGGCCCGCGCCCGGGAGCTGATCGAGCGCGGCGAGACTTCCCGGCTCTACCGAGACCGGGGCGTCTGGACCGACGTGATACGCACCAACGTCCTGTTCAACTTCGTCCAGCAGCTGAAACACGTCGGCGTCCTCGCCCCCGAGACGCGCAGCCACAGCGGCGCGATCGCCGACTACGACCCGGACGCGAAGCCGTGGATCGTCGTCGGGGGCGGGGACGACTGACGCGGTGAGTCATCGGCTACGGTTAAGTAGCCTGACCGCTTCCCCTTCGGACAGATGCCCCACGACGCGCGATCCACACTGACCGAACTTCGACGGGCGTTTCACCGACACCCGGAGCCCGGATGGCGCGAGTTTCGGACGACCGCCCGCGTCGTCGAGGAGCTGGAGCGGATCGGCGTCGACGAGATCGCGGTCGGCCGCGACGCGCTCGCGACCGACGAGCGCATGGCCGTCCCGGACGATGACGAGATCCGGCCGTGGATCGACCGCGCCCGTCGCGCCGGGGTCGACGAGGATCTGCTCGAACGCACCGCGGGCGGGCACACGGGCGTCGTCGCGACGCTCTCGCAGGGCGAGGGCCCGTGTATCGGGCTCCGTGTCGACCTCGACGCGATCTCGATCCGGGAGTCGGACGAGAGCGACCACCGGCCGGCGGCGGAGGGGTTCCGGTCCGAACACGACGGGTACATGCACGCCTGCGGTCACGACGCGCACCTCGCGATCGCGCTCGGCACGCTGGAGGCGGTCAAAGAGAGCGACTTCGAGGGGACGCTCAAGGTGTTCTTCCAGCCGGCCGAGGAGATCTCTGGCGGCGGCAAGGCGATGGCCGAGAGCGGCCACCTCGACGGCGTCGACTACCTGTTCGCGCTCCACGTCGGGCTCGGCCACCCCACCGGCGAGATCGTCGCCGGCGTGGAGAGCCCGCTGGCGATGGCGCACCTGACGGCCACCTTCGAGGGGGCGAGCGCGCACGCCGGGAAGGCGCCGAACGAGGGGGCGAACGCCATGCAGGCCGCCGCGGTCGCGATCCAGAACGCGTACGGGATCGCCCGCCACCGCGACGGCGCGACGCGGGTGAACGTCGGCCGCATCGAGGGCGGCTCCGCGAGCAACGTCATCGCCGAGGAGGTGACGATCGAGGCCGAGGTGCGCGGCGAGACGACCGCGCTGATGACGTACGCGCGCACCGAGCTCGAACGGGTGCTGTACGCCGCCGCGGAGCTCCACGACTGCGACGTGACGCCGCGCGTGATCAGCGAGTCGCCGTGCGTCGACAGCCACCCGGCGCTCCGGGAGCTCGTCGGGAACGTGGCGTGGGACGTCGACGGGGTCGAGCGCGTGATCCCGTCCGAGGAGTTCGGCGTGAGCGAGGACGGCACCTATCTGATGGGGCGGGTGCAGGACGCCGGCGGGCTGGCCTCGTACGTCTTGGTCGGCACGGACCACCCGACGAGCCACCACACGCCCACCTTCGACGTCGACGAGGAGAGCCTCGCGATCGGCGTCGGGCTGCTGTCGGACGCGTTCGTCGAGCTGTCGCGACGCCGGCCGTAGCGGGAGCGGGGCCGCGAGGCGGGAGCGGGGCCGCGAAATCCGGCTCGGTCGGCGGCGTCGGTTGGGGCGATCAGTACTGTTAATCCGGTGGCACCCGCTATATCGGCCATGAGCCAGAACGACGTGCCGGAGTCGCTGGAGGCGGCTGCCGAGTCGGACCGGCCTCGCGGAATTCTCACGCCCTCCGACCGTGACTTTCTGCTCGGACGAAAGACGGACTACACGGATCACTCCCGGAAGCAGAAGCGGAACCGGATCCGACGCCGCGTCCGGAACGCGATCTTAGACTTCAGCATCCTCTTCGAATGCCTGGAAGAGCGCGACCGGGAGACGGTGTTTGACCCGGACGACGAGGACCGCGAGGCGTACACGCAGGGGATCACGGACATGCTCGCGTTCCTCCACCTCGGCACGATGGGGTACCACACGCCGTTCAAGGACATGCTCTCGGAGGGCGTCGGGAAGGCGGAACAGCGGCTCGCGGGGTCGAACTACCGGATGGTCAACGTGGAGTTCAACGTCGAGCCGGTCGGCCAGATCGACGTCGACGAGGTGGTCGGGAAGCTCGAAAACGACGAGTTCGCGGAGCTCACCGACGAGGAGCTCCGCGCGTTCGTCCGCCTGCTGACCATGTCGGAGTCGTTCTCGCCGGAGGAGGCCGGCGAGGAGATCAAAGACCGCGTCGACGAGTTCGCCGAGAAGCTGACGGAGAGCGCCGCCTCCCACGAGCGCACGCTCGAAGAGCTGACGAACTAGCGGACCGGCGGGCCGAAACGGCCGAGGTCGCCGCTCCGCGCGGTAACGAATATCGATGACGCGCGGACACGCGGGCGCCGATCCCCCGCGGCGGCGGTGGCGCGGGAGTAGCGCGGAGGCGGATCGAGAACGGTCGGATAGCACGTCGTTCGGTGGAATGATTGAAGGATTGTCGCTCGTTTCTCGCTGATCATCTACTACACTGCGGCTATCGGTGTGTATCCCGTCGCATCCGAACCAAGACACGAATTGCGTTGATCATCCATACACAATACATAATCCGAGTAGAAACCGGCTCCTTGAGAAACACTTATTGTGTATAATTTCGATCCACCGTGCATGCCAGCACGTGGCATGGTACTCGGCGGGCGGAGGCAGCGTGGGTCAAGTAGTCGTCGCCGTCGCGGAGGTGTCACCTGATGAGCGGCTCCGAGTCGGGCGTGATCGCGGAGTTCCGCGAGGAGATCGACCCGATCGTCTTCGCGTTCGGCGCCCTGATAACGCTGGGCGTGATCGCCGCGTTCTTCATCAGCCCGTCGACCGTCGAGAACGGGATCTCGTCGCTCAACGACCAGCTGCTCGGCGCGTTCAACTGGGCGCTGCTGTTGATCGTCTTCCTGATCGTGCTGTTCCTCCTGTTCCTGATCGTGGGGCCGTGGGGCGGGATCAAGCTCGGCGACGAGCCGCCTGAGTACAGCTTCCTCTCCTTCTTCGCGATGCTGTATTCCGCCGGTTTCGCGGCCGGCGTCGTGTTCTGGGGGCCGACCGAGGCGCTGTTCTACTACGACAACCCGTCGCCGCTGTTCAGCGGCGTCGAAGGGGGAACGGCCGAGGCGATGACGGTCGCCGTCCAGCAGACGCTGTTCCACTGGGCGCTGCCGCAGCTCGCGGTGTTCACGATCATGGGGATCGCAATCGGCTACTTCGCGTACAACTACGAGGACGTTCCGCTGCGCGTCTCCTCGGCGCTCACGCCGATCCTCGGCGCCGACAACCTCGACGGTCCGGCCGCGAAGGTCGTCGACATCCTCGCCGTCTTCGCGACGATCGGCGGCGTCGCCACGTCGCTCGGGTTCATCGGGAGCCAGTTCGTCACCGGCCTCGACTACCAGTGGGGGATCAACATGGGCGATCTGGGGATCCTGCTCGTCGTCACCATGATGACCCTGCTGTTCACGACCTCGATGGTGCTCGGGGTCGACAAGGGGATCCGGCGGCTGTCGAACTTCAACATGATCCTGTTCGTCGCGCTCATGCTCGTGACGTTCGTCGTGGGCCCGACGCTGTTCCTCGTGCTGCTCGGCACGCAGGCGTTCGGCGGGATGATAACCGAGTTCGTCTCGATGAGCCTCTTCACCGGCGCCGGGCCGATGGGCGGCGGCGACGCCAGCGCGACCGGCTGGATGAACGCGTGGACGGTGTTCTACTGGGCGTGGGCGCTCTCGTGGTCGCCGTTCGCGGGGCTGTTCATCGCCCGGATCTCCAAGGGGCGGACCGTCCGCGAGGTGGCGTTCACGGGGATCGTCGCGACCTCCGGCGCCACCATCCCGTGGTTCACCTTCGTCGGCGGCACCGCGGTCTGGGCGCAGCACAACGGCATCGCCGACTTCGGCGCGGTGATGTCGGGCGAAGCCGGAGCGGAGGTGTCCGGATTCATCCTCTTCGAGGCGCTGAACTTCACGCTGAACCTCGGTGGGGCGTCCGTCAGCCTCCCGGTCGGGTCGGTGTTGATCTACGCGTTCATGATCCTCGTGACGACGTTCTTCGTCACGTCGGCGGACTCCTCGACGCTCGCCGTCTCGATGATGACCACCGGCGGGAAGGCGAAGCCGTCGAACATCAATCGGGTCTTCTGGGGCGTCGTCCTCGGGATGACCGCGGCGATCCTGATGATCCTGGGCGGCAGCGGCAGCGCGAACACGCTCCAGCAGGCGGCGATCATCACCGGCACGCCGTTCGCCTTCGTCTGCTTCCTCGCGATGGTGGCGCTGATCAGGGACTTCGGCAAGCACTACGACCAGGTGCTCTTACAGGACGAGACGGTGCTGTACGGCCGGAGCGACGAGGCGGACTCGCGGTCCGGACAGGCCGCCGGCTCGGACGACGACTGACGGGCTCGCGTTCCCGGGGCGAACCGATTTATAACAAGTTTTAATGTACGTTGTACACATTATCCGTGTATGGATAGGGACACGGCGGAACCCACCGCGGACGCACTCCCCGGCCCGAACGCGCGGCGTTGGGTCGAATTCCACCAGGAGAACGCCGCACCCAGCGAGTACTCCCACGAGTTCGTCTGGGACGTGACCCGCGAGGCGGACGGTCCCTTCGTCACGGACGTCGACGGCAACGTCCTCCTCGATTTCACCTGTCACATCGGCGCCGCGCCGCTCGGGTACAACAACGAGAAGGTGCTCTCGAAGCTCCGGGAGTTCGACCTCGTCGAGCCGATGAAGATCGCCGGCCAAGACATGTACTTCGGCTCGGGGGCGACGCCGGAGGACGCCTCGTTCCCCGGATCGAGCCACCTCATGGAGAAGCTGACCGAGGTGTCCGGCCACTACGGGATGGACACCGTGTTCCTCTCGAACTCGGGCGCGGAGGCGATGGAGAACGCGATGAAGATCACGCACGACCACCGCGCGCCGGCGAAGTACGGCGTGGCGTTCGAGGGGAGCTTCCACGGCCGCACGCTCGGGACCCTCTCGCTGACGAAGTCGAAGGACGTGTACACCCGCCACTACCCCGAGATCAGCGGCATCGAGACAGTGCCGTTCTGCGCGGACCGCGGCTGCGACGCCGCGAGCTGCGACTGCGGCTTCTTCGCGGGCGGCGGCTCGCGGCTCCGGAACATGCTCGCGCCCGAGGGCGGCCACGTCGACCCCGACGAGATCGCCTTCCTGACGCTGGAGCCGGTCCAGGGCGTCGGCGGCTACCGCTTCCCGAGCGAGGCGTTCATGGAGGAGGTCGCGGCCGTCACCGAGGAGTACGACATCCCGCTCGTCGTCGACGAGATCCAGTCGGGCGTCGGCCGCACCGGCGAGATGTGGGCGGCGGACCACTACGCCATCGAGCCGGACGTGATCGCGAGCGCGAAGGCGCTTCGCGTCGGCGCGACGATCTCCCGGTCGGACGTGTTCCCCTCGGAGAAGAACCGGCTCGGCTCGACGTTCGGCGGCGGCGACGTCCTCGGCTCGATGATGGGGACGTTCACGCTGGAGGCGATCCAGGAGCACGACCTGCTGGCCAACGCGACCCGTCGCGGGCGGCAGGCGCGGGAGCTCCTCCGCGACGACGCGCCCGACACCGTCGTCGACGTCCGCGGCAAGGGGCTGATGCTCGCGGTGGAGTTTGACACGCCCGAGCGCCGCTCCGCGGCCGTGGAGGCCGCCCTCGACCGCGGGCTCCTGACGCTCGGCTGCGGGAAGAAGACGATCCGGCTGCTCCCGCCGCTCGACGCGACCGAACGCGAGATCGCGCTCGGCACCGGGATCTTCCTCGACGCGATCGACGCCGTCAGCGCGAGCGCGCCGGCGAACTGAACGGCCGGGGGCGGGCGTTCGCTCGCCGGTTTCGACGGTCGACGCCGTCCCGTTTTCGAGACGACGCAGTCCTTTTCCGACGACGACGCGGTCCGTTTTCGAACGACGACTCAGCCGTCGTCTCGCACCGATCGCTCGACCACGGAGACCCCGTCGAGCGCCGAGACCGCCGTCAACACCGCGTCGAGGTGATCGGGGCCGCGCCCTTCGATCCCGATCGTCACCGGCGTGCGGTTTGGGTGATCGGCCGCCGTGCGGCGCGCGCGCTCGAGGGCGTCGAGTTCGGCGCCTTCGGCGGTCACCGCCTCCACGACCTCGCCGACTCGCGCCGGCCACGACGCGAGCGCGAGCCGCGCCTCGGCGTAGCGCCCGAGCTCGAACAGTCCGGTGCGCGCGAGCTCGGCGTGATCGGTGAGGTTCGCGTTGCCGCCCGAGACGACGACGGCCGGGTTGGCGTCGGCGAGGTCCAGCCGGTCCGAGAGGGCGGCGGCGAGCGGCGCGGCGCCGGCGCCCTCGGCGACCGTCTTCTGGCGTTCGGCCAGCAGCGTCACGGCCGCGGCGATCTCGCGATCGGAGACGGTCACCACGTCGTCGACGACCTCGCTCGCGATCGCGAACGTGGTCTCCAGCATGCGCGTGTCGGCGATCCCCTCGGCGACCGTGTCCACGCCGTCGAGCGGTCGGAGCTCACCGGCCTCCAGCGACGGTCCGGCGTGGGCCGCCCCCTCGGGCTGAACGCCGACGACACGGACCTCCCGGTCCGCGGCCGCCGTCGCCGTCCCGATACCGGAGATGAGCCCGCCGCCGCCGATCGAGACGAGCACGGTGTCCATCGCGGGGTACTGCGCCAGCAGTTCGAGCCCGACCGTCCCCTGTCCGGCGACGACGGCCGCGTCGTCGAAGGGGTGGACGAACGTCTCGCCGGTCTCTTCGGCGCGCTCCAGGGCGTGTTCGTAGGAGCGCTCGTAGATGTCGCCCTCGACGAGCACGGTCGCCCCGTACTCCCGCGTCGCCGCGATCTTCGCCGCCGGGGTCACCTCGGGGACGACGATCGTCGTGTCGATCCCGAGCAGGTCGCCCGCGAGGGCCACGCCCTGCGCGTGGTTGCCCGCGCTGGCGGCGATCACCCCGGTCTCGCGCTCGGCCGGCGAGAGCTGCGCCATCGCGTTGTAGGCCCCGCGGATCTTGAACGAGCCGGTCCGCTGGAGCTGTTCGAGCTTGAGCCCAAGCGACGCGGCCCCGCTCATGTCGGCGAAGGTCCGCGAGGTGTCGAGCGGCGTCCGGTGGACGACGTTCGCGAGCCGGCGGCGGGCGGCCTCGATGTCGTCGACCGTGAGGGCCGGACCCCGTTCGGCCTCGTCACTCGCGGAATCCCCGTCAGTCATCGGCGCTCTGGCGGTCGGCCGCCGGGTCCTCCACCTGCGGAACGGGATGTCTCCGTTCGAGGTCGCGGACCGCGCCCACGAGCACGTCCACGCCGTGCCGGAGGCTCCGCTCGTCCACGTCGAACGTCGGGGTGTGGTGGCTCGTCGGGTGGTCCGTGCCGACGATGAGGTACGTCGCCAGGCCGCCGTCCCCCTGGACGCGCTCCATCAGGAACGTCGCGTCCTCGCTCGCGCCGAAGTCCGCCGCCGGGAGCACGGCGTCGATCCCGTCGACCCCCTCGGCGACGTTGCTCACCAGCGCCTGGAGCTCCGGGTCGCTGTCCGCGCGCGGCGACTCGCTCACCAGGTCGACGGTCGCGCGGCAGCCGTGCATCGTCGCGGCGCCGCGCATGACGCGCTCGAACTCGCGTTTCATGAACTCCATCAGCTCGGTCGTCTCGCCGCGCACCTCGGCCTCCATGCGCGCGCGCTCGGCGATGACGTTGCTCGCGGTGCCGGCCTCGGCCTTCCCGACGTTGACCCGGGTCATCCCGTCGGCGTGGCGGGCGATCCCGTAGGCGTTCACGATCGCCGTCCCCATCGCCTGCATCGCGTTGTCGCCCTCGTTCGGGGCCTTGCCGGCGTGCGCCGACGTGCCCTCGATCGTCGCGTCGAGGTGCGCCATCGCCAGCGGCTTCTCGATCCCGGCGACGACCTCGCCGGTCGGGTGATCTAAGCCGACGTGGACCGCGAGCAGGTAGTCGAGGTCGTCCGCGAAGCGGCTCTCGGCCATCGGCCGGCCGCCGCCGCCGGTCTCCTCGGCGGGCTGGAAGAAGACGACCAGCCGCCCGCCGAAGTCGCTCTCGGCGATCGCCTCGAGGACCGCCAGCCCCCACGTCATGTGGGCGTCGTGGCCGCAGGCGTGCATCGTCCCGTCGATCTCCGAGCGGAACCCCTCGTCGACGGGGTCGTGGTCGGGGTCGGTCGACTCCTCGATGAACAGGCCGTCGATGTCGACGCGGAGCCCGATCGCGGGGCCGTCGCCGCGGTCGAGCACCGCGACGGCGCCGGTGTTGCCGCCGGCCATGCGGTCGAGCAGCTCCTCGTCCGCGCCGTGCTCGCGGGCGCGGTCGATCCACGGCCCAAGCTCCGTCTCCGGGACGGCCATGCGGTCGGCCGGGTCGTACGCGTCCGGTCCGACCGCGAGCTCGTCGACGCCGATCGACCGGATCTCCTCGACGAGCGTCGCCGTCGTGAGGAACTCGCGCCACGCGGGCTCCGGGTGGCGGTGGAATCGTCGGCGGACGCTGGCGAGCCGATCGCGGATCGGTTCGTTCATGCGAGTGGCTCTCTCACTCGACCGTCTTAACAGTAGCCCATTGTACACGATTGTCGTGTACGTGAGATACACAAAAGGATAAGGCACCCCCCTCGCATTGATCGGCCAACGCGTCGTCTCGACGCGCGCACACCCATGACACAACAGCCCGCAGACTCCGACGGACAGCAGCCGGCCGATCCCGACGTGGTCGTGTTGCGAGAGGGGACCGAAGGCCTGTCGATGGCGTCGTACGCGGACGCGCTCCGCGAGCGGCTCCCGGACCGGACGGTCGCGCTCGCCCGGACGCCCGCGGAGGAGCGCGAGCTCGTGCCGAGGGCCCGCGCGGTGACCGGTATCACGCTCGACGCCGACCTGCTCGACCGCGCCGACCGGCTGGAGCTGTTCGCCTGTACCTTCGCCGGCACCGACCACGTCCCGACCGACGCGCTCCGGGAGCACGGCGTGGCCGTGACGAACGCGGGCGGGATCCACGCGCCGGGCATCGCCGAGCAGACGATCGCCAACATGCTCGTGTTCGCGCGGAACCTCCACGAGGGGTTCCGCCGGAAGGCGAACGGCGAGTGGCGCCACTTCCAGTCGCGCGAGTTCACCGACAGCACGGTGACGGTCGTGGGGCTCGGGTCGATCGGGCAGGCGGTCGTCCAGCGGCTCGCCGGCTTCGAGGTCGAGACGATCGGGATCCGCTACACGCCGGAGAAGGGCGGGCCGACCGACGAGGTGCTGGGCTTCGACGACGACGACGTCCACGAGGCGTTCGCCCGGAGCGACTACGTCGTGCTCGCGTGCCCGCTCAACGACCTGACTCGCGGGTTGGTCGGGGAGGCGGAGCTGGCGACGCTCCCGCCGAACGCGGTCGTCGTCAACGCGGCCCGCGGCGGGCTCGTCGACACCGACGCGCTCGTCGCCGCGCTCCAGACCGAGGGGATCCGCGGTGCCGCCCTCGACGTGACCGACCCCGAGCCGCTCCCGTCGGACCACGTCCTCTGGGACCTGGAGAACTGCCTCATCACCCCGCACACCGGCGGTCACACGCCCAAACACTGGGACCGGCTGGCCGACATCGTCGCGGACAACGTCGCGGCGCTCGACGCGGGCGAGGAGCTGGAGAACGCGGTCGTCACGCCGGACGACGACTGATCGGACCGCCGGGTTCGAACGACTGATCAGACGGTTGCCGTCGTCGGCCCGACGCGGCGCTCAGGGCCAGAGCCCGCGCGCGCCCTTCGCCTCGGCGATCCGAGACAGCGCGACGACGTAGGCGGCGTCCCGCCACGTCAGGTCGCTGTCGACGACCTCGTCGCGCACGTTCTCCCACGCCTCCAGCATCTGCTCTTCGAGCTCCTCGTTGACGCGTTCGAGCGACCACGTCCGCCGGTTGATGTCTTGGAGCCACTCGAAGTACGAGACGGTGACGCCGCCCGCGTTCGCGAGGATGTCCGGGATCACCGCCACGCCGCGCTCTTCTAAGATCTCGTCGGCGGCGAACGTCGTCGGCCCGTTTGCGCCCTCGACGACGATGTCCGCGGCGATGTCATCGGCGTTGTCCGCGGTGATCACGTTGCCGACGGCCGCGGGGATCAGCACGTCGACGTCGAGTTCGAGGACCTCCTCGTTCGACAGCGTCGCCGGGGCCTCGTGGGAGAGCACCGCCTCGGGCTCCTCCTCGTGCGTGGGAACGTCCCGGGTGTCGAGCCCGTCGGGGTCGTAGATCGCGCCGTTCACGTCGCTGACGGCGACGACGGTCGCGCCCCAGTCGTCGAGCAGTCGGGCCGCGTTGGCGCCGACGGACCCGAACCCCTGGACCGCGACGGTCGTCTCCGCGAGGTCGCGGTCGTAGTGGTCGACCGCCTCCCGCGCGGCGATCGCCGTCGACCGTCCCGGCGCCGCCTCGCGGCCGTACGACCCGCCGATGACGGGGGGTTTCCCGGTGACGACGCCGGGGATCGTCTCGCCCTGTTGCATCGAGTAGGCGTCCATGAACCACGCCATCGTCTGGGCGTCGGTCCCCATGTCCGGCGCGGGCACGTCCTTCGTCGGCCCGACCACGTCGCGCAGCTCCTCGGCGAAGCGCCGGGTGAGTCGCTCGTGCTCGTCCTCGCTCAGCGACTTGGGATCGACCGCGATCCCACCCTTTCCGCCGCCGAACGGGAGGTCCATCACGGCGCACTTCCAGGTCATCCACATCGAGAGCCCGGTGCACTCGGCGGCGGAGACCTCCGGGTGGTAGCGGAGCCCGCCCTTGTACGGGCCGCGGACGTCGTCGTGCTGGGCCCGGTAGCCGGTGAACACGTCGACGGTGCCGTCGTCGCGTTCGAGCGGGACAGAGACCTGCTGGACCCGCGTGGGGTGTTTGAGGCGCTCCACGATCGCCGGGTCGACGTCGACGTTGGTCGCCGCGCGCTCGAGCTGTTTGCGCGCGGTGGCGAGCGTTGATTCGGACGTTTCGTCGGTCGCCGCGGTGGTCGCTTCGTCGGGCGTTTCGTCTGTCGCTTCGTCGTCGGCGGTGGGTGTTGTGCTCATAGTGGGTGTCGGCCGTAGTGTGGTGGTGGTCGGCGCAGCGGTGGTACGGCGGTGGTACGGCGGTGGTCAGCGCAGCAGTGGTCAGCGTCGTGGCCGCACAGTCGGCGCGGGGCTGGTACCCCCGACGCCGACGGTCAGGCCGTGAACAGCTCGCGGGGGAACTCGGCGAGCGTCTCCGCGCCGGTCGACGTGACGCGGAACGTCTCGCTGATCTCCATGCCGATCTCGTCGGTCCAGATGCCGGGGATCATGTGGAACGTCATGTCCTCCTCGAGGACGGTCTCGTCGCCCGGGCGGATGCTCGCGGTGTGCTCTCCCCAGTCCGGCGGGTAGCCGAGCCCCATCGAGTAGCCGATGCGGTCCTCCTTCTCGAGCCCGTACTGCTCGATGGTGGTCCGCCACGCCTTCTCGACGGTCTCGCATTTCACGCCGGGCGCCGCGGCGTCCAGCGCCGCCTCCAACCCCTCGACGACGATGTCGGCGGTCTCCTGCAGTTCGGCCGGCGGGTCGCCCACGAAGGTGGTCCGGGCCAGCGGCGAGTGGTAGCGGTGCCGGCAGCCGGAGAGCTCGATGATCACCGGGTCGCCGTCCTCGAACTCCCGATCCGTCCACGTGAGGTGAGGGGTGCCGGTGTGATCGCCCGACGGCATCAGGGGGACGATCGCCGGGTAGTCGCCGCCGAACTCGTCGGTCCCGTCGATCAGCTGCTGGTAGATGGCGCCGGCGACCTCGTACTCCGGAACGCCCTCGCCGACGGCGTCGAGGCCGGCCCGCATCGCGTTCTCGGAGATGCGCGCGGCCTGCCGCATGTACTCCAGCTCCTGGTCCGACTTCTTGATCCGGAGCCAGCCGACGAGCAGGGTCGCGTCCTCGAACTCGGCGTCCGGGAGGTTCCCCTGCAGGCGCGTGTACGACTTCGCGGTGAAGTAGGCGGCGTCCATCTCCAGCCCGATGCGCCCGTCCGCGACGCCCAGCTCGTCGAGGACCCCCGCGACGTAGTCCATCGGGTGGAGGTCGTGCGGCGAGTGGACGTGGTCGTCGCTGTACGCGCGGATGCTGTCGTCGGAGAGGTGCGTCGTCGCCCGCGCGCCGTCGCCGTCCATGTCGCGCCCGATCCACACCGGCTCGTCGCGGTCGGGCGTGACCACGACCGCCTGGTGGACGTAGAAGGACCAGCCGTCGTAGCCGGTCAGGTAGTTCATGTTCGCCGGGTCGGCGACCACGATCGCGTCGAGGTCGCGCTCGCGCAGCCGCTCCCGCGTCCGGGCCACCCGGCGCTCGTACTCGGACTCGTCGAAGATGTGTTCCCGTGGCATGACAACAGGTGTCTACGAAGGCGATTATCCAGCAGCAGTATAAATTTATCGTGTATATTGAAAACACATACTGTGTACAGTTTGGCCTCTTCGGCCGGGATTTTTGTACCGCCCCCGCGGACACTCGCACATGCTACACAGTACCGGACCGTTGCTGTCGATCGACGTGGGCGAGCGGACGACGACGGAAACCGACATCACGGAGGTTCAGGAGCGGTATATCGGCGGGCGCGGCGTGGCGACCCGGCTCGCCCACGAGCGGATCCCGTTCGACGCGGACCCGCTCGGTCCCGAGAACCGCGCGGTGTTCACCACCGGACCGATGCAGGCCTCCCAGATGAGCTTCACGGGCCGGACGAACTGCACCGCGGTGTCGCCGCTGACGGACGGGCTCCTCTCGTCGAACGCGGGCGGGTTCGTCTCCCGGCACCTCGCGGCGACGGGGTACGGGGCGATCGAACTGGCCGGCGCGAGCGACGAGCTGGTGGTCGTCCACGTGCGCGACGACGGCGTCGAGTTCGAGGCCGTGCCGGAGCTCGCCGGCGCGACCGTCTCGGAGACGACCGGCTACCTGGAGGCCGAACGCGACATCTCCAGCGACCGGACGGCCGTGATCGGCCCGGCGGGCGAGAACGAGGTCCGGTTCGCGTCGGTGATGACGACCGAGGAGCGCGCGTTCGGCCGCGGGGGGCTGGGCGCGGTCCTCGGCTCGAAGAACGTCAAGGCCGTCACGTTCGGCGGCGACTCGGCGCCCGAGATCGAGATCCCGGCGACCGCGGGCGAGATCCACCGCGAGGCCGCCACCGAGGACCACATCATGAAAGAGCAGGGGACGGTGGCCGTGATGGACCTGGCCAACGAGATGGACGGGCTCCCGTCGTACTACTTCTCCGAGCGCTCCTTCGCGGGCGTCGACGGGATCAACGGCGACGCCGTCGCGGAGAAGAAGTACAAGAAGGGGACCTGTTCGGCCTGCGCGTTCGCCTGCAAGCTCCCGACCCGCGACGAGGCCCGCGGCGTCGAGACCGAGGGGCCGGAGTTCGAGGTGGCGATGGCGTTCGGTTCGAACTCGGGGATCGACGACATCGTCGACGTGATGGAGTCGAACCGGCTGTGCGACGAGTACGGGCTCGACGCCATCTCCGCGGGCAACACGATCGCCGCGTACCTCGCCGCCGAAGGCGAGTTCGGCAACCGCGAGCTCGTCTGGGACCTCGTCGAGAAGACCGCCCACCGCGACGGCGTGGGCGATCAGCTCGCGGAGGGGATCGGCCGGATCCACGACGAGCTCGGCGTCGGCAACTGGTCGGTGAAGAACATGGACTTCGCGGCCCACGAGGGGCGGCTGCTCCACGGGCAGGCGCTCTCGTACGCGGTCGCGAACCGCGGCGCCGACCACATGTACGCGACGTTCTACTCGGTCGAGTACCCCCTCGTCGAGGAGGACGAGGCGATGGAGCCCGCAGGGTTCGAGGGGAAGGCCGAGCGGCTCGTCCGGCGCGAGAACCTGATGGCGCTCAACGACAGCGGCGTCGTCTGTAAGTTCTCGCGGGACTTCATGACCCCCGAGCGCTACGAGCTGCTCTTCGACGCCGACTTCGAGGAGCTGCTCGCGGCGGGCGCGCGGACCGTGACCTTGGAGCGCCACTTCAACAACCGGCGCGGGATCGACGGCGACGACGATCGGCTCCCGTACGAGGACGAGCTCCCCGGACTCAACGACGCCATCGACTCGTACTACGAACTCCGCGGGTGGAACGACGACGGGACGGTGCCCGACGCGGCGCTGCCGGCGTAGGGACCGTCCGCGCTGCCCGACTACGGCACACCGGACCCCGTTGCGTCCTCGTCGGCCTCGCCTCCGACGGAGCGTGTGCGGTGAGACGGAGGAGAGAGTACCGAATCGTCTCCGCCGTCGACGGTGTGAGATGAGGCGCAATTGTTATTTCAATCATGGTAATACAGTATCAATAATGGATGCGCCGGGAGACGAACGCGCGGTTACGCCGGCCGTCGGAGTCGTGCTAATTGTCGCGATTACTGTTGTTCTCGCGGGAGTAATCGGTGTGTTCGCGTTTGGGATCGTCGACGATCTCGGAGAGAGGCCCACCTTTGCTGCGCTCGACTTGACATTTGAGGAGGAACCCGCTTCGGCACCAGATTACGACGAGTTTCGCTGGGACCTCAAACTCACCAACAGAGGAGGCGAGACGGTGGAGGCTGACGAAATCGTTGTCTACCTCGATCACGGAGACCAGCGGGTTACTGGAACGCTCAACAGATCGCTCAGATCAGGCGAAACGGTCGATCTCACGGTAGTCCATAACAACCAAGACGGCGAGACGATTCCGGATGGTCTCAGCTGTTCAGACGTCAACGTGGCGTGTCGGTTGGCCGGTGATGAGGACAACTATCCCGAGGACGACCGGGTCCGACTCCAGATGATACACGAGCCATCGAATTCGATTCTCTACCGAGAAGAGATCGGCATCTCCGGTGAGTACGGGATATTCAACGGAAACCCGAGTGATATTGACATCACAGATGAAACGCTGACGTTTGCGTAACGCGTGTCCGACCCCGTCGCGCGGCCCTACTCCGCGGTCGCCGCGATCGCGTCCGCGATGATCTCCGTGCCGACCTCCGCCTGCCGCTGCGTCAGTACGAGCGGCGGGAGCAGGCGCACGACGTTGCCGTACTGGCCGGCCGTCCAGACGAGCACGCCGTGCTCGTAGCAGTACTCTTGGATCGCGTCGACGCGGTCGTCGTCGGGCTCGCCGTCCGCGTCGACGAACTCGGCGCCGACGAAGAGGCCCTTGCCGCGGACCTGGCCGAGCCCCGGATCGCCCTCGCCCGCGTCGCGGAGGCGGTCGCGGATCCACGCGCCGACCTCCGTCGCGTGGTCGAGCAGGTCGTGCGACTCGATGTACTCGATCGCGCGCAGGCCGCCGACCATCGCGGGGACGTGCCCCCGGTAGGTACCCGCGTGGTCGCCCGACCCCCACGTGTCGAGGTCCTCGTGGTACATCGTCCCGGAGAGCGGCTGGCCGTTGCCGCCGAGCGCCTTCGCGGTCGTCATCACGTCCGGCGTCACGTCGTAGTGCTCGGAGGCCCACCACTCGCCGGTGCGCCCCATGCCGACCTGGATCTCGTCGAACACCAAGGGGAGGTCGTTCTCGTCGGCGATCTCGCGCAGCCCCGAGAGGAACCCCTCGGGCGGGACGACGACGCCGCCCTCACCCTGGATGGGCTCGACGAAGATGCCCGCCGGGTCCGTGAGGCCGCCGTACGGCTCCTCGACGATCGCTCTGACCTCTTCGAGCGCGCGGTCGACCGACTCCTCGGGGGAGCGGCCTTCGCGGAACGGGTACGGGAAGGGCGCGTGGACCACGTCGGGTAAAAGCGGCGCGTACGGCTTCTTGAACTTCTTGTTCGACGTGATGCTCATCGCGCCGGTCGTCGCGCCGTGGTAGGAGTTGCGGAACGCGAGCAGCCCGTTGCCGCCCGTGTTGTACTTCGCGAGCTTGATCGACGCCTCGACGGCGTCGCTGCCGGTGGGGCCGCCGAAGACGAAGCGGCTGTTGCCGGCGAGGCTCCCGGGCGCGATCTCGTCGAGCTTGTCGATGAGGTCGAGGCGCGGTTCCGTCGGGAAGTCCACGGTGTGGGTGAGCTTGTCGATCTGCTCGTGGACGCCCTCGTTGACGTACGGGTTCGCGTGGCCGACGTTGTACACGCCGATGCCGGCGAAGAAGTCGAGGAACAGGTTGCCGTCCGCGTCTTTCAGGGTCGCCCCCTTGCCCTCCTCGAACGCGAGCGGAATGTCGTTCGGGTACGCGACCGCGCTGCTGTCGATCGCCTCCTGTCTGTCGAGGAGGCGGCGCGAGTTCGGGCCGGGGACTTGGTCGACGCTCGGCTCCTCCGCGAAGTGCAAGTCGTGGATGGGCGGTCCCGCCATGGCCCAACCGATACGACACGCCCACATATGGTTGGTGCAACCAGCAATCCATGACAGTGTATACGAAATCCGTTTCCAATCGGTCGCGGAGAGGGGCGATCACCGGTCTCGAGACTCCGTTCGGGGCGACCGGTCGGCCCGCGGCGGTCAGCGTCCGGCGTCTTCGTCGACGGCGTCCTTGTCGGCAGGGTCGCCGAGGGCAGCCAGGTCGTCGTTGATGTCGGCCCCGGAACTCTCCCCGGGGAGGATGTCGCCGAGGGCGCCGCCGAAGGAGGCGACGGTCCAGACGACGCTGATCCGGGCCAGCGCCACGACCGGCTCCTGCCAGTTCCCCACGCGCCCCCACATCGTCATCAGCGCCGCTGCGGTCAGGAACGAGACCAGCGCGGTCCCGACCAGTCGCCGGGGGATGAACCCGAAGATCGGCCGCGACACCCGCACGTCCTGTGGTCCCGCCCAGTAGACGAGCGCCAGGATCATCACCAGGACGAAGGCGGTGTTGACGAGGAAGAAGATCGGGACGAGGCCGATCCGGAACGAGAGGAAGAAGTCGGCCACGTCGAAGACGCCGTCCTCCACGAGGAACGGGATCGAGAAGAAGATGCTTCCCACGAACGCCTCCGCGATGTCCCGCGAGGTGTACTTCTGGATCCGGTCTCCGAACGCGTCGTCGATCGTCGCCTGAATCGCCTCCTCTCTGAGCCGGGTCACTTCGCGCTGGTCGGCGGTGTCGTCGACGACCGCCTCGAGGTCGTCGAACTCCTCGTGAAGCGCGTCGACGAGTGCGCCGTCGCTCATGCGCTGTACGTCCTCCGGTCGCTCCGCCGTCCCCGCGGCGTCGACGGGATCGGCTTCCCGCCGCGGATCGCCGCGCCGCGGATCGTCCCCCCGCGGATCGCCCTCCCGGAGAGCCTCCCGCGTCGACGCGCTCGACGCGGCGACCGGCGCGGGGTCGCCGTCGGAGAGGATGTCCCCGAGCGCCGCGCCGAGCGATCCGACCGTCCAGATGACGTTGATGCGGGCGATCGCCTCGATCGGTGAGCCCCAGCCGTCCACTCGGCCCCAGACGGTCATCAGGACCGTCGCGACGACGAACGAGACCGTCAGGATCATGAACACGCGCACCGGCACGACGCCGAACAGCGTCCGCGTCTCCTCTTTGTTCCGACCGGTCCACTCGAGCAGCGCGTAGGTCATGAACACGACGAACAGCGTGTTCGCGATCAGGAACACCGGAACCTCGGCGATCGTGAACGCGAAGAGGAAGTCGGCGATGTCGAAGATCCCGTCCTCGACGAGGAGCGGCGAGGCGAAGATGACGCTCCCGACGAACGCCTCCGCGGCGTCACGCGCGTCGAGGTCCCGCACTCCCGACTCGATCAGTCCCCGGTCGTGGGCCTCTGCCAGCAGGTGTTTGATGTCCCACACCTCGTCGTGCGTGTCGGCGTCGGACGTGTTCTCCATCAGATCGCGGAGGTCCGAAAGGAGGTCCTCGACCGTGGCGGGCGTCGCTCCCTCGTCACCGCCCGCGACGTCGGCGCGGTCGTTCGAAGCCGGACCGGATCCCATGTCGTGTCCCCGTGGATTCGCCGGGGGAATATAAATTCGTACTCGCTGATCGGGAGCCCGAGATCGGCGGCGACGGCCCCATCGGTGTGACGGACCGCGACGGTCGCGGCTCGGCCGGGACCGATGCGTTGCCGACGCGAGTCCGTCCCGCGTTCGGTTTGCTGGCCGCGTACTCGAGGACGCGGTGGTGATCGAGGACCTCCTGCCGCGGGTCAGGGGACACCCGATCGCTGTCGGTGCGAGCGAGCGTTCGGGGCGCGGGCCGTGCGGCCATCACGTGTCAACCGGCTGGATTGAGGGGTCTCGCCTAATTTTCGGCGGTGATATTCCCGCCACTAAGTACATAAGTCTGGTCTCCGTTTGTACGGGTAACCAGCAACCGATCGGAACGTGCTCGGGGTTCAACGTCGCCTATACGGGCGTGAGGACCCCTCAGTCGACGTTCCTCGGTGAACCGCTGGGTTCAAACCATGAAACCAAGCAACATGTTCAACACGGACGACCGTGCCGTGAGCCCCGTGATCGGGGTCATTCTGATGGTCGCGATCACCGTCATCCTGGCCGCCGTCATCGGGACGTTCGTGCTCGGCCTCGGTGACTCGCTCGGAGACAATCAGCCGACGGCGCAGCTCAATGCAGATATTGACTACGACTCTGAAAATGTCACAATTGAGCACTCCGGTGGTGACTCAATCGAGTCGGGAGAATTAAGAGTGGTTGTGAATATTGACGGTAGCGAGATCGAGTCGAACAGCAATTACGATAGTCGCCTATCGGTCGGTGATACGATTACTGGCTCGATCGCAGATGGTTCCGGAACCGGTGGGCCAGCAGCTGGATCTGAAGTTCGAATTCGCGTTATTCACCAGTCTAGTGACAGTATCATACTAGACCGGTCGTTCGAAACAACTAGTGAACTTGGTACTCTCGATACTGGCATCGATCTAGTTGAAGCCTAATAGGTAATTAGCGCCACCGACTTTTTATTCGCGTGCGATACTGAAGCCCGAGAGCCGAGTGTTACAGCGCTGCTGAACTGTCTCGGAGTCGTACTTGTCACGTCCCCCGCGAATGCTCTCGTCACTCTCTACCAAGTGCGCGACCGCAACGTCGATCTCGATCGACTGACCGGATTCGTTTTTATACCCTCGCCGTCGACGACGGCGGACGGCGTCGATCGAGTCGATGCCGAACTCCGTCCGATCGACGTTCAAGTTCTAGGGAGACCAGCATGCGGCGCCTGGTGACGCTGACGGTGGGTACGCGCTGGTGTGGTACCGGGCAGAGAGGTGGGAGATTGCGGTCACGCCGTCACGGACAATCCGTGCTCGGGATTTTTGAGATCACGAACTGGACAAATCTCGGTGAGACGTACTATCGGAGTCACTCGCAGGGGGTGCAAATTATAAAGAGTCGACTGCGATGATAATACCAGTATTTGCGCTGCGGTTAGGATCGTACCACTTAGCGCGATATATCTTCGTAAAGGTATCTAGAGAAGAATATCGTAATGACTGGAGGTGATACAAATAATATTAAAACCATAAATAATCCAATGGTATTTTCGACTGTGTTAGTTGTTAACGGCGTATTATTTGAGATAGGTGATGCGAAAACAGAACCAACAAGCAGTAATAAAAATAATCCTATGATTACAAGAGCTACGTATACACTATGTTTTGACAATGACTGTGGGATATCTCCATCAAGAATTAGATTGTCATAAACATTTGTATGAATAATTGGCAATATGAACATTACAATTACAAGTGGTACAAATAAGAGAGTAGATAAGAGATCTTCGTATAATAGTATAACACCTAATAAAGCAGAGGTGATTAGGTACATACTCAGAACGTATAGGTAAGGGAACCTGCCTAAATTTGGGACTTTAGAAATATCAGCGTACGGTACCAGATTATATCCATTTCTGGATCTCTGCGAAATTGAACGTATGTCTATCTTTGAGGATCTACCCGGCGATGTTAAGTTAAGAACGAGGCGGTCGGTATTTCGAATGGTCTATGTCCGAATCCAACCGCCTCGGCGGCTCTACTGATTGGATCGACTTGGAGTTTGTGGAGCGTGAGCGGACACCCCACGAGATCATTGAAACCGGTATTCAACTCCACCTTGCTGGACTATCACTTTCGAATACCAAACAATATCTTGAAAGGTTGGGTGTCGAGCGGAGTCGAACAGCAATTCACAACTGGATTCAAAAGGCCGATTTACAGCCAGTTGACGGTACGAGCCCGAATCGCGTTGCGGTCGATGAAACTGCGATTCAGATCGATTCGGACAGATACTGGCTGTATGCCGCCGTCGATCCTCAGACAAACGAATTCCTTCACGTTGACGTATTCCCCGTCCAAAATCAACAATTTACGTTGGTGTTTCTCCGCGATCTCAGAGAGAAACACCACGTTGAGGACGCGCTATTTCTCGTTGATGGGCTGTGTTGAATCGCCATACAGCGGCAGGGTAGGTCGCTAAATCAAAGGCGTTGAAGCGGGAAGATTCGGTTGCCTATGACACAAATCTCCCGCTTCATTGGGGAAGTTGTGCCGGTTGCTCAAAGAGTTACTGGCGATGGAGGCGAATCCGCCGCCCCGGAAGGCGGCGGCGGATTCGCCGACTACGCACTCGTTTCCCTCCACTGTCTGCGAATTTACCTCGACACATCCTATCGGATGACGATCGACCTACTCAAAGAGATGCCACAAATAATCGGGGAGATCGGCCTTGATGCGGCCGATCTCCCCGTGCCGTCTACGTTGTGTAAAGCGTTCGACCGGATTAGTATGAGCGTCTGTCGAGTGCTGCTGCGCCAGTCGGCGCAGCTGCACGATCTCTCCGAACACGCCGCGATCGACGCCACGTTCTACGAACGCTCAGCAGCGAGCCGCCACTACTGCCAGCGAATCAGCTACCACGTTCAGAAGCTGAAAGTCACGAAACTCGTCGATACAGCGTCTCAAGCTGTCCTTGACGTTCACTGCTCAACCAACCGAGAAGGAAGTGACGCAGATCTCGCTGAGCAGATCGCCCGCCGGAACGCGGGCGATCTGCGGTCTCTCGCTGCTGATAAGGGCTACGACAAGCAATCGCTCCGCGAAGGATTACGCGATCTCGGGATCAGACCGCTGATCAAACACCGCATCTTCGCACCGTACGACCACGCACACAACGCCAGAATCGACGATAACCGCTACAACCAGCGCTCTATGACCGAAACCGTGAACTCGGCTGTCAAGCGCTCGCTCGGCTTCGCCGTGCGAGCGCGGTCGTGGTTCCGCGAGTTCCGTGAGATCGCTCTGATGTGTATGGTCTACAACATCAAGCGCTTCGTCAAACAGTGAATCTCTACGCCTTACAGCGATTCAACACAGCCCGTTGATGCTGGCGGACACCTCACAGCAGCACTCTCACGAACCTCACTTCGATTTCAAATCACTCGTCATGGAAATCGGAATGCCATCGAACGTGTCTTTCGAGAAATAAAACGACGAACTTCTTCATTTTCAAATACGTTTAGAAATGCGGAGCCGACGGCGGCAGAATCATGGCTCCGAGCCTTCGCCGTCTGCTGGAACCGATGCTTAAGTTAACACGACCGATCTACCCCCTATTTGCACTATTACGAGAAGGACTAGTGAAGTAAATGTAAGGAGTGCTTGTGTAGCCATATTTTAGTTTGTGTTTTTTGTAACATATAGGTTATTCATTTTGACTAACAACCGACACAGCACTCCACGCGAATTGATGGGTATCTTAGCTACTGTGGCCTTCGCCACACACCTAATCGTCAACCAACCACCCAGTGTCAATTCGACGGTGATACCAAGCTCATCGAGCGGGGATCAACGCTTGTGTTGCGGTCAAAATCGTCATCACTCACTAGTCAATAGGTCCGATCACGGTGAAAGCGACCACAGAAAGCGGATCGAGGCAGCGTTGCCACTCAACGAGAGATCGCGTACCGGCGGATCCAACCACCCGTCCACGCGCCTCACGCCGGCCGGATCGTCGATCCCGCTTCGTCGCGGGAGTGCGTCACCGCTTCTTGCAGTCGCTCCGGATCGAGACTCGCATCCGTCCAGAACCGTTGCAGCCGCGCCACCGGTTCCGAACCCGACTCGCCCGCGACGGTCCGCGATCCGCGGAGCGCCGTACGCCGCGCTCACGGTGAGAAATCGACGATCGCGAGGGCGCGACGGGCGCGAGTTCACACTGAGAACGGATCGTCCTTTCGGGCCTGTACCGACCGAAATCGGGGACTTCAGATCGGGGTTCTGACTACGATTCGCGCACCCAAGAGCGATGAGTCTCGAACCAATCGACCCGGAAACAGCCGTGGAACTGTACCTCGCCGATCGGGAAGCCGAGGTCTCCAAGGCAACGCTGTACTCGCACAGCTCTCGCCTCGGTCACTTCGTTCGCTGGTGTGGTGAGGAAGAGATAGACAATCTGAACGTGCTCAGCGGACGGACGCTACACGAGTACCGCCTCTGGCGACGTCGTGACGGTGACCTCGCACCCGCTAGCGAGAAGACGCAGATGGACACGCTCCGCGTCTTCGTGAAATGGCTCGAGAGCATCGACGCCGTCGTCGACGACCTCCACACGAAGGTGCGGTCGCCCGTGTTGCGAGACGGGCAGAACGTCCGCGACGTGATGCTCGAGTCCGATCGTGCTGAGGAGGTTCTCGACCACCTCTCGAAGTACGAGTATGCCTCGCGTCCTCACGTCGTTCTCACGCTGATGTGGCACACGATGATGCGGACCGGTGCAGTCCACTCGCTGGACGTCGACGACTACGACCCGGATGCGCAGTACATCGCTGTCGTCCATCGACCTGGGGAGGGAACGACGATCAAGAACGGAACCGGTGGCGAGCGACTGATCGCGTTATCGAACGACGTGTGCCAGCTTCTCGATGACTGGATCGCAGATCGGAGGCCCGACATCGACGATGAATTCGGCAGGCGACTACTCGTGTCGACAGTAGACGGGCGTGCGCACCGATCGACGCTTCGAGGAGATTGTTACAGATACACAAGGCCCTGTGTTTCTACTGGAGAGTGTCCACACGACCGCGATCCGGAGAGTTGCGAGGCGATGGTGTATAGCGCCGCCTTCGACTGTCCGTCGAGCGTCAGTCCACACGCCCTTCGGCGTGGTGGCATCACTCACCATCTGAACAGTGATGTTCCGAAAGACATCGTCAGTGACCGTGCAAACGTGACTGCAGGTGTTCTCGACGAACACTACGACCGGCGGAGTCAGCGTGAGAAAATGGAGCAGCGACGGGGGTACCTCGATAACATCTAAGACGTACTCAGTGACTGCCACTTGTCGTCGTCGAGCCGATGCGGGTAGTCGGTAACAACATCGACAATACCTACGATCGCGTAAATTCGTCGTGCTTGCCAGTGTCTCGAATTCCCTCGGAAGTTCGCTCAGCGAATCCGTACTCCCTGAGATACTCATATCGACGTTCGATCTCCTCTTCTGAAACACCTAACTCAGCAGCTAGTTCGCTCACGGATTTGGGTTCTTCCTCGTCCAACTGTATTCGGAGCTCGTATCCTTCCATATACCGCTGATAGTACTCCCGAACGACATCATCAAGTGGCGTTTGGATGCCCTCGGCCTCATCGAGTCGCTCCAGAGACGCAGAGACAACTGTGACGAAGAACTCCCCGCCCAAGAGCTCTACTTGGCGTTCGAGTTCGTCTGATATGACATCGAAGTCGAGTTCCGTTTGGACGAGCGTAGCCATGTCACCGATGTCGTCCGTGCGCTCTGCTACGGCTTTGAACAAGAAGATATCCTCAAACGAGACGAGGCCGACGGAGAAGTACTCCGACGAGAGAAACTGTTGGCTCCGTGCTTGCATCCCGTCGCTGAAGAACAGCTTATCGGCGATCTGGCGATAAAAGACGTCGAACTGACAGCCGGCATCGTTCCGTACGCAATGGCGTGCGCCCAGCCGATCGTACTCCTCACCGAGATCGGTGACCTCCTCATAGCCGAGCTCGTCAAGTACGCCCATCAGGCGGCTGAGGGCCGTCTCATCCACAACAACGAGATCGATGTCCTTGGTCGTGTCCTTGAGAGACGGCTGGTGAAGTGCCATCGCGCCACCACCGATGAGATACGCCTCCACCTCTGTTTGGAGGTGATCCGCGATCCTCTGAAGTTCGGCCTCGATATAACCACGGCCGAATCGTTCACGAGAGCTCATAGAGTGACCTCATACTCCCTAGCTGTTTGCTTGAACTCTTCCCATTCGGGGAGGTGCTCAGCCGTCGTTTCTCCGCTGGTTTCCAAGTATTCAATGAGGCCGTCGACGATAGTGCGTAAATCGATCGTCGCCTCAGGATGATAGTGTTCAGCGCGCTCTCGCAGTTCCGGCCGATCGATATCCTGTTTCTGTATCAGTAACAGACAGTACGTTCGGTACCGAGAGCCATCATCGATTAAGAGAGTATGGCATACTAGCTCAACAGGGTCAACCTCTGTGAGTCGATCTGTCCGGAAGTAGTGGCGGCGGTCGCGGGTGAGCAGTGGAACGCCGAACTCACCGAACAGTGCTGGTCCAGTTAGATGAAACCCTTCAGTGCTGATGTCGCTGTCGCATGCAAAAAGATACTCGTCGTGTGTTTCCCAGAGGAAATTGAGTCCAACGACGTGCTCTCTTGTTTCACGGCGATGCTTCTGATGGAACAGTCCTCGTGCGATCGAGGCCAATACGGTGAATGGCTCGTTGAGACGATACCGAGATTTCGATTTCCCGATGACACCGACTAGCTGGAGATCGTCTAACCGGCGGTAGACTGTTGCCCGACTAACGCCACTTCGCTCGGCTAATTCGGTAGCCGTCCGTCCTCGGTCAAGATAATAGAGGATTTGTAATCCGGAGCCGGCGATGAGCGCCGGTAGGTCCATATGGCGATATTCCGTGAGGAGTCCTTCGAGCTGCTCTATCGGTTCGATTTCAGTAAGAGAGACCAGCTTTTCTCGACCGCTTTGTTTGGTTTGGACGCAGCCATAGGCTTCTAATTCGGTGATAACCCGTGAGGCGTGACTGGTACTCCACTCGAGTTGGTCAGCGAGTGTACTGATACTCACTTCCGGGTCACCCCCATCTATGAGCTGAGAGATTACCCGCAAGTGACTCTCCGACATCATATTGTCTCAAATAACGCAAGTAGATTATAAAACAGTTTTGCGATTTGAGACGAAAGGTAGATTTTCTAATATAATTGGCACCGTATCTGACTAATCTCGGATCTACTCTAATTTTGATTTAGAAGAATTCTCGATCACCGGTACTCCGAAATATGATATTTCAGAATATGATTATTCAGAGTATTTTATTCAGTACCCTCTAAATCTGCCGTGTTGAATAGCGATCTAATCGGCTTATATCACGGTGTAGAAGGGCGAAGCCGAGGTAATCGATTCTGTCCATGGAAGTCGATCTCCTCGACTTCGTTGAGCAGTGTCGGCACCTAGTCAAACAAGCGTTGGGGAAACACGCGGGCGAGCCCGCCAGCGGCGGGTTCGCCCGCTGGAAGCACGTCGTCCTGCACTGTTTTCGGCTCGAAGAAGACCACAGCTACCGCGAAACGCCGAATCGGCTGGACTACATGGCTGAGATTCGTGATGTACTCGACTTAGATCGGGACAATCTACCGGATTACAGCACCATCTACAAATCGTTTGATCGGCTGAAAATGTGGGTGTGGCGGGCGCTGCTGCGCGTTTCAGCGCAGCAGCACCCGCAGTCTGGCCACGCAGCACTCGACAGCACGTTCTTTGACCGCCGCTCGGCCTCGTCATACTATCGCCAGCGGTCGGGAAGTAACGTCCAAACGCTGAAAGTCACGACACTAACCGATAGAGAGTCGCTTGCCGTTCTTGACGTACATATCTCTGCCCGGTGGAAACATGATACGAAGACCGGGCCGCAGGTCGTCCGCCGGAACGCGGACGACCTGCTGTCCGTGGCTGCTGACAAAGCCTTCCACAACTGGGTCACGAAGTACGAATTCTACGCGCTTGGCGTCGAGCCACTCATCTTACAGCGTGGGTCAAAGCCGTTGACGCTAGGACACAACGCGCTCATCCGGGCAAAAGGCTACTCTCAGCGCTGGATGGCCGAGACTTCATATTCGACGACGAAGCGCTCGCTCGGCGATGCCGTGCGAGCGCTGGGCTGGTATCGGCAGTTCCGTGAAATTGTCCTTATGTTCGCCATCTCCAACATAGAACCGCTCTGTAAGCCACTCTAACCGTGACTCAGCACCTATTCAACACGGCATCTAAATCAGCGCTATGAGAGACTTCGTGAACGGGTCAGAGAAGCTAGATCGGCTTCACGGCCATTTGACTCGAAGAACGCGGAGATCGCCGTCGTCGTATACGGACGGCGACGGCTCAGAAAGGCGCCACTCATCAGGAAGGCGTTTGGGGGACGAGAGAACACAGTCTTCTACCAGACACGACAGAAGACGAGAGCAGTCCAACGAGACAGTTTTTTGCTAATACCGAGGAACTCTATCTTGAATGGTGGAGCCGATATTGAAATGGGCGGGTGGAAAGCGCCAGCTTCTCTCAGAAATCACGGCGTTGTTTCCGACCTCGTATGAGGCGTATCATGAGCCGTTCGTCGGTGGTGGTGCTGTCTTTTTCGATCAGGATCCTGACGATGGAACGATTAACGATCTGAACACGCGGCTAACAACGTTTTATGAGATCGTTCGGGACCAACCGGACGCCCTTATTACCGAGAACAAAACGCATGAGCATACGGAAGAATACTACTACAACGCTCGCTCCGAGTTCAATGCGCTCCTTACACAGTCGACTCTCACACAGGACGATCGAGTTCGGGAGGCAAGCCTACTATTATACCTGAATCGGACATGCTTCAACGGATTGTATCGAGAGAACAGTGACGGTGAATTCAACGTCTCTTTCGGACGATATTCCAATCCAGATTGGATACAAGAGCAGCGAATTCGGAAGGCATCACGTGTTCTCCAAGACACGGCGGTATTCAATACGGATTTTAGCTACGTCGTCGATGAGGCTTCAGTTGGTGATCTCGTATATTTAGATCCGCCGTACGAACCGGTGTCGAAAACGGCGGATTTCAATTCATATCAGGCAGGCGGATTCGACCGAGAGGACCAACGGCGACTTCGTGATATCGTCATAGAACTCACCGAGATGAATGTTTCCGTGGTCCTCTCGAATTCACCCCCAGTCACGGAATTGTACGAAGACCACGACGTATTCTCGATCAGCTACGTAGACGCCGCTCGTGCGATAAATAGTGATGCCACCAGTCGCGGGGAAGTCTCGGAAGTACTCATCACGAACGTTCCGCCGGATGACCAAAGGCGAAAGACTCTCTCTGACTTTACTGAATGAGTCGTCGAAGATCGCTTAACGTGGCGTCGAAGATAGGACGTATTGTTGCTCGGATCCTCGACCGGTTGTAGTGATCTCAGGGAGGCGGACGAGCCACTGCCCGACGGTTCGAGCGCGTCGACGAGTAGTTGAATCCGAGAGATCTGTTTCGGCGGCGAGAATCTCCGTAATATCATGTCGGAAAAGCGTACCGTCTGCTTCTAGCTGAGCGTATACGCGGGAAATGATCTCGACATCACGGATCTGCTGTGTGAGAAGGTCATCCGCGGATTCTCGATTGCCACGATCGAGATGTGTGACGTATTCCTCGCCGAGCCGAGTGAGTCCCCAACGACGGATGGTGCGGTTGTCGATTTCGATCTCCTGTTCTTTGTGGAGAAACTGGAGAAGCCACGCGGCGATACCGTAATAATCTGCTTGCCGTGGATCGAACGTATCTGTATCCATCTGTTTTTGAACGTATGCCGCGATATCGGGCTTGATATCCGAACCCGTATCTACCGCTCGGATGACGGTGCGTATCACGTCAAAGTTGTCAGCCTGTGGTACCTCTAGCGACGGGATCGTGTCGGTGCGCTCCGGCTTCTCGAACGCACTCCAGAACGTGGGATCGAGTTCGTATGATTCGCCGTCTGTAACGACGCCGATACTGCTCTCGATCATGATATCCGTGAGCCGGTCACCGTCGATCAATCGGATGAAATCTTGGTCTGCGCTCGTCTCGGCTCCAGACGTGAACGAGGATGTCGTGATCACCGTCCCGATGTGATACTGTTGCTCTGAGAGTGCGCCTTTAAATCCGCGGAGAGTTCGAGCGCCGACGGTGTTCCCGATAGCGTATTGTTTTGCTTGTACACCGAGTCTCGCGTGGAACAGTTCTCGATCGATGACAGCGTGAATATCGATCCCACCATCGCCGCGGAACGGTGTTAGCTCAAGCTCACGAGTCGGCTCTGCACGCTCGATCACCATTTTACAGAGCTGTTCAAACTGCTCGTGATCAATCTGTAACCCCTTATCGAGCAGTTCCTCTTTCGCCGTCGATGCTCTCATTCAACTTTGAGGTTTTCACGGCTGAACAAAAATCCTCTTGCGGGACAGAATCACGGTCGGACAGGTACCGTTAAACACACAAAAACGCAAGGGCGCGACGGGACCCTCGCGAGTGAGCGGAGCGAACGAGCGAGGGTCAGTCGCGCCCGTGACTGAGCGAAGCGAAGGAACGGGCGCGACGGGATAGCGGTAGCAGCATGAGAAAGTTGGTAATTCACTGAACGGGTGTCGAAGGCCGGCCCTTCGTGTGGTTCGAGACCGATCGAACCATGGAACTCGAATCAATCGACCCCGAAACGGCGCTCGAGCTGTATATCGCAGAGAAAGAAACCTCGGTTGCGGACGCGACGGTTGTCTCTCACAAATCGCGTCTGAGTTTCCTACTCAGATGGTGTGAGGAACGTAACATTGAGAATCTGAACGAGCTGACCGGGCGGAGACTTCAGGAGTTCCGACTCTGGCGGCGCAACGTCGGTGACCTCACCAAGGTGAGTGAGAAGACGCAGATGGACACGGTACGTGTCTTCGTTAAGTGGCTGGAGTCAATCGACGCTGTTGAACAGAATCTCCATAAGAAGGTTCTCTCGCCGGCCATCACATCCCAGGAGAATAGTCGCGATGTGATGCTCGAAACTGACGACGCCGAAGCGATGCTAGCGTTTCTCGAGCGATACGAGTACGCCTCAATCAATCACGTGACTGCGACGCTCCTGTGGCACACGATGCTTCGGATGGGCTCTGTACGAGCGCTTGACGTGGAAGACTACGATCCAGAGGAGCAATCGCTCCGGCTCCGGCATCGACCTAGTACCGACACGCCACTCAAGAACAAACAAGAAGGCGAGCGAATCATCGCCGTCTCAGGCGAGGTCTGTCTCGTTCTCGACGACTGGATCCGTGAACAACGGCCTGAAGTTACGGACGACCACGGTCGAAACCCCCTTCTTACGACAAGAAACGGACGGGTTGCGAAGACTACCCTCCGAACGTACTGCTACCAGATGACCCGTCCGTGTGAGTACGGCCAAGAGTGTCCGCACGACCGCGACACAGCTGACTGTGAAGCCCTAGAAACGGGCGGGGCATCGAAGTGCCCGTCTAGTGTTAGTCCGCATCCGTTCCGTCGTGGCGCAATCACACACTACCTACAGAGCGACGTACCGGAGACGGTGGTCGGCGACCGGGCGAACGTGACGTCTGACGTCATCGACCAGCACTACGACCAGCGCTCGCAGAAAGAGAAGATGGAACAACGGAGGGGATACCTCGACGACATCTAAAAGCATTCCAAACTTTTGTTGCTGACCTCCCCGACACAGCGATACTCAATATAACTACAATCACCATCTGTATATAAATCATAAATAAATATCATAACAGATCCTTTGCATACCAAAGGATTTCGAATATTGACTCCGAGAATGGGTGCAGATCCTTCTTGATATACCTATGTGGATACGGAATGTTGCTTTTCTTGACTACGAAACAGTGACCACACAGCCGATTTTATGATAGTGTTGTTATTATCTTGGAATCGTATTTTCATCACAGAATATCAGGAAAATGATTAAATCACCACGCTCCATTCTGCTTGGTAACAGGCGATATCCGGTGGTGGGTGACAATCGAACGAATACGAACCGACAAAGGCACCGAGCAACAAGATAATGAACAGACGGTCGACGACCAGCCTGACGCGAAACCATCAATAAAGCGACAGCGTGACCACCAGCCGGATGCCTATCCAACCGGCTATGACCCATTCGGCGAAACCCGAGTCGGGATTGGAACTGCGGACGGCAACATCGAACGCCTCATTCGACACAACGAAGGACGACATCATTCCGAGGGAAACCACAGCACACGAGAGGCCGCACGCGACAAAAAGCGGATCACGCAGTCTCTTTGTTCGTCGATTGAGGTGACACAGTATCAGCAACAACAGGCAATCTCCGCGATGGGAAGTATGAATCTCAACCGCTTCGGGCAACAGAAACGGATCGAGAAAGTCGCTCTCTGTACGATCAGAGTCGTCGTTGACCGGGATAGAGAACAATATTTTCTGAATGGAAAGGATCCTGCTGATCTTGACCTCACCACCGTTGATCCGGACCAATTTCCGACGAAGCTTGAGGAGGACTCACAGTACGATTCACTCTGTGAACAGCACGACCTCCCGAAGACGGACCGAAACACTATCACACGGCTCGTTAAGCGCGAACTGAGGCAGATCGGTTACTTTGAGCGGGAAGACCGGCCGTTGCGGTAATCCGAACACTAGTCACCATCCTCCGCGATTGTTGCCGTTTCACCACTCGATCGCTCAATCCTGTCTTCCTTTAAGTGTTTCTTGCGACAATATGCGGGTTGAGGAGGTCCGTCCGAGAGGTCCCCCGTAAGGGGGCCGATTGGTCGGCCCGTTATCGCGGCCGATTAACTCCCTTCGAAGCCTAGTGGCTTCGGTATGCCGCTATTTGATTCTTGAAAGGGCTAAACAAGGCCCTTCGGGGTTTGAACGCTCGCGCGATGACCCCCGAAAGACCACGGCCTATGGGGGTTGAAGTTGTACCGTTGTTTAACGACGCGCGCTCGATTCCCGCGCGATGTAACCCGAAGTCGTCGAATCCCTTTGCTCAGTACCGACCTCACAATTAGTCGCCACCAGCTCTTAGCCTCGCTACTCACTTTTCGGTAGCAGTAGCTCCGGAAGTTGCTTTCTGCGCCCAGTGGCGACGCTGTCCAACGATGCCGCGATAACCGGTTGAGCAGAGGCTTCGACGGGGAATCACAGAAAATAATGTTCGGACACTACACCCACGACGAGTCGTACGTCCCGCCAATTAACGAGCCTCACGCTTACGAGCAGTGGGAAGCACGCACGCCTGCAGAGATATCGCTTGAAGAAGGCTGGCGAGCGGCCATCCCGGTTCACGCTCCCGAGTGTAACGCGACGTTCACTCGGCTGTATGCCCCGTACAACGTGCTGTTCGTCGTACGTGATGGACTCCTACGGACAGAGCTGAACAACGACGGTCGCATCGACACGGAAGGCCTCTCAACCTGTCCGTCTTGTGAGGAGCTCATTGACCCGCTTCGAGCAGAGGGTAACTGTCCGTGGTGTGATGCTGTACTCCCCAACCGTCAGACGACGGGGGGAGTCACCCTTGTCACCGGGGGTGCACAGCGATGAGTGGACCACCCAAAGTGGAGCTAGGCGATCTAGACGGGACGCACGGTTGGGTCCGGACATCGGGGTTCGTCAACTGGATCGAGGACGTCGCTTCGCACCAGCCGCAGCAGCGCGTACATCTCGGTGACGATTCGACGCAAGAAGGTGTTATCTGCACGGTCTGGACAGATGATATCGAGCTGGAGGAGGGTGTCGGCTACTACTTCGGTGGCATCGATGACACCTACGAGAAACGCGAGGAGGTCCAGCTGAAACTGGTCACGAAATCCTGGGCGAACGAGTTCTGGCGGCGAGACCAGTAGAGTAGCTCAGAACGACCTTCTCACTAGAACTGCTCGGCTCTACGGGCCTGAAACGACCGTTGATATACAGATCATGAATCACGACAACACGGATGCAAACGGCTGGAGGCATCGAAGCGGCGGCAGTCACAACATCGGCGAATCCATGCCAGGAACGATCGGGGATGCAGAGCGGGTCCTACATGATCGGGACGGCCAGACACCGACTGTCGATCCTTCGGTTGAGGTCCCTGCTGAGGAAAGCGAGACGTGCACTGATACGACGGAAGATAATGGCGTTGACGTCAACGACCTCGTGAGTCGCCTTCGAGAATAGGGAACGAATCTCAGGTGTACGACGAGCCACGACCGTCCACATCGTCAAGAGCTTCCTGGCGTTGTTTCATTTTGTCCTCCTTCGACCGGACGTCGTAGTGCTGGTCGATAATGGTCGGCGAGACGTTACACCGATCACTGACGATCTCAACTGGAACGCCTGCCCGGAGCAACTGTGTGATGTATCCCCGACGGATCGGATGGGGCGTTACGCTCGACGGACAGCGCGCGGCTCGTGCCTCGTTGTTGGCGGCTTCACAGTCGGCGGGGTCGCGGTCGTGCGGACACTCTCGGCCGATAGCACACGGCCGTGACCATCGGTAGACGTAGGTCCGGATGGTCGATGTCCCCACGCGACCTCGCTGTGTCGCGAGGAATGGCTCTCGACCGTGGTCGTCGACGACGTCCGGACGGCGCTGTTCGAGGTAGTCGTCGATCACCTCACACGCTCCTTCACTGATGGCAACCCGTCGCTCGCCCGGTTCCTTGTTCTTGATCGGCGTATCCGAGTCCGGCCGATGGTGGATCTCGATGTGGGGCGTCTCCGCGTCGGCTTGGTAGTCCTCCACGTCGAGGGTACGAGCCCCTCCCAGGCGTACGCCCGTTTCCGTGAGGACGACCCAGCAGACGTGCTCCGTCGTGGCGTACTCGTATCGTTCGAGGTAGGCGAGGACCTCTTGAGCGCGTTCCGCGTTGAGCACTGTGTCTCGCGCGTTCTCGCCGTTGTCGAGGTTCGGCGAGTCGACCTTGCGGTACAGCCCGGACTCGACGGCGTCGATGGTCTCGCACCACTCGATGAACACGCGCAGCGAGTCCATCTGCGTCTTCTCGCTGACGACGTTGAGGTCCTCGCGCCGCCACACGCGGAATTCGTGGAGGTCCCGAGCGGAGAGTTGGTTGAGCGTATCGATGCCTTGGTCGTCACACCAGTCGACGAAGAAGCCAAGCCGAGAGCGGTGGGCATTGACGGTCGCCTCCTGGCAGTCGCGGGCCTTATCGTCGAGGTAGAGTTCGAGGGCTCGCTCCGGAGCGGTCGGTTCGAGCGATTCGGTCGTCTGCTCAAGCAGTTCCTCGAGACGATTCTCTAGGCTGTCCGGGTTGGCTATGGATGGAACCTCGTTGGACACGGTTACTCCAACCCCTCAAGCATTTCCTCGACGAATCCATCCGGTGATTCCTCGCGTGTAGTGGTTGTCGTCTCGTCAGGATCCCGGGTAGTGGATGATTCGAGAGCTCGAAGATTATGGGGGTTCCGGTCGATGTGCTCCTCAATAACGCTCTCAAGGTACGCGGAAACCGTTAGGTCACACTCCTCGGCAGCACGAGTGAGCTGGGTCTTCGAGTCCGATTCGATACGAGCGGCGACCGATTCCGTGGGACTGGTCACGTCAGGGCACAGACCGAACTTACTGATATAGGTTAGTCAGAATTGGTGGTTGGTGGACTGATTTTCACCAATTACCGCAAAATTCGGGGCTATCTCGGATAATACCTGATCAGTCCAGCGGTTACTGTCCCAATTGTCGCTTCGAATTTACAGAGGGGTACCAACTCCAGAGGAAGAGCCTTAGATAATTCACCAACTCATGTTGACGAGTGATCCATTTCACCAAATCGCCATACATCAGGGACATATTGGCGACTCAGAATCTCTAGTGGGTTTCTGTTGACCGTGACGCCGAGATAAATACGCAGGAATTTGTGATGAGAGAATCCTCGCGCGACATCGATATTTTGACTCAAACATTCGTCCTGTACTGTTTCTAGTCTTGGTTGAATGCGTGAACTTGAGCCACCCGAGACTAACAGCACGAATGGCATGATCTGTGGAGATCAGTAGCGGCCTTCGGTACAATCAGTCCGTAACGGATCTGTTGGAAGCGACGGTCCGTGAGGTCACCACCGATCTCCTTGAGACGTAGAGCTTATCGCAACCGATGCTGAGGAGGTGAAGCTGCAGGTCGTTACCACAAGAAACACAATGTAACGGCCGAGTGAGAGCTCGGTGCCACGTATGCTATCACACGGGTGGACGGCCAAGCGATACAGCGACACCTTGTGTCCCGAACTGCGTATCCACAGTAACGCGGATTTAATGTTCAACGGGTTACACCTGATTCAGGTCCGTTACAGCTTCTCGTCGTCGGGAATACACACGTCGGGAGCCGCAGTTCGGTAGCGAGCTACGAGACCTCATTACCGGATCAACTGCAGAGATCAGCAAATCGACTCAGGAGAATTATCCCCTGACTTGGCTGTTGACGATTTCCGAGGGGGAAGTCCAGGTTAAACGGCAGGGACTAGCCTAATACACATTAGAGCTGGGGGAGGGGGGTGCGTCCGACAAGTCAGTGGGGTGGAGGACCCCTACGTAGCGAGTCGTTACACCGGTGGAGTCAGCGATCAGTTGGACCTGAGAGTGGAAAGACGGGGTTCAAACTCTTCTTGGAATTCGTCCATCACATCCACACCCCATTCGATTAGATGGTTTCGCTGGTCAGCGGTCAACTCAGTGATCGTTCCGTCAATATCTTCCGGCTGCTTGATCCGGGAGGCTTGTTTCTCGGGCAAGCGTTCCCACTCCAACTCGACACCTAAATTGTCCTCAATATCTGTTCGTTCTCGTTTCAACGCCTCGAATATCTCTTCGTTACGTTCCTTATCTGACGTGGAGATGTAGAGCTCGACCGAAAACTCCGGCCCCTGATGGAACACCCATCCAAATCGAACCCCAGAAATGCCAGCGCTAAACGTCAGATAGTTCCGAGGCCCAGGCTTGAGTTTGTACCAATTCGGTCGTCTCTGGGAGTACGCCTCAACCATCTCGGCGAAGAACTGACGATAGCTCTGTTCGGAGTCGGAGAGAGACTCGTTACTCACCTCTCGTTCCCATTCGTTGGGCTCAACGACGACTTCGAACTCGAAGCCACGCTCCTCGGCCCCCTCGATACTCACGACGCGAGGTTTGATCGCGAAGAATTTCGCACCTTTCGGCCCGGATTCGTTCAACCATTCGAGTACGCTCCGGTGCTCCGGCCGAAACTCCTCGGCGAGCCACATCGTAAACCCGGCGTTCTTCCCAGACGAGTACGTCAAGAGCTTACCCAAATGATCGTGGTCCGTCCTGTTGTATTGATTCTCGATAACGACGGTCTCACCTGTGTTCATCTCCCGTGCGACGATGTCAGCCGAGAAGTCGCCGACAGCTTCCTCTGCTCGTGCGTCCTCGATCTCTATTCCCAACTCCGACGCGAGTAGGTCGATGTTCTCCGTCAACCACCTTGTGAAATCCCGCTCCTCGTTCTCCCAGACCGAACGGAGGCCGTGTTCTTGGATTCGCGAGATATTCCGATCCATGAACACCCTTCCGGAGGAGATCTGATAAAATGCCGTGAGGCGTGTACTCCTAGAGTGCGATTCATTGCGACTTGTTGCCGGACGCATCCCCCCCACCCCAATGGAGATTGGTCTGAAGGCGATGTCTTTGATCACTGTTCCCCTGTGGAAATAGCCTTGAGATCGTCTGTGTCTCGTTGTTACGGGACTGAACTCCGTCTAGTATCTCGATGATTTGCTGGACGCACCCCCGTCTGTCCCTATCTTCTACCCGAGGCACAGTAGAATCGCAAGGGAACCAACACCGATATTCTGGACACTACTCCGTCTGCTAGACAGGAAGACATGTAGGACATGGGGGTTTTATATACAACCGTGAAAACGGAAGCGTATGAAGGCGTTCGGTGACGAGGACACGATCTTCGAGGACATGGACGTCCTCAACCCCAACGAGCAGACGTACCAGCCCGAATCGTTGCCGGAGCGCGAGGTCGAACTCGACCAGATCCACTCCGCGCTTCGTCCAGCGACGATGGGTTCGACGCCGCTCAATCTGATCGTGTACGGTCAATCCGGTCAAGGAAAGACAGTCGGAATCCGCCTCAAGACGGATCAACTTCAGGAGTACGCCGATGACTCTGAGATGGACCTCACCGTGGTTCACATCCGGTGTAAGGGCATGGACGGGTCCTACCACGTCCTGACACATCTCGTCAAGCGACTCCGTGAGAAACGGTTCGGCCCGGGTGAGGAACTCCCGAGCGGTCACCAGCGGAAGACTCTCCTCAACATGGTGATCGATAACTTGGAGAAGATCGGCGGGACGGTCATCGTTGTCCTCGACGAGATCGATGCCATCGGTGACGACGACTACATACTCTACGAACTCCCACGGTCGAATCCGGACGGGGTCCGACTCTCGCTCATCGGGATCACGAACGACCTCCAGTTCCGCGAGAACCTTGACGCCGACGTCCGGTCGAGCCTCGGCGAGGACGAGGTTCGCTTCGAGCCCTATGACGCCGATCAGCTCCGCAACATCCTCGCACGGCGTGCCGTCGGTGCCCTCCGGGACACGTATTTCGAGGACGATATCGAGAACTACCAGCATCTCCGAAGTGAAATCCTGAGTGACGACACGATCCCGCTTGCCGCGGCGTTAGGTGCACAGGATACGGGAGACGCTCGTGAGGCGATCCGTCTGCTGTTCCGTGCGACCCGGTTTGCCGACGATAGAGGTGAGACGGCCGTCACAGAAGAGCATGTGCGCGAAGCACGTGACTTCCTTGAGACGAAGGCCATCGAGTCGGGGATTCAGACACTCCCGAATCAACGAATGCTCGCGCTCATGGCGGTTACGTATCACGGGATACACGACGACACACCCGTGACGACGACGCCGATCTACACTCAGTACAAGACCTTCTGTGAGTACGCCGATGTGAACGTCCTCTCGAACCGGCGGTTCCGTGATCGGCTCAACGATCTCGCCGATACGAATGTGCTCAATAAGCGGCAGGGTCGGGGCCGTGGAGACGAAAACCAGTATTCGCTGGCGGTCGATCTTGATACGGCGCTCGAGAACCTTCCGAAGGAATCGGAGCGTCTGGGGGATGTAGCAAAAGTTCTCCGAGAGCAGGGCGGTGTTTCGGACAAATGATTGTCCACCAAACTGGTGTCAGCACCACTACGATCCTAGCTCTTAATATTGGTTTATTAGTAATATAAGCTAACAGAGCAATTGAGGCTCAGAGCTATCCAAGCCTAGTCTCGATCCGAGATATCAAGCTTATTCAGCGCACTTAGCGTGTATCGAGTAGATGAATCTAGCCCGTAGTCTCTAGCATTCCGTCTGGCAACTCCAAGTCGGGTGTAAAAGAGCGGTTTAAAAAAGAACATACCCTCATCACCGACGAGATCTTCTGACGTAATTACGTTCCCGACCCTGTAGACATCCGCCACGTCAAAGTAATTCGGGACGGCAAGCCCCATGTAGTATCTTTTTGAACGATCACCGCGTGCTTCATGATGCCAAGCAGTACTCACCTGAGCGTCGTAGAGTACTCCTTCGTCAACAAGTTCCAGAGCCTGTTGCCAAACACTCCCAATTGTCTGGCGCTTCGGAAAGACTAACCACTCACCCCCTAATTCGCTGCGCTCATAGGCACCACGGTCAAGTTCTTTGTGCGCCTCTGACATATCCTCCGGAATCGGTGGGGCGACTTTATCAAATGGACGATTGGTTGTTTCCTGCACGTCTTCGATATTGTATCGCCGGAAGTACTTTGCTCGTTCGTGCGGCTGAACACGCAATAGTTTGCTAGCCTGTTGTGAGGATTCGTCGTAGACGCTTCGAGGGTCTGGGATCAAAGGTGAATCCGGGGTACGTCGTCCATCAATAGTGGGGCCGCGATCCTTGATCCCAAAGTAATCTTCGTAGATTCTTTCCGAGACATACTCCCGGAATTGGGTTTCCTGCTCTGAGGTCAGCTTTGCTGTGTCTGCCACAAACTCAACAGCGCCATCTAAATCAAAATCCCGTTTGTCATGACGAGCTTTCCGGGCTCCCGTAATAAGCCACTCCTCAAAGTATCGCTCTTCGTTATGACAGAAGATACAGCGGTCTCCTGTATCGGTGAACTGGAGTCCCCGATCTATATGATCAGGACACGTGACAAGGCCGGCATCGTCAAACGAAATGAGATTGTGGGAGTTAATCCCGTCGTCGGTCAGTGTAACGTCATGAATTCCACCCGCGGCATCAGGTCGCATCGGGCCGACATTCTCCATGGAATACATCGGAGCGATGGAGTTGTTTACTGTCCGGCCCGGCAACTGTCCCCCAGCAATATACGCGAGTGAATCATGATTATTCCAGAGTTCAGGATAGAGATCTGGAGTTACGATGACGCAGTTATCCTCTGAAGCTGCTATTGCTGGGTTCTGAGTTAATGAGAGATGTTTGAGGCTAACGGTTTCTTGAGTGGGGATGTACCTGAGTTCTTCATTCGGAGCGGTTACAAACGGATCCGAGGTGCTCCCCGGTGCGTACTCAAATTCGTCGTAGACAGTGTCAAGCGGATCTCCGTGACCAAAGTCTCCGGTGATGAAGTAGACAGGAAGTTTTGATGCAAGTGGTCCAAGCTGGTCAATTAGTTCTTCAAAACAGCTCTGGGGACCTAGCTGTTCGTGGTGGGGTGATGGCGGAGTAAATCCGGAATAAATCGCCGCATCAAATGAAGAGAGATCGTACCCCTCTGTCTCTAATACAGCACGGATACGTATTCCAGCTACCTCACCGTCTTGAATATTTGGTCGTGCACTGCCGATGAGTAAGAGACGCAATTCGGTATCGTCCGAATTAGTAGATGGATTAGACACAGTACTAGGATTGTCTTTGAGCTCGGATGTATTCTGTCTTTCTGACCTATCGGAACTTTTCGTTTGTGAATCTGTACTCTGGGAATTCGGTGAGCTCTCACCAGACTTCCCGTTTGAATCCTGAGATTCAAGATTACGTTGCCCAGATTTGGTTCGTCCGAGTTCTCGTTGTGCGGCTTCAATAACGAGTTGGGCGGTCTTCGTTCCAATTGATCTTGCCTCCACAATATTGACAACATTTGAATCCGCAATCTGCTCAACTGTCTCAAAGCCTTCCTGACGAAGATAGTGGGCCTGCTTCATATCTAGGCCACATGCCTCTAGGAGTGACGGTTCCTGATTCAGTATCTTGATGAGTTCGTCAACAACGTCACTAGGAGGAATACCATCCGAAATCAACGATCGAAGATGTTTCACTAGTTGAGTATCCGATATGTCAGTTTCATTCTGCAATCGATCAAGTACGTCTGAGTCGTTGAGAATGATTTTGGCACCTTCGATGATCGACTCAGCCATTGATTTTGATCCGATATCTGCGTTCGCGACACTTGATGGATCAGCTGCTGCCAGCGAGCGTACGTCTTCAATTCCATTTTCTACTAGTAAGCCTGCTCGGGGGAAAGTTACACTCGGAACATCAAGCAAGGATATTGTTTCTGTATTATTATATTTTATTGATACTGTCTTTAGAATTGCCTCATCGCCAACACCATATTGTTTCAGCTGCCGGATATCATCCCTAATATCCTCTTCAGCCGCGGATGTTCGCCGGCAGGCAAGAGTAGTCAGTTGATCTATGTCCGACGGCATTTGATATCTAACTGATGGTTGACCGTGAAGGAATAATGTTTGTCGATCAGAGAAGGACTCTGAGTCTTAAATTATTGCAGTCACTCAGTGCCTGGAGTTACTAGCGTGGCGGTATCTCCGACAACGTGGGCTACGACTGAGTTCAGCGATTTAACCGCAGGTGCTTGGATGACAACTCCGATCTCCAAATTCTGTGAGAATCCATACTTCGTGAAATTCGCACTCCCAACGTACGCGGTCCGTTGATCCGCAATAAGGATTTTCGAATGGAGTGTATATTTTGGATGCTTTCCGTCCTCTTCTGGTTCATAGTAATCATACACTGCCAATTGACCGTCATGTCCTTCAGCGATCTCAAACAATCGCTGGACTGCAGTATGATTTGGTTGTCCAGGTTGGAGCTGCCGAGATACCAAGGTGAGATCAACACCGCGTTCAAGAGCGCCTTCTAGACCAGGAAGGAGCCAATCCATCCCTTCAACTTCAAGGAAGGGGCTAGTTAAGACGAGTTCGTCAGATGCATTCCGGCACAAGGTAAGCAAGCGAGTAGTGATTTGGCGCATGCCAAAATCAACGGGATCCAGGTCGCTGAACCCCGGATCGTTCTCTGGTAACGTACAAACAAAGTCGATCGCGACCTGTTCGGTCCTTTTGTCCACGTAATCAAGTACGTTAATAGAACGCCGGCAGTCAGAGAGTAAATTAATACAGTCCTCGCCATTAATCTCGATAACTTCCGGTGTTTCACCTCTTGTTGCGTAACCTCGTGACAGAAGGAATTGGAAAAACAAATCCGCGAGTTCCCGGTTGACAGAACTGCTCTGATTTACTACCGTTTCGGCAGATAATGGTACTTTCTGCGTACTGTTCAGGGCCACTACGCTCAGCAATTGTGTTATAATCTCGGTATCTCCGAGGAGTTGCGCTAAATCGGTCGCGTCGCCGAGCGTGTCGGGGCTATTCATCAATGTTAAGTCCGAGATACCCATCAACGTGCCGTTCTGACACTCCTTTCGAGCCGTAAACAAAATCACGACCTACGTTCCGGTTGAAGTGGACACACGAGACCTCCGAAAGGTGGAGACAGTTGTGACACGCCCCACCTTCGCGACTGCAGACTGGGTCGTAGACACAGTCGTTGCCACGATTTTCCAGCTCGGTGAGCAGATCGGAAAACGTTGACTCAACCAAGGTATACAGTGCACCGATGTTGAAATCGGTCCGCTGGTTGCTGTACAAGACGAACGAAAGCGCTCGAGGCATTAGGAACTCTGCTAGACTCGATCTGGAGAATCCAGAGAGCTGCGTCGCGTGTTTCAATACTAAATGGGAATACGTATGCAGCAGATGGTAGACAAAGTAGGTCAACGCATCTACTCCGTCATCGGGATCCATTTTGAGTTGGTCGAATGTCGGGATCTCGTCCATATTGGCAGCGAGCCAGGACCGGATTGCCGGCTCGTCCCATTCCGATAGGGGCTCTGTATCCACAGCGTCGATCCCGTGTTCGGTACACCACGTGGCGACCGCTGAACCGTCCCAGCTATCTGGAACCGGATACTTGCGACCGCGGGGTAGGTGACTGTTGACGATCGCGTCACCGAGCGCGGCGACATGTTCTCCGTCACCACGCGAGTTTTCGAGTACCCACGTGACTACTCGTCGCGGTGATAGTTCAACCTGAATCGCCTCAGTTTCGACCGTGTCGGTAAATAGTGGCGTCCCATCACCTGACGAGTCAACGTCCGACTCGCTGAAGGCGATGAGGCGAGAATCGTCCGGCTCTCGATTGATACGCGTAAACCCAAACACTACATTTGTTATCGGGAAGTCTTCGACGAATGCGACGTTTTCGAGACCTAACTGGTGGAATTGATTTTCGAGTCTATCTGCACGGAGTTCGCGCCGTTGTCGGCTCTGAGGTGTATCTGCGCCTGCTTCGAGGATGATCTCACGGGCAGTCCGCCGTTTGAGTTCCTCCGTCAGGTTGTGATATTGGAAGATGTCAACGATAGCTTGTTGCCCACCCTGTGAGATATCTCCGTCCGTATTCAGGAAGGGGACCAATCCGGCGACTTCGTCACCGATCGGTTCATCGCCGTTGTCCATGTCGTCAAGTTGCTCTTTGAGATCCTCAATTTCATCTGCGATTTGCTTGGCCAGATCCCCTTCTTGAGATTCATACATGTCCTGATACGTCTCAAGTTGGCTCTCAACCCGCTCTCGCTCTTCAGATACACGCCGGGAATCCAGCTCAATCCGATCAAATGGTTCGTCGGTCAATCCAAGATACTTTGCGAAGACCGTCTTGCCGAAGCGTGGAGCCGAGGCGTCTGCTGCAGCACCATGGCCGATGTTGATAACCGTGAGATGGTGTGGCTGAAACGCTGAGCTTGCTCTGTGGACGGTCAACTGCATCCGGCTGTTCGGGAGGTCACAGTTACACCAGGCTTCGATGTCTTTCTCATTTTTACAATTGAGACAGAACCATCTGGCGTTCCGAAATCGCTGACTACCAAACGATTCGAACTTCCAGTCGTCGTAACTGTTACATCGGGAGCACTGACCAGGAAATGGGGATTTGATTTCTCCACACTCGTGGATGAACACGAACTGATGTTGTTGGATACTCCCCGAGCATCCGTCGCTCTTGCAGTTCAAGCTTCGATTGTACTTTGCTAATTCGTTAGTATTCTTGTACGAGTGAATCCGCTCACACGTTGTACAGCGGAATAAGAGTGGAAAGACACTTGTTGTGACTTCACGAGGTTCCACCAGCTGGAACGAATCTGCATACTGTGGAAAGCCGACCGCACTGTATTCGCCGGAGCGCCATGCCTGAACCTTATTCAATACTTGACGTCCAATATAGCCGATGTCAAGATCCGACCGTTCTACGGCATCGATCCCCTCAACACGGTGAATCCCGGACTTCCCCGTATAGTCAAACGTATTACCGGGAAGGTAATTGAACAAGACCTGTGCTTTTCCACGTTTCATGTAGCTGTCGTCTGAGTTCGTCATTGTTCGTTCATAGTATAGAATAGGTTCTCGTTGTCACGATCCACCGGCAAGAACGGGATCTGGTCGTCAATATCCCGGAGGCTCATCATCGTTCCAGGACTCAACGCTTCACTGGCCATGTCCTGCTGAATGTTCTCAAGGTTGGTGAACGCCCGATCGCGCTCACGGTCCAGAATCTCGCGAAACGCCTCTGGAAGTTCACCACGGAGGTCACTGCCGTATGACGCCTCCAGCAAACCCTGAAAGTCTTCAGAGTTGTTGATACTGACACCGTATTGATTCCCGCGCCCGGATTGCAACGACCGAATCAATTCACTCACTTGGTCGCCAAAGTAGAGCCATTCACCGCTTTCATAGAGCCATTGATTCAAGATCCACGCAAATATCATGCTGGGCAGGGTCCGACGGACACTGAAGTGGCTCCAACGATTGATCGGCACTGGTTCAACAAGACGATCCAAGAATTCGTGATACTTCTCAAAGAGATGGTAATGACTCTGATCTCGCTCACGGGCGGGGTTAAAACAGACAAATACGCTTCCTGGGAACGACCGCCCAGCGCGAGAACTAGATTGGATGTATTCTGCCGTTTGACGTGGCATTCCGAAGAACAACATGTGATTGAAACGGTTGACGTCTACCCCGTGGCTAATCATATTGGTCGCTGCAATGTTGTTGAACCGTTGTCGGTAGTCTTCTGGTGGGTTTTCTAGGTTCCCTAAGATATCCTCAACTTCCTCGAATGGGGTATCGCCAGTCAGCTCGGCGAGATTCGGTTCACGAAGTCCGTCCTCACGAAGATACCCGGCAATTTGTCCTCGCATTGACTGCGTGTAACGATTCTTGTCTCGCTTGCTGATCGTGTACGTGAGGGCCGTTTCGTACAACTCAAGAATCGATAATAATTCGTCGTTTGACGCAGCTGTCTCAAACTCTAATTCGTTGAGTAACTCGTGTTTGCCGCTTCCAGAGAGCAACTCCTGGCGCAATTGCTCGATCGTGCGAAGGTAGTAGTAATCAAGTTGGATGATCGCGTTGATGTGGGTCTTCCCATGAGGCATGATCCCGACAAAATGCCTCCGTGTCGCTTCTCGTGTTGTTGCATAAAAATTCTCGCCGACAGCAGGACCCTGAGCGGGGAAGCGCTCTGCCTTCCTCAGATACAATTCTTTGGCTTGCTGATCGTACTCTTCTATCGTCGCGGTAGCACCAATAATCTTCGTCCGCTGTTCCCCATTATATCGCTGGTATTTATCGACGAATGTCTCGAAATGGCTATCAAAGGTACCGAGTGATTCCTCCAGTAAGTGTAGTTCGTCTTGAATCTGTAATCCCGGAGCAATATCGTACGACTCTCCGAACGGCGTATCTGAGAGCGGAACCAAGTGACCTCCACGTTCAGCGTTCTCGCCGCCAAATCGGCTGTCACAGCCGTATTTTTCGGTACACTCCCCAAAGCTTGCAAATCCATGGTCGGGACACCAGTGTGACATTTTACCGCCGTAAAGGTGAGCAGATTTTCGCTCATAGCCCACAGCAGTGATCTTGTCAATGGTACCGACGATCATGGTCGGTGCGTATCGATAGAGTTCGTTATCAACGATGTGAACGGGGAGTTCGTCGTCGGCGAAGATCTGGTAGTCACTATCGGAGCGATTACGCTGTTGATACCGACAGTCGGATCGATTCGCCGTACAGTAGTGTGCGAGTCGAAGGTCGTCGGTTGCCCGGATCTTGACATCACTCCCGCAGACCGGACAGGATGGGAAAACTTTCACACTCTCTCTAGCGCCCTCTCCACCCTCCGGATCCCGGAACCGCTCAAATTCCCGCCGGTAGTCTGATTTTTTTGCTCCTTGTTTGTTTGAACGGTTTGTGACCTTGTTGGGGGTGTTTTTCGATCCCACGAGGTATCCTAGTGTGAATGGGAAGTTTTTGGCTGATCGAATGTCTGGCTCCTGAAGACGGTGCAGCTCGGCATACATGAGGATCTCGCCGATCCGCTGCGTCTGCTGTAGCGAGAGGAGTCTGAGCGGGAAGCGTGTCCAAGCTGTTACACCGTATCTTTTCCCTCGCTTCCTGTCGAAGAACGCGTTGAATACGGCTAGCCCCAAATACGCCTCAGTCTTCCCACCGCCAGTCGGGAACCACAAAATATCTACAACGTCCAAGGCTTCTAACGGACTCCCGTCAAAGTTTTCACTCTGAGATCCCTCATCACGCCATGAGGTTTCAGACCATTGGTCGTATTCGCGACTGGCGATATCCGGAAGGACCCTGAGAATAAACGCAATCTGGAAGAGATGCCACGCGTCGTATTCCATCTCTCCATCCTCGTTGGTAACCTTCGATACGAAAGTCTCATTCATTAGCTCAAACGACCGAACAAGGTGGCCGTCACCCTCTTGTAAATCCCACTCAAGGGCCTGGATCCCACGTTTGACTCGCTGTATTTCTTTTTTGAAGGCTGTTTTATCGGCTTCGAAATCTTGTCGATCTTCCTCACGGAAGTCGCCACTCGCTTCATAATCGGCGAGATACTCTGGATACTCCTGGTTAAGGTACCACCGCATCTGCTCCTCAAGGTTCCGTAATGCGTCTAACCCACCCCCTTCAATATCTGTCAGGGTTTGAAAGCTTGTGTCGATCTCCGGGTCAAAATCATCTGGATCGCGCGTTTCGTATCGCTGTTGCCGGTACGTCGGGACATAGTTGGTTCGCAAAGTTGACTCGTCCACTCTGCTTACGGTGCAGTTTGTTCCATACCCTGCCAGATTCCGATCGTAGCGGAAGTCCTCATCCAATCGCTCAAACGTGAAGTCATAGAACTGCCCCTCACTAAGCGACAGTTCGATATTGACATCAAAAAGCGTCGGATCGTAGTCATCTGCCGCAAAACGTGAATCGAAGCCTGATGTGTCTGGGCTTGGGGCCGACACATTTTCAACCGTGACCACACCGCGAACGTGGTCATCTTTATCATCGAAAAATTCGCACTGGACGTTGATATCCCAGTCGGGTTGAAATGCAGGTCCCTGCGAGGCGATTCCCCCAATGAGTTGTTCGTATCGAGCTCGGGCCTCTTCCTCCGGGACATTCTCAAAGAGTTCTGGCGGGAACTGATAGTCCCCACTGTAACTATCAGCCTCAACAGCAACCGTGAATGGTTCGCCATCTTCAGCGTCATTTTGCACCGTTATTGGTGTCTCAACATCAGCCGCGGCACGCCAGACGGGAGGCTCTGATGCATCGGTCTCTGCGGCCTGAATTTCTTTACGGAGTTCCTCTTGGAGCGTGTCCAACACCTGTCGTTGGATATTGGTACTCACCGCATCTTTGCTTTCAAACGCCCCGACACCGGGGAGATCGATTGATATCGGCTCCGTCTTAAACGGGAGTCGTCGGTAGACTGTGGTGAGTTCTCCATTCTGCCGAGCAGGATCTGAATCATCGTCGTCACCGGATGGGGTTCCCGCGATAGACTTCTCAAATTGTTCCTCGTAGGTGGGGAAGGATCGATAATAGACATTCCCTGAGACCGAGACGGTAAGTTGACTTGCAGACTCAGTCTTAAGGAGGAATTCAGCCTGCAGTGCCGTCGGCGAGAGCTTTGATTGGAGATCTTCTGATAACCCACTCAATTCCGCCTCTTTGCTCGGTATTAACGACCCAGCAAAGTAGGTATCTCTTGGCAAGTCACCGTAACAGTTTCTGCCATCCGGTCCGCTTCCGGTTCCGGATGCTTCTTCAAGGACGGATTCAGCAATCCATTGACCGAGTCGTTCCTGATCACGGTAAGCCGCGTCACCAGCTTTTGACGGGTGTTGATCCAAGAAGGAACCGCGGTCGATTTGCATTAGTAATTACATTTGTGTCGGTGGTGATATAATTAGGGGAACACGAGGCGGTGGTAAGTGTGACACCGTCGGTAGCTCTACTGGTTGATATCCGTATTCCACCGACTACTGCGAGTATTACACGGCTCAGTATGTAGAGGGGAAACAATCGGAGCGGTTACTTTACGTCCTTGACAATCCCTCGGATTATCTTTTCTGCCTCGCTCTCATTAAGACCCTCCAGTTGGACGCTAGAAAGAGTGTGGTTGAACTGGCTGGTGGCTTTGTCAACGACGGTGGAATCTTCGTCCGTGACCGCGCGCACAACAGCGACCGCTGCTGGTTCATATCGTGCAAACCAGCGGTCAAATACCTTGTTTACAATCGTTTGGTTCGCGAAGACTTTCTCTGTGAGTCCATAGTCCTGCGTTGATTCGTCGTGCGTCAATTCTGCAATCCACCAGAGACGGTGGATCGCGTTGGAGTAGAGGTCAGATCCAGCACCAAGGAACTTCTCTCGCATGGCAGTCTCTGAACGGTATTTCCAACGATGCCGGACAAAGTGTGGATAGCGCTCTACTGCGAGCCAGTGCCAGAGTCCGGGGTCGCCAGCGACACGTCGACTCACGTTGAGGCGACGATGGACATCGGAGGCGAGAGCGCCATCCATAGCTGTGTCGTATCGTGAGTGGTTTGAGACAACCCGGTTGACAGCAGAGTCAAGTGTCTCCAGATCTGCCGTCGGCTCTCCCGGCATGGGCTCTATGAACTTGGCGAGCTTGTCGGGATCTATCTCGGCGTCGCCCTTCAGAAATGGATCGCTGACTAGTCGCCGTCCGTCTTCGGTTAGTCTGTAGAGGGTGTTCGGTTCGGTCATGCTAGATCTGGAGTCCTTCTTCCATGAGGTTGATCAGCTGCGATCTGGGGTCCAGATAATCCTGCAGTTCGATGTCGATACGACTCATCAACTTCGGGAGCGTCTCGGGATCGCGTACGTCTCGTCGGAGTGCGAGGGCGGCTTCTTTGACATCATCGACATCGTAGATCTCCCGAGCGAACGCCTCAATGACCGTCCGCTGCCACTGGTGTTTGACCCCACCGTCGTCATCAACAGCCGTACCCGCACGCACGATAAGTTGCTGCCAGACCGAGTAGGAGATCTGGTCAAGAATCACGTCTCTCATCCGTGGCTCGGCACCGACCGATCCATCTGATTCCAGTACGTCGGTAATCCGTGGATGATCTGCGTTGACCCACAGCTTGGGTCTCGCCTCGTTGCGGAGATCAAGGTAATATAGCTTCTCGTCACCGGGTAAATGGGGTGACTGAGAGAAGCTGACCTCCTCTCCGTCAATCTGAGCACGGCCGTCGTCTTTGACTGGATCCACTACTGCAGTGTAGATCCGGCCGCTAGCGACTCGGACGTTAGCCTCGGACGCGTGTGGACCGTCCCGTTTGCTTGATTCGGTACGAACCAGATAGGGCCGTAGCTCCACTTCGTCACGGAAATCTTCCCGGTCAAGTACGACGTTAATTTCGTACTCTCCCGCACTTGTCGGTGCGTCTCGTACGGGGATTCGTCCGCGGTATATCGTCTGATGACACTGCACCGTTATGTAGAGCTTGGCCGGCGGCTGCGCGCGCTCGTCGGCGGGGAAGACCGCTTCCACCGTACTTTCAGGAAGGAGTATAGTACCGGACAGCTCAACGGTCTTCCATTCGTCTTCCTCTCCCGGCGGTATCTTGATACGGGTCTGGCCGGCTTTGAGATTGAGATTGCGTGGTTCTCCACCGTCGACAGAGTATTCGGTGAGCTCAAAGTCTAGTCCTTCGTTCCGGTAGGCATAGGGGAGAGAAGTTGAACGGTAGCGCTGGGACTGTCGATCCACAGTTATTCACCCCCTGAGGTTCGCAGTTCGGCTCGGATCTCCAAACGTGTCTCTCCGATGGAGACCGGTGCAGCAACTCCGTCTCCAACTGGCTTCGACTCTCCCTCAAACTCCACCAACGAGTCGTCGTCTTCAGCAACCAGACGCGCTATCCCATCCTCACAACCTACGGTCAAGTCGTCGGAGGAGACGCGTATAGTGTCGATTGGGACATTATCGGAAATTACTCCGTCCTCACCGATTCTCTGCATGGAGATTTCGGCAGTCCAGCCCTCAAACTCTTCTTCGATAGGCTCAATTTGCCCCTTGAAACGCCACCGACCGTCATCGTAGACAGAGTGACTGTCGATCTCGAAAATCGACGAGGGGCTCTGTGTAGACCGTCGACGCATGCGTTCCTCATGGATCGGGAACCGCTTCAGAACCTTGTCCGAGAGGGCGTCTGTGCTCCCGTCGTTCCGTGAGATCAGATGTCGAAGCCCGTCTCGAGCAGTCTCGAACATGTTGTCTAGTGCGGTCCGGAAGCCTCGCTTGTACTGCTCTCGGAGGTTTTCTGTAGAAACCCACTCGTCGTGCTCCGGGGGCTCGGAAAACCGAAGGAACCTGTCAATCTCAAGGTCTGCCTTAGTTGATCGGTCCTCGGATCTCGCTTCCCCCGCGGCCAGCACGCTGTGGAAGTTTCGATCACCGAACGCAACCCGACTCTGGTCGTAGTACTTCACAACCATGCCAGCCCCTCTGAACATGGCGACAGTATTGAGGTAGGTGTCATCGTCTGCTGGTGACGCGAGACGAGCCGCAAGGCGTACGGGCCCGTCCGGTGTCGCAGTCTCGTCCGCTCGTGGCGGTACGTCTATCGGGATATTAAGCCCGGCGACGTCACCCGGTTCGCTCAACGTATTCCCTTCTTCATGACGTCGCTCAAAACACTTGACGAACGGTCTGATCTCTGGGACACTCTCAACATCCGCTTCGCGCTCCATGTCGTCCGTTTCAACAACGACACGGAGATCACCCCGATAGATGGCAGGCCAGAAGTACTTGACTGCTGCGGCCTCAAACTGCTCCGCCAGTTTGTCCACTTCTGGGTGCGTATCTCGTGTTGGATCGCGATAGCCGACCACCATCGCACTAGTCCCGCTCACTGCTGGTCGCGAAAGATTAAGACGCTCGGCGAGTGCCTCTGCCTCATCCCCCCAGATCGACTGCGGCCGCAGCCCATCGTCGGTCTCGCGTGGGTTGCACAGCCAACCAGCCCCTTGGTACGTCACGTCGTTGAGTTCGTGAGTTGGTAGTTTTGTCCGCCCAATAAGTCGTGGCGTGGTGACGTTCTCCGGTGTGTCGATTGGATGAGAGTTGAACAATACCGTGGAAGCTCCTGAAAACGTCCACAGAACGGATTTCCCTAATCCATACGATCCTCCCGCCGTGTCGTCCTGCTTACTGCTGTACAGTTCGTCGCGGACGAGCGCTGCGTAGTTTGAGTCTTCGTCCCACCGTCCGGTCAAGCCCGTCGTATTACTGTCTTCTACTATAAGGAGGCGAAGTTCAGAGGCCGGGTCGCCTGCCCGTTCAAGAAACCGATCGTATCCACGGCCCGTATCGTGGTCCGCAACTGTTTGGATTTGATCACGCAGATGCGATTTCCACCCGAGAGCTTCCAGGAACTCGGAACGCTCATCACCAGTTAATGTGATAAATCGGAATCGTACTTCTACCGGATCCTCATTGTCCAGTCGCTGGTCATTAGCGTTCTGAACGACTTCCCTCACGAAGCTTTCTGAATCGTGGTCAATCGCGTGCTTCGTCGGGTCATCACCGTACCGTGGAGCGCCTGGTCCCCCGCTGAAAAAGAACCAACTACCTGGTCTTTCGACAATATTCTTGCTCGTCGTCATGTTTGTCCTCTATGCTCGCCCATCAACGTTCGTCTCGACTATTGGATACTCGAGAAACATGACTGTTCGCAATCTCGGGAGAATAAACTCTCTGCATGCAATCCCTCAGGCTCACCCGTGTTGTCCTCTTGCCCAATTTAATATACTACCTGCCTCAAAGAATATCCATGGATGTCTCTGCGGTGGATCTGTTCTGTGGCGCCGGCGGCCTGACGTACGGGCTGGAGCAAGCGGGAATTTCCGTGGAAACCGGATTTGACAACAATCCCGACTGTAGATACGCCTTCGAAGCCAACTCAAGCGCCGATTTCAGGAGCATGAACGTCGAAAAACTGACTCGTGAACCGGAGGGCATCAGGAGACAATATCCATGGAATGCCGATCTAAAGGTGCTAGCCGCATGTGCCCCATGTCAACCCTATTCAACTCTCAGTCATGCGAAGGACAAGACTCCTGAAGAACATGACAAGTGGGGATTGCTTGATGAGGTACGTAAGATAGTCGAAGAAGTTGAACCCGATGTCCTTGCGATGGAGAACGTACTTCAAGTCAGGAACGACAATATATATCACCGACTTATTGACACTCTTGAGGACCTGGGCTATTTCATTAACCCGGATGAGGACAAGAATGTGTACGGTCCCGAATACGGAATCCCACAGAAGCGCAAACGTTGGGTACTTCTCGCATCAAAGGAGGGACCGATTGAGCTAGGCGATCCACTGTTTCCCTCTGAATCGGACTATCCGACGGTCAGAGAAACGATCGGTCACCTACCAGCCATTAAGCACGGTGAGACGCATCCGAACAACCCACTACACCAGGCGCGTTCGCTGTCGGATCTTAATGAGGAACGAATATCGAACATGGAGCCAGGAGAAGACTGGACTGTCTGGGAGGAAATGGGTAAAGAGCATCTTCTCCTTGACTGCCACAAGAAGGAGAGCGGTCGGTCTTACAAGGCTCCTTACGGGCGGATGTCGCCGGATGAGCCAGCCCCTACAATCACGACGCAGTTCTACAACTACGGTAGTGGTCGATTCGGGCACTACGACACCGACCAGAACCGTGCTATTTCTCTTTTGGAAGGCGCGATGCTGCAGACGTTCCCCGAAAACTACCAGTTCGTCGAAGACTGGGAAGAGGCGACGATAACTCAGCTCGGACGCTGGATCGGGAACGCCGTACCACCACTACTGGGTCAGCGTATCGGAGAGGCGATCTTGGACCACGTTGATTCCGAACAACCGACACGCGCATTGGCGAACGATTAACGCACACTCCAGCAACCGGTAACGAGAGGTCTTTATTTGCTCCACCATATCGTCTTCCTGATGAGGAACTCTTCGCTCTATCTCACGGGATATCTACACCTTGCCACTTTCGCGGCTGCGGCAACAGACATTTCCGAGGAGGTTCTTAATGAGTAGCGAATACGGGGAACCCGATCGACCGACCATTCTCCACTGTTTTGCGGACGCTGGTACTGAGTCCGAGATTCTCTCAGAGTTTGGAGACGTAATCCGGGTCAGCATTAACCCGAAAGACACCAACGAGAGTGACCCGATCAGAGCTGATGCCCATCTACATCCTGAAAATGGAGTGAAGGATTGGGGCTTTCCTATTAAGCAAGACCGCTCCTTTGATCTCGGGCTCTTCCACCCAGTCTGTTCAAAGTGGGCATCAACGACGAGTATCTCGGGTGATCCGGATTCCCATGAAAACATGATTCCGAGTGCTCGGCAGATCGCGAAAGAGTACTGCGACCACTATATCATCGAGAACGTCCCAAAAGCTCCTCTACGAAATCCTACGAAACTTAATGGACGCATGTTCGGGTTACCAATTGAGTACGAGAGGGGATTCGAAACGTCCTTCCGCGTCCCCGAACCGCCACGTCAGGGGTCCTTACTGACTAACACCGGAATCTCTGACACGGCCGAAACGTCATCGTTCTACTTCTCAGAACGATCTAAAGAGTGGTGGGCAGCCACTAAGGCCTATGACCCTCGACCATACGCGAAGCAACATTTAGCGAAGAATGCCATTCCCGGACCGTATATTCATTATTTAATTCGTGCTTGGCTTGTTGTGTATGAGGAAGAGCAGGGCATATCCGAGGGGAGAGTGGACTACTCAGACTACGATGCAGAGATGAAAACCAAGCGACGGGACGACGCGAATCGAAATCTCGATGAGTTCACAGACGAGTCTATGTGACAGGGATGTTCAGCTACTTCTCGTCATTTCCCGGTATAATTAACCACGCGCTGACCGAGATGTTACGTAGAAATCCTCAAGTACCAACAAATCAAATCCCGTAGATGTGAATCGGGTAGAGGTATACCGTCCATGATTTCTTACTTTAGGACACGAGTGGAGGGAGAGCGTCGGATGGGTAAGGCCGTCACCGACGTTGCCCTCGACCGGAAACTTGAACAGTTTGTTCGCGAGACCGCACAGAACAGCGCTGACGCTGCCCTAGAAGGTGAGACACCCCATCTCATCTATCGGTACGTACAGCTAGAAGGGGATGAACTCGAAGACTTCCTTGAGGCTATTGACTGGGATAACCTTCAACCTCATCTTGAGGCTGTCGCAGAGGAAGATGACGAAATCGGTGTTCGGTCGATGTTGGACCGAATCAACCGGGGGAAGCTTCCACTCCTCGTCGTTGAAGACCGCAACGCCGAGGGGCTGGGGGGAGAGGAGTTTTCAAAAGAGACAAACTACGCATCGCTGCTCCAGGACTTTGGTAGTTCGACCAAAGACGAAAATGAAGGTGGTGTCCACGGTGTCGGAGCCTCGGTACTCTGGGGATTCTCCGCGTTCAAGACCTCTCTCTTCTTCACGAATCCTGCCGAGTGGAGTGATGACGAATCTCCTCGACTCGTTGGACGAATCGACCTTCCCTACCACGAATGCTCTGATCAGGACGGCAATCTGCAAGAGTGGCAAGGTGACGGATGGATCGGTGCTGAGGACGACCAGGGCCGAAGAGCCGTCTCTATCACGGGTGAAGAAGCCACGGAGATAGCGACAGATCAACTCCATGTCGAAGCAGCTGACGAACGCTCCGATTCTCCCGGAACAACTGCCGTAGTCGTAGGTTTCAGAGAACCCAGCCGAAGTCGTCGATCGCCGGCGAAAGTCGTTGAGCGGATCGGTGAACTCGCCGCTAGGTACTACTGGCCGCTGATCGTTGAGGGAGGCCTCAAAGTGTCCGTAGAGGGACCAAACGACGATGAACCCAAAGAGGTCCATCCCGAAGACGTTGACTGGCTCACCCCTTTTATTGAAGCCTACGACCAGTACGAAGCGGCTGACGACGAACTTGACGAAGCACCAGATGTCGCTGCCACGGAAGTTCCAGTGGCGATTCCACATAATAGTGACCAGCCGACAGATGGTGAAGTTACTCTCGCAGTCCGGAGTGAAGATGGCGACTACGATAAGTTCAAAAACCAGGTCGCGATGTTTCGAGGGGCACGGCACGTTGTCAAGTACCGCCAGTACGGATACACCGCCCGAACGGCTGGGCAGGAGTTTCATGGGCTCCTTCTGGCGGGACGTGCAAGATATTCATCAGACGTTAACGAGAATGACGTTGCAGAATCTGACGCAACTGTTGAGGATTTCTTCAGGAAGGCAGAACCAGAAGCCCACAATACGTGGGAACAGGAGGTCAGCAAACTGGAGAACAACTACCCAGGGGGACACGAAGAAATAACTACTCTCATTGAGGAGCGTGTTCCGAGTACCTTGGAGAATCTGCTGATCGACGCGGGGACAAATGAGACAGAGTCAATGGAGTCGGTGGGCGGTCAGTTCCCGTACTTCTCCGGTGGTCCGAGCCATGGGCCGACGAAACGAAATAGTCCGGGTGGGGGTAGCTCTATAGTGGAGAATGTCTCGAGAAAGTTGAGCCACCTTGGTGATCAGTACGAATGTACAGGTACGATCGACCTCGCAGGGCAACCCGCAGACCAGTGGGAGTTTGAGATCGAGATCGGCGTCGTTGACGCGGGAGGGAATCAGTTCGATACCATCGCTCTTGACGACGTCTCGGCACGCCCCGCTGATGGAGTGGGAGTTGTGGACGACTCGGACACCAGGGTCGTTGTTGGCGAAGACGTGGCCAGTGTTGAGTATGATATTTTATCAGTATCGACTCGAGACCTGACCTCAATTGGTGACGGAAAAGCCCGATTGAACTTCGAAATTGACGCTAAATTGGAGGAAGACTCATGACTACTGTCGATTTCTCCGTTGACGAGTATCCGTATAACCACGACGGGCAATCGCTCAAGTCCGTCGTAGAATCCTATAAGTTGGACGACTCCGAGAAACAGGATGTTTCTGAAGACCGCCGTCTTGTGCTGTTCGGAACGGACGGATGGGAGACGGTAACCTTGGAAACGCTCTTGTGTAGCACATTGTTGATTTCAGAGAGTGGCTTTGACGGCGTGTTTGAGCGCTTTTCGTCCGGGTTTGCGGTAGAGTTCTCGTCTGAGTTGGAACGCTCGGAGATACTGTGTGAGGCGATCTTTTGAGATGCCTCGATGCGGCGAGAGCCACCGTCGCGCCAGCGACGCGTGGCTCTCGCAGGTGTTCACGTGGACCGTCTCGTCGGCGTATTCACCGTCTCCGTGAACAACGTATTCGCGGTCGAATTGCTCATCTTCATCAAGCGGATCGTACGCGCAAAATCCGTCGGTATAGACCGTGAGAGGCTCCTGCTGGCGGTCAGCCAGCAGGAGCCGGATCGTCGATTCGTCTGCGGATTTCGCCGGCACAACGTACCGTTGCTCGGTGCCACGATCCACGAGAACGAACACGGGCGGTTTATCTTGATCATACGTTCCGCGCCCGCGTCGAGAGAGGCCGCGAGAGCGCGACCAGCGGTCGCGCTCGCGGCCTTTTAGACCGGTAGAGACGTAGAACTCGTCAATTTCAACCGGGCCACGGAGATCGAGTGACGGCGCGTCGAGCGCTTCAGCGAAGCGCTCGACACGCCTGTGAATCGTTTTGTAGGTGACCTCGATTTCGCACTGTAACTGCCTGAGACTCGTGTTAAACCGCAAAAACGCGTAGATCGAAAACAGCCACTTGCGGAGTGCGATCTTCGAGTGAGCGAAGATCGTGCCGGTCTTATCGTTGAACGTGCGGCCGCAATCCTTACACAGATACCGCTGAAAGTGCCCGTAGCTGCCGTTTCTGACCGTTCGGTCAGAACGGCAGCGAGGACAGGAAACACCGTCACGCCAGCGAACCTGCTGTAACAGGTCCGCTGCGACCGATTCCGACCCAAACACATCCAGCGGAATCATTCGTGTCGGACACCGCTGACGCGGTGTCCTTGTCCTCTTCGACTCCACAGCGACAGCTCAGCAGTATCAACAATCTCCTACAGAAGAGCGCCTTGGAAATATCAGTGACTGTCGAAGACGAAACATTGGAGTACGTCTTCCCGAATCCGGAACAACATGAGGGAGTAATAGTGGTCGCCGGATATTGTCCCTCTACTCACAAGCGTTTCGCAGAACCCGTAATCTGGCACACGGGGCACACGGATAGCTTCGGTGGAGGTACATATACCACAGAAGTCACGTTGGAACGGAGTGATTTTCGAGAACGAGTCTCTCTCACCCCAAAACTGGTCAGGAACCGCACGCGAAGTGGTGAGGACGACTACGCTTCAAAGGCTGGTCGTGAGCTCGCGACCGGTAGGGGTTGGGACGTATTCTTTGACGAGCCCGTGCTGAGCCTTGAAGGTGATCTCCCCGTTGAAGCAGCTAGATTTAGCGAGCGGACCGATCTGGGAACCGAGAACAACGAATGGTACGTTGACGTCAGAAACGCCGAGGAACCGAAACTATGGGTCAACAAAGATCACCCTTACGTTGTGGAGGTACTTAATGCAGTAGACGACTGGGATAAGCGTGGCCACGTCGGGCGGGTAGTCCTTAATCATCTGGCAGCATCGATGTTGACTCAGTTCACGATCAAGGCCGTCCAGCATGCCGTTGTCACCGGGGAAATCGAATATCAGTGGCAGAAGACGCTGTTGACCGACGTCTGTAGCGAGTACTTCGGAACCAACCCCACGGTAGACGAACTCGAAGATCTGTTACAGCCAGAGGCGATTTCGACGACAATCAACCAGGTAGAGAGTATCGTCCAGCGTCGACGGACACCGCATGAGGACGTCCAGAAGCTTCTCGGGGTGATCGGCGATGAGTAAACTGTACCGTTTTAGTGCCGGTGGAGTGGAGACCCTCGTCACCGACGAGTTCCTTACCGAGGATATCACCTATCCCGAATCACGGCTTGAAGAGTTCCGTACCGAGACCAACTATGAAGCGGATCTAGATTCGCTCGGTCAGGTGCTTGACTGGGTGATGGACGATCGGAGTCGGTTTGACAAGGGAGATTCGGATATTGATGCCGCCGTAGCGCCGGCAGTTCGAAAGTTCGTTGACGTGCCGCCACGCGCTGCCGGTGACGAGCGTATCTGGCACTACCTCGCAGTGGGGTGGCGCCCCGACTACGTTCGTTATCGTTGGCCCTGGGAGGGCCATAGCCGGACTCTCACATCAATGCGGGAGAAGTTCACCGTGTCAATGCGAGACCTCTACACACCAGCGTTCGGTCGACTCTGGTTTATGGCAGAATTCACCAGACAAGAAGAGGACTATAAGCCGACTGAAGCGATCTTGAGCCGACAGTATGCTGCGAACAGACTCTTCGACAGGACAGACATGCGCCAGCCGGAAGTGGTGGGGGCGATTGCTCGAGTGGTCCGCGATGTCGACGACGAGGAATTTATTGATAACGGGGAAGTTTTCGAAACAACCGCAAAGGCAGTGAGTCATGAACTTTCCACGGTCTCTGTGGAGAGTATCAACACTAACGGGGTTGAGCAGATTGTTCGCGAGAAATTCGAACGAGCTTCCAACGCCGAGTAGCGCCTAAAGCCTCAGCCGAGTGTTGACTTTCTCTCCCAACACACGCTCAATAGCATCTCTGACCTCCACTGACATTGACTCAAACTTGTACTTGAGTGACTTCCCATCACTGAAGTCGAAGGTTATGCTTTCGCTGGGGCCAAACAGTGCACTATCGGAATAGACATCCTCAACAGATCCGTACGGGGTGAATGATTGGATGTCACCACCATGGTCCCGGGCGAATATCCAGATGCCTTTGGAAGTCAGATGCAGATGGACGGGCAAGCTGTCTTCGGCCGTATCTGTGTGGATATCTAATTTCTTCGACTCACTATCTTGAACCCGGATAGGGCTGTCCGAACAGGAGTGGATGACCTGGACTGTCTCATTAGACTCGTAGAGATTAACCGGAACTGTATCAGAGAGACCATATCCCTCTAATACGTGGTTTTCGAGGTCTGAGTGACTCCACTTTCCGTACGCGACATCGTCTAGCGGGTCCTTTCTGTCTGAGGTGGTGTCTGGGATCTTAATGCTCCCCTCAATATATGTGTCGACAAGTTTGTAGGCCTCAGTATCTTCGATCAATCTACAGAGGCCAGTCCCGTCAAGCAATTTCACATTGAGTGCCTTTGCCGTCTCTCGGGCTTGGTCCGAGAAGCCGGCGGTAGTGATTATCGTGACCGCGTCAACGTTCTCTCGCTGCCGCCGAAGACTGCTGTATTGTTGAACTTCAGTACTACTTACATTCCGACTTGCACCGTACCGTTTGGCTTGGATAACGAGAGTCAGAGGGATTGGGAGATCCCGTGTGGCGACGACATCAATTCCCCAGTCTTTCGCCCGTGGTGTCACCTCCGTCTCCCATCCTCGTTGCTCCCAGAGTTCTCCCAAGAACTCTTCGAAGGCTTGATTATCGAGTCGTTGAAGATGGGATAGAAGTTCTTCTCTCTCGTCGGGAGAAACTCTTGTGGGCAATTCACTCATCGCCGGATGAGAATGACGTGTTTATTTTCCCGACTGACCTCATCTTGATGAGCATTCATCGCGGGTGAGTAAGTAGTCTACGGCCGTTCGACGAGATGAAGACTACAGTAGGATGAATTCAGAGAGACAGTCACATTAGTCTGAACCGATGCTTGATTCCTCCCAGACCTACGCAGCGTTGAGGTAGTCGTCGGGAGGATACCCGGCCTTCGAGACGAGTTTTCGTGCGTTCTTCCGGACGGCTTGGTTGGCGGGGCGCTCTTCGTGTGTCCGGATGTGGTCCTTGATCGAGGCTGCCACCTCGTCCATCAGATCCGGCCCCGCAATATCGAGCACGCTATTGAGCGTCTTCCGATAGCCGGTCTCCGATGCCGGGAATCCCTGACGGGAGCCGAGCACCTCGTCGTTTACCGACGCGATCTCGTACAGATGGCCGTTACGGCGGAGCTCCACGTCTCGTTCCATCACTGGCAGATAGAACGGAACCGGGTATATAATCGGGGATCGCCAATCTTGAGCGGATCCGGATCGCCTTGAGTAGCAATCCGGGGATTGCCAACTCTCACAATCGTCGGATTTCCTTTAACCAGGATCCCCGGATGGCTCATCTGCTCTTTCTCGTGACCGCTTTTGCCTCGGGTTTCACAGTTTCCATCGACGCTGGTCCGCGGTTCGGTTATCGTGGAGTTCCCGGAATGGTCTGCGAACCGCTCACGACGACGGTCGTCTTTCGTGGAGCTCTCCCGACCTAGGTCGATCCGGCACGAAGAAGCCACCAACCACCCAAAGGACTTTACCCCGACTCCGTCATGTGTATTTCACGAACCGCACGAAGGCGACGACCCCCGTCAGCCTGCGTGACGAACTCAAACCCGTCACTGGGGGGTCGCCTTATATACACCCGGCCGCCGTCCTGTCAATTTGCCCCGTCAGAAAACGTGACGGGCGCGACGGGATTTGAACCCGCGGCATCTTGGTCCGGAACCAAGTGCTCTGTCCGCTGAGCTACGCGCCCTCACGACCGGGTATCCGCGGCGAGCGTTTAACGCTTCTGACTGCGGTCGTCCGGGTGGCCCGGATCGCCCGGCGACGGGGGATCGGTGCGATCCGGGGCGGCGCCGTCGTCTCGCGGGGATGCCTCGAGGGGCGGGCGCCACTCGAAGCGGTCCCCCTCGCCGACGACCCCGCCGTCGGTGCGGGCGTCCTCCGCGGCGCGGTCGACGCCGTCGGGGGCGCCGGCGCCGCTACCGTCCTCGCTTCCGGACCCGATCGCGCCGACCAGCCGGCCGACCCACAGCAGGTCGGGGCGGCGCTCCACGGCGGCGGCCCAGACGACGAGCGCCGGCGGCAGCACCACGAGCGAGGCGACGTAGGCGAGCGAGATGCTCGCGGCGGTCAGGAGGCCGAACTGGCCGAGGATCGGAGTGATCGCGAGCACGAGCACGCCCGTCCCGAGCGCGGTGGTCGCCATGGTGCCGGTGAGCGCGCCGCCGGTGCCGCGGAGGGTGGTCTCGACCGCGGCGTCGGCGTCGCCGCACTCGACGTACTCGTCGTGGAAGCGGTGGGCGACGTGGACCGTGTAGTCGACCCCGAGCCCGATGGTGATAGAGAGGATCGTCGCGGTGAGCGCGTTGAAGGGGATCCCCGCCAGCCGCATCGTCGCGGTGAGCGCCGCGACGGTGACCGCCACCGGCACGAGCGTGACGAGCCCGAGCGCCGGACTGTCGAGGAACAGCCGGAAGAGGACGATCAACAGCAGCGCCGAGAGCCCCAGGGCGGCCGACAGCGAGACGATCGCCGACTCGAAGATCGTCTCGCTCACGGCCTGGAAGACGACGATCTGGCCGGTCGCGGTGGCGTCCCCGCGGTAGCGGTCGGCCACCGCGCGGGCGTCGGCGGTGATCGCGGCGTCGGAGGCGTCCGACTCCACGTCGTACACCACCCGCGTCGACCGGTCGTCGTCCGCGAGGTACTCGCCGGTGAAGCCGGCGTACCCCGAGTCGCGCAGCTCGCCGTAGATCCGGTCGAGGTTCCGGTTCGGCGGGCCGTCGTCGAGCGCCGACTCGTCGACGAGCCGCTCGAACTCGGGGTTCTGGTCGGCGTAGCCGTCGATCGCGTCGGTGACGCCGGTGGCGCTGGCGCGGCCGTCGCTCTCGACGAAGGTGTCGGGCGGGTCGCGCTCCGCGCGGTCGAGGCTCCGGAGGGCCGCGTCGCTGGTCATCCGCCGCTCGACGTATATCGTCACGGTGTCGTCCTCGCTGGTGGCGAAGTTCTCCGAGAGGAAGTCGATCGTCTCGGTCGCGGTGTACTCGCCGGGGTGCATCGGGGCGGGGAAGTAGTCGACGTAGCCGGGCTGCTCGCTCGGCGGCAGGAAGTCGTCGTCGTCGAACGTCGTGTCGACGCCCGCGCCGTAGCCGGCCGCGCCGGCGGTCAGGAGGAGGACGACGGCGAGGAAGACCGCGGGGGCCGGGCGAGAGATCGCGGTCAGCGACGGGAGCAGCCGCCCGAGCGCCGAGTCCTCGGATCCGAGCGGGCGGGAGCCGAACTCGGGGAGCGAGCGCTCCGCGCGCCAGCGGTCGACGAGCAGCTTCGCCGCCGGGAGGAAGCCGACGAAGATGACGAGGGTGAAACAGATGCCGATGCCGGCGACGAGCCCGAACTCCCGGAGGGGGTCGAGCGCGCTGGTCAGGTTCGCGAGGAAGCCGATGATCGTCGTCCCCGCGATGATCGAGTACGCGACCGTCAGCTGGCCGAGCGCGTCGCGCATCGCGGTCGTCGGCTCGACGCCGTCGGCGCGCTCCTCGCGGTAGCGGTTCACCGTGTGGATCCCGAAGTCGATCCCGATCGCGAGCAGGAGCACGGGCACCGCGATCAGCACGTCGGAGAAGGCGATGCCGGCGTAGCCGGTGAACCCGAACGTCCAGACGACGGTCATCAGCAGCGCGACCCCGCCCAGCACGAAGTCGAACGGGTCCCGGTACGCGTACGCCAAGAGCCCGAGGATGACGGCGAGCGCCGCCGGCACGACGATCGCGAGCGAGTCGAAGATCACCTGCGCGAACTCGTTGTCGACGATGCCGCCACCGAAGGCGGTGACGTCGCCCGGCCCGCGCTCGGCGACGTCGCGCGCCTCGAGCTGGAGCGCCTGGGCGTCGGCCGACGCGGGGAACGAGTGGGTGACGACGCCGAGCGCGGCGGACGCGGTCTGCGACTCCCGGTTGTAGTCGTCCGAGAGCAGCGTGTCGAACGCGGGGTCCTCGGCGGCCGCGGCGACCGCCTCGTCGATCTCCCCCTCGCTGGCGCGCTCGACGGCGTCGCGCGCGTCGGCCGCGGTCTCGACGTCCTCGTCGAGCTCGGTCGCCACGTCCATCGCCGGTGCGGACACCTCGGTCACCCGGAGGTCGTCCCGCTCTTCCAGCCGCTCCGCCGTCTCCAGCATCGCGAGCAGGCCGCGCCGGTCGAGCACGTTGCCGTCGCGCTGGATCAGCTGCGTCGTCGGCTCGTCGCCGCCGAACGCGGGCTCGAACTGTTCGTTCACCCGGTCGAGCGCGTCGGCCTCGTCGATCCCCTCGGTGAACTGGTCGCTGCCGGCCTCGGACTCCAGCAGGGCCATCCCCGGCGCGAAAAGCGCCGTGACGAGCAGGCAGGCGACGACGACCCGCTTCGGCCGGTCGACCACACGGTCCGTGATCGCCCGGAAGAGGCGCTCGACCCCCGGCATCTACCGGTCGCCGCCGAACCGCTCGCGGGCCCGGTCGCGGAGCCGCGAGAGTTCTCGGCTCACCCGACCGCGCTTCCAGACCGCCGCGGCGCCGAGCGCGAGCGCGCTCAGCAGGGCGACGATCCCGACCGGGGACCGGAGCACGCTGCCGCCGTCGTCGGTCGCGACGACGACGGGGAGCCGGTAGGTGTCGGAGAGCTGCTCGTCGCCGTCGGCGTCGTCGTACCGGAAGTCGACCGCGGCTGAGTAGGTCTTCCGCGCGGCGCCGCCGTCGGCGCTCACCTCGAAGGAGAGGGTCGTCTCCTCGCCCGGGTCCAGCGAGGTGACGAACGCCTCGTCGTCGTCCGAGGAGATGGGCTCGTCGACGAACAGCTTCGCCTGCACGTCCGTGACCGGCTCGGAGCCCGTGTTGCGGACGACCACGTCGTACCGGGCGGTCCCGCCGGGTTCGACCGACCCCGCGACGCCGCCGGCGTCGGTCCCGTTACCGCCCTCGCCGGCGTCGTCGCCGCTCGGCGCGACCGGCGAGACGGCGAACGTCTCCTGTTCGGGGCGCACGTCGACGACGGCGTCGTACGCGTCGGAGACGACCACGTCGTTATCGAGCCCGCGGTAGCGCACGGCGAGGTTGAGCGTTCGGTTGCCCGGGGTCGCGTCGCTGCGGATCCCGGCGTCGAACGTCGCCGTCGCGGTCTCGCCGACCCCGAGGTCGCCGACGGTCACCCGCGTCTCGCGGGGGACGACGTTCTCGTCGGCCGGGACCGTCTCCGCGCCGATGCCCTCCGGCGCCGGTGCCTCGTTGTCGAAGGCGACGACCGCGTTCTCCACCGGCCGGGGGCCGTCGTTGCGGACCTCGACCGTGAACGAGCCGTCCTTGCCGACCTCCAGCGAGCTGTTCAGCCCGGTCACGTCGAACGTCTGCCGCGAGAGGGGCGTCACGCCGGTCCGGACGGTCCGGGCGGTCGCGTCGGCGCGCTCGGCGTCGCGGTACTCCACGTCGAACTCCAGCGTCGAGGCCCGCGGCGTCGCGTCGGCCGCGGCGTCGAGCCGGTAGGTGAAGGTGCGGTTCTCGCCGGGCGCCCAGTCGTCGACGTACGTCTCCGTGCTCTCGGCGTCGGTGGCGAAGGTGAGGTCGGCGTCGACCGGCGTCGCCGTCACCGAGGCCTCGCGGGCGCTCTCGTTTTGCACGTTCCGCATCGTCACGTTCACCACGCCGGTGTCGCCGGCCTGCACCGCGCCGTCGACGGCGGTGACCGCGAACTGCGCGCGATCGGTGATCTCCACGTCGACGAACACGGTCTCGGTCTCGACGCGCTCGTCGCGGAGGGTCGCGCCGTTGTCGTCCTCCGCGTTGTAGACGTTCCGGTACTCCAGCTCGATCGGGACCCGGTACACGCCCGGCTCCGCGTCCTCGTCGGGGACGACGGTGAAGTCGATCGGTCCCGCCGTGCCGCGTCCCACGTCGCCGACGGTCTGCTCGCCGGTCCGCACGTCGAAGGGGACCTCGCGGTCGGTCTCGTCGCCGGTGAGGATCCGCGCGGTGGTCTCGTGGGCGGTCACCACCTCGGTCTCGAGGTCGTCGAACCCCTCTTCGTCCACGTCACCGCGGTTGTTCAGGCTCACCTGCAGCGTCGACTCTTCGCCGGGCACGAACGCCGTCTCCGGCGCGAACGCCTCGATGTCGGGATCGCCGCTGACCGTGTCGTTGGCGGCGACCAAGGCGGTGCCGGCCGCCAGCAGACAGCAGACCAGCGCGACGACCGCGACCCTCCGGATGCGACTCATATCGGTTGTCCGCGATAGGCCGCGCCGACGTAATACCCTTCGGGAACCTGAGAAAACATCGTATCAGTTTTCAGAAATAGATCGCGAACCGATCGGGAGACGAATACCGGTCCTCGATGCCTCGATCCGGATTCAGTCCCGAAATCGAGACGGGCGTGGCGAAACTAGCTCCGGTTTCAGCGCCACTCATTTATATATACTCGGCGTAGCCCGTCGCATGGAGTCGCTTCGCGACCTGGGGCTGTCGAGCTACGAGGACCGAGCGTACCGCGGGCTGCTCGCGCTCGGCACCGGGACCGCCGCGGACGTCGCCGCCGAGAGCGACGTGCCGAAGGGGCGCATCTACGACGCGCTCGGGGGGCTGGAGTCCCGCGGGCTCGTCCGGGTCCAGAGCGACCGGGAGCCGAAGCGGTACGCGCCGGTCGAGCCCGCGGTCGCCGTCGACCGGCTCGTCGGGGCGAAGCGCCGGGAGCTGGAGCGCCGGATCGAGACGTACGAGTCGGGGAAAGACGACCTGATCGACCAGCTGGCCGACGCGGAGACGACCGACGACCGGTTCTGGACCGCCGCGGTCGGCGCCGACGACTCGCTCGACCTCCTCTTCGAGCGGATCGACGCCGCGTCGGAGTCGCTCGTGGTCGTCGCCACCGAAGTCTCCTCGCAGTTCGAGGTGGACCGCGAGGGGCCGGTCCTCCTCGACCGGCTGCTCTCCGCGATCCGGCGCGGCGTCGACGTCTCGGTGCTGCTGTCGCCGGCGATGTTCGACGAGGCGCTGACCGCGATCGACGAGGACCGCGCCGTGCTCGCGATGGCGCAGGGGGCGTTCGCGCTCCGCGTGACCGACGACGTGTACGGGAACTTCTACCTCATCGACGACGAGGAGGTGTGCCTGGAGGTCGCCGACCCGCTCGCGCCGGACCGGCTGTTCGGCATGCTCGACCTGCGCGACCGCGGCTTCGCGACCCGCGTGAGCGACGGCTTCGCCGAGGCGTGGGAGTCGGCCGAGATCGTCGAGGACGTTTAAAAACGGGCGGAACGGCTCACCGATCCGATGACGGGATATCGCCCGAAGCAATCGGGCCCCGACACCGATTATCTTCTCCGATAATTTCGGGGCGCAGCTTTATCCGATCGCGTCCGAAGGGGAGACCGAACCACCGTGACCCTCCGCCCGACCGACCGCCCGTCGACCGCCCCCGGCGACGACCGACGGGAATCGGGCGACGGGTCAGGCGACGGGTCCGCTCCCCCGCCGGCGGGCCGGAACGGCGACGCGGGTGCGGGGAGCGGGGCCGACGGGGCCGAATCGTCCGATTCCGCCGCGTCGACCGGTCCGTCCGTCCCGGGCGCCGACCGGTTCGTCGCGGCGGTCGCGGTCGACGGCGAGGTGCTGTTCGCCGGCCCCTCGGTGCCCGCGGTGCTCGGGGTCGATCGGGCGGCCCTCGTCGGCGAGGACCTGCTGGAGCGCGTCCACCCGAACGACCGCGAGCCCGTCTCCGACGCGCTCTCGGCGGTCGCAACCGACCGGGTCGTCACCCACCGGCTCCGCCACGCGAACGGCGGCTTCGTCTGGGTGGAGTCCGTCGTCGACGAGGAGCTGGCCCCCGAGTTCGGCGGGCGCGTCGTCACCGCGCGCCGCGTCGACGCGGAGACGAGGTTCCCGGAGCGGTTCCGGGAGTTCTTAGAGTACGGGACCGACCTGGTCACCGTCGTCGACGCGGACGGCCGGGTCCGGTACGAGAGCCCCTCCGTCGAGGAGGTGCTCGGCTACGAGCAGGGGTCGACCGTAGGGCGCTCGCCGCTCGGCTACGTCCACCCGGACGACCGCGAGCGCGTGACCGAGCGCTTCTACCGCGCGCTCAACGACCCCGACGCGACCCCCACGATGGAGTACCGCTACCGCACCGCCGAGGGCGACTGGGTCTGGCTGGAGTCGCGAACCCGGTCGCTGCCGGCCGACGCCGCGGTCGGCGACCTGCTCATCAACTCGCGGGACGTGAGCGAGCGCAAGGCGCGCGAGCGCCGGCTCACCGACCGCAACGAGCGGCTCGACCGGTTCGCCAGCATCGTCTCGCACGACCTCCGGAACCCGCTGTCCGTGATCCGGGGGTCGATGGAGATGGCGCGGCTGAAAGAGGACACCGAGCCCTTAGAGCGCGGCGAGCGCGCCGTCGACCGGATCGACCAGCTGGTCTCGGAGCTGCTGACGCTCGCCCGGCAGGGCTCGGGGATCGACGAGCCGACCGAGTTCGCGCTCGGCGCCGTCGCCCGCGAGGCGTGGGACACCGCCGGATGCGAGCGGGCGAGGCTCGTCGTGGGCGCCGACGCGACGGTTCGCGGCGACCGCGGCCGCCTGCGGCAGGCGCTCGAGAACCTGTTCCGGAACGCGACGGAACACGCGGTTCCCGGCGGCTCGAACGACGCCCGAACGACCGACGGCGGGGAGGACCTCCCACTCACCGTGGTCGTGACCGCGACCGACGGGGGATTCCTCGTCGCCGACGACGGGCCCGGGATCGACCCGGCGCACCGCGAGGACGTCTTCGACCCCGGCTTCACGACCCGCGAGGACGGGACGGGATACGGGCTCGACATCGTCCGCGAAGTCGTCGAGTCGCACGGCTGGGCGATCGGCCTCCGGGGCGACGACACCGAGCCCGCGGCCCCCGACGACGTGCCGGTCCCGGACGGCGCGTGCTTCGTGGTCCGGGGCCCCGACCCCGACGCGGCCGAGGCGGGCGAGCCGTGGATCGACAGGTCAGTAACCCACGACTGAAGTCCTGTCTCTTACCCACAACTCCTATCGCTGTAGTTCGCCGAGAAAGAGGCCAAGATGCAGAGTGGTTCACAGAACCGGCGGTCTGACGTAGACGATGAGAGTGAGCGATGTGAGACAGATGTCTCTGGCAAGGTTCGTGAGGAGTTCCAGTCTGCTGAGTTTGGTGACCAACGGCTTACGAAGCGATTGATAGAGGTCGGAGATCGGCTCGGCAGGGCACCTGCCGAGTCGATCCCAAACGCGTGCGAAGACTGGGCCTCCACAAAGGCTACGTACCGATTTTGCGACAACGAGCGTGTGGATCCGAACGAGATTCTTGATGCACATAAGCGAGCACAACGGTCACGAGTGCAGGACAACGACGAGCTCTTGGTCGTCTCCGACACCACTGAACTCGTCTTTCCGAGACATCCGTCGAAGGAAGGGCTTGGCGACATCGGCAACTCCAAGACAGATCTTGAAGGCGTCAAAGTTCACTCGACGATTGGACTTGATCCACAGACTCACCGCATGACGGGGGTCATCGATCAGCAATCGCTGATCGAGGACCAGCAAGCCAGCACGAAGCACGATGCGAATGGAAAGAACGATCCAGTCGAATTAGAGAGTGAACAGGAAAAATGGATTCGGGGAGATAGACAAGCCAGCGACTGGCTTGCCGAGGAGGTTCGGCCGATATTCATCCACGACCGAGGAGCTGACGCATTTGCCTTCTACCGCGAAGTTACAGACGACTTGGACGCTGGATTCGTCGTCCGTGCGAATCAGAACCGGTGTATTCAGACGCCGTCCGGAACGGACGGCCGTCTGATTGACTGGAGTGAAGACCTTCTTGAACAAGGTCGCACGTCTATCGAGATTGACCAAGGGAGCGGAAGAGAGGCCAGAGAAGCTGAGCTACTCGTCAAAGCCGGTTCATGTGAGTTACTCCCTCCAAAGAACGATTCAACTCATACGGATCCAGTTGAGGTAAACGTCGTACGAATCGACGAACTTGGAGAACAAGATGACCCGATTCAGTGGGTGTTACTCACCACTGAATCGGTCGATACGTTCAGTGATTCGCTGAGGGTGGTAGAGTCCTACCGCGCCCGGTGGACGATCGAAGACTGGCACAAGGTGCTGAAAACTGGATGCCGAATCGAGGAACGCCGGCTAGAAACATGGGAACGTATGGAGGTCTTGTTGAGTGTCTACTCGGTAATTGCGTGGAAGGTGCTGGAGTTGCGGGAACTTGCTCGGGGAGAGACATACTACTCACCTGATGTCCTCCTGAGCGAGACTGAACGGTCAATTCTGGAAACGAAATTTCCAGAATTGACCGACAATGGGGATCAAGCGTACGCAATTGCGGTTGCGAAGATCGGTGGCTACCTTGACCGAAGTTCCGATCCACCGCCTGGTTGGGAGACGATGTGGAAAGGTCTCAAGAAACTTCAGACCTGGGCGGAGGGATACGAACTGCACTCCTGAGACTTATGGGTAAGAGACAGGACTGAAGTCGTGGACTTGTCAGTGGACTCCCCTTCTACCGTCGAATCGACGGAGGCGATAAACTCGCCGTTCAGGTTCAGCGTCCCTGACTTGAGCGCACACTGACAGGGTGCGCCTCCATCCGAAGACGTCTGCCTCGAATGGAGTCGTTTCAACAGTTTTCGAGCAATATTCTTGCTCGCGTTGTAGTCCGCGTTCAGTTCGTACGCGCACTTTTGACACACAAACTGGTGTTTCGATCGTCGATTCGTCTCGTGCGTAAAGCCGCACTTCGAACATCGCTGGCTCGTGTACGCAGGACTCACCTGCTCGACCTCGATACCGAGCATCTCGGCTTTGTACTCGACGTACTCGTACAAGCGCCGGAACGCCCACGCGTGGAAGCGCTTTGCACCAGCCATCCGCGTGCGAATATCGGTCAGATCCTCGAATGCAATGTGTGTACACCCGTGGTCGCGAGCTTCGTCGAGAATCTGGTTCGAGGCACGGTGGAGTTCGTCCTGCATCCAGCAGTGTTCACGGTTTTCCATCGACTGAATCGACAGGTGGGCCGACCGCGTCCCCGCCTGTTGCATCGACCCGCGAGTCTTCTCAAACTCGCGGCGTCGATGGGTTATCTCGTCGGCATTCCCGATGAACGCGCCCGTAGAAGTCACGGCAAGCGAGCCGTCCACGTTTAGGTCAACGCCAAGGACTGTTCTGTGCTTGGCGTTAGAAGAAGCAGCTGTGGACTGCTCATGTTCGTCGGTTTGGGTACGACGCATTCGCGCGTGGAGGTAGAACGCTTCGGTCGAGCGGTCGTACTGGAGCGTGGACATCCGGAACTCGTAGTCCTCGTTCAGCAGGTACTCACCGATCGGTGTCCCCTCGGGTTCGTCGGGAATCACATAATCACATTCGACGCGCCCGTGTACCGTTGAAAGGGACACGTGGTCGCGGTGGAACGTCGCGCTGCGCTTGTCGTAGACGACGCTCCACGCGTTGAAGTGTGGTTGACTGGTGGTCTCACCTTTCTTGAGTCGGGCGACACCGCTTTTGGTAGCCTCAATAGCGCGCCGAATCCCCTTCTGCACGAGGTTCGCAGTCAACTCCGTTTCGTTGCGAAGTCGCTCGTAGAGCGCGTTCTCGGCTTGCTGTTTTGAGGTGACGCAATACTCGTCCGGGTGTCTCCACGCCCATTCTGCGGTCGTGTTCGCACAGTGGAGAAACTGGTCTTTCGTCTGATGGAGGTCGTCGCACCGCTCGTGGGGTACGTCGAGTTTAACTTTGACGGTGCGAATCACGTCCTCCATCCGTACTTCACATTTTGATCTATTTATTTATAAATTTACGGCTGGTGTCGGGGAGTTGGGTTGCTACTACTCGTGGTTTGTGTCGAGCCTTAGCGGATTCCTCCAACAAGTAAACACGTGGGCTTCTTCCTTGCATCTCTGTGAGCGTAGTCGACGCGCCGCCGACCCGCGCGCCGACGCCGGGCCGTCCCGTCGCGTTTATTTCTCTCGCCCGCCAATCCGGCCCGTGACCCCCGTCGACGCCACCGTCCGGCCGGTCGACCGCGCCGACCTCCTCGCCGTGGTGCGGATCGAGCGCGCGTGCTTCTCGGACCCGTGGCCGTACGACGCCTTCGAGCGGCTGCTCGACGAGCCGGCGTTCCTCGTCGCGGAGCGGGAGGGGGCGGTGGTCGGCTACGTCGTCGCGGACTCGACCCCGAACCACGGGCGCGACATCGGCCACGTCAAGGACCTGGCGGTCCACCCCGAGGCGCGCGAGCAGGGGATCGGGCGGACCCTGCTCCGGTCCGCGCTCGCGCGGCTCCGCGCCGTCGGCGTCGCCGTCGTGCGGCTGGAGGTCCGCGAGAGCAACGCGGCCGCGCGCTCGCTGTACGCGGACGAGGGGTTCGACCCGATCCGCCGCGTCTCGAACTACTACCGGGACGGCGAGGACGCGCTCGTGCTCGTCGTGGACCTCGCGGAGTGGAGCGCGGGGGTCGACGCCGGCTGACCGCCGGGCGACGAAGCGGCTCGCCGGGCGGGGTTTGACAAGGCTTAGTGCCCGCGAGACCGACCGGACCGACATGAGTTCGGTTCCCGAGCGGTCCGACATCGACGAGACGTACAAGTGGGATCTGGAGAGCATCTACGCGGACGACGAGGCGTGGGAGGCGGCCTACGAGGCGGTCTCGGACCGGATCGAGGAGCTCGCGGCGTACGAGGGACGGGTCGCCGACGACGCCGCGACGCTCCTCGAACTGCTCGAACTCCGCGAGGAGATCTTCCGCGAACTTCAGCAGGTGACGACGTACGCCCGGCTCCGCAGCGCCGAGGACACACGGAACCAGGAGTACCAGGCGATGTCCGCGAAGGCGTCGGCGCTCGGCTCCGAGGCGTCGAGCGCGATCTCCTACCTCGAACCGGAGCTGCAGTCGCTCTCCGAGGCGGCGGTGGACTCGTTCGTCGACGACGAGCCCGACCTCGCCGAGTACGAGCACTACCTCGACGACGTGTTGCGGATGAAGGAACACACGCGCTCGGCGGAGGTCGAGGAGGTGCTCGCGGACCTGTCAGAGGTCACCGACGCCCCGAGCGAGATCTACTCGATGCTGACGAACGCGGACATGACCTACGGCGTCGTCGAGGACCCCGACGGCGAGGAGGTGGAGATCACGCAGGCGAACTTCACGAAGCTCCAGAAGAACCCGGACCGCGAGTTCCGCGAGCGCGTCCACGAGACGTTCTACGACGAGTGGGCGGGCGTCCGCAACACCGTGGGCACCTCCTTAGAGAAGGCCGTCCGCGAGCACGCGACGAGCGCCGAGATCCGCGGGTACGACTCCGCGCGGCAGGCCGCGCTCGACGGCTCGAACGTCCCGGTCGAGGTGTACGACACCCTCGTCGACAGCGTCGACGACAACCTCGGCGTGCTCCACCGCCACGCCGAGCTGAAGGCGGAGGCCCTCGGCGTCGACCAGCTGCAGAGCCACGACCTCTACATGTCGCTGACGGGCGATCAGGGGCCCGACGTGGAGTACGAGCAGGCCCGCGAGTGGGTGATCGAGGCGGTCGCGCCGCTGGGCGAGGCGTACCAGGATCGGATGGCCGAGGGGCTCGACTCGCGGTGGGTCGACGTGTACGAGAACCGCGGGAAGCGCTCCGGCGCGTTCTCCTCGGGGACGTACGACACCCAGCCGTTCATCCTGATGAACTACCAGGACGACATCTCCTCGATGTTCACGCTGGCCCACGAGCTGGGCCACTCGATGCACTCGGAGCTGGCTGGCGACGCGCAGCCGTGGCACGACGCGAGCTACGAGATCTTCGTCGCCGAGATCGCCTCCACCGTCAACGAGACGCTGCTCACCCACCACCTGCTCGACACGGTCGAGGACGACGCGCTCCGCACGCACGTCCTCGACGAGTACCTCGAACGCTTCCGCTCGACGCTCTTCCGCCAGACGATGTTCGCGGCCTTCGAGCAGCGCATCCACGAGCGCGTCGAGGCCGGCGAGGCGCTCACGCCCGACGCCTTCGACGAGATCTACGCCGACCTCAAGGGCGACTACTACGCGCCCGCGGAGCTGACCGGCGGCATCGAGCGCGAGTGGGAGCGGATTCCTCATTTTTACTACAACTTCTACGTCTATCAGTACGCGACCGGGATTTCGGCCGCGGCGGCGATCGTCGAGCGCGTCTTAGAGGAGGGCGAGGCGGCCGCCGCCGACTACCGCGAGATGCTGAAGGCGGGCGGCTCCGACTACCCCCTCGACGTCGTCGAGCTCGCGGGGATCGACATGGCCTCGCCCGACCCGATCGAGTCGGCCGTCGGGATCTACGACGACTACCTCGACGAGGTCGCGGCGCTGCTCGACCTGGAGTAGGCGGCGAGGGCCCCTGGGGGAAATAGTGAAGACGCCGACGCGAGTCGTCACGGTATGCTCGGCGTCGAGGTGTCAGGAGCCGCCATCGTCTTCCTCCTCATTCTCGTCGTGTTGGCGGCGTTTATCACCGAGGTGGTTCCGAACGACGTGACCGCGATCGGCGTCGTCGCCACGCTGGCGATCCTCGAGCCGTGGACCGGTGTCGGGTCACGGACGGCGATTTCGGGGTTCGCGAACCCCGCGACCGTCACGATCATCGCGATGTACATGCTCAGCGCGGGCGTCCAAGCCACCGGACTCGTGGAGCGTCTCGGCGTGTATCTCGCCGATTTCACCGCCGGACGGGAGTTTCGCGCCCTCGTCGCGACCGTCTGTACGACCGGACCGATCGCGGGATTCGTGAACAACACGCCCGTCGTCGCGGTGTTCATCCCGATGGTCACCGGACTCGCGGAGGACACGGATCTGAGCCCCTCGAAGCTCCTGCTCCCGCTGTCGTACGCCGCAATCCTCGGCGGAACGCTGACCCTCATCGGGACCTCGACGAACATCCTCGCGAGCGACTTCGCCCGCCTCCTCATCGACGGCCGGAACGGTATCAGCATGTTCGAGTTCACGGGGCTCGGTGTCGTCCTCCTCGCCGTCGGTCTCGCGTACCTGCTCACGGTCGGGTGGCGACTCACCCCCGCTCGCGTCCCGGTCGACAGCGACCCGGTCGCGGAGTTCGATCTGAGCGACTATCTCGCGTTCCTGTACGTCAGACCGGACGCCGCTCCCGTCGGCCAGTCGGTCGAGGCGTTCGACACCGAGCATCCGGATGTCCGCGTTCTACAGGTGCGGCGGGGCGGGGAGGCGTACGCCGGCCCGCACTCCGACCGGATCATCGAGACCGGCGACCTGCTCGTCGTTCACGGCGAACTCCGGGATGTCAACCGGTTTCGCGAGCGAACGGGACTCGGCCGGCGACCGCGGAGGTCCGTGACGGAAGCGACGTTCGAGTCGGCCGAGACCGACGGGATACTCGCCAAGGCGGTCGTTCCCGAGCACTCCTCGTTCGTGGGCGAAACCGTCTCCGAGACCGGCCTCCACGAGTTCCACGAGACCACCGTGCTCGCGGTCCGTCGCGGAGACGAGCTGACGCGGACCGATCTCTCTGATTACGCGTTACAGGCGGGCGATCTCCTGCTCGTGCGGACGACGCCGGCGTCGGTCCGATACTTCACCGACACCGGTGACCTCGTCGTCGCCGACGAGCGCGCGCTCGATCGGTTGGCCGACGCCGACGCCGACGAGCTCGCGCCCCTGTCCCCGAAGACGCCGATCGCGGTCGGGATCCTCGCCGGCGTCGTCGGCCTCGCCGCGTTCGACGTGCTTCCGATCGTGATCGCCGCGCTGGCGGGCGTCGTCGCGATGGTCACCACCGGCTGTCTGACGACCGCGGACGCGTACGACGCCGTCTCGTGGAACGTGATCTTCCTGCTGGCCGGGGTGATCCCGCTCGGCGTCGCGTTGGAGTCCACCGGCGGCGCCGCGCTCGTCTCCGAGTTCCTCGTCTCGACGGGGAGCGTCCTGCCGCCGATCGGAGTGATGTTCGCGCTGTACGCGGTCGCCAGCGTGCTCGCGAGCGTGATCACCCCGGTGGCGACGGCGGTGTTGATGATCCCCGTCGGCGTGAACGCCGCGACGCAGCTCGGTGCGAACGAGTTCTCGTTCCTCCTCGCGGTGATGTTCGCGTCCGCGACGTCGTTCATGACCCCGGTCGGCTATCAGACGAACCTCATGGTGTACGGGCCGGGCGGATACGAGTTCGCCGACTTCCTGCGCGTCGGCGGACCGCTCCAACTGCTGCTCGCCGTCGTCGCGACCGCCGGTATCGCCGCCATCTGGGGGGTCTAGCGACGCCCGTCCCGTTTCGGCGGCTGCCCCGTCCCGCCGGACGCGCGGGGACCGGCGGACCCGCCCTCGACCCGCCGACGCAACCCTTACGCCTCGTGACCGTCAAAACCGGGTATATGACCGACGAACGCGACGACGACCGCCACGAGTTCTCCGCCGGGCAGGGCGTCGACGCCGGCTACGAGGAGTTCACCCTCGACCCCGAGGAGATCGACGCGGACCCGAACACGGTCGACCCGGTCGACTCCCGCGTCCTCACCGACATCATGGACAGGCGGAACGTCGAGAGCGACGCCGTCGACGTGGAGCGACTCATCGACGTGGGGCTGTCGTACATGGGGATAAACAGGTTCGAGGAGGCGACGGAGACGTTCGAGCGCGCCGCCAGCTTCGCCGAGGAGGACTCGCTGGAGGCCCAGGAGGCGTGGGTGAACAAGGGCGCGGCCCACGCCGAGCTCGAGGAGTTCGACCAGGCGATCGGCGCCTACCAGGAGGCGCTGCGGATCGACGACGACTCCGAGCACGCCGCGACCGCCGAGACCAACCTCGCGTACGCGCTCTGGGAGTCGGGACAGGGCGAGCAGGCGCTCCGACACGCCGAGCGCGCGGTCGAGACCGACCCGCGCTTCGCGGAAGCGTGGTACAACCGCGGGTTCCTGCTGGTCGAGCGCGGGCTCGCCGAGGACGCCGTCAGCTGCTTCGACAACGCGATTCGCCTCGGCTACCGGAACGCGGACGTGTTAGAGGAGAAGGCCCGCGCGCTCGAGGAGGCCGGCGAGCACGAGCAGGCCGAGGAGGTCGCCGACCGCGCCGAGGAGCTCCGCCGCGAGACCGAAGAGGAGCTGATCGAAGAGCAGACCGGACAGGCGCCCGGTCCCGGCGGCCAGCGGCGTCAGGGTGGCGCCCCGGGCGGTCGACCGGGCGCCGGCGGGCAGCCCGGCGCCGGCGGTCGCGGCGGGCAGGGCGGACGCGAGGAGCCGGAGCGGGAGCTTCAGGGCGAGGGGCCAGAGGGCTTCTGAATGCTCCTCCGCGAGCGCGAGACCGCCGAGGGGCGGCTCGTCTCCGTCTGCGACGCCGACTGCCTCGGCGAGACGTACGACAACGGGCGCGCGACGATCACCGTCAGCGAGGAGTTCTACGGCGGCGACGACGCGGTCGAGGCGACGGCCGAGGAGGTCGTCGCGGGGCTCCACCGCGCGCAGGTCGCGAACATCGTCGGCACCGAGGCGGTCGGCGTCGCGGTCGACGCCGGGCTCGTCGACGAGGAGACCGTCCTGGAGTTCGACGAGACCCGACACGCACAACTGCTCTGGCTCTGAGGTGCGCGTATGAAGCGACTCACGCGAGCGGAGCTGGCGGAGCGGCTCGGCCCGCGACCGCCCTCCGACGCGTTCTGGAACCGCGTGATCGCGGCCGAACGCGGGACGATCAGCGTCGGCCCCGAGGTCGTCGGCGACACCGACCGGCGCGCGAGGGAGAACCGGCGACGGCGCGGGGAGTCGGGCGAGGACGGCCCCCTGTCGCCCGGCGACATGATCGACGTGGGCGAGGAGTCGTTCGTCGTCGTTGGCGTCGAGGAGACGCATTCGGGCGGACGGCGGTACCGGATCGATCTGGTGGAGCCGCGGCGAGACGGGTAGCAGTGCCGAAGTGAGACCGGGGCGCCCGCGCTACAGGTCCGCGACGTCTTCGATTGCGTCGGTGAGCTCCTTGACGCTCTCGACGGTGTGTTCGCCCATGTGGCCGATCCGGAACGTCTCCTCGCCGAGCTGCGAGCCGTAGCCGTTCGAGAACGCCATGTCGTACTCCTCGCTCACCTGCTCGATGGTCGCGGCGACGTCGATATCTTGGGTGTTCTCGATGCAGGCGACCGTCTGCGACTCGTACCCCTCCTCGGGGAACATCGCGAAGTGCTCGTCCGCCCAGTCGTGGACGTACTCCATCATCTCGCGGTGGCGCTCGTCGCGGGCGCGGTGGCCCTCTTCGAGCATGTGTTTCATCTGCTTGCGGTACGCTAACATGACCGGGATCGCGGGGGTCGAGTGGGTCTGGCCCTTCCGGTCGTAGTAGTCGATGGTGCGGCGGAAGCCGCCGTACCACGAGGAGTCGCCCTTCTCGACCTCGCGGTCGTAGGCGTCGTCGCTGACGACGCAGACGGCGAGCCCTGGCGGCATCGCGAACGCCTTCTGGGTCGACGCGAAGATCACGTCGATGTCGTGTGCGTCGATGTCGACGTGGTCGCCGCCCAGCGCGGAGACGGCGTCGACGACGAAGTACGTGTCCGGGTACTCCGCGACCACGTCGCCGATCTCCTCGATGGGGTTGCGGACGCCGGTCGACGACTCGTTCATCACGGTCGCGACCACGTCGTAGTGTTTGTCCGACGATTCGAGGTGCTCGCGGATGTCCTCGGGCTTGACGGCCTCGCCCCACTCGTACTCCAGCCGGTCGACGTCTTTGCCGAGCCGCTCGGCGACGTTGGCGTGGCGCTCGCTGAAGCTCCCGCAGGTCGGCACTAATATGTTCTCGTCGACGAGGTTCAGCGTCGACGCCTCCCAGAACTCGGTGCCGGAGGCGGTGAGGATGACGACCTCGTTGTCGGTGCCGAGGAACGTCTTCGTGTCCTCGACGATGGTGGTGTACAGGTCGGTCATCCGGTCCATCCGGTGGCCGAACATCGGCTCCGCCATCGCCTCGATCACGTCGTCGCGGACCTCTGTCGGGCCGGGGATGTACAGCGTCTTGTCGTCGTAGTCGTCGCGGTATTCGCGTTTCTTCGTCACGGGATCCACCTGATGGATCGTACCGCGTCGTCCGGGGGTATGGACTTTGTGATACGTTCAAACGAGGCGGTCGTCACGTCGACACGGATCGCTCCCCGTTCCGGAGACGGTGCCGTTGCCCGGATCAACCGGGTTTATACGACCAGAGAAGAGAAGAACGGTATGACACACGCCCGGAGAGTCGCAACCGACCGAGGTGGTCCGCAGTGAGCGGCGACGAGGAGTTGGCGAAGGACCTCGGGCCGCTCGCGGCGCTCACGATCGGGATCGGGACGATGATCGGCGCCGGGATCTTCGTGCTCCCCGGCACCGCGGTCGCCCGCGCCGGCCCCCTCGCGGCGTTCACGTTCGTCCTCGGCGGGGTAATCGCGCTGTTCACCGCGCTGTCGGCCTCGGAACTCGGCACGGCGATGCCGAAGTCCGGCGGGGCGTACTTCTACGTCAACCGCGCGCTCGGACCCATGTTCGGCTCGATCGCCGGCTGGGCCAACTGGCTCGGGCTCGCGTTCGCGTCCGCCTTCTACATGTACGGATTCGGCGAGTACGTCAACGCGCTCGTCGGGCTCGAACCGGTCGGGCTCGGGGTGGTGACGCTGGAGGCGGCGCAGGTGATCGGGCTCGCCGGCGCCCTCCTCTTCATCGCGGTCAACTACTTCGGCGCGAAGGAGACGGGCGGCCTCCAGATCGTCATCGTGATGTCGCTTCTGGGGATCCTCGCCGTCTTCACCGTCGTCGGCCTGCTGAACGCCGACATGGAGTCGCTTCGCCCCCTCGCGCCGCCGGGGACGACGAGCCAGGTGCTCCCGGTGACGGGGATCATCTTCGTCTCGTACCTCGGCTTCGTGCAGATCACCTCGGTCGCGGAAGAGATCAAGAACCCGGGGCGGAACCTCCCGCTCGCGGTCCTCGGCTCGGTCGTGATCGTCACGGTCGTGTACGCGCTGTTCCTGCTGGTGTTGCTCGCGGCGGTGCCGAACGAGCTGGTCGCGAACAACGAGACCGCGGTCGTTGACGCCGCCCGGCTCCTCTTCGGCAACTACGAGGTGTTCGGCTACTCGCTGGGCGCCGTCGGGGCCGGCATGCTCCTGATCGGTGGCCTGCTCGCGACCGCGTCGTCGGCGAACGCCTCGATCCTCTCGTCGTCCCGGATCAACTTCGCGATGGGGCGCGAGAAGATCGTCACCCCGAAGCTCAACGAGATCCACGAGCGGTTCGGCACCCCCTACAAGTCGATCGCGCTCACCGGCGCGCTCATCCTCGTCTTCCTCGTCGCCGGCGGCGTGGAGTCGCTGTCGACGATGGGCTCCGTGCTCCACCTCATCGTCTACGGGCTGCTCAACCTCGCGCTGATCGTGATGCGCGAGTCGGAGGTCGAGGGGTACGACCCCGACTTCGAGGTCCCCTTCTACCCGGCCGTCCCGATCATCGGGACCGTGTCGTCGTTCGCGCTGATCGCCTACATCGAGCCGCGGATCATCGCGCTGTCGGCCGGGCTCGTCGTCTTCGCGGCCCTCTGGTACCTGCTGTACGCCCGCGGGAAGGTGGAGTCGCGGGGCGTGTTGGGGACGTGGGTCCTCGACCGCTCCGACGAGCTCCCCAAGCCCGCGGTGTCGGCCGCCACCTCGGTCCAGCCGAGCGGCGGCGACTACCGGGTGATGGTGCCGCTCGCGAACCCCGCGACCGAGGAGCACCTGATCACGCTGGCGTCGGCGATTGCCAAACAGCGGAACGGGACGGTCGTCGCCGTCAACATCGCGAACGTGCCCGACCAGACCTCGCTGGAGGCCGCCCGCGACCGGGGCGCCCACGAGTCGGCACACGAGCTGCTCGACTGCGCGAGGGACGACGCCGAGACGTTCGGCGTCGACGTGGAGACCCACGTCGTCTTATCGCACCGCGTGTTCGAGGAGGTGTTCGACGCCGCGCGAACCTACGGCGCCGACCTCACCGTGATGGGCTGGGGCGAGGACTCCCACGGGGCGCCGGGGCGCGCCGAGTCCGCCGTCGACGAGCTGGCGTACTCGCTCCCCTCCGACTTCCTCGTGTTCCGCGACCGCGGCTTCGACGCCTCGCGGATCTTGGTGCCGACCGCCGGCGGTCCGGCCTCGGACCTGTCCGGCGCGGTCGCGAAGATGCTCCAGGCCGAGTTCGACAGCGAGGTCACCCTGCTCCACGTCGCCGACGACGAGGCCGAGGGACGGGCGTTCCTCTCGGCGTGGGCCGACGACCACGGACTCTCGGACGCGACCCTGCGCGTCGAGAGCGGCGACGTCGAGGCGTCCATCGAGCGCGCCGCGCGCGACGCCACGATGCTCATCGTGGGCGCGACCGAGAAGGGGCTGCTCTCGCGGCTGGTCACCGGATCGCTCGTGTTGGACGTGTTGAACGAGGTGGAGTGCTCCGTCCTGCTCGCAGAGAAGCGCAGCGAGCGCGGGATCCGCGCCCGGCTGTTCGGCAGCGGCGCGCGCTCGAACGACATCGTCGAGACCGACGAGACGCCCGCCGACACGGGCGTCGAACCGGAGCCGTCGACGCCGGAGCTCGACGGCGACGGCGACGCGGAGAAGTGAGGTGCGAGCCGGCGGCCGGACACGCGGCTCCGGTCGGCGGGAGCGATTTATCAGTGACCGCGGAAACGGTGGATCCCCTTCAAAAGAGATGTGCGGTGGCGCGTGCCTGTGAGGCCGCATCGCGGCCGAACAGCACGCGCGAGGTCGCCGGCGCTCCGCGCCGGCTGCCAGAGGGACCTCCGGTCCCTCGCTGGAGTCGCTGGCGCCTTATAAGTCGCCAGCGACGAGGCTGGGGAGGCGTGAGGCTGTGCGGTACTGTGCGGGGCGGGATTCAAAGGGGCAGCCGTGAGAGCGGCGTACGCTCGTTGCGCTCCTCGTCACTCGCTGCGCTCGTTCCTGCGGTGCTTACGTCCCCTACGCCACTCTCACGGCTGGGGCTTTGGTGGCGTTCACCGCGGAGGTTTCGATCGCGTATCGCCGAGCGGCTGGGGCTTTGGCGGTGTTCACCGTCGATCCGCAATCAACTACTTATAAGCGATCGACGACAGCCTCTCCCTCAGACGCTTAAGCCTCGTCGGCCGCGTCCTGCGCCTCCCGGAGCGTGAACGCGCCCTCGTAGAGGGCGGTCCCCACGACGACCGCGGCCGCGCCGGCCGCCTTCAGCGCGACCACGTCGTCGGTCGTCGCCACGCCGCCGGAGGCGATCACCGGAATATCGACCGCGTCGACCACGCTCTCGACCGCGTCGCGGTCGATCCCCTCGAGCTGTCCCTCCACGTCGACGTTCGTGAAGAGGATCGCGCCGGCGCCCAGCGCCTCGTAGCGCGCGGCCGCCTCGGCGGGGTCGAGGCCGGTCCCCTCGGTCCAGCCGCTCACGACGACCTCGCCGTCCTTCGCGTCGAGGCTGACGACGACGCTTCCGGGGTGGGTCTCGTCGATCTCGGCGACGATCTCGGGCGACTCGACCGCCGCGGTCCCGAGGATCACGCGGTCGAGCCCCAGGTCGAGGAGGTCGCGCGCGCCCTCGGCGGTCCGGATCCCGCCGCCCAGCTGGAGGCCGATCCCGTCCGGAACGCTCTCGACGACCGCCTCGATCGCGTCGGCGTTGACGCGCTCGCCCTCGAACGCCCCGTCGAGGTCGACGAGGTGGAGCGTCTCGGCGCCCGCCTCGATCCAGCGGTCGGCGGCCTCGACGGGGTCGCCGTACCGCTTGCCCGTGCCGCGCTCGCCGCCAACCAGCTGGACGACCTCGCCGTCCTGCACGTCGACGGCGGGGATCACCTCGAAGGAAGGGAAGTGGCTCATACCCGGGCAGAGCCGCGCGTGCCGATTAAACCGGTCGGTTCGTTCGCTCCCCTCGGAGCCTCACTCCACCGATATCAGCAGCTGCGAGACGTCCTCGTCGAAGGCGGCGGGGTCGGTCGCGAGCGCGTCCGCCGTCTCCTCGTCCGCCAGCTCCGTCACGACCGTCTCCGCGTCGGCCAGGTCCGGGAGGGCGTCGTCGATGACCTCGATCAGCGGGTCCGTCGGGTAGGCGCCGCCCGCGACCAACACGTCGGTCCCGTCGTGCCAGACGCCCAGCCGCGACTCGATCTCGACGGGGTCGCCGAGACTCGTCGTCGACCCGTCGGGGAGCGGGACTTCGCCGTCGAAGGCGTACTCCCCCTCCAGCCGCCACGCCGTAGCGGTGTGGCCGCTCCGTACCGTGGTCGTCCCCTCGTCGACGATCTCCACGTTCTCGATGCCGCTGTTCCGGAGCTGCGAGCGGAACGCGTCGACCGCGGCGGTCTCCACCTCCTCCATCAGCCGCTCTCGCCCGACCTCGGCCGGGAGGCTGTCGATCGCCGGCCGGACGTCGATCCGGGTGGCGAAGAAGACCACCGGCGACCCGCTCGCGTCGAACGTCTCCGCGAGCGCCTCGGCGACGTCGACGTACTCGTAGATCCGCGTGTGTTCGAGCGCGGTCACCGTCACCGGCCCGTACGACTGCTCGAACACCGTGCTCTCGGACTCGTCTATCTGTCGCCAGTCGTCGATCCGGTCGCTCGTCACCGTCGGCGCCGGCACCGGCCCGTCGCGCCCGCCGAGACAGCCCGCCAGCCCCGCGACCGCGACCGCCGCGCCGCCCGCGAGCAGGCGCCGCCGCGTGACGCCGTTTCCGGCCCCGATCGGTCCGTCACGGTCCCCGATCGATCCGTCACCGCCACCGGTCGAGCCCTCATCGCCTTCGATCGACTTCGGCGTCTGCCGTCCGGTCGGCTTCTCGTTCATGGAACGACGGAGGTCGGGACGCGGTATATCGGTGTCGCCGGCGCTATCGAGGCTGATACGCCGCCTCGTTGGTGCGTTTCGCTCCCGTCGCTCTCGGCGCCGCTCCCGACCTCGACCCTCCGCCGCCGACACGGATCCCTTATGTAATCACTGGGTGTAACTACTCGGTAATGACCGACGACGACGCGACCGAGACGGACCGGCGCGACGCTCCGGACGACCGGCAGGCTGATTCCCTCGATACCGCTTCCGGACTCGCCGGCGGACGCGGCGGGCGCCCCACGCGGCGCCGGTTCCTCGCGCTCGGCGGCGCGGCGGGGGCCGTCGCGCTCGCGGGGTGCAGCGCCGAGCCGACGGACGGCGGGGACGGAAGCGACAACTCTGACGGCTCTGACGGCTCCGACGGCGAGGACGGCGACGACGGCGACGACGGCGACGACGAGGAGACCCCCACGCTGACGGTCGCAACCTACGGCAGCTTCATCGACGCGCCGTCGGTGAGCCCGGGCGAGTGGCTCAAAGAGGCGTTCGAGTCGCGCGTCGACGCCGAGCTGGAGTGGGCGACTCCGGACAACGAGGTGAACTACTACGTCGAGCGCGCGGGCTCCGGCGTGTCGATCGACGCCGACCTCTACGTCGGGCTCACCACCGAGGACCTCGTGCGCGTCGACGAGGCGCTCGACGACGACCTGTTCGCCGAGCGCGGCGAGATCGACGGGTTCGGCGACGTGCGCGACGGGCTGCTGTTCGACCCGTTCGACCGCGCCGTCCCCTTCGACACCGGCTACGTGAGCCTCGTGTACGACGGCACCGCGACCGAGGCGCCGGAGACGTTCGAGGGCCTGCTCGACGACGAGCACGCGGGCGCGCTCATCGCGCAGAACCCCGGCGGCTCCTCGACGGGACGGTCGTTCCTGCTCCACACGGTCCACCGGTTCGGCGACGGGCCGGACGGGTCGGTAGAGGGCGGCGACGGCGACGCGGACTACGACTACCTCGACTACTGGGCGGAGCTGCAGGACAACGACGTGCGCGTGCTCGGCTCGTGGGACGACGCCTACACCGCCTGGAGCAACGGCGAGGCCCCGATGGTCGTCTCCTACTCGACCGACCAGGTGTTCGCGGACATGGAGGGCGAGCCCCTCGAAGAGCACCAGATCCGGTTCCTGAACGATCAGGCGTACGCCAACCCGGAGGGGATGGCCGTCTTCGCCGACGCCGACGAGCCCGAGCTCGCCCGCGAGTTCATGTCGTTCATGCTGGAGCCGGACGTGCAGGGCGAGATCGCACAGCGCAACGTCGCCTTCCCGGCGACCGACACCGCGGAGCTCCCCGACGACTACGCCGACCTGGCCCAGGAGCCGGCCGAACCGGTGACGTTCACGTACGACGAGCTCCAAGGCTCGGCCGGTGAGTGGGTCGAAGACTGGGAGCGGCAGTTCGCCGGGAACTGACGGCGGCGTGTCGGACGCCAGCCGCGGCGCCGCTTCCGGCGGCGCCGACGACTCGCCCGCGACCCGACCCCTCCGCGAGCGGGTCGCCCGACGCCTCCGCGGGCGCCTGCTGACCGCGCTCGCCGTCGTCACGAGCGCCGTGCTCGTCGCCGCGTTCTACTACCCGGTCGGCACCGTCCTGATCGAGGCGGTCGTCGTCGACGGCGTCGCCACCCTCGCCGTGTTCGCCGAGCTGCTCCGCGACCCCTTCTACTTCGGGGAGCTCGCCCGCCTGTTCGCGGGCGAGTCGCCGCTCGCGGTCGCGCGCGCCCTGCTCGGGCCGGACCGCAGGCTCGGGATCGTCGGCTTCACCGCGTACCAGGCCGCGCTGTCGACGGTCGCCAGCGTCGCCTTGGGGCTCCCGGCCGCCTACCTCCTCGCGCGCTTCGAATTCCCGGGCCGGCGGACCCTGCGGTCGCTGACGATCGTCCCGTTCGTGCTTCCCTCGATCATGGTCGCCGTCGGCTTCGTCGCCACGTTCGGCGCCAACGGGACCCTCAACCGGGTCCTCGGCGCGCTCGGCCTCCCGCCGGTCGACCTCATGTTCACGCTTCAGGCGATCGTGATCGCCCACGCGTTCTACAACGCGCCGCTCGTCGCTCGCGTGACGACCGCGGCGTGGGAGTCGGTCGACGCGAGCGCGGTCGAGACCGCCCGGAGCCTCGGCGCGGGACCGGTCCGGGCGTTCTTCGACGTGGTCGCGCCGCAGGTGTACCCCGCCGTGCTGACGGGCGCGGCGCTCACCTTCGTGTTCACCTTCGGAACCTTCCCCATCGTCCTCGCGCTCGGCGGGTTCGAGCTGGCGACCGTCGAGGTGTTCGTCTACCGGCTCGTCCGCGACCTGAACTACGCGGAGGCGGCCGCGCTGGCGATCGTCGAGCTCCTCATTTCGCTCGGAGTGCTCCTCGCGTACCTGCGCTACGAGGCGCGCAACGCGGTCAGTTCACGGGGCGTGCGGCCGCTTCCCCGGAAGTCGCTGCTCCCCGCGGCGCCGACGGCGCGGGAGGTCCTGCCGCGCGCGGGCCTGGCCGTCTACGCCGCCGTCGCCGCGCTCCTCTTTCTCGCGCCGCTCGCCTCGATGGTCCTCGCGAGCGTCACGGGCGGGGACGGGGCGCTCACGCTCGACCACTACCGGTTCCTCCTCGACCGCCAGCGCACGGGGGCGGCGTTTCAGGTGCGGCCGTGGCCGGCGATCCGCAACTCGCTCGCGTTCGCGTCGGCGTCGACCCTGCTCGCGCTCCCGATGGGGGTCGTCGTCGCGGTGCTGACGACCCGCCGGTACCGCGGGCGGAAGCTGGTCGACGCGGCCGCGATGGCTCCCCTCGCCGTCTCCGGGATCGTCGTCGGGCTCGGGCTCCTCCGCGGGCTCGTCTTCGGCGTGGAGATCGCGGGCTGGCGGTTCGCGGCGACCGGCGCGGCCGCCATCGTCGTCGCGCACGCGGTCGCGGGCTACCCGTTCGTCGTCCGGACGGTCGCGCCCGGGCTGGAGGGGCTCGACCGTTCGCTGATCGAGTCGGCGCGGGCGCTCGGCGCGTCGCGGGCGCGGGTGATCCGCGACGTGGAGCTCCCCCTCGTCTGGCCGGGGGTCGTCGCGGGCGCGGCGTTCGCGTTCGCCATCTCGATCGGGGAGTTCACGGCGACGGTGGTGCTCGCGACCGGCGCCGACGCGTACACGATGCCGGTCGCCATCGAACGGTTCATCGGGCGCCGGCTCGGACCGGCGACCGCAATGGGCGTCGTCCTGCTCGTGGTGACCGGGCTCAGCTTCGTCGTGATCGAGCGGCTCGGAGGTGAGACGCGTGGGCTCTGAGCGGGGCGCCGACTCGACGGACGCCGCCGGCGACAGCGACGGGGCTCCGTCCGACGACCCCCCGGCCGTCGAGCTCGACGGCGTCACCAAGCGCTACGGCGACGCCGCCGCGGTCGACGACGTGAGCCTCGCCGTGCGCGAGGGGGAGTTCTTTACGCTGGTCGGCCCCTCCGGCTGCGGGAAGACCACGACCCTCCGGCTGATCGCGGGATTCGAGGAGCCGACTACGGGGACGGTCCGCTTCTCGGGCGAGCCGGTCGCCGGGGTCCCCCCGGAGGACCGCGACGTCGGCGTCGTCTTCCAGAACTACGCGCTGTTCCCGCACATGACCGTCGGCGAGAACGTCGGGTACGGACTCAACTTCGCGGACCCGCCCGAGGGAACGAGCCGCGACGAGCGCGTCGCCGAGCTGCTCGAACTGGTAGACCTCCCGGACGCCGCCGACCGCGACCCCGAGAGCCTCTCCGGGGGGCAACGGCAGCGCGTCGCGATGGCCCGCGCGCTCGCGCCCGGTCCCGATCTGCTCCTCTTAGACGAGCCGATGAGCGCGCTCGACGCGCAGCTCCGCGAGCGCCTCCGGGTGCAGGTCCGGCGCATCCAGTCGGAGCTCGGAATTACCACCGTCTACGTCACCCACGACCAGGAGGAGGCGCTGGCGATCTCCGACCGCGTCGCGGTGATGCGCGACGGGCGCCCGGAGCAGATCGCGCCCCCGCGGACGGTGTACCGGGAGCCGTCGAGCCGCTTCGTCGCCGAGTTCGTCGGCGACAACAACGTCTTCGCGGGACGGGTGGTCGACGTGGAGGGGGGAGGGGGCGAGGACGCCCCCCGGACCGTCGGCGTCGACGTCGGCGGCGAGGTGCTGCGGGTCGAGGCGGACGAGAGGGTGGCCCCCGGCGACCGTCTCTCGTTCTGCGTCCGCCCCGAGTACCTGCGGATCGGCGAGGGCGAGAACCGGGTCCGCGCAACCGTCGCGAGCGCGGAGTTCCTCGGCGAGACGACCCGCGTGACGCTCGACTGGGGCGGGCGCGACCTCGTGGTCCGGACGCGCGACCCGCTCTCCGGCGAGGTCGTCGTCGGCTTCGATCCCGAAGACGCGCACGTGATCGACGGCGACGAGGCGTGACGGACGACGATTTATAACTGAACGAGGCGGTGGCGCGCGCCTCCGAGCGCCCTCTTAAGGGCGCGAGGAGCGCCGCGCGAGGGAGTCAGTCGCCCGGAGCGACGCGGAGGGCGACTGACGAGGCTGGGGAGGCGTGAGGCTGCGGTTGCGGTCGGGTGGGACTCAAAGGGGCAGTCGTGAGGGCGGCGTAGGCGATGTAAGCACCGCAGCGAAGGAGCGTGAGCGACTGAGCGAGGAGCGCAACGAGCGTACGCCGCCCTCACGACTGGGGCTTTGATGGTGTTCACCGTCGATCTGATCGTAGCTATTTATAAGTAATCGGCTGGTGCTTTGGAAGGCCTCACCGTCGCTCCGGTAACAACGATTTATAGGGGATCGACCGGGGAAACGCGCTCCAAGCCGTCTACTTCCAGTGCCAGAAGTGGTTCCCGTCGTCCTCGACGGGCTCGGTCCGCTCCCGGAGGGCGGCGACGTCGTCGGCGGTCGGCTCGTGGTCGTCCGGGAGCGACTCCATGCACTCGAAACAGAGGAAGAACTCGGAGCCGTCGGTCAGCTCCAGCGTCAGTCCCTGCGTCGACTCGAACGCGAAGTTCCACAGGTCGCCGATCCCGCCGGCGATCCTGACGGACCGCTCGCAGACGTCACAGGACTCCGAGGCCATACCACCGGTTGCGGCTCCGAGCGCTAATGCGTGTCGCCGCGGAGACTCCGACGATCGCTTATAAGTATCATACGTGGCTACCGGCTGATCGACGGTGAACACCGCCAAAGCCCCAGCCGCTCGCTTATAAACCGCGGACTGCAGATCGACGGCGAACACGTCCAAAGCCCCAGCCGCGAGGCGGGCGTACGCTCGCTGCGCTCCTCACTCGGTCGCTATCGCTCCCTCGTTGCGGTGCTTGTGTCGCCTGCGCCCGCCTCGCGGCTGCCCCTTTGAGTCCCACCCGACCGCTCCGCACCGCAGCCTCACACCTCCCCAGCCTCGCGGTTCGCGCTCTCCGAGCGCTCACCGCGTCCCTCGCGCGTGCTGGCTCGGCCGCGAGGCGGCCTCGCAGGCACGCGCCACCGCACACCCTTCAGTAACGAATTCGCTACCCCCACGGAGCTCCCCTCTCGTTCCGATCCGAACCCCGCCACACCCGCAATTCCCTTAAGAACCGCCCGTGACGGTCACGTATGAGCGAGCACGACCGGGTCGCGGCCGTCTCCCGCGAGACGAGCGAGACGACGATCGACCTCACCCTCGCGATCGACGGCGACGGCGACAGCGAGGTCTCGACCGGGATCGGCTTTTACGACCACATGCTGGCGTCGTTCGCGAAACACGGCCTGTTCGACCTGACGGTCGACTGCGACGGCGACCTCGAGATCGACGACCACCACACCGTCGAGGACGTTGCGATCTGCCTCGGCGAGGCGTTCGACGAGGCGCTCGGCGACAAGCGCGGCATCCGGCGGTACGCCGACCGGCGCGTCCCCCTCGACGAGGCGGTCGCGAGCGTCGTCGTCGACGTGGCCGGCCGCCCGTATTACGAGTTCTCGGGGGCGTTCTCGCAGGAGTCGGTCGGGGAGTTCACGAGCGTCATGGCCGACCACTTCGCGATGTCTTTGGCGCACAACGCCGGCCTGACGCTCCACGCCGAGATCGAGCGCGGCGACAACGCCCACCACGAGGTGGAGGCGCTGTTCAAGGCGCTCGCCCGCGCGCTCGACGACGCGACGCGGCTCGACGAGCGCCGCAGCGACACGCCGAGCACGAAGGGCGAACTGTAGCGGGCGACCGCGCCGACGGCGCACCGGCCGCCGATCCCAGCCACCGCCCCGTTCCGACGGTTTAAATCGGATCGGAGCCCACTCTCCGGTAATGCAACCGAGTTCGCTCGCCGGGCTCCCCGCGGGCGTCGGCGAGGCGCTCGAAGCGGAGGGCGTCGCGGAGCTGTATCCCCCGCAGGAGGCCGCCGTCGAGGCCGGCGTCGCCGACGGCGAGAGCCTCGTCGCCGCGGTCCCGACCGCCTCCGGGAAGACGCTGATCGCCGAGCTCGCCATGCTCTCCGCGGTCGAGCGCGGCGGGAAGGCGCTGTACATCGTCCCCCTGCGCGCGCTCGCCAGCGAGAAGAAGACCGAGTTCGAGCGCTGGGAGGAGTTCGGCGTCACCGTCGGCGTCTCCACCGGCAACTACGAGTCCGACGGCGAGTGGCTCGCCAGCCGGGACATCATCGTCGCCACCTCGGAGAAGGTCGACTCGCTGATCCGGAACGGCGCGCCGTGGATCGACGACCTCACCTGCGTCGTGAGCGACGAGGTCCACCTCGTCGACGACCCGAACCGCGGCCCCACCCTCGAAGTGACCCTCGCGAAGCTCCGGAAGGTGAACCCCGGCCTCCAGACGGTCGCGCTCTCGGCGACCGTCGGCAACGCCGACGTGATCGCCGAGTGGCTCGACGCCGAACTCGTCGAGTCCGACTGGCGGCCCATCGACCTCCGGATGGGCGTCCACTTCGGCAACGCGGTCGACTTCGCCGACGGGAGCAAACGTGAGGTCCCCGTCGAGCGCGGCGAGGACCAGACCGCCCGGCTCGTCGCCGACGCCTTGGACACCGAGGAGGACGGGCAGGGCGGCTCCTCGCTCGTCTTCGTCAACTCCCGGCGCAACGCCGAGTCGTCGGCCCGGAAGCTCACCGACGTGACCGGCCCGCGGCTCACCACCGACGAGCGCGACCGGCTCCGCGAGCTGGCCGAGGAGATCCGGTCGGGCTCCGACACCGACACCGCCGCCGACCTCGCGGACGCGGTCGAGAAGGGGTCCGCCTTCCACCACGCGGGGCTCCGGAGCGAGGACCGCGCCCGCGTCGAGGACGCGTTCCGCGACCGGCTGATCAAGTGCATCTCCGCGACGCCGACGCTCGCCGCCGGCGTCAACACCCCCGCCCGCCGGGTGATCGTCCGCGACTGGCGCCGCTACGACGGGGAGTTCGGCGGGATGAAACCCTTAGACGTCTTGGAGGTCCACCAGATGTGCGGCCGCGCGGGACGCCCCGGCCTCGACCCGTACGGCGAGGCGGTCCTGCTCGCGAACGACGCCGACACGAAAGAGGAGCTGTTCGAGCGGTACCTCTGGGCCGACCCCGAGCCGGTCCGCTCGAAGCTCGCCGCCGAGCCCGCGCTCCGGACTCACGTGCTCGCCACCGTCGCCTCCGGGTTCGCCTCCACGCGCGACGGCCTGCTCTCCTTCCTCGACAACACCCTCTACGCCACCCAGACCGACGACGAGGGGCGGCTCGCGGCCGTCACCGACACCGTCCTCGACTACCTCGCCGTCAACGACTTCGTCGAGCGCGACCGCGACGACGGAAGCGAGAGTCTGACCGCGACCGGCATCGGCCACACCGTCTCGCGGCTCTACCTCGACCCGATGAGCGCGGCCGAGATGATCGACGGGCTCCGGTCGGTCGCCCGGGGCGCCGACGGTGCGGCCGCGGGCGCCGACGGAGAGGCCGGCGAGTTCGTCAGGACCGGCGACGACGGCGACGAGCCCGGGTTCGGGACGTACGCTCGGCCGGGCGAGGACGGCTCGCCGGACGAAGGGGAAGTGGAAGGGGAAGCGGAGGAGACAGGGGGGAAAGCGACCGACGAGGCGGCGACGGACTCCCCCGAAGTCACCCCGCTCGGCTGCTATCACCTCGTCAGTCGCACCCCCGACATGTACGAGCTCTACCTGAAGTCGGGGGACCGCGAGGAGTACACCGAGCTCTGCTACGAGCGCGAGGCGGAGTTCCTCGGCGACGTGCCTTCCGAGTACGAGGACGTGCGCTTCGAGGACTGGCTCGCGTCGCTGAAGACCGCCCGCCTGCTGGAGGACTGGGCGAACGAGGTCGACGAGGACCGCATCACGGAGCGGTACGGCGTCGGCCCGGGCGACATCCGCGGCAAGGTCGACACCGCCGAGTGGCTCCTGCGCGCGGCCGAGACCCTCGCGCGCGACGTGGAGGGAATCGACGGCGACGCGGTGGTCGCGGTCCGGGAGGCGAGAAAGCGCATCGAGTACGGCGTCCGCGAGGAGCTGCTCGACCTGGCCGGCGTCCGAAACGTCGGCCGGAAGCGCGCCCGGCGGCTGTTCGAGGCCGGGATCGAGACCCGCGCGGACCTCCGCGAGGCAGACAAGGCGGTCGTCCTCGGCGCGCTCCGCGGGCGCGAGCGCACCGCCGAGCGCATCCTCGAACACGCCGGCCGCGAGGACCCCTCGATGGACGACGTGCGGCCGGACAAGTCGGCCTCGGCGGCGGCGACCGCCGGCTCCGCGAGCGACGACGACGGCGAGGGACAGGCGAGCCTGGGTGATTTCCGATGAGCGGGGAGTCCGACTCGGCTTCGTCTCACCGAAATCCGCCCCACCGGGCCCCGCCTCACCGCCTCGTCGCGGGCATCGCGGCCATCGACGACCTCGACGCCTTCCTCGGGGCCCTCGACGAGATCGCGGCGGAGACGGGCGCAGTCGTACAGGCGTTCGACGCGGAGCTGGTCGTCTCGACCGAACACCTCCGCGAGGCGACCCGGCTTGCGGCGCGGTCGATCGCTCGGGACGTGGCCGTCGCCCGCGATCCGGGCGTCGAGGTCATGCTGTACGCGGCCGGCAGACGCCAGATCGACCGGGCGTTCGCGCTCGGCGTCGAGGAGGGCGAGCGGCGCGCGGTCGTCCTCGTCGCCGACTTCGGAGGGGTTCCGGGCGCGGACCGTCCCGACGCGGACCTCGACGCGGCCGCCGCGTCGGTGCGGGAGCTGCTCGCGTCGCCGGCGGCCGACACCGGAGGCGGCGAGTTCGAGCCCGCGTTCGACGCGGAGCGGGTCCGGGGGTTCTACGACATCGGGGAGCGCGAGCTCGCGGCGACCGCCGGCGACCTCCCGGACATCGTCCGCGAACGCGTCGCGCTGCTGGACGTCGAGAAGTAGTCGAAACCCCCTTGCTTCGATTGGAAAACGCGGTACGTGACGGGGATTCGGTTCCAGTCGAAACGTCGACAGAGACCGGGCCGAAGCGCGACCATGAGGGAGATCGAGACGCGGGCCCGGCGGCGAGCGGATCGACGCGCCGGGCGAAAACCGACCGAAGCGAACCGCGAGAATAGTCCATCCTGGATTCGAACCAGGGTCGTTGCCCCCAGAAGGCAACAGGATTGGCCACTACCCCAATGGACTGTGCGCACTCATCGATAGCCAGTGGGTCTTTGTAAGCGTTGCGCGTCGCGGGCCCTCTGTCACGCGTTCACAGGATCTCGAAGGCGGAGCGGGGCGCGAGGGGGTGCGAGACCGGCGGAGGAGATGGCGACGAGCGTCCCCGGGAGACCGATCGCCGAAGGTGCGCATATCGATGCGCTTTAGCCGGTCGGATAGCCACGAACCTGTATGTACGTCGGACGATTCGTCGTCGTCGCGCCCGGTATCGGCGCCTACCGCGTCTCCTCGCGCTCGTTCCCGAACCGCCGCGTGACCGACCGGGACGGAACGCTCACGGTCGGCCCCACTCCGGACGCGCCCGAGACGGACAACCCGTACGTCTCGTACAACTGCGCGCGGGCGGTCCGGACCCCCGCGGACGAGCCGCTGGCGGTCGTCGGCAACGGCTCACACGTCGACCCGATCGCGGAGAAGCTCGAACTGGGGTACCCCGCCCGCGACGCGCTGGCGACGCCCCTGCTCGCGCTCGACTTCGAGAAGGACGACTACGACACGCCCCGTATCGCCGGCGTCGTCGGCGCCGAGACCGCGACGATCGGGGTCGTCCGCCGCGACGGCCTCGTCGTCGAGGCCGTCGACGAGCCCACCATCGTCGCCACCTACGAAACGGACAGCCCCGAGCCGTACGACTTCGCGGCCGCGGACGCCGAGGCGCCCGACGCCGCGGCGGCCGCGACGGAGCTCCTCGGCGCCGACTTCGAACACCCGGTGTGCGCCGCGGGCGCGACCGTCGACGCCGACGGCGTGACGCTGGCGTTCGACAACGACGCGGAGTAGCCGGGCAGCGGACGGAGCTCCGCCCGCTCCGCCGTTTCCGCCTCATGGCCCCTTTCCGCCTCCCGACCCCTTTTGAGTCCGGCGGGCGACCCGCGGGCATGGAGCGCGTCACTGCGGCCGACTACCACGACATCGCGACGCCCGCGGACCCGCGGCTCTCGCCCGACGGCGACCGCGTCGCCTTCCTGCGGCAGGAGCCGATCGACGGCGAGACGACCGAGTCGACGGTGTATCTCGTCGACGCCGCCGGCGACGAAGGCGACGACGCCGGCGACACCGCCGAGGACCCCCGCCGGCTCACCCTCGCCGAGGGCGCCGACGCGGAGCCGCGCTGGAGCCCCTCCGGCGACCGGATCGCGTTCACCGCCACCCGCGGGGCCGACGACGACCGCCAACAGCTGTGGGTGCTCCCCCTCGCCGCCGGCGAGGCCCGGCGGGTCACCGACGTCGTCGGCGGCGTGTCGGAGATCGCGTGGTCGCCCGACGGCGAGCGGATCGCCTTCGTCCAGTCGGTGACGGCCGACGACCGGGAGGCCGACCGGGACCTCGCGGTCCCGGAGGAGTACGAGCCCGAGGACCACCCGGACCCGCGGGTGATCGACCGGACCGTCTACCGCTCCGGGCAGCGCTACTTCGACGGCCGGCGGTCGCACGTCTACGTCGCCGACGCCGACGCGGCGGTCGACGGCGCGACCGGCGGCGACCCGGCCGCGGGGATCGAGCGCGTCACCGACGGCGACGCCGACTTCGGCGCGCCCGAGTGGGGAGGCGCGGAGACGCTCTACTTCACCGAGGCGGTCGGCGACGACCCCGACGACTCGGTCGAGATCGCGATCCGCGCACACGACTTCGGGACGGACGAGACCGAGACCGTCCACGAGACGACGGGGTGGGGCGCCGCGCTCGCGGCGACCGGCGACGGGCGGATCGCGTTCACCCACGCGGAGGCGGAGCGGGTCTCCATGCGGCAGACGGACCTGCGCGTGCTCGACCGGGAAAGCGGGGACGTGACGGAACTCACCGCGGACCTCGACCGCGGCGTCGGCCGTGCGATCGCCCCGCAGTGGGGCCCCGACGACGCGACGCTGTACTTCGCGACGCCCGACGAGGGGAAGACCGCCGTCTGGCACGTCCCGGGGGACGGGAACGACGACCCCGAGCGGCTCTGCCGGCCCGGCACGGTGGCGGGCGGTACCGTCGGCGGCGAGGCGGGCGCCGGCCCCGAGGAGGTGACCGTCGCGTTCGCCGCCAGCGAGTGGGACCACCCGGGCGACGTCTTCGTCTACGACGCCGGGGGCGACGAGCGGACGCGCCTGACCGAGCTCAACGCCGACTACCTCGCCGAGCGCGCTGTGGGCGAGCCCGAGGAGGTCCGGTTCGAGTCGGACGGGACGGAGATCCAGGGGTGGGTGTTGACGCCGCCGGAGTTCGACCCCGAAGGGGAATATCCCCTCGCGGTCGAGATCCACGGCGGCCCGCACGCGATGTGGTCGACGGCGGGGACGATGTGGCACGAGTTCCAGACGCTCGCGGCCCGCGGGTACGTCGTCTTCTGGTCGAACCCGCGCGGCTCGACCGGCTACGGCGAGGCGTTCATGCAGGCCATCGAGCGCGACTGGGGCGCGGTCACCCTCGCGGACGTGATGGCCGGCGTCGAGGCGGTCGCGGACCGACCGTACGTCGACGAGGCGAACGCCTTCGTCACCGGCGGCTCCTTCGGCGGGTTCATGACGGCGTGGACGGTCGGCCAGACGGACTACTTCCGCGCGGCCGTCTCCCAGCGCGGCGTGTACGACCTGACCGGATTCTACGGGTCGACGGACGCCGCCTACAAGCTCGTCGAGGGGGACTTCGACGCGGTCCCCTCGGAGGAGCCGGCGTGGCTCTGGGAGCAGTCGCCGACCGGCCACGCCGACGCGGTCGACACGCCGACGCTGTTGGTCCACGCCGAGGACGACACCCGGACGCCGATCTGCACGGCGGAGCTGTACCACCGGCTGCTCCGCAAGAACGGCGTCGACACGCGGTTCGTGCGCTACCCGCGCGAGGGCCACGAGCTCTCGCGGTCGGGGGAGCCCGCCCACGTGGTCGACCGCATCGAACGGATCGCCCGCTGGTTCGACGGCTACTCCGAGCACCACGACGCGCCGCGGGCGCTCGACCGTCCCGACGAGGAGGGGTTGAGCGCGGCGGACGACGAGGGCGGCGAGGGCGGCGAGGAGCCGAACGACGAGGGGTAGGCGTTCACTCCCGGTCGTCCGGGTCGAACGCGTCGATCGCGCTATGAACCCCCTCGACCCACTCGTCTAAGGCGTCGTGGAGCCGCTGTTTCGCCTCCGGGACCGGGATCGCGGTGTACTGGTAGACGTAGCCGCCCGAGTCGAGCAGGCGGCGGCGGCGCTCCACGAGCCCCTTCTCGCGCAGGGTCGACAGCGACCGGTTCACGTTCGATCGGTCCCGGTCGAGGGTCTCGGCGAGCTCGGCGACGGTGCTCCCCGGGTGATCGAGCAGCGTCAGGTACGTGCGGCTCTCGTGGTCCCGGACGCCGAACACGCAGGAGAGCACGTGATCGAAGGACGGGGAGACGTCGCCGACGAGGTCCTCGATCTCGGGATCGCTCATGGACTCCGTTCGACGGCGGACGGGTTAAAAGCCGCCATCCGGCCCGTGGGGTCGCAGCGTCCCCCGACCGCGATCGGCCTCGCCGGCCAGCTATCGGTCGGGGCTCGCCGGCGATCAGTCGTCCGCCGCGGCGTATCCCATCCGGCGGACGCAGCCGCGCATCGCCGACTCGTCGCTGTGGCGGTGGAGGTTCGTCGGCGTGTCGCAGTGATAGGTCTCGCCGTCGTACCGGAGCACGACCTCGTGGTCGCCGCCGGCGACCTCGACGTCGACGAGGACTCGCCGGCCCTCGTTGAGCGCGTCGATGATCTCGTCGACCGACAGCTCGCCGGCCGCCACCCGGAGTACCTCGGTCATTGGCGTGTGTTCGCGGCTCCGCGAGTTAAGTTCGGCGTGTTGGCGTCGGCGGGGCGTCGGGGAACGGGAGATCGGGTCAGGTCATCGTCGAGTCCGGCCCGCCCTCCTCCTGGGGCGGCTCGACCCCTTCGGCGGCGGCCACGTCCTCGGTCCGCTTTTCGGCCTCGACGTGCCAGCGGTCGATCTCGGACTCGTACTCGGCGAGGATGTCGCTCACCTCCGCTTTCAGCTCGTCGTCGTTGACGTTCACCTCGAAGACGAACGTCTCGCCGTCCTCGCCGCGGCCGACCTCCTGGATGTTGGCGCTGACGAGCTCGTTGTCGAAGTAGTACGGCGCCATCTGGGTCATCACCTTCCGGTACACCGTGTCCTCGACCTTCCGGAGCGCCTTGCGGCTCGCGGAGTCGGCCGCGCGGGCGACGTGGCCGATCGACTCGCCCCACCTCTCCATCGCGCTCTCGGTGTCGTTCTCCTCGACCTTCTCGTAGGACTCGGTGAGCTTCTCGCCGGCCGTCTGGAGGTCTTCGCCGGGCGACTTCCCGGCCTGCTCGCCCTCCCCCTCGCTGACGGACGCCTGCTCGGCGGTCTTCGCCGACACGTCCTCGTCGATGCGCTCGTGGGACTTCGGGCGCCAGTCGTCGAACTCGTGGAACGCGTCGCCGTCGGCGCCCGTCTCCCGGAGCGCCAAGGCGATCCGCTCCCCGTGTTCGACCACGTCGCCCCAGTCTCCGCGCACCTTGAAGCCGGAGATGCTCTCTTCCATCGATTGGCCCCGCTACGGAACGAACGCGTATAAATCTCTCCGAACTGACGTGAGCCGGCGTCGACGGGCGGCGGCGGTTCCGACGCGGCCGGAGCGGCGTCGACGGGCGGCGGCGGTTCCGACGCGGCCGGAGCGGCGTCGACGGGCGGCGGCGGTTCCGACGCGGCCGGAGCGGCGTCGACGGGCGGCGGCGGTTCCGACGCGGCCGGAGCGGCGTCGACGGGCGGCGGCGCTACTTCCCGTACGCGATCCGGCGACCGAGCTCGTTGATCCGGTCTTTGAGGTCGCCGAGGACTCCCGCGGGCGAGATCCGGCGGATGGACGACTCGTCGACCTCGATCCGCTCGCCGGCGAACGGGTCGCGCTCGGCGCGCTCGTCCGGGCTCTGGTCGCCCGCCACCGCCCCGACGACGGTCGACATCGAACACCGGCCGCACGCCTCCGCTTCGATCGTCGCGTCGGTCGGCTCCGATGTGGCTGTCTCGTCTGTCATGTGCTCTCTACCCATGGGTAGGCGGCTCAGTTCCTTAAAACCGCGCCTCGGACCCGCTCGACGCGGTCGAGGTCGGCGGTCGGCGCAATCGGAACCGCCTCCCGACGCCCTTTTTACCTGCACCGTGGAACGAGTTCGCATGGGATATCGCGTCGTCGACGTCGACTCGGTCGACCCGGAGTCGGGCCGCCCCTGCGAGTGTCGCAAGCTGTCCGAGCCCGGCGGGCTCGACGCCGCGGCGATCAATCGATTCCGCGCGGAGCCGGGCGAACAGCTCCCGCTGGCGTACCACTACCACGAGACGCAACAGGAGGCGTTCTACGTGCTCGACGGGACGCTCTCGGTGGAGACGCCCGAGGGGACCCACGAGGTGCCGGCCGACGACCTGTTCGTCGTCGACCCCGAGAGCCCCCAGCGCGCGTACAACCCCGCGGACGCCGACGGCCCGGTGACCGTGCTCGCGGTCGGCGCGCCGCCGGCCGACGACGACGCCGTCGCGTACGACCCCGACGAGGACGGCGCGGGGGCGGGCGACGCCGACGATGAGTGAGAACGCGACGCCGGGCGAGGGCGCCGAGACCGACGGGACTGCCCAGCCCGGCGAGGGGCCCCGGCGGGACCCCGAGGAGCTGCCGACGGAGATCCGCGAGGCGGTCCCGGAGTACGACGACGAGTACCTCGACCGCGTCTCCGACCGCCTGATGTACAGCTACGACCTCGACCGCGACGTCGTCGTCGACGGCGAGCGGTTCGAGCTATCCGCCGAGATGCGGGTGCGGAACCAGAAGCAGTTCCTCCACCCCGCCCTGAGCTACGCGGACCACGACATGATGGAGTTCCTGTTCGCCCGGCGCGTCTCCACGCCGTCGGTCGCCGAGCTGGAGCGGCTCGTCGAGTTCGCTCACGGCGTCGCCGACGAGCGCGTCGAGGGCGACGAGGAGCACTACGGCACCGACGTCACCGTCGCGCTCGTCGCGGACCGGATCCCGGAGGCGGTCGCCGACTTCGTCGACGGGTTCCGCGACCGCACGCTCCTGAAGTTCGGCTACTATGGCCACTACGAGGTGAACCTGATCGTCGTCGCGCCCGACGAGGAGTCGCTGGTGGCGAGCGAGACTGCCGACGTGGCCGGCGCGTTTCGCCTGTGGGAGTCGGTCGCGGAGCCGGACGAGGGGTTCTTCTCGCGGCTCGCGAAGCGGTTCTGGCGGTGACGGTCGCCGGCTTTCCCGAAAAATGACCGCGGAGCGCGCGGAGGGCGCGGAAGCGGGGGCGGTCGCTCGCGTCAGTCGTCGCTCGGCTCCGCGGCCGGGCGGTCCCCGTCGCGAACGCTCGTGATGTTGCCGTAGCCGATGCGCACGAGCGACAGCGCGAGGTAGACGAGCACGACCGCGAGCGCGATGCGGACGACCATCGATATCTGGTTGCCGATACCGGTCACGCCGCCCTGTATCAGGTTGACGAACAGCCACTGATACCCCGCCAGGAACGCCAAGGCGATCACGGTGATGGCGACCATGATGGCCATCGGCACGCCCGTGCTGACGAGCTGTTTCGTCTCGTCCCAGTTGGCGAGCCAGACCGTTCCGGTGAGCAGCGCGAGCGCGGCGAGCAGCTGGTTCGCGCTGCCGAACAGCGCCCACAGGGTCGCCCACTCGCCGGAGATGACCAGCGCGTACGCGATCAGCCCCTGAACGACCGGATTCGTGTACCGGCCGCGGGCGAACGAGCCGATCCCGCCGCCGAAGCCGGTCTCGCTCTGGGTCCCTTTCGTGCCGACGATCTCCTCCATCATGTACCGGCCGAGCCGCGCGGCCGTGTCCGTGGAGGTGAGCAGGAAGCTCACGAGCACCAGCGCCATGAACGGGGCGCCGTACTCGGCGGGAATGCCGAGGCTCGTCAAGATGATGCCGCCGCCGCTCGCGAAGTTCGGCAGCGCGCCGCCGATGCCGCCGGCCGCGGCGTCGGAGGCGAACCCGGCGATGGCGAGCGCGGACAGCGCCGTCGCCGCGAGCAGCCCCTCGCCGAGCATGCCGCCGTAGCCGATGAGCCGGGCGTCGCTCTCCTTGTTCAGCTGCTTCGCCGTCGTCCCCGAGGAGACCAGCGAGTGGAACCCGCTGATGGTCCCGCAGGCGATGGTGACGAACAGCATGGGGAAAAGCGGGTACGGCGCCCGGCTGTCGACCCCCATGAACCCCTGGAACGGCTGGATGCTGCTGTCGATCACGAGCGGCTGCGACGAGGTGCCGAAGATCGTTCCGACGATGATCGCCAGCAGCGCGCCACCGACGCCCGCGTACAGCAGGAACGACGAGAGGTAGTCGCGCGGCTGCAGCAGCGTCCAGACCGGGAGCGCGCTCGCGATGACCGCGTAGATCAGGATGACGGGCACCCAGGCCGCCGTGTTACCGCCGAGCGCGCCCGCGCCGGGCACCCACGAGCCCGTGCTCCCCTCGAAGAGGACGAACGTGCCCGCCGTGTGAGAGGCGTCGCCCGCCAGCTGGAAGAACGCGAACGGGTACTGGATGCCGACCCAGACGCCCGCGAACACGCCGGCGACGAACAGGGCGGTCCCCGGGATGAACGGGCCGTCGAGCTGGTAGAGGTACACGCCGAACACGACCGCGAGCGCGATGTACACGAAGCTCGCGGTCGCCGCCGACGGGAACGCGTTCAAGACGATCCCGACGACGAGGGCGAACACGGCGACGACGAGGATGATCGTCAGGAACGCGAACCACAGCAGCAGGTTCTTCCCGCGTTCGCCGACGTACTGCCCCACGATGTACCCGATCGACCGCCCCTCGTGGCGGATCGAGCTCGACAGCGAGATGAAGTCGTGGACCGCGCCCATCAGGGGGTTCCCGATGGCGACCCACAGAAGCGCCGGGACCCATCCCCAGATGGCCCCGGCCGTGATCGGGCCGACGATCGGCGCGCCGCCCGCGATGCTCGAGAAGTGATGCCCCAGTAGTACCGGCTTCTTCGACGGTACGTACTCCTGTCCGTCCTCGTACTTGTGCGCCGGCGTCTCCCGTTCGTCATCGAGTTCGACGAACTGCGAGAGGTACCGCGAGTACCCCATATACCCTACGGTGAAGGTGCCGAGCACAGCGACGACGATCCAAATTACACTTGTCATAGGTTCCCTCCCTCATGGTACCGATTCACGATCGGCCACTTAAGTATTATCTTCAATAGTGATCTATCGGCGGATCCCGCCGCAGGTGCGCGATTTCGATCCGTCGAATTGCGTTTATTTAATTTATTCTTATATGAAAGGTTCCGCGACGGCGGTCGCGGTCGCCGCCGCGCGCCCGCGTACCGGGGACCGGAGACCGGAACCGGTAGTGAGAACGGAGACCGGGAATCGGTGGTGACGAACAGGGGATCGAGCGCGAGCGGGTCTGCGGCCCGGTGTCGGCTCCGGAGACGGCTACCGCTCGGCGGAGGCGGGGTCCTCGGCGACCTCGCCGTCGCCGCCGTCGCCGCCCGTCTCGACGTCGAGCGCGGCCGCCACCTCGGCGAGCACGTCGCCGCGGACCTCGCTGGTCCGCGACTCGATCTCGGCGACGAGCGGGGGATCGAACCGCTCGCGGACCTGCCGGAGGCGGTCGCGTTCGGTCGCCGCCTTCTCGCGGAGGTAGCGCGCTCCGCGGCCCTCCTCGTCGTCGTCGGGCTCGGGGGTGAGCTTGTTCGCGACGAGCCCGCGGACGCGCAGATCGCGCTCGCCGAACCCCTCGATCGCCCGCTCCGTCTCGTTGACCGAGAGCTGGTCGGGGTTCAACACGAGGAAGAAGGCCGCGTCCTCCCGCATGGTGTCGCCCGCGAACTCGAAGAACTCCTTGCGCCGCTGGAGGCGCTCCAAGACGGGGTCGCCGTCCATCAGCCGCCGCGGCTCCATGTCGCCGATCGCGGCCTTCTCGAACAGGTCGATCGACTGCCTGCGCTTGTACAGCAGCCGGTCGATCCAGTCGCCGAGGAAGTCGGGGAGTTCCAAGAGCCGCAGCGTCGAGCCGGTCGGCGCGGTGTCGAAGACCACCCGGTCGTACGCCTCCCCCTCCTCGCGCATCACGCTCACGAACGCGTCGAACAGCGCGGCTTCGTACGCGCCCGGGGTCCCGTGCGACAGCTCCAGCTGGCGGTTGATCTCCGAGACCATCGCCGCCGACACCTGCTCGGAGAGCGACTCGCGGATCTCTTGAAGGTGCCGCTGCATCTCGTCTTCGGGGTCGATCTCCATCGCGTCGAGGCCATCGATCCCGTCGACCGGAGCCGGTTCGTCGCCGAACTGCTGGTCGAAGACGTCCGACACCGAGTGCGCGGGGTCCGTCGAGACGACCAGCGTCCGCACCCCGTCGTTCGCGCAGCGGGACGCGTACGCGCAGGAGACGGTGGTCTTGCCGACCCCGCCCTTCCCGCCGAAGAAGACGAATCGCTCCATCACCGGCCCCCGGAGGTCGGTCCCGTCATCAGAAGTGGTACTGCTGTCCCTTCCGCTCGATCAGGGTCTCGCGGTCCCACAGCCGCCGCTCCCACGCCTCGAACTCGTCTTCGAGGTACGGGAGGAGCTCCGCGGTGTAGTACGAGATCGGCGAGGGGATCCCGAAGGCGTCGGGGAAACACGCGAGCATGAACTCGTCTTCCGCGTCCTCCGCCTCCTTCTCGATCTTCTCGTAGGCCGGGTGCGTGATCATCCCGTGGTACAGCCCACGGAGCCACTCGTCGAGCGCGGCCCGAAAGGCGGCGATCCGGTCTGCGATCGTCATGATCCATCGTGATACCCCGGCGCGGTAAAAGCTGTCGCGGGCGGTCGAGACGGCTGGGACGGATGAAAAAGCGAGAGCGGGCGAGACGAATGAGGCGGACGGGAAAGCGAGAGCGGGCGAGACGAATGAGGCGGACGGGAAAGCGAGAGCGGGCGAGACGGTCAGGCCGAGTTGCCGTCGGCGGCGAGTTCGCCCTGCGGCTCGTCGGCGTCGTCGCCCTCGCCGAGCTCCGGCTTGTCGTTGTCGCCGGGACTGGGGGAATGGACGCTGTTACCGATCGCGCCCCAGACGAGGTACAGCATCGCGACGACCATGAGCAGCGTCATGACCGTCGCAGCGATCCCCACCGCGGACACGTACTGGAACATGGTGCGCGGTCCGCGGGCGCGACGTATCAACGTATCGGCTTTCGACGGCGGGACGGCGCTCGCCGTCTCGGGAGACGCCTCCCCGCGGAGTTGAAGGGAGTCGCCGACCGAGGGGCCCCATGGACGACCGGATCCCGGTGACCGTGCTCTCGGGGAGCCTCGGCGCGGGCAAGACGACGCTGCTGAACCACCTCTTGCGGAACGCCGGCGACCGCGACGTCGCGGTGCTCGTCAACGACATGGGCGACGTGAACGTCGACGCCGAGCTGATCGCCGAGGAGTCGGAGGTCGGCGTCGAGGGCGTCACCGAGCTCTCGAACGGCTGCATCTGCTGCGAGCTGCAGGACGACCTGGAGACGGCCGTGGTGCGGCTCGCCAACGAGCGCTCCTTCGACGCCCTGGTCGTCGAGTCCTCGGGGATCTCGGAGCCCGCGCCGGTCGCTCGGCTGTTCACGACCGAGTCGCGCGCGGCGGCCCGGTATCGGGTCGACGCGCTGGTGACCGTGATCGACACGCGGCAGTTCCTCGACGCGTTCGCGGGCGACGAGGTCCCGGAGCGGCGGGTCAACCCGGACGCGGAGGGGGAAAGCGGGAGCGTCGAAGGCGGCGACGGAGGGGGAGACAGCGACAGAGGCGGCGACGGCGACGAGGGCGACGCCGAGCGCCCCCTCTCGGACCTCCTCGTCGAACAGATCGAGGTGTCGAACCTCGTCGTCTGTAACAAGGCCGACCTCTGTACCGACGCGGAGATCGACGAGGCGGTCGAGCTCGTGGGCGCGCTCCAGCCCGACGCGGAGACGGTCGTCACGGAGTTCTCCGCGGTCGATCCGGACCGGATCCTCGGCGTCGGCCTGTTCGACGAGCGCGCGGTCGGCGACCTGCCGGGGTGGAAGCGGGCGCTGGCCGAGGGGGAGGGAAGTCACGGCAACGGGAGTGACGGGGACGACCACGACCACCGCCACCCCGACGAGGTGTACGGCGTCACCTCCTTCACCTATCGCCGCCGCCGGCCGTTCCACCCCGACCGGATCGCCGCCGTCCTCCGCGACCTCCCGGACGACGTGGTCCGCTCGAAGGGGACGCTGTGGGTCGCGGGCACCGACCAGCGGCAGCAGGTCGGGCAGGCGGCACGGTCGGTCCGCGTCACCGCGCTCGGCCCGTGGATCGCGGGCCTCCCGTCGGTCGAGCGCGACATGCTGCGCTCGAACCGCCCGGACCTCGACTGGGACGACGAGCGCGGCGACCGCCGGACCGAGTTCGTCGTCATCGGGACCGGCGTCGACGAGGCCGCGCTGGTCGACCGGCTCGACGACGCCCTCCTCACGGACGCGGAGCTGGCCGACCTCGGCGGCGGCGCGATCGGCGACGACCCCGCCGCCGTCGACCCCGCGCCGTTCCCGACAGAACAGGGCGCCGAGGTCGCGCTCCGCGAGCCCTGAGCGCGGGGCGTCGCTCCGGGCACAGCTCGTCGCTCCGGGCGCAGCTCGTCAGTCGGGATCCGGCCCGCTGACGCGAGTCGCGTTCAGCAGGCGCAGCCGGACCCGCTCGCGCGCTCGAAGCGCATCGAGTCGCCGCAGTCGGGACACCGGGGGACCCCGTCGTCGTCGCGGTCGATCCCCCGGTCGTCGACCTCGACGTCGCGGACGCGGACGGTGCAGTCGTCGCACCAGTACGAGCCCTCGGAGCCGTCGCCGCCGGTGTCTCCGGGCGCGCGCTGGGTCGAGGCCGCCAGCGCGTCGGTGACTGTGTCAATTAGACCCATGAATGAAGTTCGCACGCCGATCCACCTCAGCGTCCCGCTGGCGTGCGATCCGATCGCACGACCGTTTTCGCCCCACGCGTCCGGCTCGCGGCGAACTCCCAGCGGGTCGACCGCGGCCCCCCGCGGGAACTCAAAGCAGCGGCACCGTGAGTCCGATCAGGAGGCCGCCGAGCGCGAGCGCGGCGTACACCAGGCGTTCGAACCGCGGCCCCGCCGGCAGGGGCCCGGCGTCGACCGCGGGCGCCTGCCGGACGAGCTGCCGGTACGCGACCCATCCCGCCCCGGCGAACGCGGCCGCGGCGGCCGCCAGCGACGCGCCGAGCGACAGCCCGTAGGCCGTCCCGAAGATCGGCCCGAACGAGAAGGCGAACATGAACGCCAGCCCCGCGGCCACCAGGAAGGGTACGGGGTCGACGGGGTCGCCGCGGCGGTTGCGGAGGCGTGGCGGCCGGACCATGGCCGCGGTACGGCGCCGACGGACAAGAGCTAAGTGGCGCACACGCGCCAGTCGGCGTATGAGCGAGGAAGACGGAGCGCCGGGCGACGACGAGGGGATCCGAGCCGGCGTCGAGGAGTCGACGGGCGACCCGCGGGTGGTGCTCGCGATGAACGCCGTGCTCTCGGCGTGGTTCGCGTGGGTCGTCGTCTGGGGGCTCGACTTCCTCGGGTTCATCACGCTCACCCTCCAGAACGTCGCGACGCTGGCGCTGATCCTCTTCGCGCTGACGTACGTGGCGGTGTTGCGGTAGCCGCCCCGGCGGCCCGCAGTCGGGGCCTCTCGCGGAACACGGCGGGGAACCGCGTCCGGAGACCGCGTTTGCGAGCCGACGAACCGGCGAGTTTCGCCATCCTTTAACTCGAACGGGGCTCTGTTCCCGACAATGACGATCGAAGATCGCGACGACGCGCACCTCATCACGCACGCGCTGGCGAAGGACACCCTCTCGCGGCTCCGCGACGTCGAGACCGAGCAGGTCGCCTTCCGGAAGGGGCTCGTGAAGCTCGGCCGGATCTGCGGCTACGAGATCATCGACGGCGCGATGGAGACCGAGTACGTCCCGGTGGAGACCCCCCTGGAGGAGACGACCGGCGAGCGCGTGAAAGGGCTCGACGACGTGGTCATCATCAACGTGCTCCGGGCCGCGACGCCGTTCGTCGAGGGGCTCCTCAAGGCGTTCCCGCGCGCGAAGCAGGGCGTCATCTCGGCCGGCCGCGACGAGGAGGCCGGGATGACCGACGACGGCGAGTTCCCGATCACCATCGACTACGTGAAGCTCCCCGAGATCCGACCCCAGGACACCGTGATCGTCGCGGACCCGATGCTCGCCACGGGCTCGACGATGTGCGCCGTCCTCGACCACGTCCTCAACGAGGCCGACGACTTCGAGGACCTGTTCGTCCTCTCGGCGGTCTCCGCGCCCGACGGGCTCGTCCGCGTGAGCGAGTCGGTACCCGAGGCCGACCTGCTGACGGTCGCCATCGACGACCGCCTCGACGACGACGGGTTCATCCTCCCCGGGCTCGGCGACGCCGGGGACCGGGCGTTCCGGACCGTCTGAGGCGACCGTTCGCGCGATTCTCGCGTATCACCGAGAGTTCCGTAATGATGTTCATTAGCGGGTGGTTCTGGACGTTCATTCTGCTATTTCCCGTTTAGTTTTGACATCGCCAACGTCTTTATATATTCCCGCGGAGATAGCCGGAGCCGATGACGACCACGTACGGAGCGCTGTCGCTGGCGCCGCCGCTCGTCGCGATCGCGTTGGCGATGTACACCCGCCGGACGCTCGTCTCGCTTTTCGCCGGGGTCTGGATCGGGGCGCTGCTCGTCGCCGACTGGAATCCGATCGCCGCGACCGCGCTGGCGAACGACTGGCTCGTCGAGGTGGTGTTGAGCCCGTTCAACGCGAAGTTCCTCCTGTTGATCCTCTTTATGGGCGCCGGCGCGGCGTTCATCTACCGGTCCGGCGGCGTGCTCGCGCTCGAGCGGTGGGTCGCCGACCACGTGAACACGGCGCGCGACTCCCAGCTCCTGACCTGGGCGCTCGGCGTGTTCCTCTTTTTCGACTCCTACACGAGCACGATCGTGACCGGGAACGCGACCCGCGACCTCGCGCGGCGCAACGAGACGTCGACGGAGATGCACTCGTACGTGCTCGACTCGACGACGTCCCCGGTGACGACGTTCGGACCGATATCGAACTGGATCGGCTTTCAGGTGTCGATGATCGTCGTCGGCTTCGAGGCGATCGACGCGACCGCCGGAGACTACGGGGTCACGCCGTTCGAGCTGTTCATCCGGTCGATCCCGTGGAACGTCTACTGTTTCATGGCGTTTTTCATGGTCGGGCTGATCGCGTTCACGCAGCGGTTCTACGGGCCGATGCTGAACGCCGAGTGGCGCTCGCGCGCCGAGGGCAAGCCGCTCCGGGACGACGCGACGCCGCTTTCTGACGTGAGTTCCGACGTGGGCGAGCCCAGCGAGGCGAATCCGCGCCTCGCGAACTTCTTCCTCCCGCTCGTGGCGCTGATCGTCGTCGGAATCGTCTCGCTGTGGTGGCTCGGCGGCGGCGCGGACCCCGGCGTGAGCCTCGCCGAGTCCTTCGAGGAGACCGACGTCGCGCTCGGGCTGTTGTACGGCGCCTTCGCGTTCATGGTGACCGGCTTCGCCGGCGCCGTCGGCTTCCGGACGATGGACGTCGAGGAGGCCAGCGAGACGATGGTCGACGGCTTCGAGACGATGGTGATCGCCGCGGCGATCATCGTCCTCGCGTGGGGGATCGGTCACGCCGCGGAGCAGGTCGGCACCGCCGACTACGTCGTCGACCTGCTCGTCAGCGGCGGGGTGCCGGCGGGCGTCCTCCCGATTCTGATCTTCCTCGCGGCGATGCTGGTCTCGTTCACGACCGGAACGTCGTGGGGGACGATGTCGATCCTCACGCCACTCGCCATTCCCCTCGGACTCGAGCTCGGCGGGATCGAACTCCTCCCGGTCCTGCTCGGCGTGCTGTTCGGCGGGGCGATCTGGGGCGACCACTGCTCGCCGATCAGCGACACGACGGTGATGTCGTCGATCTTCGCCGGGGCGGATCACATCGATCACGTGAACACGCAGGTGCCGTTCGCGCTCACCGCCGCCGGAGTCACCCTCGGCGTCCTCGGGCTGTACGCGGCGGGCGTCCGGCAGATAGCCCTGCTCTTCCCCCTCGCGGTCGCGCTCACCGTCGTCGCCGTCTTCGCGCTGAACCGGATTGACGCCCGCCGGAAGGGACTCCCCGAGGTGATGCCGACGGCGGCGGAGATCGACGCCGCCGACGCCGTGGGTGACGGGACGGAGACGAAAGGCGGCGCGGGCGTCGAGGGGAGCTACGCCCTCGTGTCGCCGGTGGCCGCCGGCGCGCTCGTCGTCGTCGTCGCGTACCTGATCTTCCTGGCCGGCTTCTTCGCGCTCGGCGGCGGCGCCTGACCCCGCCGACGTACTTTTAAGAGCCGCCCGCGCGACCGATCCGTATGAGCGACGCGCCGACGACCGAGCCCTGCGACGGCTGCGGCGAGCCCACCACGGACGCGCTCGCGCGCACCGTCCGGCTGAGCGTCGACCGGGCGAACATCGACACCCAGCGGCTCTGTCCCGACTGCTTCGCCGACTGGATCCAGCGGTATCAGGACCGGCTCGGCTCCGGCCGCGACGACGGCGACAGCGACAGCTCCGAGATCATCGTCGACTGACGGGACCGCGGCGTCGGCGCCCGGTGCCGATCCGTCGCCGACACGCCCGGCAACGTCCGTTCCGACCGCCCGTCTTAAGCCGCGGCGGCACTGACGGCGACGTAATGGACCTCGCCATCGACGCCCCGGCCCCGGCGGCGCCCGACTGCGCCGACGACGGGACGTGGCTCGCCTGCATCGCGTGCGACGAGACGTTCGCCCCCTTCGAGGACATCCGATACACCTGCGACGAGTGCGACGGGCTCCTGGAGGTGCGCTACGCCGACCCGCCGACGTTCGCGGAGTTCGGCGCGGGGGCCCCCTCCGAGGGCCCCGACCGCGGCGTCTGGCGCTACCGCGAGGCGCTCCCCTTCGACCTGGGCGTGACGCTCCCCGAGGGCGACACCCCGCTCCACCGCGTGCCCCGCATCGAGGAGTCCGTGGGGGTGGAGGCGCTCCGGATCAAACACGAGGGGATGAACCCCACCGGCTCGTTCAAGGACCGGGGGATGACGGTCGGGGTCCGGGTCGCCGAGGAGCTCGGCGTCGGCGCGCTCGCGTGCGCCTCGACCGGCAACACCTCCGCCGCGCTCGCGGCCTACGGCGGCCGCGGCGGGATGGAGACGCTCGTCCTCCTCCCGGAGGGGAAGGTCGCCGCCGGGAAGATCGCGCAGGCGAGCCTCCACGGCGCCCGCATCCTCGAAGTGGACGGCAACTTCGACGCCTGCCTCGACATCGTCCAGGAGCTGGCCGCCCGCGGCGAGGCGTACCTGCTCAACTCCCTGAACCCGTTCCGCCTGGAGGGCCAGAAGACGATCGGCTTCGAGATCTTAGAGGAGTTCCGCGACGATTACGGGACGTTCCCGGACCGGATCGTCCTCCCCGTCGGCAACGCGGGCAACACCTCTGCGCTTTATAAAGCGTTCCGCGAGCTGGTCCAGTCGGGCGCGCTCGAAGTCGACGAGGTCCCCAAGCTGACCGGCGTGCAGGCCGAAGGCGCCGCGCCGATGGTCGAGGCGGTCGAAGAGGGGAACGACGAGATTCGACGCTGGGAGGAGGTCGAGACGCGCGCGACCGCGATCCGCATCGGCAACCCGGTCAACGCGCCGAAGGCGCTCCCCGGCATCCGCAACACCGGCGGCACGGCGGTCGCCGTGAGCGACTCGGAGATCACCGACGCGCAGCGCGACCTCGCCGAGGAGGGCGTCGGCGTCGAGCCCGCCTCCGCCGCGAGTCTCGCCGGGCTCCGGAAGCTCCGCCGCGAGGGCGTCGTCGACGACGACGAGCGGGTCGTCTGCCTGACGACGGGGCACCTCTTAAAGGACCCCGACGCCGCCTACGAGGCCGGGGGCGACCCCGAGCCGGTTCCGAACGACGTGGACGCGGTCGTCGAACACCTGCGCGACTGAGTCGGGCGTCCGAACACCTGCGCGACTGCGTCGGATGCCGACGCGGGTTCTCAGACGCGACACACTCGCAGTTTGTATTAAATATCAGAGCCGAATAGGGGAACCAACTTGATCGACATCCCGCTGACGGCGACCCTCTCGGCGGCGGCCGCGGTCGTCGCCGCGGTCGCCGCCGCCGTCGCGTTCGAGTTCCGGGACGAACCGGGGGGTCGCGCGGCGATCGCCTTCATGGCGGCGACCGCGTGGTGGTCGGCGGGGCTGTTCGGCGAGACGCTCGCGGCGACGGAGGCGGGGAAGCTGTTCTGGCTCAACGTCCAATACCCGGCGACCGCCGTCGTTCCGGTCGCGTCCGTCGCGTTCGTCGCGTCGTACCTCGGCTACGACGCGTGGCTCACCCGGCGGCGGATCCTCGCGCTCGCGGCCCCGCTCGTCGCCCTGACGCTCCTGAGCTGGACCAACGACGTTCACGGACTGGTCCGGACGGGGACGGAGCTGGTCGCGTACGGCGAGGGGACGGTGCTCTCTCGAGAGCTCGGGCCGGCGTGGTGGGCCGGCTGGCTCTACTCGCAGGTCCTGCTCGTCGGCGCGGTCGGGGCCCTCGCGTACGGCGTGTACGACTCGGCGCCCGCGTTCCGGGGGTTCGCCGCGCTGCTGTGTCTCGGCGGCGGGGCGCCGTGGGTGGCGCAGTTCGTCGTGATCGGCGGCGGCCCCGCGTTCCGGCCCGAGCTCCTGTTCGTCCTCACGGGCCTCTCCTTCGTGGTCGCCGTCCGCCGAGGACGGAGCCTCGGGGTCGCGCCCGTCGCCCGACGGCTGACCCTGGAGGCGATCCCCGATCCGATCCTCGTCCTCGACGCCGGCGGCCGGGTGGCGGACGCGAACCCGGCGGCGCGGGCGTGGCTCGGCGACGACGCGGTCGTCGGCGCCGCGGTCGCGGACGCGCTGGCCGACTTCCCGGCGATCCGCGGCGCGTATCGCCGGGGAGCGGCCCCCGACGAGCCGCTGCGGATCGCGGTCGGCGGCGAGACGCGCTTCGTCTCCCTCTCGGTCGTTCGCCTGCCGGCGCTCGGCAGGCGTTCGCAGGGGACGGTGCTCCTGTTGCGAGACGTCACGGACTCGGAGCGGAACCGACGCGACCTCGAGGTGGCGAACGACCGGCTCCAGACGCTGACGCACGCGTTGGCACACGACATCAAGAACCCGCTCGCGGTCGCGGAAGGGTTCACGGAACTGGCGGGCGCGGGCGACGAGGCGGCGATCGACCGCGTGGAGACGGCCCACGACCGGATGTTCGAAATCGTCGACGAGACGCTCGCCGCGGTCGATCACCCCGACGCGGGGGGCGCAACCGGTGACGGCGCGTCGTTCTCGTTTGCGGCCGTCGCCGAGGCGGCGTGGCGAACCGCGGAGACCGACGACGCGACGCTGCGGATCGAGGGCGACGAGACGTACGACGCGGACGAGACCGCGGTCCGCAGCGTCTTGGAGAACCTCTTCCGGAACGCCGCGGTCCACGCCGGGGCGGAGCCGAACGTGACCGCGGTCGCGCTCGACGGGGGCTTCGCCGTCACCGACGACGGCCCGGGGATCCCGCCGGCGGAGCGGGAGCGCGTGTTCGACCGGGGCTACACGACCGCGGACGGCGGAACGGGGATCGGCCTGGCGTCGGTCGCGACGCTCGCCGCCGCCCGCGGCTGGACCGTCGGGATCGGCGCCGCCGGGACCGGTGACGACGACCGGGGGGACGAGGGGGTCGGCGGCGCCGCCGTCGTCGTCTCGTTCGGTGACCGTCCCTTGGAGTCGATGGCCGACCCCGTCGTCGCCGACCCCGACGCGGTCGTGGCGGCGTCGCGCGACGGTCGGTCGGGGTCGGCGTGAGGTCGCTCCCGGGGACGACGTAGGCAGCGGGGGGAGGCGGGACGTCGAAGGCGGGTGTCGCGCCAGACTGCACTCGCCGGTCCGCTACTCCCAGTTGTACAGCGCGTTTTGGAACACCTCCTCGACGTCCTCTTTCGTCACGGGTCGCGGATTACACCGGAGGAGTCGCTGTTGGCTCTTGACGGTGCTCTCGGCGAGCGCGCCGGTGTCGTCGACGGTGATCCCCGCCAGCTCGTTGAGCCCGCTCGGGAGCACGTTGAGGTCCTGCTGGAGCCGCACGAACTCCTCGCGGGCCTCGTCGGCGGCCTCGCGGGTGCTCATCCCGGAGGTGTCGGCGCCGAGCATCTCGGCGACCTTCGCGAACCGCGGCGGGTCGCTGGCGACGTTGTAGCCGAGGGTGCTCGCGGGCGTGAGCGCCGCGATCGTCTCCCCGTGGTAGGTGTGATAATTGTTGCCGACGGGATACGCCATCGCGTGCGCGAGGCTCGCGCCCGCGGTGAGCCCGGCGATCGCGCCGAACAGCGCGCCCTTCAGCATCGCGCCGCGGGCCTCGATGTCGTCGCCGTTGTTGACGACGCGGCGCACGTTCGACGAGAGGAGGTCGATCGCCTTCTCGCTGAACATCTCCGTGAAGCCGGTTCGTCCGGCGTACACCGGGCGGTCCGCGGGGTCCTCCGGTCGAAGGAGGTCGTCGTACCGGTGGGTGGTGTACCCCTCGATCGCGTGGCCGAGCGCGTCCATGGCGGTCTTCGCCGTGAGCTCCGGCGGCAGCGTCGTGGTGAGGGTCGGATCGAGCACCGCGGCGTCCGCCCGGACGTGCGTGCTGGAGATCCCCTCCTTGATCCCCTTTTCGGGCACCGAGAGGATCGCCACGGGCGAGATCTCGGAGCCCGTTCCAGCGGTCGTCGGCAACAGGATCAGCGGCGGACCGGACTCGGTGAGGTCCTCGCCCGCACCGGTCGGCGCGGCCACGTAGTCGAGTACGTCGCCGCCGTTGGCGACGATCGCCCGCGTCGCCTTCGCGGTGTCCATGCAGCTGCCGCCGCCGAGTCCCAAGTAGAAGTCGTACCCGTCGTCGCCCATCTCCTCGCGGACGAACGCGATACACTCCTCGACCGCCTCGATGCTGGGCTCGCGTTCGACGCCGTCGTACACGTCGACGTCGAACCCGTCGGGCTCCAGCTCGTCGGCGACGCGGCCGACGTGGCCCAGCGAGGCGAGGTCGGAGTCGGTGACGATCAGCCCGCGACCCTCGCCGGAGAGCCCGATCTGGCCGAGCTGGTAGCCGAGTTCGTCGGCCGCGCCCGCTCCCACGCGGATCGCGGGCATCCGCACCTCCCAGACGGTCTCCGGCGAGAGCTCGTGCGGGTCGGCGGAGACGGAGCGCTCGTAGCTCACATTCCCCACCCCGGCTGGATGGCCTCGAACTGCTCCGGGTCGTGGCCGAACACGACCTCGGCGTCGTGCCGCCGCTCCAGCTCGCGGATGCGATTCATGCTCTCGGCCCACTCCGTCTTCCCCCACACGAGGGGACCGCCGAGGGGCGTCCCCTCCTCGTAGTTCTCGTCCATGTACACCTGATCGCCGGTGAACACCACGGTGCCGTCGGAGTCGAGGTGGATCACCGAGCCGGTGAGCCCGGGCGTGTGCCCGGGGAACCGGACGAACTCCAGGTCGGTGAAGTGCTCCTCTCGGTCGCGGTGAAGGACTCGCCAGTTCAGGTCGTGGTCGAAGTCGTCGAGGACGTACGCGCCGCTCCCCTCGTCCGTCTTCGCGCTGTAGTAGGCGAACTTCAGCTCCTCCTCGTGGACGTAGACCGGGGTGTCCGTGCCCGCGAAGAACTCCAGCCCGCCGGCGTGATCGAGGTGGAGGTGGCTCTGGAACACCGCGTCGATGTCGTCGAGCGAGTAGCCCGCCGCCTCCAGGTCGTCGTCGAGCCGGTGCTCGCTCGCGTCGTGCGGGTAGAAGGCCTGGACGAGCCCCTCCGGCCAGTGACCCTCGGCCGCGTCGTGGTGCGAGCCCGTGTCCCAGAGGATCGTCGCCTCGGGGTGGTCGATGACGAGGTTCCACACCGGGATCTCGTCGTACTCGGCGTCGGGGTTCGGCTCGTCGCGGCTCCCGATCGTGTTCGCCTCCATCATGTAGTTCATGTCGCAGTACAGCCCGCCGCGGTCGATGACGTGGACCTCCGCGTCTACCATACGGTTAGACATCTATCATAAATATTCATAAACATGATCCCGGCGGAGTTCCGGTTCCTCGGCACGCCGATCGACGCGGGATCGCGGCGCCACGGCTCGTCGTTTCCGCCGAATATTGGGTCGAGAACGGTCAGAACGTAGTTCGGGGTTCGGGGTTCGCTACTCCGCCGGCCGCTCGTCGGCGTCGTCCAGCGTGATCTCGGTGACCTCGACGATCCGGCCGTCGTCGAGCAGGGCCTCGATCGCCTCGTCGGGCACGTCCTGATCGAGGTTGTAAACGGTGAGCGCCTCGCCGCCCTGCGTCTCGCGGGCGTTGTACATCCCGGCGATGTTCACGTCGTAGTCGCCGAGCACGGTGCCGATGAGCCCGATGACGCCCGGCTCGTCGGTGTTGCGCGCGACCAGCATGTGACCGTACGGGACCGCGTCGACGCGGAACCCGTCGATCCGGACGATGCGCGGGTCCTCGCCCGCGAACAGCGTCCCCTCGACCGCGATCGAGTCCTCGCCGTTGTGGACGGTGACCCGGACGAGGCTCTGGAAGTCCTCCGTCTGGCGGGTCTTCGACTCGGTCACCTCGATTCCGCGCTCCTCGGCGAGCCGGGGCGCGTTCACCGCGTTCACCTGCCACTCCAGCGGCTCGAAGACGCCCTTCAGCGCGCTCGCGGTGACGAGCTCGACGTCCTCCGCGGCGATGTCGCCCTCGTAGGTCGCCTCGACCTCCGTGATCCGGCCGTCGAGCAGCTGCGCGGCGACCTTGCCGGCGGTCTCCGCCACGGCGATGTACGGCTTGATCCGGGGGAACGCCGTCTCGTCGACGGAGGGCGCGTTGAGCGCCGTGAGGACGGGCTCGTCGGCGAAGGCCGAGAGCACCGCCTCCGCGGTGTCGACGGCGACGTTCTCCTGTGCCGCCTCCGTCGAGGCGCCGAGGTGCGGCGTCACGACGACCTCCTCGACGTCGAGCAGCGGCGAGTCCTCCGAGAGCGGCTCCTCGGCGAAGGAGTCGAGCGCGGCGCCCGCGAGGACGCCGTCGTCGACCGCCTCGGCGAGCGCGTCCTCGTCGACGATGCCGCCGCGGGCGCAGTTGATCAGGTAGCCGCCCTCCAGCTGGGCCAGCTCGTCCTCGCCGATCATCCCCTCGGTCTCGGGGAGCAGCGGGGTGTGGATCGTCGCGAAATCGCCGCGCGCGAGCGCCTCGTGGAGGTCCTCGACGAGCTCGGCGCCGAGCCGGTCGGCGCGCTCCTCGGAGATGTACGGGTCGTAGACGACGAGATCCATCCCGAGCGAGTCGAGGCGCTTGGCGACCTCCTGGCCGACGCGGCCAAGGCCGACGATGGTGAGCGTCTTGTTGTTCACTTCGGTGCCGAGGAACTCGCCTTTCGCCCACTCGCCGTCGACGAGGCGGCCGTGCGCCTGCGGGATCGAGCGCGCGACGGCGAACGTCATCGCGACCGTGTGCTCGGCGGCGGCCCGGACGTTCCCGTCGGGCGCGTTGGCGACGATGACCCCGTGGTCGGTGGCGGCCTCGATGTCGATGTTGTCGACGCCGATGCCGGCGCGCCCGACGATGACGAGGTCGGAGGCGGCCTCGAAGACCGCCTCGTTCACGTCGGTCCCGGAGCGGACGATCAGCGCGTTCGCGTCGCTCACGGCGTCGAGCAGGTCGTCGCCCTCGATCTCGTAGTCCGTCACGACCTCGTGGCCGGCGTCTCGGAGTCGGTCCAACCCCGCGTCCGCGATGGGGTCGGTCACGAGTACCTTCATGGGCGTTTCCACCGGCGGCGGGAGGTTAACCCTTTCCTCATCGCTCCGTTTTGCCGGCCAAACGGATCCGCGTCCGTGGGCATCTACCCCTCCGTTTCGACTGGAGAATACGTATTCATGTATAGACCTCGGTTCGGGTTCGGTTCACATCCCCCAGCTCCGTCGTCGCTCGCTCACGACCGAACCCGAAACCTGCACGATCGCGGGCGCTCGCGAGCGCTCACCGCGACGCGCCGATGCCGCTTTTGGACGCTCCGGTACTGCCTTTTATATCCGCCCGCATGGGCCGACATGGACATCACGATCGCCTTTGCGGGCGTGGCGGCCATCCTCGTGTTGACGGGGATAAGCGCCTTCTTCTCCAGCTCGGAGCTCGCCGTCTTCTCGGTCCCGACCCACCGCGTCGACTCCCTGCTCGCCGCCGACGTGCCCGGCGCGCGGGCGCTGTCGGCGCTCAGAGAGGACTCGCACCGCTTCCTCGTCACTGCCCTGGTGAGCAACAACGTCGCCAACATCGCGGCCGCGTCGGTCGCGACCGCGGTGTTCGTCCGGTTCGGCTTCTCCGGGGGACAGGCCGCGACCGGGTCGACGCTGGTCACCTCGGTGTTCGTCATCGTCTTCGGCGAGATCGCGCCGAAGTCCTACGCGGTGGCGAACGCCGAGAAACACGCCTTGCGGGTGTCCAGACCGGTGGTGGCGATCCAGCGGGTCATCCGCCCGGTGCTGTACGTGTTCGAGGCGCTCTCCGGGATCGTCAACCGGTTCACCGGCGGGGAATCCGCCATCGAGTCGTACCTCACGCGCGAGGAGATCGAGACGCTCGTCCTCTCGGGCGAGGCGGCCGGCGCGCTCGATCCGGACGAGGGCGCGATGATCCGCGGCGTCCTCGACCTGGAGTCGGTCCGCGTGTCGGCGGTGATGGTCCCCCGGACCGACATGGTCGCGCTGCCGGACACCGCCACGCCCGCCGAGGCGGTCTCGACCGCCGCCGCCGAAGGCGTCACGCGCATGCCGGTGTACGGCGAGAACCGGGACGACGTGGTCGGCGTCGTCGACCTGCGCGACGCGGTCGGCGCCGACGAGCGCGGGGAGCCGCTCGCGAGCGCGCTTCGCGAGCCGACCTTCGTCCCGGAGACCCAGCCGGTCGACGAGCTGTTCGCGACGATGCGGGCGAGCGACCTCCGGATGGCGATCGTCGTCGACGAGTTCGGCGCGGTGGTGGGGATCGTAACCTTAGAGGACGTGGTCGAGGAGGTCGTCGGCGAGCTGGTCGGGCGGTGGGAGACCGACCACGTCGACGTGGTCGCGCCCGACGCCGCGGTCGCGCGGGGGTGGACGACCGTCGCCCACCTCAACGAGACGCTCGGGCTGGGCCTCCCGATCGACGGGGGCGCCGAGACCGTCGCGGGGCTGATCACGCAGCACCTCGGGCGGGTCCCGGCCGAGGGCGACCGCGTCGAGATCGGCGACGTGACGCTCTCCGTCACGGGCGCGACCGCGACGAGAGTGACCCGAGTGCGGGTCGAGCACCCGGGGATCGGACCCGGGAGCGACCGCAGCGAATCGGACAGCGTCGAGACAGCCGACGCGAGGGCCGACGAAACCGAATGACCCGGTCACGTCGACGATCTCTCGTAACACAACATACATATTCGTCCGAGGGAATCTGACGGTATACGTTCTCGATCATGATGGCTCGATGGGGGTGTGACCGATGCGGGTTCGCCGCGTGGACGACGGACCGGTCGTCGATGCGCGAGGTCACCGGCACGCACCTGCTGGCGCACCACTCCGAGGCCGTCAGCCGGTCCGACTTCCGGACGACGTGGGACTGTCCGTACTGCGCGACGACGAAGACGGCGTACGACGCGGACGGCGCGGTCGAGGAGTTCAAGGCGCACCTCCACGAGCACGTCGCCGACCGGATCGAGGAGGGGGTCCACGTCGCCGACCGCGTCTCGTGGAACGGGACGGTCCAGGTCGCCGCGCCCGTCGACAGCGCGGACGCCGACGCGCTCCGCGCGCACTTCCACGCGGGCGGCGATCTGGTGATCGCGGTCACCGCGAACCCGGAGCGCACCGTCCGGCTGCTCCACGAGGAGCTGGACGCGTGGCCGCGCCGAACCGTCGTCGTCAGCACGGAGGCGTACCCCTTCGAGGAGGCGCCCGACCTCGACTTCTCCGAGATTCCCATCGAGGTCGTCGAGCTGGACCCGCGGCTCGGACCGGACGAACTCGGGGAGACGGTGTCGCGGATCATCGACGCCAACCGGGTCGCGGGCGACGCGATCTCGCTGGAGGTGAGCGTGTTCCACGAGGTCGTGCGCTCCTTCGACCTCCGGACCGCCTGCGACTTCGTCCGGATGCTCTCGGCCCGGCTGGACGACGACGGCGGCGTCCTGCAGCTGTACGTCGACGCCGACGCGGACCCGAACGTCTCGACGGTGCTGAACTTCCTCGACGACGAGATCGACCTGACGGTCGCGGGCGAGGACGGCCGGTTCGTGCGCCGGGGGTAGCGACCCCGCGACGCCGTGGCGCCGCGGCCTCGACTGTCGGGCGACCGACTACTCGGCGTGCTTCTCCGTGTAGTCTACGGGCCGCCGGACGTAGACGTACTCGATAGACCGGTCCGCGGCCGACGCTGCCGTCCGTCGCTTGAGCCGGCGGAGCACCGACTGCGCGCGCTCCCTCGCGTCCGGATCGGCCTCGGCGTCGCCGGCGAGCCGGCGGACCTCCCGTTCGAGCGCCGGGGCATCGAACCGAGAGAGGTACGCGGCGGCGATGTCGGCGACGTACCGGTCGTCGCTCCCGAGCGCGTCGAGGAGCCGCGAGACGGCGGTTTCGCTCGGTCCCGCGCCGTCGCGCTCGACGAGCTCGCAGCACAGCCACATCGCGTGTCGCCTGGCCGCCGGGGTGACCCGCTCCGGCTTCCCGTCCGACGCGACCTCGGAGAGCAGCCGCGCGACCGCGCCGTCGCCGTCGCTCCGAAACGGTCGGTCGGTCGCGAGCCGGTCGCGCACGTCTCGTCCCCGCACCGCGTCGCCATCCGCGACGAGCCGCGCCAGCGACGCCGCCGCGGCGCGCCGCACCGACGGTGAGGGGTCCCGCATCGCGTCGATCAGGATCGCCGCCGATTCGGGGTGGTCCAAGCCGTGGAGCCGCTCGACGACGGTCTTCCGGAGGCGGTCGCTGCCGTCGTCGGCCGCGGCCGCCAGCAGGTCCGTCGCCTCGGTCGTCCCGATCGACACCAGCGCGTCGACGGCCGCGCGCCGAACGAGCGCGTTGGGCGCGCGCAACAGCGGGCGAACCGAGGCGACCGCCTCGCCGCCGCGGGCGGCGTACGAGCGCACCGCCCGCGCCCGCACCCGGGCGTCGTCGTCGTCGAACGCCGCGCGGAGGCGGTCCGTCGCGTCCGGAGACTTCCCCGCGTCCGGCGACCGCGTCGCGTCCGCGGCGCCGCGCATCTCCGAGGGACCCGCCGCACCCAGCCCGGTCGCGCCGACCATCCGGTAGGCCGCGTGGTCGCTCGTCAGCCACCGAGCGAACACCATCTCGGGGTCGGCGTCGCCGTCTCGACGCCGGACCGCGGCCGCGACGCGCGAGACGAGTTCATCGATGTACCGATCCCCGTGGAAGTACAGCGCGTCGATCGCCTCCGCGCGGACCGTCGCGTCGTCGTCGGTGAGCACGACTCGCAGCAGTCGATCGGCGATCCGGCGCTCGCTGCCCACCATCGAACTCGACGGGTTCCCGAGCGCCTCGACGGCCTCGAGGCGCGTCGCCGCGTCGTTCTCCTCGTCGAGCAGCGCGAACGCTCGCGGGCGCTCGTCGCCGGTCCGGTCCGATCGCGAGTCGTCCTTCATCTGTTGACATGTCAGCCATCGCCGCGATTAAACGTGCCCCCGAGAGAATCATCTGTGAGAATTTCGTCGGGACACCTTCGCGTTCCGGGACTCGTCGTTCTCGCGGGCGTCACGGTCGGGACGGTCGAGGCGATCGACGGTCGGGACGATCGGCGCAATGTTTGGGATCGGCGACACCGACCGCTACAGCCCGAACGACGCGACGGTCTCGTACTCCGGCCCGTCGCTCGTCAGCGCCGATTTCACCAGCCGAACGTCGTCGACCGCGAACCGCCCGATGTCGGGGTCGCGCTCGCGGACGGTCTCGCGTACCAGCTCCTTCCCGCGGGCGTCGTTCATCCGGGCGAGCGTGACGTGCGGGGTGAAGTCGTGCTCCTCTGAATCGACGCCGAGCTGGGTCGTTTCCGCTTCGAGGGCCTCGTGGAGCGCGGTCAGCTCCGCGCTCCCCGCGTCGACGCCGGCCCAGACGACGGAAATGTAGTCGAGGCTCGGGAAGACGCCGAACCCCCGGACGGCACACTCGAAGGGGCCGACGTCGGCCGTCTCGACCGCGCGCTCGCCGGCCGCGATCACGTCGTCGAGGGTGGGTTCGGTGGACGCCTCAGTCTGGTCCTCGCCGATTTCCCCGAGAAACTTCAGCGTCACGTGCGCCTGCTCGGGATCGACGAACCGCAGGCCGTCGGCGCCCTCGAACGCGGCCTGTGCGTCCGCGACGGAATCCGCGAGGTCCGCGGGCAGGTCGGCGGCGAAGAACGCGCGCATGGACGGCCGGGAGTTGGGCGAGATCGGGTATAAGCGTACGGTGAAGGCGGGGTCTGCGGCTCGACGGCGCGGCGATCGGACGACGCCAGTCGGCTCCGGCTCAGAGGCCCCCGTTGAACGCCCAGAAGGCGACGGCGGGCGACAGCGCGAGGAGGGCTCCGAGGGCGACCGTCCCGAGGACGGTTCGCGCGGCGAGTTCGCCCGGGGACGTCTCGTACCGCCACAGCTGGAGGGAAACGAAGATCACGGCGACGAGCGCGCCGCCGAGGTGCAGGAAGGAGGGCCCGAAGACCGCCGGGGTCCCCCCGGGATCGCTCGGTAGACCGATCTGGACGCCCATCCCGACGGCGCCGACCGCGGCGGACGCCAAGACGTACGCGAGACCGGCGGCGGCGTGCCGGAGGGCGGCGGCGGCCGAGAAGGGATGAGGCTCGTCGGACTCCGGCCGCGGGGCCGCGAAGCTCGCGATCCCGGCGTAGGAGAGCGGAAGCGTTCCCAGCGCGACGATCGCCGCGTACGGGAACGCGGAACCGACGGCGAGGATGAGGATCGCGGCGGTGATGGCGTAGGTCCGCGTCGTCGCCTCGCCGAGCACGATCGGGGGCGCGACGAGCACGGCGATCGCCACCGCGAGAAACACGGCCAACGGGACCGAGTGGCGCCTGAGCGACCGGGAGGGAGAGGGCGGAGACATGCCGTGGAGTTCCCGAGTCACCCGTAAGTAGCTTCGGTGGGGGTGAGGCGGTCTCGCACGCGTCGGGAGAGTTCGGTGCCTTACAACCGCTCACGGAGCGTCTCGGCGGTCGCGTCGCCGACCCCCTCGACGTCGGTGAGGTCGTCGGCGGAGGCCTCGCGCACGCTCTCGACCGACCCGAACCGGCGCAGGAGCCGGCGGCGCGTCTGGGGGCCGACACCGGGCACGTCGTCAAGGACCGTCTTGACCTCGTCGCGGACGGTCTGGTGGTAGGAGACGGCGAAGCGGTGCGCCTCGTCGCGGACCCGCTGGAGCAGGTGCAGTTCGGGGGCGTCGTCGTCCCACCGACGGGTCCCGGTGGGGGTCACAACCAGCTCCTCGGCCTTCGCCAGGGCGACGACGGGCACGTCCCAGCCGGTCTCCGCGAGCGCGTCGCGCGCGGCGCCGAGCTGGCCCTCGCCCCCGTCGATCAGGAGGAGGTCCGGGTCGGGGCGGTCGTCTTCGCCGGCGAGCGCGCGCTCGGCGCGCCACCGGACCAGCTCGCGCATGTTCGCGTAGTCGTCGTTGCGGTCGGTGAGCTTCTTCCGGCGGTAGTCGCTCGTCTCCGCGCTCCCGTCGACGAAGCACACGTCGGAGCCGACCACCGCGGTCCCCTGCGCGTGGCTCACGTCGAACCCCTCGATCCGGTCGGGGCGATCGATGCCGAGCCGTTCGCCGAGCGCGCCGACCGGATCCTCGCGGCCGCCGCGCTTGCGGGCGTTCTTCAGGGCGAGCTCGACGAGCTTCGCCTCGCGGCCCGCGCCGGGGACACGGACGGAGACCCCCTCCGCCTCCAGCCAGTCGACCACGTCCGAGTCCGAGGGACGCTCGGCGAGGAGGACCGCGTCCGGGAACTCCCGCTCGGCGTAGTACTGCGCGAGGAACGCCGAGAGGACGGCGGCGGGGGTGTTGGCGTCGGGGTCGGCGGCGTTTTCGCTCGCGTCGCCGCCCTCACCCACCGCCGCCGCGTCCAGCCGGTGCCGGCTGCGGTCGACCAGCTGGCCGCGCTCGCTGTGCAGCCGGGCGACGCGGGCGGTGTCGCCCTCGACCGCGGCCGCGAGCACGTCGACGGTGCGGTCGTCGGTGCGGTCGCTGACGGCCTCGCCGCCCTCGCCGTGGAACGCCTCGACCGCCTCCAGCCGGTCGCGGAGGTTCGCGGCGCGCTCGAACTCCGCGCTCTCGGCGGCGGCCTCCATCCGCCGACGCAGGGGGTCGGCGAGGACGCCAGTCTCGCCCTCGAAGAACCGGCGGGCGGCCGCCACGTCCTCGGCGTAGCCCTCGGGGTCGATCTCGCCGGTGCAGGGGGCCGAGCAGATCCCCATCTCGTAGTCGAGGCAGGGGCGGTCGCGGTTCGCGTACTTGTGGTCGGAGCAGCCGCGGAGGCGGTACTCGTCGCGGATCGCCTTCACCACCGTCTCCACGCGGCCCACGTCCGTGAACGGCCCGTAGGCGACCGCGCCGGCCTCGGGGTCGCGAGTCACCTCGATCCGGGGGACGGGGTGGTCGGAGAAGGCGACCAGCGGGTACGACTTGTCGTCTTTCAGCCGGACGTTGTACCGCGGCCGGAGCCGCTTTATCAGGTTCGCCTCCAGGAGGAGCGCCTGCGTCTCGGTGTCGGTCACCGCGAACTCGATCCGGTCGGCGCGCCCGACCATCCCGCGGATCCGCCCCGAGCGCGGGTCGGCGTACGACCTGACGCGGTCGCGGAGATCGACCGCCTTGCCGACGTACAGCGTCGTCTCCCCGGCCCGGAACTGGTACACGCCGGGCTCGGTCGGGAGGTCCGCGGCCCGCTCGCGCACGGCGTCGGCGTCCATCGAATCTGCGTAGCCGCCGCGCGCGTTTGAACGCTACGGGCGGATATCGGCGCCGCAGGAGGATACCGAGGCCGGGGACGGACATCGAGTCCGTCTCGCCGTCTGACGGGGCGGGAAATTATCAAACGTGAGTAACGGGGGGAACGGTTTATCCGGGTGCTTGGGAGAGTCCCGCGTAGATATGACGGGACTTCGAGGGCTGCTCCGACGGGCGTTCGGTCGGGATCGGGACTCGCGGTCGGTCCCGGACGGCGGCGTCGTCGTGGACGATTCCGACGCCGGGGGGCCGTCGGGCGAGGCGTTCGGGACGGACGCGAGCGAAGGCGAGTCGTACAGCATCGCGGAGGCCGACGGGGCCAACCGGGCCGAGACGCTCGCCGCCGCCGGCTTCGAGCAGGTGTTCAACGCCACCGGCGTCCCGACGTTCATCCTGGACTGCGAGGGGAACGTCGCCGAGTGGAACGAGTCGATCGCGTCGCTCACGGGGAACGATCGCGAGGACGCGATCGGCCACGCGCACGTCTCGGAGCTGTTCTACCCCGACGGGCGACGGGCCGACACCCTCGCCGACAAGGTGCTCGACGCGCCGGAGACCGCCGACGAGAAGTACGGGGTCGAGCGCTGCGGCTCGGCGCAGACCCGCTACCGCGACACCAGCACGATGGTCGACCGCCACGGCGACGAGAAGCACATCGAGTTCACGGCGACCCCGCTCTACGACGGGGACGAGCTCGTCGGCGTCACCGAGGTCGTCATCGACCGGACGGAGAACATCAACCAGCGGGACGCGACGAAGAAGCTGGTCTCCGAGATCCGCGACACGGCCGAGGCGATCGGCGACGGGAACCTCGACGCCCGCGCCGTCTGCCACGAGGAGTGCGAGAGCCTCGACGAGGAGCTGCTGGGCGTCATCGGCGTCGTCAACCAGATGGCGGAGAACCTCCAGGACCTCTCCGAGAGCGTCCACGAGCAGGCCCGCCAGATCGACCAGACGGTCCAGAAGGCCAGCACCGCGGCCGCGGACATCGCCGAGAACGTCGACGAGCAGAACGAGCTGTTAGAGGAGAGCGTCTCCGAGATGCAGTCCTTCTCCGCGGGGATGGAGGAGGTCGCCGCGACGGCCGACCAGGTCGACTCCGCCGCGGTCGCGGCCAGCGAGGCCGCGGACGAGGGGCTCGACGCCAGCGAGGACGCCCGCGAGGCGACCGAGGACGTGGTCGAGATCGGCGACGAGCTCGTCGAGAGCGTCGGCGCGCTCTCGGAGCGCATGGACGACATCGAGGAGGTCATCGAAGTCATCTCCGACGTGGCCGAGCAGACGAACCTGCTCGCGCTGAACGCCAACATCGAGGCGGCCCGCGCCGGGGAGGGCGGGGACGGCTTCGCGGTCGTCGCCGAGGAGGTGAAGAAGCTCGCCGACGAGACCCGCGGCTACACCGAGGAGATCACGGAGAGCCTCGCCGAGCTGCAGGCGCAGTCCGACGAGACGAGCACCGCCGTCGAGCGCTCGCACGACCGCATCGAGGACGCGGGCACCGAGATCGAGACGGTGCTCGACTCGCTCGAGGACATCGCGGACGCGGTCGACGAGGCCGCCGCCGGCGTCGCCGAAGTCGCGCGGACCACCGACGACCAGGCCGCGACCGTCGAGGAGCTCACGTCGTCGCTGGAGGCGGTCCGCGAGCGCTCCGACCGCACCGAGGAGGCGACCGACCGCATCGTCGACGCCACCGACGACCAGGAGCTCGCCGTCGACGAGCTGATCACCCGCGTCGAGCGGCTGGACGCCCGTCAGTAGCGAATCGGCCGGCGCCTCACGCCTCCGCGTTCTCTCTGCCGCCGAACGTTTAACCCCGCCGAGACCCTGCTTCTCGTATGTCCGCCACGCCGCCCGGACCCATCGGCGACCCCCTCGTCGGCAACGGTCGCCAGTACGCCGACGACCCGTTCTCGTTCATGCGCGCCTGCGCCGACAGCTACGGGGACGTCATTCGGTTCGACCTCGGCCCGCGCGAGACGTACCTCCTGACGAACCCCGCCGACATCGAGCGCGTGCTCGTCGCCGACGCCGAGCGGTACCGCAAGCCGCAGTTCGGCGACGGCGCGATGGACCGACTGCTCGGCGACGGCCTCCTGATGAGTGAGGGGGAGACGTGGCAGCGCCAGCGGCGACTCGCGAACCCCTCGTTCCACAGCCGCCGGATCGGCGCGCTTGCGGGGACGATGGTCGATCACACCGAGTCGCAGCTCGCCGACTGGAGCGACGGGGAGGTCGTCGATATTCAGTTGGAGGTCGCTCGCCTCACGGTCAAGATCATCGTCTCGGCGATGTTCGGCGCCGACATCACCGACGAGGAGGTGAAGACGGTCCAGGAGAAGCTGGAGCCGCTCGGCGCCCGGTTCGAGCCGGACCCGCGGCGCTTCCTGATCCCGGACTGGGCCCCGACCCGCGAGAACCGCGAGTTCGCGGCCGCGGTCGACACCCTCGAGTCCGTGATCGACGGCATCGTCGAGCGCCGGCGCGGGACCGAACGCGACCCCGCCGTCGACCCGGCCGGGCCGGAGGGCGTCGCGGTGCGCGGCCCCGCGGGGGACGGCGAGGGCGGGGGCGGGAGCGGGAGCGATGACGGCAGTGGCGACCTCCCGATGGACCTACTCTCGGTCCTGCTGCGCGCCCGCGACCGCGGCGAGCAGACCGACGAGAACCTCCGCGACGAGCTGGTGACGATGTTACTGGCCGGCCACGACACCACCGCGCTCGCGCTCACGTACACCTTCTACCTGCTCTCGAACCACCCCGAGGCCCGGAAGCGCGTGGCGAGCGAGGCCCAAGCGGCAACGGGGGACGGTGCCCCCACCGCCGCCGACGTCCGCGAGATGGAGTTCACGGAGCGCGTGCTCAACGAGTCGATGCGGCTGTACCCGCCCGTTTACACCCTGTTCCGCGAGCCGAAGCTCGACGTGAAACTGGGGGGATACCGGATCCCGGAGGGGTCGGCGCTGATGTGCTCGCAGTGGGTAGTTCACCGCTCGTCGCGCTGGTACGACGACCCGGACTCGTTCGACCCGAGCCGGTGGAAGCCCGAGCGCCGGAGTCAACGTCCGCGGTTCGCCTTCTTCCCGTTCGGCGGCGGCCCGCGCCACTGCATCGGGAAGTCGTTCTCGCTGTTGGAGGCCAAGCTGATCCTCGCGAAAGTCTGCTCGCAGTACGAGTTGGAGTACGAGGGCCCCGACCTCTCGCTGCGCGGCTCGCTGACGATGCATCCCGACCACCCGGTGCCGATGCGGATCCGCGAGCGCTGAGTCGTGGCGAGCGACGGGGCGTCCTACTGCCGTCGCTGCGGCGAGCGCCTCTTCCGGGGCGCCGTCGCGAGTCGGCAGCGCGCCTGCTGTCTCAACGCGACGCCGATCGCCGGTGTCTGCCCGACGCACGGGCCGCTCGGGCCGCATCACGCGGTCGACGATCCGGGAGAGTGCGACGGCGCGGAGAAGGGCGACGGGAAGCGGGACGACATTTGAGAACGACCGCCGACGGCGACGTGGCACTTAAACGGATGGCGGTGGCGCGCGCCTCCGAGTGGCCGCCCTTGGCGGCCACGAGGAGCGCGTGCGAGGGAGTCGGTGGTCCAGAGCGAAGCGAAGGACCACCGACGAGGCTGGGGAGGCGTGAGGTGCGGGGCGGTTGCGGAGGGGCGGGACCCAAAGGGGCAGTCGCGAGGCGGGCGCAGGTGACGCAAGGACCGCAGGGAACGAGCGAAGCGAGTGACCGAGGACCGCAGCGAACGTGCGCCCGCCTCGCGACTGGGGCTTTGGCGGCGTTCGTGTCGATCGACTACTTATAAGTGTCAGCGTACAGCCGAGCGACTGGGGCTTTGGCGGCGTTCGTGTCGATCGACTACTTATAAGTGTCAGCGTACAGCCGAGCGACTGGGGCTTTGGCGGCGTTCGTGTCGATCGACTACTTATAAGTGTCAGCGTACAGCCGAGCGACTGGGGCTTTGGCGGCGTTCGTGTCGATCGACTACTTATAAGTGTCAGCGTACAGCCGAGCGACTGGGGCTTTGGCGGCGTTTACCGCCGATCCGACAACAACCGTTTATAAGCGGGCGGCCGAGGCGCTGAAGCGAACCGCGACCGATCCGAACGCGGCCGCTTACAGCTCGATCGTCGCGGCGACCTCGCGGAACTCGGGGTCGTACAGGTCGAGCGCGTGGACGCGCCACCGGATCGGCTCGAACTCGGCGTCGACCAGCCCCGCGACGACGCCCGGCTCGGGGTTCCCGCCGCGGGCCATGGTAACGTGGGGCGTGTAGTCGTCGCCCTCGATCCCCTCGACCGCGCCGTAGGCGGCGCAGAGCCGGCGGTGAACCCGGATGAGCGGGTCGCTCTCGACGGCCAGATACAACACCGGTCCCGACCCCGACGCGGGCGCGTCGAAGACGTCGATCCCGGTCACGGCGACCGGGAAGGGGTCGGTCCCCGCGAGCAGCGGGTGGAGATCCTGACGCAGGGCGTCGAGCGCGTCGGGTTTGGGCGGCGACGGTCCGGCGGCGGGAGAACCGGGTGACGCGTCCGGTCCGGTCCCGCCGCTTCCGTCGCGGTGGTCGCTCGCGACGCGATCGGGCACGTCCGCGACGCCGAACCGCTTGCAGACGAGCGTGTGGCGATCGCGCACCCGCTCGAACCCTGATAATTTCGACTGGAGGTCCGCCGCGAGCCGATCGACGGCGGGCGCGATCGGGACGTTCAGGCTGAACACGCCTCAGATCCGGTCGGCGAGCCGTAAGGCGATCAGCACGACGATGACGACGACGATCAGCCGCGGGATGGCGTCGACGAGCGCGAACGTCAGATCGAGCACCGTGTCAACGATCTCCAAGAGAAGCCACGCGATCGCGAGCACGAGGATGACCTTCAGGAGGTCGTCGACGTCGACGTCGGCGCGGTTCGCGTCAGTTCGGTCCATACCGAGGGCGACGACCGCGACGGGGAAAAAGCCCACCGGGGACGCGGAACCCTTGCGCGATCAGGTGCTTCAAAACCCCTCCACGCCGAACGGGACCCATGAGTCTCATCGCGTTCGACTTCGACGGCACGCTCTCCGACTCCGAGATGACGGTCCTGCTGGCGGAGCGCGCGGGCGTCGCCGACGAGGTCGCCGAGATCACAGAGCGGGCGATGAACGACGAGCTCAGCTACGCCGAGAGCCTCTACGAGCGCGCGGAGCTGCTCGGCGGGCTCGACGAGGACGAGGTCGCGGGCGCGTTCGACGAGGTGGCGCTCCGGCCGGGCGCCGGCGAGCTGATCGAGCGCCTGCAGGCCGAGGGCCACCACGTCGCCGTGCTCACGGGCGGGTTCGAGCGCGGGGTGGAGCGCGCGCTCGCGAAGCAGGGCGTGGAGGCCGACACGGTCGTCGCCAACCGCCTCCCGATGGCCGGCGGGAAGCTCACGGGCGAGGCCGAGGGGCCGCTCATTGAGGGGACGAAAGACGACGCACTGGAGGCGCTCGCCGACGACCTGGGGATTCCGATGGCCGAGACGGTCGCGGTCGGCGACGGCGCGAACGACCTTCCGATGCTGGAGGTGGCCGGGGTCGCGATCGGGTTCGTCCCCAAGGACGCGGTCCGGCCGGTGTGCGACGCCGTCGTCGCCTCGATGTTCCGGCTCGGGAAGGTGCTGGAGGGGTACGACGTGCTCCCCGCGGAGTAGTCGGCGATCGCCGGGGGGTCCGGGAACTCCCCCGCCCGGACCACACTGTGTGGATGAGTCCTTAATAAGCGGCGGAGCGAACGGAACGGTATGAACGGCGCCGCCGAGGTGAGCAGATGCTGCCGACGCTGACGTATCTCCAGTTCCACCTCGTCTTCAGCCTCCCCGTGGTCGCGGTCCTGTGGTACGTCGCGCCGCGGTACGACCCCGTTCGCCGGCGGCGGGCGACGGCCGGGATCGCGATCCTCGTCGCCATCGCCTACGCGTACACGACCCCGTGGATCAGCTACATGATCCGGCGGGGCGCGTGGTGGTACGCGGACGGCGCGGTGCTCGTTCGGGCGCTGTCGATCCCCCTCGGCGAGTACCTCTTCTTCGCCGTCCAGACCGTCGTCACCGCGTTCGCGCTCCACCTGATCGGGTTCGACCCGACGTTCCGCGAGGGCGACTTCGATCGGCGGCCCCGGGTCGCCGGCGTCGTCGCCGGCGTCGCGATGGTCGGCGCGGGGCTCTGGCTCGTCTCCCTCGACCCCTCGTACCTCTATCTCGGCGGGCTGATCGCGTGGGTCGGCCCGGTCGCCGCGCTCCAGTGGGCGGTCGGCGGCGGCTACCTGGCCCGGACGCCGCGGGTCTGGATCGCGGCGACGCTGATCCCGGCCGCGTACTTCTGGGTCGCGGACCGGATCGCGATCGAGATGGGAACCTGGCGGCTCTCGCCCGATCTCACGACCGGCGTGGCCGTCCTCGGGCTCCCGATCGAGGAGCTGCTCTTCTTCGCCTCGGCCGGCGTGATGACCGTGAACGGGCTGGTGCTGTTCGAGTGGGTGCTCGACTGGAACGACCGGCGCGGACGGGCGGCGGGGTCGCCGACGGGGACCTCCGGGCCGGAACCGGAGGCGGAAGCGAAACCCGAACCGGAGACGGGCGAACCGGAGGCGAGCGAACCCGCCAATGACTGAGCCCGCGAAGGGGTCGACCGCCCGTCGCGACCCGGCGGCGTCGGGCGAGCGCGACGAGCCGGCCCGATCGACGGTCGACCGGTGGTTCGCGCTGTACCCGGCGCTGGCGCTCGCGGCGCTGTTGCCGGTCGGCGCCGCGACCCCCCTGTTTCCGGTCGATCTCGGCGTCGCGACGTTCGCACTCGGCACGCTCGCGGTCGGGATGGCCCACGGCGCGGTCGACCACCTCGTTCCGCTCCGGGCGGCGCCGGGGGTGTCGCTTCGGCGGTCGATCGCGGTCGTCTCCGTCGCCTACGCGGTCCTCGGCGGAGCGGTCGTCGCCGCGTTCTTCCTCGCGCCCGTCGCCGCGTTCGCCGGGTTCGTCGCGCTCACGTGGCTCCACTGGGGACAGGGGGACGCGGCCGCGCTCGCGCTCGCGGGCGTCGAGCACCTCCCCACCTCGGCGGAGCGGTGGCTGAGCCTCGTCGTCCGCGGGGGGCTCCCGATGGGCGTCCCCCTGCTCGCGCACCCGGCGGAGTACCGGCTGGTCGCGGAGTGGGTCGTGGGGTTGTTCGTCGCCGAGCCGGGCGCGGCGGCGGCCGCGGTCGACCCCCTGTTCGTCCCGGAAACGCGGCTGGCGGTCGGCGGGGTCGTGATCGCGGCGACCCTCGCGTCGGTCGGGGCGGGATACGTGCGGGTCCGGGGCGGCGCCTCGCGGCGCGGGTGGCTCCGCGACGCCGGCGAGGTCGCGGTGCTGTGGGCGTGGTTCCTGCTCGCGGCGCCGGTGTTCGCGATCGGGGTGTACTTCGCGCTCTGGCACGCGCTCCGGCACGTGGGGCGATTGACTCTCGTCGATCCGGGCGCCGCCGGAGCACTCGCCGCGGGCGACGTTCGGCGGGCGCTCGCGCGGTTCGCACGGGACGCGGCCCCGCTCACGCTCGGCGGGTTCCTCGTCGTCGGGACGGTCGGGCTCGCGGCCCCCGCCGGCGTCGCCGCGCCGGGCGACCTGCTCGCGGCGTCGCTCGTCGGCATCGCGGCGCTGACGCTCCCGCACGTCGTCGTCACCGCGTGGCTCGACCGGCGACAGGGGATCTGGCGGCCGGGAACCGGTGGGTAGGGAGCAGTGGGCGGTGACGGGTCGGGGCCGACACCGCACCGTTCTTGCACGCGGGGGGCGTACCGCGCGGCGAATGGACGAGATCGCGATCCGCGACCCGCGGCCGAGCGACGCGGACGAGCTGGAGGCGCTCATCACCGCGCACTTCAGCGAGGGGAGCTCGTACGGCGTCGACCTCGGGCTCGACGACCCGACGTACCACGTGCTGGTCGCGGTGGACGCCGACGCCCCCGACGAGCCGCTCGGCGTGATGGCGCTCCGCGAGTTCGCGGACCCGGCCGCGGTCGCCGACGAGATGTACTTCTTCGACGACCCCGACCTGATCCCCGCCGCGGACCGGTACGGCCACCTCGAGATGGGATACGTCAAGGACGGGGCGACCGGGCGGGGGATCGGGAGCCGGCTCCTCGACAGGCTCCACGGGATCGGCGCGGAGCGCGGCGTCGACCTGTACCTCGCGGACTCGTGGTACCACGGCGGCGACGACTCCCCGGAGAAGCTGTTCGACCGCCACGGCTACGAGACGGTCCACCGCGACCCGATCGACCGGCCCGCCTCGGAGTGCCCCAAGTGCGAGACGGAGTGCACCTGCGAGGCCGCGCTCGCCGTGCGGCGGGTCGACGCGGGGGAGTAGTCCGGGATCGCCCGCCTCGGCCGACCTCAGTCCTGCCCCGGCCGACCTCAGTCCTGCCCCGGCCGACCTCAGTCCTGCCCCGGCCGACCTCAGTCCCACCCCGGCGTCTCGGGCGCGCCCAGGTCGTCCTCCAGCTCGCGGACCAGCCGCTCGCGGGCGTCCGCGTCGATCGCGACCGGGTCGCCGTCGCCCGCGGATCGGTCGCTCCACGCCCGGATCGCTCGTCCGGCCCACGAGTCGGCGTCGCGGGCGCGGTCCCGGGCCGCGGCCATCCGGTCCCGGTCGACCGAGAGGGAGCCGGGGCTGGAGCCGACCGCGGCCCCGACGAACCGGGCGCGGTCCTCCGGGGTGAGCCGCGCCGACCGGATCCGGTCGACCACGCCGACGAGGTCGTCGGGGTCGGGGTACGCGAAGACGGTCGTTCCGAGCGCCTGCGGGCCGAACGCGGGCGCCGGGAGGTCGGTCGGCGGCTCGCCGTCGAGGAGGCGGTCGCCGCCCCCCGCGGCCTCGACGCGCTCGCACTCGGTCTCGGCGTCGAGGTCGAGGTTGTGACCGGGGTACGTCGCGCAGGTCCGGGGGTAGCGGTCGTCGCCGTGGATCCGGCACTGGAGCGTGGTCGGGTCGAGGAAGACGCAGGCGTCGAGCCAGCGGTGCTCGTCGGTGCCGATCGGCGCGACCGGTTTGGACGGTTTTCGGAGGCCGACCACGAAGACGGGGCGGTCGCCGGCGGCCGCCACGTCGACGCCGTCGATCTGGACCGCGCCGTCGCTCTCCGCGGGCTCGAACAGCCGGGGGACCAAGGCGTCGCCGAGGCCGTCGTCGAGGAACCCGGCGACCTCGTCGCGCGTGAGCGGGGCGAGGTCGTAGACGTCGTCGAGCGGCGGGCGGCGACCGGTGCGGTCGGAGTCGGCCGCCCCGGGTGCGAGCGGTCGCCAGTCGACGCAGCAGCCGGCGCAGCCCTCGCAGCGAAGGTCCATCGTAACCGATCGTGCGAACGGCTCGCACAGTAAAAAGGGATCGCCGAACGCGAAGAGATTTATAAGTGAACGTGCGGTCGGCGCGTGCCTGCGAGGCCGCCCCGCGGCCGAGTAGCACGCGCGAGGGACGCGGCGAACGCGAGCGGCGAAGCCGCGAGCCGTGAGCCGCGAGGCTGGGGAGGCGTGAGGTGCTGTGCGGGGCGGGACTCAAAGGGGCAGCCGGTGAGGCGGGCGCAGGCGACGCAAGGACCGCAAGGAGGGAGCGTGAGCGACCGACTGAGGACCGCAGCGAGCGTGCGCCCGCCTCACCGCTGGGGCTTTGGAAGTGATAGCCGCCGATCCGCAGTCAGTTATTTATAAGCGTCCGGCACGAGAGCCGAACGCGTTCACCGTCTATCTACCGATAGCGACAGCAGCGACGACGATAGCGACAGCAGCGACATCCGCTTATAAATAACCGTTCGCGTCAGGGAGCGACGCCGACCGTCAGCAGCGTCCCCCACGTCCGGTACCGGTCGACCATCGCCTCGCGGGAGTCCCAGTCGTCGGTGGGGAACGCCTCGGGGTCCGGAATATCGATCTCCCGGTCGGGGATCGCGTCCTGCTCGGCGACGTACAGGCCGGCTTCGCGGAACGCCTCGCGGTACTCGTCGCGGCTCCACAGCGTCATGTCGACCGAGATGTTCTCCTGCCACGCGTGGGTCTCCTCGCTCTCCGCGAAGTAGTTGACCGCGCAGTAGAAGGTGCCGCCGGGCTTCAGCACGCGCCGGACCTCCTCGAGGGTGTGGTGCGGGTCGGCCGCGTAGTAGAACGCCTCCATCGAGAAGACGTGGTCGAGCGAGTCGTCGGCGAAGGGGAGCTCGTCGAAGTCGCCGACGAGGAACCCGACTGCGTCGTCGTCGGTGTAGCTCCGGGCGTTGCGCGCCATCTCGGGGGCGCCGTCGAGGCCGTACGCCCGGCCGATCCCCCGCTCGCGGAGCGCGCGGAGCGCGTAGCCGGAGCCGGTGCCCAGGTCGAGGACGGCGTCGCCGTCCTCGACCGGCATCCGCGCGAGGACGTGCTTTGCGGTGTGCCAGTGTCGGTCCTCCATGCCGCGGTCCTTGCCCGCCGCGGCCCACTCGTCGAACTCCTCGCGAACGCTCATACGCGGGCGGACGGGCGGGCGGGTGAAAAGCGTCGCCGTTCGGGCGATCAAAAGCGTCGCCGTTCGGGCGATCAAAAGCGTCGCCGTTCAGGCGATCAAAAGCGTCGCCGTTTTATCGGTCGCCGTCGCTTCGGGGAGTATGAAACGGCCGCGGAGCCTCCGGCGCCCGAACTTCCGGATCGCGGACTCCGCACAGCAGGCGGTCGGGGGGTTCCTCCTCGCCGGCCCCTTCGTGGTCACCGAGGAGGTGTGGGTGCTCGCGGCCGGGATGAACTGGCTGCAGGGAGCGCTGACCGCCGGGATCGTCGCGCTGATCGGATACGCCGCGCTCTACCGGGCCGACACCGACCGCGACCCGGAGTCCGAGAAGGACATCGCGGGGATCCCCGTCCGGTTCGTGTCGCTGATGATCGTCGCGTTCGGCTCCGTGGCCGTCCTCGCCGTGGTGTTCGACGCCCCGGACACGTTCCTCATCGAGCAGGGCGTGACGGGGGTCGAGCTGTGGGTCACGACGTTCAGGGCGGTCTCCGTCGGCGCGGTGTTCAGCGTGGTCGGCGCCGCGACCGCCGACAGCGTGTTCTGATCGCACCCGATCAGCGAAACGGCGTCAGACGACCGCCGAGACGGCCACCCACCGCCTCACACGACCGCCGAGACGACCGCGAACAGGATGAGCACCCCGGCGACGTCACAGAGGTTGGTGACCACGGGAATGGTCGTGTCGTCGGGGTTGAGTCCGACGCGGTACGACATCTCGACCGCGGCGACGCTGGCGACGACGACGAGGACGGCGAGCAGCAGCCCCGAGACGAGCGAGACGAGGAGCACGCGCCCGAGCCCGAGGGTGCCGCCGAGCGCGACGCCGATCCCCCACGCGGCGACGCCGACCGCGCCGAAGACGGTCCCCGCGAGCGCGAACACGGCGCCGACGTTGGCCCGGAGGTCCGGGTTCGACGCCGACAGCTCGTACGTCCCGAGGTAGAGCTGCGTGGTGAGCCGCGAGCAGGTGATTGACGCGAGGTTCCCCGCCGTCCCGATCTGGACCGGGACCAACACGAGGAGCGCGGGGTTCGCCACGAGCGTCTCCTCGTAGGTTTCGAGGACCGTCCCGGAGACCAGCTGGAGCACCGACAGGGCGGCCAAAAGCGGGATCATGGTCCGAACGATCCGGCGGATAGACCACTCGTCGACGTACTCGCTGTCGCCGGCGGTTCCAGAGTCGGAGTCCCGCTGGTCGGCGGAGTCGCTCGAACTCACAGTACCGCCCCCACGACGTAGATCCCGACGAGCAGGAAGAAGATCCCGAACACGTCGCCGAGGGTCGTCACGACGGGGCCGATCACGTTGTCGGGGTCGAGTCCGCGCCGGTACCCGACGAAGATGACGGCGATCAGCACCGAGATCATGAGCACCGCCGAGAGGAAGCCGGCGACGACCATGATCCCGACCAGTTCGATGAGGTTCCCCTCGTTCCCGAACAGGCGCAGCCAGAGGTACGTGATCGCCGCGATGAACACGGAGACGGTCATCCCGTTGATGAAGGAGGCGAGGATCGCGTTCCTGAGGCGGCGGTCCAACCGGAACCGGGGCTCGATGAGCCCCTGGTGGAGGCCAGTCGAGAGCCGCGCGCCGAGCGAGCCGTAGACGCCCCCGCGGGTGGCGAGGAACGCCGGGAGCAGCAAGAGGAGCCCGGGGACCTCCGAGATCCCGGCCCGCATCGTCTCCGAGCCGAGGATCGTCCCGGAGAACAGCCCCGCGACGAGGCTGATGAGGATCACCGGGAGCGCCTGCCGGTAGACGTCGCGGGCGGTGTCGTGACCGGGCATCGATCGTGTCCATGACGCCGACGGTGAAAAAACCGGACGTGACCAGCCCGAACGGAAGCGGACGGGCCGGGAAACCGAACGACGGGCGACCGCCGCGGCCCGCACCGTTAAGTCGGTCGGGCCGGTTTCAGATCCCATGGACTACTCGCTCGCCATCGAGAACGGGCCGGAAACGATCCCCGGAGGGACCGGGCTCCTCCTCGTTCACCCGAGCATCGGCGAGACCGACCGGATCGACACGGACTTCCTGAAGACCGACACCGACGCCTTCCTCGTCGTCTCCACGCGGACCACCGCGCGCGAGGTCGAGCAGAAGCTGGAGTACTACGACGTCGACGAGACGAAGGCGACCATCCTCGACACGCTCTCCGTGGAGCGGGGGTACTCCCGGCGCTCCTCGGACGACGTGTACTACGTCTCAGCGCCGGACGACCTCGACGGAGTCGTCGACCGAGTGGAGCGGTTCCTCACCGAAAACGAGGGGAAGCGGCGCGTCTCCGTCGACTCGCTCACGGAGATGGCCTACTACGCCGACGACGACGCGGTGTACGAGGCGGCCGCGGACATCCTCGATCTCCTCGAGGAACACGACGCGGTCGGCATCTTCCACCTCTCCGAGGAGGTCCACGAGGTCGCGACGCTGGACCGGTTCCGAGAGCTGTTCGAGGGCGTCATCGAGCTCGACGGGGAGGGGAACGTGACCGTCGACGTGAAGTAGGGGGCTCCGACGGTCCGACGCCTCGGCTACTCGACTACTCCGACGCCTCGACCATCGAGGCCACCGTTTTCTCCGCCCACGTCACCGCGTAGGGAGCGCCGCGGTCGCGGTACGCCGCGGTGTCGAGCGCCGCGAACGGCGCCGGCAGGTCGAGGCCGTGCCGGACCGCCGAGCAGGCGTACTCGGTCGCGCTCGCGAAGTCGGTCTCGCCGCGGGCGACTTCGCGGGAAAGCTCGCCGAGCCGCCCGTCGAGGCTGTCGCCGGCGTCGACCCACGCGTCGAACAGCCGGGAATGGGTCCCCTCCCACGACGCGAAGGCGTCGCGGGTGTACAGCCCGACCCAGGCGTCGAACAACGCGGTCGCGATCTGGAACACGTCGCTTGGGCCCAGCCCGGTCGTGGACGCGCCCGTGTCCGGGTCCGGCCGACGGATCGCGGCGTCGAGGTCGCGGTAGCGCTCGCCGAAGAAGGGGAGGAAGCTCTCGGGGAGGGAACCCTCGGAGAAGCCGGAGCCAGCTGTCTCGTCGGGCAACGATCCCGGTGTCGGCTCGACGCCGATCTGGACCAGTCGGTCCGCGATCAGGAACGCGAGGAAGTCATCTGGAGTCCCTTCTGCTCGGTGTTTGACGAGGACCGCCTGAGGGTCGGTCTGCGTCGTTCGGACGACGGTCCCGTCCCCCGGAAGCCCCACGGTGAAGGTCGGCCCGGCGTACGCGCGGAGCAGGTCCGGCACCTCCTCGGGAAGCCATTCGACCGGAAACGACGCGGGCGAGAGCCCGTCGACGAACAGGCCGAGGTCCTCCGCGGCGGCCGGGGGGAGCGTCTCGAAGTCCGCGTCGACGTCGAGCACCGGCGATCCCGGCGCGTGGGCCTCCCGGACCGCATCGAGGTCGTCGTCGAGCGGACGCGTCGAGAACATTACGCGAAGACGTACGAGAGAATGATGAGGAGCGACAGGGCGGCCGAAACGCCGACCGTTCCGACGACGATCTTGGTGGATTTGCTCATGGGGGTCTCTGGGTCCGCACGTCGTTTAAAGCTATATTTTTCCGCGAGACAGGACCCCGTCTCGTCCGCGAGACGCCACGACATCGCTTTTATACCTGACCGCCGGATACCCGTAGTATGCGAATCCGTGACGCACTCGAATCGGACGCCGAAGCGCTGGCGACGGCGACCGATCGGCCGCGAGGGGTCGTGAAGGACATGATCCACGACCGATCGGTTCGCGTCGCGGTGGCGGGGAGCGGAGACGACGACGGCGCAGCTGTCACGGGATTCGTCGCGTTCGACGCGCGGGGCGAGACCGTACACGTGACCGACTTCGACGGCGACGACGAGGCGATCCGGCGACTGTTCGAGGAGCCCCGTCGGTTCGCTCGACGGGAAGGGATGGGGGTCGAGGCGGTCGTTCCGAACGACGAGCGCACCGGGGAGATCCTCGAAGGGTCGGGATTCGAACGGGGAGGCCCCGGACCGCGATTCGAGGGGCGCCGGACGACCCGATACGTGATCGATCCGGACGACCTGGACGGCTGAGACCGCGCGTCGACGAGGAGGTACCGTCGATCGAATCGGCTCAGCTTCGCGTCAGTCGAATCGAATCAGTCCGCCGCGTCAGCCGACAGTCCGCCGCGTCAGTCGAACCGACCCTGAACGATTTCGAGCGCCTCCTCGCGGTCGTCCCAGTCGACGAACACGGCGACGGAGGTCGCGCTCGTGATCAGGTCGATGATGTTGATCCCGTCCTCGGCGAGGGGCGCGATGATCTCCTGGATGACGCCGGACTGGTTCGGGAGCTCGCCGCCGGTCACCCGGATGACCGCGATCGGATCGGCGACGGTCACGGAGGAGAGCGCCTCGTCGTCGACGACGGCCTCGTGGAGTAGCGCCTCGGCCGTCTCGGCCACGTCAACGTCGACGTAGAAGGTGACCGAGTCCATTCCGGAGGCGACCGCGTCGATGTTGATCTCCTCCTCGCGGAGCGCGTTCGCGAGCTGCGAGAGGATGCCCGCGCGGTTCCGGATCGCGCGGCCGGCGATGGTGAGACACGCGAGCGGCTCCTCGCGCATGTCGATCAGGCTCTCGAACTCCCCTTCGATCCGGGTGCCGCCCCTGAGCAGGTCGCCGTGTTGGTAGTGGACGACCCTGACGGCGAGGTCCTCGTCCTTGTACGAGAGCGCGGACGGCGCCACGACTTCCGCGCCGCGGAACGAGAGATTCCGGAGCTCGTCAACCGTGATCCGGCCGACGTTGCGCGCACCCTCGACCACCCGCGGGTCGCCGGTCATCACGCCCTCGACGTCGGTGACGATCACGACCTCGTCGGCGTCCATGTAGTTACCGAGCATGACCGCGGTGGTGTCGGACCCGCCCCGCCCGAGGGTCGTGACGTTCCCGTCGTGGTCCTCCGCGAGGAAGCCGGTGATGATGGGGACGACGCCGTCCATCTCGGCGGCGATCTTGCGCGCGCGCTTCTTCGTCTCCTCGACGTCGACCTCGCCGAGCTCATTCGTGATGACGGGCCAGTCCGGATGCCCGGGTTCGAGGAAGACCGCGTCGACGTCGCGGACCGAGAGGGCCGCCTTGAGCATCCGAACGCTGGTCCGCTCGCCCATGGAGACGATCTCGGCGCGGTCGGCGTCGTCCGTCTCGAAGGTGATGTCGTCGAGGAGGTCGTCGGTCGTCGACCCCATCGCGCTCGCGACGACCGCGATCTCGTGGCCCGCCGCGACCGCGTTCGCGACCGAGTCGGCCGCGCGCTCGATCCGGTCGCCGCTTCCGAGGCTCGTGCCGCCGAACTTCGCGACTACGCGCATACGGCCACCTCGCTACCGGCCGACCGCGCGCTGTCGCTCAGTCGAGTCCGTCGGGCGAGCCGAACCGTTCGATGCGATCCTTCCGGGAGAGAGAGCGACCGAGACGCTGCACTGAGAGTGTGATCGGTAGACATGGGCGCCCGTAACGGAGGAAGCCGCATAACTGTGTCTTCTTCGACAAGGGTCGCCAGACGATCCGGATCGATCGCGAAACGGGGCGCTGCTCGGCGAATTTCGATCGACTGATCGGTGAGAAGACGGAAAGAAGGACCGAGAGCGTCAGATCACTCGTCTTGGATGCCCCACGCGTCGGGCATTTCGATGACGTACCGACCGTCCTCCTGGAGCGAGATGATGTACTCCTGCCGGTCGTACAGCTCCATCAGGTTGAGCTCGTACTTCCCGGGGCTCACGATCCGGATGCTCTCGAACTGCTCGTTGAGCTCGTCGCGGAGATCGTCGATGTCGGGGCGGGGGCCCTCCGTCTCGGCCGGTGCGTCCGAATCGGGGTCGCCGGAGGCCGGGGCACTCTCGACATCTCGGCTCGCCCGATCGAGCTCGTCCGGCGAGACGACGTCCGAGCGCGCGCTCGCCTGCGCGACGTTCTCTTCGCTTCGTTCGCGAACGTGTTCCGAGTCCGACCCGTTCGGGTCCGAGCCAGATGGGTTCGGGGTCGCGGACTGATCGTCCGGAGTCCCGGAATCGGGTCGAGGGGATTCGGGGGCGGCAGCGTCGCCGGCAGCGGTGGCGTCGTCGTCGGCAGAAGTGGGGTGACTGTCCGCGGCAGGCCGGTTATCCGCGGCGGGCTGGCCGTCCGCGGGAGAAGATTGGTGGTCGGTGGGTGACTGGTGGTCGGTGGGAGACTGGTGGTCGGTGGGAGACTGGCGATCGGTGGGAGACTGGCGATCGGTGGGAGGCGATTGACGGTCGGTAGCCGGCGGTCCGTCCCCGCCGGACGACGGTTGCTCGTCGGCCGTCTCGCTGGCCGGTTTGAACTGGAACTTGTTCCCGCCGCAGTCCGGACAGCCGGAGAGCATCTCCTTGGAGCCGTCGGGGAACGTGCGACCGCAGGTGGTACACTGGTGTGGCATTTACTTGCGGGAGACGAGCGTGCTGATGAGGTTCTCGTCTTTGTGCAGGGTCTCGATCTGGTTGGCCGGACCGATGACGGTGAGCTTCTGGGTCGACTTGCGGCCCATCAGCTTGTCGAGGAAGCTCTGATCGCCCGCCTCCGCCTTCGGGTACGTCTCGATCTCGATGCCGGTGAAGTCGTCGGGACTGATCTCGGTCATCGTCACCTCGATGAGCTTCGACTCCTCGTCCGGCGAGAGCCCCTCTTCGAGGATGACGATGTTGCCGTCGCGGACCCCGTCGAGGATGAGCCGGATCTTCTCCATCCCGGTGAGCCCGTCCATCCGGGCGCCGCTTATCATGTCGATCCGGACCCCGTCGTCGGAGTCGTCCGAGGGAGCGTCGTCGTCGACGTCTGGGGTTGGGCCCGGCATTAGCCGAAGTACTCCGCGATCTTGGTGTACACTTCGTCCATGTTGTCTCCCTCCAGCGCGGACAGCGGGATCGTCTCGTGTTGCGGGAAGGCGTTCGCGATCTGCTGGACGTCCGATCCGGGGAGGTCCGTCTTGTTCGCGAGGATGAGCGCCGGGAGGTCCTGCGACTCGATGATCCCGATGAGCATCGTGTTCACCTGCGTGAACGGATCGGTCGTGGAGTCGAGCACGTAGATGACGCCGTCGACGTCCTCACGGAGCCAGTGCATCGCCTCGGCGACGCCCTCGGTCGCCTCGCGGGACCGACGGACGGCGTCGTCCTTCTCCATGTCGTGGTCGAGGAACTCCTTGTAGTCGACCTTCGTCGTCACGCCGGGCGTGTCGACGATGTCGATGGTGACCTTGCGCCCGTTGCGCTCGATCTCCACGTTCTCCTTCCGGCGCGCCCGCCGGGTTTCGTGTGGAATGTGGCTCTCCGGCCCGACGGCGTCACCCGTCCAGTCGCGTGCGATCCGATTCGCGAGGGTCGTCTTTCCGGCGTTCGGCGGTCCGTAGATCCCGATCCGCTTGGGTTCGTCGGCCGCGAACAGCCCGTCGGTGACCCGTGATATGCTGTCTTTAAGATTCGTGAGCAGTCCCATCCTGACCTCCAGTCCTGTGTTCTCTCCCGGACACTCTGTGCGGTGTGGTAACGCCCGATACCGGGTATCCAGCGTGTGTTCGGGGAATTACGATAGAATCCACGCCCCTCTCACTTAAGAACTGCGTCAGACACAGCCGATTTGGCAGTATTCGGGTCGTGCGGTCGTTGAGGGACGTAATATCGAGTGTTTGTTGACTTGATTTTATTTATATATTTTTACCTATATCGGTGGGAACGTTGGAGATGCCACATATCTGAGTCGAGGGGCGTGATATCGAACGGGCCCACACTCGTTTCTGAGCTGTCGTCCCGAAACTGCCGTCTCGGACGTGCCGTCCCGTCCGTCTCGTCCGGCTGTCTTCCGACCCCGTTCTGTCTGTCTTCCGACCCCGTTCTGTCTGTCTTCCGACCCCGTTCTGTCTGTCTTCCGACCCCGTTCTGTCACGTTGCTTCCCACGCCCTCCCCCACCCCTTCGTTTCGACTGGAGACGGCTGTCGGTGTGGGGTTGGGAACTGTCGGCGGAGGGTTGGATATTCATACCGAGATATATTCTCTTAGTATATACAACATCAACAACAAAATAAACTATGAGGGATTGTCGAGGGCACTGTTCAAATAGTATAGTAATAAAACCACCGATATATAATAACAGCTTCTCTCCCCCCTCCCCCACCAAATTCGGGTTCCACCCGAAACGAAGGGGTGGGGGGGGGTCAAAAGGACAAATGACGAGATACGACGTAGAGAAATAGAATGAGAATCAAAAGGCAACGGGAGATTCAGAGACGCCAGATCGGGTCTTGCTCATTGTTTAACTCAAGAACCGACACCTCCACTTCTCGTCCAACGGTTCCCGGCTATGATTCGATCAGCTACTGTTCCGAGCACTAGCTATCGTCCCGACCAATCAGTTATCGTCCCAATCACCTAACTCATCTACCCCGTCTCTAGCCCGATCGAATACTCCCTACCGTCGTTTCGATCTGGTCACCCGTCATTTCGATCTGGTCTTCGTGATATTGTTAGCGTCCCATCGTTACCGTGATTTCGCCTCCGTAAGTTCGTCACCGATTCCGGCGTCGATATCTCGTTGACCTCTGACAGAATGGTCAGTTTCGGGTCCAGAGGGCAACACTTTTGTCCCCCCTCTTCATCTGGTTCGACTGCATCAACTGGACATATTCGACCGACTTCGTGGTCGAATATCGTCGTTTCAGGCCGACATACGACATCTGTCGTTGTTGCGCAGGCGGTTTCCACCTGAAACAGGGGGGTTCCCATGGACGAAGGAGAGAACACATCCCAGACCGATAAATCAGTGGACGACAGCGGGATCGGCAGAAACCTGTCCGAAACCGATGACCCTGACGACGACACTGACCGGACCGATCCCGATCTCGACGAGCCGCCTTCGGATGACCCGACGGAAACGGATTCGATGAAGTCCGATCCGGTAGATTCGGGCTCGGTAGATTCGGGCTCGGTAGATTCGGGCTCGGTAGATTCGGATCAGATTGAATCAAACCCGTCGGCCGACATCAACGACGTATCGACCGACATCGATGTCGGAAGCGGTGGACGGGACCGGTCTTCGACCGACGTCGACTTCGACGGCGTCGTTCTCGACGACGAAGACGAGAACCAGGGATTGTTCGACGACCTGCTCTCCGGAGAACCGATATTCGAGAACAAAGAGGTCCTGCGTCCGTCCTACACCCCCCACGAACTCCCCCACCGCAACGACCAGATCAACCGGATGGCGACGATCCTCGTCTCCGCACTGCGCGGGGAAACGCCCTCTAACATCCTCATCTACGGGAAGACGGGCACGGGAAAGACGGCCTCCGCGAAGTTCGTCTCCCAGGAGCTCGAGTCCACCTCACAGAAGTACGACGTACCCTGTGAGGTCGAGTACATCAACTGCGAGGTGACGGACACGCAGTACCGCGTCCTCGCGCAGCTCGCGAACACCTTCATCGAGGAGAACCAGGCGGTCATCGCGGATCGACTCGACCGATGTCGCGAGCTCCGATCCGGCGCCGTCGACGATCCGAGCGCCCTCGCCGACACCGAGTTCGCGACTCTCGACGAGCTCGACGCGCGGATCGAGGAGCTCGAAACCGACGCCGACGAGATGGAGGAGGTTCCGATGACCGGCTGGCCCACCGACCGCGTCTACTCGACGTTCTTCGAGGCGGTCGACTACCACGAGCGCGTGGTCGTGATCATGCTCGACGAGATCGACAAGCTCGTCGAGAAGAGCGGGGACGACACCCTCTATAACCTCTCGCGGATGAACTCCGAGCTCGACCGCTCGCGCATCTCGATCATGGGGATCTCGAACGACCTGAAGTTCACCGACTTCCTCGATCCACGCGTCAAGTCCAGCCTCGGCGAGGAGGAGATCGTCTTCCCGCCGTACGACGCGAACCAGCTCCGCGACATCCTCCAGCACCGCGCCGATATCGCGTTCAAACAGGACGCGCTCACCGACGACGTGATCCCCCTCTGTGCGGCGTTCGCCGCGCAGGAACACGGCGACGCCCGCCGTGCGCTCGACCTGCTCCGGACTGCGGGCGAGCTCGCCGAGCGCTCGCAGGCCGAGATCGTCGCCGAAAAACACGTCCGGCAGGCCCAGGACAAGATCGAACTCGACCGCGTCGTCGAGGTCGTCCGAACCCTCCCGACTCAGAGCAAGATCGTCCTGTTCGCGGTGATCCTCTTGGAGAAGAACGGGGTTCACAACATCAACACCGGCGAGGTGTTCAACATCTACAAGCGGCTCTGCGAGGAGATCGACGCCGACGTGCTCACCCAGCGCCGCGTCACCGACCTCATCAGCGAGCTCGACATGCTCGGGATCGTCAACGCCGTCGTCGTCTCGAAGGGACGCTACGGCCGCACGAAGGAGATGGGCCTGTCGGTCCCCGTCGAGGAAACCGAGGCCGTCCTCCTGTCCGACTCCCGGCTCGGCGATATCGAGAACGCACAGCCGTTCGTGCAGGCCCGATTCGACAACTGAGGCGCCTTGACCTTGATCCGGGCCTTCCGCATTCCCTCTCGATTTCGCTTCAGCCGACTGCGCCTCCGGTTACATCTCCACCTGAAACGATGGGCCTCTCATCTGGAGCTGCTTCTCCGTTGACGCCTCCGACGCCGACGCTCCCCACCTGTACCCCTCGCATCGCGACGGTCGTCCCCAGCACGTCGCCCGGATCGGCCTGTCCGGTCGCGATCAGCCGGACGTAGCCGAGGTACGGCACGCGGACGCGCGCGACTCCGGTCACCCAGTCGGCTCTGACCGGCGCCGCGAGGCCGTTCGCCTGATCGTACGCCCCGTTGTTATCGCCGAGTGTGATGAACCCGTCGTGGGGAGCGGGACAGTGGTTGAGATCGCCGCAGTCGGCGGCGCTGTGGTACCGATCGTCGGCCCGGTCGTACCAGTTCTCGCCCTCCTCCACGCGAAACATCGCCCGGTGGATGATCGGCGAGGCCGTCCGGCCGGGCGGCCGATAGATCACCACCGAGCCGTAGGACCCGAACGTTCGATAGTCGGCCTGCTCGCCGACCTCGTGGGTCACAACGCCGATGTCGTTGTCGGCGGCGTCGGGCGCGAGCCGCCCCGGCTCCGTGACGAAGACGAGGTCGCCGACCTCCATGTTCGGCTCCATGCTCCCGGACTCGACCGCGACCATCGGCGGCCACACGCCGCTGACGCCGAACAGGATCAGCCCGATCACGAGCACGATGGCGACGCTGGAAAGCATCTCGCGGATCCACATCAGCGGTCCCTCCCTGTCGTGACGGAACCGGTACAGCACTCCCCCGTCTGAAGCCCTCTGATTCCCTCTCGGTTCGGGCTCCGGCTGGTTCGTTTCTAGTTCCGGGCGTCTCGCTCCGGTCACCTCCCGGTCCGCTTCGGTCGTCGCCCGGTCCGCTTCGGTCGTCGCCCGGTCCGCTTCCGTCCCGTCGTTTCCGCTCCCGTCGCTCTCGGTCTCGTCGTTTCCGCTCCCGTCGCTCTCGGTCTCGTCGCCCGATCCGACAGCCGCAGGATCGTCGGCAGCGCCTTCGCCGCTGTCGCGGTCGGATCCGCCGGTAGAGCCGTCACCGGCAGTGGGACCGTTTCCGGTAGCGGGATCACTCCCGGCGGAATCGTCGCTCTCGACGTCGCTGTCCGCCGACCCGGTCTCCCGGTCGGGTCCGTCGTCCTCGCCCGACCGATCCCCTTCATCCATTACGTTCGGGTTGACGGGTTTCGGTCATAAGCTTCCGGGTCACGTCGCCGCGGTCGGGGCCGATCTCGGGGAACCGACGGGCTCCGGAACCGTTTTGAGCCGCGCTCCCGTTTCGGATGTCGTGCCGCTGGAGTCGAACGCCCGGATCGCCAAGGAGCTCGCTAGACGCGGATACAACGCCGAACGCGAAGCGATCACCCTCCTGGCGAGCGCATCCGACTCCGCCGCCGCCGTCGAATCGGTCGTCGATCACGCCCCGGACGACGCCCTTCGTATCACCGCCGACCACGTTCGCGCCGTCACGGGCGACCGGTCCGCTTCCGGCACCGATCCGACGGCTTCAGGTACCAACCCGACGGCTTCAGGTACCGATTCTGCCGGCTCCACCGACTCCGACTCCGCCGATTCCGGAACCACCCGAACCCATAAATCCACTCCGAACCGAACCGGCGACGAAACGCCGTCTGCGACCTCTACAGCCCAATCTCCAGTCGAAACAGAGGGGTCTTCTTCGGACGCCGGATCCACCACCGACCACGACGCTGTCGACCCCCCCGTCGATCCCCCCCACCACGACCCCGACCTCCGAGAGCTGGAGATCGGCAACGACATGACCGGTCGGAGCACCGGAACGGGCGAATACGGGGACTTCGTCCAGACGTTCCGCGACCGCTACGAGCGGCTCTCGAAGGTGCTCCGCGGCCGCGTCAACCACCGCCCCGCCGAGGCGATCGCGGAGATGCCCGGCGGGAGCGACGCCGCGATGATCGGGCTCGTCAACGACGTCCGATCCACGAAATCCGGCCACTGGCTCGTCGAACTGGAGGACACGACCGGAACGTTCCCCGCGCTGATCATGAAGGACAAGGGGCTCGCCGACCTCGTCGACGAGATATTGATGGACGAGTGTCTCGCGGTCGAGGGAACGCTCGCCGACGACTCCGGCATCCTCTTCGCCGACTCCCTCCACTTCCCCGACGTTCCGCGGACCCACCGGACGGGGGCGGCCGACCGTCACGTGCAGGCCGCGCTGATCTCCGACGTCCACGTCGGCAGCGACGAGTTCATGGCCGACGCGTGGAGCAGCTTCACCGACTGGCTCCACACGCCCGAGGCCGAGCCGGTGGAGTACCTGCTGCTCGCCGGCGACATGGTCGAGGGCGTCGGCGTCTACCCCGACCAGGACGAGGAGCTGGAGATCGTCGACATCTACGACCAGTACGAGGCGTTCGCTGAGTACCTCAAGGAGGTGCCGGCCGACACCGAGATCGTGATGATTCCAGGCAACCACGACGCGGTCCGGCTCGCGGAGCCCCAGCCCGGGTTCAACGACGAGATCCGCTCCATCATGGACGTCCACGACGCGCAGATCGTCTCGAACCCCGCGACCGTCACCGTCGAGGGCGTCGACGTGCTGATGTACCACGGCGTCTCGCTCGACGAGGTGATCGCGGAGCTCCCCGAGGAGAAGGCGAGCTACGACGAGCCGCACAAGGCGATGTACCAGCTCCTCAAGAAGCGGCACGTCGCCCCGCAGTTCGGCGGTCACACCCGCGTCGCGCCGGAGGAGCGCGACTACCTCGTCATCGAGGACGTGCCCGACGTGTTCCACACCGGTCACGTCCACAAGCTCGGGTGGGGGAAGTACCACAACGTCCTCGCCGTCAACTCCGGCTGCTGGCAGGCGCAGACCGACTTCCAGAAGTCCGTCAACATCGACCCCGACGCCGGTTACGCGCCGATCCTCGATCTGGACACCCTCGAGATGACCGTCCGGAAGTTCGCGTAGCGTCTTTGAGCGGTCCGACCTCCAACCAACGCGTCCGACGATTGAAGTACCAACCCGCGGCCACCCCCACCGTGACCTGACCGCCGTCCGCGGCGCACTGGGCGGGAGCGCGACGCACCGCCGTGGACAACCGAACTCAAGCCGCGCGTCGCCTGTTCGCTATCGACGGGCTCGCTACTGACGCCCTCGTCGCCAACTCCCACCACCGATACGACTACCGATCGATCTCGACCCGACCGCTGGTCGCGCTGTTGAGCCGCTCCACGAGCGCCCCCACCTCGGCCACGGGGACCCGAAGCGCGAACCGCACGCGCTCGTCATAGTCGGCGTCGAACTCGACGCCGGACGACTCGATCACGCCCCGCACGGTCCCGGAGTCGTCGTATTCGGTCTCCACGACCAGCCGCCGGTGCGGCCGCTCCTCGATCACGCCGGCCTCGTCGACCCCGTCTTTCACCGCCCGCGAGTAGGCGCGCGCGAGTCCCCCGACGCCGAGGTTCGTCCCGCCGTAGTACCGGGTCACCACCGCGACGACGTTCCGGATCTCGCGCTGCTGGAGCACGTTGAGCGCCGGCTTCCCCGCCGACCCGGTCGGCTCGCCGTCGTCCGAGGAGTACTCCCGAAGCATGACCTCGCTGCCGGGCGTCCGGGCGGAGGCCTCGCCCGCGGGGACCCGGTACGCCGGCACGTTGTGAGTCGCGTCGTCGTACTCGGCGCGGACGCGCTCGACGAACTCCTCGGCCGCCGCCACCGTGTCCGCCGGCGCGACGTGCCCGAGGAACTCCGAGCCCTGCACCTCGAACGTCGCCGTCCCGGACTCCGCGACGGTCAGGTACGTGTCGCTCATGCGCGGGGACTTTGATCTTCTCCGTCGGTCGGTTCCCCGTCAGTCGCTTCTCCGTCGGTCGGTTCTCCGCCGGTCGCTTCGCTCCCGGCCTCCTTCACCCGTTCGACCACGACGCTCGTCGGCGGCGCGAGTCGGTACAGCGCGAGGAACGCGACGACGCCGACGACCTCAGCGCCCTTGCCGACGATCGCAAGCGGGTCGCTCGCGAGCGCCGCGGCGGTCCCGCCACCGTGCCACCACGCGTAGCCGACGAGGAACGCCGCGAGGGTGCCGGCGCCGAGCGCGTACAGCCGCCGATACTCGTCCGCGCGCAGGGTCGCGGCCGCGATCGCGACGGTGAACACGCCGCCGAGGAGGAACACGTAGGGCCGCGCGTCCGCGGGCTCGACGAGCCGCGGCCACGCCCACAGGAGGTGGACGGCCGCGCTCAGCGCCGCGGTCTGTGCCGCCACCGCCCGAAGCAGGCGTTTTCGGGTCGTGTCGCGCCCGGCGAACTCCCGGTCCGAACCGCTCTCGGTCGTGCTCATCGGGTCGCCTCCTCGGCTCGTCCGCTCATTCCCACGGGTGGTTCCCCCGCGCGTCGGGCCACAATGGGTACCAGTAGGACTCGTCGTCTTCGAGCCCGAGCTCCCCGTCGAGGACGGACTGGAGCTTGAACTCGACCTGCTGGTTCCGGTCGCTCGTCCCCTTCGGGGAGAACGGGTAGTACGCGCCGCGCCGGAACGAGTAGATCCAGTAGGCGTCGGTGCCGTCGCGCTCGAAGCCGAAGACGGCCGCGAGCAGGCGGGAGCCGAACCCCTCCTCGATGAACTGGTCGGCCGCGAAGTGGATGCTCGTCACTAGGTCTTCGGGGTCGTCGTCCTCCAGCACGAACCACTGGTAGCCGTGGTCGTCCTCGTGTCGGTGGAACCCGGTCCCGGTGTCGATCTCGCCGGCCTCCAAGATGGCCTCGACGGTCTCGACGGCGTCGTCGAATCGAGTGCTGTCGACGCCGGAGAAACACAGCGCGGCCTCGCCACAGTGGTCGTAGCCGAGGTCGGCCTCCATCGTCATGTACGCGGTCGACATCCCGAAGAGGTCCTCGGGGTCGGCCTCGCGGGTCGCGTCCGTCTCGGCGCTCGTCCCGAGCACGGCGCGGATCGTGTCGAAGATGCCCATCTATGGCCACGGCTAGGCGACGCGGGGTTTAGGAGGTTTCCGTCGGGAGCGGGGACATCCCTCGCAGTCGACGCTACTCCTCAGACTCCTCCTCGACGTAGTCGAGATACGCCAGCACGCCGCGGGAGTTCAGGCTCGCGTCGGCCCTCGCGCGCTCCGGGTTCCAGAACTCCACGTCCCGGCTCGTCTCCACGAAGTGCTCGACAACGGCCTCGTCGTCGCCGAGTTCCTCGCGCTTCTCCCGGACGGCCTCCACCCACTCGACGTACGCCCGCTTCGCCTCGCCGATCAGCGACGGCTCGTACTCGCGCGGCCCGAAGTGGCCGAAACAGAGGTACTCGGGATCGATCTCCTCGATCGCCGAGAGGTCCCTGAGACACTGATCGAGGTCGAACTGCGGCGGCGGCGACGTGGGCCGGACCGTGTCGACCTCCGGGACGTAGATCCCGGCGGCGTCGGCGGTGAAGACGACGTCGTCGTCGGGCTCGTGGTAGAACGCGTGGTGCGGGGCGTGCCCCGGGGCCTCGTGGACGACGAGCTCGCGGTCGCCCAGGTCGATCCGATCCCCCTCGGCGAGCCCCGCGATGCGGTCCTCGGGGACGGGCGCGGGCTCGTCGTAGTACTGCCACTGGTCTTGCACCGCGGACTTCGTGCCGGTGACGAGCGCGCCCGGATCGACGAGGTGCCGGACTCCCTTCTCGGGAACGCGGACCTCGGCGTTCGGATAGCGCTCGGTCAGGTGGCCCGCGCCGCCCGCGTGGTCGAGGTGCGCGTGCGTGGGGAGGATCCACGCCAGCTCCTCGCGTCCGATCCCGATCTCATCGATCGTCTCGAACAGCGACTCGCGGTTCGCCCCCGTTCCGGTGTCGATCACGATCGGCCGATCGGCGTCGTACACGTAGACGGCCCCGTACTCGTCGGTGTCGAACATTCCGGTGTCGTGGACGTACAGGTCCGGCACCCCGCGGACCGCCTCGAACTCGCCTGCGTGCATGCGGGGACGACTCGCGCGCGACGCCTTTTAACGATCGGTCCGTTCGGTGGGAGCCCGTGGCGGACCCTTATGGTCGCTCCGTCCGAGGGATCCGTATGCGCGTGCTCGTCACCGGCGCCACCGGCTTCGTCGGCAGCCGGCTGATCCCGGCGCTCCTCGACCGCGGTCACGATGTGGTCGCCCTGGTCCGCGACGCCGACGGCTACGCCCCGCCCGCGGGCGTTCGCGTCGTCGAGGGCGACCTCCTCGATCCCGACACCCTCCCGCCCGCGTTCGAGATCGGCGGCGACCCGGTCGACGCCGCCTACTACCTCGTCCACTCGATGGACGGCGGTCCGGGCTACGAGGAGCGGGACCGCAACTGCGCCCGGAACTTCGTCGAGGCGGCGTCGGCCGCTGGCGTCGGCCGGATCGTCTACCTCGGCGGGCTCGGCGAGGACCGCGAGGACCTCTCCGAACACCTCCGATCCCGCCGCGAGGTCGAACGAATTCTCGGGACCGGCGACCCGGCGCTCACGACCCTGCGGGCGGCGATCATCGTCGGTGCCGGCAGCGCGAGCTTCGAGGTAATCTACGGCCTCGCGAGCCGGCTCCCGGTGATGACCACGCCGAAGTGGGTCGACACCCTCTGCCAGCCGATCGCGATCGACGACGTGGTCGGCTACCTCGTCGGCGTGGTCGAAGCGCCGGCGACCGCCGGCGACACCTTCGAGATCGGTGGCCCGAACGTGTTGACGTACGCGGAGATCCTCCGACGGACTCGCCGCCAGCTCGGCCACAGGCTGCGGATAATTCGGGTGCCCGTGCTGAGCCCGGAGCTGTCCGCGAAGTGGCTCCGGCTGGTCACCGACGTGAATCCCTACCTCGCCCGGTCGCTCGTCGAGGGGCTCCGCAACACCGTGATCGTCGAGGACGACCGGATCCGGGACCTCATCCCGATCGACCAGACGCCCTTCGAGGTCGCGGTCGCGCGGGCGATCGACGAGATGAGTCGGTCCGAGGGCGCTGGGTCGGACGCGGGTGGGTCAGAGGCGATCCGGTCTGAGGGGTCGCGCTCGTGAGCCGCAACTACGGCGAGACGTGGGTGTACGAGAGCCTCGTCGGCGGGATCCCCGGACTTGGCCTCTCTCGGACCCTCGCGGTCGCGATCCAGTTCGTCCTGTTCGAGGTCGGCGTGGTGGCGCTCGGCTGGTACTACGGGCTGTGGGACGCGGTCGTCGCCGGGTCCGTCGCCGTCGCGGTGGCGGCCGTCGGCAGCGTCGAGATGCACCGGCTCGGCGCGATCAACCGCGGACTCCCGACGCCGCCCTCGCACAAGCGGCTGCTGTTCGGGTCGAGCATCGAGATCGTCCTCGGCGTGCTGGCGTTCATCGCCCTCCTCACGTACATGATCGCGTGGGACGGCGCGCTGATCGACCGGCTGTTCGGTCCGAACCCGCCGATTCCGGTCGTCTACCTCACGCTGTTGATCCTCTGGGACCTCACCTACCGGATCGGCACCTCGTGGTGGAGCGCGGTCGTCGCGCTGTGGCGCGCGGTCCACGTCGATCTCCCTCCGGCGGCGACGTCGCGGGTCAGGCGGCTCGACGCGGAGAACGTCGCCTTCTCGGCGATCCAACTGTCGCTGGTTCCCTTCTTACTCGAAGAGCCGGTCCTGCTCGGGGCGGTCGTCGGGCACGTCCTCGCGGTCGCGATCGTCTGTTCCGCGGCGATCGCGCTGTCTTGAGCGCAGATCGGTCGCGACCTAGCGACGAGTGATGGGCTGAGTCAGGAACCTACCGGAGCAGAGAAAGAGGCCGCGAACCGCTCGTTCACTCGCCTTGCAGCTCTTGGAACTTGTCGAGGAGTGCCTCCGTGGAGTCGCCGGAATCGTACGTGAGCGATCCGGAGTACTCCGGCCGCTCGGCGTCGAAATCGGCGTCGACTTCGCTGGTCTTCTTCTCGCGACGCTCGTGCTCGGCCTCGTCATAGGCACCCATTGACATGGTACACCTTCGCTTAGAAACTATCAGTATTATATGTGTCGGTGAATTGTCTCCTCCGCGAAACGTTCGTCGACCGATCCCCGGCCGAGACTGATCGCCGGACGGGGGCGTTCGCCGAGGAAACTGACCGACGGACGGGATCCGCGGGAGACTCGGGGGGTGGGGTCTCTTCCACCGGAACCGATTAACCCCGCCGTGCGGTAGCACCGGCGTGGCACAACCGCTCCGATTCAGGCGCGCGCCCGGCGGCTGGAGCGCCGACCGCGTGCGCTCGCAGCTCGAACGCCCCCTCGACGACAACCTCGGGGCGACCGCGAGCGACCCGTGGTTCGTTCCGCCGTCCGGCTACGAGGCCCGGCGGTTCGACATGGACGACGGCTCGTTCGCGCTGTTCTGCTGGACGGACGGCGACGCCGACCCGCCGGACGGCGCCGACGGCGGGCCGGTCGGGTACTGGGTCGGCAACACGGAGACGCCGAGCGAGCTCTGGCGGACGGACAAGTACGGGTTCGACGAGGTTCCCTACCCGGTCTCGCGGTGGGTCCAGCGGGAGCTGCTCGCCGCGCTCCACGACGACGAGCCGTGGCTCGCGGCGTACCCGCACGTTTCGTGGTTCTTCCTGCCCGTGTTCTGCTCGAAGGACGGCGCCGAGACGACGCGGGCCTTCTTCCGCGACCACGCGGCCGGGTTCCCCGACGCGACCCGCGAGGAGGGGACCCGATTCCTCGAGGAGACGCTCCGACCGGGGACGCTCGACGAGTACCGCGAGGTGATGGCGGGGAAGCTCGGCACGTCGGCGTCCCTCGATCTGGTCCGGATGAGCGCCGCGATCGCGGAATTCACCGCGGCCCGAATCCTGACCGAGGCCGGCTACGAGGTGACGCCCGAGATCGAGGTGACGACGGGCCACTCGCTCGACTACCGCGCGACGGACCCGGACACGGGGAACGCCTCGCTGGTCGAGGTGACGCGCCCGCAGCCCGTCTCCGGGCGCTCCGCGAGCGACCCGGTCGCGGCGGTCCGCGACACGGCCGAGACGAAGACGAGCGGGCAGCTGGAGGCGCACGGCGGCGGCGTCACCCTCTTCGTCGACTGCACGTCCTTCCCCGCGGACGACTGGGCGGCCGTGCGCGAGGCGCAGCCGGAGGTCCGACACCGCCCGGCGGTCGTCCTCCGCGCGCGCCCGGACGGGTACGTCGAAGGGTACCGAAAGGGATCGGTGCCGGTCGATCTGTCGGCCGCGATCGACTGGGTCTGATCGGTCACTCCCGGCGGACGCGTCACTCCCGGCGGACGCGTCGCTCACGGCGCGAGTCTCGGAAAAACGAAGGGTCGCTTCCGCCGCCCGCTCAGAACGAGACCGGCGTCGGGCCGTCGTCGGCGTCGGTCGTCGGGTCGCGGTCCGAGTAGAACCGCCGACCGACGCCGCGGTGGCAGACGCCCGCGCGGAGCGTGGTGAACACGTCGTCCGCGTCGTCGAACGTCTGCTCCCCGAACCGCTCCAGCACGTCTCCGAGACGCTCGGAGCCGTCGGCGAGCTCTACGGTCGCGTTGCCGTGGGCCGCGATCAGTTCTTCCGAGGTCGTCGGATATTGGTGCCGTTCGAGTCGGTCGTCGACGCCGTTCAAGCGCATCAACTACTGCGAGTCGCCGATGGTTCTTAATGATTGTCCATGCACAACCTTAGTCCGGAGAATCAAATTATATTTCCTTATATTGTCGATCTTTCACATGGGTGGCCGACGAGTAGCCGCTCGACCGCGGACGCTTAGTGCCGCCCCGGCGAACGGCGGGCATGGACACGGACCGGATCGTCGCCGACCTCCACGCGCACACGACGGTCTCCGACGGCACGATGACCGCAGACGAGCTCGTCGACGCCGCCGGCGACGCCGACCTCGACTGGGTCGCGATCACCGACCACGACCGCGTGCATCCGGCCGTGGGGGCGCCGGTCGTCGAACGCGACGGGGTCCGGGTCGTCCGCGGGATCGAGCTCCGCGTCGACGCCGGCTCCGAGCGGCTCGACCTCCTCGGGTACGCGGTCGAGCGCACCGACGCGCTCGACGCCGAGATCGAGCGCCTCCAGACCGACCGCGAGGAGCGGGGGGCCGCGATCCTCGACGCGGTCGAGGACCGGCTCGGCGTCGACCTCGGCGTCGAGCCCCGGCCCGGACTCGGGCGCCCGCACATCGCCCGCGCGATCGACGAGTCGCCGGCGCCGTACGACTACGCGGGGGCCTTCGACGAGCTGATCGGGAACGACGGCCCCTGCTACGTCGCGCGCGAGGTGACGGGGCTGGAGCGCGGCGTCGACCTCCTCCGGGACGCCTGCGCGCTCGTGGGGCTCGCGCACCCCTTCCGGTACGACGACGTGGACGCCGCGCTCGACGTGGCCCGCGAGCTGGACGCGGTGGAGCGGTTCTACCCCTACGGGCGCGCGGTCGACGACGCGCGGGTCGAGCGGGTCGCCGCCGAGAGCGACCTCCTGCTGACGGGCGGCACCGACGCACACGAGCGCACCCTCGCCGAGGCGGGGCTGACGGCGGAGGCGTTCGCGCCGGTCCGCGAACGGCTGCCGGAGCCGGTCTCAGACCCCGACACGGTCTGACTCTCCGCCACGACGCGAGGTGACTGTCCGGGCGTCGGACCTTCCCGATCGACGAACAACGTTAAGCCCGACGCCGACAGAGTGTCGCGTATGCGGTGTCACTACTGCGAGCGGGAGGCCACCTACGAGGCCGAGCAGAGCGGCGTGGTCGTCGGGCTCTGCGAGGAGCACTTCAAGGCGCGCGTCGAGGAGCTCGCTGAATCCGACGAGCTCGCCGACCTCCGCGATCGAATCGACATCGAATCGTCCGAGTAGCCCTCGGCCGGATCGGATCGTCGACCTCTCGCCCTTTTTCGCCGTCCGTTTTCTCCCCGCCGTCCGCTCTCTCCTCGCCGTCCCCTCTCTCCCCACCGTCCCCTCTCTCCTCACCACCTCCCACTCAGCAGCCGGCTCGCCGCGGACGGATCATAAAAGGCGCCGCGGGGTCAACGCTCGGGCATGCACCCAACGGACCGGCCGCGGCGGCTCCGCACCGACGGCGTCCGCCCGCTCGTCAGCGAGACCTCGCTGGCGGCGTCGGACCTCGTCGCGCCCGTCTTCGTCGACGCGACGACAGACGAGCGCGTGCCGATCGAGACGATGCCCGGGCACGAGCGCGTCCCCGTCGACGAGGCGGTCGCCCGCGTCGAGGAGGTCCGCGAGACCGGCGTCGAGGCCGTGATCGTCTTCGGGATCCCCGAGTCGAAGGATCCGGAGGGAACCCGCGCGTACGCGGAAGACGGGGTCGTCCAGCGCGCGATCCGCCGAATTGCCGCCGAGACCGACGCGTACGTGATCGGCGACGTCTGCCTCTGTGAGTACACCGACCACGGCCACTGCGGCGTGATCGAGGCGTCGGCGGAGTCGGACCCGACGCTCACCGTGAAGAACGACGAGACGCTCGACCTCCTCGCCGAGACCGCCGTCTCGCAGGCGGACGCGGGTGCGGATATGGTCGCGCCCTCGGCGATGACCGACGGGCAGGTCCGGGCGATCCGCGAGGCGCTCGACGACGCGGGCCACGAGGAGGTGGCGCTGATGAGCTACGCCGTCAAGTACGAGTCCGCGTTTTACGGGCCCTTCCGCGACGCGGCTGACGGCGCGCCCGCGTTCGGCGACCGCCGGCACTACCAGATGGACCCCGCGAACCGCCGCGAGGCGCTCCGCGAAGCCCGGATCGACGCCGAGGAGGGCGCGGACGTGCTGATGGTGAAGCCCGGCCTCCCCTACCTCGACATCGTCGGGGACCTCCGGCGGGAGTTCGACCACCCGATCGCCGCGTACAACGTCTCCGGCGAGTACGCGATGCTGCACGCGGCCGCGGAGAAGGGCTGGCTCGACTTAGAGGAAACCGCCCACGAGTCGCTGCTGTCGCTCAAGCGCGCGGGAGCGGACCTGATCATCACGTACTTCGCCGAGGACCTGGCCGAGCACTTATAAGTCGAAGCGGACGCGAGCGACGCTTTCGCTACCCATCCACTTCGGCGCGCGCCTCCGAGCGCCCTTTTAGGGGCGCGAGTAGTGAGAGACCGAAGGTCTCTCTGACAGCCGGCGGCGACGCCGCCGGCGAGAGCGCGTTCGAGGGACGCGGTGAGCGACGTAGGCGACCGAAGGGAGCCTCGAGCGAACCGCGAGGCTGGGGAGGTGTGAGGTGCGGGTGCTGTGCGGGGCGGGATTCAAAGGGGCAGCCGCGCGAGCCGTCGCGGCTGGGGCTTTGGAGGAGGTCGTGTCGATCGGCCGTTTATAAGTATCAACGTATGGCCGAGCGGCTGGGGCTTTGGGGATCAGTCCGTCAGTACCGATTTATAAGCGCCCGAAACCCCAAGGCGATCTACACCACCTGCTCGCCGTCGTCGTCGTACACCTCGATGGCGTCGACGGGGCAGACCCGCGCCGCGAACTTCGCGTCGAACTCCTCGCCGTCCGGGACCTCGACGACGAACAGGTCCTCTTCCTCCTCGGTGCTGCCCGCGAGGTCCGCCTTCCCGTCGTTCAGGTCCTTCTCGAAGGCGTCCCACTCGGCGACGCACTGGAACATCCCGACGCAGGTGTCGCGGTCGAACTCGACGTGCATGGGCCACGGTTCGGCGAGGCGGTACAAAGCGCTGGCGACGCGGTACGCGGAACGGGCCGTCTTCGATCGTCGAGATCAATACGTCGTGTGGAGATCCGCCGGCCTCGCCCTCGAAATCTCGCTCGCTCGACCGTCCGACGCCGTTCCCGGTTATAACTCCCCGACCGATACGGACACCACCGAAGCCCCGGCCAGGAGACGGGCGCACGCTCGCCGCGCTCCTCGCTCGCGTCGCTCGCTGCGGTGCTCGCGTCGCCTGCGCCCGTCTCCTGGCCGCCCCTTCGAGCCCCGCCCCGCACGGCACCCGCACCTCACGTCTCCCCAACCTCGCCGCTCGCTCGTGGCTCCCTTCGGTCGCCAACGTCGCTCGCGGCGTCCCTCGCACGCGCTGTTCGCGCCCTAACGGGCGCTCACAGGCGCGCGCCGACCGCAGATCATCGGGATCGAACCAATCGCCGGGCCGGTCCTCCGCCGCGACCGTCCTTTTTAAGCGTCGGAGGCACCCATCGCCGCGTATGACCACGGTCTGGCTCGTCGATCGGGAGTTCGACTCGAAGGGACTCGTGCGGCTCACCTACGCCACCGAGGACGGCGAGCGGATGCACACGAAGGAGCTGGCCGAACAGCGGCTCCTCACGGGCGACGGGATCACCGCCGGCCGGGAGGTCGAGGAGACCGCGCTCGGCGAGAGCCCGGCCGACGAGGTCGAGCGGTTCGCGTCGGAGGCGTCGAAGATGGCGGCCGAACACGACCTCGACGACACGGTCTAACCGCGCCCCTCCGCGGAGGCTCCGCCCGCGGTCGAACGCGCTCGACCGCGCTGGCCCGCGATCCCGTCCCACACAACCGAGGCCGTTAAGGGGGAACCGCGGGAAGATGCGCGTGAAATGCCCAGTGGTGAGTACGACCCCGACGCCGTCGAGCCGCGGTGGCAGCGGCGATGGGTCGACGAGGAGACGTACGCCTACCCCGACGACGACCCGGTCGATCCGAACACCGTCTTCTCCATCGACACGCCCCCGCCGACGGTGTCGGGGAGCCTCCACATGGGCCACCTGTACGGATTCACCCTCCAGGACTTCGTCGCCCGCTTCGAGCGCATGAGCGGCGGAGCGACGTTCTTCCCGTTCGGCTACGACGACAACGGGATCGCCTCCGAGCGGCTCACCGAGGACGAGCTCGACATCCGCCATCAGGACTTCGAACGCCGCGAGTTCCAGGCGAAGTGCCGCGAGGTCTGTGCCGAATACGAGGAGCAGTTCACCGAGAACGTCCAGTCGCTCGGCGTCTCCGTCGACTGGGACCACACCTACCAGACGATCGAGCCGCGCGTCCAGCGCGTCTCTCAGCTGTCGTTCGTCGACCTGTACGACCAGGGCCGCGAGTACCGCGAGAAGGCGCCCGCGATCTGGTGTCCCGAGTGCGAGACCGCCATCTCGCAGGTCGAGACCGAGGACGACGAGCAGGCCAGCCACTTCAACGACATCGCCTTCCCCGTCGCCTCCGCCGACGAGAGCGACGATACCCCCGAGGAATTCGTCATCTCGACGACGCGCCCGGAGCTCCTCCCGGCCTGCGTCGCCGTCTTCGTCCACCCCGACGACGACGAGAACCAGGCCCTCGTCGGCGAGTCCGCCGAGGTCCCGCTGTTCGGCCATGAGGTGCCGATCATCGCCGACGAGCGCGTCGACATGGAGACGGGCTCCGGGATCGTGATGTGCTGTACGTTCGGCGACCAGAACGACATCGAGTGGTACCAGGTCCACGACCTGGACCTCCGGGTCGCCATCGACGAGTCCGGCCACATGACCGAGGTCGCCGAGGAGTACGAGGGACTCCACTCCGCCGAGGCCGGCGAGGCCATCGTCGAGGACCTCGAGGAGGCCGGGGCACTGTTGGACCGCCGCGACATCACTCACACCGTCAACGTCCACGAGCGCTGCGGCACGAGCGTCGAGTTCCTCGTCACCGAGCAGTGGTACATCGAGATGCTCGACAAGACCGACGAGTACCTCGAGATCGGCCGGGAGATGGAGTGGTCTCCGGAGAAGATGTTCAGCCGGTACGAGCACTGGGTCGAGGGGCTGCAGTGGGACTGGCTCATCTCCCGCCAGCGCTCCTCCGGCATCCCGTTCCCCGTGTGGTACTGCGACGACTGCGGCGAGGAGATTGTCGCCGAGAAGGCCGACCTGCCGGTCGACCCGCTCTCGGACGACCCGCCGGTCGACGCCTGCCCCGAGTGCGGCCACGACGAGTTCGAGCCGGAGGACGACGTGCTCGACACGTGGGCCACCTCCAGCCTGACGCCGCTCATCAACGCCGGCTGGGACTGGGACGAGGATCGCGAGGAGTTCACGATGGAACACCCGGAGCTGTATCAGTTCGACCTCCGGCCGCAGGGCCACGACATCATCAGCTTCTGGCTGTTCCACACGCTCGTCAAGTGCTACGAGCACACCGGGGAGGTCCCGTTCGCGGAGACGATGATCAACGGGCACGTCCTCGACGAGAACCGCGAGAAGATGTCGAAGTCCGTGGGCAACGTCGTCGAGCCCGAGACCGTGCTCGAGGAGTTCCCGGTCGACGCCACGCGCTACTGGGCCGCCGGCACCGCCGTCGGCGACGACTTCCCGTTCAAGGAGAAGGACCTCCGCGCGGGCGAGAAGCTGATCCGCAAGCTGTGGAACGCCTCCAAGCTCGTCGAGTCGCTCGCGCCGGAGCCGTACCCGGACGAGCCGGCCGACGAGGACCTCCGAGAGCTCGACCGCTGGCTGCTCGCCGAGCTTGACGGCGAGGTCGAGCGGCTCACCGAGCTGTTCGAGGACCGCGCGTTCTCGAAGGCCCGCGACGAGCTCCGGAGCTTCTTCTGGAACACGTTCTGTGACGACTACCTCGAGATTGCCAAGCAGCGCGAGGACGAGGCGGCGGCGTACACGCTCCGGACCGCTCACCGGCGGTTCCTGAAGCTGTTCGCCCCGCTGCTCGCCCACGTCACCGAGGAGCTGTGGCACGACATGTACGCGGACGCCGCGGCCGAGGCGGCCGACGCCGCCGACGGCGCCGCCGACTCCGTCCACCTCGTCGACTGGCCCGAGCCGCTCGGGATCGACGCCGACCGGGACGCCGGCGCGGCCGCCACCGCCGTGGTCGGGACGCTCCGCAAGTACAAGAGCGAGAACCAGCTCCCGCTGAACGCCGAGCTGGACGCCGTCGAGGTGTACGCCGATGTCCGCGGGTTCGAGGACGACATCACCGGCGTGATGCACGTCGCCGACCTCACGGTCCACCCCGACGAGGACGCTCCGGTCGAGACCGTGGTCACCGGGATCGACCTCGACTACGCGACGGTCGGCCCGAAGTACGGCGACCAGGTCGGCGACATCGAGGCGGCCTTGGCGCAGGGCGAGTACGAGATCGACGGCGACGAGCTTCACGTCGCGGGCGTCACGCTCGTCGACGAGGAGTTCGAAATCGAAGAGGAGCGGCAGTATCAGGGCGACGGCGAGCTGTTAGAAGCGGAGGACGTGGTCGTCATCGTCCGCAACGAAGCGTAGAAACCCGTTCTCGGCGCGGCCCGGCTACAGGTCAGCGCCGACGGCGTCTTCGATCGAGTCGAAGCCGTCGCGATTGAGGAGGTCGACGATCCCCTCGTTGATGTCGCGCGCGAGGCCCGGGCCCTCGTAGACGAGCGCCGTGTACAGCTGCACGACCGACGCGCCCGCGCGTATCTTCTCGTAGGCGCCCGTCGCGCTCGAAACCCCGCCGACGCCGATCACCGGCACGTCGGTGCGCTCGGCGACGAACCGGACCCGCTCCGTGGCGATGGGCTCGATCGGCTTCCCGGAGAGCCCGCCCCGTTCGGCCTTCTGCGGGCTCTTCAGCGAGTTCGGACGCGAGGTCGTGGTGTTGGTCGCGATGACGCCGTCGAGGCCGAGGTCGTCGACGACGCCGAGCGCGTCCTCGACGGCCGGCTCCGGGAGGTCCGGGGAGAGCTTCACGAGGAGGGGGTCGGCGCCGGCGTCCGCGAGGGCGCCGAGGATCTCCTCTAACGCCGCGCGGTTCTGGAGCTCGCGGAGCCCCGGCGTGTTCGGGCTGGAGACGTTGACGACGAAGTAGTCGCCCGCGTCCGCGACGCGCTCGTACGTGTACAGGTAGTCGTCGGGGGCCTCGTCGAGGGGCGTCGACTTCGATTTCCCGATGTTGATTCCGACGGGGACCTCCGGCAGGGGCTCCCGGTCGAGCCGTTCGCCGACGACGTCGGCGCCCTCGTTGTTGAAGCCCATCCGGTTTATCAGGGCCTCGTCCTCGCGCAGCCGGAACAGCCGCGGTCGCGGGTTCCCCGGCTGTCGCTCGGCGGTGACGCCGCCGACCTCGACGTGGCCGAAGCCCAGCGCCGCGAGGCCGCGCGGGACCTCCGCGTTCTTGTCGAAGCCCGCCGCGACGCCCACCGGGTTCGGGAACGCGTTCCCGAACGCCTCGACGCGGAGGCGGGGTTCGTCCACGACGAACCGATCGCGGAGGTGGTCGGTCACCGGCGTCGTCTGTACCGCCCGCAACAGCCGGTGTGTCAGCCCGTGTGCGGTCTCCGGCGGGAGTCCGAACAGCGCCGGTTTCAACAGGTCGTACGCGCCCATCGTTTCGGTCTCGTCGCGGACGGGCATCAATCCGCCGACCGCCGCCGCGTGCGACCGCCACCGATATCGCCGGGCGTTCGGCGTTCCCTTCGGTCCGGGCTTCGAAGCCGAACAACGAGCGCAGAAAATCGGTCGGACGGTTTCAGAAGTCGTGTTCGAGGTCCTCGGGGCTGGAGTCGGCCTTCTGGATGATGATCTTCCCGTCTCGAACCCGGACGAACACCTCGTCGCCGATCTCCATCCCGGCGACGGCGAGCTCGTCTTCGTGGAGGTTCACGTGGACGTTGTGGTACTCCCCGTCGTCGTCCTTGGCGCCGCTTGGGCTGAGCTTCTTTTTGCGGACCATCGCGGTTGTACTGGTCGGACTTCGCGATACCAGACACATAAGTGTTGTTTACGCGAACAGGGTCGCCGCCGCGCGTTCTCGGTGCCGTTCGTCGCGCGTCGAGGGCGTCGACGCCTCGTTTCGGGGCCGCCACGCCGCTGTGACCGTCGACCGAGCGGTCGGATCGCCTCGGAGACCGAGCGAAACCGCTAGCCCGTGCGGAGTTAATATATAAATGTTTTGGAGGACAGCTTTCATTTCCCCGATATATTTATTACAGACTGTGTGCTGGGTTCGCATGGAGGATAAACCATGGTACGTGAAGACGGTAAGCGAAACTTCGCCCTTCGAGAGGAAGACGGATCGGAACCGAGCGAGTTCTCCGGCAACATGCCCCGTCAGGCCGCGCTCAAAGCTGCCCGCACCCTTGATCCCGCGCCCTCGGAGGAGAAGGCGGAGCGGATCACGCTCCGGCTCCGCGAGAAGGGGACGCAGAAGGTCCACGAGTACGAAGGGTGGGCCTGGAAGGACAGCGCCCCCGAGGTCGACGAGGCCGACGACGACTTCTGGCTCAACGACCTCGACGACATCACGAAGGCGAACGTCTCGAAACAGGGGATCGAGTACATCGACGACGAGTAGCCTTCGAGGTCAGACAGGTTTTTTCCGCGTGCCCGCACGCATAGCTATTCGCTCGTTCACAGTTCCTCGGCATGAAACCGCATGACGTAGCGCCGATAGTTCGACGGGGTTAAATACAACCCCGGCATTGTGACTAATGCGAAGAACGCACCTGCGAACTCGGGCCGTTCAACCCGGCCCGGTTTCGCTGGATCTGAAGAGCTTCGATGGGTTTATGACCCCTCGAAGAAAATAATCAGATCCGCGAAGATGAGGATTTCGCCCCCTGCGCTCCGGCGTAAGAGGAAATCTGATGTGAGCCGTGGTAGTTCGGTGTCATCCGGGTCGCCGGGTGGACCGGACACCACATAGACCATGCAATGGTGTTTTGACTCATCGCGAGTCAAAACCCGCCAACACCCCTCCGAGCCGGGAATCAGGCTCTGGAGGTTATACATTCCGGTTGATCCTGCCGGAGGCCATTGCTATTGGGATCCGATTTAGCCATGCTAGTCGCACGAGTTCAGACTCGTGGCGAATAGCTCAGTAACACGTGGCCAAACTACCCTTCGGAGCTCCATACCCTCGGGAAACTGAGGCTAATAGAGCATACCACAATCCAGCTGGAATGAGGATTGTGTCAAACGCTCCGGCGCCGAAGGATGTGGCTGCGGCCGATTAGGTAGACGGTGGGGTAACGGCCCACCGTGCCAATAATCGGTACGGGTCATGAGAGTGAGAACCCGGAGACGGAATCTGAGACAAGATTCCGGGCCCTACGGGGCGCAGCAGGCGCGAAACCTTTACACTGCACGCCAGTGCGATAAGGGGATCCCAAGTGCGCAGGCATAGAGCCTGCGCTTTTGTACACCGTAGGGAGGTGTACGAATAAGGGCTGGGCAAGACCGGTGCCAGCCGCCGCGGTAATACCGGCAGCCCGAGTGATGGCCGATTTTATTGGGCCTAAAGCGTCCGTAGCTGGCCGCGCAAGTCCATCGGAAAATCCACCCGCCCAACGGGTGGGCGTCCGGTGGAAACTGCGTGGCTTGGGACCGGAAGGCGCGACGGGTACGTCCGGGGTAGGAGTGAAATCCCGTAATCCTGGACGGACCGCCGATGGCGAAAGCACGTCGCGAGGACGGATCCGACAGTGAGGGACGAAAGCCAGGGTCTCGAACCGGATTAGATACCCGGGTAGTCCTGGCCGTAAACAATGTCTGTTAGGTGTGGCTCCCACTACGAGTGGGTGCTGTGCCGTAGGGAAGCCGCTAAACAGACCGCCTGGGAAGTACGTCCGCAAGGATGAAACTTAAAGGAATTGGCGGGGGAGCACTACAACCGGAGGAGCCTGCGGTTTAATTGGACTCAACGCCGGACATCTCACCAGCATCGACTGTAGTAATGACGATCAGGTTGATGACCTTATCCGAGCTTCAGAGAGGAGGTGCATGGCCGCCGTCAGCTCGTACCGTGAGGCGTCCTGTTAAGTCAGGCAACGAGCGAGACCCGCATCCTTACTTGCCAGCAGCACTGCGAAGTGGCTGGGGACAGTAGGGAGACCGCCGTGGCCAACACGGAGGAAGGAACGGGCAACGGTAGGTCAGTATGCCCCGAATGTGCTGGGCAACACGCGGGCTACAATGGTCGAGACAAAGGGTTCCAACTCCGAAAGGAGACGGTAATCTCAGAAACTCGATCGTAGTTCGGATTGTGGGCTGCAACTCGCCCACATGAAGCTGGATTCGGTAGTAATCGCGTGTCACAAGCGCGCGGTGAATACGTCCCTGCTCCTTGCACACACCGCCCGTCAAAGCACCCGAGTGAGGTCCGGATGAGGCACGTTCCACGTGTCGAATCTGGGCTTCGCAAGGGGGCTTAAGTCGTAACAAGGTAGCCGTAGGGGAATCTGCGGCTGGATCACCTCCACCGACCCGAGACTCGCCCTCTGGGCGAGCTCACCTTACGACCGTCTCTATAGACGGTCACTACTCATTCATGGTCTCATGTGTCCACCCATCCGCCGGCCCGGACACCGACGAACTACCACGGTTCACACACACACACGCGTACGATACCTTCCCGTGAGGGAAGGTGGGCTCATAGCTCAGCGGTAGAGTGCCTCCCTTGCAAGGAGGATGCCCTGGGTTCGAATCCCAGTGAGTCCATGTCAGCCTCGGTTCGAATCCGTCCCCTTAAGTGGGAGACGGGATTCGGATTGAGTAGACGACGACCGATGCACCATCCCGGGAAACCGCGGATGGGAAGGGTTCGACGGACACGCTCCATGCCTGGACGTGATCCGATGACGACCGTGTATACGTGCGATCCAGACGTCCACTGAACTCATACGAGTTCGTGGAACGTCAGTGAACCATATACAGTCGGGTGACATTTAGTCACTTGACACCGTCAGCGGTTCTGTATAGAACCGACTGACACACTACTGGCTACTGTGCCAGCTGGTGAATGGCTCGGCTCGAGAGCCGATGAAGGACGTGCCAAGCTGCGAAAAGCTCGTGGGACCCGCATGGAGGGAAAGAACACGAGGTTTCCGAATCGGAATCCGTTTACAATTGCCACGCGCAATAGGGAACTCCCTGAATTGAAACATCTCAGTAAGGGAAGGAAAAGAACGCAATAGCGATGTCGTCAGTAACCGCGAGTGACCGCGACACAGCCCAAACCGAAGGTCTTCGGACCAATGTGGTGTTCGGGTTGACAATCAATTCTCGATCCGGTATCTGAAGTCTCCTGGAACGGAGCGTGAAACAGGGTGACAACCCCGTAAGATACCGCAGTACAGAAGGCGTCAATACCAGAGTAGCAGGGGTCGGATATCCTCTGTGAACAACTCAGGCATCCCCTGAGAAGGCTAAACACTCCTCGAGACCGATAGCGAACAAGTAGCGTGAGCGAACGCTGAAAAGCACCCCGAGAAGGGCGGTGCAATAGGGCCTGAAATCAGCTGGCGATCGAGCGACAGGGCGTACAAGGCGATTCTTGAAACGACCGAGGAGCGATCCTCTAGTAGGAAGAGAATCGAGCCGGCGTCGTGTCGTGCGTTTTGAAAAACGACCCAGGGAGTGCACTTGATTGGCGAGTCTAACCCGTGAACCGGGGAAGGCGCAGGGAAACCGATACGGCCGCAGCATTGCGAGGGCCACCGTGTTCAAGCGCGGGGAGTCAATTGGGTGCGACCCGAAACCAGGCGATCTATACGCAGGCAGGGTGAAGCGTGGCGAAAGCCACGTGGAGGCCCGTTAGAGTTGGTATTCTACAATATCCTCTCGTGATCTGCGCATAGGGGTGAAAGGCCCATCGAGCCTGGCAACAGCTGGTTCCAACCGAAACATGTCGAAGCATGACCTCTTCCGAGGTAGCCCGCGGGGTAGAGCTACCGATTGGATGACCCGCCTCCGAGAGGAGTCGGCCATCCTGTCGAACTCCAAACCCGCAGGCGCTGTAGACGAAGGGAGTCCGGTGTGCGGGGTAAGCCTGTGCACCGTGAGGGGAACAACCCAGAGCCGGGTTAAGGTCCCAAAGTGTAGATTAAGTGCGATTCGAAGGTGGTCTCAAGCCCTAAACAGCCGGGAGGTGAGCTTAGAAGCAGCTACCCTCTAAGAAAAGCGTAACAGCTTACCGGCCGAGGTTTGAGGCGCCCAAAATGATCGGGGCTCAAATCTACCACCGAGACCTGGCCGTGCCCTTGACAGGGGCAACCGCGTAGGTTGGCGTTCTGTTCGGATGGAAGCTCGGGCGAGAGCTCGCGTGGACCGTTCAGAAACGACAATCCTGGTCACAGTAGCAGCGATAGTCGGGTGAGAACCTCGACGGCCTGATGAGCAAGGGTTCCTCGGCACTGCCACTCAGCCGAGGGTCAGCCGGTCCTAAGATGCACCGTAACTCGACTGCATCAACGGGAAACTGGTTAAGATTCCAGTGCCATCGTGCAGTGAAAGTCGACGCCGTGTGGAACGCTGAGCCGGGCTTTCGCCCGGTCAAATCGTGGAATCTCGTGGACGCCGTCATGGCACGAAGCGAGAGAAGCGCGAGATAGCGCAAGTCAGCCGTACATAGGGCCCGTGAAAAGACGAGCACGATGTCCGTACCGAGATCCGACACAGGTGCTCTGGCAGCGCAAGCCAAGGCCTGTCGGGAGAACCGACGTTAGGGAATTCGGCAAGTTAGTCCCGTACCTTCGGAAGAAGGGATGCCTGCTCTCGACGGAGCAGGTCGCAGTGACTCGGGCGCTCCGACTGTCTAATAACAACACAGGTGACCGCAAATCCGCAAGGACTCGTACGGTCACTGAATCCTGCCCAGTGCGGGTATCTGAACACCTCGTACAAGAGGACGAAGGACCCGTCAACGGCGGGGGTAACTATGACCCTCTTAAGGTAGCGTAGTACCTTGCCGCTTCAGTAGCGGCTTGCATGAATGGATAAACGAGAGCGCCACTGTCCCAACGTTGGACCCGGTGAACTGTACGTTCCAGTGCGGAGTCTGGAGACCCCCAAGGGGAAGCGAAGACCCTATAGAGCTTTACTGCAGGCTGTCGCTGAGACGTGGTCGCCGATGTGCAGCATAGGTAGGAGCCGTTACACAGGTACCCGCGCCAGCGGGCCACCGAGGCAACATTGAAATACTACCCGTCGGTGACTGCGACTCTCACTCCGGGAGGAGTACACCGGTAGCCGGGCAGTTTGACTGGGGCGGTACGCGCTCGAAAAGATATCGAGCGCGCCCGAAGATCATCTCAGCCGGGTCGGAAATCCGGCGAAGAGCGCAAGAGCACAAGATGGTCTGACAGTGTCATTCCCAACGAGTGACGCTGACGCGAAAGCGTGGTCTAGCGAACCTACGAGGCTCCGGAATGGGGCCCGTAGATGACAGAAAAGCTACCTTAGGGATAACAGAGTCGTCACCCGCAAGAGCACATATCGACCGGGTGGCTTGCTACCTCGATGTCGGTTCCCTCCATCCTGCCCGTGCAGAAGCGGGCAAGGGTGAGGTTGTTCGCCTATTAAAGGAGGTCGTGAGCTGGGTTTAGACCGTCGTGAGACAGGTCGGCTGCTATCTATTGGGGGTGTCAAGGTACTTGACGTGAACGAACGTATAGTACGAGAGGAACTACGTTTGGTCGCCACTGGTGTACCGGTTGTGTGAGAACGCAATGCCGGGTAGCCACGCGACACGGGGTAAGAGCTGAACGCATCTAAGCTCGAAACCCACATGGAAAAGAAGTACCGATGAGGTCACTCGTAGAAGACGAGTTCGATAGACTCGGGATGTACGCACCGAGGCAACGAGGTGTTGAGTCCACGAGCACTAACAGACCGAAGCCACAGTCATACGGCACTGACACCACAGTTCGTATGAGTTCAGGCGGTAACTGGATCGCACGCATACACGGTCGGCCGATCGAGAGATCAGAACCACCGACACAGGCGTCTCTTCCACAGATTGTGGAGAGAGTCTCGGTTCGAGTCCGAGAGTCGGCGTAAAGGCGGCCAGAGCGGTGGGGGAACACCCGTACCCATTCCGAACACGGAAGTTAAGCCCACCAGCGTACCGGGAAGTACTGGAGTGAGCGATCCTCTGGGAACCGCGGTTCGCCGCCTGCCCATTCATACGGGAGAATTCTCCCACACACAGCCCACGGACACGGCGTCCGTGGGCTAATTTGCTATTCGGCGAGCGGCAGTGCTGTCTACCGCACGCGACCGCTAGGCTTAAACGCTCGACTGCGGTACCTTCGATAGCGCCAAGGTGGCAGAGTCTGGTCAGACGCAGCGGCCTGCAGAGCCGCCCAACGCCGGTTCAAATCCGGCCCTTGGCTTTCTTCGAACGTCGTTCCGACAGCGGTTCGCTCGCCGAATCGGGTGATCGCTGTCCCCCCTCTCAGAAGTCGTTCCCGTCGAACACTTCGCGGGAGCTGACCTCGTCACGGAAGCGCGCGGTGTGGTGCGGCAGTTGGTCGGCCGTGACCACGACGGCACGTCCGGTCTCGCACCGCGGCCTCGGCGACGGCGTCGGCCGTTCCGAGCCGGATGCCCGGGCGTGTCTTCCTTCGCGTCGTGAGCGCGTGGGCTTCCGAACCGCCTCACTTGCTCTCTCTCCCGAGTTCGTCGCCTGGCATCGAGAGGAATTCATCGAGGCCTACGGATCGGCGTGCCGTGGCGATCCGCGCTCCGCGTCGCTCCGTTTCGCGTTTCGAGAGCACGGCTTAGTAACCGTTATACACCGGGTGACCCATGCTGGAACTATGCAACGACGCGCTGTGGCCGTGTACGCCGCGCTCTTCCTTCTCGTCGCGGGCGTGGCCGGTGTGCTCACCGTAACGGCCGAGAGTCCGGAGGTCGCGTTCGAGAATCCCGACTACGAACTGTCCGCCGGTGACTCGTTCGAAGTGGACGGCGCGGAGTACGTCGTGGCCGACATCTCCGAGGTGGAAGAAGGCGGTGGCGGCCACGGCGGGAGCGCCGAGACCTCGATCGTGGCGACGATCGAACAAGAGGGGTCGGAGGGCGGCGAGATAGAGGTCGAAGACGAGTCCATGGTGACGCTCGGTGAGACGGACTTCGTCGCGAACTTCCCCGACGGCACCGCGACGCTGACGCTGTCGTCGGACATCGACGGGTACGAGGCGCAAGTCGCGGAGATCGACCAGTTCGAACAGTACAACTCCGGGCTGACCCGCGTGCTGATCCTCGGGCTGTTCTCGGTCGTACTGCTGCTCTCGGCGGCGTTCATCCCCTCGCGGTACTGATCTCCTCTGCGGGCGGGCCCTCCGCGGGTGCCGTTCGCTTTCTGTTTCCGTTTTCGACTCCGTCCGCGCGACCGACAACCTATATCCGTCCGTCCCGTTCCGAGGCGTATGACCGATACCGCGGAGAAAGTCCGTCAGCTCGCCCCGCACTGGGGCGTGATGTTCGTCGTGATGTTCGTCGTGTTGGCGGCGGTCGAGCGTCTCGTCGGCTCGCTCTCGTTTCTCCCGTCGATGCTTCTCGTGTTCGTCGTCGCGTTCGGCTACCCGCCCGTCGTTCGGGCGCTCGGCGTTGCCCCGCCGGTCTGGCAGGGCTCGTAGTCGGCCGGTTCGACGGTCGGAGTCCCGGCTCGACCGCTCTCGGTCACTCCTCCGCGGACTCTCGGAAGGGGGCCGTGAGCCGCCGGCCGTACGTGGCCGAGACGACGCCGAGAACGAACGAGACGACCGCGGCGATCGCGATCCACAGGGTGTTCGGGTGTTCGAGTCCGGAGTGTAGCAGTATCTCCATGCCTCTCGGTTCGCCCTGTTCGGATTAAGCGGTTCGCTTCGGCGTCGCCGCCGCCCCGGGCGAGCCGTCTGCACCGCTTTCCGAGCCGGGTCCGCGCCCGGATAACACCGGTGTCAGCGGGTGGCGCGGCGGTCCCTCTCGCTTTTATCCGTGTCGACCTCCTATCGGTGGTATGAGCGACGACAGCCCGGCTCCGGTCACGACGGAGCTTCCGGACGCACCGTTCCACACCACCGGAACCGACCACATCACCGTCTGGGGGAGCAACGAGGCCGACACGATCGCCTTCTACCGCGACCTGCTCGGCATGCCGCTCGTCCTCCGCCAGCCGAACCTCGATGACCCCTCGCAGACCCACCTGTTCTTCGACACCGGCGACGGACGAATCTTGACGTTCTTCGTGAGCGACGACCGCCCCTCCGCGCGCGGTCAGCGCGCCGGCACCGGCGCTGTCCATCACCTCTGTTTCAGCGTCGAGCCCGACGAGTACGAGGAGATCATGGCGGCGTTAGAGGAGGCCGGCAAGGGGTACAACGTGTTCGACCGCGGGATCTTCCACTCGATCTACACGCAGGACAACAACGGCCTCGTCATCGAGCTCTCCGCCGACAAGTACGAGATTCCGGACGACCGCAAGGGCGAGGTGCTCGCGACCGCCCAGCGGCTCCGCGAGGAGGACGGCGCGGACTTCGCGCAGGACCGGCACATGAAGGGGGCCTTAGAGGAGCTCGGCCTCCCGGTGATTAAACACGACCTCCCCGACGCGGACGCGGGCGTCGGCGTATGAGCGGGCGTACTCCGCACGCGGGCGACGACCCGCACGCCGACGAACCGCTGGTGACGGCCGGCGCCGCGGTCGAGGCGGCGGACGCCGCCGTCGTCCTCGTCCACGGGCGCGGCGCGACGGCGCGCAGCATCGTCGAGTTCGGAGAGCAGATCGCGGGCGACGGCGACGTCGCGATCTTCGCGCCGCAGGCGGCGGCGAACACCTGGTACCCGAACTCCTTCCTCGCCCCAGTCGCGGACAACGAGCCCGGTCGGAGCTCCGGGCTGCGGGCGGTCGGGCGAGCGGTCGAGGCCGCGACGGACGCCGGGATCCCGACCGAGCGGGTCCTCGTCGGCGGGTTCTCGCAGGGCGCCTGCCTGGCGAGCGAGTTCGTCGCGCGGAACCCGACCCGGTACGGCGGACTCGCGGTCCTCAGCGGGGGGCTCATCGGCGAGTCGATCGACCGCGACGACTACGTCTCTCACGCGGCGGCCGCAGTCGACGGGGAGGCGGCCGACGCGCTCGCGGGGACGCCGGCGTTCCTCGGCTGCAGCGACGTGGATCCGCACATTCCCGAGGAGCGGGTCCACGAGACGACCGAGGTCTTGGAGGCGCTCGGCGGCGATGTCGACGAACGGATCTACGAGGGGATGGGTCACGGGATCAACGAGGAGGAGACGGACGCCGTCTCCGCGATGGTCACCGACCTGGTGTAAGGCGGCGGTCGTTCGCGGCCGGTTGCGATCGAACGTCCGTGTCCCTGCGCTCCCGCTTTTTTCCCGCGCTCGTCACGCTAGCCAGTCGTCCGGCTTCGTGTCGTAGTCGACCTCGTCGGCTTCGATCCGCTCTCTGATCGCCGGGTCGAGGTCGTGTTCGGTCACCTCGCCGCCGTCGTACTGGAGGCGTACGCCGACCTCCTCGCCCTCCGGCTCGGTGCCCCGTCGCTTGGCGCGCCGGATCGCCTCGTCGGAGTACTCGACCCGGATCGTCGCGAGGTTCACCGGCCGACCCCACAGCTCGAAGACGCGCTCTAAGGTCGCCTTCGCCGACTCCTCGTCGAGGGAGATGCCGTTGTACCGGTGGCCCAAGAGGAGCTCTCCCCGGTTCCGGAAGTTCCCGTCCAAGACGACGATCGTCGGCTTCCCGAAGTTCGTGAACCGGAGCAGAAGCTTCTTCCGCACGTCGTCGGCGTCGACGCTGGCGACGCGGTGCCGTTCGGTCGCCCGGCTGTACTCGTAGGTGAAGTAGTTCCGCTCGCGCACGAACTCGTCGGTGAGGAACGCGTCGATGAACGTCACGTCGTTGTGGCTCTCACGGATCTCCAGCATGCGGTCCCAGCCGGCCGCGCGGTCCGCGTCGGCGAGCGCCTCGTCGACGGTCGCGTACCGGTCGACGTCGAACATGTACCGGGCCCGCTCGGCGAGCGTCTCCCGCGAGACGTTCCGGAGGGCGCCACGGTGTTCGGGCCGCGACAGGACGTAGTGGCGCTCCGCGAGCCCCTCGCGCGTGAGCAGCTTCCAGGGGTAGCGCTCGACGTCCGGCCCGGCGTCGGGAGCGGTCTCGCCGTCGTCGCCCGCCGACTCCTCCTCGCTCCGGGCCGACAGCGCTCGGTCGACCGCCTCGCCGTCGACGCGCGGGTCGCCCTCGGCGGCGAGGTCGGCGAGTTCGTCGAGCGTCGCCGGTCCCGCCCCGGCGATCGCGGGGTGGGGTTCGAGCGCGTCGGCGACCCGATCGAGGTCGATCCGCGAGTGGAAGTTCTCGGGCGTCACCCCCTCGACGCGGAGCAGCTTGTCGATCACGTCGCGGCGGGCGGCCCGCAGCTCCACGTGCGTCCACAGCTCGAACCCGAGCTTGTACGGGTTGAGCCCCGGCGAGCCGAGCACCCGCGACATGTGGTCGGCGTACGTGAGGAACTCGTCGGGGCCGGCGAATCCCTCGCCGCCCATCATGACGGATTCCCAATATGTTGCCCACCCCTCGTTCATCACCTTCGTCTGCTTCTGACCTGCGAAGTAGTACGCCTCCTCGCGGAGCGCGTCGATGACGGTCGTCTCCCACGGCTCGCGATCGACCGCCTTCCCGCTGTCGGGGTCGTACCGCTTCCCGTAGTCGCGCAGGAACGCGAGCACGTCCGGGCGCGGCTCCTCCGGCTCGACCCCCTCGCCTCTGGCCTCCAGCCACTCGTCGTCGAACACGTCGCGGCGCACCTCCTCGGAGAGGTCGAGCTCGTCGATCCGGTCTTGGATCGCCGCGAGCGCGTCGCCGTCGGGGTCGCTCACGTCGTCGGCGACGCCCGGCTTCTCGACCGAGCGCGCGGCGTCGACGGGGCTGTGCTGGTCGATCGTGTCCTCCAGCGCCGAGACGGCGTCGATCAGGCGCTCGACCTCGTCGCGGTCGACGTCGGGGCGGTCGGCGATCGCCGCGATCCGGTCGGCGTTGCGCTCCAGCCGCGCCGCGGCGTTCGGCCCGTCCTCGCCGCGGTCGGCGTACAGCCCGAACCACCGGTTGTTCGCGAAGAAGTCGGCGTGCGCCTCGACGTGGGTGATCACGGCCTTCTGGTCGGCGGGCGAGTTCGACTCTTGGAGGAACGCGTGGCTCGGGTCGTCGTTGTTGACGATCTCGAACGCCTTTCCGAGCCCGTGACGGTCCTTCTTCCGCTGTTGCTCGTAGTTCATCCCCCACCGCCAGTGGGGGTAGCGCCGCTGGAAGCCGCCGTACGCGATCAGCTCGTTCATCTCGTCGTGGTCGACGACCCAGTACCGCACCGGGTACGGCTCCAGGCCGAGCCGCTCGGCGAGCTCGCGGGCCTCCGCGGCGGGCTCGTCGAGCGCGTCGGCCTCGCGTTTCGCCTCCACGCGCTCGTCCCTCATCGGCCCCCACCCCCGTCGGTCCGCCCCCTCGCCGCCTCACCGGCGGTCGAATCACCGCTGCCCTCCCCTTCCGTGCTGAGGATCTCGTAGATGGCGTCGGTCACGTCGTCGGGCTCCGACACGCGCGCGACGGCGACGTCGTCGGCGTCGCCCAGCGCGTCCTCGACCTCGTCGGCGTGGCGCGCGTTCGGCGCGGCGCCGCCCGGCTGCGTCTCCACGTACGCGTGGAGGTTGGCGTCGATCGACTCCATCAGCGGGATCACGGAGTCGGTCGTGTCGCTGCCGGCGTTCTCGGAGTCGCCGGCCGCGAACACGTAGCGGTTCCACTCGCTGTAGGGATACTCTTCGAGGAGTTCTTCGACCAGCTCGTAGGCGCTCGAGATCTTCGTCCCGCCGCCCGACTGGATCCCGAAGAACTCCTCGCGGTCGACCTCCCACGCCTCCGCGTCGTGGACGACGTACCGGAACTCCGCGGCGTCGTACTTCCCGGTCAGGTACCAGTCCATCGGGGTGAACACCCGCTCGACGAGCTCGCGTTTCGTCTCCCGCATCGACCCGGAGGCGTCCCGGACGTTCACCACGACCACGTTGCGCTCGCGCTTCTCGATCACCTCCGGGTGGCGGAAGCGCTCGTCCTCCCGGCGGAAGGGGACGCTGTCGAGCCCCTCCCGCCGGATCCGGTGCGTGGCGGGTTCGCGGTCGACCTCGTCGTCGAGCGCGTCGAAGCTCTCCCACCGGTCGAGCGCTTCGACCGGCTCTCCGTGCGCTTCGGCCGCGGTCGCCGCGGCGTCGGCGATCCACGCCCGCGAGACGGGCACGCCCTCTCCCCGTGCCCACGCGAACACGTCGTCCACGTCGGCGCCGGCGACGAACAGCCCCTCCCGGACGTACTCCTCGTCGAAGTCGGTCGCGAGGTGGCGCTTCAGCCCGCGCTTGAAGAACTCGTCGACGTCGAGGGTCCCGCGCGGGCCGGCGCGGGCGGTGTCGGTGAAGTCGCCCTCAACCTCCTCGACCACCCGCTTCCCCTTCGGTTCGAGGTCGAGCCCGAGCGCCTCGTCGAGCTCGCGCGCGAACTCCTCGGGGTCCATCTCGTAATACTCGTGTTCGCCGCCCTCCTCGCCGGGGTCGCCCTCCTCGTCGCCGCCGGGCTCGGGCTCGACCGGCTGGCCGGGCTGCGGCTGGCCGTCCCCGCCCTGCCCGACGCCGCCGGCCTCTCGCCGATCGTACTCGAACTCCGGGAGGTCGACGATCTTGACGGGGATCCTCACTCGATCGGGACCGGAGCCGCCGAGGTCGCCGTGGCTGATGAACTCCGCGAGGTCCTCGCGGCGCTCCTCGCCGACCTCGCGGAAGCGCTCGCGGTCCTCGGTCAGTCCCACGACCGACCACCCCCGTTCCGGCCGTCGCGATCGTCTCCCGGTCCGTCCGGGGGAGTCCCGCCGCCGGCGCCGCCGTCGGCGGTCAGCTCCGCCCACTCGTCGCGGACGCTCCGCATCACGGCGCGGCTCGTCAGCTCGGCCGACGCGTGGCTGTACCCCCGGTCCACGAGCCGGTCTATCGTCGCCGCCTTCGCGCGCTCCGTCTCGGTGTCGGCCGGCGGGTCGGCCCACTCGGCGGGGTCCAGGTCCGGGAACCGCCGCTTCACGTCCGCGAGGTCGTTCGATTCCAGCACCGCCTTCAGCTCCGGGATCTCGCCGAGCGCCACGTCGTCGACGCTGAACGCGTCGCCGCGGTTCCGCCACGCGTACCGGGTCAGCGCGCGGATCACCCGCTCGCGTCGGAACGTCGCGACCGGCTCCGTGGGGTCGGTCCCGCGGTAGTCGCCCTCGTCGAACCGGCCGAGCGTCTCCGTCTCGAACACCTTCATCGCGAGCGCGTCCGGCTCCTCCGGGCCGCGCTCGGTCTCGACCGGCTCGTCGGCGTCCCACGCGTACACGTGTTCGACGTACTCCGCCACGGTCGCCTCCGGAACGGTCTCCGCCGCGAGCACCGCGTCGACCACGTCCGCCCGCTGGCGCTCGCGCACGCGCTCGGCGACGGGCGCCCGCCGGCTCTCGAACTCCGCGACCTCCGACCGCGAGAACACCGGCGCGTCGGCGAGCCCCTCGGCCATCGCGTCGAGCACGTCCGTCGGCGTGACCACCCGCTCGACCGGCAGCTCCGGGTGGCTCCGATCGGCGTCGGACCCGAGCAGCTCCGCGATGGCGTCCCGGACGTAGGTGACCGGGACCCCGTTCCGACCGTCGCCGTCGCCGAACTCGACGTCGTCGACGGCGATGCGCTCCTCCTCGCCGTCCCGCTCGCGCCGGATCTCGCCGGCCTCGTACAGCTCCGCCTTCTCGACGAGGTCGATCTCCGCGGGGAGGTCGTCGGTGTCGAGCCGCGTGACGACCGCGTACAGCGCGGCGGCCCCGACCGCGTGGGGCGCGAGCTCGCGTTCCGTCACGCCGCCGTCGCCGTCGCGGACGCCGATCGAGAGCGCCGCCGCGCCGGGTTCCTTCGCGGGGTCGCGCTCCGTCTCGCGCCCGTTCTCCCCGGCTTCGTTCTCTCCGGCCGCGTCCTCCTCGACCCCGTCGACGGTCGGCACGCCGCGCGGCCCGCCGACCTCGCGGCGCAGCAGCTCCGCCTCCAGCCGCCGGTTCGTGAGGTAGCGGAACTCGTGGCGGGTGAGCCGGCGCTTCAGCGCCTTCAGCGGGTCCGCCCCCTCGCGCTCGGCGTGGCGATCGAGCTCGGCGTCGAGGTCGGGGTTCGAGATGACGATGAGCTGGGTGTCCAGATCCATCCCGATCCCCTTGTCGAGCTTCACGCGCCGCTCGTCGGGGACGTTGAGGAGCCGGCGGAGGAGGTCGGCGTGCTGGCTGGCGTCCTCGACGACGGTTGCGACCCCGTTGCCCTGCGAGAGCACGCCGTCGTAGCTGAACGCCTGCGGGTTCTTCCGCCCGCGCGAGTCGAGCTCGCGGAGCATCCCGCCCATCCACGAGCCGACGAGCCGCTCCTTCGGGCTCCCGTCGTCCTCGGCGTGGAGCACGCCGATCCCCTCGCCCACGTCGACGACATAGCTCGTCACCCGCAGGTGGTCGCGGTCGGTGATCGCCGAGAACAGGTCCCGGCGCCCCTCGTCGCGGTACGCCGACTCGAGGTGGTCGTACGCCTCGCGGCTGAACGGGTCTAGGTCCACGTCGGCCGCGATCGGGTAGGCGTCGTCGTCGACGGCGTCGGCGATCGACTCCCGGACCGCCTCCGGGAACACCGAGAGGGGGTGCGTCTGGACGGGGCTCCGGTACCACGCCCCAGCGTCGCCGCCGTCGCCGTACGAGAGCGAGGCGGCGCCCGTCCCGCTCCCGCCGCCCCCGGCCCCGGTGACGTTCCACTCGACGGTGTAGCGCCGCCCGGCCTCGGTCTTCGAGAACTCCCGGAGCCCGTTCACCAGACACCGCTTGAACTCCGACTTCCCGGTGGCCGTGGGGCCGTCGATCCAGACGATCGTCTCGTCGTTGCCGCGCCCCGCGGCGGCGGCTCTGAGGTCGTCGACGAACGCGTTGAGCGCGGCGGTGTTGCCCAACACGGCGTGTTCCCCGTCGTTGAACGGATCGTCGAAGAACCGGTACCGCTCCAGCCGCTCGCCGCGCTCGCGGACCTCGCGGGTCCCCTGCGACTCGACGGCGGCGAGGAGGTACCGCGCGCCGGAGGCGGCCGCGGTCGGATTTTCCAACACCCGGTCGACGTACTCCTCGAGGCTCATCGGCGGGTCGTACGCCCCCCGGAGTGCCTCGTCGGCGTCGCGGACGAATGCGTCGCCGTCCGGCGGATCGCGTCCGGTCATCTCAGTCCCCGCCGTCCTCGATCTCGGAGCGGGCGACGGCCGCGCCCGCGTACTCCAGCACCTCGGCGGCGCCGTCCTCGGAGTAGCCGCGGTCGACCAAGGCGTCGACCCACGCGCTCCGCTCCTCGTCGTCGAGGTCGGTCGCGGAGACCAGCGCCGAGAAGTTGATGTTGTGCTTCTTGTCCTCCCAGAGCTTGCGCTCCAAGGCGCGCCGGAGCCGGTCGTTCTCCCGCGGGTCGAAGCCGCGCCCCTCGCGGGCGCGCCGGGAGACCCAGTTCGACACCTCCTGCCGGAAGTCGTCCTTCCGGTCCGAGGGCACGTCGAGCTGCTCCTCGACCGCGCGCAGGAACGTCTCGTCCGGCTCGGTCTCCCTCCCCGTCAGCTCGTCGTCGACGGTGGCGTCGTCGATGTACGCCATCACGTGGTCCATGTACTTCTCGCCCTGCCGGCGGAGCTCGTCCACGTCGTACGCCAACGCGTGGCGCACGTCCTCGATGGCGCGCTCGCGGTACTCCTCGCGGACGGTCTCTAAGAGGCGCTCGTACCGGTCGAGGTCGGACTCCGCGATCGAGCCGTGGCCGCCGAGGTTCGCCTCGAAGTGGTCGAAGACGGACAGCGGCGAGAGGTAGGTGCGGTCGCGGTGCGTGGCGTCCATGATCGCCTCGGCGATCTCGTCGCCGACGAACCGCGCGGAGATGCCGTCCATCCCCTCGCCCACGTCCGCGGACTCGGCGGCGTCCTCGCGGAGCTTCCGGCGGTCGATCTCTTCGTCTTCGAGCTCGCCGTTGTACGCCTTCGCCTTGTCGAGGAGGCTCACCGTCTCGTCGGTCGGCTCCTCCAGGCGGGTGAGCACGCCGAAGAGCCCGGCCATCTCCAGGGCGTGCGGCTCGACGTGGACATTGGGCACGTCGGCGTTGTCGAGCATCTTGCGGTAGATCTCCGCCTCGCTGTCGTACTCCAGCACGTAGGGGTAGTCGATCCGCTTGGTCCGGTCGTTGAACGCCTCCATCTTCTCGTCGCCGGTCTTCTCGCGGTACTCCGGCATGTTCGTCCGGCCGACGATCACCTGATCGATGTCGATCCGGGGGTTGTTCTTCGGCTTGATCGTCGACTCCTGGGAGGCGTGCAGGAAGTCGTAGAGGAACTCCCGCTGGAGTTTGAGCAGCTCCTCGCCGGAGAACAGCCCGCGGTTGGCGTTACAGAACGCGCCGGCGTAGTCGAACGCGCGCGGGTCGGACTCGCCGTACACCGCGAGCTTCGCGTAGTTGACGTCGCCGGTGAGCTCCGTCTCGTCCTGGTTCTTCTTGTCCTTCGGCTCGAACGTCTCGATGCACTCCCGGCGGTTCTCGTCGGCGACGAGCCGGACGACCTCGACGTGCTCGTCGAGGACGCTCTCCAGGTCGTCGTCGTAGTGGGCGAGCAGTTCGTTCAGGTAGAACTCCGAGGCCGGGTCCGGGTGCTGGTCGTTCCGGAGGGTGTAGGGGGCGTCGAGCCGCTCGTTGATCTCCGCTATCACGCGCTCGCGCTGCTCGCGCGGGATGAGGACGAGCGGGTCCTGGTTCATCGGGGACCGGACCACGTCGTCGCCGGGGTCCTGGTCGTCGATCACGGAACAGAGGTCGACCCACCGGAAGGTGTACATCCGGCCGGCCTCCTCGCGGGTGTACGCCTCGAAGTAGCGGCGGACCAGCCAGTCGAAGTGCGACTTCCCGGAGCCGACGGGGCCCAGGAGGAGCTTGATCCGCTTTTCCGGCCCGAGGCCGCGGGCACCGGACTTCACCTTGTTGACGAACTCGTGGATCGCCTCGTGGACCTCGCGGCCGTAGAAGACGTTCTCGCCGTCGTGGAGCGGGTCGTCCGCGGCGAGCCCGTACTCGACGACGCCGCGCTCCTCGTCGTAGCGGGTGCCGTAGTGGTCGAACATGTCCGCGACGCGCTGGTGAGCGTTCCGCGCGATCCGCGGCTCCTCGTACAGCGCGTCGAGGTACCAGTCGAACGAGCGGGGTTCCCGGAGGTCGTCCGGGACGTTCGTCCGGTACTCCTCGCTGAGCCGTTCGAGCGTGTGTCGGTCTGGCATTGTATCACGTCGCTCGGACGGGCGGGGACTCGACGACCGGGACGCGGTCGATCGCGGTCCGGCCGTCGCCGGACTCGCCCTGGACCCGCGTGGGGCCCGCGCCGGGGAGCAGCGCGGCTCTCCGTGCCGAAACGACGGCTCATGAAGCCGCGAACGCCGCTGTCGTCGAGGGGACCCGCCGCAGGTCGCCGGTTCGCCCGTAACCGAGGCTATATGTATGGGAGGGATTCTCACTCATAAGTGTGTCGGCAGTTACCGTGGCACGTACTCACTCGATCGGCCTCGCGGCGGGCGGTTTCCCGTCTCGACGGTTCATCGGCTATCGGCCGTCTCACGCCCCGTGATTGCGCTTTTCGACCGGCGAGGCGCGCCGAAAGCGGTAACGCCGCCCCCGGAGCGCAGCCTTTTGCCGGTCGCCGCCCCACGACGGGTGTGACGTTCAGCATCTGCGTTCGCGAGCGGTACACGGACGACGACGGCGGCGACCAGGTCCGGTACGGCGTGGCGGTGACCACGCGCCTGCCGGGCGTCGGGACGCTGTGTTCGTTCGCGTCGCCGGACGGCGCGGTGGCGACACAGTCGCTCGTCAACGTCGAGCTCGGGCGGAAGGGGATCGAGTACCTCGGGGACGGGCTCGCGGTCGACGACGCCCTGGAGGCCCTCTTAAACGCCGACGAGGGGAAGCCCCAGCGCCAGCTCCACGGCGTCGACGCCGACGGGACGTTCGCGTTCTCCGGCGAGGAGTGCAACGACTGGTACGGCCACGTCGTCGGCGAGAACTACACCGTCGCGGGCAACCTGCTGACGGGCGAAGACGTGATCGACGACACCGCGGCCGCCTACGAGTCGGACGCCCACGGCGACGCCCCGCTGGCCGAGCGGCTGATCGACGCGCTCGCGGCCGGCCACGAGGCCGGCGGCGACAAGCGGGAGGACCTCGAGGTCCAGTCCGCGGCGCTGCAGGTGACGAACACGGAAGCGGAGGCCGACGACCCCTACTACAACGACCTCCGCGTCGACGCGAGCGAGACGCCGGTCGCCGACCTCCGAGAGACGTACGAGACGGCGAAGCGCGGCTACGAGGCGGTGTTGGCGAAGTACGCGGACGAAGAGTAGGAGGAGTCGGTCCGCGCGGGGTCCGGCCTCCGGAAGCGTCTCACAGCTCCAACCGCGCGAGGATCGGCAGGTGATCGGAGGGGTACCGCCCCCGGTCGTCGCGGTCCGCGAGGGTCGCGAACGCCTCGACGCCCACCTCGGGCGAGACGAGCGCGTGGTCGATCCGGCGCCCGTCGATCAGCCGCGCGAAGTCGGTCAGGCTCGTCTCCGGGCCGTGCCGGAGGTCGGCGGCCGCGGCCGCGTCGCGGAGCGCGAGTCGGTCGCCGTCGGCCGGCTCTGCGGCCGGTTCCGTCCCCGCCTCCGGCTCGTCGTCGACGAGGATCCGGTGCGGATCCGATCCCGCCGTGCAGTTGAGGTCGCCGACGAGGACGACGGGAGACCGCCCGTTAGCCCCGTCTCCGGTGTTGCCGCCGGCGTCTCCTCCCGCTAGCCCGGGGAGCCGCTCGCGGAGCAGCCGGGCGGACTCGCGGCGCGCCCGCGCGCTGACGTGGTCGAAGTGCGTGTTGACGAGGAGGAGCGCGGCGTCGCCGTCGGTCGCGCGGACCCGCGCCCACGTCGCGATCCGCGGGTAGTCCGCGTCCCAGCCGGTCGACGGCTCGCTCGGCGTCTCGGAGAGCCAGAACGTGCCGCCGTCGAGGACCTCGAAGCGGTCGGCCCGCACCGCGATGGGACACCCCTCGCCCTCGCCGTCGGCCTTGCGCCCCCGGCCGACGAACTCGTAGTCCGGCAGCCGTTCGCGCAGGTCCTCGCGCTGCTCGGGCAGCGGCTCCTGAAAGGCGGCGACGTCCGGGCGGTGGAAGCGGACGAGCCGCCCGACGGCGTCCCGCCGGTCGTGCCACGCGTCGTGGTGGTCGCCGCGGTTGGCGTAGCGGACGTTGTAGCTCAGCACCCGAATCGCGGTCATTACCGTGGGGGTCGGTGGGGAGGCGATTAAAAGGCGCGGAGCGATCGCCCGGTCGACGACCGGCGCGTCGCTGGTCCCGATGCCGCGGGGCCGGTCGCTCAGTCATCTCCGTCCCACCGTACCTGGTATCCAGCGCGTTTTTATGCTCTCTCGGATATCGGGTGTTATGTCGAACGTCGGGGGGAGCAGTCGACCGCGTACGGCGGATCTCTTCGCCGTCGTCGCGAGCGTTCTGCTCGCGATCGGCGTCGCGTTCACGCCACTCGGGGAGTGGCGCCCGATTGCAGTGGCGTTCGGCCTCCCTTTCGTGTTGCTCGTACCGGGCTACGCCCTCGTGTCTGCGGTCTTCCCGCGAGCCGGAGAGACCGCGCCGCGCTCCGAGGGACAGACGTCGTGGACGGCCCGGCTCGGCCTGAGCGTCGCCGCGAGCACCGTCACCGTTGCCCTCGTCGGCGTGGCGCTCGATTTCACCGTCTGGGGGTTCGGACGAACGGCCGTCGTCGTCGGGCTGTCGGTCGTCACGCTCGGGGCCACGTCCCTCGCGTGGTACCGACGGCGCCGTCTCCCGGTGACCGCTCAGGCCGGTGCGGACGTCGACGCGGTTCGGGCCCGCGTCCGCTCCGTCGCGCTCGGCGACGGGCTCGCCGGCGTCGCGCTGACGCTCGTCATCCTCGTCGCCGCGGTCGGGGCGGTCGGCGTCGTCGCCGACGAGTCGACAGGTACCGCCTCGGTCACCGAGTTCTACGTGCTCGGAGAGGACGGTTCCGGGGACCTCGTCGCCGGGAGCTACCCCTCGAACGCGACCGCGGGCGAGCCGACGACGCTCGGTGTCGGCGTCGGAACGCTTCGGTCAGACTTCGACGGTCGCGTCGTCGTCAGCCTCGAACGCGTCACCGTCGAGGGGGACGCGGTCAGCGTCGACGAGTCGCGGGAGCTCGACCGGTTCGACGTCCGCGTCTCGGCGGGCGAAACGAACGTGACCCGGCGGACGGTCCGACCGCGGACGGTCGGCGAACGGCTGCGACTGACCGCGCGCCTCTATCGGGACGGATCCGACTCGCCGGTCCGACAGGTCCACGTCTGGCTCACTGTCCGGCCGGCGTGAGACGGAACGCCCGCCCGGACGGGCCGGAGGGGTGTGCTTATTTAACCTTGCCCGCGCCGTATGGGAGTAACGAGCACGCGAGTCGTGGGCGCGGAGAGAGACGAGATGAGAGACACTGATGCAAGACAGGGGGACGAGGACGTCGCGGTGACGAAATCGACCCACAGGATCGGGGCGGACAGCCAGCTGGTGACGGTCTCGGTACGGGCGGACGGGGCCGAGCCGACCGACGTGACGATCGCCGACGCCGTTCCGGAGACGCACGCGCTGCGCGTCGCGGGCGCCGCAGTTGAGACTGGAGGATCCGACGGACCGGAGGCGACTTACTCCGACGGGGAAGTCGTCGTCGATCAGCTGATCGGCTCGGACGGCGTCCGAGAGCTGGTTTATCAGCTCGACGGCCCGGCGGATCGGTCGCTGCCGCGGCCGACCGTCGAACGCGTCGAGGGGGAGCCGTTCGGCGTCGCGCTCGGGTACACGACCGGCTATCCGGCCGCGTTGAACGCCCTGGCTCGCGGGCGACACACCGCCCGTCCGATCCGGGCGTACGCCCGGGAGTACGACGTGCCGCTGCTGCCGGAACTCGACTGGCACGCGCCCCTCCCGCGGACGCCGTCCGGGTTCGGCGTCGTCGACGACGAGGCGTTCGCCGCCCTCGTCGAGGGGGAGATACCGACAGCCGACCTGCTCGATTCGAGGGTGCTCAAGGCCGGACGCTGGCCGGGCGGCGTGGCGTGGACGGACTTCGTTCAGACGTTTCCCGGGGCCGTGCCGGCGCCGTTCCGCTCGTTCGCCGGCACCGCCACGCCGACCCCCGACCGGCTCCGGGCCGTTCGCGACCGGACGACCGCCGAGCTGTTCGCGCACTCGTTCTGGCGGCGGTTCTGCCGCTCTGCGTAACCGACCCCGAGACGAAAGAGCGGATCGGCACCGTGAGTGCCTTTTCGGCCCCAAATCCAGGTTTCTTTCCCACGAAATCGCGAGACATATTCCGTCGTATTTATTCTATTCATATCGAAACCGGAGAAATAACGATGATCCGACGCTGGATCAGGTCCCTCTCCCGGGCGGGTGCCCTCGTCGGAGCCCTGCTGATCGGCGTCGCCGTCGCCTCGACGCTCTTCATGGTGTTGTCGGCCGCGGACGTGGTGGACGAGGTGGTGTTGTTGGTCGTCCTCGGAGTCGGGTCCGCGACCGTCGCCACCGGCGCGGCCGTGTACGGGTACATGCAGACCGACGGAGAGTGAGACGAGTCGCGCGACCGAGCCCGCCGCGGACGGGCTCCGGGCGACCGCCGCTTGGAGGCGTCGCCTCTCGGACGCATCGGTGGTGACCATTTATACGAGGCGCTTCCGCATTGGCGGACGATGACCGAGCGAGAGTACTTCGGAACCAGCGGTATCAGGGGGCGCGTCGGCGAGGAGGTCGACGCCGACCTCGCCCTGACGGTCGGGCGCGCGCTGGCGGGCGAGACCGATCGGGTCGTCGTCGGACGGGACGCGCGCACCAGCGGCCCGACGCTCGTGGACGCGCTGGCGGCGGGGTTGACCGAGTGCGGGACGGACGTGATCGACGTCGGCGTCGCCTCGACCCCGACCGTCGCCCGCGCGATCGCGACGTGGGACGCCGACGCCGGCGTGGCGGTGACCGCCTCGCACAACCCCCCGCAGGACAACGGCCTCAAGCTGTGGCAGCCCTCCGGACAGGCGTACGACCAGTCCGGACAGGACCGCCTCGTCGAGCGGATCCGGGCCGCCGACTTCGACCGGCAGCCCTGGGACGCCCTCGGCAAGCGGTCGACGCGGACGGAGGCGCGGGCGGCCCACGCCGAGGCGATCGCCGACGCGGTCGAGGTCGCGGACCCGCCGTCGGTCGTCGTCGACCTCGGCAACGGGGCGGGGGGCGTCAGCGTCGACGCGCTCGGGGCGATCGGCTGTTCGGTCGAGACGCTCAACGCCCAGCCGGACGGGCGGTTCCCGGGGCGACCCAGCGAGCCGACCGCGGAGAACTGCTCGACGCTCGCCGCGACCGTCGGCTCGACCGACGCCGACCTCGGGATCGCCCACGACGGCGACGCCGACCGCATGATGGCCGTCACCGGCGAGGGGGAGTTCGTTCCGGGGGACGTCCTGTTGGCGCTGTTCGCCCGGGACGCCGCCGGTCCGGGGGACCGTGTCGCCGTCCCCGTCGACACGAGCCTCCTCGTGGCCGACGCGCTCGCCGAGGTCGGCGCGGAGGTCGTTCGGACGCGCGTCGGCGACGTGTACGTCGCCGAGCGAACCACGGAGGAGGGCGTCGTCTTCGGCGGCGAGCCCAGCGGAGCGTGGATCTTCCCCGAGGACACGCTCTGTCCGGACGGCCCGCTGGCGGCGGCGAAGCTGGTCGAACTCGTTTCCGACGCGGGGCCCCTCGCGGAGCAGGTCGCCGACGTCGAGCGGTACCCAATCCGCAGAACCACCTTCGAGGTTCGCGAGAAAGCGGCGGTCATGGAGCGGATCGGCGACGCCGTCGAGGCCGACTACGAGGACGTCGACACCCTCGACGGCGTCCGGGTCGATCTCGGAGACGCGTGGTTCCTCGTGCGCGCGAGCGGAACGGAGCCTCGCATCCGGGTCACCGCCGAGGCACGCGACCCCGAGCGGGCGGACGCCGTCTTCGAGTCCGCCTGTGAACTGGTCGAGACGTACAGCGAGGGGGAGTAAAACCGTCCCTCCAGTTCGGCCGCCTTCGGTGCCCCGGCCGGATCGATGTCCGCATCCGTTTATAAGCGAATCTCCCGTTCGGCCGCGTTCACGCCGAGAACTCGTACAGCTCGTCGCCGACGTGGTGGATCGACTCGACGACCTTCCCGCTGTCGCCGACCATCTCGTCGCCGTCGACCATCGCGCGGCCGACCGCGAGCACCTTCCCGTGGGTCTCCTCCGCGATCACGACGAGGTCGCCCTCGCGGATCGCCGCGTCGGCCTCGACGATGCCGGGACGCATCACGTCGGCACCGTCGGAGACAAACGAGATGGCGCCGGAGTCGACGGTGACGATGCCGGTCTCCGGCTCGTAGTCGTTCGCGCCCCGCACGGTGAGGAACGGCTCGTCGTCGTCGACGTAGAAGACCGCCGGCTCGCCGTCGACTAACACGAGCTCGACGTCCGCGTCCACGAACTCGACGAGCTCGAAGGCGTCCCCGTCGATGTCGACGCCGAGGTGGTCGGCGACCGCCTCGCGGATCGCCGCGATGTCGTCGCTCCGGAGGTGGTGCCGCGATTTCACTTCCATGCGGGTCAAGTCGACCGCTCGGCCGATAAATGGACCGCTCCGTCGGCGGTCGCCCGGGATCGACGTCCAGACGCCCGGGATAGACGTCCGGACGCCACGGCGACGGCCCGGTGACGCCCCGTCGACGCCCCGGTGACCCCCCGGCGACATCCCGGTGCCGAGCCCGCTCGCGCGGTTGGACCGATCAAAACGGCCTTAAACCACCTCTTCTAATCCGTTCGTATGCTCAACCCGCTCATTGCGAACGTCGCGAACACGCCCGCGATCGTTCTCGGGGCGATCGCGACGCTGCTGGTCGTTTTCGTCAGCAGCCTGAAGGGGACAGGGTGGGAGCCCGCGACCGACATCTCGGACGAGGTGCTCGAACGCCGGGCGTCCGCGGTCCCCGAGACCGAGTTCCCCGAGCCCGGGAACCGCGCCATCGGCGGCGGCGGTGGCGGCGGGGCGATCCCCGCCGGGGGCGCCGAGGGCGAAGGGGGCGAACTGGAGGACGGCGAGGCCGGCGGCTCCGGTCCCGGCGACATCCCCGAAGACGAGGTCGAGTACTTCGAGGTCGAGTTCGTCAAGCAGGGCGAGACCGTCGAGCTCTCCAACGACCAGCCGATCTTAGAGCAGGGCGAAGACGAGGGGTGGGACCTCCCGTACGCCTGCCGTCAGGGCCAGTGCGTCTCCTGTGCCGGCCACATCACGGACGGCCCCTCGGAGGACTACGTCGAGCACGACAACCAGCAGATGCTCGAGGAGGCCGAGATCGACGACGGCTACACCCTGACCTGCGTCGCGTACCCCCGCGATTCGTTCTCCATCGAGACGGGCGAGGCGCCGTAGTCGTCGCGCTCTCCGCCGCGGTCCGCGGGGCTTTTCTCTTTCCTCTTCTCCCTCTCCCCTCTCTCCCTTTCTTCCTCTCTCTTCCATCCCTCCGATTCGCTTTCCGTCTCACGCACTCTCCCGTCCGCTCGCGACACCCTTTTTCGCCTCTCGACCGAACGATCGGTATGTCCCTCACCACGGTCCTCGGCGCCGGGATCGCCGCGGCCCTCGCCGCGGTCGCGGCCGCGCTCGTCTACCGCGACGCCGAGGCGGTCGGCGTCGACCTCGGATCGCCGGGCCTGTGGGCCGCCTTCGTCCTCGTCACGTCCGGCGTCGCCGCGACCACCGTCCTCCTCGTCCCCGACGCGCCGATTCCCGGCGTGCTCGTGATCGCGGCCTTGGGGCCCCTCCTCTATCTCCTCGAACGCGACGACTCGATGCACGGCGACGACCCCGCGGACCCCACTCGGCTCCCGAACGACGGAGACCGACGGGATCCGCCCGAGGAGTGACCGGTCTCTCCCGCAGGATCGACGGTGACACAGTTCCTTTCTCGCTTTCGCCGTGCTCGCAAACCGCAAGCTTCCATAGGTTCGGCCGCGAAGGCGTGGTAATGAGCGACGAGAGCGACGAAAGCCTCGCGGACCGGGTCGAGGAGTGGATGGTCGGGCAGATGCCGATCATCCAGATGCACGGCGGCACGAGCGTCGTGCGCGAGGCGGACGCCGAGACCGGCGAGGTCGTCGTCGAGCTCGGCGGCACCTGCTCCGGCTGCGGAATCTCGAACATCACCGCCGACAACATCCGCCGCGACCTGATCATGGACTTCGACGAGGTGGAGAACGTGACGGTGCGGACCGCCTCCTCCGGCGACCAGGGCGCCTCCACCGTCGAGGGCGGCCGCGGCGGGGAGCTGAAACACGAGACCGAGTCCGCGAACCACTTCTGAGCGCGGCGGGCCGACCCCGCCCTCCTCCCCCTACAGCGACGTGAACGGGAGCGTCGCGAGGGTATCGGCGCCGTAATCGAGCGCGTCCGCCTGCGAGACACCGTCGGGTGTGATCAGGTCAATCACCCGCGGGGCGTTGTCGGCCGCGCCCTCGCGGGCGCCGCCGAAGACGTAGTTCCTCGCGTCGACCGCGACCGGCCGGAGGCTGCCGCGGTCCTCCGAGCCGACGACCGGGAGGACCTCCCAGTCGGAGAGGTCCGCGCCGCCGAGCGCGGACGTCGGAACGGAGAGGACCGCGACGTTCGACTCGAAGCTGACGAACACCTCCGGCGTGCCGAGGCTCGCCCCGTCGGCGTCGGCGATCCCCCTCCCGAACCCACTCGCGTCGATCCGGTACTGCCACGGGTCGGCGAACTCGGCGGTGAGTCCGATGTCGTCGAGCGCGTCCGTCCGTCCCCCGTCCGCCTCGGGATCGCGCAGGTACACGAGGAAGTAGTGCGGCGAGAAGTCGCCGCCGAACGTGTCGTACAGGTTCTCGACCTCGAACGCGAATCGGTACTCCTCGTCCGTCTCCAGCACCCGGAACGAGCGCAGGTCGAACGCGCCCTCTTGGAAATCTCCACTCGTGGGGTAGACGTACTCGCCGGGGCCGTGGTCGTCGCCGGCGGGATCGGTGAGCTCCGAGACGAGGTCGCCGGGGGCGATCGTCACGCTCTCGGACGCCAGTTCGGTGCCGCCGTCAGCCTCGCGGACCGCCACGTCGAAGGTCCCGATCCGCGAGATGTTGAAGCCGAGGTCCACCGTCTCGTCGGTCGCGTTCGGCGGGAGCCGGACGTTGTCGAGCGCGGCGACCTCGCCGTCGACGACGACCTCGACCGTGGTCCCGCCGACGAAGGGCGCGTCGTTGGAGCCGGTCCCGGTGATAAACGACTCCCCGAGGTCGGCCTCGTCGGCGATCGACACGGAGATCGTCTGTTCCGGTCGCTCGTACTCCGGGAGCCGGTTGATCTCGCGGCCCCGCGCCGGGCGCAGTTTCACCGCGGTCCCGCCGCTCGGCGCCAGCGACGCCAACAGGGTCGAACTCGGCGTGACGACCGCCTCGTCGATGCGGACTCCGGTCGGGTCAGCGTCGACGCCGGCGCCGAGCGCGTCGGAGTGGACCTCGGCGACGTACTTCGGGCCGTTTCTTCCCCTCCCGTTGCCGGCGTTTCCGTCGCCGCGTCCCCGCCCATTGCCGTTGCCGCGTCCCTTCCCGCGCCCGTTTCCACCGCCTCGGCTCCCCTTCCCGCCCGAGTTCCCGGGCGCGAGGAACTCGAGCGGCACGTCGACCGCCCGGCCGTCGCCGTCGGTCATGACCCCGAGGTACCACTCGTCGCCGTGCCGGCGCGCGATCGCGAGGTACTCGCCGATCGCGGAGCCGACGACGCGGGTCTCGTCCCAGCCGGCCGCCGGGACCGACTCGATGAACCCGAACTCCGGCTCGGCGTCGAAGTTCTCGCTGTCGGGCTCGTACCCCTCGTACTCCGCCGGGACCGGGGAGGGCTCGGCGGCCTCGGTGACCGCGACCGCGTTGAGGTTGAAGCCGCCGACGTCACCGGTGAACCCGTTCTCGTCCTCTGCGTAGTCGAGTTCGATCGCAATCTCGTTGTCGCCCGCGGTCAACTCGACCTCGGTCGTGAACACGTCCCAGTCGTCCCAGTAGTCGGTGAACTCGGGCTCGATCGTCCGGCTGCCGTCGTTGACATGCAGCGTCGCGCGGGGGCCGCCCGCGCCGATCACCCGTCCCGCGTTCTCCTCCGGGGCGCTCGCGTACCGGAGGTGGAGGTCGTAGGTCCCCGCCGCCGGTACGTCGCGGACCGTGAAGGAGACCGACGACCCGCTCGGCGCGCGGTTGGGGTCGACCGCGACGAAGTTGGTCCCGAACGCGTTCCGCCACGAGTCGTCGGTGACGAGTCCGTCGAGCTCGCCGGCGGCGGCCTGGAGCGCTTCGCCGACCTCGAACGTCTCGTCGACGTACGCCTCGATGCGGTCGGCGGCCATCTGGAGCCCGCTGAGGTAGGTCGGGTACATCGCGAGCTGCTTCGCGCGGGTCGTCTGGACCTGGTCGCCGCGGTCGTCGCCGAAGGTGATGTCGAAGATGCCCGGCTGGAAGCTCACCGGCCCCGCGAGGTTTCGCGTGAACGGAAGCGTGACGTGGTGGTCGCGGCCGACGTTCGACCCGAGCTGGCCGAACCCGTCGTACTCCTGGGCCTTCACCACCTCGCGGTTGGCCACGTTCGGGTAGGTGCGGATCTCGCCGGTCGGCTTGATCCCCTCGTGGATCTCCAGCAGCTGGCGGTTCGCGGCGGCCTCGCGGATCACCAGCCGGTGGTGGTTCACCGCGAGCTGGTTGTGCTGGTTGTGGGTCGGCTCGGCGCCGTCGCCGTCGATCCCGAGCCCGGGGTCGGAGACGTAGCCGTTCTTGATCGAGCCGATCCCCTGGCTCTCGTACCCCGCGAACACGTCCTCGTCGACGACCGCGGACTCGTACCGCGGGAGGTTCCCGGCGGTCTCGTTGTGGATCGTCATCTCGACCGGGTCGGACAGGGCGGCGCCGAAGCCGGTCACCTCGGGCACGTCGAAGTCCGGGTACGAGTCGCCGACGCCGAATCCGAACCCGCTCCCGTCGCCGGGGTAGGTGTCCCACCCCTCGTTCCACCCCTCGACGAGCACGCTGTCGATGCCGTTCTCGCTCGCGAACCGCATGTACCGCTTCATCCGCTCGGTCCGGGCGCCGTGGGTGTAGGCCGCCGGATTGCCCCCCTCGCCCGCGATCGCGTCGTCCGACCTGTACTCCCAGTTGGCCGACCCGGCGATCATCGTCCACCAGATGCCGACGTACTTCCGGGGCTCGATCCAGCTCGTGTCCGCCTCGCCCCCCACCGCCGGCAGCGCCGACTCGTCGAGGGGGTCGGAGAGCAGGGGGACGAGCTGCGACTCGATCAGCTCGCCCGGGCGGTCGACGAGCTGGATCGTCCGCCACGGCGTGGTCGCCGGCAGTTCCAGCGACGCCTTCGTCCCGTCGGGAAGGGGAGTGAGCTCGGTACCGAAGGCGGTCCCGCCGTCGCCGTCGCGGGGGGCGAGCGTCGCCGCGGCGTAGTCGTCGAGGTTCGCCTCGTGGACGCTCAGGTACGCGCCGTCGCCGTCGCCGCTGGCGTCGACGGTGAGGGGCGTGTGCGCGCCCGTCCGGATCGGCGTCCCGGTCGGCCGCGTCTCTCGGGTCCCGCCCGGTATCTCCGAGAGGGGCGTCTCCGCGTACTCCTGTTCGAACCGCGGGTTGGTCACCTCGTTCGCGATCCACCACGCGTCGTAGTCGTCCGCGAACGCCACGCCCGTGTTCTCCGCCTCGATCACCGCCCGATCCTGGTTGCTCGCGAACCCCTCACCGAGGACGACCCGCAGCCCGATCCCGTCGTCGAAGACGCGGATCTGGAGGGTGGCGCTGCGCCCGTCGGTCTCCGTCTCGCTCTCGCCGTCGGACTCCTCACCGCCCGCCTCCGCGAGTCCGACGGTGAGCTGTTCGTACGCCGCGGACACCTCGTCGAACGCGCCCCAGACGGGCTCCCACGCCTCGGTCGCCGTCTCGCGCTCGGTGCCGGTGACGGTCAGGGGAACGTCTCCCTTCCCCTCCCCGTCGGCCGACGACGCCCCGAACGCCGGCTGGTTCCGGAAGTCGAACCCGAGCGCCGACGGCTCGACGTAGGTCGTCCCGCCGCGGGTGACCTCGTAGGTCGGGATCCCGTCGGCGACGTCGACCGTCACCGCGATCGATCCGTCCGGCGACGAGACGGTCTGAACCGGGTCGTCGTCCCCGTTTGCGACCCGCGCCGCGTCGTCGGCCGACACGTCTCGCGAGTAGGCGGCCGCGGCCACGAGCGCCCCCACGCTCCCGAGGAACCCTCGCCGCGTCGATTCGCCAAACGTTTGCTGTGATTCTTTCTCACGCATTCCACCGACACGTGAATACGGTGAACAATAATGTTATTGTAAGGATCCGATGTGATTGGATTTCGAAACGATCGAGTCGAAATCGCGTACCGGGGCCGCTCGCGACGCGGTCTCCGTCTTCGACGTAGCGGCCCTACCGTGCGTCTGGCTTCGACGCGTCCGTCTCCGCCGTGTCCGCCGCCGACGCGTCGGCTGCCTACAGCGCGTTCTCCAGCGCCGACGCCACGCTCCGCGCCTTCTCCGCGAGCGGTTCCGGCACCTCGCCGGCCGCCTCCGCCTCTCGCAGCTCGTCGTCGTCGACGCGCTCGACGCTCCCGTCCGGGCGCTTCACCACGTCGACGTGGAGGTCCACGTAGCGGGCGGCGTTCGGGAACACCTCGACCGGGGTGCAGACGTTGACGTAGGTCCCGCGCACCGTCCCGTCGCGCCCGCGGTACGTGGTCGGGTACCACCACCGGCCCTCCTTCAGGCTCGTCTCGGCGACGTCGCCGGCCTCGCGGGGCACGTCCAGCCCGTCGTAGGTGCCGCCGCCGGTCATCTCCCGTTCGACCGTCACCGACCCGTCGGCGTCGACCGCGGTCACCGTCGCCTCGCCGAGCGTGATCAGCCGCCCGTCTGGCTTGCCGTGTTCGAGGCGGAGCGCGTCGCCCTCGGCCGGCCCGAACGCGTCCGTCACAACCCCGAACGGGAACGCGGCGTCCGCGTCGGGCTCGCAGAGCGCCTCCGCGAGGTCGACGCCCGCGGACGCGTCCGCCGACCCCGCCTTCACGCGGTGGTGGCCCGGCATCGTCGCGGCCACCTCGCGGCGCCGGTCGTCGAGCGCGAACCGGCTCTCGCGGCCGAACCACACCCAGACGCCGGCGTTCGGGGTCGCCAGCGGCGCCTCGCGGACGAGGTCCGAGCCGTCGAGGACGCCGGCGCCGCCCGCCGCGTCGACGGCGTCGTCGAGCCCCTCCGCGGCCGCGACCGCCCGGTCGAGCCCGGCCTCGAGCGCCTCGGTGTCCGCGTCGACCGCGGGCGGCTTCCAGACGGCGCGCCACCCGTCCGGCGGCTCTAACCCGAGCAGGTCGAGCATCCCCGACAGCTCCCGGGCGGCCTCGTCGTTCCGCACGTCGACGCGGGTGCCCGAGCCGGGTTCGAGCGCGACGAACCCGCCGCCCGCCCGGAGCGACCCGTCCAGCTCCGGGCGGCGGTCCGTCCACGGCGCCGCGGACTCGCGGACCTGCACCCGGACCGAATCGCCCGTCTCGACCCGGTCGTCGACGCTCCCGTACGGGAGGTATCCCTCGGCGGTCTCTCCGGCGCCGTCGCCGCTTTCGCTCCCGCCGACGCGAAGCCGCACGGCCGCCCCGCCGCCGAGCGTCTCGGTCACCTCGCCGTCGAGGACGGTTCCGGGCGGGGTCGGATCGGCCCACGCCAGCGCGTCGAGCCCCGCACCGGTCAGGAGGTCGCGGAGAGCCGCCACCGCCTCGGGGTCGCCGTGCGCGCCGACGCCCTGCCGGTCCTCTGTCGTCGCGATCCGCGCGTCCGGCGGGTCGCTTCCGAACTTGGCGTCGAAGCGCCGTCGGATCGGCGGCGAGGCGTCGACGACCTCGTGGCCCGCGTCGAGCAGGGCCTCGGTGAGCGCCGTCGCGTAGATGCCGCGTACGCGGGCCTTCATAGCTCGTCGGGATCGCGAGCGAACCGGACGCGGTCGTGGACGGTCGGGCCGAGCGAGAGTTCGATGAGGACGGGCATCTCGTCGCCGCCGTCCTCCTTGCTGTCTCCCCCTTCTGCGTCGTCGCCTCCCGCCTCCGCCGTCCGCAACACCCGCCCGCCCTCGACCGGGACGCCCCACCCGTCGAGCGAGAGGTAGCCGCGGAGGTCGCTCCCGTGGGTGAACAGGTCGACGTCGGCGGTCGCGTGCTCCTGCGTCTCGGCGGTGCTGTGGGCCATCTCCATGTCGGAGTAGTAGGGCCCGTCCGGCGCGAAGAACGCCCGGAGCCGGTCGGCGTCCTCGTCGACGAGCTCGGCGACCCGGTCGGACGCCGACGCGATCGCGTCCGCGTCGAGGCCCGCCTCGCGGAGGGCCCGCTGGGTCCGTGAATCGAAGTGCATACCGCCCCTTCGGTCGCCGCGGTTTCAATCCTGTCGGCCCGCGTCGGGGCGACGCGACCGTGCGATCGCGACCGCCCTGGCCCCGACTCCCGCCACGGCTTAAGTCCCCCCGGTCCGAACCTCGGGGCATGTCATCTCGGTCGGACCCGGTCGAGTCGCGCGCCGACGACGACCGCGACCTCTACGACATCGCCACGTGGGAGGAGCGAACCTCCCTCGACGGGCTCTCCGTCGCGCTCCACTGGCTCATCACCCGGTCGGCGAAGGCGCTCGTCGTGTTCGTCGCACTCTTAGGGCTCCTCGCGATCCTCGGCTCGTTCGGGCTCGGGCTCGTCTTCGACCCGGCGGTCGCGATGCTCGTCGGGCTCTCCGCGGTCCCGGCGCTCGGGCTCGCCGCGTACGTGTACGTGTCCGACGTGACGACCGGGGAGCCGCTCTCGCTCCTGGTGGCGACGTTCCTGCTGTCGATCCTGACCGCGACGTTCGCGGCGGTCCTCAACAGCGAGCTCCAACCCTTCTTCAACCCGCTCGGCTTCCCCGGCCTCGTGCTCTTCTTCTTCCTGATCGTCGGCCCCGTCGAGGAGTCGGTGAAGCTGCTCGCGGTGCGGCTGTACGCGTACACCGACGCCCGGTTCGACGCCGTCATCGACGGGGCCGTGTACGGCGCCATCGCCGGGCTCGGCTTCGTCGTCATCGAGAACCTGGTGTACATCGCACAGAACGTCGAGCTCGGAGAGCTGACGCTCGGCGTCGCCGTGCTGGGGGCGGGAGACGGGATCGCCGCGCTCCGGGCGCTCGCCGGGCCGGGCCACGTCATCTACTCCGCGTTCGCGGGGTACTACCTCGGGCTCGCCAAGTTCAACCCGGAGCACCGCGGGCCGATCGTCGTGAAGGGGCTCGTCATCGCCGCCGCGATCCACGCGCTGTACAACTCGCTCGTCGGCCCGGTCACCACGGTGCTCTCGCTGGCGACCGGGCTGCCGCAGGTCGTCTCCCTGTTCGTCTTCGTGCTCCTCTTCCAGGGGGCGTTCGGGTACGTCCTCGTGCGGAAGCTCCGCCGGTACCGGGACGCGTACGTCGAGACGCGCGACGCGATCGATCCGGAGTTCGAGCCCGAAATGACCGAGTTCGAGGACTGATCGGGGTCGCTGCTGATCCGTCGCTTCCGACTCCCCCGCTCACCCCGGGGGCGACTCCACCCGCGACCGGTCGCCCGTGCCGCCGGTGAGCGCGCTCGCGAGCGCCCCCTTCACCACCACCTCGTCGCCGAGCTCGGTGAGGCGCACCTCGGGGACGTTGATGAACACCATGTCCGCGAGCTTCTCGCGGATCGGGTCGAGCACCCGATCGGGGTTGTTGAGCGCGACCGCGCCGCCGATCGTCACGACCAGCGGGGCGTACGCGTGGATGACGTTGGCGACGCCCATCGCGTTCCAGTGGGCGACCTGCTCGATCACGTGGTCGGCGAAGGTGTCCTCGCCGGCCGCCTCGAACACGTCGACCGCGGAGAAGTCGGGGTCCTCGATCGGCAGCGAGGTCTCGATCGGGTCCTCCTCGTGGAGCTCGCGCGCGTACTTCGGGATGTTGTTCCCCGAGCAGTACCCCTCCCAGTGGCCGTCGAGCCCGCAGCCGCAGGTCATGAACCCGTGCGGGTCGACGGTCATGTGCCCGACCTCCCCGGCGTTGCCGTCCCAGCCCGAGAGCACGTTGCCGTCGACGGCGACGCCCGCGCCGATCCCCGAGGAGATGGTGAGATACACCATGTCGTCGGGGTTGCGCTCGGAGTGGAACCGCTCGCCGATGACGCCCGCGATGGTGTCGTTGTGGAGGTGGACCTCGTCGGTCTCCAACAGCTGCGACACCGGCCCGACGAGGGGGATCCGCTCGACGGTGTCCGGGAGGTTCGCCGGCCCCTGCACGACGCCGGCCGCGAGGTCAAGCGGACCGATCGAGCCGATGCCGGCCGCGACGGCTGCGGTCGGGTCGATCCCGGCGGCATCGCACGCGCCCCGGACCACGCCGAGGACGGCCTCGGTGACCGCGATCCCGTTCGGGCCGCGCGGGGTCCCTCGCGAGTCGGACCCGAGAATGGTCGCGGTCTCGTCGCCGACGACCGCTCGGACGTTCGTCGCTCCGAGGTCGACGCCCACGTAGTACATCGGATAAACGCGCGGACCGGTGTCACTTAAGCGGGACGCTTCGGAGGACACGCGCCGCGGGGGACCGCTTCCCATATCGCTGACGTGCGCTTCACGCCTCGAAAAGACGATTCCCCGACTACGACGCCGAACGCACGAACGTCACCGGACACGGCGACGAGAGGATGACCTCCTGGGCGACGCTCCCGAAGACGGCCTTCCCGGTCGGCGACCGGCGGCGTCCGCCGACGACGACCCGATCCGCGTCGACCGCCGACGCCGCCTCGACGACCTCGTCGGCGTGGTCGCCGACCGCGCCGCGGATCGTGTGCGACACGCCGGCCTCGTCGAGCGCCATCGAGAGCTCCCGCGTGGTCGTGTGCCGCTCGGCGACGGCGTCGGGAGTCGACTTCTCGCTCGTCTCCTCGATACCCAACCGGGACTTGACCCCCTCGAACTCCTCGTCGCTGAACACGTGGGTCAACACGATCTCCGCGCCCGCGGGCTCGGCCACCGCGATGGCCTCCTCCGCGAGCCGCTCGGCCCGCTCTTCGTCTTCCGTTCCGACCGCCAACACGACTGTCTCGATGCTCATACCTCTCCTTGTCCCCTCGACGGCTTAAAACCTCCGAACAATTTACTCGATTCCGAATAAACTTTCTCACCGATCGATCCTGACACTCGCCCGATCGGCGGAGCCGCGGCTCGCGAGGCGTCGAAAATCGTCGAAAACCGGGCGTCTCCCCTCAGTAGTCGGGCGCGTCGTCCTCGACTTCGCGCTTCAACGAGTCGCGGCGGGACTTCGCGTCGCGGCCGGTCGCCTCCAAGAGGAACTCGTTTTTCGCGTCGACCGCGTCGGCGGCGGCGTCAGCGTTCCCCTCCGCGATCACGTCCTCGGCGGGGCGCTCCTCGAAGTGGACCGCGAGCTTGTCCTTCTTGCTGCCGTACTCGGCCGCGCCGGCGACGATGCGGTCGAACACGGGGTTGTCCGGGTCCTCGACGACGTATAGTTCGTGGCCCTCCCACTCTTCGGTGCCGGTGACCTCGCCGAAGTACTCCTCGATGGAGCCTTTCAGGTCCGGCATGCGGTCGTCCAGATGCTCGCCGCGGCGCATCTTGTACTCCTTCATGCCGCGTTCGTTCGACAGGGGGCCGTAAACCAGTTTCGTCACGGGGTCTTCGCCCGGTTCGCCGGGGGATCGAGCGAACCGGTCGACGGGCGCTCGGGGAGGGGCGCTCGGGGACGGGAGAACTCGCAGGGTCCGCGCTCAGAGCGGTCGCTCGTCGACGTAGCCGCGCTTGCACTCGGGACAGATGTCGCCGGCGCGCATGGAGTTACCGTCGGCGGCGCGGGTCATCTCGCACTCGGGACAGTAGTACTCCGTCGTCACCTCCGAGCTCGACGTCTCGAGATCGGGGCTCTCGCCGCGGGTGATTCCGGTCCCCTCGTCGACCGCCCCGCCGGTCTCCTCCGGGTCGTCGATCCCGCCGGACCCGCCCGCCGTCCGCGCCGGCGCCTCGACGTACTCCGCGTCCTCGTCGTCTGCCGGCGCGTCGGCCGCCTCCGGCGTGAGCCCGCCGCCGAACTCCACGTCGCCCGCGCCGCCCTCGCCGACCTCGGCGCTGAACCCCTCGTCCTCGCCGCCGTGTTCGGGCCACGGGGTCGCCTCGCCGTCGCCCTCGTCCGACTCGTCCACGTCGGGCCACGCGCCGCGCTCGCGGTCGTCTGCGTCGTCTCCCTCCTCGTCGAGGATCACGCCGTCGTCGGTCTCCGCGCGCTCCTCGTCGGCGGGCGCGTCCGCGGTCTCGGCCTCCGGGTAGGCCGCGTACTCGCCCTCGTCGCGTTCGAGGCCGTCGCCGTCGCCACGGTCGCCCTCTCGGTCCCCGGCGTCGTCGGCCGACGGACCGCCGCCGATCAGCTCCGCGTCGTCGCCCTCGGCGGACGCGCCCGCGTCGAGGTCCGCTTCCGTCGCCGCGGGCTCGGCGTCGGCCGACCCGGGCGCGGAACCGCCGGGCGCCTCGTCGGCGCCCCCGACGTCGTCGTCGATGATCACGGCGTCGTCGATATCGTCCCCGTCGTCGCCGATTCCGTCTCCGTCGTCGAGCCCGACCGCGGCCGCGGTCCCCGCGTCGGGTCCGACTTCGACGCCGTCGGAGCCGCCCTCACCGACGCCGGGTCCGGGCGTCTCGCGCTCGGGGCCGGTGTCGGGCGCCGTCGGCTCGTCGCCGGCGGCGGCGGCCTCGTCGGTCAGCTGCTCCATCGTCGTGACCTCGGTATTCTCGCTGACCACCTGCGTCTCGCCGCAGCGAGCGCAGGTCTTCACCTCGGTGACGGTGGTGACGACCTCGTTCCCGTCCTCCTCGCGCTCGCGCCGTAGTTCGGGCTCGTCGAAATCGTGCCCGAGCAGACACCTGAGTCCCATTACGCTTCACCTGCGGTTCCGAGGGTAAAAAACGCCCCGTCCGGCGTCCGACGCCCGGCAGACGGGAGCCGAGGCGGGCCGCTACCCTCCCGTCGCCGTTCCCGACGATTCTTTGTGGTTCGCTCGCGTACCACTCGATCGTCCATGCCGACCGTATCCTACCAAGGCGAGGAGATCGAGTGCGAGGAAGGGGCGATCCTCCGCGACGTGCTCAAAGAGGCCGGCCTCTCCGTGTACAACGGCAAGATGAAGCAGCTCAACTGCCGGGGGGCGGGGTCGTGCGGGTCCTGCGCCGTCCAGGTCGACGGCGAGGTCAGCGAACCCGGCAAAAAGGAGAAGCTCCGTCTCTGGGCCCCGCCGCACCACCCGAGCCACGACGTGCGCCTCGCCTGCCAAGTCCGCGTCGAGGGAGACGTCGAGGTGACGAAGGGACGCGGGCTGTTCGGACAGCACGTCTGAGTCGGCCGTTACGCCGCTCATTGTCCAATCCGAAGCGGGCCGGCGCTACCGCTTGTCGCCGCGCGCCACCGACCTCCCGTTCCGTCGGGATCGGCGGCAGCGACGCTCAGTGTCGTAATAAGAACCCGCGTCGGACGTGAATCCGGGGGCGGGCAGAAGTCTCGTTGTCGCGTGTCAGAGTCGCGTTCGGCGTCAGCCGGACCGACCCACCGTATCGGATCGGCTTACTGCCGAACGACGTTGGACGCGCGCGGCCCCTTGGGCGAGGACTCGATGTCGAACTCGAGCTCCTGGCCCTCTTCGAGGTCCGGCCCTTCGACGTCTTCCATGTGGAAGAACACGTCGTCGTCAGCGTCGTCAGTCTCAATAAATCCGTAGCCGCCAGTGTCGTTGAAGAAATCAACCTTTCCGGTCGCCATTGCATCCTAACGGACGCCCCCTCGGAAGATAAGGATTGCGAGTGTACAGTTACCACGAGTGTATCCGGACAATCGTTCCTGTTTCTAGAGACTATCGAGACGATCGGTGACCGTACACGCGGGCTCGCGCGGAGAGCCCGACCGATCCGGCGGTTCCGCGCCGAAAACGCGCCGACACCGAGATTCGGTCGCCCCGACGCTTATCCCCCGTCGCGCCGAACCGCTCGGTCGTGCTCCGACCCCTCCGCGAGAACGGGCCGGCCCTGCTCGTGCCGGCGGCGTGGCTCGTCGCCGCCGCGACCGCGCTCGGCGCCGTCTCGACGCACGCGCTGTTTGTCGCGCACGTCGTCATGAGCGTCCTGCTGGTCGCGTTCGTCGCCGCCTCGCGGCGCGAGATGGCGAGCGGCGTGCTCCGGACGTGGAAGCTCGTCATCGCCGCGGGCACGCCCGTGACGCTCGCGGGCGTCGCGGGGTTCCTCGCGCTCGGCGGATCGCTGGACGTCCCGCCGACGGCCCTGCTCGCGGTCTCGCTGTACGGCTGGGCGCTCCTCCCGGCCGCCGGATTCGTCGCCACTCGGGGCCGCGTCGAGTCGGGGACGCGGATCTACGACCTCGGCGCCGGCTGCTGCGTCGCCGGCGCGGTCGGCGTCGCGCTGGCGCCCTCGGCGGCGTGGACCGCGGTCGCGCTCGCGGTCGTCGGCGCCGGGCAGACGGCGGGCATCCTCGACGCCACGCTGCGGTACTGAGCGCTTCTACCGCTTTTCACCGCTTTCACCACTGATCTTGTGGCGTGCGATCACCCCACAATATCTCCCGCTGCGGTCCGTACGGGTCGTATGGTCGATCTCGGGATCCTCTACGTCGCGATCACGGGCGCGCTCCTGCTCGTCGCCCTCGGCGTCGGGATCCGCGTGCTCCGCGACGTCGCCGGCGAGGCGCGCGAGCGCCACCGCAAGCGCCGATCCGGCGAGCTGGAGCGGTACACGAAAGACGAGGAGTACGATCGGGTCCACCGCGATCCGACCGAGGGGGGCGACGGCGACGGAGACGGAGCGACCTCGACGCCGTGCCCGCACTGCGGGGCCGACAACGACGCCGCGTTCGACTACTGCCGCCGCTGCGCGTCGCCGCTCCCGCCCGGCGGGTGACCCTCGTCGTCGACCGCGTCGGGCCGGGTGTACCACCACGCCCACAGCAGCAGCACGCCCTGTAGCGGGAGCCGCGCCCACGCCGCCGCGCGGGCGACGCCCGAGAGGCGGTCCGGGGCGAACTCGGCCGCCACGTCGTCGGTCGCCATGTACACGTTCGCGGGGAAGACCGCGCCGAGCAGGGCCATGATCCCCCACGCCGACCCGCGCCGCGTCCGATCGCAGGCGACGCCGAGCCCCAGCCCGATCTCCGCGATCCCGGAGAGGTAGACGAGGGCGCGCGGTCTCGGAAGCCCGGGCGGGACGACCCGCGCGAACGCCTTCGGCGCGAGGAAGTGTGCGATCCCCGCGGTCACGTACGCCGCGCTCATCGCGTAGCGAAGCGGGCGCTTCCGGCGGGCGAGCGGTCCGTCGTCGGGGTCGTCGAGGTCGTCTCCGTCGTCGCTCACCCGCGTGGATAGCGACGGCCGGCTAATGAGCGTTCCTCCCGCTCTCGGCGCGGATCGCGACGGTCGACTCGATCACCGGTCGTCGCCATCGAAAGCGGGTCGCCGTCGAACGCGGGTCGCCGTCGAACGCGACTCGACTTCGAACGCGGGGCGGCGTCGAAGGCCCGTCTCCCCGATTCGAACGAGGCACCTCGGGCACCGGCGACCCGAAGTCGCAACGAATCACGGACGAAATTTGAACGGACTTTCGGCGAACCACGATCGGATGTTGAAAAATTGCCTTTAGACGGTCTCACGTGTCCGTTAGTGATGTCGAAACAATTGACCGACGAAACGCGACGACGCGTCCTGACTGCCGGCGGCAGTGCGGCCCTGATGGGGTTGGCCGGCTGTCTCGGTGGCGACTCCGGCGACGAATCCGACGGCGGGATGGAGGAGGAGTCGGACGGCGGGATGGAAGGCGAGTCGGACGGCGGGATGGAGAACGAATCCGACGGCGGAATGGAGGAGGAGTCGGACGGCGGGATGGAAGACGAGGGGATGGAAGCGGAGCCGACCGACCCCGACGAGGCTCCCCGCACGACCATCGACCGATTCAGCGAGGCCGCCGGCACCCTCCACGTCCGGGGTTCGGACAACGACCTGCCGGCTCCCGGCGATCCCGTCGACTTCGACGAGCGCTTCCTCGTCGACGGGTTCGGCCCCGACGGGCAGCGCGTCCGGTACTACGACTTCGACGTTCAGCCGACCGCCCCGGCACCGATCTACGCGTTCGTCCGCGAGAACGGCGACCCCGTCGAGGGACAGCGGAACGTCGTCGGCGTCGTTCCCGGCGACGACGGCTACAACGACTTCTGGCACGTCCACAGGGTGACCGTCTCGGACGAGTACGTTGCCAACACGGTGACCGGCGTCGAGGGCGTCCTCGGCGGCGACTTCGAGGTCGAGGCCACCGACACGATCAAGAACTGTCCCGTCGTCCCCGACGGGTCGACGGCTGAACGACGCCACGGCGCCGACGAGAGCGCCGCCGACCTCGTCGAGGGGTGGTACGACGGCGAGATCGTCTACTACTTCCTCTTCGAGGAGCGGGCGCTGGAACCCTCCGACGGCGAGGTCCCGCTCTCCCCGATCTACGTCTCGTTCAACACGAACCCCGGCGAGGAGGGCGGCGGTCCCCAGTCCGGGTTCATGACCGAGGCGGGTAACGACCAGACCCACAACGTCACCTCGACGGTGCCGAGCGACGCGGCGTACTCGCCGCTGTGGGACGTGAACATCTACGACAACGCGGACTTCGACTCCGTCTCCGACCTCGACTCGGCGCTCGACGCGGCGATCCTCGCGTCCGGCGCGGCACGCGTCAACTGTCCCGTGGTGTCCGAAAACTAGGTCGGGCTGTCCGCGTCTACCGATGCCGCCTCCCCGATTTGAACGCCGGAAGACGGTCGCGCTCACTTCGTTCGCGCGCTGCGACTTCCGTGCTCAAATCGGCTCGGCGTCGTTTCTTTACCCGCTCGCTGCGCTCGCGGGTTCAGAATATGCCGCCTCCCCGATTTGAACGCCGGAAGACTTCGCTGCGCTCGTCTTCCGAGCCCCCGCTCGCCGCGCTCGCGGGGACGGGGGACAGCTCGATCTTCAGTCGAAACTCCCGAATCTAAACCGTGTCAAAAAGCCATGCCGCCTCCCCGATTTGAACGGGGGACAGCTCGATCTTCAGTCGAGTGCTCTCCCAGTCTGAGCTAAGGCGGCTCGCAATCTGACCAACGCCGATTCGAGACAAAAGGATTTCGAAAGGCGGCGACCGGGTCGGCGCGTCGCGTCGCCCCGCCGTCGTCCGCGCGCGCGGCCTCGCTCGGCGCCGCCTCGAACGCGATCGAGACCGGCACCGCGGCTCGATTCGATTCTTCACTTCAAAGCATCGGCCGTTTCGATCGCTTACTTGAAAGCACCGTTCGTTGACCCGATCAACTCCGTTCAAGTCGCCCGAAATCGGTTCAATTCACCGCCACGGTTTCCGGTTTTTACCACCCTTCCGGCACACCGACCAGATGCGATGACCCGACACACTCGACGTTCGGTCGTGAAGCTCGCAGGTGCATCGGTCGCGGCCGCCGCGGTCCCCGGCGTCGTGTCGGCGGCGGATGAGTCGGCCTCCGACTGGACCGCCGCGAAGACCCCGGTCGACGGGACCCTCCACGACGTTCGGTACACCGCCGCGAACCCGCACGCGGTCGGGGCGGGCGGCGTGCTGATCGAGCGGACGGCGGCCGGCTGGGAGACGGTGTTCCGCGGCGGCGTCTCCGGCAACGGCAACGGGCTCCGCGGCGCCGCGGTCACCGACGACGGCGAGCGCCTCTGGATGGTCGGCAACAGCGGCGCCGTCGGTGAGTACGACGTGACCACCGGCAACCTGGTCGACCGGTCGCAGCCGAACGACGCCTCCAACCAGTTCAACTCCGTCGCGGTCACGGGCCCCGCGGGCGACGCGGACGTGTACGTGGTCGACGACTCCGGGCTGGTGTACTACAGCTTCGAGAACGGCGAGGAGGGCACTTGGAACTACCTCACGCCCGGCTCCGGCGCCGGCATCCCCGCCGTCGACTTCTACGGCGCCCGCGCGGGGACCCTCATCGACACGAACGGGAAGGTGTTCGCCACCGACGACGGCACCACGTGGGAGCCGTTCGGCATCGAGGACGCGGACACCACCTTCGCCGGGCTCGACGCCGACGCCCCCGACGACGTGACCGTGGTCGGCGGCAGCGGCTCGCTCTACGTCTACGACGGCGTCGAGTGGCGGTCGGACCGGATCGCCGAGGCCGGCCTCAAGGACGTGATCACCGGTGGCGCCGGCGGGGTCGCCGTCGGCGGGAGCGGTACCGTCGTCGAGCGCGAGGACGGCGACTGGACCGTCGTCGACACGCCTTCCGGACAGAACCTCCGCGCCGTCGCGGCGTTCGACGGCGACCGCGACTACGTCGTCGGCGCCAGCGGGACGGTGCTGGAGCGGTGAGGCCCGCCCTCGGTGATTTGACACTCGGAATAACTTTCGGCAAATAGTCAGCTCACACTGGCCACATTCTTTCTAGTAGATAATCTTTTGCAAAATTAATCCGATAATCTTCTTTTTCCGGTGGATCTACTCGAAGTGAGATCGAACTACCAAACGAATCGTCCGATACGAGATACCATTCCTCTTTCTCAGGATTCTTAAATGAGTAGTAATCGACGTTGTTTCCGTTCGCATTGAATCGGATCAGTCCGTTCTCGATCCATGCCGATTCGACACGGATTCGAAAATAAGATCGGTCGTGTTAACTTAAGCATCGGTTCCAGCAGACGGCGAAGGCTCGGAGCCATGATTCTGCCGCCGTCGGCTCCGCATTTCTAAACGTATTTGAAAATGAAGAAGTTCGTCGTTTTATTTCTCGAAAGACACGTTCAACGGCATTCCGATTTCCATGGCGAGTGATTTGAAATCGAAGTGAGGTTCGTGAGAGTGCTGCTGTGAGGTGTCCGCCAGCATCAACGAGAAATAGCGCGTCCTCAACGTGGTGTTTCTCTCTGAGATCGCGGAGAAACACCAGCGTAAATTGTTGATTTTGGACGGGAAATACGTCAACGTGAAGGAATTCATTTGTCCGAGGATCGACGGCGGCATACAGCCAGTATCTGTCCGAATCGATCTGAATCGCAGTCTCATCGACCGCAACGCGATTCGGGCTCGTACCGTCAACTGGCTGTAAATCGGCCTTTTGAATCCAGTTGTGAATTGCTGTTCGACTCCGCTCGACACCCAACCTTTCAAGATACTGTTTGGTATTCGAAAGTGATAGTCCAGCAAGATGGAGTTGAATACCGGTTTCAATGATCTCGTGGGGTGTCCGCTCACGCTCCACAAACTCCAAGTCGATCCAATCAGTAGAGCCGCCGAGGCGGTTGGATTCGGACATAGACCATTCGAAACACCGACCGCCTCGTTCTTAACTTAACATCGCCTTCGTGCCCCTGTCGTGACCTTTTACTCCCGCGACGGAGACCCTCGGGTATGCACTTGGAAGGGACCGTTCTCGTCGGTCCGGAGTTCGAACCGATCGAGGGACGGGTCGTGGTCGCCGACGGCGAGATCGTTCGGATCGAAGAGGAGTCCGTCGAGAGCGACGACGTGATCCTCCCGGCGTTCGTCAACGCCCACACGCACATCGGCGACTCGATCGCCAAGGAGGCCGGCGAGGGGCTCTCGCTCGACGAGCTGGTCGCGCCGCCGGACGGGCTCAAACACCGGCTCCTGCGCGAGGCCAGCCGCGAGGAGAAGGTCGCCGCGATGGCGCGGAGCCTCCGGTACATGGAGTCGACCGGGACCGGAACCTTCCTCGAGTTCCGCGAGGGCGGTGTCGAGGGGGTCGCCGCGCTCCGCGACGCGGTCGCGGGCGAGGGCGTCGACTTCGGCGAGCGCGCGATCGACCCCGTCGTCCTCGGCCGAGACGACCCGGACGTGCTCTCGGTCGCGGACGGGTACGGCGCCTCCGGCGCCCGCGACGCCGACTTCGACGCGGTGCGCTCGGAGACCCGCGAGGCCGGCAAGCTGTTCGGGATCCACGCCGGCGAGCGCGACGCGGACGACATCAACGCCGCGATGGATCTCGACCCCGACTTCCTCGTCCACATGGTCCACGCCGAGGGGATCCACCTCGAACGGCTCGCGGACCGCGGGACGCCCGTGGCGGTCTGCCCGCGCTCGAACCTCGTGACGAACGTCGGCGTGCCGCCGATCCGCGACCTCGCCGAGCGGACGACGGTCGCGCTCGGCACCGACAACGTCATGCTCGACTCGCCGTCGATGTTCCGCGAGATGGAGTTCGCCGCGAAGCTCTCCGACCTCCCGGCCCGCGAGATCCTGCGGATGGCGACGGTGAACGGCGCGGCGATCGCGGGGCTGAACCGCGGCGTGGTGGCGGAGGGCGCCGACGCCGACCTGCTGGTCCTCGACGGCGACTCCGACAACCTCGCTGGTGCGCACGACCTCGTCCGCGCGATCGTCAGGCGGGCGGGCGCCGCCGACGTTTCGCGGGTCGTGATCGGCGGTGACCCGGTAGACGGGTAGGAGACCCGGCGGGGGACTGAAACCGCTCGGGACCGTACGTTCGATCGATGACCGCGTTCTCGCTGCTGTCCGGACTCGCGCTCGGACCGGTCGTCGGACTGCTCGCGACCCTCGCGATGGACCGCGTGATGCCCCGGCTCCCGGAGGGGACGACCGCCCCGCGGGTCGCCGCGGGCGTGCTCACCGACACGCCGGTCGACGGGGCGCCGGAGCGGCTGGCGACGTGGGTCCACTACGTCGCCGGCGTGGGCTCCGGGCTCCTGTTCGTCGGCCTCGTCGCGGCGGTTCAGACCGCGCTCGGCGTCGGCACCGCCGTCGCGCTGGCGGTGGCGGGCCACGCGATGTTCGCGTTGATGGTCGGCTTCTTCGCGCTCGTTCCGCTGCCCCGAGCACGGGGGCTCGCCCGCCAGCGGCTCTCGCGGATTCGGCGCGACTGGGCGCTCTGCGCCGCGGTCTACGTGGTCACCGCCGCGTTGCTCGTCGCGCTCGCGGTCGGGGCCTGAGACCCCGCGCCCGGCCGGGAGAGAAACGGTTTAGTCGCTGGCTCGTGCCCGTCAGGGCATGCACGCGATCACTCGATCCGGCTGGATCGAGGTCATTTCGGGATCGATGTTCTCGGGGAAGACGGAGGAGCTGCTCCGCCGGCTCCGGCGCTCGGAGATCGCTGGTCAGTCTGTCGCGGTGTACAAGCCCGCCGTCGACGACCGCTACGGCGAGACGACGATCGGGACCCACAACGGCCGGCAGTGGGACGCGACGGTCGTCGACAACGAGGGGGACGGTCCCCTCGACATCCTCGACGACGACCCGTACCCCGAGGTCGTCGCGATCGACGAGGCGAACTTCTTCTCCGACGCGCTCGTGGAGGTGTGCAACGCTCTCGCGGACAACGGGACCCGCGTGATCGTTTCCGGCACCGACCAGACGTTCCGCGGCGAGCCGTTCGAGCCCCTCCCGGAGCTGATGGCGACCGCCGAGTACGTCGACAAGCTGCAGGCGATCTGCTCGCAGTGCGGCGAGCCCGCCTCCCGGAACCAGCGGCTCATCGAGGGCGAGCCCGCCCACGTCGACGACCCGACGATCCTCGTCGGCGCCGAGGAGTCCTACGAGGCGCGGTGCCGCGACTGCCACGTGCTGCGGACCGGCGAGCGCTCCGAGGCGGACCGGGCATACCTGACCGACGACTGATGGGGCGACGGTGAGCGGCTCCTACCCCCGGTCGGTCGCGTCGCGGTAGGCCCACAGGTGGCCGCGCCCGTCAGGCAGGTCGATCGGGCGGTACGTCCGCAGGAGGACGCGGCCGTCGGCGAGCGCGATCCGCTCGTCGTCGACGGGTCGGCGCGCGTCGACGATCGCCTCGATCCCCTCGACGAACGACTCGGGGTCGTCGAACAGCTCGCTCATCTCGACGGCGAGCCGCGCGCAGTCGCGACCGGTCGCCGCCGACGGGTCCCCGTCGAGACCGAGGAGGTCGTACAGGCGGCGGTTGACGCGGATGACCCGCCTGTCGGCGTCCTCGGCGAGCACGCCGACCGGGAGCGTGTCGAGCACCGTCGACAGGACGGCGTTCGTGCGCTCGAGCTCCCGCTTGCGGGTCGCCTGCTCCGTGACGTCCTCGAACTGCGAGAAGACGCGGATCACCTCGCCGTCCTGGTCGGTCACCACCTGGTTGTGCCACGCGCAGCGGATCCGCTCGCCGTCGGCGCGCACGTTCTCGTTGACGCTCCGGTACCCCCCCTTGTCCGAGAGGAGCTCCCGTTCGACCGCCGCGACGTGGCGGTGGAGCTCTTCGGGGACGAAGCGCGTCCACGTCCCGCCGATCAGCTCCGACTCCGAGTAGCCGAGGATCTCCTCGGCCGCCGGGTTCACCCGAACGATACGGAACGCCTCGTCGTACTCGATCGTCCCGAGCGGCGACTGCTCGATGAACCGCGAGAGTCGCTCCTGGCTCGCCGCCAGCGCCGCCCGCGAACGGGACTGATCGACCGCGTTCCGGACCCGGTTCGCGAGCACCGTGTACTGGTCGGTCCCCGAGCGCTTCTGGATGTAGTCCGTGACCCCGGCGGAGATCGCCTCGCTCGCGATCTCCTCGCTCCCCTTTCCGGTGAACAGGACGAACGGAACCGCCGAATCGCGCTCGCGGACGCGTTCGAGGAAGGCCAATCCGTCCGTCCCGGGCATCTCGTAGTCGCTGACTACGCAGTCGATCTCCCCGGACTCGATCGCGTCGAGCGCGGCGTCAACGTCCGTCTCCGACCGGATCTCGAACCCGTCGTCCATTCGCTCTAAGTAGGTGGCGACGAGGTCGAGGAAGGCCGGCTCGTCGTCGACGTGTAACACCCGGACGACCGAGTCGTGCTCCCCGTGCGGACGAAGGGGCGGGTCCGACATTGCGATACCATACCACGACCCCGTGCAAATACGTTCGGGTGGTCGCGAAACGGTCCTCCACGAGACGCCGGTCCGAGAAGGCTCTTCTCCGCGCTTATTCCCCGAGGGCGTCGATGTCTTCGACGGCGTCGCCGGCAGCCCCCTCGTCGTCCTCGGCGGTCGCGACGCCGTACAGCCCGACGAGCGCCGCGAGCACGAGCACGGCGCCCTCGGCGCGCGCGGCGACGTGGACCCACTCGCGGGGCTCGGCCTCTCCGGCGTTTCGATACAGCGCCTTCGTCCACAGGCGGACGACCCGCCGCGGGACGAGCGTTTGGACCAGTCCGCCGATTCCGGCGACCAACAGCAGCAGGGCCTTCATACCCTCCCTTCGCGGGACGGGTGCAAAAACGATGCGGCGCGCTCTCACGGCGCGGCGCGTCCTCGCGGTGCGCGCTCACGCCGGCTCGGCCGCGGCGAGGTAGCGCCGGCAGGTCGCGGCCGCCCACTCCCGGACCGCCGGCGCGTCCGACCACAGCAGCGCGGCGAGCCCGCGGTCGTCGAACAGCCCGACGACGGCCCGGTCGCCGACGAGGAGCACGCCGATCGGGGAGTCGCCGTCGTGGCGGTGCGCGTCGACCCCGTGCTCGGCGAGGACCGACCGGATCACGGCTCCCGAGGGGCCGGCCAGTCGGTCGGCGGCCCGCCCGGTGAAGACGAGGCGGACGGTCCGGCCCTCCTCGCGGGCAACGCCCCGCCCCTCGCCGTCGCCGTCGCCGTTCCCCAACACCCGCCGCGCGAGGGCGGTGTCGGCGCGAGGCACGACCCCGACGACGCTGTCGCCCGAGGCGACGAGTTCGGGGAGTCGAGCCGCCGGCCCCGGGTCCTCGCCGCGCTCGGCGAGGCCGGCGGCGATCGCTTCCGTATCGCCCGTCTCGGCGCCGGCCGTCTGGACGGTGTCCCCTTCGGCGCCGACCGCCTCCGCGACCAGTTTCCGGAGGGCCGCACCGGGGGCGTCGCCGTCAGCCATCCGTTTGCGCCGCGAATCCGCCTTCGCTACCGTCGCTCTCGCCGCTTCCTCTCCTCTCGTCGCTTCCCCACCTCTCGTCCCCCTCGTCCGGACGGGGCGGATACGTCTGCCGCCCGCCGTGCGACCGGCGCGCGAGCAGCCGAGCGGTCGCGCGCCGGCGGTCGCCGGGACGCTCCTCGGTCGTCTCGTCGTAGTACAGCACGGTCAGCCCGAGCCCGGCGCGCAGGAGCTCGTTGGCCGCGAACCGGTAGCGGTCGCTGCTCGGTCCCGAGGGCGTCGCGTCGGCCGACCGCAGGTGCCCCTCGACGAACAGGTAGCCGCCGGGCGCGAGCGACTCGGTCAGGTCCGCGAACCGGTCGAGCGCGTGGAAGAAGCTCATCGCGATCAGCTCGTACGCCTCCGCCGGGAAGCCGTAGGTCCCGGCGTCGGCCTGGATCGTCTCGACCCGGTCCGCGACGCCGCGCTCCGCGGCGCGCTCGCGGACGATGGAGAGCCCCTCGCGGGAGGCGTCGAGGGCGTCGACCGCGTACCCCGCGTCCGCGAGGTAGATCGCGTTGCGGCCGGTGCCCGTGGCCACGTCGAGCGCGCGGCCGTCGGGGATCGCGGGCTCGTACGAGCGCAGCACGGGTGACGGCTCCGGGGCGCGCGGGTACTCCCCGGACGCGAACCGGTCGTCCCAGTCGGTGTCGGTCACGGTCGTCCTTCGGCGCCCCGCGGCGTAAACCTCAGGGGCGTGTCGCCCGCAGGGCGTCCATGGCCGATTCGACCGACGCCGCCGCGCGCCTCAACGCCCTGCTGACCGACCGCGAGGAGACGCTCGCGACCGCGGAGTCGCTGACCGGCGGGCTCGTGGGGTCGCGCGTGACCGACGTGCCGGGCGCGAGCGCGTACTTCGACCGGGGGTTCGTCACGTACACCTACGACGCCAAACGCGAGCTGCTCGGGGTGTCCCGGGAGTCGCTCGACGCCCACGGCGCGGTCAGCGACCCGGTCGTCCGCGAGATGGCCGCCGGCGCGCGCGACCGGGCGAACACGGACTGGGCGGTCGCGACGACCGGCATCGCCGGGCCGACCGGCGGCACCGACGAGAAGCCGGTCGGGCTCGTGTACGTCGGCGTGGCCCACGCCGCGCCGTGGGGGACCCAGGAGTCGTTCGTCCGGACGGAGCGGGCCGTCCTCGACGGGGACCGCGACGCGGTGAAGCGCGGGGCGGTCGAGACCGCGCTCGACGCGCTCGTCCGGGCGATCGCGGACGAGGGAGCGAGCGAGGCGTGAGGCAGCGGCAGTCGATCCGGCTGCCGGTCGGCGCGGACCCGTCAGTCGAGGTACGCGTGGCCGACGACGGCGACGAGCAGCGCGGCGACGACGATCCACGCCAGCGGCTCGGCGGCGAGCAGCCGGATCGGGCGGGCCGCGGACTCGTCGAAGCCGAACAGCGCCCCGGCCGACAGCGCGCCCGCGAACACGAGCGCGGCGACGACGCCGGAAACGCCGAGAAGCAGGGCGTCGATCCGATCCATACCCCGGATCCGCGGGGGACGAATATAAACGGATCTCCGCGGCGCATCGGGTTCGCGTCGGTCCGGCAGAAGAGCCAGGGCAGGGATTTGAACCCCGGAAGTCTCGATTACAAGTCGAGTGCATGAACCGCCCATGCTCCCCTGGCGCAGGCGGGCGTACTCGGCCCACCTATGAGTGCGTGTCGCTTTCCGCGAAGGTGACCGTGTCGGTGGCGGCGCCGTGTCGCGATCAGTCGCTGGCGTCGTCGCCGTCGTCATCGTCCGCCCCGTCCCCAGCCGCGAGCGACTTCGTCAGCTCCACGCGGTGCGTCTCGTACCCCCGGTCCGCGTAGAACTCGCGGGCCCGGTCGTTCGCGGCGAGCGCCTCTAACGCGACGGTCTCGGCGCCAGCCTCGCGGAGCGCCCGCTCGGCGGCGTCCAAGAGGTCGGTCCCGATCCCCTCGCCGCGGCGCTCGGGGACGACGAACAGGTTGCTCACCGTTCCGCGGGTCCGGTCGCGCTCGTAGCCGCCGTGGTCGAGCGCGAACCCGACGAAGCCGATCGGGTCCTCGCGCGATCCGTCGTGTTCCTCGTCGGCACCGCCGTCCCGCGCGACGAAGAGCTCGCCGGTGACCACCGAGCGCGCGACCCACTCGCGGACCGCGGCTCGGTTCCCCTCGGCGAGCAGCGTCGACCCGTGCGCCCGCTGGCCCTCCGCGAGCGCGATCCACAGGTCGGTTATCGGGTCGACGTCGTCGACGGTGGCGGGCGTGACGCGCGGGCTGTCGCTGTCGACCATTCGTTCGGTCCTCGGCGCGCCGGGCGTTTGAGCCTACCGGCGAGAAATCGGTCGGGATCGCGTCACACCTCGCGGCACTCCGGGCACACCGCCTGTCCGTTCGCGCTCACGAGGTCGGGCACGAGCGCGCCGCAGCTCTCGCAGACGCCCTGCGTCGGAGAGCCGGCAGGGTCGACGCCGCCGTCCGATCCCATCATCGCCTCGTCGCCGCGCCGCGGGTTCCCCGTCGCACCCTCGTCGGCGAGCGGGTCGCGGGCGCCCTCACCGGTCCGTGGCGCGCCCGCGGCGAGCACGTCGCTCGCGGTGACGACGCCGACCGCCTCCCCCTCCTCGACCGCGACGACGCGGTCGACCCCGTCCGCGACGAGCCGCTCCTCGACGGTCGCCAGCGCGTCGTCGGGCGCCACCGCCGGGAGCGGCGGCCCCATGACCGAGCCGACCGTGAGTCCGGGGTCGCCGCCGTCGCCAGCTTCGGTCCCCGCGTCGAGGAGCGCGCCGAGCGCGTCGCGGCAGCCCAGCCGGCCGACCGCCTCGCCGCCCCGGAGGACGACGAGGCAGTTCGTCCCCTCGTCGATCAGCAGCGCCGCCGCGTCGCGCAGCGGGTCCGACTCGCTCACGCCGAGGAACTCGCGATGCATCACGTCGCGAACCGTGGTGTCTGTTCGCATGGCACGTGATTTCGCGGCGAACGGCTAAAAGGTGCCCCCGGTATCGTTTTACGTATTCCTCGCGTAGCCTGGCGATCAGCGGTCGAGCCGCGCGGACGACGGCGACGAAAAGGAGGCTTCAAACCCTCCGGCGCCCGAGGCGGGGGTATGACCATTCCCTCGTTCGTGATCGGGATCGCGGGGGGGACCGGCGCGGGGAAGACGACGGTCTCCCGGCTCGTCACCCGCGACCTCGGCGACAGCGTCACCCGCATCCCGCTGGACAACTACTACGAGGACCTCTCGCACCTCGACTTCGAGGAGCGCGAGTCCGTCAACTACGACCACCCCTCCGCGTTCGAGTGGGAACTGCTCAGAGAGCACCTCGAGTCCCTGTTAGAGGGGCAGTCCGTGCAGATGCCGCAGTACGACTTCGAGATCCACAACCGGAAGGAGGAACGCATCGAGGTCGAACCGACGGATGTGATCGTGCTCGAAGGGATCCTGGCCCTGTACGACGAGGAGATAAACGACATGATGGACCTCCGGCTGTTCGTCGAGACCGACGCCGACGTGCGCATCCTGCGCCGGATCCGCCGGGACGTGATCGACCGCGGCCGCGATCTGGAGGGCGTCATCGACCAGTACCTCTCGACCGTGAAGCCGATGCACGAGCAGTTCATCGAGCCCTCGAAGAAACACGCCGACGTGATCATCCCGGAGGGGGCCAACAGCGTCGCCGTGAACCTCCTCGAAGAGAAGCTCCGCGCCGAGGTCGAGGGCGACGCGGTCCGGAGCTGGGAGCGCGGGAGCCTCGAAGAGGAACTCGGCGAGAAGCGCTCGCTCGACATGGACGGCGACGACTGAGCCGTCCGGACACGGCCCCGCCTGGATACAAACCCGCCGGGACCCGACGCGTCTCCGAGCCGCATTTCTCAGCCAGCGGCTCCGTTTCTTCCCGTCTCGGTGATACGTCCGGAAGTAAAACCGGACGCATTGAGGTTTCGTCGCCCGTTCACGGCCGTCACAGGGCGGTCGTGACGACTGCGTAGAAGAGCAACACGGCCGCGGCCCCCAACGCAGCGTGTCCGATCGCCCCGACGGCGACGATCAGTCCGCACACGAGTCGTTCGATCGGCGCCAGCGAGTCGCCGAAGATGTCGCGCTCGACGGTTGAGACGGACATAGTTTGCCTCCAGTGGAGCGTACGTGTTGTACCGTTCAAAACACCGCGATTATTCCCAACGGCTGAAAATGAATACCCGATGAGATGTAGGTTCGATAATTTCGAACCGAATGAATTGAACAGGTACCACATGAGGGACCCACATCGACCGTCGCTAGATCACGAACTATCACTTCTGAAGGGTTTCGACGCACCGAGGGTGTACGTCCGAACTCGGCTGATCGCGCTCACCGCCGCCGGCTCGCCACCCGTTCCTCGGCGGTCTCCGCGCTGACGACCTCGTAGAGGATCGCTCGGCCGCCGTCCTCCTTCGGACGGAGCACGCGGCCGAGCCGCTGAGTGAACTCGCGCTCGCTGCCCGAGCCCGAGAGCACGACCGCGACGTTCGCGTCGGGCACGTCGACGCCCTCGTCGAGGACGTTGGCGGCGACAACCCGACCGTACGTCCCCTCGCGGAAGCGCTCCAGGATCTCGCGGCGCTCCCTCGCGCCCGTCTCCGCGGTGATCGCGGGGAGCAGGAACCGCTCGGAGAGCCGGTAGACGAGGTCGGTGTGGGCGGTGAACACGATCACCCGGTCGTCCCGGTGGCGGTCGAGGATCGATTCGAGCCGGTCGATCTTCCGGCGCGCGTTCATCATGATCTCGCGGGCGTCCTGCTTCGCAAGGAGGGCCTCGCGGGCGGCCGGGTCGTTCCCGGAGCGCTTGACGAGCTCCCGGTAGTCGCTCCCGCTGGTGAACGTGATCCCCGCGTCGCGGACGTACTCGACGAAGGTGCCCTGCTTCTCGTCGTAGCGCTCGCGCTCGTCGGGCGTCAGCTCCACCTCGATCCGCCGGATGTCGTAGGGCGCGAGGTGGTCGCCCGCCAGGTCGTCGGCGTCGAGGGAGTACACGCGATCGCCGATCAGCTCCGCGACCGTCTCGTGGGCGCCGTCGGGGCGCTCGAAGGTCGCCGTCAGGCCGAGCCGCGCGGGCGCCGCGAGCAGCCGCGCCACGTCACGGTACCCCTCGCCGCCGAGGTGGTGGACCTCGTCGAAGACGACGAACTCGAAGGCGTCGCCGACGTCCTCCGCCTTCAGATACGCCGAGTCGTAGGTCGACACCGTGATCGCTTCCCGCCGCTGCTCGCCCCCGCCAAACCGACCGATCGGGACGTCGAACTCCGCCTCCAGCTCCCGCTGCCACTGATCGAGGAGGTCGACGGTGGGGACCACGACGAGCGTCGGCACGCCCAGCTCGACCATCGCGCGGATCGCGATCACGGTCTTGCCGGCCCCGGTCGGGAGTTCGAGCACGCCGCGGTCGCCGGCGTCGCGCCACGCGTCCAGCGCCTCGCGCTGGTACTCCCGGAGGTCGTAGTCGGTCGCGAGGCCGTCGGCGAGCCCGACCGCCTCGGCGGCGCGGTCGCTCGCGTCCAGCACGCGGTCCTCGACGCTTACCCCGGCGACCTCCAGGGCACGCCGGATCGCGGCGTAGCGGTAGGCGGGGGCTCGTCCGGTCCCCGACCGCGGATCGCTCTCGACGCCGGGGAGGGGCGGGAGCGACTCGAGGGCGTCCCCTGCGGGGGTCCCTCCGCCGGCGGCGACCCGGATCGTCCCGTCCTCGTAGGTCAGCCGGACGTCCATCGGCGGACGTTGCCGACCGACTTACAAAGGGGCACCGCCTCCGTCCGCCATGCGCGCGGACGAACTCGACCCCGAGATCGCCGCCGTCGTCGACGAGATCGAGGCGCTCGGGCTCCCGGACTGGCACGCGCTCTCGGTCGACGCGGCGAGGCGCGTCGAGGACGAGGTGTTCTCCGGCGACCCGGAGCCGCCCGTCGCCGACGTGCGGGACCTCGCGTTCGACGGGCCGCACGGCGAGGTTCCGGTGCGGGTGTATCGACCGGAGGCGGCCCTCGGCGGAACGACCGACCGCGCCGGCGACGGCGACACCGCCGGCGACATCGACGCCGAAACCGACGCCGGCGCCCGCACCCTCGTCCACTTCCACGGCGGCGGCTGGACCCTCGGCACGCTCGACTCGATCGACGGCCCGTGTCGCGAACTGGCGACCCGCGCGGACGCGGTGGTCGTCTCCGTCGACTACCGGCTCGCCCCCGAACACCCCTTCCCCGCGGCGGTCGACGAGGCGGCCGCGGCCGTCGCGTGGGTCGCGCGCAACGCGGCGGCGCTCGGCGGCGACCCGGGCAGGCTGGGCGTCTCCGGCACCAGCGCCGGCGGGACGCTCGCGCTCGCGGCGGCGCTGCACGCCCGCGAGTTCGGCGCCGGGCCGTCGGGGGCCGAGCCCGCCGGGGCCGAACCCCCGGAGATCGCCGGCCAGTTCCTCCTGTACCCGATCGCGGGCCGCGACTTCGGCACCGACTCGTACCGCGAGAACGCCGACGGCCCCCTCCTCACCCGGGCGGACATGCGGTGGTTCTTCGACAGCTACCTCCGGAGCCCGGTCGACGCGTACAACCCGTTCGCGGTCCCGCTGCGGGCCGACGACCTGGGCGACCTCCCGCCCGCGACGGTCGTCACCGCCGGCTTCGACCCCCTCCGCGACGACGGGGTCGCCCTCGCGGAGCGGTTCGAGCGCGAGGGGACCCCGGTCGAACACCGCCACTACCCGGCGATGGCGCACGGGTTCTGTAGCCTCGCCGACCGCGTCGGCGCCGCGGAGGCCGCGCTGTCGGCGGTCGCGACCGACGTGCGGGACCGGCTCTGAGCGTCGGGAGCGGTCCCTCCGGAGGCCGTCGCGACGCCGGCGACGGCGACGCCACCAAGTGGCTCGCCGCGAAACGGGCGACCATGAGTGTCATCGGATCGGCGGTCACGTTCGTCGTCAGCCTGCTCGTGGGCGGGCTGGCGATCTTCATCGCCGCCGCGGTCGTCACCGGCGCGCGCGACTACGGCCACGCCGTGTTCACGGCGCTCGTCGGCGCGATCGTCTGGGGGCTCACGGCGTTCTTCCTCTCGTGGGTCCCGCTGATCGGCGAGTTCCTCCCGCTCCTCGCGTGGGTCTGGGTCATCCGGGCGCGCTACGGGGCCTCGTGGGTCCACGCGGCGATCATCGGGTTCGTCGCGTGGGCGTCGGCGGTGCTGGTGCTGGCGGTGCTCCCCTTCGCGGGCGTCACCGACGCGGTCGGCGTGCCCTTCGTCCGGTCGCTCGGCGCGATCTGAGCGGTTCCCTCAGTGGAGCGAGTACAGCGTCCCGTCGTCGCCGGCCCGGTCGAACGCGAACGCGTACAGGTGGTCGCCGACGACGAACGGACTGTACGCGGTCTCCTCGGACAGCTCCACGGACCAGGCCAGTTCGCCGGTCGCTTTCTCCACGGCGCGGATACGCCCGTTGTCACCGTATCTACTCCCCAGCAGGAGGTGGTTCCGCGTCGCGATCGGGAGGGTGCTCGATCCGCCGGCGATCCGCGGATCCCCGTCCGGAGCGTACGACCAAAGCGCCTCCCCGCTCGACGCGTCGATCGCGTACAGCGAGCCCCCGCCGACGGCGAACACTCGGTCACCGTCGACGGTCACGCCGGTTCGCGGCGGGTTCTGGAACTCGAACCGCCAGGATTCGGACCCGTCGGCCAGCGAGAGCGAGCGTATCCCTTCGAACCCGGACTCGTCGGCCGGACGGTCGGTCGGCAGATACAGCCGCCCGTCGCCGACGACGGGGATCGCCTCGCCGATCCGGAGCCGCCGCGACCACAGCCGCTCGCGCTCGGCGAGATCGAACGCGACGACGTTGTCCACGTCCGCAGCGGCCTCGTCGGTCGTCACGACGAGAGTCTCGCCCGAGACGGCGAGGTCCTCGGGGTTGAGTCGGGACCGACCGAGTCGCGCCGTCCAGCTGACCGATCGGCCCGACAGATCGACGGCGATGAGGTCGGTCCGCGGGCTCTCGGAGTCGTCGCTGCTCGTCACCGCGATCGCGCGATCCCCCGCGACGATCATCGTTCTCACGCTTTCCGTCTCCTCCGTCGGAAGTTCGACGGTCCACGCTTCCGTTCCCGTCGCGGCGTCGACGGCGACGAGCTCCCAACCGCGCGTTCGGTCGTTCACGCCGGCGAACAGCACGTTCCCGTCGCGGTGGAAGACGCTCGCCACGGTCCGGTAGCTGTCAACGGCCGATTCGGAGAGCCGCCACCGAACCTCGCCCGTCTCGCGCGCGTACGCGACCACGTCGGTCAACGGGGAGATGACGACCGTCTCTTCGCCCGCGACCGGCGTCGTGAAAATACGCGTGTTCAGGTCCGAGACGTCCGCGTCCCAGTCGACGATCGGCGCCGACTCGGGGGCGGTCGCCTCCCGCTGCGCCATGCTGTTCCGCGAATCGACGAAGGCGTGATCGACCGAGGACGGACCGGAGATCTCCCGCGTCTCCGGATCCGCGCCGTCGTCCTCCGCGGCGGTCTCGTTCGACCCGTCGGCGTCCCCCTCCGACTCGTCGGTCGCGTCCTCGCCCGTCGTCGGCGACGGGTCCGACGGCACCCCGATCTCTCGTAACTCTCCTAGACAGCCGCCGAGCCCGGCGATACCGAGCGCGCTCAGTCTGAGCCAGTCCCGCCTCCCGGAAGAGCCTTGCATGGACGCCCTACAGTGTCATCCCACTATAAATTGTCGTGATGAGACAAATACGGAGAGATTGAAGGGTGCTTCGAGTCTCCCGAATTGAACGCGAATCCGGCCGGAACTGTCAGTTCGCGCCGAACTTCCCGGAACCTCACTCCGAGACGGTCGTCTTCACGATGCTCACCGGCGCGGTCGACTGCCGCGAGACGCGCTCGGTGACCGACCCGAGCATCCGGCGGTAGTCGCCCGACCGGGTCTTCGATCCCATCACCGTGAGATCGATGTCCGCGTCGTCGATGTAGCCGAGGATCTCCTCGTGGGGGACGCCGTACACCAGCTCGGTCACCGCGTCGACGCCGGCGTCGGCCGCGTGCGAGGCCACCTCGTCGAGCGCCTCGCGGCCGCGCTCTTCGAGGGTCTCCTCGGCGCCCTCCGAGCCGTCGACGAACTCGTCGCCGGAGTAGGCGTTGACCACGTCGGTATCGACGACGAACAGCACGTGGAGGGTCGCGCCGTAGCGCTCGGCGGCGTCGATCGCGTGGTCGATCGCGCGGTCGACGCCCTCGCTACCGTCCGTGGGGAGCAGTATGCGGTCGTACATACCCGAGGATACGTCCCGTCACCGAATAAATCGGTCGCCGTTTCCCGAACGCTTACCACGCTCCCACACCCGGTCTCGCCCATGACCGACGCCGCGGATCGCCTGTTCGTGAACGGGGAGATACACACGCTCGCGACCCCCGACGAGACCCACGAGGCCGTCGCCGTGCGGGACGGCGAGATCGTCCGCCTCGGCCCGAGCCGCGAGGTGCGGTTCCTCGAAGGGGTCGACACCGAGGTTATCGACCTCGACGGGCGCGTGCTCCTCCCCGGGTTCGTCGACGCGCACACCCACCTGACGACGGTCGGGCGTTCCCTCGTCCACGCCGACCTCTCCGCCGCCGGCTCGCCCGACGAGGCGGTCGACCTGCTGGAGCGGCGGGCCGACGAGGTCGGAGGCTCCACCCCCGATTTGGACTCCCTAGCCGGTTCGGGCTCCCCGACCGGTTCGGACTCCCCGACCGGTTCGGACTCCCCGACAGACTGGGTGCTCGGCTACGGCTACGACGAGTCGACGTGGGACGAGGACCGCTACCTGACCCGCGAGGACCTCGACCGTGTCTCGACGGAGCGCCCGGTCGCGGCGTTCCGCGAGGACATGCACGTCGCCGCGGTCAACGGGGTCGTCCTCGACCGGTTCGCGGACGAGCTGGCGAGTGTCCCCGACGAGACGGTGCCGACCGACGACGCCGGCGAGCCGACGGGGGTCCTCTTGGAGAGCGCGATCGATCCGATCTATGAGGCGGTCGAGCCCGGTCCGGTCGAGACCCGGGAGCTGGTCGCCGCTGCGCTCGACGACTGCGCCGCGAAGGGGATCACGGGCTTTCACGACATGGTCCGGAACTCGCACGCCCCGCGCGCCTACCGCGACCTGGACGCCGCCGGGGAGCTGACCGCGCGCGTCCGGATCAACTACTGGAGCGACCACCTCGACGCGCTCCGGGAGGTCGGCCTCCCGACGAACGCCGGCAGCGACATGGTCGAGACCGGCGCGATCAAGTCCTACACCGACGGGAGCCTCGGCGGGCGGACCGCGCGGCTCTCCGAGCCGTACGCGGACGCGCCCGACGAGACCGGCCAGTGGGTCGTCGACCCCGACGAGCTGGCGGGGACCGTCGCGGACGCGACCGCGGCCGGCTACCAGTTCACCGCCCACGCCATCGGCGACGAGGCGGTCGACGCCGTCCTCGACGCCTACGAGGAGGCCGCCGAGACCGACCCCGGCGAGGCGCGCCACCGGATCGAACACGTCGAGCTCGCCGACGACGCGGCGATCGCGCGGCTCGCCGAGACCGGCGTCGTCGCCAGCGTCCAGCCAAACTTCCTCAAGTGGGCGGCCGAGGACGGGCTCTACGAGGCGCGTCTCGGGGCCGAACGCACCGCCGCGACGAACCGCTACCGCGACATGCTCGACGCGGGCGTCCGCCTCGCGTTCGGCTCCGACGGGATGCCGATGGACCCCGTACTCGGCGTCCACCACGCCGTCAACGCCCCCGCGGAGGCGCAGCGGCTCACCGTGACCGAGGCCCTGCGCGCGTACACCCGCGGCGCCGCCTACGCGGGCTTCGACGAGCACCGGCTCGGCACGGTCGAACCCGGCAAGCGCGCCGACTTCGCCGTCCTCGACGCCTCGCCGTGGGAGGAGCCGTCGGCGATACGCGAGATCGGCGTCGCGATGACGGTCGTCGACGGCGAGGTCGTGTACGACGGGCGGTGAGGGGGTCCGAGAACGCGCGCAGTTCCAGTCTGAAACCCCGCAAGCGCTGCCAGAATACAGTAGTTATTAATCGTGTAGAATCTAACGAGGAGGTATGGCCGAGATCGCCATCGAGTACGCCGCCGGCAGTCGCCTCCGGTCGGAGGCGGAGACCGCTCGACGCCTGATCGACTCCTACCTCGGCGACCGCTCAGACGTCGACCGAGTCACCCTCGCGCCATCCAGCGAGTCCGTGTTCTGCGTCAGCGTCGAGGGAGACCGCATCTGGTGTACGGATCCGCGGGAGTGGATCGACGCCGTCGAGGCGGTGACCGCGGTACGGCGGCGGCTCTCCGAGGTGTCGTGATCGGTCGCCTCCCGGGCGACCGCGTTCGCTGACGGCGGCCCCGTCCGCCGCGGGTGGGAATTCTTATTCGGCCCTTCCGCGTTGCCATCGCCATGAGCGAGACCGAGGGCCGGTGCGCGTACGTCCACGAGAGCGCCGACGCGGCCCCCGCCGGCTGGGAGTGTCCGCACCCGACCGACGACGGCGAGCGGTGCGTGTTCCATCGGCCCGCGGGCGACGCGAGCGCGGAGCGCGTCGCCGCGGCGTTCGAGGCGGCGGTCGCGGCCGGGGAGTCGGACCCGCGCCGCCGACGCTTCCACGGGGCGACGATCGAGCGGCTCGCGCTTCCCGAAGGGACGCTTCTGGCTCCCGATCGGTCTCACACCGTCGATCTCGCGGACGCGAGCGTCGGGGAGCTCGCGCTCGGCGGCGCGACCGTCGGCAGCGATCTCCGGCTCGACGGTGCGACCGTCGACGGCGGCTTCGAGGCGGGCGGACTGACGTGTTACGGCGACCTCCGCTGTCAGGACCTCCGCGCGGCGAGCGTCGACCTCGCGAAGGCGACCGTCGACGGCGTCGCCGACTTCGCGTTCGCGACGATCGACGGGTCGTTCAGCGTCACGCGGGCGGATCTCGGTCGGTTAGCGGTCAGCGACGCCGAGATCGACGGCACGCTGAGCGCGAACCTGGTTCGCGTCGACGAGCGGACCGAGCTGAACAGCGCGGCGGTCGGCGGCTCCGTCCTCGCGGCCGACGCGACGTTCGCGGGCGAGGTCCGGGCGATGGGCGCGTCGGTCGGCGGGGCGCTCGCGTTCACCGGGAGCGCCTTCGGTGACGGGTTCAACGGGAACGACGCGAGCGCCGACCACGGGATGACCGTCGACGGTCCGGTCGTGTTCAAGGGGGTCACCGTGAGGGGACCGACCGACTTCCGGTACGCGACGTTCCGAGCGCCGGTTCAGTTCCACCCCGAACAGCACAGCACCGAGACCCGGTTCGACGGCGCGGTCGACTTCGAGCGGGCGACGTTCGAGGCCGGGTTCGACTTCCGCGAGACCGTCTTCGACGGGCGGCTGTACGTCGCGGACGCGACGGTGTCTGGTCGGGGGCGTCTCGACGGCGCCGAGCTGGCGCGGGGACTGACGCTCGACCGGACGGAGACGACCGCGCCCCTCTCCGCGACCGGGGTCCGGGTCGGCGGCCCGCTCTCGATCGTCGCCTGCGAGTTCGACGGGCCGGTGGCGCTCGACGGCGGGGTCGTCGCCGGCGAAGTCGACTGTAACGGCGGCGAGCGCGGCGAAGCCACCCGGTTCGGGGCGGGACTGTCGCTGGCCGGCGCAGAGTGCCGGTCGGGCGTCGACCTCCGGTGGGTGACCTGCGGGGGACCGGTCGCCTTCCACGACCCGGAGACGGAGAGCCGGACGACGTTCGGCGACGCCGTCGACGCGACCGGCGCGCGGTTCGACGGCGGCCTCGACGCGAGGTCGGTTCGCTTCGACCACCTCGCCGGCTTCGAGGACGTTCGCGCCGGCGACGACATCCGACTCGACGAGAGCGAGATCGGTCGTCTCCGGAGCGACGTCGCTCCCGCCGAGGCGGGGGACGACCGGCCGACGGTGAGCCTCCGCCGGGGCTCGATCGACGAGGGGGCGATCGCCCATCCCGGCGACGGGACCGTCACGTACGACCTCGCCGACGCCCGAGTCGGTCGGATCCGGATCGACGCGGACGACGGGCCGGTCGGTCCGCTCGCCGCGGTCCGGTTCCTCGGGACCGAGTTCGACGGCTTCCGGTTCGCCCCCTACCACGGGGCGCTCGAGGCGACCGGCTGGCGCCTCCACGACTGCGAGGGGGCCGCCGACCTCCCGGAGCCGGACCCGGGTCCCCGACGGCTCGAGACGACGTACCAACAGGCGAAGACGGGCGCCAACGCCGTCGGGGACGCGACCGCGGCGGCGGAGTTCTTCAGGCGCGAAATGCGCCACCGCCGTGCGGGCCACGCCGCAGACCTCCGGTCGACGCGCGGGACCGACCGGGCGGTCGCCGCGTACGACTGGCTCGCGAACGCCGTTCTCGACGCGACGGCGGGATACGGGGAGCGACCGGGCTGGACCCTGCTGTCGTCGCTCGCCGTCGTCGTCGCCTTCGCTGGCGGCTACGCCGCGCTCGGGGACCCGGCGGACTCTGCGAGCGAGCTGCTGCTGTTCAGCTTCCAGAGCTTCATCACGTTCGTCGTCGGGCCGGCGCCCGCGGAGACGTTCGCCGTCCGCCTGCTCAGCTCCGTGCAGGGCTTCCTCGGCGCGTTCCTCGTGGCGCTGTTCGTGTTCGCCCTGACGCGGTCGGTCGACCGCTGAGGCGGAGTCCGCCGCGGTCGCGCCGCGCCGATTTCGGCGGCCGGGCTACCGCCCGTCGCCGTGGGCGAAGACGAACTCCCGCAGCAGCTTTCCGGCCAGCGCGGCCGCCTGTCCGTCGTCGCGGTCGTTCACCTCGACGACGTCGAACCCGTCGGCGCTCGGCGCGACGGCCCGGACGAGGTCTCGGACCTCTCGGGGGTCGAGTCCGAACGGCTCCGGCGTGCCCGTTCCGGGGGCGTACGCGGGATCGAGGGCGTCGATATCGACCGAGCAGTAGACGGACTCCTCGGAGACGCCGTCGTCGGCGAGCGCGTCGATCCACGCTCGGGCGTCCGCCGGCGGGACGACCGTCACGTCGGGGCCGTCGGCCCGGTCCCACTCCGCCTCGGAGCCGGTGCGCGCGCCGACGATCACGGCGCGGTCGACGCCGAGGTCGTCGAGACACCGGCGCGTGACGCAGGCGTGGTTCCACGGGGTCCCGTCGTACGCCTCGCGTAAGTCGAGATGCGCGTCGCAGACGACGAGGAGGTCGGGGTCGACCGCGTCGACGCCCGCGTACGTGACCGTGTGTTCGCCGCCGAGGAGCAGGGGGACCGCGTCGTCGTAGGTGACGCTCCGCAGTTCGGCGGCGAGGTGATCGAGGTACGCTTCCGCGTCGTCCCACGGGCGTACGTCCCCGGCGTCGGCGACGCCGAGCGCGGAGAAGCGGCTATCGGTCCTGCGGTCGTAGTCGTCGTACGTCTCGGCGAACCGGCGGACTCGGTCCGGTCCGAACCGAGTCCCCGGCCGAAAAGTGGTCGTGGCATCGAGCGGGGCGCCGACGACCACGTAGGAAGCAGCTTCGCGGTCGGTCGTCGCCCCGGGGAACATCGCCGATTACCCGACGATCTTCCGTTGGCCCTCGTAGTCGAGGTACTCGATGTTGTCGTCCGAGGTGAAGTCCTCGCCCTCGGGGATGCGCATCGTGAACGTGTCGTAGGTGTCCAGGTCCATCACCTGGACCTCGTCGTCGTTGACGTTGACGACCTGTCCCTGCTTGCGCTCGATTATCGGGACCCAGACCTTGGCGTCGACCGGCTGCGAGAGCGAGCGCTTCCTGTCGTCGAAGACGCCCTTGCCCTCGACGCGCGCCTTCGCGCTCCCGTGTTTCCCCGGCTTCGCTGTGCTGTAGTGGTTGATCTTACAGGGAGTGTCGTCCATCATGACGTAGCTTCCCTCCTGCAGTTCGCGAACCTGCTTCTGCTCTCGCGGCATGGGCGCTACTTTCCCCGGCGCGGGTATAAACGGTTTGGAACGGCGTTGTGCGGGGCGGACGATGACCGACTCGGGCGGCGGCTCCCTACGGGTCCATCTCGTCGACGTACTCCTCCTCGTCGGCGTCGCCGTCCGGCGGGACGAACTGACCGGTGAGGAGGTAGCTGGCGACGAACAGGCCGAGGAAGCCGATCCCGACCGCGGCGGTGGTCCGGACGACGAACGGGAAGTCGATCCACCAGAGCGCGCGGTCGGCGATCGCCATGACGACGACCGCGACGAACAGCGCCTTCTGCTCGTCGGTCGGGTCGCGGACGAACCCGACCACGTCCTCTTTGATCTCGCTGAAAAAGCCCATCTCAGGCACCCCCCTCCGCGCCGATCTCGTCCGCACGCTCGCCCTCGATGACGCGGCTCACGCGGTCGAGTCCCTCCTCCAGCTCCTCGGTCGGGAGCCCGAACCCGATCCGGAACCGGTTCGGGAAGCCGAACAGCCCGCCGGGCGCGAGCACGACGCTCTCCGCCTCGACGACGGTCCGACAGAACGATTCGGCGTCGTCGAACCCGTCGGGGACCGTGACGAACCCGTTGACGCCGACCGGGTCGTACCAGTCGAGGCCGTGGCGGTCGAGCCAGTCGGCCACGATCGCGCGGTTCGTCTCCGCGAGCTCGCGGTTCTCCTCCAAGATCCTCGGCTCGCGCCGGCCGAGCGCCTGCTTCGCGACGTGCTGGCCGAACAGGCTCGGCGAGATGGTGGTGTAGTCCTTCCAGCGCCACGCGCGCTCGACGACCGCCTCGGGGCCGGCGATCCAGCCGAACCGGAGCCCGGCGAGCCCGTACGCCTTGGTGAGGCTCGTCGTCGAGATCCCGTGCGAGCCGAAGCTGGCGACCGGCGGCTGGGGCGCCTCGGCCAGCAGGCGGTACACCTCGTCCGCGAGGAGGTACGCGTCGCGGTCGACCGCCACGTCGTAGACCGCCCGCATCGCCGCCTCGTCGTGGTACCGGCCGGTGGGGTTGTTCGGGTTGTTCACGACGATCACGGCGGTGTCGTCGCGGGCGGCGTCGGCGACCGCGTCCGGGTCCAACTCCCACTCGGGGGGTTCCAGCTCGACGCGAGTCACCTCGCCGAAGGCCTCGGGGACGGCGTGCAGGGCCTGATACGTCGGCGTGACGACGACGGCGTGGGTGCCGGAGCCGACTCCCTCGCCGTCGGGGTCCTCCCCGTCGACCCCGTCGCCCCCGGCTTCCGATCCGCCGTCAACGGCGCCCTCGTCGCCCAGAAGCGAGAGGAACGCGAGGAAGTTCGCCTCCTGCGTCCCGCAGGTGAACAGCACCTCGTCGGCGCTCCGGCCGTACCGGTCGCCGACCGACGCGCGGAACTCGGGGTCGCCGTTCGTCGGGATGACGTAGCCGAGCTTCCCCGGATCGAGGTCGAACCGGTCCGCGCCCAGCGACCGGATCCCGCTCTCGGCCAGCATGATGTCGGCCTCGTGCTCGTACTCCGCGAACCAGCGTTCGAGGCCGAACGGGTCGATGCGCATACCCCTGCTCGGGCGGGCGCGAGGTTAGGTGCTACGGTCCCCAGCGGCGGCCGACGCCGGCGCTGCGCCCTCGCGGGGGTGGAGGCGTACGGAGACCCGGAGGCGCCCACCGCACCCGCAACGACTTTTACCGGCGGACGTGAGGCCCGACCATGATCCTCAACCGGGGACGGCTGCTGGGCGCGTTGCTCGTCGCGCTGGCCGCGCTCGCGGCGGTCGTGCTGGCGGAGGTGTTGCGGACCGTCGTCTTCGCGGTCACCGTCGCGTACGTCCTGTACCCGGTTCGTCAGCGGCTCGTCGGACGGGGGGTGTCCCGCCGGATCGCGTGCGTCGCCGCCACCGTCGTCGCCTTCGTCGCCGCCGTGCTCCTCGTGGTTCCGCTGTTTTACGTGCTGTATCGGCGGCGAGCGGCGCTGATCGAGATACTCGGACAGATCCCCGACGTCGTCCCGATCAGCGTGGGCGAGTTCGAATTCGCCCTCGAGACGGTGCCGTACGTCGCGGCCGCCGAGGTGTGGATCCGCCAAGTCGCGATCGGGGTCGCGGCCGCGGCGCCGCGGCTCGTCTTGGAGCTCGTCGTCTTCACGTTCCTCGTGTACGGGATCCTCTACCGACCGAGGGCGGTCGAAACCGCCGTCTTCGGCGTGGTGCCCGCCGAGTACCAAGACATCCCGACGCGGCTCCACGAGCGGACGCGGGAGACGCTGTACTCGATCTACGTCCTGCAGGCGGCGACGGCGGCGGGGACGTTCGGCCTCGCGTTCGCGCTGTTCGCGCTCCTCGGGTACGACTCGCCGGCTCTGCTGGCGGTCATCGCCGGGGTCCTCCAGTTCATACCCGTCGTCGGTCCGAGCGTGCTCGTCGTCGCGCTGACCGCGGGCGACCTCTTGGCCCAGGAGACCGGACGGGCGATCGCCGTGTTCGTGCTCGGGATCGTCGTCGTCTCCTTCGTTCCCGACGCGGTGATCCGGACGCAGCTCGCCGACTGGGCCGGCCGGATCTCTCCGGGGCTCTACTTCGTCGGGTTCGTCGGCGGCGTCCTCACGCTCGGCGCGGTCGGGCTCATCGTCGGCCCCCTCGTCGTGTCGCTGCTGCTCGAGGTGATCGACATGCTCACCGAGCGCGGCGCACCGGCGGACTCCCTCGGGGGCGCAGGGAACGCGGAGGAGTGACTGACCCTTCCCGGCTGGCTCCCCGACCCGCCCGATCCGCCGGCACGGCTTTCACTCGTTCGACCCGCCCGATCCGCCGGCACAGCTTTCACTCGTTCGACCCGCCCGATCCGCCGGCACAGCTTTCCCTCGCCCGACCGTTCGATCGGTGTCAGATGTCTTCGCCCGATCCCCCCGCGGCGCTCGCCGACGCCCCGACCCTCGCGGCCCGACGGCTCGACGACCTCGCCGGCCGCGTGGCATGCGCGAGTCCCGCTGACGGCGGCGGTGACCGGACCGGCTCGGCCGACGGCGGCGCCCTCGAGGTGTTCGCTCCGGCGACCGCCGAGCGGATCGGCTCGGTGCCGGCCTGCGACGCGGACGACGTCGACGCGGCGGTCGAGCGCGCCCGCGAGGCGCAGGACGAGTGGGCGGCGACGCCCGCGTCGGAGCGCGCGGCCGTGCTCGACCGGTTCGGCGACCTCGTGCTCGACCGCCGCGGGGAGCTGCTCGATCTCCTCCAAGTCGAGACCGGGAAGTCGCGCCGGACCGCGGTCGAGGAGCTGTTCGACGTGCCGACGGGGTGCGGCTACCTCGCCGAGCGCGCGCCCGGCGCCCTCGCGGACGAGCGGCGGGCCGCCGTCGCGCCCGGGATCTCGACGGCGACCGTCACCTACGAGCCGGTCGGCGTCGTCGGCGTAATCTCGCCGTGGAACTACCCGCTGACGCTGTCGATGGCGGACGCGCTCCCCGCGCTCGCCGCGGGCAACGCGGTGGTCCTCAAGCCCGACGAGAAGACTCCGTACGGCGCGCTCGCGCTCGGCGAACTGCTGGAGGTCGCCGGGCTCCCCGACGGGCTGTTTCAGGTCGTCACGGGCGAGGGGCCGACGGTCGGTCCCGCCCTGATCGACGCGGTCGACCACGTCGCGTTCACCGGGAGCACCGAGACCGGCCGCGCCGTGGCCGAGCGCGCGCGGCGGAACCTCGTCGACTGCTCGCTGGAGCTCGGCGGCAACAACCCGCTCGTCGTCCTCGACGACGCCGACGTCGACGAGGCGGCGCGGGGCGCGGTCCAGGCCTGCTTCTCGAACGCGGGACAGCTCTGCCTGTCGGCGGAGCGGATCTACGTCGCGGAGCCGACGTACGACGCGTTCCTCGACGCGTTCGTCCGCGAGACGGAACGGCTCACCCTCGGGACCGGGTACGACTACGACGCCGAGGTGGGCTCGCTCGTCGACGCCGCCCAGCTCGATCGGGTTGAGAGTCACGTCGCCGACGCCCGCGAGCGCGGCGCGACCGTGCTGACGGGGGGCCGGGCCCGCCCCGACGCGGGGCCCTACTGCTACGAGCCGACGATTCTGACCGGCGTGGACCCCGACGCGACCGTCGCGTGCGAGGAGACGTTCGGGCCGGTGGTCGCCGTGGCGCCCGTGCCCGACGCCGACGCCGCGGTCGCGGCCGCGAACGACTCGCCGTACGGGCTCAACGCGAGCGTGTGGACGCGGGACCGCGACCGGGGCGCCGCCCTCGCCCGCGAGATCGACTGCGGCACCGTCAACGTCAACGACGCCTTCCTCGCGACGTGGGGCGCCGCGGACGCGCCGATGGGGGGCTTCGGCGACTCCGGGCTGGGCCGCCGTCACGGCCCCGAGGGGATCCGGCGGTACGTCGAGTCGCGGACGATCGGCGTCTCGCGGGTCGGGCCCCTCGGGTTTCCGGACCGACTCCCGACCGACTGGTTCGTCCGCGGCGCGTTCGCGGCGCTCTCGGTCGGGCGGCGGGCGCGCCGCGGCGCGCGCCGGCTGAAAGAGCGGGCCGGGCTGCGGTAGCGCTGGTCGTCGTGAAGGCGGAAGTCGCCGGGGGACCTCCGGATTCAAGCCCGTGGCCTGCCACGTCGACCCATGGCAGGACCGGATCCCACCAAACTCCGGCGGGTCGTCGACGCGTTCCCTGCGACGCTTGACGACGACGCCGACCGCGTCGACGACCTCCTCGACGGGACGTACGGCAGGCTGACGCGCGAGTGGTACCCGGAGCTCGCGGAGCTGACAGAAGCGTACGGCGACCGCGAGATCCTCCGCGAGGACGTGCTCGAACACGTCGAGGCGGTGCCGTCGTTCCGGCTCTCAGACGGCGCGGCGCCGCTCCCGGAGAAGCGACGGGCGCTCGCGAGGGCCGACGAGGCGGCCAACGACGTGACCGAGATCGCCGGCTGGTACGCGACGCTCCGGTCGATGCTCACCGACGACCCCGAGGACCTGACCCGCGTCGAGCGCCTGCTCCACGGCTTCGGCTACGTCCTCGCGCACGGGCTCTTCCTCGGCGCGTCCTCTCCCGAGCGAATCGTCCGACGGCTCCGGCTCGCGTACCGGTCGGTCGGCGTCGACATCGACGACACGGACAGCGAGGCCGGCGCGGAGCGAACGACGTTCACCTGTCCGTACCGAAACGTGGGGGCGCGGATCTACGGCGAGAAGTGGGTCTGCCACGAGAAGCTCGACCGCGTCGACGACGGGTACGTGACGTACCTCGCGGAACGGGGGATCGACTACCAGCGCCCGCGGGACTGCGACAGCGGCGAGCGGTGCTACTCGACGGTCGCGCGCGACGGCCCGGAGCTGTGGTGGCCGAAGACCGCCCCCGCGGAGCTCGGGGCGCTCTCGTGACTCGGGACCGGAGCCGGCCGCGGTCGACGCCGGGGGGATCGGGGGGCCGCACGCCGTCGTCGACCGCCGAGGACGAGGACGAGGACGCGCACCCGATACACCGGATCCAGCGCGGATACGCCGCGTGGGCGCGGGTCTACGACTGGTTCGCGCGGGCGACCGCCTCGGTCGGCGGCGTGCGTGCGGGCTGCGTGCGGGCGCTCGACCTCGCTCCGGGCGACACCGTCGTCGAGTTCGGCTGCGGGCCGGGGGTCAACGTCCCGGCGCTGCGCGAGGCCGTGGGCCCGACCGGACGCGTCGTCGGCGTCGACGTCACCGGCGCGATGGTCGACCGGGCGCGGCGACTGGCCGACCGGCGGGGGTGGGAGAACGTCGCGTTCGTGCGGGGCGACGCCACCGACCCGCCGATCCACGGGGGAGCGGTCGACGCCGTCCTCGCGACGTTCGTCACGTCGCTGTTCTCGGACCCGCACGCGGTCGTGAGCGGCTGGTGTGACCTGGCCGACAGCGTCGTCGTCGCCGCCTTCGCGCCGCGGGGGAGCCGCCCCGCGAACGCCGCCCTCTCGGCGTTCGTCCGCCTGAACGGACGGCTGTTCGACGCGGACGCGGGCGATCCCCTCGACCGACTCGACCGGCGGACGGCGGCCGCGCGGCGGGCGCTCGCGGAGAACGCGGCGACGCTGACGGAGGAGCGGTACCTGTTCGGGACGATCGCGACGTACGCCGGCCGCGGACGCGCGGACGAGCGAGGGCGGTGAGGTGGGGCGAAACAGCAACGTTTAGCGCGCCCCCGGACGCACCCCCTCACATGAGCTTCTTCGAGACGCTCGCGGCCCGGATCGAGTCGACCGACAGCCTCGTCTCGGTCGGGCTCGACCCGGATCCGAGCCGGCTCCCCGAGTTCGTCGCCGACGCCGACCTTCCGCGGTGGGCGTTCAACCGCCGGATCATCGACGCGACCCACGAGCACGCCGCCTGCTACAAGCCGAACGCGGCCTTCTACGAGGACGCCGACGGCTGGCGCGCGCTCGAGGAGACGATCGCCTACGCCCACGGCAAGGGCGTGCCGGTCCTCTTGGACGCCAAGCGCGCCGACATCGGCAACACGACCCGACGCTACGCCGGGGCGCTCGACGACGACGGGCTCGGCGCCGACGCGATCACGGTGAACCCGTACCTCGGTCGTGACTCCCTCCAGCCGTTCCTCGACCGCGAAGAGAGTGGCGTGTTCGTCCTCTGTCGCACCTCCAACCCGGGCGGGAGCGACCTGCAGGACCTCGAACTCGCCTCCGGCGACCCGCTCTACGAGCGGGTCGCGGCGCTCGCGGACGTGTGGAACGGGAACGACAACGTCGGGCTCGTCGTGGGCGCGACCGCGCCCGAGGAGCTGGCCGAGGTCCGCGAGATCGTCCCCGAGATCCCCTTCCTCGTCCCCGGCGTCGGCGCGCAGGGCGGCGACGCGGAGGCCGCGGTCGAGCACGGGCTCGCGGAGCGCCCTGACGCCGCCGTCGACGTCGGGCTCGTCAACTCCTCGCGCGGGATCATCTTCGCCGGCGAGGAGTCGAGCCGACCAGGCGACGAGGCGACCTACTTCGGCGCCGCGGGCGACGCCGCCAAGCGCCTCAAAAAGCGGCTGAACCGGCATCGGTAGGGCGTCGACGGCTGGTCGAACCGCGGGCGCGGGGCCGTCTCACTGCTGGCGTCCCTGGGTGCACGCCGTACAGGCCCCGGCGGCGTCGTTCCAGTGGTCCTCGCAGACCGCGCGGCCGCACCGCGGGCACGCGTGCCGCGCCGGCGCCGCCTCGCACACCTGGCAGATCCCGGTGACGCTCATGGGGTCCCCTCCGGTCGGGTCGCTTATGAGCCTCGGGGTCGACCCCCGCGTATGCGCCAGTTCGTCGTCATCGGCCACGACGTGCCCACCGATCCGGACGCGATCTCGCTGTCGGACATCCCCGGGGCGGGCAGGCTCGACCTCCTCTGTCGGTGTGTGAGCGCCGGCGTCTTCCTCTCGCACGGGATCCGCGAGGCGGTCCGGGTCCACCTCGTCGCTGCCGACGAGTTCACGGTCACCTTCGACGCGGACAGCCTCCGGCACCTCCACCCCGACGAGCGCAACGTCGCCGCCCGGATCCGCGACGCGCTCGACGCGCAAGACGACGCCATCGGGCACATGCCCGCCGACGTGTCGCCCGGTGTCGAGCTCCGCCGGATGGGGCTCGACGCGACGCTCGACCGGCTGCTCGACGGGTCCGGCGCTTCGGGCGGGTCCGGCGGATCTGCCGGCGACGACCCGACCCTCGTCCAGCTCCACGAGGAGGGCGACCCCCTCGTCGAGGCCGCGCCGCCGACCGACCCCGTGTTCGTGCTCTCCGACCACAACGACTTCGCCGCCGCCGAGCGCGACCTGCTCGCGGACCGCGCGGACCGCCGCGTGCGCGTCGGGCCGAAGCGGCTCCACGCCGACCACACCGTCTCCGTCGTCCACAACTGGCTCGACACCGATGGGTACGCCTCCTACTGACGACCGGCGCACGACGACCGCGCCCGCGACCGACGACCGGTTCGCGGTCCCGCTCCGGGGCGTCGCCGTCGACCCCGAGACGCGCTGCGCCCACTGGGACAGCGCCGTCGACGTGGTCGCGCTCCGGTTCGGCTGCTGTGAGGCGTACTACCCCTGCGACGCCTGCCACGACGCCGCGACCGACCACGCGGCCGAACCCTGGCCCCGCGACCGGTTCGACGAGCCCGCGGTGCTGTGCGGGGCCTGCGGCGCGACGCTTTCCGCCCGCGAGTACCTCGACGGGGACAGTGAGGGACGGAGTCCCTCTAGCAGTCGGACGCAGTCCGACGACAGTGAGGCGCAACGCGCCACTGGCAGTCGGGCACAGCCCGACGACGCCTGCCCCCGGTGTGACGCCGCGTTCAACCCCGGCTGCCGGGCGCATCGGGACCGATACTTCGAGTCGTGATGCGGGCGGGGCGGGCGGCTCCGGGCGGGAGCGTTCCCCGATCGCCCCGGCTTTCGGAAAGGTTAAAAGAACGAACGGCCTTCTGTCAAGTGCGGGCCGGTGGGGTAGCTTGGTATCCTTCGGCCTTCGGGTGGCCGTAACCACGATTCAAATTCGTGCCGGCCCATAGGATACATATCCTTTTTCCACCATTCTCTGCCAGTTAGCGGCGGGTTTTCGTCCGACTAGGGGTAGCGGAATGAGCGTCGATCACCAGACGGATGTGGAAGCCGACCTCGACGACAACTGCACGGTCGCGACCGTTGTCGAGAGGTGGACGATCGAGATCGGGACCTGTTCAACGACAACGCCGAGCTACGGCTCTGGGAAGACTCGGGTGCACCGAGTTCGAAGGCAATCCGCTTCTCGGTGTCGTCGGCCCTCTCAACGAGGCGGTCGGCTTCGGCCTGACTGAGTCAAACTCTCTTTCCGGCTTCGTCTTCGTCGTGGTCCCTTGGGCCCATCGCACGTCCGATTATCTCGTTAACCAATCAAAAGGTACTGCAAAGTGGAGTATCTGGAGGTAATAGAGCGCTCTAGAGGGCTAATTTCGTCCGGGTTCACACACCTTTCCAGACACCGGAGTCTGCTAAATTCTCTTGGTCAGACAGAGGAACTGCCGAAATTTCTTAGTTATCGTGTTATGTTAAGGACACTATGACTGATGCCAGCGGGTATGACCAACACAATATCGACTATCCAGTTAGTCGGCGAGGATTACTCAAATTCTTAGCTGTAACCGGTGTGGTGAGCGGCGTCGGTGCCCAATCTGGAACTGCACAACAAGAGGCTGGAGAACAGCGATGGGAATTCACTACGGAGGGATGGGTTAACTCTTCTCCCACAATCGTCGATGAAACAGTGTTTTTCGGAAGCCGAGACGGAAGCACCGTGTACGCCGTCGACACAGCAAGTGGATCAGAACAGTGGCAGTTTCCAGCAGGCGATTTCGTAACTGCGTCAGCAAATGTCGTCGACGGGACGGTGTATATCGGGTGTGGGGGTGGAGATGCCGAAGAAGCAAACAATCTATACGCGCTCGATGCCGCCGATGGAACAGAGCAGTGGAGATTTGAAGCGGACGGCTATTTTTTATCTGCTCCGACCGTGGCAGATAATCGCGTGCTCGTTGGCAACAGCAATGGAAGCATCTACTGTGTCGATACAGAAGATGGGAGTATAATCTGGGAAGTGACAGATCAATACTCGCGTGACGTGAACTCCTCACCAGTTGTACTGGGGGAGACAGTATATATCGCCAAGTCGGAAGGTACTGTTTATGCCCTCGAGGCGAAATCCGGGTCTGAACAATGGTCGTTCGAGACAGGGGGTAACCCAGCGTCCCCCACTGTCATCGACGACACGCTTGTGATCGGCGATAGTGAGGGCATTGTTTACGGAATCAATGTAACCGAAGGTACAGAACAATGGCAGTTCGAAACAGGTGAGTCGGTTAGGTCGACACCAACTGGTGCTGACGGAACGGTCTATATCGGAAGCAACGACAACTATCTGTATGCACTTGACGTTGCCACCGGCGATACACACTGGGAAGTGAACCTCGGAGCGAGCGTCAATTCACCAACAGTAACTAATGACCACGTGATTGTTTCAGCCGAAGATGGAACCGTGGCCGCAGTGGGGATTTCAAACGGTACTGAACGCTGGCAGGCGACTGTAGAGCGCATCGAGAACTCTTCACCAACCGTCGTTGATGGAACGGTTTTCATTGGAACTCGGGGGGTTGGATCCGGCACACTACAGGCGATTGCGACGGGAACCACCGAATCGAGTGTTGGATCGCGGGTTCAATTGGGTACACTCGGCCACCATCATACATGGGCACAGACTGCTTCACAAACAACTTCCGAAGAAGAGGCGCCACCCGACGGATCGAATAGCAGCGATGTTGAATCCAATACGGCTAGCCAGCTCAACGAGCAGATTCTCACCACTCTCGGAGTCGTTGTTGCTGCACTCGCGAGCATAGCATATGTCGTCACACGTCGGCTGGGTAAATCGAAATAGTACAAAGAGAACCGACTGCTCTACTCTGCTGAACCCACAGAGGGAATCCGGCTCGGTTCGTTATTTCATCGATTCAGTATTAGTCGCGATATTAGTTCTGAGACGGGAGGGAGAAGACTCATCCGTTAGTTTTGATGAGTATCAATCATGAACAGACGCCAGTACCTCGTAGCCGCCTCAGCCGTGGTGCCACTTGCTGGATGTACCTCGGATAATGAAGATCCCTCCTCAGACGGAAATACCTCCACCTCGGATCAGACCGAGTTACTCGAATCAGCACAGGAAGAGCTAGTAAACGCTCTTGATGCTTTTGAGGCGGAACTGGATGATATAGACGAAGTCGATAGTCGGATTTCGTTTCAGGACGAGACTATACAGGCGCATCTCGATCAGGCCGAGTCGTACCTAGATGATGCCGAAGAGGAAGGCGCTGATCAAGAAGATTGGATTGAGGCTATGCGAGGCGTTGTCAGCCTCATGCGGTCATTCATCGATGCCTTCGGTAGTTTCGCTGATGGTCTTGACGAGTTCCAGACTGGTGCTACGTACCTAGAAAATGAGCGATACAGCGATGCTGAATTGTCTTTCGTTGAGGCAAACGACCTCATAAATCAATCTAGCGACGAATTGGTGGTTGCACAAGAGAATCTCGATGAAATAGATTTCAGCGAATTCTCAGATTCCAGTGAGATCGATCGGATTGAGATGGAAACTCAGTTAGAAGAGTTCAGTGCCCTCAATACTGCCGTGTTGAATAGCGATCTAATCGGCTTATATCACGGTGTAGAAGGGCGAAGCCGAGGTAATCGATTCTGTCCATGGAAGTCGATCTCCTCGACTTCGTTGAGCAGTGTCGGCACCTAGTCAAACAAGCGTTGGGGAAACACGCGGGCGAGCCCGCCAGCGGCGGGTTCGCCCGCTGGAAGCACGTCGTCCTGCACTGTTTTCGGCTCGAAGAAGACCACAGCTACCGCGAAACGCCGAATCGGCTGGACTACATGGCTGAGATTCGTGATGTACTCGACTTAGATCGGGACAATCTACCGGATTACAGCACCATCTACAAATCGTTTGATCGGCTGAAAATGTGGGTGTGGCGGGCGCTGCTGCGCGTTTCAGCGCAGCAGCACCCGCAGTCTGGCCACGCAGCACTCGACAGCACGTTCTTTGACCGCCGCTCGGCCTCGTCATACTATCGCCAGCGGTCGGGAAGTAACGTCCAAACGCTGAAAGTCACGACACTAACCGATAGAGAGTCGCTTGCCGTTCTTGACGTACATATCTCTGCCCGGTGGAAACATGATACGAAGACCGGGCCGCAGGTCGTCCGCCGGAACGCGGACGACCTGCTGTCCGTGGCTGCTGACAAAGCCTTCCACAACTGGGTCACGAAGTACGAATTCTACGCGCTTGGCGTCGAGCCACTCATCTTACAGCGTGGGTCAAAGCCGTTGACGCTAGGACACAACGCGCTCATCCGGGCAAAAGGCTACTCTCAGCGCTGGATGGCCGAGACTTCATATTCGACGACGAAGCGCTCGCTCGGCGATGCCGTGCGAGCGCTGGGCTGGTATCGGCAGTTCCGTGAAATTGTCCTTATGTTCGCCATCTCCAACATAGAACCGCTCTGTAAGCCACTCTAACCGTGACTCAGCACCTATTCAACACGGCACTCAATACCGATCTTGAATACATGACTAGGACGTATCGAGATCTCGCTCGCGGATTTGGTGAGTTCCTTCCGGCCGCTGAGTCATTCGACAATGAACAGTATGGTGATGCCGAAGATGAGTTCCGGAGTGCAAGAGACCACTTCTCATCAGCCGCTTCTACGATAAAAGAGGGAGAGGAATCAGCGACCGACGATTTTATTGATGACTTCATTGGGCTGACTTGCTATGCTGAAGCGCTGAGAGATGCCGCCGATAATTACGTATCCGCGTCAGAGGCGGCCTCGAATTCCGACTGGGACACGGCCGAATCTCGTGCTGAAGATGCCAACGCTGCTCTTGAGAGATGTGACTACCAAGCTACGTAATCAGACCTATTTTTAGCCACAGGGGTTCGAAAAAGAATCGCGTCCTAGCCGGCTACTGAACCGGATTGACTCTGAACGTGTCGTCTGTTTCGTCGACGCGAAGATGCGTGTCGGCCAACTCGTCGTCGTCATCGATGTGATCCCATTCGCAAAACCGACGTTGCCAACTTTCAAGTCCGCCGCTGGCCGCGTGTGACACGGATGCAACTCTTCGCTTCGGCGTCGGACCGGCGGCGGGGAATTCTCGCGATCGTCGTCGTTGCGGCCGCGTTCGTCGGCCTCTACCTCCTCGTTCGTGAGTACGCGGGCTTCATCACGGACGCCGAGGCGCTGCGCGCGTGGCTCCGGCAGTTCGGCGTCCTCGCCCCGCTTGTGTTCGTCGCCGTGCAGGCCCTCCAAGTCGTCGTCGCACCGATCCCCGGGCAGGTCGTCGCGCTCGTCGCGGGCTACCTCTTCGGGCCGGTCGCGGGCACCGTCTACAGCCTCACGGGCGTGCTCATCGGCAGCGCGGTCGCCTTCTCGCTCGCGAAGCGGTACGGTCGCTCGTTCGTCGAGGACGTGCTCCACGAGGACGTGATAACGCGGTTCGACGGCTTCGTCGAGACGGTCGGGGTCCCCGGGCTGTTCGCGTTCGTGATCATCCCCGGGCTGCCCGACGACGCGGTGTGCTTTCTAAGCGGGCTCACGAAGTGGTCGCTCCCGACCTTCATCGCGGTGATCGCCGTCGGTCGGCTGCCCGCGTACGTGTTCACCGTCTACGCCGGCGGCGAGCTGGCGAGCGGGCGGGTTCTCTCGGGGGTCGCGCTCATCCTCGTCGTCGTCGCCGCGTCCGCGGTCGGCTACTACAAACGGGAGGCGGTCAGGGACCTCGTCGCCCGCGTGGAGCCGCGGCTTCCGTTCTGAACGGTCGTCGAAGCGTCGCGGGCCGCGGCGGCCGGCGGCCCCGACCGGTCACCCCCACGTCCACTGGTGGTCGAGCACGAACCGGTAGAGCCCGCTGAGGAAGATGGCGACCGCGTTGGCGACGAGGTACATGACCCCCGCCCACTCGACGAGCGCGGCCAGCACCCCGAGCTGGATCGGGATGGCGGTGCCGCGGACGAGGTTCGTCTTGAGAAGCCCTCTGAGATACGCTGAAGTCCCTGTGTTCTGTCTCGCGCGGAAGGTCCACGCGTTGTTGAGCACGTACGAGAGGACGATCGTGATCTCGATCGCGATGGTGGCGCCGATCAGGTAGTTCAGCCCGGCCGTGTCGACGAACAGCCACAGCAGGCCCATCTGGATCGCGGCGGTGGTGGCCCCGACGACGACGAACCGGCGCATCTGGACCGCGATCGGCCCGGACGCGAGGTCCCTGAGAACGGCGCGGAGCATCACCGGTAACCGAGCGCTTCGAGGCGGGCTTCGAGGTCCTCGTCGACCGCCTCGTCCTCGTCGCTCCCGTTCTCGCCGCCCTCCTCCGCGTCCGCCTGTACGTCGCGGAGCTCCGCGACGTGCTCGGCGGCGATGGGCGCGAACCGCTCGACGACCGCGAGCGCCTCGTCGGACGGGTCCCCGGAGAGGTCGTCCTGCTGGGTCGGGTCCGAGGGCCGGTGGTACAGCTCCGTCTCCCCCGTGTCCGCGTTCTCGATGTACGTCCACTCGTGGTCGCGGACGCTCACGAGCAGGTCGCCGTCGGACAGCGACCGCGGAATCGGCTGTTCGGTCACCTCTTCACCGCGGACGGTGACGGAGACGACCGGGTCCTGATCGGGCGACTCGTCGCCGGTGACCGCCGGCGCGAGCGACTCGCCGCGCCACTCCGGGGGCGCCTCGACGCCGAGCAGGTCGGCGACCGTCGGCGGGATCGCGTCGAGCCCGACGTGCTCGGAGACGCGCCGGCCGCCGTCCTCACCGGGGACGTTCACGATGAGGGGCACCTGAATCAGCTCGTCGTACAGCTTCGGGTAGTGCGCGAGGTGGCCGTGCTCCTGGAACTCCTCGCCGTGGTCGCCGGCGACGACGATCGCGGTCTCGTCGGCGATCCCGGCCGCTTCGAGCTCGTCGAGCAGGCGCCCGACGCTGGCGTCGACCTGCCGCACCGTCGCCTGATACAGGGTCCGGAGTTCGCGCAGCGTGCGCTCGCCGACCTCCCAGCCGAGGCTCGTCCGCGTGTGGGCGTGGAGCATCCGGTGGGTGCCGACGAGCCCGTCCGAGACCTCGCGGATGTACCGCGGCGCGGGGACGTACGGCGTGTGCGTGTCCATGTAGTGAACCCACAGGAAGAACGGGTCGTCGGTGTCGTCGACGAAGTCGGTCGCGGCGTCCTCCACGTCGAACATCCGCGACGCGTCGAGGAAGGGCCGGTCGTCGCTCTCGCCGCGGAGCTTGGAGCCGAACCGGCGGAACGGCGACGTGGCAAGCTGGATCCACGCCTCGACCGTCGGGTGCGCCGCGAGGTACCGGCTGTAGCGGCTCGACCCGACGCTGGTGACGAACGGTTCGAACTCGTCGAACCCCTCGGGGTACCCCCAGTGGGAGGTGAGGAAGCCGTTCGCGGCGTTGAAGCCGCCGGTCGCGATGCCGGCCTCGGAGAGCACGGACGCGAGCGTTCGGGCGCCCTTCACGCCGATGTCGCCGTTCCGCGTGAAGACGGGCTCGGAGGCGAGGATCGAGGGGAACGAGAAGGGCGTCCAGTTGCCGGTGGCGAACGAGCGGTCGAAGACGGTCCCGTCGGCGGCCAGCTCCGAGAGCACCGGCGAGTGTCGGTCGTCGTCGTAGGGGCCGATTGCGTCCGCCCGGAGCGAGTCGATCGTGACGAGGAGAACGTTGGATACCGCTCCGCCCGATTCGGTCGAGGCCGAGCCGTTCGCGTCCGATTCGGTCGAATCCGATCCGTCCGAATCCGACGCCGCTGAGGTCGATGCCGCTGTGTCCGAGGTCGACGTGTCCGATACCATGTTATGCGAGAGTGTGGTCTGACGCCGCCGAACCGCGGGCCGGCCCGACCGAGCGCGCCGGGTCCCGCCCCCCGAGGGATCGGAACGCGCTCGTCCGTCGAGCCGAGGGGCCGTCGCTGACCCCGCGTCCCGTCGGGCCGGCCGTCAGAATCACTAGTATACCCGACAGCGGTCTGCCAACGGCTTGAGGATTTCGGTTCCCGGGATGACGGGGATCGAGAGGCGAGTTCGCGCCGAACGTAGCTATTTCACCTTCGCGACCCGAGACCGATGCATGAGCGACGCGTCGACTGCGGCGAGCGGCGAGGGGGAAACGACCGACGGGGGGGAGGCGACCGGCGCCGGACGCCTCGGGCTCGAAGCGCTCGACGAGCCCGTGCCGTCGGACGAAATTCCCGAGGACGTGCCGGGAGAGTCGCGGGCGGTCGACGTCGGCGACGTCCGGCTCCACGTCGTCGAGGCCGGGCCCGAAGACGGGAAGCTGCTGGTCCTGCTCCACGGTTTCCCGGAGTTCTGGTACGGCTGGCACGAGACGGTCGCGCCGCTCGCCAACGCGGGCTACCGCGTCGTCGTCCCCGACCAGCGCGGCTACAACCTCTCGGAGAAGCCGCCCGCCGTGAGCGACTACCGGATCGACGCGCTGGCGCGCGACGTGGTCGGCCTGATCGACGCGTACGACCGCGAGACCGCCGCCGTGGCCGGCCACGACTGGGGCGCCGCGGTGGGCTGGTGGCTCGCGCTCCACCACGCCGACCGGCTCTCGGAGTTCGTCGCGGTCAACGTGCCGCACCCGACCGTCTTCGAGCGCGCCCTCCGGAGCTCGTGGGACCAGCGGCTCAAGAGCTGGTACGTCCTCGCGTTCCAGCTCCCGAGGCTCCCCGAGGCGGTCGCCAGCGCCGGGAACTGGCGCCTCGCCGCCCGGGGGCTCCGCGAGTCGAGCGATCCGGGAACGTTCACCGACGAGGACCTCAGGCGCTACCGCCGCGCGTGGAACCGCGACGGCGCGTTCGAGGCGATGGTGAACTGGTACCGGGCGATCGTCCGCGATCGCCCGACCCCCGAGACGGAGACCGTCGAGGTCCCGACGCTCGTGATCTGGGGCGCGAAGGACCGCTTCCTCGCCACGCGGCTGGCCGGCCAGAGCGTCGAGCGCTGCGCCGACGGCCGGCTCCTCACCCTCGACGCGGCGACCCACTGGGTCGTCCACGAGGAGCCCCACCGGGTCGCCGAGGCGATCGCCGAGCACGCCGACCCGCTGCCGCCGGGCGCGCGGGAGTAGCTCGGTGGCCGCGGCCGCCCGCGTCGCGTTCCCCGGCCCCGCGCCCCCGATCCGCCAAACGCCTTTTGTACCGACGCCGGCGACGACACGGTATGACGCTCGATCGATACGCGGACGGGGTCGACGGGCTCGCGCCCGACGACGGAGCAGTGGAGACCGCGGAGCTGGCCGTCACCGACGACGTGCTCGTCAAGGCGTTCGCGCTCGGCCCGGGCGCGACCGTCGACCCGCACGAGCACGGCGACGCCACCAACGTCTTCCACGTCCTCGAGGGCGAGCCGACCGTCGTTCGCGGGGACGAGGAGGAGACGCTCGCGGCGCCCGCGGTCGTGCTGAACGAGCGCGGGACCGTCCACGGCGCCCGGAACGACACCGACGAGCGCGCCGTCATCACCGCCAGCCTCTGCCCGCTCCCCTGATGGACGGCGAGATCGACCCCGAGGAGCTGGCCGCGCTGCTCGACGACGCCGACAGCGACTCCGGAGACGGGGAGGGTGACGACGGGGGAGAGGACCTCCGGATCGTCGACATCCGCGACCGGCGCGCCTTCGACCGCGGACACGTCCCCGGCAGTGAGTGTATCCCCTTCCCGGAGCTGACGAGCCGCGTCGCGGAGCTGGAGGGCGCCGCGCGGATCGTCACCGTCTGTCCCCACGGGGTCGCCAGCCGGCAGGCGGCCCAGCTGATCGGGAGCTACGCCGGGACGCAACGCGCGCGCGTCGAGAGCCTCCGCGGCGGGATCGAGGCGTGGGAGCGCGACGCGGGAGCGCTCGTTCCGACCGCGGCCGACGGCGGCGACCCCGACGGCGACGCCGACCCCGACGAGGGACCGGACGCGCCCTTTTAGGGCGCTACGGGGTCCGGAGAGGGGTTAGCGGCCGGGCGTTCCTCCCCGGACTCACTCCGCGTTGGCGCAACGGCGATCGATAGCGGGAGTGGGTCTCGCAGATCGATGGTAGTGAGCATCGTCGATCCCTTATAAACACCCGCCAGCACCACCACAATCCGACTTATAAACAACCGATTCATCGCAGTGATTCACGTACTCCCGCCGTCGATCGTATAGCGTCGCGTCCGGGAGTGTGCGCCGGAGACGCCTCGGCGGAACGCATATCCCGCTGCTATCCTAACCCGAGTCATATCGATGACAATGGGTACCACTCGCACGGTCTCCCTCCGGCGGGTCGGCGCGCGCCCGGACCGGAGCGGTACGCGACCGGACCGGGTCGCCACAGGCGGGCCGCGATCCGCGGTCCGTGACGACGAGCGACGCCATGACTGATCCGGCGGAGTCGGGGCCGCTGGGTGCGGGCCTCGGCGAGAGAAACGGCGACGGTGAGGTGGACGGCGACGGCGAGAAAAACGGCACGGCCGCCGAGGGGCCCGCGATGGAGCCCGCGGCGGTTGCCGAGCTCGCCGATCGCGTCGCCGACAACGTCGAGGAGGTGATCGTCGGGAAGCGGGAGGCGGTCGAGCACGTCGTCGTCACCCTGCTCGCCCGCGGCCACCTCCTCGTCGAGGACGTGCCCGGCGTCGGGAAGACGACCCTCGCGAAGGCGGTCGCGCGCTCGATCGACGGCTCCTTCAAGCGCGTCCAGTTCACGCCGGACCTCCTTCCCTCCGACGTGACGGGCGTCAACGTCTTCGACCAGTCGACAGACGAGTTCGAGTTCCAGCCGGGTCCGGTGTTCGCGAACGTCGTGCTCGGCGACGAGATCAACCGCGCGCCCCCCAAGACGCAGTCGGCCCTCCTCGAGGCGATGGAGGAGCGACAGGTGACGACGGACGGGGAGACCCGCGAGCTCCCGGACCCGTTCTGCGTGATCGCGACGCAAAATGACGTGGAGCCCGGCCAGACGTACGACCTGCCGGTCGCGGAGGTCGACCGGTTCACCAAGAAGATCCGGCTGGGCTACCCGGACACCGACGAGGAGGCCGAGATCATCGGGCGGATGGCCGCCGGCCACCCGGTCGAGGCGGTCGAACCGGTGGCGACGATCGAGGACGTTCGTCGCGCGCGGGCGGCGGTGGGCGCGATCGAGGCGACGGAGGAGCTGCGGGAGTACGTGGCGCGGCTGGCGGTCCACACCCGGCGGCACGCACACCTCGGCGTCAGCCCGCGGGGGAGCCTCGCGCTGTTGCGGGCCGCGCAGGCGCGGGCCGCGCTCGACGGCCGCGGCTACGTGATCCCGGACGACGTGCAGGCCGAGGCGCCGACGGTGTTCGCCCATCGGATCCGGTCCGAGTCCGGCGGCGCCGACGGCGCGGAGATCGTCGCCGACGCCCTCGAACGGGTCCCCGTGGAGTGAGCCGATGCCGAAGGCGACCCTCACCCGGCGCGGCCGCGTCGTCGCCGCCGCCTGCGTGATCGGCGGCCTGCTGGCGCTGGCGGCGGGCGGGCGGGCGCTCGACGCGGTCGTCCTCCCGGGGATCGTCGCGCTCATCGCCGGCTACGTCCAACTGGCGCGGGTCGAAGACCCCGAGGTGCGGCGGGTCCCGCCGCCGGACGGGTTCGTCGGCGAGCGCGGCGAGGTCCGGATCGAGCTTCGCCCGTCGACCGCGGGAGCGGCGGGAACGTATCTGGCGGCCGTCGCCGACGACACCGACGAGGGGCTCGAAGGGCCCGAGACCCCGATCCGCGCGTCGATCGGGGAGGGACCGGTGACGTACCGGGTCCGGTACCGCAAGCGGGGAAGGCGCCGGCTGGGGCCGGCGAGGGTGACCGCGACGGACGTGTTCGGGCTCTTCGACCGCGAGGTGGTCGTCGACGACGCGGACGCGGTGACCGCGTATCCGGTCTGTCACCCGATTCCGGCGCGGTTCCGGCGGGAGCTGTACGCCGCCGACGCGGTCGGCGTGAGCCGGCGGCGCGAGGAGTTCGACCGGCTGCGGGAGTACGCGCGCGGCGACGCGCTCCGCGACGTGCACTGGCCGACGACCGCGAAGCGCGACGAGATCGTGGTCAAGGAGTTCGCCGCGGAGACGCGGCGCGGGCGGGTGTCGATCGCGGGCGAGACGACCCGCGAGCGCGAGGGGGCCGACGCCCTCGCGAGCGCGGCCGCCAGCCTCGCGCTCGCGGTCCTCGACGACGGGGTCCCGGTCGACCTGACGCTGCCGGCCGGGAGCGTGTCGGTCCGACCGGGGCCGCAGGGCCGGCGCGCCGTCCTCGAACTGGCCGCGGTGACCGGTCCGGGCGATGTCGCCGTCGACGACGCCGACGTGGCGGTGATCGCCGACGGCGACGGCGCGCGGTACCGGACCAGGGGGCGGACCGTCGACGTGGACGAGCTCCGGGCGTCGGCCGCGGACGGTGAGTCGGGAGGGGAACCGGCACCGGAGGCCGGCGGCACACCGCCCGAACCGGGGGTTGGCGGGCGATGAGCGGTCGAGTCCCGGGCGACCAGCGGCGCGTCGCGGCCGCGAGCAGGCGCGCGTCGGGCGCGTTGCCGGACCTCGGCCGCGAGGAGGCCGACGAGCCCGCCGAGGACTGGAGCGGGCTCGCGGACCCCGCGGTCGTCGGCGTCGCGCTCGTCGCCGCGGCGTACCTCGGCGTGTTCTTCGAGGCGACGAACGTGGTCGGGGGGACGGCGCGGACCGCCGCGGCCGTCTCGATCGCGGCGGTCGCCGGCGCGGTCCTCGCGCGGGTCGTCACCGAGCGCACCGCCGTGCGGCTGACGGCGACCCTCTTCGCCGCGGGGCTCGCGGGGTACTACTTCGCGGTCCCCGCGAGCCGGCGGGCGCTGTTCTCGGTCGAGAGCGTCGCGCTCGACGTGGTGTCGCTGCTGACCGGGCTCTCGATCCTCCGGCTCGCGGTCGCGGACGTGTGGGTGCTCGCGGTCGCGCCGGTCCCGACGTTCCTCGTCGCGTACCTCGCCGGTCGGGGGCGCCACGTCGGCGCGACCGCGGTCGCCGGCGGGACGCTCGGGTTCCTCGTCTGCACCGGCGACGCGGGGGGACTGGCGGCGCTGGTCGGGGTCGTCGGCGCCGCTACCGCCGCCGGGCTCTCGACGCTGTCGACGCCGGGCGCGCTCCGGAGCCACGGCGACCAGCTCGCCGCCGTGCTGGCGGCGATGATCCTCGTGAGCGCGACGGTCACCGTGCTGCCGGCGGGCGCGGCGCAGCCGTGGGCCGCCGACCGCGGCCAGACGCTGGAGTCGTCGCTCGGCGCCGGCGACGAGGTCGAGGTCGTCGGTCCGACGCGGCTCTCGCCCGAGGTGCGGTACGAGATCGAGAGCCCGGTCGCGTCGAACTGGCACGTCGCCGCCTACGACACCTACACCGGCGACGGCTGGGTGCGGTCGGGCGAGCGGTCGAACCTGGAGGGGTCGCTCGACGGCCCACCCGGCGAGACGACGACCGCGAACGTCACGGTCACCGCGCGGACCGAGTCGACCGCGCTGCCCGCGCCGTGGCAGGCCGTCGACGTGCGCGGCGCGGGCGCCTCGACCGCGCAGGTCGACGAGCGGGGAGCGATCCGGCTCGGGGCCGCGCTGCGTCCCGGGGAGGAGACGACCGTCGAGAGCCGGGTGCTCGACGCGGAGCCGGCGGCGCTCCAGAACGCCAGCACGGAGTACGACCCCGCGATCGAGGACCGGTACACCCAGCTCCCGGAGAGCACGCCCGACCGCGTCGGCGAGCACACGGAAGAGATCGTGGCGGCGGCGGACGCCGAGAACCCCTACGATCGGGCCGCCGCGGTCGAGCGGTACCTGCGGACCGAGTACGACTACTCGCTCGCGGTCGAGGAGCCGGACGGCGACGTCGCCGACGCGTTCCTCTTCGAGATGGACGCCGGCTACTGCACGTACTTCGCGACGACGATGGTCGCGATGCTGCGCTCGCAGGGGATCCCGGCGCAGTTCGCGACCGGCTACTCCGAGGGCGAGCGGGTGGGCGAGGACCGGTACGTCGTCCGCGGACAGGACGCCCACGCGTGGGTGAAGGTGTACTTCCCCGAGCACGGCTGGGTCACGTTCGACCCGACCCCGCCGAGCGAGCGCGACGAGGCCCGGAGCCGGCGGCTCGCCGAGGCCCGCGAGACCGGTGAGGCCGATGTCGACACCGAGGCGTCGGAGCCGGGCGACGACCCGACGACCGACCCCGAAGACGACCCGTCCGTCGGGGCCGAAGACGAGCCGCTTCCGGCTGCGAACGGGAGCAACGGGACCGCCGGCGGGACGGGCGACGCCACCGGGATCGGCACCGGGATCACCGAGGACGGGTTCTCTCAGGAGCGGCTCGTCCAGGACGGAACGCCGGCCGGCGGCGTCGACTCGGGAGCCCGCGGGGGCGAGGACGGCGGCCTCCCGATCCCCTCGCGAGAGGCCGTCGCGTACTGGCTGTTCGTCGTGACGGTCGGCGTCGCCGGCGCCCGACGGCTGGGGGTGGCCGAGCGCGCGCGCCGCGCCGTCCGGGTTCGGGTTCCGTGGGCGTGGGGCCGCGGCGATCCGGTCGCCGACGCGAAGCGGGCGTTCGCGGACTTGGAACGCCTGCTCGCGCGGCGCTACCGCGAGCGACGGCCCGGGGAGACGCCGCGGGCGTACCTCGACGCGCTCCCGCTCCGCGACGGCGACGAGCGCGCCCGAGCGGTCGGCGAGACGTACGAGCGCGCGGCGTACGCCGGCTCGGTGACGCGCGCGGAGGCGGACGAGGCGCGGCGGGTCGTCCGCCGGCTCGCCTTAGAGCGGACGCCCGTGATCGGCCGGCTGTTCGACCGCGAGTGAGCGGAGCGCGGGCGAGACGCGGCCGCGCTCGGCGTGCGCGCCGGCCGCACTCCCGACACTATTTAATACAGGCGTCTTGTAGTTTCGGTCGTAATGTCGGAAGTCTGCTCGACGTGCGGACTGCCCCAGGAACTCTGCGTCTGCGAGGACGTCGCGAAGGAGTCCCAGCAGATCAGCATCCGCATCGACGAGCGCAGGTACGGAAAGGAGGTAACGGTCATCGAAGGATTCGACCCGAAAGACGTCGACATGAGCTCCCTCTCGTCGGATCTCAAGTCGAAGTTCGCCTGCGGAGGCACCGTCGAGGACGGCGCCATCGAGCTGCAGGGGAACCACTCGGGTCGCGTGGAGGACTTCCTCCGCGACAAGGGCTTCAACGTCGCGTGACCGTCACCTAACTGTCCGCCGTCGAGCGTTTTTCGATACGCTGATTCGTTGAGCGGCCGCGCTGTGGAGCGATTCGGTCGTTTTGTTTATAAACGGCGATCGATGGCGAACTCCTCCAAAGCCCCAGCCGCTCGCTTATAAGTCGTTGATTTCTGATCGATGACGAACACCGCCAAAGCCCCAGCTGCGAGGCGATACGCGATCGAAACCCCCGCGGAGAACACTGTCAAAGCCCCAGCCGCGAGGCGGGCGCACGCTCGGGGCGGTCCTCGCTCGTTCGCTGCGCTCACTCGCTGTGGTCCTCCCGTCGCCTGCGCCCGCCTCGCGGCTGCCCCTTTGAGTCCCACCCCGCACCGCACGACACCGCAGCCTCACGCCTCCCCAACCTCGGGCGGCGGCGGCCGCGGAACCGCACCGCAGCGCGGCCGCCGCCGCCCTCCCTCGCGGTCTGCTCGCGCCCTTTTAAGGGCGCGAGCAGGCGCGCCGGATATCGATCAGCGGTCCTGTTCCCGGAAATCGGCGAAAGGCGTCACAGTCGGCGCTCATCCCCGATCGCTCAGACGAGCAGCACGGCGCGGCCGACGACGAACGCCGCGGCGGCGAGGAACGTCCCGTATTTAAACCGCCGCTGTGCCGCGGTCGGGTCGGCGAACGCCTCGTAGCAGGCGTACAGCATGACCGCGTCGGCGACCGCGACGAGGAGGAGGTAGGCCCCGCCAAAGGTTCCGGAGAGGTACGGGAGCGGGCTGGCGGCGACGGCGACGACGAGCGATCCGGTCGCGACCCACAGTGACCGCCGCTCGCCGATCGCCACGGGGAGCGTCCGGAGCCCCTCCTCGCGGTCGCCGACCACGTCCTCGACGTCTTTGATCACCTCGCGGGCGAACGTCGAGAGCGCGGCGAGCAGCGCGAGGGCGACGACCGCCTCGGGGCGCCCCACCGCGGCGCCGCCGAACAGGAACGTCGACCCCACCAGGTACGAGACGAGGGCGTTGCCGAGCCCCGGCGTCCCCTTAAATACGGTCGTGTAGGTGACGAGGGCCACGAGATTGATCCCGGCGATGGCGAGCGCCAGCGTCGGGAGCGCCACCGCGAGCGCGACGGCGGCCGCGAACCAGACGCCGGCGATCCCGAGCGCGCCCCGCGGCGACACCGCGCCGCGCGGAATCGGGCGATCGGGCCGATTGATCGCGTCGATCTCGCGGTCGAAGTAGTCGTTGATCGCGTTGCCGGCGGCGACCGCGAAGGCGGTGGTGACCGCGGCGATCGCCGCCGGGGCGAGCGCGTCGCCGGCGCCGGCGACGAACGCGCCGGTCGCGGTGAGGACCGCGGCGGCGACGCAGTTCCCCGGGCGTGCCAGTTCGAGGGCTCCGCGTGCTGTCTCGCGCACGTCGTCTCCGTGAACCGCGGCGCGGCACATAAACGGCGCGGGATCCGGAGAACCCGAGGGACCGAGCCAGCCCCATCCACCCGCGTTCCCGGACACTGAGGATCCGCCGAGCCACTAAGCCGCCCGGCCGCGAAGCGACCCCATGGCCGATGCCGCAGGGGAGGGACGGCGGCTCCGCGTCGACCTCGACATCGATCCCAGCGACGACTGGGAGTGCCCGATCGTCTCCGAGACCCCCGACGCGAGCGACGTTGCCGTCAACGCGGTGGGCCACGAGTGCACCGTGGACGTGCAGCCGGCCGACGACGACGGTCTGGTGCGCGCCCGCGGCGAGGTCTCCGACGACTGCCTCTGTCGGATCTTCCAGGAGTTCGGCTGCGTCCCGCAGGTCCGGCGGGTCGAGGACGGAACGATGCTCGTGACTACCTACGTCGACGACCGGGACACGGTCCGCGACGTGGTCGGCAGGCTCAGGGAGGACCTCGATCACGTCCGCCTGGTCCGGCTCGCCGTCGTCGAGGGGCCGGAGGCGAGCGAGCAGGCGACCTTCGACCTGTCCGCGCTCACGCCGAAACAGCGCGAGGGCCTCGAACTCGCGGTGGTCCGCGGCTACTTCGACGACGACCGCGACGTGGGGCTCGGCGAGCTGGCCGCCGAGCTGGACATCAGCAAGTCCGCGCTCTCACAGCGGCTCCGGACCGCGCAGGCGAAGCTCGTCACCGACGTGTTCGACGAGGTCGAGCGGTAAGTTCCGCGCGGTCCGCTTTTAAAATCATCTACCGGTAAAGCGCCGCACGGAGGGTGCCGGAGCCCGTAAATCGATCCATGAGCGACTCCCAAACCGATCCCCGATCCCCGCCCGAAGACAAGACGGGACGCGACGCGGCGGAGGGGGGAGACGCGCTCGTTCCCCGCCCCGCGCACGACGAGGCGACGGTCGAACTGGTCCGCGACGCGATCGGCGTCGCGCGCGGCGAGCTCTCCGACGAGCGGTTCTCCGAGAAGTACGGCACCGCGGACGAGCCGCCCGGCGCGTGCGGTGGAAGGCCCGACGACGGCGGGTCCGACGGGTAGCTCAGTCCGCGTCGGCCGCCGCGTCGCCGCCGATCCGGCTCAGCGCCGCGTTCCCGTCGCGCTCGGCCTCGGTGAGGTAGCACTTCGGGTCGGGCGCGAACGGGTCGCCGTGGGCCGCCAGCGCCCGGAGCCGCGAGCCGCCGCGGCAGACGCCCTTGTACGCGCAGTCGGCGCACCGCCCGGAGAGGCGGTCCTCGCGCTCGCGGAGCGCCCCGAGCAGCGGGTTCGACTCGTCCGACCAGATCGCGCCGAACGAGCGGTCGCGGACGTTCCCGGGCGAGTACCCCTGCCAGAACTGCGTGAGGTGGACGTTGCCGACGGGGTCGACGTCGGCGACGCGCTCGCCGGTCGGGTCCCCGCCGTTGCGCTGGAGGTACCGGTAGATCAGCCGCGCCCGGTCGGTCCCCATCTCGCGGTCGGCGTACTCGACGAGGTGGCCCGCGTCGGCGTAGTTGCCGACCAGGAGCGTCTCGATCTCCTCGCCCGCCTCGTGGTACTCGCGGGTGAGGTCGCACAGGTCGGTGACCGCCTTCCGGGTCGCCTCAGGAGAGAGGTCCACGTCGGAGATGTCGGCGCCGCGGCCGCCGTAGTCGAGGTGGTAGAAGCAGAACCGGTCGACGCCCACGTCGACGAGCAGGTCGACGACGCCCGCCAGATCCTCGACGTTGTGCTCGGTGATCGTGTAGCGGAGCCCCGTCTTGAGCCCCACGTCGAGACACGCCTCGATCCCCCGGACCGCCGCGTCGAACGCGCCCTCCTCGCCCCGGATGCGGTCGTTGCGCTCGGGGAGGCCGTCCACCGAGACGCCGGCGTACTTGAGGCCCGCTTCCTTCAGCTCGCGGGCGCGCTCGCGGGTCAGGAGGGTCCCGTTCGTCGAGAGCACGGGGCGGACCCCGCTGTCGGCGGCGTGCGCGACCAGCTCGGGGAGGTCCTCGCGGACGAGCGGTTCGCCGCCGGAGAAGAGCAGGACGGGCACGCCGAACTCGGCGAGGTCGTCGATGAGGGCCTTCCCCTCCGCGGTCGACAGCTCGTTCGGCGCCCCCTCCTGGTCGGCCGCGGCGTAGCAGTGCTCGCAGTAGAGGTTACACCGCTTCGTGGTGTTCCAGACGACGACGGGACGCTCCTGTTTGTCGTCCGTGATCTGTGGCTCCTTCGAGCCGTCGGCCGCGTCGTACCGGAGGCCGTCGCTCTCGGCGTCGAGGTCACAGAGGAGCTTGCTGACGGAGATCATCGCGACCCCTCCGCGCCGTCGGTGTCGGCCGCGTCGGCCGCGGGCGCCCCGCCGCAGGAGACGGTCGGCGTGCCCTCGGTCTCCTCGTAGACGCGCGGTTCGTCGGCATCTCCGGACTCCCCGGTACCCGCGTCGTCGCCCGCCTCGTCCGCGAGCGACTCGGCGGAGTACCGGTGGGTCTCCTCCGCGGGACACACCCATACGTCGCGGGCGTACCACGCGAAGAGCTTGCTCGCCTCCTCGTGGGCGGCGTCTGGCGTCGGCGCCGCGACGGTGCCGACGTGTCGGAGCGGGTCCGCCTCCTCCTCGCGGACGAACACCTCGAAGCGCCGACCGTCCGCGGAGCGCGCCCCGTTCGATCCGCCGGTCCGGTCCGTCTTCTCGACCATACCCCGGATACACAGGGCCCACCGAACCCGTTTTCGAGGGTTCCCACGGCCGCGAAACGCGCCCGAACACGTTCGGTTGTCGATCGTATAAACTGACTCTCGCTATAGAAAATCGGGTTCGCGGAGCGGAGTCGGGTCGCGCGGCGCGCACAGACTCGGCGTCGGATCGGGCCGCGCGTTAATGTCCGCCGAGCGCCTACCCCCTGGCATGCGCGAACTCGTCTTCGCCCTCGAGTACGAGCCGGGGCGCAACAGGGTGGCCGACGCGCTGGCCGACCACCCCGGGTCCCGGGTCCGGTCGCTGTCGGTGCACGCCACCGACGACCACCTCTGGCGCGTCGACCACGCGGCCGGCAGCCCGGCCGCGCTCGACGCGCTCGAGACCGCCTTCCTCGACGGCGACTACTACGCCGACTGCCTCGCTGCCGAGGACTGCGGCGCGGTCCAGACCACCCGCGTCCTCGATCACACCGACGACGCGCTGGTGTTGTACACCGACTGGGAGCCGACGCCCGTCTGCGCGTCCGTTCCCCACATCGCGCGCGACCACCTCGGGGAGAGCGTGCTGTTCGAGACGCGCCACGAGGGGCGCCACTACACGTGGCGGCTCATCCACTCCGGCGAGGGGGACGTGGGCGCGTTCTTCGACGCGCTCCGCGACGCCGTCGGCGACGCCGCCCGGACCGAACTGCTCAAGACGGCGAGCGCGACTGGCGGACCGGGAACGGACGGGGACGACATCGGCCTCAGCCCCGAGCAGGAGGCCGCCCTGCGGGCCGCCGTCGAACACGGCTACTACGAGTCGCCGCGCGAGGTCGACGTGGGCGGTCTCGCCGACCACCTCGACGTGCCGCGGTCGACGCTCACCTACCGGCTCCGTCGGGCCGAGGAGCGGCTCGCGAAGGCGCACGTCGCCGAGGGACGGGTCGTCGACGCCGGACCGCCCGAAGAGTGAGGCGGCGGGGCCGACCGTCGCCCGGCCCGGCCGGTCCGCGAATCTTGGAATACTCCAACCAAGGCTTATCGAGATACGGCTCTTCTCTCCGCGTAATGAGTGACGGCTCGAACGACGACGGGACGACACCCGGGGTCGAACCCGACGGAAACGGGAGGCACCGGGAGCTGACCGCCCGCCTCGCGGTCCCGGAGATGGACTGCCCCTCCTGCGCCGGCAAGGTCGACAACGCGCTCGGACGCCTCGACGGCGTGACCGACACAGCGCTCAACCCGACCGCCGGGACGGCGACGGTGACGTACGATCCCGACCTCGTCGGCGAGAGCGACGTGGTCGCGGCGATCGAGGGCGCCGGCTACGAGGTCACCGGCGGGCGGACGGGCGGCGACGGGACCGACGCCGGGGGTGCTACCGACAACGACGCCGACGCGGGCTCCGGCGGCGTCGCCGTCGCGCCCCCCGCCGAGGTCTGGACGACGACGCGCGCGAAGAAGACGTGGCTGGGCGCGGCGCTCGTGACGCTCGGGCTCCTGTTCGAGTTCGTCCTGACCGCGCGGAACCCCGCGGTGGCGAGCGTGCTCGGGTATCCCATCCATCTCTCCGGCGTCCTGTTCCTCGGCGCGGTCGCGGCCAGCGGGATCCCCATCGTCCGCGGCGGGTACTACTCGGCACGCAACCGCAGCCTCGACATCGACCTGCTGATGGGGACGGCGATCGTCGCGGCGACGGGGATCGGCTACTTCGTCGAGGCCGCCACGCTCGCGGTCCTCTTCAGCGTCGCCGAGCTGCTGGAGGACTACGCGATGGACCGCGCCCGCGACTCGCTGCGCGAGCTGATGGAGCTGTCGCCGGACGAGGCGACGGTCAGGCGCGACGGCGAGGAGGCGACCGTTCCGACCGACGACGTGGCGGTCGGCGAGACCGTGATCGTCCGGCCGGGCGAGAAGGTCCCCCTCGACGGGACCGTTCTCGAGGGCGAGAGCGCGGTCGACGAGTCGCCGATCACGGGCGAGAGCGTCCCCGTCGACAAGGCCCCCGGCGACGAGGCGTTCGCGGGCGCGATCAACGAGACGGGGTACCTCGAGATCGAGGTGACCTCGACCGCGGGGGACTCGACGCTGGCGCGGATCATCGAGCTGGTGCAGGGCGCGCAGGCCGAGAAGACCGAGACCGAGCGGTTCGTCGACCGCTTCGCGGGGTACTACACGCCGGTCGTGGTCGCGCTGGCGATCCTGACGGCCGCGGTCCCGCCGCTGGTCATCGCGGAGCCGATCGCGGTCGACGTCGCCGGGTACGGGTTCGTCTTCGCCGCGGACTGGGGGACGTGGTTCGTCCGCGGGCTCACCCTGCTCGTGATCGCGTGCCCCTGCGCGTTCGTCATCTCGACGCCCGTCTCCGTCGTCTCCGGGATCACGAGCGCGGCGAAGAACGGCGTGCTGATCAAGGGCGGCAACCACCTCGAGGCGATGGGCGAGGTCGACGCCGTCGCGCTCGACAAGACCGGGACGCTCACCAAGGGCGAGCTGGCCGTCACCGACCTGCTCCCGCTCGGGGACGCCGACGAGGCGAGGCTGCTGCGGCTCGCCGCGGCGCTGGAGCGGCGGAGCGAGCACCCGATCGCCGCGGCGGTCCTCGACCGCGCCGAACGTGCGGGCGTGTCCGACCTCCCCGAGCCGGCGGGCTTCGAGAGCCTGACCGGGAAGGGGATCCGCGCCGAGATCGACGGGGAGACGTACTACGCCGGGAAGCCGGCGCTGTTCGAGGAGCTCGGGTTCGACCTCTCGCGGGCCCAGGCGGAGACCGACGGCGGGGTCGTCGCCGAGGACGACGAGACCGAGGGGGCAACCGGAGGGAGCGACGGGTCCGCCCCCGACGAGTTCGCCGACGGCGCCCTCGCCGCGCTGGAACGCGACGGGAAGACGGTGGTGCTCGTCGGGACGGCGACGGAGCTCACCGGGGCCGTCGCCGTCGCCGACGAGGTCCGCCGCGACTCGAAGCGGGCGGTCGCGCGCCTCCGGGAGCTCGGCGTGGAGCGCGTCGTGATGCTGACCGGGGACAACGAGGGGACCGCGCGGGCGATCGCCGAGTCGGTCGGCGTCGACGAGTACCGGGCCGACCTCCTGCCGGAGGAGAAGGTGGACGCGGTCGAGTCGCTGCAGGCGGCGTACGGCGAGGTGGCGATGGTCGGCGACGGGATCAACGACGCGCCCGCGCTGGCGACCGCCGAGGTCGGCGTCGCGATGGGCGCGGCGGGGACCGACACCGCGTTGGAGACCGCCGACATCGCGCTGATGGGCGACGACGTGGCGAAGCTCCCGTACCTGTACGACCTCTCGCACGCCGCCAACGGCGTCATCCGCCAGAACGTCTGGGCGAGCCTCGGCGTGAAGGCCCTGCTCGCGCTGGGCGTGCCGCTGGGACTTGTGAGCGTCGCGATGGCCGTCGTCGTCGGCGACATGGGGATGAGCCTCGGGGTCACCGGCAACGCGATGCGGCTCTCCGGGATCGAACCCGAGTCGTTCGAGTAGGCGGGAGGGCGGTGAGTCCGCCGCCCGCAACGCTCGAACGAACATGAACAATTATTAAGGATGCGCTCTTTGGATGAGACGTGCCACCCGTAGTACACGGTTGACCCGAGCTCGGAATCGGAGGCGGCGGTCGGTCCCGAGGGCCCGAGCACGCGCGAGACGAGCATCGAGACGGAACCGGCGGCGTCGAGAGACGGCGCGCCGGGCGGTTGCGAGGAGTCCGCCGACCTGCCGACCGCTGCCGAGGCGGTCGCGCGCTCCGCGGCGACGTTCGACGCCACGGACACCTCGCGAATCCCGAACGGAACCGGCCGCTGGAACGCCTACGCGGGGTCGTGTCACGACGGCGAGTGACCGACTCCGGCCCGCGATTTTTCGACCGGCGAGCGGCGCGTCCGAGCCGCGGCGCTCGGCGCGACGCACCCGTCCCTTTTAGGCGACGAACCAACTACGAGCCACCGGCCGATGACGATGCACCGCTCCGAGCCGCCTCGGCACCGGCGATGACGAGCCCTATGAGTGCCGAGGTCGACGTCTATGGGACCATTATTGGTCCTATAACGTTCGGAAATCGGGTTAGGAGGCAGTTACAGTACTATTTCCGATCAGATGCCCAATCGGGCCACAGTGACCGCGTCGTTCAGACTGCTTCGAGTTCGTCGTAGACTGCGCCGAAGTTGTCATACTCGCCGTTCTGGTCATTCCAGATCTCCTCAACAGTATTGCTATCGTCTATTTCGTAGACCGCAATATCACCATCAAATATATTATTGTAATTACTATTTTCCGTTGCAGTATCTATGACATAGCTTCCGGAGTGCGTCTGTAGATATTCCGATATATTAGCAAAATTCCATAGTTCCTCAAACTCCGCCTCATCGTTTTGATTGTACTCAAGGACTGTACGTGTGAGTTGCTCAGTTAGACCTGTTGTAACAGCGATTTCGTTTTTATCATAATCATGATTGGGAACAGAAGCAGTGGTTTCAGTAGAGATAGTATTAATCATTCCGACCGCCTGTCTTTTTGCATCCTCAAAGCCGATTCCCTGTCTATCCCACTCATCAGTATGAAAGAGAGCAGGGTGATGGAAGTCAGTAGGATCAACTCCACCCGCTCTTGATTCGTCATCTGGGTCTTCTATTACTCGCCAGTCCTGAATTTCAGGGTGGAGTTGCTTAGTGCCGCTTCCTGCTGTCGGGGGGTTAGGATTTTGGCTGAATACACGGATTTTATCGTCGTTAGGTGAATATAACAGTCCACCGGCGCGTGATCCCATTTCCATAGACGTAGTCCATGCTAATATATCGAAATCATGGTGCTGTTTATACGCTTCTCGCATTATTACTGCTCTTTCTTCTGGACGGCCTGCACCTTCTGCCTCGAAGAAATCCACGGTCAAAAGCCAGTTGTGAGCAAGATCCAGAGATTCCTCAACCGTATCAGCATTCAACCACGCTTCAGGACTGTATTCGCTGTGCTCATTCTGATCACTGGTGATAAAATGCTCATTATGTTCCTCATAAATGCTCTCATCAACAAAAGCCTCAACCATACGCCCCATGGGCCCAGCATCAGTCCCTCTGCTTATCACCTCAAAATTGCTCTCTCTGTATAGTTCGAGCGCGTTAAAGTCGATCTCGTGGACATCCCGCTCGCTATCTGTGCTGTAGTCAAAGGCGGGGTGATCTTCCACTACGCCGCCGACATCGCGATCCACGTATTGATCGAGGGCTTCTCGAAGCTGAACGTTTCTCCCAGGTCTCAGATCCCAACGATAATTGTCAGGCCGGTCAACGGCCGACTCGTCATCCTCCGCCCCGGTTTCTCCATCCGTCTCCGTTTCGTCTGCTACAGACGTGTCGTTTTCAGCGGGTTCTACTGACGTTTCGTTCGGACCGTTGTCGGGCGTTTCCGCCGAGTTGTCCGAACAGCCGGCCACCGCGACCGTCAGCGACGCCGTGAACCCGGTTCGGAGGAACGTGCGTCTTCGCATCAGTTACAAACCGGTCACAGCGCCCGACCGATAGAACTTCTGAAAATTCACAACGTACTAACTGGAACCTCCGTGAGTGCCGAGGCCACGCTTTCTCCGTGAGATAGCGGTCGAGGCTGATTCGTCCGGCGTCGAACGTCCGGCGCCTGAGCCGCGGCACCGCGAACGGCGATCGACTGCTGAGTCGGATTTTGTATAGCGGTTACCGGTACATGTACGATGACGAGGGGCCGAACCGCCGGCCCGCGACGTTCGGCTGTGACCGCCTGACGAGCCGGCGATCCCTCACAGATCGGCGTCGATGGCGTCGTTCGCGCGGTCGATCCCGGCGAGCGCCTTCGGATCGATCGCCTCCACGGCCGCGTCGCTGTATCCCGCCTGATCGTCGGTCAGGAACGCGTCCCGAACGTCCCACAGCGACGAGGTCGCGGCGGAGAGCCGGTCGTCCGCCGCTCGCTCCTCGCCGCTCTCCGCGGCGTCGACCGCCCCCGCCGCCGACTCCCGGGCGCGGGAGATCCCGTCGAGCACCGGGTCGGACGCGGTCCGGTCGCGGTCGCGGTCCTCGTCCGTCTCGTTCTCGGAGTCGTCGTCCTCGTCGTCCGGCGCGAGCGACGCCGCGAGCGCGTACAGCTCGTCGAGCTCGTCGCGGAGCGTCCGCGCGAGCGCCGCCTTGCCGGTTTCGACCCGCTCGCGGACCGCCTCGCCGTTCTCGTCGAAGGAATCCGGCGTCACGCGGTACGCCCCGCGCACTCCCGCCCTGTCGACCACCTCGACCGTGTAGCGGCCCTCGCGGTGGACCGCGACCGCGAACCGGTCGGTCTCGACCGGCTCGCCGTCGTAGACGACGCCGGCGTAGTCCTCGACGACGCGCACGCGCTCGATCCCGTCCGTCTCCCGGGCGTCGCCCCGGATCCAGCCGGCGTCCTCGCGGGCGACGACCGCGAGCTCTCCGTCGCCGCCGACCCGCGCGAGCCCGCCCTCGTGGACGAACCGGGACGCGACCGGCGCGATCCCCGGCCCGTTGGCGACGAGGAGGTGCGGGCCGGGCTCGACGCGGAGGTACTCGAACACCCCGCCTCGGGTGACCGTCGCGGTCGGGTCCTCGCTGGCGAGCCGGACGGCCAACTCGGTCGGGAGCGCGAACAGCGACACGCCGGCGACGTCCGCGACCGCGTCGGCGGCCCCGTCCGTGACTCCGTCGAGCGCGCCCGCGGTCCCGGCCCGGAGCTGTCGCACCCGGCCGACGACGCGGTTCGAGAGCCCGTCGGGCTCCGCGCCGTCGATCTGCCGCCGGTGCGCGGGGTCGGTGACGTCCGAGAGGGGGTCGGCGAACCGCTCCTGTTCCCAGGGGATGCCGACCGACGTGATATGGCTCGCGAGCGCGTCCTCGACGAACCCGGGGATCGCGAACTCGAAGCTCAGCTGCGGGCCGACAAAGTCGTCGATCTCGTCGCCGAGCGGCGCGAGGGGTTCGAGCGCGTAGGTCGCGTCCGCGTCGACGGCGCTGTCCGGGTGGGCGATCACGAGCCCGGGCTCGCGCAGGGGGAGGTCCTCGGGAGGGGTCGGGAGCCCGCGCCACGACCCGACCGTCACCCGCTCGTCGATCAGGTCGCTCCGCTCGATCGACAGCGAGGGGTGCTCGTGGAGCGGGGAGCCGTCGAGCTCCGGCAGGACGAACGGGAGCCGCGCGCCCTCGTCTCGGGGGAGACCGTAGGCGAAGGGCGCGCGGAGGGCCGCCGACACGTCGATCGCGTCGTTGGTCACGTCGGAGACGAGGTCGCCGACCGGGAGCCGCTCGAAGCTGGGGACGAGCCCGTTGACCTCGCTGGCGCTGGAGTGCGACCCCACCTCAGAGAGGATCCCCGGCCGCGAGCCGTCCGGGATCTCCGGCTCGAGGAACTCGTTGTTCGGGCTGGCCCGGGAGTGGGCGCTGGCGGAGAGCAGTATCGGGTCGCCGCTCTCGCGGTCGACAAACACCTGCAGCAGCTCCCAGTCGTGCCAGTGGAAGTTGACCGTGAACTGGTCGAACGCCGAGTAGAGCCAGTACTGCACCGCGTCGACGCCCGGCGCCGCCTCGACGACGTTGTAGAAGACGGTGGGCGCGGGCGGCGTCCCGGTCTCGCGGAACGCCGCCGAGTACTCGTCGAGCGCGGTGAACCCGTCGACGACGGCCCCCGCATCGGTCTCGACGACGTACGGCCGCGGGTCGGTGGGGTACCACTTCTCTAACGCGCCGAAGTACAGGTCGGGCGCGTACCGAGTGACCACCGCCGGGACCTCGTCGTCGGGGGCCTCCACGGGATCCTCCGATCCGTCGGTGTCGTCGCCCTCGTCGGTCCCGTCGCCGGGCTCCGCGTCGGGCTCCGGCCGCGAGGCGTACCAGGCGCCGGCGATGCCGGTGCCCGCGAGCGCGGCGAGCCCCGCGTACCCGAGGACGCGGCGGCGGTCGGGGTCGTCGGGGAGACGGTCGGAGTCGTCGGAACGACGGCCGGAATCGTCGGGACCACGGCCGGAATCGTCGGGAGACCCGTCGGTCGGCGGGCTCTCGGCGCTCGACTCCCCGCCGTCCGTCTCGGTCCGGTCGGTCATCTGTTCCCGTTACCTGAGGCGCCGAAATGCGTTAAACGTTACCTATTCACAAATAATACGCCCCGGGACACCGGAACTGTCCGGGGGGACGTTTAACCGCGCGCCGGCGAACGTGTGGCCATGGACCCAGACGTGGACCGCTTCGGCTCCCGACGGTCGACGGTGTACGGACAGCGCGGCGTGGTCGCCACGAGCCAGCCGCTCGCGAGCGAGGCGGGGATCGAGGTGTTGCGCGACGGCGGGAACGCGTTCGACGCCGCGGTGGCGACCGCCGCCGCGCTCAACGTCGTCGAGCCCACGTCGACGGGACTCGGCGGCGACGTGTTCGCCTTGTACCGCACCGCCGACGGCGAGGTCGGCGCCATGCGCGCCTGCGGCGGCGCTCCCGCCGACGCGACGATCGAGAACGCCCGCGAGGCGCTCGCGGCCGACGACGACATCGACGGCGACGACCCGAGCGAGGTGGAGATGCCGATGACGGGGGCCCAGACGGTGACGGTCCCGGGGACTGCCCGCGGGTGGGAGGCGACCGCCGAGCGGTTCGGCGAGTTCGGGCTCGACCGACTGCTGCGGCCCGCGATCCGCTACGCGACGGAAGGGTACCCCGTCAGCGAGGTGATCGCGGACGCGTGGAGCCACGGCGAGGAGCTGTTCGAGAGCGATCACGCCCGCGAGGCGTACCTCTTCGACGGCGAATCGCCCGCGGTCGGGCAGGAGGTGACGCTCCCCCGACTCGGCGAGTCGCTGGAGCTGATCGCCGAAGAGGGGGCGGACGCGGTCTACGAGGGCGAGATCGCCGAGGCGATCGCCGCGGAGGTACAGGCGGCGGGCGGGTTCATGACCGTCGACGACCTCGCGGCGTTCGAGGTGGAGTGGCCGGAGCCGGTCTCGACGACGTACAACGGCGCGGAGGTGTACGAGCTCCCGCCGAACAACCAGGGGCTCATCGCGCTGGAGGCGCTCAACGTCGCCGCCGAGCTGGGCGCCGGCGAGTACGACTACGACAGCCCCGAGCGCGTCCACTACTTCGCGGAGGCGCTGAAGGTGGCGTTCCACGACGGCCACCGCTACATCACCGACCCGAGCTACGAGGAGGTCCCGCCGCTCGCGTCCGCGGAGTGGGCGGAGCGCCGCGCGACCGAGGTCGGCGAGACGGCCAACCGCGACGTGAGCTTCGGCGTCCCCGACGCCAACGCCGAGGACGCCGACACCGTCCTGCTGACGGTCGCCGACGAGGCGGGCAACGTCGTCTCGTACATCAACTCGCGGTTCGCCGGGTTCGGCTCCGGGCTCGTCGCCGGCGAGACGGGGATCGCCCTCCAGAACCGCGGCGCGTCGTTCTCGCTCGATCCCGACCACCCGAACCGCCTCGAACCCGGCAAGCGACCGTTCCACACCCTGATCCCCGGGCTCGTTCGCTTCGACGAGGACGACTGGGCCGCCTTCGGCGTGATGGGCGGGTACATGCAGCCCCAGGGGCACGTGCAGGTGATCTCCAACCTCGTCGACTACGGGATGCCGCTCCAGCGGGCGCTCGACGAGCCGCGGTGGCGTTACCGCGAGACCGGCGAGCTAGCGCTCGAACCGCACGGGGACGGGGGGACCGCCGCGAAGCTCGCTCGGAAGGGACACGACGTGTTGACGCTCCCGCCGGCCATGTTCGGCGGCGCGCAGATCGCGCGGTGCCGGGACGGCGTCCTCTCGGCGGCGACCGAGCCGCGAAAGGACGGGAACGCGCAGGGGTACTGAGACCTCCCGCCGCGACATGACTGATTTCCGTAACTAACCGCCGTTTCGCGGTGATCGGCGATGAGCGCAGACGCCGGCAGTCGGCGTCTCGAACGCGCTACCGCCCTCAAATCGGGACCGTGTCGGCCCGCTGTGGTATTTGTGGGCGTGGATACACTTATAAACACACGTATGGTATAGCGTAACAGAATGACGCGAAGGAAACGCATACAGCGACGCGACGTACTCAAGGGCGCCGGAGTGGCCGGCATCGCGGCACTCGCCGGCTGCTCGACCGAGAGCGGCGACGGCTCGGACGGGAGCGACGGCGAGGACGGCTCCGACGGCAGCGACGGCGGCGACGGGATGGACGGCGACGACGGGTCCGACGGCTCGGACGGGAGCGACGGCGGCAGCGCGCCTGACGCCGTGATGGTCGTCGGCTTCCCCGAGTCCGGCATTCAGCTGTTCCGCGACTTCTACTCCGAGTTCGCCGACGGCGCGCCCGACCTCGACATCGTCGTGCCCGACGGGCTGATCGACGCCAGCCTCCCCGGGGAGGTCGACAACGACATGAACAACGTCATCGGGACCGCGCCGTCCGCGGGCGGCCCGGGCGCCGAGTTCTTCGCCGACTCGTACGAGTCGGAGTACGACAGCGCGCCCGGCGTGTTCACCGCGCAGGCGTACGACGCGATGGCGGTCGAGATCCTCGCGGCGACCGCGGCGGGCGAGAACGACGGCGAGGCCATCCGGGACCGCATCCGGACCGTCGCGAACCCCGGCGGCGAGGAGTTCGGCCCGGAGAACCTCCCCGAAGCGGTCGAGACCGTGGCGGCCGGCGACCCCGTCCACTACGTCGGGGCGTCCTCCAGCGTCGACTTCGACGTCAACGGCGACATCGCCACCGCCGCGTACGACGTGCAGGACTTCCAAGACGGCGAGATCGTCACCCTCGACACGCTCGAGTTCGGGAACGAGCTCTCCGATGAGGACCTGAACGCGACGGCCGCGGACCCCGTCGGAATCGACGGCGAGTTCGAGGCGAAGATCGGCGTGTTGATGCCCGAGACCGGTGACCTCGGTCCGCTCGGGGGTCCGATCCGCGACGGCGCGCTGCTCGCGGCGACCCAGGTCAACGACGCGGGTCTGGACATCACCGTCGACACCCGCGTCGAAGACACGCAGACGGACCCCCAGGCGGGCATCTCGGGCGCGAACGCGCTCGTCGACGCCGGCTACGGCGCCGTCGTCGGCCCGGCCTCCTCGAACGTGAACCTCCAGGTGGCCGACCAGGTGTACATCCCCAACGGCGTCGTCGGGATCTCGCCGTCCTCGACGAGCCCGGACGTGACCGACTTGGACGACAACGGCTACGTCTTCCGGACCGCGCCGTCCGACCTCCTGCAGGGCCCGGCGATGGCCGAGCTCGCGCTGGGGGACATGGTCGGCGCCGAGAGCTCCGGGACGCTGTACCTCAACGACGCATACGGCCAGTCGCTCGAAGAGCAGTACGTGGCCGCCTTCGAGGACAACGGAGGGGCGATCGGCGAGCGCGTCTCCTTCGAGCCGGCGCAGGCGACGTACACCAGCCAGTGGTCGAGCGTCTTAGAGGAGTAAGCGCTCCGTAGCGACGGGCGGCCGTCGCCGAATTCCGCCTTTTGAAGCGGCGTCTCGCCGAGAGCCGTTTTTCGATCGATAGCGGGAGTGAGTCTCGCCGATCGATCGCGGCGAGACGGCTTTTAAAACCCGGGAGCGACGGCGACGACCAGTTATAAACCTCCGCCAGCGCCACGGCAATCCGATTTATAAACAGCCACGCCACTACCGTGCGAGACCCACTCCCCTCCTCGATCGCCGTTTCACGGATACCGGCCACACCCGATCTCGGCACACGCTTCTGGCTACGCGGGCGACACCGGCGTCGACGGAGAGAGGCGACGCCGCGGAGAAGGGTCGTCCGAGGCGACCTCGCTTACGAGGTCGACGGCGACATCTCGATGTTGAGGCTCTTCTGGACGAGCTGGGTGAACGCCATCGAACACAGGAAGTACCAGAGGATCCACATCTGGATCGGACCGACGATCCCCGTGTCCCACGTGACGGAGCCGGCGAGCGGCACGACGAGCTCCTGTGAGGCGACGGCGGGGTACGCGGCGTCGGAGCCGCGGTAGCCGATCACCCAGAACATCCACAGGAACGCCGGGATCGTGAGGAACATGATCCACACCATCGGGCGGAACTGCTCTTTGAACATGCCGAGCTGGTCGCCCATCGCGTCCATCTGCTCCTCCTGGATGGCGTCGAGCGCCTCCTGATCGTCGCGCTCCTTCGCCTCCTTCCGGCGGTCCTGGATGTCCTTCATCCGCTCTTGGTACATGCTCATTTTCTCCATGTCCATGAGCCCCGCACGCAGCAGGGTGGAGTAGAGCCCCGTCCCGAGCGCGATGACCATAATCACGACGTAGAAGGGAACGACGTTCAACATCGGCCCCAACACGAGGTCGAAGGCGCCGGCGATCGCGTTGCGGACCGGGTTGACGGCGTAGCCGACGAACGCGCCCACCGTCGCGAGCGCGGCGATCTTGTCCCACTTGGTCCAGGAGGTCGTCTCGGGGGTGTCGACGTCGCCGCCGCCGGTCAGGTCGTCGTCGTCCTCCAGCCCCGCCTCGATGGCGTCACGGTCCGCGAGCGCGAAGCCGGTCTCGCCGTCGACGAGGATCTCCTTCTCGATGAGCCGGCCCCACTGGCCGCTCGTGATCTCGTCGCGGACGTCGACCCACCGAACCTCGCCGTCGGCGGCGTTATCGAGGACGACCTCGACTGCGTCTCGCATCTCGCCGTCGTCGCCGACCAGCGAGCGGACTCTCCGTTCGACCTTGCTCATTACCGCCCGGTTGTCGGCCGACGGTTAAGAACCTTGCAGGATCGGGCGGCGGTCGGATCGCCGCCGCTGAACCGACGACGACTCGGTCTTACTCGTCGAGGACGTCTCGAATGCGGTCGAAGACCTCGTCGGGCGCCGCCTCACCGTCGACCTCGACGAGGACGCCCTCGTCGCGGAAGTGGTCGATGACGGGCTCGGTGTTGTCGTAGAACACCTCGAGCCGCTCGCGGGCGGTCTCCTCGGTGTCGTCGTCGCGCTGGATCAGCTCGCCGCCGCACTCGTCGCAGACCCCCGCCTCCTCGGGCGGCTGGAAGTCGACGTGGAAGTTCGCGCCGCAGTCGTCACAGACCCGGCGGCCGGTGAGCCGGTCGACGAGCACCTCCTCGTCGACGTCGAGGAAGATCACGGCGTCGAGGTCGGTGATCTCCGAGAGGTACTCCGCCTGCTCGAGGTTGCGCGGGTAGCCGTCGAGCACGAACCCGTCGGCGTCCGCCAGCGCGGCCTCGACGATCTCGTTGACGACCGGGTCCGGCACGAGCTCGCCGGCCTCCATGAACGAGCGGGGCGTCCCGTACTCCGTCTCCATGTCCTTGTTCGCGCGGAGCGCGTCGCCCGTCGTGACGTGCTCGACGCCGTACTCGTCGGCGAGTTTCGTGCTCTGCGTGCCCTTTCCGGCGCCCGGTGCCCCCAACAGCAGAATTCGGTGGCTCATACCGAGGGGTCTCCCGCCGCCCCTAAAGGCTTGAAGATTCCGGCCAACGCTACCCGCCGTCGGTCCCGGAGTCTCCGGCGCCCGGCTCCCCGCCGTTCTCGATTTCTCCGGCCTCTTCGCCGCCCCCGTCCGGGTTCAGCCGGAGTCCCATCTCCAGTTCGAAGCTCTCGGCGTCGGAGGTCTCGAACCCGATCTTCTTGTACAGCGAGACGGCCGCGCGGTTCCAGCGCTCCACCGTGAGCCACACCTTCCGGATCCCCTCGGCCTGCCCGTGACCCAGCAGCCCGCGGATGAGGTGCGTGCCGATGCCCGCACGCTGGTACTCCTGGTGGACGAAGATCGCCAGCTCGTAGGCGTCCTCGTCGGGCACCAGCGTCGCGTGGCCGGCGACCTCGTCGCCGCACCACGCGATCACGTTGAGGCAGTCGTCGCCGAGGATCGCGTCCAGCCACTCGCGGATCCGCTCTTCGCCGCCCGGCGGGATCCCCTGCGCGCGGTCGGCCGGGTCGAAGGCGTCGTACATCTCGACGAGCGCCTCGTACCCCGCCTCGGTGCCCTCGTAGGGGCGGACCTCGACGGTGCGCCCCTCCCTGTCGGTGAACTCCGTGGGGGGAGCGGGGAACTCGTCGGCCACCGCCTCCGGGTATCCACGGTCGCTCATCTGACCAGCGTGACGGACGTCTTGGCGTTCAACAGTACGAACTCGGCGATCGACCCGATCGTGATCTTCCCCATCGGGCTCGTGTGGCCCCCGCCGAGGACGATCTCTTCGAACCCCTCCGTCTCGGCGATCTCCACGAGCCGGCTCCCGGGATCGCCCTCGACCAGCCGGACCTCGGCGTCGAGCGCCGCCTCCTCGATCGCCGACTCGGCCCGCCGCGCGATCTCGTCCGGCTCCACCGACGAGTCCGGGTTCTCGACCACCGCGACCGTGAGGTCGTCGTCCGCGACCGCCGCGCGCTCGACGGTCCGATCGAGCGCCCGGAACGAGTCGTCGCTGCCGCCGATCCCGCAAAGCACCTTCATACGTGCCCCGTCCGCACGGCGGTACAAAAATGGATCTCCGCCGAGACGCGGTCCGGCCCCGTGACGGCGGGCGGGTTCGGGCGGTCCCCGGCCGCGACGCCCCCAATTCGCGCACTCTCGCGAGCCCGCGACGGCCACCGACAACCCTTTTGTTCGGCGGTAAGGTTACTCACGACATGAACGAATCAACCGATCCCGCGTCGGACGAGGGATCGGACGACGCCCCCGAGCCCCCGGACGCCGCGTCGGCGGGGTCGGCGCCGGCCGACGAGCCCTCGGCGCCCGACGCCGGCGAGACAGACGGGAGCGCCGCGGATAGCGATGCGGACGAGCGCGCCCCCGGCGACGACGGAGATGACGCGGGGGACGGCGGAGCTGTCGCGGGCGACGAGGGCGGGAAAAGCGCCGAGCAGGGACGAGACCAGGTCCCCCCGGAGGTCCGCAAGTACGAGCGGTTCAAGAAGATGGACGGCGCGCGCTACGAGCGCGTCAACGAGTTCCTCCGCGACCGGACCTACATCACGGCCCGCGAGTGGGCGATCGCGCGACTCTGCGCCGACTTCCGCACGGAGACGGGGGTCGAGATGACGAAGATCGGCGAGAACCTCCCGGAGCTGGTCCCCTTCATGACCGACACGTACACGCCGCAGGCGGTCAATCAGGCGCGCTACTCCTTCGAGGAGAAGGTGACGAAGGCGGGCGCGACGTTCCTCTACGGCGCGATGTCCGGCTTCTTCACCGCGGAGGACTTAGACGAGATGATGTACGAGGTGACGGAGGTCGCGAAGTTCCTGTTGGAGGTCGAGGGCGTCGACCTCGCGGTCGCCGACGAACTGGAGGCCGAAGACAAGATCAGCGAGGTGATGCGCGAGGTGCGCGCCTCCTCCGCCGACCTCCGCGGCGAGGAGGTCCGGTGCCCCGAGTGCGGGCACGTCCACGAGCCCAGCGAGGAGTAGCGATGGAGCGATTCCCGGAGGCCCTCGACGGGATCCCGGACGCGGTCGTGATCGTCGACGACGACGGGATCGTCCGGGCCGGCAACGAGCGGGTCGAGGCGGTCCTCGGGTACGCGCCGTCGGAGGTGGAAGGGACCGATTTCGAGACGCTGCTGTACGACCCCCGGGGCGGCGCGGCGGGGGAGGAGCTCCACCGCTACGTCGTCGACCCCCAGCCGCGCTCGATGGCGGCGAGCCTGGACCTGCACGCGCGCCGCGCCGACGGGAGCGAGGTGCCCGTGACGCTCAGCCTCGGGCCGTTCGAACGCGACGGCGAGACGTACCTCGTCGCCACGATCGTCGACGTCAGGGAGGAGCGCGCACAGCAGGCGGAGCTCCACCGCCGGACGCGGACGCTGGAGGCGCTCCACGAGGCGACCCAGGACCTCCTGAAGACGACCGACCGCGAGTTCGCAGCCGAGGCCGCGGTCGAGTACGTCGAGGAGGTGCTCGGCCACCCGATCGCGGCGATATGGCTGTACGACGAGCGCCGGGACCTGCTCGAACCGGCCGTCTGGACCGACGCGGCCGACGACCTCGTCGGCGACCACCCGACCTTCGGTCCCGACTCCCCGAGCATCTCCTGGGAGGCCTTCGAAACCGGCGACCCGGCGTACGTGGAGGACACGCACGCCGACCCGGAGCGCCACAACCCCGACTCGCGGATCCGCAGCGAGCTGATCCTCCCGCTGGGCCGGTACGGGCTCATCAACATCGGGGCCACGGATCCGGACGCGTTCGACGAGTCCGACCTCGCCGTCGCCCGCCTCTGGGCCGCCACCGTCACGATGGTGTTCGTCCGGATCGAGCGGGAGCGACAGCTCCGGGCCCGCGAACGGGAGATCGCTCGGGAGCGCGACCGGCTGGAGGAGTTCGCCAGCCTCGTCTCCCACGACCTCCGGAGCCCGCTCAACGTCGCGACGGGGAACCTCGACCTGCTCCGCGAGCGGCTCCGGAACGAGAACGAGGATCTGACCGAGATCGACACGGTCGCCCGCTCGCTCGGCCGGATGGAGGCGCTCGTCGAGGACATGCTGACGCTCGCGCGGCAGGGTGCCGCGATCGACGAGACCGAGGCGGTGGCGCTCGCCGACTTGGCGGCGGAGTGCTGGGAGAGCGTGGACACCGCGGCCGCCGAGCTCGTCGTCGGCGACGACCTCCGGTTCCGCGCCGACAGGAGCCGGCTGCGGCAGGCCCTCGAGAACCTGTTCGCCAACGCGGTCGCTCACGCCGGCGAGTCGGTCCGCGTTGAGGTCGGCGCCCTCCCCGACGGCGACGGCTTCTACGTCGAGGACGACGGCCCGGGCATCCCCGCGGACCGCCGCGACGAGGTGTTCGACGCCGGGGTCACGACCGATCCGGGCGGGACCGGCTTCGGCCTCAAGATCGTCGCCGAGGTGGCCGACGCTCACGGGTGGACCCTCGACCTCGTCGACGCCGCCGACGGCGGCGCGCGGTTCGAGTTCCGGGGGATCGAGCCCGCGGACGCCGACGCCTGAGATCCAGGCCCCGGCGTCGCCGGGTCCCCTCTTCTCGTCGTCGGTTCAGACCCCCTCGAACGACGGGAGGTGCCAGGTCGAGACCCCGTCCCCGTCGACCACGACGTCGACGTTCGGGCCGCGGTCGGCGCTCGGGAGCCCGACCTCGATCCGCCCCTGGCCGGTGATCCCGTCGTCCTCCATGCGAGCGGTGACGCGGTAACCGCCGCGCGCGTTCGCGATCGAGCGGAGTTCGACGGCGGTCTCCGGACCGACCGCGACGCCGCGGTCCGCGACGGTCTCGCTCGTCTCCACGTCGCCGACCTCCCGCCGCGTGACGGTCAGCCCAAGCTCGCGCGCCTCCCCGGTGACGTTGAGGAGGCGGACGCCGAGCGGCGGCGAGACGCGCTCGTCGCCCGAGGCGGTGTCGTTTCCGTCGGAAGCACCGCCGTCGCTGCCGTCGCCCTCACCGCCCTGACGGTCGGTTTCCGCGGTCCGGCGCCGCACGTCCAGCCGCAGGGTGCGATCCGGCGTCACCAGATACGGGACCGGGTCGCCGTACAGCTCCCCCACGGAGCGGTCGCCGTCGTCGGTCTCGTGATACACCGACCCGGCGTGCTGTGCGGTCGCGTAGTGGTCGTCGCCGGAGGCGTGATCGAAGGTCGCGGCCGCGTCGATCGACACCTCGACCGCCCCCGCCGCCGCCTGCCGGTTGTGCGCGCGGACCTCCTCGTAGGCGGCGACGTACTCCCCGACCGACTCGGCCGTGAGCTCGTCGGGGCGGTCCGGCGGATCGCGCTCCGCGACCGCCCTCCTCCCGTCGCCGTCGACGAGGTCGGCACAGCCGGCGAGGCCGCCGCAGCTCCCGACCGACCCGACCGCCCCGCCCGCGCGGCGGAGGAACGCGCGTCTGTCCATACGGACTCTCGGCGCGGGCCCGGCAAAAGGTCAACGAAAGGACAAGCTCGCGTTTGCGTGTCGGGGCGGTCGCGCGCCGCCCGGATCGCTCCCGGTCGCGCATCCCTCCCGGTCCGTCGGCGCGCCTCCGGATCGCCCGTCTCTCCCGGTCCCGTCGGCGCGCCCTCGGATCGCCCGTCCGCCATCCGACACCCGGGTCACGCGTCGAGCTCGTAGTGGGTCACCGCGTCAGGGTCCGCGGATCCGTCGCGGGCGTCGGCGTCGAGGACCGCGACGCGGAAGGCGTCGTCGGCGCCGTCGACGGGGATGGGGAGGCCGCCGGGGTTCACCCGCACCGTCCCGCCGCGCTCCTCGACGCCGTGCGCGTGGGTGTGACCGTGGAACACGTAGTCGTAATCGCCACAGTCGACGAGGGCGTCGACGACGACCCCGCTCGTCCCGTGAGTGACGGCGACGTCGACGGTGCCGTCGCTCTCGGCATCGTCGCTCTCGGCGTCTCCGCCGGAGCCACCGAACGAGAGCGTCCCCGCCTCGCCGAGGTACGTCCCGAACGAGTCGACGGTCGACTCGACCGCCCACTCCCCGTCGTTGTTGCCGCGGACCGCGTAGAAGTCGAAGCCGGCGTCGGAGGCGCGGTCGCCGGGGGCGTCCCGGTCGGAGCCGTCGCCGCCGACGTCGAAGGGCGTCACTGAAAAGGGCGCGACGAAGTCGCCGCAGTGGACGACGGCGTCGACGCCCTCGCGTTCGAACAGCGATACGGCCGCCTCGACGGCGGCGAGGTCGTCGTGGGTGTCGGAGACGATGCCGATCCGCATCTCACGTCGGCCGTCGGGTCGTGCGGGTATAAATACCGGTCGTCGGCCGGGTCCGACTGCATATAAACCGTACGACCGCCGACCGCGTTCTCACGGTCCGTGGATCCTGATTCCGGTTTATATGTGTTCCCCGGTCATGTTCGGATATGACGAGAGACGGCGACAACACGGGTCGACGCACGGCTTCCAGACGCGGCTTCCTCTCGGCGGCCGCGGCGCTCGGGACCGTCGGGCTCGCGGGGTGTGGCGCCCCGCGCGCGGACGCCGGTGAGGGCGCCGAGAACGCCGTCACCGACGAGGGCGTTCAGGAGCAGGTGGCGGAGTGGTCCGGGAGCGACGCCACGGGCGTCGAGACGGACCACCCGTACACGTCCCCGCGGACGACGATCGACTTAGACGAGCGCGACGGACAGATCACGGTGTCCACGACGCCGTGTCGCCACACCCTGCTCGGCGAGGGGGCGAAGGGCGGCCCGTGGGAGCTGCCCGAGGTCTGGGCGTGGCAGACCCCCGACACGGACCCGAGCGTCCCCGGTCCCCTGCTCCGTGTCACCGAGGGGACCGAACTGGAGATCACCTACGACAACTCGGAGCACAACCGCCCGCACACCTTCCACGTCCACGGGCTCTCGAAGAGCTGGATGGACGACGGCGTCCCGACGACGACGGGCCAGCAGGTCGCGCCGGGCGAGGAGCACACCTACGAGATCGACGCGAACCAGCCGGGCACGCACCTCTACCACTGCCACTACCAGACCCAGAACCACCTCGACATGGGGATGTACGGGATCCTCCGCGTCGACCCCGAGGGGTACGAGCCCGCGGACACGGAGGTCTTCCACACGATCAAAGACTGGGACAGCCGGCTGTCGGCGTCGACCGCCGGCGGCGACGTCGACTTCAGTCACCGCGACCGCAACCCGGACGTCTTCACCGTAAACGGTCGCTGTGCGCCGTACACGTTCCACCCCGAGGAGGGATCCCCGCTGATCGTCGAGGAGGGCGACCAGGTCCGGATCCACTACGTCAACGCCGGCTACGAGTCGCACGCGATGCACACCCACAACCACGGGTTCACCGTCGTCGAGAAGGACGGCGGCGTGATCCCCGAGTCCGCCCGGCACCGCGAGGACGTGGTCCCCCTCGCGCCCGCCGAGCGCAAGACCATCGAGTTCACCGCCGACGCCGACCCGGGCGTCTACGCGCTCCACTGTCACAAGGTGAACCACGCGATGAACGGCGAGAGCTACCCCGGCGGCATGATCGGCGGGATGGTCTACGAGAGCGTAATGGACTCCGAGCAGTTCGCCTCCGTGATGGAGCTGGCGGGGTACGAGGGCTGATCGGTCTCGCCGAGCAGGGCGTCCGGTCTCGGAGCCCCCGAGTTCCGGGCTAACAGCAGAACATGAACGGGTACACCAGCGCGACCCGGTCGCCCTCCTCCAGTTCGGTGTCGAACCCCTTCTCGTTCTCGTTGAAGTGACCGTTCACGAGGATCCGGGCGTACGCGATCGTCTGTTCGCCGGCCGGGTTCTTCGACCACGTCCCCGGTAGCTCCTCGGGCGTCGGCGCCCAGCCGCTGTGGGTCGCCTCCGACTCGCTCTCCGCGATCAGCATGTCCTGTAGCTCCGGGTAGTCCGCGAACAGCTCGTCGAGGAACGCCCGGAGGGTGTCGCCCTCGAAGGTGTACTCGAACTCGTACTCCCCGAGCTCCGTCCGGACGTGGCCGGTACACCGCACCGTGACCGTGGTCTCCGCGGCCGTCTCCGACGCGCCCGCGGACTCCGGTTCGCGCTTCGACTCCGCTGCGCTCCTCGACTCCGACACCGGCTCGCTGGTCGTTGGCATACCCGCCCGTACGCGTCGTTTCCCGGTAAGCCACCGTGCGAACATGTTCGTGACTCGGCTCACCTTGCCGATCTCGGGGGAGAGCGCCCGGGACGCCGACGGGCGGTGTCAGTCTCCGGGAACGGCGTCCGAACATGTTGCCACCAAACTGATAGTCCGTGTGGAGACAACGCCCACGTGATGGAACTCACGCGCAAGACGATCGCGAAGGTCATCGTCGCGGCGTTCCTGCTCAATCTGGTCGTGATGGGCGCCGGGGCGTGGTTCGCGTATCAGGAGGCGCCGCCGATCCCGGACGAGGTCGTCGGCCCCGACGGCGAGACGATCGCCACGGGAGAGACGGTCCAGGACGGGAAGGCGGCGTTCCAGCAGTACGGGCTGATGAACCACGGGTCGATACTCGGCAACGGCGCCTACTACGGCGAGGACTACACCGCCGAGACGCTGGATCTGAAGGCCGAGCACATGCGCGAGTACTACGCGCAAGAGGAGTACGGCGCCGGCTACGACTCGCTCAGCTCCGCCGAGCGCGCGGGGATCGACCAGACGGTCCGCGACGACCTCGACGGCGCACACGACGGGAGCGACACCGTCGAGTACTCCGCCGCGGAGGCGTACGCCCACGAGCAGGTGCGCGAGACGTACGTCGAGCGCTACCACGAGGGCGACCACGACCGCGGCGTGCCGGTCGAGATGATCGACTCGACCGAGGAGGCCGAGGACTTCGCCGACTTCGCGCTGTGGACGGCGTGGTTCTCCCACACCGACCGCCCCGACGGCGACAACTCCTTCACGAACGAGTGGCCGCCCTCGCCGGCCGCCGGCAACGACGCGACCGGCGCCGCGATGACGTGGAGCGTGATCGCGATGGTGCTGCTCGTCGGCGCGGCGGGCGCCGCGATCCTCCTCTACAAGTCGGTGAAGCTCCCGGAGCCGTCCGCCGAGGGCATCACCGTGCCCGAGCCGGGCGACGTGAGCGTCTTCCCGAGCCAGCGCGCCGCGCTCCGGTTCATCCCCATCGCCGCCGGGCTGTTCTTAGCGCAGGTGCTGTTGGGGGGACTGCTCGCGCACTTCTACATCGAACGGGCCGGCTTCTTCGGGATCGAGGAGCTGTTCGGGGTCCACATCCTCCAGATCCTCCCCTTCTCGATCGCGAAGACGTGGCACATCGACCTGGGGATCCTCTGGATCGCGTCGACGTGGCTCGGCGCCGGGCTGTTCCTTCCGCCCCTCCTCACCGGCCACGAGCCGAAACACCAGTCACGGTACGTCAACGTCCTGCTCGGCGCGTTAGTGACCGTCGTCGTCGGCGGGATGGGCGGCATCTGGCTCGGCGCGAACGGCTACTTCGACGGGCAGCTGTGGTGGCTCCTCGGCAACGAGGGGTTAGAGTACCTCGAGGTCGGGAAGGTGTGGCAGGGCGGCTTACTCGTCGGGTTCGTGCTCTGGGCGATCCTCGCGATCCGCGGGCTCAAGCCACTGCTCGACCGCGAGCCGGTGTACGGGCTCGCGCACATGATCCTCTACGCGGGCGGCTCGATCACCCTGCTGTTCGTCGCCGGGTTCATGTTCACCCCCACGACGAACATGGCCGTCACGGAGTTCTGGCGGTGGTGGGTCGTCCACATGTGGGTCGAGGGCGCCTTCGAGTTCTTCATCGTCGCGATCATCGGGCTCACGCTGGTCTCGATGAACCTCCTCACGCGCCGCAGCGCCGAGAAGGCGGTGGCGCTACAGGCGCTGCTCGTGATGAGCACGGGCGTCATCGGCGTCTCCCACCACTACTGGTGGGTCGGGATGCCCGACTACTGGGTCCCGATCGGGAGCGTCTTCTCGACGCTGGAGCTGCTCCCGCTGATCTTCATCCTCTACGAGGCGATCGGGCAGTACCGGGCGATGACCGAGACCGGCGGGTTCCCCTACAAGCTCCCCTTCATGTTCATCGTCGCCAGCGGGATCTGGAACTTCGTCGGGGCCGGGGTGCTCGGCTTCTTCATCAACCTCCCGCTGATCAACTACTACGAGCACGGCACCTACCTCACCGTCGCGCACGCCCACGCCGCGATGTTCGGTGCGTTCGGGTTCCTCGCGCTCGGGATGGTGGCGTACATGCTCCAGCTGTCGATCGACCCCGAGCGCTGGGACGGCTCGTGGCTCCGGGCGTCCTTCTGGCTGTGGAACGTCGGGCTCGCGCTGATGGTCGGCATCTCGCTGCTCCCGGTCGGCTTCCTCCAGCTGGAGGTCGCGTTCACGGAGAGCTACGCCGCGGCGCGCAGCCTCGCGTTCTACAACGGCGAGCTCGTCCAGACGCTGTTCTGGGCGCGGCTGCCCGGCGACACCCTGCTCATCCTCGGGACCGCGATCTACTTCGCGGACCTGATCCGCAAGCGGTTTGTCCTGCGGAGCTCCGCCGACGACCCGACGATCGACGACATGGCCGTCGCGGAGGGGATCATCGACGACGACTGAGGCCGACGCGTCACTCCGCGCGTCACTCCGCGCGCCACTCCCCGCCGAGCTCGTCGCGCTCCATCGACTCCGCGTCGCCGTCGCGGAACAGGCTCACCCGTCCGGTCTCCTCGCTCAGCGTCACGGTCGCCACGACCTCCGGCCGGACCGAGGTCTCGATCGCGCTCATGTGCCGCGAGCCCATCCACGGCTCGTAGCTCACGTCGTCGACCAGATCGGTCTCCTCGCTGCGGGTGCCCAGGTCCCGGAACCGCACCATCTGCGCCTCGATCTCGCCGTCGACCGCGACGACGACCCCGCCGTCCTGCTCGCGGCTCACCGACTCGACCGCCTCGACGAAGGCGTCCTCCGCGAACGCGGTCGGACAGCTCTCCCGGGGCCACCGGTTCTCGCCCATCGGGTCGGCGTAGTCGCCGTACTCCCGGTCGGCGACGACCGCGAAGTAGAGCCCCGGCCCCTTGACGTGCGGCTCGTCCCAGCCGTCAAACGCGAGGCTGACGTGCTCGGCGCAGTAGGTCAGCCGGTCGACGACTTCCCGGACCCGCTCGTGGGTGCCGTACTCGATCGCGAGCCCGCTCATTCGGTCTCCTCCGCTCGAACCGTGGTACTCGTGTCGGCGGCGCGAACGCGCATGCGTTCGGAAACGGACGGGGCGTACATAAGGGGTCGCGAATCGCCCGGGCTCACGCCCGCCGCCACTGCGTGAACAGGCTCGCGTCGAACCGGTCGGCGCGGACGAGCCCGACGCCGAACGCGACGGCGACGGCGGCGGGGAGCAGGTTCCCGTACCAGAGGTTGATCCCGCCCCAGAGGATCACGAAGCTCACCATGTCGTCGAGCATGAACTCGCAGTCGCGGAGGCGGTCGGCGAGCGTCGTCCCCGCGAACGCGCGGTCGAGCGCGACCACCGCGACCGTCGCCGACAACACCCAGCCGGCGTAGTTCGAGAGGGGGACGCCGAAGAAGGCGCCGCCGCCGAACGTCCAGAAGCCGAGCGCGACCGCGCCGGGGTCGAGCACCACGTCCATCGCCACCACGGCGGCGATCACGGTCGCGAGCCGGAGCCAGCCGTTCGACGCCCGCGGGCCGAGGAGCAGGAGACAGAGCAGGTAGGCGTTCACCACGAGCGGGATGAAGAAGACCGGGAGCGCCAGCGGCACCCCGCCGAGCATCGGGCCGAGGCTCACGGTGTACTCGAAGGTGCCGTACGGCCACCCCGTGGCGACGCCGAACAGCTCGATCGCGTAGGTGTAGGCGACGAGCGCGCCGATCCATCCGATCGCTCGGCGGTCGACCGCGGGCAACACCCCGACGACGAGCGGCGAGCGCATCACTAACACGCCGAAGAGGACGAACCAGGGGTTGAACGCGAGGGGCTCCGGTACCCACCCCTCCGCGCTGCCGACGAGCGCGAGCGCGCCGACGAGGGGGAACAGCACGGCGATGGTGAAGCGGTTCTCGCGGACGATCCGGTCGAGCAGGCGCTCCGCCTCGCGGCGGGTGTCGGGGAGCCGTGCGCGGAGCGCGTCGAGTCCGCCCGCCGTCGAGGCGGAGGGTGGAGGGGAGTCGCTCACGCGAGCGCCTCCGTGATCGGGTAGACGCGCCAGAGCCCGCCCATCGCCAGCAGGGTGCCGACGGCGGTGTTCAGCGCCGGAAACCACCAGTAGGCGCGGTCGACCGCGATCGACGACCGGGCGACCCACGCGACGAAGACGGGGTAGACGCCGAGCAGCGCGCCGAGCCGGGGGTCGACCGCGGCGAACCCGACCGCGGCGGCGACCCAGCAGGCGGCGCAGTAGGCGTACGTCCGGCGCTCGCCCAGCAGCGTCGCCGTCGTCCGGATCCCGGCGGCGCGGTCCGGCTCGATGTCGGGGATCGCGGAGAAGGTGTGCATCCCCATCGCCCAGAGCCACGCGCCCGCGAGCGCCGCGAGCGGCGGGTGCGTCCCGGCCACGGCGGCGTACGCGGCCGCGCCCGGCAGGACGTAGAGCCCGTTCGAGGCGGAGTCGAGGAGCGGGGTCGTCTTGAACCGGAGCGGCGGCGCGCTGTAGCCGGCGCCGAGCAGCAGGAAACCGGCGAGGTACGGCCACGCGACCCGCGGCGTGACCGCGAACGCGGCGAGCCCGAGCGCGCCGGAGGCGACCACCGCGAGCGAGACGAGCCGGTCGCCCCGCCAGCGCGCCTCGCGGTCCTCCTTCTTCGGGTTCAGCTCGTCGATGTCGGCGTCGAAGGCGTCGTTGACGCCGTAGAGGAAGACGTTCGCCGGCACGAGGAAGTACGCCGCGAGCCCGACCGTCATCGGCGTGAACAGCCCGCCCACGTCGGCGATCCCGTAGGTGACGCCGACGGCGACGGGGCCGGCGAGGTACAGCCAGAACCGCGGCCGCGACAGCACCAGCAGGTACCGGCAGAGGTCTGGGAGCGAGCGTCGGCCGGGGTCGGTCGCGGTGTCGGTCACGGCTCCGGTCACGCCGTCTTCGACAGCTCCTCGGCGGTCAGCTGTCCGCTGATGAGACACATCGGGACGCCGATACCGGGGGTCGTCGTCGACCCCGTGAAGTAGAGCCCGTCGACCGCGTCGGACCGGTGGGACGGCCGGAGCAGCGAGGTCTGTCGCAGGGTGTGGGCCAACCCGAGCGCGCTCCCCTGATAGCTGTTGTACCGGTCGGCGAAGTCGTCGACGCAGAACGTCTCCTCGAAGACGATCCGGTCGCGCAGCTCCGTCCCGGTGTTCTCGGCGATGTCGTCTATCACGAGGTCGCGGTACTCCTCGCGCAGCTCGGGGGTGTCCTCCAGTCCGGGCGCGATGGGCACGAGGGCGAACAGGTTGCTGTGCCCCTCGGGCGCGACCGTGTCGTCGGTCTCGGAAGGGACACAGAGGTAGTAGGCGGGGTCGTCGGGCCACGACGGGTCATCGAAGATCTGCTCGAAGTGCTCGTCCCAGCCCGTCGGCAACACCAGCGTGTGGTGTTCGAGGTTCGGCACGTCGCCCTCGACGCCGAGGTACAGCAGGAACGCGGAGGGGGCGTACGTCCGCGACTCCCAGTACTCCTCGCTGTACTGCCGCTTGTGTTTCGGGAGCAGCTCCTGTTCGGTGTGGGCGTAGTCGGCGTCGGAGACGACCAGATCAGAGAGGTGGCGCTCCCCGTCCGCGGTGTCGACCGCGAACGCTCCCCGGCGGCCCTCGATGGCGGTCACTTCGGCGTCGGTGACGTACTCGACGCCGAGGTCGTCGCCCAGCTCGACGATCCCGTCGACGACGGCGCCGATCCCGCCCTCGGGGTAGTAGACGCCCATGTTGTAGTCGACGTGGCTCATCAGGTTGTACAGCGCGGGGGTGTTCGTCGGCGAGCCGCCGAGGAAGACGAGGGTGTACTGCATCAGCTGCTGGAGCTTCGGGTGATCGAAGTAGTCCTCGACGTGTCCCTGCATCTTGCCCAAAAGCGAGAGCCCCCACGAGTAGCGGAGCACGTCCCTGTCCACGTAGTCGCGGAGCCGCGGGCGGTCCTCGTACACGAAGTGCTCCATCCCGATCTCGTAGGTGCGCTCGGACTCCTCCAAATACGCCTCGAACGCCTCGCCCGCGCCGGGCTCGTACTCCTCGAAGAGGGCCTTGTTCGCCTCGCGGTCGGGGAGCACGTCGACCTTGTCCCCGTCCTTCCAGAACACCCGGTAGTGGGGGTCGAGCCGCTCCAGCTCGTAAAAGTCGGACGGCTCGCGGCCGAAGTGGCCGAAGAACCGCTCGAACACGTCCGGCATGAGGTACCACGAGGGCCCCATGTCGAACCGGAAGCCGTCGGCCTCCAGCCGGCTCGCCCGCCCGCCGAGCTGCTCGTTCTTCTCCAAGAGGGTCACGTCCGCGCCGGCGTCGGCGAGGTAACACGCGGTCGAGAGGCCGCCGAACCCGCCGCCGATCACGACGACGGATTCGCCGGCCACGGCGTCGATATCCGGGGCCACGTCCATGTCCGATCGTACGGCGGCAGCGGTATAAATACCGGCCAGACGGCAGCGGGTGCCGCGGAGACCGCGGGCCGAGCCACCGCGAGTGAGTACGCCTAAGTCGGCGACCGCCCTACCGATCCCCACATGGATCCCACGGTCGCGATCACCGGCGCAACGAGCGGGATCGGGCGGGCCGTCGCCGAGGCGTTCGTCGACGAGGGGGCGTTCGTCGCCGTCTCCGGGCGCGACGGCGACGCGGTCGACCGGACGGTCGCGGCGCTGAACGGGGACGGAGACGGCGGCGACGCGCTAGGAACCGCCTGGGGCGCCCGCGTCGACGTCCGCGACGAGTACGACTTAGAGCGGTTCTTCGAGGGCGTCGCCCGGGAGGCCGGGCCGATCGACGCGGTGTTCGCGAACGCGGCCGTCTTCCACGGCGGCCCGGGCGAGCGCCCGATCGACGAGACGAGCTACGCCGACTACGACGACACCATGCGGACCAACGCCCGCGGCGTCTTCGCGACGGTCGCGGAGGCCGTCCCGCACCTCGCCGCGGACGCGCGGGTCGTCGTCCCCTCCGGGGCGGTCGCCCACGAGTCCCGACCGGGGATGGGGGCGTACGCCGCCTCGAAGGCGGCGGCCGAGGCGGTCGCACGCGGGTTCGCCGCCGACCTCGACGCGGCCGTAGGGGTCGTCGATCCCGGGCTCGTCGCGACCGACCTCACCGGGAAGGAGCGCGCCCGCGACCCCGAGAGCGTCGCGCCGCTGTTCGTCTGGGCCGCGACCGAGGCGCCCGCCGAGGACCTGAACGGCGAGCGCCTCGGGCTCCGCGAGTGGAAGTCGGCGACACGGTGAGCGACCGACCGAATCCGACCGCAGTCGCCGGAGTCAGACCTCCTCGATCCGCGAGGCGGCGTCGAGCGCCGGGCGCTCCGACGCCAGCGCGGCGACCGCGTCCATGAACGCCGTCCGGTAGCTCGCCGGCCCCGCGGGGTCGCGCTCCGCGGCGTGCTCGCCGGCGACCCCGTACGCGACGCACGCGGCGAGCGCGGCCTCTGTCGTCGACGACGGCGGCTCGGCACCCTCGCCGACGACCGCCGCGAACGTCCCGAGCGTGCTCGCGAGCATACAGCCCGAGCCGACGAACGAACCCATGCGCTCGTGGCCGGCCGACACCTCGTAGGCCCTTTCGCCGTCGGCGACGACATCGGTCGGCCCGGAGGCGACGACGACAGCCCCCGTCTCCGCCGCGAGCGCCCGCGCCGCGTCGGGGAGGCCCGCGTCGGGCTCGCCCACGGACTCGACGCCGCGGACCGTCGCCTCCTCGCCCGCGAGCCCGCGGACCTCCCCGGCGTTGCCCTTGATGGCGTCGAACGCCACCGCGTCCAGCAGCCGCCCGACCGACTCGACGCGGTGCGGCGTGGCCCCGTACCCGACCGGGTCCAGCACGACCGGGACGCCCGCCTCGTTGGCGCGCCGGCCCGCGTCGACCATGGCGTCGACGTCGGTCGTCGACGCCGTCCCGGTGTTGATCACGACCGCGTCCGCGCCGGCGGCCATGTCGCCCGCCTCCGCCGGGGCGTCGGCCATCACCGGCAGCCCGCCCCAGTGGAGCGTGACGTTCGCGGTCTCGCTCGTCGTCACGTCGTTCGTCAGGTGGTGGACCAGCGGCGGGGTCGCCTCGACCGCCGCCAGGGTCTCCCCGACCGGCAGGTTCTCGATCGGCTGCCCCTCGATCGGCAGGTCGTCGACCGGCTCATCGCCCATCGCCGACCACCTCCCGGAGCTCCGCGGTCGCGGCGCGCGGATCGTCCGCGGCCGTGATCGCCGAGACGACCGCCACGCCGGCCGCGCCCGCCGCCGCGACCGCCCCCGCGTTGCCGGCGTCGATGCCCCCGATCCCGACGACGGGGAGGTCGACGGCCTCCGCGATCGCCGCGACGCGCTCGGGGCCGACGCCGTTCGTCTCCGCCGGCACGTCCTTCGTGTCGGTCGCGTACACCGCGCCGACGCCGAGGTAGTCCGCGCCCGCGTCGGCGGCGGCCCGCGCCTCCGGGACCGTCGACGCCGAGACGCCCACGATCGCCTCGTCGCCGAGGCGCTCGCGGGCGACCGCGGCCGGCAGGTCCGACTGCCCGAGGTGGACGCCGTCGGCGTCGACCGCGGCGGCCAGGTCGACCCGGTCGTTGACGATCAGGGGGACGCCGGCGTCGGCGGTGAGCTCGCGGAGCCGGCGCCCGAGCTCGTACCGCTCGCGCGCCGACCGTCCCTTCTCGCGGAGCTGCACGGCGTCGACGCCGCCGTCGAGCGCCGCCTCCACGATCGCTTCCGTCTCTCGACCGGCCGACCGGCTCGCCTGCGTCACGAGATACGCCCGCCACTCGGTGGGATTCATTAGTGGTACCTTCTAGTGGTGGGTGAAAAGTGGTTCCGTCTGGCGCGGCGCGTATTTATAAGAGATTCCGCCGTCACTAGCGGGGGAATCGAAACGCGGAAAATGAGTCTGTTGAAACCCTCAGAAGAGACACACTCTGTCCCTATTGCGGTCAATACAGGGAACTCGCTTATCACTCTGCCTTCGTGTGTTCCACCTTTTTCCGCCGAATGTAGGCGCCATACCCCGCTAAGATGGCTGCGTAGATGAATAGTAGAGCATGCATCAACAAGAGACAATTCCAACCATTACACCCCAAAAGATCTATAGTTGTCCAGATTGCGAGGTCCCATAGGAAGCCACCGCTGGTTAGTAATCCACTGTCGAGGTGTATTACAGCAATCAGCGAATACCCATATATAATAGAGAATAATATCATAAACAGACCGACATTCCCAATGGGGCGGTTAAATAGTCTTATTTTGCTCACAGGAGAAACTGATTGTTCGGCGGTAAGTGTTTTCTTGGAATCGTGTTCGATACGCACTCTTCAGCGACCAGCCGTTTCATGCGAGAATCTGCTCGAAGAACGACTTCAACAGAGTCAAAAAACGGACATCGGGCGCCCGCGTCGCGCTACTCGTCGGCGGCGACCGACTCGACGACCTCGACGCTCCCGGTGAGCTGCCGGTGGACGTACGGGATGTCGATGCCGGCCTCGTCGAACGCCTCCTTGACTTCGGTGACGTACTCGGAGCGCACGCGGACGAAGTCGCCGCGGTCGGGCTCCGCGATCCACCAGCGGCACTGGAGCCCCACGTCGGAGTCGCCGAGGCTCACGAGCCGGACCGAGGGCGCGGGGTCGTCGAGGATCTCCTCGTGGGCCTCCGCCTTCTCGACGATGATGTCGGTGGCCTGCGAGATGTCGTCGTCGTAGCCGATGCCGAAGACGAACTTCTGGCGGAGCGTCTCGTAGGCGACCGGGTTCGTGACGGCGTTGTTCGCGAGGTCGCCGTTCGGCACCGTGATCCGCTCGTTGTCGAAGGTGCGGACGCGGGAGACCCGCAGGTCGATGTCCTCGACGCGGCCCGCGTTCCCGTCCCACTCGATCCAGTCGCCGACCTCGAACGGCTTGTCCTTCAGGATGAAGATCCCGGCGACGAAGTTGCCGAGGAGGTCCTGCGCGGCGAAGCCGATCGCGAGCGCGATGGCGCCGCCGAAGACGGCGAACGCCGAGAGAAACGCCCCGTAGCCGGCGACGGTGAACCCGATCGCGATCGCCGCGACCCACACGACCGCGTTGGCGACGCTCGTCCCGAGGCTCCGGACCGCGTCGTCGAACCCCCGCGAGCCGAGTATCCCGCGGACCGCCGGAACGAACGCGTACTTCCCGAACAACAACACGGCGAGGAAACCGAGGACGAAGCCGACCACCGCCGTCCCGATGCCGACGAGGTCGACCGCGTTCGCGATCGCGTCGAGCTGTAGGAGTACCATCGTCACCCCATTCGGATGGGTATTTAAAGAAGCTACTGGCAGCGCAGTTGTTTATGCCGGGTCGGTCGTCCCCTCAGTCCCCGCGCGCCGGCCGCGGGTCGAGCGGTCCGTCCCCCCGCGCGACGCCGCGGAGCCGCCGCCCGTGCGGGTCGTCCTCGCGGATCCGATCGCGGACCGCCGGCGGGATCCAGGCGTCGCGGTCCGTCGGCGCCGGGGCGGGATCGACGCCATTCGGCCTGAGGCCGTCAGGGAGGTACCGCGCGTAGGTCGGGAGGCGCTCGCGAAGCGGCATCCCGCCGGCGTCGGCGACCGCCCGGAGGCCGTCGAGGTCGGGCCACGCGTAGTCCGGATTGACGTAGTCGTCCGTGACGGGCGAGACGCCGCCGAGGTCGTCGATCCCGCAGTCGACGAGATCGGCCGCGGGCGAGAGGTTCGGGGGGACCTGCACCGACACCGCCGGCGGGAGCGCGGCCCGCGCCATCGCGACGACCCGGCGCATCGTCGCCAGGTCGGGCTTCGCGAAGTCCGAGCGCTCGTTCGGGACGACGTTCTGGACGATCACCTCCTGGACGTGGCCGTGTCGCTCGTGGAGCTCGCGGATCGCCAGCAGGCTCTCCGCGCGGTCGCGCCAGCCCTCGCCGATGCCGACTAAGATTCCGGTGGTGAACGGCACCCCCTGCCGGCCCGCGGCCCTGATGGTGTTGAGGCGCTGGCCGGGGGTCTTCCGGCGGCCGCCGCTGTGCGCGTCGACGTCGGCGGTGGTCTCCAGCATGACGCCCATCGAGGCGTTCACCTCGCGGAGGGCGGCGAACTGCGACTCGGCGAGGTCGCCCGGGTTCGAGTGCGGGAGCAGCCCCTCCTCCAAGGCAATCTCGCAGGCCCGGTAGAGGTAGTCGTGGATCGAGTCGTACCCCCACTCGTCGAGCTGGTCGTGGACCGCGGTGTACCGGTCGTCCGGCTCGTCGCCGAAGGTGAAAAGCGCCTCCGTGCACCCGGCGTCGGCGCCCACGCGACAGCGCTCGCGCACCTCCTCGGGAGACAGCAGCGACGCCTCGCCGGGCACGTCGTAGTAGGTGCAGTAGGTGCAGGTGTACCGGCAGGCGGTCGTCAGCGGGACGAACACGTTCCGGGCGAAGGTGAGCCGGTCGGCGGGCTCGACGTCGTCCGGCGCGACCGAGAGCAGCCGCTCGACCCGTTCGGGGTCGGGCTCGATCTCGATCCCGTACTCGTCGGCGGCCGCGAACACGTTCGTCCCTCCGCGGTCCGGACTCAAAAAGGATCGCGGTCGCGGATCCGGTTGGGCTGCTCGCTCAGGGCCGTCGCCGCCTCCCGGTCCCGCCTCACTCCCGCTCGACGCCGACCCGCCCGTCGGTCGTATCGAGCGCGAAGCCGGCGTCGCGGAGCCACCGCGACGCCCGCTTCTCTCCACCGTCGCTCCCGCCGTCGGCAGCGTTCGCCTCGGCGTGGATCAGCAGCTCCGCGAGGTCGGCCGGTTCGTCGATGTCGGTCGCGAGCCGATGGGAGTCCACCACCGCGACGCCCGCGCCGATCTCGGCGGCGATCCGGCGGTGATCGAGGTAGGAGGCGCCGTGGTAGTCGACCCGGAACTCGGGGTGGGAGGCGACGAACGCGTTCGTGCCGCCGCCGCGGCCGGGGGCGAGCGCCACGTCGGCCTCGCGGCCGGCCGCGAACAGCTCCCGCAGGGCGTCCGGCGTCGCGAGCGCGAGGTCGGCCATGACGACCGCGACGCGCTCGGCGGCGTCGCCGTCGGCTCCGCCGCCTTTGAGCCGCGCGTCAAGCGCCCCGTTGACCGCCTCCGTCAGGGGGCGGTCGTCGACCGTCACCGGACAAGGGAGGTCGGCGTCGACCGCGCCGGTCGCCAACACCCGCGGCTCGCCGCCGGCCTCGTCGATCGCGTCGAGCACGTCGCGGAGCGCCGCGAGGGCGAACGCGGCGCGCTCGTCGGGCGCGAGGACCGCGGAGAGTCGCGACTTGGGGCGGTCGGTCGAAAACGGGACGAGGACCTCCATCGGGAGGGTCGCCTCAGAACAGCGATTCGAGTTCGTCGCCGTCGTCGCTGACGAGGTCGTCGAGGTTCTCGTCGCTCTCCTCGCGGATCTCGTCTAAGTTGTCCTGCGCCTCGATGGCGACCTGCTGGAGCTCCTTGATCCGCGGGACGTTCGTGACGCCCGCGAGCAGGATGACGGTCGCGACGAAGCCGGCACCGCGGTACGGGTAGTCGCCGCCGCGGACCTCCATCGAGCCGGTCTGCTCTTCGAGCCACTTCCGGCCGCGCTCGATACCTTTCCGGTTGAGGTACTCCGGCGGGCCGGCGAGCACGAGCAGCGCGCGCTCCGCGCCCTCGATCTCACAGGGGAGCGTGAGCCGCCCCAGCGCCGCTTTGCGCACGAGGCTGGTGATCCGGTTCGTGGTGTGGGCGCTGTCGAGCTCGTCCCCGCCGTTGTCGTCGCGGAGCCGCGAGAGCAGCCCACCGGAGGTGCGCTCCTCGACCTCCTCCTCGGCGTAGCCGACGGTGGAGACGCCGCCGCCGGAGAGCGTGTTGATGATCTCCGAGGAGTCGACGACGCTCTCGGCGATTTCTTGGCCCTGCTGGATCTCGCCGGCGCCGAAGAGGATGCCGAACCGCCGGACGATCTCCTCGTTGATCTCCTCGTAGCCGCCCTGCACGGACTCGCCCGTCTTCCGCCAGGCGTCGTTGTCGAACACCATCAGGTTGTCCACCTCGCGGACGAACGTCTGGAACGAGCGGGCCGCGTTGAGGGTGTAGATGCCCCCCTCGTCGCTGCCCGGCAGGATGCCGAGCCCGTAGACGGGCTCGGTGTAGATGCGCTTGAGGTGTTTCGCGAGCACCGGCGCGCCGCCGGAGCCCGTGCCGCCGCCGAGCCCGGCGACGACGAGGAACGCGTCGACCTCGTGGACCGGGATCGAGTCGATGGCGCCCTGCACCTCGTCGATGTCCTCCTCGGCGATCTCCGCGCCGAGCTCGTTGTCGGCGCCGACCCCGTGGCCCTTCACGCGCGACTGGCCGATGAGCACGCGCTGGTCCTCGGCGATGTGCTCGAGGCCCATCAGGTCGGCCTTGGCCGTGTTGACGGCCGCGGCCGCCCGGACGATCTCCGAGCCCGTGCGCTTGTCGTACTCAAGGAATTTGTCGACGACTTTCCCCCCCGCCTGTCCGAATCCGATCATTGCAAGTTTCATCGTGTGCTCCCTCCGCGTTTGAAATGAACAGAACGTGATCGCGTATTTAAACCTTCGGTTGCCGTTATTGCCCGTGATATTCGGCTCGTTGACACGAACACGCCCGCCGCGCCCGGCTCGGCGGCGGCGAGGCGGCGCAGTCCCTCGAATTCCGTCGGATTCGCCGCCATCACGCCACCCCGAGGTAGTTTCCGAGGGTGGTCAGTTCGGCGGGGTCGACGCCGAACGCCGCGACGTCGTTGTCGGCGGTCGTGTTGTCGAACTGCAACGACCGGTACTGGTCGGGCCCCATCGGGAACCCGGGGACGGCGCCGAGCACGCTGAGCCCGATCCGGGCGAGCGGCATCGGGAGGGGGACGATCGTGACTCCCTTCTTCTCGGCTTCGTACACGAGGTCCGTCACGTCGCGCAGGGTCAGGACCTCCGGGCCCCCGACCTCGTACGTCTCGCCGACGTGCTCGTCGTCTTCGAGCGCCGCGACCAGCATCGGGACGAGGTCCTCGACGTGGATCGGCTGGAACCGCGTCTTCCCGCCGCCGGGGAGCGGGTACAGCGGCACGCCCGGCGCGAACATCCCCTTCAGTCGCTTGGTGAAGGAGACGAACTCGCCGCCCTCGCCGAAGACGACCGAGGGGCGGAAGATCGTCCAGCCGAGGCCGCTCTCGCGGACGATCTCCTCGGCTTCCCCCTTCGCGCGGATGTACGCGGTGTCGCCGTCGGGGTCGGCTCCGAGTGCGCTCAGCTGGAGGAACCGCTCCGCCCCGGCCTCCTCGGCCGCGCGCACGAGGTTCTCGGTCCCGCCCCGGTGGATCCGGTCGTGCATGACGTTCCCGCCCTTCGGCTCGAACAGCGGCGAGAGCGCGACCAGATTCACGACGGCGTCCTGTCCCTCGACCGCCCCGGCGATCGAGTCGTAATCGGTGACGTCCCCCGTCGCGGACGCGACCCCCTCCGGCGCGTCGCTCGGCGATCGGGAGAGCGCCGTCACCTCGTGACCCCCGTCAGCGAGCGCGCGGCAGAGGTACGACCCGATGAATCCGGTTCCGCCGGCTACCAACACTTTCATGCGTCTCTCAACGGACGGAACGCCCCTAAACCTACCGCGGCGTCAGACGCGGAGATGACGCGGGCTTCCCCGGAGAAATCGGCCGCCTCAGACGCCTTCGCCCGGATCTGGGACCGTCATCACGGGCACCGGCGACGTCCGGACGGTGCGCTCGGCGACGCTCCCGAGCAGGTACCGCTCGACGCCGGTCCGGCCCTGCGTCCCCATGACCACGAGGTCGACGTCGTTCTCGTCGACGTACGCCCGGATCCCGCGCGCCGCGGACGATCCGACCTCGACCGCCTCTACCGCCTCGACGCCAGCCTCCCGCGCCGTCGCCGCGGCCGCCGCGACCGTCTCCTCGGTGTCCTCGACCAGCGCGTCGATTCCGGCGTACCCCTCGATCCCGACGCTGCCCACGTCGACGACGGAGAGGACATGGACCGTCGCGCCCGCGTGCTCGGCGAGCGCCAGCGCCCGGTCGAGGGCGTCGCCGGCGCGCTCACTCCCGTCGGTCGGCACGAGGACGCTCCGGTAGGGGTACCGCACCGTCTCGCCGTCGGGGCGGACGCTGAGCACCGGCACCGTCGACTCGCGGACGACGCGCTCGGTCGTGCTCCCGAGGAGCAGGCGGTCGAGCCCCGTCCGGCCGCGGGTCGGCATCGCGACGAGGTCCATCCCGTACTCCCCGGCGTACGCGGCGATCGTCTCGGCGACGCCTCCCTGTAACACCTCGGTCACCGTCTCGACGCCCCGCTCCGCGGCGCGGTCAGCGGCCGCCTCGACGATCTCCTCGCCCTCGCGTTCGAGCACGTCGACGACCTCGCCGCCGATCCGCGTGACGCTGTCGTGGGTCGTGTCGGCGACGTTGAGGACGTGGACCGTCGCGCCGTGGTCGACGGCCAGATCGAGGACGTGATCGAACGCCGCGTTCGCCCCCTCGCCGCCGTCGGTCGGGAACAGGATCCGGTCGAACATACGCCCACCCTCGCGGCGTGCGGGTAAAAAGGGCCGCGGCGGTTCGCGGGGACGGGAACACAGGCGGCTCGCGGGAACGGAGGAGCGCCGCGCGTCAGGCGTCGTTCGTCTCGTCGCCCGCGTCGACACCGTCGCTCGCTTCGCCGTTGTCGTCCGTCTCATCGCTCGCTTCGTCGCCGTCGCCCGCGCCGACGGCCTCCTCGATCCGGATCGTCGAGATCCGCGCGCCGTCGACGGCCGTGACCTCGAAGCCGTACTCGCCGGCCGAGACGGTGTCTCCGGGGCTCGGGGTGCGGCCGAGCCGGTCGAGCACGAGTCCGCCGAGCGTCTCGAACCCGTCGCCGTCGAAGTTGGTGCCCAGCGCGTCGTTGACGACGGACAGCGACACCGACCCGTCGGCCTCGTGAGTCCCCTCGCCGGCCTTCCGGATCGCGTGCTCGGCGCTCTCGGCGTCGAACCCGTCGCGGAGGTCGCCGACGAGCGTCTCGATCGCGTCCTCGACGGTGGCGATCCCCTCGAAGGCGCCCCACTCGTCGACGACCGCGGCCATCTGCCGGCGCTCGTCGCGGAACTGCACGAGGAGGTCGCTGAGCGACGTGGTCTCGGGGACGACCACGAGGTCGCGCGCGAGGTCGGCGGCGGTGACCGACTCCTCGCCCGCCTCGCCCGCGCGGAGCACGTCCTTCACGTCGACGAAGCCGACCACTCGGTCCGCGTCGTCGTCGGACACCACCGGATACCGGGTGTGGCCCGCCTCCAGCACGGTCGCGCGGATCGCGGCGAGGTCGGCGTCGGCCGGGATGCTCGTCACGTCCGGCCGGGGGACCATCGCCTCGCGGACCACCGTGTCGTCGAGGTCGAAGACGGCGTTGACCATCTCCACCTCGGCGTCGTCGACGTGGCCGGCCTCGCCGGAGCGCGCGAGCACGCGGCGGATCTCCCGCTCCTCCATCGTCTCGTCCGTCTCCGAGGCCGGCGGGACGCCGAGCATGCGCGTGAAGGCGTTGGCCGCCCCGTTGAACACGACGATGCCGGGCGAGAACAGGTAGTAGGAGAGCTTCATCGGCGGCGCCAACAGCATCGCGACCCGCTCCGCCTGCGCGATGGCGATCGTCTTCGGCGCCAGCTCCCCAAAGACGACGTGGAGGAACGTGATGACGCTGAACCCGATCGCGAACGCGACGAGGTGGACGAGGTTCGCGGGCAACAGGGGACCCAGCACCGGCTCGATCAGCGCCGCGACCGCGGGCTCGCCGATCCACCCGAGCCCGAGCGACGCGATCGTGATCCCGAGCTGCGTCGCCGCGAGGTAGTCGTCGAGGCTCCCCATCACGTCCTGGAGCGCCCCCGAGCCCGGGCGCCCCTCCGCGGCCAGCTGCTCGACCGACGTGGAGCGGACGCGCACGAACGCGAACTCGGAGGCGACGAAGAAGCCGTTCAACACGACTAACACGAGCGCCGCGACCACCCGCGTGACGGAGATCGCGACGTCTACCATCGATGCCTCCGCGGCGCGCGACCGTGACGGGTGTAGCCGATGTGGCGGATGTGGCGGACGTGACGTGTATCGGCGACCATGCCGGCGGTTCCATCCGGAGCCACTAAAAAGGGGTCCGTCGGACTCCGCGCCGCCGAGCGCGTCCGTCGGAACGGGCGGCCGCCGAGAGGCGTCCGTCGAAACCCGCGCCGTTTATTCCTCGCCGCGCCGGAGCGCGACCATGCTGATCACGCTGGAGGGGCTCGACGGAAGCGGGAAGACCACCGTCTGGGAGGCGCTCCACGACGTGTACCCCGACGCGACGTTCACCCGCGAGCCCACCGACAGCTGGTACGGGGAGGCGGTCGACCGGTCGATCGCGGCCGACGACGCTGACCCGCTCGCGGAGCTGTTCCTGTTGACGGCCGACCACGCCGACCACCTCTCGGGGACGATCGGGCCCGCGCTCGCCGACGGCGGGCTCGTGATCTCCGACCGGTACTCCGACTCCCGGTTCGCGTATCAGGCGGCGACGCTCGCGGCCAGCGACGTCGAGATCGATCGCCCGCTGGAGTACATCAAGGGGATCCACGCCGCCTTCTCGCGGCCGCCGGACGCGACGATCTACCTCGACCTGGGCGCGCGCGAGGCCGCCGAGCGCGCGGGCCGGACGAACAAGTTCGAACAGGACGGCTACCTCGCCGCGGTCCGGGAGAACTACGAGCGACTGATCGACGCCGAGCCGGACCGGTTCGTCCGCGTCGACGCCTCGCGGTCGCCGGAGGCGGTCATCGCGCGGGTGGAGGAGGTCCTCGCGGAGCTGGTGGACGAGTAGGACGCTGCGTCCGCGTTAGCTCGTGTCCGGCAGCTCCACGTCGTCCGGGGAGGGCACGTAGAGGTAGTCGATCGCCGCGCCGAGCACCAGCGGGAGCGCGACGAGCAGCGCGACGACCAGCGTCGGGCTGCCGAGGTTGACTCCGGCGCCGACGTTGAGGACGCCGGTGAACACCAGCATCGAGAGCAGCAGCAGCATCGGGGTCAACACGAGGGTGTACACGACCGACCCCCACGAGGTGTTCAGCCGGAGCCGGAAGAATCGGGTCGCCACCCCGGCGATAAGCGTGTGGAAGGCCACGAGGGCGACGAGGCTGACGAACCCGAACAGCGCGAGCATACCCGGTCTAGGGGCTCCCGGCATTTGCCCCTATCGGCCTAGAGCCCGCCGCCGTTCCCCTGCTGGCGCGCCGCCGAGAGCAGCCCGTCGACGGGCTCCGTGTACTCGTAGCCGGGGATGACGCCCTGCACGTACGTCCCCTCGACGAAGTCGATCAGGGACCCGGCGTCGTCGACGCCGCGCCGCTCGTTGCTGTCGGTCAGCTCGAACGCGACCGCGATCTCGTCGTCGCCGATCGACACGGTCGGGTCGAACGCGCGGTCGCCGCGGGTGACCCCGCCCACGTCGACGACGCGGAGCTCGAACGTCTCGATCCATCCCTCCTCGACCACGTCGGCGACCTCGTCGGCCGTCGTCGCGGAGAGGGTCGGCACCCGGACGGTGACGGAAAAGCGGATCCGGCCGTCCGCCGCCGGCTCGGCGCACACCTCTGCGTCGAAGGGGGTCGTCTCCGCGGTCCAGAGCCCGTCGCCGGCGGGCTCGAAGGAGCCGTGGTCCGCGAACGCGCGGCGGACGCGGCCGGGGAGTTCGTCGTCGGCCGCGCGCTCGCCCGCGGCCTCGGTCTCGGCGTCGATGTCGCTCTCGCGTTCGCCCATACCGGATCGGTGGCGACACGCGAGTAAAAGCGCGTTGTGTCGCGTTCGACGACCGCTCGCGCCCGGAGCGGTCGCCGCGGTCCCGTCACCGGTAGTGGCACGCAGAGCCGATACTGGTGCGCCTTTGTATCCGGACCGCCGATGGGAGGTATGGCAGAGCAGTTCCGCTCGACCGACGCGCTGATCGACGCGCTCGCGGACGTCTCCTTCGACCGACCGCCGGCGCTCGTCAGCAACGCACACGTGACCGGACTCGGCGTCGCCCGCGCGCTCGACGCCCACGACGTGCCCGTGATCGCGCTCGACCGCCCCAGCGACGACGTTGGGGGCGGGGAGGCCGGCGGGGGCGGCCGGACCAGCGGGGGCGGTCGGGCCGGAAGCGACGGCACCCGTCGCCACGACGGGCTCGCACCCCCCTCGGACGCGGTCGACTTCGCGGGCGCGGTGACGTACCCGCTCGACGACCTCGACGGGTTCCGCGAGGACGTGGAGGCGGTCGTCGACGCGATCGGCCGCGAGGCGGTCGCGTTCGGCTGTATGGACGAGTGGGCGCTGGCGTACGCGCGGGCCGATCCCGAGGGCGTCCGGCTCCCGTTCGCCGGGATCGACACGCTCGACGACGTGTTGAACAAGTCGGAGCTGTACGCGACCTGCGAGGCGCTCGGCGTGCCGTATCCCGAGACGTACCGGCTCGCGGAGACGGCGGACGCGGCGACGGGAACCCCTGACGCCGACGCCACCCTCGACGAGGCCGCCGAGGCGCTGGGGTTCCCGCTCGTGGTGAAGCCCGAGCTCAAACGGGACTTCGAGGAGGCGTTCGGCACCAACGTGTTGGAGGTCGCCGACCGCGAGGAGTTCGCGGACGCGGTCGCGGCCGCAGAGGAGGAGGGGATCGCCGTGATGGCCCAGAAGCGCGTCGACATCGCGACCGGCCGGGACCACTCGCTCGCGTCGTACGTCCCGCCATCGGGCGTCGAGGACGCCCTCGGAGTCGTCGGCAACGCCGCGGTGCGATACCCCCAGCAGTTCGGCACTTCGTGTCTGGTGGAGACGGCCGACGAGCCCGACATCGAGGCGCGCGCGCTCGCCGTGCTCGACGACGCCGGCTACCACGGGATCAGCGAGGCGGAGTTCGTGTACGACGACGGGCGCGGGGAGTTCCTCTTGCTCGACGTCAACACCCGGCCGTGGAAGTGGATCGGGATGCCGGTCGCCGCGGGCGCGAACCTCCCGATGGCGGCGTACGCCGCCGTCACCGAGGCCGAGTACGAGTCGCCGGGGATCGAGCCGACGCGGTGGGTGTACCTCCGCGACTACCTCTCCCTGCTCGCCGGCGACGACGCGTTCTGGGACCAGCTGTCGGCCGCCGACTGGCGGCGGCTCGTCGCCGGCGACTTCGAGCGCGAGGGGGACCTGACCACCGGCGTCTACCGCCCCTCCGACCCCGCGCCCGCCGCGAAGCTGCTGGAGACGGAGTTCGTCGACCGCGACTACTACTGCGCCTGCTGAGACGGTCGATAGCGGGAATACGTGAATCAGTGAGACGAAGTGGTTGTTTATGAGTGATCGAGTGGTGTTGCTGGCGGCTGTTTCTCCGTGATTGGCGGCTCTGCGGTGAACACTTCTAAACCCCCAGCCGCTCGCTTATAAGCGGTTGTCTACGGATCGACGGTGAAGCCCTCCAAAGCCCCAGTCGCTGAGGCCGGCGCACGCTCACTGCGCTCCTCGTCACTCGCTTCGCTCGTTCCTGCGGTGCTTACGTCGCCTGCGCCGGCCTCAGCGACTGCCCCTTTGAGTCCCACCCCGCACCGCACAGCACCCGCACCTCACGCCTCCCCAACCTCGTCGCCGGACTACGTCCGGCTTCCAGAGGCGCTTTGCGCCTCGCTGCCGCTCGCTTCGCTCGCGGCGTCCCTCGCGCGTGCTGCTCGGCCGTGAGGCGGCCTCGCAGGCACGCGCCGACCGCATCACACTTTATAAGTGATTGTCGCCGACGCTCACACCTTTTTAAATACCGTACTCCCGCAATCGATCATCGCTGTGTTCGTCTTGACCGGACTGAGACGGACCGAATTACCAGATATCCGCGTCGAAAAGGTCGTTCCGCGGGGTTCAGTCGTGCGAGTGGCTGTGCGCGCCGTGGTCGTGGGCGGCCTCGTCGTTCTCGTCGTGGGTGTGGTCCTGTCCGTCGGGGTCGGTCTCGCCGAGCACCTCCGCGCCCTCGCCGTCGATCATGTCCATGTTTTTCAGATTATCGCGCTCCTCGAAGTCCTCGACGGCCTCCATCACGTCCTCTTGGGTGATCGTCATCCGGTCCTCCGTGAGCGCGCCGAGGACGGCCTCGCGGAGCACCATCCGGAGGTCAGAGCCCGTGAGCCCGGTCGTTCGGTCGGCGACCTCCTCGGGGTCGAAGTCGGCGATCTGCATCTCGCGGGTCACCACACGGAGGATGTCCGCGCGCATGTCGCGATCCGGCTTGGGGAAGTTGACGATCTCGTCGAACCGGCGCCACGCGGCGGCGTCGAGCTGGTCCGGGTGGTTGGTCGCGCCGATGAGGAGCACCTCGTCGCGCACGAGCGACACCTCGTCGATCGACTTCAGCAGGGTGTTGACCGCGCGCTTCAGGGCGGCGTGCTCGTCGGAGCGCCGCGTCTTCGCCACCGAGTCGAACTCGTCGATGAAGAGGATACACGGCGAGAGTCGCTTGGCGACCTCGAACGTCTTCTCCACGTTCTTGGCCGTCTCGCCGAGGTACTGGCTCGTGATCATCGACATCTTCACCTCGACGAGGGGAATGCCGAGCTCGTGGGCGAGCGCCCGCGAGACGGTCGTCTTCCCGGTCCCCGGCGGCCCGACGAACAGGAGCTTCCCGATCTCGCGGAGCCCGATGCTCGCGAGGTACTCGCGGTGTTCGATCGCCTTGACGATCTTCTGGATCTCGCCCTCCTGGTCGCCGGTGAGCACGAGGTCGGCGAGCGTCGTCTCGATCTCCTCGGGGGCCTGGACGTTGACGAGGTCGAGCATCTCGCCGTCCTCGTCCTCGTCGAAGTACTCCTCCAGCAAGGCGTCGATCCAGACGCGGTCGGCCTGGATCGGCCGGACGTTGTCGCGCGCCGCCTCGTGGGTCACGGGCGCGTCGAGGTCCTCGGCCAGTTCGAGCGCGGCGACGATCGTCGGGTTCTGGGCGATCCGGTCGGCGGCGGCGTGGTCGCGGTACCACTCCAGCGCCATCGCTGGCTGCGTCAGCGAGATCTCGCCGGAGAACTCCGTCCGCTGGGTGAAGAGCAGGTCGGAGACCGCCTCCCACGGGTGGTCGACTCCCGTCGCGGTGCGGGTCGTCTCGCTCGTCGCCTTGAGCGGCCGCTCGACGCCGCCCGGTGCGTCGTCGGCGGCGTCGTCGGACCAGAACACCTGCCGGAAGCGCGGGGGCAGGTCGTTCTCGTCGAGGTCGCGGTTCTCGGTGTAGAGGTGCGTCGTCAACACGAACTCGACGACGTCGAGCGCCGGGTCACTCATCCGCGCGACGTAGCCGCGGGAGGCGGTTAAGCGCGTCGAACCGCGGCGGCGACCGCCGGCGACGGGGGCGCCGACGCGCCGCCACGCCGCCGAGACGCCGCTCCGACGCCCGGGCGACGTATCGAACGCTTATTAGCCCTGGTGATCGACCTACCTCGCATGAGCTCCGAGGACGCGGCCGCGACCGGCGACGCCGCCGGTCAGGCCGCCACCGACGCGGACCACGAGAACGCGCTCCAGGACGTGATCGCCGTCGATCCCGACGACGTCGAGCAGGGGACGGTGAACCGCCTCGACGCCCACACCGGCGACGGGATCCGCCACCGGGCGTTCACCTGCCTCGTGTACGACACCGACGGCCGGATCCTGCTGGCGCAGCGCGCGCCCACCAAGCGGCTCTGGGACGCCCACTGGGACGGGACGGTCGCCTCCCACCCGGTCGAAGGGCAGTCACAGGAGGACGCGACCGAACAGCGCTTAGAAGAGGAGCTGGGGATCACCCCCGACCAGTACGACGACCTCCGGGTGACGGACAAGTTCGAGTACAAGCGCTACTACCCCAACGAGGGCGTCGAGTGGGAGGTCTGCTCGGTGCTGAAGGTGACCCTCGACGACACCTCGCTCGACCCGGACGAAGAGGAGATCGGCGGCATGCTGTGGGTCGACTACGAGCACCTCCACGAGAACCCGTCGCTGTACCGGCAGCTCCGCCTCTGCCCGTGGTTCGAGATCGCGATGCGGCGCGACTTCTCCTGAGGGGTCGACCGCGGCGCCCCCACGTCGAGACCGAAACGGCGAGTTGAAGGCGCGCGGGCGATTCGGGTCGAGACATGACCGTCGTCGCCGTGCTTGCGAAGCCGCCCCGCGAGGGGCTCGTCGCGACCGGACTCGCCGAGTCGACACCGCTGTCGACCGCGGAGGCCGCCGACCTGTACGAGGCGCTGTTCCGCGACGCCGTCCTCGCGGTCGACCGCTCGGGCGGCGAGCTGCTCGTGAACTACCCCGTCGACGACGACCTCCCCGCCGAACACCGCACGGACACCGCGCCCGAGGCGGAACTCCGCACCCTCGTCGCCGACACCCTCGGCGGCACCGACGAAGTCCGCTTCGAGCGGCAGGTCGGGTCGTCGTTCGGCGCGCGCGCCGGCAACACCGTCACCCACCTGCTCCGCGAGGAGAACGCCGACTCCGTCGCGGTCGTCACTCCGCAGGCGCCGCTGCTCTCGCGGACCGTGATCGACTCGGCCGCGATGAAGCTCCGGACGAACGAGGTCGTGCTCGGCCCCTCCACCCGCGGCCGGACCTACTACGCCGGCTTCACCGCGCCGATCGACTTCGACGGCGCGTTCGAGGACCCCAGCCTCCCGACGCTCGCGGCCCGCGGCGCCGACGCCGACCTCGACGTGGAGTTCTTAGAGTCGTCGCCCTCGATGGTCGACGGCGACGACCTGCTCGACGCGGTGCCCCTCCTCCGCGCCCGCTTCGCCGCCGAGCGCGTCGTCCCCGACTACACCGCCGCGTTCGTCCACGAGCACGGGCTGGACGTGGTCGTCGAGGACGGGGACGCACAGGTCATTCGGGACTGATACGCCTCGAAACCCCAAAACGGCTCGGCGCCGCCTCGAAACCCGGAAAAGGCTCGGCGGCCTACAAACAGTAATGACCGACGAGAAGGAGAGCACGTTCCTCGTCACGCACGTCGAGAGCGACTCCGCGGTGCTGAAAGACGTCAACGACGGACAGGTGCACACGCTGAGCTCGAATCCCGGGCTCGCGGTCGACGACGCCGTCGAGGCGACCGTCGCGCCCGACCCGCCGATGGAGGTCACGTATCAGGTCGTCGAGGTCGCCGAGCGGCGGTCCCTCTCGATCGAGGAGAGCGAGGAGCCCCCGACCGTCCACGAGCGCGAGCTCGCGGCCGAGACGGAGACCGGCGAGCTGGCCCGCGAGGAGCGCGCGGGCGTCGGCGAGGTCCACGTGTTGACGCCGCCGGAGGAAGACACCGCGGACGCGGTCGCGGACGTGCTCGACGACCGCGAGGCGACGCTGTCGCGGGCCGCGCGGCTCGGCGTGAACCGGGTCGAGGTCCGGTCGGAGCCGGGCGTCGTCAGCGTGCGGTACATGCCCTGAACCGGGTCGGAGACGGAAACGTCAGTTCTGATCGGCGGTCGAGCACGACGGCCCCGCCGCGCTCTGGACGCGCCAGCCGCCGTCGACCTCGCCCGGCCGCGTCTCGTAGGCGACCGTCGTCGCGTCGGTCACCGTCGCCGCGTCGACCGGGTCGCCGTCGACCTCGACCCGCTCGACGCGGAACGGCACGTCGAGGCTGTCGCCGCAACAGCCGACGTCGACGAACTCCTCGCGGGCGTCCCCGACGGCGACGCGGTCCAGGACGCGGGCGAAGTACCCCCGGTAGCGGTCCGTCTCGATCTGGTCGCGTCCCCAGTCGCTGAGCCCCTCCGGATACGAGAGGACGACGCGCGTGGCGGTCGGTTCCATGCCACACGGTACGGCGTCCGCCGGCTAAGCCGTTGCGGCGCGAGCCGTCACCTCGCGTCCTGACGGTCGCGGCCGGACGGTCGGTGCGGGAACCCCGGGCGAGTGAGTGAGAAGGCTTATTCGCGCCCGCGCAGGAACCGGTATTTATGGTAGCGATCGAGGTACCGGAGGTCAACTACACCGAGTACTCGAACCGGCAGCTCGTGGCGGTCCCGCTTGCGGTCCTCGTTCTCGCGCTCGCGATCATCGGCGGGTGGTACCTCGTCACGGGTGCGCCGGCGAACCTCGGGTTGGAGTTCACTGGCGGCGTGGAGCTCCGGATCGCCGACGACGGCGGCGACGTAGAACAGCAGATCGAGACCGCGTTCGATCGGGAGCCCGACGCGGTCCGGTCGATCCCCGCGGACGACGTGTACGTGGTGACGTTCCGGGCGGCCGACGAGGACCCGGAGGGCCTGGCGAACGACCTGTCCGCGCAGGCCGACGCAGCCGGGCTGTCCACGAGCGCGATCGATCAGGTGTCCCCCAGCTTCGCGGCCGATACGGCCCGAACCGCGATCTTCGGCGTCGCGCTCGCGTTCCTCGGGATGAGCGTGCTCGTGTTCGCGCTGTTCCGAACCTTCGTCCCGTCGATCGCGGTCGTCGCGTCGGCGTTCTCCGACCTGGTGATCCCCGTCGCGGTGATGAACCTCCTCGGGATCCAGATGACGCTCGGGACGATCGCGGCGCTCCTGATGATCATCGGGTACAGCGTCGACTCGGACATCCTCTTGAACAACTCCGTCTTGCGGCGGACCGGCGAGTTCTACGAGTCGGTGAGCCGCGCGATGCGGACCGGGGTGACGATGACGCTCACGTCGATGGCGGCGATGATCGTCATGGCGATCGTCGCCGCGCTGTTCGGCGTTGACCTCCTCCGGAACATCGGGATCATCCTCTCGGTCGGGCTCTGCGCCGACCTGATGAACACGTACCTGCTGAACGTCTCGCTGCTTCGCTGGTACAAGTTCGAGGGGGTGAAACGCTAATGCTCGAACCGATCAAGAACAACTGGCGGATCCTGCTTCTGGTCGTCGTCGTGCTCGGCGCGACCGTGGCGCTTTTCGCGCCGCAGTTCGGTCCTCAGACCGCGCCCGGCGAGGACGCCGCCGAGGCCCAGCAGGGGATCACGAACCTCCAGTACGGGCTCGATCTTGCGGGCGGGACGCGGGTCCGCGCGCCCCTGCTCGGCTACACCGCCACCGAGGTGGACTTCGACGGCGATACGCCGGACGACGTCGCCCGCGCGGTCGCGGACGAGCTCGATGGGGTCTCGGCGCGGGACATCGGGGCCGTTCCCGAGGAGACCGCGGTCGAGGTGACCGACCCGTCGGTGAGCGAGTCGGAGTTCCGCGCGGCGATGGACGCCTCGGGGTACGCCTACGACGACGTTCGCTCCGGCGTCACGCAGGAGACCCGCGACGTCGCACAGAGCGTCATCGAGGGGAAGATCAACGAGGCCGGGCTCTCCGGCGGGAGCGTCCAGCAGGTCCAGTCACTCACCGGCGAGTACTTCATCCTCGTCGAGGTGCCCGGCGAGGACCGCAGCGACGTGATCGACCTCCTCGAGGAGCGCGGGACCGTCCAGATCGACATCGCGTACCCGACCGAAAACGGGACCGCGATCCAGGAGGAGGTGCTGATCCAGGACCACTTCGAGGACATCGGCACCGCGGCCCAGAGCGACCAGGGGACCGGGGCGTACGTTCCGGTGACGGTGCGGAACACCGCGCCGGAAGGGGAGCAGTCGCCCGCTCACGGCTTCCAGCAGGCGGTCGCGGACCGCGGGTTCGCGTCGGCGTACAACACGAACCAGGACCGCTGTGACTACAGCGAGAACCCGGACGACGTGAGCAAGCCGTGCCTCCTGCTCACCGTCGACGGCGAGGTCGTCAACTCCTTCGGGATGGACCCGGACCTCGCGGACAGCATGGCGAGCGGGTCGTGGGCCACCGACGGCGGCTTCCGGCTCACGACGACCGAGTTCAGCGAGGCGCAGACCATCTCGATCAACCTGCGCGCCGGCGCGCTCCCGGCGGACCTCGACATCAGCGGACAGGGGACCTCGCGGTCCATCTCGGCGGCACAGGGTGAGAACTACAAGAACTACTCGCTCGTGACCGGAATCCTCGCCGTGTTCGCGGTCGCCGGCATGGTGTTCCTCCGGTACCGCGAACCCGCGGTGGCGCTGCCGATGATCGTCACGGCGCTCGCCGAGGTGTACGCGCTGCTCGGCTTCGCCGCCCTGTTGAGCTACCCGCTCGAACTGGCCGTCATCGCCGGCTTCATCGCGGTCGTCGGGACGGGGGTCGACGACCTCGTGATCATCGCCGACGAGGTGATGAGCGAGGGCGAGGTGAACTCCAAGAAGGTGTTCGACTCCCGGTTCCGCCGCGCCTTCTGGGTGATCGGCGCGGCCGCGGCGACCACGATCATCGCGATGTCGCCGCTGATGGTGCTGTCGCTCGGCGACCTCTCCGGGTTCGCGATCTTCACGATCCTCGGCGTCCTGATCGGCGTCCTGATCACCCGCCCCGCGTACGGCGACATCCTGCGTCGCCTGCTGACGGTCCGGTGAGGATCGGACACGCGACCCGAATCGGACGCGGGATCCGAACCGGCCGCCCTCCGCGATTCGGTCCGCCGAGCGCGACCCCGACGACGCGCGCCGCGAACGACTCGAACACGTGACTCCCGACCAATCGGACGCGACGAACCCGACGCGGACCGCCACGCAGCCGTCGCCGTCGCGGTCGAGGAGCCGGGGTGTCCGGGCGTGACCGCCTACGGCGAGATCGTCGTCGTCGCGTTCGTCGCCCAGCTCGCGGTGCTCCCGGGCGAGAAGGTGCAGTTCATGATCGCCGCGCTGTCGACGCGGTACGATCCGAAGGTGGTCGTCGCCGCCGCGGGGTCGGCGTTCGCCGGCTGGACCGCGGTGGAGATTGCCTTCGGACAGGCGCTGCAGTCGTCGCTCCCCGGGATCGCGCTCGACGCCGTGACCGCGACGCTGTTCTTCGTCTTCGCGTACCTGCTGTACCGGTCGATGCCGGACCGCGGGTCGGGCGGAGTCGCCGGAGACGGCGAGCAAGAACCGGTCGACGCAGAGCCGGAAGCCGACGCAGAGCCGGAAGCCGACGCGGAACCGGAAGCCGACGCGGAACCGGAAGCCGACGCGGAACCGGAGCCCGAGGACGCGACCCTCGCCGCGCTGGAGTCGGTGACGCTCCCCGGACCGCTCGACCGCTACGCCGGCTCGCTCGGCGGCTTTCTCCCGATATTCGCCCTTACCGCCACCGGGGAGTTCGGCGACAAGACCCAGCTGGTGACGATCGGGCTGGCCGTCCAGTACGGGGCGACCTCCGCCATCTGGGTCGGGGAGATGCTGGCGATCGTCCCGATCAGCCTCGCGAACGCGTACTTCTTCCACACCTTCGCCCACCGGTTCGACATGCGGCGGGCGCACCTCGCGTCCGCCGCGCTGTTCGCCTTCTTCGGCGCCGATACCGTGCTCTCCGTCGTCGCCGGGATCTCCGTCTGGGAGACGTTCATCGACGCCGTGAGCGCGGCGGCCGCCGGGCTGGTGTAGGCCGGGAGCCTCTGCGAACCGGCGCTAAAACTCGTCTAACCCGGACTGCTCGGCGGCCGCCAACACGTCGTCGCAGGTCGCCCACGACCGCCGCGCGCAGTCGGGGACCTCACCGTGGTCGTCGACGTACGCCCGGAGGAAGTCACGCGTCGCCGGATCGCTCGGATAGCCGCTGCCGATCGCGTCGTACGCCGGGTAGTCGGCGTCGATCGCCGCCATCCGCTCGTCCCGGGCCACCTTGGCGACGACGCTCGCGGCGCCGACGACCGGGTCGTCCTCGTCGGCGCCGTGGGCCGCCGACACGTCGACCGCGGGGTGGTCGGGGGCGTCGTCGCCGGCGGTGTCGCCATCCGCGACGAACTCCCCGAGCCGTCGGGCGAACCGCGCCTCGCTGGTGTCGCCGGCGTCGGCGACGACGCGGACCGGGTCGGCGGGGTCGACAAGGTCGGCGACGACGCCGGCGTCGAGCGCGGCTCGGACCGCCCGCGCCTGGCCGCGCACGGTGAGGGTGTTCATGTCCGTGTCCGGGCGGTCGATCTCGGCGGGTTCGACGAACGCCACGCCGACGGCGACGGCGTCGGCCTCTCGGACCGCCGCGTCGATCGCCTCGCGGCGCGAGGGGGCGATCCGCTTCGAGTCGTCAACGTCGGCCGGGAGGTCGGCCGGGTCGGCGAGCACTGCCGCGGCGACCATCGGTCCGAGCACGGGGCCCTTGCCGGCCTCGTCGACGCCGAGGTACACGCGTCGCTGGTCGTCTCGGACGGGTAAATAGGTTCAGAAAGCGGTCGGCGACGGACGGAAAGCCGTTTACTCGAGGAGGACCGCGTTGACCTGACCGGTCTGGCCGGGTCGCGAGGTGACGCGGGCGCGGCCCGCGGAGGTCTCGATGACGGCGCCCTTGGTGATGATGTTCCGGCGGGCGTAGTTGACGTTCGAGGGGTTGTCGACGACGTTCTCGATCTCGGCCTCGCTGACCTCGCCGCCGTCGGCGACCTGCGCGACGTTCGTCGCGAGCGCGCGGACCTTCTTCTCGGTGCCGCGGGAGTCGATGTACTGGACCCGCGTCTCGCCGAGAGTCGTCTCGGCCGGTTCGCGGCCGAGCTGGTGGCGCTTCTTGTTCGAGGCGTGCTTGAGTCGGCCGCCCGTCCGCTTGCGCGTGGAGCGTCCCTGGTCTTTCATACAGGCATGAACACCCAGCGAATACTTGAAGCGTTCGACTCGCCTCGGCGCCGAAGTCCCCGAGACCGGCGCGTGGCGGGCGGGACGCCCCGTCCGACGGCGCTCGCACTGGCTGGGCCGGCGTCGCGGTGACGGGGACGGCGCCGCACGGTCACGCGAACCGGGACTCGAACGTCCGAATCCCCTCGTCGGTCCCGACGACGACGATCTCGTCGTCCGACCGGATCCGCGTGTCGGGGCCGATCTCGGTCACGGTCTCGTCGCCCCGCTCGATGGCGATGACGGTGCAGCCGGTCGTCTCCCGGACGTTCGCCCGGCCGATCGTCTTCCCGGCCAGCCGCGGCACGCGGCTCCTGACGACCTCGATCTGCTGGTTGAGCGAGAGTACGTCGCGGTCCTCGATGACGGTCGAGGCGGACAGTCGCCCGGTGACGGTCGCAAGCGAGAGCACGTAGTCGGCGCCCGCCCGGTGCATCTTCCGGACGCTCGCGGCCTCCTCGACGCGGGCGAGGACCTGCGTGTCCGGGGCGAGGTCCCGGACCACGAGCGTCGTGAACTCCGTCGTGGTGTCGTCCGGCAGCGCGAGCACGACCGTCTGTGCCCCCTCCACGCCGGCGGCGCGCAGCGTCTCCGGATCCGTCGCGTCGCCGACCACGTCGACGCCCGCGGCGTCTTCGCGGTCGACGACCGTGACCGGGAGATCGGCGTCCCCGACCGCCTCGGTGACGGTCCGGCCGACCTGGCCGTACCCGATCACCACCGTCTCGCCCGCGCCGAACCGCCGCGTGGCCGAGTTCGCCAGGTCGACGAGCCGCTCCAACTGGTCCGACCGCCCCGAGACGAGCAGGACCGTCCCGGCCGACAGCGTCGCGTCCGGCGGCGGCGCCGCCTCGAACTCGCCGTTGAACCACGCCCCGATCACGTTGGCGCCGGCGCGCTCGCGGATGTCGGTGTCCGCCAGCGTCGAGCCGGCGAGCGGGCTCCCGTGCGGGACCGACACCTCCGCGAGCCGCAGCGAGTCGCCGATCGCGATCGCCTCGCCGAGATCGGTCTGGATCGCGGTCGTCACCTTCGCGGCGAGGCTCTCGCCGAGCAGCGACCGCGGCGAGAGCACCTCGTCCGCGCCCGCGAGCCGGTGGTACCGCTCGCGCTCCGGATCCTCGACGACGCTGATAACGCGCACGTCCGGCGACACCTCCTTCGCGGCGAGCACGATGCTCGCGTCTACCTGGTCCGAAGCGTCCGTCACGAGCGCCCGCGCGTCGGTGAGATTCGCGGCCGCCAACCCCTCCGTCGACTCCGGGTCCGCGCGGATCACCGCGCGGCCCGCCTCGTGGAGCCGCACCGCCCGGTCGTCGTCCGGCTCGACGATCACGTAGGGGATCTCGCGGGAGTCGAACTCCTCGATGAGCGCCGCCGACCGCGAGGTGTCCGAACAGACGACGACGTGATCGGACAGGTCCTCGTCCGCCGAGACGGGGACGGTCGTGGAGAACGCCTCCTCTAACAGCGGCGTCACGACGACCGGCAGCGCGCCAATCAGGAGCACCATCCCGACCAGGTCCATCACCGCGATGAACGCGTTCAGCTGCTGGCTCTCCCACGGCGAGTCCCCGCCGAAGCCCGTGGTCGTGAACATCTCGACCGAGAAGCGGAGCGCCTCGATCATCGTGCGCGGATCGCCCTCGTACACCCGCATTCCGTAGCGATAGACGACCGCGGTGAACACCAGCACGAAGAGGACGAAGCCGAAGTACCCGCCGACGCGACGCTTCCACGAGTCCATCGGAACCGAGTACGATATCCCGATACAAAAACGGGGCGCGTTCGGCGGGGTCGAGGCGGGAGAGACTGGGGGCGATATCCGGCGACGCCGGGGTACTGGCCGGCCGACGCTCGGACCGAAGTTCGATGCTTTAAGTCCCGGGGGGCGAAGACACGCGTATGGTGCGGGACCCGTCGCGCGAAGAGGATCCGCCGTCGGTAGACGACGTGCTGGACGCGCTCGCGGACGACGACGCACGGCGGATCGTGTCCGCGCTCTCCGAGCCGAAGACGGCCAGCGACATCTCGGAGGAGTGCGACATCCCCCTGTCGACGACGTACCGGAAGCTGGAGCTGCTCACCGAGGCGTCCCTGCTGGCCGAGTCGACGGACATCCGCCGCGACGGGCAGCACACGACCCGCTACTCCGTCTCGTTTAAGACGGTGACCGTCTCGATCGACGAGGAGGACGACCGGGAGTTCGAGATCGAGTTCACGCGCCCGGAGCGCACCCGGGACGAACGACTGGCCGACCTGTGGTCGGAGCTCCGCGAGGAAACATGAATACGTACATCAACCTGTTCATCATCGTCGCAAAGACCGCCATCCTGGTGCTCGGTGGCAGCATCACCTACTACGCGCTCCGAGCGTACGGCCGGACCGGCAACCCGTCGCTCCGCGCGCTCGGCATCGGCTTCGGCGTCGTCACCGTCGGGGCGCTTATCGGCGGCGTCTCCCACCAGATCATCGGATCCAGTCTGGCCGTCGGGATCGCGATCAACAGCCTGCTGACCGCGGTCGGGTTCGCCGTCATCGTCTACTCGCTGACGGTCGAGTGAGGGCTCGCTGTCGACGTTCGACGAACCCCGATTTCGGTAGCCTTTTGCGGCGTTCCGCCTTCGGAACACGTCATGAGCGACGCACGCGAGGAGCTCTCTCGCCGGATCGCCGGCGAGATAACGCTCAGCGACGATCCCGGAGCGACCCTCCGGAAGTGGCGGACCGACTTCGACGTCTCCCAGACCGAGCTGGCCGACCAGCTCGACGTCTCCTCCTCGGTCGTCTCGGACTACGAGAGCGGGCGGCGCGAGAGCCCGGGCATCGGCGTCGTCCGCCGGACCGTCGAGGGGCTCCTGGACATCGACGAGCGCCGCGGCGGCGGCCGGCTCCGCCAGTACGCGCGCGTGCTCTCCGCCGGGTTCGAGAGCGACATCGTCCACGACCTCCGCGAGTACTCGACGGCGGTGCCCCTCGAAGAGTTCTACGAGGCGATGGGGGCGACGGAGGTCGTGCGCGGCGAGCAGGACCACGTCAACGGCCACACCGTCATCAACTCGATCGAGGCGATCACCCGCCTGTCGAGCGAGGAGTTCTACCGGCTGTACGGCCAGTCGACGAACCGCGCGCTCGTGTTCACCCGCGTCACGCGCGGCGAGTCGCCGCTGGTCGCGCTGCGAGTGGTGAGCCCGACCCCGAACGCGGTCGTGCTCCACGGGATCGAGGACGGCGACCTGTGGGACCACGCCGCCGACCTCGCCCGCGTCGACGGGTTCTCGCTGGCGACCTCGACCCGCGATCTGGACGACTGCCTGGCCGACCTGCAGGCGCTTTGAGCGGGCGTCGCCGGTGAGCCGAGGGCGCTCCGCCCCCGGACCGCGACCCTGAAACCCCCGGCGCCCCTCGCCTCGGACATGAGCGACGACTACGCCGAGCGCCTCCGCGCGAACCGCCGCGAGAAGGACGACTTCTTCGCCGAGCACCCGCAGTCGCCGATCCCGCCGGAGCACCGCGACGGCTTCGACGGGCTCGACTACTTCGAGCCGAACCCCGACTACCGGGTCGAGGCGACCGTCACCGTCCACGACGACCCCGAGCCCGTCGAGATGGAGACCACCGCGAGCAATCCGGTGCGGTACCTCCGGATCGTCACCTTCGCGTTCGAGGTCGACGGCGAGGAGCACACTCTCGCCGGCTACCGGCAGGAGGGCGACGAGGGCGCGATCTTCGTCCCCTTCCGCGACAAGACGACCGGCCAGCAGACGTACCACAACGGGCGGTACATGGAGCTGGAGCCGGACGGCGATCTCGGCGACGGCGACGCGGTGACGATCGACTTCAACCTCGCGTACAGCCCCTTCTGCGCGTACAGCGAGACGTTCTCCTGTCCGCTCCCGCCCGAGGAGAACTGGCTGGAGATCGTCGTCCCCGCGGGCGAGAAGGCGCCCGACATCGAGTAGCCGCCCGGCATCGAGTAGCCGGCGCGACCCTCGCGGCGCCGCCAGCGCGGAAAGCCTCAAATCCTCCCCCGCCGAAGCCCGCCCATGCGCACCCGGCTCGCGGTCGCCGGCCTCGTCGCCGTCGGCGTCCTCCTGATGGCGAACCCCCTGTACCTCCCCGTGCCGGTCGGCGAGCCCGACCCCGCGTACACCCACACGGTCCGGCCGGTCGAGAGCGGGTCGCCCGTGGCGGGCGTCGACGCCCCTGACGAGGGGAGCGAGACCGGCGTCGTCGACTACGCCGACCTCGACCCCGAGGCCCGCGCCGCGTTCGACCGCGCGCTGGAGACGGAGGGCGGGTTCGGCGTCGAAGACCCGGACGAGCGAGTCGATTCGTTACCGTATCCCACCGATCCGACCCTGGGCGACGGGCTCCTCGTCGTCGCGTACGAGGGCGAACGGTACGAGTTCTGGACGCGGACCGTCGAGCGCGAGCCGGGTCCCGTCGTCGCCCAGCGGATCGCGGTCCAGCCGGTCGCGTTCCTCGCCGGCTTCTTCGCCGTGCTCGCCGCGGTCGGGCTCGGCGCTCGGACGAGGCTCGACCGGACGTGATCGCGGAGACGCGACGCTGGCCGGACGTGATCGCGGAGAACCGACGCTGGCCGGCCGTGATCGCGGAGAACCGACGACGGCCGGACCGGGCGGGGGATCCCCGTCAGTCCGCGGCGTTCGGCTGTCCCACGGGCTTCGGGGAGTCCCCGGTCTCGATGGCCCTCCGGGTCGACTCGTCGATCTCGACGAGGTGACACAGCGGGTTTCCGGGATAGACCACGGGGTTCTCCAAGAGCCCGATCAGCAGCCCCGTGAATGGCGCTTCGACCGCGACCTCGTCCTTCTTGAACGGGTTGGTGATCGTCGCGATCCGCTCGCCCTCGCGGACGAGCGACCCGCTCTCGAAGTGCGTGTCGACGATCCCGCCGGAGTCGGCGCGGAGCCACGTCTTCTCGCCCGCGCCGGCGACGATCGTCCGCCATCCCGGCCAGCGTACCGTGTCGGTCGACAGGAGGCCGTACTCGGCGAACACGGAGCGTACGCCGGCGAGCGCGTCGTCGATGAGCGGGCGCTGGAAGCGGTGGGCCTCGCCCATCTCGATCGTGATCGTCGGGATCCCGTCGTCGGTCGCCTCGCCGCGGAGGGTGCCGCTCGGTCCGTCGCTGTCGATGATCACCTTCGAGCCGAACGCCATCGCGAGCCGGTGGACGCCGGTGTCGGCCATGTCCGCGCGGACGTGGAGCATGTTCGTCCGGCCGCGGGTGGAGGTGTGGAAGTCGAGCCCGAAGTCGCAGGGCGCGATGAAGTTCTCGTAGATCCGGTGGGCCATCCGCTTCGAGCTGGTCGACCCTGCCTTCCCGGGGAACGAGCGGTTCAGGTCGCGGTCGTAGACGGGGAGGTAGCGCTGCTGGGCGAGGAACCCGGGAACGTTGAGCACGGGGAGACAGACGAGGGTGCCCGCGAGCGCCGAGAGGTCCCACTCGTGGGCGACCTCGCGGACGACCTCGATCCCGTTGAGCTCGTCGCCGTGGGCGGCCGCGGTGAGGAACACCGTCGGCCCGTCGCGCTCCCCGTTGACGATCGTCACGGGGATCCGGACCGGGTCGCCGAGGTACGTCTCGCTGATTCCGTAGCGGATGTTCTGCGTCTCTCCCGGCGGCACCGCGCCGCCGTTGTACGTGAACACCCGATCGTCGCTCATGCCGAACCGGAGCACGGCGGGGAGTATATATATGGCGACCGAGAGACTCACGGCTGATAGCCGGCGGGTCGGAGCGCGTTCGATCGGTCGACCTTTTAGGTGGGCCCACGCAGAGGCTTCCATGAGTTCGGATCCGGTACGGGTGGGAGTGCTGTCGCTGCACAACAGCAAGGAGACGAAGGCGATCTGCAACGCGGTCGAGGACCTCGGGCACGAGCCCGTGTGGCTCCGCGAGGAGAACGCCGCCATCAGCGTCGACGACGGCGACGTGTCCGTCGAGCCCGCGGTCGACGTGATCGCGAACCGGCTGCTCCTCTCGAACACCGACCAGCCCGCGGAGCTGCTCGGGCTGGCGACCACGTTCGAGCGCATCCGGCCGATGCTGAACCAGCCGGACGCGGTGCTCGCGTCGATCCACAAGTTCGCCACGGCGGCGACGCTCGCCGACTGGAACATCCGCGTGCCCGACGCGCTGCTCGCGCTGTCGAACGACCGGCTCAACGAGGGGCGCGAGCGCTTCGGCGAGGTCGGCGTGTACAAGACGGCGATCGGCACCCACGGCGGCGGGACGTGGAAGGTCGACCTCACGGAGCGCGTGAACCCGAAGGTCGGGAACCGGCAGGCGTTCCTCCAGCGGCTCATCGACCGCGACGACGAGAAGCACCGCGACCTGCGCGTGTACATCGTCGGCGACGAGATCATCGGCTCGATGTACCGCTACGCGCCCGAGGGCGACTGGCGGACCAACGTCGCGCTCGGCGGCGCGGTCGAGGACGCCACCGACGACATGCCCGAGGAGGCCGCCGAGACCGCGCTGTACGCGGCCGAGGTAATGGACCTCGACTACGCCGGCGTCGACCTCGTGGAGGGGTACGACGGCTGGTACGTGCTGGAGGTGAACCCGACGGCCGGGTTCAAGGGCCTGTTCGAGGCCACGGGCACGAGCCCCGCGCCCCACATCGCGAAGCTCGCGATCGAGACGGTCGGCGGCGAGGTCGACGACGGCGACGTCGAGCGCATCGCCGCGACGCTCGACGACTCGCGGCCGTCCTGTGCGCCGGTCCCGAAGCCGAACACGACCGAACAGCCCGACATCGGCTACATCGAGGAGGTCGTCGTCACCGGCACCTCCGGCTCCACGCAGGCGCTCGCGAAGTCGGACACGGGCGCGACCCGGACCAGCATCGACACGCAGCTCGCCGCGGAGATCGGCGCGGGCCCGATCAAGAGCATGACCCGGGTGAAGTCGGGCAGCGTGAAGGGCGGCAAGGCCCGCCCCGTCGTCGACCTCGTGATCGGTATCGGCGGCAACCAGCACACCGTCACCGCGAGCGTCGAGGACCGCGGCCACATGGAGTACCCGCTGCTGCTCGGCCGCGACATCCTCACGGACTACCGGGTCGACGTCCGCCGCCGCGCCGACACCGACGAGGCGGAACGCGACGAGGCGGGCGAGATCCTCGAAGAGGAGTAGCGCGGCCCCTCTCCCCAGCCCCCACTCCCGCCCGCCGGGCGACGAGCGACGAGCGGGGTCAGCCGTACAGCGCGATGACGACCGCGACGAACAGCAGCTCGCCGCCGACGAGGAGCGCCGCGAACAGCCAGTAGCGGTACGTCCAGAGCCACTCCCGCGCCCGCGCCGACGGCTGGCGAGCGCTCTCGCGGTCGGCGGCCCGTTCGTTCCCCGCGTTGGCGTCGCTGACCCTGTCAGCGGGGTCCGGCAGGTACGACTCGTCGAGCCGCCACTCGCCGTCCTCGTAGGTCGCGGGCACCCGGGCGCCGACGACCGCGTCGACGTCGAGCGGCGAGACGCCGACCGCCTCGAGGAACGCGACGAACGCCTCCGACTCCGCCAGCGAGCCGTTGCTCGGCGCGGGGAACCGCTCGGTGTGTCTCGCGTCGCCGTGCGGGGTCCGGAACTCCACGACGACCTCCCGGCCCGCGGACCGCACCCCCGTCACGATCAGCTCGCGCTCCGCGTCGTTGAGGTACGCCTCCCGGAGGCGCCGCTGCACCTCGTCGTCGACGTCGGCCTCCGCCGAGAGTTCCCATTGTCGGTCGCCGTCGGAGGGTCGATCCCGCATCCGGACCGCACTTGGCGGCGCGTTCCAATAAGCGCGCGGGCCGTTTTCCGCCCGCCGGCCGCGTCCCCTCGGAGCCCGTTTCAACGCCGGCGTTCGGAAGCCGTTTCAACGCCGGCGTTCTGGAGTCGCGCATGCGCGAAGTGACGCTGCGGGTCCGCCACCACGGAGGGCCCGAGTCCGAGGTGAGCGCCCGACACCCGGAGGTGACGCTCCGATCGGTCTCCTCGATGACCGGCACGGGCGGGGAGCGAAAGCGGATCGTGGAGCTGCGCGGCCCGACCGACGAGATCGAGTCGTTCCTGACCGAGTTCCGGCGCGCAGATCCCGTGGTGGCCGCGGAGCCGATCTCGCCGGTCGCCGGCGGTCACGCGTACGTCGCGCTCACCGTCGACACCGACGGCTGGGAGGGGATCGGCGAGCGGCTCGCGGCCCTCGGCGTCCACTACCGGATGGGGACGACGATCTCCGGCGGGATCGAGCGCTGGACGGTGTACCTCGACGCCGACGCCGACCTCTCGGCGCTGATCCGCGGGGTCGAACGCGGGGGAAACGACGTCGAGCTCGCCCGCAACGTCGAGCTCTCGACGCTCGACCGCTCGCCCAAGCTGCCCGCCGCGGGCATCCTCGACGGCCTCACCGACAGGCAGCGCGAGGTGCTCGCGACCGCCATCGCGACGGGGTACTACGACCACGGCGGCGGGGTCGGCGTCGAGGACGTTGCGGCGGAGCTCGGCCTCGGGTCGACGACGGTGTGGGAACACCTCTCGCGGGCGGAGGGGGCGGTGATGAACGCCCTGTTCGACCGGTTCGAGGAGTGGGGGTTGCCCGGGGGACGCGGGACCCGGCGGAACGGCGACGATCGGTCCGAGGCGTCCCGGTAGGGTCGCGATCCGAACAATACTTTTGTGCGTTCGGGTCGGACCGGCGCGTATGGACGAGGGAACTGTGTCGGTGCCGGACGAGCAGTACGAGCGGCTCGCGGCGCTCGCGGCCGCCCGCGGCGTGAGCCCCGAGACCCAGCTGGCCCGGCTCATCGACGACGCCTACGAGGGGCTCGACGGCGACCCCGACCGCGTCGACGGGCTCCCGCTCGGGGTGTACGGCGCGGGCGACGAGGAGGCCGACGGCTCGGGCTGAGCGCGCGCCGTCGACGGATCCCCGGTTACTTCCACTCGTCGGAGCGGTCGGTCGACCCCAGCTCTCCCTTCGCCTGCCGCGGGCGCTTCCGGAACGTGAGCCCGAGCACGGCGACGTAGAAACAGGCGACGCCCGCCAGCACCATCCAGCCCGGAACCGCGCCGACGGACGCGGTGGCGACGACGCCGCTCTCCGGCTGGGTGAACACCGTGAGCCGCACGACCCACGCCGCGATGAGCACGCTGAGAAGCGGCGCGTACACGCGCCGGAGACGCCGCGAGACCGCCTCGGCGGCGGGCGTCTTGATCGTCGGGTCGCGGAGGTCGGCGCTCAGGAGCTCCCGCCAGTTCGACTGTTCGACGCCCTCGGGGTCGAGCGCGTTCGCGAACACGTTCTCCTCTAAGAGCCGGACGCGCGAGCGCCACACGTCGTACATGCGGTACCGCCGGGCCTCGATGCCGAGGAAGACGGCGAGCATCACGAGCCCGATGAGCAGCACGTAGTGCGGGCGCGACTCGTTCGAGAACGTCCACGTGAGCAGCGACGCCGTCAGCACCACCGCCCAGTTGGTCGTCCGGTCGATCCGGGTCCGCCACGAGGCCGCCCGTCCGAGCTCTCCCCGGTAGGTGTGTCCCATGAGCGAGAGCAGCTCGGACCGGTCTCCCGCGGCCTCCGCGGCGACCTCGCGCTCCTCGCGCGACTCGGGATCGAAGTCCCCGGACGAGTCGGTCATACGCCTCTTACCGTCCCCGAGGTGGTAAATCCCGGCGTGGGACGGGTACGGACCGGCCAGACCGCGGGTGCACGTGAGGGGAACGGCGCAGCGGTGGCGGGTCCGCAGCGGACGCGCTCAGGCCGGGTCCTCCTTCGTCACCTCGACCTCGACGGCGTCGGGATCGACACCGATCCTGGCGAACTGGGTCCGGACGTGCTCTTTCGCCGCGGTCAGGGCCTGCTCGCGGGTGTCGAACCCGCGGGGCATCGGCTCCTCGAAGGCGACGCGGATCTCCTCGCCGTCGACGAGGAGGGCGGACCCGCCGCTCTCGACCTCGTAGAAGGCGTCGCACACCCAGACGTACGGGGCGTCCTCGTCGGGCGCGCCCTTGTACGCGGGGGGATCCTCACCGCGCTCGAACACCGTGCCGGTGAGCTCCGTGCCCCCGCCGCTGCCGCGAACGAGTATCATGTCACCGGTACGGGCCGGAGACTCAAAAGGGGCCCGCGGCGTCGCCGCCGACCCGGACGGCGAGGGGGAAACGCTTTCGGCGTCGGAGGCGGTGGGTCCGGCATGACGCTGGAGGACTTCACCGAGTTCGGCGACAGGGAGGGCGACGGCGGCGGAAGCGCCGATGTCGACCCCGCGAGCGCCGGATCCGGTGGTGCCGATGGAGAGAGCGGCGAAGCGGTCGATGACGGCGGCGCAACCGACGGCGACGGCGCGACCGCCGGAGGCGACGACACCGACGAGTTCGCAGCGTACGACGCGGAGCCGACCGGCGAGGACGCGGGGCTCGGCGTCGTCTCCGTCTCGCAGGGGCTCCGGGTCGCCGAGGAGGCCGAGGAGACGACGCTGAAGGCGTTCGTCACGACAGGGAACCGCGAGGCGGTCCGGCTCGGGAAGTACCTCCTCATCCCGTACCCGGACGGCGAGCGCCTGTTCTGTCGGATCACCGGGCTGGAGTACGCACAGGAGTTCCGGTCCGACGACGCCACCGAGATCCACGCCCGCCGGCAGATGCGCCGCGACGACTTCGCCGAGCGCGACTACAAGTTCATGGCCGAGCTGGAGCCGATGTCGGTCGTGTACGGGTCCGGCGACGACATGAAGCGCCGGATGACCGACCGGGTGCCGAAGCCCGGCGCGGTCGTCGAGGAGGCCTCCGACGACGCCGAGATCAAGACCGGGCTGAAGATCCCCGAGGACGGCGTCTTCCTCGGCCACCTCTCCGTGGGCGGTGAGAAGGTGCGGACGGCGGCCGAACCCCCCACCGTCGACTACCGGGTGAAGGACGACTACGCCGACGGCGACCCCCTCGCGTTCCGGCACACCCTCGTCGCCGGCGGGACCGGGTCGGGGAAGACCCACGCCTCCAAGAACGTCCTCCGGCAGTACCTCGATGCGGACCGGACCTACCCGACCGGCGACGGGCGGGAGTCGCGGATGGCGGTCGTCCAGTTCGACCCGCAGGACGAGTACGCGCAGATGCACGACGACAACCCCGACCTCGACGCCGACTTCGCCCGGCGGCTCGACCGCGAGGGGATCGCCCACGGCGGCCACGACGACACCGTCGCCTTGGTGCCGCGGGTCGCGGACGCGACGTACCCGGGCGAGGGCCACCGCGCGGAGCGCGTGGAGTTCACGATCCCCTTCTCGCTGGCGCGGGACATGCCGTGGCTCGTCGCCGGCTCCGGGCTCAACGAGAACCAGTACCCCGCCCTGCTGACGCTTCTCAACCGCTTCTTCCGCGACTACGGGGACTCGGGCACCTACAGCCAGTTCCTCTCGTACCTCGACGACCCGGCGCTCAAAGAGGAGCTTGACGAGAGCGGCCGCGTCCACGAGGCGACGTTCGACGCCGTCAAGCGCCGCGTCCGCGGCGTCCCCGGCGGCGTCTTCGACCAGGACGCGAAGCCGATCACCGAGCTGGACCACACCCTCGTCCGGCCCGGCGGGCTCTCCGTGGTGCCGACCTACCACCTGCCGACCTCGCGGCAGAAGGAGATCGTCGTGCTCGCGGTCGCAGGGCTGCTCGTCGACGACAAGCTCTCGAACGACCCCGACAGCGACCGGATCGAGGAGACACCCCTCCTGATCGGGATGGACGAGGCCCACAACTTCCTCGCCGACGCCGACACCGTACAGGCGCGGAAGGTCGTCCAGAAGTTCACGGAGGCCGCCAAGCAGGGCCGCAAGGAGCGTCTCGGCCTGTTCCTCATCACGCAGGACCCGCAGGACGTGGCCGAGTCGGTGTTCAAGCAGGTGAACACCAAGATCGTCTTGAACCTCGGCGACGAGGACGCGATCTCCAGCGTCAACATCCCCGCCAACCTCGCCGGGAAGGTGCCGTACATGGAGAAGGGACAGATGGTCGTCTACTCCCCCGACAACTCCGAGCCGGTGGAGCTGATCGGGCTCTCGGAGTGCGTGACGCGGCACGGGGACTGATCGGCGCGCTCCGATTCCGCAGAGCGGTCCGCTCGGCAGAGCGATCCGCTCGGCGGAACGATCCGTTCGACGGAGCGGTCCCGGCCCGCGTTACCGCCGCGCCGGAGCCGCCGCCGCCCTTTTTACACCGAGCGAGCGAAGCGCGCACATGGCCAAACGGATCCTCGTCGCGGTCGACGGATCGACGGAGGCGACCGAAGCGCTGCAGTTCGCGGCGTCGGAGTGGCCCGACGCCGAGCTGACGGCGCTCCACGTGATCAACCCCGCGGACTCGGCGACCGGCGCGGAGGGCGGGTTCCCCGGCGCCGCCGACCAGTGGTACGAGAGCGCCAAACAGCGCGGCGATCGGATCCTGAGCGAGGCGACGTCGACGGTCGACCGCGACGTGGAGACGCGGCTGGAGGTCGGGCGGCCGACGGCGACGATCCTCGGCGTGGCGGGCGGCGAGAAGCCGGTCGGCGAGTCGGAGGGCTCTGCCGACCCGTTCGACCACGTCGTGCTGGCGAGTCGGGGTCGGACCGGCCTCTCTCGGGTCCTGCTCGGGAGCGTCGCCGAGGGCGTGGTGCGCCGCGCCGAGGTCCCCGTCACCGTCGTTCGGTGAGGCGATCGGCGGACTCGCCGCGGTCCGCGCTCACACCACCGCGCGCTCCGCTTCGACCACCTCTCCGACGACCGTCCACCCCTCCTCGTCGGGACCGGACCGCCCGAGCAGCACGGACTCGTGGTCCTCGGAGGTGATCAGCCGGAACTCGGCGTCGCCGTCCGCGTCGGTGCGGACGCCCTCCCCGCGGAACTCCCGCTGGAAGAACTCCGTCGAGGAGAACTCGTAGACGCCCGTCTCGCCGTCGTCGAGGGTGAGTCGGACGGGTCGCGGTTGGACGTTGTGGATCCGCTTCGCGACGGGATGGAGATCGGGCATGCCCGCGACTCGGCGCGTCGCGGGTAAAAAGGCGGTGGGGTCGATGAAGGCGGTGGGGTCGACGGCCGTCGGGTCCGCGGAACCGCACCGCTGCGCGCATCGCGCAGCGGTGCGGGAGAAAACGACGCCGGAAAAATCGCCACGGCGAGACCGCGGCGAAGCTGCGGCGGAACGCCTCGGAACGCGTCGTTACGCTTCGAGGACGTCGTCGTAGTCGCCGGCGTCGACGCGGTCGTCGAACGTCCGGGCGTCCTCGCCCTCGATGGTGACGCCGAGGGAGGCGCAGGTGCCGCCGACCTCCTTGGCGGCGTTTTTCACGTCGTACGAGAGCAGGTCGGTCGACTTCTGCTCGGCGACCTTCTTCACCTGTTCGATCGACATGTCCGCGACGAAGTCCTTCTGGGGCTCGCCGGAGCCGGTCTCGAAGCCGGCCTCGTCTTTGATCAGTTCGGCCGTCGGCGGGACGCCGACCTCGATCGTGAAGGAGCCGTCGTCCTCGTACTCGATGGTGACGGGCACTTCCATGCCGTCGAACGCGGCGGTCTCCTCGTTGATCTGCGACACGACGTCCTGGACGTCCACCGGCGTCGGTCCGAGCTCGGGACCGAGCGGCGGGCCGGGGTTGGCCTGCCCGCCGGGGACGAGCGCTTCGATAGTTCCAGCCATATCCGTACGAACCCGGCGGCGACTTTTAACGGTTGTTCTTTCGAGTAGCGGGAGCCAGCGGTTCGCACACTTCCGATATCGGCCTCGGGGCGGCCGTTACGGCGTTCGAGGGGATGAATCGGGGACGGCGATCGCTTATAAGCGCCTTTCGTCGCTGACCATCTTCGAAGCCCCAACCTCGTCGCTCGCTTCGTCGCCGGCGCTGCGCGCCGGCTGCATGAGTGACCTCCGGCGCCTCTCTGCTCGCAACTCCCTCGCTGGCTCCTCGCGCCCTTATCAGGGCGCTCGGAGCCGCGCCCAGCGGTCGGTTCAGGAATCCGCGGGGACCGACCCCTTGTCCGGTCCCGCCTCCCCCGCAGTGCGTCCGGGGAGGAACGTCCCCGTCTCGCGCCGGACGCCCAGGAGGAGCACGCCGCCCGCGGCGAGCGGGAGGACCGCGCAGGCGGCGTAGATCGGCGCGAACCCCACCGCCTCGATCAGGGGCAGCGACACCATCGGGCCGAGGCCGCCGCCCACGTCGCCGAGGACGTTGTTCGTCCCCGAGGCCCGGCCCATCCGCTCGTCGGGCGTGAGGTCCGCGAGCAGGGCCATCATCGGGCCGCTCGTCCCGCCCTGCCCGGCGCCGATGAAGGCGCAGGCGAGTCCGAGCGAGACCACCGATCCGGCCCGGGCGAGCAGCAGGAACCCGACGAACGAGACCGCGAGGAACGTCAGCAGAATCGGCGTTCTGGAGTCGCGGGTGTCCGAGATCCGCCCGCCGACGAACATGAAGACCGCGGCGGAGAGGACCGTGCCGGCCATGAACAGCCCGGAAGTCCCCTGCGGGGCGAGACCGAACAGCGAGATGTCGTTCTCGCCGAGGAATAACACGAGCGTGGAGAACAGCGCGCCGATGTACGCGAACATCAGCCCGAAGTTGACCAGCCCGACCGTCACGGCCGGGACCGCGGTGTCCACGTCCCATGGCTTGATCGAGTCCCCCGACCGGTCGCCCGTGACGTGCGTCTCCGGGACGAAACGGTAGGCGACGACGCTGGCGGTGAGCGCGAACGCGGCGGCGACGACGAACGCCGCGACGTTGCTCGCGAGCGCGGAGACGACCCCGCCGAGCACGAGGCCGGCCGGGAACCCCATCGTGATCCCGCCGCGGACGATCCCCATGTTCGTCCCGCGCGAGCCCCCGTCCGAAAGGTCGGCGGCGATGGTGTACGCGGTCGCGAACACCGCGGCGGAGCCGAGCCCCCAGAGGACCCGCGCGAGCAGGAACCACGTCTCGGGCGCGACGACGGCCGCGATCGCGGTGAACCACCCCTCCGGCCCGACGGCGAGCGGACCGGCCGCCACCGTCGGCAGCGACGCCGCGAGCGGGCGGAGCGACTCGGCGGGCGGCATCGCGAGCGCGACGACGTAGCCGAGGGTGGCGACCCCCTCGACGAACAGCCCGGCGACGAACGGTTTGCGCGTCCCGTACCGGTCGACGAGGGCGCCGGCCGGCGCGTTCGCGACGAGCCGCACCCAGCGGTTCGCGGAGAGGATCACGCCGACCATGAACGCCGAGATCCCGAGGACCGCGCCGAGGTTCGGAAGGATCGGGAAGACGACCCCGCCGCCGAAGCCGACGAAGAAGGTGCTGGCGATCACCGCGAGCAGCACGGTCGGCGGGCGGTCGATCCCGAACAGTCCCACGTCAGTCACCCCGTGCCGGCCCGCCGGTCATTCCCGCTCGTCCTCGTCGACGGGCGCCATCGCGGCGATCCCGTCCTCGAGCGACGGCAGCTCCGCCCCCGCCGCGAGCAGCGGCTCGACGATCCGCCGGAGGGCCGCCTCCGCGACCGCACGCGTGTACGCCGGCTCGGGCCGGTCGGCGGTGTCGCTGACCCCCGCCGTGCCATCGCTCGGAGCGTGACCGGAACCTTCGTCCGCAGATCCGTCTTCATCCGAACCGTCCGAGTCGTCCGAATCGTCCGACCCGTCCGACCCGTCCGACCGCTCCGCCGCCGCGCTCTCCCCCTCCGCCTCGTCGCCGTCGGCGGCCGTCGCGCCTCGACTCAGCGTGATCTGTCGCGTCCGCGCTCCGTCGAGGGTCGCGACGAGCAGCGCCGCGGTCTCCTCGACGTCGACGTCGCGGAACACCCCCTCCTCGATGCCGGATTCGAGGATGTCGACGACGGTGCCGCGGAGCAGCCGGTCGCTCCGGACGAGCTGTTCGCGAATCGGTTCGTTGAACGGGCCCTGCGTCCGGAGTTCGAGGAGCGCGATGTGGAACGCCTCGCGGTCGACCGCCTCGGGCTCGAAGACGAACCAGCCGATGAATCCCGCGAGCCGCTCCGCGGGCGGGTCGTCGGCGTGGGCCGCGATGCGTCGCTCCGAGTCGGTAATGACGCGGTCGAGGAAGGCGACGAGGAGGTCCTCCTTCGTGTCGTAGTGGTAGTGGAGCAGCGACTTGCTCTTCGAGCACTCGTCCGCGATGTCCTGCATCGTCAGGTCGGCGTAGCCGTGGGCGCGGAGCGCGCGGTAGACCCCGTCCATGATCTCGTCGGCCGCGCTCGGCTGGTCGCTCATTGACTGACCGGTCAGTCAGCGATCAGTAAATCCCTATCGGTCGGGGAACGATCGGCCGCTACGCCGGATAGAGACGCGTCTCAGCGGTGTAGAACAGTCGAAAAGCCGATACAACCCTGAACGTCGTCGCCGGAGTTACAGGCGGGTGACGTTCGTCGCGCGCGGACCCTTGTCCGCTTCCTCGATGTCGAACTCGACTTCCTGACCTTCCTCCAGGTCCGGGCCGCCGACGTCCTCCATGTGGAAGAACACGTCCTCGTCCGCGTCGTCAGTCTCGATAAATCCGTAGCCGCCAGTGTCGTTGAAGAAGTCAACTTCGCCTTTCGCCATTGCAACCGTACTGGCGGGAGGGGAACATAAAAGGCTTCCGCGAGCGAGACGGCCGTGCCAAAGAGGCTCATACGCGGACGCGGGAGGGGAGTCCGTCGGGGTCGATCCCGCCGTGTTAGTAACTACTATACGACCCCGGTTGGAACCGGTAGGTATGAGTCAGTCGTACAATCGAGGCCTCATCGAGGACTTCAGCCGCTGGCGGGAGTTCGAGGCGGGGATGTGGGCCTGGATCTTCCATAAGTTCACGGGGTGGGTGCTGATCGGCTACCTGTTCACGCACATCGCCGTGTTGAGTACAGCGATCCCGGCGGCCAACGGCGCGACGATGATGTTCCAGGGGTCGGAGACGGACGTGTTCACGGGGACGATCGTCAGCCTCGAAGGGCTGCTCTTAGTGCGCATCCTGGAGGTCGGCCTGCTCGCGGTCGCCGTCTTCCACATGCTCAACGGCACCCGACTCCTCCTCGTCGACCTCGGAATCGGGCTGGAGGCACAGGACAAGAGCTTCTACGCGTCGCTGATCCTGACCGGAGCGATCACCGTCGCGTCCGTTCCGACCTTCATCGCGGGGGCGTTCTGAGATGGCGGAACGCTACTCCTCGTTCAAGTCCGGCGGTCGGATGTGGCTGCTCCAGCGCGTCACGGCGGCGTTCCTGCTGGTCGTGCTGGCGTTCCACTTCTTCCTGCTCCACTTCGTCCACCACGCCGACGAGGTCACGCTCGCGGCGAGCTCGGCGCGGATGGAGCAGCTGAGCTACTACTCGCTGATGGTGCTGTTCCTCGTGACCGCGACGTTCCACGGGGTCAACGGCGTGTACAACGCCCTCATCAACCAGGGGCTGACTGGCACCAAACGCACGGTCGTCAAGTGGACGCTCGTGGCGGCGAGCGTCGTGCTGCTGTTCCAGGGGATTCGGACGGCGAACGCGTGGGCGGGCGGCTTCCCACTCTGAACTATGAGTACGCAGACACCGACACAGACCGAGGAATCGAGCGAGACCGACGCCGAGGCGGACGCGCCCTCGAAGGGCGACGAGCGTCGAGACGAGAAGCGACGGCGGGCCGCCGAGGAGCGCGCCCGCCGACAGGCCGAGGAGGCCGAAAAGGCCGCCGCCGACGAGGAGACGGTCGAGCTGAAGGTGTTCCGGTACGATCCCGAGGTCGAGGGGAAACAGGAGCCCCGGTTCGACACGTTCCACGTCCCGTTCACGAAGGGGATGACCGTCCTCGACGCGCTGATGTACTCGCGGGACACGTACGACTCCTCGCTCACGTTCCGGCACTCCTGCCGGCAGGCGGTCTGCGGCTCGGACGCGATGTTCGTCAACGGCGGCCAGAAGCTGGCGTGTAAGACCCAGATCTCAGAGCTCGAAGAGCCGATCCGGGTCGAACCGCTCCCGCACGCCGAGGTCCGGAAGGACCTCGTCGTCGACATGGAGCACTTCTACGACCAGATGGAGGCCGTCGAGCCGTACTTCCAGACGAACGAGTACCCCGACGGCGAGTTAGAAGAGCAGCGCCAGACGCGGGAGAACCGCGAGAAGATCAAGATGTCGACCCGGTGTATCTGGTGTAGCGCGTGTATGTCCTCGTGTAACATCGCCGCCGGCGACAACGAGTACCTCGGTCCCGCCGCGATCAACAAGGCGTACCGGTTCGCCATGGACGAGCGCGAGGGCGAGGACATCAAACAGAAGCGGCTGGAGATCATCGAACAGGAGCACGGCGTCTGGCGGTGCCAGACCCAGTTCTCCTGTACCGAGGTGTGCCCGAAGGACATCCCCCTCACCGAGCACATCCAGGAGCTGAAACGCGAGGCCGTCAAGAACAACCTGAAGTTCTGGTGAGCGCGGTAGACACGCTCAAGGGACTCCAAACCTAACGGAATACCATACAACAATGCACGAACACGACGTTATCGTTGTCGGCGCCGGAGGGGCGGGACTCCGGGCGGCGATCGCGGCACAGGAAGCGGGGGCCGACGTGGCCATCGTCTCGAAGCTCCACCCGGTCCGCTCGCACACGGGCGCGGCCGAGGGCGGGATCAACGCGGCGCTACGCGACGCCGACTCCTGGGAGGACCACGCCTACGACACGATGAAGGGGTCCGACTACCTCGGGGACGCCCCGGCGGTCGAGGCACTCTGTCAGGAGAGCCCGGAGGAGGTCATCCAGCTCGAACACTGGGGGATGCCGTTCTCCCGCGAGGAGGACGGGCGCGTCTCCCAGCGGCCGTTCGGCGGCCTCTCGTTCCCCCGGACCACGTACGCCGGCGCGGAGACCGGCCACCAGATGCTCCACACGATGTACGAGCAGGTGGTCAAACGCGGGATCACGGTGTACGACGAGTGGCACGTGATGGAGCTGGCCGTCACGGACGAGGAGGACCCGGCCGACCGGACCTGCCACGGCGTCGTCGCCTACGACATCCAGAGCGGCGAGATCAGCGGCTTCCGCGCCGATAACGGCGTCATCCTCGCGACCGGCGGGATGGGACAGGTGTTCGATCACACCACGAACGCGGTCGCGAACACCGGCGACGGCGTCGCGATGGCGTACCGCGCCGGCGTTCCGATGGAGGACATGGAGTTCATCCAGTTCCACCCGACGACGCTGCCGTCGACGGGCGTCCTCATCTCCGAGGGGGTCCGCGGCGAGGGCGGAATCCTCTACAACGAGGACGGCGAGCGGTTCATGTTCGAGCACGGCTACGCGAACAACGACGGCGAGCTCGCCTCCCGCGACGTGGTCTCGCGCGCCGAGCTGACCGAGGTCAACGAGGGCCGCGGCATCGAGGACGAGTACGTCCACCTCGACATGCGGCACTTAGGCGAGGAGCGCATCCTCGACCGGCTGGAGAACATCCTCCACCTGGCGGAGGACTTCGAGGGCGCCGACGGACTCACGGAGCCGATGCCCGTCAAGCCCGGCCAGCACTACGCGATGGGCGGCATCGAGACCAACGAGTTCGGCGAGACCGCCATCGGCGGCCTCTACGCGGCCGGCGAGTGTGCCTGCGCGTCGGTCCACGGCGCGAACCGCCTCGGCGGCAACGCCCTGCCCGAGCTCATCGTCTTCGGCAAGCGCGCCGGGCGTCACGCCGCCGGCGAGGAGATGGGCGAGGCCGAGGTCACGACCGGCAAGGAGGGCGACTGGGAGCCCGCGGACTACGAGTTCGAGGTCGAGGTCGGCGAGACCGGCGGACAGGGCCCCGCCGCGGCCGACGGCGGCGCCGTGGCGACGGACCCCGACGGCGTGCTCGAGGCCGAGGTCGAGCGCGCCAAGGCCCGCGTCGAGGAGCTGCTCTCGCGGGAGGGCCGCAACCACGCCGAGATCCGGTCGAAGGTCCAGGAGACGATGACCGCGAACGTCAACGTGTTCCGCGAGGAGGGCCGGCTCGAGGAGACGCTGGGCGACCTCCGCGAGGCGCGGGAGGCGTACAAGGACGTCGCGGTGTCGGACCCGTCTCGGACGTTCAACACCGACCTGATCCACACGATGGAGACACGGAACATCCTCGACATCGCCGAGGCGCTCACGATGGGCGCGCTCGCCCGCGAGGAGTTCCGCGGCGCCCACTGGCGGAAGGAACACCAGGAGCGGAAAGACGAGAACTGGCTGAAACACACGCTCGTCTCGTGGAACGACGGCGAGCCCGAACTCTGGTACAAGCCGACGATCCTCGAAGGCGAGAACAAGACGTACGAGCCGAAGAACCGGTCGTACTGAACGCGGAGTCGACAACGATCGATCCGGATCGTTCACGGTTTCGTATCCGTCGTCGGTCGAAACTCGGCCGCGATCGAGGGTCACGACGCGGTCGGTACCGACCGTAACGATCGCAGCCTCCCGCGTTTTCGGCGTGTTCGACTCCCTATCCGTTGTCCGAGCCGTTTCGACGATCGTTGAATAGGGGGTTTATTATCGTCGAACGCAACGGATCGGACAAGATGTTAGAGACGCAGACCGCACGCACCGCGGCGCCGGCCCTGCCGCCGGAGCTGCAGTCTCCCCGCGCGAAGCTCGTGTACCTGTACCTGACGACGAAGGGCGACGCGACCGTCTCGGAGATGGGCGACTCGCTCGGCATGAAGAAGCTCTCGCTGTACAGCATTCTGAAGACCCTTCGGAAGGAGGGCATGGTCGACTGCGACGGCGACACCTACACGCTGAACTGACGGGACGCTCGTTCTCTCCGCTTTCGCCCCCGCCGCTCCGGCCGGCGGAGCGTTTACCAGCCCCCGGGACGCAGTGAGCCCGTGGACGCGAACCAGAGCAAGCTCCGGAACCCGTTCGGGATGGACGCCGACTGCGAGAACTGTTCCGAGCTGTGCGGCTCCCGCGACCGCGTCGTTCACGGCTACGGCGACGTGGGCGGCGAGTTCCTCGTCGTCGGCACGCGGCCGAGCGGGGCCGCAGAGGCCAACAGGATCCCCTTCACCGGCGCGGGCGCGGGCGAGCGGGTGCAGTCGATCTTCGCCGACCTCGGGTTCGTCCGGTCGGCACCGGACGCGACGGAGCCCGACGTACAGAACGTCTTCTTCACCAACCTGACCCGGTGTCGGCACCCCGAGCGCGAGCCGACCGACCGGGAGGTCGAGACCTGCGAGCCGTTCCTCAACGCGGAGATCCGGATGATCAACCCCCAGATCATCGTGCCCGTCGGCGAGCGACCGCTCCGCGAGCTCGCGATCGAGTACACGACGCGGCGGCCAGACTCCTTCGACGTCGACGCCGAGCACGCGACGACGATCCGCGGGCGAGGCTTCGAGCTGGTCCCGATGAAGGACCCGGCCGAGATGACCGACGCCGACGCCGACGCGTTCCGCGAGCACATGCGCGAGAACGTGCTGAGCCGGGACTACCGACAGACGAAGGGACGGCAGAGCCGGTAGCGGGACCGCGGTCTACTCGGAGGCGTCGCCGTCGCGGCGCGGCGTCACCGACTCGGCGCGCCACGCGTCGCCGCGCGTCCGATCCGGCGGCGCGCGGTCAGTCCTCGACACGCGAGCGGGGCCCCGTCGTCTCCGCGGACGGGGACTCCGCCGCGGCCGGCGGCATCGCGTCCGCCGGAAGGCACTCCGGGAGCGTCGCGGCCTCGCGGTCCCGCCACCGTTCCGTCGGCAGCCGGTCGAGCTGCGTTCGAGAGACGACGAGCTCCGTCGACTCCGCGACGGCGCGGTGTTTCCGGATCGCGGTCTTGGTCTCGTCGGTCGAGTGGTCGCGGACGTGCGACTCGACCGTCGCGTACAGGTCGCCGCGCGGCCAGTCGGATCGGTCCCCGACGAGGGCGCGCACCGCGTCACAGACCGGACACCTGAGGAGGACGGCTCGTGGCATGTGATCGAGATCGGACGTGGTCCACAAAAAACCCGCTTGAGAGCCCTATTGACGGCTATATTCGGCTGTGTTCTCCTCGGGACGGAACGTGTCGAGACCGGATCGCATCGATGGATCGGCCCGACTCGCTCCGCCGTCTCTCCCTAATTCGCCCCGCCGTCTCTCCCTAATTCGCCCCGCCGTCTCTCCCCCAATTCGCCCCGCCGTCCCGGCCCGACCCGGCTTGCCGCCTCGCGTCTAGCTCGGCCGGTCGTCGGTCCCGGTGGGGTCTACCTCGCCGTCGAACGCGGCGTCACCGAGGAGGTCGGCCGTCGCGTCGTCGCTGTCGGCGCCGAACGCGCAGTCGATGAGGATGTGGCCGCCGAGCGTCGAGGGGGAGATCACCTGGTCCGCCCCGGCGCGGCGGAGCTTGTCGATGTTCTCCCGCTGGGTCGCGGCGGCGACGATCCGCACGTCGGGGTTGAGCTGTCGCGCCGTGAGGATCGCGAGCGCGTCCCGGGCGTCGTCGTTGGTGGCGGCGACGACCGCGCGGGCCCGGTCGACGTGACCGCGCTCCAGCGGCTCGACGTCGCTCGGGTCCGCGGTGAACACCGGGACGTCGCGCTCGCCGAGCCGTCTGGCCGCGGACTCGTCGGTCGTGATCACGGCGTACTCCGTCCCGTCGCGGGCGGCGAGTTCTTCGAGTATCGGTTCCGTCAGGTCCCCGTAGCCTAACACGAGGACGTGGTCGTCGAGGAGGTCGATCTGTCTGTCGGTCATTCTTCCAAGCGCCTTGGAGAGCTGCGCCTCGATGGCCGGCGTCAGGAGGACGCCGAGCGCCACCGCGAACGCGGCGACGTTCATCACGAGCGAGGAGAGCACGAACAGCTGGGCGATGTCGGACGCGGCGCCGCTCGTCGGGTAAATGTCACCGTATCCGACCGTCGAGGCGGTGACGACGGTGAAGTAGAACGCGTCGACGATCGTTTCGACCCCGTTGAACTGCTCGCGGAGCGCGTACGTGCCCACGGTCCCGTAGGCGATCGCGGTCCCGAGCGCCGCGCTCGCGGCGAGCTGCGTGGGAGAGGGCCTGAAATCCCGGTCGAACCGCCCGCGGTTGTAGGCGAGCGCCGGCATCGACAGCACCGATAGCGCCACCAGCGGGAACGAGAGGACGGACGCCTGCATCAGCCCTTGGACCGCGGTCAGCGGGAGCAGCACGGCGGTCGAGTACCACCCGACGCGGTAGCCGTTCCGCAGCGCGAAGCCGCTCCCGAGCATCGCGAAGCCGGTGATCGTCCCCGTGAATCCGACCGTCTGTCGGACCACGTCGGGGACGTGCGGAGCGAGGGGCCCCGAGACGCCGAGGCCGCCGATCTGCGCGAGCCCGGCGAGGATCGACAGGATCGCGACCGCGAACGTCAGGGCGATCGACGCCCGCACGGTCACCCAGTCGCGGGTCAGCTCCATGGGCGTTCGTCGCCGACGGACGACTTAAACCCCGCGAGCGAGGTCGGTCGCGGGACGCGCCGAGCCCGCACTCCCGTCGTCCACGCCCCGTCGCCGGATCCGTACTCCCGTCGTCCACGCCCCGTCGCCGGATCCGTACTCCCGTCGTCCACGCCCTCGCTGCCCGCGCGCCCGCCGCCGACACAGGTTTAACCCCGCCGCCGGTTTGGGGGCGTATGTCACTGCCGGTCGAGATCGTCTTCGGGGTCTACCTCGGTATCGTCACGGGGATCGTTCCCGCGTTGGTGGCGGGGGTCCTCGGCTTCCTCTTCAAGTACGTCACCGACGTGACGATCCCCGGGCTCGGGGTCGTCGTCCTCGCGCTCGCGATCGCGGGCGTCAACGGGGGGTTGATGGCGCTCAACGACCAGACGATCCGGTCGTCCGAGCGGGCCCCGGCCCTGCTCACGGCGATCATCGTCGTCCTCATGCTGTCGCTGTACGCGCACGCGCAGGGCGACAAGCTGGGCGCGAGCGTCCCGAAGCGGATCTCGATACGACAGCTGCGCGACCGGACGCTCTCGGCCGACGTGGTCGAACTCGTCGGCGGTCGCGGCCGGGTGGGCGTCGAGGTTGCCGGAGAGGTGAGCGACATGGAGGGGTACCCGCCGCTGCCCGCGGAGACGCGGACCGCGATCGCCGAGGGAGAGTGGACGTTCCCCGCGGACCTCCCGCTCCGCGAGCTCGAGAACCGGTTCACGGAACGGCTGCTGACCGAGTACGACCTCGCCGACGCGGCGGTCCGGATCGACGAGAAGGCGCGCGCGACGGTGGCGGCCGCGCCGCCGATCGGCGGGCTCTCGAAGCGGGTCGGGTCGGGCAAGCGCGCGGTGTCGGTGTCGGCGCTCGTCCCCACCGGGATCGCCCGCGGGGACCTCGTTCGGGTGATCACGCCCGACCGCACCGTGGACGGGACGGTCATCGCCGCGCGGTCGAGCGGCGAGGTGAAGGCGCCGAGCGAGAAGCGGCCCGCGAGCGCCGCGCCGTCGCCGGGAGACGATCCGGACGCCGACCCCGACGCGCGAACGGACGGCGGCGAGGCCCCGCTGCCCGCGCCCGCCCCGACGACGACCGGCGGCGAGGGGCGGGTGACGCTGGCCGTCGACCGGGCGGACGCCAGCGCGCTGCTGGGCGTCGACCGGGGGCGGGTGCTGGTCCTCTCCCGCGGCACCCGGCGCGAGTACGAGCTGACGACGCTGCTGCGGCGCGCGGGGAAGCGCTTCCGCCGTGTGACCGTCGTCGCGGGCGGCCCCCTCGACGGGCACACGATCGGGGAGGTCGGGGTCCGCGAACGGTACGGCGTCGCCGTCCTCGCGGCCCGACACGAGTCGTGGACCGTCGCGCCGAGCGGGTCGCAGGCGCTGTCGGCCGGCGACGACCTCTTCGTCGTCGGGAACCGAGACGCGCTCGACCGGTTCGCGGAGGCGGCGAAATGATCGGACCGCTCGCGGAGGCGGTCGTCGCCGGAGGGGGCCTCCCCCTCGGAGATGCGGTCGGGATCGGAGCGAGCCTCGTCGGCGAAACCCCGGTGGGAGTCGGGTTCTCCCGGCCCCGACAGGCGGCGGCGACGCTCCTCTCGTTCGCGCTCCTCTCGGTCGTCGTGGCCGGGGGGGCCGCGCTCGCGTACCGCTGGTACTTCCGCGACGAGATCCCCGAGGGCGTCACGGTGCTGCTCGGCGTGTCCGTCGTCGCGCTGTATCTCAACACGACGTCGCTCGGGGCGGTCGCCGCCGGCGAGAGCCCGGGGCTGCTCGACCCGGAGAGCGCGTTCTTCAACATCGTCGCCATCGGCGTCACGGCGGTCACCGCGCCGGTCGGCCGGTACGCCGGCGACCGGCTCGCGGTCGACGTGTTCGCGCTCTCGGGGGCGCGACAGCTCGAGGGAGAGCTGAGCGGGATCGTCCGGGCGATCGGGCGGTTCACGGCGGTCACGCTCCCGGCGGCGGAAGACATCGAGGACATGGAGACGTACGACCCGGTCTCGGCGGAGAAGAAGGCGGAGCTGGCCGAGAAGACGCTGCTGTTCGCGCGGAAGCTCTCGCCCGAGGAGCTCCGAGAGCGGCTCGTCACCCGCGTGAAAGAGGAGTACGCGGTCGGCTACGTCGACGTGGACGTGACCGAGGACGGGACCGTCGAGTACTTCGCGGTCGGCTCCCGGGCCGCCGGGCTCGGCCCGACGCTGGCGCCGGGCTCGGCCGCGGTCGCGATCGCCGCCGACCCGCCGAACAACGCCACCGCGGGCGACGCGGTGCAGGTGTGGCGGGCGGAGCCCGAGCCGAAACGCGTCGCCACCGGCGAGCTCCGAGGCGTCGCCGGCGACGCGGCGACCGTCGCGCTCGACGAGTCGGACGCCGAGCAGCTGACCGACGAGTCCGGCTACCGCCTCGTCACGCTGCCGGCGGAGCCGCAGGCCGACCGGGAGTTCGCCTCGCTCCTGCGCCGCGTCGACGAGACGATGGCCACCGTCACGGTCGCGGCCGGGAGCGAGCTCGTCGGGACGACCGTCGGCGACGTGGGGGTCGTCGTCGCCGCGGTCCGTCCCGACGGCGGATCGGTCCAGCCGATCCCCGCGCGGTCGCACGCGTTCGCGCCGGGGGACCTGGTGTACCTCGTCGGCCGGCCGGACGCGCTCCGTCGGTTCGAGGCGGCCGCCGCGGCGGCTGCGGACGGGAGCGAGGGAGAGGACCGGGACGACGGAGGCGGTGTTAGCGGCGAGGGCGACGATCCGGCCGGCGGCGACGGGGACGGAACCTCCGAGGGCGACGGGACCGACGTCTCGGACACCGACGGGACAGACGGGACCGACGCCCCCGACGCCCCCGACGACGCCGACCGGGCGCAACGCTCTTGAGCCGCCCGCGCGGGGATCCGCGTATGGAGTGGAAGCTGTTCGCCGACCTCGCGGAGATCGCCGGCGGACGCGAGATCGACGTGGCGGCGGAACCGGGAGACACGGTCGACGAAGCGCTCGACGCGCTGTTGGCGGCCCACCCGGACCTCCGCGACCGGGTGCTCGACGACGGCGAGGTCGCCGACCACATCAACGTCCTCCGGAACGGGAAGAACGTCCGCCAGGGCGGCGGGATGGACGCGACGCTCGAAGCGGGCGACGAACTGGCGCTGTTCCCGCCGGTGAGCGGGGGCGCGGGCGGCGCGGGAGCCGGCCGGTAGGGTGACCGGTAGAGTGACCCGCCGGTAGCACGGCCGACGGATCGGTCGTTTCAAACGGTCGCGCGCCGCACCTCTCGGCATGAGCGACAGCGACGACGAAGCGCGCGAGGGGCGCGAGGAGTTCCACGAGGATCCGGTCGGACACACCCGCGCGACCGGCGACATGACGGTCGGACAGCTGGTCGAGGGGTACGGCGACGCGGGGATCGGCGCGGCGTCCGTCAACGAGGCGGGCGACGTGCTCGCGGAGATGTTCGCGAACGACGACTGCACCGTGTTCCTCTCGCTGGCGGGCGCGATGGTGCCAGCGGGGATGCGCCGGATCGTCTCCGACCTCATCCGCGACGGTTACGTCGACGCCCTGGTGACGACGGGGGCGAACCTCACCCACGACGCCATCGAGGCGATCGGGGGGAAACACCACCACGGGCGGACCCACGACCCGGAGAAGACCCCCCGCGAGCACGACGAGGGGCTCCGCGACGAGGGCGTCGACCGCATCTACAACGTCTACCTCCCGCAGGAGCACTTCGCCGCCTTCGAGGGCCACCTTCGCGAGGAGGTGTTCCCGGAGCTGGAGGGAGGAGACGCGGTCTCCATCGCGGACCTGACACACGAACTCGGCCGCGCCAACGCCGCGGTCAACGAGCGCGACGACGTGGCCGAGGACCCCGGCGTCGCCGCCGCGGCCTATGAGTGCGACGTGCCGGTCTACTGCCCCGCGGTGCAGGACTCCGTGCTCGGGTTGCAGGCGTGGATGTACGCCCAGACCGCCGACTTCACGCTGGACGCCCTCGCCGACATGACGGAGTTGACCGACCTCGCGTTCGACGCCGACGACGCCGGCTGCCTGCTCGTCGGCGGCGGCGTCCCGAAGAACTTCACGCTCCAGACGATGCTCGTCACGCCGCGCGCGTACGACTACGCGGTCCAAATCACGATGGACCCGGAGGCGACCGGCGGGCTCTCGGGCGCGACCCTCGAGGAGGCGCGCTCGTGGGGGAAACTGGAGAAGGACGCGCGCAACGCCTCGGTCTACGGCGACGCGACCGTCATGCTGCCGATGCTCGTCGCCGCCGCCCGCGAGCGCGTGGAGTAGCAGTCCGAATCGCGACGGGTAGGAGAAGGGCGACGAGGGTGGCGGCCCGGGCGACGACGGACCGCCGAACGGCCGGACGCAGTCGTGCCGCCGGGAGTCTCACCCCCTGCCGCGGTCACGCCCGCGACTCGGTCCCGACCGCCTCCGCCAACAGCGCGTGCGATTCCAGCGCGTCCCCGTGGTCGGGCACCGCGTGCTGGATCATCACCTCGTCGGCGCCGACCCGGTCCGCGAGCTGTTCGAGCAGGCCGTCGATCGTCTCCGGGCTCCCCGAGATCGCTCGCGGCCACTCGTCGGCGTCGAGGGTCGCGGGCGTCGGGTCGGGGACGCTCCCGAGCTCCGCGATCGACTCCTCGACCGAGGGGATCGACCCGACCTCGCCCCGTCGCATCCGCTTGAAGGTCGCCTCCGCGGGCGCGCGGCGGCGCGCCGCGGCCGCGTCCGTCTCGGCGGCGACCGCGTTGACCGCGACCATCCCGTGCGGCTCCTCGGGCCCGCCGCCGAGCCCCGTGGGCTCGAATCGCTCGCGGTAGGTCTCGAAGGCGCGCTCGGCGAGTCCCGGTCGGATGAACGCCGCGAAGCAGAACCGGGCGCCGAGCTTCCCGGCGATCGCCGCGCTCGACGGGCTGGAACCGAGCACCCACGGGACCGGCGGGGCCGCCCCCGAGCGCGGGACCGTCAGATCGCCGTACGGGTGGTCGTCGGGGAAGGCGTCGTATAGGTGGTTCACGACCGCGCGGATGCGCTCCTCGTGGTCCTCGTCGGGGTCCTCGACGCGGCGGTCCGTGCCGAGCGCCCGGTCCGAGGCCGGCGACCCGTTCGCTCGGCCGAGGCCGGCGTCGATCCGTCCCGGCGCGAGCCCGTCGAGCGTCCCGAACGCCTCCGCGACCTTGTACGGGCTGTAGTGGTTGAGCAGGACGGCGCCGGAGCCGATCCGGATCTCCTCGGTCGCGCCCGCGAGCCGGCCGAGCAGCACCTCCGGGGTCGTCCCGGCGAGGTGATCGCCCATGCCGTGGTGTTCGGCGACCCAGAACCGCGAGTATCCCAGCCGCTCGGCCTGCTCCGCGGCGGATACCGTGTTCGCGTACGCGTCGGCCGCGGTCCCGCCCGCGGGGACCGGCGAGAGGTCGACGATCGAGAGGTCCATGTCCGCCGTCGGCGAGCCCGAGGGGTAACGGTTGGGCTCCCGGCGGTCGCGTCGGGGGATCGGAAGCCGCGCTCGCCGATCGACCGGGCGCGTCGACCCGACGGTCCGGCGCAGCGGCTGGAGAGCTGGGAAACGAAAGCGTCGAAAGAGAGAGCGCGGTCGTCAGTTGTCGCCGTTCTTCGACTGCCAGGCGTAGTCGCGGCGGGAGGCGGAGTCGCCGAAGCCGCACGAGGAGCAGCGCTCCTTCTTGACGTGGTAGGATTTCTCGCCGCAGCGGCGGCACTTCACGTGAACCGTCTTGTTCTTCTTCCCCTGTGAGGGCGTTCCGGAGCCGGTCATGCTTTGATGGTGACGACGTTATCGCCGCGTATAATCGTTGTGTCTTCGATCGCGACCGCGAACTCGCCGTCGAGGTCGTCGTCGACGCGGTCGTCCACGTCGGACTCCGGCTCGATGACGACGTTCATGTGCTGGTCGTAGCCGGCGAGGATGCCGTAGTAGGTCGTCCCGTCCTTCAGGTGAACCGTCACCGGCTCCTCGAGCGACGCTTCGAGTACGTCGAGGGGTCGTCCACTCATTGTCCGTATCGCCGCCCGTCGCACTAATAAAAATACCGGGACGCCGGGGGCTCGTCCGGCTCTCGCCGCGAGACGCCCGCGATCGACGGCCGTCGCCGGCGGGCCGCAAACGGCGCGCTCGAACCCGGGTGTTTTTAAGACGGGCTGCTGTACCTCCGGGTACCACACTCCCGCGGGACACGGTGAGTCGACGTCGGCTCGGCCGTAGCGGGGCCTCAACGACGCGCGGATCAACGTAGCGCTGACGGCTCCTTGCGGGGTTTCAGTGATGGACGCCACCACGGCGTTCGAACCCACAAACCATGGAAATCGAAATTGCGACACTCGGCGGTTACGAAGAGGTCGGTCGACAGATGACGGCGGTCAGAGCGGGCGACGACATCGTCATCTTCGACATGGGCCTGAACCTCAGTAAGGTCCTCATCCACGACAACGTGGAGACCGAGAGCATGCACAGCCTCGACCTGATCGACATGGGCGCGATCCCGGACGACCGCGTCATGAGCGAGCTGGAGGGCGACGTGCAGGCGATCGTCCCCACTCACGGTCACCTCGACCACATCGCGGGCATCCCGAAGCTCGCCCACCGGTACGACGCGCCCATCGTGGGCTCGCCGTACACGATCGAGCTGGTCAAACAGCAGATCGACGACGAGGGGAAGTTCCAGGTCGACAACGACCTCGTGAAGATGAAGGCGGGCGGCACGATGGCCATCGGCGACTCCGAGCAGGTCGAGATGGAGTTCGTCAACGTCACCCACTCGATCATCGACGCGATCAACCCGGTCCTCCACACGCCCGAGGGCGCGATCGTCTACGGCCTCGACAAGCGACTGGACCACTCGCCCGTCATCGGCGACCCGATCGACATGGACCGCTTCCGCGAGATCGGGCGGCAGGACGAGGGCGTCCTCGCGTACATCGAGGACTGTACGAACGCCGGCAAGAAGGGCCGGACGCCCTCCGAGGCGTACGCGAAGAAGCACGTCGAGGACACGCTCAAATCGATGGAGGACTACTCGGGCGGGATCATCGCCACGACGTTCTCCTCCCACATCGCCCGCGTGAAGACGCTCGTCGAGTACGCCCGCGAGATCGGCCGGCAGCCGGTCCTGCTGGGTCGCTCGATGGAGAAGTACTCGGGCACCGCGGAGCGGCTCGACTTCGTCGACTTCCAGGGCGACGTCGGCATGTACGGCCACCGGAAGTCGGTCGACCGCGCGTTCAAGCGGATCATGAAGGAGGGGAAGGGGAACTTCCTCCCCATCGTGACGGGCCACCAGGGCGAGCCGCGCGCAATGTTGACCCGCATGGGCCGCGGCGAGACCCCGTACGAAATCGACGACGGCGACAAGGTCGTCTTCAGCGCGAGCGTCATTCCGGAGCCGACCAACGAGGGGCAGCGGTACCAGTCCGAACAGCTCCTCCGGATGCAGGGCGCGCGCCTCTACGACGACATCCACGTCTCCGGCCACCTCCGCGAGGAGGGCCACTACGAGATGCTGCAGGCGCTCCAGCCCCAGCACCTCATTCCCGGCCACCAGACGCTGAAGGGGCGCTCGCCGTACGTCGACCTCGCGAAGTCGCAGGGGTACAAGCTCGGCCGTGACGTGCACGTCACGCAGAACGGGAGCGTCATCCAGCTCGTCGAATGACGAGCGAGACGAAGGAGGCGCGGGTGCTGGAAGCCATCCGCGAGCGGCGTGACCTCGTCAACGCCGCTATCGACGAGGAGCTGCCGATACAGGAGCCGGAGCGGCTTTACGAGGCGACCCGATACATCCTCGAAGCGGGCGGCAAGCGGCTCCGGCCGACGGTGGCGACGCTGGCCGCGGAGGCGGTGACCGGCACCGACCCGCTCGGCGCCGACTTCCGCGAGTTCGCGGCCCTCGACGGCAACACCGTCGACGTGATGCGCGCCGCGGTCGCGATCGAGGTGATCCAGTCGTTCACGCTGATCCACGACGACATCATGGACGAGGACGACCTGCGGCGGGGCGTCCCGGCCGTCCACGAGCAGTACGACACCTCGACCGCCATCCTCGCCGGCGACACCCTCTACTCGAAGGCGTTCGAGTTCATGACGGAGACGGGCGCGGACCCCCAAAACGGGCTGGAGGCGATGCGGATGCTCGCGTCCACCTGCACGGAGATCTGCGAGGGACAGGCGCTCGACGTCGCCTTCGAGAGCCGCGACGACATCCTCCCGGAGGAGTACTTGGAGATGGTCGAGCTGAAGACCGCCGTCCTCTACGGCGCCTCGGCCGCGACCCCGGCCCTCCTCCTCGGCGCCGACGAGGAGGTCGTCGACGCCCTCTACCAGTACGGGATCGACTCGGGGCGGGCGTTCCAGATCCAGGACGACGTGCTCGACCTGACGGTCCCCTCCGAGGACCTGGGCAAGCAGCGCGGCTCCGACCTCGTCGAGGGGAAGGAGACGCTGATCACCCTCCACGCCCGCCAGCAGGGCGTCGACGTGGACGGGCTGGTCGACGCCGACACGCCCGCCGAGGTGACCGAGGAGGCCATCGACGACGCGGTGGCGGCCCTCGAAGAGGTCGGCTCGATCGCGTACGCCCGGGACACGGCCGAGGACCTCACGGAGCGGTCGAAGGAACACCTCGAGATCCTGCCCGAGAGCGGGTCCCGCGAGCTGTTGGCCGACCTCGCGGATTACCTGATCGTCCGCGGCTACTGAGCCGAAACGGACACCGCTTTATCTCGGCTCCCCGTTGCTCCGCTCGTGTCCCGGTACCGAGACGTCGTCCTGTTCTTCGCGCTCGCGACGCTGTGGGGCGGCTCCTTCGTCGCTATCGAGGTCGGCCTCGACTACTACCCGCCGGTGCTGTACGCCGCCTACCGGTTCGACGTGGCGGCGCTGGCGTTGGTCTCGTACGTCCTCCTGACCGAGAGCGGCCCGCTTCCCCGGACCCGCGGCGATCTGGCCGCGATCGGGTTCAGCGGCGGGCTCTCCGTCGCCGCCAACAACTCGCTTCTGTTCGTCGGCCAGCAGTACACGACGAGCGGCATCGCCTCGATCACCTACAGCCTCGTTCCCATCGCGACCGCCGCGGTCGCGGCCCTCTGGATCGGCGGCTCGGACCTCGACGCGCGCGGCGCGCTCGGCGTGGTGCTCGCGTTCGTCGGCGTCGGGCTCGTCGCCCAGCCCGATCCCGCGAACCTGGCCGGGGGCGTCACGATCGGCGTCGGGCTCATCTCGGTCGGCGTGCTCGCGGTCGCGGTCGGCAGCGTCGGCCTCCGGACCGTGGAGACGAGCTTCTCCAGCATCGCGCTCACCGGCTGGGCGATGCTGTTCGGCGCCCTGCTCATCCACGGTCTCAGCCTCGGAGTGGGCGAGAGCCAACAGCTCCCGTCGGCCGAGCTCCCGGCGGTCGGCGCGCTGCTGTTCCTCGGCGTGTTGTCCTCGGCGGTCGCGTACACCATCTACTTCACGCTGCTCGACCGGCTGGGCGCGTTCGAGATCAACCTCGTCTCCTACGTCGTGCCCGTGGTCGCGACCGTCGCCGGGGCGGTGCTCCTCGCGGAACCCGTGACCCCGCTGACGGTCGCCGGCTTCGCCGTCATCGTCGTCGGGTTCGCGCTGCTGAAGCGACACGCGATCGCCGAGGAGGTCCCGCGGCTCCTCTCGCGGGTCGGCGGGTTGTTTTAAAAACACGCGTCGAGTCTCGCCCGTTTGAACTCCCCTCGTCGACTCGACCGCCCGCCGAAGCGCACACCCCGATCGACGGCGGGAGTACCTGAATCACTACGGTTTATCGGTTGTTTATAAATCGGATTGTGGTGGTGCTGTCGGCTGTTTATAAGTGATCGACAACGCTCCGGTGAAGGGCTCCAAAGCCCCAACCGCGAGTCCCACCCACAACCGCACAGCACCTCACACCTCCCCAGCCTCGTCGGTCGCCCTCCGCGTCGCTCCTGGCGACCGACTCCAGCGAGGGACGGAGTCCCTCGGGCAACCGGGCTTCGCCCGGTGACAGCCGGACGTAGTCCGGCGACCTCGCGCGTGCTGCTCGCGGCCGCCTCCGGCCGCCACTCGCAGGCACGCAGAGCGAGAGCACAGCTCTCGCTTGCAGCCGGCGGCCTCGCCGCCGGCGACGGCCACCGCGCCGATTTATAAGTAGTCGTTGCTGTCGCTCACGGATACTTAAATACCGTCTCGCCGCTAGCGATCTGCAATACCCACTCCGTTTACCGATCGCCGCCGTGTCAATCCCTCCTAGATCTTCTCGGCGAGTGTTTCTCGTCGGATGTTTCGACGACGATCCGCTTACACAAGGCCGATCGCGCCGAGCACCGCGAACAGCGCATCTCCGTACGTCAGCGAGACGACCAGCCCGACCGCCATCGGGACGACGAACGGCATCCCCGGCGACACCAGCACGCGGTCCTTCCGGGCGACGACCGCCAGCCCGCCGCGGAGCGTCTCGGCGTCGGTGCCGTACGCGCCGTGGTCGATCTCGTCGAGGAATCGCTCGGCGGCCCAGGGGTCGGAAACCGGCGAGTCTCCTTCAGCCCCGGTCGGGGTCCCCCCGTCCGTCCGCGGGCCGACGTGCGTCCCGCCGTCGGTCGGCTCGTGCGTCTCGCCGACGCTGTCGGGGTCGCTGAGCCGATCCGGGTCCGCGCGCAGGTCCGCGAGGGTCGCCCCGCGCCAGCGAAGGTACATCCGGAGCGCGTCCAGATCGAGGCCGTTCCGGGTCGTTCCGGCGTCGTCCTCGAACAGGCGCCCGTGGCGGTCCGGCAGCGAGTCGGTCGCCACCGGCCGCGCGAAGAACATCGTCGCCGAGCGCTCCCCGCGGAGGAGGTTGATCCCGGCGAGCCCGAGCGGGTACGCGAGCGCGAGCAGGACCGTGTTCGTGAGCACCGTCAGCGAGAACACGCCGATCTGGGTGTCGACGAGCGGGAGCGTCGTTCCGGCGATCTCGTAGGCGGGGAAGGTGGGGAAGAGGACCGCGATCGCGATCAGCGCCTTCGCGTCGGCGCCGCCGAACGCGCCGAGATACCAGAAGGCGTAGCCCAGCGGGGCGACGAACAGCAGGCTGATCGCGGCCTGAACGAGGAACAGCCGCCCCTCGAACCCAGCGAGGGGCCACAGCCGTGCAGTCTCCCAGAGCAACAGCAGCGCGCCGAACAGGTACAGCGGCGGCCACAGCCGGTTCGGGAGGCGTCGGGTCCGGACGTCGCGCAGGGCCGCCCACGCGAAGACGGGGACGACGAACAGGCGGAGGGCGTCCGGCAGCGTCGCGAACATGTCACCACGGGCGGCGCGGGCGCAATTAGGCGTTCGGGTTCGCGTATCGCGATCGATAGCGCGGCGACGGCCGCGGGCGACGGGGCGAGCCGAACCGCCGACGCTTTGTGATCCCGCGGCCGAGGGGCGACGATGCGACGCCGCGTCGGAACCAGCCTGTACGCCGGGCTCCTCTTCACCGTCCTCGGCGCGATCGCGTGGGGGACGGGCCAGCCGTTCGTCTTCCCGAGCCTCGGACCGTCGGCGTTCCTCATCGCCTTCGACCGCCGGAGCGAGCGCGGCCGGGCCGCCCGGATCGTCGGGAGCCACCTCATCGGGGGCGTCGCCGGGCTCGCGGCGTGGTCGCTGATCGCGGCCGGCGCGAGTCTCACCGCGACGCCCCCCGCGTTCTCGCCGGAGGGGTTCCGGCTCGCGGCGAGCGCGACCGTCTCGCTCGTGGCGACGAGCTGGGCGATGATCGCGACCGACGCGGTACACGCCCCCGCCTGCGCGACAACGCTCATCGTCTCGCTCGGCCTCCTCTCGACCCCGACCGAGGTGGCGATCATCGTCGCGAGCGTGACCGTCCTCGTGGGCATCCATGCCGGCGTCATCGCGGTCTTCAGGCGGATCGTGGGGGACGCGCACCCGCTCTACCGGGCGGAAAACCGTTGACTGCCGCGGTCGGTCGGCCGCTTACTCCGGACGCTCCCCCCGCTCGCGTCGCTCCCACCCCTCCGCGCGCCTGTCGAAGACCGAAAGCACCGGCTCGGGATCGGCCAGTCCGGGAATTCGGCGTTCGTCGTCGCGGAGCTCGATCACGACGGTCGCGGTCCCGAGCCGGCGGTCGAGCCGCCCGCGTCTCACCCGCAGGTCCGTCTCGTCCCACGGCTCGACGCGCCACAGGGGGACGCCGAACAGCCGGTCGTAGGCGACCAAAGCGTCGTCGCCGACCCGGTACGCGACGAGGCCGTACCGGAGCTCGTGGTCGAGCGCGCCGAGGCCCAGCGGGACCGCGACTGCGACCGCGAGGAGTGCGGCGGCGGTCGCCCAGTCGCCGCCGATCGCGAACAACGCGGCAACGAGCGCCGGAACCGCGGCGAGGTACCACAACCCCGGGTGGCCGATCGGCGTGGTCACCGCGCCCGCGAGGCGCGCGCGAACGGACTGCCGAACCGTCTGCGCCGGCTCCGCGACGGAGGCGTCGACGGGCTCCGTCGCGGGCGGGTCGTACGAGAGCCCCAGGTCGAGCGCCGACGACTCGTCGAACGCCGCGAGCCGGTCGCCGTACAGCCCCGCGAGGTCGAACGCGGCCTTCACCGCGACGATCCCGAGCAACAGTGGGAGCCCGACCGCGTTCGGGTCGAGCGCGGATATCGGCGCGTCCCCCTCCATCGTCGCCGCGCCCACGATCGTGACGGTGAACAGCGCGCCGAGGAATATCGCCGCGCCGCGGGCGAACACGCCCCGTATCGCGGTCTGGGCGCTGTGGTCGCGGTACTCGCCGCGGCCGAAGTAGTCGGTCAGCGTCGTCCCCGCCTCGCCGGCGAAGACGGCGAGGACCGCGAGCGTCACGGTGTCGAGCGCCTCGGGGGCCAGCCCGCCGTCGGCGACGACGCCGACGGTGAGCGCGCCGACGAACAGCCAGACGACCGCGAGGATGGGCGCGACGACCGGGAGCACGAGCAGCGAGGAGAGCCGGATCCGTAGGCCCGTTCGGGGGATCGACAGGCCGACCCGCCGCTGCGCGAGCGGGCCGGCGATCAGCGCGTCGGACTCGATCTCGGAGGGGCGGCCGGCGAACAGCCCGCGGACGACGGCCCAGAAGGAGGCGATCCCGAGCTCGAACCAGTAGAGCGTCATCAGCGCGGCCGCGTTCCAGTCGAGCGCGAGGACGCCGACGAGCGGGAGGAGGTTGGAGACGAGGAACGCGATCGCCCGCGGGCGGCGACCGCGAGCGAGGGCTCCCAGCCGGTGAGCGCGATCGGTGGAGGGCATCCGTTCGGGCGATCCGCCTCCCGGGTTTATAAGCGGTCGGTGCGGGTCACCGCGCCGGTCCCGCGTCGCGGTGGAGGTACAGGTACGCGAGCACCGGGAGAATCGTGAAGAGGAGCGTCGAGAGCCCCCAGACGACCGCGTAGCGGCTCCCACGCGCCTTCGCGTCGCGGTAGATCCACGCCGCGGCGGCGACGACGACCCCGTAGATCACGAGCGTGAGCGGGAGCGACCACGGGAGCGGGACGCCGAAGAGGCTCACGGCGCACCGCCTGTGAGGTCCGCGGCCATCACGAAGTCCGGTTCGGCCGCGACCGGGACCCGGTTCGCGCCCGTGTCGCTGACGTGTTCGACCGTCTCCGGGATCAGCACGCGGGCGCCGTCGGCGTCGACCGCGGCGGCGTCGGCCGCGATCGCGTCGTACAGCGCGCCCGCCGCCTCGGCGTCCCGCCACGCGGCGGCGCCGTAGGTCGCGGTCCGGGTCGTCTCGCCGTCCGCCTCGCGCTCCGCCACGCGCGTCCGGACCGCGAACCCGGCGAGGGCGTCGCCGCCGGCGACCGCGAGCAGCCGGTCTTCGCCGGCCGCACTCCGGAGGCGCTCGCGGGTCAGTTCGGAGCAGGCCCACGACTCGTCGGGGTCGAGCGCGAGCCCGCGGAGGAGGTCCCGGGCGTCGCTGTCGCTCCAGAACGCCCACGCGGCGTTCGGGTCGGGAGCGGGGACCGGGGTCGGGCCGGCGGGGTCGGCGGGGTCGGAATCGATCGCCTCCGAGTCCGGCTCCGGCTCCGCGAACCGGAACTCCGTCGCGGGCTCGAAGCCGACCGCGCGAGACTGCCCGAGCCCCATAATGTTCCACGAGAACACCATGTTGCGACAGACCGTCGCGCCGCGGTCGCGGGCCCAGTCGAGCGCGGCCTCCGAGAGCGCGGTCCCGACGCCGAACCCGCGGGCCGCGGGGTCGACGCGGATCCCCTGCCCCCACGCCTCCCACTCGGAGAGCAGGACGCCCTGGATGCAGCCGACCACGGCCTCCGGCTCCCCCGCCGCGGCCGCGCCCGTCCCGTCCCCCTCGACGAGGGTGTCACCGGGTTCCCGGTCGGCGTCGTCGGGCGCGCCGCGCTCCGCGACCGCCTCGGGCGGCAGGGTCGCGACGAAGGTGGCGCTGTCGGGGTCGTCGGACGCGGCCCACTCGGGGAACACGCGCGGGATGTAGTCCTCGTGTCGCTCGCCCCACGTGTCCCGGGTGAACGCGGCGACCGCGTCAGCGTCGGCGGGGTGCGCCTCGCGGACGACGGGGGCCGGAGCCGAACCGGCGCCCGGCGCCGATTCATCCTCAGGGTCCGTCATCGCCAGGGCTGCGACTCCTCGGTCAGCTCGCCCGCGAGGTCCCGGCCCATCGCCTCGGCGGGGTCGGACAGGTTCGCGAGCGCCCACATCAGCTTCACCTTCGCGGTGCCGGGGAGGGTGTCGCCTGCCTCGACGACGCCGGCGTCGAGCAGGTCGCGGCCGGTGTCGTACACTCGGTCGCAGACGCGGCCCGCGAGACACTGGCTCGTCATCGCGACGACGGTCCCGCCCTCGACCAGCTCCTCGATCCGCGGGATGAGGTCGGTGTGGACGTGCCCGAGCCCGGTCCCCTCGATCACGACGCCGTCCTTCTCGTTGAGGTAGTCCCACGCGGCCGGGTCCATGCCGGGCGTGAACTTGACGAGCTCCACGTCGGCGTCGAGGTCGGTCGCGGCCGAGAGATCGGCGTCGTCGCCGTCCCCCCGGGCGATCGGCTCACGGGCCCACTCGATGGCGGCATCCGCGGCGTCCCCGTCGGCGCCCGCCTCGGCCGCGGCCTCGTAGTCGATGCGGCCGAGGGGCTCGGCGCCGACCGTCTCGAAGGCGTCGCGGCGGGAGGTGTGGTTCTTCCGGACGCGGGTCCCGCGGTGGAGCGCGCAGGCGTCGTCGGACTGGGTGGCGTGCATGCAGACGAGCGTCTCCGCGTGGTCGGCCTTCGCGGCCTCGACCGCGCACACCGCGTTCATCACGTTGTCGGAGGAGGGCCGGTCCGCGGAGCGCTGGCTGCCCGTAAAGACGATCGGGACCGGCGAGTCGAGCATGAAGGAGAGCGCGGAGGCGGAGTACTGCATCGTGTCGGTCCCGTGCATCACGACGACGCCGTCGGCGCCGGCCGCGATCTCCTCGCGGACGGCCTCGGCCAGCTCCCGCCAGATCGGCGGCTCCATGTTCTCCGAGAGGATGTTGGCGACGACCCGCCCGCGGTAGTTCGCGCGGCCGGCCAGGTCGGGGACCGCGCGGAGCACGTCCTCGGCGTCGAACTGGGCAGTGACCGCGCCGGTCCGGTAGTCGACGGTGGAGGCGATCGTCCCGCCGGTAGAGATGAGCGATATCGTCGGCAGATCGTCGTCGAAGGTGATCTCGGAGGCCTCGCCGCCGCCCGCGTCGGCCCCCTCGTCGACGTCGCGGGCCCCGGATTCGAGCAGTTCCACGTCGGCCTCGTCGCGGTCGATACCGACGTTGTACCCCCCGTCGAGCTTGACGACGAGGTGGTCGCGAGTCGTCGAGGGGAGCAGTACGCCCTCGTTCGTGACGTCCCCGCGGTCGACGCGGACGCGATCTCCCGGTTGCATACCACCCGGTTCCCCTGCGGCGGACTTGAATCCAACCGTTCGGCGGTCCGTGGCGGACTCGGTTTCGACCCGGACCCAGTACGTCTTTTACGCGCGCTCCCGACCGTGAGCGCATGGACCGCGACGAGTTCGCCGCCAGCATCGACCACACCGTGCTCGGCCCGGAGACGACGTGGGGGGACGTCGAGGCCGTGCTCGCCGAGGCCGCCGATCACGGGATGAACGCCTGTATCCCGCCCTGTTACCTGCCCGAGGCGGCCGCCTACGAGAACGCGCCCGAGACGATCGCGACCGTGGTCGGCTTCCCGCACGGCCAGCACGCGCCCGCGACGAAGCGCGACGAGGCCGTCGCCGCATGGAACGACGGCGCCGACGAGATCGATCTGGTGATCAACGTCGGGCGCCTGCAGGCGGGCGAGGACGACACCGTCGCCGCCGAGATCTCGGACGTGGTGGCCGCGGTGCCGGTCCCGGTGAAGGTGATCATCGAGACCGCGCTCCTGACGGACGCCGAGAAGCGCCGCGCCTGCGAGGCCGCCGTCGCTGCCGACGCCGACATGGTGAAGACCTCCACGGGGTTCGCCGACGGCGGCGCCACGGTCCCGGACGTGGAGCTGATGAGCGAGTACCTGCCGGTGAAGGCGTCCGGCGGCGTCGGCTCCTACGCGGAAGCGACGGCGATGCTCGACGCCGGCGCGGTCCGGATCGGCGCCTCCTCGGGCGTCGCCATCGTCGAAGGGCATCCGGAGAGCGGGGAGTAGCGCTCGTCCGCCGAGAAGCTAGCGCTCGTCTGGCGAGAGGCTATCGTCCGCCGAGCCGTCCCGCCCGTCGCCGTCGGCGGCGAGACCGTCGCCCTCCGTCGAGTCGAGACCATCGATCTCGCCGTTCCCGGCGTTCGCTCCGCGCTCTGCGCCCTCGATATCGTCGGGATCGACGTCGACCTCGAACGTCGAGACGGACTCCGAGAGCGCCTCGGCCTGTCCCCGGAGCCGGTCGGCGTTCTCGGCGATGGTGGTGACGGTCGCCGTCTGCTCCTCAGCGGCGGCGGACACCTGCTCGGAGCCGGTCGCGACCTCGCCGCTCACCTCCGCGACGTCCTCGACGCCCTCGACCGCGCGCTGGGTCGACCGCGCCTGGTCCTCGGCCGCCTCGCTGATCTCCTGGACGCCGTGGTTCGTCTCCTCGACCGCGTCGACGACGGCCTCGAGGGACGACGACGCCTCGCGGACGGTGTCGGACCCCTCGTCGATCCGCGCGTTCGTCTCGCGGATGTCGTCGACGGTCTCGTCCGCCTCACCGCGGACGGCCTCGATCTGCGACTCGATCTCGGCGGCGGCCGCCTGCGTCTCCTCGGCGAGGTCTTTGACCTCGTCGGCGACGACCGCGAAGCCCTCGCCCGCCTCACCCGCGCGGGCGGCCTCGATGGAGGCGTTCAACGCGAGGATGTTCGTCTGCTCGGCCACGTCGGTGATGAAGTCGACGACCTCGTCGATCTCGTCCATGCGGTCGTCGAGCGACTCCATCTGCTCGACCGCGGCGGCGGAGCGCTCCTCGATCGCGTCCATCTCGTCGAGCGCCTCCGCGGCGGCCTCGCGGCCCTCCGCCCCGCGCTCCGAGGCGGCCTCCGCGGTCTCCGCGACGGACGCGGCCGACGACGCGACCTCCTCGATGCTCGCGGAGAGGTCGCTCATCTCGCCGCTCACCGCGTCGAGCCGGTCGTCCTGCCTGACCGCGCCGTCGGCGATCTCCTGGATCTGCTCGCTGACGGTCCCGCTCGCGGTCTCGACCTCGTCGGCGCCGGCCGCGAGCTCCGCGCTCGCGTCGTCGACCTCGGCGGCGAAGGCGGCCACCCGCGCGGTGGTCCGCTCCAGTTGGGCCACCATGTCGTTGAACTCCTCGGCGATCTCCCGCATCGCGTCGCGGTCCGCGTTCGGGTCCATCCGCCGAGTGAGGTCGCCGTCGGCGACCGCGCCCATCACCTCGCTGTAGTCGGCCGCGCGCGTCTCCATGTCCCGCGTCACGGCCTCGGCCTCCTCGCGGGCCGCCTCGGCCTCGTCGGCCGCGGTCTCGGCCTCGGCGATCCGGTCGCGGAGCGCGTCCCGCATCTCGCCGAAGCTCGTGAACAGGCGGCCGATCTCGTCTACTCGCCCGGTCGCCAGGTCCACGTCGAGCTCGCCCGACTCGATCCGTTCGGCGCGGTCGCGCAGCCGCGAGAGGGGGACGACGGTCCGGCTGCCGAGCACGACGCCGACGACCCCGAGCGACGCGAGCGTGAGGAGGATGAGGAGCAGCACCGAGTTCCCCACGTCGTTCCGGACGGCGAAGGCCGTCGACTGGTCCACGCTCGTGACCGCCACCCAGTCGGTTCCGGGAACGGCCGCGTACGCGTGGACCTGTCCGTCGCCGATCCGGGTCGCGGTCGTGGCGTTCCCTCCGCGGATCGTCTCGACGCCGTCGGCGTGTTCCTCCTCGTCGACGGTGCCGTCGATGTCGAGGACGGTCCGGCCGTCGGCGTTGAGGATCGTCGTCTCCTCGCCGGTGTCGGTGTTCTGGATCCGCTCGAGCTGCGGCTGGATGCGGGTCACCACGACGAGGTACCGGCCGTCGGCCCGCGGCACGGAGCTGGCGAACGCCATCACCGGGCGGTCGTTGAGCACGGGCGACCGGTACGAGCGGGCCGACCGCCAGACGCGGTCGTCGTCGCCGACCCCCTCGGGCACGTCGGCGTCGCTCCACGGCGCGTCGAGGTCGCTCGGAGCGCGCCCCTCCAACGGCTGTTCCGTGCTGGCGACCACGCGGTTCTCGCCGGAGTCGACGAGGTGGATGCTGACGATGTCGTCGGAGAGCAGCTCGTCTTTCAACAGGATGTAGGCCGGCGCGCGCCGGTCCGAGCGGAGGGCGTCGGCGGCCGACATGGACCGCGTCTCCGTGCTCATCCGCTCGGTCCACGAGCCGATCGCGTCCGCCTGCAGGCCGCCGGTCTCGGCCAGCTGGGTCGTCGCGTCCGCCTCCACGGTCTCGCCGGTCTGAAGGTAAGTGAACGCGCCCCCCGCGACGACGACCGCGGCGACGACGAGGAACGCGAGCGCGAACTTGGCGGCGTACCGGCGGCGGACCGCGTCCGGGAGGACCCGGCTCGCGGCCCGCGCCAGTCGGTCGACGAGGCCGTCCGTCATTGCCCCACCTCCGCCGGGTCCGAGGGGACCGACAGGTCGCCGGCGACGATCCGGTCGCCGGACTCGCCGAGCGCGTCGCGCACGTCGTCGGAGATCACCGGCCCGAGCGACGTGCCGTACACGAGCGCGACGCCGTCCTCGGCGAGGCCGAGCGCGGTCGTCTCACCCGTGCCGAGCTCGTCGTCGATCGTCCGCTCCGCGGCGTCGTAGACGGCGGTGCCGACCCGTTTCACCATCGACGCCAAGATCACGTCCGCGTACCGCGGGTTGCTCCGCGACTGGTCGGAGTCGACGCCGATCGCGTACCGGCCGTGCTCCTGTGCGGCCTGAAAGACGCCGAGGCCGCTCCCGCCCGCCGCGTGATACACCACGTCGGCGCCCTGCTCGTACATCTCCGCGGCGGCGGCGTACCCGCTCTCGGGGTCGTCGAAGGCGCCGACGTACGCGCCGAGGACCGAGGCGTCGACGGCCGCGTGGTCGACGCCGGCGCGGTAGCCCGCCTCGAACTTGCGGACGAGGTCCGACTCGACCCCGCCGACGAAGCCGACCGTTCGCTCGTCGGGGAGCGTCGAGCCCGCCCCGACCGACACGTCGCGGCTCGTCACCAGTCCGGCGAGGTGACCGGCCTGAAACGACCCCTCGTGCTCGCGGAACACGTAGCTCGCCACGTTCTCCCGGTCGACGACGGAGTCGACGATCGCGTACCGCTGGTCCGGGTACTCGCCCGCGACCGCCGTGAGCCCCTCCGCCTGCAGGAAGCCGACGCAGCAGATCAGGTCGTAGTCGGGGTCGGTCGACGCCGACAGCGCCGCCTGCGTGGTCTGGAACTCCGGAGCCGCGGTGGGTTCCTCGTTCGCGAACGCGACGTCGTGGTCGAGGCGTGCGCGCTGGATCCCCCTGTTCGCCGCGTCGTTGAACGACCGGTCGTCGAGCCCGCCGAGCGCGTACACCATTCCGACCGTCGCGCTGGCGTCGTCCGCGTCGCCGATCGCCGACCCGTTCTTCGTCGTCGCCGCGTTCGTTTCGTCTCCGGTCGAGGCCGAATCGTCTCTCGGATCGCCACCCAGACACCCGGCCAGCCCGCCGACTGCGGCGGCGCCGAGCCCGGCGACGAGCCGCCGCCGGGGGAGCGTCGTCGATCGCTTATGCGTCATTGTCTGCGCTCGACGGATCGGGGATAAAACGGCTACGCAGAGATTATCAAGGGCGATAGCGATATCCGAACGCGACGCCGTGAGGTACTCTGACGCGATTCGCCCCGGATTGAGTGGCCGCCGTCGCGTTCTCTCGCTGTGGGAACGGCGCCTGTCCATATATATGCGGAGCGCCTACGAGAAGGTATGAGCCATTCGACCGGATCCGGATCGCGCGGGCTGGACCTCGACGCGGCGTTCAAGGCGTTCGGCGCGGTGGGGATCCTCATCTCCGTCGCGCTCATCGTCGGCGTGCTCGCGCTGACCGACCCGTTCGGCGAGTTCGTCGTGACCTCGCCCGCGGTGTTCGGGAGCCTGCTGTCCGCGGGCCTCCTCGTCGCCGTCGGCTACGCGACCTACGCACTGCGGCGTCGCTGACGGGGCGTCGCGATCGGTCCGGTGCGGTCGCCGGCGCGGCGAGGGATATAACCCGACGGCAGTCGAACCGACGGCCATGAGCGACGAGACGATCGAGTCCGCGGTCGAACGCTTCCTCGACGAGACCGAGTCCCCGCTGGACAGCTACGACCAGGGGTACGCGGACGCCGACGCGACGGTTTCGGTGCTCCGGACGCACATCGACGAGCTGGCCGACGCCGTCGACGACGCCGACGAGTCGGAGTAGGCGGCGACCCGGTCTTTCCCCCCTACCGGCGCCCCCGACCCGCCGTCGTTTATGAGGCCGCCCGCCAACACGCGCGTATGGTCTCGGAGATCTTCGACCCCGACGCGTGGGAGCCGGTCACCGACGAGTTCGACGACATCACCTATCACCGCGGCGTCGACGTGCCGGCCGTCCGGATCGCGTTCGACCGTCCCGAGGTCCGGAACGCGTTCCGGCCGGGGACCGTCGACGAGCTGTACGCCGCGCTCGACCACGCGCGCAAGCAGGCGGACGTGGGCTGCGTGCTGCTCACGGGCAACGGTCCCTCTCCTGATGACGGCGGCTGGGCGTTCTGCTCCGGCGGCGACCAGTCGGTGCGCGGCGGCTCTGGCTACGAGTACCGCGACGACGACGAGGCGGGCGACGAGGACGACCCGCTGGTCAAGGAGGCGCGCGCGGGCCGGCTCCACATCCTCGAGGTCCAGCGGCTGATCCGCTTTATGCCCAAGCCCGTCGTCGCGGTCGTCCCCGGCTGGGCGGTCGGCGGCGGCCACTCCCTGCACGTGGTCTGCGACCTCACGCTCGCCAGCGAGGAGCACGGAAAGTTCCTCCAGACCGACCCGGACGTGGCCTCCTTCGACGGCGGGTTCGGCTCCGCGTACCTGGCCAAACAGATCGGCCAGAAGAAGGCCCGCGAGGTGTTCTTCCGCGGGAAGACCTACTCCGCCGAGGAGGCCGCGGACATGGGGATGGTCAACGAGGCGATCCCCCACGAGGAGCTGGAAGACGTCGCGCTGGAGTGGGCCGACGAGATGACGAAGAAGTCGCCGACCGCGATGCGCATGCTGAAGTACGCGTTCAACATGACCGACGACGGGATGGTCGGCCAGCAGGTGTTCGCGGGCGAGGCGACCCGCCTGGCGTACATGACCGACGAGGCGCAGGAGGGCCGCGACGCGTTCTTGGAGAAGCGGGAGCCGGAGTTCCGCGACTACCCCTGGCACTACTGAGTCGGTTCCGCTACGCCGGGTCGATCACTCCGACCCGTGCGTGTACCCGCGGTCCGGAAGCGGCTCGCCGTCGGCGGTGACCCCGTCCGCGGCGTCGACGACCCGGCCCACGCGGGTCAGCCCGCCCGGACACGCCTCGCGGGCGGGCTCGATCGCTTCTTCGGGGACGGCGCAGACGAGCTCGAAGTCCTCGCCGAAGTGCGCGGCCAGCTCGAAGCGGTCGGCCGGTCCCTCGGCGACCGCGTCGACGGCGGGGTGGACCGGGAGCCGCTCGGGATCGAGCGTGAAGCCGACCTCGCTCGCCTCCGCGAGCTGGTGGAGCGAGCGCGCGAGCCCGTCCGAGGAGTCCATCATCGCGGTCGCGCGGTCAGCGAGCGCCAGCCCGTCGGCGACGCGGGGCGTGAACCGGAACAGGTCGTTGGCGCGCTCGACGGCCTCCCCATCGCCGGCCTCGTCGGTCTCTCTTTTAAACAGGCGGAGCGCGGCCGCGGACCGGCCCCACTCGCCGGTGACGCAGAGCGCGTCGCCGGGTCGCGCGCCGGACCGCGTGACGACGCCCGCGTCGGTCGCGTCGCCGACCGCGGTCGAGGCCGTGGTGAACTCGTCGTGGGTGTCGAGGTCGCCGCCGACGTACTCGGCGTCGACCGCCTCGCAGACGTCGACCGCGCCGGCGACGAACCGATCGAGCTTCTCCTCGTCGAAGGCGGCGTCGGCGTAGACGGCGACCGCGGCGGTCGCTTGCGCCCCCATCGCGGCCACGTCCGAGAGCGACGCGCCGACCGCGCGCCACCCGGCGGTGTACCGCGTCGTCCCGGGCGGGAAGTCGGTCCGCTCGTGGAGCATGTCGGTCGTGATCACGGTGTCGCCCACGACGGCGGCGTCGTCGCCCGCGTGCGGGAGGTCGGCCGCGAGCGCCCGGAGCGCGTCTCGCTCGTTCACGATACCGACCGATCGAGGCGGAACGGATTATAAGGGATCGATCCGGACGCCGCCGGATCGGTTCCGGAGCTCCGGCATCCTTTGGCAGTTGTTAGCAAGATACATTTAAACAGGTATTACACATTAACGAATATTATCATTATCAATCATTATGTTTATTACCATCCCCTCGCACCTACCGAGTGCAATGACAGTATCCGTACGCGGACACGCAGCAGCCCGACCCGCCGACAGCACGATCACCAGACGACCGCCGCAACCGCCCACACAACCCGATGACGACACCTGACGACACCACACCCACCGACGACCCGACGAACCGGACGACGACCGACCGAACGGCGACCGATCGGACGACGACCGACCGAACGGCGACCGATCGGACGACGACCGACCGAACGGCCACGGACCGGACGCCGACGGATCCGACCCCGACCGATCGACGCGACGCCGATCCTTCTCCCCGGACGATCCCCGGGCGCACGCCGAGCACCGAAGAGGCGGGCGCGCCGATCGTCCCGACGACACGTCCGACGACCGAGGGGTCGACCGCGAGCGAGACCCCGCGCCGCCCGAGCCCGCCGCCGACCGACGGCGAGCGGGACGCCCCGCTGGTCCCCGACCTGCGACCGACGCGTCGCCCGCGGACCGACGGGGGGTCGCGATGAGCGCCGTCCCGATGGCCGGGACCGGACGCGGCCCGCGCCCGGACCCGACGACGTTCACGCGGCGCGCGACCGGACGGACCGAGCGGAGTGACCGATTCGACGACGCGACCACGGAGTGACAACGATGCATCCCAACGAACTCGACGACGACGTCTTCACGAGAGATATCGACAACCCGGCCGGCCGGCGGCTCCGCGAGCTGTTCGAGGAGCAGGACTACACGTTCGCGCCCGGGATCTACCACGCGCTCGACGCCCGCCTCGCGGAGATGGCCGGGCTCGACGCGGCCTACATGAGCGGCTACTCGACCGTCCTCGGCCAGTTCGGCTTCCCGGACCTGGAGATGGTCACGATGAGCGAGATGGTCGAGAACGCAAAGCGCATGGTCGAGGCGACGAACCTCCCGGTCGTCGCCGACTGCGACACCGGCTACGGCGGGGTCCACAACGTCCGCCGCGCGGTCCGCGAGTACGAGAAGGCCGGCGTCGCGGCGATCCACATCGAGGACCAGACCTCGCCGAAGCGCTGCGGCCACATCGCCGGCAAGAAGATCGTCTCCCGCGAGGAGGCCCGCTCCCGGTTCGAGGCCGCGGTCGACGCCAAGCAGAGCGAGGACACCGTCATCATCGCCCGCACCGACGCGTACGGCTCCGCCAACGGCGACTGGGAGGAGCACCTCGAACGCGGGCGGATCTACGCCGACGCCGGCGTCGACCTCGTCTGGCCCGAGATGCCCGACCCGTCCCGCGAGGACGCGGTCGAGTACGCCGAGACGATCCACGAGACCCACCCCGACCTTGACCTCGCGTTCAACTACTCCTCCTCGTTCGAGTGGGGCGCCGAGGAGGACCCGCTCACGTTCCAGGAGCTGGGCGACCTGGGCTACCAGTACATCTTCATCACGCTGTACGGCCTCCACTCGGGTGCGCACGCCGCCTACGAGGACTTCGAGAACATCGCGGAGAACGACGAGGAGGCGCAGTTCGACCTCGAGGAGCGGTACATCGGCCACGAGACCGAGAGCCACCACGAGCTCTCCTTCGTCCCGCGGTACCAGGACATCGAGGCCGAGTTCGACCCCGAGGCCCGGCAGCGGCAGGAGGAGTCGGCCGGATTCACCGAAGACGAGAGCGACCCGATCACCGCCGAAAGCGGCGACGACGACTGATCGGCGAGACGGAGTAGCCGACGACTGATCGGCGGGACGAGTCAGACTAACACGAAAGACGCGCACGAAGGCGGTTCGGGGATCCGCTGGGCATCACGGGACCCCGACTCGCCGGGACGAACCCCCGCGGGACTACTCGGGGATTGCGCCCCGCTTTTTCAGCTCCTCAAGATCGCCATCACCGTACCCATACTCCCTGAGCACCGCCTCCGTGTGCTCGCCGAGCGAGGGCGGGTGCCGCCGGGCCGTCGTCGGCGTCCGCGAGAAGTGCATCGGCGAGCCCGGCACCCGCATCGGGCCGGCGGTCGGGTGGTCGAACTCGTCGACCATGTCCCGCGCGGCCAGCTGCGGGTCGTCGAACACCTCGGCCATGTCGCGGACGCGGCTCGCGGGGACGCCGTGCTCGTCGAGCCGGTCGAGCGCCTCCGCCGTCGCGAGCTCCGCGAACGACGCGTCGAGCTCAGGGTCGAGGGCGTCCCGGTTGCGCACGCGCTGCTCGTTGGTCTCGAACCGTTCGTCGGCCAGCAGGTCGGGGCGGTCGAGCGCCTCGCAGAGCCGGGGCCAGAACGCGTCGGACGCGCAGGCGACGACCACGTACCCGTCCCGCGTCTCGAACGCCTGGTACGGGGCGATGTTCGGGTGTTTGCTCCCCATCCGCCCCGGCGGCTCGCCGCTCGCGAAGTAGTTCGCCGCCATGTAGCTGGTCCACGCGGCCTGCCCGTCGAGCAGGCTCACGTCGATCTTCTGGCCGGTCCCGTCGCCGAGCTCCCGTTCGAGGAGGGCCGCGAGGATCGCCTGCGTCGCGTACATCCCGGCGCCGATGTCGGCGAGCGCGACGCCGATCCTGACCGGCGCACCCCCCTCGACGCCCGTGATCGACATGAAGCCGCCGCGGGCCTGCATCACGATGTCGTAGGCGGGCTCGTCGCGGTCCGGCCCCCACTCGCCGTACCCGGAGAGCCCGCAGTAGATCAGCTCGGGGTTCTCTTCGGCGAGGTCCGGGTAGTCGAGGTCCCACTCGGCCATCTTGCCGACCCGGAAGTTCTCGACGAGCACGTCGGCCTCCCGCGCGAGGTCACGGAAGACCTCGCGCCCAGATTCGCTCGCGAGGTTCAGCTCGACGGAGCGCTTGTTCCGGTTGACGCTGGCGTAGTAGGCGCTCTGCGCGCCCTCGCCGTCGCCCTCCTCCTCGCCGAACGCGGGCGGGCGCCAGGTCCGCGTCTGGTCGCCCTCGCCCGGGCGCTCGACCTTGATCACCTCGGCGCCGAGGTCGCCGAGCTGCATGGTGCAGAACGGCCCCACGAGCACCCGTGAGGCGTCGAGCACGGTGACGCCGTCGAGCGGCCCCGCGTCGCCCTCGGGGTCGCGCGCCTCACCGACCACGGGAGGGCACCTCCGAGGTCGGTCGTCGGATCGTCCTCGCGGCCGGTCGTCGTGTCGGGTCCATGTCCCCCGACTCGGGCGGACGGGTTATGAGCCTCCCGGCGGGGACGGACGCCTCGGTCCACCGACGAAACCGCCGCCGGCGACGTCCGCCGCGTCGCCAACGGTTAAGCCGCGGCGTCTCGTCTCGGCGCGTATGGATCTCGACATCGAGGGGAACGTCGCGCTGACGACGGCATCGAGCAGCGGCCTCGGCTTCGCGTCCGCGCAGGCGCTCGTCCGCGAGGGCGCGAACGTGGTCATCAACGGCCGCGACGGCGACAGCCTCGCGGAGGCGAAGGCGGACCTGGAGGCGGAGGCCGCCGGCGACGCCCGCGTCGTCGCGGTCGAGGGCGACATCACCGATCCGGACGACCTCGACACCCTCGTCGAGACGACGCTCGACGAGTTCGGCCGGCTCGACCACCTCGTCACGTCGGCCGGCGGGCCGCCGTCTGGCGCGTTCCTCGAGACCGACGACGAGGACTGGGAGGCGGCCTACGAGCTGCTCGTGATGAGCGTCGTCCGGCTGGCGCGGAAGTGCGCGGAGCCCCTCGCCGACGGCGACGGCGGCACGATCGTCACCATCACCTCACGGTCGGTGAAGGAGGCGATCGACGGGCTGGTGCTCTCGAACTCGGTGCGGATGAGCGTCGTCGGGTTAGAGAAGACGCTCTCGAAGGAGCTCGGCCCGGACGTGCGCGCGAACGCGGTGCTCCCCGGCCCCCACGAGACGAGCCGGATCCGGGACCTGGTCAACCAGGCGATCGAGCGCGGCGAGTACGACTCCTACGAGGAGGGGCTCGCCGACTGGGTCGACAACCCCCTCGACCGCATCGGCGACCCGATCGAGCTGGGCAACACCGTCGCGTTCCTCTCCTCGCCGCGCTCCGGGTACGTGAACGGGCAGGCGATCGTCATCGACGGCGGCGGCGGCAGTTCGAACCTCTAGCCGGGCCGCCGTCCCCGTCAATCCGCTTTCGCAACCGTCAACCGATGGGATCGTCTCGGTCCGCGTAGATGGAGGTTCTCGTCCGGCTCACGGGGCTGCTCGCGCTGCTGCTCGCGGGGACGGGACTCCGGCGGGTCGGCGTCCTCGACGCGGACCGCACGGAGCGTTTGAACCAGACGGCGTACTACGTCGCGCTCCCGGCGCTGGTGTTCGTCGCGACCTACGACCAGTCGATCGGCGACGTGGTCTCGTGGGAGCTGTTCGTGGGCGTGCTCGCCACGCTCCTCGGGACCGCGCTCGTCGCGTCGCTCGTCCACCGGCACCGGTCGCCGAGCGGGCGCCGCAGCGTCGCCGTCGTCCAGTCGTACCACTCGAACCTGGGCTACCTCGGCGTCCCGCTCGTCGCGGCGACGTTCGACGCCGAGGTGACCGCGATCGCGAGCGTCATCCTCGGGATCGGCGCGCTGGTGCAGGTGCCGCTGACGGTGATCCTGCTGGTGTCGATGAACGGGACGAGCGCCGAGGGCGCGCTGGGGCGGCACCTCACGTCGCTCGCGGGGAACCCCGTGCTCATCGCGCTCGTCGCCGGCATGGCGATCGGCGGGTTCGAGCTCGGCGTGCCGGCCGCGGCCGCGACCGCCCTCGATCTGGTCGGGTCGCTGGCGCTCCCGCTCGCGCTGCTCTGCGTCGGCGCCACCCTGCAGGTCGACTCCTCGACGATCGACCGCCGAGCGACCGCCTCGGTGGTCGCGCTCAAGGTGGGGTGTATGCCCGCCATCGCGTGGGGCGTCCTCGCGCTGCTCGGCGTCAACGCCGCGACGTTCACCGCCGGCGTCGTCATGCTCGGGACGCCGACCGCGGTGTCGACGTACGTGTTCGCGACCGAGCTCGGCGGCGACGCCGGGTTCGCCTCGCTGAACGTGTTCGTCACGACGGTCGCGTCGGTCGCGTCGCTGACCCTGTTGATCGAGCTGCTCGGCGCCGTCGCGTAGGCGGCTTCGGATCGGCGGGAACCCAATCCCGCCGCGACCCGAACCGATTTGACACGGGGCGTCCACGGACGCCCATGGAACACGTTCCGTTCGACGACGCGGAGACCTACGAGCCGGAAGACGGGTGGGGGCGCGCCGCGCTGGCGGGCAGCGACCGGTTCACCTTCGAGTGGTTCGAGAAGCCGGCGGGCCACTCCTCGCCGATGCACGACCACGAGAACGAGCAGGTCTGCCTCTGTCTGGAGGGCGAGCTCGTCGTCCACACCGAGGACGACACCGCCGTGTTAGAGCGGTACGACTCGGTGCACCTCGACGCGTGGGAGTCGCACCGCGTCGAGAACCGGACCGACGAGCGCGCGGTCGGCCTCGACGTGTTCGCGCCCGGCCGCGGCTTCGACTTCTGGACGGACCGCGAGGAGTGATGGCTGACGAGGCACCGCAGTCGGGGGACGCAGGGACGGTCCGCCTCGCGCGGACCGCCGAGGGCCGACCGCTGCTCGGCGACGAGGACGGGTTCGTCCCGCTCGCGTCGGCCGGGCTCGACGGGGTCGACGACGCGCTCGCTGCCGCGGTCGGCGGGGGCGGCGGGGGTGGGGGCGGGGGCGGCGACGCTTCTGGAGCGGGGGCACTCCCGTCGCTCGACGACCTCCCGGCCTCGCGGACGCCGGCGGATCGGCTCTCGTTCGGCGTCCCGTTCGACCCGGGGAAGCTCTGGGGGATCGGGCTCAACTACGCCGACCACGCGGCGGACCTCGAGGAGACCCGGCCCGCGGAGCCCGCGAGCTTCATGAAGCCGGCGACGGCGCTGACCGCGCCCGGCGGCCCGATCCGGCTCCCGCCGACCGAGGAGACGGCCCGCGTCACGGCGGAGGCTGAACTGGGGGTCGTGATCGGTCGGACCTGCACCGACGTCGGCGAGGACGAGTTCGGCGACGTGGTCGCCGGGGTCGTCCCGGTCATCGACATGACCGCCGAGGACGTGCTCCAGCGCAACCCGCGCTTTCTCACCCGGGCGAAGAGCTACGACACGTTCCTCGTCGTCGGGCCGTGGGTGTCGGCGCCGGTGAGCGTCGACCGGCTCGCGGGCACCACGGTCCGGACCGTGATCAACGGCGAGACGGTCTCGGAGAACACCGTCGACCGGATGCTGTTCCCGCCCGAGGAGCTCGTCGGCGTCCACTCGCGCGTGATGACGTTGGAGCGCGGCGACCTCATCTCGACGGGGACTCCCGGCGCGGGCGTGATCGAGCCCGGCGACACGGTCCGCGCGGAGGTCGAGGGCGTGGGCGCGCTGGAGGCCGACGTGGTGGGCGACGACTGAGCGGCGGGGAGAAAGCGGAGCAAACGGGAACGGGCGGTCGGTTGGCGGTCGGCGTCAGTGCGTCAGGCCGGCACCGAGTCAGGCCGGCAGCGTGTCGATCCCGTTGATCTCGACGTAGCCGTACCCGCACTCGGGGCAGCGCCACTTCGTCTTCTCGCCGAGGTGGAGCGTCATCGCCGCGGTCCGGTAGAACGACTGGGCCTCTCCGCACGAGGGACAGTCCACGTCCTTTTCGAGCGCCATGTGCGCGGATCCGTCCGGCGCGGTTTTGAAGCTACTGATCCGGCGGTTATACTCGGTCGGTGATTGCGTGGGCTCAGTCGATCCGTTATAAACCGCTGCCGATGGATCGGCGATGAACACCTCCAAAGCCCCAGCCGGAAGGACTCGCGCGACTCGCTGTGGTCCGCAGTCGCTCGCTTCGCTCGCTCCTGCGGTCCTTGCGTCGTCGTGCTTCGTCCTTCCGGCTGCCCCTTTGAGTCCCCGCCCGCTCCGCACCGCAACCGCAGCCTCGCACCTCCCCAGCCTCGTCGCTGGCGCCTTATAAGGCGCCAGCGACTCCAGCGAGGGACCGGAGGTCCCTCTGGCAGCCGGCGCGTAGCGCCGGCGACCTCGCGCGTGCTTCTCGGCCGCGGGGCGGCCTCGAAGGCACGCGCCACCGCGACTCTGCTTATAAGTAGTGTGCGCCGTTCGCGTCCCTACTTCTCGTCGACGTGCCGGACCTCGCTGGCGACGCCGCGCGTCGAGTCGACCATCTCCGGCCCGGACATCTCGGCGCGGCCGACCGCGAACGCCTTCGGCCCCTCGATGACGACCTCGTCGCCCACGCGGATGTCGTCGTCCGCGTCGACGACGCCGGGCGCCAAGACGGAGCCGTGCGGGACGAACCGGTCGATCTCGACGCGCTTGGTCGGGGCGTCGCTCGCGACCCACCGGCGCGCGCCCTCGATGGTAAACGAGAGGGTGCCGTACTGCGGCACCATCGTCGCGAGCTGTTCGCCGGGCTCGCCCTCGCGCCCGGCGTCGGGGTCGTCGCCCCAGACCTGGAGCTTGGGATACCGGCCGGTGGTCCGGATGTCGGCCTCGCCGGGGCCGCCGAACAGGTCGTCGCCGGCGCCGTCGCCGAGCAGGTAGTCGGCGAGCGCCCGGACCGTGTTGTGCTCGCGCTCCCGCTTGCTGTAGGCGGGCTCGCCCTGGAGAGCGGCGTTCAGCTCGCCCAGCGACTCGTCGCTCGTCGGATGGCCGACGCAGGTGTACTCGAAGGGGACGTCGATCGCGGGGTCGCGCTCGACGCGCTCGCAGATCTCGCGGTAGCCGTGGTCTGGGACGTGCGCGACGACGCGGGAGTAGTCGTTGCGCTCCAGATATCGGCGGAGCACCTCGGCGACGAACTCGATCTCGTCTTCGCTCCAGTCGCCGGTGACGACGGCGTCGTAGTGTTGCGCGGGATAGGTCGTCTCCAGCTCCTGGGGCACCACGCCGATCGGCGAGGTCATCGAGACGGTGTGGCCCCGCCACTGGATCGCGTCGTGGAACTGGCGGTGGCTCTGGGAGTCGCTGTACGGCTTCGTCGCCGAGCAGGGCACGAGCACGAGCGGCTGGTCGGCGAAGCGGTTCCGGTACCGGCTCGTGACGCGGTCGGCGAACCGACGGATCTCGACGCGGTCGAGCGTCTCCGCGGTCGCCGCGGTCACCTCGGCGTCGCGCATGAGCGGCGTCCGCTCCTCCAGGTACCCCCACTGGTCGTCGAACTCGCGGAACGCGGCCGTGAGCCACTGCTCGTGGCGGCTCTGCCCCTCGATGTAGTCCCGCAGGCGACCCGCCCGGATTCGCTCGCGGACCCGCCGGAGCTCGGCGCGGAGCGCGTTGACGTTGTGCTCGGCGCAGTCCGCGCGCGTGAACTCGTCGCGGGGGCCCGCGCAGGCGGGACAGGCGCACGGCAGCTCGTCGAGGTCTTCGAGGAAGTGCTCGGCGTCGGCGGTGAGATACATTCCCTGCGTCCCCTTCGTCCGCGCGAGCGTGGCGTCGACGAGGTCGACGCCGGCGTACGCGAGGGTGGCGACGTTCCGGGGCGTGGCGACCCCGGAGAGCGTGAGGGCGGTGTCGGCCGGCAGAGCCTCCTTCGCCGCCACGACCGCGTCGCGGAACGCCTCGCCGTGGCCGACGAACCCGGAGGCGTCCGCGAGGACGTACGCGTCGGCGCCCACGTCGCGGGCGCTCTCGCTGTCGACGACCGCGGCGGCGGGGTAGTCGACATCGGGGTGATCGACCGCGAACGACTCGCGGACCTCCTCGCGGGTGCCCGCGGGGAACGCCCGGTGGGGCAGGACGGTGAGCTCGGCCGCGTCGCCGTCGGGGACCGCTCGGTCGCCGGCCCAGAGGCTGCCGGCGTCCGCCAGGAACGGATCCGCGAGCGCCGGCGTCGTCACGGGGTCGGCGAGCCGGAGCTCACCGAGCCGGGCGGCGCCGTCGCGCTCGTGGACCTCGAAGTACTCGGTCATACTCCCTCTCGCGGGGGGACGGTCAATTCTCTTGTGTTCCGCGGTCGCGCGGAGGAGTCGTGGAGAGGGAGTGCTCCTCGTTCGACCGGTCCGAGACTCACCGCCGATACTCGCGTGCGAAGCGTTTTATTTCGGACCGTCATTCCCGGACGGGATGGCAGGACGGTACGACACGCGGGACGCCGGCGGGGGACGAGTACGGGAACTGCTGGCGGCGCTCGGCGTGATCGATCCGGACCACGTCTCCGAGGAGCCGGACGGCGGCGTCGCTCGCGCGGCCGCCGCCCTGTTCGTCTCGCTGTCGGGATTCGTCCTCCTGATCCCGAACGTGACCCCGCTCGTCTCGGGCGGTGAACCGCCGATCGGGATCGCCCTGTCGGTGCTGGGGACCGTCCTGTCGGTCGCGCTGGTGGTCGTCGGCGGACTCCTGTACCGCAGCACGTTCACGACACGGAACGCGGTCCGTATCGCCGTCTGGAGCCTGTTCGGGATCGTCGTTCTCGGCGCCATTATGCTCGGTATTATCCGGTATCAGGCGCAGCTCGGATCGCCGATGATCGCGCCCACCTTCACGGTCGCGAAGGTGCTCGCGATCGGCGCGGTCGCGCACGTCATCATCGGCGTCTACGACGCCCGACGGGTGCGCGCACAGCAGCTCGCCAAGGAGCAGCGCCGCGTCTCCGTGCTGAACCGGATGATCCGCCACAACCTCCGCAACGAGACGACGGTGCTCGGCGGCCACGCCTCGCTCATCGCCGAGGGCGTCGACGACCCCGAGCTCCGCAATTCGGCCGAGGCGGTGGCGGAGAGCGCCGCGGTGATCGGCGGGCTCGCGGAGGACGCCAAGCGACTGCAGGCGGCCTTCGAGCGCCGCCCGGACGAGCGCGAGTCGGTCCCGGTCGAGCCGCTGCTTGAGGACGCCGCCGCGGCCGCCCGCGAGGCCGGCGCCGAGACTGTCGACGTCGACGTCGAGCCCTGCGCGGCGCTGGCCGACGACCGGCTCGCGACCGCGGTCGAGGAGCTCGCGACCAACGCGCCGGAACACGGCGCGAGCGCGGTCGACCTGTCGGCCCGCGAGGTCGACGGCGACGTGGCGATCACCGTCGCCGACGACGGGCCCGGGATCCACGAGGACGAGAGCCGCGTGATCACGGGTCGGGACCCGGAGACCCAACTGGAGCACGCGAGCGGGCTCGGGCTCTGGATCGTCCGGGCGACCGCGGACGCGTTCGACGGGTGGCTCTCGATCGAGACGACGCGGGCGGACGGGGAGGGCGCAGGCGACGACACCGGGACGGCGGTGACGATCGGGATCCCGGCGGCTTGACCGCCTCGTAGCTGGCACCGAAACAGATCCGCTTTTGATCGATACCGGGAGTACGTATGGCAAATTGGCTGATCGGTTGTTTATAAGTCGGATTGTGGTGTCGCTAGCGGCTGTTTATACGTGATCGACGTGTCTGTGGTGAAGGCCTCCAAAGCCCCAGCCGCACCGCAACCGCAGCCTCACGCCTCCCCAGCCTCGTCGCTGGCGCCTTATAAGGCGCCAGCGACTCCCTCGCGCGGTGCTGCTCGCGGCCTGTCGGCCGCTCGCAGGCACGCGCCACCGCGCCGTCATTTATAAGCGATCGTCGCCGTCGCTCACGGTTCTTTTAAATATCCTCTCGCATCCACTAATCTGCAACACTCACTCCCGCTATCGATCGGTGCCGCGTCTGTAGTAGTTTAAGAGACCCGAGTCCGCGACCGTGGCCCGGCTCCGTCGGCACCTACTGTTTAGGCGGAGACGCCCCTACGACTCGTATGGACATCACCGGCCCCTGGGACCGGGAGCGCGTCGACGAGTTCCTCGACGGAGCGCAGATTCCGGTCCGCGTCGGCTGTCGCACGCCGAGCGACGCCCCGTGGATCGTCTCGCTGTGGTTCTCGTGGGACGGCGCGGTCAACTGCGCGACGAGCGCGAGCGCCGACCTCGCCGACTTCCTCGCGCACGACGATCACGTCTCCTTCGAGGTGTCGACGAACGATCCCCCTTATAAGGGAGTCCGGGGACGGGGGCGCGCGACGGTGACGCCGGACGCGGACCAGGAGCTGCTCCGCGCGCTGTTGGAGCGCTATCTCGGCGGCGTCGACAACCCGACGGGGGACCGGCTCCTCCGGCCGGACCGCGAGGAGATCCGGGTACGGATCGAGCCCGAGCGACTCCACTCGTGGGACTACTCGGAGCGGATGGGGCCGGCCGACCCCTGACCGGCGAGCGCGCGGGCGGATGCCGGGACCCTCAGCGACCGAGGTGCCGCAGGTTCTCCGTCTCGACGCGGTCCGGCACCGCGTCGACCGCGCGCGGCGCCCAGTCGTCGTGGCCGAGGACGATCTCCGCGTCGGGGTTGGCGTCGGCGAGACTCGCGACGCCCTCGGCGGCCGCCACCTGCGCCGCGCCGTCGACGCGCTCGGGGACCTCCGCGGTGAGCGGGTAGGTCTCGGAGAGTGCCCGCGGGAAGGGGCCGAACGGGGGTTTCACGCGCCACACCGCGTCGTAGTCGTGGTCGGAGGGCGCGTCCGACTCGGTGAGGAGGATCCGGTCGGGGACCGCGAGCCGCGAGAGCCGGTCGTGGTGCCGCCGGACCTCGGGACGGCGGGCGGACTCGTGGGAGGTGTAGAAGAACGCGTCCTTCGAGACGGGGTCGGTCTCCTCTAACTCGTCGGCGTGGTCGAGGAGGGTCCGGAGCCCGTCGAGCATCGCGGGGTGGCCCCGGGCGCGGCGGTCGACGAGCTGGAGGAGGTTCCCGGAGCGGATCGCGGCCTTCACGCGCCGCAGCTCCTCGAAGGTGACGTGGAGGTTGTGCTCGGCGAGGAGCTGCTCCGCGGTCCGGTCGTCTTCGGCGCCGCCGGCGCCGCCGCCCCCGTCCAGCTCCCGCAGCTCCGCGGGCGTGTGCTCGGCGCAGACGGGACACGAGCAGGGGAAGTACTCCATCTCTTCGAGGTGTTCCGTCCCCGAGACCGTCAGGTACCGGCCGTCGCGCGCCATCAGCGCGTAGGCGGCCGAGTCGAACAGGTCACAGCCCGCGGCGACCGCCAGCGCGAGCATCATCGGGTGGCCGGCGCCGAACAGGTGGACCGGGGCGTCCGGGTCGAGCCCGCGCTTGGCCGCCCGCACCGCCTCGACGACCTCGGCGTAGCGGTAGGAGTTGAGCAGGGGGACCATCGCGCCGACCGGGAACACGTCCAGGTCGGTCGCGCTCGCGTGGCGCCCCGCCTCCTCGCGGAGGTCCGGGAACGTCGACCCCTGCACGGGGGCGTTGACGAGCATGTCGCCCGTCTCCGCGGCCTCGGCGTCGGCGAGGGCCTGTCGGGTCGTCTCCAGTTCGCGCTCCGCGCGCTCGCGGTCGACGTCGGGTGGCGTCGGCACGTCGACCGGCGTGGCCACGTCGGTTCCGATCCGCCGCTGGAACTCGATGATCTCCTCGGTGGTCACGTCGATGTCGCCGTACTCGGCCAGCTGGAAGGAGCCGGAGTCGGTCATGATCGCGCCGTCGAACCCGAGGAAGTCGTGGAGCCCCTCCTCGAGCACGCGGTCGCGGATCCGGTCGGTGCTCCGGATGATGTAGGAGTTGGTGATCAGCATCTCCGCGCCGAACTCCTCGGCGAGCCGCCGCGGCTCGATCGTGAGGACGTTGGGATTGACGACCGGCAGGAGCGCCGGCGTCTCGACGGTCACCCCGGCGCGGGGGACCTCCAGCCGCCCGATCCGCCCGGCGGCGTCGTGGTCCCGGATCTCGAAGTGATCGCGCATACCCGGACTGCGGGGACGCGGGCGGTAAGGGTTGCGTTCGGGGGCGAGCCGACGGGCCGACCGCCGCGCTACAGTCCGGTCGGGTGACTCACGTACGTCGTCTCCAGCCCCCACTCCTCGGTCAGCGCCTGCAGCGACCGGACGCCGAACGTCTCGGTCGCGTAATGGCCCGCGAGGAACACCGTGATCCCGGCCTCGCGCGCGTCGTGGTACACGCGTCCCTTCCCCTCGCCCGTGACCAGCGCGTCGGCCCCCGCCTCGACCGCCTCGTCGAGCCAGTCGGTGCCGGAGCCGGTGACGACCGCGACGCGCTCGATCTCGTCGGGCCCGAAGTCGACGACTCGCGTCGGGGACGCTCCGCTCCCGCTATCGACCTCGCCGTCTCCCTCGCCGCCCGGCTGGCCCTCGAACCCGTCGAGCGTCTCGCGGATCGACGCCGCCGACCGCGGCGACTCCGTCTCGCCGATCGTCCCGATCGTGACCGGCCCGATCTCGCCGAACGGCGCCCGGTCGCCGAGGCCGATTTCTTCCGCGACGCCGGCGGCGTTGCCGAGGTCGGGGTGGCCGTCGAGCGGGAGGTGCGAGACGTACAGGGCGATGTCGCGCTCGGCGAGCGCCTCGACCCGGTCGTAGGTCCGGCCCGTGACCCGCTCGATCCCGCCCCACGAGATCCCGTGGTGGACGACGAGGGCGTCGGCGCCCGCGTCGGCCGCGGCCTCGATCGTCGCGTCCGCGGCGTCGACCGCGAAGGCGACGCGCTCGATCTCCCCCTCGTCCGACCCCACCTGCAGTCCGTTCGCGCTGGCGTCGACGTCGGCGTACGCGGCCGTACCCAGCCGGTCGTCGAGTCGTCGCACGTACTCGGAGCGCTCCATACCGACGCGTGCGGCGGCCGGGAGATAAAGCGCGCGGCTCTCGGCGGTCGGTTCCCCGCCGGCGCCCCGCGGTGGTTACTCTCGTTCCGCGAGGAAGGCTTCGACGGCCTCGCGGTCGGGGAGCGCCGTCATTCCTCCGTAGCCCTGCACCGAGAGCGCGGCGGTCGCGTTGGCGAACGCGAGCGCGTCGTCGAGGTCTGGCGGGTCATCCGCGTTGCCGGCGTCGCCAGCACTCGCGGCGAGCCGGGTTATGAGCCCGGCGGTGAACGCATCGCCCGCGCCGGTGGCGTCGACCGCCTCGACCGGGAACCCCCCGTGGCGCGCGGCCGCCTCGCCCCACGGCGCCGCCTCCGAGCTCGCCGCGACCGCGCCCGCGGCGCCGAGCGTGACGACCGCCGTGTGCGGTCCGAACTCCACCAGGTCCCGAGCCAGCGCGTCGCCCTCGTGCGAGGAGAGACCGGCCGCCGCCGCGTCCTCGTCGCTGGCGAACGCCACGTCGGCGTCCGCGAGCACGTCGCGGATCGCCTCCATCACCGCGTCGCGCTCCCCTTCCGGAACCAGATCGGGGCGGTAGTTCACGTCGAAGGAGACGGTGCACCCGCGCTCGGCGGCCGCGGCCGCCAGCGTCCGCATGGCTCTCCGGCCCGCGGGGTGCGTCAGGGCGACGCCGCCGAGGTGGACCCACGAGACGGACGCCAGCGCGTCGGTCGGGACCGCGTCGGGCTCGAACCCGAAGGTGGCGTCCCGCGAGCCGTAAAAGCGGAAGCGCCGACCGTCTGCGTCCGGCGGGGAGACCACCGCGAGGGTGGTGTTCCCCTCGACGCGTCGAGAGAACCCGCCCGGGACGCCCGCCTCGTCGAGCGTCTCCCGCAGGAAGTCACCGAAGGGGTCGTCGCCGAGCCGAGTCCAGAATCGCGGGGGTACACCGAGCCGCGAGAGTCCGACCGCGACGGTGGCCGGGGCGCCGCCCGGTCGGTGCGTGAACCCGTCCACGTCGCGCAGCGTCTCGCCCGCCCCGGGAAGCATGTCGACGAGCGTCTCACCGGCGACGAGGATGTCGGTCATGGGTGGGAGGATCGTCGCCGACCGGTATGAAGGTTCGCCGTTCGTCGGGTCGCGGACTCCGCTCCGCGGTTACTCGTCGTCCTCGTCGTCCTCGTCGCCCTCGTCGCCCTCCGCCTCCGCGACCGCCTCGAACGCCGCGAGGATGACCCGCTTGCAGGCCTGCCCCTCGGTCGTCCAGTGCTGCGCGTAGTCGAGCATGTCGTCGTAGATGTCGGGCTTGCAGCCGGCCGCCTGCGGGTGGCCGCCCCCGTTCACCTTCCCGGCGACCTCGTGGGCGTGCCGGAAGTCCTCGGAGCCGCGGATCGACGCCGAGCCGGCGGGCTTGACGATCACCGCGGCGTCGGCGCCCTCGCCCCGGAGCGCCTCCGCGACCTCGTTCTGCGAGCACCGCCCGTACGTCACCGCGACGGTCCACTCGCCGACCTCGTGGGTGACCGCGCGGTCGACGGCGGCGTCGATCCGGGCCTCCTTCTCGACGCGCCGCTCGGCGACGAACTCCCGGACCGTCTCGGGGAGGTCGGCGCCGTGCGCGCCCACGATCGCCGCGTACTCCTCGCTGCCGGCCCAGTAGGAGTAGTCGGCCAGGTCGTCGGAGCGCGGGTCCTCCTTGATCCAGAGGTCGTGGTCGCGGGTCACGGCCGCCAGCTCGGTCCACCGGTCGTCGAACTCGTGGTCGAGCGACCGGAGCGCCACGTCGGCGGTGCACTCCTCGTCGGACTCGCCGACCACGAGGTCGACGCCGAGGTCGCGGACCGCCGCGGCGGTCGACTCGTCCCACTGGTGGTGGTCGAACCACCGGATCGAGTCGGTCGACTCGGCGAGCGCCTCCAGCGGCTCGGCGATCCACTCGTAGTCGTCAGGACAGAGGTCACAGACGAACAGATCCACGTCGTCGTCGGCGTACGCGAGCACGCGTTCGAGCGACGTGTCGATGGAGTACGGCCCGGCGGAGACCAGCCCGACGGGCGACTGGGCGTGGGCGTCCTCGGTCGGGTCGGGGTCGTCGGAATCGTCGGCTTCGGTCTCGCCGTGGGCGTCGCCGGCTTCCTCGCCGTCCTCTTCCCCGTCATCGAGTCGCGCCGCGATGGCCGCCTCGAAGTCCGCGGCGTCGAGCGCGGCGTCGTACGCCTCCCGGATCATCGCCGCGCAGGCGAGCCCGTCGGCGTCGCTGTCGGCGATGACGACCGCCTCGCTGCCCTCGATCGCCTCCTTCGCGCGTCGCTCCGCGCGCTCCTCGTCCAGCGAGTCCGGGTAGAAGAAGCCCTTGCCGGGCAGCCGCGTGTACCGCGAGCGGGGGATGTCCGCCTCGTCGATGAGTTCGTCGTCCATACCGTCGCGCCGGGCGGCAGCGGGAAAACTCCGCCGTTCTCGGGCGGTCGAGAGCGGGCGCGTCGGGGCCCGGCCCTCAGATCGTCGTCCGCCGCGGGTCCTCGTCGGTGAGCTGACGGACGGTGAGCACGGGGATCGGGCAGGTCCGGACGACCCGCTCCGCCACCGAGCCGATGAGGAACCGGTTCTCGCCGTGCCGCCCGCGGGTCCCCATCGCGACCACGTCGGCGTCGACCTCCCGGGCGTATCCGGCGATCTCGGGGGCCGGGCGGCCCTCCCGGACCTCGGCCGTGATCTCGAGGGTCGGGTCGCGCTCGGCCGCGGCGTCGGTCACCTCGTCGAGCGCGTCCTCGCCGCGGTCGTCGAGCGCGTCGCGGAGGTCGTCGCGGACCTCGTCGGGCGTGGACTCGACCTCGCCGCTGTCGACGACGTAGACGGCGTGGACCTCCGCGTCGAACCGCGCGGCGACGTCGACCGCGACGTCGACGGCCCGGCGGACGCTGTCGGAGCCGTCGGTCGCGACCACGATCGTGTCGAACATGGACGCCCATTGGCCCAGACCCCACCTAAAACCCGGCGGTCACGCGGGGACGGATGCGACGGAAACGGTTATTCCGGTGGCCCCGGAGAGCGGAAGAAGCATGAGAGAGAGTGACTTACAAGAAGAGCAGGAGCCGTTGAAAGCGGAATACGAGACGAACCCGGAGGCGGCACAGATCACGCTGAGCGCGACCGGCGAGACGGAGGGGGACGCCCGGTCGTGCAGCGTCGACATCGGCCGGGCGATCTACGAGGCGGAGCTCCACGAGGGGGCGGGCGGTCCGGGCGGCGGTGCCTGCTCCGGCGACCTACTCCTGGGCGCGCTGGCGGCCTGCGCGCAGCTGACCGCGCAGGCCGTCGCGGACAGCTTCGGGAGCGACGCCGACATCTCCGTGGAGGCGAGCGGCGACCTCGACCTCCGGGGGACGATGGGCGTCGACGACGACGTGCCGGTCGGCTTCCAAGACATCAGACTCGACGTCGCCGTCGACGGCGACCTCGACGAGGGGACTCGGGACGCGCTACGAAAGTACACCGAGAAGTACTGCGTCGTGTATCAGACGCTTGCGTCGCCGCCGTCGGTGGAGACGGAATGGAACTTCGAGTGAGCCGCCGACCGCCGATCGGCGGTTAGCGGCCCCGCGATCGGAGGGGTCTCAGGCCAGGAAGACGTGCCGCGGTCGGTCGGCGAGCACCTCGCGGCCCCACTGGACCGTCTCGCGGAACTCCTCGGAGCCGAAGAAGGCCATCGCGTCCTCCTTCGCGTGCCACTGGCTCGCGATGAACATGTCGTTCTCGTCTTCGACGTTCACCATCAGGTCCGTCTCGACGTGGCCGTCCATCTCCCCGAGGATCTCGCCCACGTCGTCGAACGTGTCGGTGAAGTCCTCCTGGTGCTCCGGCTTGACGGTGTAGAACATCCCCATCGTGCCGAAGCCGGACTCCTCGCCGGCGCGGGCGACGATGTCCGGCAGCTCCGAGAGGAAGCCGGCCGCGGTCTCGGCGGCGGAGGCGGTGTCCCAGATGGAGACGACCGCGGCGCGGTCGGTGGCGCGCCCCTCGTACACCGCCGTCTTCACGTGGGTCCCGTAGTGGTCGAAGTTACCGCGGAGCCCCTCGACCTCGTCGAACAGCTCCTCCACGTCGGCCTCGCTGTAGAGCACGGTCGCGTACACGTCCTCGCCGCTGGGCTTGCCGGCGTAGATGTCGAGGTCGGCGAGCTCGCCGCGGATGTCGGCGGCGGCGTCTGCGTCGCCGTCCTCACCGTCATCTCCGCCGTGGCCCTCCCCCTCGCCCGCGTGCGGGTGATCGCCCTCGCCGCTCGACTCCCCCTCGCCGTGGGGGTGGTCCCCGTGCGCGGGGCCGCCGCCGGAGCCGGCGCGGTCGTGGCCCTCGCCGCGACCGTGGCCGTCGTCGCCGTGGGCGTGATCGTGACCGCCCTCGCCGTGGGCGTGACCGTGGCTTTCGCCGTGGTGGGCCTCGTCCGCGCCGCCCGTCGGCACCGTCTCCCCCGCGAGGTACGGGCCGAGATCCGCGGGCGGGAACCGCCGACCGATGTAGAACTCGCCGAACTCGCCGTACCGCGAGGAGGCGGGGTCGAACCGCATCTCGTAGACGATGTCCTTGATGTCCGTCGGGTCCGAGCCGAACAGGGTGACGCCCCACTCGTGGTCCTCGAAGCCGACGGAGGAGGCGATCACCTGCTTGATCTTGCCGGCGTACTCCTTCCCGACCTCGCCGTGGCCGGCCATGAGGTCGGCGCGGTCCTCGAACGAGAGGTCGTACCAGTTGTACTCCTCGCCGCGGCGCTTACTCATCGGGTAGAAGCAGACGTACTCGTCGTCCGGAATCTCCGGCGTCAGCTTCCCCTCGATGTAGCGCTTGAGGCCCGCGTCGACCGATTCGGGGTCCTCGAAGTACTCGTCGGAGACGTAGCCGGAGACCTCGGTGACGGAGACGTAGGAGGTCGTCCGCTCCGTGAACCGCGCGAGCGCGGTGTCCTCGAATCGGCGCTCGATCGACGACAGGTCGTCGAGCGCGGGGCGGAAGTGGACGAACAGCAGGTCCGCCTTGTGCCCGAGCACGGAGAACAGCCCGGAGTCGCCCGCCTCGGCGTCGGCGACCTGCTCCCGGTGCCGCAGGAAGCGCTTCCCCTCCTCGATCGCCCGTTCACGCTCTCGCTCCGGGGCCTCGCGCCACGCGTCCCAGTCGATGGACCGGAAGTCGTGCAGCGCGAACCACCCCTCCTCGGTCTGTGGTGCCTCGACCATACGGCGGCTTGGGTCGCCGGGACTTAGGGGTTTGCGAGTCGTCGCCGCGACCGAAACCCTTTCACGACGACTCAGAAACGTAGAAACGATGCGGAAAAGCGGCCCGCCGAAAGGCCTGATCTCGTATCTCGTGTTGGAGCTGCTCGACGAGCGACCCCGGTACGGGTACGAGCTGCTCGGCGAGATCACCGAGATAAGCGGCGGGCACTGGGAGCCCTCGTACGGCTCGGTCTACCCGATCCTCTACAAGTTCGAGGAGGAGGGCGTCGCCGAGCGCGTCGAGCGCGCCGACGAGCCCGACCGCAAGTACTTCGCGCTCACCGACGCGGGCCGCGAGGAGCTCGCCGAGAAGCGCCGGGCGATCGGCGGCGAGGCGAAGGACTTCGGCGACGTGGTGCTCGGCTTCTACCACCTGTACGCCGCGCTCGCCACCGACGAGCGGTTCGCGGTCGACGACGACGAAGGAGAGTGGGAATTCTCCGAGCGCTACAGCGCGTGGATCGTCGAGCAGACGATCCGCCACCACGAGCGCGACTTCGGGGAGTTCGAGCGGATCGACGACACGCCGGAGGAGTTCCACGCGGCGGCGAACGGAGGGGGAGGCGGCGAGGGCGCGGGCGGCGACGCCGCTGCCGACGAGAGCGGCGGGGACGCTATCGGTCGATGAGCCGTCCGAGCACCCCGTCCGGCAGCCCGGCGCGGACCAGGCGGTCGTACAGCCGGTCGGGGAGTATCGCCGCCAGCCGCGGCAGCCAGCGCGCGCGCCGGCTCACTCGGTAGACCGCCCGCGGCCGGTCCGTCGTGGCCGCGACGACGACGCGCTCGACCACGGTTTCCACGTCGGTGGCGGCGGGCGAGTACCCCTCGAACGCCCGGTACGCGTCGGCGTAGGGCCCGTCGGGATCGGCGTCAGCGTTTCGCTCCGCGAGCCCCGCCGCCGCGCGCTCGTTGAACCCGGTCGGGACCGGCCCCGGCTCGACGAAGGCGACGGTCGCGCCCCGGGGCTCGACCTCGCGGCGGAGCGCGTCGGCGTACCCGCGCAGCCCGGCCTTCGCCGCGCTGTAGGCGCCGTGGTAGGGCAGCGCGGTCGAGCCGACCATCGACCCGACCACGACGATCCGCCCGCCGCGCTCCCGGATCGACGGGAGGGCGGCCCGGACGACGGTGTGGACCGCGGTCAGGTTCGCGTCGAGCTGGCGACGGAAGGAGTCGAGGGTGGTGTCCTCGACCGCCGCGATCTCGTACCCGCCGACGCAGGAGACGACGCGGTCCAGCTCGCGGTCGGCGAGGAGCGCCTCGACCGCGTCCCCGTCACGGAGGTCGAGCGCGTGGGTCTCCGCGGCCCCGGGGAGGTCGGCCAGCCCCGCGGCGTCGCGGTCGATCCCGATCACGTCGTGGCCGGCGGCCGCGAGCGTTCGCACGACGCCGCTCCCGATGCCGCCGGCCGCCCCGGTCACGAGGACACGCATGGGGACCGATAGCGCTCCGAAACGGGTGACGCTGGCGGTTCGGACCGGACGCGGGCTCCGGAACTCTCGGGAGTTCGATCCGCGATGGCGACGGGGACGACGGGCCCGTCGGGTCCGCGCTCCCGAAGGCATATACCGGCGACCCGCGACTACCCGGACAATGTCCACCGACGAACCGTCCGTCCCGATCGTGTGCACCGAGTGCGAGACGGAGACCAGCGTCCCGCTGTCCGACGTGGCGGACGCGCTCGCCAAGCACAACGACGGGAAACACGACGGAGAGGAGATCGCGGAGGTCGATCCCGCGCTGAAAGACCAGCTGGCGGACCTCGTCGCGGAGGACCTCGGTCTCTTCGACGAGGCCTGAAGGGGAAACGGCGAACGGGGCGCTAGGGTGGTCGCAGTCGGAGAGGGCGCAGTCGGAGAGAACGGCAGTCGAGGAGAGCGGAGACGGTGAGAACCGCGATATCGACGCTCGAGGCGGGACGCGAGGAACGCCGTCAGGCGTCGCGGAGCCGCGAGACACCGATCACCGGAAGCCACTTCCGGCCGAGAACGCGGGTCTCCCGGCCGAGAACGCGGACCTCGGAGGCGGTCCGATCCCGGGCGCGGTCAGTCGTCCTGCGCAAGCGCGCCCTTCGGGTGACCCTTGTGCTGTAAGTTCCGGTTGTCGCGCTTCCGCGTCGCCGTCGCGGGGATGACCTCATCGACTTCGGCGCGCGGCCGCCCGGTGTACCCGTGGTCCGGGTGCTCGGCGCAGTGCGCCATCGCGTCGTGAGACCCCTCCCACGGCCCCTCGTCGCAGCCGTCCGCCGTGCAGACGAACACTATGTCATCGGACATGTTGGCTGAGCGTTCCGACCGCCCCTATAAAAACGTCACAGCCTAATCTTCAGATCTGATAACGGGTGGCGGAGGGGAACACGCGGAGAGACGGGAGGGGCGGAGAGAACGGGACCGAACACCGCCGCGGATCCGGCGATCAGTCGCCGAGAACCGGGACGCCGGAGAACTCGACGCTCGTCCCGCCGTCGCGGCAGGCCTCGAGCGCGTGTTTGGCGGCGAAGCCGGCCTCGTGGGCGGAGGCGCCGCGACCGACGCCGACCTGCAGTTCGATGTCGGCGTCGTCGGCCACGTGCGCGACCGCGTCGGCGAAGGCCCGCTCGGGGAGGTCCGGACAGACGGCGACGACGTTGTCGCCGCCGACAAAAAACGAGAGGGCGCCGTGGGTCTCGCGGAGGTACCGCGTCAGCGAGCCGTAGGCGCGCTCGACGTTCAGGAACGTGTCGAACTCGTTGAGGCGGTCGGTGTACTTCCCGGTCACGTTCACCACGTCGAAGTGGGCGATTTGGAGGTCGGACGGGTCGGTCTCGGTGAGGTAGTCGCCGGCGAGCACCTCGGTCCGGTCCTCGTCCTGGGCGCTCCCCTCGGTCTGGAGCAGGCGGTTCGCGGCCTCCAGGGCGTCGATCGGTCGCTCGGCGACGCCCGTCCCGAGACTGACGCTCACGGGGTAGCGGTTCCCGATCGACTCCTGGAGCGCCGCGTGGGCCGCGCCGTCGAGCCCGTTCGTCACGGCGATCATGTTGTCGTACCGGGTGGAGAAGACGTAGGCGTCCCGCGGACCCATGAACTGGGCGATATCGGCGAAGAGCCGCGACTGGAGCGCCTGGAGGTCCATCTCCCGGCGGGGCTCCGGCGTCACCGTCCACGGCCCGTAGTTGTCGATCTGGACCAGCGTCACCTGAGTCGTCGTCACAGTGACCGTCGGTTGGGAGCGACCCCGCTTTACGCTTCCGTTATCCCGAAGCTGGAACTGGTCCCGAATGTGAAACGAGGGGCTCGAACTGCGGACGGCGTCCCGGAGCGAATCCCCCGGGCGCCGCAATCCCTACGGCGGTGGCGCCCCGATCCGGTCCATGGAGTTCAGCGGCGCCGTCCTCGACGTGGACGGCACGGTCGTGCGAGGCGACGATCCCATCCCGGACGCGCCGGCGGGCTACCGCCGGCTCCGCGAGGCCGGGATCGAGACGCTGTTCGTCTCGAACAACCCGACGAAGGCCCCGCCCGCGTACGTCGACCGACTCGGCGCCGCGGGCTACGAGGTCGACGCGGACCGGGTGTTCACCGCCGGGACCGTGACCACGCGGTACCTGCGCGAGCGCCACGCGGCCGACGAGCTGCTGTGTATCGGCGACCCGGGGCTGGTCGACCAGTTCGAGGCGGCCGGGCTCGCGACGACCGACGACGTCGACGCTGCGGACGCGCTCGTCGCGTCGATCGACCCCGAGTTCCACTACGACGACCTCTGTACCGCGCTGTGGGCGCTAGAGCGCGACATCCCCTTCATCGGCACCGATCCCGACGTGGTCATCCCGGCCCCCGAGCGCGACGTGCCGGGGTCCGGCGCCGTGATCAACGCGATCGCGGGGGTCGCCGAGCGCGAGCCCGACGCGGTGCTCGGGAAGCCCTCGGACACGGCGATCGAGATGGTCCGCGAGCGGCTGCCGTACCCGCCCGAGAAGTGTCTCGTCGTCGGCGACCGCCTCGACACCGACATCGCCCTCGGCGAGCGGGCCGGGATGACCACCGCGCTCGTGCTGTCCGGCGTCACCGACGAGGCCGCGGTCGCGGACGCGGGGGTGTCGCCGGACTATGTCCTCGACGACCTCGGCGACATCGACCGCGTCATCGGTTGACGACCCAATCGGCGATCCCGTCTCTGCGCCGCTTTCGACGCCGATACGTCGGACGATCACTTTCACGACGTGGACAACACTTATCAACGACAACGTCTACCTCACGGACATGAGAGAGGTTGCCTCACACGAGGATCGGACGGCCGACGACGAGGAGGACCCAGAAGCGGCCGTCCGCGTGATCGAGGGGCACGCGGTCCAGTTCAACGAGTACCGCTACTGAACCCGGAGCCGCCGATCCGGCGCTTGGCGGCGCCACCCTCGTGATCGCCAGACGGAGAGAGCGTACTCCGGCGACGGCGACGGGGCGGTGTCGGGACCGTTAAGTGCGCGTCCCGGGTACCCGACGGTGTGATACGGAGGCTTCGACGGGCGAGTGTCTTCGCCGCGGTGGCTGCCGTCGCCGTCCTCGCGCCGGCGCTCGGCGACGCCGCCGCCGTGCCGTTCCTCGCGGTCGCCGGCCTCGCCTTCTTCGGGGTCCGCGACGGCGTGTGGTTCGAGACGCTCGCCCTGCCCGGCGACCGCGAGGAGGAGCGCCTCTACGGCTTCGTCGCGTTCGCGCTCGCGGCCGCCGGCCTCGCGCTGTTCGCCTCCCTCCCCCGCGCGCCGCTCCCGTACGAGGCGTTCGCCGCGGCGACCCTCGCGGTCGGCGGCGGTCGCCTTGGCCGCGCGGTGGTCGCCGAGCGCTCCGCCGACGAGTTCTCCCTCGTCGCCGGGTACGTCGCCGGCGGGACGCTCGGCGCCCTCGCCGGACAGGTCGGCGTGCTGCTCCAGACCGACGGGTCGGCGCTCGTCGACGGCCTCCCCAAGATCACCTTCCTCGCGGCCGTGGCCGCGCTCGGGGCGGCGCTCGTCAGGTCGCTCGTGTTCGACCGGGACGCGCACATCACGGTCATCCTCGTCGCGTTCGCCGTCTGGGGGTTCGTCGCGGTGGAGCCGACGGTCACCGTCCCGCTCGTCGCCTTCGGGCTGGCGGTGACCGGCGCGCTCGGCTACGTCTCGTTCGCGCTCGGGACGGCCTCCGTTCCCGGCATGCTGACCGGGGTGTTGTCCGCGCTGCTGGCCGTCGTCCTCGGCGGTGTCGGCTGGTTCGCCACGCTCATCTCGTTTTACGCGATCGGCGGGTTAGCGTCGAAGTACCGCTTCGACGAGAAGGCGGACCGCGGCGTCGCCCAAGAGAACGAGGGCGCCCGCGGCACCGGAAACGTGCTGGCGAACTCCGCGGTCGCGCTCGTCGCCGTCGTGGGCTACGCGGCGACCGCTCACGTCGGCGTGCCGGGCGCGCTCTTCGGCTTCGCGTTCGCGGGCGCGACCGCGACCGCGATGGCCGACACGCTCTCCTCCGAGATCGGCGGGCTCTTCGACGGGCCCCGGCTGGTGACCACCCTGCGACGCGTCGAGCCGGGGACCGACGGCGCGGTGACGTGGCAGGGCGAACTCGCCGGGCTCGCGGGCGCGCTCCTCGTCGCCGGTCTCGCCGCGGTCGGGATGCCGGTCGGCGACGCGGTCGCCGGCGGCGGGATCGTCGTCCTCGCGGGGGTCGCGGGGATGACCGTCGACAGCCTCCTCGGCGCGCTGATCGAGGGCGAGCGGATCGGCAATCAGGCGGTGAACTTCCTCGCGACGCTGTCGGGGGCGACCGTCGCGGTCGCCGCCGCCGTCGCGCTCGGGGTGGGCGCGTGAGATGACGGGAGGCGAGGACCGGCCGACCGCGGAGAACCCCCCCGCCTCGGATCCCAGAGTCCGCGCTGCCCGCCCGGCCGACGCCGCCCGGATCCGGGAGCTACAGGACCACCTCCGACAGCCCAACCCGGACTTACTGGAGTACGGGCTCGCGGTCGGGTCGGCCCTGGTCAGCGTCGCCGACGGCCGGGCGGTCGGCTACCTGCTGCCGGTCGACGCCCCGAACCGCCCCGGCGTCCACCTCGCCGAGCTCGTCGTCGATCCCGACTACCGCCGGGAGGGACGGGCTCGCGGGCTGCTCTCGGCCGTCATCGCCGACGCGGGTGGCGCCGTGACGCTCCAGGCGCACCCCGACAACGACGCCGCGCTGTCGCTGTACGAGGAGCTGGGGTTCGCGGTCGTCGACCGGCGGGCCGACGCGTACGCCGACGGCGACGCGCTGGTGTTGCGTCGGGGGTAGGGGGACAGACAAAAGGCCTATTCGAGCCCCGCGCGTCCGGCGAGACATGACCGACGCCGACGCGGGAGCGGGGGAGATCGAGGTCGACTTCGGCGACGACGGGCTCGTCCCGGCGGTCGCGCAGGACGCCGACTCGGGCGAGGTGCTGATGCTCGCGTACGTCTCGCCGGAGGCCCTCGAACGCACCCGCGAGACCGGCGAGGCGCACTACTACTCGCGGTCGCGCGACGAGCTGTGGCACAAGGGCGGCTCCTCCGGACACACCCAACAGATCCGGGAGGTGCGGGTCGACTGCGACGCCGACACCCTGCTGTACCTCGTCGACCAGAACGTGGGGGCGTGTCACACGGGCCACCGCTCGTGTTTCCACCGGACGATCGACGGCGAACACGTCGGCGAGCGCGTCTTCGACCCGGACGAGGTGTACTGAATGAGCGGCGCGGGGGCGACGACCGGCGCGGCCGACCCCGACACCGTCCGCGCGGCGGGCGAGGCGGCCGCGACGCTCCGCGAGCGCTACGACGAGCTCGCCCGGATCGAGGGGCGGATCGCCGACCTCGGCCGGGACCGGATCGAGGCCGCCGCCGACGCGTACCGCCGGGCGCACCGCGTGCTCGACCGGTACGAGGAGGACGCGGTCGGCACCGGCGACTTCGGCTCGTACGTCCAGTTCCGCGGGGAGTTCGGGGACGCGGTCGACGCCGACGACGACGCGCTCGCGGCCGACGCGTTCGCCGACGCGGAGGAGGCGGTCGACAAGCGCCGGCTCTCGGAGAGCGACTTCGCGGCCGCCCGCGAGGCGCTGGAGCCGGCCGGCGAGTACGTCGACCTGCTCGCCGACCGCGACGAGGCCCTCGACGACTACCGGGCCGCGCGCAAGGCCGCGCGGGAGGCGAAAAAGGCGCTCGACGCCCGCCTCGACGAGCTCCGCGAGGTCGCGGACATGGCGGACGCCGACCTCGACGCCGACGTTGCCCGGCTCCGGGAGCCGATCGCGTCGTACAACGACGCGGTCCGCGAGGCGTTCGAGACGTTTTATAAATCGGCGTCGGCCCGCGAGGTGTTCTCATTCCTCGACCGCGCCGACGGCACCCCGTTCGTCGACGCGGACGTGCCGCCGACCGACCTCCGCGAGTACGTCGACGAGTACGACGCGGGCGAGGAGCCCCTGCCGACCCTGCTGGAGTACGCGGACTACTCGAACTCGAAGCTGGAGCACTACGTCGACGACCCCGGCGCGCTCCGGACCGCGGTCGCGGTCCACCGCACCTACGTCGAGCGGCTCGACGCCGAGCCGCTGACGCTCGACTGGCCGCCGGCCGAGGGCGACGAGCTGGCCTACGAGATCGACGAGCTGATCCCCCTCGTCTCGCGGGTCGCTGACGACGAGACGGTGGCGACGCTCCGGTCGGTCCGCGACCTCGCGCGCGGCGAGGCGTACGACCGGCTCCGCCGCGCGGCCGTGGTGCGCGACGCGCTCGACGACGCCGAGCTGGCGCTGCTGGCGGAGGAGCGCATCGACGACCGCGTCCGTGAGGCGGAGCGGACCCTGTCGATCGCCGAGGACGTGCTGGCGGAGACGGAGCGGGAGTAGGCCTTTTAAGAAGCGGCGGACTCGCGGTGAGGCTTTTTAAGAACCGGCGGCGCGGAGGTGCGGGCATGACCAGATTCGACGCCGCGACCGAGGGAGAGCGGTTGAAGCTGTTCGCCGACGCGGCCGCCGCCCACCGCGCCCGGTCGAGCGAGGTGATGACCGTCGACGTCGACCCTGACAGCGACACCACGGAGGGCGGGGAGGTGCCGCCGTGGATCCAGCTCGCTGGCACGGAGCTGATACTCGACTGCACCGACGACGAACTGGACCGCCTTAAGGACCTGCTCGGCGAGTTCCCGGAGTTCCGGATCGACGAGCTGGTAAGCCCGGAGGAAGCGGAGGGGACGAACGCCGTCGTCACCGCCCGCTCGGACGCGAACCGCGTCGCGGGGTTCGTCGAGCGCGCGTTCCGGGAGGTGTACGGGCTCGACGAGGACTACCGGGCGTGGGTGACGGCGGTTTAAGTGAGGAGGAGACGCCGAGCCCGACGGAAACGGCTATCCGACGGGGCACGCTCGGTCGGGTATGCCCACCGAGACGGAGCGGATGCTCGCCGGGGAGCCCTACGATCCGAACGCCCCCGAGCTGGTCGCCGACCGGGAGAGCGCCCGCGACCTCGCTCGGCGGTACAACGCGACGAGCGAGGCGGAGTCGGCGCACCGCGAGGCGCTGCTCCGGGAGCTGTTCGACGCGGTCGGCGACGACCCCGTCGTCGAGCCCCCGTTCCGGTGTGACTACGGCTACAACGTCGCCGTCGGCGACGGGTTCTTCGCGAACTACGGCTGCGTGTTCCTCGACACGAACCCGATAACCTTCGGCGACCGGTGTCTGCTCGGGCCCGGCGTCCACGTCTACACGCCGACGCACCCGATCGACCCCGACGAGCGCGCGACGGGGCTGGAGCGCGCCGAGCCGGTGACCGTCGGCGACGACGCCTGGATCGGCGGTGGCGCCGTGCTCAACCCGGGCGTGACGGTCGGCGACGGCGCCGTGATCGCCTCGGGCGCGGTCGTCACGAAGGACGTGTCGGACCGCGTCGTGGTCGGCGGGAACCCGGCGCGGGTGATCCGGGAGATCGAGTAGATCTCCACGCCGAATCCCGCAGAACAGGGAGAGCGGCTCGGTGTTCCCGAACCGAATACCGAACGGGCCGATGGACTGCGGGAGTGAGTGTTGCAGATTGGTAGTGGCGAGACGGTATTTCAACAGCCGTGAGCGGCGTCGACGACTACTTATAGAAACGGAACGGTGGCGTGTGCCTCCGAGGCCGCTTTGCGGCCGAGGAGCACGCGCGAGGGAGTCGGCCGGCGCTTATAAGCGCCGGCCGACGAGGCTGGGGAGGCGTGAGGCTGCGGTCTGCGGTCGGGTGGGACTCAAAGGGGCAGTCGCGAGGGGCGCTTAGGCGACGCTAAGCACCGCAGTGAAGGAGCGACAGCGACTGAGCGAGGCGCGCAGCGAGCGTAAGCGGCCCCCGCGACTGGGGCTTTGGAGGTCTTCACCGTGAGCACATCTATCACGTATAAACAGCCGACAGCACCACCGCAACCACACTTATAAACAACCGATCAGGCAATTTGCTATACCTCCTCCCGCCGTCGATCAAGAGGCGTCCTTCGCCGCGCGGTTCGATTCGTTCCGGCAGAGCGGGGCGCCTCAGCGGCGCCGATCGACCCGCCTCACGCGAACGTGTCGACGACCGTTCCGGTGTCCTCGCCGGTGGTGTAGTAGTAGCCGTCGTCCTCCGAGAGGGTTCCCCAGTCGGCCCAGCTCCCCTCGTAGTTGCGCACGTCGTCGAAGCCGAACTGGTCGAGGACGAACCAGCCGACCGACGCGCGGATCGCGGTCTGGCAGTAGGCGACCGCCGTGTCGTCGGCCGAGAGGCCGGCGTCGTCCAGCCACAGGGTCTCTAACTCCTCGGGCGAGCGGAGCCGCCCGGCCTCGCCGTCGATGCTCTGGACGAAGTTGAGGTTCGTCGCGCCGGTGACGTGGCCGAACCGGTCGAGGTCGCCGCGCTCGTCTTCGCCCCAGTACTCCGCGGGCGAGCGCATGTCGAGGATCGGGACCGCGGCGCCGTCCTCGTCGACGTTGTCGGCGACGAACTCCCGCGTCGCCACCACGCTGGCGTCGAGGTCCGCCTCGTAGGTGGCCTCCTGCGCCTCGGGCGCCTCCGAGACCGTCTCGCCGCCGGCCGCGTCCCAGACCGTGAACCCGCCGTCGAGCAGGCTGACCTGCCCCTCGTGACCGAGCGCGTTGAGCGTGTAGATGGCGTACGTCTCCCAGAGGTTCGACTCCGCGCCGTACACCACCACGTCGTCGTCCGCCTCGATCCCGGCCTGCGAGAGCGTCCACGCGATCGCCTCGGGGTCGGCCTCGAAGCCGTCCGGGGTCTCCTCCGCGTACGTGTCGAACATCTCCGAGTTGGAGAAGTGGTGCGCGCCGGGGATCCGGCCCTCGCCGAACGCCTCCTCGTCGCGGACGTCGAGCAGGCGCACGTCGTCGAGGTTCGATTCGAGCCACTGGCTGTCGACGACCGCGTCGAACTCGGCGGCCGCGGGGGTCGTGTACGCCGCCGGCTGTTCGCCGTCGCCGTCGCTCGACCCGAGACAGCCGGCCGTCGCCGCGAGCGCAGCGCCTGCCGAAGCCAACACCGATCGCCTGGATGTCCGCGTAGATCCGTCGTCCATCGATCGCGACTTGCGGGGCGCCCCCGATAACCCTGTCAGTCGAGGACCGTGTTACCGTCGGCTCCGACGACCGGTCCGTCGGCGTCCCCGTCACCGGACAGACTTGCGAGATCCGAGAGGGCCCCGCAGGCGGTCGGTTTCGTCCGGGACCGGTACGCCCGCGAACGGGTACCTACTCTCGGACGCCGACGACCGTGTAGGCGAACCCGCGGTCGACGATCCGAGGGTCGAACCCCGCGTCGGCGAGCGCGTCGGCGAGGTCGCCCGGCGTCCGGAACCGCGACGCCATCCCGACCGCGTGCTCGCTCGCGACGAGGGCCCGGCCGAGGGGGTGCGCCGGATCGAACTCTCGGACCACGAGCGCGCCGCCGGGGGCGATCACGCGCGCCGCCTCTTCGATCGCGGCTCGCTGGTCCGGCAGGTGGTGAAACGCGTCGACGACCGTCGCCGCGTCGACCGACCCGTCGCGGAACGGGAGCCGTCCCGCGTCCCCGGCGACCGCGGCGCGGTCGCGGTGCTCTCGGGCGCGGGTCAACATGCCGACCGAGGCGTCGACGACGGTTATCTCGGGGCCGGCGAGGGCGGCCGCGGCGCGCCCGGATCCGCCGCCCACGTCGAGCAGTCGGTCGATCGGACGCGTCGCGTGGGCGAGGCCCGCGGCCAGCGCCTCGCCGTCGGCCGGCGGCATGACCCGGTCGTACAGGGGGGCGATCCGGTCGAAGAAGCGAACGTCGCCGAGGCCGTGCATGGGTGCGCTCGGTCGCGGAAGGTCTTAAAAACCGGTCGCGTCGACCCCTCGTTCATTTAGGTCGGCGAGCCGTACCGGTCGGCATGGAGTACGCGTTCCTCGGCGGTCCGGACTCGGGGGCGACGCTCCGGCTCGACTACCGGGCGTTCGCCTACGCCGGCAAGTTCGTCGTCGGCGCGCCGGGCAAGGCGGTGTTGCGAACCCCGGACGGCTCGCCCGCGGTGCCGGAGTGGGAGCCGGACGAGCCCCTCCCGCCGACCGTCGAGGCGAGCGCGTTCGACGACGACGTGGTCGCGGCGGTCTCCTTCTCGCCGGACCGGACCGATCCGGACTGCTGTCGGCTCCGGTACGTCACCGTCCACGTCGCGCGCCGGGGCGAGGGGCTCGGCCCGCGGCTGATCGACCGGACCGTCGCGCGGCTCGCGGCCGACGGGTACGACCGGGTGAAGATCGCGGTCAACAACCCGTTCGCCTACGCGGCGCTGCATAAGTGCGGCTTCGCGTACACCGGCGATCGGACCGGGATCGCCGAGCTGGAGCTCGAACGCCCCGCGGCCGAGCCGGCCGCGGGAGCCGAAACCGGCGAAGAGGGCGAGCCGGTCGGCGACCGGTACCGGGCGGGCCTGCGCGCCTTCCGCGACGGCGACCGCGACCTCGACCCGGTGGAACGGGAGTTCATCGCGGCGCGGCTCGGGGAAGGCGAGGCGGACGGGACCGGCGAGGAGTAGCGGCCCGTCAGTTCAGCGTCCAGATCCCGTAGTTGAGGGCGGTCGCGAAGCAGACCCACGCGAGGTAGGGGACGAGCAGGAGGGCCGCCCGCCGGTCGACCCGGTCGAACGCGGCGATCGTCGCGACGACGAGCGGGAGCAGGAGCCCGAGGACGACGAGCCCGAGGTCGGCGCGTTCGAGCCCCCAGAAGACCGGCGACCACGCGACGTTGACGGCGAGCTGGACGGCGAACAGCGCGAGCCCGATCCGGGCGTCGCGGGCGACCCTCGTGGGCCCGCCGCCGGGACCGTCCCCCTCACGCCCCCCGAGGTAGACGAGCGCGGCCGCGGCGCCGATGAGCGCGTAGAGGATCGGCCAGACGACGCCGAACGCCCAGTTCGGCGGGTAGTAGGCGGGGAGATCGAGCCCGGCGAACCACGCGCTCTCGGTGGCGGTGAAGGGGACGCCGAGCGCGCCGATCAGGTTGACCGCGACCGCGGCGGCGACGACGAGCAGGGCGCCGCGGCGGTCGGGGAGGCGCGGAACAGCGGAGGTGGACATGTGAGTACTATACGCGCGCGACCGAGTTAAAACGACCTCGTGCGACCGGTTCAGCGCAACGGGACCCCGTGCGACCGGTTCAGCGCAACGGGACCCCGTGCGACCGGTTCAGCGCAACGGGACCCCGTGCGACCGGAGCGGAGCGCTCCGCGCGGCTAGATCACGTCGTAGTCCTCTCGGAACGTCTCCAGCGTCGCCGCGAGGACTCCGATGACGATCGGGCCGACGAACAGCCCGGTGAACCCGACCGAGTAGATCCCGCCGAACACGCCGAGCAGGATCACCGCCGGGTTCAGGTGGGCCTGCTGGTCGATGACGATCGGGCGCGCGTAGTTGTCCACCATCGCGATGACGAACACGCCGTACAGCGCGAGGAACACCCCCGCGGCCACCTGATCGACGGCGACGAGGTACGCCGCCGCGGGCCCCCAGACGAAGAACGCCCCGATCAGCGGCAGCAGCGCCAGCACCGCCATCACGAACGTCCAGAAGACGGCGTTCGGGATCCCGGCCGCCCAGAGGCCGATCCCCGCGACGAGCGCCTGTAACAGCGCCACGACGATGTGACCGATCACGACCCCGCGGGTCATCGCGTCGACGCGGTCGACGAGGTCCGCGGTGACGTTCGACGGGAGCGGGCTCGTCAGGCGGAGCCACCGCACGAACGCCGGCCCGTCGAGCAGGGTGTAGTAGACTAAAAACAGCGCCAGCGAGAGCCCGACCGACGCGCGGAGCGCGGTGGTGACGATCCCGCCGACCCCGCCGAACAGCGTGTTGGCGAGCAGCTGTCCGACGGCCGCGAGGACCTCGCCGACCTCGATCTGCTCGCCGGTGAGCGCCGCGATCTCCGCCTCGATGGCCGCGACGTCGATGTCGGTGTTCCCCCGCGCGATCTCCGTGAGGTCGCGGACGAACACCCACGAGATATACCCGAGCGGCAGGATGACGGCGACGATCGACGAGACGATCAGCAGGAGCGCGGACAACATGTTCCCCAACCGTCGCGACAGGGACTCGCGGAATCGCCCGGCGAGCGCCCGGCGGAACCGCCGCGAGAGCCGCACGTGGAACGGGTAGAGGACGTACGCGAGGATCGCGGAGGCGATGACGTACTCGACGAACGGGCTGATGACGAAGAGCGTCAGGAGCGCGACCGAGCCGATGAGGAGGAGGAGAAACGATTGCCCGCGGTTCATGTCGGCCAATTACCCCGCCGACGTATAAACGTGGGCGGGGCTGGACCGACCGACGGCTCCCGGTCAGGCGCTCGCCTCGTCGTCGTCGAGCCCGGGCGCGGCGGACGGATCGACCTCCTCCGGCTCCTCCAGGTCGCCGCCGACGACCGTCTCCCCGTCGTCGGTCTCGACGTACACGTCGTCCGCGAAGCCGGCCAGCGCGTTCTCGTACTCCGCCGTCTCCAGCTTCTCGGGCGTCTCGGGGGCGTCGACGATCCCCTCGGCCGGTCGGAACTCGCCGAGCGGATCGTCGATCGTGATCCCGTGGTCGGCGAAGAAGGACTCGTAGCGCCGGTAGTGCGGCTCCAGCTCGTCGCCGGGGATCTCCATCATCTCGGTCCAGCCGTGGTTGAAGAAGTCGAAGTTGGCCTGAACGTGGGTGATCTCGCGGGCCTCCGCCTCCGGGAAGCCGGCCTCCAAGGCGGCGACGTAGGTGTCCATCGTCGCGTCGAAGAAGCTGTCGAGGTGGGCGCGACGCTCCTCGCGGCGGTCCTCGTCGGCCTTGTTGAGGAAGATGCTCGTGTGCAGGTCGACGAGCTTGTCGTTCGCCACGTCGCCGACGACCGGCGTCGTCAACGCCTTCTTGGCGGCCCAGTGACGGATGTTCTGCCGGATCTTCATGCCCCCGGTTGGGCCGGGACGGCCTTGAATGTGTGGCGCCGAACGCGTTCGAAACGCGGCTGACCGCCGCCCGTTTCGCGTCTCCGACGGACGAGGGCGACGCCGGACTCACGCCTCGCCGAACGCGTACACGTCGCCGGCCTCGGTTGCCGCGAGGAGGACGTCGCCGACGAGGGTCGGCGGCGCCTCGAAGCCCTCGTGGAAGACGTCGCCGTCCTCGCGTCTGCGAGTCGGGTACGATCGCTGCTCCGTCCCGTCGTCAAGGGCGATCGCTCGGACAGCCCGGTCGTGTCCGAGGTACGCGAAGTCCCCCCCGATGACCGGTGCGGTCGCGTACTCGATCCAGCCGACGGTCCACAGTCGGTCGCCGTCGTCGCCGACGGCGGCGAGTCCGTCCTCGGTCGGGACGACGGCGCGGTCGTCTGCGACGGCGACGGATCGGCGGACCGGACCGGGGAGGTCGGCGGTCCAGTCCACGGCCCCGTCCTCGATGTCGAGCGCCCACAGCTTCCCGGCCCGCGTACCGATCAGGACCCGACCGTCAGCCACGGTCGGGGGTGCGGTCGCGTCGCCGACGACTCTCCTCGCCCACAGTTCCTCGCCCGAGGCGGCGTCGTAGGCGACGACGCGCGGGTCGCCCGCGCCGTAGACGACGGTCCCGTCGGCGATGGCGGGCGTCGAGGCGTAGTCGGCGAGTTCGTGTCGCCACCGCTCGGTCCCGTCGTGGTCGAACGCCGCGACCGTTCCGTTGTCGGGGCCGCCTCCCACGAACACTCCGTCGTCGGTCGCGACCGGCGAGGTCGTCACGTCGGCGTCGGTCAGTCGCCGCCACGCCACTTCGCCGCTCTCGATGTCGACGGCCGCCAGCCCGCGATCGACTCCCGGCATGCCGTTCCACACCGTGAGGTAGGCGGTTCCGTCGCGGACCGCCGGAGACGACGACGCGGCGTGGCCGAGGTCCGTCGACCACTCCACCTCGCCCGTCGCGAGATCGAGCCGGAGCAGCGTGCCGTCGAAGCTGACGTACGCTTGGTCGCCGGAGACGACCGGCTGCGAGTGTTCCCCCCAGACTCCCGTCTGGCGCCAGAACACCTCGACGTCGTCGGTCGGTCCGGCCTCGTCGCGCCGCGCGACGTGGGTCGGCCCCCACTGGAACTGCGAACGGGAGCCGTCCTCGACGCCGTCGACGTCGACCTCTCGGTTCAGTTCGTGTGAGTCGGGTTCCGATCCGTCGCCCTCCGTCTCCGACTCGTCGTTCTTCGCCTCGGCTTCCGGGTCCCCTTCGGGATCCGATCCGTTCGCGTCCGGTTCCGCGTCCGTCCCGTCGGGGGAACCGTCGCCGAGACACCCCGGGAGTCCGGCGAACCCGCCCACCGCGAGGGCGGAGAGGGCCGTTCGCCTGTTCATGGTCGCGGGTTCCCCGGGCGGGGTAAATGTCTTCGGGGCCGACCGAGGGAGCGGCGACCGCTAGGCGGGGTCGGGACGCCAGTCGAGCGGTTCGTCGACGTCGACGCCGCGTCGACGGTTCGGTCGTCGATCGCTTCCGCGCTCGCGGGGCCGTCGATCCCCTCGTCGAGCCGTCTTTGCGGGAGATTAGCACGGTTCCAGACGCGGATGACAACCCACATTAACCATGAATCCGAACGCCCGCGTATGAGCGATTCGTACGTGATCATCGGTGACGGTATCGCGGGCGCGTCCGCGGCCGAGACGCTCCGCGAGGAAGCCCCCGACGCCGAGATCACGGTTCTCACGGACGAGGGTGAGTCCCTCTACAACCGGATCCTGATCAAGGAGTACGCGAAGGGGAAGCTCCCCGAGGCCCCGATCTCGATCCATCAGGAATCGTGGTACGACGACCACGACGTCGACCTCCGGCTCAACACGGTCGTCGTCGACATCGACGTGGAGAACGACGCGGTCCACACCCACGAGGGCGAGACGTTCGAGTACGACTCCCTCCTGCTCGCGGTCGGCGGCACCCCGCAGCAGCTCCCGGTCGGCAACGCCGACGCCGAGGGGATCCACCACTTCTGGACGTTCCAGGACGCACGCAACATCAAGGAGAGCGTCGAGGACGCCGAACGGGCGGTCATCGTCGGCGCCGGCCTGCTCGGCATCGACTTCGCGGCCATCTGCGGCGCGCAGGACGTCGAGGCGAAATACCTGATGCGCGGCGACAACTGGTGGCGCTACGCCCTCTCCGAGGAGGGCGCGGAGATCATGCACGAGGCGATGCGCGAGCGCGGCGTCGAGCCCGTCTTCGACTCCGGCGTCGACCGCTTCGAGGTCGACGACGACGGCCACGTCGAGGCCGCGGTCGACCCGAACGGCGAGCGCTACGAGTGCGACTTCGCGGGCGTCGCCATCGGCCTCAACTTCAACACCGAACTGATCGAGGACACGCCGCTCGAAGTCGACGACGGCATCGTCGTCGACGAGTTCATGCGCACCAACGTGGACAACGTGTACGCCGCGGGAGACATCACCACGTTCAACGACCTCATCCTCGGCGAGCGGGCGAAGAACGGCTCGTGGGGCTCCGCCAAGGAACAGGGGACGATCGCCGCCCGCAACATGCTCGACTACGGCAGCGACGAGTTCGAGTGGGTCTCCTCGTACTCGATCACCCACTTCGACTTCCCGTTCCTCTCGTTCGGTCACCCGACGCTCGGCGACGATTCCGTCGAGGCGACCACGGCCGAGGGCGAGTGGCGCCGCGTCGCCCTCAAGGACGGCAAGGTCGTCGGCGGCGTGCTCATCGGCGACCTCTCGCCGCAGTCGGCGTTCAAACAGCTGATGCGTGAGGGCCGCGACGTGACCGGCCAGGAGGACCTCCTGATGGAGCCCGGCTTCTCCGTCGACGATCTCGCGGCCGCGACGGAGCAGTAACGAACGACCGATACGCGGCGCCGGCCGACGACGGCGAGGCGCGGTTACCCGACGACGCGGGCAGTACCTTTTCACACGCACGCGTCCTACGTCCGATAGATGCCTTCCGGACAGCCACCCGACCGATCGCGGATTCCCGACGACGCGTTCTTCGCGTCGTTCGCCGAAGGGTGTTCTGACCCGATCGTCTCGATCGACGGCGACGGCGTCGTCGTCTACGCGAACCCCGCGACCGAGACGGTTCTCGGGTACGATCCGGACGAGATCTGGGACCACTCGCTCGCGGAGCTCGTCGCCGACGGCGGATACGTCGGCGAGCGCGTCCGATCGGTCCGCGCCCGGCTGGAAGACCCCACCGAGATCGACGAACTCGGGAACGTGTCCGTACCGCTCCGACACGCCGACGGCCACGTGGTGACCTTCTCTGCGCGGTTCCACAAGCACGAGCGGGACGCCGACGGACCGGCCGAGCGGGACGCCGACGGACCGGCCGAGCGGGACGCGGACGGTGACATCGGTGAGGCGGGGACCGACGGTGACGTCGTCTACACCGGCGTATTCCGCGACGGGGTCGAGGCGGTCGGCGGCGCGGAGCTGGAGACGTTCCGAAACCTCGTCGAAAACGCGGGTCACGCGATCTACGTCACCGACACGGACGGGACGATCGAGTACGTCAACCCGGCGTTCACCGACCACACGGGCTACGAATCCGACGAGGTGATCGGAGAGACGCCGGCGATCCTCAACTCCGGCGAAATGCCCGACGAGTACTTCGACGCGCTGTGGTCGACGCTGCTGAACGGCGAAGTCTGGGAAGAGGAGATCGTCGACCGACGCCGCGACGGCGAGCCGTACCACGCCAACCAGACAATCGCCCCGGTGGTCGACGACGAGGGGGAAGTGTCGCGGTTCGTCGCCATCCAGACGGACATCACCGATCGGAAGGCGGCGATGGGGCGATTAAAGCAGTACCGCGACATCGTCGAGCAGCTCGACGACCCGGTCCTCCTCCAGAACCGGGACGGCGAGTTCGAACTGTTCAACGAGGCCGTCACCGAGTTCGCGGGCGTTCCCGGCGACGACCTGTACGGCGCCGACGAGACCGCGTTCATGGACGCCGAAACGGCCGCGGAGATCGCCGCGCGACGACGGGACGTGCTCGATACCGAGGAATCGGTCGAGTACGAGGTGTCGCCCTCGTTCGAACGGAGCGGTCGCGAGGCGACGTTCAGCACGCAGCGGTACCCCTACTACGACGCAAACGGGAACTTGGATGGGACGTTCGCTATCTGCCGGAACGTCACGGACCGCAAAGAGCGCGAACGAGAGTTAGAGCGGTACGAACGCGCGATCAACGGAGCGACTGACCTCATCGCCGCGGTCGACCGAGACGGACGCCTGCTGTTCGCGAACCCGCAGTACCGTGAGTATCACGAGCTCGGAGACGGCGACGTGACTGACCTGCGGCTCGCCGACGTCGTTCCCGACGACAGCGACGGCGACGTCGAACGTCAGGTCGAGCGGGCGCTCCGGGGGACCCCGGTCCAGTATCGAACGCGGCGGGCGCATCCGGTCCGCGGCATTCGGACGCTCGACGTCCGGTACTATCCGCTTCGGAACCCGGACGAAGACGAACCGGCCGGGGTCGTCGGCGTCCTCCGAGACGTGACCGACAGCGAAAATCGGGCGCGACAGCTCCGCGTCGTCGACCGCGTTCTCCAGCACAACCTCCGGAACGCGTTGACGGTCATCCGCGGACAGGCGGACCAGATCGCGTCGGGCGAGGCGGAAGCGTTGGACGGCGGGTCCGCGGCCGCCGCGGAGTACATCGTCTCGCGGGCAGACGGCCTCTTGGAGACGAGCGAGAAGGCCCACCACATCACCGAGGTGCTGAGCGATCCCGCGGAGACGGAGCCGGTCGACATCGGCCGAGTCGCAGGACAGATCGCGGCCGCGGTCGACGACGAGTTCCCGGACGCGACGGTCGAAGCGTCGGTACCGGAAGAGGGGAGCGCGGTCGCCTCGGCGACGACGTGGATCTCGCGTGCGATCGAGGAGCTGGTGAGAAACGCTATCGTCCACCACGATCGCGACCGGCCTGCGGTCGCGGTACGAGTCGCAGTGCGCGCGGACGCGGTCGAGATCGAGATCGAAGACGACGGGCCGGGACTGACCGGGATGAACCGCGACGTGCTCGTCGACGGCACCGCGGTCGACGCCCTGTACCACGGCAGCGGGCTCGGCCTCTGGCTCGTCTACTGGGTCGTCCAGCAGTCGGGCGGCGAGGCGTCGGTCGCGGAGGCGGCGCCGCGCGGGACCGTCGTTACGCTCACCCTTCCGCGTGCAGACGGGTGACGGAGAAGCCGCCCACGGTCGCTCGACTCGATTTCGGCGGATCGCGGCGACGAGACCGCGTCGAGAGTGGTTCCGTCTCGGCGGCAGATTTATAACGATCTGCCCTGTTACATGTTACCGTATGTCACTCCGAGAGACGAACAGGCGTATGCGGCTCCGACGTACCGGACTGATCCCGTCCGACACGCGGGTCCGTCACTACGACGAGCTCGATGAGGAGGCGCAGGCGACCGTCCGCGAACTCGCGGGGCGACCGCAGACGGCGCCGGAGGCCGACGATCTGGACGACGGCGACGTGGTGAAGTTCACCGACTACTACGAGGTCCGCGCGCGCTGAGCCGGTCCCGGAAGCGAAGTTGTTTTCGCCCGCCGCGAGAACACCGATCCATGGACAGTGGCGGATCTACCGACATGACGCTGGCGTTCGAGCTGGAGGCGTTGAAGGCCCTGGCGGACCCCAACGCCGTGTTCAACAACGCCCGACAGTGGACCGAGTACGTCGGCGTCGTCAGCGAGAAGCCGACATACGTCGTCACGAACTTCACCCGCAAACACCGGGTGCGGCAGGATTTCTTCTCGGGGCCGCGCGGCGTCGAGGAGAGCTTGGAGAACATCGCCCAGCAGTTCGACACCGAGCGACACGTGTTCGTCGGCGTCGACGAGGAGGACGAGGCGGTCGCCGAGGCGACCGGCTGGGAGTTCCTCCAGGTCGAGAACGCGGCCGAGGCCGCGGGCTGGACGCTCGCGACCGACTCGCCGGAGGCGGAGGCCGCCGAAGAGGCCTCACGCGACGACTGGCCCTGAGGGAGCGTCCGCCGGCCGCGGACCGGGCGACCGTCGGGGAGGTGTTTTCACGGTCGACGGGATACGTGGAGCCATGAGCGACGCGCACGACCACGGCGAGGAGGACGCACACGGCCACAGCGAGGAGGACGCACACGGCCACAGCGAGGAGGACGCACACGGCCACAGCGAGGAGGACGCCCACGACCACGGCCACACTGACGGCCACGATCACCACCACCACGACGCCGACACCGTCGCGATCGGGGTCGTGACGGTGTCGTCCTCGCGGTCGCTGGACGACGACCCGTCCGGCGAGTACCTCGTCTCGGCGTTCGAGGAGGCGGGCCACGAGGTCGCCGTCCGCGAGCTGGTCCCCGACGAGTACGACAGTGTGCAGGGGACCGTCGACCGGCTCGCACGTCGCAAGGACACGGACGCGGTCGTGACCACCGGCGGAACGGGAGTGACGCCGGACGACGTGACTCCCGAGGCCGTGAAGGGGTTGTTCTCCAAGACGCTCCCCGGCTTCGGCGAGCTGTTCCGTCGGCTCTCTCACGAGGAGATCGGGACGCGCACGATCGGCTCGCGGGCGACCGCGGGCGTCGTCTCCGCCACCCCCGTCTTCTGTCTGCCCGGCTCCGAGAACGCGGTCCGGCTCGGCGCCGACGAGATCATCCTCCCCGAGATCGGTCATCTCGTGGGGCTCGCGGGGCGGGGCGTGGAAGACGAAGAGGGCGGCGGGGAATCGGACGACGCCGACGCGGATCCGGGCGACGCCGACGCGACGCCGGACGACGCCGAGTGACGGCGGCAAGAGGGAGGTCGCGACCCGCTTAAACCGACGCGAGGAAGTTCCGGATCACGTCGTGGCCCGCCGCGGTCAGCACGCTTTCGGGGTGGAACTGCACCGCCTCGATCGGGTGCTCGCGGTGGCGGATCCCCATCACGATCTCCTCGCCCTCGTGGTCCGTGGTGGCGGTCACGTCGAACTCATCGGGGACCTCGGTGGCGGCCAGCGAGTGGTAGCGCCCGGCGCGGAACCCCTGATCGAGCCCGGCGAACACCCCCTCGCCGTCGTGCTCGACGGGGAACGCCTTGCCGTGGATCGGCTCCGGCGCGTGGCCGACGGTCCCGCCGTACTCGTACACGGCCGCTTCCAGCCCGAGACAGACGCCGAGCGTCGGCACCTCGGGAGCGAGGTCGCGCAACACCGGCATCGTCACGCCCACGTCGCGCTCGTTCTTGGGGTGACCGGGGCCGGGGCTGATCAGGACCGCGTCCGGGTCCGCGTCCCGGATCGCCGCGAGCGACGCGGTGTTCTTGAACACCTCCACGTCGATCGGCGCTTCCTCGCCGTCGAGCGGCTGATCGGAGACGTACTCGACGAGGTTGTACGTGAACGAGTCGAAGTTGTCGACGACGACGACCCTCATTCGTCGACCTCCGTGCCGGCGGGGAGGGGGTCGTCGGCGGCCGCTCCCTCCTCGCCGCCCGCCTCGCCGCGCTCGCCGCCCTCCCGGATCCGGTCGATCGCGGTCAACACGCCGTCCATCTTCTGTTCGGTCTCCTCGTACTCGGCGGCCGGGTCGGAGTCGGCGACGAGCCCGGCGCCGGCCCGGACGGTGACCGCGGTCTCGTCCGGATCGCTCGCGCCCGGCGGCGACTCGTCGAGCGTCGCGGTCCGGATCACGATGGCGAAGTCGGCGTCGCCGGTCCACGCGTAGTAGCCGACGCCGCCGCCGTACGCCTCCCGCGGCGTCGTCTCTAAGTCCTCGATGATCTCCATCGCGCGCACCTTCGGCGCGCCCGTGAGCGTGCCCGCGGGGAACGTCGCGCGCGTCGCGTCGAAGGCGTCGGCGTCGCCCGAAAGCGTCCCGGTGACGGTCGACTCGATGTGCTGGACGTGGCTGTACTTTAGCACGTTCATGAACTCCTCGACGCGCACGGAGCCGGGCTCCGAGACGCGCCGCACGTCGTTGCGCGCGAGGTCGACGAGCATGGTGTGCTCGGCGCGCTCCTTCGGATCGGCGAGCATCTCGCCCGCGAGCCGGCGGTCCTCGACCGGGCTCGTCCCGCGGGGACAGGTGCCCGCGATCGGGTTCGACACCACCCGGTCGCCCCGCACCGACACCAGCGTCTCCGGGCTCGCGCCGACGATGCTGCGGTCGTCGTGGCGCAGGACGTACATGTACGGCGAGGGGTTCACCTCGCGCAGGGCGGCGTACAGCCCGAGCGAGTCGACCTCGCCGCGGAGCTCGCGGCTCCGCGAGATCACGCCCTGGTAGATGTCGCCGTCGAGGACGTGACGCTTGGCGGTCCGGACTGCCTCCTCGTACGCCTCGCGTGGGTCGGCGGACTCGTCGTCCACGCGGATCCCGTCGGGCTCCGGCGGCGCGGCGCTCCGGAGCTCGGCGCTCACCCGCTCCGCCTCGTCGACGAGGTCGTCGTAGACCGCCCCGGGGTCGTCGTCGACGCCGACGACCGGGGTGAAGACGAGCTCGACGGTCCCCTCCTTGTCGTCGAAGACGACCGTGCGGGTCGTCAGCGCGAACTCGGCGTCCGGGAACTCGGTCTCGGGGCGGTCGACGCCGACCTCCTCCAGCCAGAGGTCGTAGACGGCCTCGTACGCGAGGAAGCCGACGAACCCGCCCGAGAGGATCTGTCGGTCGGTGTCCGGGAAGCCGCGCAGGCTCACGTCCGGGAAGGCGGCCCGGATCCGGTCGATCGCGTCGCCGGCGTCGGGATCGAGGCCGCCGTCAGGATCGTCGAGGAACGCCGCCGCCGGCCCCAGCTCGGTCACGTCGGTCCGGTCCGGGTGGACCGAGACGATCGCCTCGGGGTCGTAGCCGACGAACGAGTAGCGCGCGTGTTTGTCGGCGTCGCCGTCGGCGGTGAACGCCCCGTCGGGGTCGCTGGAGGCGACCTTCTCACCGGACTCCAAGAGGAACCCGTACGGGCCCTCGCCGACCAGCGTCGCGTACGCCGCGAGGGGAGTCACGTCGGCGTCGAGCGAGGCGGACGCGCGGACGACGACCGGCCTCTCGGCGTCGGCCGCGAGGTCGACGAACTCGGCCTTCGAGCGGTCGAGGGCGGGGCCCTCCTCCCGCTCGTCGCCGGCGGCGTCGCGGTCGCTCATGCCAGCTCCATCTCCCGGCCCGCGTTCGCCACGAAGCGGGCCACCGCGTTGTGGTCTTTCCGCCCGTCCGACAGCTCGACGCCGGATGCCACGTCGACCGCGAACGGGTCGGCGACGCGGACCGCCTCGGCGACGGTGTCGGCCGTGAGTCCGCCGGCGAGGACCACCGGCGAGGTGAGCCGGTCGGCGAGGTCGCCGGCCCGCCCCCAGTCGTGAGTCTCGCCGGTCCCGCCCGCGCCGGACTCGTCGGTCGAGTCGATCACGAGCGCGTCGGCGACCCGGTCGAACTCCTCGGCGCGCCCCGGGTCGTCGGCGTCGACCGCGAGCAGCACCTTCCGCTCCGTCTCCGCGCGGATGTACCGGATCTCGTCCGGCGTCCACTCGCCGTGGAGCTGGACGGCGTCCGGCGTGACCATTCGCAGGAGCTCGACCGCGCGCTCGGCCGACTCGGGCATCGTGACGAGCGTCGCGGTGACGAACGGCGGCACGTCGGCGAGCAGCTCCGCCGCCGTCGCCGGGTCCACCTCGCGGGGCGAGTCCACCGGCACCTCGGAGATGACGCCCACCGCATCGGCGCCGGCGTCGACCGCGGCCCGCAGGTCGGCGCCGTCGGTCAGCCCGCAGATCTTCACCCGGGCCATCAGTCGTCGTCCTCCGGGGCGGGGGTCGTCGAGGTTACCGCCTCCCCTTCCCCGCACAGCGCGGCGAACTTCGCCGCCGCCGCGCCGGAGTCGATCGCCTCGGCCGCGCGCTCGACGCCCGCTTCGAGCGAGTCGGCCTCGCCGGCGACGTAGATCGCCGCCCCGGCGTTCGCGAGGATGAGGTCTCGTTTGGGGCCCGTCACGGAGCCGTCGACGATCCCCCGCAGGTCGGCCGCGTTCTCCTCGGGCGTCCCGCCCGCGACGTCCTCGATCGGGGCGCGGTCGAGGCCCAGGTCCTCGGGCGCGATCGTGAACTCCCGCACCTCGTCGCCGTCGACCTCGGCGGCGACCGTCTCGTCGTGAATCCCGATCTCGTCCATCCCCGCGCCGTGGACGACGAGGGCCCGCTCGACGGGCATGTGCGCGAGCGACCGCGCGATCGTGGGGACCAGCTCCGGGTCGTACACGCCGAGCACCTGCGCGTCGGCGCCGGCGGGGTTCGTCAGGGGACCGAGCACGTTGAAGATCGTCCGCATCCCGAGCTCCTTGCGCGGGCCGATGACGGCCTTCATCGCTGGGTGGAAGACGGGCGCGAGCATGAAGCCGATCCCGTCTCGCTCGATCGCCTCCTCGACCGCCGGCGGCTCGGCCTCCACGTCGGCGCCCGCGACCTCCAGCACGTCGGCGCTCCCCGAGGAGGAGGACACCGAGTAGTTGCCGTGCTTGGCGATGGGGACGCCCGCGCCCGCCGCGACGATCGCGGCCGTCGTCGAGACGTTGATCGTGTCGTAGTCGTCGCCGCCGGTGCCGCAGGTGTCGACGAGCGGCTCGCGGTCGGGGTCGATCGTGCGCGCGGCGTCGCGCATCCCCTGCGCGAACCCCGCGATCTCCGCCTCCGTCTCCCCCTTCGCCCGGAGCGCGGCGAGCAGCGCCCCGATCTGCGCCTCGGTCGCCTCCTCGAAGACGAGCCGCGCGGCCTCGCGCGCCTCGTCGACCGTCAGGTCCGCCCCGTCCGTCACGTGCTCGACCGTGTCGTTGATATTCATTGTGTACACCGATGTAGTGTTTCGCGTTGTGATGTACAAGTATGTACATCGGTATAACGCTGTCGCCGGACTGCGAACCGGTGGCACGCGACGCGGAAAGCGAGCGAGCGAAAGCGAGCGAGCCGAGCGGGCGGGTCAGTCGTCCGCCGTCGCTGGCGTCGGCTCGGGGGCGGTAGGTTGCTCCGGCTGCTCCGGTTCGGCCGCGGACGGCTCGGAGAGGGGCCGCCACGCCAGGTCGCGCTCGTACTCGAACGCGCGGTGGTCCTGCGTCGGGTCGACGACCGTCAGCGAGAGCCAGTCGTTGTCCAGCAGCCGCGTGACCTCCTCGTGGTCGGCCAGGGCGTCGGTGACGCGCTCGACCGGCGCGTGGACCACCGTCGAGAGGCGGAGCGGCTGGTGGTACGGCTCGTCGTCGGCCGCCATCAGCGACTGGAGCGGGAGCCCGGTCATCAGGTCGCCGCCGTTCCCCTGGTAGACGCCGACGTTGCCGACGGGGTTCTGGGTCGTCTTCGACCCGCTCCCGTAGACCGCGTTGTCGACGGTCGAGAAGTAGTACTGAGCGTTGATCCACTGCGTGACGACCATCGGTCCCGCGAGGATCGCTTCGAGCGCGTCGCCGTCGGGGTCGGTCGACCAGTCGTACGAGTGGAGGAAGGCGCGGCCGTCGAGGTCGAGGTCGCTGGTCAGCCCGCGGGGGCCGACGACGAAGCCGGCGTTCCCGGCCAGCCCCCACTCGGGGCGCGTCTCGGCCCAGTCGCCCGCGCGGCGCTCGGCCTCGTCGACGCTCTCCGACGGGTCGCCCCCCACGCGCTCGGCGGTCGCGTTCTCGCGGGCCGCCGCGAGGTCGGCGCGCAGCCGTTCGAGGTCGTCCGCGTGGCTCTCGGGCACGTCGCCGTACAGCTCGATCTCGTCGGTCGTCGTGTTGTGCTCGCCGGCGAGGAAGACGGTGTCGTCGGGCAGATCGAAGCCGCGCTCGCGCAGCGCCGCCTTCACCTCGGGGTCGGCGCAGATCTCGGCTAGGACGCGGGCGTTCGGGCCGCCGGGGCTGCCGGCGCACGCGCCGCAGTCGAGGCTGGAGTCGTAGGGGTTGTTCGCCGTCTCGCTCGCGTGGCCGGTGAACACGACGAGCCGACCGAACTCCGTCCAGCCCATCAGCTCGAAGGCGGTCGCGGCGTACTCGACCTTCTCCTCGCGGGTCAGCCCCACCGGAAGCCCGTCGGCGTGGGTGTGCTGGTGCTGGACGATCGGCTCGCAGAACTCGTGTCCGTCCGGCACGGCGTCGTCGGCCGCGCCGAACAGGTCGCGGACGCGCTTGGGCACGAGCGTGCGGGCCGCGAGGGCCAGCCCGTAGCCACTCCCGGCGTTCTCGACGAAGCCGAAGGCGCTGGCCGGGTTCGTCTTCAGCGCTTTGACGACCTCGTCCGCGGCCTCGCGGATCCCCGACCACCGGTCGTGACGCTCACGCGTCTCCCCGTCGGTCGGGACTTCGCTGATGCGGTGCTGCGCGTCGACGATGGGCGGGCAGGCGTCGACCGGGACCGCCGCGTCGTACCCGCGGTACTCCATCGGGACGCCGAAGAAGCCGGCGTAGCCGTGGGTCTCGTACGCGCCCTCCGCCTCGATGTGGCGGCGGATCACCTCCGAGCGGGTGTCGATACAGAACACCAGCTGGGCGTCGGGGCGACCGGAGTCATCGCCCTCGGCCAGCTCCCGGCTCTCGTCGGCGACGCGGTCGACGACCGCGGCCCGGTAGCTCGACTCCCACGCGCTCAGGAACGCCTCGGCGATCTCGTCGGCCGGGTCCGGGTCTGCGGTCCCGGGGCCGACCGACGGCTCGATGTCGGCGTCGAACCCGTCGAGGAGCGCGAGGCGGACCGCGAGGTAGTCCGCCAGCGTGATCGGGTGGGTCGACTGCCACGGCCCCTCGTCGTCGACGCGCTGCTTGACGAAGCCGGTCCACCCGGGGAGCGCGGCCAGCTGCTCCTCGAAGATCGGGACCCACTGGCTCTCCGGGTACGGCTCTAGGACTTCCTCGATGGCCTCGATCGGCGTCTCGGGGAGCGACTCGGCGACGCCGTCGGGGACCTCGCTGTCGTGCGCGGCCACCCCGCGGAAGGCGGCGTAGAACCCGTCCTCGCGGTTCGGCATCGACCACTTGGCGTGTCCCTCGTCGAGGAAGGCCGACAGCCACTTCGTCAGCACGCGGTCGACCCGCTCGGCCTCGGCGTCCGCGGCCGCCGACCCGTCGCCTCCAGCCGCCGACTCGTCGTTCGGCGGCTCCGAGTCGACGGCGCCGTCCAGGCGGTCGAGCAGCGTCTCCGGGTCGGCCTCGTAGCCGCGGTCGGCGAGCTCCGCTTCGAGCGTCTCGCGGTCGATCCGCCCGTCGTCGAGCGCCGCCCGGAACGTCTCGCGGCTCGGGTAGCCGCGCCCGCCGAGGAGGTCGGCGGCCTGCGTCACCGCCTCGCCGAACGGCACGTCCTCGAACCCCGAGAGTGGGTTGGCGGTCACGAACGAGTGGATCGGCCAGACCGAGCCGACCGTCTTCGCCGCGGCCTCGATACCGTCTTCGATGTCGTCTTCGATGGTGGGTTGGGTGCTCATTGGACGCCTCCGTCGTCGTACTCCGCGGTGTTCGTCAGCAGGGTGTCGGGCGACGGCTGGCTCCCGTTCAGGAGCGCGACGTAGAGCCGCCGGCTGCGCTCGTGGACGCCCGCCTCGATCGCGGCGTACGCGGCGAGGAAGGCCGCGGCCACGAGGACGTGGAGCGCGGTCAGTTCGGTCGGGGCCGTGACGACCGGAAGCCCGGAGAGGACCGCCGAGACCGCCTCGTAGACGAGCGCGTACACGGCGATGGCCGGGAGGAACACGAGGGGGACCGCCCCGTAGCGGACCGACGCCGGGAGCGACGCGTTCCGGACCGCGCCGCGCGCCGCGTGGAGCGTCGTGAACGTCACGAACAGGGCGAGCAGGAGCCCGGCGTCGACGCTCGTTCCCTTCCCGGTCAGCAGGACGAAGGTCGCGCCGCCCGCCAGTCCGGTCGCCAGCGTCACGGCGACGCCGACGGGGGTCGTCTCGTGGCCCGCCGCCTTTCCGGGAGCCTTCCGCTCGACCTCGCCGCCCGCGCCGAGGAAGTGGTAGGCCTTGTAGAACCCGTGCAGGATCAGGTGGGTGATCGCGGCGCCGAAGAAGCCGAGCCCGGCCTGCATGATCATGAAGCCCATCTGCCCCACCGTCGAGCAGGCCAACTTGCTTTTGACGTCCGGGCGGACAGTCTTGAGGAGCTTCCCGAGCAGCGCGCTGGCCGCGCCGACCGCGACGATTCCGAGCATGAGGCCGGCGTCGACCGTGACGACCGGCGCGAAGCGGAGCAGGAGGACGCCGCCCGCGTTGACGAACCCGGCGTGCATCAGCGCGGACGCCGGCGTGGGGGCGGTCATCGAGGAGAGCAGCCAGCCGTGGAACGGGACCAGGGCGGACTGGATCATCGCCGCGAGCACGAGCGCGACGGCGGCGACGAGCCACGCCGGGCCGCCGAGCGCGTCGGCGCTCGCGGCGACCCCCGAGACCGTCGTCGCGCCGGTCGCCCACCAGAGGGCCGCCAGCGCGACGCCGAGGAGCGCGCCGCTCGCGAGGAAGTACCGCCGGGCGACCGCCGCGGCCGCCCGCGCCTGTTTCCAGCCGTCGACCACGCCGATCAGCTTCGCCATGACGAGCCCCATCGTCAGCCACAGGAGCCCGAACAGGGCGAGGTGGTCGGCCGCGACGAGCGTCATCACGGTCGCCGCGAACCCGAACACGGCGAGGAAGAACCCCGTCTCGTGGGCGCTCCCCGCCATGTAGCGGCGGGAGTAGCTGAGGACGATCCCCCCGAAGAAGGAGACGACGACCCACATCAGGACGGTTAGGCCGTCGACGGCGAACACGCCGGGCAGCTCCGGAGCGAACCCGAGTCGGACTCGCGCGACGAGGGCCGCGACGCTCGCGGCGAACAGCGACCACACGAGCCACGTGAGTGCGGCGGGCACGAGCGACGAGTCCGTCGCCGTGTCCGGGAGCGCTCCGACCGTCGGTTTCGAGGAGTTTCCTGCCATCGTTCAGTCCGTTCGACCGCGTCCGGCACTCGACGCGAGCGCGTCGAACCGGTTCCGGTCGTCTTCACACCAGCAAAGAACAGATTGCCTATTAAATCTACTTGTGTTCACAAATCGTTCGAATATCCGAATATAACGAACATTATAAAACATTATAGTTGGTTGGGACGGAGTGACAAGACCTCGGCTCGCGAGCCGGTTCGGACCCTCTCGCCGTCGTTTCCGGGGTCGCCGTCGTCCGCGGAATCGCTTCGGTTTCCGGGGAAACCGCGGTCGGCCCCGATCGCGCCGGTACGAGCGACTGTCGGGCGTACGAACGAGTGTCCGTCGGGTGTGCGATCGCGATCGACGTGGGAAACCCCCCCGGAAGAACTGCCGCCTAGGACTCGGTCTCGGCGTCGAATCCGCCAAACGGCGTCGTCTCGTGGCTCCGGACGAGGACCTCGTCGGCGACCGTGAGTCCCATGTCGAGGAGCTCCTGTGCGACGGGCGTGATATCGTCGTCCGACTCGCCGACCGCCGTCACGAGGAGGTTCTGTTCGCCGGTGACCAGCTCTTGGACCGAGATGACGCCGTCGATCTCGAGGATCGCCGGGAGCATGTCGCCGCGCTCGGGTATCGAGGCGGTGCAGTAGAGTAACATTCGGAGCGGGTACCCCGACTGCTGGTAGTCCACCTCGGCGCTGTACCCCTTGATCACCCCGTCGGACTCGAGGCGCTGGATGCGCTTGCGGACGGTGCTGTCCGACGTGCCGGTTCGCTTCGCGATGTCTCCGGACGAGGTGTTCCGGGCGTCCTCCTGTAACGCGTACAGGATCGCCCTGTCCACGTCGTCGATCGCGTCGTCAGCCATACCTGAGGGTCCGTGACATAGCCACTTTACTGTTTTATATTCCTTATATTCCACTTAAAAACGGAGTGAGCGAAGGGGAAGAAGCGGAGAGGTCGCGCCGACCCGCCCTCCGGTTCCGCCGCCGTCTTCCCGCGGGCTACCCGCCTTCTACTGCCTTCGACCGCCGTCTACCCGTGGTCTACGCGCCGTCGAGGGCGGTCTCTCCGTCCCCCTCGACGACGACCACGGGGACCTCGGCGTCGTCGACCACGGTGTCGGTGGTCGACCCGAACACGAAGCGCCCGACGGTCCCGGTGGTGGGAGCGCCGACGACGACGAGGTCGTAGTACGGCGACTGCTCGACGATCGCGCCCGCGGCCGACCGGTCCTCGACGAGCCAGCGGTCGACCCGGTCGAACCCGCCGAGCCGGTCGCGGGCGGCGTCGAGCAGCCGCTCGCCGGTCGCGGCGTAGTCGTCGCTGTCGCCGGCTCCGGGCTCGGACCCGTCCGCGTCGCCCTCTGTGGCGTCGGTCTCGTCGCTCCCGTCGGTTCCTTCGGTTCGCGCCTGACCGTCAGCGAGTGCCGCGTCGGACGGGACGACGTGGAAGAGCTCGAGCCACGCGTCCGTCGCGTCCGCGATCCCCCGCGCCACGTCGACGGTCGCCCCCGAGTGCGGGCCCGGTCCGACGGCGACGAGGATCGACGAGACGCGGTCTGGACGCGCCGCCCGGTCGGCCCCTTCGAGCGTCGCGTCGGCCGCGGCGGGCGCCGCCGCGAGCGCCTCCGCCACCGCCGGCTCGACGATCGGCTCGCCGACCGCGGCGTCGACCGCCGCGCTCTCGGCGCCCGCGTCCCCCGAACTTGGCTGCCCGTCGATCCCCGGGTCCGCCGCTCCGCCGCCCCCGCCCCCACCGTCGGCGTCGCTCCCGTTCATGCCTTACCGTCAGACGTGCGTCTGATAAATCCCGTTGGTCCGGAGCGCGGCGTCTCAGTCGCGGAAGAACTCGTCGCGCTCGAACGGCTCGTCCTCACCCTCGACGGCGACCACGTCGAGCGCGGTGACCTCGGCGCCGACGCCGAGCAGACCTGCGAGGCTCGGCTCCGTCCGCCCCTCGTCGCCGGAGATCAGCTCCTTGATGTAGAGCCCCCCCGCCCCGTGGATCTCGACGGTCGCGTGGCGCGGGTCGTCGAGCTCGGCGGTCGCCTCGTACACGTCGCGCTCGCGCGTCATGCTCGCGCGCCGGTGGTCGACGCGGTTCGGGGTGTACTGCTCGACGGTGGTGCCCTCCAGCTCCTCGACCGCGGCCGCGAGCGCGTCGGCGTCCACGTCGGCGTCGAATTGTACCTGCGCGCGGTACCGCTTCGCGGCGTCGTGCTCCTTCACGCGCTCGACCATGTCGTAGGTCGCGAGCCGGAGCCCCTCGACCTCGACGGCACCGTCCGCGAAGGCGTTGATGTCGCTCTGCAGGCGGTCGGTGTCGACCCGGCGGCGGCGCGGCTCCTCGACCTCGACCACGAACGGGCGCCCCGTGCCGAGCATGAGCGCGTCCACGTCCTCGCGGCCCGCGCCGTGGAACGTCGCCTCCGTGCCGTCCATCACGTCCTCGACGACGGGGGCCGTGTACTCCTCGACGCTGTCGTCGTAGAGGTAGCCGGAGCCGCCGCAGTGGTCGCAGGGGTCGGCGCCCTGCCGCCCCGAGCCCTTACACTCCCGGCAGGGCCACTCGGTCTGGGGAATGTCGCGTTCCAGCTTCCGATACCGGCCGTAGACGAACGTCGAGTTCACCTTCGCGTCGATCGCGTCCTCGGCCAGGTCGATCGTGAACTGCACGTCCGGGCGGTCGAAGGAGACCTCCGCCCCGGTGAGCCGCCCGACCCGCTTGCCGACCTCGCGGTTGAACTCCGACTTGAACGGCTCGCCCGCCTCGTCGTCGAGCCCGGCCTCCTCGCGGAGCAGGGCCTCGTTCTCCTCGATCAGCGGCGGCGGGCGGGTGCCGACGTTGTAGGTGGCAAACTCGACGCCTTCGACCGCCTCGGCGGCGCGCTCGGCCCACTCGTCGAACTCGGTGCAGCGCCCCTCGCAGACCCAGCAGTCCTCGGTGTCGACCGGCTCGTGGTCCTCGTCGTCGCGGAGCGCGAGCGCGACGCGCAGCGACGACCCGCGCTCGGCGTTCGACAGCCCGAAGCTCCGGTCGGCGACGAGCCGGCCGAGGCACGCGTCGCACACCGGCCCGGTCGCGTTCGCCCGCGCCGCGACATCGAGTACGTCCATACGCCCACCAGCGTCCGCCGTGGTAACTGTCTTACTACATGGCGAGGGTCGCTCCGCTGCGGCTCCGGGAGTCAGCGCGTCGGGCCTTTCTGGTCCGATCGAGGGGGCCGTCGAACCAGTTCAGGCCGACCGCCACCGGCGCATCGAGAGCGCGGGGCGGTGACGGCACGACCCACCAACTAGCTTATATCCCACCGCTATTTGAATGGCAACACGGGGAACTCACTGTGGCACAGGAGCTTCTGATCCCGTTAGTCGCGGGGATCATCGGGCTCGGCGTGCTCGCCCAGGTCCTCGCGGCCCGGCTTCAAGTCCCGAGTATCATCTTCTTCCTGCTCGTCGGCGTGGTTATCGGCCGGCCGGGGCTCGGACTCGTGACGAGCGAGAGCTTCGGCGACTCGCTCCCGGCGATCGTCGGGCTCGCGGTCGCGATCATCGTCTTCGAGGGCGCGTTCCACCTCAACTTGGAGCGCGTTCGGAAGGCGCCGCGTGCGGCGGTCCGGCTCGTCACCGTCGGCGCCGCCATCGCGTTGGTCGGGACTGCGGTGGCCGTCCGCCTCCTTGAGGGCCTCCCGTGGGAGCTCTCGTTCGTGATCGGCGCGCTGCTCGTCGCCACCGGACCGACGGTCATCTCTCCGATCCTCGAGGTCGTCCCGGTCAGGGACCGGGTCGCGGCCGTCCTCGAGACCGAGGGGATCGTCAACGACGTGACGGCGGCGATCATGGCGGTCGTCCTCTTCGAGGCCGTGAATCCGACCGTCGCCGGCGAGGGGCTGGTCCAGGGATTCTCCCTCCGGCTCGGCGAGGGGCTGCTCGTCGGCCTCCTCGTCGCGGGACTCCTCTACTACCTGCTTCGGTACGTCGATCTCTCGCCCGGATCGGCACCGCGGAACGCGCGGCTGCTCGTGCTCGCCGGGGCGCTGGTCGCGTACGCGGGCGCGAATCAGCTGGCGAGCGAGGCCGGCGTCGCGGCCGCCGCCACTGCCGGGTTAGCCCTCGGGAATCTGGACGTTCCGTACAAAGACGACATCACCGACTTCAAGGGCGACATCACGCTGCTCGTCCTGTCGTTCGTGTTCATCGCGCTCGCCGCCCAGCTCCCCCCGGAGGCGATATTCGAGGTCGGGTTCGCGGGGTTCGGCGTGGTCGTCGCGATCGCGGTGGTGATCCGACCGCTCCTCGTGTTCATCTCGACCATCGGCGACCGGTTCACGGTCTCCGAACGGCTGTTCATCAGCGCCATCGGTCCGCGCGGGATCATCCCGGCGTCGGTCGCGACGCTCTTCGCCACCGAGCTCAGGACGGCCGCAACGGAGCTCAACGATCCCGGGCTGGCACAGCAAGCGGACCTGTTGATCGGGACGGTGTTTCTGGTCATCTTCGTTACGGCCCTCGTACAGGGTGGTCTGGCGCGCTACATCGCGCAATACCTCAACGTGATACCCATGAGAGTCATCATCGTCGGAGGCGGACAGGTGGGCCGCGCGCTCGCCGAGCGCCTCGAAGACCGCGGCGAAAACGTCGTCATTATCGAGGAAGATGAGGCGACTATCGAATCGCTCCGAAACGCCGGCTTCGCCACCGTGATCGGCGACGGAACGGACACGGAGGTGTTACGAAAGGCCGGGGCCGGGAACGCCAAGATCGTCGTTGCCGCCACCGGCGACGACGACGCGAACCTGCTCGTCGCACAGCTCTCGAAGGCGAAGTTCGACGTCGAAACGGTCCTCGCGAAGGCGAACAACACCGATAACGTCGACGCGTTCGAAGACCTGGGTGTAAGCACGATCTCGCCCGCGATGTCGGCCGCTTGGGCTCTCGATAACCAGATCGAGCGGCCGGACCTCGCCCGCTGGATGACCGATATCGGGCAGGCCGGCGACGTGCAACAGGTCGAGGTCACGAACGAGGAGCTCATCGGGAAGACCGTCCGCGAGGTCGGTCCGCTACTCCCCGATTCCTGTCTGATCGCCGTCCTCAGCGACAGCGAACACGAAACGGTCGAAGTGCCGAGCGCGGACACCGTCATCGAACACGGAGACCACGTCACGCTTCTCGGTCAGCGGGAGGCCGTCCGAGAGGGAATGGCGTTCGTGGGTGCCGACTGAGACCGTCGATCACCGGCGGACGGCCTCGCGGTGTGGCATTCGTCCTCCGCGGCCCCGTCGAAACCCTCAGAGCGCTGCGGGTTCGGCCCCTGAACGCATTTTTCCGGCGAATTCCAACAAATCCACTTAAGACGGTCCGCGCCGTTCCGCCGGACGTGAACGAGCCGGCCTCGCGCGAGGAGAAGCTGGAGCTCGGCGTCGAGCTGTTGGCCCACCTCGAACACGAGGAGCTGGCGCTGCCGGACGCGATCGACCGGATCGAGACGGTGACGACGAGCCCCTCGCTCACCCGCGACATTTTGGACGCCGCCGAGAAGCGCGGCGTCATCGAGCGGGAGAACGCCCGGCTCCGTGTCCAACGCGGCGGCACGTACGTGAACTACGAGAGCCAGGTGGTCCGGCGCGAGGGGTCGTTCGAGTGCCGCCGCTGCGGGACGGCGATTGCGACCGGTCACTTCGTGAGACTCGACGCCGGCGAGCTCGGCCCCTTCGGCTCCTCGTGCGTCCGGAAGGTCACCGGTCGGGACAGTGACGACGGCGAGGACGGCCGCGCCGGCGACTCCGTACCGTAGCCTCCGTACCGCAGCAGTCGCCGCGCGCGTCATTGAGGACGAACCGCCGGCGGGGTCCGGCGGAACACGGATGAGCGCCGTGACCGTACGGTCCGCCATGTACTTCCCGACGCACCTCGCCACCGCGGCGCTCCTCGGCCGGTGGTCGCGGCTCTCGGTTCCGTGGCTCGTCGTCGGCGCCGCCCTCCCGGATGTCGTCGACAAACCGCTGGCCCTGTCCGGCGTCGCCGACCTGTATCACACGGTGGGGCACACGGCGTTGCTCGCGCCGGTGGCGGTCGCGCTCGCGCTCGCGTCCCCGGCCGGACGGGCGGTCGCCGTCGGGTGGGGATCGCACTTGTTCCTCGACGCCCTCCACGTCGTCCTCAACGGTCGTCCCGGCGACGCGCTGTTCCTGGGCTGGCCCCTCGTCGTCCCGCCGGACCCGCTCGCGATGCCGCCGGGCGAGTTCACCGTCCACTACCTCTGGTCCCCGTCGTTCGTCCTCGAGTGCCTCTTCTGGGCGCTCGCCGGCGTGGTCCTCTTGCGAGCGGTTCGCTCGGACCGCCCGATCCGGGAGCTGTGGACCCCGTCGTCCCGACGGTCCGAGCCGAACTCGGACCGGGACGACGCCGACCGGTAGGGCAAAACTCGCTTCCCCGCCCGACGCAGTCAGGACTCGCGCCGGTAGAGCACCACGAGCACCGCGATCAGACCGACCTGTGCGGCCTTGTCGACGTACCCGAGCACCGAGAAGTCGGGCGCGTTGACGACGTACCAGGCGACGACCTGTCCCAGCGTGAAGGGGATCCCGAGGAGGTACACGAGTGGGCGCCGGTAGTCCGCGACGATCGCCGCGCAGCCGGCCAGGAATCCGACCCCGGCGACGACGAACGACAGGCCCATCGGGCTCGGGACGAAGAGCGCGGCCAGGTAGAGGTGCAACACTCCGGAGATCGCCGCCAACACCACTCCGACCAGCTGTAGCGACGACAGCGATCCGGCGTCGATGCGATCTTGAGGTGCGTTATTAGTTGACATGGCTATCAATAGGACACGCGTCTCTTCAATCTACGGTCCGGTCCACGGCGTCGCGGAGCGCCGCGCCGAAGCGCTCGCGGGCGAAGCGGTCGCGGGCCGCCGACGGCGGGTCGGCCTCCCCGACCGCCTCGCTCACGAGGTCCGCGGCCTCGGAGACGGACCCGAACAGCCGGTCCTCGCGCTCGTCGAGCACCTCGCGCTGGCCGCCGCTGTCGGGGGCGAACGCGACCATCCCCGCCGCGACGTACTCGGCGACGGACATCCCGAAGTGCTCTCTCGGTTTCGTGTTGAGCCCGTAGCGATGGGTACACAGGAGCGTCTCCAGCCGGTCGCGGTCGACGTCTCGCTCGACGGTGACGTACGGCCGTTCGGCGGCCGCGGCCGCGATCCGGGCGGCGTAGTCGCGGTAGGCCCGCGGCGCCGACCCGACCACGTGGAGGTGGACGCGCTGACCGCGCTCGCGGACCCCATCGACGATGCGGATCGCGTCGAGCAGCCGCTTGTCGGGCGCCAGGCGGCCGACCGTGACGATCCCGTTCTCGCGGTCGCCCCACGGCGTTCCGCACTCGATGGGGTCGACGGGCGGGTGGACGACAGCGGGGCGCGTCCCGTAGAGGCGGTCGACGACGGCCGCGGTCCACGCGGAGTTCGCGAGCGGCGTCACGTCCGGACCCGCGAGCGCGGCGTCCGACGGCGCGGACAGGCGGCTCCAGAGCCGGTCGAGGCGACCGGGGTCACCGTCGGGGAGCCGACCGAGCCGGAACTGCGGGTAGTGGACGTACTGGACCGACGGCACCGAGAGGTCGAGTTCGTTCGCGGTGCTGACCGCGGCGTCGAACCGGTCGGCGATCCGCTCGAACGAGCGCTGCAGAAAGGCGCTCCGGGCCGCCAGTTGGGGTCCGACCCGAGGGGCCGCGGCCGACAGCGCCCGGGCGACCGCCCGCCCGCCGGGCGGCACGCGGACGGTCACGCCGTCGAGATCGTACCCGAACCGGTCGGCCAGGGCCGCGGGGTCCGTCTCCGAGGCGGTGACGAGGGTCACGTCGTGAGCGGACGCGAGCGCCTCGCAGGTCGCGAGGCAGACTGCGTCGGCGCCCCCCTGGAAGTCGAGCGTGTTGTGCAACACCGCCACGCGAGCCATGGATCGGGGTTGGGGCCACCTCGTGTTAACAGCTCCCGTACGCTTTTGTGGGTCTAGCCGAAGGTCCGCCAATGGAATGCGCATTCGTCGGCGCCGGTTCGGTCGCACGCCGATACGCGTCCGGGATCGACGGGTCGCGGCTCGAACTGACGGCGGTGTGTGACCTGGACGTCGACCGGGCCCGCGACCTCGCGAACCGTCACGACGCGGCGGCCTACAAGGACCTCGACGCGATGCTCGCCGACGTCGGTGCGCCGCTCGTGGTCAACCTGACGAGCCACGGCTCCCACGCGTCGGTGAGTCGGCGGGCGCTTCGGGCCGACAGGCACGTCTTCAGCGAGAAGCCGCTGGCGCTCGACGCCGAGCGGGCCGCCGACCTCGTCGCGACCGCCGAGCGCCGCGGGCTGGCGCTGGGCTGTGCGCCGATCAACCACCGCTGCGACGCGCAGCGTCACGTCCGTCGGCTGCTCGGAGACGGGCGGCTCGGACCGGTCCGTCTCGGTTACGCGCACGCGCACGTCGGCAGGGTCACGGAGTGGCACGACGACCCGGAGTCGTTTCTGGCGGTCGGGCCGCTGTACGACGGCGCCGTCTACCCCCTGAACTGCCTCGTCTCCTGGTTCGGGCCGATCGAACGCGTCCGGGTCGCGGACGGGTTCGCCCCCTGGCCCGACCGGGAGACCGAGACGCCCGAACGGGACAGCCACGTCGAAGCCACGCTGGAATTCCGGAGCGGGCCGACGGTCCGCCTCACAGCGAGCCTGTACGCGCCCCACCGGAGCCGCGAGTTCAACAGCCTCGAACTCCACGGCGACGACGGGTCGATCTACCTCGCGGACAGCGGCGCGCTCGCGGCCGACGCCGACACCGTGAGAGTGGGAGGTAACGGCCGCGACTACGTCGACGCGCCGCACCCGGCCCCGCGGCGGGAGCGGCGGTACGTCGACGGACCGGCGCGCGTCGCGGCCGCCGTGGCGTCCGGCCGCCGGCCGGTCGAGAGCGCGCGGCGGTCGGCGCACGTCGTCGCCGTCTGCAACGCCGTCGAGTCGGCGGCCGCGGACGGCGCCCCCGTGGCCGTCGACGCGCACGGGGTCCCCGCGCCCGACCTGTCTCCGCCGCCGGTCCGACCCCACCGCGACGGGCGGAAGACCGGTCGCGGAGGGACCGCCGGCGGGGCGGGAGACGGCGCGTCCCGCGGGGCGGCGGTCAGGCTCCCGCCCGTGGGGTTCGGTTGCTCCCGGTATCGCGACGGCGAGTACGTCGACCGCGTCGACTCGATCGCGACCGCGCTGGACGCGGGGTACCGACTGCTGGACTCCGCCGAGCTGTACGGCAACGAGGGGCGCATCGGCGACCTGCTCGACGCGCCCGGAAGCCCGGACCGCGAGGGGCTGTTCCTCGTGAGCAAGGTCTGGAACACGAACCACGAACGCGTGGCGGAGGCCTGCGAGGGGACCCTCGAGGCCCTCGGCGTCGACGCCCTCGACTGCTACATGCTCCACTGGCCGACCGCCTGGGAGTACCAAGGGCCGCTGCGGGACCTGGCCGACCGACCGCCGGCGGAGCAGGAGGCGCTGACGTTCCCCACGGGCGACGACGGCGAGCCGGCGACGGTCGACGCGTCCCTGACGGAGACGTGGGCGCGGCTGGAGCACGTTCACGAGCGTGGCCTCGCGCGGACGATCGGCGTCTGCAACGTCGGCGTCGACCGGCTCGAACGCATCGCGGCGACGGCCGACGTCCTCCCGGCGGTCGTCCAGGTCGAGTCGCACCCGTATCTGCCCCGGCGGGAGCTCGTCGAGTGGTGTCACGAGCGGGGGATCCGCGTCGTGGCGCACTCCCCGCTCTCGGCGCCGGGACTCCTCGACGAACCGGTCCTGCGCGAGATCGCCGCCGACCGCGACGCCGCCCCGGCGCAGGTCGCGCTCGCCTGGCAGGTCGAGCGCGGGGTCGTCCCGATCCCGTCGAGCAACGACCCCGAGCACATCGTCGAGAACTTGGGGGCGGCGCGGGTCGAGCTCTCGGCGGTGGACCGCGAGCGCGTCGCGACGCTGGCCGACCCCGACTTCGAGCGATGACCGGCGGGCGGTCGCCGCGGCTCCGCCGGCAGTGGCGCGGCGCTGCCCTCGCGCTGGCGGCGGCGCTGACCGCCCTCGGCGTCGCCCTCGACGCGTCCCCCGCCCTGCCGCGGCTGCCCGGACTCCCCGGCAGCGCCGCGGTCCAGTGGGCGGTCCCGACCGCCGCGGCCGGCGGGTTCGTCGTCTGGTTCTGCCGGCGCCACCTCGACGCGAACCGTCGCGACCCGACGACGGGGACGAGCGAGGAGGGGTCGAGGGCAAGCGAGGAGGGGTCGGGGACGAGCGAGGAAGGGTGGGGGACCGAGGGCGAACGGCCGCGGAGGTACGCCACGCTCGGCCTCGCGAACGCCGTGACGGTCGCCCGCGGCGGGCTGTTCGCGGCGGTCGCGGGGTTCGCGGCCGTCGAGCCGGCGGGCCGGGTGGTTTGGCTGCCCGCCCTCTGTTACGGGACCGGTTGCCTGTTGGACCTCGCGGACGGCGCCATCGCGCGGCGGCGCGGCCGCACGACGGTCCTCGGGGCGAAGCTCGACATGGCCGTCGACACGCTCGGGTTCCTGGTCGCGCCGGTCGTCGCCGTCGTCTGGGGCCGCCTCCCGGTCTGGTACCTGTCGCTGTCGGCCGCTCGCTACCTGTTCAAGGCCGGACGCGGCTACCGTCGCGCCCGCGGACGGCCGGTGTACGACCTCCCGTCGAGCGCGGTCCGCCGCCCGCTGGCGGGCGTCCAGATGGCGTTCATCTCGGTCGCCCTCGCGCCGGTCCTGCCGGTCGCGACCGTGCGGGCGCTTGCGGCCGTCGTCCTCGCCCCGTCGCTCGCGGTGTTCGCGCGCGACTACCTCGTCGTCTCGGGGCGCCTGTCGTCGGGCGACGACGGCGGGTGAGTCCCGCGCGAACGGCCCGAACAGTAATGTGGCAGTAACCCTCATGAAACGTATTCAGTGACAGACGCGATACAAATGGCGCTCGTCCAGATCGACGAGTACGGCCCGTGGACGGTCACGCCGAGCGTTCGCCGGGAGACCGACCTCCAGTCGCTTCAGGCCGACCTGTACGCCGACTTCGCCTCGTTCGTCGGCGAGCGGGACGGCTACGCGTTCTACAACCGCTTCGACAACATGATCGCCGTGACGAACGGACGCGACGCGGGGAGCCACCGCCGGTTCCAGCGGCGCGTCCGGAACCGGTATCCGGTGACGGTCAGCGTCGCCGTGGGGCGCGCGACCACCCCGGTCGCGGCGCTCGGGCTCGCGAGCGATCGGCTCCAGGCGGCCGGGAGCGCGCAGTCGGCCGACCGGCGCGAGGCGTTCGCGACGGGCGAGGCGGCCGCCGTCGCGGACGCCGGCGAGGGGGTGACCGTGGCGCACTTCGACGTGATCGACGCGACCGGGTCGCTCACGGACCGAGAGAACGCCGTCGACGCGACGCTCGCGGTCCGGCGGGCGACGCTGGAGCTCGCGACCCACCTGCGCGACGCGCACGACAGCGTCGCTCACTTCGTCGGCGGCGACAACGTGATCGCCGTCTGTCCCGACCTGGACGCGACCGCCTTCGACCGCGCCGTCTCGCGGGTCCGCGAGGCGGCCGGGATCGAGTTGCAGGTCGGGGTCGGTCGGGGAGAAACGGCCCACGAGGCGGGTCACCGCGCCAAGGAGGCCCTGGAACGCTGCCGAGAGACGGGGACGCGCGTCCAGGGGCCCGACGGGGTGAGCGCCGACGACTGATGAACCGAACGTCGCTGTACTTCACCGGGCCGCAGACCGTGGACCGACGCCGGGAGCCCGTCGAACCGTCGGCCGACGAGGTCGTCGTGGAGACGCGGGTCTCGGCGATCAGTTCGGGCACCGAACTGCTCATCTACCGCGGCGAGGCACCGACCGACGTCCCGGCCGACGAGACGCTCGACGCGCTCGACAGCGACCTCTCGTATCCGGTGAAGTACGGGTACGCGGCCGTCGGCGACGTGATCGCCGCCGGGGACGCCGTCGGCGACGAGTGGCTCGACCGCACCGTCTTCGCGTTCAACCCCCACGAGTCGCGGTTCGCGACGGCGACGGACGCGCTCGTTCCCGTTCCGAACGAGGTGAGCGCCGAGGCGATGGCCATGGCCCCCTCGGTCGAGACGGCGACCTCGCTCGTCCTCGACGGCCGCCCGCGGATCGGCGAGCGCGTCGTCATCTTCGGCGCCGGCGTCATCGGGCTCTGCACCGTCGGGGTCCTGTCGTCGTTCCCGCTGGACCGGCTCGTCGCCGTCGACCCTGTCGGCGCGCGCCGCGAGCGCGCCGTCGACCTTGGCGCGGACCGCGCGGTCGGGCCGGACGAGGTCGACGACCTCGTCGCCGATTGGCCCGACCCCGGAGGGGCGGACCTCGTGTACGAGCTCTCCGGACGCCCGTCGACGCTCGATGCGGCGATCGGTACCGCGGGGTACGACGGGCGCGTCGTCGTCGGGTCGTGGTACGGCGAGAAGGAGGCGACGGTCGGCCTGGGAACGCACTTCCACCGCGGCCGCATCGCCGTCGAATCGAGCCAGGTCAGCACGCTGGCCCCGGAGACCCGCGGCCGGTGGACGAAGGACCGCCGGATGGACACCGCGCTGTCGCGGCTCGCCGACCTCGACCTCGACTCGCTCGTGACTCACCGCGTCCCCTTCGACGAGGCCGAGTCGGCCTACCGACTGCTCCACGAGCGGACCGGCGACCCCCTGCAGGTGCTGCTCACCTACGACTGACCGGCATCGAACCGAGACCGCTCCCGGCCGCGAGCCGGAACACACCCACAATGACAGACTTCCAGCATCCGTACCGACTGACCGTCACCCGAGCGTTCGTCGCACAGCACTACCTCACGGTTCCGGATCCGGAACCGCCCGAGGGGGAGGTCCACAGCCACCGGTTCACCGCGGAACTCCGTTTCGGGGGGCCGGAGCTCGACGAGTACGGCTATCTCGTGGACATCGACGCCGTCGAGTCGATCTTAGACGATCTGGAGGGGCGGTATCGCGACGCGCTGTTGAACGACCTCCCGGAGTTCGAGGGGCTCAACCCGAGCGTCGAGCACTTCGCGAGGCTGTTCGGCGATCGGGTCGCCGACGCGATGCCCGAGCCGAACCCGGAGACCCTGGTCGTCCGCATCTGGGAGGACGATGTTGCGTGGGCCGGCCACCGGCGCGCGCTCGACGGATGAACCACGCGGCGACGCGGTACCTGGAGGCCAAGCGGTCGGTCGACGAGCGCGCCCGCTCGCCGCGGGTGCGCGACCGGCTGCTCGCCGCGCTTCCCGAGGCGCCGCGCGTCGTCGAGGCGGGCTGCGGGACCGGCGTCACCGTTCCGACGCTGCTCGCGTGGGGCGTCGACGCCGCGACGTACCGCGGCGTCGATAGCGACCCCGGCGTCGTCGCGTTCGCCCGGACCGTGCGGCCCCGAGAACTGCGTCGCCGGGGGTACGACGCGCGAGCCGCCGACGGAACGGTCTCCGCAGGCGACCTGACAGCCGCCTTCGAGACGGGCGACGCGCTCGCGGCGCTCCGCGCTGAGTCGAGGGCGGACCTCGTCGTCGCGCAGGCGTTCGCCGACCTCGTCGATCCCGAGGCGCTGATCGACGCCGCCGAGTCGGCGCTCCGGCCCGGCGGGCTCGCGTACCTCCCGATAACCTTCGACGGCGGGAGCATCTTTCAGCCGGACCACCCGGCCGACCGCGCGGTCGAACGCGCGTACCACGCGGCCATCGACGCCCGACCCGGCCGGGACGTTCGCGCCGGGCGGCACCTCGCCGACCTGTGTCGGCGGCGGGCGGGGACGCTCCTCGCGATGGCGAGTTCCGACTGGGTCGTCCGCCCCCGGGGCGGCGACTACCCCGCCGACGAGTCGTACTTCCTCGAACGGATCCTCGATTTCGTCGCCGACGCGCTCGCGGACGCCGACGTCGACCGCGGCGACGACTGGCTCGCGTCCCGGCGCGGGCAGTTGCGCGACGGGGAGCTCACCTACGTCGCACACCAGTACGACCTCCTGTACCGCGCGCCCGACGGGGGCTGAACGCTGACGGCGGGACCCGACGGGGGTGGCGACGCCCGCAGTCGCTGTTTATAACCGTCGCCCGGCCCCTCCCTCACTCATGACCGACGACCTCGACACGCCGGTGCTCGACAACCACCTCCACCTCGATCCGCGTCACGGCCGCGGGATCGACGCGGTCGAGGACTTCGTCCGGCTCGGCGGCACCCACCTGCTCGTGGTGAACAAGCCGTCGTGGCACCTCGGCGTCGAGCCCGAGGAGCCGGCCGACTTCCGGCCCGTCTTCGAGGAGACGCTCGACGCGGTCGCGGCCGCGAACGAGATCCTTCCGGGGCGCGCGTGGCCGGTGCTCGGCGTCCATCCCGGCCTTATCAGTCGGCTCGTCGACGAGCGCGACTTCGCACCCGCAGACGCCCGCGATCTGATGCGGGGAGGGCTGGAGGTCGCGAGCGAGTTCGTCGCCGACGGCGACGCGCTCGCGCTCAAGTCGGGGCGCCCGCACTACGACGTGAGCGACGCGGTCTGGGACGCCTCGAACGCCGTGACGCGGCGCGCGTTCGAGCTGGGCGCCGCCTTGGAGTGCGCCGTCCAGCTGCACACCGAGGCGAGCGAGGACCTGACCGACCTCGCGGCGGTCGCCGAGGAGTCCGGGCTCGATCCGGCGAACGTCGTGAAACACTACGCCGAGGGGCGGCTCGCGGGGCCGACTCCGAGCGTGATGAGCGAGAAGGACCGGCTGGAGCGCGCGGCGGAGGCGGGGGAGCCGTTCCTGATGGAGACCGACTTCGTCGACGACCCCGAGAAGCCGGGGATGGTGCTCGGCCCGAAGACGGTCCCCCGCCGCGTCCGCTGGCTGCTGGAGGAGGGATACGACGACGCGGTCCGCACCGCTCACGTCGAGACCCCCCGCGCGGTCTACGGGATCGACACCGAGGCGACGCTGGCTCGGGACGCCTGAGCGCGACCCGAGTGTGCCCTGAGCGCGACGCCTGAACGCGACGCCCGAATCCCGCCGTCGAGCGGGTGAGACGCCCTCTCTCGCGACGATCGATAGGAAAGGCATTTGAGTAGTCCGGGCGACGTACGGGACATGACCGACGACGACGCCGTGGAGACGTTCTATACCGACGAACGGTGGCAGAACTGGCTCGACAGGCTCGAAGAGGAGGATTTAGACCCCGAAAACGAGGACTCCGCGCGGCTCCTCTTAAACCTGCAGGACGACGCCGCGATCGCGATCGTGAAGGTGCTTGCGGCGCTCGACGACGGGCGCATCGACGAGGACCGCGCGGTCGAGGAGATCCACACCGTGCGCGACATCGTGCTCGCCGACGTGGCGTTCGACGACGAGGACAAGGTCATGCTGATCGACGGCGTCCAGACCTCGCTCGTCCCCGTCTTCTACGCGGCCGAGGAGTACGTCGTGGGCGGCGTCGTCGACGGCGACGTGAGCGAGTTCGTGCGCGCGGCCGCCGACGCCGAGGCCGAGGACGACCTCGACGCGGCGCTCGGCTACGTCGTGCAGGCCGGCACCCGGATCATCGACGGCGAGGCCCTCGACATCGACCTCGTCGAGGACTTAGAGTACGGGCTCGTCTCCGAGTGGGTCAACGGGCTCGACTCGCTGCAGTCGGCCATCGAAGACCCGGAAGTCGTCGAGGAAGAGGACTGAGACCGCCGGCCGTGAACGGCCACGGCGACCGATGACGGACTCGTCCGGAGTGAACCGTTTTGAACTCGCGTGACGAACCCCCGGCATGGCCGTCTCCGCCGCCGGAATAGCGATCGTGTTGCTGGTCGTGTGGACGGCCAGCTCGTTCGTCCCCTTCGTGCCGAGCGGCGTCCTCGCGGCGCTGACCGTCCTCGGCTACGCGTACACCACCGGCTTCACCGAGCCGGGCCTCGCGGTCCTACTCGCGCTCGTTCTCGCCTCGCTTTTGGCCTCCGCGGCGGAGCTGTTGTCTGGACTCGTCTCCGGGAAACTCGGCGGCGCCTCGACGCGGACCGTCGTCGTCGGGACGCTGGCGGGGATCGGGTTGCTGTTCGTGATCGGTCCGATCGGTTTCGTCGTCGGCCTGGGCGGCACCGTCTTTCTCGCGGGGCTCTACGAGAACGCCGGCGAGCCGCGCGATGCCGTCCGACAGTCGATCTACGCGGTGATCGGTGCCCTCGCCAGCTCGGTCGTACAGGCGGTCATACTGGCTGGCGTCACCGCCGCGTTTGCGCTCGCGGTTCTGTGACTCGTCGGCTGTCACCCGGCGATCGCGAACAGCAGCAGGTTGTGGGCCGCGGGACCGAGCCCGACGGCGGCCACGAACCCGAGCAGGAGGTAGCCCTCCGCCGGCGTCTCGCGGACGTACTCGGCGAACAGCCAGACGACGGCGCTCGCGACCGCGAGCTTCACGAGCAGGAACAGCCACCCTTCGCCGAGGACCGGGAGCGACGGGAGGCCGCCGAGCTCCAGCAGGATCCGGGAGACGGGCGTGCGCTCGCCGAAGCCGAGCTGGGCCGTCCCCACCGCGGTCGAAACGCCGTCGAGCGCGTGGCCGAAGACGGCGAGGGCGCCGACGCCGCCGGTGATCGCGGTCTCGGGGCGGAGCCGCGTCAGGCCGACCCAGACGGCGCCGGCGATCGGGACCGTGAGCGCGAGCGCGACCGTCGACCAGCGGGCGCCCTCTGACGAGAGTCCGGTCGATACCGCGACCGCGACCACCGGGGCGAGGCAGAGCGCGCCGGCGAGCGCGAGGCTCTCCGACACCCGGTCCGGGCGGACGGCGTCGGCGGCGAGCCACGCCGCGCCCGCCAGCGCCCCCACCGTGAGGTAGACGGTCGGCGAGCCGGCGAGGGGGGAGAGCAGGGGCGGGAGCGCGTCGACGACGTAGAGGACGTGCGCCGCCGAGCCGAGCGCCATCCACGGGGCGAGCGCGAGGACGCGCCGGCCGGTGACCCGCGGGCGCCGCCGGCGGAGCGCGACCGCGACGGCCCCGGCCGCGAGGAGCACGCCGACGAGGTACGGGGCCGGGGGGAGGGTCGTTCCCGCGGGAAGGAAGGGGAGGCCGCCGGCCATCAGACGGACAGCACGGGCTGGCTGGCGTACAGGAGGACGTACTCGGCGGCCTTCCCGAGCACCTCGCCGGGGTCGCCGGAGACGGGCTCGCGCGGGACGACGACGAAGTCCGAGTCGAGCTCCTCCGCGGTGTCGAGGACGACGCTGCCCGGATGAACCGTCTTCACTTTCGTGGAGAACCCGTAGGCGATGGAGTTGCTGTGGGGGACGCCCGCGGCCTCCGCGCGCCGGGCCACGGAGTCGGTGAACGCCTCGGTGTCGTCGGCCACGTCGCTCTCGTCGACCACGCCGTGGTCGATCGCGCGGACCACGTCCTCGTCGAGCACGTACAGGGCGTGGACGCTCGCGCCGTACTCGGCGGCGAGCGCGATCGCGTAGTCGACCGCCTCGTGGGACTCCTCGCTGCCGTCCACAGACACGAGGACGAGGTCGATGTCGAGATCGGTCATACCGGAGTCGTCGGCGGGGGAGGGCAAAAAGCCCGCCCTCTGCGGTCGGTCCCGAGCCGCGTCGCCGGTGCGGAAATTCCCCGCCTCAGAACTCCGCGAGGTCGCGTTGTCCGGCCTCGCGGCGCTCCGCCGGCGGGACGTTGGTCGCGACGATCTCGTCGACCTCGTCGCGGTTCCCCGCGTCGCTGTTGATCGCACGGGTCGCGCCCTCGAGTTCGACGCGGAACCCCGCGTCCGCGTACGGCTCGTACATCACGCCGCTGTTCGAGAGGACGACCCACGCGCCCGCCTCGTCGAGCTCGGCGGCGACGTCGAGCAGCCGGCGCTGGTCCTCGCGGTCGAACCCCTCGGCGCTGTACTCGTTGAAGCTCGCGGTCGCGCTCATCGGCTCGTAGGGGGGATCAAAGTAGACCAGATCCCCCGGCTCCGCGGCGTCGAGGACGTACCCGAAGTCGCCGTTCCGGACCGTCGCGTCCGCGAGCGCGTCGCTCGCCCGCCGGATCCGGTCGCGCTGGACCCAGTCCGGGTTCGCGTACCGGCCGACGGGGACGTTGAACCCGCCGTCGGCATTCTCGCGGTAGAGCCCGTTGTAGCAGGTGCGGTTGAGGTACAGGAGGAGCGCGGCCTCCTCCAGCGGGTCGAACTCCCCCTCGTACGGGCGCCTGTTGAACCGCGCGCGCTGCTGGTAGTAGTAGCTCTCCACGGCGCGACCGCGGGCCGTCTCCTCGGCGTACGGGAGGTCCGGGTCCGGGTCGGCGCCGGGGTCGTCGAACGACTCCAGCCGCTCGATCAGCGCCTCGGGGTCGTCGCGGACCCGCTCGTAGAAGTTCACCAGCCGCGGGTTCGCGTCGTTCACCGTCGCGTCCGGCGGTTCGAGGTCGAAGAACACGGCGCCGCCGCCGAGGAACGGCTCGTGGTAGCGGCCGTACGCCGACGGGAACCGGGCGTACAGCTCGTCGAGGAGCTGCCGCTTCCCGCCGGCCCACTTCAGTATCGGCTCGGCCATGCGATGTCTGGGCTCGCCCGCCGCGGCGTATAAACGTCTCGGGCGCGCTCCACGAGGCTCGGAGGCCGGTCCGGGCGCTGCCGGACTCAGTCGTCGGCGACTCCCCCGTCCGGGTCCGGGAGGTCGGCGACGTGTTCGGCCGCCTCCTCGAAGTTCGGCCCGGGCTCGATCGTCCCCTCCTCCCGGTCCCACTCGATGTACCCGGCCTCCTCGAGGGCCGGGAGGTGGCTCTCGCGGAGCTCGGCGGCGATCTCGTCGGCACGGCCGCGGACCTGTAGGTCAGCGACCGTCTCGACCGTTCCGTCGGCGAGTCCGGCGACGACGCGGCGGCACTCCGCCGTCGCGACCGTCTCCGTTCGTGCGGACGGGGTCTCGTCTATCGTTGACATGGGCTGTTCGTATCTGCACAACGGTTCGTGTCGGAATAAAAGTACGGGTGCGGGCGTCGACCGGGAGGATCGGCCCCCGCGTCGGCGGCAGTCGCACCGTTCGGGGCGTCACGCCGAATTCGGCGGTAGTTGCTAGATATGTGATGGGTGTACGAACGAATAACATGGTAACAGTTACACCGCATTAACGACCGTTTTAGACCGTCTATTGGAATGTCCCGTGTGAACTTTTCTCAAAACATATTTGCAATATGAAAGGTTTTTACGCCCCGGTATCGTACGGATCGATATGCAACCAATGAAACACGGACTCTCGGCCGGCGGTCGGTCGCCGGGGCCCAACGTTTCGCCCGACGGCAGCGTTCGCGCCTCGTTCGCGTTCCTCGCGCTCATCGGTCTCGCGGTCTTCGTGGCCGCCTTCCCCCTCGTCTCGCTCGCCCTTCTGACGGGCGTCGTCGCGCTCGCGGTCCTCGCGCGCTCGCTCGCTCGGCACGTCGACCGCGAGGCGGTCGGTCGCGTCAGTCTCCCCGGCCTGGGCACGGTCGAGTACCGCTTCACGCGGAGCTAACGACGCGACTCGACGGCAGTCCGACCGGACGACACCCCGTTTTTCCGCCCTCGTGCGATCCGATTTTTCCGGACGAGAACGCGCCCGAAACGGCTCGCCACCGCGATCCCTGATTGAGATCGGGAGTAAGTCTCGCAAACTGGCTGTTCGGTTGTTTATAAGTCGGATTGTGGTGGTGCTGACGAGTGTTTATAAGTGATCGATGTGTCTGCGGTGAAGACCTCCAAAGCCCCAGCCGCGAGGGGAGCTTACGCTCGCTGCGCTCCTCGGTCGCTCGTTTCACTCGCTCTCTGCGGTGCTTAGCGTCGCCTAAGCTCCCCTCGCGGCTGCCCCTTTGAGTCCCACCCACACCGCAACCGCAGCCTCACGCCTCCCCAGCCTCGTCGCTGGCGCCTTATAAGGCGCCAGCGACTCCCTCGCACGCGCTCCTCACGGCCACCGGTGGCGGCCGTTCGGAGGCGCGCGCCACCGCGTCGTCATTTATAAGCGATCGTCGTCGCTCTTGGCTGTTTAAATACCGTCTCGCCGCTACCGATCTGCAACACTCACTCCCGCTATCGATCACGGAGACGCGTTTCGCGGTCCGCTGATTCCTGTCCCGCGTCTGCAAAACGACCGACGGAGCCGGCAGACGGGATCAGTGGAAGCCGCGGTCCACGTCGTCGTCGTCGATCAGGTCCTCGAGCTCGGCGGAGAGGAGCTCCTCGGCCTCCTCGAAGGTGTCCGAGAGATCGTCGAGCTCGTCCGGGCGCCCGTCGAACTCGTAGTCCATCGGGCCGAACGCGGGCGAGTCGACCGCCTCCATCACGTCTTCGAAGAGGTGGTCGGGGTCGGTCGGCGCCTCCGCGTGGACCTTCAAGGTCTCTCGGAGCCGGGTCGCCATGTCCTCCGCCTCGTCCTCGTCCTCCGGCGCCGACTGCACCGCGAACCGGCCGGCCGATTCCTCGTCCGGGAGCAGGGGGTCGAGCTCGTCGTCGACGCTGCGGGCGATCTTCGCGCCCACGCCGCGGAGGTCGCGGGGGTTCTTCGCGTACGTCTTGAGGTGGTAGACGCCGACGCTCGGGTGGCCGAAGTAGAGGTCCTCGCCGAGGCCCTCGCGCCTGGACCCGGCGACCGCGCGCCACCCGTCGGGGTCGGTCGAGTCGCTCGCGACGTCGGCGAGGATGTCGTCCCAGTCTCGCACGCGCATGTCGGTCGTAGGTAGCGGAGGCGACCGCATGAGCGTGTCGGTGGCGGCGGACCGCGCGGGGACCGCGGGGGACCGACCTCACGGGGGCCGAGCGCGAAGCGGCCGGGCGCGCGGAGCCCCGACGCGGCCCGCGACCGCTCCCACCGACAGCGTTTTTCGAGACCGCCGCCGATGACGGCCGTGAACGTTCGGGGGCCGATCCTCTCCGTCGGGGAGGCGCGGACGGTGTCGACGTCGTACGGGGACCGCGAGCTCCGCGAGATCCGGATCCGGCCCGACCGCGGCGCGGGCGACGCGGTCGACGTGACGCTGTGGGGGAAGTGGACCGAGACCGCCGAGCACGCCGAGCCGGGGATGGAGCTGCTGGTCACCGACGCCGAGGAGGACGAGTTCGGCGGCGAGACGGGGTACGCCACCACCGGCGACTCGTGGGTCGTGCTCGAGCCCGACTTCCTCGTCGACGTGACCGGGATCCGGTCGTGGGTGCAGTGCCCGCGGATGTACTACCTGAACAAGCTCTCCGGGATCCCGCTCAACTACCCCGTCGTCAAGGGGACCGTCGTCCACGAGGTGTTCGGCGACCTGCTCCGCGGGATGGAGCTGGAGGCGTCGGTCGCTGACCGCGTCGAAGAGGCGGGCCTCGAACTCGGCCTGCTCGGGTACGAGCCCGAGGAGGTTGCCGACGAGGTGCGCCGGAACGCGGCCGCGATCGAGGGGTGGCTCTCGCAGGGGACCCTGACCGACGAGGACACGTGGCGGTCGGAGTTCACCCTCATCTCGCCGACGTTCGGCCTGAAGGGCCGGGCCGACGCCCTCCGGCGCGGGACCCCCGTCGAGCTGAAGACCGGGAAGAACACGAAGCGGGAGCCGCGCTTCCACGACAAGATCCAGGCGGCCTGCTACGCGCTCATGTTAGAGGAGCGCGGCGTCGACCCCGACATCGGAACCCTGCTGTACACGAAGAACACCGCCCTGGACCGAAACGAGGAGTCCGGCGACCTCGCGCCGGCCAAGGAGTTCTCCGTGGGCCGGGGGTTACTGGAGTTCGTCGTCCGCGAGCGCAACGCCCTCGCCGCGATGGAGTGGCGCGCGCTCGACGGCTCCGGGGAGCGCCCGACCGTCCCGACGGGGTACGAGGCCGACGCCAAGTGCGAGTACTGCTTCGAGCAGGACACCTGCATGGTCGTTTCCGGCCGCCTCGACCAGGAGTCGAAGGCGGGGTCGGTCGGGACGCCGGTCCCCGACGAGGAGCGCGACTACTTCGACCGGTTCTACGTCGCCCTCGAAGAGGAGCGCCGCGAGACCCACGCCGAGTACCGGAAGCTGTGGGAGCAGACCCCCGAGGAGCGCGCCGCGGACGACCGCGCGCTCATCGACCTCGAACCCGTCTCGCAGACCGAGATCGGCGACGCCCGGTGGGAGCTCCGGGCGCGCAAGCCGGACGACGCCGTCTCCAAGCTCCGCGAGGGCGACGTGGCGCTCGCGAGCGACGGCGAACCCGTCACCGGTCACGGCGAGCTCGGTCGCATCACCGCGCTCGACGGCGACGAGGTTGTCGTCGAGACCGACGAGCCGGTCGAGCTCCGGCGACTCGACGTGTACCCCTCGGAGATCTCCGTCGACCGCTCGCTCACCGCGCTCCACGACGCGATCCTGAAGGGGAGCGAACGGCGCAAGGACGTGCTGTTCGGGCGTCGGGAGCCCGAGTTCCGGGACCCTGATGACCGCCCCGAAGACGCCCCGGACGCCTACATCGACAACAACGAGGCGCAGAACGAGGCCGTGGAGCTCGCCGTCGACGCCGAGGACTGCGCGCTGATCCACGGCCCGCCGGGCACCGGGAAGACGTACACCATCGCCCGGACGATCCGCGCGCTGGTCGCCGAGGGGAACCGGGTGTTGCTCTCGGCGTTCACGAACCGAGCGGTCGACAACGCCCTCGAGGCCCTCCGGGATCAGGGCTTCGACGACGTGCTCCGCGTCGGCAGCGAGACCGGCGTCCGCGGCGACATGCAGGACGTGCGGCTCGTCCAGCGCGGCGATCCGAACGCGAAGGCCGCCGAGTTGCGGGACGCGCCGGTCGTCGCCGCCACCACCGCGGCCTGCGGCTCCCGCGTCCTCCGCGAGTGCGAGTTCGACGTGGCGCTGGTCGACGAGGCCTCACAGCTCACTGAGCCGGGCACCCACGCCGCGATCAACCGCGCGGACCGGTTCGTGCTCGTGGGCGACCACGAGCAGCTCCCGCCGGTCGTCCGCGCCGAAAACGACTTACAGACCTCGCTGTTCCAGCGGCTCATCGAGGCGTACCCCGACGCGAGCGTCATGCTCGACCGCCAGTACCGGATGAGCCAGCGCATCCAGGCGTTCGCTTCCGCGGAGTTCTACGACGGCGCGCTCCGCCCGGCGACCCCCGAGGTGGCGGGACAGACGCTCCGCGACCTCGGCGTCGACCCCGCCGACCTCCCCGCGGGGCTCGCGGGCGGGGTGAGCTTCGTCGACCCGGACGGGAGCCGCGACGGCAACCGCAACGTCCGGGAGGCCGCGCGCGTCGCGGAGGTCGTCGACGCCTACGTGGCCGCGGGCGTCGACCCGGACGACATCGGCGTGATCGCCCCGTTCCGCGCGCAGGTCGCCGAGATCGGTCGGCGAACACCCGTCACCGTCGACACGGTCGACCGCTTCCAAGGCTCCTCGAAGGAGGTGATCGTCGTCTCGCTGGTCGCGACGGGCGACCTCGACGGGCCGATCTTCGAGGACCACCGCCGGATGAACGTCGCGCTCACCCGGGCGAAAAAGCAGCTGACGCTGGTCGGCGACGCCGACGCGCTCGGCTCGGACCCCTTCTACGCGCGGATGCTCGACTGGGCGCGGCGGTGACGCGGTTGTCGGCCTGACTCGTTCAAAGTGGAGACCGATCGCGCTGATCGCTTATAATCCGGTGCGGTGGCGCGCGCCTCCGAGCGCCCTTCGGGCGCGAGGAGCACGCGCGAGGGACGCGGCGACCGAAGGGAGCCGCGAGGCTGGGGAGGCGTGAGGTGCTGTGCGGTTGCGGGTGGGTGGGACTCAAAGGGGCAGCCGCGAGGCGGGCAGAGGCGACGTAAGCACCACAACGAGGGAGCGAACGGAGTGAGCGACCGAGTGAGGAGCGCAGCGAGCGTCTGCCCGCCTCGCGGCTGGGGCTTTGGAGGTCCTCGCCGTCGATCTAGAGTCAACCACTTATAAGCGAGCGGCTGGGGCTTTGGAGGTGTTCACCGCCGGTTCGTGGTCGAGTATTTATAAGCGAGCGGCTGGGTCTTTGGAAGCGTTCACGGTCGATCCAGAGTCAACCACTTATAAGCGGTTCTCCCCGCCGTCAGCGGTCGCGTTCTCTTATAACTCGTTGACCGCGTCCAGCGCCGCCTCGATGTCGGGCACGTCGAACCACTCGCGGTCGGTGTAGGCGTTCGTCCCGGCCGCGTACAGCTCCGAGACCGCGTCGACGACCTCGTCGGGGAGGGGGTCGGGGTCGCGCTCGCAGAGCTCGCGCCAGTCGTCGATATCGCGCTCGGCGACGGCCGCCTTCGCCTCTTTCACGGCCTCGACCCACGCCGGGTCGTTCGCCTTGTACCACTGCCGGACGACCTCCTTCGAGATCCCCCGCCCGCCGTAGGAGAACCGGTTCTCGTCGAAGGTGCCGACCACGTCGGCGACCCGCAGTTCGCCGTCGACGTACAGGCACTCGATCTTCCCGTCTTCGTGGACGAAGCCGGCGGCCCCGGCGCGCTCGGTGACGACGCGGTTCACGTCGCGCGCGAGCGATTCGAGGGCGTCGATCGCGGCGACGCCCGCGATCCGGTCGGCCTCCTCGCGGGTCAGGTAGCGGTCCTGTTGCTCGTACTTCGTCGAGAACTCCACGACCGGCTCGGGGAGGTCGACCGGCTCGTCGGGCCAGTCGCCGTCCGGACCGGCGAGGTCGTCGAGCCCGAAGTCGGCGGGGTCGGTGCGGCGCCGGAGGCTGGACCCGATCGGTACCCGGTTCCGGAAGACGACTTCGAGGGGGACGAGGTAGTTCTCGCCGCCCGCGGCGTGGAAGGCGTCGTAGTCGTAGCCCGCCTCGGGGCCGTCGTACGGGAGGTCGGGCACCTGCGTCAGGTCGATGGCCATCTCGGTCGGCGGGGCGGTCGCGTCGGCGAGGGGGACGATCTCACTCGTGTCGGGATCCGCGACGCCGCGGTAGTGGGTCGGGACCCCCTCGTCTTCCAGCAGTTCGAAGTTGAACGCGCCCATCGCACAGAGGCTCGCCCCCTTGCGCGGGATCGCGTCCGGCATCTGCCCCCAGTCGAACACCGAGTAGGCGTCCGTGAAGACGAACCGGCCGCGGCCGAGCGAGTCGGCGGTCGCGGGCGCGTCGACGCGGAACTCCTTGACGCTCGTCATACCTCACCCGGCGACCGCCTCCCCCATGAATCTTTCACTTACGTGGTCACCTCGATCCGGTTTTGATGAGAACGATCCACGGTCGTGAGTACACTCGTCGGCGCGGTCGGGGTCGGTCATTGTTGGAGTCGGTTGCGGCCGGAGCCGGACGCGATCGACGACTCTGCATCGAAAGGACCACGCCGCTCGCGGGCGCATCGCCGGTATGCACGATGCGCGCGAGGTCGTCGTCCTCCGGTACGGTCACCGGCCGGGACGCGACGACCGCATGACGACGCACGTCGGGCTCACGGCCCGAGCGCTCGGCGCCGACCGGGTGATCTTCCCCGACAACGCCGGGCAGTCGGCGGAGACGGTGCGGGACATCACCGACCGGTTCGGCGGCCCCTTCGCGGTCGAACTCCGCGACGACCAGAAGGCGATCGTCCGGCACTGGGAGGGGACCGTCGTCCACCTCACCATGTACGGCGAGCGCGTCCAGGACGTGGAGGGAGACGTCCGCGAGTCGGTCCGCGGCGGCGACGACCTCCTGATCGTCGTCGGCGGCGAGAAGGTGCCGTGGGCGCTGTACGAGCGCGCCGACTTCAACGTGGGCGTGACGAACCAGCCGCACTCCGAGGTCGCCGGGCTCGCCGTGTTCCTCGACCGGCTGTTCGAGGGGGCGGAGCTGGACCGCGAGTGGGAGGACGCCGACCGCCGCGTCGTCCCCGAGGCGACCGGGAAGACGGTCATCGACGCGGACGACGGCGAGGAGGGAGGCGGTGTCGACGGGGACGGGGGACACGGTGCCGACGGCGACGAGGCGTCCCGACCCGACTGATCCCCGCTACGACTCCCCGTCGTCGAGCCACCCGCCCGACGGTCGGTTGCGGTCCGGATCGACCATCTCCGGCGTCCCGCTGAGGACGCCTCGCATCCCCGACAGCGGCTCGCCGACGGCGATCCCGTCGGCGGTGATCCGGAACTCGCGGATCGTCCGCTCGTAGTCGCTCATGCGCTTTTTCAGCACGCCGATCGCCTTCCGGAGCTCGCCGTCCACCTCCAGGTGTCGCAGGAAGACGATGTTGTCGGCGAGGTAGCTCACGTTCTCCATCGTCGCCCGGAACTCGCCCGTGATGTCGCGCGTCTCGTCGACGAATATCGTCGTCACGCCCATGTTCTTGAGGTAGCGGCCGAGCGCGTGGAGCTGCTGGAGCACCTGATCGCGCTCCCCGTGGAGGGTCAGCCGGTAGCCCGCGATCCCGTCGACCATGACGATGTCGGCGCCGCGCTCTTCGACCTCCGTCCGGACCATCCGCGCGAACTCCTGTGGCGACCGCTCTAACGCCTCGACCTCCTCGACGCGGAGCGTCCCCGCTTCGATCATCTCGTCGACCGAGATGTTCACCGACCGCGCCCGCGTGCGGAACGTCTCCTCGCTCTCCTCGAACAGGTAGATGACGGAGCGCTCGCCGCGATCGGCCGCCGCCTTCATGAACTGGGTGCTGAGCGTCGTCTTCCCCACGCCGGTGGGCCCGCTCACGATGCTGACCGTCCCCCGTTCGATCCCGCCGTTCAGCAGGTCGTCGATCTCCGGGACGCCGGAGGAGGCCTGTTCGAACGTGGCGTCCCTCGCGTGAGCGCCGGGCTGTAACGCCGGGTACACCTCCATTCCCTCGGCGGTGATCCGATAGGCGTGCTCGCCGCCCTGGGTCGCCGACCCGCGGAACTTCGGCACGTCGATCGTCTTGCCGTACTCCGCGGTGGCAAGCCGGATCGTCCCGTCCGTGATGAACTCGAGGTCGTCCGTCGGCAGCGACTCGGTGTTCTGAACGGTGAAAAGCACCGTCGCCTCCCGGTCCTTCAGGAAGCGCATGAACCCGACCACCTGCTTCCGGAACTGGTAGTCGTCCGACAGCAGGAACCGGAGCTGCGTCAGCGGGTCGACGACGACCCGGTCGGGGTCGACGGCGGTCACGCCCTCGATGATCTTCTCGGTCAGCGGCTCCCGCTCGACCTCGGAAGGCTCGAACACCTCGTAGGAGTCGTCCTCGACGAACACGTCCGCGCTCGGGCTCAGATCGAGGAACTCGATGGCGTCGGTGTCGAAGCCGAGCGCCGCCGCGTTCGCCTTCAGGTCGCGGGCGTCCTCCTCGAGGTTGATGAAAAGCGCCGTCTCCCCCTCGTCGACGCCCCGCTGGAGGAAGTGGAAGCTCAAGATCGTCTTCCCGCTGCCGGCCTGACCGCGGACCATGTAGCTCCGCTCCGGGACGAGCCCCCCCGAGAGGATCTCGTCGAGGCCCGCGACACCGGTCGAGGCGCGATCGGTGAGTGGCGTTGACATACGGTCCCTTCCGACCCCGGGGTAGTTAATGAATGGGTAGCTCTTAGTAACCGCGCGGTCTCCTTCTAGGAGACATGGCCCTAGGCCCCGCGGGCATCTCTTCCGACGCCCCGTCCGGTGAACCGCCGGACACGGACGAGGACCCCCGCGTCCTGCTGTTCATGCGGCCGGGGCGCGACCGCGATCTGGTGGCCGAGGCGCTCGGCGACCGCTTTCGGGTCGATTCGACGACCGACGCGGCGGCGCTCGACTCGGCGTTCGACTGCTGCGTCCTCGACGCCGAGGCGTTCGAGCGCGTCGGGAGCGCGATCGGGCCGCGCCGGGAGCGCGCGGCCCCCGCCTTCCTCCCGTTCGTGCTCCTCGCGGGCGGTGACGCCCGAAAGGCGACGGAGGGCGCGTGGGACCGCGTCGACGACGTCGTCGAGCTCCCGGTGCGCAAGCGGGCGCTCCGAGCCCGGATCGGGAACCTCGTCGATCGGCGGCGCACCTCCCTCAGGCTCGCCGACCGCGAGCGGCGGCTGGCGGCCACGGTCGAGGAACTCCGACAGAAGGAGCGCGCGATGGACGAGGCCCCGGTCGGGATCTCGCTCGCGGAGCCGGGGACGGGGAACAACCCGCTGACCTACGTCAACGAAGAGTTCGAGCGGCTCACCGGGTACGGACCGGAGATCCTGGGGAAGGACTGTCGCTTCCTCCAGGGGGAGGACACGGACCCGGAGACGACCGCGGCGATTCGCGAGGCGATCGACGACGAGCGACCGGTCTCCGTCGACGTCCTGAACTACCGCGCGAGCGGCCAGAAGTTCTGGAACCGGCTCACCGTCGCGCCGATCCGGGACGAGAACGGCGACGTGATCCGGTTCGTCGGCTTCCAGACGGACATCACGGACCGGAAGATCCGCGAGCGGCGGCTGGAGGTGATGGGGCGGGTGCTCAACCACAACCTCCGGAACAAGATGAACCTCATCGAGGGGTACACCGAGCTGCTGCGGAGCGACCCCGCCGAGGAGCAGCGGCGGAAGGCGCTCGACGTGATCGGCGAGACGACCGACGACCTGATGCGGATCGCGGAGGCGGTGCGGAAGATCGACCACACGCTTTCGAGCCCGGAGTCGGACGACGCCGGGGTCAGCCTCCGCGACCGGCTGTCCGAGCTGCTGAGCCAGATGACCGACCAGTACCCGGACGCGACGTTCCACCTGTCGCTCCCGGACGACGACCCGCTCGAAGTGAGCGTCGTCGGCCTCCAGACGGCGATCGAGGAGGGCGTGGAGAACGCGGTCAAGCACAACGACGCTCCGGAGCCGACGGTCTGGATACGGGCCGAGCGCGGAGCGGAAGGCTGGATCGAGATCGAGATTGAAGACGACGGGCCGGGGATCCCGGAACACGAGACCCACGTGCTCGAACGGGGAGAGACCTCGCTGAAGCACGCCGACCGGCTCGGGATCTGGCTGATGTACTGGGTCGTGAGCAAGGCCGGCGGGGAGTTCTCGGTGGACTCCTCCGAGACGGGCGGAACGGTCCTCCGTATCTCCGTCCCGACGCGGCCCTGATCGCGACGGGCGAGGGCGCCGCGATCAGAGCGCCCGCTTCGACCGGAGCCGCGCGAGCCGCGTCCGCGCCTCCTGTCGGCTCGTCCCCCGGACGCGGCCCGTCTCGGCGTCCGCCATCGAGACGAGCGAGAGCCGGTCGAGGAGGGGCGGCCAGTCGGCGGCGCCCGCGGCGTCGCTGGCGAACGCGACCGCGTTGCCGAGCCCGTCGCGCTCGGCGGTCCCGAGCCGCGCGACCGCCCCGTCCGCGTCGCGGCGCCCGCCGGCGACGTAGAGCCGGTCGCCGACGGCGGTCGGGAGCCACGCCGGCAGGAGCAGGACCCAGAGCGCGACGCCCGCGACCGCGTACGCCCACGACGGGATCCGGTCGCGCTCCGGCTCGTACCCGTGGATCCGGTTGACGCGGCGATCCGCCGCCGTGCGCTCGCCGCGGCGCCCGACGAGCAGGGTCGCGAGGAGCGCGACCGTCTCGACCGCCGCGAGCGCCGGGAGCAGCGCGGTCGCGACAAGCGCCTCCCGGGTCCGGAGCCGGACGAGCGCGTGCCGGAGGGCGGCGTCGCGGTCGGCCTTCGGCAGCGAGAGCAGGCGGGTCGAGACGACGAGCCGGGCGCCGCGGTACCCGTCCGCGACCGCGACGTTGGCGGCGTCGGCGCGCACGACCGTCACCGCCGGGGCGTCGACGCCCACCTCGTCCGCGAGGGTCGCGACGCGGTCGGCGACGAAGTCGGCGGGGCGGTCGTCGAGGTCGGCCTCCGGGAGCCGCGCGATCCGGCGGTCGACGACGATCGGACCGAGGAGCGCGGAGCCGCCGAGACCGACGGCGACGGCGGCGAGGAGCCCCCCGATCGCCCCCGGACCGGCGAGGCCGAGGCCGGCGGGTCCGAGGAGCGCGGCGGCGGGGACCAGCGGGAGGGCGGCGAGCAGGACGGGGACGGAGAGCAGCGCGAGCGCGCCGACGGCCCGGCGGACGCGCACGCCGATCCCGGGAGAGCTGGACGCGACTTCCCGATCGGACGCGACTTCCCGATCGGACGCGACTTCCCGATCGGACGCGACTTCCCGCTCCGACGCGGCCTCCTCCTCCGACTCGTCGATTTCCGCTCCGGTGTCGCCGGTCGGTGCCATACGACCGTGTGGTGTCACACGTCGGGTAAAGCTTTGCCGGAGGCCATCGCGGTCGGCGGTCGCGGTCGGGGGTCGGCACGTCCGTCTGCGACCGCGGGCGGCGTCGACCGCGGACGGCGGTGACCGCTCCTTCCGGAGCTTTTAACCCGGTTCCACCACCAGTTTCACGTAATGGCTTTTGAGGATCTACTGAACGACCCCGTCATCCAGAAGTACCTCCACGAGCTGGTGGGGCCGACGGGGATGCCGGTCGCGGCCGCGCCGCCCGACGGTGAGGTCACCGACGAGGAGCTGGCGGAGGAGCTCGGACTGGAGCTCAACGACGTCCGACGCGCGCTGTTCATCCTGTACGAGAACGACCTCGCCACCTACCGCCGGGTGCGCGACGAGGACTCGGGGTGGCTCACGTACCTCTGGACGTTCCACTACGACAACATCCCGGAGAACCTCGAAGAGGAGATGTATCGCCTGCTCGACGCGTTAGAGGAGCGGGAGGAGTACGAGCGCACCCACGAGTTCTACCTCTGTGAGGTGTGTTCGATCCGCTTCGAGTTCGGCGAGGCGATGGACTTCGGCTTCGAGTGCCCGGAGTGCGGGTCCCCGCTGGAGTCGATGGACAACGACCGGCTCCGCGAGGCGATGGGCCAGCGCGTCGAGGAGCTCCGTGACGAACTCAACGCGGACGTGACGGGCTGATGGTCGTCCTCGCAACCAAGTGCTACGTCGAGGGCGACGCCCGCGACCGCGCGCTCGACGGCATGAACTCGCTCGTCGCCAACGACATCGGCGAGCTCGACGTCGACTGGCACGTCGGCGTCCGCGACGACGACTTCGTGCAGGTGGACGTGAGCGGCGAGGACGCCGCGGTCGCCCGCAACGTCCTCGCGGAGACGTGGGGCGAGATCGTCGCCCACGACGAGGGGCTGACGGCCGGCGAGGAGTACGTCGGGACCCTCGAATCGTGGGACGACGACGGCTTCGTCCTCGACGCCGGCGTCGACGTGCGGATCCCGGCCGACGAGATCGGCCTCGGCAGGGGGTCACCGGAGCAGGTCGTCGAGCGGTTCGGGCTGGTCCAGCACCTCCCCGTGCGGTTCGTCTACGGCGGCGACGTGGGCGACCCCGATTCGGAGCCGAGCCGGCTGGCGGACGCCGAGCGCGACCGCCTCTACGACTGGCAGCGCGGCGACGGCCGGCTCAACGTCAACTCGGCGACCCGCGGCGAGGTCCGGGCGACCGTGAATCGCGCCGGCCACGCGCAGGACATCGTCACCGTCGAGCGGCTGGGCCTGTTGGAGCAGTCCGTCGTCTGCACCGAGGACACCGACCCGCCGGGGCTGCTGGCCGCGATCGGCTCGTACCTCCCGGCCGAGATGCGCTGCGTCGTCTGAACCCGTGAACCGACGTTTCGCCCTCGCGATCGCCGTCGTCGCGCTGCTCGCCGTCAGCGCCGGCTGTCTCACCTACGTCAACGACGGAGGCGAGGTCGCGAACGAGACGCTCGACGCCGAGCCGCCCCACGCGTACGACTTCGCGACCGACCGCGACGCCGAGGTCAACCTCTCGACGGGGACGCGGTACACCGTGGTGTACAACGTCTCCGGCGTCGACGAGATACGCTTCTACCGGCAGACCCCCTACGCGGGCGACCAGCCCTTCGAGTTCGACGCGTTCCGGTACCAGTACCCCGACGGCGAGGTGATCGACGGGAGCGAGTTCCGCGCCCGCGGCGGCGAAATCGAGCGCACTCCCGACGAGACGTGGGTCCGGTTCGGCGACGACATGGAGGGCGGACGGATGGCCATCTCGGCGTCCGGCTCGCCCCGCCGGTTCACCACGCTCACCTACGTCGAAGGGTCGTACGCGGTGACGCTCCCGCCCGGGTTCAGCACCGACGTGCCGATCGTCGGGCACGTGTCGCCGCGCGACCACGAGATCGAGACGGTCGACGGCCGCGACCGGATCACGTGGGACTCGGTCACCAGCGGGTCGGTCGTGGTCCAGTCGTACCGCGAGACCGACCTGCTCGTCTTCGGGGTGATCCTCGCGATCGCCGCGGTCGCCGCGGTCGTCGGGACGATGTACTTCCGGCGGCAGCTGGAGGAGCTCCGGGAGCGGCGCCGGCAGCTGGGGCTCGGCGTGTACGAGGACGACGAGTAGTCGGCGGTCGCCGCGACCCCCTCCTCCCGGACTGGGGCCCTTTTTCAGTGCGCGACGCCTTGTGCGGGTATGGACGCCGCAATCGTCACCGTCGGGGACGAGCTCCTCGTCGGTGACACCGAGAACACGAACGCGACGTGGCTCTGCGGCCGGCTCGCCGACCGCGGCGTGACGGTCCGGCGGGTGACCGTCGTCCCGGACGAGGTCGCCGAGATCGCGCGCGTCGTCAACGAGTACCACGCCGAGTACGACGCCGTGATCGTCACCGGCGGGCTCGGGCCGACCCACGACGACGTGACGATGGAGGCGGTCGCGGCCGCGTTCGGGCGCGACCTCGCCGCCAACGACGAGGCCGCGGCGTGGCTCGCGGAGCGGGGGTACAGCGCGGACGACCTGGTCGCCGAGACGACGCACCTCCCGGTCGGCTGTCGGCCGCTCCCCAACGAGGAGGGGGTCGCGCCCGGCGCCGTCGTCGAGTCGGCGTACGTCCTGCCGGGCGTCCCGGCGGAGATGGAGGCGATGTTCGAGTCGGTCGTCGAGGAGTTCGAGGGGACCCCGACCCACACCGTCGTCGTCGACGTCGACGAGCCGGAGAGCGCGCTGTTAGAGCGGTTCACGGAGCTCCAGGAGGCGTTCGACGTGAGCGTCGGGTCGTACCCCGGCGAGAGCGTGCGGGTGAAGATCACGGCGGCGACCGCCGACGAGGCGGAGCGCGCCGCCGACTGGGTGCGGGAGCGGTCGGTGCTGGTCGAGTCGGAGGAGTAGCGGTATCAGCGGTAGCGGTATCAGCGGTAGAGATACGCGAGCCACACCGCGGTGACCACGAGGCTCGCGACGAGCACGGCGGTCGCGGTCGCGTCGATCGGGAGCGGCTCGGTCGGGGCGGCTTCGAGGATCATGGTTCGCGGTTGTTCTGGGGGCGTCTTAAGTATTGATCTTCCCGCGGCGAGACGCGGCCCGCTTAAGGGCCGGCCGACGAAAGAGCGGACATGCACGTCGGATTCGCGGTGAACCCGGTCGCCGGGATGGGCGGCCGCGTCGGGCTCAAGGGCACCGACGGGAAGGTGGCCGAGGCGGTCGCGCGGGGCGCGGAGCCGCGGGCGCCGGACCGAGCGCGGCGGGCGCTGGAACGGCTCGCCGCGGTCGCGCCCGAGACGCGCGTCTCGACCGCCGCCGACCCCATGGGCGAGCGGCTGGTCCGCGAGGCGGGCTTCGAACCGGTCCGCGTGGTCGACCCGTTCGGCGACGATCGGGACGAGGAGGCCGACCCGCCCGCCGACGATCGGGGCGACGGTTCCGACCCGCCCGCCCCCACGGAGACGACCGCGGAGCACACCGCGCGGGTCGTCGAGGCGTTCGCCGCGGGAGACGACGCCGCGGGGCCCGTGGACCTCGTCCTGTTCGTCGGCGGCGACGGCACGGCGACCGACGTGGCGACGGCGCTCGAACGGACCGGCTCCGAGGTCCCGATGCTCGGCGTCCCCGCCGGCGTGAAGGTGTACTCCTCGGTGTTCGCGGTCTCGCCGGAGGACGCCGCGGAGGTCGCCGCCTCCTTCTCTCGCACCGAGCGACGCGAGGTGATGGACATCGACGAGGACGCCTACCGAGAGGGAGAGGTCCACCCGGAGCTCCGCGCGGTCGCGCGCGTCCCGGTCGCGGACGACCTCCAGTCGTCGAAACAGACCGCGAGCGGGACCGTCGAGTCGCTCGCCGAGGGGGTCGCGGACGACATCCGCGAGCGCGAGGGGGAGGGCGTCACGTACGTGCTCGGCCCGGGGTCGACCGTCGGCGCCATCAAGGAGGCCCTGGGCTTCGAGCCGTCGCCGATCGGGGTCGACGTGTGGCGCGACGGGGAGGTGGTCGTCCGGGACGGCACCGAGCGGGAGATCCTCGACGCGCTGGGCGAGGAGAACGTCATCGTCGTCTCGCCGATCGGCGGACAGGGGTTCGTCTTCGGCCGCGGGAACCCGCAGCTGTCCCCGGCGGTGATCCGGCGCTGCGACCTGCGGATCGTCGCCTCGCGCGCGAAGCTCGACGACGTGCGCGCCCTCCGGGTCGACACCGACGACCCCGACCTCGACGCGGCGCTCGCGGGATGGGTCCGCGTCCGCGTCGGCAAGTTCGAGACGCGGATGATGAAGATCGTCTGAGGGGCGCCGGTCCGCGGTCAGATCCGCTCCGCGGAGACGGCGAAAACCCGCCCATGCGACGGCGTTTTAAATACGGGCGCCGTACCGTGCCACATGATGACACAGATCGCCGCGCCGCCCGGATCTCCCGGGGGAACCGGCGCCGCCGACAGGGGCAACAGGCTTATTCCCGAACCGGGTGCAGTTACGCACAACCCCCGCGAGGAACCATGAACGAAGTCCAACTCGAAGTGGCGAAGGCGTACCCGAACGACTCGGGCCGCGGCATCGCCCGACTCGACCCCGACACGCTGTTGCACCTCAAGCTCTCGCCCGGCGACATCATCGAGATCGAGGGCGCGGAGACCACCGCCGCGAAGGTCTGGCGCGCGGACCGCCAGGACTGGAACACGGACACCGTGCGGGTGGACGGGTTCACCCGCCAGAACGCCGACGTGGGCATCGGCGAGCGCGTGACGATCCGGAAGGCGGAGGCCGAGAAGGCCGACAAGCTCGTGCTGGCCCCGCCCGAGGAGGCGTCGGTCCAGTTCGGCTCCGACGCCGCCGGCATGGTGAAACGCCAGATCCTCAAGCGGCCGGTCGTCGAGCGCGACATCGTCCCGGTGATGTCGTCGACGAACCACCCGTTCATGCGGTCGCCCGGCCAGGCGATCCCGCTGATCGCGGTCGAGACCGAGCCCGACGGCGTCTGTCTGATCACCGAAGACACCGAGGTCGAACTGCGCGAGGAGCCGATCTCCGGGTTCGAGAAGACCGGCGGCGGGATCACCTACGAGGACATCGGCGGGCTCCAGTCGGAGATCCAGCGCGTCCGCGAGATGGTCGAGCTACCGATGAAACACCCGCAGATCTTCTCGAAGCTCGGGATCGAGCCGCCGCAGGGGGTCCTCCTGCACGGCCCGCCGGGCACGGGGAAGACCCTGCTCGCGAAGGCGGTCGCCAACGAGACCTCGGCGTCGTTCTTCTCGATCGCCGGCCCCGAGATCATCTCGAAGTACTACGGCGAGTCCGAACAGCAGCTCCGCGAGATCTTCGAGGACGCGAAAGAGGAGAGCCCGAGCATCATCTTCATCGACGAGCTCGACTCGATCGCGCCGAAGCGCGAGGACGTGACCGGCGAGGTCGAGCGCCGCGTCGTCGCCCAGCTGCTGACGATGATGGACGGGCTGGAGACGCGCGGGCAGGTGATCGTCATCGGCGCGACGAACCGCGTCGACAGCGTCGACCCCGCGCTCCGCCGACCGGGGCGGTTCGACCGCGAGATCGAGATCGGCGTCCCGGACGAGGTGGGCCGCAAGGAGATCCTCCAGATCCACACCCGCGGGATGCCGCTCTCTGACGACGTGAGCTTAGACCACCTCGCCGACGAGACGCACGGGTTCGTCGGCGCCGACATCGAGAGCCTCACCAAGGAGGCCGCGATGAAGGCGCTCCGCCGGTACCTCCCCGAGATCGACTTAGACGAGGAGGAGGTCCCGCCGAGCCTGATCGATCGGATGATCGTCAAGCGCGACGACTTCTCGGGCGCGCTGAACGAGGTGGAGCCGTCGGCGATGCGCGAGGTGCTCGTCGAGCTCCCGAAGATCTCGTGGGACAGCGTCGGCGGGCTCGAAGGCGCCAAACAGCAGGTCCAAGAGTCCGTGGAGTGGCCGCTCACCTCGCCGGAGAAGTTCGACAGAATGGGCGTCGACGCGCCGAAGGGGGTGCTGCTGTACGGGCCGCCCGGCACCGGGAAGACGCTGATGGCGAAGGCGGTCGCCAACGAGACGAACGCGAACTTCATCTCGGTCAGGGGGCCGCAGCTGCTCTCGAAGTGGGTCGGCGAGTCGGAGAAGGCGATCCGGCAGACCTTCCGGAAGGCCCGGCAGGTGAGCCCGACGATCATCTTCTTCGACGAGCTCGACAGCCTCGCGCCCTCGCGCGGCCAGGAGATGGGGAACAACGTCTCCGAACGCGTCGTCAACCAGCTGCTCACCGAGCTCGACGGGCTCGAGGACATGGGCGACGTGATGGTGATCGGCGCCACCAACCGGCCGGACATGATCGACCCCGCGCTGCTGCGCTCCGGGCGGTTCGACCGGCTCGTGATGATCGGTCAGCCGGACCAGGAGGGCCGCGAGCAGATCCTCGACATCCACACGCAGGACACGCCGCTGGCCCCGGACGTGAGCCTCAAGGAGGTCGCGGAGATCACGGACGGCTACGTCGGCTCCGACTTGGAGGGGATCGCCCGCGAGGCCGCCATCGAGGCGCTGCGCGACGACGACGACGCCGAGGAGGTGGAGATGAAGCACTTCCGGCGCGCGATGGAGTCGGTGCGCCCCACGATCACCGACGACATCCTCGCGTACTACGAGGACGTCGAACAGCAGTTCAAGGGCGGCGGCGGCGAGTCGCTCCGCGACACCGGCGGCCGGATCGGGTTCCAGTAGGCGAGCGAGCCCTAGCCGACCGTCCGCTCTCCCGTCCCGTTCCGCGCCTTTTAACCCCGACAGCGACCAACGACGGGTATGTCCCAGCCGCGCGTCCCCGGCGGCGACGAGAACACGCTGGAGCTGCCGTGCGGGCAGACGATCGCGTCCGGCGAGCTGGACCTGGGGATGCGCGAGTTCGAGTGCGACTGCGGCGAGACCCACGCGGTCGTGATGGACGTGCATCCCCCGGAGCGGTTCCTGCCGGACTTCCTCGTCGAGGTGCTGCGCGAGGCGATCGAGACCACCAGCGAGGAGATGCCGGAGTTCGACACCCCGCACCTGCTCGGCGTCGTGTTAGAGGAGTTCCCGGAGGCCGTCGTCGCGTACGACGCCAGCGAGAACGCCGACGTGGGGTACGCGATGGCGTGGGTGACCGACTTCGACTCCCGCCGGCTCCACGAGGTCGTCGTCGAGCTCGTCGTCGAGCTGATGGAACACGCCGTGAGCCACGCCGACGACGACGAGGCGCTCTCGGCGTTCGAAGAAGAGATGGTCGAGTTCGACGTGGCCGAGTTCGTCGACCAGTACCGCGCCGAGCGCGACCTGGAGGCGGAGGACCCGTACGCCTAATCGCGGCGTTCGAACGCTTATAAACCACAACTCGATCGGCGGCTCAAACCGCCGAAAACGACCGCTTCGGAGCGTCTGTCAGACGATTGTCTGACTCGTGTCTCACTGAACCCTATATATTCGGCGACCGTACGTAAGACGTATGAGCGCCGGGAAATACGACCGGTACGACCGGATCCGCGGTGTGCTCGCCGAGGCCGACGAGCCGCTGACGGCGCGTGAGATCCTCGCGCTCGCGGGCGAGTGCGAGGAGATCGACAGCCCGCACCGCGTCGCCACGGTGTTGGGCCGATGGGCGGATCGCGGCGAGGTCGAGGTCATCGACGACCGGCCCTACCGGTACCGGCTGGAGACCTGATCGCAGCGGCCCCCGGAGGGGGAGCGCGCTCACTCCGACCCGAACCGGAGTGCGCCGTCGGCCGGGTCGAGCGTCGCGACCCCACCGAGCGGGAGCGGAAACGACGGTTCGGTGTGGCCGAAGTCGTAGCCGAAGCCCGCGACGCTGTCGGGCGCGTACCGTTCGAGCTCGCGAGTGACGATGTCCTCCAGCTCGGCGGGATACTCGTCGGGATCCGGGTCCCACTCCAGCGGCGGCGCGTTGGTCCGCGGGCGCCCGAAAACGACGCCGTCGAACCGCTCCAACAGTCCGCGTTCGCCCATCGCGCGGAGCGTGTAGCCGACCTCGCGCGGCGGCGGCACGTCCTCCGAGGTCTCCAGCGCGAGGACGGCCCCGTCGAGCCGCTCGGGGTCCGGGAGGAACCGATCCGCCTGGAGGTGCCACTTCACGATCCCGAAGGAGCCGCCCCACGTTCGGCCGCGGACCGGCTCGTCGGGGTCGGCGGCGGGCCCGACCCACGTCGTCGGGCCGGGGTTGTCGCGCCAGTCGCGAGGCTCGCGCGTCTCGAAGTCGAACCAGTCGTCGGTCCACTCGTCGGCGGGCGCTACCCGGCCGAGCGATTCCTCGAACAGCGCGCGTCGGAGGTATCGCTCGGTGTACGAGTGAAGCTCGGCGTCGCAGACGAGGTCGGGGTGGAGGCCGAGCCCGTAGCTGACGACCCCGCGGTTCCAGAGGAACAGCCGGAGGTTGTCGTTGTCGCTGTAGCCGAAAAAGCGGGTCGGGTTCGACGCGAGCGCGCCGCCGTCGAGGTGTCGTAAGACTCGGAGCTGATCGTCGCCGCCGGTGTACGCCATCACGGCACCGATCTCGGAATCGGTAAACGCGTCCTCGATGTCAGCCGCGCGCGCCGCGGGCGACGCCGGCTCGTCGCGGTCGGGATCCGCCGTCGGGAACACCCGCGTTTCGACGCCGAGCGAGGCGAGTCGCTCACGGCCGATCCGGAGCGTCGTCGCGTCCGAAGGTCGGGAGGGAGCCACGATCGCGAGCGCTTGGTCGTCGCGGAGCGGCGGGGGCGTCACGAAATCCATGCACGTGGACTGTATCCGGCATTCCGATAAACCGGCCGATCGTGTGACATCTTATCTCATCTGCCATGAGACGACATACCTTGCGAAAATCGCAAACTCGCTGCGAGATTCGTATTCTATCGCCGACCTTATTACGATGAGCGTATTCCGTCCGCGTAATGAGCGAGGACCGGACGATACTACTCATCGGCAGCGGACCGATCCAGATCGGACAGGCGGCCGAGTTCGACTACTCCGGCGCGCAGGCGTGTCGCGCCCTCCAGGAGGAGGGCGCCCGCGTCGTCTTAGTGAACTCGAACCCGGCGACGATCATGACCGACCCGGAGACCGCGGACCGTGTGTACATCGAGCCGATCACGCCCGAGGCGATCTCGGAGGTCATCCGGATCGAGGAGCCCGACGGCGTCATCGCCGGGCTCGGGGGTCAGACGGGGCTCAACGTCACCGCTGAGCTCGCCGAGGAGGGTATCTTAGAGGAGTACGACGTCGAGGTGATGGGAACGCCCCTCGACACGATCTACGCCACGGAGGACCGCGACCTGTTCCGCCAGCGGATGGAGGACCTGGGTCAGCCCGTGCCGAAGTCGACGACCATCTCGCTCGACGAGGACGAGTCGGTCACCGACTTCGACGAGGAGTACTTCCGCGAGCGCGTACAGGAGGCGGTTGACGCGGTCGGCGGCCTCCCGGTCATCGCCCGGACGACGTACACCCTCGGCGGCTCCGGCTCCGGCGTCGTCGACGATTTCGAGGAGCTCGTCGAGCGGGTCCGCAAGGGGCTCCGCCTCTCGCGGAACAGCGAGGTGCTGATCACGGAGTCGATCTCCGGCTGGGTTGAGCTGGAGTACGAGGTGATGCGGGACGCCGACGACTCCTGTATCATCATCTGTAACATGGAGAACATCGACCCGATGGGGATCCACACCGGCGAGTCGACGGTCGTCACCCCCTCGCAGGTGATCCCCGACGACGGGCACCAGGAGATGCGCGACGCGGCGCTCGAAGTGATTCGGGACCTGGGCATCGAAGGCGGCTGTAACATCCAGTTCGCGTGGCACGACGACGGGACGCCCGGCGGCGAGTACCGCGTGGTGGAGGTGAACCCGCGCGTCTCGCGCTCCTCCGCGCTCGCCTCGAAGGCGACCGGTTACCCGATCGCCCGCGTGACCGCGAAGGTCGCCCTGGGCAAGCGGCTCCACGAGATCGACAACGAGATCACCGGCGAGACCACCGCCGCCTTCGAGCCCGCCATCGACTACGTGGTGACGAAGGTGCCGCGGTGGCCCATCGACAAGTTCGACGACGTGGACTTCGAGCTCGGCACGGCGATGAAGTCGACCGGCGAGGCGATGGCGATCGGTCGGAACTTCGAGGAGAGCCTGTTGAAGTCGCTTCGCTCCTCCGAGTACGACCCGGCGGTCGACTGGGTCGACGTGGACGACGAGACGCTCGAGACCGAGTACCTCGAGCGCCCCACGCCCGATCGCCCGTACGCGATCTTCGAGGCGTTCGACCGCGGCTACACGGTCGCGGACATCGAGGACCTCACCGGCATCAAGCCGTGGTACCTCGAGCGGTTCGAACGCGTCAGCGAGTCCGCGCAGGCCGCCCAGAACGGCGAGTTCGCGCAGGCGGCCACCGCGGGTCACACGAACGCCGAGATCGCGGCGCTCGCCGGGGGCGGGACGGACGTCGACGCGGTCGAGACGGACGTGCCCGGTCGGACGTACAAACAGGTCGACACCTGCGCCGGCGAGTTCGCGGCACAGACCCCGTACTACTACTCCGCCCGCCAGTCGGAGTTCGAGCGCGGACCGCTGAAGGGCGACGCCGCGGCCGGCGAGCTGGTCGTCGACAAGAGCGTCGACAGCGTGGTCGTCGTCGGCGGCGGGCCGATCCGGATCGGCCAGGGGGTCGAGTTCGACTACTGTTCGGTCCACGCCATCCAGGCGCTCCGCGAGCTGGGCATCGAGGCGCACGTCGTCAACAACAACCCGGAGACGGTCTCGACGGACTACGACACCTCTGACGGGCTCTTCTTCGACCCGATAACCGCCGAGGAGGTCGCGGACGTGGCCGAGGCGACCGGCGCCGACGGCGTGATGGTCCAGTTCGGGGGACAGACCTCAGTGAACATCGGCGAACCGCTCGAAGCCGAGCTCCAGCGGCGCGGGCTCGACTGCGAGATCATGGGGACGAGCGTCGAGGCGATGGATCTCGCGGAGGACCGCGACCGGTTCAACGTCTTAATGGACGAGATGGGCGTCGCCCAGCCCGAGGGCGGCACCGCGACGAGCGAGGCGGAGGCGCTCGAGCTCGCCCACGAGATCGGCTATCCCGTCCTCGTGCGTCCCTCCTACGTCCTCGGCGGCCGCGCGATGCGCGTCGTCGAGAACGACGCGGAGCTCGAGGAGTACATCGAGGAGGCGGTCCGCGTGTCGCCGGACAAGCCGATCTTAGTCGACCAGTTCCTCGACGACGCGGTCGAACTGGACGTGGACGCCGTCGCCGACGGCGAGGACGTGCTCCTCGGCGGCGTGATGGAGCACGTCGAGAGCGCGGGCGTCCACTCGGGCGACTCCGCGTGCATGATCCCGCCGCGCTCGCTCGACGAGGAGACGCTCGGTCGGGTCCGCGAGGTCACCGAGGACATCGCCCGCGCGCTCGACACGGTCGGCCTGCTCAACGTCCAGCTCGCGGTGACGGGCGTGGGCGACGACGAGGAGTCGGAGGTGTACGTGCTGGAGGCGAATCCGCGCTCCTCCCGGACGGTCCCGTTCGTCTCGAAGGCGACCGGCGTCCCCATCGCGAAGCTCGCGGCGAAGGTGATGACCGACGACCTGACGCTCGACGACCTCGACGTCGACGAGCAGATCCCGGAGCACCGCAGCGTGAAGGAGGTCGTCCTCCCGTTCGACCGCCTGCCGGGCTCCGACCCGCGGCTCGGCCCGGAGATGAAGTCGACCGGCGAAGTGATGGGGACGGCCCGCTCGTTCGGCAAGGCGTACGACAAGGCGCAGGACGCGACCGGCAAGCCGATCCCGGAGTCCGGCACCGCCGTCGTCGACCTCTCGGCCGACGAGTTCCCGGACCCGGACACCGAGGCCGGCGAGGCCCTCGTCGCGGGGTACGCCGAGCACTTCGAGCTGAGCGAGGCGACCGACCTGATCGAGGCCGCGCGGCGCGGCGAGATCGACCTCATCGTCTCGCGCCAGCGCGAGCTGCTGGAGGTCGCCGTCGAGGAGGAGATCACCTACTTCTCGACGCACGCCTCCGCGAAGGCCGCCCTGGAGGCGATCGACCACGCCGGCGACGACATCGACGTGATGGCGGTCTCCGACCGGCCGAAGCGCGTCGAGCAGTGGGGCGCCGCGGAGTAGACCGCGGACCCACGCTCTCGCTCTCGGACACCGTTTATAAACGCCTTCGAGCTCGCGGCGATCCGTTTATAAGCGATACGCGGCCGGCGCTTGGGTACTTATAGGGCTTCCAGCGTTCCCCGATCCACGTCCCCCGCAGCCATCGGTTCGCCGCCGTATTCGTCGACGAACGCGTCGACGTCGTCTTCCTCACTGAACGGGATCAGCTCCGGCCCCATCGCGCCGACGACCTCGCTGCGCGCGACGACGGTGAGGTCGGTCGTCCGCGAGAACGCCTCGCGCTCGACGTGCGAGGAGAACATCGTGTCGGAGCCCTCCTCGAACACCTCCTGGTCGACGAGCGAGTAGTCGGTGAGGAACGTCGCCAGCGGGGTCCGTTCCGCGTCCTCCGCGTCGAACCGGTAGGTGTAGGTGCAGGTGCTGCTGCAGAACTGCCCCGGACGCCCGCCCTCGGGCTCGTCGTCCTCGAAGTGGATCTGTCCGACCGGCCCGGGATGGTCCTCGATGATCATGCCGCACTGGTCGCAGGCCCGCTCGCCGTCGAGCGAGACGGGAGTGATCGACGCGCTCTCGTCGCCCAGACAGCCGGCAGCGGCGAGCGAGAGTCCCGCGCCGACCCCGGCGAGCAGGCGCCGACGTGACGCCGACAGCCGCTGGTGTTCGGTCATGCCTTATCATTTCGAAACGACCGTCTTAGGCCCTCGGGACCGATTCATCTCGTCGTTCGAGGAACGAACCAGATCGGATAAGCCCCCGCCGAGCGAACGCCATCCGTGGCGGTTTTCGACCCCTACGCGGATCCGTCTCGCACGCTCCGGATCGCGCTCGCCGCGCTCCTCCTCGCCGCCGTCGTCGCGACGGCCGGGGCGTTCGCCGCCGACCCCGAGGCAGCCGCGCCCTCGCCGGTCGCCTACGACGACGTCGTCGAGCTCGGGCTCTCCTCCGAGACGGACGCGCTGATGGCCGGGTCAGCGAGGGTGCCGCGGACGCAGGTCTTCTACTCGCAGCTCCAGTACGTCGTCGGGTACAACGGCGTCGAGTCGTTCGCGGCGACGCTCGACGACGGCCGGACGGAACGCCAGTTCGGCTATCCGATCGCCGCCTACGTCGAGACGTTCGACGACGCTCGGCCGGGGACGACCGGGGCCGGGCTGTTCGAGTCGGAGCGGCTCGGGGAGTGGACGCCGGCGGACGAGGCGGTGTACGTCGTCGGTAGCGAGGCCCGGAGCCCGGCCGGCGAGACGGTCGTCCCGTTCCGCGAGCGCGGCGCCGCCGAGGCGTTCGTCGCCGACCACGGCGGACGGGTCGTCGACTGGGAGACCATTCGGGGGCGGTCGTTCGACACGGACTCGGCAGCGACGGTGCGCGCGATGGCCCCCGAGCGGTGGGCCGCGGCCGACGACCGGATCGCGGCCGCCGAGCGCCGCGCCGACAGGCCGGTGTCGGTCGTCGTCGGGGAGGACGCGCCGACGGTCGAGGCGGCGGTCGCGGCCGCGCCGCCGAACACGACCGTGGTCGTCCCGCCGGGGACGTACGAGGAGACCCTGACGGTGAACGAGTCGGTCACGGTCGCCGGCGACGACGCGCTGATTCGCGGCGACGGCAACGGGTCGGTGATCACGGTGCGGGCCCCGGACGTGGCGATCACCGGGGTCACCGTGGACGGGAGCGGTGGGCAGACGCGCGACCCGGACGCGGCGCGCGAGGCCGGGGACGGCGGGCCGGCCGACGGAGGGGCGTGGGACACCAACATCCAGCTCGGCTACGGCCACGGTGACGCGGGGATCCGCGCGATCGACGCGCCGGGGCTCGTCGTCGACGACGTGGCGGTCGAGGCGAACGCGAGCGGGCTGCTGCTTCGGGAGGGTTCCCACGCGGTGGTCCGGGATCTCCGCGTTGACGGGGCCGACGAGTGGCAGGACGGCTTCATGGGGATCACGGGGATGCGGTCGCGGGTGACGGTGACGGACAGCAGGTTCGAGGGCGGGCGCGACGGGATCTACCTCCACCGCGCCGACGGCTCGGTCGTCCGGAACTCGACGTTCACCGACAACCGCTACGGGGCACACCTCATGTACACGGGCGACGCGCTGCTCGCCGACAACGCGTTCGAAAACGAGCTGTTCGCCGGCATCACGGTGATGACGCGGCCGTCGAGCAACGCGATCGTCGGAAACGACGTGCGGAACTCCAGCGCGGGAATTCAGGCGTCGGGCACCCGGACGTACATCGGGTACAACACCCTCGTCGGCAACGGGCTCGGCTTCTCGACCAGCTCGCGGGGGTCGCTGTACGAGCGCAACGTGGCCGTGAACAACGAGGTCGGAGTCCGCGCGACCACGGTCGTCCCGTCGAGCCGGGTCGTCGCGAACGACTTCGTCGGCAACGCCGAACACGCGACCGCCGGCGCGGGCGCGCTCCGGATCTGGGCCGACGGCGATCGGGGCAACTACTGGGAGGGGGCGAACCTCGGGACCCACGAGCCGGGCGAGCGAGCGTACCGGCCGACCTCGCCGGTCGACGGCGCCCTGCACCGACACGTCGCCGCCGTCGCCGTGCGCGAATCGCCGGCGGTCGCCCTCCTCGACCGGCTCCGGGGGACCGTGCCCGGGGCGCGCTCGGGGAGCATCACCGACCCGGCGCCGGCGGCCGCGCCGTACTCGCCGGAACGGATAGACGCCGCGCTCGCCCCGAACGCGGGCCCGGTCCACGCCGACTGGCGCGCGGAACCGGACGAGCGGGACGGGAGCACAGACGAGAACGCAGCCATGAACGCACGCGATCGCGACGCGACGAGCGGGGGTATCGGGCGAGAAACGCGGCGAGTCGACGCCGAGCCGACCGTCACTTCGGCGAGGGCGACGACGGGGGGCGCCGGCGGTGCCTGACGAGCCCGTCGCGGCCCTCTCGGACGCCACCCGGACGTACGGCGGCGTCCCGGTTCTCGACGCCGTCTCGCTCGCGGTCGAGCCCGGCGTCACCGCCGTGGTCGGCCCGAACGGGTCCGGGAAGTCGACCCTGATCCGGGTGCTCGTCGGCGCGACGGAGCCGACCGCGGGCGAGGTCCGACAGCCCGGCGGGACCGGAGGGAAGTCGATCGGCTACCTCCCGCAGCGGGTGCCGTTCCGCCCGGGGTTCACCGCCCGCGAGACGCTCGCGTTCTACGGGCGGCTCGTCGGCGACGACCCGGACGCGGCGCTTGAGCGGGTCGGGCTCGGCGACGCCGGCGACCGTCGCGTCGAGGCGCTCTCGGGCGGCATGCGGCGCCTGCTCGGCATCGCACAGGCGGTCCTCGGCGACCCCGCTCTCGTCGCCCTCGACGAGCCGGCGAGCGGTCTCGATCCGGGGATGCGAGAGCGCGCCTTCCGCGCGGCGGCCGAGCGGGCCGACGGCGACACCGCCGTGGTGATCGCTTCGCACGCGCTCGACCTCGTCGACGAGCACGCCGACCGCGTCGCGGTTCTCCGTCGCGGGGGCGTCGCCGCCGCGGGACCGCTGGACCGGCTGCTCGACGACCACGACGCCGCCGACGCGAGGGAGTTGTACCGCGTCGTGGCTGGGGAACCGGGGACGGGTGCAGGAGACGAGGGCGAGGCCCCCGGCGACGGAGACGAGCGCGGCGGAGAGGGAGACGGAGAGGGCGACGACGCGGAGCCGAACGTCCACGTCACGGGGGTGTCGGACCGATGACGGGGGCGCTCGTCGGCGTCGCGACCGTGTTTCGGCGCGAACTCGCGACGGTGGTCCGGACCCCCGGCTACGCCGTGCTGGCGGCCGGACTGCTCGTCGCCGTCGGCGGCCTCCTCGCGGCGGGCGGCGGGGGCGCGACCGGGTTCGTGCCGGCGGTCGTCGACCTGCTCCTCCCGACGGAGGCGCTCGTCCCGCTCGCCGCGGTGGTGTTGGGCTACCGCGCGCTGCTCGCCGACGGCGCGAGCGGGGAACTCGCGGTGATCCGGACGTATCCGGTCCGCGTCGGCGAGTACGTCGCGGGGGTGTTACTGGCGCGGACGGTCGCGCTCGTCGGCGTCGTCGGCGTTCCGTACGCCGCGGTCGGCGTCGGGGTCTGGCTGACCGCCGCGCCGGACACGGGGATCTTCGCGACCCACGCCGGGATCGACTCGCCGCTGCTGTACCTCCGGTTCCTCGCGTTCGTCCTCCTCCTCGGCGCGGCGTACGTGTCGCTCGCGGCCGCGGTCTCGGCGGTCGCCGCGAGCCGCCGGAGCGCGGTCGCGATCGGCGTCCTCGCGCTGGTCGCGGGCGTGCTCGGCGGCGACCTGCTCCTGCTCCGCTCGCTCGGAGCGGGGGCGTCGCCGGCGTCGATCCCGGGGTCGCTCGCGCTGACGCCGAACGGGGCGTTCCGCGGGCTCACCTTCGAACACGTGATCGGCGTCGCCTTCGCCCCGGAGGGCGGCTTCGTCTCGACGGGCCGCGCGGTCGGGTCGCTCGTCGGCTGGACGCTCCTCGGCGCGCTCGCCGGGGGCGCGACGCTGGCGTACGGGCGCCGCGTCGACGCGGCGATCGAGCGCGTTCGAAGCGGGCTCGCCGACTGAGGCGGCGGGAATCGCCCGCTCGTCGGTCACTCCGACCGCGCGTCGCCGCCCACGGACCCCGGTGCGTGCGCGTACACAGCGTAGAGGACGAGCGCGGCGATCAGGAAGTCGAGGCTGTGTTCGAGGTAGTGATGGACCGGCATCGGCACGACGCCGAGGACGGTGCCCGCGCCCACGACCGAGCGGGCGAGGAGGGCGCCGACGGCGACGCTGATAAGCGCGTACTGCGCGCTCCGGCGGCGGCGGTACGCGACGAGGCTCACCACGAAGAGGAGCCCGGTCCCGGCGCCGGCGACGAACACGACGGCGAGCAGCGGTAGCGACCCCTCTACGCCCCACCCGCCGACGGTCGCGCTCGCGGGAGTCGGAATCACGTTGTCGGGTCGTAGTGCGGCGCGCGACAAGAATACACTCCCGGACCGCTCCCGCTGGGAGGGAACGCGCGCGGAGGTTTTAACCGCCGCTCCGGTAGCCGACAGCGAGCACCCATGCCGGACACCAGAGCCCGGGTCCGCCGACACGTCCGCGACACGCCGGGCGTTCACTTCAACCGGGTGAGCCGCGACCTCGACATCGCGACCGGACAGGCGCAGTATCACCTCCGCCGGCTCGTCCGGGACGGTGAGGTCGCTGTCGAGCGGATCGGCGGGCGAGCCCACTACTTCGACCCGACCTTCGGTCCGTGGGAGCGGCGGGCGCTCGCCTTCCTCCGGCGAGAGACCGCCCGGGCGATCCTCGTCCGACTGCACGCCGACGGACCGACTCGACCGAAGGCGCTCGCGGACGAGCTCGACCTCGCGCGCAGCACCGTCTCGTGGCACGTCTCGAACCTGGTCGAAAGCGAAATCGTCGAGAAGTCCGATGAGCGACCCATGCGCCTCTCGCTCGCGCGCCCCGAGCGGACCGCGGCGCTCCTCGACGAGGTGTCGGCGTCGCTCCCGGACCGGATCGTCGACCGGTTCGTTCGGACCGTCGACAGCCTGTTCGAGTGACCGGGTCGCGGTCGGTCGTCGACACTCCTTCTCGCCGCCGCATTCGTCGATCGCACCAGATCCGTTAGGGTCGCCCCCGGACACCGATCGATCATGCGCGCACTCGGGGGCGGCCTCGACTCGCTGGCCCGTCAGACATCCGTCCCGGCGGCGACGTGCGAGCCGACCGGGACGATCCACTCCGTCGAACCGCTGAGCCTCGGCGTGTTCCTGCTCGTCGGGCTCCTCGGGGGCGCCCACTGCCTCGGGATGTGCGGGCCACTGGTCTCGACGTACGCCGACCGGATGCGGGCCGACGCCGCGGGCGGTGACGGCGGCCGAGGGCGGGCCGCGCGGGCCGGCGGTCGAGACGATCTCACCGTGCGACAGGTGCGCCAACACGCGCTGTTCAACTTCGGGCGAACGGCGAGTTACGCCGCGCTCGGCGGACTGTTCGGCCTCGCGGGGAGCCTCGCGTTCGTCACCGCACGGACGGTGACGACGGTCGCCGACGACGTCCGCGCGCTCACGGGCATCGTCGTCGGTGCGGTCGTCATCGCGATCGGCGTGCGGTACGCACTCCGACTGGAGCTCCGGCGTATTCCGGTTCCCGGGATCGAGGCCGCCTCGGGGGTCGTCACCCGGCGGATCGTCCCGCGCGTCGACGCGTGGGTCGGTGACTGGCGGATCGTCGGGCTCGGCGCCGCGCACGGGCTCTTGCCGTGTCCCCTGTTGTACCCGGCGTTCCTGTATGCATTCGTGCAGGGGAACGCGCTCGGCGGCGCCGCCGCACTCGCCGCGCTCGGGCTCGGCACCGTGCCGGCGCTGTTCCTCTTCGGGACCGTGTTCGGGTCCGTGAGCGTCGACACCCGGATGCGCCTCCACCGCGCGCTGGGCGTCGCCTTCGTCGCACTCGGATACGTCCCGCTCCAGCACGGCCTCGCGACGCTCGGGGTCCCGCTGCCGCACCCGCCGATCCCGTACTACTCGCCCTTATAAACACCCGTCCACTCCGGATCGCTGGGCGAGTCGTTCGACGCCCGCACCAGACCGGTTATGCGCCCGCAAACCGTCGGTTTCGGCATGCAACGGCGAGCGTTTCTCGGCGGGATCGCCGCGGCGACGACGGGCGCGACTGCCGGGTGTACCTCCGCGTTCGGCGGCGGCCCGGAGGGCGTCGTGCTCGGTCCGCAGGAGGACCAGATCGCGGACAGCGGGGACCTCGCGTACCCCGCGTACGGCGAGCCGCTCCCGGCGTTCGAACTGCGGGACCCGATCGCCGGGATCGCCGTCGACAGCGAGGCCGTCGAGCGGACCGCGATCGTGACCGGTGTCTTCACCTCCTGTCCCGCGGAGTGCGGGATCCTCCTCCGGCGGCTCGTCGGGGTGCAGCGGCGCGTCGCCGACGCGGGGCTGACCGATGAGACGCTTTTCCTCCCGATCACGTTCGACCCCGAGCGCGACGACGAGGCGGCGCTTCGAGACAACGCCGAGTCAACCGGCGTCGACCTCGACGCGGGCAACTGGCACTACCTCCGGCCGGAGACCCGGGAGCGAGCGAAAGCCGTCGTGGGGGACCGACTCGGAATCGGGTTCGAGCGCACGACCGAGAGCGACCGGCTGCAGGGGTACGACTTCACGCACGTCGTCGTCACCCTGCTCGTCAACCCGGACGGCGTCGTCGAGCGAGCCTACCGAGGCGAACGGATCGACCGCGACCGCGTCGCCGGCGATATCGAGACGGTCGTCGAGGCGTTCGCCGGGGAGTGAGCCGGGGAGATACGTCGGAGGCGAGTCGAGGGCGAGTCTCCGGGAAAGCACACCGGGGAAACGCACATGCCGCCCTGGCGCGTACGGTCCCGACAGTGAACGTCGATATTCTGCTGTACGACGGGTTCGACGAGCTCGACGGGATCGGGCCGTACGAGGTGTTCGACTACGCGCTCGGCTACGCCGCGGAAGAGGAGAAGGATGAATCGGGCGACGCCGATCCTGCCGACCGACCGGGCCGCGTCCGGTACGTCACGCTCGACGAGCGCGAGCGGGTGACCGCGAGCCACGGGACCCGCGTCGGGATCGACGGCGTGCTTCCGGACCCGAACGGAGGGGGAGCGCCCGACCTGCTCGTCGTTCCCGGCGGCGGCTGGACCGCGCGCGACGAGGACGCGAGCGCGTGGGCCGAGGCGCAGAAGGGGGATGTGCCGCGCGCGCTCGGCGAGTACCACGCCGCCGGCGTCCGGACCGCCGCGGTGTGTACCGGGGCGATGCTCCTCGCGGAGGCGGGCGTCACCGACGGGCGGCGCGCGGTCACCCACGCCTCCGCGATCGACGAGCTCCGCCAGTCGGGCGCGACGGTCGTGGACGCGCGGGTCGTCGACGACGGCGACCTACTCACCGCGGGCGGGGTGACCTCCGGGATCGACCTCGCCCTCTACCTCGTCGAGCGCGAGTTCGGCGAGGAGATCGCCGACCGCGTCGCGACCGTCATCGAGTACGAGCGTCGGTACGAGGTGGCCGGCGAGGAGTGAGCGGGGAGGAATCGGGCAATCGGGCGCCGAACGCCGAGAGTTCGACGTGCCGAGTCAGTCGCCCGCGCTGTCCTCCGGTAGGGGCGCGGTGTCGCCGGCGTCCTCGCCGGCCTCGTTGGTCGTGGTCTCGCCGTCGGCCTCGACCGTGATCACGGTGCAGTCGAGCTCGTCGCGGAGATACGCGTCGATGTCCGGATCGGAGAGGAGCTTCTGGACCATCCGCCGCCAGCGGCCGGCCTGCTTCGAGCCGATGACGACCACGTCCGCCCCCTCGGCGACGATCTCCTCGAGGATGGTCTCCTCGACGAGGAACCCCCGGCGGACGACGTACCGCGCGCGGTCCAGCCGGCCGATCCGCTGCTCGACGGCGCGTTTCAGGTCGCTGCGGGAGACGCCGCCCGAGTTCTGATAGAGGTCGACGTGGAAGACGGTGAGGTCGGCGTCCCGCTCCTCGGCGACGCGGACGGCCTCTCGCAGTGTCGCCTCGGAGTGCGACGACGGCGGGAACCGGACCGGCACCACGACGAGAGTCATGTCGGAGACGTAGCAGGCGGGGCGTAAATACGCTGTCGGTGCGAGTGCTCGATCTGAGAATCGGGGCGCCGGATCCGCCCGAATTCGGCGGTTCGGCCCCAGATTCTTTGAACTCGCCGCCGTATCGTCGCGCACATGTACGGCACGACCCCGATCCCCGCGGGCGGCAGCGAGGCGTCGCTCGCGGCCGCCGACCTCTCGGCGGCACGACCGAACGCGTCCCCCGCGACGCGCCGGCGGCGGTCGTCTCCGTGCCCGCCTCGAGGTGACCGGCCGTTGCGATGACCGACCGCTCCGACGGGGGCTCCGCCGCGGCGTCACCTGCGGAGGAGATCGCCGCCGACACGGAACACGGCGCCTCGCACCTCTCGGTCCGGGCGCTCGAAGCCCTCCGCGACCGGGCGGCGGCGCTCGCCGCGGAACGCGAGGGCGGCGGGTCGACCGCCGCGTCCCCCGACGAGGAGTTCGAGGCCCTCGCCGCGCTCGCCCGGCGGCTGCTCGCTGCGCGGCCGTCGATGGCGGTCCTCCGGAACCGCGTGAACCGGACGATGACGGCCGCCCTCGACGAGGCCGGGGGAGCGCCGGTCGACGCGCCGACCCTTCGGGACGCCGCCGCCGACGCGATCGACCGCGCGCTCGCGGCCGACGCCGCGGCCGCCGCCTCGGCGGCCGATCGGATCTCGGGACCGATGCTGACGCTCTCGCGGTCCGGCACAGTCGGGGCGGCGATCCGAGACGGCGACCCCTCCCGGGTGTTCGTCGCCGAGTCGCGGCCGGCCCGCGAGGGAGTCGCCGTCGCGGAGTCGCTGGCCGCGGACGACGCGGTCGACTGCCCGGTGGTCGTCCACACCGACGCGGCCGTGGCACACGTGCTCGCCACGGAGCCGGTCGACCGGGTCGTGGTCGGCGCGGACACGGTCCTGCCCACCGGAGCCGTCGTGAACAAGACGGGGACCCGGACGGCGGCGCTCGCCGCGGAACGCGAGGGGATCCCCGTCACCGTCGTGGCGGCGACCGACAAGGTGGCGACGCGCGATCGCGCCGTCTCGGAGACCGGCGACCGGTCGGCGGTGTACGACGACGACACACCGATCGAGGTGCGGAACCCGACGTTCGACGTGACGCCGGCGGACCTCGTCGACGAGGTCGTCACTGAGCGGGGGGCGCTCGACGCGGACGGGATCGAGGCGGTCGCCGCGGAGCTGCGGGCGGCCGCGGCGTGGACGGAGCGGTAGGGGTGAGCGGCACGGATCGTGCGACTTTCCTGATCGCAGAGCGGCCGAGGCACCGCGAGAATCGGGGGAGAGATAGATACGACCGGTCAGTTTACCTAGCCCGCTTTGCCGGATCATGGTTCCGGATCTGATACATAACTCTGAAAAGGATTGGTGAGATGGCCGACATATGGGCGAAATCTCTAACTGGCGCAGCAAGAGGGTTCTCCGCAAATACCACGTTGAAAAGGGTTGGAGCGCCGAGGAGATAGCAGAAGAAGCGGGCGTTTCACCGGCCTTAATCACGGATTATCTGAACAATCGGGACTTGCTAAACGCGAGTTCAACTTCCAGCACGGAACGCAAACGGGGAGATCAAAAGAAGGAGGAGAAACGAGAGACGCATACCTGTCCGGAGTGCGGAGACGAATTTGATTCAGTCGATGACTGGTCGGATCATCACCAATCCGAACACTACAGCTGGGACGTACACGAGATGCAACAGCCGGAATAGGAATTATTGACAACGTGGCCGCTTGTCCTAGCGATTTTCCCTCAATTCTATCTGCCTAACGGCCGGAGGGATGTCTCGTTTCCACACCTGATCGAGCGTCGTCGGGTACGGCGCCGCGCGCTCGATCGCGTCATCGAGAGCGACCTGCAGACCGATACGCCCGAAGTCCGCGATACGTGTCCGGCAGTGGGACCGGATCGAGGTGAGCTGAACGTGGCTAATGCCACACGGAGACGTGATGTATCGCAATGGCGCCCTCCGGTCAACGCCTGTCGCTCGCGGGTGTGAAGAACCAGTCCGCACTCCCCGAATTGAACGCCGGAAGACGATCGCCTCGCGTCGCTCGGCGCTGCGTCTTCCGAGCCACCGTTCGCTCCCCTCACGAGGACGAGGAACAAGTCGATCTACGGTCGACTGCGATTCAACGAGAAAACCAGTCCGCCCTCCCCGAATTGAACGGGGGACTGCGGCGGGATAACAGGGCGGCATCGGGCCACCTGCTCGGCTTCCCCGACCGTCGCCGTGGGTTCGCGGAGATGACAACCGATGACCCAAGACCTCGAACCCATCGCACCACAGAAAGCAGTCGACCTCTACCTCGCACAACGGGAAGACGACGCTTCTGAGAGAACCGTACAGGCCCACAGATACCGTCTCAAGCACTTCGTGCGCTGGTGTGGACAGGAAGACCTCACCAACCTCAACGACCTCACTGGCCGCAGGCTGTACGAGTATCGGCTCTGGCGGAAGGACGACGGTGACCTCAATCCTGTCTCGCTCCGAACCCAACTCTCGACACTCCGTGCCTTCGTGCGATTCTGCGAGAGCATCGACGCCGTCGAGTCAGGCACGCACGAAGAAATCCTGCTCCCGACCCTCGATGCCAACGACGACGTGAAGGACGAAATGCTGGACGGAGAGCGGGCGGAAAAGATTCGAGAGTATCTCGAACGCTTCGAGTACGCCTCTCGAAAGCACGTCCTCTTTGAGATTTTCTGGTCGACGTCGATACGGATGGGAACCCTGCACTCGCTCGACCTCGAAGACTTCCGCTCGGACGAGCAGGCACTCGCAATCCGTCATCGTCCCGATGGAGGCACGTCTCTCAAGAACGGCGAGAGGGCAGAGCGAATCATCGCCTTACCAGAGCGCACCTGTGAAGTCGTGAGCGACTGGATTACCCATACTCGCCCCAACGTGACGGACGACAACGGGCGAGAGCCGCTCATCACTACGGAGCAAGGGCGTGTCAGTCAGAGCAACATCCGTGCCCTCGTGTATCACATCACCCGACCCTGCTACTACGGAGAGTCTTGCTGTTGCGAGGAGCAGTATCCTTACTCCTACGCCAGCAAGTGCGAGATGTCACGGAGTCCACACTGCTTGCGGAAGGGGAGCCTCACCCATCTCCTGAAGAACGACGTGCCGAAGCAGGTCGTCTCAGACAGGGCAGACGTATCGCCCGACGTCCTCGACAAGCACTACAACAAGATGACCGAGGAGGAGAAGATGGAGCAACGGAGGGAGTACCTCGACTCGATGTGAGCGCCCGATTGTCATAGGATTATATGAGAGGGTGAAGGAACTGGTAGACCACCCCTCTTTGAATGACAGACAGCATAGATAACACAGTGGGTTTTAAGAGTGTATGGGTATCTACGTTCGTCTAGAAAAGTTGCCTCACAACGCCTCAGTATACAGAAAAACAGCATAGAACTGGTCGCTACCTTTAAGTACAATGCTAACCAATAATAGTGTAAGGAAGTCAGAAACGTATCGCTCGCTGATTAGCCACTTCTCCTGCTGAGGGTTCCTGTGTAGACAGGGATTTGAGCAGTGGGTATGGCAGTCGTGGGACTGTTCAGGACTGCTCTTGAGCGATGGGTTTGGCTTTGAGGAGTGACCAAATATGACAACAAACAGTAACGACTCTGGCAATCAGGAGGACAGGGAAGCGTCTGGCGAGGACGTGGATTCAGACACAGCGGAAGCCGTAACCGATGGAGGGCAACCGCTCGCATTAGAGGAGCGGCTCGACACAGGTTCAAAGTCGTGGGAAGACGTCGAGAAGGACAAGGGGTATCTCCATCATCGACCGAGTTTTCCACCCTGTACGAGTGCTCGAACCACCCTTCACTCCCGAGATGCAGACGATGATAGGAGGGACCGATACGAGGTGTTCTTCCTCCTGCAACACGGTCGTCAGCATCCCGCCGAGCGCCGAGCCAACGGCTACAGCGAGGGATGGGATGGCCAGAAGGTGCGTCCAGAAAACGTCTGGAAATACTACCGAGCGCACATCATCCTCTCAAGGGCAGGTGTCAACGAACCCGTGAAGGAGTGGTCCGTCCAGAGGGTGATGGCGGAAGACCTGCAAGGATTCAGTCGCTATTACGAGGGTATCGACGGGGCCGCTATCGGCTTCGCTACACTCTGCAAGTACGACGACGTCGAGATGGCGAAAAACTCCTATCTGGTGGATGAAGCCGAGGAGATGCTCGATGTAGACGGTGAGAAACTGGTCGAGTACGTCTGGCGGAAGTACGGAGATGATGTCCGATGAGTCGCTTCGAGTTCTTCTCTGGTGAGTCCGACTCCCGCTTCTCGTTCCATCAGGACAACGGGGATAACACAGGTGGTGGTGACCGTTTCCCAAGTCGGCTGAAGGACCACGACCAGTGGCTCGTCACTCACGACAAACCGTGGGACGACGACTGGCACAAACGGTCAAGGTATCCAGCCAGTTGGAACGGCGATGGCGACCTCCTCCCCTTCGAGGAGGCGTACAGTCGATACGAATCGACGGATAACACGGGGATAGCCTTCCGCTTCACCGATGATGGGCCGTTCATCGGCTTCGACTTCGACAAGGTGAGGGTAGACGGTGACTTCACGGACGAAACTCTCGACCTCGTGCAACGGCTCAACTCCTACACCGAGGTATCGAGTTCGGGAAAGGGACTCCACGTAATCGCAGAAGGTGAGAAGTTGGACGACCGCCAGACACAAGGCTACTTGACCGAGGCAGGTCACCTCGAAGTCTACGATACGAACAGGTACTTCGTCCTGACGGGAGAGGTGTACGACGGCTTCACATCGGTCCAGAGCGGGCCCTCAGTCGTCCGAGAGATACAGGACGACTATCTTCCCGAACAGCAGACGTTCACCTTCACAGGCCAGCAGAAGCCTGTGAAAGAACAGCAATTCGGCGGAGGGAAAGTGGACGCAACTCCCGAACAGGTACGGCGAACGATACGAGCCTACGTCAAGACCGACAGCCACGATGTCGACCGAGAGGGACTCCGACTGTGGCGAGGCAGTGACGAGGGGCGACCGTCTGCATCGGAGGCAGATATGGCCTTCGTGAAGCAGTTGCACTACTGGTGTCGAGGTGACCAGCAGTTGATGGACGAGTGCTTTCGAGCCTCTGGTCGAATACGTCCGAAGTGGGACGAGGTACACTCCTCTAACGGAGCCACGTATGGGGAGATGACCATACGGAAGGTCTGTCGAACGAACAAAGGCACCTTCGGAGGGAGGTACGTGAAGTGAGATAGAGTTCGAGAGTGTTGGTATTTACCACCCCACCCGTGTTATCCCGTCGGTCATTGACCGAGGTGCAAGGGGTTAATTCAATATACAGCATATCTCGTCCAAACCCTTCATATAATGCTATGACAATCGGGTAGAAGTCAGATACAACCTCTGTGAAATTCAAGAGTATTAGCATTCAACACTACCCTCCACGAGGTATTTCAAATATACATCATATCTTAACCGTTCCCGCTACACAAGATTCTTTCCGAAGGAATAATACGAACTAGAGTACGACTTCAGGTATGATTAGTGGGTCTGATATCAAAAAGGGCTTTAATATTCTCATAGAAGATGGGGCACACGAACTGACGAATAAACTTAAGAATAGATATTCTAACCCTTTTTATTCAGCAGAAGATAAAGTATTAGGGTATTACTATAACAAAAAAAGAGGTACAGATAGGAATCAGAAGGATTTAATACATAAATTAATAGAACAAGAAGAATTTGTACTCGTGATTTTAGATGCTTGTCGATTTGACTACTTCCAAGAAACCTACAAGGACTATTTAGATGGGGAATTAAAAAAAGTATGGAGTGAAGGTTCAAGAACCCCAGAATGGATTCCGAAAACTTGGACAGAAGATTACAATATAACATACGTGAGTGGAGCGCCATATATGTCCGACTTCAGAAAAGACTCTCTCTCTGGAAACTATACACCGAGTGAACATTTTGAGCGAATAAAACACGTGTGGGCAACAGATTGGGATGGTAAACGGTACACAACAAATCCATCTGCTATTACTAATACTGCTCTATCTCAGATATCTAGTGATAAGAAAACACGGTTAGTTATACATTATTTACAACCTCATCAACCATATATTGGGAACGCTTCAGACGAATTTCGTGAGAAGCCTGAAATTCCCATATGGGACGCCTCCCAGACATCTTATTCTCTCGAAGAGATATATAAACTGAATGACCCTCAGACAAGGCATACTGAACAGCCAGACCTGCCAAGATATCTTGTGGGTGAACAAATTAGAGACGGAAACCTCACGGTTGAAGAATGGCGAGCGGCTTACAAGCGGAATTTAAGAGCAATTTTCAACGAAGAAATAAAAACATTAGTTAAATATATTAATCCCGAGTGTACCACAGTGATTTCATCTGACCACGGAGAACTTTTGGGCGAGCGTTCTGAAATATTCAACAGACGTTTAAATATGCATCCAAGTCGTGTTGACCCACGTTTAAAAGAAGTTCCTTGGTTTACTGTAAATAAAGAGCATCTTGAAGGGAAACAAATCCCAGATTCGAAGATTTATAATCAAAATGCGGAAAAAAGTGATATTTCATCAACTGACGTGGAAGAACATCTTGCTGATTTAGGATATTTAGAGTAATATCTATTTTTATCTTCCAAGTTACAACAACCGGATGGTTTTCATATCGTTGTTTCCGAAATATGGATGCCTCTCGGTGAAAAACCTCGCAGACCACCGAGCGCATATGGCTGGTTTCAGGTAGTAACTACAGGATAGCACAGTGGTGGTGTCCTCCATAGGGGTATTCCGAGATAGGGTCTATCCCGAAGTCAGTCTCACTCAGTCGGAGAAGGCTTGGTCCACCAACTCGTCGGCTTTCCAGTTCTCCTCTCGCGGAATGTGCTGTATCTCGAATTGCTCGAACTTGTGAGCCAACTCCTGCACGCGGTTACGCAGTGGACGGAGTTCTGGCTGGTTCACCGCATACTCACCACGGACTTGCTTCACGATTACCTCGGAGTCACCTCTCGCCTCGACCTCGGTACATCCCTTCTCGGAGGCGAGTTCCAACCCTTGAATGAGGGCGCGATACTCGGTTCGATTGTTGGTCGATTCTCCGATGTGTTCACTCCCTTCCTCGGTCCAGTCGTCAGTCTCTACGATGTATCCGATGGCCGAAGGACCGGGATTATCTGGTCGAGTTCCTCCGTCGAACTTCACGACAGCAGGTGTGGTCATCTCAACCCACCACCTGTGCTATCTCGCCTGTTCATCACTCGATACATAATTCTCTGCGTTTCTGATTGCATCATTAGTTTCCTCCATACAATACTATGACAATCGGGCGGTCGAGTTGAGACGAGAGTATTAAGAATCATTAAAGACCAGAAACGTGGGTAATATCTGGACCAATCTCCTGAGTCGGGGTGGCCTACCTCTGTGGAGCGAGTTTGACGCGCTCTTAAAAAGAAAACACGCTTCTCAAGGATTGTACGACCAACTAACAGCATTTTAGAATTTCGGGCCGAAAGTTTCTAGGTTCCCCGATACGCTCGGCTATACGCGAACGCACGACGGCGGTCACCCGAGTTCGGTGACCTGTTCAACCCAAACGGGGCGAGATGGAATCGCACGACAACGCGGCTCCGCTCGGCTCCGAATCGTTCGGTGAGAAAGTCCGCCCTCCCCGAATTGAACGGGGGACAAGTCGATCTACAGTCGACTGCTCTACCAGGCTGAGCTAAGGGCGGTTACCGAAACGTAGCCGCTGGATCGGACTTAAGGGTTCCCTTTCAGCAGCGGTGTGATCCCGAGTACCGCAGGCCCGTGTCGGCGCTCGGGACGCGGCCGCCGCCGTCGACGGCGCGGGGCGTTTATGTCGCTCGGCGCAGGAGCGACGGGTATGAGCGACGGCGACGACCGACAGGCGACGTTCGGGTCGGACGGGAGCTTGGAGACCGACACGACGCCGGACGCGACCGGCGAGAACGACTTCGGCGAGGAGAAGGAGGCCAACGAGACCGACGGCGGATACAGCCGGTACGTCGTCTCCAGCCTCCTCCAGAAGGCGGTGCGCCGCTCCGACGAGGAGGTCGCCGCGTGGGCCGCGTGGGAGCTGGCCCGCTCCGGCTACGCGTGGAACCTCTGGGACCGACTCAACCTCTACGTCGTCGAGGACCTCCGTGCGGGCAGCGACGTGGCCCTCACGATCGAGCGGTACGAGGAGCTCGCCACCGAGCGCTGGGAGCCCGCCGAGTGGAAGGGGCGGATCTGCGCGATCCACGCCGCGCTGGCCGCCGCCCGCGCCCGCTCGACCCGCGAGGCCTCGAACGCCGACGCCTACTTCTCCGCCGTCGCCGAGGTCCGGGCCGAGGCCCGCGAGCGCGGCGAGGAGCCCGCCCACGACTTCCCCGTCGGCGACCTCGAACCGGAGGGGCCGTTCGACGCGGTCTTCGACGGCCACACCGGCGAGGGCGCGCGGCGGGACCGCGGGACGCGATTCTTCAAGACCCACGGCGCCCGCGTCGGCCCGGAGGGTGAGAACGACCAGAGCGCGCGCTGGCAGCGCCTCGCGATGCTCCTCGACGACGAGACGGACTACTCGGCCGAGGAGCTCGACCGCGCCGTCGAGCCGGTGGACCCCGAGAATCCGTGGGACGACGGCGGCCCGGACGGCGACGGGGGGTCGGACGACGAGCGCGACGCCTCCGGAGACGGCGACGACTCCGAGCAGGAGAGCGATTCGGACGCCGAGCGCGACGGCTCCGAATCCGAGCGTCGCGGCTCGCTGTCCGACTTTTCGGAGTGACGCCGTAGTTCGGCGCCGACGCCTCTTACCTTCGCCCGCCGCGCCGCGTCGTCAGTCCCGCGACGGCGACGATCGCGACGACGGCCGCGACGCCGCCGAAGCCGGGCGCGCCGTCCTCGGATCCGGTCTCCCTATCGGCGCTCCCGTTCGTCTCCCCCTCGTTCGTCGAGTCCGCCTCGGGCGGGGTCGCTTCCACCGCCGCCCCGACCGCGGCCGGCGCGTCGACCACGCCGTGCCCGTACCGGTCGTCCGGTTCCGTGGCGTTCGTCGGATGGACCGCGGTGTCGACGATCGCGGCCTGGAGGTCGTCGTCGTCGACTCGGCCGTCTGTCGCCGCGACAGCGAGCGCCGCGATCCCGCTCACGTGCGGTGCGGCCATGCTGGTCCCCTGCCTGCGGACGTAGCCGTTCCTCGTTCCCGCCTCGGCGCTGACGACGCCGACGCCGGGCGCGGCCACGTCGGGGACCACGTAGCGCTCCGGCCACTCCTCCGGGTAGGTCTCGAACGCCGCGGAGGCGTTGATCGGCTGGCCGCTGGAGAACGCGGCGACGGCGCGATCCTCGTCGACCGCGCCGACCGCGAGCGCGTCGTACACGTTGGCCGGTCCCGACGAGGTGTTCGCGCCCTCGTTGCCGGCGGCGGCGACGACGACCGCACCCGTCGCGCGGGCGTTGCGCACTGGACGGATGAACCCGCGGAAGGTCCCGGAGGAGCCGAGGCTCAGCTGGAGCACGTCGGCGTCGCTCTCGGTCGTCGCGTACTCCATCGCGCCGATCACGGCCGCGAACGTCGCGGTGTCGTTCTCGCCGAACGCGTCGAGTCCGACCAGGTCGGCCTCGGGCGCGACGCCGATGTGGGTCCCCGAGGCGTCCCCGCCGGCCACCGTTCCGGCGACGTGCGTGCCGTGGCCGTCGGGGTCGCTCGCGTCCGCGAGGTCGTCGCTCACGACGGTCCCGTTGTCGTCGAACGAGGCCCATCCCGAGAGGTCGACGTCGCGGTGGCCCGGGTCGACGCCGGTGTCGATCACCGCGACGGTGGCGCCCGCCCCACGGGTGTCGAACCGCTCCCACGCGGTCGGGGCGCCGACGAGCCGCAGGCCGGCGGTGTACGACCCGGACGGCTCCGCGTCGATCTGGAGTCGCGGCGTCTGCGGTCGGTGGTTCTGCGACGGCGGCGTCCGCGGTCCCGGCGCTCCGCTCGACCGAGCCGACGCGCGGAGCGGCTCGACCGCGACGTTCCGGTGCACGTCGGTGACGTTCGCGACCGACAGCAGCGACGCCGCCGTCACCTCGTCGGCGTCGACGGTCACGAGCATCGCGTTCGCCAGCCAGAACTCCCGTTCGACGGTCACGCCCGCGCGCGAGTCGGCGAACGCCTCGAACGCCGCCTGCTCGGCAGCGGCGTGCTCGCGGAGGTCCGCGACCGCGGCGGAGCCGTTCCCGTCCGGCTCGCCGAGCGCGTCCGGGTCCTCGACCGGGGTGAACCGGACGATCACCTGAGTCGTTCCGTTGGCGTCGTCGAGAGGGGTCGTCGCGGCCGCGGCGTCGTGGGTTCCCGCACCCGCAGCCGCCCCCGCGGCCCCTCCGTCGGCCGCGACGGCGACTCCGGACAGCGCGGCGACGAGGGCCAGGGAGAAAACGAGGACGCCGACGGCGACACAGCACGGGCGGAGCGCCCGGACGAACCGGGGGACGCGGACGGCACGGGCGGCGCTGGCCGCGTCGGTCCCGGGGGAGGCCGACGCGCGGGCGGCGGTCATACCTACACCACCGGCGGCGAGCGCAAATACCTTCGGCCGGATGGACGCCGGAAGAGGGCGCCGCCGGAGTGTTGCCGACGGAGAGGGCCGGCGGAGAGGGCCGGAAAGGGCGCCGACGGAGGGGGCCAGCGGAGGGCGCCGGAGAGGGCACGTCGGCAGAGTGGTGCCCGCGACTCCTCGGCCGACGCGCCGATCCCCGCTTTCGCCAGCTCTTATGAACGTGCGCTTATTATACACGCGTATGGCAGACGTAGCAATCGTCGGCGGCGGACCGGCAGGGCTCAGCGCGGGACTGTTCGCGGGCAAGAACGGGCTCGACGCCGTCCTGTTCGACACCGACAAGACCTGGATGCATAAGGCGCACCTGTTCAACTACCCCGGGATCGGCTCGGTTGGCGGCAGCGAGTTCCTCGCGACCGCCCGCCAGCAGGCGGACGACTTCGGCGTCGACCGGAAGCAGGGCGAGGAGGTCACCGCGGTCGAGGCGTCCGGCGACGGGTTCGTCGTGACCACCGAGGCCGGCGAGTACGAGGCCGACTACGTGGTGCTGGCGACCGGCGCGAGCCGCGACCTCGCCGAGTCGCTCGGCTGCGAGTTCGACAGCGACCTCGTCGACGTCGGCGTCTCGATGGAGACGAGCGTCGAGGGCGCCTACGCGACCGGCGCGATGGTCCGCGCCGAGGAGTGGCAGGCGGTCATCTCGGCCGGCGACGGCGCCGCCGCGGCCCTCAACATCCTCTCGAACGAGAAGGGCGAGCACTACCACGACTTCGACGTGCCCGACACCGCGACCTCCGTGTTCGGCGGCCTGATCGACGACGAATAGGGCTCGAGGATCGTGGGGCAGTTTTCTTAGAAACGAGCGTAAGAGCGTCTCGCGGCGCCTCAAACGCGGCGGCCGCGACCGGTCCCTATCGGCCGACGCCGACCACGTCGCTGTCGGTCGGATTCGTCCCGCCGTACCGCTCGACGAAGCCGTCGAGTTCCGTCGGATCGTCGGCTCCCGGTAGCCGTTCGTCGGCGGTCTCGCAGGGCTCGTCGACGCCGAGGCGCTCGCAGACGCGGTCGGCCGTCACCTCGGCCATCTCGCGGTAGGTGGTGAGCTTCCCGCCGACCACGCTGAAGAGGTTCGAGACGCCGTCGTCCGCGTGGTCGATCAGGGTGAAGCCGCGCGAGATCCCGCGCCGGTCCGACCCCGCCTCGTCCGGGGCGTACAGCGGACGGACTCCCCACCACCGCCTGACCTCCGGGGCCTCGGCGACGGCCGGGAGCATCGCCGCGCACTCCGCAACCGAGCGTTCGACCTCCCAGTCGGCGGTCTCGTACTCGTCCGGATCGTCGACGGGGACGCTCGTCGTGCCGAGCACGACCTCGCCGTCGTGGGGGACGACGATGTCGCCGTCGTCGGGGTCGCGACACCGGTTCAACACCGGGCCGAGCCCCTCGTGTTCGACGGAGACCATCACGCCGCGGCTCGGCGCCATGCCGACTTCGACCCCGGCCATGTCGGCGATCCGGTCGGCCCACGCCCCGGTCGCGTTGACGACGTGCTCCGGTTCGAGCGTCGCGTCGAGGTCGCCGCCGACGCGGACGCGGGTCACGCCACCGGGACTCTCGCCGTCACCGACCTCGATCGATTCGACCGGCGCGTGCGGGTGCACGGCGGCACCGTGTCGCTCGGCGTCGGCCGCGTTCGCGGCGACGAGCCTGGACGGGTAGATCACGCCGTCGGGCACCCGGAACGCCTCGGCGACGTCGTCTGCGAGGCCGGGGACTAACTCGCGGGCCGCACCGCCGTCGAGCCGCTCGGTATCGATGCCGATCGACTCACAGGCCGCCAACTTTTCCTCGAAGTAGTCGGGATTGTCGTCGGACAGCCGGACGAACAGCCCGCCCGTCTCGCGCACGCACTCGCCGGCGATGGATCGGAGCGTTCGGTTCTCTCTCAGGCACTCCTCGGCGCCCGCCGCGTCGCTCTCGGCGTATCGGGCTCCGCTGTGAAGCAGCCCGTGCGAGCGACCGGAGGTCCCGCCCGCGAGCCCGCCCCGATCGACGAGGGTCACGTCGACGCCGCGGAGCGCGAGATCACGGGTAACGCCGGCCCCGGTCGCCCCGCCGCCGATCACGAGCACGGTGGGCTCGTCGCTCACCGGCGATCACCTCGGAGACCGGCGGACCGAAACCCGAGGGATCGAAGCCCGGAGGAACGGTTGTCACGAGCCCGTACGCTGCTGTTCGGGTGGGTTCGGCGCCTCATGTGAAACGGTACGGTTACCCGCACTTGACGCTGCCGCCGCCGGCGATCAGAGGCCCCGGAACACGTGCGCTGTAGCCCACCCCGACGGATCGGTGACCTCCCCCCGACGGATCGGTGACCTCCCCCCGACGGATCGGTGACGTCCGTTCGATACCGTTACCGCGAATCCCCCGCCGACGCCGGACACGTGTCCACGCCGAGCAGCGCGTAGAGTCCGCAGGTTCCGGTCGCGGCGGTGCCGAGCATGAGAAGGGCGGCGATCCCGAGCACGGGCGCGGCGAGCGCGGGCAGCGGGACCGCCCCGCCGAGCGTCGCGAGCGAGGCGATCCCGAGGACCGCTCCGAGGGCCGTCCTGACGCGCTTGTCCGTCGAACCGACGTTCTGGTTCATACGTTACAATACTACACACAAGCGTAAATACGTTCCCATGGCCGGGAAACGTTGAAGTCGATACGCCCGTCGTTTCGATCGGATGTCCGACACTGACGACGCCGACGTGCTCCGCGAGCTCGCCTCCCTCCCGACGATCGCGAGCCCGCGGGCGTCCCCGGACGGCGAGACGATCGCCCTCTACTACGACGTGACCGGCCGCAACGAGCTTCACCTCCTCGATCCCGCGGACGGGTCCGTTGAGCAGCTGAGCGACGGCGAGGTCCCGCGTTCGGTGCGCGCCGGGTTCGAGTGGGACCCCGCCGGCGACCGCCTCTTTTATCACCGCGACGAGGACGGCGACGAGCAGCACGACGTGTGGGCGATGTCGCTCGACGGCGAGACCGAGCCGGTCGTCGAGATGGACGGCCAGATCTACCTGCTCGACGTGGGCGAGGCCGGCGAGACGCTGCTGTTCTGCTCGAACCGCGACGGGCAGATGAACCTCTACCGGCACGACCTGCCGAGCGGCGAGACGACGAAGCTCACCGACCACGAGCGCGCCGCCGGGTCGGGCCACCTCTCGCCGGCGGGCGACCGGGTCGCGTACTCGACGAACGAGACCGACGCGTACGAGAACAGCTACGTCTACGTCGCCGACATCGACGGTTCGAACGCCCGGAACCTCGGGATCGGCGAGAGGGGCGCCGAGGCGCGCCCCGTCGACTGGGGCCCGGACGGCGACCGACTGCTCGTGAGCGACAACACCACCGACCTCGGGCGAAGCGGGATCGTCGACCTCTCCGAGGGGGTCGACGGCGAGGCGGGCGACGACGCTGCGGTCGACGTGACCTGGTTCGGCGGCGACGAGTTCGAGGAGTCGCCGAGCCACTTCCTCGAAGGCGGCGACCGTTTCGTCGCGAGCCGGACGCGCGGCGCCGTGACGGTCCCGATTGTCTACGACGCCGAGACGGGGGAGGCGCGCGAGCTCGACTTCCCGGCCGGCGTCGCCAGCGTGACGGAGGGGCGGCTGTCCGACGACCGCCTGCTTGCCTACCGGACCACGTCGAGCGAGCGGCCGGAGCTGGTCGCGTACGACCTCGCGAGCGACGCGACGGAGACGGTGCTCGACGCGGAGTACGGCCCCTTCGATCCGGACGACTTCGTCGAGCCCGAGGTCGTGACGTTCGAGTCGGACGGGGTTCCCGAGACCCCGGCGCGCGCGGTCGACCACGACCCCTACGAGACGTTCGAGATCGAGGGGCTGCTGTTCGACTCCGGGCGACGGCCCTCGCCGCTGATCGTCAACCCCCACGGGGGCCCGCGGCACCACGACAGCAGGCGCTTCAGCTACCGCGTGCAGTTCCTGCTCTCGCGCGGGTACTCCGTGCTGCAGGTGAACTACCGCGGCTCCACGGGGCGCGGCCGCGAGTTCGTCGAGGAGCTGTACGACGACTGGGGCGGCGCCGAGCAGGGCGACGTGGCGGTCGGCGCCGAACGCGTCCTCGACGCGTACGACTGGCTCGACGAGGACCGCGTCGTCGTGTACGGCGGCTCCTACGGGGGGTACTCCGCGAACTGGCAGCTGGTCCAGTACCCCGACCTGTACGCCGCCGGGATCACGTGGGTCGGCGTGAGCGACCTCTTCGACATGTACGAGAACACGATGCCCCACTTCCGGACGGAGCTCATGGTGAAGAACCTCGGGGAGCCCGACGAGAACGAGGCGATCTACCGCGAGCGCAGCCCCGTGAACTACGTCGAAAACATCGACGCGCCGCTCCTGATCGTCCACGGCGTCAACGACCCGCGGGTGCCCGTCTCGCAGGCCAGGATCCTCCGCGACGCCCTCGACGACGCCGGCTTCGAGGAGGGCGTCGACTACGAGTACGAGGAGCTCGGCGAGGAGGGCCACGGCTCCGGCGACATCGACCAGAAGATCCGGTCGCTGGAGCTGCTCGACGACTTCCTCGACCGGCGGATCGGGGCCGAGCGCACCGCGGTCGCGTCGCTGGACGACTGAGTCGGTGGTCGCGTCGCTGGACGACTGAGTCGGCGAGCGCCGGCGGGACACGGAGCGCCGCCGAATCCCACGCTCGACGCCGAATCCCACACTCGCCGCTCCCCCGCTGTCGACCGCGAGACTCGAGGTCGGCTACGCGCACGCGCTCGCCCCCTATCTTATTTATCGTGGCTCTCCACGCTCCGATCACACCCGTCTCATGAGCCGGTCCCCAGACGCGATCCGCGTCCTCCACGTCGACGACGACCCGCAGCTCGCGGAGCTGGCCGCGACGTACCTCGAACGCGAGGACGACCGGATCGACGTCGAGACCGCGACGAACGCGAGCGAGGGACTGGACCGCGTCGGCGACGGCGACGTCGACTGCGTGGTCTCCGACTACGACATGCCCGGGAAGAACGGGATCGAGTTCCTCGAGGCCGTCCGCGAGGATCGACCGGAGCTCCCCTTTATCCTCTACACGGGCAAGGGCAGCGAAGAGGTCGCGAGCGACGCGATCGCGTCCGGCGTCACTGACTACCTCCAGAAGGAGAGCGGAACCGGCCAGTACGCCGTCCTCGCGAACCGGATCGCGAACGCGGTCGAGCAGTACCGGACGGGCCAGCGCGCCGCCGAACTCGACCGGATCCGGACGCTCGCCAGCGAGATCAACACGGCGATCGTGCGCGCCGACTCCCGGAACGCGGTCGAGCGCCGGGTCTGCGAGATCATCAGCGACTCCGAGCCCTACCGGTTCGCGTGGATCGGCGAGGTCCACGCCGAGACGGGCCGCATCGAACCCCGGGTGTCCGCGGGCGTCGAGCGCGGCTACCTCGACGGGATCACGATCACGACCGACGAGAGCGCCACCGGACGGGGTCCCGCCGGGACGGCGATACGCGAGCGACGGGTCGCCGTCTCACAGGACATCACCGAGGACGACGACTTCGACCCGTGGGAGTCCGCGGCGGTCGAACGCGGGTTTCGCTCGGTTGCCGCCCTCCCGCTCGAGTATCAGGACACGTTGTACGGCGCGCTCGCCGTCTACGCCGACCGCCCGAACGCCTTCGACGCGACCGAACGCGAACTGCTCGCCGAACTCGGCGACGACATCGCTCACGTCATCCACTCGTTCGAGGTCCGCGAGAGCCTCCGCGAGGAGCGCGACTTCGTCGACCAGGCGCTCGACTCGCTCACCGACGTCTTCTACGTGATCGATACCGACGGGACGTTCCGGCGCTGGAACGATCACCTCGTCGAGGCCGTCGGCTACTCGGACGAGGCGATCGAGGGCATGCGCGCGACGGAGCTGTTCCCCGAAGACGAGCGAGACCGGATCCGCGCCGCGATGGAGGAGACGCTCACCACCGGCGAGGCGGCCGTCGAATCCGTGGTGCTGACGGCGGGCGGCGAGCGCGTCCCCTACGAGTTCGCGGGGTCGAGCCTCACGGACCGCGACGGCGAACTGGTCGGAATCATCGGGATCGGGCGGGACCTCACGGAGCGCAAACGGCGCGAGCGACGGCTCTCGCGGCTCGTCGACAACCTGCCGGGAATGGTGTATCGGTGCGCGAACGAGCCCGGGTGGCCGATGGAGGACGTCAGGGGAGAGGTGACGGAGCTGACGGGGTATCGACCCTCGGAGTTGGAGGACGACGAGAGCGTGTACGGCGAGCGCGTCATCCACCCCGAGGACCGGGAGGCGGTGTGGGAGTCGATACAGAAGGCGATCGAGCGGCGCGAGCCGTTCGAGATCACCTACCGGATCCGCACCAGGGACGGCGAAGCGAAGTGGGTGTGGGAGCGGGGTCGGGCGACGTACGACGACGGCGGCGAGGCGGTGGCGCTGGAGGGGTTCGTGACGGACGTCACCGACCACGAACACCACAGGCGGGCCATCGACGCGTTACACGAGACCGTCCGGTCGGTCATGCGGGCCGAGACAGCCGAGCGGGCCGTCGAAATCAGTATCGACACCGTCCACGACGTCCTCGACATGCCGGCGAGCGCGGTGCACCTCCACGACGAGGACGAGGATAAACTGGTTCCGGTCGCGTGGACGGACATGACCGAGGAGCTCGTCGGTGAACCACCGGTGTTCGAACTCGGAGAGGGGCTCGCCGGAGAGGCGTTCGAGTCGGGGGAACCGGTGATCTACGGCGACATCTCGGAGGTTTCAGAGCCGTTCAACCCGGACACGCCGGTCCGCAGCGAGATCATCCTCCCGCTCGGCGACCACGGCGTCCTCCTGATCGGGTCGACCGAACCCGGCGCGTTCGACGACGTGGACGTGTCGCTCGCGGAGACCGTCGCCGCGCACACGACGACCGCGCTCGACCGCATCGAGCGCGAGCGCGAACTCGAACGGCAGAACGAGCAGCTCGACGAGTTCGCCAGCATCGTCTCGCACGACCTCCGGAACCCCTTGAACGCGGCCGAGGGGTATCTCGACCTGTTCCGCTCCGACCGCGACGACGAGCACCTAGACGCGGTGGCGAGGGCCCACGACCGGATCGGGGCGCTCATCGACGACCTGCTGGAACTGGCGCGCGAGGGCGCGGAGGTGACCGACGCGGAGCCGGTCGATCTGGCCCGGCTCGTCGAGGACTGTTGGGAGAACGTGGACACCGGCTCGGCGACGCTCGTCGTCGACGCCGAGTCCGCGGTTCTGGCCGATCGGAGCCGGCTCGCACAGCTGTTAGAGAACCTGATCCGGAACAGCGTGGAACACAGTTCCACTGGCAGCCGGGCGACCCCCGGCGACAGCGTCGAGCACGGCTCGACTGGCACCCGGACGGAGTCCGGCGACAGCGTGGAACACGGCGACGACGACGTGACGATCACGGTCGGCGACCTGGACGACGGGTTCTACGTCGCGGACGACGGCCCCGGAATCCCGGAGGCCGACCGCGAGCGGATCTTCGAGTCCGGCTACTCGACGCGCGAGGACGGGACGGGGTTCGGTCTCGCGATCGTCAAGGAGGTCGCCGACGCGCACGGCTGCGACGTCCGGGTCACCGAGAGCGAGGCCGGCGGAGCGCGCTTCGAGATCACCGGGTTCGAACGCGCCGGGTAGCCGGAACGCGACCGGCTCCGTCCGTCGCCGTCGAAAAGCATCGGGGAGCGGTGTCTCAACGGTGCGTCACGGTCGCCGACGCGAGCGGGCCGCCTACTCGCCCGTCTCGATCGGCGCGCCGACGAGGTTCCCCCACTCGGTCCACGAGCCGTCGTAGTTGCTGACCTCTTCGTAGCCGAGCAGCTCGTGCAGGAGGAACCACTCGATCGACGAGCGCTCGCCGACGCGGCAGTAGGTGATCGTCGACTCGTCGCCGTCGACGCCGGCGTCCGCGTACAGCTCGCGGAGCTCGTCGGCGCTCTTGAACGTGCCGTCCTCGTTCAGCGTGGTCCCGATCGGGACGTTGCTCGCGCCGGGGATGTGGCCGCCGCGCTGGGCGGTCTCGTTGAGCCCCTCGGGCGCGATGACCTCGCCGGAGAACTCCTCGGGAGAGCGCACGTCGACCATCGGAATCCCGTCCTCGATCGCGTTGTCGATGTCGCCCTTGTAGGCGCGGATGCTCTCGAAGGGACCGCGGGCCTCGTACTCCTGTGCCGGGAAGTCGGGCTCCTCGGTCGAGAGCGGGTAGTCGTTCTCGACCCAGTACCCCTTCCCGCCGTCGATGACGCGCACGTCGTCGTGACCGTAGTACTTGTAGATCCAGTAGCCGAACAGCGCGAACCAGTTGGGAACACGGCCGCCGCCGTACACGACGACGGTCGTGTCCGCGTGGATGCCGCCCTCGCCGTTTCGCTTCGCGAAGTCCTCCTTCGAGACGATGTCGCGCTCCGTCTCGTCGGTGAAGACCTCGTCCCACTCGAAGTTCAACGCGCCGGGGATGTGGCCCTCCTCGTAGGGCGTGTACTCCGACTCGTCGGTGACGGTCGGGTTGTTGATCTCGACGAGCCGGTACGCCGGGTCGTCGCTCTCGAACTGCTCGAGATTCTCTTCCACCCAGTCCGCCGTGACGAGTGCGTCTTCGGACATCACCTCTTGTTACACGCCCAACCGCTTTTGAACCCTCGATATTGGTGGTCCTTGCCGTGGTCTCGGACGCGCCGGGGCGACCGCCCCGGAGTCGCCGGCGCGACCGGGCCGAGACCGATCCCGCTACCGGATCACCGTCACGGGCACGTCGGCCTTGTCGACGACGCTCTTCGCGACGCTGCCGACGACCCGCTCGCGCTCCTCCGAGAGCCCGCGGTGGCCGACGTAGATGGCGTCGACGGCCCCCTCGGCCGCGTACTCCGTGATCGCGTCGGCGGGCCGTCCGGTGAGCAGCTGCGTCTCCACGTCGATCGGCTCGTCGCCGACCGCCTCCTCGGCGACCGTGCGGGCGCCCTCCAGAACCCCCTGTCCCGCCTCGACGGCCGCCTCCTCGCCCGGGAGGATGATCGTCCCGTCGACAAGCTCCGAGTCCGGCGTCAACACGTGGGCGATCTCGAGCGTCTCGTAGAACGCCACCGCCTGTCGCGCCGCGTACCGGACGGCTTCGTCGCTCTCCGTCGATCCGTCGGTCGCAACGAGATAGCTCATACCCGGAGATGGCGCCGGTACCCACATAACTCCTGCCCGGCGTTCCCGGGCCGTGAGTTCGCGGGCCGCGTCCTCGACCGACCCCCGAGTCGCCCCGCAATCCGATCCGCGTCCACCGGCGTTATCACCTCGGCCGACCGTATCCGGAACCGTCGACCGATGCCCTCCGCCGCGCTCCGCGACGTTCGAACGCCTTCCGGGACCGCCGCGTTCCTCCCGGTCCTGCTCGCCAACCTCGTCCCGCTCGTCGGCGTGTTCCGGCTGGGCTGGGACCCCGCGACGCTCGCCGCGGTGTACGCGATCGAGGTCGTGCTGTCGGTCCCGCTCTCGGGCGCGACGGCGCTGTTCGCGGCTCGGCCGCCGCCCGTGGACCGCGAGGGGGGAGTGATCAGCGTGACTGAGGGACCGCTGTCGCGGAAGCGCGGCGCGGTCCGCCCGGCGTCGTGGCTCCCCCCGATATACCCGCGGAACGTCCCGTTCGTCGCGTCGGTCTTCGGCGCGGGCGTCTGGGTCGCGCTCGTCGCGGGCGTCGCGTTCTCGCAGACGTTCGACGTGCCGGCGCTGCTCGGTCGGCCGGCGGTGCTCGCGTCGGCGCTCGCGCTGGTCGCGGGACAGGTCGTCGAGATCGCCCGGGACTACGTCGGCCGCCGGCGATACGCCGAGACCTCGCCGTACGCGGCCGTGGAGACGCCGACGAGGCGCGCGTTCTTCCTCGTGGTCGCCCTGTTCGCGCTCCCCGCGCTCGACGCCGCCGGGGGCGGGGTCGCCGTCGTCGCCGCGCTCGTCGCCGTCAAACTGCTCGTCGAGTGGTCCGGATTCCGGGCGACTCACGGCGACGAGGACTCGGGCGGCGGGATCACCGGCTGGCTCGCCGGGCCAACCGACTCGGCGGAGCCGCCGGCGCCGATCGAAGTCCCCGACGCCGAGCCCGACGCCCGGATCCCGGCACACCGCCGGGCCGCCGTCGCCACCGCGGTCCTGAAGACGCTCACCGGAGTCGCACCGATCTACGCGACCGGCTTCCTGATCGCGTGGATCGTCGTTCTCGGCGTGTTCGTTCCCGATGGCGCCGACGGAGCCGTCGCCCTCGGGTCCGGGGTCCTCGTCCTCGCGCTGTACCTCGGCGCGCTCGCCGCGAACGCCGCGGGCTACGCCCTCGCCCGCGCGCCGGTCGAGTACCGGCGGTACGGGGGCCGGCTGGTCGCGTACGACGCGTGGCTCGACGAGCCGCAGTGGGCGGCCGCGGTCGACCGCCTCCGCGACGCGCATCCGTTGTAGTTTAACTCCTCGTGCCAGCACCGTCTGCTGATCTGAATACCGTTGGAACTACTTGTCAGAGAAACCCGGTGGCTGCTGTGAGTTACGAACCACCGGATTCAGTGATTGTCGACCGGATCAAAAGAGCGTTTCCCTCTGATGAGTTGCGCGAGCGCGCTCGCGCAACGAATCTCATCCAACGAGAGCGCAAGTTCGACACTGTCGCGTTGTTCTACACCCTCTCACTGGGTTTCGCTGCTGGATCAGATCGCTCTATTCAGGCATTTCTCGAACGGTTCGTCGAAATGGCTGACTGTGACGAACTCGCTTATCCAACCTTCCACGGCTGGTTTTCACCCGCGTTCGTTGCACTCCTGCGAGAGATTCTCGATGACGCCATCGAGAATCTCGAACCGGGACAAACCGACCTCAGCGGACGTCTCGAACGCTTTCGAGACGTCCTCATTGTTGACGCCTCTATCGTCTCACTCTACCAAGACGCTACAGACGTCTACGCAGCGACTGGCGAAGATCAAGCTGGCGTGAAGCTCCACCTCACAGAATCACTCTCAACCGGACTTCCTACGCGGTTTCAAACGACTGACGCCAAAACGCAGGAACGGAGCCAGCTACCCACCGGCGAGTGGGTAGCTGGCGCACTCGTCTTACTCGATCTCGGCTTCTACGACTTCTGGTTGTTCGACCGTATCGATCAAAACGACGGCTGGTTCGTCTCACGGGTCAAAGATGACGCGAACTTCGAGATCGTCGAAGAGCTTCGCACATGGCGGGGAAACAGTATTCCACTCGAAGGCGAGTCGCTGCAGGACGTCCTCGACGACCTGCAGCGACAGGCGATCGACGCTCGGATCACCCTCTCATTCGACCGCAAGCGAGGGTCGGGCGTCAGCACGACCCGAACGTTCCGACTCGTCGGTGTGCTCAACGAGGACAGCGGTGAGTACCATCTCTACCTAACGAATCTTGCCAGAGACAACTACCACGCGCCCGATATCGCACAGCTCTATCGGGCGCGCTGGGAGATTGAGCTGCTGTTCAAGGAACTCAAATCGCGCTTCGGTCTTGATGAGATCAATACGACGGATCCCTACATTATTGAAGCGCTGATCATCGTAGCGGCGCTCTCGCTGCTGATGAGCCGCGTTATTGTGGATGAACTCCGCAAATTAGACGCAAAGCGGCAGGGAAGCGACGACGACGCAGCGGCGTCGTCGACGCGTCTCCCACGCCGTCGGTGTTCTCACGCGCTCGAACGTCACGCACACTTGGTCCAACTGTACCTGATGCTAGATCTGGGGTATGAACTGCCAGATCTCGACGAATTGCTGTTGTGGTCGTCACGGGATCCAAATCCACATCGAGCAAGATTACGTGAGCAGGTTGAGTCAGGCGAGTTCTGGTAGAAACTCGCCTGACAAGCCGGTCAGCTCAGACGTTGGTAGTAGTGACAGCTCTGGATCGGCGACGCACTCACCGGAGTGAGTGCGCCGCCTTCAGAGAGTGACACAGATCTCATCATCCGAGACAGAAGAACATCCGTTCAGTTCTCCGATCACACTTCATCAGCGATTGGACTCAACACCGTCTTGGTCAACTATCCGCACAAACACCGCCTCAACGCGCCGCTAAACTACAACGGATGGGTGACGACCGCAGTGGCAGTCACGCTGTGACGAGCGACTCGGCGTCGATCCGAGACCGCAACGGATGAATCACACCCAAGTCGGAGACGACGGCAACACGGGATGCGATCGAGGGCACCGAGCGTGCTGTCGAACGCTGGCGTCCAGCGCGAACATCCACTGCCAACAGTTTATAAAGAGCGAGGAGAATACCTGCGGCTTCAGCCGCAGGATGAATCCGACAACTGGGGATTAAACAACGCTTCGGTAGCTCGTTCTGAGTTTCCAACCCATACGTTCAAGTGACAAAAAACCACTACACAACGGCAAGGTCAGGTTGGAACGGAGCGGATTCCGAACGGCCTTCGGAGGCGGCCTCGCCGCTAACCTAATGAGACAGTATCCGAAACGCCGACGCGGTGAACGCGAATCTCCGAAGGGTTCGTCTCGTGCCTGTTGGCTAGAGCAAGCTCAAAGATACCTCCGAGTCCGCCGACGCATTAGCGACTCCCTGCTGGCAAAAACAACAGATGGGAGTCAACGATGCTGAGGATAGGAGTAACAGCCGCTTGGCACGGCTAGACAGCCACCGATCACGACGACTGGGTTAGACGAGTTCCCGCAAAGTGGCGGCATCCATGGTTGCAGACCTGAACCTCCCACCGCTCGGGATTCCTCCGCGTTTACGCGGAGGAGGATGTCAATGAGACACCCGTTCGAAGACAGATTGTATGACGATGATGGCGACGACGACGATCGTAAACCTCGATAACACCCCAAGATCCGTCAATGCCCGTAGGGCGACAAGAACGGCGAGGACGATCACAGCAGAGGCGACTAGTTTCTGCTTCTCGCGGGAGACCATGTCGCAACTCAAGAGAATTGAACAAAGTACCTACCGAAAATGGTTCCTTGGGCTCTGTTGCAATCTTTTGACCCTGACAGGAACCGCGTACTGAATACAGAGCGCGAGTCACTCACGAGAGCGGTGTCGGTCGAGATGGTCGTTGTCGAAGGGTTATTCTCGAGTGACCACGAACATTCTGCGGTTAGAAGATGGATGACTACCTAGGTCTGTCCCGACGAGATGTTGGGGCGGGCCTCGCCACCGCTGGGTCGGCGTACGTCGCTGCCGCTCTACTTGCCCTCTTTGACCTCCTTTCGAATTCCGGGTCTCGGGGAAACCCCGTCGCCACCGTCGGAATAATCGTTATGCCGATCCTCGCGCTGACCGTGGCGACTGTCGTCTGGCGGGTGACGATGCCGGACGAACCGAACCCCCGCTACGGTGCCATAGCCGGCGCTTTCTCGGGGGGTATCTCCGTACTCATATTCACGACTCTGATAGGCATTACAGCCGTCCTAACCGGGGCTGCCATCTCGTGGATCGCCGTAATCGTTGGATTCGGGCTACTCTACACCCTCCCATTCATCGTTCCAATAGCGGCTACCGTGGGATACGGATACGAATTGTACCTGACCAACAGACAGAACTGACCCTCCGTCGTCGATCTCAGTTCGTTCCCCCTAGCGTCCGTAGCCGAACGACCCGAACACGTCGTCGAGTGCTGAACACACACTCTATGCCTTGTGAAGTGGTGTGAACTCACGATGCTTGACAAGCGGACGAACTTTGCCTGAAACAGCCGGTTGAGGAGGCCTGCGTATTGAACATAGCTCCCCTACCGTGGGCCAAGGATTACCTCGGGAGCGAAGATAATGAGGCTGATTAGACCCAGTAACAGGAAAATCGCGGTGAGACGCAATCCGCCCGCCATCCGTTGTCGTTCTGTCGAAAGGGACTCGGCGAATCCGGACAGAGCAAATCCGATTGCCATAATGAGCGAACTGATAGAAGAGCCATCGTGTAAAATATCGAAATAGACGTAGATAGACAGCATAGCGAGTGAGCCAGCGAACATGACGAATGCGGTCGGTCTGCCGGAGGGTTCACTGAACACAACGTCTTCGATTCTGGAGGGCATGGACCAGCCAATTCACTTGATACTGTAAATAAGCATGGTAAAATGAAATCGCTCAGAATGTGATTTCTCCGTGGCACTGAACAGTACGTCTGTTCCCAATATTGTTCAGTGAACTGGTCCCACAACATTATTGGCAACATCCACCGGAGTTTGTAAAAGAGATGATGACTCCTGGACCTCTCGGGTTAGGAATCATCGTGGCATCCATAGCGGCCGGCGTTGGCGCGCTGTATCTGTTACAGTATCTCTACTCACAGAAGGGGAAGGCTGGTGCTGACTGGTTCATGGGGAATATGGCTTCCGTTGCCCTATTTTGTCTCTCGTATGGAATCTCATTAGTTATCACGAATCCGACGTTGCGCATCGTCCTCGGAGCTGTCGCGTTCATTTGTGTGTGTTTCATGGGGCCATTCTTCCTCGCATTTGGTCTCGATTATACCGGACGAGGTGATCTCATTCGCACGCCACTGTTCGGAATCGTCGCAATTGTCCCGGTGTTGTCAATCGGGCTCGCAGCGACAAATTCGATTCATGGACTCATCTGGGCCGACTTCCAGTTTGACCCGGTCTTCGGCCTCGCAACAGTCACGTACACGGTACAACCGTGGGGTGTCTTTGCACTCCTGTTTTCAATCGGAACTGCCGCAGTTGGATCGCTCTTGCTGATCGGCGCCATTCTCAGTTACGGGTCCTTGTATCGGCGTGAAGCGACGGCGGTTATCCTGAGTACGCTCCCGCCTTCGGTCGGCGTGTCATTCTGGCTGTTCGAAATCGGGCCGGTCCCTCAGCTACACCTGACAGCGCCACTGATGCTGATTCACGTCACGCTCGATGCATACGCGTTCGTCGGAACGCACATGTTCGAAACGAACCCCGCGACCCAGCGGATGGCAGAACGCACTGGCTTGGACTCGTTGTCTGATCCCGTACTCGTCCTTGATGCCGAACAGCAGATCGTCGGAGCGAACGATCGAGCCGAAGACGTGTTTTTCAACACGACGTCGATCTCGCTACCTGTCCCGTTGGAGGCTACACTTGGAGTGACGTTAGAAACGCTCCGTGAAACGGGAGAGATTACTGTCGGAACAGAGGGCGGCGGTATCTTTGCGGTCTCATACACTCCGTTAACTGACCCAAGCGGCGAATCGGTCGGGAGTATGGTCGTGCTGTATGACGTGACAGACCAACGACAACGCGAACAACAGCTCGCCGTACTCAATCGTATCCTCAGACACAATCTCCGCAACGAAACGACGGTCATCAGCGGATACGCAGAGCTATTAGAAGCGGACAGTACCGACCCACGCCATGTGACACAGGCCGGAACGATCGCGGCTGCAAGTAATCGGCTGAAGTCGATTGCCGAAAAGGTACGGACCTTCGAAAACGTTCAACAGCGAGTCAGACAACCGGAATCGCTCTCCATTAGAGACGTTGTCGCGGATATTGAACAGACGTATTCGACGACGTATCCTGACGCGACCATCACTTGGACGGCCTCACCACCGGATCTCCGGTTTCGTACGGATCCGGAGTTGCTCTCCATGCTGCTCAAAAATCTCGTCGAAAACGCGATCGTCCATTCGGAGTCATCCGAACCAACAGTCCCTGTGGCGGTTTCGGAAGGAGACGCCCCACGCAAGGGTATTCAAGTCGTGATCCGTGACAGTAACGATCCGATTCCGGACTATGAGATTGAGACGCTTCGTGCCGGCGAGGAAACACCACTCCAACACGGACAGGGGGTTGGGTTGTGGATCGCCTACTGGTGTATTCGGAAACTCAACGGTGAAATCGACTTCGAATACGATGAGGGGAACGTGCTCATCGTCTCACTTCCACCGATGGCCGAGTAGTCTAAACAGAGTAGGCCGTCAACACAGGCTTCTGAACCATCGATGGGTCACGTGCGTTGAGCTTGCGGGTGTGAAACTATCAACTGTTGTGGGTTCATCAACGCCCGGGTCATCTACTGGCGTCCGCCGCCCTCAACCTGACACTGAACGAAACACCGCCGGGACCCTCGGGTCCACATACGCGATACCGGGGCTTGCACTCACCTTGCGCGTTCGATCCGGGGCGACGCTACTCCACGGTCACGCTCTTCGCCAGGTTCCGCGGCTTGTCGATGGAGCGTCCCTTGTCGTTGGCGACGTGGTACGCGAACAACTGCAGGTAGACGTTCGCGACGAGCGGCTCGGCGATCCCCACGTCGGGGACGGGCAGCGACACGTCGAGCGTATCGTACTCTTTGCCCGCGGACACACAGCCGATGGCGGGCGCGCCGCGCGTCTGCGCCTCGGTGACGTTGTTTTTCGTCTCGGCGGCGCGCGACCCGTCGGTCAACAGGGCCAGGACGGGGGTGTCGGGCGTTACCAGCGCGAGCGGCCCGTGTTTAAGCTCGCCGGCGGCAAAGCCCTCGGCGTGGTCGTAGGAGATCTCCTTGAGCTTCAACGCGCCCTCCAAGGCCACGGGCACGCCCAGCTTGCGGCCGACGAAGAAGAACGCCTCGCTGTCGCCGTACTCGCGGGCGGCCTCACGCACGCGCTCCTCGTTGTCGAGCACCTGCTGGACCGCGCCGGGGAGCCCGCGTAAGTCCTCCAACACCGACCGCGCGTCCGCCGGCGCGAGCGCCCCGCGCTCGCGGCCGATCGCCACGCCGAGCATCGCGAGCGTCGCCACCTGCGAGGCGAACGTCTTCGTCGCGGCCACGCCGATCTCGGGGCCGGCGCGGATGAACGCGGTCCCGTCCACCTCTCGCGTGATCGTACTCCCCAAGGTGTTCGTCACGGCAAACGTCCGCGCGCCCGCGGCGTTCGCGCGCCGGATCGCCCCGAGGGTGTCCGCGGTCTCCCCGCTCTGGGTCACGGCGACCACCAGCGTGCGGTCGGGGCTCCGGCCAGCGCCGAACTCGTACTCGCTGGCGATCTCCACGGTCGCGCGCACTCCGGACAGTTCCTCGAACAGCTGCGCGGCGTACCGCCCTGCGTAGTTAGAGGTGCCGCAGGCGACGATCTGGATCTCCTCCAGATCCGCGAGGAAGCCCGGCGGAAACGAGACGTCCAGGTCCACGTCACCGGCGTCGACGTCGAGGCGCCCGGCGATCGTCTGCCGGAGCGCCGCGGGCTGTTCGTGGATCTCCTTGCGCATGTAGTGGTCGTAGCCGCCCTTCTCGGCGGCGCCCGCCTCCCACTCGACCGTCTCGATCTCGCGGTCGACCGGCTCGCCGTCAGCGAAGATCTGGACGCCGTCGGGCGACAGCTCGGCCACGTCGCCGTCTTCCAGATAGGTCACATCGCGAGTGTGTTCCAAGAACGCGGTCACGTCGCTCGCGACGAACCACGCGCTCTCGCCGCGGCCCAGTACGATGGGACTCCCGCGACGCGCGACGACGATCCGGTCGTCGCCCTTCCGGACCGCGCAGATCGCGTAGCTTCCCTCGAGCCGACTTTCGACACGCCGGACCGCGTCGAGCAGGTCCGCGTCCGGGTCCGCGGCCAGCGCCTCCTCGATGAGGTGCGGGATGACCTCGGTGTCGGTGGCGCTCGTGAACTCGTGGTCGGCCAGCTCCGCTTTCAGCGCCTCGTAGTTCTCGATGATTCCGTTGTGGACGACCGCCACGTCGCCCGTACAGTCGGTGTGGGGGTGGGCGTTGGCGTCGGTCGGCGGGCCGTGCGTGCTCCAGCGCGTGTGGCCGACGCCGTGAGTCGCGTCCGGTACGTCGGGGACGGTGAGCCCGTCCACTTCGCCCGACCGCTTGGCCACCGTGAGCCCGCTCCGCGGCCCCACGAGCGCGACGCCCGCGGAGTCGTAGCCGCGGTACTCCAGGTTGCGGAGCCCCTCGTGGACGATGTCACCGACGCTCGCCGGCGTCTCGCCGTCGCCCTCACCGCCGTCGCTCGCACCCGTCGCGTGCAGATCGCCGATGTAGCCGATGATCCCACACATGATTACCCCCTCCGGACGACGGCGCCCGATTCAACGCGCCCGTCGAGCACGACGCCCGCGTCGGCCTGTACGTCGTCGCCGACGACGGCGCCGTTCGTGAGCGTCGCGCCGCCGCCGATCGACGTGTTGTCGCCGACGACGCCGCCGAGCGTCACCCCGCGGTGGACGCTGTCGCCGACGACCACCGTCGCCTCTCCGCCGACGACCGTCGCGTTCGGTCCGATCCGCGCGTTTCCCGCAATAACGGCGTCGCGGACGACAGTCCCCGGTCCGATGACGGTGTCGGGGAAGACGACGCTGTTCTCGACGACCGCGTTGGCCGCGACCGTGACGTTGCTGCCGATCGCCGACGCCCCGCTCAGCGTGGCGTTGGGCCCGATGCGGACGTTCCCGGCGAGGACCACGTCGTCGGCGACGGTGACGGCGTCGCCGACGCGCTGGCCCGTCGCAGGCGCGTCGCGGGCGTGGTCGCTGTCGTGAACCAGCGCCGCGTTGACCGAGAGCACGTCCCAGAGGTTCGACACGTCCAGCCACCGGCCGTCGTAGCCCACGCCGGTCACGCTGTCCCGCTCGGCCAGGTCGTTGAGCGTCGTCGTGATCGCGAGCTCGCCGGTCGCGTTCGTCGCGCGGATCGCGTCGAATATCTCGGGCGTGAAGCCGTAGACGCCGGCGTTGATGCGGTTGGTGTCGACCGGTCCCTCGGGCTTTTCGTTCACCTCCGTGACGCGGTCGCCGTCGAGCTGGACGACGCCGTAGTCGCGCGGGGTCTCGACGGCGGTGACGGTCACCAGCGGCGCGTCGCCGTCGCGGAGGCGGTCGCACACGGTCGAGACGGCCGCGGCGTCGACGATCCGGTCGCCGTTCAGGACGACGAAGGGCCCGTCGACGACGGGTTCGGCCTGCAGAACGGCGTGGCCGGTGCCGAGCTGCGTCGCCTGCTCGACGTACTCGATCGTCACGTCCCAGTCGTCGCCGTCGCCGAAGTGGTTCCGGATCCGCTCCTGTTTGTACCCGACGACGAGGACGATTCGGTCGATCCCCGCCGCGGCCACGGCCTCGACGACGTACTCCAAGAGGGGGCGGTTCGCCACGGGGACCATCGGCTTCGGTCGCCGGTTCGTCAGCGGCTCCAGCCGCCGGCCTTCGCCCGCGGCGAGGATCACCGCCGTCACTTCGTCAGTGCTCATGACTCACTGGTCGCCGCCCCGGGTGTTAAATCACTCGTGGCGATCGGCGGATCGGGCGGGCGATCTGCGCGGAGAACCCGGCGACCTCGGCAGAGTAAAGTGGGTCTGCTGTAGATCGATTGACGTGGTGAAATCGGCGGTCATCGCGGACGACGACGAGACGATCCGGTCGATCCTCCAGTACAAGCTGTCGAACGCCGGCTTCGACCTCACGGTGTGTCACGACGGCGAGGAGTGTCGAACCGTGTTGAACGATCCGGGCGCCGATCCCGACATCGTCGTCCTCGACGTGATGATGCCCCGACTGAAGGGCACGCAGCTGCTCCGGACGATCCGACGCGGGGAGCTCGCCGTCGACGCCGACGTGCCGGTCGTGATGCTCACCTCCCGGGGCCAGGAGGCCGACGTGCTCGAAGGGCTGGAAGCCGGCGCCGACGAGTATCTCACGAAACCGTTCAGTCCGAGCGAGCTGCTCGTCCGCGTCGAGAAGCTGGTCGGGGGGTAACCGTGCTCGCGCCGGCGACTCCCGTCCCGACTCTCACCCCGCCGAACACTCCCGCCCTCCAGTTGGACCCGTCGCTCTCGCTCGCGCTGACCGTCGCCGTGATCGCGTTGGCCTCGCTTCTGGGCGCGGTCGTGATCGTCACCGTCGGCTACTCGCTGCGGGCGGCCCGGCGTCGCCGGCGCCGAACGCCGATGCGCGCCGACCTGCGCGGCGAGCTTCTCGACCGGCTCTACGGCCGCGACGAGCCGGGATGGGACGAGTGGGCGGCCGCGCTCTCGGGGGCCGAACGCGAGGAGCTCGAATCGCTGTTGGACGTGTACCTCCGCGCGCTCGACGGGAGCGACGCCGACCGGCTGGCCGGGCTCGGCGAGGCGCTGGGCATCAACGAGCGCGCGCGCCGCGAGATCGCCGACGGCGACTACTGGGCCCGGATCCACGCCTTAGTGTGGCTCGCCCTGCTCCGGGACGCCCCGGACCGGTCGCTCCTGGAGACGCACTGCACGGACACGCCGCGGGAACGCGCCGCGGCCGCGCGGGTGCTGTACGCGGCCGGCGTCGGCGACGCCGCGACCACGGGTATCGACCTGCTGTTACGCGACCGTCCGTCGTCGTTCTCCGTGTTCGGCATCGACACGCTCTACCGGGTCGCCGAAACGGACCCGCAGCCGCTGTTCGAGCGGGCCGCCGCCGACTTCGACGACTGGGAGCCGGCGCTCCAACAGCAGGTGTTGCTCGCGGCCCGACACCTCCACACGGTGGTGGGAAGCGCCGACCTCTCGTGGGTCGTCGGCGCGCTGTCGAACCCGGACGCCCGCGTCCGGACGGCGGCGTGGCGCGCGCTCGACGCGTACGGCTGGAACCGGTCGATCCGAGCCGCGGTCGACCTCGCGACGGTCGCGGACGACCCCGACCCGGCGGTCCGCGCGTCCGCCTACCGTATGCTCGGAGCGTGGGGCGACGGCGAGGCGGTCGCCGCCCTCGACGCGGCCGCGGCCGTGGAGACCGACGACCGCGCGCGCGTCGTCGCGGCCGAACAGCTGATTCGCCACCGGGAGGCCGACGCGCTCGGCGCCACCGAGGGGCCTCCGCCGTCTCTGTCGTCTCTGCCACCTTCGACGGGAGCCGGGGAGCCGGACGAGCCGGAGGAGTCTGACGCCGACCCCTTCGACGTCGCGTGGGCGTGGGCGAGCGAGCACGCCCGGTTCGACCGACTCGCCCGGGACATCACCGGTCGGGACCGGACCGCGCGGGAGCTGACTGACGGGGGACGGACCCGATGACGACGCTCGAATCGATCGGCACGACGCTCGTCGTCGGGTCGGGCGCGGTGATCGTCACGTACTACCTGCTGATCAACGCCGGCTACCTGCTGATCCACGTGCTCGCGCTGTTCGAGCTCCGGGACACCGTCCGCGAGTCGGAGTGGCGGCCGCCGTTCCGCGCGTTCGACAGCCCGTTTTACCCGGGCGTCGCGATGGTCGTCCCGGCGTACAACGAGTCGGCGTCGATCGTCGAGAGCGTGCGGTCGATGCTGTTGCTCAACTACCCCGACCAGGAGATCGTCGTCGTCAACGACGGCTCCACGGACGCGACGCTCGACCGGCTGCGCGAGGCGTACGACCTCCGCCCCGTCGACGCGCCGGTCCCGTACGACGTGCCGAGCGAGCCGATCCGCGGCGTGTACCGCTCGGCGACCCACGAGGACCTGCTCGTCGTCGACAAGGAGAACGGCGGGAAAAGCGACGCGCTGAACGCCGGCGTCTGGCTCACCGACCAGGAGCTGTTCTGTGCGGTCGACTCCGACACGGTGCTCGACCGCAACGCGCTGTTGGAGGTGGTCAAGCCGTTCCTCGAAGAGCCGGACCGCGCGGTCGCCAGCGGCGGGACCATCCGCGTCGCCAACAACTGCGTCGTCGAGGACGGGGAGGTCCAGGAGGTCAACCTCCCGAAGACCGGCCTCCCGGGGATCCAGGTGATGGAGTACCTGCGCGCGTTCTACTCGGGGCGCCTCGGCTTGACTCGCCTCAAGGGGCTCATCCTGATCTCGGGGGCGTTCGGCGTGTTCCGCACGGACCGCGTCCGCGAGATCGGCGGCTACCGCCACGACACGATCACCGAGGACTTCGACGTGGTCGTCAGGCTCCACGAGTACCTCTCCGACAACGACGTCGACTACACGGTGGAGTTCGTTCCCGAACCCGTCGCGTGGACGGAGGTCCCCGACAACCTCCGCACGCTGGGTCGACAGCGCCGCCGCTGGTACCGCGGGATGATAGAGACGATCGTCGCCAGCCGCGGGCTGTTCTTCCGGCGGGCGTACGGTCGCGTCGGCACCGTCATCCTCCCGTTCTTCACCGCCGCGGAGGCGCTCGGCCCGCTCATCGAGGGATTCGGCTACGTCCTACTCCCGATCGGCTGGTACCTCGGGATCTTGAACATCGAGTTCTTCCTGGTGTTCTTGCTGCTCACCGTCGGCGTCGGGATCTTCCTCTCGTGGTTCGGCGTGTTCAGCGAGGTGTGGAGCTACAACCGGTACGAGTCGCCGCGGGACGTGGCGCGGCTCCTCTGGTACGGCGTCTTGGAGAACTTCGGCTACCGCCAGTGGAAGACGATCGTCGCGTGGCACGGGCTGATCGAGTACCTCCGCGGCGAGAAGTCGTGGGGCGTCATGGAGCGGCGCGGCTTCGGCGGCGACGAGACGGGGGGCGGAGCCGCCGCGGGCGCAGCCACTGCGGCGGGAGCGGCCGGCGCCGCGAGGGCGACGGCGGCAGCCGCGTCCAACGTGGCGCCGAACACCGAGCCAGCGGACGACGACGAACCGGTCGAGGACGAACCGCACGACGAGAGCGGCTTCGTCTGGATCGACTGGCTCGTCGACGCTCCCGACACCGACGGGCTCCGGTGGCTCGACCGGATCGCCGCCGAGGGAGCGTTCGGCCGGTTCACCGCGGCCGAGGAGCCGACGCTCGGCGCCGGCGACGGCGGCTTCGTGTGGACCACCGACTTCACGGATGGCGTCGGCGACGGCGGGTTCGTCTGGACCACGGATCCGACGCTCGGCGCGGGTGACGGCGGGTTCGTCCTCGCGGTCGACGACGAATCCGTCCTCGCGGTCGACGACGGGACGGCGCGGCTCCGCGCGACAACAGATTTCACGGAGGGCATTGGCGACGGCGGGTTCGTCTGGACCACGGATCCGACGCTCGGTACCGGTGACGGCGGGGTCGTCTGGACTCGTGACTTCGCCGACGGCGTCGGCAGCGGCGGCTTCGTCTGGGTGGTCGAGACCGCGGCCGACGGCGAGTTGTCGTAGAGCGACCGCTGCCGGCTCCGACGCGGACGCGGCTCAGTCGTCGAGGTCCTCGTGGATCGGCTCGGCGGCGTTGACGTCGTCCACTTCGAAGCGGGTGCCGTCGGCCGAGCTGTCGACGGTGAGGTCCCAGCCGTGGCCGGAGACGACGCGCTGGACGACCAACAGCCCGAGACCGAACGACTTGACGTTCTCCACGTCGGCGGCGGTGAGCGCCTCCACGACCGCCGGGGGGAGCCCCGGCCCGTCGTCGGCGACCGTGAACCCGTGTGTGTCGCCGGTGACCGTCACCGAAACGTCGGACCCGCCGTGCTCGACGCTGTTTCGAAACAGGTTCTCGAAGAGCCGCTGGAGGCGCATCTCGTCTGCGAGGACGGTCGTCTCGGGCGCGATATCGACGCTCAGCGTGGCGTTGCGCGTGCGCACGGTGTCCCACGCGTCCCGGACGACCGCTTCGAGGTCGACGTGCGCCCGTTCCCCCACGTCCGCGCCCTCCTTCGCCAGCATGAGACACTCGGCGATCATCGACTCCATGCGGCCGAGCGAGCCCTGGACCCGGTCGAGGAACTCGGCGGGCTGGCCCGTCACCTCCTCCCGTGCGAGCTCGGTGAAGCCGATCGCGCCCGCGAGGGGGTTCCGGAGGTCGTGCGCGATGATTCCCGTGAACTCGTCGAGCCGCTCGTTCTGGGCCCGCAGCTCGGCGTAGTGCTTCTCGCGTTCGAGCTCGGAGCCGACCCACTCGGCGAGCAGCGAGACGAAGTCCCGCTCGTGGTCGGTGATCGGGTCCGATCGCGGCTCCTCGTCGGAGAAACATAGGGTCCCGTACGTCTCGCCGTCGATGTCGACCGCGGCCCCGACGTAACAGGTGAGGCCGGTCGTCTCCAGCGCCACGTCGTCGCGGTACTCGGTCGCCGTCGCGTCCGCGAACCCGAGCGTCTCTCCCGTCTCGACCACGTGGCGACACCAGGTCCCGTCGAGGTCGACCACCCCGCCCTCGGCGTACGGCCCCGACTCGATGTTCGTCTGGATCACCTCGTAGCGCCCGTCCCCGGTGTACGAGAGGACGCCGTTGTCGACGCCGAGGAACTCCCGGCCGACATCGATCGCGCGGCGGATCCGCTGGTCGGCGTCGAGGTCGGTCGTCGTCAGCTGAAGCAGACTCTTGAAGGGGTCGGGCCGGTCGGAGTCGGGAGACATGGTGAGGGCTTGCGGCTACGTGGCCGGTTTTCGACGGACGGGTATAAAACTCCGAGTCGTCTCGGCGCGGTGACGCCGACGGGGCGCCCGGAGCGGTCGGGGCGATCAGACCGCCCGCCGGGCGGAACACAGTTATGGCGCCGCGGCGACAGATCCGGGCGTGCAACGACGGCGGTTCCTCGGACGGGTCGGCGCGGCCGGTGCGGTCGGGACCGCCGGCTGCGGCTTCCGCGGTAACGACGGCGAGTCTCCGGACGATGGCGGCGACGCCGCCGACGCGGTCTCACGCCGCTTTCGGATCGGCGACGACGGCTTCGAGGTGGCGGTCGGCGGCGGTCCCTTCACTCAGCTCGGCGTGCGCGGCGTGAACCTCGGGATGGCGAAGCCGGGCCGCTTCCCCGGCGAGGCGGCGATCACTCGCGCGGAGTACGACCGCTGGCTCGCGATGATGGGCGACCTGAACGTCAACGTCGTCCGGGTGTACACCGTCCACCCGCCCGCGTTCTATCGGGCGCTCGCGGCGTACAACCGCGGCCGCGACGACCCCGTCTACGTCGTTCACGGCAACTGGATCGGCGAGGAGACCCTCCGCGAGGCGGGGGACGCCTACGGGCTCTCCGACGCGTTCGATCGGTCGTTCCGACAGGTGATCGACGCGGTCCACGGCGCGACGACGATCGACCCGGAGCCCGGCCATGCGAGCGGCGCCTACGACGCGGACGTGAGCGACTACGTGGCGGGCTACGTCGTCGGCATCGAGTGGCCGCCGGCGGTGGTCGCGGAGACGAACCGCGTCAACGACGACGGGAGCTACGACGGGGAGTACCTCACAGCGCCCGACGCGACCCCGTTCGAGCGGTGGCTCGCGGCGCGGCTCGACGCCGGCGTCGCCTACGAGACGGCCGAGTACGACGCCCAGCGGCCGGCGGCGTTCACGAACTGGGTGACGACCGATCCCCTCGATCACCCCTACGAGCCCTTCGAGGCGGAGGACGCGGTGAGCGTCGACCCCGACGCGATCGCCGCGACCGACGCCTACGAGGCCGGGACGTTCGCGGCCTACCATGTCTACCCGTACTACCCGCCCCTCCTGAACGAGACGCCGGCGTACGCCGAGCACGTCGACCACCGCGGCGAGCCGAACAGCTACGCGGGCTACCTGAACGACCTCGTGGACGCGACCGATCACCCGCTTCTCGTCGCGGAGTTCGGCGTCCCCAGCTCCCGCGGGATCGCCCAGCGAGACGTTCACGGCCGCGACCAGGGCCGGCACACGGAGGCGGAGCAGGGCGAGATCCTGGCGGCGATGTACGAGGACATTCGCGAGGCCGGCACCGCCGGCGGCGTCGTCTTCAGCTGGCACGACGAGTGGTTCAAGCGGACCTGGAACCTCGCCGACTTCTCCGACCCGAACCGGCGCCCGTACTGGTCGAACGTCCAGACGCCGGAACAGCGGTTCGGGCTCCTCGCGTTCGATCCCGAGGGCGCCGTCCCGCTCGACGGGTCGCCGGACGCATGGGCGGACGCGACCGGCGCGTCGCCGACGGGTGACCCGGTCCGTCTCGGCGACGGGGCGGACGGTGCCCGGGAACTGACCGGCCTCCGCGTGACCGGCGACGCGGCGTACCTCTCGCTCCGGCTCGAGCTCGCCGACCTCGGTGACGGGATCGACTGGGAGGCGACGAACTACCTCGTCACGCTCGGGCTCACCGGCGGCAACGAGAAGACGCTCCCGCACGGCGTCGGCGCCGACTCCGCGGCGACCGACTTCGTCGTCCGGCTCGGCGGCCCCGACGCGTCCCGGGTGACCGTCGACCCCCGCTACGACGCCTTCGCGTACGCGTACGGGGCGGAGGCCGGACTCGATCTCGCGCGGTACCGCGACCCCGCCCCCGACGCGTTCACCCCGCTGCGGATGGTGATCAACCGCGGGTACACCGTCCCGCCGACCGGCGAGCGCGTCCCCTTCGAGTCGGTCGAGACCGGACGGCTCCGCTACGGAAACGGGAACCCCGACGCCCCGGCGTACGACTCGCTGGCGGACGTCCACGTGGCGCCCGACGAGAACGCGATCGAGCTCCGGCTCCCGTGGCTGCTGTGCAACGTCGCCGACCCGAGTCGTCGGCGCCGCCTCGGGGATTTCTGGCGCGACGGCCTCGACGCCGACGAGACCTTCGAGCGGATCGACGTCGCGGCCGCGTCCTACGTCCCGGCGGCGGTCGACGGGACCGCATCGCCGCTCGACGGCCAGACGAACCTCGCGCACGCCGTGCCCGGCGTCGCCGACGGACGGCTACAGACCGCGGCGTACGTCCCGGAGGCGTGGGACCGGCCGGCGTACGCGGAGCGGCTCAAGGCGTCCGGCGAACGGGTCGGCGAGGTCTTCGGGCGATACGCGAGCCAGAGCAGATAGGCCGCTCCGAGAAGCGGTACAGCCGGCCTGCCACCGAAATTCACTCCGAGACGCGGTCGCGCGTCACGACCTCACCTAGCCCGACCCGCTCGTCGGCGCCGAGTCGGACGCCGGCGTTCAGCGACGCGTTGATCCCGGTCTTCGCGCCGTCGCCGACGATGACCCCGAGCTTCCGGCGGCCGGTGTCGACGCGGTCGTCCTTGACGGTCAGCCGGACGTTCTCGCCGTCGTGGCGGAGGTTGGCGACGTTCGTCCCCGCGCCGAAGTTGACGTCGCGCCCGAGGATCGAGTCGCCGACGTACGACTGGTGGCCGACGGACGCGTCCGCCATCAACACCGAGTTCTTCACCTCGACCGCGTTGCCGACGTGGGCGTCGGGACCGACGACCGTCGATCCCCGGATGTAGGCGTTCGGCCCCACGTCGGCGCCCGCGCGGATCACCGCCGGCCCCTCGACGTACGCGCCCGACCGGACGCGGGCGTCCTCCTCGACGACCACCGGTCCGTGGAGGTGCACGCCGTCCTCGACCGTCCCCGCGAGGTGTTGGCCCTCGATGTCGGCGAGAACCGCTTCGGTGGCGGTCAGAAGCTCCCACGGGCGCCCGACGTCGAGCCACGTGCCCTCGTATCGCGCGACCGAGACGGTGCGGTCGTCCAGTACCAGCTCCAGCGTCGTCGTGATCTCGTACTCGCCGCGGTCGCTCTCGGGCGTCCGGTCGATGTACTCGAACACGTCGGGCTCGAACGCGTAACAGCCCACGTTCGCGAGGTTCGTCGGCGGATCGGCGGGCTTCTCGACGATCTCCGCGAGCGTCCCGTCGGCCGCCGTCGAGATGACGCCGTACGAGCTGGGGTCGGCGACCTCGGTGGCCGCGACGGCGGTCCCGCCGGCGTCGACGAGGGCGCGCGGGAGCGATGGGTCGACCAGCACGTCGCCGTTGAGGACGACGAACCGGTCGTCGACGACCGGCTCGGCCTGCGCGATCGCGTGGGCGGTCCCCTTCGGCTCCGCCTGCTCGACGTAGTGGATCGGCCGGTCGCGGTACGACTCACCGAGCTTCTCGCGGATCATCTCCCCCTGATACCCGGTGACGACGACGAAGGCGTCGACGACGTCGCGGGCCGCGTCGAAGACGCGTTCCAGAAGCGACCGGTCACCGACCGGGAGCAGCGGTTTCGGCCGTCGGTCAGTCAGCGGTCGCATTCGAGTTCCGCGGCCGGCCGCGAGCACGACTCCGTACATACGGATCACCAACGGTTGACCGGGGTTTAGTTTTTGACGACGAGACAAAGCGATCTGAAAGAGACGGGAGTGATGCGATCCCGTTCAAGCCGCGATCGAAATCGGAAGGTACGACGTGAGAACCAAGTTGACGGCGTACCAGTCGGCGGCGGTCGTCTTTGACGGCGTACCAGTCGGCGACGGTCGTCTCAGCCCCGCGTGACAAGGTCGCGTGTCGTCTCGAAGCACGGCGAAGCAGGTCTCGCGGTGTGGTGCTTCCCACGCTTCGTGATCAACTCGGAAGTGGACATCCGCTGAATCGAGACACCCCTCATTTCGTCTGTTATTCGCAGGGTCGCCTAGAGAGGGCCGTCGATCTCATACCCCTCGTTTCGTCTGTTCTTCTCGATGAGGACGCGGGGTGCGCCGCGATCGGACAGCATTCACACCCCTCGTTTCGTCTGTTCTTCCACATTCATTCGGGTATCAAACGTTCGGTTGTTTGCAGTGTCTAAACAGACAAAACTGATAAAACAGATAGAACAGAAGAAACAAGAAATGCGAGAGAAACAAAAGAAACAGACGAACACTGCTTTTAACTCATCGACCATCGTCACTCGGACCAACAAGGATGTCAGAGGATCTGTTTACGGAAATCACTGAAACGCTCTTTGAGGACAAATCGATCCTCTCAGAGGAGTACCGACCCGATATCATCGTCGAACGAGACGACGAAATCGATGCCTATCGGTCGGCGCTCAAAGACGTGCTCTTCGGTCGAAACCCCGCAAACGTGTTTATTTATGGCAAGACCGGTGTCGGAAAGACGGCCGTCACGGAGTACATGATGAGTGCCCTCCAGCGAGAGGTCCAACGACGGGAAGCGGCCGAAGAGCTCCACGTTCACTTCCGGAACTGCAACGACGATAGCGTCTACAGAACGGTTCGATCGCTCATAAATAGTATCCGCGGCGACGAGGGAGAGACGTTTCCGGAGACCGGGCTCTCGACGTCGCACGCCCTCGAAACCCTGTACGACGAGATGGAAACGCTCGGCGGCACCTTTCTGTTCATCCTCGACGAGATCGATCACCTCTCTGATCCCGATTCGCTGCTGTACGAACTCCCGCGCGCACGGGCCAACGGTCATCTCGATGCGGCCCGGGTCGGCGTGATCGGGATCAGCAACAACTACACGTTTCGGTCGTCCCTGAGCCCGAAAGTCAAAGACACGCTCATGGAGAAGGAGCTGGCCTTTTCGCCGTACGACGCGGACGAACTCCAGTCGATACTCACCGCCAGAGCTGAGAAGGCGCTCGTCAACGGGGCGTGTGACGACTCCGCTATCAGGCTCGCAGCGGCGAAAGCCGCGAAAGACACCGGAAGCGCACGGCAGGCGATCGACCTCCTCCGCGAGGGCGGCGACATCGCTGAAGAACAGGGAGCGACAGCGATCACCGACGACCATATCGAAGCCGCTGCGGAACGCGTCCAGCGAGGTCGCGTCCAAGACAAACTGCGCGATCAGACCATGCACGGGCAGCTCATCTTGGAGGCGCTCGCCCGGATCGAAGCGAACGGAGACGTTCCCGCACGGTCGAAAGAGATCCAAGCGGTGTACGAGCGCGTCGCACGAAAGTGGGGTCACGATCCGCTGACGACGCTAAAAAGCATCCAAAACCACTTGGCGGACCTCACGATGCTCGGGTTTCTCGAACGCAGCGAACAGAATGAGGGGCGGGCAGGCGGCGTCCACTATCGATACGAGCTCGCGTTGGACCCCGATATCGTCCTCGAGACCCGGGAATCGATCGAGACCCAGTCGTAGCCATCTTCGAACACAAGAGGGCAAGCGCACAAGAGCACAAGCGCACAAGAGCACAAGCTCACAAGAGCACAAGCTCACAAGAGCACAAGCTCACAAGAGCACAAGAGCACAAGCTCACAAGAGCACAAGAGCACAAGCTCACAAGAGCACAAGAGCACAAGCTCACAAGAGCACAAGAGCACAAGCTCACAAGCGCACAAGAGCACAAGCTCACAAGCGCACAAGAGCACAAGCGCACAAGCGCACAAGCTCACAAGCGCACAAGCGCACAAGCTCACAAGCGCACAAGCGCACAAGCTCACAAGCGCACAAGAGCACAAGCGCACAAGAGCACAAGCTCACAAGCGCACAAGCTCACAAGCGCACAAGCGCACAAGCTCACAAGAACAGACGAAATGAGGGGTGTGGTTCCAGCGAGATGAACCCACCCCCGGCCTCCAGAGACGAGAACAGACGAAACGAGGGGTGTGCGAGCAACACGAAAACGCTGCGAAACGCGTACTCCCGATCAGACGTTTCTTGTCGTACACCCCCGAACGAGACATCAATATGCGCCTGTCTATCATCGGGAGCGGCTACGTCGGCACGACCGTCGCGGCGTGTTTCGCGGATCTGGGCCACGAGGTCGTCAACATCGACATCGACGAGGGAATCGTCGAGACGATCAACGCCGGGGACGCACCCATCCACGAGGAGGGGCTCGACGAGCTCGTCGCCGACCACGCCGGCCCCGAGGGAACGGGTCGCCTCAGAGCCACCACGGACTACGCGGCGGTCCTCGACACCGACGTGACGTTCCTCTGTCTGCCGACGCCCCAGAACGACGACGGCAGCATCGATCTCTCGATCATGGAGGCGGGCGCGACCCAGTTGGGAGAGGTCCTCGCCGACAAGCCGGACTGGCACACGGTCGTCGTCAAGAGCACGGTCGTTCCCGGCTCCACCGAGGACGCCATTACCCCCATTCTGGAAGCCGAAAGCGGCAAGACCGCCGGGGAGGCGTTCGGCGTCGGCATGAACCCGGAGTTCCTCCGCGAGGGGACCGCCGTAAGCGACTTCCTGAACCCGGACAAGGTCGTGCTCGGCGCCGACGACGAGCGCGCGCTCGCCGACATGCACGAGGTGTTCGAGCCGCTCGTTTCCCGCGCCGACGCACCGGTCGTCGAGACCGACACCCGCACGGCGGAGATGATCAAGTACGCCAACAACGCCTTCCTCGCGGCGAAGATCAGCCTGATCAACGACCTCGGAAATATCTGCAAGGAGTTCGGGATCGACTCGTACGAGGTCGCCGACGCGATCGGCTTAGACGACCGTATCGGCGAGCAGTTCCTCCGGAGCGGCGTCGGCTGGGGTGGGAGTTGTTTTCCGAAAGATGTCTCTGCAATTATCCATGCGGCTGAGGAACAGGGCTACGACCCGGCGGTCCTCAACGCGGCGGTCGCGGTCAACGACCGCCAGCCGGGCCGCTTGGTCGATCTCCTCGCGGACCACGTCGCCCTCGACGGCGCTCGGATCGCCGTGCTCGGGCTCGCGTTCAAGCCGGGGACGGACGACATGCGCAACTCCCGGGCGATCCCCGTCATCGAGGCGCTCCAGGCGCGCGGCGCGACGGTGACTGCCTACGACCCGGTCGCGACGGAGAACGCGCGCGACTACCTTGACGACGTGACGTACGCCGACTCGGCCGCGGCGGCGCTGGACGGCGCCGACGGCGCGGTCGTCGTCACGGACTGGGACGAGTTCGCCGCGCTCGACGATGCGTTCGACAACATGGCCGATCCCGTCGTCGTCGACGGCCGACGGATCATCGAGCGTCGCGACGGCATCACCTACGAGGGGCTGACCTGGTAGCGTCCTCGCCGCCCTCGGATCAGACCGCGTGAAACTCTTCGAGCACCGATTCCGGAAATGAGTTCGTGTACGAGACAGACTCCGTCGGCACACGGCGTCTCGAACTCGCGTGTTCGAGGGGTTGACGACGAGTACGTCCTCCGGTCGGTCGTCCGCGCGCTTCGAGACGGCTATCCGCGCATCGAATACCGGTTCGCTGCACCGGATTTCGGAAACGACGCCGCCGTCGATCGGGCACAGGTCGAGACCGACGCGATCGACAACGTTTGAGTGTGAGTACGAGGCGACACCTATGTCGGTAGAAAGATTAACCACGTCGTAAGAACAACTAGTACGTATGTCGACGGCCGTGAAAATGGACGACGAGGCCAAATCAAAGCTCGAAGAGCTTCAGGCGGAGATTCGGCTGAAGACCGGCAAGAAAGTCACACAACAGGAACTCCTGTCGGAGCTGATCGAAACGGTCGTCGACTCCCGATCCGAGTTCATCGACTCGTTCCGAGACGGGAGTTTAGAGCTGAGTGAGGAAGAAATCGAACGGTTCAACGAGGGGCGGATCGCTTCGGGGACCGAAACTGACGAAGAAGACATCGACGAGATCCTCTACGGATGAGCGTGTTCGTCGATACGGGCGTGTTCTACGCGCATCACGACACCGACGCGAGTCGCCACGACGTGGGCTCCGAGGCGCTGAACAGCGTTCTCACGTCGTCGGAGTACGGCCACATAATGACGAGCGACTACGTCTACGACGAGGTCGTCACGCTCACACACCGTCGAACCGGCGACATCGACGCCGGCCTTGAGGTCGGACGGCGCATTCGCGGCGAGGGGTACCCCTCTGCGATCGAACTTCTCCACGCGTCGCCGTCGCTGTTCGATCGCGCCGTGGCAGTCCACCGGAGGTACGCCGAACACGAACTCAGTTTCACCGACGCGATGACCGTCGCACACGCCGAGCACCACGACATCGATCGGGTGTTGAGTTTCGACGATGATTTCGACGGTGTCGTCGATCGTCTCGCGCCGGAGACGGCGGCGTCTCGATGAGTTCTGCGATCGCTTGGCGGGGCCAGTTGGAGCGAAGCGAACACGGGACGAACCGAAGCGCTAAACCCACTGCTCCGGGGACACTCGCCCATGCAGGGTCAGCGCGTCCTCGTGACGGGCGGTGCAGGGTTCATCGGGTCGAACCTCGCGAACCGGCTCGCAGCGGACAACGACGTGATCGCGGTCGACGACACGTACCTCGGCACGGCCGAGAACCTCGACGACGAGGTGGAGTTCGTCGAGGCCTCCGTCGTCGACGACGACTTCCCGGTCGACGTCGACGTCGTCTTCCACCTCGCCGCGCTCTCCTCGCGGAACATGCACGAGTCGGACCCCCAACGCGGCTGTCGCGTCAACGTCGAGGGGTTCGTCAACACCGTCGAGCGCGCCCGGAAGGAAGGATGTGAAACGGTCGTCTACGCCTCCACCTCCTCGATCTACGGGAGTCGCACCGAGCCCTCGCCCGAGAGCATGGACGTGGAGGCGCACACCGCCTACGAGGCCTCGAAACTGGCCCGCGAGCGCTACGCCGAGTACTACGCCAACCACTACGACATGCACGTGGCGGGGCTCCGCTTCTTCTCGGTGTACCAAGGGTTCGGCGGCAACGAGGAACACAAAGGCGAGTACGCGAACACGGTCGCGCAGTTCGCGGACGCGATCGCCTCGGGCGAAGCCCCGGAGCTGTTCGGCGACGGCACCCAGACACGCGACTTCACGCACGTCTCGGACGTGGCCCGCGCCTGCGAGCTCGCCGCCGACCACGAGCTGACGGGCGTGTACAACGTCGGCACCCAGGAGGCCTACTCCTTCAACGAGATGGTCTCCATGATCAACGACGCACTCGGCACCGACGTCGACCCCGAGTACATCGAGTGTCCCTTCGACGGCTACGTCCACGACACCATGGCCGACTACTCGAACTTCCGCGAGGCGACCGGCTGGGAACCCGAAATCAGCTTCGAGGAGGGCGTCGAGCTCGTCTGCGAGCCGTATCTGAACGGCGGACGGTAGCGAGCGGCGCCGGCGCACCACAGGCGGCGATCAGGACGACGCACTGCGACGCGATCGCGCGGACGACAGCCGAGTCGTCGGCCGTGCGGCTTGCGAACATATATATATCTCCCCCGGTCGTGTTACAATTATCATGTGTCGGGAGATGACCCGAGAGCCCGCCTGGGTGTCGGCGATCCGACTGGCGATGCTCACGGGACGGGTCACCGTTCCGGGCGTCGTCGAGGAGGCGAACCTGATCGAGGGGCGCGAACGCACAGTCGAGGACGTTTTAGAGACGATGTGCGACCGCGACCTCCTCGCGGCCGCCGACGACGGCGCGTACGTTCCGGGACGGGTGCTCCTCGAGTCCGACCGCTTCGATCTGGACTTCGAGAACGCCTCCGACGGCGGCGCCCACCGCTGGCACTCGTCGGTCTGAACCGGATCGGCCGCCCGACCGTCGCGGGCTCTCCGCCGGACCGCCCGCCGAACTATGGCTACTCGTAGCGAAAGCTATGTCCCTGCTACGCACGAACGACGATTTGATGGGTACGCTGACGGACACCAAAGTCTCCGAGAAGAACCTGACGACGGTCCCGAAACCGGTGCGGAACTTCCTCGACGTCGGCGCCGGCGACCGCGTCGAGTGGCACGTCGAAGACGGCAACATCGTGGTGCGGAAGGCGCCCCGCGAGGACTGACGCCGTCCCGCCCCGGAGCCGCCCGCGCGACCGGATCACCGGTCGTCGGGGAGGTCCCGCGGCTGGTCGACGTCCCGCCGGACACCCGGGTCGTCGACGGCGACGAGCGCGCTCGCGTCGCTCCCCAGCAGGATCGCTCGTCCCCCCACGTCGCCGTCGACCGCCGTGAGCCGGTCGAAGAACCGGGCGTCGAACAGCACCGGATTCCCGCGCTCCCCGTCGTGCGCGGCGGCGAGCGCGTCGCCCTCCCCGGCGGCGTACGCCGCCACCAGCGTCTCGACGGTCGCCGGCTCGACGAACGGCATGTCCCCGAGCGCGACGACCGCCGCGTCGACCGCGGGCTCGTCCCCACTGCCGCCCGACAGCGCCTCGATCCCCGCGCGCAGCGACGCCGACTGCCCGGCCGCGTACGCGTCGTTCTCGACCGTTTCGATCGGGAGGTCGGAAAGCGCCGCTCGGACTCGCGGGGCCTCGTGGCCGACGACCGCGACGATCCGTGCCAGGCCGGCCGCCGCGAGCGTCCGCGCCGCGCGGCGGACGACCGGCTCGCCGTCGACCGTCGCGAGGAGCTTGTTCGCGTCGCCGAAGCGGCTGCTCGTGCCGGCCGCGAGGAGCACGCCCCCCACCCGGTCGGGATCTCTCCCGCTTTCCCTCTCCGGGAGCGAGCCGCCGGGACCGGCGTCGTCCGCCTCGAACGGCGGTCTCGCGGTCGGGAGCCCGTCGTCGGTCATCCTCGACGACGGGGTAGGGGACGACCTCGACCGCGTCGCCGGCCGACAGCGCCGACTCCGTGAGGACGACAGGACCGGACGGGCTCGGCGAACGCGCCTACTACCGCCCCGACGAGGGGCGACTGACGCTTCCGGACGGGTCGCCCGCGGCCGACTGGCCGGCGGACGCGCTGGCCGGTCCGGCCGCGGACCTCGCCGAGCGCGGCGCCGCGGACGTCGTTCGGGTCGAGGGGGCCGACGGCCGAACGCTCGAGGTGTTCGTCGACGAGATCGCCGCCCCCGACGACCTGGTCGTCTTCGGGACCGGCCACGACGTCGGCCCGGTCGTGGAGTTCGCCGAGCGGAACGACTTCCGGGTCACCGTGGTCGGCTTCCGCGGCGCCGTCGACCTCGCGGAGCGGTTCCCCGAGGCCCACCGGACCGTGACGACCTCGCCGGGGGCGCTCGACGAGGCGCTCGACGTCGACGAGCGAACGCACGCGGTCGTGATGACGCACAACTTCGTCGACGACCGGATCGCCGTCGAGGCGCTGCTGCGGTCGCCCGCGCCGTACGTCGGGCTGATGGGCCCGCGTGAGCGGTTCGAGGAGATGCTGGCGGCGTTCGACGAGGAGGGGACGACGTTCGACGAGTCGGCGCTCGACTCGCTGTACACGCCGATCGGTCTCGACTTGGGCGGCGGATCGCCGTATCAGATCGCCCACAGCATCGTCGGCGAGGTGCTCGCCGTCAGCAACGGCCGGGCGCCGAGACACCTCCGCGAGCGGGAGGGCCACATCCACGACCGCGTGGACGTGGACGCGCCGCCGTCGCCGGAGCCGTAACGGGGGAACGCGAAAAGGGGTCGGTCAGCGGGCTCGGTCGATCCCGTCGATCACATGTAGCCGAGGTCGCGCAGGCGCTCCATCAGGTCCTCCTTGTCCTGGGCGCGGCCGGCGCGCTCGGTCGTGTCTTCGAGGTTCTGGAGCCACGCGGGCTCCTCGGTCGTCTTCTCCGTGCTCACTTCGCTGCCGAGCGAGCGGAACCCGGCGAAGTACTTCGGCGAGATCGGCACGTCCTCCTGCGTGACGCCCTCGGGGAGGTCGTCGTCGGCCTGCGGGACGTACCCCTCGTCGGGGAACGCGTCGACGGTGTCGGGGACGACGTAGTTCCAGAAGGCGTCCCACACGTCGGCCTCGGCGAACTGCAGGATGGGCTGGATGCGGTCGTGCGGCGGGAACAGGTCGGGGTCGTGACGCGGCGAGAAGAACGTCTCGTCGGCCCGCGCCTCTTGTTCGTCCCAGCGGACGCCCGAAATCACGCCGTCGATGTCGTGTTCCTCGAGGGCGTTGTTGAGCGCGACCGTCTTCAGCAGGTGGTTCCCGACGTAGGTGTCGAGCAGGAACGGGAACGTGTCCTCCTCGAACTCGAGGATGTCGCGGATGTGGTGCTGGTTCTGCTCGTTCAGCGCCGAGACCGGGATGTCGTCGCCCGGCTCCAGCCCGTGTTCGTCGACGTACGCGCCCACGTCCTCGTTGCGGGCGTACACCAGCTCGATGTCCCACTCGTCGGCCCAGCGCTCGACGAAGTCGGTGATCGAGTCGAAGTGCTGGAAGTGGTCGATGAAGACGGCGGTCGGCTTCTCGTAGCCGAACTCCTCGGCGACCTGGTTGATGAAGTACAGCGTGAGCGTGGAGTCTTTCCCGCCCGTCCACATCACGGCCGGGTTGTCGTACTGCTCTAACCCGCGGCGGGTGACCTCGATCGCCTTCTCGATTTTGTGCTGTAGCGACGGGTAGTCCGCCGGGTCCTCGCCCTCGCCGTCGGCGTAGTCGACGTCGACGCTCGCCGGGAAGTTCTCGGTCATACGCCGGATATGTCTCCGCCGAGGGGAATAGGCCTTCTGAATCGGTGCCGCTTGCCAGCGCGCCGGAACGCCGGCGCGATTCGCCGCGAAACGGGGGCGATGGTGTGGTTCGCCGCGGAACGCGGATCGCGGCATGACTCGCCAGAACGCAAGGGATATGTCGACTCGAAGTCACTCCACGGCCATGGGACTGTTCGACCGGCTGCGCGGCGGCGGCGACGAGCGCGTGGTCTTTCTCGGCGTCGACGGCGTACCGTACGACCTCGTGCAGGATCACCCCGACGTCTTCGAGAACCTGACCGACATCGCCGAGACGGGCTCGGCGGGGCGGCTGGAGAGCATCGTGCCGCCCGAGTCGAGCGCCTGCTGGCCGAGCCTCACGACCGGGGTGAACCCCGGCGCGACCGGCGTGTACGGCTTCCAGGACCGCGAGATCGGCTCCTACGAGACGTACGTGCCGATGGGCAAACACGTGTCGGCGACGCGGCTGTGGGACCGCGTCACCGACGACGGGCGCGACGCGACCGTACTCAACGTCCCCGTCACGTTCCCGCCGTCCAGCCGGATCCAGCGGCAGGTCTCTGGGTTCCTCTCGCCCGGACTCGACGCGGCCGCGAGCGACGACGCCGTCAAACAGGTCCTCGAGGACCGCGACTACCGGATCGACGTGAACGCGAAGCTCGGCCACGACGACGACAAGACCGACTTCATCGAGAACGCGCACGCGACGCTCGACGCCCGGTACGACGTGTTCACCCACTACCTCGACCAGGACGACTGGGACCTGTTCTTCGGCGTCTTCATGAGCACCGACCGGGTGAACCACTTCCTGTTCGGCGACTACGCGAACGACGGAGAGTACGCAGAGGAATTCCTCGAGTTCTACCGGACGCTCGACGAGTACATCGGCGAGATCCGCGACTCGCTCGACGACGACACGACCCTGATCGTCGCCTCGGATCACGGATTCACCGAACTGGAGTGGGAGGTGAACTGCAACCAGTTCCTCGCCGACGAGGGGTGGCTCTCGTACGACGATGAGGACCACGACTCCCTGACCGACATCGACGACGAGACCCGGGCGTACTCGCTCATTCCCGGCCGGTTCTACCTCAACCTGGAGGGCCGCGAGCCGGAGGGCGTCGTCCCCGAAGAGGAGTACGAGGCGGTGCGCGACGAGCTGCGCGCCGACCTCGAATCGCTCACCGGCCCCGACGGCCGGCAGGTGTGCAGGCGGATCGTCGACGGTGAGGACGCATTCGACGGCGCCCACACCGAGATCGCGCCCGACCTCGTGGTCATCCCCGCGGACGGGTTCGACCTGAAGTCCGGCTTCGGCGGGAAGAAGTCCGTCTTCACCGAGGGGCCGCGCAACGGGATGCACAAGTTCGAGAACTCGCTGCTCTACGCCACCGATCCCGACCTCGACGTCGACGGGTCGAACCTCTTCGACGTGACCCCGACGATCCTCGATCTCATGGACGTGGAGACCGACGACGAGTTCGACGGCGACAGCCTCCTGAACGCCTAAAGGAACGCAGACGCGTCGCCGTCGGTCACACTCGAGCTGCGACCGCCGTTTACCCCAGCACCGACCACCGTTCTCCCGGCGCCGCGTGGAACCCGTACAGCTCCCCGTCGTCGACGACGATCAGCCGACCGGCGACCGCGAACAGCTCGTCGACGGCGACGCCCTCGGGGAGGGGTGCGGTCCAGCGGTCCCCGCCGTCGGCGTCGACGGCGACGATCCGAGATTCGCTCCCCCCTCCGAAGCCGGACCCGTTCTCGGCGACGTACGCACCCTCCCGGTCGACCGCCAGCGGGCCGCCGGGGAGGTCGGACCGCTCCCACGCGAGCTCGCCCGCGCTCGCGTCGACCGACCGCACCGTCCCCCCGGTCGCGTAGTAGAGGCGGCTCCCGTCGCCGGGCGGCGCACGCGGTCGGTCCCTTGGGGACCGCTCGGGCAGCGCGAACCGACGGTCGAGGTCGCGGTCATAGCTGACGAGACGGTCGCCGGCCTCGCCGACCGCGATCGTCTCGCCGGCGACGGCGAGCCAGTCCGCCTCGGCCGAGAGCGAGCGCGCGGCCCGCCGGTCGCCGGTCGGACCGAATCGGGCGAGGACCGTTCCCCCGCCGCCCGAGCTCTCCTCCGAACCGCTCTCCTCTGAACCGCTCTCGTCGCCGGTCGCCGCGACGGCGGCCCACACGTCGTCGCCGTCGACCGCGACGCGGCCGGCTCCGCCGCCGGCTCCGCCCGGCCACGCCTCGGCGACTCGAAAGGCCCGATCGCCCGTTTCGGCGTCGAGCGCCACCAGGTCCGTTTCCGCGATCACGGCCACGAGTCGCTCGCTCGCGCGGACGCCGTCGATTCCCGGCGGGTCGGTCGTCCCGTCCGACTCGTCGGAACCGTCGGACTCGTCCAATCCGTCGGACGCGTCGGAACCGCCACCGTTCGCCGCGATCCCGTCGACCCGCCAGCGGATCTCGTCGTCCTCGGCGGCGCCGGTTCCGGTCTCGTCGCCGCCGGTCCCCCCCGTCGTCCGTCGCGTGTCGGGGTCGACCCCGGCCGCGTCGCGGTCGATCGCAGTGACTCCCCCGCCCTCGACGGGGACGAACACCGAGGAATCGGTGACCGCCGGCGGAGCGACGGCCTGCCGCTCCGTCTCCGCGTGGAGCCGGGGCGTCCCCGCCCGGTCGACCGCGGTCACGCTCGCGTTCTCTACGGTCCCCCACGTCTCGGCCTCGAAGTCGTAGGTGCGCCCCGACTGGTTCCGGACCGCGAACAGCCGGTCCGTCGTGACCGCGAACCACGTCCTCCCGGACCCGAGGATCCCCCCGTCGTCGAGTTCGGACTCCCACGCGAGGTCGCCGCCGCCAGGGCGGTAGCCGCATCCGGCGAGGGCGGCCGCGACGCCGGCGCCGGCCGCGGAGAGGAGCCGGCGCCGCGAGAGGTCGAGACGCTCTCGTGTTCCTCCCGTCACGCCGTCTCACCCGCACCCGCGCTCGCGCTCTCGCCGACCATCTCGCGGAGCCGGTCGATCCGCTCGCGGGTCGGCGGGTGGGTCTCCGGGAACACGTCGGTGCTCACGAGCTCCTTGTCGCCGAACGCGCGGCTCTCCAGGGGCGCGACGTACAGCGCCTCCGCGCCGCCGTCGAACTCGCGGAGGTCGCGCTCCGGGACCTCCGGCATCGACTCGTCGAGGGCGTCGAGCGCGCTCGCGAGCGCGGCCGGCGACCCGGTGATCTCGGCGGCCGCGCGGTCGGCGGCGTACTCGCGGTACCGCGAGAGCACGCGGTGGATCAGGACGCTGCCGCACCAGAACATCGCCGAGACGGTGAGCGTGACGAGCGCGCTCACGGTGATCACGACGATCCCGACGGCGAGCGCCCGCCCGTCGCGGTCGCCGCCCGACCCGCCGCCCGCGCCGAGGAACTGGAACAGGCCGTACAGCACGTAAAAGGCGAGCACGGCGAGGTAGTAGGTGACCGTCGGCAACACCCACGCGACGGTCATCAGGCTCGCGTCGCGGTTCTTGAGGTGGGCGAGCTCGTGGGCCAGCACGGCGTCGCGCTCGTCGTCGTCGAGCGTCTCCAACAGCGCGGTCGTGACGACGACGGTGCCGTTCTCCCGCCGCCCCACCGCGAAAGCGTTCGGGAGGTCCGTCCGCGCGACCGCCACGTCCGGCTTCGGCACGTCCGCCTGCGCCGCCAGCCGGGTGACGGCGGCGTGGAGCTCCGGGTACTCGTCCGCGGAGACCCGGCGCCCGCCGACCGAACGCACCACCGTCCGCGGGCCGTACCGGTACTGGAGCGCGAGCCCGCCGAACACGACGACCGCGAGGAAAACGGGATCGACGTAGACCTCTCCGGTGTAGGGGCGCTCGTTCGCCCACTCCAAGAGGGGGAGTCCGATCTCGTTGATCAGGATGACGAACGTGTACGCGAACGCGAACGGGAGCGCGACCACCAGCCCGGTCGCGACCGCGATCCGGAGCCGGAGCCGCTGCTCGTGGTCGAGCCGGGCGAGCCGATCGAACGGCGGGACGGACCGGAGGGTGGCGGGGATGGAGGGCGACATCGCGTGTTCGACTGCCGGGTTCGCCCCGGGATCGCTTAAGCTGTCGGGCTCGGGTGCCGCAGTCGCCTCAGTTTGCCGTGCCCCCTCATTTCTCCCCGCCCGCGTCAGTTCGCCGGACCCCCGCTGATCGACCGGTAGAACGCGACCGAGTACGTCGCGTAGAACGCCCCGGACACCCCCGTCAGGAGAATGTATCCGAGCGCGAGCGCGGCGACGACCGCGAGGGTCGGTTCGACCGAGACGAGGTCCGCGAACGGGGAGCCGGCGGGCTGTTGCGGGCCGAAGAGGAGCGATCCGGCCGCGGCCACCAGGCCGATCAGCAGACCGCCGACCGCGAGCAGCACCGTGTAGCCGAACACGCTGAGGAAGTTCGACCTGACGAGCCCCGCGCTGCGGCGGAACCCGTCGACGAGTTCGGTGTCGTCCAAGACGACGGCGTGCGCGTAAAACTGGATGAAGAAGGTGACGAGGAGATACGCCAGAATCACCCCGACGGCGACGACGCCTACGATAACGAGCAGCGCGGGGTCGAAGCCGAAGGCCGGGGCGTCGACGCCGGTGGCGGCGCCGCCGGCACCGTCCATTCCCGTGCCCGCCTCGCCGTCCATCCCGGTGGCGAACCCGCCGATGATCACGACGAGCACGCCCATGAACGCAATGAACCCGAAGACCATGTTCACCGCGAGCAGGGCGAAGTAGCCTAAGAGCAGCGGGACGTAGTTCGCCTTCCCGACCGCGACCAGCGTCCCGAGCCGCGTCTCGCCGGCGACCGCCTCGTCGGCCATGCCGAGCACCCCGCCCTGGAAGAACGGCAGGACGACGATCAGCACGCCGAACGTGACGAGCGAGATCGCCGACGCGAGCACCGGGCTGGTCGACTCCACGAGCAGGTTCGGGAGCTGGAAGAGCCCGTACAGCGCCGTGACGAGCACGAGTATCGGGTTGCGAACGATGCCGCTGACCGCCGGTCGGATCGATTGGAGGGCCGCCATGACCGATCGTTTCGCTCGGAGTACATAAATCGGGAGGGAGGCGGACGATACTTATCCGCGCCCCGCCGAGTCGACGACATGTCCGCGGCGTCCGGGTCCGAGAAGCCGAGCGCGAACCCGTCCTCGGCGAGCGACCGCAGCGGCCGTGACGATCGCCGCGGTGGCCCGGATGCCCGTCGGAGCAGCCGGACCGACCGTCTGGTCGGCTGGCTCCTCGTCGTCGGTCTCCTCGCGGTCCCGATGGCGGTGATCCCCGGTGATGACCTCACGATTGTGAGCCTCTGGGGCTTCGTCGGCGCGCCCGGATCGGACGGGGTGCTCGGCGTCGGCGGCTACCCCGTGTGGGCGTACTTCCTCGACCAGCCGCGTTCCTTCGGGTCGCTCCCGGCGTCGATACGGGCGTGGCCGCTCGCGATCGGCTTTCACCTGCTCGCCGCGGCCAGCGCGACCGCGGGGGTCGCGCTCGGGCGGGAGGACCGGCGCGTGACCGGGGGGCTCCTCGCGCTCGCCGCGGCTGCGAGCCTGTGGGTCGCCGTCGGCGTCGCGGTCCGGTTCGGCGCCGGGGCCACCGCGGGGTGGCTCGCCGTGCTCCCGGTCGGCGCGCTCGCGACGCTGGCGGTCGCCGTCGGCGTCTACGGGAGCGACCTCCGGGGGGCGGTCGAGCGCTGACCGCGGCGCCGGGCGAGGCGAATCGACACGGACCGACGCGAGCCGATGCGAGCCGACGCGAACCGAGGCGGACCGCGCCGTCGTCGGTCGGATTTATGTGGCCGTGGGGGGAATCGCGTTTCATGACGACTCTGCAGACCGTCGTGGCCGTCACCGGCGTGGCGGGGCTCGCGACGGGGCTCGGCGCGCTCCCGGTGTTCTTCCGCGCTCGCGTCACGCACCGCGTCTACGACGCGGCGCTCGGGCTCGCCGCCGGACTGATGGTCGCGGCCAGCGTCTTCGGCCTGATCATCCCCGGGATGGAGGAGGGGACGCTCGCGGCGGTGATGACGGGGCTCCTCCTCGGCGGCGTCGGTCTGCTCGCCGGGAACTACGCCATCCCCCACCTCCACGCGCAGTACCGCGAGTGGCTCCCCGAGGGCGGCGCGACGGGGGACGACGCCGCGGCGATGGAGACGGCCGGCGAGGAGGAACGGGCGGACCGCGAGCTCTCGGAGTTCGCCGGTCCCGTCGAGACCGCCGACGCCGCGGCCTCTGCCGATGCCGACGCTGACGCCGCCGAGCGGGAGGTGACGCTCCGGAAGGCGCTGCTCATCGGCGGCGCGATCACCCTCCACAACGCGCCGGAGGGGCTGGCGATCGGCGTCGCGTTCGCCTCGGGGTTAGAGGAGGTCGCGCTGGTGCTCGCGGTCGTCATCGGCCTCCAGAACGTGCCCGACGGGTTCGCCTTCGCGGTCCCGATGGCCGATACCGGGATGTCGAACCTGCGCGTGCTCTGGTACACCACGCTCTCGGGGCTGATCCCGCAGGTGGTCGCCTCCGTGTTCGGCTTCCTGCTCGTCGCGCTCGCCGCCGGGCTGTTCCCCGTCTCCTCCGGGTTCGCCGCCGGCGCGATGCTGGCGGTCGTGTTCCGGGAGCTGATCCCCTCCTCGCACGGCCACGGTCACGCCGACGCCGCGACCGGGGCGTTCCTCGTCGGCTTCGTGCTGCTCGTCGTCGTCGACGCCGTCGTGGTGGTGTGAGCCCGCGGGAGCGCCGACGCCTTTTCAGTTCGTGGCGCCCTGTCTCCGGACATGTCCACGACCGTCTCCACGCCCGACGCCGACCAGCCGTGCGCGTACTGCGGTTCGCGGATCTTCGAGCACGACCCGATCTGCGTGCGCGACTGCGACGACGGCTGCGGCGCGCCCGCCTACTTCTGTAACTACGCGTGCCTCGCGGCGCACGTCGACGAGAAGGACCTCACCGCGGGGAACGCCTGCGAGTGGTCGGCGGAGGGGTGAGCCGACCCGTGGGAGCGGTCCCGGACGGCCGACCGGTCGCTACTCGTTGTCCGGACTGCTCGGGTGGTAGTCCGTGTCGTACCGCCCCGGACTGTTGTCCACGCGGTCGGGGTTGATCCGCCCGGCGAGCAGCATGAAGTCGAGGACGGTGCAGTACAGCATCGCCTCGACGACGGGGACCGCCCGCGGCGGGAGGACGGGGTCGTGGCGCCCGACGACCTGAATCTCTTTCTCCTCGCCCGTCTCCCAGTCGGCGGAGCGCTGCTTCTTGGGGATCGAGGTGGGCGCGTGCCACGTCGCCTCGCCGTAGATCGGTTCGCCGGTCGTGATCCCGCCCTGTAGTCCACCGTGGTCGTTGCCGACCGGGACCGGGTCGCCCTCCTCGCTTGCGACGTGGTCGAACGACTCGCCGTCGTCGAACGTCCAGTCCTCGTTGCGCTCGCTGCCCGACACGTTCACGGCGTCCGTCCCGAGCCCGAACTCGACGCCGGTCGTCGCCGGGATGGAGAACATCGCCTGCCCGAGCCGGCTCGGGAAGCCGTCGAAGCGCGGGGCGCCGAGCCCGCGCGGGACGCCGCGGCATTCGAAGTAGATGGAGCCGCCGATGGAGTCGCCCGCCTCCTGGTACTCCTCGATCAGCTCCTGCATCTCGGCGGCCGCCTCGGGGTCGGCACAGCGCACGTCGTTGTCCTCGCTGTTCGCGAGGATCTGCTCGAAGGACACGTCGTCGGCCTCGACGTCGCCGATGCGGTTGACGTGGGCTTTGATCTCCACGTCGTACTCGGAGGCGTCGAGCACCTGCTCGGCGACCGCGCCGGCCGCGACCCAGTTCACCGTCTCGCGCGCCGAGGAGCGCCCGCCGCCGCCCCAGTTGCGCGTGCCGAACTTCGCGGAGTAGGTGTAGTCGCCGTGCGAGGGGCGCGGCGCGGTGACGTACGGCTCGTACTTCCCCGAGCGCGCGTCCTTGTTCTGGATCACCATGCCGATCGGCGTGCCGGTGGTGTAGCCGTCCTGCACGCCGGAGTTGACGACGACCTCGTCGGGCTCGCCCCGGGAGGTCGTGATCATCGACTGGCCCGGCTTGCGCCGGTCGAGCTGCGCCTGGATGGCCGCCTCGTCGAGCTCGACGCCGGCGGGCACGCCCGAGACCGTCACGCCCATCGCGTCGCCGTGGCTCTCGCCGTACGTCGTCACCTGGAAGAGCCGACCGAACCGGTTCCCGTTCATACGCGACCGTATGGCCGAGGGCATATAGGGGTTGCAATCCGCGCAACCAACCGACGCCTCGCCGCGACCGGAGATGGTTTATCACGGGACCGCGTTGTCGTGAGCGTGCGCGATCGACTCACCTCCGATTTCGGTGTGTACGCCCTCTCCGGGCTGTTCTCGCTGGTCGTCTTCGCGTTCGCGCTCTGGCTCCTCTCGCGGACGCTGCCGGGCGGGCTCGGCTCGCGCCAGCTCGTCGGGCTCGTCGTCGGCTACCTGCTGTTCATCGGCGCGTACGCCACCGCGTGGTACATCTACAGCGAGATCGACAGCCGCGAGGAGATCTGACGGCGCGGCTCTCTGCGGCCCGTCTCAACCGTCCCTCTCGACCGCCACCGCGGGCGGCCGCTCGACCGCCGCCGCCGCGAGCCGCCGCGGGCGGCCGCCTGCCGAACGACTTTCACGGCGGCGAGCGAGGGGCCGGTATGGCCTGGGACACGATCACGCTCGATGTCGACGCGGAGACCGACATCGCGACGCTCACCGTCGACCGACCGGACCAGCTCAACGCCCTCACCGTCGACACGCTCGAAGCGATCGAGGCGGCGCTCGCTGAGGCCGAGGCGGCCGGCGCCCGCGCGCTCGTGCTCGCCGGCGCGGGCGACGAGGCGTTCGTCGCCGGCGCGGACATCTCCTACATGGTCGAGCTGTCGACGCCGGAGGCGCAGGCGTACGCCGAGCTCGGCCACCGCGTCGCGGACGCGATCGAGTCGTTCCCGGCGCCGACGGTCGCCGCGATCGACGGCTACGCGTTCGGCGGCGGCTCGGAGCTCGCGCTCGCGTGCGACCTCCGCGTCGCGGCCGAGAGCGCCGTGATCGGACAGACCGAGATCGACCTCGGCATCATCCCCGGCTGGGGCGGGACCCAGCGGCTCTCGCGGCTGGTCGGCGACGAGACGGCCAAGCGGCTGGTCTTCCTCGGCGAGCGGGTCGACGCCGCGGAGGCGGCCGATCTCGGCCTCGTCGGCGAAGTCGTCCCCGACGAGGCGTTCGACGACCGAATCGACGAGCTGGCGGCGGCGCTGGCCGCGAAGCCCGCGTTCGCGACCCGCGCGGCGAAGGAGGCGCTCAACGCGGTCCACGACGGCAGCCAGCGGGGCGGGCTCGCCTTGGAGCGCCGGGCGTGGGCCGGCCTGTTCGGCACCCACGACCAGCGCGAGGGGATGCGGGCGTTCTTAGAGAAGCGGGAGCCGGAGTTCGAGTAGCGCGGCGGTTCCCCTCCTCGGCCCGTGCGATCGGGGTTCACGGAACCGGGGAATCGCCACGCTTTATTAATCCGCCCGAGTACCGGCGACATGGACCAGTTGCGGCAGTCGCTCCTCGACGCGCCGATCATCGAGAAAGGCGAGTACCAGTACTTCGTCCACCCGATCAGCGACGGCGTTCCCATGCTCAAACCGGAGCTCCTCCGGGAGATCGTCATCCGGATCATCCGGAAGGCCGAGCTGGAGAACGTCGACAAGATCGTCACCCCCGCGGCGATGGGGATCCACATCTCCACCGCGCTCTCGCTGATGACCGACATCCCGCTGGTCGTCATCCGCAAGCGTCAGTACGGCCTCGACGGCGAGGTCCCGCTGTTCCAGGAGACCGGCTACTCCGAGTCGGAGATGTACATCAACGACGTGGAGGAGGGCGACCGCGTGCTCGTGCTCGACGACGTGCTCTCGACGGGCGGCACGATGAAGGCGATCCTCGACGCGCTGACGAAGGAGGTCGGCGCGGACGTCGTCGACGTGGTCGCCGTGATCAAGAAGGCGGGCGAAAACGAGCTCGACCAGACCGACTACAACGTGAAGACCCTTATCAACGTCACCGTCGAGGACGGCGAGGTCGTCATCGTCGACGCGCAGGGCGACGACTGACCGGAGCTAACCCGGTCTCCCTTTCGATCCTTCGCTCTGTCCGTGGCGAGTGCCTGCTGATCGATAGCGGGAGCACGTGACTCATTGCGGTGAGTCGGTTGTTTATAAGTCGGATTGTGGTGATGCTGGCGGCTTTTATAAGTGATCGATGTGTCTGTGGTGGAGACCTGCAAAGCCCCAGGCGATCACTTATAAACGGTTAACTGGAGATCGGCGGCGAGGACCTCCAAAGCCCCAGGCGTGAGGCGCCCAGACACTCGCTGCGCTCCTCGTCACTCGTTCCACTCGTTCCTGCGGTGCTTGCATCGTCTCTGGGCGCCTCACGCCTGCCCCTTTGAGCCCCCCCGCACAGCAACCGCAGCCTCACACCTCCCCAGCCTCGGCGGCGGCTCCCGTTGGTCGCCGCCGACTCCCTCGTGCGGTCTCCTCGCGGACCTTTGGCCCGCTCGGAGGCGCACGCCACCGCGGCGTCCTTTATAAGCGATCGTCCCTGTCGCTCACGGCTGTTTAAATACTGTCTCGCCGCTATCGATCTGCAATACCCACTCCCACATTCAATCAGGGAGCAGTTTTCAGCGAGATTCGTTTCAGGAAGCGCTCAGAACGACGGATGTTCAGTGGGGCCGTTACGTCGAATTCGACGGGGACGCGCTCCGCGGTCACGCGAAGCGGACCGTCTTCGCGGGAACCGGCCCGTTTATCCGCGATCCGCCCGTGGCGGCGCACGTATGAGTGGAACCTCGGCGACGGCAGAACGGGAGATCGACCGGAACCTCTTCGTCACCGTCTCGGGGCCGCCGGGCTGCGGCGCGACGACGCTGGTGGAGGGGATCGCGGCCGCGCTCGACTGCGGCTACGTCTCCGGCGGCGAGCTGTTCCGCGAGATCGCCGCCGAGCGCGACATGAGCCTCTCGCAGCTGATCGCGAAGGCCGGCGAGTCCGAGGAGATCGACCGCGCGCTCGACAAGCGGCTCCGCCGGATCGCCGAGAAGTGGGGGACCGCGAACAAGGCGTTCGTCCTCGAGTCGCGGCTCGCCGGCTGGATCGCCGGCAACCGGGCGGACATCCGGATCTGGCTCGACGCGCCCGACGAGGTGCGCGCCGACCGCACCCTCGACCGCGAGGAGATGACCTCGGAGATGCAGGTCCGCGAGGTGATCGAAGAGCAGCGCTACCAGTCGTACTACGGGATCGATCTCTCCGACCGCTCCATCTACGACCTCGCGATCAACACGGGGCGCTGGGACGCCGAGGCGACGCTCGATCTGGCGCTCACGGCGATCGAGGGGTACGACGTGGAATCTGACGAGGGCGCGTTCGACACGCCCGATTTCGACATCTGAACGCCCCCGCTTCGACCTTCCGAGCGCCCCCGTTTCTGCCTTCCGAGCGCCCCCGTTTCTGCCTTCCGAGCGCCCCCGTTTCTGCCTTCCGAGCGCCTCGTTTCGGCCCCGCTTACAAGTCGGTCGGCCGCGGAGGGGACGCATGGCACGCGTCACGGTCTGGAACGAGTACCGTCACGAGCGGGAGAGCGACGCGGTCGCCGACGTGTACCCCGACGGGATCCACGCGGTCATCGCTGACGCCCTCCGCGAGGGCGGCCACGAGGTCCGCACCGCGACCCTCGACGAGGGGCCGGACCACGGGCTCACCGAGGCGGTGTTAGACGACACCGACGTGCTCGCGTGGTGGGGACACGCGGCGCACGACGAGGTGCGCGACGAGGTCGTCGAGCGCGTGCGCGAGCGCGTCCTCGACGGGATGGGCCTGTTGGTCCTCCACTCCGCGCACTACTCGAAGATCTTCAGGCGGCTGATGGGCACCAGCTGCTCGCTCAAGTGGCGGGAGGCCGCCGAGACGGAGCGGCTGTGGGTCGTCGAGCCGGGCCATCCGATCGCCGACGGGATCGGCGAGTACGTCGAGCTGGCGGAGGCGGAGATGTACGGCGAGCGGTTCGATATCCCCGCGCCGGACACGCTCGTGTTCACCTCTTGGTTCGCCGGCGGCGAGGTGTTCCGCTCGGGGTGCTGTTACCGCCGCGGCAACGGGCGGGTGTTCTACTTCCGCCCCGGCCACGAGACGTACCCGATCTATTACGACGACGACGTGCGGCAGGTGCTCCGGAACGCGGTCGCGTGGGCGACGCCGGGCGACGGCCCGACGCCCGAGTTCGGGAACGCCGACCCGATCGAGGGGATCGACACCGACGACGACCGGACGGTTCACTGACCGAGACCGCCCGCGCCCGGGTCACCGGTCGGCAGCGTCGGCAGTGTCGGCGGCGTCGGCGGCGTCGACGAGCTCGTCCGGCCGGACGGGGTCGAGTCCGCGCCGGTCCAGTTCGGCCTCGAGTTCGTCGAGCCGGGGCGCGATGACCCCCGGCTCGTGGCTGTCGGTGCCGACGCTGACCCGGAGCCCCGCGTCCGCGAGCCGGTCCAAGAAGGCTGGCGCCGGGTGGAACTCGCCGTAGTCGTCGAGCAGGCGTCCGGCGTTGATCTCCGGGACGGTCCGCGAGTCGCGGAACGCCTCGGCGACGGCGGCGTAGTGGTCCTCGGTCGCGAGCCCGCGGAGGTGCGGGTTGCGCTCGATCAGGTCCGGGTGCGCGGCGATCGCGAACAGATCGGAATCGATCAGCGCGACCAGCTTCTCGAAGTAGCGGTCGACGAGTTCCCGTCGCTCCGCGGCCGGCTTGTCGGCAAAGTGCGAGCGCGTGTGGACGTTCGCGCCGTCGAGGCCGTGGACGCTTCCGATCGCGTAGTCGAACCCGGCCTCGTCGAGGAAGTCGCCGATCGCCGCCTCGTGGGCGGGGTCGTAGTCCATCTCCACGGCGTCGAACACGTCGACCGCGACGTCGGGGTCCGCCCGGACCGCCTCGATCGCCTCGCGCCGGCGCTCGTAGGTCAGGTCGAGGTTGAAGCCGAGGGCGCGCTTGAACCGCTCCGCGTTCGGGTCGGGCGAGACGTTGCAGTGGTCGGCGATCCCCACCCCGTCGACGCCCGCCTCGGCGGCGGCGTCCACCATCCGGCGGAGGAACGCGCCGTCAGAGTAGTTCGAGTGGACGTGGTAGTCGTGCACGGGCCGAGTTCGGTCCGGACCGACTCGTAGTTTCGGGTCGGGTGCGAACCGTTGGCACGCGGCCTCCCCCGGCTCCCCCCGGCTCCCCCCGGCTCCCCTCCCCCGTTCAGTACCCCGTCCCGAGCGCCCGGTTCGCGACGAGCACGGCGAACGTGACTCCGAACAACACCGCCAGGATCGCGAAGGAGACGCCCCAGCCGAACAGGTCGGCCGCGAGCCCGACGCCGACGGAACCCGCGGAGCCGATCACGGTGTACACCGTGCGGACGAGCCCGAATCCGGCGCCGCGCTCCGCGTCGCCGAGCGCGTCCATGAACCGCGGGTCGATCGCCGAGAAGAAGCTCGCGCCGGAGCCGGCCAGAAGCACCGCGACCGCGACGCCGGCGAGCCCGGGGCCCAGGACGAAGGCGGCGGTCCCGACCGCGCCCGCGAGCATCGCCGCGCCGATGGCGACGTCGCGGCCCGCGCTGTCCGACAGCCGACCGAGCCCGACCTGCGCGACCGCCCGGACGACGAAGAACGCCGAGAACACCCCGGCGGCGAGCGACGGCGAGTAGCCGCGGAATTCGACGAGGAAGGTCGGGAGAAACGACATCACGCCCTGGACCACGTACGTGCCGGTCATCGCGATGAACAGCGGCAGGAGGACGCTCGGCCGCGAGAGGAGCTCGACGAGGGGCGCGAGCGCGAACCGGTCCCGCATCGGCTGGTCGGGGCGCCGAGGCTCGGTCGGGCGGACCCGCCACGCGAACAGCAGGAACACCGGCGCGCCGACCAGCGCGGCCAGCGCGACCGCGGGGCGCCAGCCGTACCGGACGCCGACCCACGCGGCGGCGACCGGCGCCACGAGCCCCGCGAGCGGCCCGCCGACCGAGTGCAGCCCGATCGCGGTCCCGAGGTCGTCGAAGGTCCGCGAGAGCAGCGTCGTCGCCACCGCGTAGTGGAGCCCGGCGACGAGCCCCAGGAGGACCGCCGCGAGCACGAACGCGAGGAAGACGGGCGCCAGCCCGAGCACCACGCTCATCGCCGCGGTCCCGCCGACGGCGACGAGGATCACACGCCGCTCGCCGAAGCGGTCCGCGAGCACGCCGCTGGGGAACTGCGCGGCGCCGTACGCCAGCCACATCCCGGAGAGCGCGACGCCGATGGCGGTGTTCGACACCGCGAAGTCGTCGACGATCAGCGGAACCACGGGGCTGATCGCCAGCCTGGCGAAGTAGGTCACCAGGAACGCGAGCATGCACAAAGACAGCACCGTGTGGCGGTACTGCCAGCTCATCCGGCCGTCACTGGCGACCAGTCGGGCCGGTTCCGGGTCAACGCTTTCGGTACCGGACAACGCCGCGAGGGGCGGTCGCGTCGACGGTCACTCTCCGTGCGAACCGAAGCGGTGCCCGTCATGTGAACCAGACCGGCGCTCGCCATGCGAACCGGAGTGGCGGTCTCCGTCGGACGAGCGCTCCCGCAGCCGGTCCGCGATCGCGGCGCCAGCGCTCCGCGGATCCGGCTCCGCGACGGCGACGGAGTCGCCGACGGCGACGCGGCCGGGCTCGATCACGTCACAGCAGAGCCCGCCTCGCTCCGCGAGGGCCGCGGCCAGCCCCTCCGCGCCCGCCAGCTCCTCGACGTGCGCACAGGGCGGTCGGCGGCGGGTCGGACGGAGCATCGCCCCGCCGACCGCGACGGTCGCGTCGAGCAGGTCGTCCATCCCGGCGCCGAACCCCTCGACGACGACGTTTCGTCGATGGCGGCCGTCGGCGAGGTCGATCCCGGTCTCCTCGCGGATCGCGTCGAGCGCCTCGGCGGCGACGAGCGTGACCGCGCAGCCGTCGAGCTGGAAGGTCCCCTCGCCGAGGCGGTACCGGTCCCCCTCGACCCCGTCGGGGCGGATCGCGACCGCGGTCCGCAGTTCGGGCGGGGCGCCGCTCTCGGCGGCGGTGACGAGCCCCCGGACGGAACCGGTCCGCGGCCCGTCGCGGTCGGCGGCGTCGCTGTCGTGGTCAGTCATCCCGCGCCTCCGAGCAGGGCCGGCCGGTCCGGTTTCAGCCACTCGCGGTGCGCGTAGTAGACGACCGCGACCGGCGGGGCGACCAGCGCGGCGACCGCGTAGAGCCACTTGAAAAGGCCGAGATCGGCGACTCCTCGCTCGGCGAGCGAGAGCGCGTCGAGGAGGACAGCCGCGGTCGCGAGCGGCGCGAGCAGGTAGCCGTGGGCGAACCCCGCGGCGGCGCCGGCCGGGGTGCCGGCCGAGAGCAGCGCCCAGTCGAGCGCGTACAGCAGGGTCCAGCCGCCGGCGGCGATCGCGAGGACGCGCAGCCACGGCCCGTCGAACCGTCGGTCGGTCGCGTCGGCGTCGCCGGCGGCTTCCGACGCGGAGCCGGCGCCGTCAGAGGCGGGTTCGGGCTGGGTGCTCACGACCGATCCCCGGCTCCGGACGGTACTCAACGTTCGGGTCCCGGCGGTCGGCCGCGTGCCCGCTCGGCCGCCCGGGGCGCTACCGACAGGACGTACAGCAGACCGTCTCGCCGTCGAGTCGGAGCGGGTTCGCGGCCGACAGGGTCGATCCGCAGCGCTCACACGCCAGGGGTTCGGTCACCCCGACGCCGGCCCCGTAGCCGACGCGGAGGGTCGTTCGGTCCGCGGCGTCCGCTATCGACACCTCCAGTTCGCCCTGGACGTACCGGAGCTCGGTCACGGTCAGCGGCTCGACCGCGACCTCGAGACCGTGCCTGTCACCCACCTCGCGGCGCTTTTCCGGAAATCCCGCCGCGCGGGCGTCCGTCAGCTCGGTCAGCTCGTCCCGCAGCTCGGCGCGTTTCGCCTTCAGCTCCTTCCGCTCCCGGAGCGTTTCCAGCCGTTCCGCCTGGCTGTCGACCGCCTCGGCGGCCGTGCTCAGCCGCTCTATCGCGTCGGAGACGCTCGATATCTCGGCTTCGAGCTCGTCGATGCGCTGGTCCTGCAGCTGTCGGTACTCGTCCAGCTCGGCGCCCGCGGCGCGCGTCGCGCCCTCTCGTATCTCCGCGATCGTCGGCCGAACCCGCTCGACGATGCGCTCGCCCAGGGCGTCGACCGCCTCTCGGACAGCGTCCTCGTCGAGGGTCGTCGCGGCGGCCTCGAGCGGTACCGAGTCGGGCGTCGCCCGGGCGAGCAGTCGGTCGGCGAGCGCCGGCAGCTCGCGCAGCGAGTCCGCGTCGACGGCGCCGGCGCGGAGCACGTCGGTCTGGTACTCGCTGACGGTCTCGACCCCGATCCGGAACAGCCCGACGACCGCGGTCCGGTCGTAGTACGGCGAAAACTCCGTGTCGGTGACGGTCGCCTCGCTCTCGACGAGCCACCCGGGGAGTCGGACCTCGGCGTCCGCGGCCGCGAGCTCGACGCGGCCGATCGGCGCCCGGTCGGCCGCCTCGCGCAACAGCGACCGGAACGTCTCGCTTTCGGGGTGGAGCGCGAGGTCGCCCCCGATACGCTCGGGGTCGGCGGCGCACACGAGCGTCGTCGTCCCCGCCTCGAACAGGTCCGTTCTCGCGGTCTCGGGAACGGTGACGACGAGCTCGTCGCCCCGCTCGCGCACGGAACAGCCGACCGCCTCGAGGTAGCGCTCGGCGAACCGCTCGACGCGGGCCTGCGTGACGGACAGCGACGCGTCACTCATCGTCGGCCCCCAGATCGAACCCCCGGAACACGCCGCTGTTGAACTCCTCGACCTTCCGGGCCAGATCGCGCTGTTCCCGCAGGTCGACGGCCATGGCGTCGAAGTCGTTCTCCAAGTCGACCTCCGAGCCGGCGCTGACCAGGCGCTCGAAGATCTCGTCTTCGAAGCTCGTCCCGGAGTCCTCGAGCCGGGTGAGGATCGAGCTCAGCTCGCCGACCGACTGCTGGAAGAGGTCGATCTTGTGGTAGAGCCGATCGAGGACGTGCTCCTCGACGGTGTCTTCGAGCGCCATGTTGAAGACGTACACCGCGCGCTTCTGTCCGATCCGGTGGATGCGGCCGATCCGCTGTTCGACCTTCATGGGGTTCCACGGGAGGTCGTAGTTGACCATGATGTTACAGAACTGGAGGTTCCGCCCCTCGTTCATCGCGTCCGTCGAGACGAGCACCCCGCCGCGTTCCTCGAAGGCGGCGACGATCTCCTCTTTCTCGCGGCTGGAGTGGCCGCCGTGGAACGCGTGGGTCTCGTACCCCTCCCGGGCGAGCCGCTCGATGATCCGGTCCTGGGTGGCGCGGAACTGGGTGAACACGATGACGCGGCCCATCTCGACCCGCTCGCGGGCCTCCTCGACGATGTCCAGCAGTCGCTCCCGTTTCGTGACCGTCTCGATCGCGTCGATCGCCTCCAGGATCGACTCCAACTCGGCCTTGTGCGTGAGCTCTCCCTGCTCGTAGAGTCGTTTCTCGATCGTCTTCCGGAGGGCGGCCGGACTGGAGACCACCTCCTTCTGGAGGAGCATCAAGACGAGCTTCTGGCCCTGATCCCGACCGTAGGCGCCTTTGACGTACTCCGAGACCGCCTCGTACAGCTCCCGTTCCGCGCGGCTCGGCTCGAAGGTCCGAGTGTCGACGTGTCGCTCCGTGAAGTCGATGTCCGTCTCCTCGCGTCGGTTCCGGATCATCACCTGCTCGAGCCGCTCTTGCAGCTCGTTTCGGTTGACCAGCGTCTCCTGATCGCCGTCGATGAAATACCGATGGAACACCTCCCGAGAGCCGAACAGCCCCGGCCGGAGGAGCGTGACGATGTTGTACAGGTCCGTGAGATCGTTCTGGATCGGAGTGGCGGTGAGGAAGAAGGCGTAGTCGTACGAGATGCGTTCGATCAGCTCGTAGCGGTCGGTGTCCTCGTTTTTGACGTAGTGCGCCTCGTCGAGGACCAGCACGTCCCAGTCGCGGGCGAGGACGGTCGCCCGGTGGCGATCGCTTTTCGCCGTGTCGATGCTGGCGATGACGTGGTCGTGGGCGTCGAACCCCTCGAACTCGTCGTCGTAGTTGCAGACGAACTCCAGTCCGAACTTCTCTCCCATCTCGGCTTGCCACTGCTTGGCGAGCTGCGCGGGGGTCAAGACGAGCACCGAGTCGTCGGTGTCCCGGAAGTGCATCTCCTTCAGGATCATCCCGACCTCGATCGTCTTGCCGAGGCCCACCTCGTCCGCCAGGAGGGCCTTTCCGTTCATGTCGAACAGCGCCCGGTGGGCGGCGTCGACCTGGTGTTCCAGCAGTTTGACCTCCGCCTCGTCGACGGCGGCCAGCGAGCGGAGCTCCTTGGAGGCCTCGCCGTGTCGAAGCCGCGTCGCGGTCAGACCGGCCCAGTGGGCCGTCTCCGGCTCGCCCTCGTCGAGCGCCTTGAGGAGATCGTCCGGCGGTTCGTGGGTGACCTCGACCGACACGAGGTCCTCGTCGTCCATACCCGTCGGAGGCGGGTGGCCGGCAAATACGTTACGCAGACGGAACGTCCGCGGGAGCGGCGCGTCGATCGCTTATAAATCGTCCCGTTGAAAATCGCGGAAAGCGATACGTCCGTTCCCGCTGCGATCAGTACGGACACAGCGGCGGTTGGAGAGTGGGTATTGCAGATCAGTAGCGGCGAGACAGTATTTAAACAGCCGTGAGCGACGGCGACGATCGCTTATAAACATCCGACAGCACCACCATCATCAGACTTATAAATGACCACTCCACTACCGTGCGAAACTCACTCCAGCCATCGATCAGGGGATTCGCACGCCCCGGCTATCTCACTCCTCCGCCCGTTCCACGCCCGTCACCTCGAACCGCGCGCCGCCGTCGCGGCCCTCGGCGACCCGGACCGACCAGCCGTGGGCCGTCGCCACCTGCTCGACGATCCGAAGGCCGAAACCGGTCCCCTCCTGTGAGGTGGAGTAGCCGGCGTCGAACACCTGATCGCGGTCCGCCGCGGGGATCCCCGGCCCGTCGTCCTCGACGAAGAAGCCGACCTCGTCGGCGGCTTCGCCACCCGCTCCGGCTTCCCCGTCCGTCTCCTCACCGCCGAGCGCGCCCACGGTGATCGACACGTCGTCGCCGCCGTGCTCGACCGCGTTCCGCACCAGGTTCTCGACGAGCTGTCTGAGCCGGCTCTCGTCGGCCCGGAGCCAGAGGTCCGACTCGACGGTCAGCGTCGCGTCGGCCGTCTCGACGGTCTGCCAGCAGGACTCGACGACGGCGGAGAGCCGGACCGGCCGCGTCTCGCTCACCCGTTCGCCCTCGCGAGCGAGCGTGAGCAGGTCGGCGATCAGCGTGTCCATCCGCTCGTGGGCCCCCGCGACGGCGTCGAGGTGCTCGCTGTCGCACTCGTCGCGGGCCAGCTCCACCCGCCCCTGCGCCACGTTCAGCGGGTTCCGGAGGTCGTGGGAGACGACGCTGGCGAACTCCGCCAGCCGGTCGTTCTGGCGCTCCAGCTCCGCGCTCCGCTCGTGGAGCCGGCTGGTCCGCGCCGCGGCGTTGAGCGCCGTCTCGGTCGCGGTCGCGAGGATCCGCGCGAGGTGCTCGTCGGTGCCGTCGAACACGTCCGGTTCCGTCTCGCCGATGGCGATGGTCCCGTGCTCGCCGACGGGGAGGACCATCAGGCTCCGGAGCCCCGTCCCGGCGTCGACCCCCTCGGACGCCTCGATGTCGTCGTACACGCGGGGCTCGCCCGCCTCGAACGCCTCCCAGTTGAGGCTCCCGCCGTCGGGAGTGAACACGGTCCGCTCGGGGAGCACCGCTTCGACCCCCGCCGAGACTCCGACGGGGACGAGCCCGCCGGCCTCCTCGTCGTACAGCCGGACGGTGACCACGGAGAAGCCGAGCACCTCCTCGGCCGCCTCGACGACGCGCTCGGCGATCCCCTCCGGGGAGTCGGCGCGTATCAGGCTCCGGGTCGCGTCGTGGAGCCGCTCCAAGCTGGTCTCGCGGGCGACCCGGTCCAACGCGGCCTCCAAGTGGTTCGCGAGGATCTCCGCGATGAGCACGTCGGTCTCGGTGAACGCGTGCGGCTCAGCCGAGGAGATGACGAACAGCCCGTGGTCGCCGATGGGGTGGAGGACGATGCTCTCCGCGGGGGTCTCCTCGTCGAGCGGTTCGTACGTCGACAGCTCGCCGATCGAGAGCGGCTCGTCGCCCCGGTACGCCTCCCACGCGAGGGCCGCGCGCGTTCCAGCGGGGGCGTCCCCGTCGTAGGACGGCTGCTCATCGAAGAACGCCGGCACCGACTCGGCGAGCGCGGCGGGTTCGAGCTCGTCGCCGGCCTCGTTCAGGAGGTGAATCCCGCTGAGCCCCGCGCCGACGATCTCGTCCGCCGCGTCGACCGCCAGCTGCGTCGTTTCCGCCACCGTTCGCGTGTAGTTGAGGTCCCGCGTCCACTCGCGGAGCCGCGACAGCTTCTCCTCGCGGCGCTTGCGGTCCGAGATGTCGCGGGTGTTGATCACGAACCCGCCGACGCCGTACTCGTCGAGCCGGTTGCTCCCGACCGACTCCACCCACAGGTACCCTCCGTCCGCGTCCGCCAGCCGGTATTCGACCGTCGGGTTGGGCTCCTCGCCCGTGACCGACCGCGCGAACGTCTCGAGGACGCGCTCGCGGTCTTCCGGGTGGACGTACGAGAACGCGTACTCGCCCACCATCTCCGCCGGCTCGTGGCCGAGGATCCGCTCGACCGAGGGGCTCGCGTACTGGAACGTCCCGTCCGCGTCGAGCGCGGTGACGATGTCGCTGGACTGTTCCACGAACGCGCGGTGGCGCTCTCGCTCCGTCACGTCCCGGATGATCCCGACGAACCGGCGCTCGCCGTTCTCCTCGAACTCCCCGAAGGAGATCGACAGGGGGATCTCGTGGCCGTCGCGGTGGGTGCCCGGGAACTCGACGGCCGACCAGTCGATCGAGCGCTCTCCGGTCTCGCAGTACCGCTCGAGGGCCCCACGGTGCGCCTCCCGCTTCCGTTCCGGCATCAGCGTCGTCAGCGGTTCGCCCTCCAGCTCCGCGGGCGGGTAGCCGAACAGCCGCTCGACCGCCGGGTTCGCGAACCGGATCCGGCTGTCGGCGTCGATGGTGACGATCGCGTCCATCGAGTGGTCGGTGATCGCCTGCAGGTGCGCCCGCGTGCGGTCGGCCTCCCGCTCGATCCGGCACTTCTCGACCGCGTCGACGACGCGGTTCGCGAGGATCTCGTACTGCTCCGTGCCGCCGCCCTTCTGGAGGTAGTCCGTCACGCCCGCGGAGATCGCCTCGCTGGCGACCGACTCCGACCCCTTCCCGGTGTAGAGGACGAAGGGGATCTCCGGGTCGCGCTCGCGGACCGCCTCCAGGAGTTCGATCCCGTTCCGGCCCGGCATGTCGTGGTCGGAGACGATACAGTCGATCTCGGCGTCGGGGTCGTCGAGTCGTTCGAGCCCCTCGGCGGCGTCCGAAGCGGTCTCGACCGCGATCCGCGGATCCTCCCGTTCGAGGAACGACGCGGTGATCTCCGCGAGGTCCGGGTCGTCCTCGACGTGGAGCACGCGGATGCGGTCGCTCATGGACTCGGGATACTCGTGACCCCGACATAACCGTTTGGACCGTCTCGGACGAGACGCCAGCGACGAGACGCGACTACTCCCCGCCGGCCGGCCGGAAGACGACGAGCGGCTCCCCGTCGGTGGCGCGCTCCTCGAGGCCGACCGCCACCCGGTCGCCGACCGCGACGGCGTCGGTCTCGGGGTCGACCCCGCGCAGGACGCCCGTGAGCCGGACCGGCCCGAAGTCGGCGATCGCGGTCGCGTACGGGGTGTCGTCGGCGAACCGGGGCCCGGCGACGTGGACGACGCTGTGCGTCTCGACCGTTCCGGTCTCGGCGAGCGGCTCCGCCGAGAGCGACGCGGATCCGCACTCGGGACACACCCGCCGCGGGGGGAGCGACCCGTGGCCGTCCGGACAGACGAGGGCGTACCCCTCGCCGTCCGCGAGCGCGTCGAGCCACTCGTCGTAGCCGCCGTTGCTCGCGGGCGCCGGGGCGTCGTCGCTCATTCCGCCACCTCCAGCACGTGGACGACCGCGCTGGCCACGGTCCCGCCGGCGTTGTGGGCGACCCCCACCTCGGCGTCGGCGACGTGCTCGCTGTTGGGGTGGTCGCCGCGCAACAGTCGGGTGAGCTCCGCGATCTGCGAGCCGCCGGTCGCGCCGACCGGATGCCCCTTCGCCTTCAGGCCGCCGGAGAGATTCACGGGGAGGTCGCCGTCGGCGGTCGTGACACCGTCTCGGGCGGCGGCGATCCCCTCGCCGGGCTCGAAGAAGCCGAGCGACTCCGTCGCGAGCACCTCCGCGACGGTGAAGCAGTCGTGGACCTCCGCCACGTCGACGTCGTCCGGGCCGACCCCGGCGTCGGCGTAGGCCGCGTCGGCCGCGTCGTCGGCCGCGGGCGTGCGCGCGAGATGCTCGCGGTCCGCGAGCGCCATCCGGTCGGTCCCCTGCCCGGTTCCCGTCACCGCGACCGGGGCGTCCACGTCGTGTTCGGCCGCGTACTCCTCGGAGACGATCACGAGCGCGCTGGCCCCGTCGGTGATCGGGCAGGCGTCGTAGAGGTGGAGCGGCTCGGCGACGGGCGGGGCGTCCAGCGCCTCCTCGACGGACACCTCCTTGCGGTACTGGGCGTACTCGTTGGGGACCGCGTTCGCGTGGTTCTTCGCGGCGACGTGCGCGAGGTCCTCGCGGCCCCCGCCGAACGCGTCGAAGTAGGCGTTGGCCATCAGCGCGTACGCGCCGGGGAACGTCACCCCGGCCCGCACCTCGAACAGGTCGTCGGCGGCGATGGCGAGCCCCTCGGTCACCTCGTCAGTCGGGAGGTTGGTCATGCGCTCCATCCCGCCGGCCAGCGCCACGTCGGCCTCGCCCGCGCGGACGGTCCGGACCGCCTCGCGGACCGCGACGCCGGCCGAGGCGCACGCCTCCTCGTAGCGGGTCGACGGGCAGCTCACGCCGGCCGTCTCGGCCATCAGCGGCGCCTGGTGGCCCTGGTGCTCGGCGAGCGCACCCATGAAGTTGCCGTAGTTCAGCTCCTCGACGTCCTCGCGCGGGACGCCGGCGTCCTCGAACGCCCGCAGCGCGGCCGTCGCGAAGAGGTCGCGGCCGGTCCGGTCCGGGTGGCTCCCGAAGCGCGTGAGGCCGACCCCGGCGACGCGTACGTCGGTCATACACGAACGATAATCCGGGACCGGTTTATCCCTGCCGGAACCGGTGGAGGACTGCCAACACTGTGTACGTCGGAGTCAGCCGATGTACCGCAGGTCGTCGTCGGGCACCGCCGGCCCGTCCTGCATCTCCTGGATCTTCCCGACGACCTCCTCCATCTCCTCGGCGCGGTCCTCTAAGCTCTCGTAGTCGACGTCGAATTCGAGGCGGTCCGCGAGCACCTCCAGTACCGCCTGCGCGCTCTTCGGATCGACGAGGTAGCCGCTCGTCTCGCCCATCAGGCAGGCGGCGTCGAAGCCGCGGCGGCCGCCGAGCCCGAGCACGAGCCCGGAGACGCCGACGATGCCGCCTGCGGGCTCGTCGGGTCGGAACTCGACGCCGACCTCCTCCAGGTCGTCGATGAGGCCGTCGTCGGAGACCGCGCCGAGCACGGTGTACTCCTCGACGAGCTCGCCGGTCGGGACGCCACCGAGGGCGAACGCCCGACTCGCGCCGAACTCCTCGGCGATGTCGAGGAACGTCGTGGTGAGCGTGTAGTGGCCCTTGTTCGAGCCGGCCTGGTGGTCGCCGGTCAACACCAGCAGATCGGCGCCGTCGGTCTCGACCGCGTGGAACTCCGCGCAGGTCAGCTCCGCGACGCCGTCGCCGTCGACACTCACCTGCGGCGGGAACTCGGTGGTGTAGACGCGGCGGACTAACTCGCCGTCGAACTCCTCTAACAGGTGCTCCGCCGCCAGCTTCCCCACGTGGCCGACGCCCGGCAGCCCCTCGATGAGCACCGGGTCGTCGAGCTCCGGCGTCGCGACCTCGTCGATCTCGATGTCGTCCATACCGGGGTACTCCGGGCGGGGCTCACAAGAGGGTGGCTATTCCGGTGCTACGCGCGGCTCGGCGTCGAACGGGTCGCTCGGCGGGTACGGCGGCGACGCCGGGAACCGCGCTACTCCGACGCCCGCCGTCGCGCCCGGCGCCGGTACTCCCCGTAGGGGTCCTCGGGGCTGAACGGCGCCGGGGCGCTGTTCTCGGTCGGCCCGTCGCACTCCGGGCAGCGGTCGCCGAGCGCGTACACCGGGCGGTCGTGGGCGGTCTCCCAGTTCGCGCAGACGCGGATGTCGGATTTCACGGTTGGGGATGGAGGAGAGAGGGGGTCGGGGACGAACCGCTGGCGGCTACTCGTCCTCTTCGCGGCGCTCGCGGTGGAACTCGCCGGCGCCGCCGGCGGTCTCGATGGCCTCGCGGGCGCGGGCCGCGGCGGCCTCGAGCTGGTCCTCGGCCGTCTTGTAGTCGGGCGCGCGGACCTTGATCCGGTACTCGGGCGAGCCGACGTAGCCGACCTCGAGGTCGACGCCGTCCGGGACCTCGCCGTTGCCCTCGGCCGCTTCGAGCGCCTCCTTCACGTCGTCGACGCCGTCGGGGGCCGCGGACTCCAAGTCGACGTAGCCGGTCACGTCGACGTACGGGACCGAGACGTTGTCGCGGGCGGCCTCGACGATCGCGTCGAGCGCGTCGTCGTCGATGTCGACGGCTTCGAGCGCCTCGTCGCCGCTGATCGCGGCCGCCTCGAAGGCGTCGTACAGGGAGTCGTACTCGACGAGGAGGGCGTTCGCGACCTCGGTGTAGCGGTCGTCGTCGACGTCCTCGCCGAGCGCGATCAGCATCCAGTTGTCGGCCTTCTGTGAGTTCTTCCAGGCCTGTATCTTGTCCTTGCGCTGGTGTTCGTTGACGTCTTTGATCGAGAGGTCGATCTGGTTCGACGACTCATCGACGTCGAGCACCTTCGCGACGACCGTCTGTCCCTCGCGGACGTGGTCGCGGACGTTCTTGATCCAGCCGGAGGCGACCTCGCTGATGTGACAGAGGCCGCGCTTGTCCTCGTACTCGTCGAGGTCGACGAACACGCCGAAGTCGGCGATCTCGTCGACGTCGCCGACCACCAGCTCGCCGGGTTCGGGCCAGCCGCTGTACTTCATACGGGGGTGGTGAGGCGGTTACCGCGCCTCAACGGTTTCGACGATCTCGCCGTGGAGCTCGGCCTCCCCGCCGGTCGGGGTCGCGAGGGTCGTGCCGCAGACCGCGCACGACACCGTCGAGGAGGCTTTGCCGAAGACGACCTGTTCGTTCTCGCAGTCGCCGCAGGCGACGCGGTGGAAGCTTCCCGCCATGCTTACTCCTGGAACGTGAGCCGGCCGGCGCGCCAGCCCTCGCGCATGTGGGCCTTGCCGCAGTCGCCGCAGCGGTACTTCAGGTGGGTCTTCTTGGTCGGCTTGTCGCCACCGGGCACCTTCGAGTACCCGCCGGCGTTGCCGATCGTCGCGAGCGCGCGGCGTCGCTGGCGCGCGTCGCGTTTCATTCCGGTCGCCCGACCCGATCGAACCTTTTCCACTTCGTGCTCCTGGTGGGAGTCACAGTGTGGACAGTACGTGTTGAAACGACGTGGCATCTCCATGGATATCGACCTTGAGTCGCGGTTCGTCGCCGACGCTTAAAACGGGTTTGGTCTTGCCCGCGGGCGGCGGTACCCTCTCCCTCGAGCCACCGCCGACGCGGTGGCGCGCCTCCCGCTCACCCCTCCCACTCCGCGACCGCCCGCACCGGCGACCCGTCCCCGTCGCGGAGCCGGAGCGGGAAGGCGTACAGCCGGAACCGCGGAGGGAGGTCCTCGAGGCCACAGAGGTTCTCGACGATCGGCAGCGAGTCGCCGAGGAGGGCGTCGTGGGCGGGGGTGCCGTCGGGCTCCGCGTCGCGTGAGCCGTCAGGTCCGGTCGCCGCCGGGCCGGGCGGCGTCGGGTCCGGGCCGAGCGCGTCGAGGCCGACGCCGACGCCCAGCTCCCGGCACCGCTCCGCGGCCGCCGCGGTCAGGTACGGGTGATCGCGGTACCGGTCCGTGCCCCAGTGGGCCGCCCAGCCGGTCCGGAGGACGAGGAGGTCGACCGCGGGGTCGAGGGCGGTGGCGCCGGGGGTACCCGGGTCGCCGGCGTCCGGGTCAGGCAACGCCTCGGCCCCGATCGGCTCCCGCGGCTCCAGCGGCCGGCAGTCGACGAGGCGGGCGTCGAAGGCGAACCGCCCGGCGTCGACCCCGTCGATCGTCTCGCCCCCCGGGAGCGTGTGCCGCGGCGCGTCGACGTGGGTCCCCGCGTGCGTCCCGGTCCGGAGCTCGCTCGTCGCGTAGCCGTCGGCCTCGTGGGTCGCGTCCGGCGCGAGCGTCACGTCCGGGTCGCCCGGATACGTCGGCATCCCCGTCTCGATCGGTCGCGAGAGATCGCGGAACACGGTGGCCCCTGACGCCGACGCCTCATAAACACCGGCGGCCGGTCGTCTCGGCCGGGACCGACCCTTCGGCGGCGGACGGCCGAGCGCTCCGGTGGGGTATATACCGAAATAGAGACCGACCGACACGTATATTGAAACATTACGGTGGGAAGATACAATTACTCCATAAATATAAGAATTATAAAACTTCATGCCGGCTTCGCCGACACTCGCAGTCGCATGGTGGACATGAACCGCCGAGGGTTGATGCGTGCGTCAGTCGCCGCCGCGCTGGGAGCCAGCGTCGCGGGCGTAGCGAGTGCGGAGGAGGTACCGGAGTCGGACACGCCGGGCGCACCGAGCGTCCAAGGGGACCTGAAGCGACTCTCGACGACGGCGTTCGGCGCGGAGGTGACGGGCCCGTTCGTGTTCGAGGACGGGTCGCTGTTGTACAGTCTCCAGCACCCCGACCAGAGCAATCCCGGAAAGTTCGGGCGCGCCGCGGTGGGCTACTTCAGCGGGTTCCAGTTCGAGTTCGACGGCCGAAACGACGACTTCCCGGAGGTCGGCGTTCCGGACACCGAGGAGAAACAGCGGAAGGTGCGGTCGGAGGTCGGCGATTACGAGATCCTGTTCCAGGGACGCGAATCCATTCAGAACGGCAGCGAGAGCCTGGGCGTTTGCCAGACGCCCGACGGAACCTCTCTCAACGAGATCGGTGGCGGCTTCGGCACCAGTCCGGACTGCAACCAGTTCGTTCCGACGAACGCCGAGGGGACCGAGGGGTATCTGTTCACCAACTGGGAGGGGTACCCCGGTTGCATCACGCGGGTTCCGATCAGCCAGGACGACAGCGGCGAGTGGAGTGCGGACACGGGGTCGGACGAGGCGCTCAACCTCCCCAACACGGAGGCCTTCCGCGACATCGGCGGGACGCGGGTCAACTGTTACGGCGACCTCAGTCCCTGGGAGACGATGATCTCCTCCGAGGAGGACTACGGACACCCGGCGGTCTCCCTGAAGCACACGCCGAGCGACCTTCTCGAAGCCGACGGCGGCGAGGGGATCCTCGGAGCCAGACACTTCTGGAACAGGCCGAATCCGACCGAGGCCACGGACGCGATCAACGCCTACGCCGACGACGGCGATATCGCCGAGTCGTGGTATCCGCAGGGCGGCTGGGCGCTCGGTGGCATCGAGCTCCTCGCGTACTATCTCGGCGCGGAGCGCTCGGACGGGGAAGACGGGAGCAGCACGGACCCCATCGGCGACGTCTATCCGAACCCGTACCGCTACGGCTACCACGTCGACATCCGCGACCCGGCGGCGGACGAGCCCACGCCGATAAAGTACTGGGTGATGGGCCGGGCCGCGTGGGAGGCCCCGGACATCCAGGGCGACCGCCGAACCGTCTACGGCTGTTCGGACGGCGACAGCAAGGGCATCTACAAGTTCGTCGCCGACGAGCCGATCGACGAGTACGACGACACCGACGACGTCGCGGGGACGCTGTTCGCCCCGAAGATCACCAACGACGCCGCGAGCGTCGAGGACGCTGGCGAGCGGAACTCCCCCGCACAGACGCCCCTCGACGTCGAGTGGATGGAGCTCGGCCACGCCACCAACGGCGAGGTCGCGTCCTGGATCGCCGAGTACGACGACGTCACCCAGGTCGATTACATCACGGAGCACACCGAGTACAGCGAGGACGAACTCGGCACGGACGTCGCGATCGGTGAGGCGATCAAAGAGGCCGACCTCGAGGTCATCGAGAACGGGAACCAGAACTACGTCACCGTCGAAGAGATCGTCGAGTGGGCGTCGCAGTACGAGGAGAACGGCCCGGACGGCGTCGACGAGGAGCTCCGGCGCGTCCCCTTCGTGGAGACCCGCGCGGCGGCCAAGGAGATCGGCGCCTCGATCGAGTTCAACAAGGCCGAGGGGGTCGACAGCGTGGACGACTCCGAGCCCGGCGACTTCGTCTACTTCGGCATCTCCGAGTTCAACGACGCGCTCGCCGACGACGAGGGCGACGTGCAGATGGACCGCGTCGACGGCGGGGTCGTCTACCGCGCCGAGCTGGAGCCGGACTACAACGTCTCGACGCTCGAACCCGTGATCACCGGGCCGGACTTCACCGACACGCCCGAGGACGCCGACGACGCGCTCCGCAACATCGACAACGTGTACACGATGCGCGACGGGCGCGTGCTCTGCTGTGAGGACGGGTTCGGCGGCCCCGCCCGCTCGTATCCGAACGACGGGCTCTACGTGTTCCAGCCGCACGTCCGCCTCGACGTCAGCTCCGTCGCGGTCGGGCAGGGCAACGCCGTCGAGGCCGAGGTCGTCGCACGGAACGTCCCCGAGGGCCTCGCGGGCGGCGAGTTCACCGTGAGCGTCGCCGACCCCGAGGTCGTCGGCATCACGAGCGCGAGCTACCCCGACGAGGTCGGGCTCTCCGAGCCGCCGACGATCTCCGGTGACGGCGAGACGGCCTCGTTCCGGTTCGCCGACATCGACGACGCGATGGAGCCGGCCGACACCGACTTCACGCTGGCGACGGTCACGCTCACGGGCCGGGGCGCGGGCGTCACCGACATCGACACCGAGGGGGCGCTCGACGACGACGACGGCGAGCCCGTCGAGGTCGAGGCGCGCTCCGGGCTCGCGATCACCGGACCCGCGAACATCGGATCCGGCGGCAATCCCCCGACGGACCCCGACGGCGACGGGTACTACGAGGACGTCAACGGCAACGGTCGGGTCGACTACGCCGACGTGGAGCTCCTGTTCCGGAACCTCGAGAGCGACAGCGTCACGTCGAACGCGCGGGCGTTCGACTTCAACCAGAACGACCGGCTCGACTTCGACGACGTGGTGAGCCTCTACGCGGAGGTCAACTAGTCGGACCGACGCGCTCCCGCGGATCCGTCAGGCCTCCCGCCCGGTTCGGCCCGGATCTACATCCGGGCCTGCGCCACACCCGCCCCCGCTTCGCCCTCCCGAGATACCCACCCAGACACGCCAATGACGAAACGCACCCAGACGCGCTCCGACGCCTTCGAAACGCCAGCTCGTCCGACGGTGGCGGCCCTCGCGGTAGCGCTCGCGGCGCTCGCGCTCCTCGGCGCGGGGGCGAGCCTCGCGGCGGCCCAGCCCGACGACCCGGCGGTGAGCGTCACCGACGCGGAGCTCTCCCAGTCCGACACGGCCACCGTCGACGTGGTGCTCACGTCGGCGCCGGACGGGCTCGCCGGCTACAACCTCGAACTGACCGTCGACGACCCCGACGTGGCCCGCATCGAGTCCGCCAGCTACCCGGACCGGTTCGATCTCACGACCGATCCGGAGATCGGCGAGTCGGGTGAAACCGTCGTGCTCGAAGCGGCCGACATGGGGTCGACCGTCGACGCCGGCGCGACGGACGTGACCCTCGCGACCGTCGAGGTCGCCGGCGACGCGCCGGGCGAGGCCGAACTGACCGTCGACCCGCAGCAGGTCGACGACAACGAGGGAGAACGGCTCCGGCCCGCGTCCCGGGCCGGGACCCTGACCGTCACGGGATCGGGGGCGGCGTCCGGCACCGAGAGCGCCGAGTCGTCCTCGGCGGGACCGGTCGAGGAGCTCGCCGGGAGCGGCGACGGCCCCTCGCTCGGCGTCGTCGTCCTGCTCGGCGCGCTCGCCGCCGTCGGCGCGCTCTCGGCGGTCGCCGTCGCCCGCCGGCGATCGTGAGCGCCGCCGCGGACTCCGGCGACCGCGGGTCCCGCGGACACCAGCGATCGGCCCTCCCCCGACGCGAAGCGACCACCAGACCACGATGTCACGAACGAACCACACGACCGCCGACGACCCGGCGAACGGCGACGCACCGATGAACGGCGACACTACGAACGACGCCGCTACAGACGCCGACACCACAGACGCCGCGGAGAACCGCGACCGGACGATACACGCGTCTTACGCCTTCGGCGTGCGGATACGCGAGGAGGCCGCCGGAGACGGCGATCCGGTCTACCGGTTCGAGGCCCCGAACCACGAGGGGATCGCCTTCGACGACCCCGAGGCCGCGGAGCTGTACGCCGACGTGTACTTCGACGTGAACGGGTTTCAGGAGGCCGGAACCGGCGATCGAGGGGTCCCGCCGGCGATCATCCAGGCCGGCCGCGACACGCTCGTCGGCTACCTGCTCACCCAGCCGGAGACGGGTCGGAACTGGGTCGCCTCGTACTACGGCGAGAAGCCCGAGAAGATCGACCGCTACGTCGCCCGCGTTCGGAAGCGCGCCCGGCTGATACGGGAGCGTGCCGCGGAGCGCGGCGTGGCGGAGAGCGAGGGCTGAGCACCGGCTCCCTTCCGCCTCCCGAACGTATTTCCACCGCCCGCCGCTGGGTGGGTGCATGTCGGAACTCCCGCTCGACGCCTACTACGACCTGACGCAGATCGGCGAGGTCGCCGTCTCCCCGTCCGGCGACCGCGTCGCCGTCACCGCGACCGAGTACGACCAGGCGGCCGACGAGGCGGTCACCTCCCTCTTCGTCGTCCCGACCGACGGCTCCCGTGACCCCCATCGCCTGACGAGCGCGTCCGGCGCCTCCGCGCCGGCCTGGGGGCCCGACGGCGACCGCCTCGCGTTCCTGGCGGCCCGCGACCGCGACATCGAGCGGCGAGTGGGCTGGCGGGACCGCGACGAGGCTGAAGAGGGGGGAGACGCGGACGCCGAGGGTGACGGGGCGGACGACGCCGGCGAGGAGGAAGACGCGGACGACGCCGAGGAAGCCAACGAAGGGGACGACCCCGACGACGAGCCGCTCGAAAGCGGCGACAAGGAGCCGAAGCCGCAGGTGTGGCTGTTCGACCTCGCCCTTGGCGGCGACGCCAGACAGGTCACGGACCGCGACGAGGGCGTCGCCGGCTTCGACTGGTCGCCCGACGGCGACCGACTGGTGATCGAGTCGCGCGACCCGACCGACGAGGAGTCCGAGTACCTCGATCAGGTGCGCGAGGAGGGCGGGCCGATCGAGACGACCCGGCTCCAGCACAAGGTGAACGGCGCGGGGTGGACCGACGACGTGACCACGTACCTCTTCGTCGTCGACCTCGACGACCCCGACGGCGACCCCCGTCGACTCGACGACGCGTACGGCGGCGGGGCGTTCCAGGACGTCGCCGGCATGGACCCCGCGTGGGGCGAGGACGACCGGATCGCGTTCACGTCCTGCCGACTCGATCGACCCGACGACACCACCGTCCGGGACCTCTACGTCGTCTCGGCCGACGGCGGCGACGCCGAGCGACTCACGGACGGCGACCTCACCCACGGGGCGCCGGCGTGGCGACCCGGCGGCGGGGGGATCGCGACGGTCGCGAGCAATCCGAACGACCCGCCCGCCCCGGCGGCGGTGTACCTGACCCCGGACGACTCAGGCGACGACGGCGCGACCTCCCTCACCGCCGACCTCGATCGAACGGTCGCGCGCGGCGGCGAGCCCGAGTGGGTCGACGGCGCGGTCTACGTCCGGATCGCCGACGAGAGCAGCACCCGGCTGGCCCGCGTCGATCCGGGCGACGACGGGGGCGCCGCCGACCCCGACCCGACCGTCGAGCGCGTCTTCGAGGCGCAGGGGCGCGGCCGCGCCATGGCCGGGTTCGACGCCTCGGCCGGCGGGTCGACGGCGGTGGCGGTCCTCTCGGACCCGGAAGCGGGAAGCGACCTGTACGCGGTCGACGTCGACGACCTCGACGCGGCGAGCGATGGGCGCCGCGCAGGTGACGACGCGGCGACCGATGGGCGCCGCGCAAATGACGACGCGGCGACCGAGCCCGACTCCCTCCGGCGGCTCACCCGCGTCAACGAGTCGCTCACCGACGAGTTCGCCATGCCGACGGCCCGGCGCGTCGAGTGGGAGTCCGACGGCTGGACGATTGACGGGGTGCTCTACCACGGTCCGGACGTGGAGCCCGAGGACGGCGACCACCCGCTGGTGGTGGCGATCCACGGCGGCCCGATGTCGTACGACGAGCCGGTCTTCAGCTTCGCGCACGCCGCGCTGACCAGCCGCGGGTACCTCGTGCTCCGGCCGAACTACCGGGGCGGCACCTCGCGCGGGCGCGAGTTCGCCGCGGAACTGACCGGGGCGTGGGGGACCGCCGAGGTCGACGACATCGCGGCGGGCGTCGCGTCGCTCGCGGACCGCGGCTGGGTCGACCCGGACCGCGTGTTCGGCCACGGCTTCTCGTACGGCGGGATCGCGCAGGGGTTCCTGGTCACGCGGGAGCCGGACCTGTTCGCGGCGGCCGCGCCGGAGCACGGCATCTACGACCTGCGGTCGGCGTTCGGCACCGACGACACGCACACCTGGCTGGAGACGGAGTTCGGGCTCCCGTGGGAGGACCAGGAGGCGTACGACGCCGCGACCGCGGTGCTCGACGCCGGGAACATCGAGACGCCCCTGCTGGTGATGGCCGGCGGCGAGGACTGGCGGTGTCCGCCCTCGCAGTCGGAGCAGTTGTACGTCGCGGCCCGCAAGCAGGGCGTCGACGCTGAGCTGGTCGTCTATCCGGACGAGCACCACAACGTCGGCGACCCCGACCGCGCGATCCACCGGTTAGAGAAGATCCTCGACTGGTACGAGACGCACGACCCGGCGGTCGAGGACGTCGACGAAACCGACGACTGAGGCACCGCCTCGGGGCGTATTCGCGTCAGTGCTCGACGAACTCCACGAGCACCCCGCCCGTCGACCGGGGATGGAGGAAGGCGACCTCGTGGCCCCACGCCCCGGGACGCGGCGCCTCGTCGACGAGGTCGACGCCGAGGTCGCGGGCGCGGTCGAGCGCTCCCGAGACGTCGTCGGTCGCGAGCGCGACGTGGTGGATCCCCGGCCCCTCGCGGTCGAGGTAGTCGGCGATCGCGCCGCCGGCGGTCGGTTCGAGCAGCTCGAAGTAGCCGCCGCCGTCGAGTTCGAGGAAGACGACCGCCATCCCGTCGAACGTCTCCTCGTGAGCGACCGGCGCGTCGAGCAGGCCGTCGAACAGGTCGGCGAGGTCGGCGGCGTCGCGCGTGGCGACGCCGACGTGGTCGAAGCGCATGGCTCCCGGATCGAGCGCCGCCGACTTATAAGGACCGAGCGGAAGCCGGCATCGATATTTAAGTCGAATCCCGTCGAACCGCGCGGCATGGAGCTCTCCAACACGGATTCGATCGCCGGCAAGGAAGTGGTCGAGACGCTCGGTGTCGTCCGCGGGAACACCGTCCGCGCCCGCAACGTCGGCCGCGACATCACCCAGGGCCTCCGCAACCTCGCGGGCGGCGAGCTGAAGGGGTACACGGAGCTGATGACCGACGCCCGCAACCAGGCGCAGGACCGGATGGTCGAGGAGGCCGAGGCGCTGGGCGCCGACGGCGTGATCAACGTCCGGTTCACCACCTCCTCGATCGCCGACAGCGGCGCGGAGATTCTCGCGTACGGGACCGCGGTGCGGCTGCGGTAGTTCCCGGTCCAGCCCTACCGCCCCGCCTACTGCCCCCGCTCTACCGTCCCCGCCCTACCGCCCCGGCTTGTACTCGCCGAACTCGTCGCGGAACACGTCCGATATCTCTTGAACCGTCGTGTACGCCTTCACGGCGTCGACGATGTGCGGCATCACGTTCTCGGATCCCCGCGCGGCCTCGCGCAGCGACGCGAGCGCGTCGTCGACGGCGTCGTCGTCGCGGTCGGCCTTCACCTCGTCGAGGCGTTCGCGCTGGTTCCGCTCCTGTTCGGGGTCGACCTCCTCTAAGTCCATCTCCGGCTCCTCGTCTACCGCGTACTCGTTGACGCCGACGATGACGCGCTCGCCGTCCTCGATCTCGCGCTGGCGCTCGAAGGCCACGTCCTGGATCTGCCGTTGAACCCACTGGCTCTTGACCGCCTCCAGCATGCCGCCGCGGCGGTCGACCTCCTCCAGTATCTCGAAGGCGTCCTCCTCGATCCCGTCGGTGAGGCTCTCGACGTAGTACGACCCCGCGAGCGGGTCGATCGTGTCGGCCGCGCCCGACTCGTGCGCGAGTATCTGCTGGGTGCGGAGCGCGGTGCGGACCGACTGCTCGGTCGGGAGCGCGAGCGCCTCGTCTTTCCCGTTCGTGTGGAGGCTCTGGGTGCCGCCGAGCACCGCCGCGAGCGCCTGATAGGCGACCCGGACGACGTTGTTCTCGATCTGCTGGGCGGTGAGGGTGGAGCCGCCGGTCTGGGTGTGGAACTTGAGCTGCTTCGACTTCGGGTTCTGCGCGTCGAAGCGCTCGTCCATGATCTGCGCCCACATCCGGCGGGCGGCGCGGAACTTCGCGGCCTCCTCGAAGATGTTGTTGTGGGCGTTGAAGAAGAAGGAGAGCTGGGGGGCGAACTCGTCGACGTCGAGCCCGGCGTCGATCGCGGCCTCGACGTACTCGATCCCGTTGCCGAGCGTGAACGCGACCTCCTGTGCGGCGGTCGAGCCCGCCTCGCGGATGTGGTACCCCGAGATGGAGATGGTGTTGAAGTTCGGCGTCTCGGCGGCACAAAAGTCGAAGATGTCCGTGATGAGCCGCATCGAGGGCTCGGGCGGGTAGATGTAGAGGTTCCGCGCGACGTACTCCTTCATGATGTCGTTCTGGATCGTCCCCCGGAGCTGTTCGCGCGGGACGCCCTGTTTGTCCCCCATCGCGACGTACATCGCGAGGAGGACGCCGGCGGGGGCGTTGATCGTCATCGACGTGGACACCTCGTCTAAGGGGATCCCGTCGAAGACGGTCTCGAAGTCGTCCAAGGTGTCGATGGCGACGCCCGACCGTCCCACCTCGCCCTCGGCCATCGCGGCGTCGGAGTCGTACCCCATCTGGGTCGGGAGGTCGAACGCCATCGAGAGCCCGGAGGAGCCCTGATCGATGAGGTAGTTGAAGCGCTCGTTGGTCTCCCTCGCGGTCCCCATCCCCGCGTACTGGCGCATCGTCCACAGCCGCCCGCGGTGCATCGTGGAGTAGACGCCGCGGGTGTACGGCTCCTCGCCCGGGAAGCCGGCGTCCTCGCGGTAGTCGTGGTCGGCCACGTCGGCGGGCGTGTACAGCGGGTCGACCTCCTGCCCGCCCGTGTCCGTGGTGAACGACTCCGTGCGCTCCCCGAACCGGTCGACCGTCTCGCCGTAGGTCCCCTCCTCCCACGACTCCTTGGCGTCGCGGATCGCGTCCAGTTCCTCAGGATCGTACATTGGTAAACGGGTCTCGCGAGCGCGACTTAACACTTTTCGGGGGCGTGGGTCCGAACCGGCACTGCGAACCGCCGACCTCCCGCCGACGGGCGGTTTCAAGTGCCGTCCGGTCGAACGCGGACCATGGACGTCCTCCCCGACGCCACCGAGCGCTTCCTAACCGCGACGGCGCCCGAGCACACCGCGACGCAGGCGGAGATGGCCGCCCTCGCGGACGACTGGGGGTTCCCCATCATCGGCCCGGAGGCGGGCGCGGTCCTCCGGCTGCTCGCCCGCCTGACCGACGCCGAGCGCGTCTTCGAGTTCGGCTCCGGCTTCGGCTACTCCGCGACGTGGTTCCTGCGGGGCGGGGCCGACGCCGTGGTCTGCACCGAGTTCGACGAGGAGGAGGCGAAGCGGGGCGTCCAGTTCGCCGCCGACGGCGGATACGCCGACAGCGTCACGTTCGAGGTCGGCGACGCGATGGAGACGGTCGAGCGCTACGACGGCCCCTTCGACGTCGTCCTCATCGACCACCAGAAGGGCCGGTACGCCGAGGCGTACCGCACCGTCCTCCCGAAGGTCCGAACGGGCGGCGTGATCGTCGCCGACAACATCACCCGCGGGCCGATCGACTTCGGCGACCTCGTCGCGCACTTCGAGGACGGCGCCCCGCTGCCGGACCCCGAGGTCGACGGCGAGACGCGCGGCATCGGCGAGTACGTCGGGACGGTGCGCTCCGACGACGCCGTCGAGACCGCGATCCTCCCGGTCGGTTCCGGGATCGCGGTGTCGACGAAGGTGGAGTGAAGAGCGGGCGTCGTGGACTCATTATAAGCAAACTGCTGTCGGCGCGTGCCTCCGAGGCCGCCTCGCGGCCGAGGAGCACGCGCGAGGGAGTCAGTCGTCGGAGCGAAGCGACGACGACTGACGAGGCTGGGGAGGCGTGAGGTGCGGTTGCTGTGCGGTCGGGTGGACTCAAAGGGGCAGCCGCGGGGCGGGCGCAGGCGACGCAAGCACTGCAGGGAGCGAGCAACGCGAGCGACCAAAGCGCGCAGCGAGCGTGCGCCCGCCCCGCGGCTGGGGCTTTGGCGGTGTTCACCGTCGATCCGACAGCAACCATTTATGAGCGAGCGGCTGGGGCTTTGGAAGTCTTCACCGCGGAGAGGTCAATCACGTGCTGTCGAGCGGCCGGAGTTTTTGAGGCGTTCACCGTCGAATCACCGTCAGCCGCCTCCAAGCGATCGACTGCCTCCAATACCCCGTACAGGCCGAACCTATTCGGGCGTCGACGCCGAACCACGACTCGATGAAAGTGGGGCTCATCTCGGACGTCCACGCGAACCTGCCCGCGCTCGAAGCCGTCCTCGACGACATGCCCGCGGTCGACCGGATCGTCTGCGCCGGCGACGTGATCGGGTACAACCCGTGGCCGGCCGAGTGCGTGGAGCGCGTACGCGAGGTCGCCGCGAAGACGGTCCGGGGAAACCACGACCGCACCGTCGGAACGCCCGAGCGCTACCGGGCCAACCGCATGGCGGAGGCGGGCCTCGAACACGCGAAGGCGTCGCTCTCGGACGACCAGCGCGCGTGGCTCGACGGCCTCCCGCGCGCCGAGACGTTCGCGGGCGACCGGTACCTCCTCGTCCACTCGCACCCCGCGGCCGAGCGCGAGGACGCCTACGTCTACCCGGAGGAGTTCCCGAACCTGGACCGCCACATGGGCGAGCACGACGGGATCGTGCTCGGACACACCCACGTGCAGGGAAAGCGGTCGGTCGCGGGCGGGGTCGTGGTCAATCCGGGGAGCGTCGGCCAGCCGCGCGACGGCGACCCGGACGCGGGGTACGCCGTGCTCGACACGCAGCGCGGCGAGGTCGACCTGCGGCGCGCCGCGTACGATATCGACCGCGTGAGCGAGGCGGTCGCCGACGCCGGGCTCCCCGAGCGGACCGCCGCGCGGCTGTATAAGGGCGAGTGAATCGGGGCGAGCGCGCGATCCCGCCCGCACGCCGGCTCACGGCCAGACGCCGGCGACGAAGAGGACGTTCCGGACCGCGGTCGCGAGCGACAGGACGCCGACGCCGGCGCACATCAGCGTCGCGACCAGCCGGCGGGTCCCGCCCGCGACCGCGACGGGGATCCCGATGAGGACCATCCCCGCGGCCTTGGTGAGCAGCATTCCGGGGAGGAGGCCGAACGTCGCGATGAACGCGGCGCCCACCGGCGACCCCTCGACGTACTGGCCGCCCGAGATGGCGACGTACGTCGAGGCGACGTCGGCGACTGCACCGACGAGGAGAATCACGACGGCGGCGGCGAGTCGCGATGGCACTGGCACAGCGCACGCGGTGGATCGGTATAAGCTTCCGGGGACGCGCCGAACCGACGGACGCGAACCGGGCGTCCGAGGGCGGCGAACCTGACGGGGCGAGGGCGGCGAACCTGACGGCCGAGAGTAGGGGCCGGCTCGGCGACCCGTCCGCGCCGGGTGCGGGCTGGTCGCGGCTCGCGCACAGCACGACTTCATTTAAACCGGCGCAACGCGTAGGTCCGGTAATGAGTTCGTCCGACGACGAGTACGATATCGCGGTGGTCGGCGGCGGCCCCGCGGGGCTGACGACCGCGCTGTACGGTGCGCGACTGGGTCACGAGACGGTGCTCATCGACCGCGGCGGCGGCCGTGCAGCGATGATGGCCGACACCCACAACGTGATCGGCGTCACCGAGGAGACCTCCGGCAACGAGTTCCTCCAGACCGGCCGCGAGCAGGTGCAGTCGTACGGCGGGACGTTCGAGCGCGGCTTCGTCACCGACGTCGAGCGCACCGGCGACGACCGCTTCCGCCTCTCGACGAACGACGCGGAGATCCTCGCCGACCGCGTCGTGCTCGCGACCGGCTTCTCCGACGAGCGCCCGGACCCGCCGCTCCCGCGGACGGGAAGGGGGCTCCACTACTGTCTCCACTGCGACGCCTACATGTTCGTCGACGAGCCGGTGTACGTGATGGGCCACGGCGAGGCGGCCGCCCACGTCGCGATGATCATGCTCAACGTGACCGACGACGTGGATCTGTTGACCCGCGGCGAAGAGCCGACGTGGAGCGACGAGACCGCGGCGCAGCTGGAAGCGCACCCCGTTGAGGTCGTCCGCGAGGACGTGACGGGCGTCGAGAACGACCCTGACTCCGGGTGGCTGGAGGCCCTGGAGTTCGAGGACGGCACCCGCCGCGAGTACCGCGGCGGGTTCCCGATGTACGGCTCCGACTACAACACCGCCCTGGCCGAGGGGCTCGGCTGCGACCTGACCGACGGCGGCGAGATCGATGTCGACGACCACGGGCGCACCAGCGAGGACGGGGTCTTCGCGGTCGGCGACATCACCCCAGGACACAACCAGGTGCCCGTCGCGATGGGGCAGGGCGCGAAGGCCGGCCTCGCGATCCACAAGGAGATCCGCGAGTTCCCGCGCTCGACGGAAGATATCGCCCGCGACGGCCCCGTCGACGCCGACGAGGTGCCCGCGATCTCGCCGGAGCTCATGGCGACCGCGGTCGCCCACGAGGGGCACGCTGGCGGCCCGCGGAGAGAGGGAAGCGCCGAGACGGAGCAGCCCGCCGCCGACGACGACTGAGTCTGCGTCGCCGAGCGGACCGGTCGGGATACGTTATAACTCGCCGAGTCCGGCTAGCAGGGCACCACGCCCGCGCCGGCGTCGATCGGCGACCCGTCGTCGCGGTACTCCGAGTCGCCGATCGACCCGTCGAACATCGGGAGCCGCAGCTCGTAGGCGTACAGCACGTCGAACGCCGCGAACGGGTCGACGCCGTCCGCGACGGCCTCGCGCGCGGTCAGCCGGACCCCGGCGCCGAGGACCACGATCGGCTCGCCGTCGAGCGTCCCCGCCGCCTCCATCCCGAACTCGTTGCCGGCGGCCGGGTCGGTCAGCACGGAGAGGTGGACGAGCGCCTCGATCGCCGCCCCACTGCCGCCGCCGTCCCCGATAGATATGGGGTGCCCCGCTCCCGCGAAGCACTGGGTCGGCGGAGCGACGCGGTCCGCGGCGAGCGCACCGCCGCCGTCCGATCCCCCCGGCGCCCCGGCGTCGCCGCCGGACGTCGCCGCCGCGGCGCCGGCGAGCCCTCCGGTCGCGACGGTCGCGACGACAAGGAGCAGCGCGACCGACACCGCGACGCGGGCGGTGAGTCCGGACCGAGAGCGGCGCGTCATCGGGTGGGGCTACGGCCGGCCGGGTAAAAACGGCGCGGGGCCGGTTATCCGGTCTGATACTCGGTGCGTCGGAAGCGGGTGCGGCGCGACGCGGCCACGGACGCCGCTTTCCCGGTCACGCCCCTTCGAGGAGCCCCTCGACGAGCAGTTCCGCGGAGGCGACGTTCGTCGCGAGGGGCACGTCCTTCACGTCGCAGACTCGCAGGAGCGCGGAGATGTCGGGCTCGTGGGCCTGCGCGGTGAGCGGGTCGCGGAGGAAGACGACGCCGTCGATCGCCCCGTCGGCGATCTTCGCGCCGATCTGGAGGTCACCCCCGTACGGCCCCGAGGCCTGCCGATTCACCGCGAGTCCCGTCTCGTCGGCGATCCGCTTGCCCGTGGTCCCCGTCGTCACGAGCTCGCACGCGCCGAGGGCGTCGGCGTGGGCGCTGACGAACTCGACCATCTCGTCTTTCAGCTCGTCGTGGGCGATGAGCGCGATGCGCATACGGAGCGTACTCGACCGGGGTCCTTAAAAGGTCACGCGGAGCCGGACGACCGGTCCGCGGGGAGGAACACGGTCACCGCGGTCCCGTCCCTGTCCTCGGCGAAGCTGATGGACCCGTCGACCTCGCGGATGATCCACGTCGCCAGCCAGAGGCCGACGCCGCTCGCGTGTTCCAGCGGCGTCTCGGTCCCCCGGTCGATCGGCCTGATCTCGCGATCGGGGATCCCGGGACCGTTGTCGCGTATCCGGATCCGGACGGCGTCGCGTTCGCTCCGTTCCGCGGGGGTCACCGAGACTCGCACGCGGGGACGCTCGGCGTCGTTGTGATCGATCGAGTTGGTGATGAGTTCGTCCAGCGCCGAGACGACGATCTCGCCGGTGTCGACCCTGATCGGGTCCGCGCGGTCGAAGACGATAGTGACCTCGGGATGTCGGCGGCGCTTGTCCGCGACCACCCCCTCGATCTCCGCCGTGAGGTCGATCGAGTCGCGGTCGGAGTCGTCCAGTCGCCCGATCAGGTGCGAGAACCGTTCGTTGCGCTCGATCATCGTCTCGACGGTCCGGTTGATCGTTTCGAGTCGCCGCAGGGCTGCCGGATCCGTGACCTCCTCCCTGAGAAGCGACGCGTTCCCCTGTATGGCGGTCGCGTCGTTTCTGAAGTTGTGACGCAACAGCCGGTTCAACACCTCCAGCTGTTGCTCCCGCTGTCGCTGGTCGGAGACGTCACGGAGGCTGATCAGCCGCCCGGTCGGCGCCCCGAGGCCGCGCTCGAGGGGGGAGACCCGCACGTCGTAGTAGCGGACCGCGCTCTCCTCCCGCCGTTCGATCTCCGTCCGGAACGGTTCGTCGTCGTCGCTCGCGCCGCCCTCGGCCCGGCCTCCGTCGCTCGCGCCGCCATCGGCCAAGCCTCCGTCGCTCGCGCCGCCGTCGCTTTCGCTCCCCTCGACCGCGTCCGCGAGCGCGGGAAACACCTCGTCGATCGGTTCCCCGACCGCGTCGCCGATCGGCTCCCCCAGGAGGGACTCCGCGGCCGGGTTGGCGTCGACGAGGCGATTCCGGTGGTCGACGACGAGGACCGCGTCGGTCATGCTCTCGATCAGCTCGTCGCGGGCCACCTCGCGGACGGCCGGGACGATGTCGAGGAGCCGGTGACGGACGGTGATAACCGCCAGCACGGTCCCCGTGACCGAGAAGCCGATGATCGTCGTGTCGAGCGCGGGGGGCGCGACGCCGGCGAGGAACAGCCCGTTGCCGATCCACGGAGAGAACACCGCGAGCAGCAGTCCGACCGCCTGACTGCGGAACAGGCGGCCCGAGCGAGCTACCAATCGGAGTATCAGGACCGCCCCGAGGAACAGGAGGAGGTACGAGTAGGCCGAGTGGATCCAAAAGGCCGGTCCGGGGGTCGACGTCAGCCCCGTGAGCGACCCGTACGCCACGAGGTCCGTCGAGGTCCGGAACAGGCCGTGGCTCCCGTTGGTCCCGACCGCGGCCAGCACGAGCACCGGTTCGACGGCCAACAGGAGCACGGTGCGGCCGGTCAGCCACTCGCTCCGGCCGGTGTACGCGAGCGCGAAGAGCAGCCACGTCGCGACGACGACGACGATCCCGAGGTACTGGACGTTCGCCCAGAACACGGTGGCCGCCAACCCCGGACTCGCGAGCTCGACGAGCTTTCCGGCCGACCACAGCGTAACGGCAGAAAGCAGGATCCCCAGCGGCAGCGCGCCGACGATGTCGCGGTTGCGCAGGGCGCCGACGGAGAGGGACGCCGACAGCACGCCGGCGGCGGCGATCAGGAAGACGTAAACGACGTGGTGAGTGGACATATCTGGTTCCTGTCCGGCGTGTTCGTCGGGGGCCGAGCCGGCCGCGGACCCGTCGGATGTCGTCCGGTCTCAGGCCGCATCGAACGGGTCTCCGCACCGATACCGGGACGCTCCGCGATCGGGAACGGACGTGGACCGCCCGTCCCCGACGTGGCGTCCCCGTCGAGACGTGGCGGTGTCGCCACACGTCGTCGACGCGTGTCTCCGTGCTCTCGTAGGGGAATAAAAGGGTCCGTATTAAAATATCTCTGTCAATATTCGGAGGAACCGAGAACGCACCCGAGTATCGCGCTCGGCGGCCGGAACGACGCGGTCTCTCCGGCCGATCGGCTTACTTGAACCGGAACGTCTCCAGGTTCTTCGGGGCGAACGTCCGCATGTTGTAGTCGTGGTACAGCGCCGACGAGAGGTCCTGGACGGAGCGCTCGTCGCCGTGGACGCACAGCACCTTCTCGGGGCGCGGGTTCATCGTCTTCACGAAGTTCTCTAACCCCTGCCGGTCGGCGTGGCCGGAGAAGCCGTCGACGACCTCGGTGCCCATCTCCAGGGTGAGCGTGTCGCCGCGGCCGCCGCCGCCCCAGCCGTCGACCGGGATCTCGTCCCAGCCGTTCTGGATCCGGCGGCCGAGCGTCCCCTGCGCCTGGTACCCGACGAACACGAGGTTCGACTCCGGCTCGGGGCCGATGTGGCGGAGCCACGACATGATCGGCCCGCCCTCGATCATCCCGGAGGTGGAGATGACGATGCACTCCTCGCCGTCGGCGACATCCTGCCGCTCGTCTTCGCCGCCGTCGATGTGGTTGAACTGGTCGGCGAGGAACGGGTTCTCGTCGTCGTGGAAGATCCGGTCGCGGAGGTCGTCGCGGAGGTACTCGGGGTAGGTGGTGTGGATCGCCGTCGCCTCCCAGATCATCCCGTCGAGGTGGACGGGCATCTCCGGGATCTCGCCCTCGCGCATTGCCTCCTCCAAGACGAGCATGATCTCCTGCGAGCGCCCCACGGCGAACGCGGGGATGACGACCTTCCCGCCCTGCTCGTACGTCTCGTTGATGACCTCCTTGAGCGCCTCCTCGGAGTCCTCCTGGTCGGTCTGGTAATCGTCGCGGCCGCCGTAGGTGGACTCTAAGACGAGCGTCTCGACGCGCGGGAAGTCGTTGACGGCGCCGTTGAACAGGCGCGTGTCCTCGTAGTGGATGTCGCCGGAAAAGGCGACGTTGTAGAGGCCGTCGCCGATGTGGAAGTGGGTCACCGCGCTGCCGAGGATGTGGCCCGCGTTGTGGAAGGTGAGCTTCACGTCCGGCGCGATGTCGGTCACGTCGCCGTACTCCAGCGGGATGGTGTGTTTGATCGCCTCGCGGACCTGCGCCGACTCGTAGGGGGGCGTACGGCCCTCCTTGGCGGCGACGTCGAGGTAGTCGAGGGTGAGCAGGCCCATCAGGTCGCGGGTCGGCTCGGTCGTGTAGATCGGGCCGTCGTAGCCGTACTTGAAGAGGAGCGGGATGAGCGCCGAGTGGTCGAGGTGGGCGTGGGTGAGCACGACCGCGTCGAGGGTCGCGGCGCCGGCGCCGAGCGCCTCGGGGACTTGGAGGTACGGCACCTCTCCCTCCGCGCCCGGCTTGTCGCCGCAGTCGATCAGGACGCGCGTCTCGGGCGTCGAGAGGATGAAGGAGGCGCGGCCGACCTCGCGACAGCAGCCGAGCGTCGTGATCCGGACCCACTCGTCGTCGGACATCTCCTCGCGGTGGATCTGCCGGCCGACGCGTTCGAGGATGTCGCGTCGCTCCTCGCGCTCGTTCTTGAGGAAGCCGCGCACGTTCGAGACGGTGGAGGACTCGATCGGGGGCGTCCGAACGACCTCGGGGGTCCAGCCGACCTCCTGGGTGATCTCCCGGAGCGTCGAGCCGCGGCGGCCGATCACCATGCCGGGCTTCTCGGCCTCGATGACGACCTCGCCGGTGTCCTCGTGGAAGTCGAGGTCGGTCACGCCGGCCTCCTCCGGGATCACCTCGCGGACCTCCTCCTCGGCGCGGGCCGGGGGAGAGAGGGCGCTCGGGTCCGGACGGACCGTGATCCGCTTCCGGAGCTTCGAGGCGAGCCGGCGGATCAGGTCGCCGTCGCCGGCGAACTCCTTGGGGTCGCGCGTGTACACGACCAGTTCCGGTCCCTCGTATTTCACGTCGGTGACCGTGATGTCGTTCGGAATCTCCTGTTCGATCTCTGATTTCAGGGTATCGAGTTGCTTATCGACTTGACTCATATCTCACCGCGGGTCGCCGCGATCGCCGTCGCCGTCGAGTCGTCTCGCGTTCCGGTACGCGGCTCGGCGCCGAACGGTCGACCGTGACGGGATAGGCATAGTGGTAGTACTGTCCGTAGGTGGTACCGTGCGGGAACAGCCAGCGAAAACCCGCTTAGCTGATGATTAGCCCGGTCGTTATAAAACCCTTCGCAAATGGCAAACCCCCGCCCGCCGAACGCGGCCCCATGCGCATCACGACCGAGACGGTCCGCGACGAGCACGCGTGGGTCCGCGATCGCGCGCCGGTCGTCGTCCCCGTGATCAACGAGACCCGCGATCGGCTGGGCGGGCTCTTCGAGACCGAGGTTGACCCGGTCACCCCCGAGGCGTACCGCCGCGAGGTCGACGCGGTGTTCGCGGACGGCGAGGTCGCCGTCAACGTCGCCGGCTGCGTCGCCCTGCTCCGCGACCTCGACGTGGCGGGCGACTACCCCGGGTTCGTCGTCGACGAGGTGCTCGGCCGCGAGCTCGCCGCGACGGTCGCCGGCGGACGCCCCCTCTCGCTGCTCGCGCAGGCGACGTTCCACCTCGTCGACGTGCGGGTCGCGGAGGACGCGACCGCCGACGGCGCGGGCGCGGCCGGCGCCGACGACCTCGACGCCGCGCTCGCGGCGGGGTTCCAGACGCGGCTCCCCGGATGGGACTGGCGGGAGGGAGAGAACCCGTTCGCGGTGGGGGCGGGCGGCGGGGAGTGAGCGTCGACCCGACCGCCGACCGAGATCAGCTCGTGAACTTCCGGACGAGCTCGTACCCCCGATCGAGGATCGCGTCGGGGAGGAACCGCGCGAGCACGCCGATCCGGGCGACGGTGCCGGGCTGGACCCGCGCCGGCGGCTGGGTCGCGCTCGCGGCGTTGACGATCGCGTCGGCGACGACCTCGGGCTCGATCGCGCCCGGTCCGTCGCCGCCGAGCAGTTGCGTGTCCTCGAAGATCGCGTAGAACTCCTCGTAGGCGCCCGAGCGGTCGAGCCCGCCGTCGTCGGCCTCGCCGTCCGCGTCGTCGGCGCCCGCCTCCCGCTCCGCCCGCTTCGCGAAGTTCGTCTGCACGGGACCGGGCTCGACGACGACCACGTCGACCCCGTACTCCGCGACCTCGTTGCGGAGCGCGTCCGAGAGCGCCTCGACCGCGAACTTCGAGCCGCTGTACACGCCGCCGCCGGGGATCGACACCCGGCCGGCGACGGAGGAGACGTTGACGATCGTCCCGTCTCGCTCGCGGCGCATTCCGGGGAGGACGGCCTTGATGAGCCGGTGCGGGCCGTACACATTCACGTCGAACTGCTCGTGGACCTTCGCGGTCGGCACGTCCTCGACCGGCCCGAACTGGCCGTAGCCGGCGTTGTTGATCAGCGCGTCGATCGCGCCCTCCTCGTCTAAGATCCGGTCGACGACGCGGTCGATGTCGGACTGGTCCGTGACGTCGAGCGTCGCCAGCTCGCAGCCCGCCTCGCCGAGCGTCTGGATGTCCGCGGGATTCCGCGCGGTCGCGTACACGGTCCACCCCTCGTCGAGGAACGCGCGCGCCGCGGCGCGCCCGATGCCGGAGGAACAGCCGGTGATGAGTACCGTCTTCTGCACGCGTCGTCGGTCGGTCCCCGGCGGCATAACTCTCCCGACCGGCGACAAGCTGGCGGACGGAATAGGGACGGGCGGACGGACGGGACGAACGAAACGGGTGGACGGACGGAACGGAAGAATGTGCCCGCGCGGGGCGCCGGCGCGTTACTCCTCGTCGGAGTCGTCCGCTTCGTCGGCCGCGTCAGCGCCGTCTTCTCCGTCGGCCGCATCCTCCTCTTCAGGGAGGAGATCGCGCTCGGCGAGGACCTCCTCGATCTCGTCGGTCGGCCGCACCGTGTACTCGGGGTCGTCGACGGTGATCGTCGCGACGCCGACGCCCTCGGGCGACAGCTCGCCGTCGTTCGACTGCGCGAGGGTGTCGAGCGCGAGCGCGACGGCCTCGTCGGTCGAGAGCCCCTCCTCGTACTCCTCCTCTAAGTAGTCGCGGAGGTCGCTCCGGTCGGAGCCGATCGAGAGCGCCTGCCACTCGTAGGGGGTGCCGGACGGGTCGGTCTCGAACAGGCGCGGCTCGCCGTTCTCGATCCCGCCGACGATCAGCGCGACGCCGAAGGGGCGCGCGCCGCCGACCTGCGTGTACTGCTGGATGTGGTCGGTGATGTTCTTGGTGAGCGTCTCGATCCCGATCGCCTCGCCGTAGCGCAGGCGGTTCACCTGCGCCTGTCGGCGCGCGAAGTCGATGAGCTGGCGGGCGTCGGCGACGTGGCCCGCGCTCGCGACGCCGACGTGGTCGTCGGCCTTGTGCAGCTTCTCGATGCTCTCCGGCTCCATCAGCGGGGAGCGGGCGCGCTTGTCCGCCGCGAGGACGACGCCGTCCTCGGCGCGGACGCCGACGCTCGCCGTCCCGCGTTTCACCGCCTCCCGGGCGTACTCGACCTGGTAGAGCCGGCCGTCGGGAGAGAAGATAGTGATTCCTCGGTCGTACGCCTGCTGTTGGGATTGTCCCTGCATGATATCACTCGGTGTCGAACGCCGCCGCGCCGACGTACCCCGACTCGGTCCGCACGTCGCGCGCGTCGCCGCGCACGACCGCGGACCGCTCGGCACCCTCGAACGCGACGTCTCGCTGTGTCGAACTACCGCCCGCGCGACCCATATATCTTTCCTCACAGGCACGCACCGTCCCCGAAATCCCGCGAACGCGGATCCCGACGGGGTCGCCGTCGACCTCGCTCACGCACCCGATCACGGCGCGCGCGTCGTCGACGTGGCCGTGGCGGGCCCGGACGATCGCCTCGCCCTCCCCGCCGTCGTGCGAGAAGGCCAGGAGCGTGAGGTCGGCGTCGGCGCTGCCGGCGTCGCCGAGGAGGTTGCCCGCGGCGTACCACAGCGCGCGCTGGAACGCGCGCCGCCCGAGGTCGGCCTCGGGCCACGTCTCGATCCCGACCGCGAGGTACCGCCAGCGCGGCCGGAGGTGTTTGGGGAGGTGTTTCACGGCCGGATCACCGGTCTCCCAGCGCCGCGTCGCGCTCCGCGACGATCACGGCCACCTGGTCGTGAACGCGCTCGACCGCGGTCACCGCGAACCCCTCGGCCGTGAACGCCTCGACGAGGGTGCCGACGGTCGCGGGGTCGTCGACCTCGGGCCCGTAGAAGGGCGCGTCGGGGTCCGGCTCCTCGAAGAAGGCCACGTCGCCGAGAACGATCCGGCGCGCGCCCGTGGCGGCCATCTCGCGGATCGCCTCGCGCTTCTCGTCGTCCGCGAGGTGGTGTAAGGCGAAGTTCGAGGTGACGATATCGACCCGCTGGTCGGGGTCGATCCCGGGATCGCGGAACTCGCCGTACGCGAACGCGACGTTGTCGAGCCCGCGCGCGTCGGCCTTGCGGCGCCCCTCCTCCATCATCCCCTCGCTGATGTCGCGCGCGAGCACCCGCTCCGCGTCCTCGGCGACCGCGAGCGCGATGGCGCCCGTGCCGGCGCCGAGATCGAGGACGATATCGTCGGGGGTCGGGTCGGCGTACTCGATCACGAGGCTCGCGCACGCGTGGTACTCGTCGCTCTTCGAGTCGTCGTACTCGGCGGCCTTCTCGGAGAAGCGCGCGGCGTGCTCCTCAACCGTCTTCTTCATACCGTCCCAGTCGGACCCCCGGCTCTATGAAGGCCTCGGAGCGCCGCTCGCGGTTTCGGGCCGCGATCTCGCCCCACGCCCGAAGGCCCTCCTCGACCCACTCGGCGTCGAACCCGACCGCCTCCGCGGCGGCGACGACCTCGCGCGGCGCACGGAGCCCCAGGTGCGACCGGGGGTTCGCGCTGACGACGTGGGGCGCGTCGTAGTAGGTCACGATCTCCCGGAGCTTCCGGAGGTCCGCCAGCGCGCGGACCCGCTTCCCGCCGGTGGCGCGGAACAGCGGCCCGAGGTCGAACTCGACGTGGACACCGTTGTCGCGGGCGGCCTTCGCGAGGACGTGGTTGAAGTCCCCCGACCCGTCCATCGGACGGACCAGCACGTCGACGCGCGGCTCCTCGACCGCGAAGCGGTTGAGGCCGTCGTCGCCGCCGACGACGCAGACCACGGTGCGCTCGGTCCGGTAGTTGCCCACCGCGCCCGAGGCGCTCGTGGCGCTGTCGGCGTCGATCTCGACCGCGTCGATGACGTCGACCCCGTACTCCTCGCGGAGCGCGGCGGCCTCCGAGGACCGATCGTCGACCGCGTCCCCGCCGGTTCCGGAGCCGCCGCCGTCCGCGTCCCCGCCGACCGGATCGAGCGCGTCTCGCGTCCGGACGACGACCCCCTCGTACCCGTACCGCGCCGCGGTGGCGGCGTGGCGGGCGGCGGTCGCGTCGCCGTCTGGGTGAGCGTGGACGGCCTCGTACATGCCCGCCTGTTTCGGCTCCGGGCGTATCGAGGTTGCGCTTCGCCGACGGGTTTTTGCCCCGCTCTCCGGAACAGCCCGCATGGCCGCCGACCTAGAGGAGAAGACGGACCGCTACGAGCAAATGCTCGCCGACGCGCTGGCGGTCGCAGAGCCGCGGCCGCCCGCCGACACCCCCCTCGGCGAGGCCGCCGCCGACGTGCTGGAGATGGCCGAGTCGTACCTCGAGGACGGGCGGCACTTCCGCGAGGACGGCGACCCCGTCAACGCGCTCGCGTCGTACTCGTACGGCTACGGCTGGCTCGACGCCGGCGTCCGGATGGGGCTGTTCGCCGTCCCCGACGACACCGAGCTGTTCACGACGTGAGCGGAACGAGGCCCGCTCGGCGGTCCTCGCGGCTCGGTCCCTTATAAACCTCGCGACCCCCCTCGTCGCTTCCGGGCGCGGGCGCCTTTTCCGTCGAGCGCCCCAAGGATGGAACACGCATGACTGACGCGCTATTTGTCGTGAGCGAGGAGGGGTACTGGGCCGAGGAGTGCATCGAGCCGCTGACCACGCTGGAATCCGAAGGCGTCGACGTGACCGTCGCGACCCCGTCCGGGTCGCCGCCGGTCGTCGACGAGCGGTCGCTCGACCCGGAGGCCGCGGGCGGCGAGGAGCGGGTCGCGGAGCTCCGCGAGGTCGACGAGGAGCACCCGAAGCTCAACGACCCCAAACCGGTCGCAACCGTCGACGCCGCGGGGTACGACGCGGTCGTGTTCCCCGGCGGTCACGGCACCGTCTGGGACGTGAATCAGGACCGGCACGCCCGCCAGCTCCTGCTCGACGCGGTCGCGGGCGATGAGGGCGTCGCCCTCGTCGTCTGCCACGCGGTCGGCATCCTGGCGTTCACCCGCGAGGCCGACGGGACCCCCCTCGTCGAGGGACGCTCCGTCACCGGCTTCCCGAACGCGTGGGAGGAGGACATCGTGGACGAGAACGACGTGATGCCGGACGGCCGGAAGCTCCCGTACTGGGTGGAAGACGAGGTCGTCCTCGCGGGCGCCGACTGGGACGCCGAGCTCGACGCCGACACGAGCGTCACGGTCGACGGCGACCTGATCACCGCGCGCGGGCCGGGGTCGTCCGCCGACGCGGCGGCGACGCTGCTGGACGAGCTGTAAAATTCTCTTAAACAGACCGCGTCGCAGTCAGCGGATCACGAACGCCGGCTCCTCGATCCGTTCGCTCTTGCACTCCGGGCACCGCGAGGGCTCGTTGATCGGATCGTCGAAGCCGTCGAAACCGCAGTCGCGGCACTCGGGGGGCGCGACGAGCAGCTCCGCGTCGCCGTCGACCGACCGCGAGACGTGTTCGACGTGGTCGTACACGACCGGCGTCGGCAGCGACAGCATCTCCCCGAGGTCGCTCGCGGTCGCCGGCCCCTCGCGGAGCGTGTCGGCGATGCGCTGGCGGGTCGTCTCCATGGGCGGGATTCGACGACGACCTATAAAACGTCGGCGGCGAGGTCGATCGTCCGCCTCGCGTCACGCGTCCGGCTTCGGCGCCAGCACCACGAGCGCGGTGGCGTCCTCGGTCGCCGTCGGCTCGACCGCCGTCTCGCCGTCGAACCGGACGATCTCGCCGGCCTCGACCGCGTGTTCCTCGCCGTCGAGCCGGACCGCGAACGCGCCCGTCAGCGCGTGGAACAGGACCGTCCGGTCCGGGTGGGTGTGTTCGGGGACGCTCTGCCCGGCGTCAAGGGACAGCCGGACCGTCTTCGGTTCGCGCCCCGGGAACGCCGCCGCGTGCGGCTCGCCGTCGAGGTCGGCGAGCCGGACCTTCGTCACGCCCGACTCGGGCTCGACCTTCGGGAACTCGGCGACGAACCGGGACGCCTCCTCGCGCTCGACTGCGTAGCCGTCGGCGTCGAACGCGGGCACCTCCGCCGCCATCTCGTGGTAGAGGGGGGTCGGCTCGTGGTCGTTGACGATCGTGAGCGTCTCGCCGGGGTCCAGTTCGGCGAACGCCTCGTGGATCCGGTCGTGCCGCTCGCTCGGCGGGAGCTGTCTGACGTCGAGTTCGGTCATCGATCGTCACTCGCCTCCCGAGGGGGATGGGTCGTGTCGCGAACACGTTCGGCTATGCGGGTCGTTGGCTTCGCGCCGCCGTCACTAGCCGTCTGCGCGATCGTCGCCGCGCCCGTCGAGCAGCGCCGCGATCCGGTCGCCGATCCGGGCCATCGTCGCGTCAGAGAGGCCGTGGCCGTCGCCCTCGTCGATCCGGAGGTCGACCGCCGCGCCGCCCCGGCGGAACGCCGCCGCGGTCGCGCGAACGCGCTCGACCGGGACGTACGGGTCGTCTTCGCTGCTGTCGAGCGCGATCGGCGTGTCGGCGAGGTCCCGGCCGTCGCCGGCGTCGGTCGCCTCCCCTTCCGCCGCGCCGGCCACCGATCGCTCCGTCAGGTCGTCCCCGGGGAGCGCCGCGGAGACGACGAAGGCGGCCCCGTACCGCCGCGGGCGACGCCGGAGGAATTCGCTCACCACGGCGCCGCCCTGCGAGACGCCGACGAGGACGACGCGCTCAGGCGGAATCCCGATCTCGGCGGCGGCGTCGAGGGTCACGGCGACGCAGTCGACCGCCGAGGTCAGCGCCGGCTCGTTGGCGGCGACCGGCGCGTCGTGGCCGGCGGGGAACCAGTTCGAGCGGACTGCCTGCGGGGCGAGCAACGCCGCGCCCGGCCGATAGAACTCGTCCGCGAGCCGGAGTAGTCCCTCGGCCGTCCCGCCCCGACCGTGGACGAGCACGACCGCGACCGCCGCGGCCGCGGCCGGGGCGCCCCCGGTCTCCAGCGAAGCGTCAGCGTGCGGGCCCTCGACGCCCGCGAGCCGCCGGGTCATCGTACACCGGTTCGGTCGTCCCCGAACTCGAACGCGGGGAGCTGGCCCTCGATCAGCTCGCGGTCGTCCTCGAACCGGGGCGGGAGGTACAGCTCCGTCGCGTGGCCGGTCACGTCGGGGTCGGCGAGGCCGGGCGTCTGCGGCCCGTCGGGCGTCGGGGCCTCAGTCGCGAGCTCGACGAGGAGCCCGCCGGGCCCGCGCACGTACAGCGAGTGGAAGAAGTGGCGGTCCTTCACCCGGGAAACGTCGTATCCGCGGTCGCGGAACAGGTCGTGCCACTCGAGTAGGGCCTCGCGGTCGGGGACGCGCACGGCGGCGTGGTGGAGCGCGCCCGGGCCCTCGCGGAGGTACGGCGCGTCTCGGTCGAGGAGGTCGACGACGGTCGCCCGGTCGCCGGAGGCGCGGTACCGGATCCGGTCGCCGGTCTCCGCCTCGTACTCGAAGCCGAGGGTTTCGAGCACGCTCGCCGTCCCGTAGGGGTCCGCGGGGAGCGCGGTGACGCCGTACAGCCCGCGGATCGCGGCCGATTCGGGGACCGGGTCAGTGGCAGAGGCACCGCCGACCCACGGGTCGCCGTCCGCGTCGCTCTCGACCAGTTCGACGCGGGTGCCGGAGGGGTCGGCGACGGAGAGCGCGCGGTCGCCGAACCGGTCGGCCGAGGCGATCTCCTCGACCGCGACACCCCGGTCGGTCAGTCGCTCGCGCCAGAAGCCGAGCGATCCGGGCGGGACCGCGAAGGCGACGGCGGCGTACCCGGGCTTCCCGGCGCGGCCGGGGTCGCCGCGCGGGTCCGGGAAGACGGTGAAGACGGAGCCGGGCGACCCCGTCGCGTCGCCGAAGTAGAGGTGGTACTGGAGCGAGTCCTCGTAGTTGACCGTCCGCCGCAGGAGCCGGAGGCCGAGGGTCTCCGCGTAGAACGCGGCGTTCGCGCCGGGGTCGCCGACGATCCCCGTCACGTGGTGGAGGCCCGGGGTGTCCGAGAGCATGGCCGGACATGGGTCACGGCGCCGCAAACCGGTGTCGGTCGCGGTGGGGAAGGGGGTCGCCGGCGACCGCCTCAGGAGAGCAACAGCAGCCGGACGTTGCTCGCGGTGAGGTAGGTCCCGACGGCCGTCAGCAGGACCGGCGGGAAGTAGTAGAGGAGCCCGTCGCCCTCGCGGGCGCCGTGGACGCTAATCGAGAGCATGATCAGGTACACGGCGATCTTCAGGGCGACCAGCCCGCCGAGTCCGAACGCCTCGAGCGCGAACGCGACGATCGGATTCGCCTCCTGAATCGTCGGCACGTACTCCAGGAAGGCGATCGTCGAGACGATGTCGCCGACGCCGTACGTCGCCGTCGCGGCGATCCACAGCCAGTAGAACTGCTGCGGGCGCCGGCTGTACGCCGGGCGCCGTCGCCGTCGATCGCGGGACCGGGACACGCCCCGACGTGTCGGGGAGGCGACGTGAATCTGCCGGTTTCGGGTCCGGGCACACGCGACGGGTGCGTACCGCTTCCGGATCGTTCAATGGCGCCCGCGCGGAGGCGTCTGTATGGGAACGCCACTGGAGCCGCGGGAGGAGCAGGTCGAGGAGGTCCTCGACCGGCTCTACGAGGAGTACCCCGATTCGACCATCTCGCTGAACTACTCGAACCGGCTGGAGCTGCTCATCGCCGTGATCCTCTCCGCGCAGTGTACGGACGAGCGCGTGAACAAGGTGTGCGCCGACCTCTTCGAGACGTACCGGACGCCCGAGGAGTACGCGAACGCGCCCCAAGAGGAGCTCGCGGAGGCGATCAACTCGATCACCTACTACAACAACAAGGCGAAGTACATCCGGTCGGCCTGCGCCGACATCGCCGAGAAACACGACGGCGAGGTGCCCGACACGATGTCGGAGCTGACGGACCTGGCGGGCGTCGGCCGCAAGACCGCCAACGTCGTGCTCCAGCACGGCCACGACGTGGTGGAGGGGATCGTCGTCGACACCCACGTCCAGCGGCTCACTCGGCGGCTCGCGATCACGGAGGAGGAGGGCCCGCCGAAGATCGAACAGGACCTCCTCGACGTGGTCCCCGAGGCGGACTGGCAGCAGTTCACGCATCTCATGATCGACCACGGCCGCGCGACGTGTACCGCGATCAACCCGGACTGCGGCGACTGCGTGCTCGCGGACGTGTGTCCCTCCGAGAAGGGCGACGGCGACGTGGACCTGGCGAGCGGCGAGGCGTGGTGAACCGGGACGACGCGGCGCTGGCGAGCGGCGAGTCGCCGTGAATCCGAGGAACGTGTTCGGGGGCGATTACTTAAAGACCCAACCGATCGGGGGAGATCGCCGATCCGTTCCCTCCGAGAGGGAACTCGCTTCCGGGTTTATTCATACGGTCGTCGTATCCGTAAGTGAGGAGAGACACAATGTCCACGAAAACCACAAACGAGTTCGGCGGAGAGTTCGGCGGCGTCACGCTCCTGGGGAAGGCGCACTCGCTGTCGGCGCTGTTCATCGTCCTGCTTCGGGCGACGATCGGCGGGATGATCCTGTTCGCCGGCCTCGGGAAGGTCTCGGAGTGGCCGTTCGACGCCGCGGGGTACCTCGCGAACGTCGATCCCGCGAGCCCGGTCAGCGGGCTGTACGCCGCGATGGCGTCGAGCCCGGCGCTGATGGAGATCGTCAACGTCGTCGTCCCGGTCACCCAGCTGCTCATCGGCGCGGCGCTCATCGCCGGGGCGTTCGTCCGGCTGGCGGCGCTCGGCGGCGCGATGCAGATGACGCTGTTCTACCTCGGCGGGTGGAGCGGCGAGGCGCTCGCGCTGTTCGACTCGACGCTGGTGTACGCGATCGTGTTCCTCACGGTCGCCGCGTTCGGTGCGGGCCGCGTCCTCGGCCTCGACGCCTACATCGAGCGGTTCGAGGTCGGCGGGCAGGCGCTCGTCGAGAAGTTCCCCAAGCTGCGGTACGTCCTCGGCTGAACGAGGGTGGTATCGGTCGGGGTAATCGGTCGGGGAGAAGCGGGCGCGTGAACGCGCGCCGCCGACTCGTTTTCGATCTCACGACACCGGTTCGACGCGGTCGCCCCGAACCGTGACGTAGATGAGAATCCCGAGCAGGCCGGGGACCAGCCCCGCCAGGAAGAGCAGCGCGACGCCGACGCCCCACTGCCACGCCCAGTCGCTCCCGCGGGACTTCGCGTCTCGGTAGACCCACCGACCGACCAGCCCGAAGACGACGAGCAGAATCAGGAGGAGTATCAGCAGTTCGGGACCGCCGGGGACCTGTAACGGAACGGGGGACATGGGTCACCGTTCTCTCTGAACGTGATAAGATTTTCTCAGTAGCCGACGGCGTCGCCGCGGCGCGGCTCGCCGAGGTCGACACCGGCGCTCCGTTTCGGGTTCCAATCCATATAAGACCGCGCGGCCGGTACGGAGCGGTAATGGAACTCGGTTCGCGGGACGCGTTCGCCCGGATGGGCACGCTCGGCATCGAAGAGGAGTTCTACATCGTCGATGCCGACGGCCGCCCGACCTCGGGGACCGACGATCTCGTCTACGGCCGCGACCCCCCGGCGGCGGTCCCGGAGGGGTTCGACCACGAGCTGTTCAAGTGTACGATCGAGGCGCAGACCGAGCTGATCGAGGACCCGTCGAACGCGGCCGACGCCCTTTCGACGGTGCGGGAGGCGCTCGTCGACCACGCCGCCGCCGACGGCTACCGGATCGCGGCCGCGGGCCTCCACCCGGCCGCGAAGTGGCGCGAGCTCGATCACGCCGAGAAGCCGCGGTACCGGGCGCAGTTAGACCGGATCCAGTACCCGCAACACCGCAACACGACCGCGGGGCTCCACGTCCACGTCGGCGTCGACGACGCGGACAAGGCCGTCTGGATCGCGAACCGACTCCGGTGGCACTGCCCGGTCATGCTCGCGCTCTCGGCGAACTCCCCGTTCTGGAACGGCTTCGACACCGGGCTCGCGTCGGCCCGCGCGAAGATCTTCGAGAACCTCCCGAACACCGGCGTCCCGTCGGCGTTCGACGACTTCGACGCCTTCAACGCTTTCGAGCGCCGGATGGTGGAGACGGACTCCATCTCCGACCGCGGCGAGCTCTGGTTCGACGTGCGCCCCCACACCGGCCACGGCACGGTCGAGGTGCGCGCGCCCGACGCCCAGCGCGACCCGGCGGTCACTCTCGCGCTGGTCGAGTACGTCCACGCCCTCGTCGTCGACTACGCCGAGCGCTACGCGGACGGCGAGTCCCCACCGACCCTCCGCCGGGAGCTGTTGGACGAGAACAAGTGGCGGGCGATCCGCCACGGCCACGACGCCTCCTTCATCGCCCGCGACGGCGAGGGGACGGTCTCGCTCGGCGAGGTCGTCGCCGACGAGTGCGACCGCCTCGGAATCGACGGGATCCGGGACGTGTACGACGCAGAGAGCGGGACGCAGCGCCAGCGCCGGCTCCGCGAGGAGGACGGCTTCGACGCGCTCTGTGCGGACCTCGTGTTGTCGCCGTAGGCGGGACGAATCGCTGGGGCCCCGTTCCGTCGGAACCGAAACGACGAGAAACCCTTTTGGGCGCGCGGACCCCAGTTTCCGGTATGACTACCGACGATCACGTCGACGGGGCGGACGACGACGCCGCTGACGAGTCGCCCACCGAGCGGACCCGCGAGGAGCTCCGGAAGACGAAGGAACGCCTCGGCGAGGGCGCGGACAAGGCCGTCAAGGGGTTCGACGACAACGTCGTCGACCTCCTGTCGTGGCTGCTCGACACGGAGACCCGCGCGCGGATCTACGTCTACCTCCGCGACAACCCGAACAGCACCAGCGACGAGGTCGCCGACGGCACCGGGCTCTACCCGAGCACGGTCCGCGAGGCGCTCGCGGAGCTCCACGACGAGGGCACCGTCGAGCGCGACAAGCGGGAGGCGAGCGGCGCGGGCAACAATCCTTACGAGTACGAGGCGATCGCGCCGAGCGAGCTGGTACAGGGCGTCGTCGGCGACGTGCAGCGGGAGCTCAACGCCGTGTTCAACCTCGACCGGCGGCTCGGGGGTGAGTCCCCCGACGGCGACGCGGAGCCGGTCCAGATCTCGGTGGACGGGGAGGGTGAGGGGAGCGAAACCGACGACGGGAACGAAGGCGCCGAGCGAGACGGCGAAGCCGACGAGGACGGGGAAGGCGACCGGAACGACGAAGCCGACGACCGATAGGTCGCGGGAGCGCTCCCGCTTCGAGACGTTTTAAGTTCCGTCCGCGCAACGGTCGTGCATGAACGTCGCGCTGGGTGGCACGTTCGATCCCGTTCACGACGGCCACCGGAAGCTGTTCGAACGGGCGTTCGAGCTGGGTGACGTGACCGTCGGGCTCACGTCGGACGAGCTCGCGCCGAAGACCCGACACGTCGAGCGGTACGTCCGCCCGTACGACCGCCGAAAGCGCGACCTCGAGGCCGAGCTGTCCGACCTCGCCGACGAGCACGGCCGCGAGTACGAGATCCGCGAGCTGACCGACCCGACCGGCATCGCCGTCGAACCAGAGTTCGACGCGCTGATCGTCTCCCCGGAGACGAAGGGGGGAGGGAGGCGGATCAACGAGATCCGGCGCGAGCGCGGTCACGACCCCCTCGAGCTCGTCGTGGTCGACCACGTGGAGGCCGAGGACGGCGAGCGCATCTCCTCGACCCGGATTGTCGCCGGCGAAATCGACGAACACGGGAACCTGACCCCGAGCCGAGAGGGCCGGGGCGCGACTCGCCCGGAATGACGGGGAGAGACCGCGGCGACGACGGGCGCCCCGCCGCCCTCGCTCGCGTCGCCCTCGGCGAGACCGGGTTCGAGCGCGCGGCGGTCTGGAGCGCGGTCGGCTTCGCGGTCTCGTACGCCGCCTTCGACGCCGCCTCGATCGCTGTCGACGCCGCGGCCTCGCTGGGAGCGACGGGGATTCCGCAGGACCTCGCGGCTCCCGTCGCCGGGGCCCTCGCGGTCCTGACCGCGGTCGGCGTCGTCGCCTTCGCCGCGGTCGGCGGGGGCGCGCTCCCGGCGGTCCTCCTCGCGTACGGTCCCTTCGCGGCGGTCCTTCTGCGTACGGCCGGCCCGGAACCGTACTCGGTCCCGCTTTCCGATCCCGTCCCCTTCCTCGTCGCGGTGGCCGAACCGCTCGGCGTCGCCCTCGCCGCGGCGGTCGCCGTCGGCGTCGCCGGCTACGCGATCGGACGCGTCGTCGCCGGCGTCGGCGGCGGGAACGATGACGGAGCCGGCGCGGAAGCGACCGAGTAGCCGAGCGACTCAGTCCCCGTCGAGCGTCCCGTTGAGCACCTTCGCCGCGACGAGGATCGGGTCCCACACCGGCGAGAACGGCGGCGCGTACGCGAGGTCCAGCCGCTCGACCTCCGGGACGGTCATGTCCGCCTCCAGCGCGGTCGCGAGCGTGTCGATCCGCACGGCTGCGCGGTCGGGGCCGACGATGCTCCCGCCGACGAGCCGGCCCGTGTCGCGGTCGGCGACGAGCGTCACGTCGGTCTCGGCCGCGCCGGGGTAATAGCCGGACCGGGAGCCGGCAGTCACCGTCTCGCGGACCGGGTCGAATCCGGCCTCTCTGGCCGCTTCATCGTCGATCAGTCCGACCCGAGCGGCCTCCATGTCGAACGCCTTCACGGCCGCGGTGCCCGCGATCTCGCCCACGGGAGAGGGGTCGCCGGCGACCGTGGCGCCGATCGCCCGCCCCGCCCGGTTGGCGGTGAGCCCGAGCGGCATCCACGCCTCCTCGCCGGTGACTGCGTGGGTCGCGGTCGCGCAGTCGCCCGCGGCGTACACGTCCGGGAGGCTCGTCCGGCCGTACTCGTCCGTGCGGATCGCGCCGCCCTCGCCCGTCTCGACGCCGGTCCCGTCGAGGAGCTCGGTGTTCGGTCGGATCCCGACGCCGACGACCGCGAGATCGACGGGAAGCGTCTCGGAGCCGGCTCCGCCTCCGGCGGCGGCGTCGAACGCGATCCCCTCGATACGGTCGTCGCCGACCAGCCCCTCGACGGGGGCGTTCGTGCGGACCGTCACGCCCTCCGCCTCCAGTTCGTCCGCCACACGCTCGCCGACGGCCTCGCCGAAGTCCGGGAGGAGATGCCCGGAGCGGTGGAACAGGTGCACGTCGAGGCCGCGCCCTCTGAGCGCCTCGGCCATCTCGACGCCGACGTAGCCCCCGCCGACGATCGCGGCCGTCTCTGGCGCCGGCATCGCGGCGTTGCGCTCGACGCGCTCGCGGTCGACAGCGCTCACGTCGGCGCGGTCGGGGTCGTAGGCGTCCGGCTCGGCGACGTACGCGTCGATCGCGGCCGCGGCGTCCATGTCGTGGAGCGTGAACGCGCCGTCGAGGCCGCGCACGTCGAAGGGGCCGGTCGAGGCGCGGCCGCCCGTGGCGACGAGCAGGTCGTCGTAGGACTGCTCGACCGAGTCGCCCGCGGCGGTCTCGACGGCGACGGTCTTCGCATCCGGATTGACGCCGACGACCTCGTGTCCGCGTCGGAGGTCGATCCCGCGCTCGGCGACCTCGCTCGGCGACAGCGAGAGGAGGTCCGACATGCGCTCGACGCGTCCCTCGACGAAGTACGGCATCCCGCAGAAGGCGTACGAGATCCAACGTCCCTTCTCGAAGACGACGACCTCGCGGTCTGGGGCCTCGCGGCGGAACTTGCTGGCCGCGCTCAGTCCGGCCGCGTCCGCACCGACGACGACGAACGGGTCGCTCATGGGCGGGTCGACGGCGGGAACCGGTAAAAAGCCACGCCGGGGGTGCGACGCGTGTGCGTCGACGGAAGGCCGGCCGGCTACGCCTCGCCGTCGTCGCGCAGCCGCGAGAGCGTCTCTCGGGCGTTCTCGACGGCGGCCTCCTTCTTCGCGGGGTACGCCTCGACCTTCGCGCGGACGGTGATCCCGGGGCCGAGCCGGACCTCGCCGCGGAACGCCGCCTGCTTGTCCACGCGGAGGAACAGCGCGCAGTTGTCGTCGACCCGCTGGTCGAGCTCGTCGATCACGCGGTCGACCTCGTCGAGCCCGGAGAGCCGGTCGAGGACGTGGCGCATCCCGTCGGCGTTCTCGATCCGGGCCGAGAGCACGACGATCCGGTCGCCGTGGTGGCCGACGTTCTCGACGCGGTCCAGCTCGGCGTCCTCGGGGAGGAACGTCCGGAGGGCGTCCGCGACCCGCTTCTCGTCCTCGGTGGCGTACGCGAACGCCCGGAGGTCGACGTAGTGGAAGGGGACTTTGGCCATGCGGGTCGGGAGAAGGGTCGGTTACTCCTCGCTCTCGACGGCGTCGAGGGCGTCCTCGGGGACGCCGGTCTCCTGGCCCTCCTCGAAGCTGACCGTGTAGGTCGCGTCGCCGAACATCGTCTCCATCACCTGCGTGATCGTGCCCGTCTCGCCGTCGTACTCGCTGTGCTTGTCGTGGAGCACGACCTCGTCTTCCTTCTCGAAGCTCATGCGCCCACCTTCCGCTGGCACGCTTAAAAGCGCCCGGATTCGCGGCGATCGACGGCGGGAGCGACGCCGCCGCCCTCCCCCCGACGCTCTCACCACACCGCCAGGAGCGCCGCCCCGAGCGACACTGCCAGGACGGCGACGACGGCGGCCGTGACGACCGCGCTGTCGAGCGCGAGCGCGACGGAGACCCCGGCGGCGAGCGCGAGGAACGCGGCGATCGCTCCGGGCACGCCGCCGCGCTCGATCAGCCGGTCGACCGCGTTCGCCGCGCGCTGGGACGGCGGGAGCTCCGGCGGACGCTCCGGCGGCTTCGCGAGCGCCTCGTCGACGGCGACCTCGTCGGGACCGGTGTCCTCGCGCGGCTCGATCCGGAGATCGACGTACCGCGTCTCCGAGCCGTAGCCGGTGACGATCTTCAGCTTTCCGCGGACCGGTTCCGCCACGTCGCCGACGGAGACGTGAACGTGTCTCGTGGACTCGTCGTCGACGAAGTGGTTCGTCTCGTCGACCGACGCGACCCGGTCCAGATCGTCGTCGAAGTGCAGGTGGACGTGCGTGGAACGGCCCGCGTTCTCGAGCGAGACCGCGAACGGACCGGTCGTCTCGAACCGGGCGGGCGCCCGGATCGAGTGAACTGCGTCCCCGTTCAGTTCGACGGAAAGTGTCGACACGTTGGGGTTGACGCACTCGCACTAAAAAAAGATGCAGTACGGATACGGGGGCGACCGAGACGGGGGCGACCGAGACGGGGGCGACCGAGACGGGGGCGACCGAGACGGGCGCCGTCGGATCCTACGCCGTCGCCTCCTCGCGCATGTCGGGCGGGAGGAGGTTCGGGATGCCGTCCTCGATCGGGTAGGTCTCGCCGCACTCGGTACACGTGAGCGTCCCCGCGAGGATCTCCTCGTCGTCCCGCTCGTCGACGTCGAGGTCCAGGTCGGCCTTGTCGAGCGGACAGCAGACGACGTCCATCAGGGATTCCTTCATGGCGCGTCGTTCGCGCGGACCGCTAAAAAAGCGTGCGGGTTGGCGGACGCGGAGCGCCCGCGACTCCCGCGAGCCGGTCCGGACGGCGATCCGTGCGCCACCCTCGATGACAACGACTTTGCCGGTCCGTCACCCCCGGCGTGGTATGGGGATCCCGTCGGAACGGATCGACCGGCTGTTCGCGCTCGCCCGCGAGGCCGTCGTCGACGACGAGTACGACCGCGCGCGGGAGTACGTCGCGCTCGCGCGCCGGATCGCGGAGCGGAACCGCTGTGGCGTCCCCGCCGAGTTCTCCCGGAAGACCTGCGACGACTGCGGCGTCTACCTCCGCCCCGGGAAGACGAGCCGCGTCCGGCTCCGCCCCGGACGGGTGGTCGTCCGCTGCCGCGAGTGCGGGTCGACCGCGCGGTACCCGTTCGACTGAGGTCGCCGCGGTCCCCGCTCGGTGCCCGCCCGGGGCTCGCACCGCCGAAGCGTCAGCGTTTATGGCTCGCCCCGCGTTCTCGCGACAATGAGCGTCCCCTGCGTCGCGGTCGAGCGCGAGCGCGGCGAGGCGGTCCGGAAGCGGCTCGCCGACGCCGACGCCCTCGACGGCGACCACGAGATCGCGGTCGACGGCGACACGATCTACATCCCGGTCGCGGCCCCCGAGGCGGTCCCCGACGACCTCGCGGCGGCGATCGTCGAGCGCGACGCCGCCGAGCGCGACCGCCCGCTGACCCCCGCCGCGATCCTCGGCTACGAGCCCTCGCTGGAGCGGCTCGGCGACATCGTCATCGTCGACGAGGACGACGACGAGCGCGCCCGCGAGATCGCCGAGGCGGTGATGGCCTCCGACGTGCCCTGCGAGACGGTGCTCAACCGCGCGTCCCCGATCGAGGGCGAGCTGCGCGTCCGGCGCTGGGACGTGCTGGCGGGGAACGGCACCGAGACGGTCCACCGCGAGTACGGCCACGAGTTCCTGTTGGACGTGGCCGAGGTGTACTTCTCCCCGCGGCTCGCCACCGAGCGCCACCGCGTGGTCGAGCAGGTCGAGTCCGGAGAGACCGCGATCGACATGTTCGCCGGCGTCGGACCCTACGCCGTCCCATTGGCGTCCCGCGGCGCCGACGTGGTCGCCTGCGACCTCAACGAGCGCGCGGTGGAGTACCTCCGGGAGAACGCCGAGCGCAACGGGGTCGCCGACCGCGTGACCGCGATCGCCGGCGACGTGCGGGAGATCGCCGACGAGTACGCCGGGACCGCCGACCGGCTCGTGATGAACCTCCCGCACTCCGCCGGCGAGTTCCTCGACACCGCCGTCCGGCTGGCGGGCGACGACTGCACGATCCACTACTACGACATCCAACACGAGGACGACCCGTTCGGTCCGGGAACCCGGGCGATCCGCGCGGCCGCCGGCGACGCGTACGACGTGACCGTCGAGACCGAGCGCGTCGTCCGGTCGTACGCGCCACACGAGTACAACGTCTGCCTGGACGTTCGGCTCTCGCGGGAGTGAGGTCGCTTCGGGCGGTCGCGACGCTTTTCGCCGAGAATCGTCGGACAGCGTGAGTGCCGTCCCGCCCGGAGAACGCCGGCGGGCCGGGACGGCGCGGGCCCGTCACATGACAAGAGTCCACGGCCGCGAGACCGTCGGGGCCAGAGGCGATTTCGCGCTTGGCACGTCGGAGACGTGGGTCACACGCCGGCCGTATCGGATCGCTGATAGGGGTGACAGCCGCGCCGGGTCGCGGTGGGGGTCGCGACCGGCGAGACGAGCGACGCCCGGTACGGGCTCCGACCGGGCAGGCACCGTCGGGGGAGTCGATCCCCGCCATCATGGCACACGATCGGTGCGATCACATCCCAATCGAAGTTCGAGCACCTATATATGCTTTTTCCTTATATTCCTGTGACGATCGCTCAGACTACACATCGATCCAGACGATCTTAGATATATTTCGAAACAGACCCGCACAATCGAAAGACGACGATCGAGGGAACGGACCCGCCGATGTCGCGTGATCTCGCGGCCCGCGGCGTCGCCGTTTCGGAACCCTTATTTTTCCGTTCGGGAATGGTAAGATGCGCGCCGGAGTAGCTCAGCTGGCAGAGCGATTCCTTCGTAAGGAATAGGTCGAGGGTTCAAATCCCTCCTCCGGCTCTTCTGAGGTAACACCGTCGAGTCGAAGAGCTGCGGGAGGGATTTGAACCAGGGAACGAAGCGGAACGACCGTGGTTCACAATCGCCTCCTCCGGCTCTGCTGTCGAACTTCGCGACGCGGAGAGCCGCGATGCCGATCGCGACCGATCCGTGACCCGGATTTACGGGCGCGGAGCCTCGTGGGTCCAGACGACCGATGCAGTACGACGCCCTTCGCTCCCGGCTCGACGGGACGCTCGACTACCGCGACGTGATCGCTCTCCCGGACGGGAGCGTCGACCGGTACTACGGCGTCACGGACGCCACGGGCGAGCGAATCGCGACGCGCTCCGCGTTCGTCGACCTGATCTCGGCCGACGGGGCCAGGTCGCTGCAGCTGACTCCGGAAGCCGTCCGACCGGGCGGACAGGCGGTGAACGCGGCGCGACAGGTGTCGGCCCTCGGGCCCCGCGTCACGCTGTACGGCCACCTCGACGATCCCGCCCTCGACGGGTTCTCCTTCCCGACGGTCTCGATGGGGTCCCCGGCGACGGTCCACGTCCTCTCGTTCGACGAGCGGGACCTGATGCTCTCCGTCGAGTCCGACGACATCCGTGAGTGGCGCGTCGAGGACCTCTTCGCGGCGGTTCCCGCACCCCCCGACGAGTGGCTCTCCGACGAGGTGGTCGTGCTGCAGAACTGGGTCGGGGTCGCCGGGATGACGGACGCCCTCCGAGCCCTCGCCGAGGTCGATCTCGGGAAGGCGACGGTCGTCTTCGACCCGGGCGACGTCACCGCGTCCGCCGACGAGCCGCTCCGGGCGCTCTGCCGGGCGCTCGGCGCGCTCGCCGACGGGTGCGAGGTCGTCCTGTCGGCGAACGACGGGGAGCTCGGCCGCCTCGCGGACGCCGTCGGCGTCGACGCGACGGGCGTGGGTCGGGAGCCGGAGCTCCGGGAGGTGCTCGGCGTCGACGCGGTGGTCCTCCACGACGAGCGCCGCGCCGCGGCCGCGACCGGCGAGATGACGACGGTCGAGAACTTCGACGCCGAGCGCGTGACCCGGCGCACGGGCGCGGGCGACCGGTTCGACGGCGCGCTCGCGACCGGGCTGGCGGCGGGCCTCCCGTGGGGCGAGTGCCTCGCGCTCGGCAACGCGTGCGCGACGCACTTCGTCGAACGGGGGGAGACGGCGACGCGGCGGGACGTGCGGTCGCTGCTCGCGCGGCGCGGCGATCGGTGAGGTCCGGGTCGCCCGGAGCTATTTACGCGGGCGGTCGGGGATCACCGTATGGTCGAGCGCCACCACGCCGAGGACCCGCTGGCCCGCCTCCGCGACCGGACGCCCGTCCTCCGGACGCTGGCCGAGGCGGGCGCGGAGGACCTGCCGTTCGAGGGGACAACGGTTGCGGTCTCGTCGCACCTCGAACCGAAGACGGGGATCTTCATCGAAACCCTGCGCGACGCCGGGGCGGAGGTCCTCTGTACGGCGAACGACCCCGGGAGCGTCCACGGCGACGTCGTCGCTCACCTCGACGCGGAGCCGGGGATCACCGCGTTCGCCGAGCCGGGGATGAGCGAGGCCGACCTCGACCGGGCCCACGTCGAGCTGCTGGACCGAGGGCCGGACGTGCTCGCGACCGACGGCGCGGAGCTGCTCGCCAAGCTGTACGCCGAGCCGGAGCTGTCGACCGACGGGGTGATCGGGTGTACCGAACAGACGACCTCGGGCGTGTCGCGGGCGCGGGCGATGGCGGCCGACGGCGTCCTCGATGTCCCCGTGTTCGCGGTCAACCACACGCCGATGAAACACTGGTTCGACAACGTCCACGGGACCGGCGAGAGCGCGCTGACGAACGTGATGATCTCGACCAACACGATCCTCTCCGGTCGCACGGTCGTCGTCGCGGGGTACGGGTACGTGGGCCGGGGCGTCGCCACGAAGGCGCGCGCGATCGGGGCCGACACGGTCGTCACGGAGGTCGACCCGCGGAAGGCGATCAGGGCCCACATGGACGGCCACCGCGTGCTGCCGATGGACGAGGCCGCCGAGGTCGGCGAGCTGTTCGTCACCGCGACGGGGAACTGCCGCGTGCTCCGCGGGCGACACTTCGAGCGGCTGCGCGACGGGGCGACCCTGTGTAACGTCGGCCACCGCGACGTCGAGATCGCCGTCCCGGAGCTCGCGGAGACGGCGGCCGAGGTCGCGGAGCTCGAGGAGGGGATCACTCGGTACACGCTGCCGGACGGCCGGGAGATCGACGTGCTGGCCGAGGGGAAGCTGGTGAACCTGACCGGACCGTACAGTCAGGGACACCCCGCCGCGGTGATGGACTCGACGTTCGGAGCGATGTTCCTCGCGGCCCGCGAACTGGCGGTCAGCGCCGAGCGCGATCCGGGTGTCCACCAGCTCCCCGAGCGGCTCGACAAGGACATCGCGCGGCTGAAACTCGACGCGCTCGGCGTGGAGATCGATTCCCTCACCGACCTGCAGCAGCGGTACCGCGACGCGTGGCGGCGCGACGACATCGTGTAGCTCCGGCGTCGGACGGGAACGGGATCGGTGACCGCACGGCAGCGACTGGAACCGCGCGAGCGGAGCGATCGCCGGGAGGCTCTCGCTCCCCGACCCCCCATCGATCCCCAATGTCCCTCCCACCCCCTCGAACCGATCGTTCGTTCACGGGACGCCGGAGACTCGATAATACACTGTAAAGAATATTAGGGCTGTAGCTATCACTCTTGCTAACGTTTCACAGTATATGCGCCCAGAAACGGAGACCGACGCGCAAGAACTGTACGAGTGTTTTGAATGCGGCGCGCGCGCCGAGTCGGGCGGTACCTGCGAGTGCGGCGGCGAACTCCGACACCTCGGGCGGTCGAGGGACCTGTAGCGAGCGCGGGGCTCAGGCCCCGTCGTCGTCCTTGCCCGTCCCGTCGCTGTCGCCCGTCTCCCCCGAATCGTCGTCGCCCGTCTCGCCGCTGTCCGTCGTCGCGTCGTAGTCCGGCAGCGAGAGGACGTTCTCGCGGCCGAGCCGGAACCCGTCGAGGTCATCCTCGTCGCGGAGCCCCGTCACGACCTGGCTCGTCTTGGCGGCGGTCCAGTCGAGCTCCTCGGCGACCTGCTTCTGTTTCATGCGGCCGCCGTTGGCCTCGATCAGCCGGAGCACCTGCTCTTCGTTGCTCAACAGGTCGTCGTCGATCGGCGGCGCCGAGTCGGGACCCTCCTCGGCGTCGCCGGCGTCACCGCCGTCACCGCCGTCTTCGGTCTCGTCCGCGTCGCTCTCGGAGGCGTCGTCGGAGCCGGCGGCACCGTCGTCCCCGTCGTCCGCGCTGGCCGCGGCCGCCGCTGAGGACGCGGTCGCCGCCCCCTCCGAGGCCGCCGCGTCGCCGGTGTCGGCCGCCGACCCGTCTCCGGTCGCGGCCGGTTCCTCCGAGCGCCGGCCGGCGCCCGAACGGTCCCACGGCCGGCGGCGGTAGCCGACCACCGCGACGACTGCCACGAGCAGTCCGAGCGCGACGAACAGGAGCGGCCCGGCGGAGCGCCCCTCCGGCTCGATCGTCACGCGCGGCTCGCCCTCGGTGAAGTCGACCGGCCCCTGCCAGACGACCGCGCTGTCGCGGGTCTCGGTCGGCGACGGGGACGCGTCGCCGAGCCGGTAGCCGTCGCCCCACGAGACGATGAGCGCCGATGCGTCGTCGAGGAACAGCGCGTCGATCGCGTCCCCGACGACGAGCCGGTCGCCGTCGACGGCCGCGAAGTTGCGCCACTCGAACCGGTAGGTGAGGACGCCGTACGACTGCGGGAGCTCCCGCCGCTCGGCGGTCACCGTGACGTTCGTGACGGTCATCTCGCGGCCCGTCGCGTTCTCGGCGGCGTCGGCCGTCGCGCGCATGCGTTCGCCGAACCGGGACGTGTACGCGTCCGGGTCCGACTCCACGTCCGCGCGGAGGTCCTCGAACGCCTGCTCCTCGTCGTCGTTCGCGAGGCGGACGCGGTACTGCGTCTCCCAGACCGCGTCGCCCTCGGCGTCGACGGAGACCTCGATCAGGACGTCGTCCGGTTCGACGTCCATCTGGTCGAAGCCGCCGGGCGGAACACCGCCACCGCTCTGCGCGGCACCGATCGACGCGAGGCCGACGCTGGCGACCGCGGCGACGACGACCAGAAGGAGTACCCTTCGCTGCACGGACGGACTGTTACGAGGCTGCGGTAAATCGCTTCCCATCTCACGAGGGGGGACGGGCCGCGCTCGGACCCCGAGGCGGACCGGCCGTCCTCAACCCCCTGGCCGCCAGCACCCGAGCGCCGTTCCGGCCGCTCGCGGTCGTCCCGTAGCGCGATTGGGCCGACTTCGTCCTATCCATCGATACCGCCGAAGACCCGCCGAACGAGGTCGCTCCCGGCCGTCAGCGGTCCGGCGAGACGCTCCGCCAGCGCGCCGACGGCGTTCGCCGCGTCATTGCCGGGTCCGCCACCGGGGGCCGCGTCCGATCCGTCACCGCCGCCGCCGTCGACGGGCGGAGACGGGTCGTCGTCCGGAGGCGTCGCGTTGCCGCCGCCGGCTCCGGGCCCGCGGTCGGCGCCGTCGCTCGCGTTCGCGCCGTTTTCGTCGTCTATCGGGGTGCCGACCGCGTTCGACGAGTCGCCGGTCGCGTTCGTCGCGTTACCCGCCCGGTCCGTCTCGTTACCGCGGTCCGGCGGTCCGTCGCCCGCGCCCGGCGTGCCGTCTGATCCCGGCCCGTCGCCGGCGTCCGATCCACCACCGGCGTCCGCTCCGTCACCGCGCCCCGGACCGTCCCCGGGACCCGCGCCGTCCGGCGGCCCGCGGCGATCGGCCGCCAGGGGCCCGCCTACGTCGTTGCCCGCGACGCCGCGGGCGATGGCCGCGACCTCGGGGCCGCTCGCCTCGCCCGCCCGCTCGCGGAGCTCGGTGAGGCGACCCTCGTCGAGCCCGCGGCTCTCCCTCGCGGCCGCCGGGAGTTCGCGGGCGACATCGGCGCTCCGGTTCGCCTCGCGCTTGACCGTCTCGGCCCGGGCGCTCGTCTCGGCCATGCGCGCGGCGAACTCGCCCCGAGTCAGCTCGCCGGCGTCGCGGCGCTCGCGGAGCTCCCGCTGCCGCCGCTCGATCGCGGCCAGCCGTTCCTCGGTCCCGTTCAGTCGCTCGGCGACCACGTCGGCACGCTCCTCGGGCGTCTCCGTGCGGTTAAGCGCGACCTCGAACGAGCGTGACTCGACCTCACCGGATATCTCCGCCCGCTGGACCCCGATCACGCCTGAGAGGCGCTCGCCGGGGCTGATGTCGGTTCCGTTCGCCGTCTCGTTGCCCTCGTCCGTCTCGTTCGTCGCGGTCGGGTCCTCCTGCGCGACGGCCGTCCCGACGGGGCCGGCCGCGGCGATCCCGGCGACGCCGACCAGCACCACCGCGACGACGACGAGTGCGATCCCTCGGTTCATCACCTGACGGTACGCGACCTATCCCTATATACACCGATCTCCGTTAAACCGGATCAAGCCGGATTAAACGCGGGACGGCGTCGGGGCGAAGAATAAGCGAACGCTCAGTACGACTTCGCGAAGTACGCGGTCCGCTCGGCGTCGTCGTCGCAGATCGCGCAGCTCTCGTCGTGGTCCCCGTCGGCGAGGGGGTCCTCGTCGTCGAACGGGACCATCACGATCTCGGCGGCCATCGGCTCCTTGATCGGCTCCTCGCACTCCTCGTCGCCGCACCACGGGGCCTTCACGTAGCCGCCGTGCTGGCCGAGCGTGCCGAGGATGTCGGCGCGGTCGTCGGCCTCGCGGACCTCGCCGTCGAGGGTCTCCTCCGCATCGGCGTACAGCTTCGCGTACACCTCGTCGAAGTGGTCGCGGACCGTCTCCGCGACGCCGTCGCGGTCCTCGACGACGCTCTCGCCGTCGGGCCGGTGGACGAGGGTGAGCTCACCGTCCTCGACCTCGTGAGGACCGATCTCGATCCGGACGGGGACGCCGTTGAGCTCGTGTTCGTTGAACTTGAACCCGGGGTTGCGCTCGTCGCGGTCGTCGAGCTCGACGCGGATCCCCGCGTCGTCGAGGTCGTCGACGACGCCCTCGGCGTACTCGAGCACCTCGTCTTTCGTGTCCTCCTGCCAGATGGGGACGACGACGACCTGCTCGGGGGCGACGCCGGGCGGGAGCACGAGCCCCTGCTCGTCAGAGTGGGTCATGATCAGCGCGCCGAGCGCGCGCCACGAGAGGCCCCACGAGGTGGTGTGCGCGAGCCGCTCCTCCTCGTCCTCGTCGGAGAACGTGATGTCGAACGCCTCGGCGAACGACTGGCCGAGATGGTGGGAGGTGCCCGCCTGCACCGACTTGCCGTCGGGCATCAGCGCCTCGACGGTCGTGGTCGTCTCCGCGCCCGGGAACGTGTCGTGGTCGGGCTTCTGTCCCTTCAGCACGGGCATCGCGAGCAGGTCCTCGTAGACGGAGGCGTACTGGTCGAGCCGCGTCATCGTCTCCTCCCACGCGCCCTCGGCGGTGGCGTGGGCGGTGTGGCCCTCCTGCCAGAGGAACTCCTTGGTGCGGAAGAACGGCTTCGTCTCGGTCGCCTCCCAGCGAACGACCGAGCACCACTGGTTCACGCGCAGCGGGAGGTCGCGGTGGCTCCGGACCCACTGGCTGATGTACGGCGTGATGATCGACTCGGAGGTGGGCCGGACCGCGAGCCGCTCTTCGAGCTCCTTGTTGCCCGCCTCGGTCACCCACGCGACCTCGGGGTCGAACCCTTCCACGATGTCCTTCTCCCGTTCGAGGTACGACTCGGGGATGAAGAGGGGGAAGTAGGCGTTCTGGACGCCGGTGTCCTTGAACTTCGCGTCGAGGAACCCCTGCAGCCGCTCCCACACCGCGTACGCGCGGGGGCGGGTGACGATGAACCCGCTCATCCCCTCGGGACCGTAGTCCGCCAGCCCCGCCTTCTGTACGACCTCGGCGTACCACTCGCCGGTGTTGTGTGACTTGGACTCGGTGATGCCGAGCTCCTGGTCGTCGTCGCTCATTGTCCAGTGAAGGGTTGGTCGCGGGCTTAAAACGTCCGAAGCCGTGCGAGTCGGTCGGACGCCACCCCGACCGACCCCGCGCTCGTTTCAGACCGCCGGAACGCGGAGAAACGTTAACCCCGTCCGGGCGCCTACGGCCGGTATGGACCTGACGGGGCTGCGTCGGCATACGCCCGAGGAGGTGACCCGGGCGCGCCGCGAGGCCGCCGTGCTGGCGCCCGTCATCGAGCGCGGCGGCGAGGCCCATCTGCTGTTCACCAAGCGCGCCGCCCACCTCGGGAGACACCCGGGGCAGATGAGCTTCCCGGGCGGCGGCCGCGAGCCGATCGACCGGACTCTGACCGACACCGCGCTCCGCGAGGCCGACGAGGAGGTCGGCATGCGGCCCGACGAAGTCGACGTGGTCGGTCGGCTCGACGACACGCGGACCTCCTCCGCGTACCGGATCCGACCGTTCGTCGGCGTCGCGCCCGACCGCGAGTACGTCCCCGACGAGTCGGAGGTCGCCGAGGTGGCGGTGCTCCCCGTGAGCGGGCTGACCGACCCCGCGAACTACGAGACGGAACGTCGCATCGGGCACCCGGAGTACGGCGACCACCGGATCCACTTCTTCCACGTCGACGGCTACACCGTCTGGGGCGCGACCGGCCGGATGGTCGTACAGCTGCTGGAGCGGACGACCGACTGGCGCGCGCCGGAGGAGGTCGATCGGGTGGTGGGGGCGGACGCGGAGCTCCCGATCTGAACCGGCGTCGGAGCGACCCGCCGAGATCTCCCGGGCGGCTCACCTCGGATCCCGACGACACCAGTCGAATCGGCCCGTATCGACCGAGATGGCCATATTTACACCGTACCGGTGAAATCCTCCGGCATGTCTCAGATCGTCGATACCCTCCGCGGCGTCGACGGGGCCGACGCGCGGGTGATCGCCCACTTGGACGCCCTCGATTTCACGGTCGAGTTCATCCGAGAGGACCTCGAATCCGAGTACTCCGACCGGGACCTCGAAGAGGCGTACCAGCTGCTGATGGCGAATCAGGTCACCGGCGACGACTTCAAGGACCTCATCGGCGAGGAGTTCCAGGCGCAGACGCTGTTCTTCGAGAACGTCGTCGCGCTCGTTCTCCCCTCCGCGCGCTACGAGGCCGTCTCCGCGTCGTTCGATCGCCGCGAGCCGTTCCCCGTCATCGACCTCGTCGAAGCCGGCATCTCCGACCGCGTCTGACCTCTCACTCCGCGGGCTCGACTTCCAACCGCAGCCGCAGCGGGGCGCCCGCCGCGAGCGCCGCCACGAGGTCCCGGTCGAGGTCGGCGGCCGCCCCGTCGCCGTCGACGAAGATCGTGCGCTCGTCGTCGGTGTAATCGCTCGTGCGCCCGACCATCGACCGGTCGTCGAGGAGCGTGAGGTCGGGATCGCCGCGGCCGACGATCGCGTCGACGTGGGCGGGCTCGTCGGTATCGACCGCGTCGTCGGCCGGCTCGCCGGCCGCGAACGTCGCCGTGATCGTCGCGTCCGGGTCCCGACACGCCTCGCGGAACGCGGCGGCGAAGTCGCGCGGCGTGCGGTCGGCCTCGACCCCGACGATGCAGTCGCCCGCGGGAGTGAGCCAGTCGTCCGTCGTCAGCTCGACGGTGCTCGCGTGCTCGGCGGTGACGTGTTCGTGGCCGACCGCGCGGACGACCTCGACGAGGGCGCCGTCGGCAGTCGGGTCGCCGGCGGCGGTCTCGGGGTCGTTCGGGTCGTCGCGCTCGGCGTCTGCGTCGCTCATGTCGCCGGGTCGGCGGCGGCGCGCCAAGTGACTACCGTCTCGAGCCGAGGGGACGGGGACGACTCAGACGTCGGCGCCCTCGGCGAGCGCGGGGATCAGCCGTGCGGGGTTCTTCGCGAACACGCGGCGCATCAGGTCCTCGGAGACGTCGAGGGTGAGCACCTCCATCACGCCGACGTTCGGGTGTACGTCCGGCGCCCCGGAGCCGAAGAGGACGCGGTCGGGGTGTTCTAAGACGCCGCGCTCGAGCACCTCGCGGTACCGCACCGCGCTCGTCTCGACGTACAGCCGGTCGTGCACCTCCAACAGGTCGAGCGTCTCGTTCATCAGGTCGGCGTCGAGGGGGTAGCCGCCGAAGCTGGCGAGCACCACCGGCATGTCGTAGCCGAGCAGCTCGCGCTCGACCGCCTCCGGCGGGAACTCCCTGCCGGCGTGGACGATCACGGGGAGGTCGGCGTCCTCCAGCCGGGCGAGCACGTCCTCGTTCGGGAGGCCGTCGGCGTGCGGGACGAGGGTGAACCCGTGGAACCGGTCGTCGTAGGAGTACTGCTCGACGTCGTCGGGGCGGGCGTGGTGGTCGTCGCGCTCCGCGCGGAGGTTCCTGACCGCGGAGAGGGGGCCGCTCCCCGGATCCCGGGGACCGTTAAGCCGGGCGAACGCGACGAACGGGCGGTCGATCGAGAGCCGCGCGACCGCGTTGTTCGCGCGGAGGTAACTCTGCCCCGCCGCTCGCCGGCCCGGGCTCGCGACCGCGCGGACGACGCCGGCCTGGAGCATCTCGCGTTCCAGCAGCTCGGGGGAGACGTCCCGCCCGTGGGTCGCGACCGACGACTCGTCGGGGTCGAGCGTCGCGCGGGTGTCGACGATCCGGAAGTCGTGTTCCAGCCCGAGCATCTACCGGTCCCTCTCAGCGGATCCGCATGTGCCTGTCGGTCTCACGGGACGCGCGCCCCGTTCGCGGCGCCCCCGTTTGCGGCGCCGCCCCCGGCGTCGCGGTCTCCCTCTTCCCCCCTCACGGCCCCGCGGTCGAGACGATCTTCACCACGTCGCCATCCGAGAGCTCGTGGCCCTCGCCGATCCGGCGCGAGGAGCGCGCGTCGACCGCGTGGAGGTATCCCTCGCCGATGTCGGTGTGGACCGCGTACGCGAGGTCCGGCGGGGTCGCGCCCGACGGGAGGAGAAAGGCGTCGGGGAGGACGTTCCCGGTCCCGTCCGTCCACTTCGAGGCGTCCTGCACGGGGTAGACGGTGATCCGGTCGAGCAGGTCGTACACCGCCGCGTTCAGCGCGGTCTGGACCCCCGTCCCGCCGTGTTCGGTCATCGCGCCGCGGATCGCCTCCAGCCCCTCGCGCTGGCCGTCGGAGACGTCGCCGACCACGTCGAACCCCTCGTCGCCCGGGTCGTAGTCGACGACGCCGGCCTCCGCGGCGCGGCGCAGGCCGAGCTCCCCGTCCGCCGTGGCCGGGACCACCGGCTTGTCCGTCCCCTCGCGGAGCCGGTCGATCGCCCCCTCGGGCGCGGCGTCGACCTTGTTGGCGACGACGACGATCGGCTTGGTCCGGCGTCGGATCGCCCGCGCGAGCGCCTCGCGGTCCTCTCCGGTCCACGCCTTCGGGTCGTCGGGGTACTCCAGCTCGCGGAGGACGGCCGTCACGTCGTGCTCCGTCGCGCCGAACCCGGTCAGCAGGTCGGTGACCGCCGCCTCCAGGTCGAAGTCCGGCGAGCGGGATTGTCGCTCGACCCCCTCCCAGTTGCGGTCGACGATCCCCGCGAGCCACAGGTCCATCTCCTCCTCGATGAAGTCCACGTCGTCGAGGGGGTCGTGGGCGCCGACCTCCACCGGCTCACCCTCCGCGTTCGTCGCGCCGGAGGCGTCGACGACGTTGAGAACCACGTCCGCGTTCGTCAGCTCGTCGAGGAACTGGTTGCCCAGGCCCTTCCCCTCGTGGGCGCCCGGCACCAGCCCGGCCACGTCGAGGAGCTCGACGGGGACGTACCGCTTCCCGTCGCGGCAGTTCTCGTTGCCGCACCGCTCCTCCCGGTCGAGGCAGGGGCACTCGGTGCGGACGTGCGTCACGCCGCGGTTGGCGTCGATCGTCGTGAACGGGTAGTTGGCCACGTCGACGTCGGCCATCGTGGCGGCGGTATAAAAGGTGGACTTGCCGGCGTTCGGCTTGCCCGCGAGCGCGACCGTGATCATGGTGGTGGGTCGCGGCCGGGCGAAAAGCGCCTTTCGGTCGGACTCGGTGAGGTGAACGACAACAGCCACGGCGGATTCGTTTCCAGCCTCAGTCGGCGCGCGCCTCCGAGGCCGCATCGCGGCCGAGGAGCGCCGCGCGAGGGAGTCAGTCGCCGGAGCGAAGCGACGGCGACTGACGAGGCTGGGGAGGTGTGAGGAGCTGTGCGGTCGCAGGGGTGGGACTCGAAGGGGCAGTCGCGAGGGCGAAGCACGCCGCAGCAAGCACCGCAGCGAGTGAGAAACGCGAACGAGCGAGGAGCACAGCAAGGCGCGCGAGCCGTCGCGACTGGGGCTTCGGCGATCTCAGTCACGGGGGTACTCTCGGCGAAACCGATCACGAACAGCCAAGCGACCGGGGGCTTTGGAGGCGTTCACCGCCGATCTGCTGTCAGTTACTCGGCTTTGCTGAACCTTTCGTAATCCGCTTCGAGCCGTTCTATTCGTGCCCTCGTCGGTGGATGCGTCGAGAACAGCCGACGTTTGAATCTTGTAAACCCTGCGAGACGCCCTGCCGGATCAACCGCATCCGGCTCAACGATTGCGAAGGCCGCTATCGATGTTCGTCGGAAATCGGTGGTTGGGCGCTCGTCGAGCGAGCTATCGATTGTCTTGAGCGCCGACGCGAGGGCTGCTGGCTCACCGGTGATCGCAACCGCCCCGCGGTCGGCAGCAAACTCACGCGTACGGGCGAAAGAGGACGACAGTAACCGAGAGAGTATCCAGAGCGGAAAGACAAGCGTGAGACCGACGGAGAGAACGGCGTCAGTGTAATCCGCACGGCTGACGACGCCGTGTTTGATTCCAGTCGTCGGACCGCGAAGTAGCTCTGTGACGCGTTCGGCGGCGGCTACCGGCTGGGTCGCGGAAGTCATGACCGCGGCGTCGTGATTCTTGACGTGAGCAACTTCGTGCGCGACGACTGCGCGTAGCTCCGGCTCCTCAAGCGCGTCCAGCAGCCCCTCGCTGACGACTAACCGAGACGTACGGGCGGTGAAACCCGTGGTCAGTGAGATCGGCGTCTCCGTCGGTGCCACGTAGATCGTGGGGACCGGGACGGCAACCTGGTGTGCGATGTTGCGAACGGTCGAACGCAGCTCCGGATACTCCCCCTCCGACACTCGCTGTGCACCGGTAATCGCGATTGCGTGGTCGGGTGCGTTACGCTCACCCCACAACAGGGCACTCAAAATAATGCCTGATACGGAGATGACCAACACAGTACGTATGTCCCCGGTAAAGAGGTCGGCTCCGCTACCGCCGAGGGTCCACAGAGTGACCGCGACGAAGAACACGACGATTCCGCCGGCAAGCGCAGCCGCGAGCGTCGTCAGAAGTAACACCGACAACGAAAGCACGATCCACAACTGTAACCGCCTGTTCGGGGACCATTCCATAGAAATACGTACGGATGAGTTTATAAAAGAGTTTAGTCGAATCCACCGAACACCGATCGAGGAAATTCTATTGCGTCGCTTCGCTCGGGACTGACACGGCCGCTACGTAAGTGTGTGAATTGCCCGGTTCCGGAGTAATTATTCCTTCCCACCCGTTGTATCGACCACCTGGGGCTTTGCGGTGTTCCTCGCTGATTTCCTATCCGTTATTTATAATCAAACGGCGGAAATCGCAAGCGATCACTCCCCCGACGCGGATTTAAAAGTCTACTTCCGAGCGACGATCCGGAGCACGTCCTCGTCGGCCAGCTCGTGTCCCTTGCCGACCTGCTGATCGTCGTGTTTCGCGCTCGGTCCCGACACCCGGGCGAACTTGAACCGCTCGTCGAACTCGCCGCCGATCTTCGTGCAGGCGTCGCCGACCGTGTCGCCCTCGAACAGGATCAGCGGCTCCTCGTAGTCGACGCCGCGGCCCGGCTTGTCCATGTAGATCCGGATGAGTCCGAGCTCCTCCCAGAGCCGCTCTTTGAGCCCGTCGAGCCCGCGCTCCATCTCCGCGGAGATGAAGATCACGTCGTCGGGGTCGAGGTCGCGCTCGCGGAGCTCCGCCTCGACGGTCGGGAGGTAGTCCCTGTCGATGAGGTCGGCCTTGTTGACGGTGACCATCGAGGGGAGGTACTCCCGGTTGTCCATCACGGCGTCGACCAGCTCGTCGATCGTGAGGTCGTGGGGGATCGTCACCTTGGCGTTGACGTAGCCGTACTCGCGGAGGACCTGTTTGACGGTGTTCTCGTCGAGGCTCACGTCATCGCTCATGGTCACCCCGATCCCGTCTTTGTGCGTCTTCCGGATGTTGATGTTCGGGGGCTCCGTGTCGAGGCGGATGTTGGTGTTGTACAGCTCCTCGCTCAGGCGGTCGTACTGCTCGATCTCGAAGACCGAGAGGACGTACACCACCAGGTCCGCGGTCCGAACGACGGAGAGCACCTCCTTCCCGCCGCCGCGGCCGCCCGCGGCGCCCTCGATCAGGCCCGGCACGTCGAGGATCTGGATGTTCGCGCCGCGGTACTGCAGCATGCCGGGATTCACGTCGAGGGTGGTGAACTCGTAGGAGCCCACCTCGCTGTCGGCGTTGGTGAGGGCGTTGATGAGGGTGGACTTGCCCACGCTCGGGAACCCGACTAAGGCGACCGTGGCGTCGCCGTGCTTCTCGACCGCGTAGCCGTGGCCGCCGCCGGCGGAGGACTGGTTCTCCAGCTTCTCCTTTTTCTCCGCGAGCTTCGCCTTCAAGCGCCCGATGTGTGCCTCCGTGGACTTGTTGTAGGGCGTCTCGGCGATCTCCTCGCGGAGGTCCTCGATCTCTTCCTCCAGTCCCATTGGCGTACAGTCGGCCGGTCGTCTCGTTAAAGGTGTTCCTTCCGGCTCGCGACCTCAGCGCTTCCCCTCAGTGGTCCGGATTTCTGGAGGCCGCGCCGCTCGCGCGCACTCGATACGCGAACCGGCCGCGATCCACGGCCCCACCGCGGCGTCGATTCGGCAAACTTTCGACACGATTATACCCGTTTACCGCGAGAGTCGACACGTCGAATGCCCGATCCGTCGAGCCTCCGTGACAGCACGCAGATCGTCCTCCCGCGCCGCGCGCTCGACGGACTTCGGGACGGCGTCCGCGAGCGGTTCACCGTGACGGTGGTCGAGGGCGACGACCACTATCGGATCATCGGGAGTCCGGTCGAGATCAAGGCCGCGAGCGACTACCTCGCGCGGAACGGCGTCGCCGTCGCCTGACCGGCCAGCCCTCATCGCCGTCTGACCGATCAGGCCTGACCCACCGAGCGGCGGTCGGGAGCGGGCGGTTCGAAAACGAGACTGTTCCTTCGAAACGACGATCCACACCGAAGTTACAGCTTTCGCTCGGAGTCCAGAGAAGACGGAAGTGCGGGGAGAGGACCGATCGGCCGAGAAGCGCTATCCGACGACTATCCGATGATCCCGACGAGCAGCTGGGCCGCGATGAGCACGAGGAACACCAGCCCGGCCGCGAACGAGCCGGCCGCGACGCCGTGAGCGTTTCCGAGCCCGCGGCCGCGAGTGCCGAAGTACGCGCCGAGGAAGACGAAGCCGGTCAACAGGAGGCCGACCGCGGCGTACACGGCGGTGAGGAGACTCCCGGAGAGCCCTTCGGGCAGTCCGAAGTTGCCGACCGCGAGGACCGCGACCGCGCCGATGCCGACCGTGACGGCGACGAACGCGACCGCCCAGACCGCCGGCGTCCGGGCGACGTCGCCGAGGGTCGCGACCACCGCGTCGTATCTGCTGGTCGATCCGGCGCCGGGAGCGGTTCGCTGTCCGCCGATCTGCGCGACGGCGACGAAGGTGGCCACGACGAGCAGCCCCATCAGTGCCGTGCTCAAGAGCGTGAGTGAGACCATGGTGAGTTCGTTGTTAGGCGGTCCGTTCCCGCGTACAAATAGCCTTCGTATGTTCGGCCGATCGACTTCCGGGTGTTCCGTCGATCGGCTCCCCATCGCTCCGTCGCAGCTCGGGGCGACCGGTCGACACGCCCCGCTGAAGGTGACTCTGCGGGTCGCCACGTGGGGCGCTTCTCGCTCCGCTACACAAGAGCTAAGTGCGCCTTCGCTAAGGTGGGTACAAGAGCAGAGTGACGAACATGATAGATTCACTTATCCTGCAACAGGGGAGCGACTGGCGCGCGCAGGCGGAGGTCTTCGACGAGATCTTCTTCGTCTTCCTCGCGTTAGGGACCCTCATCGGAACCATCGTCGTCGCGTACACGCTGTGGAACGTGTACAAGTACCGCGACGACGGCGGCGAGCCGAAGGAGGGCTTCGACGCGCCGGAGGTCGGCGAGCTCCCGACGGGACAGGGCGGTCCGAAAGCCAAGAAGCTCTTCCTGTCGTTCGGGTTGAGCGCGATCGTCGTCATCAGCCTCGTCGTGTACGCGTACGGGATCCTCCTCTACGTCGAGGACGGACCGGACGCCGACGAGGACAACATCGAGATCGTCGTCGAAGGGTACCAGTACGGCTGGGACTACGAGTACCCGAACGGCCACACCGAGACGGGTGAGCTGGTCGTGCCCGCCGATACGCGGATCGACATCTCGGTGACATCACGGGACGTGTGGCACAACTTCGGCTCGTCGGAGCTGCGGATAAAGTCCGACGCCATCCCCGGAGACACCAACACCAACTGGTTCTCCGTCAGTTCCGAGGAAGTCCAGGCGCAGGGCGGCGAGGCGACGTTCACGGTCGAGTGCTTCGAGCTCTGCGGTCCCGGCCACTCCGCGATGGAGGGCCAGATCACCGTCATCCCGCAGGACGAGTGGGAGACGTGGTACGAGGGGACCGACGGCGACTCCTCCAACGTCGAGGGCGGCGCGAGCGTCGACGGCGCCGCGAGCGTTAACGCCGCCGCCATCGGAGGTGTGAGCGCATGAGCGAACTTCCCCCGACGACCTCCGTCAAGCGCTGGTTCGTCACGACGAACCACAAGGACATCGGCATCCTGTACACGATCACCGCGCTGTTCTTCCTGCTGTTCGGCGGCGTCCTCGCGCTGCTGATCCGCATGCAGCTGTGGGACCCGACGAGCCAGATCCTCTCCGGGCTGGCGTACAACGAGGCCGTCACCGCGCACGGACTGATCATGGTGTTCTGGTTCCTCTCGCCGTTCGGGTTCGGCTTCGCGAACTACTTCGTGCCGCTGCAGATCGGCGCCGACGACCTCGCGTTCCCGCGCCTGAACGCGCTCTCCTACTGGATGTACCTGTTCTCCGGCATCCTGCTGGGGATCAGCTTCTTCCAGGGCGGGACGCTCGACGCCGGGTGGACGATGTACGCCCCGCTCAACATCCCGATGTACACGCCGAGCATCGGGTCGACCGGGGCGGTGCTCGCGCTGTTCATGTTCGTCGTCGGCATCACGGCGTCGACGGTGAACTTCCTCACGTCCATCCACCACTCGCGCGCCGAGGGGATGGGGATCATGGACATGCCGATGTTCACCTGGTCCATCCTCGCCACGGTGTGGATGATGCTGTTCGCGTTCGCGGCGCTGCTCGCCGTGGGCCTCATCCTCGCGTCCGACCGCGTGCTCGGGAGTGTCTACTTCTCCGCAACCGAAGGCGGCTCCCTGCTGTGGGGGCACCTCTTCTGGTTCTTCGGCCATCCGGAGGTGTACATCGTCTTCTTCCCGGCGCTTGGGGTCATGTTGGAGCTGTTCCAGACCTTCTCCGGGCGGCGCCTCGTCGGCCGGAAGTGGGTGATCATCGCCATCTGTCTGATCTCGGTCCAGTCGTTCCTCGTGTGGATGCACCACATGTTCCTGACGACGATCAACCTGGAGATCAAGACGCTGATGATGGCGACCACCATCGGGATCTCGCTGCCCTTCGACCTCGTGGTGTTCTCGCTGATCTACACCCTCATCAAGGGCCGCATCCAGTTCACGACGCCGTTCCTCTTCGCGTTCGGGGCGCTGTTGCTGTTCATCCTCGGCGGCATCACCGGGGTGTTCCTCGGCGCGATCGTGCTCGACTACGAGTTCCGCGGCACCTACTGGGTGGTCGCGCACTTCCACTACGTGATGTTCGGCGGTGCGACGGCGCTGTTCGGCGGGGCCTACTACTGGTTCCCGAAGGTGACCGGGAAGATGTACGACGAGCTCCTCGGGAAGATCCACTTCGTCGTCTTCTTCATCGGCTTTAACGCCGTCTACTTCTCGATGTTCCTCGGCTGGGAGACCCCCCGCCGGGTGTTCGAGTACAACCCCGAGTTCCAGATCTACCACCAGTTCGGGACGATCGGGGCGTTCGTCCTCGGGCTGTCGTTCTTCATCATGTTCTACAACTTCGCGAAGTCCTACGTCTCCGGCGAGCCCGCCGGCGACAACCCGTGGGATTACTCGCGGACGGCGGAGTGGGCGATCTCCTCGCCCCCGCCGCTCGAGAACTGGCCCAACCGCCCCTCGTACGCCTCCGGTAAGCTGGAGTTCGTGAAAGACTACGTGCCCGACGGCGGGCCGGCCGTGAAGGCCGACGCCGACGGCGACGCTGCGACCGACGGCGGCGACAGCCACGAAGAGCACATCACGGAGTACCCGTACTGGGACAAACACCCGAGCCACGCGAGCATCTGGCCGTTCGCGATCTCGCTGGCGCTCGGTATCCTGCTGCTCGGGCTCTCCGGCTTCAGCGAGTCGGTCACGTTCATCCTGGGTGAGTCGGTGGCCCAGACGGGAGTCGAAATCTCGAACCCCGTGTACCCGGTGCTCATCGTCGTCGGACTGATCGGTATGATCTGGTCCGGCGTGAAGTGGGGGCTGGAGGACTTCTACGCGCCGCCCAGCGAGTTCGCCGAGCGGTGGCCCTTCGAGGGCGTCGAGAAGGTGAAGCTGGGAATGTGGTTCTTCCTCGCCTCCGACGTGATCGTCTTCGGCGCGTTCCTCTCCGCGGCCATCTTCGTCCGGTACAACGCCGGCTGGATGACGTGGGAGCCGCTGACGGAGTCGCTGCCCGGGCTCATCAACACGTTCGTGCTGATCACCTCCTCGTTCACGGTGATCCTCGCGCTGGTGGCCGCCCACCGCAAGAGCCGGCAGGGGCTGCTGGCCTCGCTCGGCGCGACGATCGGGTTCGGCTTCGTGTTCCTGGCGATCAAGATGTGGGAGTGGAACCACGAGATCTTCGACCGCGGCGTGACGATCAACGCCAACGCCCACGGCGACCCGATTCAGGCGTCGATCTACTACGTGACGACCGGGCTCCACGGGATCCACGTCGTCATCGGACTCCTGATCGCCATCTTCCTGTTCGTCCGGGTGTATCAGGGCCACTACCTCGATGACGAACGGCCGATCGAGTACTTCGGCCTCTACTGGCACTTCGTGGACATCGTCTGGGTGTTCATCTTCCCGCTGTTCTACCTCTTCTGAGGTAGCGGCGGACGCCTCGGTTCCCTTTTTCGGACGCGGCTTACTCCTCCAGCGGATCGGCGCACCACTGACAGAAATCGAGCGTCGCGTCCGTGTCGCGGCCGCAGTGCGGACACGAGACGGTGTCGGTGGTCGAGTCCGGTACCGCTCCGCGCGGTTCGAGTTCATCGTCGCTCGTCCGCTCCGCATTCCGGTCGGCGGACGCGTCCGCCGCGTCGTCGCTCGACGACGACGAGTGCCGGTCGTACTCGCGGTTGTTCCGGAGGGCGAGGACGTACGCGTCGACGACGCTAGCGGCGACGACGACGAGCGCCGGGGCGATGTCGGCGACCGGTGGCCGGTCGCCGGCGGCGACCCGATCGACCGCCGCGTCGGGGACGACGAACACGAGCGTCGCCGTGACCGCCGCGTACCAGCCGAACGCGCGCGCCCATCGCCTGAGGTAGGCGTGACCGAGACCGGACACGAGAAGCGCCAGCGCTGCGGCGAGCCACGGCCGTCGCCGGTTCGGTTCGGGATCGCTCATGGCGTTCGGAACGGGCGCCAGCGCCGAGAAACTACCCCTCCCTCGGAGCGTTTATGTGGCCGAGACGCCGAGCGAGGGTATGTTCGGCGTGCCGACCGGAGAGTTCCTGATCGGAATCGGATTCGCGATCGCCGGGGTCGGGAGCTGGGTCGTCGGACTCGGCGTCGCGTACCTGCTGTACCGTCGGTGGCGCGGGGACGGGCCGCGCGCGAAGCACGACGACTGAGGCGGTGTCCCGTCCGTTTCCCTCGCCCCGTTCCGGTTCGGCCACGCTTTTGAGTCCGCTGCCCGGATGACTGGTATGACCGACACGGCGCTCGTCATCGGCGGGACTCGCTTTATCGGCCGACACACCGTCTCGGACCTGCTCGCGAACGGCTACGAGGTCGGGATGTTGAACCGGGGCACCCACGAGAATCCGTTTTCCGACGACGACAGAGTGACTCACATCGAGGGGGACCGCACGAACGAGCGGGACCTCCGGACCGCGAAGCTCTCGGTCGAACCCGACGTCGTGATCGACTGCGTCGCCTATGAGCCGGCCGACGTGGAGACGGCCACGGAGGTGTTCGCCGACGCGGAGGGGTACGTGTACGTCTCGTCCGGATCGAGCTACGCCGACGAGGAGATCCCCAAACGCGAAGGGGAAACGGCGCTCCGCCCGTGCACGCCCGAGCAGGCGACCGACGACACGTCGGAGACCTACGGGAACCGGAAGGCAGAGGGCGATCGGGCCGTCTTCGCGGCCGCCGAGGAGGGCGTCCGCGCGATGGCGGTGCGTCCCTGTATCGTCTACGGCCCGTACGACTACACGGAGCGGCTCGACTACTGGATCGACCGCGTGCTCTCCCACGACCGCGTCGTCGTCCCGGGCGACGGGCAGAACCTCTGGCACCGGGCGTACGTCGAGGACGTGGCGAGCGCGCTCCGGATCGTCGCCGAGCGCGGCGAGGCGGGGCGGGCGTACAACGTGGGGGACCGCCGAGCGCTCACGCTCGAAGAGACGCTGGAGGCGATCGCCGACGCCGCCGGCGCCGACTGCGAGGTCGTCGCGGCGAGCGCCGACGCGCTGGCGGCCGGCGGGCTCGAACCGGACGACTTCGCCTTGTACCGGGAGTACCCGCACCTGCTCGACACGTGTGCGCTCGCCGATCTCGGATGGGAGTCGACGCCCGTCGACGAGGCGATGGCGCGGACCGTCGCCGAGCATCGGGAGGCCGACCGCGACGGCGCCGAGTGGGACCCGGGACGGGAGGCGGAAGAGCGGGTGCTGGGCGTGAAAGAGACGCTGTGAGTCGGCACGGCGAGCGGGCGATTCAGTACGCCGCGTCCCACCGGGACGGCTTGCGGCGGTTACCGCAGTCGCGGCACTCCATCCGATCCATCGTGTCGATGGCGACGTTCGTCCCCTCGCAGTTCCCGCAGAGGTAGCCGTAGCGCTGCGAGAGGTCGGCGTCGGCGTACGCGACGTAAAACGGGGCGTGAGAGCCGCGGTCGCTCTCGTCGAAGGCGACGTGGACGATCTCGCCGTCGTCCGTCTCGTACGTGCCCTCGGAGATGCCGGTCAGCCGTCCGATCTGTTTGCGGTACTCCCGTTCGTCGAACCGCTCGTCGCCTATCTCAACCGGGCGCTCGCCGTCGAGGTCGTACCCCTCGCGCTCGTAGAACGCCGTGCCGGCCTCGTTGTCGACGAGCACGCGCGCCTCGATGCGGTCGACGTCCGCCGCGCGCAGCTCCGACTCCACCCGTTCCAAGAGCGCGGACCCGATCCCCGACTCGCGGTGGTCAGGGTGGACGTGGAGCCAGTCGATCTCGCCGACGCGTTCGCGCCGACCGACGACGTAGCTCTCGGCGAAGCCGACGACCGTCTCGTCGACGACCGCGACGGGGAACACCGTGTCGTCGTCGCCGATGTCCGCGCCGAGGTCGTCGGGGTCGTACCACTCGTCGACCGCCTCCGCCAGCAGGGACTCGTCGACGGCGTGGCCGTAGGAAGCGATCAGCGATTCGCGCGCGATCGTCCGGATCGCGTCGATATCGTCGAGGGTCGCGGGTCGGAGATCCATACCGGCTCATTCGCGCCCGGCTACAAAAAACACACAGGCGGGACGGGTCGGAAGCGGGGAACGGCGTGCGGACGAGGAAAAAAACGGAGGCCGAGCGGTCTACGAGATGGAGTACGTTGCGGCGGCCATCAGCAGCATCGTGAGCGCGAGCGCGAGCGCCATCACGTAGCTGAGCGACCGGTTCTCCCACCGGAGGTGCTGGAAGTACCCGACGATGAGCAGGGTCTTGACCGTCGCGATCACCATCGTGCCGCCGAACGCCTGCGCGTAGGTGAAGTTGAGGAACTCGGCCTCGAAGAGGACGAAGTTGAGGGCCGCGGCAATCAGGAGCGCGACGTAGATCGCCGTGTACAGTTTGAGCGAATCGTCCGACATTGCTTGCTCCCACCTTCGTCCGTATGCTTAAAGAATTAACCATCCGGGGGACGAGTCCGCGGCTCGGCGGGCCGTCGATCCGGCTGACACCGAGCGCGTCGGCGGGTCGATCGACGGCGACGCCGACCGCGGACCCCGGAGATCCCGAAACGCCTATCCGCGGGACGGACCCACCTGACACCGGTCGCAGCCGCCGACCGGAATCACCGTGGACCCCCTCGAACCGACGGACGATCTGCTCGAATCGCTGTACGTCGTCAACAAGGTCGCGAAGCAGTTCGCCGACGAGGCGACCGCCGCCTACGAGCGCGGCGACCTCACCGAGAGCAACGTCCGTTCGGCCCGGAAGGACGCCCTCTACCGAACGAAGACGGCCGTCCTCTCCCGCGTCGTCGCCCACGACCCGTCCCGTGTCTCCGGGGAGTACCACGCGATCAACGGCGACGTGTGGCTCTTCCTCGACGTGGACGGGTGGAAGTTTCACCAGCCGGCGTACGCGATCGGCGCCGAGCTCACGGACGCGATCGACATCTCGAACTCCCGGTCGGACCCGCTCGACGCGCCGTACGTCCGCGACGCGGCCGTCGAGCGCTCGGACCGCACGTTGGAGGACTCCCTCTCGCGGCTGGCCGACGCCGGCGTCAACGCGAACGACCACCTCGCGCGCCCGACCGTCACGAGCGAGCACGACCGGATCGTCGACGTGCGGTGGTCGTTCCTCCCGTAGCCCTCGGATCGGCGCGACGAGAGCTCGACCGAGACGGCTGACCGCGTCGCTGCCGGAGCGGTGTCCTCGTCGCTGCCGGAGCGGTGTCCGCCAAAAATCGAACCGCGGTCGGTGGCCGAGTCAGGCCTCGACGACTTCGATGGCGCCGAGCATCCCGACCGTCTCGTGAGGGGTGCAGTAGTAGAGCTGAATCCCGGTGTTGTCGAAGGACTGCTCGAAGGTCTTGCCCTCCTCGTCGACCGCGTTTCCGCTCTCGAAGTCGGACTCGGACTCCTCGGCGGAGGTCACGTTGTGCGCGCCGCCCTGTCCGGTCCACTCCCAGACGACGGTCGTGCTGGAGTCGATCCGGATCGCCGGCGGGTCGAACGCCAGCCCGTCGCTGCCGCCGCCGACCTCGACGGTGACCTCGTCTTCCCCGGTGTAGTCCATGATCGTCCCCTCGTACAGCCGGGCGTCGGAGAGGTAGTCGTCGATCTCGCTCGGAACGTCGTCGGAGCCCGACCCGCCGGAGCCGCCGTCAGACCCGTCCGAATCGTCCGATCCATCGGATCCGTCCGACCCGTCGCCGCCGTCCCCGCCGCCGGAACAGCCGGCGAGCGTTCCAAGGGTCAGCGCGGCTCCGGTTCCGGCGACGTACCGCCGCCTAGACAGTCTGTCAGACATCGCTCTCCGCTACGGGTTCGAGCCTTACAAACCCCTTGACGAATCCCGGGAGACGGGAACCGCTCGTCGGGGTCGCCCGGCGAGCCGCCTCGCCGTCGGCGCCTTTATTCGCGGCCGCCTCCGTGGTCGACCCATGCGGGAGGACGAGCTGGCGACGCGCGTGGTCGACCACTACTCGACCGTCCACGACGACCCCGATATCCGGCTGGAAGAGCCGTACGACGCGGCGGAGCGCCGCGGGGTCGTCGACGTGTACGTCCGCGTGCGCACGCCGGAGCGCGTCGACCACGTCATCGAGCTCAAGGGCGACGCGGCCGTGCGACGCGCGACGGGTGCCAACGAAGTCCTCCGCCAGTACCGCCGGATGGAGCGGTACTTCCACGCCGACGAGAGCCACGCGCTCCGTCCGAAGCTCGGGCGCACGGAGCCGGGCGCGCGGTTCCTGCTCTGTTTCGCGCCGACCCCGACCTGCGTCTACCACGTCGCGACCCACCGGTCGCTGTACGGCTCCGTGGACCCGGCGGCGCGGGTCGAAGACGTGCCCGCGGTGCGGACCGTCGCGTTCCTCACCGGGCTCGACGGCGACCCCGCCGACCTCGGGATGGTGTCGGTCAACGGGGACGCGCCGTTCGGCTCCGAGGCCTTTCTGCGTGCCGTGCCCGACGGCTCACGGCTGGCGGAGAGCATCCGACGGGTCGACGACGACGTGATCGAATCCGAGAACGGGGTGTAAAGCGGGAGAGAACGGGGGTGTAAAGCGGGCGAGAACGCGAGTCAGCAGTCGAGTACGCGAGTCGGCGGGCGGTTCAGTATTCCTCGTACGCGAGGTTCATCATCCACTGCGAGAAGGCGTCGGCCTGCGCGTCGACCTCCTCCTCGCCGATGAACGGCGAGAGCATGTCGCCGGCCATGAGAAGCGAGAAGTCCAGATCGCGGGGCGCGGGTTCGAGGTAGAACGTGTTGTGGCCGTCGTAGACGGTGTCCGAGCGCTGGATGAGCCCGGACTCTTCTAGCGCCTCCGCGATGCGGCTCCCCTTCCGCGAGGAGACGTCGAGTTCCTTCCAGAAGTCGCTCTGGTGGATGCCACCGGTCTCGCGGATGAGTTCGAGGCCGGCGTGTTCGTCCTCCGAGAGGTCGGCCTCGAGTTCGGACACGCTCATACCGTATCGGGCGCCCGCGAGTCGCTTAAAACTGGCTTTCCGCGCCGTCGTCGCCGCTACGCCGATCCATCTCGTTCGGTGGACTGAGAGTCACCCGCCGCACCCGATCCGAACCCTGCCGGCAGCGACACCGGATCCGCGGGCGTCTCGCAGGGCGGACCGTCCGCGTACGCGAACTCGGCGGTCGCCTCCGGGTCGGGTGCGGTCCGGATCCGTGTGAACGACCGCGTGCCGAAGCCGTCGCCGTGGAGGCAGGCGCCGTACTCGTGGTCCGCGAGCGTCGCGCTCGCACGGTCGAGCCACGCCGCGCCCGACTCTCCTGGTCGGGGCGCCGTCTCGGCCGCCACCGCCCGCGCGCTGTCGGCGCGCTCCGCGCCGAACTCCCGTCGCCGGTCAGGGATCGCGAAGCGCTCGGTGCCGTTGACCACGCCGCCGACGTTGCCGACGACGTGGACGCCGGGGTCGAGGCGGGTGATCGCCAGTCCGCCGTCGTACGAGAGGCAGAACGCCGCGGCGGCGTCGGCAAGCACGAGGTTGAAGCCGTCGTACGACCGGGTTTCGAGGTCGCGTTCGACGGCGCGAACGGCGTCCTCCGCGGAGTCGGCCTCCAGGCAGTCCCGGACGAGCAGCCCGCGGGACCGGTCTCCCTCGCGGTCGGCGTCGAGCCAGCGGTTCGTGACCGCGGCGACGACCCCGGACGCCGAGAGCCCGATCCACGTCCCTCCGGCCTCGGCGTCCCGAGGGGCGACGTAGCTGGCGTCGTCGCTGCCCGCGGTGCCGCCGTCCCCGCCATCGCTCCCACGGAGGGCCGGCGGTTCCGAGGGGCGGTCCAGCGCCTCGTCCCGGTTCGCCGCGAGCGCGATCGGCGCGTCACCGAACGTCCGCCAGGCGAGCGTGAGCGTGCACACGGCGGCGATCCGGCGGCCGACGACGAAAAACCCGCGGTCGACTGAGCGAACAGTCTTTACTCAGAATAAAAGAAATCTTTTGGTGGCTGGCCGCCAAGGCCGTTACATGAAGGCCATCGCCGTGTACGACGGGACAGACGAACCGGTCGTGACAGAGAAGCCGCGACCGGAGCCGGCGCCCGGAGAGGCGCTGGTGCGGACCCTTCGGGTCGGCGTCGACGGGACCGACCACGAGGTCATCTCCGGGGGACACGGCGGCTCCCCGGAGGGGGAGGACCACCTCGTGTTGGGCCACGAGGCGGTCGGCGTGATCGAGGAGCCGAACGACACCCCGTTCGAGGTCGGTGACATCGTCGTGCCGACGGTCCGGCGACCGCCCAACGGGGCCAACGAGTACTTCGCGCGCGGCGAACCGGACATGGCGCCGGAGGGGCGATACCACGAGCGCGGCATCGTCGGCGCCCACGGGTTCATGGCGGAGTACTTCACCAGCCCCGCGGAGTTCCTCGTCGAGATCCCGCCGGCGCTGGCCGAGTGGGGGTTCCTCGTCGAGCCCGTCTCGATCGCGGAGAAGGCGATCGAGCACGCCTACGCCAGCCGGTCGGCATTCCACTGGGAGCCGGAGTCGGCGCTAATCCTGGGCAACGGCTCGCTCGGGCTGTTGACGGTGGCGACCCTCGACGAGGAGTTCGACCGGATCTACTGTCTCGGGCGCCGCGAGCGACCCGACCCGACGATCGATATCATCGAGTCGCTCGGCGCGACGTACGTCAACTCCAACGAGACGCCGGTGCCGGCGGTTTCGGCGGCCCACGAGCCGATGGACTTCGTCTTCGAGGCGACCGGCTACGCGCCCCACGCCTTCGAGACCATCGAGGCGCTGGCGCCGAACGGGGTCGGCGCGCTGCTCGGCGTCCCCGGCGACTGGGAGTTCGAGGTCGACGGCGGGCGGCTCCACCGCGAGTTCGTCCTCCACAACAAGGCGCTCGTCGGGAGCGTCAACTCCGGCTACGAACACTTCGAGGCCGCCGTCGACTCGCTGTCCCGGCTTTCCGACGCGTTCCTCGACGATCTCGTCACGGGCGTGCACGGGCTCGACGACTTCGAGGCCGCGTTCGCGGATGACGACACGACTATTAAAACGGCGGTCGAATTCGGCGCATATGAAGAACGTTGACGACCTGATAGACAGCGCGGCCGAGCTCGCGGAACACGGCCTCTCGAAGGGCGAAATCGCCGACGAGCTGAACGTTTCCCGGGAGACCGCGAGCTGGCTCGTCGAGCGCGGCGGCGGCAACGACGCGGCGGCCGAGGCCGCGGCGTCGGCGTCGACCGCCGACATCCACGTCGACTGGTCGGCCCTCGGTCGAGACTCGACACGGCTCCGGTACGCGGCAAGCGCGATGGCCGACCTGCTGGCCAAGCAGGGCGAGGAGGTCGACCTGACCGTCGGCGTCGAGAAGGCCGGCGCGCCCCTCGCGACCGCGGTCGCGAACCAGCTCGACACGGACCTGGGCACGTACGCGCCCGCGAAACACCAGTGGGACGAGGGGGACATCGACGAGCAGGGCGGCGGCTTCTCCCGGAACTTCGCCGCGATCCGCGACCGCGACTGCTACGTCGTCGACGACATCATCACCTCGGGGACGACGATGCGCGAGTCGATCGAGGCGATCCGCGAGCAGGGCGGCGAGCCCGTCGCCTGCGTCGTCTTGGTCGACAAACGCGGGTACGACGAGATCGACGGGGTCCCGGTGTACTCGCTCGTCGACGTGGTCCGCGTCGACCGCGAGGAGTGAGGCCCGGCGAAACGCCCGGGGACCCGGCGCGTCGTTGCTCGATCCCGCACGGAATCCACCGCCGTCGCGCCGATCCTGCACTGAATCCACCGCCGTCGCGCCGATCCTGCACTGAATCCACCGTCGTCGCGCCGATCCCGTGCGGAACCCATTTGCGTCGCGGGCGCGTACCGGGGCACATGACGTTCCAACCCGAGACCGACGCCGACCCGGACGAGATCGCGTCCCGCGTCGAGGAGACGATCGCCGACAACGACGTGGTGCTTTTCATGAAGGGGAACCGCCTGATGCCGCAGTGCGGCTACTCGAAGCGCGCCGTCGAGCTGATCGGCCAGCACGTCGACGAGTTCGAGACTGTCGACGTGCTGCCGGCGCTTCCGCACTACCGCGAGGCGCTGGAGTCGCACAGTGGCTGGGAGACGATCCCGCAGACGTTCGTCGACGGCGAGTTCGTCGGCGGGAGCGACGTGCTCGCCGAGCTCGACGAGCGCGGCGAGCTGGCCGCCGAACTGGGCGCCGAGTAGTCGGCGCCCTCCGCGCGCCCCGACACCCGTCTCGGTCCGCCGAAGGGGCGTTCCATGGGCGTTCGGCGCCGCGTCGTCCCGATGCGCTTCGCACCCGATCCTCGGATGTCGAAGGGCAGGCGATATAAACCCACGGACCGTAGATGGGGCAGGTGCAGCAGTCGCCGCTGCCGCCGCGCCGATCGGTTCGACCCACTTCACCCAACCAACAATGACAGGCCGCGTGTTCCGACTTCATTCGACGCTCGAACTGCCACTCGAAGACGTGGAGACGTACTTCGAAGAAGATCCCGACCTCCCCCCGGAGATCGACGACATCGACATCACGCGTCGAAACAACACACTCATCATCAAGGCCCTGTCCGACGACGAGTCGATCAGCAAGTACACGCCGACCGCCCAGCTGAAGGCGTCGGTCACTGAGACGCGCGTGTGGGAGGAAGAGCCCCCGCGCGCCGGCGGCCCGCAGTGGATGGACGACGAAGAGGAGGAGATCCCCTCCGAGCTCGTCGAGTTCGCCTGCTTCAAGGGCGACCGCGAGACGGTCCTCCAGAACTCCGCGCTCCAGTACCCGATGTTCCTGGTCCTCCGCGAGATCGCGACCCGCTCGGAGAAGGGGACCCTGACCGCGATCACCGAGGAGGACGGCGAGCTAGAGGCCACTCGGATCGTCGAGGGCGAGCCGCGCCCGGCGAGCATCGAGGTCGTCGAGAGCCCGCAAGGGGCGGGCGACGGCGACGGCGGCGTCAACTGGCGCGACAACGAGTTCATCTCGGACTGACGCGACGGTCCGACTCGGATCGACCGATCTTCTCGCGTTCGCCGCGACCCGACAGCGCGCCGCACGTCAGTCCCGCTCTCATTTCGTGTCAACTGAAAGTAGATTGTTTATTGTTATCACGTGTATTTATAATGATTCTTGATTGAATGTCAGATATGCCACAAGCGTCAGACGTCGTCGACGAGCTGAGTAGAGTGGACGAGATCGCGTTCCCGGAGTTCACCCACAAGCTCATCAGCGACACGTTCGACGCGACCGTGTCGTCGATGATCCGCCAACAGGAGGCGTACGCGGACCTGCTCGAACAGGTCTCGGCCAGCATCGAGCAGTTCGAGGCGGACAACGTCTCGGAGGAGGAGGTCGACCACTGGATCCAAGCCAACGGCCCCATGGAGGATGGCGAATCGACCATCGGAACCCCGGAGGAACCCGGTGAACTCGACGAGGAGGCCGCCTCGCGGATGGAGCCCAAGCTCCGGGACCCGATGGAGGACCTGGAGGTGTCGTCGCTGCCGACGGGGAGCCTAGAGCCGGGCGACGTCCGGCAGATCCGGCGGCTCGTGCGGCGGAAGATCTCCCGGCCGCGACAGGAGGCCCTGGAGGAGCTCGTCGAACAGGGGATCGTCCGGGTCGTCCTCGACGACGGGACGATCGAGACCCGACTGAAGTTCGAGGCGCGGGGCCGGGAGAGCGACACTGAGACCGAGAGCCAGCGCGAGCGCACCCGGTCGGGGTTCAGCGGCTCGGGCCGGCTGCTCACCTCGATCGTCGGCGTGGGGATCGGCGGCGGCTACCAGTCGATCGACGTGTCGACCCAGCGGGAGCGGCGCGAGCGCGACGTGGAGGTCGAAGGCGAGATCTTCGGCCGCGTCGAGCTCAACCTGCGCGGCGACTACCAGCCGCTTCGGGTCCCGGAGACCCGGCCCGAGGAAGGGGAGACGGAAGTCCCGCCGCCGCGGTGACCCGTCGCGATGGCCGACCTCTCGACGCTGGTGACGGGCGTCGTCCTCGAGAGCACGAAGGGCGTCGCGGCCGCCGAGGTGGAGGCGGCCGCCGAGCGCGCGTCGTTCCGCGAGTCGCTCGACCGCGACCCGACCGCCTTCGCCGACCGGGAGGCGATCGAGGCGTTCCTCCGCGAGCGGTTCCCCCCGTTCGAGCGCGACCCCCGGACGGTGCTCGAACCGTACGTCGATCCGGATCTGCTCCGGAAGGCGCTCTCGCGGTGGGAACCGGGTGAGACCGCCGTCCGACCCGGCAGCCCCTACGTGCACCCGGATCGGTTTCCCGCGGGCCCGCTCTCCGAGACGCCGCCCGTGGAGCGCGTCCTCGGCGTGGAGCTCACCGAGCGGGAGCTGGAGGTCGTCGGCGACCTCGCGCTGTTCACCCGATCGGCGGTCAGGCGGGTCCGCGACGCGGCCGCCGAGCGCATCGGTCGCCGCGAGCTCGCCGCCCGTCGGAGCGTCGCCGAACAGGGGTACCCCCGCCCCGTCGTGGAGGGGATCGACGTCGAGACGAAGGTGACGTTCGGCGGCGAGATCGACGCGACGCCGTTCGACGCGCGCTACGCCGAGCACGCGGTCGCGGGCGGGATCGGAACGGTCAGGACAGAACTCCACTTCGAGGACGAGAGCGGACCGTGACGCTCCCGCTCGACGACCTGATGCGACGGGCCCACGCGCAGCTCCTGGCCGCGTCCGTCGACATCGACGAGGAACGAGAGGCCGTTCCGGGGCGGTCGATGGCGCTGACCGAGGTCGACCTGGAGGTCCCCGTCGGCTTCCTCGCGGAGCCCGTCGACCCGGCGAGCGTCGAGGAGAGTCCGCCCGAGCTCCTCGTGACGTTCGAGGAGGGAGACGGGTGCGTCTCGCTGTCGTTCCGCCCCCGACCGCCGCCGGGCACCGGCGACGCAGAGGAGCCCGCCGGCGGCGGTCGAGGGACGGGAGACGACGCCCGCGCCGACGGCCCGAGCGGCTCCGACGGCGGTCGCGGCCGGCCGCGGCGCCCGCACTCCGAACGGGGTCGCTCGGACGCCGCCCGACGCGTCGGAACGCTCGGACGGGTCGGGTCGGCTTCGAGCGGCGCGACTGCCGGCGAGGCCGTCGAGACCGCCGAAACCCCCGAGTCAGCAGAGACCGACGCGACTCCCGGGGACGGCCGAGCGACCGCCGAAGACGGCCGAGCGGCCACAGGAGACGGGACGGAGGGCGGGGAGAGGTCGGCGGTCGAGGAGCTGATCGGGCTCGGCGCCCGGCCGCGCACGGCGCGACTCCTGGCGCGGCACGGCCCCCCGGTGGAGGAGGTCGCGTCGGCCGGGGTACACGAGCTGCGGGCGTCGCTCGAGGAGGCGCTTCGAGACGAAGACGACGGGACGGCTACGGCGGGAGCCGAACGTTCGTCGGCGCCCGTTCCCGACGTTCGGGAGCTCTCGCGGATCGTCGCCGCGGCGGCCGAGCGGGAGTCGTAGGCGGTCGGGAACCGGCGCCCATTTAGGCGTCTCGGCCACTACCGGTGGTATGACCGACGACTGGGTGAGCCTCTTTTCGGGCGGGAAGGACTCCTCGTGGGCGCTGTACCGCGCGCTGGAGGAGGGCCTCGACGTCTCGCGGCTCCTGACGGTCCACCCCGCGGGCGACTCGTACATGTACCACACGCCGGCGACCCACCTCGCCGAACTCGCGGCCGAGAGCGTGGGCATCGACCTCGTCGAGGTGTCGCCCGACGATTTCGGCGCCGACGACGTCGACGACGCCGGCGCGCAGGGCGACGCGGAGCTGGAGCCGATGGAGGCCGCGCTCCGCGAGATCGCCGCGGGTGACGGCGTCGACCTCGCGGGCGTCACCGCGGGCGCGGTCGAGAGCGAGTTCCAGACGAACCGCATTCAGGGGATGTGCGACCGGCTCGGGATCGATCTGTTCGCGCCCCTGTGGCGCGAGGACCCGGTCGCACTCGCCGAGGCGATGTTCGACGCCGGCTTCGAGATCCGGATCGTGCAGGTGGCCGCCTACGGCCTCGACGAGTCGTGGCTCGGCCGGCGCTACGACGCCGACGCGCTCGCGGAGCTCGTCGACCTTCGCGAGGAGTACGGGGTCCACCCGCTGGGCGAGGGCGGCGAGTTCGAGACGTACGTCGTCGACGGGCCGCACATGGACCGGCGGATCGACATCGAGTACGACGCGGTGTGGGAGGGCGACCGCGGCCACGTCGAGATCCGGGACGCGCGGCTGGAGTGACGGATCGTTCCGCGGACGGCGCTACGGCCAGTTTCCGGCCTGATCGGCGGCGTTCACGATCCGCTCGATGGCGACGACGTACGCCGCAGTCCGGAGGTTCGGCGCGTCGTTCGCCTCGTAGCTGTCGACCAGCCGATCGAACGCCTCAGTGATCACGCGCTCTAACTCCTCGTTCACCCGCTCTTCCGTCCAGTGGAACCGCTGTCGGTTCTGGACCCACTCGAAGTACGAGACGGTGACGCCGCCCGCGTTCGCGAGGATATCGGGGACGACGTACACGTCCTTCTCGGCGAGCACGTCGTCGGCGTCCGGGGTGAGCGGCCCGTTCGCGGCCTCGACGATCACGTCGGCGCGCACGTCGACGGCGAGGTCGCCGTCGATCGCGTTCTCCAGCGCGGCCGGCACGAGGAGGTCGACGTCGAGCGTCAGCAGCTCCTCGTTGGTGACCGCCTCGGTCCCCGAGAACCCGCCGACGGTGCCGGTCTCCGCCTTGTGGGCTTTCACCGCCCGCGGGTCGACCCCGTCGGGCGCGTGGATCCCCCCGGCAGAGTCGGAGACCGCGACCACGTCGGCGCCGAGGTCGTCGAGCAGCGCGGCGGCGATCGACCCCGCGTTCCCGTACCCCTGCACGGCGACCGTCGCGTCTGCAATGTCGCGGTCGAGCCAGTCGAACGCCTCTCGCGCGGCGAGGGCGACGGAGCGCCCGGTCGCCTCGACGCGCCCCTCGCTGCCGCCCGAGTCGAGCGCCTTCCCCGTGATGACGCCGGGGGCGGTCGTGTTTTCGAGGGTCTCGTAGGTGTCTTTGATCCAGTTCATCTCCCGCTGGCCGGTGTTGACGTCGGGGGCGGGGATGTCCCGGTCCTCGCCGATCAGCGGGCGGAGCTCCGTCGCGAACGCGCGGGTGAGCCGCTCCAGTTCGGCCTCCGAGTAGTCTGCGGGGTCGATCGCGATGCCGCCTTTCCCGCCGCCGTACGGGACGTCGACGACGGCGCACTTGTACGCCATCCACCCGGACAGCGCCTTCACCTCGTCGCGAGTGACGCCCGGGTGATACCGGATGCCACCCTTGTACGGGCCGCGGTCGCCGTTGAACTGCGAGCGGTACGCACGGACCGTCTCCAGCGTGCCGTCGTCGCGCTCGAACGTCAGGTTCGTCTCCAACACTCGCTCGGGGTTCTTCAGGCGGGTGAGCACGCCCGGCGGCGCGTCGAGGAACGCCGCGGCGTCGTCGACCTGCTCTTGAAGGCTCTCGAAGGGATTGGCTTGGCCGGTCATGACTGATTCTCCCGGGGGGCCGAGGTTAACTGTGACGACCGCTTCGGTTCTTGTCTCGATCGGTGCCGGGCCGATCGCCCGCGGGGGCGCGCTCGACGATCCGCTCCGCCTGCGCGATCAGGGGCGCGTCGATCATCTCGCCGTCGACCTGGAAGACCGCTCGGCCCTCTCGCTCCGCGGCATCGCGGGCGTCGAGCACTCGTTCGGCCCACTCGACCTCTTCCGGGTCCGGCGTGAACGCCGCGTTGATCGGGTCGACCTGTGCCGGGTGGATCGCCAGCTTCCCGTCGTAGCCGAGCGTGAGCGCGAACCCGGCCTCTTCACGGAGGCCGTCCGTGTCCGAGAAGTCGGTGAACACCGTGTCGATCGCGTCGACGCCGGCCGCGCCGGCCGCGAGGACGACGTGCTCGCGGGCGTACAGCACCTCGGTCCCCTCGTCGGTCCGGGTCGCGCCCACGTCGGCCGCGAGGTCCTCGGCGCCGAAGACGAGCGCGTCGGTCGCGGCGGCGGCCGCGATCGACTCGGCCGAGAGGACCCCCGCCGCCGTCTCGACCAGGGCGAACACGGCCGGGTCGAGCCCGCGGTCCGCGCAGAGCGCCGCCGCCTCCTCGACGCGATCGGCCGACCCCACCTTCGGGAGCATGACCGCGTCGAGCCGGAGGTCGGCGTCGGAGTCCGCGTCCTTACCGGCGCCCACCAGCGCGTCGAGGTCGGCCGCCGGCTCGGCGGCCGTGAGCCGGACGCACACCTCCGCGTCGGGGGCAAAGTCGGGATCGGTGAGCACCGCGCGGACCGATTCGCGGGCCTCGGCCTTCCGGTCGGGCGCGACCGCGTCTTCGAGGTCGAAGCAGATCACGTCGGCGCCGGCGCCGGGGGCCTTGCGCATGAGCTCCGGCCGGTCGCCGGGGGAGAACAGGAGGCTTCGTCGGGCCATGTCGGGCGGTCCGCGCGCATCGACATAAATCGTCCCGGCGTTCGCACAGCGGCCTTCGCGGAGGGGCGACGAGCCGCCGTCCGCGAGAGCGGTACCGCTTTGACGCCGCCCGCCGACGGTGGCCCCATGCCCGGACGCTACTACGAGGAGTTCGCGGTCGGCGAGACGATCGAGCACGCGAAGCGGCGCACGATAAGCGAGGCCGACAACCAGCGCTTCTGCGACATGACGATGAACCAGCAGCCGCTCCACCTCGACGCCGACTTCGCGGCGGAGACGCAGTTCGGCGAGCGGCTGGTCAACGGCCTCTACACCATGTCGCTCGCGGTCGGCGTGTCGATCCCGGAGACCACGGACGGCACCATCGTCGCGAACCTCTCGTACGACGCGGTCGAACACCCGAACCCGGTGTTCCACGGCGACACGATCCGCGCGCGGTCGACCGTCACGGACAAGCGAGAGACGAGCGACGGTGAGCGGGGCGTGGTCACGATGCACGTGGAGGCGTTCAAAGTCGTCGAGGGCGACGACGACGTGCTCGTCTGCGAGTTCGACCGGACCGTGCTCTCGGAGAAGCGGCCGGAGGGTGAAGGGGACGGGTGAACGCCGCCCGGTCAGGACTCCTCGGCCAGCAACAGCCCGAGGTACGAGGTTCGGACCTGTTCGTCGCCGTCGAGTCCGAGCCGGTCGAGCGCGTCCAGCGCCTCGTCGCGGGCGGCCTCGATCGCGTCCTGGTCGTCGACCTCGCGTTCGATCTCGACGAACTCGCCGAGGCCGTCGACGGCGTCGAGAGTGACGGTGAACCCCGCGAACGACCAGAACTCCCGGCGCTTCTCGACGACCGCGGCCGGTTCGAACCCGAGCCCCGAGAGCACGCCGGCCATCGCCTCGCCGTCGTCGACGGCGGTCTCGTGTTCCGCTCGGGTCTTCGACCCCTCGTCGAGGAGCGGCCCCTTGTACGTGAGCTTCGTCGTTTCAGCGGCCGGGTCCGGGTCCGCCGGCCCCGCCTCGGACTCCCCGCCGATCCCCCCCGAGAGCGGAGACTCCCGTCGGACCCGAAGCGCCTCGTCCGTCTCGGCGAAGTCGCGGTGCGGGGCGTCGTAGTACGCGTCGCGCTGGCGGCGGGCGTCGACGCGCTCGGCGCCGACCTCGCGCAGTCGCTCCCGGACCGCATCGGCGTCGGCCGGCACTTTGATCTCGACCTCGAACATACCCGGGTTCCGCCGGGCGCGTTCTTAAGCGCCGCGGGAGTGGACTCCGGCGCAACGCGGTCGTCGCCGCGTCGAACCGTGCGCCTTAAGGGTGTAACAGGAGACCTTCAGGGTATGAGCGATCAGGAGCAAGCGGACGCGGCCGAGGACGCAGACGAGGCCGAGACCGAGGGACTCGCCGACGGCGACTTCGTGCGAGTCGCGTACACGATTCGAACCGCCGATGACGGCCGCGTCATCGACACCACGGACGAGGAGACCGCCGAGGAGGCGGAGATCGACACCGAGGAGCACGAGTTCGAGCCGCGTATCATCGCGCTGGGCGCCGGGCACGTGTTCCCGTCCGTCGAGGAGGCCTTCATCGGCGCCGAGGTCGGTGACGAGGGCGTCGTCGACGTGCCCGCCGAGGACGCCTTCGGCGAGTACGACCCCGACGAGGTCGAGACCGTCAAGGCCGACAAGATCCCCGAGGACAGCCGCTACCCCGGCGCGCAGGTTCAGATCGACAACCGGCAGGGGTACCTCGAGACGATCATCGGCGGTCGCGCCCGCGTCGACTTCAACCACCCGCTGGCCGGCGAGGACCTCGAGTACGAGTACGAGATCCTCGAAGCCATCGACGACCGCGAAGAGCAGGCGTCGGGCATGCTCGGGATGTACCTCCAGGAGGCGCCCGAGGTCCGGATCGAGACGGTCACCGAGGAGGAGGAGACCGTCACCGAGGACGACGACGGCGAGGAAGTCGTCGAGACCGAGGAGGTCGAGAAGGACGTGCTCTACGTCACCGCGACGCAGGCGATGCAGATGAACCAGCAGTGGATGTTCCAGAAACAGCAGATCGCGCAGGACCTCATGAGCCGGCTCGACCTCGACCGCGTCGTCGTCGAGGAGGTCATCGAGGGCGGCGGCATGGGCGGTCTCGGCGGCATGATGGGCGGCATGGGCGGCGCCGGCGCGGGCGACATCGAGGAGGCGCTCGAAGACGTCGACGTCGACGCCGACGAGATCGTCGACGAGATCGACGAGGAGTAACCCGACGCGCCGTTTGACCGACCGACCCGGTCGGTCTTCGGCCCCGAACCGATCCCTTTTGAAGCGCGGTCGACCCACAGAGAGACATGGAAATCGAACGTGCGCGCAGCGACCTCGTCGTCGCCGCCAGCGCCGGGGGGACGACGATCGCGCTCGCCCTGCTGTCCGGCGTCGCGGGCGTGGTCGAGGTGTCGACCCTGCCGACGCTGGCGCCGCTGGTCGTCTACGCGGGCTATCTCTTTTCGCGGAAGGGCGGCCCGTACGGCTCGCTCGACCGACCGCGGAACTGGGCGGCGGTCGCGGTGCTCGTCGGCGTCGTCGTCGTCGCGGCGTCGGCGGTGGTTTAAATAAAGCAGGTCGCCCGCCGGGTCAGGCGATGTCGCGGCTCGTGTCAACCGACACCGTGTCGGTGAGTTTCAGCTTGAGGGGCTCTTCGAGCGCCGCGCCGCCGCGGAATTTCGGCACGATCAGCCGGTTCGCGATCTCCGTGCCGGTCACGGTCGTCCGGAGGTCGAAGACCACGTCCGCGACCTGTTCGGTGACGACGCGGTTCCGCCCCGTCTCCCCCTTGAACGCGTGTAACACCGCGATCCCGCCGGCGTCCGCGACGTGCCGGCGCAGGTCGGTGAGGAACGATCCGTACCGCGACCGGTCGGAAGCCTCCAGCGGTTCGACGGAGTCGACGACGAGCGTGGCGCCGTCCGAGAGCTCCGCGGCGGTCGCCAACACGTCGTCGAGCGGGGCCTCGCGGTCCGTCTCCTCGACGACGGTCTCTCCGGCTCCGCCCTCACTATCGCCCCGCTCGCCGTCGCTTTCGCCGTCGTCTCCCGCCTCCGCTCCGCCGAGCGCGAGGCTCGCTTCGACCGCGTCGGCCGAACGCACCGTCGTGAGGTAGCGGCACTCCCGCGGGCGCGAGAACCGGTCCACGATCAGCTCTGACTGGCTCGCGGGGTCCGCCTTCAACACGACGACGCTGCCGCTCGGGAGTCCGCCGCCGAACTCCCTGTCCAGCACGGAGATCCCGGTCGGTAGCGTCTCCATATGTGCGCTGCCGGCTCCGGAGGTTTGGCTCTGTCGATGGGGGACGAGCGCCGGACGCGACCCCGGGGCGGCGGTCACGCGACCCGCCACCGGTCCGCCCCGTGCTCGTCGACGAGCCGACGCGCCAGGTCGTCGTACGCCGCCCGCACCGACGGGTCTGACAGCGGCTCGGGGGCGACAGCCGGGATCCGCCCCAGCACCGGACAACCGAGGAGCTCCCCCACTCCGGCCGGAACCGACTCGGCGCGCACGGCCACGGTGCCGACCGGCGGACACCCCAGTCGGCGCGCGAGCGCCGCGGTCTTCGCGGCGTCGCGGAGCGCCGCCCGCCGGAGCGGCGTCACGAGGAGGCACCGGTCGGCGGCCCGGAGCGGCGCCGCGGCGTCGGGCGACGCCCCCGCCGGACAGTCGAGGAGGGTCGGCGAATCCGCGGGGATCGCCTCCGCGAGCGCGCCGAGCACGCGCCCGGCGTCGGCGTCACCCGGGTCGTTCGGCGCCGCGAGCACCGTCGGCGCCCGCCGATCCGGGCGGATCGCTCCGTCGGCCCGAACCGCGTCGAACACCGTCGGGGCGTCCGGAACGGGGCCGCCGTCTCCGTCGGCGGCGCTCGCCAGTCGCGCGAGGTTCGGGAGGTCCCAGTCCGCGTCGGCGGCGACGACGGGAGCACCCCGCCGCGACAGCGCCCGCGCGAGCCCCAGCGTGGTGGTCGTCTTCCCGCTTCCGCCCTTTCCGCCGGCCACGGCTATCACGGGGATGGGTGCGTCGCTATCGCTGATAAAAGTCGGGAGCGAAACGAAGTGCGACGGTACGGGTTAGTCCTGACAGCAGCCGCCGGCCTCGCCGCCGAAGTCGACCGCGAGCGGCTCCGAGATGGCCTCGTTGACGGCTTCGAGGGTGTCGTTCAGCTCCTCCTGTGCGTCGAGGAACTCGCGCATGACGGGCATCGAGTGCAGCTCGTTTTGGGCCGCCTGCACCTTCTGGAGCCCGGAGTTCGTCGCCTGTCCGGTCTCCCGGGCCTGCATGAACTCCGCGCGGAGCTGCTCGAACTCGTCGATCTTGGCCTGGACTTCCTCGTCGCGCTGGACCGCTTCGCGGGCCGACTCGAAGCGCTCGTACTCCTGCGTTCGGGCGATGCGTTCGCCGAGCTCGCGACCGAGGTCCTCGATGGTGGCCTGCTCGTCGGGAGCGGCCTGTTCGACGCTCATACCCGATCCTCGGGACGGATCGGTTTCAACCTGCCGGAGCCGGGGGTGTCCCCCGGGGAACGATCGGCCGGGAGCCGTCGCTCACTCCGCCTGCGACTCCACGAACGTGACGACGTCGCCCAGCTCCTGCTGGCCGATGCCGTGGCCGCCCGGGTAGCTCCCGCGGGTGACGGCGGCGCCGATCTCCTCGAACCGGTCGGCCGCCGCCGCCGACCGCGACTCGGGGATCACGCGGTCGCCCGCGCCCGCGCCGACGAACACCGGCTTGCCCTCGATCCCGTCGGGTTCGAGGTCCGCGTGCGCGTCCGCGAGGTAGCCGTGCAGCGCGACGACCCACGCGTAGCGGTCCGGTTCCTCCAACACGATCGAGAGGCTCGTGATCGCCCCCTGACTGAACCCGAGCAGGCCGAGCCGGTCGGGGTCGAGGCCGTAGGCGTCGACCGCGGCGTCGACGCTCTCGGCCACCAGGTCGAGGCTCCGCCGGAAGTCCTCGGCGTCGGGCTGGCTCGACTCGAGGCCGCCGGCGGACAGGTCGAGCTCGTACCACGTGTACCCGCCCTGCAGCGGGTCGGGCGCGCGCAGGCTCACGACGTGGAGCTCGTCTGGCAGGCGCTGGGCCACCGGCAGCAGGTCCTCCTCGTCGGCGCCGCGGCCGTGCAGCACGAAGACGGCGGGGGCGTTCTCGGTGTCGTCGTCGGGCGCGACGTGGACGTGTTCGAGCGGAAGGTCAGTCATGTGTCCCGCGTTCGTCGGCTCGGGGGTTGTATCCGTCGGCCGCGGCAGCGATCGGCTCAGGCGTGCGAGCGCGATCGGTCGGCGAGCCCCGATCCGGGCTCGTTCGCGCATCAATTATTTGACGATCGCGGCGAGATGTCGGACCATGCGTCCCCGCACTATCGCCGCGGCAGCGGCGGTCCTCCTCCTTGCGGCCGGAATCGCCGCCGCCCCGACGGCCGACGCGCGCGCACCGCCGACGCCGGTCTGCGGCGTCTGTGACCTCGATCGAACCGCACCGGACGGCACCGCCGTGGTCGCCGGCGAGAGCGCCCTGACCGTCACGCTCCACGGGAACGGGTCGACGACGTGGGAAGCTGAGGTCGACCTCGCGGCGGGCGGCGACGCGCTCGCGGCGAACGAGTCGCTCCGGCGCGCGGTCGCTTCCGAGGCCGCGCGCGACGGAATCTCTGACCCGAGAGACGTCGAGTCGCGGATCGACGGGAACACGCTGCTCGTCGAGTACCGGGACCCGAACGCCACGGAGCGACACCTTGGCGTCGTGGTGTTCACGCCGCTGACGCCCGCCGCTCCCTCGGTCCCGTTCGTTATCGGCGGCGAGGGGGCGCGGTACCTCGGCGCCGATCGCGTGACCGTCCGCGGGGCGCCCGGGTGGGAGGTCCGCGGCGATTCGGCCGCGGCCGATTCCGACGGTCGGCTGGTCTGGACCCGCGACGAGGCCGACCCCGACGATCAGGGGCGAGTCTTCGTCGACGTCGACCGAGACCCGGTCGCCGTCGAGGAGGACGGGATGTTGCCCGCACAGCGCGCGTGGATCGCTCGGCTGCTCACGAGCGACACCCTCTGAGGGTGTGGAGTCGCCGAAACGAGCACGGGCGTTACGAACGTCACGAACGTCGCGGACGGAACTCGCGGTCGAACGCGCCGTTTAACCGTCCTGCCGCACAATTCGTTCGACATGAGCGGCTCCACGGAGGGCGACCTCACGAAGACGGGGATGGCCCTGAAACACGACCGCGAGTGGGACTACGAACTCGATCGGATCTTAGAGGCGATCGAGGAGCGCGACGCCTCCAAGGTCGGCCTCCAGTTCCCCGAGGGGCTCAAGCGCCGCGGCCCGAAGGTCGCCGACGACCTCCGCGAGGTGGCGCCCGACGACGTGACGTTCATGCTGTCCGGACAGCCCTGTTACGGCGCCTGCGACCTCGACACGTACCTGATGCGCCGGACGGACGTGTTCGTCCACTTCGGCCACACGCCGATGAAGGAGTCCGACAGCATCGTCTACGTCCCCCTGTTCTCGAACGTCGATCCCTTCCCGATCATGGAGGACGCGCTGGAGGAAGAGCTCGCGTCCCCGGAGGAGGACGCCGACGTGGGGCTCGTCACGACCGCCCAGCACATGAACCGGTTCGAGGAGATGACCGACTGGTTGGAGGAGCGCGGCTACGAGGTCCACACCCGCCGGGGCGACGACCGGCTCACGAAGGAGGGGCAGGTGCTCGGCTGCAACTACGCCTCCGCGGACATCGACGCCGAACAGGTGCTGTACGTCGGCGGCGGGAAGTTCCACCCGGTCGGCCTCGCGATGGAGCATCCGGACAAGCGCGTCGTCATCGCCGACCCCGTCAACAACGCGGTCTCGGTCGCGGAACACGACCAGTTCCTCAAGCAGCGCTACGCCTCGGTCCACAAGGCGATGGGCGCCGAGAAGTGGGGTGTCATCTTCTGTACGAAGATCGGGCAGGGCCGTTGGGAGAAGGCCCAGGAGATCGTCGAGAACAACGAGAACGCCTACCTGATCACAATGGACGAGGTGACGCCGGACCGCCTGCGGAACTTCGACATGGACGCGTTCGTCAACACGGGCTGTCCCCGGATCACGACCGACGACGGCCCGCGGTTCCACAAGCCGATGCTGACGCCGGGCGAGTACGAGGCCGCGATCGGCGAGAAACCCCTCGACTCGATCGAGTTCGACACGTTCCACGACACCTGGTAACCGGTCCGACGGCGCCGCCGCGGACCGCTTCCGTTCGCCGGATCCTCCGGGCTTTAGTTGCCGGGCACCGTCGGTTCGTCCGATGACAGCCGACGACGGCCACATCGGTACGACGCACATCGGAAGCCTGCCGCGACCGCCCGAGCTCCTCGATCTGCTCACGAACCGACAGGCGGGCGAGGCGGTCGATCCGGACGAGTGGGACGCGACGGTCGCCGACGCGACCCGCGACGTGGTCGAGCGGCAGGTCGAGACCGGGCTCGACGCGATCAACAACGGCGAGCAGTCGCGCGTCTCGTTCAACTGGTACGTCGCGGACCGGCTCAGTGGCATCGACGGGACGCAGGAGACGGAGCTGTGGGCCGACCTCCAGGAGTTCCCCTCCTACGCCGAGGAGACGTTCAAGACGGACGTGATCGACCTCTCCGAGCACCCGGTCGTCGACGGGGCGATCGAGTACACCGGCCGCGAGGAGGCCGAGGCGGAGATCGACGAGTTCGTCGACGCCCTCGACGAGGTCGGCCGCGACGCCTCGGACGCCTTCATGACCGCGGCGTCGCCGAGCGTCGTCACCGCCACGCACGTCGACGAGCACTACGGCGACTACGAGGAGTACCTCTCCGCGGTGGCAGAGGCGATGAAGACGGAGTACGAGCTCGTCGCCGACGCCGGACTCACGCTCCAGATCGACGCGCCGGAGCTGCTCACGGTCGGCCACACCGCGGCGTACGCCGACGAGCCGCTGGAGGCCGCGAAGGACGCGACGCGGCTCCACGTCGAGGCCCTCAACGAGGCGCTCGCGAACGTGCCCGCCGAGCAGGTCCGGCTCCACACCTGCTGGGGGAGCTACGAGGGGCCCCACCACCTCGACACCGACCTCGCCGAGATGCTGCCGCTGATCTACGAGGCCGACATCACCGGGCTCAGCGTCGAGCAGGCGAACCCGCGCCACCAACACGAGTACCGCGCGTTCGCCGAGCACCCGGTTCCGGACGGGTGGACGCTCATTCCGGGCGTCGTCGACGTGAAGACGAACGTCATCGACCACCCGGAGACGATCGCGGACCGGCTGGAGCGCGTCGCGGACGCGGTCGACGACGGGACCCCGATCGTCGCCGCGCCCGACTGCGGCTTCGGCACGCAGGCCGGACTCGGGATGGTCGACCCCGAGATCGCGTGGGCGAAACTGGCGGCGCTCGTCGAGGGCGCCGAGATCGCGAGCGGACGGCTCGCCTGAGCGCCGGACAGAAGCAGCGACGGAGTCAGCGGTCGGCCCCGACCGCGTCCTCGACGAACGCGACCGCCGCCGCGGGGGAGTCCACCGGTTCGACGCCGTCGGCGTCGTGCGTGTCCAGTCCGGCGACGGCCCGACCGTGCGCGAGCGCCATCCCGATCTCCGAGAGCGTCCCCGGCCCGCCGTCGATCGCGACCGCGGCGTCGCCGTTCATCACGACGAGCGCGTTGCGGGCGTGGCCCATGCCGGTCGCGATCGGCACGGTGACGTGCGGGTTCGCGTCCGCGCGACGGTCGGTCGGCAGGATACCGATCGTCTCGCCGCCCGCGCTCGCCGCGCCGCGACAGACCGCTTCCATCACGCCGCCGAGGCCGCCACAGACCACGGTGTGACCGCGGTCGGCGAGTCGTTTTCCCAGCTCTTCGGCGACCGCCGCCGTCTCGGGCGGGACCGAGCTTCCGCCGATGACGCTGACGCGCATACCGCGGGACCCGAGCCGAACGTATATAAAGGACGGTCGTCCGTGTCGCGGTGTTGGTGAAACTCTTTTAAGTGCTGGGCGACGACAGTCCCTATGACGTACGATACCGTCGTGTTCGACAACGACGGTGTCCTCGTGGGCCGCACGCGCTTCGACGTGCTCCGGGATGCGACCCGGAACGCGTTCGAGGAGTGCGGCGTCGAGGAGCCCGATCCGGACGACGTAGAGCGCATGACCATCGGTGCGACCCCCGGCAGCGTGGGGACCGTCTGTCAGACGTACGACCTCGATCCGGGGTCGTTCTGGCGGACGCGCGACGACGTGGTCTCGAAGGCCCAACAGCAGGAGGCGCGCGAGGGACGTAAAACTCCTTACGACGACCTCGACGAGCTGCAGAGCCTCGACGTGGAGATGGGGATCGTCTCCTCGAACCAGCAGGCCACGGTCGATTTCCTCGTCGATCACTTCGACGGCTTCGAGCGGTTCGGCGCCGCCTACGGCCGCGAGCCCACGATCCACTCGCTCCAGCTCCGCAAGCCGAACCCGCACTACATCGAGCAGGCGCTCGGCGACCTCGACGCGGGCAACGCGCTGTTCGTCGGCGACAACGAGTCCGACGTGCGCGCCGCCGAGAACGCCGGCATCGACTCCGCGTTCATCCGGCGGCCCCACCGCCGCGACTGGGAGCTGAACGTCTGGCCGACGTGGGAGATAGAGCGGCTCTCCGACCTCCACGACATCGTCGGGTAGGCCACGGCCGCCGGCCGTGACCCGATCGGTCGCCGGGCGGGGCCGCGGGAGGCCGCCCCGCCGACGCCGTTCTCTCAAGGTTTAACTCCGATCGGGAGCTACGCCGCCACAGTGACAGACGCCCCGCCGTGGACCGACATCTTCGGCCACGCAGAGCCGTACCCCGAGCAGGCCGACGGGATCGACGCCGCGATCGACGCCGCCGACGACGGCGGCTTCCTCGCTCTGGAGGGCGCGTGCGGGACGGGCAAGACGATGCTCGCGCTCACCGCCGGGCTCGACCGCGTCCGCGACCCCGACTCGGAGTTCGAGCGCGTGTTCGTCCTCACGAGCGTCAAACAGCAGCTGCGCCAGTTCGAGACGGACCTGGAGACGATCAACGGAGACCTCCCCGACGGATACGACCCCGTCTCCGGGCTCACCCTCGTCGGCAAGGCCGACGTGTGCCCGTACGCCCGCGAGAACCGCGGCGGGATCGACCGCGAGAACGTGTACGAGCGCTGCGAGGGGCTCCGGGAGCGCACTCGGAACCTCGTCGGCGACGGCGGCGCGACGACGACCTCGAACCTCGTGAGCGAGGCGCAGAGCCAGCAGGTCGGGCTGATGGACTCGGGGTCCATGGCCGACGCCGGGGTGAGCGACGCGCCCGCCGCCGACTACCTCGCCGTCGACGGCGAGCCCACTCCGTACCGCCCCGACACCGAGGAGTTCGAGGGGACCGAGTTCTGTCCCTTCTACGCCGGGTTCCTCGACGACCTCCCGGAGGACGGGGACCCGGCCGAGGCGGTCCCGTTCGACGTGACTGAGCTCGGCCACGTCGGGCCGACGGAGCTGGTCCGGCTCGCCGCGGGTCACGGCACGTGCCCCCACTCGATCATGGGCGCGCTCGTGCCCGAGGTCGAGGTCGTCATCGGCAACTACTATCACGCGTTCGACCCCGTGACGACCGGGACGTTCACGGGCGCGCTGCTGGACGACTCGACGTTCGTCGTCTGCGACGAGGCCCACATGCTCGAACCGCGCGTTCGGGACCTCGTGAGCGACCGGGTCGCCGACGCCAGCCTCCGCGACGCCGAGAACGAGCTCACCCGCGTCGTCCAGCCGCTCTCCTTCGAGACCGCGGGCGCGGAGTCCGACGACGCGGCGCTCGTGCGCGGCGAGCTGGAGGACGCCGACGTGAGCGTCGAGGAGATCGAGTCCGTCCGGGAGTTCTACGCCGACCTCCGCGGCGAGCTCGACAGGCGGGTGACCGAGCGGCTGGACCGCGAGCGCCCCGACTGGCGGGCGTCGATGCGCGAACTCGACGACGACGAGGTCGCGCTCCGCGACCCGGAGGAGCCCGCCGAAGACGAGATCACGGCGTGGGCGAAGCGCGAGGGATACGGCGATCGGGTCTGGGCCCGCGCGGAGCAGGTCGGCGCGGTCGTCAAGCGCGTGCTCGACTCGCTCGAAGACGAGGACAAGAAGCGCGCCTCGCCGGGCGTCGGCCGGACCCTCAACGCGTGGTACCGCGAGGACCACGAGGAGTTCTTCCGCGCGATCGACTTGGAGCGGACGTGGGACGAGACGGCGCCGCCGGACTCGTGGCGGCGCGCGTACAACGCGAGCCTCGCGCTGTACAACTGCCTGCCGAGCGAACCGATCGGCGACCGGCTCGCGGAGTTCGGCGGCGGGGTGTTGATGAGCGCGACGCTGGAGCCGATGGACGTGTTCCGCGAGGTGACCGGGCTCGACCATCTCGAGGAGCGGGGACGCCCGGTCGTCGAGCGGACGTACGGGCTCTCCTTCCCCGAGGAGAACCGCGAGAGCTTCGCGGTCGACGCGCCGAAGTTTACGTACCAGAACCGCGGCGCGCCCGGCGAGGAGAACGACACCCGGCTGGCGCACCTCGACGCGACCGCCGCGGTGGCGGGCCGCGAGGGGAACGTCCTCGTCGGGACGCCGAGCTACGCGGAGGCGACGTGGATGGCGGAGTCGCTCGCGGACCGGCTCGACAAGCCCGTCTTACTCGACGAGTCGTCCGGCGACCGCGCCACGGAGTCGCTGAAGGACGACTTCTTCGCGGGCGACGGGAAGGTGCTCGTGACGAGCCTCCGTGGGACGCTCACCGAGGGCGTCGACTACCGCGGCGACCGGCTGTCGGCCGCCGTGGTCTGTGGGGTCCCGATCATCAACACGGCGCGGCCCCGGACGCGGGCGGTGATCACCGCCTACGACAGGCGGTTCGAGTCGGGGTTCGAGACCGCGCTCACCGTCCCGGCGGTCCGGAAGGCGCGACAGGCCGTCGGTCGAGTGATTCGCGGACCGGACGAGCGCGGGGTCCGCGTCCTGCTCGACGCCCGGTACGCGCGCGAGTCGTGGAACAGCGTCCGCGAGTACCTCCCGGAGCACGAGCGCGACGAGTACCAGCCGGTGAGCCCGGACATGCTCGGGCTGGCGCTCGACCGGTTCGAGCGGCGGTCCAGCGGCGACTGAGGGGACGGCCGCGGAGGGGGATCAGAGGAGAAGGAACGCGGGAACGGTTCGCCGGATTCCGACGGCCTAATGTCGCGTTCGACGCCGGTATGAGGCGCGTAACTACGGCTTCACGGCGTCTGTCCCGTCCATGGAGCAACAGACACCGGGTGACCGGTACCACGTCGTCTGCAGGGAGTGCACCCTCGAACGGCTGTTCAGCGCCGTCGGCGACGCGACCCGGCTCGAACGAGACCACGCTTCGGAGACCGGCCATCGGGTGACGGTCGGGCGGATCCGCTAGCCGTACTGCGCGGATTCGCCGGCTAGTGCCGCGTTCGAGCGAACGAGACGACGGACATCGGTGTTTTCGCGGCCGGCAGCGCTGGGGTCGATCTGGGAGCGGCCGGCCGCCCTCAGCGTCGCGTCAGTTCTCGCGGCGGGCGAACGCGAGGTTGCCGGAGACGTTCTTGATGTACGCTTTGACCGTCTCGCCCTCCTGTGCGCCGGGGACGAAGATCGTGTACTCGCCGCGCTCGGCGACGCCGTCGCCCTTGCGGCCGGTGCCGACGATCTCGAGTTCGTACGTGTTGCCCGACTCGATGGCCTCCTCCTGCCGCTGGGTGTTCGAGGTGTTCTGCTTGGCGACGGGTCGGAACGCCCCGCAGGCCTCACAGCGGAGCATGGGCGTGCGGTTCTCGGTCTCGAGGCGGGTGTCCGGCAGGCCGCACTCCGAACAGGTGACGAACGACTCGATGTACGAGTCGATCGCAGCCTGGAAGTCTCGTTCGCGGAAGTTCCCGCTGTAGCGGGCTCGTCCGTCCTCGTACTGGCCGGCGGTACCGAGCTCCTGCTGGATCTTCGAGTGGACGTGTTCGGGGTCGCGGCTCAACGCGTCTGCGATCGAAGAGAGGTTCGTCAGCCGGGTGAACGCGCCGTCCTTCTGCGCCTCCGGGTCCGGGACCGACAGCCGCTCGTCGGAGCCGCCGAGGTCCGGAACCTCCTCCATCGCGCGGTCGAGGCTCGATTCGTAGTCCATACGCGACGGAACGGCGGCGCGACGGAAATCGCTTCCGGGTTCCGGATCGAGCGACGACGACGCGACTACGGGCTGGAGAGACGTCAGGCGGAAAACGAGAGGGAGACGCGAACCCACGACTCGGCGTGTGGCGTTCGTCCAGAAGTAGCGGGAGGTAGATTTGAACTACCGATCTCCGGGTTATGAGCCCGGCGGAATCTCCTGGCTATCCCATCCCGCTATCGTATCAAAACCGCGTGCGACTGTTAAGGGTTCTGATCCCGTCGCCCGTGTGCGATTCGTCCACGAACAGTTTAAATACCGACCGGAGCGGTTCCGCCGGATCGCCGTCGGCGGTCAGGCGGTCTCGTCGTCGAGGGTCAGGCGGTCTCGTCGTCGGTGGTGTCGGCGTCCGGATCGGCGCTCGCAGCCGCCGCGTACCGCTGTCTGAGTCGGAGCGCGCCGAGCGCACCGATCGCGAACGCGACCGGCAAGACGGCGTCGGCTGGGTCGCCCGAGAGCGCGCGCTGTGCGGTCAGCCCCGCCATCAGGGCGAAGAGCAGCGCCATCAGCCCGGCGATCGGGGTCACGTAGCCGTCGGTGGCCGGCGTCCGGTCGGATCCCTCGCTCATGTGGAAAACTGAGGGAGGACGGGTTAAAAACCCGAGGCGAACGCGATCGAGGCGGGCGTGATGGAGGCGAACGCGATCGGGGGTCGACCCGATCGGTCGGACATGTTCGCCCGGTCGCGTCCGGCTTGCATCGGCCGCAAACGCTTTTATGCATCATAGATAGTGATAAACCGATGCGAAAACCGCTACTGACGACGGACTTCTTAGACCGGGCGCGACGGCACTACGCCGACGAGGAGGCCGTCCTCGCCACGGACGGGACGCGGTACACCTACGCCGAGCTGGGCGACCGCGCGGACCGGTTCTCCGCCGCCCTCCAAGCGCGGGGGATCGAGAAGGGCGACCGCGTGGCGGTGTTGGACCCGAACACGCACTACCACCTGGAGGCCGCCTACGGCGCGATGCAGGTCGGCGCGATCCACACGCCGCTGAACTACCGGCTGACGCCCGACGACTTCTCGTACATGCTCTCCGACGCCGGGGTCGACGCCGTCTACGCCGACGCCGAGTACGCCGGCAACATCGAGGCGATCCGCGAGGAGGTCCCCACCGAGACGTTCCTCACGGACGACACCGACGCGGTCGAGGGCGACTGGGAGTCGGTCGAGGCCGCGCTCGACGACGCGGACCCCGACGCCTACGAGCGCCCGGAGATGGACGAGGACGACGTGATCACGATCAACTACACCTCCGGGACCACGGGCGACCCGAAGGGGGTCTGTCGCACCCACCGCGCCGAGACGCTCCACGCCTACCTCATCGCGATCCATCAGGAGATCACCGACGACGACGTGTACCTCTGGACGCTCCCGATGTTCCACGTCAACGGGTGGGGACACATCTACGCGATCACGGGGATGGGCGCCCGGCACATCTGCACCCGCGGCGTCGACGTCGCGGAGACGTTCGACCGGATCCGCGAGGAGGACGTGTCGTACTTCTGTGCGGCGCCGACCGTGCTCAACATGCTCGGCGATCACCACGCCGAGCACGGCGGCGCGACGACCGGCGCCAACGACGTGCGGGTCGCCACCGCGGGCGCGGCGCCCCCGGAGGCGACGATCCGGACCGTCGAGGAGGAGTTCGGCTGGGATCTCAAGCACGTGTACGGCGCGACCGAGACGGGCCCCCTCGTGACGACCTCGGACGCCAAGCGCCACTACGACGCCGGCGCCGACGACCGGTTCGCGGTCAAGAAGACCCAGGGGATCGGCTACCTCGGCACCGACGTGCGCGTCGTCGACGAGCACGGCGAGGACGTGGCCGCCGACGGCGAGACGATCGGCGAGATCGTCGTCCGCGGCAACCAGGTGATGGACCGCTACTGGAACAAGCCCGAGGCGACCGAGCAGGCGTTCTCGGAGCGGCTGGAGGGGTACTACCACATGGGCGACCTGGCCGTCGTCGACGAGGACGGCTTCGTCTCGATCCAAGACCGGAAGAAAGATATCATCATCTCCGGCGGCGAGAACATCTCCTCGATCGAGTTAGAGGACACCCTCTTCGAGCACGACGCCGTCTCCGACGTCGCAGTCATCCCCGCTCCGGACGAGCGGTGGGGCGAGACCCCGAAGGCGTTCGTCGTCCCGGCGAGCGGCGACCCGGACGATCCGGGCGCGACCCGCGAGGAGCTCAAGTCCTTCGTCCGAGAACGCGTCGCCGACTACAAGACGCCCGGCGAGGTGGAGTTCGTCGCCGAGCTCCCGACCACGGCGACCGGGAAGATCCAGAAGTACGAGCTGCGCGAGCGCGAGTGGGACGAGGAAGACCGGATGGTCGGGGAGGGGTAGCCGAAAAACGCAGAAGGATCGACGGCCGCCGTCTCAGTCCTCGCCGAGCAGGCTCTGGACGAGCTCCTCGGGCTCGAACAGGGTGAGGTCGTCGTACCCCTGTCCGGTGCCGAGGAAGAGGATCGGCTTCCCGGTGACGTACGCGACGGAGATCGCGGCGCCGCCCGAGGAGTCGGCGTCGGCCTTCGTCAGGATTGCGCCGTCGATCTCGGCGGCGTCGTTGAACTCCTTCGCGCGGTTCACGGCGTCCTGGCCCGCCACGGCCTCGTCGACGAAGATGGTCATGTCCGGGTCGACGACGCGGTCGATCTTCTCCAGTTGCGCCATCAGGTCGTCGCTCGTGTGGAGCCGGCCCGCGGTGTCGCCGAGGACCACGTCGATGTCGTTCGCCTCGGCGTACTCGACGCCGTCGTAGATGACGGCGGCGGGGTCGCCGCCCTGATCGTGGCTGATCAGGTCGCGGTCGAGCCGGTCAGCGTGCTCCTGGATCTGTTCGTTGGCGCCCGCCCGGTAGGTGTCGCCGTTCGCCATCACGGACGAGTAGCCGCGGTCGGCGAGCCATTCCGAGAGCTTCGCGATGCTCGTCGTCTTCCCGACGCCGTTGACGCCGGTGAAGACGATGGTGACGGGTTTCTCGGCCTCCGCGATCCGCTCTTCGAAGTCGAACTGCCCGACGGCGATCACGTCGAGGAGCGCGTCGTGAAGCGCCGACTCGACGAGTTCGCCGGTCGTCTCGACCTGTTTCCGGGACTCGCCGAGCATGCTCTCGCGGACCGACTCGAGGATCTGCTCGGCGACGCTCATCTCCACGTCGCTCTCCAAGAGGGCCATCTCGAGGTCCCACAGCGGCTCCTCTAAGTCCTCCTCCTCAATGATGATCCGCCCGGTCGCGAACGCCTTCGCGCGCTGGAAGGTACTGGGCCCGTTGTCGTCGGCGCCCTCGTCCTCAGTATCCGCGGCGGCGTCAGCGGTGGCGCTGTCGGGGGCCTGGTCGGTCTCGGAGGAGGCGGAGGCGTCGCTCTCTGTCGCCTCGGGGTCGTCCTGCTCCGCGGGCTCCTCGACCTCGGCGTTCTCCTCGACGTCCTCTCGGAAGCCCGAGAGCTTGTCCTTCAGTCCGTCGAACACGGTCCGTCGTTACTCCTCGTCGCCCTGCTGTTGCTGCATCTGCTGCATCTGCTGCTGCTGCATCTGCTGTTGCATCTGCTGGGCCTGCTGTTCGAGCTCCTCGCTCTCGCTCTCGAGCTCGTCGACCTCCTCCTGCGTCTCCTCGATGCGGTCGTCGAGCGCGTCGCGCTTGCGACCGAGCACGTCGATGGCGTCCTCCTCGCTCTGCTCCGCGGAGTAGTTGCCGCCGAGCGAGACGATGATCTCGTCGATGTCCTGGACCTCGGCGCGCACGTAGGCGCCGCCGCCGAGCGGGACCTGCACCGTCGAGCCCGTGTCGAGGGTCTCGATCGCCTCGATGGCGTCGTCGATGTCGGTCTGCTCCTCGCGGTAGTCGGCGATCTCGGCCTCGAGCGCCTCGATCTCCTCGTCGAGCGCCTGCAGCTCCTGGGAGAGCTGCTGGAGCTGCTGTTGCCCGCCGCCCATCATGCCGCGGACACCTCCTCGATCTCGATCTGGGTGCGCTTCCGGTTGTGCTGGCTCCCGACCGTGGTGTAGATGCGCTCGCGGGCGAGGTCCTCGTTCTCCGCCTCGACGTCCTTGGTGAACGGCTGGAAGCCGTCTCGACTCTGGAACCGTCCACTCACCGTGTAGGTACTCATGTTCACCGATCCGGCAGGGACAGGGAAGTATCTTCCTAAAAAGCGAGACGGTCAGACGCGCGGTCACCCGGCGAGGTCGGCCCGCCGGAACCGAAGGACGGCGAGGAGAACGAGCGCCGCCGTCGCCGCCAGCAGGATGCCCGCGCCGACGACATCGTACTCGGCGTTCACGAGGATCGCAGAGGGGTCGTAGTGGGCGGTGGGGCTGATCGAACCCGCGCGGTCGTACTCGCTGCTGGCCGCGAGCGACTCGAACATGAACAGCGCGAACAGGCCACCGAGCGCGACCCGCTGGGCGATTCCCGCCCGCGAGACGAGCGTCGAGACGGCGATCCCGAGCGCGACGCAACACAGGTGGTACGGCACCGCGAGCGCGTGGACGGCGGCGAGCCGTTCGACCGCGATCGTCTCGCCCACCGCGAGCACGCCGACGTACGCGACGATCGGGAGAACGACGTTCAGCAGGACGACGAGGGGCACGAGCCCGAGGAACCTCCCGAATACCACGTCCCGGCGCGCCACGGGCGCGGACAGCGTGAGGTCCATTCGACCGGAGGCCACGTCGCCCGCGATCGTTCCGCCGCTCAGGTACGCGAGGTAGAGCCCGACTAAGAGCAGCCACGCGAACTGGTAGAACTCCACCGCGAGGAACCCCTCGATCGTGGAGATGGAGATGATCCCGAACGCCTCCTGAAACGCCGGCGGGAACGACTCGACGTAAGCGTCGAGGTCGATCCCGGCGCTCGACATCGACGGGAAGAAAGCCAGAAACAGCAGGAGGAACCCCGACAACAGTCCGGTCAGGACGACCGAGCCGCGGGCCCTCCCCGCCGCCTCGTACCGCGCGATCGCCAGCCACGGGGCGGGGCGATCGCTCATCGCTCGCCCCCGTCGGCGTCCGTACCGGTCGCGGGGGCGGACACCTCGGTGTCACGGGCCCCACGGGTCCCACCGCTCTCGCCCGCTTCCCGGTCCGCAGAGGACTCTCGGTCCGCGGGGGACTCCCGGTCCGCGGGGGGCCCTCGCCCCGCTCCTCGACGCCCCGGTCCCGGCACGTCCCCGTCGTAGAAGGTCATAAACGCTTCCTCGAGCGGGGCGTCGACGACCTCCAGGTCGCGGACGGTAAACCGGTCGAGCAGGTCGATCAGCGCGTCGTACTCGCCGGTCCACGTGAACGAGACGGTCTCGCCGACGCGGAGGTTCATCGCGCCGCGGACCTCGAAGGCCTCGCGGGCGACGTCCTCGGCGACGCGGACGCGAACCTGTTTGCCGCCCCGCGATCGGAGGTCCTCGACCGTCTCGACCGCGGCGAGGCGACCCTCCCGGAGCACGCCGACGCGGTCGCAGAGGGCGGCCACCTCGCCAAGCACGTGCGAGGAGAGGAGCACGCTCGCGCCGCCGTCGACGCGCTCGCGCACCAGCGCGGCGAACTCCTCCTGGAGGAGCGGGTCGAGCCCGGAGGTCGGCTCGTCGAGGAGGAGCAGATCGGGGTCGTGCATGAACGCGGCGACGAGGGCGACCTTCTGGCGGTTCCCTCGCGAGAGGTCGCCGATCCGCCGCGACTCGTCGAGCCCGAACCGCTCGACCAGCGCCTCGCGGCTCCCCGACCCGCGGAGCGCGGCCTGATGGTCGAGGAACGCCTCGGCGGTTCGGTCCTCGTCGAGCCCCGGATCGCCCGGGAGGTAACCGATCCGTTCGCGGGCGGCGCGGGACTCTCCCGGGTTCGTCGCGTCGTGACCCAGGAGCGTCGCTCCGCCGCTCGTCGGCGACAGGAACCCGAGGAGGGTGCGGATCGCGGTCGTCTTCCCGGCGCCGTTCGGCCCGAGGAAGCCGAACACCTCGCCGTCCGCGACGGTGAACGACACGTCTTCGATCCCGCGGACGTCGCCGTAGTACTTGGTCAGACTCCGGCACTCGATGGCGGGCATACCGCCCGCAACTCGGCGTCGAGTCTTAAAATGGAGGGAAGATCGCGGTACGAAGCGCGGATCGAACTGCGAGAGTACCGAACGCCCGCTCAGTCGATGAAGCCGAGCGTCTCCTCAATCCGGCCCAGCTCGGGGCCGGTGGTGTCCTCGCCGACGACGTACCCCTCGTCGGTGGCGACGAGCCCCGAGCCGACGAGCGGGGCGCCGTAGTTGATCGTGCCGAGGTCGGCGCGCACGTCGAGCGCCTCCTCGACGGCCTGCAGCTCCGACTCGGTCGACTGAGGGTGACAGAGCACGCCCGTGTTGTTGGCCACCGCGGCGGTGCCGACCGTCCGCACGTCGCCGAGGTCGCCGCGGACCACGGGGACGTCGAGGGTCTCTCTGATCGTCACGATCGACTCGCGCGGGAGGTCCGGATGGACGTAGGCGCCGTAGTCGTTCGCGAGGACGACGTTCCCGGCCGCGTTGATCTCGCCGGGAAGCTCGCCCACCTCGCGGTCGGCGGCCTCGGCGATCCGCGACTTCTCGCGCTCTCTGACCCGCGCGGAGACGAGAATCCCGTTCTCGTTACCCGTCGCGAGGGAGCCGACGGTGTTGGAGCCGCCGACCGTCGTGAGGAGGGGCTCAGCGCCCAGTTCCTCGCCGAGCGCCTCGGCGAGGTCCTCGTCGACGTCCGGCCGGACCAACAGGGTGTCGTCGATCGCGCGGGCGAACACGCCCACGTACGACGAGCCGGTGAAGGTCGCCCGTAACACGTTACTCGGCGTGCTCGGCTTCGACGACGGGCTCGCCGTCCTCGACGAACCGGGCCGCGCGGACGCGGACCTTGCTCGGCGGGTTCTGGCGCCCGTTCGCCCAGACGGCCTCGTTGACCGAGGTGTCGATGACGACTTCCTCCTCGTCGACGGAGAAGTGCTGCGCGAGGTGTTCGCGGACGATCTTCATCGCGAAGTCGGCGCGTTCCTGGACCGGCTTGTCGTTGGCGTCGCGGAGCGGGACGGTGACGACGCGCTCCTCGAAATCACTCGTCGACATTTACTCGTCCAGGTCGTTCCGGCGCCAGTTGCGCCGCTTGGGGTTTCGCGTGACGTTCATGTCGGTCTTCATCATGACCCACGCGGGGACGCGGGTGTTCTGGCGTTCCGCCTTCGCCAGACGCTTCTTTTGAGCCTTCGACTTGTCTCCCATAGTGGCGCACACTATCTCCGGCCCGCATAAAACCCCTTCCATACGGGCCCGATCCCCCGCGCCGAGCGGACCGCCCCGACGGGGGTCGTCGCCTCGTCACTCGCGGTCCGCGATCGCCCGGTAGATCCGGTAGCAGCGCTCCAGCACGTCAATTCCGACGCTCTCGGTGTCGGTGTGCGCCTCGCCGGGCTCGGAGGCCCCGCAGACGAGGCAGTCCGCGCCGGCCTCGGCGAGCCACCCCGCGTCGGTCGCGTGCGGCTTGACGACGTGTTCGGGCGCGTCGAGGCCCAGGTCGTCGTGGACCTCGCGGGCCGCCGCGAGCGCGGCGTCGGCGAAGGCGTCGTCGCCGCAGGCCATGGGCGGGAGGTCCTGATCGACCTCCCACGCGACCCCCTCGACCGCGTCGGCGGCGCAGCCGATGTCCGCGCGGTCGCCGGGGACCGTGCGCTCGTCGATCGTCACCTCGCAGCGCTCCGGGATCACGTTCCACGTCTCGCCGCCGTGGACCATCGTCACCGCGAGCGACCCGGAGACGCGCTCGCCGAAGACGGTGGACTCCGGGGCGTCGAGCCCGCGGACCTCGTCGATCGCGTCGCTCGCGCGGTAGATCGCGTTCTCGCCGGCCGCGGGCTCGGAGGCGTGCGCCGCGGTCCCGCTCGCGACGAGCGTCGACGCGCGCCGGCCCTTGTGCGCGACCGCCACGTCGGTGACGCCCGGCTTCGAGTAGTCCGTCGACCCCTCGGCGACGACCGCGCGGTCGGGGACGAACCCCTCGTCGATCGCGTGGCGCGCGCCGGTCCCGCCAACCTCCTCGCCGACGAACGAGGCGACCGCGAGCTCGCGCCCGGCCGGCGGCTCCGCGTCGCGGAACGCGAGCATGCAGGCCGCCACCGCGCCCTTCATGTCGGCCGCGCCGCGCCCGTAGATCCGACCGTCGCGACGGTTGACGACATAGTCGCCGGCGTTTCCGTCCCCCGCTGTCTGGCGGTCCGCGGGCGGGACCACGTCGTGGTGGCCGACGAAGGCGAGCGTGTCGGCGTCGGGGTCGTCGGTCGCGCCTTTATACGCGATGACGTTGCCGACCGCGTCCCGGTCGACCCGCGCGTCGGTCTCCGCGCGGAGCCACTCTGCGATCGCGTCGCCGGCGGCGGTCTCGTCCTCGTGCGACGGGATCGCGACCAGCGTCTCGGTCAGGTCCGCGAGTTCGTCCATAGGACTGGATGGTGGCTCGGTGGGTTAAAAACTGAGTCCGAAGAGGGTTCGTAACAAGCGATCCCGGTGGCGCGCGCCTCCGAGCGGCCGACAGGCCGCGAGGAGCGCGTGCGAGGGACGCGGCGAACGCGAGCGGCGAAGCCGCGAGCCGTGAGCCGCGAGGCTGGGGAGGCGTGAGGCTGCGGTGCTGTCAGGGCGGGACTCAAAGGGGCAGTCGCGAGGCGGACAGAGGCGTTCACGAGAGCTCCGCTCTCGTGAGCCAATCAGAACGCTTCGCGTTCTGATGACGACGCAAGCACCGCAGGGAACGAGCGGAGCGAGTGACGAGGAGCGCAGCGAGTGACGAGGAGCGCAGCGAGCGTCTGTCCGCCTCGCGACTGGGGCTTTGGGGGCCTTCGCAGTTAGCTCGACGACAACCGCGTATCACCGAGCGGCTGGGGCTTTGGAGGTCTTCATCGTCGATCCAAAGTCACCAGCTTATGTACAGGAACTCTCTGAATCGACCACTGATCGCGCATAAGCGCGCGTGATTAATACGTCTCCGAGCCCTTGCGACGAGTATGTCCGATCAGTTCGAAACCGCGACGCTCGGCGGCGGGTGCTTCTGGTGCGTCGAGGCGGCGCTCGAACAGCTCGCCGGCGTCGAGTCGGTCACCTCCGGCTACGCCGGCGGTCACGTCGACGACCCCACCTACAGGCAGGTCTGCTCCGGGAACACCGGCCACGCCGAGGTCGTCCAGGTGGAGTTTGACCCCGACGTCATCGCCTACGACGAGGTGCTGGAGGCCTTCTTCGAGATCCACGACCCCACCCAGCTCAACCGCCAGGGCCCGGACGTGGGGAGCCAGTACCGCTCGATCGTCCTCACCCACGACGAGGCGCAGCGCGAAATCGTTGAGGCGTACGTCGACGCGCTCGACGAGGAGTACGACGACGACGTGGTGACCGAGATCGAGCCGCTGGAGACGTTCTACCGCGCCGAGGAGAAACACCAGGACTACTTCGCGAAGAACCCCGACGACGCCTACTGCACCTTCCACGCGAAGCCGAAGATGGAGAAGGTGCGCGAGAAGTTCGAGGCGAAGGTCGCGAACTAAGGCGTCCGGGTCGCTGTCGTTCTTTCTCGACCATCGACCGACTGCGTCTGTTACCTCGCGGTGAACTCCTCCAAAGCCCCAGCCCGCACGGCACTGCACAGCCTCACGCCTCCCCAGCCTCGCGGCTCACGGCTCGCGGCTTCGCCGCTCGCGTTCGCCGCGTCCCTCGCACGCGCTCCTCGCGGCCTGTCGGCCGCTCGGAGGCGCGCGCCACCGCTATTGGCCGTTTATAAGTACATTCAGTCATGTTCATCTCTCTCGATCGCGTTCGACCGGCAACCCTGCGGTCGAACGGTAGACCTTTGCCGTCCCCGATGCGAGCGAGCGTATGGTCTCGCTGGGACTGGTGGTGGCGCGGTTCAACGACTCCGTCACGGAGCCGATGGCCGAGGCCGCCCGGGAGGCGGCCGCCGACCGCGACGCCGTCGTCGTCGACGAACTGAGCGTGCCGGGAGCGTACGACAGCCCGCTGGCCGCCGACCGGCTCGCGCGACGCGACGACGTCGACGCCGTCGCGGTGGTCGGCGCCATCGTCACCGGCGACACCGACCACGATCACGTGATCGCGAACGCGACCGCCGACAAGCTCACGCAGGTGAGCCTCGACCGCGACACCCCCGTCACGTTCGGCGTGAGCGGGCCGGGGATGTCCGGCGCGGAGGCGCGCGAGCGCATCGACAAGGGCGCGGACGCCGCCGAGGCGGCGATCGACCTCGCGGAGGAGCTCGACTGACCGGCACCCACGATTCACCACATCACAATGAGCGACGCATACGACTTCTCAGAGCGGATCGGACGCGTAGAGCCCAGCGCCACGCTGGCGATATCGAACCTCGCAGCGGAGAAGGAGGCCGAGGGCGCCGACATCGTCGACCTCTCCGTCGGCGAGCCCGACTTCGACACGCCGGCGAACGTCGTCGAGGCGGGCAAGGACGCCCTCGACGCCGGCCACACCGGCTACACCTCCTCGAACGGGATCCCCGAGCTCAAGGAGGCGATCGCGGCGAAGCTCCGCGACGACGGGATCGACGCCGACGCCGACGAGGTCGTCGTCACCCCCGGCGGCAAGCAGGCGCTGTACGAGACGTTCCAGACCCTGATCGACGACGGCGACGAGGTCGTCCTCCTCGATCCGGCGTGGGTCTCCTACGAGGCGATGGCGAAGCTCGCCGGCGCCGACCTCTCGCGGATCGACCTGGCGCCGCACGGCTTCCAGCTCGAGCCGGCGCTCGACGCGCTCGCGGAGGCGGTCTCCGACGACACCGAGCTGCTCGTCGTCAACTCCCCGTCGAACCCCACGGGCGCCGTCTTCTCGGAGACGGCCCTGGAGGGCGTCCGCGACCTCGCGGTCGAACACGACGTGGCCGTGATCTCGGACGAGATCTACCAGCAGATCGTCTACGACGCCGACCACGTCTCGCTGGCGAGCCTTGACGGGATGGCGGACCGCACGATCACCGTCAACGGCTTCTCGAAGGCGTACTCGATGACCGGCTGGCGGCTCGGCTACCTCCACGCGACCGAGGAGTTCGTCGGGCAGGCCGGCAAGCTCCACTCCCACTCGGTCTCCTGTGCGGTCAACTTCGTCCAGCGCGCGGGCGTCGAGGCGCTGGAGAACACCGACGAGTCGGTGACGGAGATGCGCGACGCGTTCCGGGACCGCCGCGACCTCCTCGTCGACCTGTTCGACGAGCACGGCGTCGACGTCGACGTCGGCGACGGCGCCTTCTACATGATGATCCCCGTCGACGACGACGACCAGGCCTGGTGCGAGGCCGCCATCGAGGAGGCGTCCGTCGCCTGCGTCCCCGGCAGCGCGTTCAACGCGCCGGGGTACGCTCGGATCTCTTACGCCGCGAGCGAGGAGCGCCTCCGCGAGGCGGTCGACCGGCTGGTGTCGAACGACCTCTTATAACATCGGCCAGCGCGGCGCCCGTTTTGCGAGGGATCGTCGCGCAGTCGGGTGAATCGCGCGATATCGAGGATCTGCGGGGGTTTTTTGCCGACACTGTCCGAAATTCCGACTTGGTGGTTGGATGTACGACACCATACTGTATCCGACGGACGGGAGCACCGGGTCGGAGACGGCGGCGAGGCACGTCCGCGAACTCGCGTCCGCGTTCGACGCGGCGGTTCACGTCCTGTACGTCGTCGATACGACGCATCTCGGTGCGGGGATGGCGGGCGCCTTCCTCGCCGACGAGGGGTCGGGACTGAGCGGAGAGGGCGTCGAGGGGAGCGAGCGGGGGATGGTCGGCGACCGGAGCGACGTCGAGGAGCGCCGCGCTGTGCTCTCCGACCGCGCCGAAGAGGTCGTCGAGGAGGCGGCGTCGGCCCTCGGCGACGTCGAGACGGTGACCGCCGTCGAACACGGGACCCCGCACTCGGCCATCCTGAAGTACGCCGACGAGAACGGGGCCGATCTCGTGGTGATGGGGACGCACGGCCGGACCGGCGTCGAGCGATACCTGCTCGGCAGCGTCGCGGAGAAGGTGGTTCGGCTGGCGGACCCGCCGGTGGTGACGGTCCGAGCCGACGAGGGCGACTGAACCCCGGATTTTTCAGCGGGAGGTGCCAGCCCATGCGGCGTTCCGAAACCCTTACTCCCGGAGCGCGACACCTCCGCGTATGAGCGATACGTCCGAGTCGACGGATGACGCGGAGGCGGCGCCCGACGGGGGCGACGACGCCGCGAGCGCCGTCGACGCCGAGGAGGTCCGACACGTCGCGGAGCTCGCGAGGGTGCGGCTCGACGACGACGAGGTCGCGGCGTTCGCCGACCAGTTCGGCGACATCCTCGACTACTTCGAGGCGCTCGACGAGGTGCCCGAGACGGACCGCGAGGAGGAGCTCGTCAACGTGATGCGCCCCGACGAGGTCGAGAAGGGGCTCTCCCAGGAGGAAGCGCTGTCGAACGCCGAAGAGACCGAAGACGGCTTCTTCGTGGGGCCGAAGGTGTCGTAGATGGCGGCCGACTACAACGCCTTCATCACGGAGGCGACGATCGAGGGCGACGCGGACGCCGACGGCCCCCTCGCGGACAAGACCGTCGCGGTCAAGGACAACATCTCCACCGAGGGGATCCGGACGACCTGCGGCTCCGAGATGCTCGCGGACTACGTCCCGCCGTACTCCGCGACGGTCGTCGATCGCCTCACGGCGGCGGGCGCGACGGTGGTCGGCAAGACGAACATGGACGAGTTCGGGATGGGCACGACGACGGAGACCTCGGCGTTCGGCCCCACGAAGAACCCGGCCGACCCGGAGCGCGTCCCCGGCGGCTCCTCCGGCGGATCGGCGGCCGCGGTCGCCGCGGGAGACGCGGACGTCGCGCTCGGCTCCGACACGGGCGGCTCCGTGCGGTGTCCGGCCGCCTTCTGCGGCGTCGTCGGCATCAAGCCCACCTACGGGCTCGTCTCGCGGTACGGGCTCGTCGCGTACGCGAACTCCTTAGAACAGATCGGCCCGATCGCGGGCACCGTCGAGGAGGCCGCGGCCGCGCTCGACGCCATCGCCGGCGACGACCCCAACGACGGGACCACGCGCGACCTGAGCGAGGTCGAGGGCGCGGACCCCGACGCGAGCTACGCCGCGGCCGCCGACGGCGACGTCGACGGGCTGACGGTGGGCGTCCCCACCGAGCTGTTCGAGGGCGCCGACGAGCGCGTCGTCGAGACGGTCGAGGCCGCGATCGCGGACCTGGAAGACCGGGGCGCGGAGACGACCGAGATATCGCTGCCCTCGGTCGAGCACGCGGTGCAGGCGTACTACGTCATCGCGATGGCGGAGGCGTCCTCGAACCTCGCGCGCTTCGACGGCGTGCGGTACGGGAACCGCGCCGAGTCGGACGGCAACTGGAACGAGTCGTTCGCGGAGACGCGCGAGGAGGGGTTCGGCGCGGAGGTCAAACGCCGGATCCTGCTCGGCACGTACGCGCTCTCGGCGGGGTATCACGACAAGTACTACAAGAAGGCGCAGGACGCCCGCGCGTGGGTCCGGCGGGACTTCGAGGAGGCGTTCGCGGACGTGGACGTGATCGCGTCGCCGACGATGCCGGTGCTCCCCTTCGAGCTCGGCGAGAGCCTCGACGCTCCGCTCCGGATGTACCTCGCGGACGCGAACACGACGCCCGTGAACCTCGCGAACCTCCCCGCGATCTCGGTGCCCGCCGGTGAGGCCGACGGCCTGCCCGTCGGCCTCCAGCTGGTCGGGCCGAAGTTCGACGAGGAGACGGTGATCCGCGCCGCGAGCGCGGTCGAAGACGCCAGCTGAACGTCGCTTCCGCCGGCTCTTAATCCGCCTAAAACCGCGTTGAGCGTCTCGTCAGGTTATGTGCCTCCCGCCCCTCCTCCCGAGCGCATCATGACCGAAACCGAATCGACGACGGACGCGTTCGATCGTGAGAGCGTTCGCTCCGCCAGTCGGATCGCCATCGCGGCGCTCGCGCTGGTGGGCGTTCTGTACCTGTTCACGCTGCTGCCGGGCGTCGACCGGCTGGTCCCGCTCACGCCGGTCACCTTCGCCGCGGTCGCCAGCGCGGTGGTGACGGTCGCGGTCGTCGCCCTCCTCCTGTTCGCCGCGCCGAAGGTCGCCTCGCTGACGCGCACCGCACTCCACCGGACCGACGCCGCCGACCACGTGGAGCGCATCGCCGAGAACGCCGGCGCATTGGCCTACTGGCTCGTCGTGCTGGCAGCCGTGCTGGTCGCCCACCGCGGGCTCGCCGGCGCGGTCGTCCCCCTGATCGACGGGTTCGCGTGGGCGTACGACGCGGCGTTCCTGGTCGCGTCGTTCGTCCCGCTCGTCTTCGTCGTGGCCCGGCTGACCGTGACCGTCGACCCGCTCTCGGAGCTCGTCGCCGACCGGGTTTCCGGGTCCGAATCGGCGGGAGACGACCCGACTGAAGACGCCGACGGCCCGGGTACAGACGCGGACGGGGCGGAGCCGTCGGCCGGTGATGACCCCGGCGAATCCGCGGACGCGCCCACGGACGCTGATGGGCCCACCGCGATCGACGCGGCCGGCTCGCAGGGCCACTCGATCGGAGAGCGATGGGGCGTCGACGACGAGTCCGGAGACGCGCACGACAAGAGCGCGGCCGACGAGGGAGCGGCCGACGAGAGCGCGGACGACTCGACGAGCTCCTGACTCGGACCGGTGATCGACTGGACCGGTCGGCCGAACCGATCATGACGGCGGCGGCCGACCCCTTATTCTACCTCGTCGGCCCGGATCGCGATCCGGAACGTCCATACCCGCCCCGGTGAACGACCACGTATGGCGCTGACCGACGAGGAGCGGAGCCGGCTCGCCGACGTCGTCCGCCTCCAGCCGACGAAGAACGGCGAGCTGCAGGACGCGTGGGACCTGGAGAGCGGCAGCGAGGTCCACCAGTACCTCGAGAACCACCTCAAGGAGTACTACTACCGCGACGACGACAGCCTGATCCGGTCGACCGCGGAGGCGAACGACCTCGTCGACGTCGAGCCCGGGATCGAGGCCGACGCCGTCGCCAAGGGCGGCGCGCCGGAGACGATCCGCGTCCCCGAGCTGGAGGCCCGGGTGTTCGAGGTCGTGGCGGGCCCAGACGAGCGGTCGCAGTCGGTCGTGGCCGTGCTCAACGCGGTCCGCGAGGCGTTCGACCTCGACCCAGACGTGGACGAGGTTCGGCGCGCCCTCCGGAGCCTCGAACGGAAGAACGTGGTCGAGGTGGTGTACCGGACCGTTCCGACGTTTAAACTGGCCGTCGAGCGCGACGAGATCACCGTCGAGATCGCGGAGTAGCCCGCGGCCGACGCCGAGGAGTAGTTCGCCGCCGAAGCCGAGGAGTAGCTCGCCGCCGACGCCGCCGGCTCTCCGGCGGCGCGGCGACCGCGGAGGGACGGCGTTCCGCAACGACACCTTATAAGCCGCCGGGGCCGGAACCCTCTCGGTAATGCTACAGGGGGTCAACGTCGCGCTCGGCGTCTCGGGGAGCATCGCGGCGGTGAAGGTCGTCGAACTCGCCCACGAGCTGCGCCGCCACGGGGCGAGCGTCCGCGCCGTCATGTCCCCGGCGGCGACGAACATCGTCCACCCGTGGGCGGTCGACTTCGCGACCGACGAGCCCGTCGTCACCGAGATCACCGGGAGCGTGGAACACGTCGAGCTGTGCGGCCGCGAGGGGTGGGCCGACGTGCTCCTCCTCGCGCCCGCGACCGCGAACACCGCGGGGAAGGTCGCGGCCGCGATCGACGACACCCCTGTCACGACCTGCGCGACGACCGCGCTCGGCGCCGACGTGCCGGTCGTGATGGCACCGGCGATGCACGAACCGATGTACGACCACCCGGGCGTGCTGGATGCGCTCGACCGGCTGGAGGACTGGGGCGTCCGGTTCGCGGACCCCCGGATCGAGGAGGGGAAGGCGAAGATTGCCGCCGAGGACGACATCGTGACCGAGGTCGCCCGCGCGGCGACGCCGGGGTCGCTCTCGGGGGCCCACGTCGTCGTCACCGCGGGCGCGACGAAAGAGCGGATCGACCCGATCCGAATCTTAACGAACCGCGCGTCGGGGAAGACCGGCCGGGCCGTCGCCCGGGCGCTGTACGTCCGGGGCGCGACCGTGACGCTGGTGCAGGACGGTCCGGACGTCCCCTACGCCGACGTGGTCGCTGTCGAGACCGCGGCGGAGATGATGGAGGCGTGCCGCCGGACCGCGGCCACCGCCGACGCGCTGATCTCCGCGGCGGCCATCTCCGACTTCACCGCCGACGCGGTCGATCAGAAGATCCGGTCCGGGTCGCCGCTGTCGGTCGACCTGGAGCCGACGCCGAAGCTGATCGACTCGGTGCGGGAGGCGTACCCGGACCTCCCGATCGTCGGGTTCAAAGCCGAGACGTCCGGCGACGACGACGCGATGATCGCCGAGGCGGCGCGGATCCGCGATCGGGTCGGCCTCGCGTTCGTCGTCGCCAACGACGCGAGCGTGATGGGCGCCGAGGAGACGCGCGTCCTCCTCGTCGGCGAGGAGGGGACCGAGCCCGAGGAGGCGGTCGGCTCGAAGGACGCCGTCGCCGGCCGGATCGCCGACCGGCTGGCCGCGGAGCTCGGTCGGTCGGCGTAGCGACCGGCCGATCCGCGGCGACGGGTCCGCACCCCTCGCTCGCCCCGAAACCGTCGCGGATACAAACTGTTTTGAGGCGGTAGAGAAAGGATCGGGACAGAGATACACATGTGCATAGAGACGGCGAAACTCGGCTCCGTCGGAGGTGTGGTGGGTGGCTGACACCGACGCCGCCGGCGACGCCGACGACGAGGGGGCCGGCAGCGGGACCGCCGGCGGCGACGCCGCCGACCGCTCCGGCGACGACGCGGATCGCGGCGCTCCGGCCGCGCCGACCGGGGGACTCGTCGTGCCCGTCGAACCGACGCCCACCCTCCGGGCGACGATCGCGTACGCGGTCGAGGCGGCGGTCGACGACGGCTTCTCCACGATCCACCTCGTGGAGATCGCGTCGTGGCGGAACGGCGACCCCGACGCCGACAGTCGGGCGGCCAAGGCCGAGCGCGTCCTCGAACGCGCCGAGGCGTGGGCGAACTCCGACCTCGACGACCTCGACGGGGACCGTCCCCCGGTGACGGTGGCGACGGAGCTCATCGGGGCCGACGAGTACCTGTTCGGGCCGGACGACTACGTCCGCGTGCTCGCCGCCTACGCGAAGGAGCACGACGCCGGCGCGGTGCTGCTCGACCCGGAGTACACGCCCGTCGGCAACACCACCCTGCTCCAGCCGCTGGAGTTCGCGCTGTCGAACACCTCACTGACCGTCGAGACGGCGCCGGTGACCCGACCGACCCGGCGCGAGCGGCTCCGGAGCGAGGCGACCGGGGGCCGGTTCGTCGCGATGTTCGGCTTCTCGCTCGCCTTCTACCTCCTGCTCGGCGACCCGTTCTACTGGTTCGACTGGGTGACGGGTATCGCGACCGCGGCGATCGTCTCGATCACCCTCTCGCGGGTCAGCATCGACACCGAACCGGCGATTCCGCGGACGCCGATGCGGGTGGTTCGCGGCGTGATCTACGTCCCCGTCCTCCTCTTCGAGATCGTCAAGGCGAACGTCGAGATCGCCCGGGTGATACTGGACCCGCGGCTCCCGATCGAGCCGACGCTGAACCGGATGCGCGTGATCGTCGGCAGCGGGCTCCCGCTGATGACGCTCGCGAACTCGATCACGCTGACGCCCGGGACCCTGACGGTCCGCGCTCGCGACAGCGACCTGTACGTCCACTCGCTCATCCCGTCCGCCCGCGACGGGCTCTTCGACGGGTCCCTGGAGCGCTGGACGCGGTTCGTCTACTACGGGCGGGCGTCGGCGCGGCTCCCGACCCCGCGCGAGCGCGACGACTGCGCGATCCTGCAGGGGCCGGACGCGACCGAGGAGCTGCCGATCGCCGCGGCCGACGGCGGCGCGGAGCCCTCTGAGAGCGGTGAGACGCCGCCCGAACCGGACGAAGGGAGCGACGCCGCGACGCCGGAGGTGACCGACGGATGAGCGTCGTCGACGCCGCGCTCGTCGCCGGCTACACCGTCGGCGACTTCCTGCTTCTCGCGGCCGCGGGGTTCACCGTGCTCGCGATCGGGATGCTCTACCGGGCCGTGAAGGGGCCGACGATGCAGGACCGGGTGCTCGCGGTGAACGTGCTCGGAACGAACACCGTCGTCATCCTCGCCATCCTGAGCGCCGCGCTCTCTGAGCCGACGTTCCTCGACATCGCCTTAGTGTACGCGCTGTTGAACTTCCTGATGGCGATCGCCATCTCGAAGTTCACCGTCGAGCGGGGTGGTGTGCTGTGATGGACGCGCTCGGGACCGCCCGCGTGGCGCTCGTCGTCGCGTTCACGCTGCTCGGGCTGTTCTTCACGTTCGTCTCGATGACGGGCGTCCTCCGGCTTCCGGACGTGTACTCGCGGGCGCACACCGCCTCGCAGGCGGACACGCTCGGCGCCGGCTTCGGGCTGGCGGCGGTCGCGCTCACGATCGGCTGGGAGGCGGCCGGAGTCAAGAGCGTGCTCCTGCTGTTCTTCATCTTCGTGACGAACCCGACGGCGGCCCACGCGATCGCCCGGGCCGCCTTCGAGGAAGGGACCGTGCCGTGGACCGAGGGGGACGAGCGCCGATGACGGGCGCGCTCTCCCTCGCGGGCGGGTCGGCCGCCGCGGTCCCCGCCTCCGCGGGCCCCCTCTCCGCCGCCCCGGTCGTCGCGCAGGTCACCGCGATCGAGGCGAGCCTGCTCGCGTTCGTCGTGCTCACGGCGCTCGCGACCGCGTTCGCCCGGGACGTGCTCGCGGCGGTCATCGTCTTCGGGGCGTACAGCCTCGGGATGGCCGCACTGTACACGTTCTACCGCGCGCCCGACGTGGCGCTGACGGAGGCCGCGATCTCCGCCGGCGTGACGACGGTCCTCCTGCTGTTGACGCTCGCGAAGACGACCAGGATCGACCACGAGGCGGCGTTCGAATCGGTGAACCTCCCCGCCGCCGGCGCCGCCGGGTTCCTCTTCGCCGGGCTGTTGCTCACCATGGGAGACATCCCGGCGATCGGCTCGCCGGACGCGCCGGTCTGGTCGAACCCGGACGTGACGCAGTGGTACCTCGCGGAGACGTACGCACAGACCCACGTGGAAAACACCGTGATGGCCGTGCTGGCGGCGTTCCGCGGATTCGACACCTTCGGCGAGGCGGTCGTCGTCTTCGCCGGCGGAATCGCCGCGCTGCTCGTGCTCCACCGGGAGGTGTTCGCATGAGCGACGCCGTCGACGACACCGACATGACCGACACAGCAACCGACGACCCGGTCGACGCGACCGCCGACGCCTCGACGGACGAGGGGGCCGGCGAGGAGCTCCCGCCGCACCGCGCCGCCCCCCGGTCGGGGCGGCTCGACTCGGACGCGCGGCAGGGGACGCCCTACACCGAGAGCCAGGTGATCATGCCGACCGTGAAGGTGGTCGCGCCGTTCGCGTTCACCTTCGGCCTCTTCATCACCTTCCACGGGAGCGGCTCGCCCGGCGGCGGGTTTCAGGGCGGCGCGATCATGGCCGCCGTGGTGTTCATGATCGCGTTCGCGTTCGGCATCGAGTCGACGCGCGACTGGCTCGCGAACACCGTCGTCGTCGCACTCGCGGTCGGCGGCGCCCTCGCGTTCGCCGGGATCGGGCTCGTCCCGGTCGCGCTCGGCGGGGCGTTCCTCCAGTACGACCTGCTGCCGATCCCGATCCTCGACCCCGTCAAGTACGGGATGGAGGGCGTGGAGGTGATTGGGATCGCGCCCATCGTCGCCGGCGTGCTCATGGGGCTGTTCTTCCTGTTGGCGAACGGCTTCGCCACCGAGAACGGCGGGTTCGGAAACGGATCGCTCGATGAGGACGGATCGCTCGATGAGGACGGCTCGCTCGACGAGGACGGCTCGCTCGACGGGGAGTCGGCCGACGCCGGGGGTGACCGATGACGGGCGCTCTCGACGCCGCGGTCGGCGCCGCCTCGGCCCCCGCGTCCGCCCTCGTCTCGGTCCTCGCCTCCGGGACGGCGGCCGCCTCGGCGGTCGACGTGTTGACGACGAGACACGCGTACGTCGCGTTCGCGCTCCTGTTGTGTATCGGCCTCTACATGATGATCGCCAACCCCAACCTCGTGAAGAAGATAATCGGTCTCAACCTGTTTCAGACGGCTATATTCCTGCTTTTCATCACCTCGGCGTACGTTGAGGGCGGCGCGATCCCGATCATTTCCGAGGGGGCAGCCGAGACGCAGACGTTCGTCAGCCCGCTCCCGCACGTGATCGTGCTCACCGCCATCGTCGTCGGCGTGAGCCTCACCGCGGTGGGGCTCGCGCTCTGTATCCGCATCTACGACGAGTACGGGACGCTCCGCACCGACGTGCTCCGCGACCTGCTGCGCGACGAGGGGTCGCTCCCCGAGCGGCCGGCGCTCGGCGGCGCCGGCGCCGGCGGGACTCCGGCCGACGAGTCAGCGGTCGCCGACGGAGGTGAGACGGATGAGTGACGTGCTCCTCCCGGTCGCCATCGCCCTCCCGCTCGTCGCCGCGACGCTCCCGCTCGCGCTCGGCCTGAAGTACGAGCGCGCGGGGTGGCCGGTGGCGGCGGTCGCGACGACCGCCCTCGCCGGGCTCGCGACGGCGATCGGCGTCGAGGTGGCCCGAAACGGGCCGCTCTCGCACGCGCTCGGCACGTACGAGCCGCCGATCGGGATCGAGCTGGTGGCCGACGAGCTGTCGGTCGCGGTGCTCGCCCTCGTCGCCGCCGTCTCGCTGGCGACGCTCGCGTTCGCGCGCGTCGCCGGGCCGCGCGGCAACTCGTTTTACAGCGGCTACCTGCTCTTGGTCGGCGGGCTCACCGGGCTCGTGCTCACGGGCGACCTGTTCAACATGTTCGTCTTCCTCGAGATCGTCGGGATCTCGACGTACGCGCTCATCGCGGCGGACCGGTCCGGGGCGAGCGCGTACGCCTCCCTGAAGTACCTCGTGGTGGGGACGGTCGGCGCCTCGCTGTACCTGCTGGGCGTCGGCTACGCGTTCCTCGCGACGGGGACGCTCAACATGCTCGACATGCAGGTCCAGATCGTCGAGCAGGCGAGCTACGCCGACCCGCTGATCCGCGCGAGCTACGCGCTGATCGTCGCCGGGCTCGGCCTGAAGATCGCCGTGTTCCCGATCCACGCGTGGCAGCCGGACGCGTACCAGCGCGCGCCGGACGCGGTGACGACGATCGTCGCCGCGCTCGTGTCGACCGCGAGCGCGTACGCGCTGATCCGGGTGTCGTACACCGTCTTCACGGTCGACTTCCTCGCGGCCAACGACGCGATCACGACGGTCATGCTGATCGTCGCCGGCGCGTCGATCCTCGCGGGCTCCGCGCTCGCGGCGATGCAGTCCGACCTCAAGCGGATGTTCGCGTACTCCTCGGTCGCCCAGTTCGGGATGATCGTCGCCGCGGTCGCGCTCGCGAACGAGACCGCGCTGCTCGGCGGGATCGTCCACCTCGTCGGCCACGGACTCCTGAAGTTCGGACTGTTCCTCGGGATCGGGCTGCTGGCGCTCGGCTACGGCGCCCGCGAGCTCGACGACCTCGCGAGCGCGGCCCGGTCCGCGCCGTACACGGCCGGCGCGGTCGCCCTGCTCGGGCTCGGCCTCGTCGGGATCCCGCCGTCGATCGGCTTCCTCGGGAAGTGGTACATCGGCGTCGGCGCGGTCGAGGCGAGCCTGGACGGCGGTGACCCGGCCGGGATCGGGATCGCGGCCGTGATCTTCGTCAGCACGCTGTTCACGCTGTCGTACGTCGCGCGGGTGATAGAGCGGTTCTACTTCGCCGGCGTCGGGCTCTCCGACGGTCACGGCGAAGGCGACCACGGTGACGGGCACGACGAGGACGGTCACGGTGACGACGGCCACCAAGACGCCCACGGCACCGGCGTCGCTGCCGACGGCGGCCGCGAACCGGCGGCCGCCGCCGGATCCGGGACCGAAAGCGACGCCCCCCTCACGCCGGTCGAGGGGGCGCCGCGATCGCGGTTCGTTCCCGACCGCGTGCCCTCGGCCCCGCTCGTGATCTTGGTCCTCGCGGCGCTCGCGACCGTCGCGCTCGGGTTCGCCGGCTACGCGCTGTTCGAGTGGTTCGACCCGTTCCTCACGGAGGTGTTCGCATGACTGACGTACCCATAACCGATCTACGACCCCTACTGGCGGTCCTGGTCTCGTTCGTCGCGGCGTTCTTCATCGTCGCGTCGTACCGTTCCCCGAACGTCCGCGAGGGGTGGACGATCGCGGCGGCGGTCGCGAAGTTCGCGATCGTTGCCTCGATGCTGCCGGCCGTCCTCGACGGCGCGGTGTTCGAGTGGTCGCTCGGGGCGTTCCTGCCCGGCATCGAGTTCGTGCTGCGCGCCGACGCGCTGGGCATGCTGTTCGCGTTCCTCGCGAGCGGGCTCTGGATCGTCACGTCGTTCTACAGCATCGGCTACATGCGCGGGAACGACGAGACGAACCAGACGCGGTACTTCGCCGCGTTCGCGGTGTCGCTGTCGGCGACGATGGGGATCGCGTTCGCGGGCAACCTCGTGACGATCTTCGTGTTCTACGAGATCCTCTCGATCGCGACGTACCCGCTCGTCGCCCACGACGAGACCGACGAGGCCCGCGCGGCGGGCCGGAAGTATCTCGCGTACACGATGTTCGGCGGCGGCGTGCTCGTCCTCGCCGGAACCGCGCTCGTCTACCTGATCGCCGGCAACGTCTCGTTCACCGCCGGCGGTATTCAGGAGCTGGCGAACGCGGACCCCGGCCTCGCGATGCTCGCCTTCTTCCTCCTCGCGATCGGGTTCGGCGTGAAAGCCGGCATCATGCCGCTTCACCAGTGGCTCCCCGAGGCGATGGTCGCGCCGACGCCCGTCTCCGGGCTGCTCCACGCGGTCGCGGTCGTCAAGTCCGGCGCGTTCGGCGTCTCGCGCGTCGTCCTTGACGTGTTCGGGCCGGAGCTCGTCTTCGATCTCTCGCTCCCCTTCGGCTTCTCGGCCGGGCTCGTCCTCTCGACGATCGGCGCGATCACGCTCACCGCGGCCTCCATCATCGCGCTGCGGAAGGACCACCTGAAACAGCGCCTCGCCTACTCGACGGTGAGCCAGCTGAGCTACATCATCCTCGGGCTCGGGCTGTTCGGCTGGTACGGGCTCGTCGGCGCGCTGCTGCACATCCCGGCGCACGCGTTCATGAAGCTCACCCTGTTCTTCTGTGCGGGGAACCTCCACGTCTCGACGCACACCGACTACATCTCCGAGATGGCGGGGATCGGCAAGCGGATGCCCCTGACGATGGGGGCCTTTACCGTCGCCTCGCTCGGGATGGCGGGGATCCCGCTGCTCGCCGGGTTCGTCAGCAAGTACTACATGCTGATCGGCGGGGTCCGGATGGGCGCCGAGCTGACGCCGGTCGCCTACTACCTCGTCGGGGCGCTGCTGCTCTCCGGCGTCCTCAACATCGCGTACTTCTGGCCGGTGATCTACACCGCCTTCTTCGAGGCGGAGGACGCCCACGACGCGAAGCCGCTCGTCGACTTCCGGATGGGCGGGGAGTCGCGGTCGACGCTGGCGGCGACCGATGGGGGTCGCGAAGCTGATGACGCGGCGACAGACGGGGGGCGACCAGAGGACGAAGACGGAGAAGAAGACGACGAGGCCGACATCGACGAGGTCGTCGAGAGCGCCGAGGGCGACTCGGCGGTCGACGCCGGGGACGCGGAGTCCGACGACGCCGAGGTGCCGGACGACTCCGACATCCCCGACGCGGAGATGGACGACCTCCCGACCGACGAGGACGGGGTCGTCCGCCCGGACTTCGACACGAGCGACCGGGACTTCTCCGAGCCCGCGGAGCGCGTCGACACGGGTGATTACGCGGTCGACCAGCGCCCGTCGGACGCGGACGTGCCGTTCGGCGTGGGTCGGAGCGACGACGATGACGGGGGCGGCAGCGAGCCGGACCGCGTCGGCGATGACGCCGGTCGCGGTGAAACCGCCCACGACGACACGACCCACGCAGACCACGACGACCACGGCCACGCCGGCGGACCGCCCGCGGGCGGCTGGGAGCACGTCGCCGGTCTCGACGCCCTCCGCGGGCGCGAGTCCACCTGGTTCATGCTCGCTCCGATCCTCACCGCGATGAGCCTCGCGGTGCTGCTCGGCGTGATCCCCTACGAGATGGGCTTCCTGGAGCTGATCGAGCTCATCGTCGACACGCGGCTTCCGGAGGAGGTGATGCGGCCATGAACTCGGTCCTCACCTCGGTGCCGCCGTACGTGCTGCTCGCCGTCGCCGCGCTCGCCGTGCTCGCGCTCCCGCGCCGGCTCGGCCACGCGGCGGCCGCGCTGGCGACCGCCTTCACGTTCGTCCAGGCCGTCCTGCTCGGCGACGGGGGGACGGGCGCGCACCTCGCGACGCAGCTGTTCGGCTTCGACGTGGTCTTCTTCAACGTCGACCAGTTCTCGCTGCTGATGGGGGTCGTCGTTGGGTTCCTCGCGACCGCGGCCGTGCTGTACGCGTACGGCACGGAGGCGCCGACGTGGGTGACCGCGTTCGCGCTGATCTACGTCTCCTCGACGGTCGCGACGATCTACGCCGGCGACTGGCTCACCCTGATCTTCTTCTGGGAGCTGATGGCCGTCACCTCGACGCTGCTGGTGTGGCAGTACGGCGGGGAGGCGGTCCGGGCCGGCTACCGCTACGCGCTGTTCCACGGGATCGGCGGGACGTTCTTCCTCGGCGCCGTCGTCGTCCACGGGGCGTCGATGCTCGGCAGCGTGCCCGCCGCCGAGATCTTCCTGTTCTCGTCGACGACGGGGATCCACGCCTCCGCGACGCTGCTCGCGGCGATCGGGATCGGCGTCAACTGCGGGTTCATCTTCCTGCACACGTGGCTGCCGGACACCTACCCGCGCCCGCACGTCGCGGCGTCGGTGTTCCTCTCGGTGTTCACGACGAAGACGGCCGCGTACGTGATGTACCGCGCGTTCCCAGAAGGGGGGATGTGGCTCGCGTACCTCGGCGGGTTCATGGCCGTCTACGGCGCCTTCTTCGCGCTGTTGCAGTACAACCCGCGGCGCCTGCTGTCGTACCACATCCAGGCGCAGCTCGGCTACATGCTCGCCGGGTTCGGGCTCGCGACCTACGTCGGCGAGTTCGCGGTCACCGGCGGCTTCGCGCACCTGTTCAACAACGTCCTCTACAAGAGCTTGCTGTTCATGGCGGTCGGCGTCGTGATCTACCGCACGGGCGTCGAGGACATCCGGGACATGGGCGGACTGTGGCGGGTGATGCCGGTCACCTTCCTCGTCTACCTCGTCGGCGCGGCCTCGATTACGGCCGTGCCGGGGTTCAACGGGTTCATCTCGAAGGGGATGGTGATCGACTCCGCCCACGAGGTCCACAACTACGAGCTGCTGTTCGGGGAGGGACTGCTCTGGTGGCTGCTCATCCTCGGCGGCGTGGGGACGTTCATGTCGTTCATCAAGCTCGGCTACTACATGTTCTTCCACGGCTCGGCGACGCTGTCGCCGAAGGACGCCACGCCGTTCCAGACCGCCGGCATGCTGCTCGCGGGCGGCGCGTGCGTCTTCTTCGGCACGCCGTTCACCTACGGCTACCTCATCGACCTGATGCCGTTCACCGCCGAGGTCGCGTCGGAGCTCCACCCCTACAGCACGAGCCACCTGACCGAGTCGGCGTGGCTGATGGGGGCCGGCTTCATCGGCTTCTTCGCGCTGAAGCGCCCCCTCGGCTGGCTCGCCCACCGGATGCCCGACGCCGACGCGGTGACGTACCCGGCCGTGTTCTACCTCGCCCGCGGCTCGATCTGGGGCGTCACCGAACTGTGGGCCGCCGTCGACCGCGCGGTGATGAACGCCGTCGCGGCCGTCGAGTGGACCGCGATGCACCCGCGGGAGGCGCTCGGACGCGCCGGCGTCGACGTCGAGATCCGGACCGGGATCGGCCGGAGCGTCCTCTTCTTAACGCTCGCCGCCGGGGTCGCGCTGTTCGTGTTCGTGCTCGGCTAGCGCGGCGCGCGGTGGGCGATAGGTGCCGGGCCGCGACAGTTTTTATAAGGTCGTCGTCGCACAGACCCGTGAGTTCTTATTCCCCGAGCGGTGACGGACGGCCATGTTCACGGAGCGGTCCGACATCGTCGCTGACGACGACCCGGTTCGGGGCTACGGCGTCGCGGTGACGCCCGGCCGGGAGGGACCGCTCGTGTTCGTCGCGGGCTACGGGGAGCCGAACCGGCTGTACGCCCGCGACGGCGACCGCTTCGTCGACACGGCCTGCGGCATCGTCGCCGACGGGACCAGACACGGGATGGGGGTGTGTGCGGCCGACCTCGACGCCGACGGCTGCGAGGAGGTGTACGTCCACAACTGCACCAAGGGCGTCGACGGCGGCGGCGACCCGGATCTCCTCCTGAACCGGCTCGAGTCCGAGCGCTACCGCTGGACCGACCTGTTCGCGCTCGACGTGAACGCCGACCGGCTCGCCGTGCGCGCGGGCCGGTCCGTCGCCGCGCTCGACCGCCTCGGAACCGGGCGGTACGGCGTTGCCGTCTCCGGCTACGCCGCGCCCCTCGCCTTCTACGAGATCGGCGACGACGGCGAGATCACGGACATGGCCGACGCGGTCGGACTGGAGGTCGACGGCGGCTGTCGGTCGCTGCTCGCGGTCCCGCACTGCTCGGGCGAGGGCGACCTGTTCGCCGGGGTCGAACGCGGGCCGAACCGGCTGTTCCGGAACGACGGCGGCCACTACGACGCCGCCGACGGCGGAACGGCGCTCTCGGATCCGGCGGGCGACACGCGCGGGGCCGCCCTCGTCGACGAGGGCGGTCGATTCGCGTTCGCGGTCGGCAACGAGAGCGGGCCGAACCGACTCCTCCGCCGAGCGCCCGACGGCGGGTTCGCCGACGCCGCGCCGCCCGCGCTCCGCGACACCGGCCGCGTCCGGACCGTGGTCGCCGCCGACTTCGACAACGACGGCCGCGAGGAGCTGTTTTTCAACGCCTCGGGCGAGCCCAACCGGCTCTTCGCGCGCGGTGACGAGAGCGACGACGGCGAGAGCGACGCCGCGCGCTGGCACCGGGTCGATCCGGGACCGGCCGCCGAGCCGGACGGGTTCGGGACCGGGGCGGTCGCGGCCGACATCGACGGCGACGGTATCCTCGAACTGATCGTCGTCCACGGCGAGGTCGCGGCCCAGCCGATCGCGGTGTACAAGGACCCGACGGCGCGCGCCGCCGGGTGGGTCCGGATCCGTCCGACAACGCGTCACGGCGCGCCGGCCAGGGGGGCCGTGGTCAGGCTCGAGACGACCGCCGGGGTCCAGCGCCGCACCGTCGACGCCGGCGGCGGCTGCCTCTGCCAGACGGAGCCGGTCGCGCACTTCGGGCTCGGCGGGTCGACCCCGGTCCGGGTCGCGGTGCGGTGGCCGGACGGCCGCGAGCGGACCGTCGCCGACCCGGCGGCGAACGCGGAGCTCGCGGTCGAACACCCCTCGCGGGTCGCCGCGTCGACCGACGGACGGCGGGGACGCGGACGGGGCGACGGGGGCCGGTGGAACGAGGAGGCCGACGGTTACCCGGTCGGGCGGTGAGCGCGGATCGAACGGACATAACTGCCGGCCTTCGCGGGTTCAAGTGTCCGGAGGTGCACGGGCGAGTATGGTAGATCCGACTTCCGACCTCGAGGAGGACGTCGACGAGGAGTCCGCGCCGCGCTGTGCGACCTGTGGGGAACCGGCGCTCGGCACCGGGCGCCGGACGGTGACGTGGGTCGACGGCGACGACGCGGTGCACCGACAGTTCTGCTCGCAGGCCTGTCGAGACGAGTGGACGGACGAGCGACCCTCCGCCGACGGCTGATCGGAGGGATCGAGAGACCGAGGGACCGAGGGGCCGAACGACCAACCGACCGATCGAACGGCCGGGCCGCGATCGCGACGCGCCGCGGGAGGCTTTTTCACCGTAGGGGTGGTAGCGGGGGGTATGATATCGCTCGACGAGGCCGTGACGGCCCGACTGGAGTCGCACGGCGAACGGTTCGAGGTGCTCATCGATCCCGACGCCGCGCTCGCAATGAAGCGAGGCGAGTTCGAGGGAGACCTAGAGGACGTGATCGCCGCCGAGGACGTGTTCGAGAACGCGTCGCGCGGCGACCGTCCGGCCGAGGAGGACTTAGAGACCGTGTTCGGCACGACCGATCCGCTGGAGATCATCCCCCAGGTCGTCGAGCGCGGGGAGATCCAGATCACGGCCGAGCAGCGCGAGGAGATGATGGAGCGGAAGCACAACCAGCTCGTCACCACCATCACGCGCAACGCCGTGAACCCGCAGATGGACGACTCGCCGCATCCCCCCGAGCGCATCGAGCGCGCCCTCGAGGAGGCGGGCTTCCAGGTCGACCCGATGGAGCCGGTCGAGAACCAGGTCGACGACGCGCTCGAGGCGCTCCGGCCCGTCATCCCGATCCGCTTCGAGGAGGTGACGATGGCGGTTCAGCTCCCCGCCGACTACGCGGGCTCCGGACAGGCGCAGATCCGCGAGTTCGGCGACCTCGAACGCGAGGAGTGGCAGAACGACGGCTCGTGGGTGGGTGTGTTGACCTTCCCCGCCGGGCTCCAGAACGACCTGTACGACCTCGTCAACGAGGTCACCTCCGGCGAGGGCGACGCCCGCGTGATCAAGGACAAAGACGAGCTGCGAACGCGGTAGGCCCGATCGCGCCGGTCTCGTCGACGAGCCGGTGTGTCGCGGCCGCCGTCTGAGCGCCAGACGTGCCGCGGCCGAGGGATTGATACCCGGCGGCGAGCCTCTTTCTCCGCATGCACGAGCGCGCGACGGAGTTCGCGGAACGGGCCCGGGACCGACACGGCGTCGACCTCGACGTGGTGGAGTTCGACGCGGGGACGGAGACGGCGACCGCGGCCGCCGACGCAGTCGGCTGTGACACCGCCGCGATCGCCTCCACGATCGTGGTGTCGCTCTCGGGGGTGGATGACGATGCGGATGACGCCGGCGACGCCGGTGGGGTCGGCGACGCCGGCCAGGGCGCCGACGAGGCGCTCGTCGCGGCGATCACGAGCGGCGCGAACCGGCTCGACCTGGACGCGGTCGCGGAGCGGTTCGGCGCCGCGTCGGCCGCGATGGCGGACCCGGAGCGGATCCGCGAGGTCGTCGGGTGGAGCATCGGCGGCGTCCCGCCGATCTGCCACGACGCCGCGGTCCCGACCGTCCTCGATCCGACGCTCACGGGGTACGACACCGTCTACGGCGCGGCTGGGACGCCGAGCGCGCTGTTCCCGATCGATCCGGAGTCCCTGACGGCCCTCGCGGACGCGACGGTCGTCGATCTCACCGAGTGAGCCGGGCGGGGACTGGATCCGAAGCACGGGACCGAGTTGTTAATCGAGGCGGCTCTCCGCGCCCGGTTTATTAATTTAGAGTTGTGAAATAACAACCTTTTTCTGTTAATCAGCAGTACCGATCGGTATGACTCACACACGGCGGTCGGTGCTGCGGCGTGGCGCCGGCCTCGCGGCCGCGGGAACCGCGGCGTCGCTGGCCGGCTGCTCCGACGCCGCGCCCGGCGGGTCCGCCGAGTTCGACGCGGGCTACGCGGCGTTTTTCACCCTCAACGACTGGGCGAACCAGGTCGCCGGCGAGCACGCGAGCTTCGAGGACCCGGTCGACGTCGGCCAGCTCGGACACGGCTGGACGCCGGACGGGAACCTCGCCGCAGACGTGGCGTCGACGGACGCGTTCGTCTACCTCGACAGCTCGGAGTTCCGGTGGGCCCAGGACCTGGCCGCGACGCTGGAGAACGACTACGACACCGTGGCCGTGATCGACGGGCTCGCCGACGTGGAAGACGACCTCTTGGAGTGGGACCACAGCCACGAGGAAGAAGGGGGAAACGACGAGGAACACGACCACGAGGAGGAAGACGAACACGACCACGAGGACGGGAGCGACGAGGCGCAGTACGACCCCCACGTCTGGGTCGATCCGGTCCTCGCCGCCGACATCGTCGACACGATCGCGACGGGGTTGGGCGAGGCGGACCCGGACAACGCCGACGCCTACGCGGCCAACGCCGACGCCTACATCGAGGAGCTCGACGCGGTCGACGCCGCCTTTCAGTCGATCGCCGACGAGGCCGCGCGCGACGTGGCGGTCATGGCGGGCCACAACTCCTTCCAGTACCTGGAGGCGCGGTACGGGTTCCGGCTCCACTCGCCCGTCGGCGTCTCGCCGCAGAACGAGCCGACGCAGAGCGAGATCGCCGACACGATCGAGCTGGTGAACGCGGAGGGGATCGACGCGGTGCTGTACGACCGGTTCGAGTCGCCCACCCTCGCCGAGTCGATCGTCGAGAACAGCGACGCCACCGAGGCGCTCCCCGTCTCGCCCGCGGGGGGGACGACCCGCGAGTGGAACGACGCCGGGTACGGCTACCTCGAACAGATGACCGAGATCAACGTCCCCGCCTTCGAGCGGGCGTTCGACGCGCAGTGAACGGGACGGCCACGGTGAGCGAGACGGCCACGGTGAGCGAGACGGCGGCCGAACTGCGACCGCACGGCCGGCGACGCGACGCCGACGGACTAAAAGAGCTAAACGTGCGGGCGACCCAGATTGGAGACACGCAGTGACCGCGATCGTCGACCTCGACGGCGTAACGTTCGCCTACGGCGACACCGTCGCCGTGAGAGACGTCTCTCTCACGGTCGAGGAGGGCGACTTCCTCGGACTGGTCGGACCGAACGGCTCCGGGAAGACCACCCTGCTCCACCTCATGCTCGGGCTCCACGAGCCCGACGAGGGGACCGTCGAGCTGTTCGGCCGCCCGGTCGACGAGTTCGACGACGGCGGCCGGATCGGCTACGTCTCGCAGAAGGCGACGAGCCGGGGCGGCGCGATGCCCGTCACCGTCCGTGAGTGCATCACGATGGGGCGGTTCGCGCACGCCGGGCGCGGGCGGCTCTCCGACGCCGACCGCGCCGCCGTCGCCGACGCGATCGAGACGGTCGGCATCGGCGACCTCGCCGACCGGCTCGTCTCGGAGCTGTCGGGCGGGCAGAAACAGCGAGCGTACATCGCCCGCGCCCTCGCGAGCGACGCCGACCTCCTCGCGCTCGACGAGCCGACGGTCGGCGTCGACGCCGAGTCGCGCGACGCCTTCTACGCCCTCCTCGACGAACTGAACGACGACGGGATCACCATCATCCTCATCGAGCACGACATCGGCGTCGTCACCGACCGCGCGAACCGCATCGCCTGTGTCAACACCGAGCTGTACCACCACGGGGACACCGAGTCGTTCGTCGAGAGCGACGCCCTCGCGGAGGCGTACGGCACGGCCGGACAGGTCGTCCACCACCACCACTGATGAGCGAGGAATCCGTCACCGAAGCCCGGACCGCCACCCGACCCGACCGAGGACTCCGTCGGACCGCCGAACTCGTCGGCATCGGGATCACGGGCGTCGTCGCGGTCGCCATGCTCGGGTTCGTGCTGCTCTACTGGGCGCAGGACCTCCCGGTGGCGAGCGACCTGTACGCCGCGTTCCGGTCGTTCGGACGCGGGATGGACGCCGCGCTCGGCACGAACGTGTTCCGGCACCCGATCATGTGGCAGTCGATGGCGACCGGCGTGCTCGTCGGGGTCGTCGCCCCCCTCGTCGGCTCGTTCCTCGTCCACCGCGAGATGGCGCTGATCGGCGAGACGCTCGCGCACACCGCGTTCGCCGGCGTCGCGATCGGGATCCTCGTCACCTCCTCGACAGGGTGGGACGGCTCCCTGCTGTTGGTCGCGCTCGCGGTCGGCATCGTCGGCGCCTTAGTGGTCCAGTGGCTCACGGAGCGCACCGACGCCTACGGCGACGTGCCGATCGCGATCATGCTCAGCGGGAGCTTCGCGGTCGGCACGCTGATCATCAGCTACGGCGACGGGCTCACCGGGATCAACGTCAGGGGGTACCTGTTCGGGAACCTCGCCGTCGTCACGCCGGAGGGCGCGCGGCTGATGGGCGCGCTCTCGCTGATCGTCGTCGCGGGCGTCGCGCTGACGTACAAACAGCTCCTGTTCATCACCTTCGACGAGCAGGCCGCGCGGGTCGCGCAGCTCAACGTCACCGGCTACAACACCCTGCTCGTGGTGTTGACCGCGGTCGTCGTCGTCGGCGCGATGCAGGTGCTCGGCGTCATCCTCGTCGCCGCGATGCTGGTCGTCCCGGTCGCGGCCGCCTCCCAGATCGCCCGGAGCTTCCGCGAGACGATGTACCTCGCGGTGATATTCGGGCAGCTGTCGGTGATCGGCGGCTTCGCGGTCTCGATCGGCTTCGGGCTCCCATCCGGCGGCTCGATCGTCGTGACGGCCATCGCCGTGTACCTCGCGAGCATCGTCGGCTCCGGCTTCTCGGTGAAGGCGATCTCCGCGCACGGGTGAGCACGGCCGGCGCGACGCGGACGAGATCTGCGACTGCCCGCCCGTTTTCCACAGACCCTTATGTACCGGTCCCGTCCATCGGGTATGGGAGACACCGAGACCTACACCGTCACCGATCCCGACGGCAACGAGGAGTCCTTCGAACTGCCCGCCGGCCTCGTCGACGTGCTCAGCCAGCAGGGCGAGGAGCCGACCCGCGTCGTCAGCGACGTGGTCGTGCAGGCGATGGCCCAGCAGGCGCACGTCATCGCGCACCACAGCGAGGGCGAGGTGCCCGACGACATCGCGGAGATGAACGACACCGCCGCGGAGCTGTTCGAGGAGCGCTTCGGGCAGTCGCTCGAGGACGCGCTCGGTCATTCACACTGATCACCCGGTCCGATACGGATTTTTGACTCCGTTGAACTCCCCTTCTTCAGACATAGCTGTCTCTGAACCCGCCGGCCGAAGAGAGCCGCTTCTTGATCGATAGCGGGTGTACGTGAATCATTGCGGTGGGTCGGTTGTTTATAAGTCGGATTATGGTGTTGCTGGTGGCCATTTATAAGCGATCGACGATGCTGCGGTGAAGAGCTTCAAAGCCCCAGTCGCTGTGGGCGGCGCACGCTCGCTGCGCGCCTCACTCGGTCGCGTTGCTCCCTCGTTGCGGTGCTTGCGTCGCCTGCGCCGCCCACAGCGACTGCCCCTTTGAGTCCCGCCCCGCACAGCACGGCACCGCAGCCTCACACCTCCCCAGCCTCGTCGCTGGTGCCTTATAAGGCGCCAGCGACTCCCTCGCGCGTGCTCCTCGGCCGCGAGGCGGCCTCGGAGGCACGCGCCACCGCAACAACCGTTTATAAGGAATCGTCGCTGCCGCTCACAGCTCGCTTAAATACTGCTTCGCTGCCGCCAATCTGCAAGACCCACTCCCGAAATCGCTCATCGCTGCATCTGTACAAAGCCGGACCGTTCTGTTTCCAGTCGCGGCGTCCGCCTCGGCCGGCCGCTTAAACCCCCGGAGCGCGTACTATCGGTATGGACACCGACCCGGACGCGCCGGTGCTGATCTTCGACGGCGACTGCCCGTACTGCTCGGTGGCGGCCGTCGCGCTCCGGCGGCTGGAGGGCGTCGTCGCGGTCCCGTGGGAGGCCGATCCCGTCGGGCCGTTCCTCGACGCGCAGTTCGGCTCGCGCCCGTTCGCGATGGTGCTCGTCGACCCCGGCGAGGGACGGGTGTACGCCGGTCGCTCGGCGGCCGAGGAGCTGGCCGATCGCGCCGGCACGCCGGGGATCGTCGGCGGGCTCGTCCGCGACAACTACGACCGGATCGCCGGCGTCGTCGGAACGCTGTCCGGGCGCGGCCGCGACCCCGCCGACGTGCACGACACCTACGAGCTGACCGACGCCGCGAGCGGGCTCGTGGACGACCTCCGCCCCGCGGCGAGCGAGCGACCGGAGGCGCTGTCGTGAGCGGGGGCGAGGAACGGAGAGATTCCGACGACTCCACCGCCGGCGGCACCTACACCCTCCTCGTCGAGCTCGTGGCGCCGGCGACGATCGAGGTCGGCGCCCTCGGCGCGCACCGGTTCGACCCCGGCGTCTACGCGTACACGGGCAGCGCGCTCGGCGCCGGCGGGTTCTCCCGCGTCGACCGCCACCGCCGGACCGCCCGCGGCGACCACGACGTGCGCCACTGGCACGTCGACCACCTGCTCGGTCACCCCGACGCTCGGATCGACCGCGTCGTGCGGAGCGTCGGCGCCGACGCCGAGTGCGCGGTCGCCGACCGGCTCCCGGCGGGTCCGGTCGACGGCTTCGGCGCGTCCGACTGCGACTGCGGGAGCCACCTCGCCGCGTCCGGCGAGGGGGCATCGCTCGACGAGTTCGTCGCGGTGGTCCGCGAGGCGCACGAGGCCGCGGTCGCGGGAACCGACGGCTCCGTCGACGTGGTCGCCGGATCGGCGGAGGGGGTCGACGGCGACGGCGGGAGCGCGAGCGCGACCCGGTGACGCCGGGAGCCCCTCGACGGTCCGACCGCCGACGCGACCGCCGATCTACAGGTCGTACCGCTCGACGATGTCGGTGAGCTGTTCGCGGCGCCCCTCGATCGCCTCGTCGCGGAGCGCCTCCTCCTCCGGCGTCGGACAGGTCAGCTCCGGAACGCTCGCCGGGGTCCCCTCGTCGTCGAGCGCGACGAAGGTGAAGTAGGAGGTCGTCGTGCGCCGCTCCTCGTCGGTCCGGGGGTCCTCCGCGCGCACGTCGACCTTCACGTCGAGGCTCGTCGTCCCCACGTTGAAGACGTATCCCTCGATGACGGCGACCTCGCCCATCTCGATGGCCGAAATGAAGTCGACGTGGTCCATCGAGGCGGTGACGACCTGTCTGTTCGCAAAGCGCATCCCGGCGATGGCGCCGCAGATGTCCATCCAGTGGAGGACCGCGCCCCCGAGCGCCCGCCCGAGGTTGTTCGTGTCGTTCGGCAAGAGCAGTTCGGTCATCTCAGTGTACGACTCCGCGACCGTCGCCGTCTCGTCCATGTCGGCGGTGGGACGCCGGCCGACTTGAACCCCCTGACCGGCGGACGACGGACCGCAGGCGGGACGGGCCATCGGCGCACGACCGACCGCAGGCGAGCGACGAACCCCCGCCGCCCGGCGGACCGGGTTCAGACCCCTTCTTGAGAACCGTCGTCGAACCGGACCGAGTCCTGCGGGCGCCCCGCCTCGTCGACCACCGCGTCCGAGACGACGATCGGACAGTCGACCCGGACGGCGAGCGCGAGCGCGTCGGAGGGGCGCGCGTCGAAGACGAACCGCTCCGGCTCGCCGTCCTCGTACCGCTCCGCGTCGACCTTCGCGTAGAAGGTGCCGTCCCGGAGGTCGTCGACCCGGACGCGGTCGATCGCGCCTCCGAACTCGGTGAGGATGTCGACGAGGAGGTCGTGCGTCAGCGGGCGGTCGAACGGCTCGCCCTCGAGCGCCATCCCGATCGACTGCGCCTGGTCGGCGCTGACGAAGATCGGGACGTACTCGCCGCGCGCAGACAGGATGACCGCCGGCACGTCGCCGCCGGGTGCGGAGCCCGCTCCGACCCCGACGACCTCGGCTTCGTGTTCCATACCGGACCGTGGCGGCGGCGGCATGAATAGCTGTCCCACGCGGACCGAGGCGGGGCGGTCGTCCGCCCCGGTCGCGCCGGATCACCCCGTCAACGGTCGCCCCAGTACCAGTAGGCCCAGACGACGGTGAACACGAGCGCGGCGCCGAGGAAGAAGACGACGCCCGGCTCGAGCAGCGAGACGGCGTAGTCCGCGAGCGGGTCGACGACGTACTCGACGGTCCCGTCGATCTCGCCGCCCCCGCCGCCGTCGGGACTCGCCTCGATCGAGGGGCCGTCCGCGGCGTCTTCGGTCGCGGCGCCGCCGCCGTCGCCCCCACCCGTGGTCGTCGTCACGCGGGCGGTCGGTCCCGCCACGGAAAGGACCCGTTGGGCCGCGACCGCCGCCAGCCCGATGAGCCCGTAGCCGCCGAGCAGCCGCATCAGGGCCGACTTGATCCCGCTCGAGGCCTCCGAGCCGCCGGCGAACAGCACGAGGGGCTCGTCCGCGGCCGCGTACACGTCCATCTCTCGGCCCTTCTCGGAGTAGGTCGTGTCGACGACGTCGACGAGGTCGGCGCCGTCGAGCTTCGAGAGGTGGTACTGGACGTTCTGGAGGGAGGTGTCAACGGCGTCGGCGAGCTCGGATTTCGTCGCCGGCTCGTCGTGGAGCGTCGTGAGGATCTCGCGCGCCGTCTCGGAGCCGAGCGCGGCGATGAGCTCGTCCGCGTCGTCGTCGTCGACGCCGACCACCCGAGGTTCGCGGTCCTCGGGGGTCGCGTCGGGGAGGGAGGGCAAGAGCCGCGACATACGAGCCCCTCCGCGCCGTGAGGATACAAATTTGTTGGATCCCCGAGGCGCCGACGCGGACTCGCCGACTCACAAACCCTAAACGCGGCGACGGAGTAGGTCGTGGCAATGACAGAGACGCCAGGGGGATCCGACGGCGCGTCCTCGCCCCCGACGGCGAGCGATCCGGCGCCGACGGCGAGCGACTCGTCGGCCGCCGGCGGTGAGGGTGCCCCTGCGAGCGGCGCGGTCGGAGCGCCTTCCGACGGCGAACCCGGATCGGTGACCGTGGTCGGAACCGCGCACGTCTCCGAGCAGTCGGTCGACGAGGTCGAGGAGACGATCGAGCGCGAGCGACCCGACGTGGTCGCCGTCGAGCTCGACGAGGGGCGGTACCGCCAGCTGAACGGCGAGAGCCCCGAGGACCTCGACGCGAGCGACCTGCTGCGGGGCAACACCGTCTTCCAGTTCCTCGCCTACTGGATGCTCTCGTACGTCCAGACCCAGCTCGGCGACCGCTTCGACATCGAGCCCGGCGCCGACATGCGGGCCGCCATCGACGTCGCCGAGGGGCTCGGCATCGACGTAGCGTTAGTCGACCGGGACATCCAGACGACGATCCAGCGCTTCTGGGCGCGGATGTCGGTCACCGAGAAGCTGCGGATGGTCGGCGGGCTCGCGTTCGGCGTCACCGACTCGCGCGTGGTCGGGGTGTTGGTCGGGCTGTTCGTCGGGATCCTCGCCGGCCCCGTGATCGGCCTCTTCGGCGGCAGCGTCGGCGTGACCGACGCGCTGTTGACGACCGTCACCGGCGGCGTGCTCGCCGCGGTCGCCGTCGCCGTCGCCGTCGATCAGGTCGGGAAGCTCGCGCTCTCGCCCGACGGCCGCCTCTACGCCGCGGCCACACTGGGCGTCGCGTCCGGGATCGCCGCCGCCGCGGTCGGTGCGCTCGACGGGCTCGTCGCGACGTATCTCGGCGGCTTCGCCGTAACGGCGATCGGCAGTCTCGGGCTCGGGATATCGCTCGGTCTGACCCTCGGCGTGCTCGCGTCGCTCGCGATGGGCGCCCTCGGACGGGGCGGCGGCGAGCCCGAACACGGCGGGATCGAGGAGCTCGGGATGGAGGACCTGACCGACACCGACGTGGTGACGATGATGATGGAGGAGTTCCGGCAGTTCTCCCCGGGCGGCGCGGAGGCGCTCATCGACGAGCGCGACGCCTTCATCGCCCACCGGCTGGTCGCCCTCCGTGAGGCGGGCCACGACGTGGTCGCCGTCGTCGGCGCGGGCCACCGCGCGGGGATCGAGGGGTACCTCGCCGACCCCGCGTCGCTCCCGCCGATGGAGGACCTCGTCGGGAAGGAGCGCGGGCGCGGGCTCCCGTGGAAGAAGGCGATCGGCTACGCGATCACGGTCGGCTTCGTCGGCTTCTTCGTCCTGCTCGCGCTCGCCGGCGTGGAGAACGCGTTCCTGTTCCGGCTGTTCGGCGCGTGGTTCCTGATCAACGGCGCGTTCGCGTTCGCGTTCGCGAAGCTCGCCGGCGCGCGCTGGACCTCGGCCGGCGTCGGCGGGGCGGTCGCGTGGATGACCTCAATCAACCCGGTGCTCGCGCCCGGCTGGTTCACCGGCTACGTCGAGCTCCGGAGCCTGACGGTGAACGTCGGCGACATCGGGCGGCTCAACGAGCTGCTCGGCGACGAGACGCTGTCGCCGTCCGAGCTGGTCTCGTCGATGCTCGACGTACCCCTGTTCAAGCTCATCGTCGTCGTCGCGATGACGAACATCGGCAGCATCGTCGCGAGCTTCCTGTTCGCGGTGTACGTCATCCCCGCGATGTTCGGCGACGTGGGCGGCGTCGACGAGGTGGGGCGGCTCATGATCGAGGGCGCGAGTACCGGCGCAGAGCTGATCCGGAGCGCGGTCACGGGTGGCGCATGAGAGCGAGCCTCGGGGTGAGCGAATGAGCGGAACCTTTCAGGGCCGCCGGATCGCCGGCCTCTACTTCAGCGGGACCGAGATCCGCGACCTGCTCGTCGCGTGGCTCGCGCTCGGCGTCGCGTTCACGTTCTTCTTCGTGAACGGCACCGCCGGCCTCGGTCGGCTGCTCGCGGCGGGGGTCGTCCCGCCGCTGCTGGTCGCGCTGCTCACCGCGGGCGTCGCGTTCCTCCTCCACGAGATCGCCCACAAGGTCGTCGCGGTCCACTACGACCAAGTGGCCGAGTTCCGCGCGGACAACGGCATGCTCTTTTTGGCCGTGATGAGCTCGCTTCTCGGCTTCATCTTCGCCGCGCCCGGCGCGGTCCACCACCGCGGCCGGCTGACGCCCGAGGAGCACGGTCACATCGCGCTCGCCGGCCCGGTCGTCAACCTCCTCTTGACGCTCGCGTTCCTGCCGGCGCTGCTTCTCGGTCCCGCGATCGGGAGCCCGGTGATCACCCTGATCGGCTCCCGCGGGATCGCGATCAACGTCTTCCTCGCGGCGTTCAACATGATCCCCTACGGCCCCCTCGACGGGAAGACCGTGATCGGGTGGAGCAAGCCGGTGTGGGCCGGCTTCTTCGCCCTCTCCGCGCTGCTCACGGTCGGGCTCGTGTTCGTCGGCCGGCTCGGATTCAACGGACCGTTCTGATCCGTCTGCCAATATGTGCCCCGCCGACTCGCGGGGAACGGTGCGCTTTTGCTCCGCCGGCGTCCCTCGACACACATGACCGAGGGCGACGGCGGAGACGACGGGAACGCGAGCGGGGGCGACGAGGGACCGACGGGGGACGACGACGACGAACTCACCTACGCGGACGCCGGCGTCGACATCGGCGCCAGCGAGGCGGCGACCGCGGCGCTGATCGGCGCGGTCGGCGAGGGCGAGGGCGACTACGCCGGCCTGCTCGACATCGGCGACCGGTACCTCGCGCTGGCGACCGACGGGGTCGGGACGAAGCTCCTCGTCGCGGAGGCGCTCGGCGACTACTCGACGGTCGGTATCGACTGCATCGCGATGAACGTCAACGACCTGGTCGCCGCCGGGGTGCGCCCGGTCGCGTTCGTCGACTACCTCGCGGTCGACGAGCCCGACGAGCTGTTCGCCGAGCAGGTCGGCGAGGGGCTCGCGCGCGGCGCCGAGCTCGCCGACATGGAGCTCGTCGGCGGCGAGACCGCGGTGATGCCCGACGTGATCTCCGGGCTCGACCTGGCCGGGACCTGCGCGGGGCTCGCCGCGAAGGACGCGGTGTTCGACGGCGCGGCCGAGCCGGGCGACGCCCTGGTCGGCTGGGAGTCGTCGGGGATCCACTCCAACGGGCTCACGCTCGCCCGAGAGGCCGCGACCCGCGAGCACGCGTACACCGACCCCTGTCCGTTCGAGGGGTACGAGACGGTCGGCGAGGCGCTCTTGGAGCCGACCCGGATCTACACAGACCTGCTCGATCCGATGCGCGACCACGGCGTGCGCGGCGCGGCCCACGTCACCGGCGGCGGGTGGACCAACCTGACGCGGCTCGGCGCGAACCGGTACGTGATCGACGACGCGTTCGACCCCCAGCCCGTCTTCGAGTTCGTGCAGTCGGCGGGAAGCGTCTCCGACGAGGAGATGCACCGGACGTTCAACATGGGGACCGGCTTCGTCGCCGCCGTCGACCCCGACGCGGCCGAGTCGCTGGCGGACGAGACCGACGGGCGCGTGATCGGGCGGGTAGAAGAGAATGAGGGAGACGGGTCGGTCGCGATCCGCGGGCTGGAGCTGTAAGACGCGGTTCGGGTCCCCGGGAGCTGGCAGTCGTCGCCGGCGAGCCGTCAGCCGTCGACCAGTGGGCGGTCAACCGTCGACCGGCGAGCCGTCAGTCGCCGGCCGGCGTCTCCGGCACCCCCGGCGCGTCCTCCATGGCGTCGTCCTCGGCGTACGGGTACCAGGTGCGCTTCGTGTTGTGCATCATCGGGTCCTCGTAGTCGGTCTCCTCCGGCTCGACGAACGCGTCGAGCTCGTCGTCGTCGTGGCGGGCGACGAACGCGCGGAACGACTCGCCCTCGTCGCGCTCGGCGGCGAAGCTCTCGACGAGGTTCGCGATCGCGCCCGGCACCTCGTCGACGGGCACGCGCTGGGTGACCCACCGGGCGAACTGCGGCTCGTCGCCGAGCCCGCCGCCGAGGCCCACGTCGAGCGCCTCGACCGGGTCCCCGTCCTTCCGGGTCTTCATCCCGCGCAGGCTCACGTCGGCGATCTGGGGCTGCGCGCAGGAGGCCGTACAGCCGGAGAGGTGGATGTGGAACTCGTCGACCCCCTCGGGGAGGTCGACGTTGGCCTTCAGCCAGCGAGCGAACCGGACCTGCCGGTTCTTCGTCTCGACGATCGACAGCGAGCAGAACTCGGTGCCCGTACACGCGACCGAGCCCCGCATGAACGGCGACGGCTCGGGCGAGTAGTGCTCCAGGAGCGGCTCGGCGAGGAAGGCGTCGAGCGCGTCGTCGGGCACGTCGGTGACGATGACGTTCTGGCGCTGCGAGATCCGGACCTCGCCGGAGCCGTACTCCGCGGCCAGATCCGCCAGATCGAGCACGTCGGCCGCGCCCATCCGCCCGACGAGGACGTTGAGGCCGACGAAGTTCGCGCCGTCCTTCTGGTCGTGGACGCCGACGAGGTCGTTGCGCTCGCCCGCGCCGGTGTTGTAGGTGTACTCCTCGCGCACGTCGCGGCCGGCGGGTTCGAGCTCGAAGTCGACGTACTCGTCTTGGAGGGTCTCCCGGACCTTCTCCGGGCCCCACTCGTCGACGAGGAACTTGATCCGGGCGTTGTACCGGTCCTCGCGGTCGCCGTAGTCGCGGAAGAGCGCCGAGAGCCCGCCGGCCACGTCGGGGACGCGTTCCGGGGAGACCCACACGTCGATGTCGCGGGCCAGGCGCGGCTCGTTGCGCGAGAGGCCGCCGCCGACGCGGACGTTGAAGCCGACGACGTCCTCGCCGTCGACCTCCCTGTACGCGGGCTCGAACGCGAGGTCGTTGATGTCGCCCTGCCCGGAACCGTCGGCGGAGCCGGTCACGGAGACCTTCCACTTCCGGGGGAGGTTCGAATGGTCGTCGTTCCCCTTGAACCGCTCGTTGAGGTCGGAGATCACGGGCCACGCGTCGATCACCTCCTGTCCGTCCTTGCCCGCGACGGGGTTCCCGACGATGTTGCGCCACGAGTCGCCGCAGGCCTGCTGGGTCGAGAGGCCGTTTTCCTCCAGTTTCTCGAAGATCGCCGGCACGTCCGACAGCTCGATCCAGTGGAGCTGGATCGACTGCCGGGTGGTGAAGTCGGCGTAGGCGTCGCCGAAGATCGGGTTCGTTCCGGGACCGCGGGCGTACTCGTCGGCGATCTCGCCGACGACCCGGAGCTGTCCGGGTTCGAGCACGCCGTTCGGCGTCCCGATCCGCATCATGAAGTACCCCTCCTGTCCGTTCCGCTGGTGGTACAGGCCCCACCACTTGAAGCGCTCGAACCATGCGTCCCGCTCGTCGTCGGGGATCGAGTCGAACCCCTGCTCGGCGAACTCGAAGAGGCGATCGCGGATCTCCGACCCGTAGACCTCCGACTTCCAGTTCTCTACGTCCGTTGGCATCGATCCGGCATACACCCGACACCCACATAGCTGACAGCGTGGTGTCAACCTTCCCCGGTGCCCCACCGAGGTGGCACATGTTGCCGCTACCCTCACCGCCGCACGCGGCGGACCGCGGATCTGTCGAGTTCGGCGAACTCACCCCCGCGTACCCGCCCGACGGGGATCCAGCCGGTGGTCCCCGCCGCCCCGCACGCGATGCACTGCCCGTAGACCCGCACCTCCACGGTCGAGCCGTCGACGCCGACCGACTGGAAGTTCTCGACGACCAGATCGGTGAGTTCGCACTCACAGAGATCCGGCGCGTCGAGCCGCCACAGTTCGCTGACGCGGACTTTTCGGGCGTCGTTGACGGAGATCCACGCCCCGTCGTCAAGGACGCGCAGTCGAGTGGTCACACTCCTCGTTCGCCCGCGACGACCCAATGGGTGGCGGTGGTCGCAATCGGCGACCGTTTCGATGACGCCGGGATATCGGGAAACCGCCCGACTGCAAGGCGGTACCGCATAAAATTAGCTTCCGGAGTACCGGACACGAAATCCGGTATCCGAGAGTGGTGGTTCGATTTACATGTGTGAGGGTACTTATGGCTCGTGCGCGCCTACGGTGGTGTGATGACCGATACGGTTCCCGACCCCGCCCCGCCAACCAACTCGGACGACGACGGCGAGTACAGACAGCACGCGTCCGCGGACGTGGCGCCCGAGCTCTTCGGCGACGCCCAGGAGGAACGATGACCGAGCGAGCAGACACGCAAGCGGCCGACGAGGAGGAAGAAGCGGCCGAGGCCGACCCGCGGAGGGGGGCGGACCCGAGCGACGAAACGGACGCCGAGCCCGACGACGGCACGGGCCACCTCGACGACATCGAGGACGGCGCCGGCTGCACGGAGATCTGGGAGCGGCTCTCGGAGCGCAGGGAGGGGTAAGACCGCCGAGCGCGGCCCGTACCGCTCGGACGAGCGCCTCGGGAACCGCCGGACCCCTCCTTACGACAGGTGCGCGGCGATGTCGGCCTCGGTGATGATCCCGACCGTCTCGCCGCCGTCAGTCACCATCACCGCCTTGTAGTGGTCGAGCAGGTTCCGGACCTCGTCGACGGTCGCGCCCGGCGCGACGGTGGGGAACGATTCGCTCATCACATCGCTGACCGGGTGGTCGCCGACGTTCTCGCCGGCGTGGACCACGTCGCCCTGACTGATCGAGCCGACCGGAACGCCGTTCTGGAGCACTGGGAGCTGCGAGTACGCCTCCTCCTCCATCAGGTCGACCGCCTCGCGCACCGCGTCGTCGGGCGCGACGCTTATCACCGTCTCGTTCATCAGGTCGCTCGCGCGGACGACTTCGCCCTCCGCCTCCTGTAACGCGTTGACGATCCGGCGGAGCGTCGAGAGCCGCGGGTCGACGTCGCCGCCCTCGATCCGCGCGATGAGGGGCTGCGAGACGTCCGCGGCGTCCGCGAGCTCGCTCTGCGTCAGCTCCAGCGTCGTCCGCTGCTCGCGGAGGTCCTGTGGCGTCGGGAGTTCCATACCCTAAATAACCAAGGGTTATTAGAAAAGGTTTCGGCAACGACCGATATCGCGGCCGGATCGGTCGCGGACGCCGCGTCGGATCGCTTACTCCCCGGCGTCGACGTCGGCGTCCTCCTCGTCGCCCTCCGTCTCGACGACCTCGATGACCTCGAGGGGAACGTCGCGGAGCGCGCCGCCGACCTCGCTTTTCGCGATCCGCTCGGCGTGCTCCTCGCTGTCGGCGTTGAAGATGTCGATCTCCAAGAGCAGGCCGACGAGCGCGGTGTTCGCGGCGAGGAACGCGGCGTCGAACGGCTCGCCGCAGGCCGGACAGCCGGTGAGGCCGGGCTCGACCTCGACGTACTGCTTGTCCGTCTCGTTGAGTCGCTTGCCGGCTTCGCTGACCGCGACGCCGATGGCGTCGTCGGTCTCCTCGACGTCACGGACCAACCAGGCTGCTTCCATCGCGACTTCGTAGTTGCTCATACCGATCCCAACGGGCCGCAGGGTTTCTTGTCTTGTGGTTCGCCCGCGGTCGCGGGCGTCGATCGCACGGAAACCCGTCGGCGACGGTCGACGCCTACAGCCGGTCGACGATCGCGGCCGTGACGTCCTCGGTCGTCGCGTCGCCGCCGAGGTCCCCGGTTCGCGGGCCGTCGGAGAGCACGCCCTCCACGGCGTCCCGGACGCGCTGGCCCTCCTCGACGTGGCCGAAGTACTCGACGAGCATGGCCGCCGAGAGGATCGCCGCGGTCGGGTTGGCGACGCCCTCGCCCGCGATGTCGGGCGCGGTGCCGTGGACCGGCTCGAACAGCGCGTTGTCGTGGCCGACGTTCGCGGACGGAAGCAGGCCGAGCCCGCCGACGAGCCCGGCGGCCAGGTCGGAGAGCACGTCGCCCGCGAGGTTCGGGCAGACGATCACGCCGTACTGGCTCGGGTCGAGCGGGAGCTTCGTCGCGAACGCGTCCATCAGCTCCTCGTCGGCGTCGACGCCGCGCTTCTCGGCGACCGCGAGCACCTCCTCGCGGAACCGGCCGTCCGTCTCGCGCATCACGTTCGCCTTGTGCGCGACGGTGAACCCCTCGTCGGGGTCGCCCGCCGGGCCGCGCCCGTCCTCGACGAACTCGCAGGCGAACTCGGCGAGCTCGCGGGAGGCCGACGAGGTGACGACCCGCGTCAGCGTCGAGAGGTCGTCGGAGAGCCGGTCCTCGTGGCCCGCGTAGACGCCCTCGGTGTTCTCCCGCAGGAAGACCACGTCCGTCTCCGGGCGGACCGCGTCGACGCCGGGATACGCCTTCGCCGGTCGGACGTTGACGAACGAGTCGACCGCCTCGCGAAGCGGGAGGATGACGTCGGCGGCCGTCTCGCCGGCCGCGCCGAACAGCGTCGCGTCCGCGTCGGCCGCGAGATCGTACGTCTCCGCGGGCAGCGCCTCGCCGGTCTCCGCCTTTACCGCGTCGCCCGCCTCGGCCGAGACGAACTCGAAGTCGACCGGGAGCGCCTCCAGCACGTCGACGGCGGCCGGGACGACCTCGCGGCCGATCCCGTCGCCCTCGATGACGACGACCTCGTGGCTCACGCCTCGTCCCCCGGAACGTGCTCGGCCGGCACGTACGGCAGCGACCGGGCGGTCTCGCGGACCGCGCCCTCGTTGGCGCCCATCAGCGCGGTGGTGTCCCAGACGCCCTCGACGAGCGCCTTCCGCTGGGCGTCGTGGACCGTCGCGTCGATCACGGTGTCGCCGTAGGTGATCGTCTCCTCGGCCACGTCGATGTCGACCTCGGCGTCGGGGTTGGCCTCGACGTAGTCCTGCAGCGCCTCGATGTCCTCCTGGTCGGCCGTGACCGTCGGGATCCCGAGCGCGAGGCAGTTGCCTGCGAAGATCTCCGCGAACGACTCGCCGACGACCGCGTCGATCCCCCAGCGCATCAGCGCCTGTGGGGCGTGCTCACGGGAGGAGCCGCAGCCGAAGTTGGCGTTGACGACTAAGACGTTCGCGCCCCGGTACTGCTCCTCGTTGAACGGGTGGTCCTTCTCGTTGTCCTCGTCGTCGAACCGCTGGTCGAAGAAGGCGAACTGGCCCAGCCCGTCGAAGGTGACGACCTTCATGAACCGCGCCGGGATGATCTGGTCGGTGTCGATGTCGTTGCCCCGGACCGGGATCCCGGTACCGGAGACCTCGGTGACCTTCTCGGCCGGCGCCTCGCCGTCGCTGAACTCGGGCGAGCTCATACGGTCGCCACCTCCTCCATCTCGCGGACGTCGGTGACCTTCCCGGTCACCGCCGCGGCCGCGACCATGATCGGACTCATCAGCACGGTGCGCCCGTCCTTCGAGCCCTGCCGGCCGACGAAGTTCCGGTTCGACGACGAGGCGCTCGCCTCGTCGCCCACCAGCTGGTCGTCGTTCATGCCGAGACACATCGAACAGCCGGGCTCGCGCCAGTCGAAGCCGGCCTCCTTGAAGACCTCGTCGAGCCCCTCCGCCTCCGCGGCGTCGCGGACGCGCTGGCTGCCGGGGACGACCATCGCGCGCACGTCGTCGTCGACCTCGCGGCCCTCGACGAACGCCGCGGCCTCGCGGAGGTCCTTCAGCCGCGCGTTGGTACACGAGCCGAGGAACGCCACGTCGATCTCGTACCCCTCCATCGTGTCGCCGGGCTCGACGCGCATGTGTTTCTGCGCGCGCCGCGCCGTGTCGCGGTCCTCCTCGGGCAGGTCGTCGGGGTCCGGGATCGGCTCGGTAATGCCCGCCGTCTGGCCGGGCGTGGTCCCCCACGTCACGGTCGGCTCGATCGCGGAGCCGTCGATGGTGACCACGTCGTCGTACTCGGCGTCGTCGTCGGTCCGGATCGACTCCCAGTAGGGCTTCAGCCGCTCGAACTCCTCGGGGTCGTCCGCGAAGGCGTCCGTCTCCTTCAGCCACTCGTAGGTGGTCTCGTCGGGGTTGACGTACCCCGCGCGGGCGCCGCCCTCGATCGACATGTTACAGATGGACATCCGGCCCTCCATCCCCAGGTCCTCGATGGCCTCGCCGGCGTACTCGTACACGTAGCCGACGCCGCCGTCGGTCCCGAGCTTCCCGATGATCGTGAGGATGACGTCCTTCGCGGTGACGCCCTCGCCGAGCTCGCCCGTGACCTCGATCTTACGGACCTTCTGTTTCTCCATCGCGACGCAGCCGGTCGCCAGCACGTCGCGGATCTGCGAGGTGCCGATGCCGAACGCCAGCGCGCCGAACGCGCCGTGCGTCGAGGTGTGGGAGTCGCCACAGACGATCGTCATCCCCGGCTGGGTGAGCCCCTGCTCCGGGCCGATGACGTGGACGATCCCCTGGTTACCGGAGTCCGGGTCGGAGAAGTCGATCCCCGAGCCGCGGACGTTCTCCTCTAACTCCGCCATCATGCTTTCGGCGGCCTCGTCCTGGTAGGGGCGGTCGCGGTTCCCGGTCGGCACGATGTGGTCGACCGTCGCGTGCGTGCGCTCCGGGAACGCGACCTCCTGGCCGCGCTCCTTCAGCATGCCGAACGCCTGGGGACTGGTGACCTCGTGGACGAGGTGGAGCCCGACGAACAGCTGGTCCTGTCCGGTGGGGAGCCGGGTTACCTTGTGTCTGTCCCACACCTTGTCGTACAGCGTCCCCTCGCTCATCGGGGATCACCCGCGCGGCGCGTGGGACGCGTGGTCTCGCTGGGCCGGTTCGCGTCTCCGCGTACGCCCATCAGGCGGTCACCTCGGCCGACTCCTCCTCGTCTTCTTCCTCCTCCTGCCACGCGAACAGGCCGCGCAGCTCCTCGCCGACGGCCTCGATCTCGTGGTTCTTCTCGGCCGTCCGGAGCTGGGTGTAGGAGGGCCGTCCCGCCTGGTTCTCGGAGATCCACTCGCGGGCGAACTCGCCGTTCTGGACCTTCTCTAAGACCTCCTCCATGTTCTCGCGGGCGTGCTCGTCGACGACCACGTCGCCCTGCGTGAGCCCGCCGTACTCGGCGGTGTCGGACACCGAGTCCCACATCTCGCCGAGCCCGCCCTCGTACATCAGGTCGACGATGAGCTTGAGCTCGTTGAGACACTCGAAGTACGCCATCTCCGGGGAGTAGCCGGCGTCGACGAGGGTCTCGTACCCCTGCTTCACCAGCGAGGTGACGCCGCCACAGAGGACGGCCTGCTCGCCGAACAGGTCGGTCTCGGTCTCCTCGCGGAACGACGTCTCGACGACGCCGGCGCGGGTACAGCCGATCGCGGCCGCGTACGCAAGCCCCTCGTCGTGGGCGTCGCCGGTCGCGTCCTGGTACACCGCCAGCAGGCCCGGCGTCCCCTCGTCGTTCTCGTAGTTGCGGCGGACGAGGTGGCCCGGCGACTTCGGCGCGACCATCGTCACGTCGACGTCCTCGGGCGGCTGGATCTGGTTGTAGTGGATGTTGAATCCGTGCGCGAACTGGAGCGTGTCGCCCGCCTCCAGGTTCGGCTCGATCGCCGCCTCGTACACGTCCGGCTGGACCGTGTCGGGCACGAGCACGCTCACGATGTCGGCCTCGGCGGCGGCGTCCGCGGGGGTCTCCACGCGGAGCCCGTCGCTCTCGGCGGCGGCCCGCGAGGAGCTGCCCTCGCGGAGGCCGACGATCACGTCGACCCCGCTCTCGGAGAGGTTCTGGGCGTGCGCGTGGCCCTGCGAGCCGTAGCCGAGCACGGCCACGGTCTTGTGAGCGATCGCCTCTTCGTCCGCGTCGTCGTCGTAGTATACTGTCGAGTTGAACGTCTGGGTGTCGTCTTCGGTCATGTGTATTGTGAGTCCGCGTGTGTTCGCGTCAGTCGTCGTGCGTGGTCGGTTCGCCGGCCGTTCCGGGCTTCTCTCCGGGCGCCGTCGGGGTGTCGCCGCGCGCGAGCGCGGTCTGGCCCGTCCGGGCGATCTCGATGATGCCGAACTGGCGGAACGCGTCGAGCGCGTCGTCGATCCGCGCCTCGTCGCCGGTGAGCTGGACGGTGATCGTCCGGGGTCCGGCGTCGAGCGTCCGGCCGTCGTACATCTCCGTGACCGCGTGGACCGCCGCCGGGTCGTCGGCCTCCACCTTCAGCAGGACCAGCTCGGCCGTCACCGCGTCGCCGGACACCTCGCCGACCGAGATCACCGGCTTCAGCTTCGCCATCTGCTTTTCGATCTGGTCGATGCCGGGGTCCGTCTCCTCGACGACCATGGTGATCCGCGAGTGGCCCTCCACGGTCGTCGGGCCGACGGTCAGGCTCTCGATGTTGAACTGGCGACGGGAGACGAGTCCGGAGACGCGTGCGAGCACCCCCGGCTCGTCCTCCACCAGCGCCGAAATGACGGCGCGGCGCGACTCGTGTTCCGCCTCGAGGACTGGGTCGATCCGGATCCCTTCGAGGTTCCGTCGCCCCTCGGGGTGGTCTCGCTCCTCGGGGGCGGGCTGCTCGCTCGGCGCGGGCCGGGAGTCTGCCTCGGGGACGTCGGCGGCGGAGGAGTCGCCGCTCATAGCTGGTCCTCCGCGGTGGCGAACTTCCCGTTCGCGCCGCCGCTCGGCACCATCGGCAGGACGTTCTCCTCGGGATCGACGTGGAAGTCGATCACGGCGGGGCCGTCGTACTCGAGGGCCTCCTCGACCGCGGGCGCGACCTCGTCGTAGTCGTCGACGCGGAGGCCAAGGGCTCCGAACGCCTCGGCGAGCTTGTCGAACTCGGGCATCCACGTGTAGTCGGAGGCCATGTGACGCCCCTCGTAGAAGGCGTCCTGCCACTGGCGCACCATGCCGATGTACTCGTTGTTCAACACGGCGATGGTGAGATCGAGGTCCTCGCGGACCGCCACCGACAGCTCCTGCATGGTCATCAGGAAGGAGCCGTCGCCGTCGAAACACACCACGTCGCGGTCGGGCTCGCCCATCGCGTCGGCCGCGACGCGCGCGCCGACCGCGGCCGGCACGCCGTAGCCCATGGTCCCCAGGCCGTGCGAGGAGATCCACGTCCGGGGCTCCGTGTACGTCCAGAACTGGGAGGCCCACATCTGGTGTTGGCCGACCCCCGTGGTGACGATGGTGTCGTCGTCGGTCGCCTCGTCGAACGCCTCGACGACGAACTGCGGCTTCAGCGGCTCGTCCTCGGGGGTCGCGTACGTGAGGGGGTACGTCTCCTTCCACTCAGCGCAGCGCTCGCGCCACGCCTCGGCGTCGGGCGCCTCGCGGACCGCGGCGGTCAGCTGGTCGAGGACGCGCCCGGCGTCGCCGATCAGCGGGTAGTCCGCGTGGACGTTCTTCGAGATCTCGGCCGGGTCGATGTCGATGTGGACGACCTCGGCCTCCGGCGCGAACGTGTCGATCCCGCCCGTCAGCCGGTCGTCGAACCGGGTCCCGACCGCGATCAGGCAGTCGGTGTGGGTGATCGCCATGTTGGCGTAGCCGGTGCCGTGCATCCCCGCCCACGAGAGGCAGAGGTCGTCGTCCTCGGGGAACGAGCCGATCCCCGGCATCGTCGTCGTCACCGGGATCCCGTACGTCCGCGCGAAGGTGCGCGCCTCGTCGCTGGCGTCGCCCTTGATCACGCCGCCGCCGAACAGGCACACCGGTCGTTCGGCGGCCTCGATCGCGCGGGCGGCCTCCTCGACCGCGTCCGGGTCGGCGTTCGGGTCGGGGTCGGTCCCCGCCGGCGGCGTCGCCGGCCCCGGCGTCTCGTCCGTCTCGTCCTGCGTCACGTCCTTCGGCAGGTCGACGAGCGTCGGTCCGGGACGCCCCGCGCGCGACAGCTCGAACGCCTCGCCGACGGTGTCGCCGACGGTGTCCGCGCCGTGCGCGAAGTAGTTGTGCTTCGTGATCGGGCGGGTGACGCCGACCGTATCCGTCTCCTGGAACGCGTCGTTGCCGACGAACTCGGTCGGGACCTGTCCCGTCAGCGCCAGCATCGCGTCGGAGTCCATGTCGGCGTCGGCGATGCCGGTGACGAGGTTGGTCGCTCCCGGCCCCGACGTGGCCATGCAGAGCCCGGGCTCGCCCGAGACGACGCCGTAGGCGTCGGCGGCGTGGGCCGCGCCCTGCTCGTGGGCCATCGTCACGTGCCGGATCGAGGAGTCGTACAGCGCGTCGTAGACGGGCATGATCGCGCCGCCCTGCACGCCGAAGGCGGTCTCCGCGCCCGCGGCCTCCAGCGCGGCGACGACCGACTCGGCGCCGGTCGACACCGCGGGACCGTCGGCGTCGGTCGGGTCGCCGGCGTCTGTCGCGGCCGACCCGTCCGAGTTCGCCGCGTCGTCCGGGTCCTCCGCCTCGTCGTCTCGTGGCTGTGCTGCTGTGTCGCTCATTGTCGTGGTGGTGTTCGGTGGTGCATCTCGCGGGTGTGAGAGTCGGTCGGTCCGAACGCCGAGTCGCCGGACGGGAACGGACCCGCCCGTCGGCGTTCGTCGATGCGTCGCGTCGGTGAGGAAGGGATGGTGTAGGGGGTTATACCCCTACAATGATCGGCGCGACGGCTCCGGCGACCTCGGCTGTCGTCGGGATCGCGGCGTGCCGTCGCATCTCGCCTCCACCAACGCGGTCGGGGTATAAATCCCTGTCGGGGAGCGGAACCGGACGGCCGGTTCCAGAGCGCGGATCCGGTCGGGCGAACCGACCGGTCCGGGCGATCGCTTCCGCCCGCGCGACCGCACGGCGGTCGCTCGGCGGGCTCCCCGCGCAGGGAGGCGGCCATCAGACCCGGACCTCCTCCTCGCGGTCGACGTCCGCCTCCTCGGCGAACCGCTCGACGTCGCCGGCGGTCACCTGGCGCTTGCCGGAGCCGTACTCCTTGACGCGCTTGGTGATGCGCCGGACCTCGCTGTCGCTCGGGTCGAAGCCGGCCTCCACCAGGTGCTTGCGCACGCTGTGAGTACCGGTGTGTTTGCCCAAGACGAACTCGCGTTCGGCGCCGACCATCTCGGGGGTCATCACGCCGGTCTCGAACGTGTCGGCGTTCTCGATGACGCCCGCCGCGTGGATGCCCGACTCGTGGGCGAACGCGTTCCGCCCGGTGACGGGCTTGTTCGCCGGCACGGGGATGTCCGAGGCCTCCTCGACGATCCGGGCCAGCTTGGTGATCTGGGTCGTGTCGATGCCGGTGTCGACGCCGTACACCGATTCGACCGCCATCACGACCTCCTCATAGGCGGCGTTGCCGGCGCGCTCGCCGATCCCGTTGACCGACACCTGCGCCTGCTCCGCCCCGTTCTCGAACCCGGTGACCGCGTTCGCCGCGGCCATCCCGAAGTCGTCGTGGGTGTGCACGTCGACCCGGGCGTCCGTCGCCTCGACGACCGCCTTCACCGTCTTCCCGAAGCTGGTCGGCATCGCCACGCCGCACGTGTCCGGGATGTTGATCCAGTCGGTGCCCGCGTCGCTGACCGCCTCGACGATCTCCCGCAGGTAGTCGGGGTCGGTCCGCGTCGCGTCCATCGGCGAGAACATGCACTCGACGCCGGCGTCTTTCACCTGCTCGACGGCGTCGACGGCGCGCTGTTTCGCCTCCTGCCGGGTCGCGTGCATCGAGTCCTCCAGCTGTACGTCGCTGGTGGAGACGAACACGTGGACCATCTCGACGCCGGAGTCGATCGCGGCGTCGATGTCGCCCTCGACGACCCGCGCCAGCCCGCAGACGGTGGTGTCCGTCGCGGCGGCGATGTCGCTTACGGCCTCGAACTCCGCGTCCGAGTTCACCGGGAACCCAGCCTCGATGACGTGGGTGTTCATGTCGTCCAGCGTCGCCGCTATGCGGCGTTTCTCGTCGTAGCTGAACGAAGTACGTGGTGACTGTTCTCCGTCTCGCAGGGTCGTGTCGAAGATCCTGACAGGACCGATTTCGACGTTAGAAGCTATCGTGCCCTGGAAGAACTCGATCCGCCGGGGTGTCCGACGAAGCCTCCGTGATGTCTGTCATCGACTGACGAAAACACGGTCGAGAACTTAACACTTGTGCCGATCGCAAAAACGGCCCGTCAGATCGGGGTCCGCGGTTCGAGCGTCGATCCCGAAAATCGCACGACACCAACGGGATCGGATGGCCTTATACACATTATACACACACCGAGACGATCGGGGTGCTGTGGTTTCGGAACCGGGTTCATAAGCCGAATCGACGTTCGTTTCGTTCCGTACGAAGCTGGCGCGCGATCGGCGCGCGTCGCAACCGGGACGAACGCGGGGCGGCCGGGTCCCGAAAACAGGGGCCGATCGGTCCGGTCCGGACTCAGACCCCGAGCGCGTCCGTGATCTCGCGGCGGGCCGCGAGCAGCGCCTCGTCGGTCCGCTCGCGCGGGCGGTCCGCCTCGACGTCGACGACGGTCTCGACCGTTCCCGGCTGCCCGCCGAGCACGACGACGCGGTCCGCGAGGTACGCCGCCTCCTCCACGTCGTGTGTGACGAGGGCGACCGTCGCCCCGCGCTCGCGCCACACGTCGAGGAGGTTGTCCTGCTGTTCGTACTTCGTCAGCTGGTCGAGCGCGGAGAACGGCTCGTCCAACAGCAGCACCTCCGGCTCGTAGGCGAGCCCGCGCGCCAGCGAGACGCGCTGGGCCATCCCGCCCGAGAGCTCGCCGGGGCGGTGCCCGGCGAACCCGTCGAGCCCGACCGTCTCGATCAGGTCGTCGACGCGGTCGCGCGCGGCGGGGTCGTCGCGGTCCACGCCGCCCGGAAGTCCGATCGCGACGTTCTCGCGCACGTCGGCCCACGCGAGCAGGCGGGGCTCTTGGAACACCATGCCGACCCCGTCGCTGCCGCCGTCGCGCACGTCGACCCCGCCGACCGCGGCTCGCCCCTCGAACCGCTCCTCTAACCCGGTGAGCACGCGCAGCAGCGTCGACTTCCCGCAGCCGGAGGGGCCGACGACCGCCACGAACTCGCCGTCGTCGACCGCGAGGTCGACCTCCTCGAGCGCGACGGTGTCGCCGTACCGCTTCGTGAGCCCGCGGACGGCGAGGGCCGGGTCGTCCGTCGATTCCGGGGAGTCGCCCGTCGACTCCGGCGAATCGTCCGCCGGGGAACTCGTGTCGGTCACGTCCTCACCAGTCGACGACACGCTGTTTCACCCCCTTGACCGCGAGATCCGAGAGGTTCCCGAAGAAGGCGAAAAGCAGGATCGATCCCACGATGATGTCCGGCCGGGCGAGCACCCGCCCGTCGCTCATCAGGAAGCCGATCCCCTGACTCGCCGCGATCAGCTCCGCGGCGACGACGAACATCCACGCCAGGCCGACGCCGCCGCGGATCCCGACGAGCAGGCTCGGCACCGCGGCCGGGAACACGACCCGTCGGAGCGACTCGAACCGACCGAGGTCGTACACCTCGGCGACCTCCAGGAGGTCCTCGCTCACGTTGCCGATCCCCGTCGAGAGGTTGAGGTAGACGGGGAAGAACGCCCCGACGGCGATGAGCAGCACCTTCGCGCCCTCGCCGATCCCGAACCACAGCAGGAACAGCGGTACCCACGCCAGCGAGGGGATGTTCTTGAGGCTCTGTAAGAGCGGGTCGAGCAGGTCGTTCGCGAGCCCGTACAGCCCCGTGACCGTCCCGAAGACGATTCCGACGCTCACGCCGAGGACGACGCCGAAGAACACGCGCTGGAGCGTGATGGCGACGTGTCCCCACAGCTCGCCCGTCGCCGCCATCCCGTACAGCGTCTCGACCACGCGGAGCGGCTCCGGGAGCTGGTGGGCCGCGAACACGCCCGTCACGACCAGCAGGTGCCAGACGACGACGAGGAGCGCCGGCACGACGAGCCCAAGCAGCCACCGGAACCGGTCGGGGTCCGGGAACGCCCCGGCGAGGTCGAGCCCGCCCTCGCCGGTCTCCGTCTCCCGCGTGGTCGCCATCTCACTCGCCTCCCGCGGCGCCGGCCGCGAACTCCGAGTCGAGCAGGTCGCCGATGCTCCCCGCGGGGTCGGCGCCCTCGTTCACGAGCCCCTCGCGTTCGAGGATCGGCGCGAGGTCTGACAGCAGGTCACGGTGGGCGTCGCCCGGGACCGTCCCCGAGAGGTCGTTCCGCTGGGTGAACACTCGCTCCGCGACCGGCTGGGACATGTCCGACTCGCTCGCGAGGATCGACGCGGTCTCCTCGGGGTTGTCGGTCGCCCACTCGCGGCCGCGCTCGTAGGCGTCGATCACGCGCCGGGCGTCCTCCGGGTGGTCCGCGAGGAACCCGTCGAGGAAGTTCAGGAAGCCGTACGTGTTGTACGCGGGCTCGCGGAAGAACAGCTCCGCGCCGTCGTGTTCCAGCTCCAGTTCGGCCATGTGCGGGTCGAGCCCCGCCCACGCGTCCACGTCGCCCTGCACCAGCGAGGACTGCCCCTCCGGGTGTTGCAAGTGGACGACCTCCACGTCGTCCTCGCTCAGCCCGGCGTCGTCGAGCGCCTGCAGGAGGAAGAAGTACGGGTCCGTGCCCCGCGTCGCGGCGACCCGCTTGCCCTCCAGGTCGGCGACCGTCTCGATGCCGCTCTCCTCGAAGGTGACGAGCGCGGTCCACTCGGGCTCGGAGTAGATGTACGGCGTCGTGATCGGGACGCCGTTCGACCGGGCCATCAGCGCCGCGATCCCGGCGGTGGAGGCGACCTCCGCCTCGCCGCTCTGCGAGTACTCGTTGGCCTGGTTGCTGCCGAGGCTCAACACCCACTCGATCTCCGCGTCGGTGTCGGCGAACGCCTCCGCCATCCACCCCTTCTCGCGTAACACGAGGCTGACCGGGTTGTAGTAGGCGTAATCGACCGTCACCGTCCGACTGCTTCCCCCACCGACGCAGCCGGCGAGCAGCGAGCCGCCGATCGCCGCGCCGGTTCCGCTGAGGAACTGTCTTCGCTCCATCGTACCACCTCGTACCGGCCCCACTCATAAGGAGATATGGCTATCGAGAATATTCAGCCGCACCTATGATGTTTCTGAGTTATTAATTTGGCAGTGTGATGAGTAGTATCACACTCGAAGCGGGCGGCTCAGGCCCGCTGTGAGCGATCTGTTTGTGCGAGCCGCGAACGGACCGTCCATCGGGGGCAAAGCGTCCGTGCTGGAATCCGGAACCGATTGCCGGTTGTTCCGGCCGTGCGGGTCGATTCCCGTCGCACCGACTCGATTCGGAGGTCAGTCGTCGGTCGTCCACGCCGAGAAGCCGCCCTCGATCAGCGTCTCTGCCTGCCGGTCGATGTACTCGCGCTGGGTGTCGTGGACGGCGGTCTCGAAGTCGTCGCCGTCGCCGAGGCGCTCGCGGACCCGCTCGCGCTTCCAGCTGGCCGGCGTCGTCCGGTTCGCCACCCGCCACCGGAGCGGGGCGAGCCACGCAGCGGCCTCCTCCTCGGGACAGCCCGCGGTCCGGAGGCCCGCCTCGGCGTGATCGAGGAGGTCCGCGTACAGCGCGTCGGTATCGGTGGTGTGTTCGCCGTCGAGGCCGATCCACTCGATCTCCGCGTCGAGCCCGTCGGCGACCGCGGCGTAGAAGTTGTCGCGGGCGGTCTCCCAGTCGAGGCCGATGACGGGGTGTTCGCGCTGGGGGAGCGCCTGCATCAGCCCGGCGAACGCCCCCTGAAACGCGATCGAGTCGCGGACGGTGGGCTGGCCGGGAATCGGTCGGAACTCGATCCGGGCGTTGGCGCTCGACCGGCTCGCCCCCTCGAAGACGGGGCGGACCCACCGCCAGTAGCTGCCGTGTTTCGTCCGGAACGTCGCGAACTCGTCGTCGAACCGGTCGGTGCCGTCGGGCTCCGGCATCGGGATCAGCGTCTCGTCGGCGACGATCCGGTCGACCGCGGTCTCGAGGTCGTGAACGTCCCGCGGGAACCGCACCTTCCCCCTGTCGGTGCGGGCGTTGAGCACCGACTCGAACACGTGAATCCGGTTTTCCGTCGCGCCCTCCGCGAGGACGCGCTCGCCGTCCCAGTCGTCCTCGTACAGGTCCGGGGGGAAGAAGGGGGAGTTGACCCCTAACGCGAGCAGGGGGCCCGCGATCCGGAGCGCGTACCGGAAGTGTCGCGGCAGGGTCTGGGCCTGGGCGACCTGGTAGTGCGGCTGTATCGAGGTGATGAGGCTCTCGGGCATCACCGTGTCCGCCGACAGCGACACCCCCGGCGCCTCGACGACCGTCCCGCGCTTCTCGTCGGCGCCCGCGTTCGCCATCGCGTGGTACCGCACCGCGTCGCTCATGTTGACGGCGACGGTGATCCCGTCGACGTCGACGCTGTCGGTGAGGTACTCGCGGGCCGCCTCGCCCGCGGGCGGGATGGTCCAGAGGCCGTCGGAGACGAGCCGCATCCCCTCGACGCCGGCGGTGTTCTCCGCGGCCTCGAGCCGCGCCCGGACCTCCGCGAGCTGCGCCCGGAGCCCGTGGTCGGAGAGCGGCTGCGGGCTCGTCGACATCTCGGCGTTGTGGAGCCCGAGCTCCTTCTCGAACCCCATCAGCTCCAGCAGCCGTCGGGGGACTCGCATCAGGGCGTACTCGCCCGCCCGCGACTCCTCGCTCCACCGCCCGTCGGCGACCGCGTAGAACTCGTACTCGAAGCCGACGATCGACTGGTGGTTGTCGAAGGCGCCGTCTCGGAGCGCCTGTTTGACGATTTCCGCCTCCTCCTCCGCGCGGGCGGCGAACTCGTCGGGGTCGACCGCGAGCGCCTCGCGGACCCCGTCGGCGAGGGCGGACTCGGTGCTCATGGAACGGTCGACGACCGCCCCCGGCAAAAAGGTCTGCGGCCGATCGACGGCGTGGGAGCGGTCGGCACGCGGCCTTCCGGGCCGGTTCCGGGCAGAGACCGACGCGGGAGCGGCTCGGAACCGGCCCGGGACAGCCCCGTATCGCGGCGCTTTTGCCGAGCGATCGCCGACTCCGCGCATGGAGTTCGCAGCGCTCGCCGACCGGGCGGAGGGGCTGGCCGCCGAGCCGGCCGACATCGAGACGACCCTGCTCGTCGCCGACCTGCTCGCGGCGGCCGGAGGGGACGCCGGGGACGGCGACGGAGACGCCGAGGGCGACGATCTCGTGACGGTCACCCGGTTCCTGCTCGGGCGCGTCTTCCCGGCCCACGACACCCGGACGCTCGACGTGGGGCCCGCCCTCTGTCGCGAGGCGATCGCCCGCGCTGCCGGCCCGAACGTGACGGCCGACGACGTGGAGGAGCGGCTGGCCGAGGCGGGCGAGATCGGCGCGGTCGCCGCCGGCTTCGAGTTCGGCGGCCAGCGCGGCCTCGCGGCCTTCGGCGAGGGCCGCGACCGGCTCACCGTCGCGGCGGTCGACGCGGAGCTGCGCGAGCTGGCGGCCGCCGCCGGCGACGGCAGCGAGTCCCGAAAGCGCGACGCGCTGTTCGGGTTGTTCAACCGATGCGACCCGGCCGAGGCGAAGCTCCTCGCCCGGCTCGTGCTCGGCGAGATGCGGCTCGGTGTCGGCGAAGGAGCCGTCCGCGACGCGATCGCGGAGGCCTTCCTCGCGGACAGTGGCGATGGCGACGATAAGGAGGTCGACGCCGACGACAGCGACGGCGAGGACCCGACCCTCCGCGCCGGCGACGAGGCGGTCGCGGCGGTCGAGCGCGCGCTGCAGGTGACAAACGACTACGGCCGCGTCGCGGCCCTCGCCCGCGACGAGGGGCTCGCCGGACTGCGCGCCGAGGGGCTGGAAGTGGGGCGGCCGGTGCAGGCGATGCTCGCGCAGGCCGGGACGGCGACCGACGCGGTCGAGGCGTTCGGCGAGGTCGCCGTCGAGACCAAGTTCGACGGGGCGCGGGTGCAGGTCCACTACGTGCCGGCGTCGGGCGGCGACGGCGGCGAGGGTGGCGGCAGCGAGAGCTGTGACGGCGAGGGCGACACCGAGAGCGACGACGCCAGACTCGGCCCGCGGATCTACTCGCGCAACATGGACGACGTGACCGACGCGCTCCCGGAGGTCGTCGAGTACGTCGAATCCCGCATCTCGGTCCCGGTCATCCTCGACGGCGAGGTCGTCGCGGTCGACGACGACGGCGACCCCCTCCCGTTCCAGGAGGTGCTGCGTCGCTTCCGGCGGAAACACGACGTGGACCGGATGCGCGAGGAGGTCGGACTGCGGCTCCACGCCTTCGACTGCCTCCACGCGGACGGCGCGGACCTGCTCGACGAGCCGCTCCGCGCCCGTCACGAGCGGCTCGTCGAGGTCCTGCCGGACGCGGCCGCGAGCGTCGAGTACGCGGACGACCCCGCGGCGATCGAGGCGGCGGAGGCGGCCGCGCTCGACGCGGGCCACGAGGGCGTGATGCTGAAGAACCCCGCGGCCGCCTACACCCCGGGCGACCGCGGCCGGGACTGGCTCAAGCGCAAGCCCGACGTGGAGACGCTCGACGCCGTCGTCGTCGGCGCGGAGTGGGGCGAGGGGCGCCGCGCGGAGCTGTTCGGGACGTTCCTGCTCGGGGTGCGGACCGGCGGTGACGGCGACGAGTTCGCCACGATCGGCAAGGTCGCGACCGGGCTCACCGACGAGGAGCTCGCCGACCTCACCGAGCGCCTGGAGCCCCACGTGGTGAGCGAGGACGGGACCGAGATCGCGATCCGGCCCGAAGTCGTCCTCGAAGTCGGGTACGAGGAGATCCAGACCTCCCCGACCTACTCGTCCGGCTACGCCCTCCGGTTCCCGCGGTTCGTCGGCGTGCGCGACGACAAGGCGGTCGCCGACGCCGACTCGCTGGAGCGCGTCGCGCGGCTCGCCGGTGACGGGGCGGAGTGATGGGGGAGGCGACGAGGCATGGGGAGACAACGGAGCGGAGTGGGGAGGAGGCGACGAGGCATGAGGAGGCGACGCGGGCCCGATAGCCACCCTCAAGGCGCCCCCGGCCGGAGCCACGCGTATGACGGTTCGCTACGACGGCTTCTCGGTGGAATGGCTCGGCTACGCGACGGCGCGACTGGAGCCGGAGGGCGGCCCCGTCGCCTACACGGATCCGGGGCGGTACGGGGTCCTCGACGACTACTGGGCCCGCGACGGGGACCTCGTGGTCGTCACCCACGACCACCACTACGACCCGGAGGGGATCCGGTCGGTCGCGCGCGAGGACGCGACGCTCGTGATCTACGAGGCGGTCGACCCCGCCGGGATCGACCGCGACGTGGAGTCGATCGAGTCGCTCGCGGACGACTACGACGTGGTCCGCGTCGACGACGAGGGGCGCGTGGACGTGGCGACCCCCGCCGGCGAGGTCGCCGTCTGGTCGGTCGCCGCGCACAACGACCCCGAGGGGCCCAACGCCGGGCCGGACGGCTCGGTGACGCACCCGCCGGGGCTCGGCTGCGGGTTCCTGCTCGGGCTCGGCGACCGCACCGTCTTCTGGCCCGGCGACTCAGACGCGCTCGACGGGTTCGCGGAGCTCGACGTCTCGATCTTCCTCGCGAACATCGGCGGCGGGGGGATCGTCTCCGACCGCCACGCCGCCGCGGAGCTGGCGGAGGCGATGGAGCCGGAGCTCGTCGTCCCGATCCACTACGACACCTTCGAGCAGCTGGAGGCCGACGGCGAGGCGTTCGCGGGCGACGTGGCCGCGCGCTCGATCCCGGTCGCGCTTGACGCGCGCTCAGCGAATCAGTAGCGCGACGGCACCGCGGTCGAAAGGGGTGAGTCCCCGGTTCACTCCTCCGTCTCGTACGGCTCGCCGACCATCGACGGAACGCGCGTCTTCCCCCACGCCGTGAGCACCAGCAGCACCGCGGCGTACGGGAGCAGGTTGACGAGGCGCGCAGGGACGTCGATTCCGACGGTCTGGAACTGGACGTTCAGCATGTCTAACGCCCCGAACAACAGCGCCGCGCCCGCCGCGCCGACCGGGTTGTAGTTGCCAAACAGGTACGCGACGATCGCGATCCATCCGCGGCCGTCGACCATCGTCTGCCCGGTCCCGACGAAGTTCCCGGCGTGTGCGAGCAGCACGGCGCCGCCGAGGCCCGCCATCGCGCCGGAGAAGATCACCGTCGCGTAGCGGACGCGGTTGACGTCGACACCGGCAGTGTCGAGCGCCTCCGGGTTCTCGCCGGCGGCCTGTACCCAGTAGCCGTACCGGGTCCGGTAGAGGACGACCCAGCCGGCCGCGACGAGGAGCGCCGCGAGGAACACCAGCGGCGACTGACCGAACGCGACCGCGTCGACGCTCGCGAGGCCGGGACTCGATCGGCTCCCCCAGACCAGTGCCGCGGTGAAGGGGGCGAACCCGAGCCCGACGAACCACACCGCCAGCCCGGCCACGATCTGGTCGGCCTTGAACCGGATGAGTAGCACGGCGAAGAGGACCGTCAGGACCGCCGTGACCAGCACCGAAACGACGATCGCGATCCAGATGTGTGCCTGCGTCGGCGAGGTACCGCCGAGCGCGAACATCGTCCCGGCCGCGGTGAACGCGCCGACGATCATGAACCCCTCAAGCCCGATGTTGAACACGCCGCTCTTCTCGGCGTAGAGCCCGCCGACCGCCGCGAGTGCGATCGGCGTCGCCATCTCCAGCGACCGGGTGACGAACCCCGGCGTGAGGATCCGGTCGATCCCGCCGCCGGTCGGGGCGGCCACTATCACGCCGGCGAACACCGCGATCAACAGCCCGAAGCCGCCGAGGCGCAGGCGGGACGACCGCGTCCCGTCGAGGAGGCTCATTCGCCCTCACCTCCGAGCCCCGTACGGGCGGCGATCATCCGGAAGAGCTCCGGCGCGGCGACGAAGAGGACGACCAGCCCGACGATCCCGTCGATCAGCTGGACGGGAACGTCGCTGTTGATCTGTACGTGCGAGCTCGCCGACTCGAGCCCCCCGAACAGCAGCCCAGCCGGAAGGACTCCGAGCGGGTTGTTGGCGGCCAGCAGGCTCACGGCGATGGCGTCGAACCCGTAGTTGCCGATGCCGGACGGGTCGGTGTAGTAGCCCTGAATCATGATCACGAACAGCGCTCCGGTCAGTCCGGCGATCATGCCGGACAGGGTCATCGTCGCGATGATCATCCGCTTCGCGTCGACGCCCGAGTACGTCGCGGCGGCGTCCTGGTACCCGCTCGTCACCATGTCGTAGCCGAAGCGGGTCCGGGCCATCAGCGCGGCGACGAGGACGACGACAGCGACCATGACGAGGAGGCCGACGACGGACAGGTTCGGGTCGTCGAACACCACCCGCGGCAGCCCCACGTTGTCCGGGAGCCGCCGGGTCCGCGTCGCCGTCGCCTCGGGGTCGCCGAACGGGCCCGCGACGAGCCAGCCCACGAACCCGGTGGCGATGAAGTTCAGCATGATCGTCGTGATGATCTCGTTGGCGTCCCCGTACGCCTTCATGACGCCGGGGAGCGCCCCGTACAGCCCGCCGGCGACCACGCCCGCGAGGCTCCCGACGAGCATCAGCGTCACCCCGCCGAGCGTCCCGCCGGGAACGAAGTTCGCCAGCCAGACGATCGCGACGACGGTCGTGAACCCGCCGACGACGAACTGCCCCTGCACGCCGATGTTGAACACGCCGGCGCGGAACGCCACCGCGACGGCGACGCCCGTGAGCACGAACAGCGTCGTGCTCCGGAGCGTGCGAGCGATCGCCCGCTCGCTCCCGAACGCCCCCGCGATCAACTGCCCGGCGAATCGGATCGGGTCGTAGCCGGCGACCGCCGCGATGATGAGTCCGATGCACAGCGCCGCCGTCGTCGACGCGATCCCGATCCCGATCCGTTCGAGCACGCTCGCTCGGAGCAGACGATCGGCGGCCGCTTCGAGCGCCTCGCGCGGGCGCCCGCCGTCCGCGCCGCTCACGCCGTGACACCTCCGTCGGCGTCGGAATCGGTACCATCGTCGGAACCGTCGTCGCTTCCGCGGTCGGTGAGCGACTGCCCGGCCATCAGGAGCCCGAGATCGGACTCGGTAACCGCGTCCGGGTCGACGACATCGATGAACTCGCCCTCGTACATCACGGCGATGCGGTCGGCGAGCTTCTGGATCTCTTCAAGCTTGGAGGAGACAACGAGGATACCGATACCGCCGTCCCGAAGTTCCATTAGTCGCTCGTGAATGAACTCGATCGAGCCGATGTCGACCCCTCGGGTGGGGTGAGAGGCGACGAGCACGTCGGGATCGTGGCCGATCTCCCGGCCGACGATGAACTTCTGTTGGTTCCCTCCGGAGAGCGACCGCGCCTCTGCGTCCGGATTCGGCGGCTGAACGTCGTACTCCTCGATGACGCTCTCGGCGTGGTCTCCGACTGCGTCCCAGTCAATGAACCCGCCCTCGGCGTAGGGGGCGATCGTCTGGTTGCCGAGGAGCGCGTTCCGTCGGAGGCTGTACTCTTGAACCAGCCCCTCGGTCTGTCTGTCCTCCGGGACGTACGCGATCCCGGCTTCGATGCGGGCGCGCCGGCTGCGGTCCGTAATGTCGGTCCCCCGCAGTCTGACGGTCCCCGAGTCGGGGGTGCGAAGGCCCGTGATCCCCTCGATGAGCTCGGTCTGTCCGTTCCCCTGGACGCCGGCGACACCGAGGATCTCGCCCTCACGAAGCGTGAGATCGATCCCCGAGACCTGTTCTCGGCCGCGGTTCCCCGTCACTCGGAGCTCATCGGCTTCGAGGACAGGAGCGCCAGGATCGTCCTCGCGATCGAGCCGATCGAAGAGCACCTCGCGGCCGACCATCATCCGCGCTAGGTCCTGTTCGGTCGCGTTCGTAGCGGAAACGGTTCCGACCGCCTCACCGTCTCTGAGGACCGTGATATCGTCTGCTATCTCGAGCGCCTCGTCGAGTTTGTGCGAGATGAAGATGAGTGATCGACCGTCCTCGCGGAGGTCGTTCATCACCGCCATCAGGCTGTCGACCTCTTGCGGCGTGAGGACTGCCGTCGGCTCGTCGAGGATCAGTATCTCGGCGCCGCGATACAGGCTCTTGACGATCTCGACCCGCTGTTGGGTCCCTAAGTCGAGGTCCTCGACAGGAGTGTCGAGATGGTCGTCGACGTCGAACCCGTACCGCGCGCAGATCGCCTCGACATCTGCCCGAGCGTCGCCCTCGTCGACCAGCCCGTTCGCGGTCGGCTCGTGGCCGAGAACGATGTTCTGGAGCACGGTCATCGGCTTGACGAGCTGGAAGTGCTGGTGGATCATCCCGATCCCGGCGTCCATCGCGTCCCGCGGGGACTCGAATGTCCGCTCCTCGCCGCCGATCCGAATCGTCCCCTCGTCCTGGTCGTAGAGCCCGTACAGGACGCTCATCAGCGTGGTCTTACCGGAACCGTTCTCGCCGAGGAGCGCGTGGATCGAGCCGGACTCCAGCGTGAAGTCGACGGCGTCGTTCGCGACCACGTCCCCGAAGCGCTTGGTTATCCCGTCGAGACGGACCGCAGGTGCGTTTCGCGTCATCGTGTTCTCATGGTGGGTGATATAAATCTCAACGGAGCGCCGCGGCGGCGCTCAGCAGCTGGTCGGCCCGCAGGTCAGGTCGATCTCTCCGTTCTCGAAGCCGGTCTTCGCGTCCTCGATGTTTTGGGTGAGCGCGTCGGGGAGCTCGCCTTCGAAGGCCTGTCCGACGACGAAGTCGATACTCCCCTGCGCGATGCTGAGGTTCTGCTCGCCGACGTACTCGGAGAAGTCGCCCTCGACAACCGCGCCGGCGACGGTGTAGGTCGCCTCGTTGAGCGCCTTCACGGCCGACCCGAGGATCACGTCCTGATACTGGTCTTCGGTCACTGACTGGTCGACGTCGACGCCGAGCGCGAAACGCCCGTTGTCCTGCGCCGCAGAGAAGACGCCGCCGCCGGCCGCGGACGCCGCGTGCCAGACGATGTCGGCCCCGTCGTCGATCTGCGACTCGGCCACGTCGTTGGCGGCACCGGTGTCCGAGAAGCTCCCGCCGTAGCCGGTGAGCACCTCAATACCGTCGTTAACCCACTCAACGCCCTCAATGTACGACTGCTCGAAGGCGTTGATGAGCGGGATGTCCTCGCCGCCGACAAACCCGACGGTCGTCCCGTCGGGGTCGGTGGAGCTTCCCTCGTACTCGAAGTCCTGCTGGGTCATCACGCCCGCCGCGACGCCGGCGAGGAACGACATCTCGTTGTTCATCTCGATCCAGCCGGAGACGTTGTCGGCCCCCTCGATGACGTTGTTGATGAGCATCCAGTTCTGGTCCGGATACTCGCTCGCGTTCGTCGACAGCGGGTCCGTGTGGTTGTCGCCCACACAGACGATGAGGTCGTAGTCGCTCTCTGCGGTGTCGGCCTGTATCGACTCGTACTGTGCCTCCTCGGTCGCCTCGACGGTCGTGTATGTCAGGTCGTAGTCGTTCGACGCCTCTTCGAGCCCCTGCACCGCGTTGTCGTTAAACGCGTTGTCGTCGAAGCCGGCCGGACTGGAGATGATCGCCACTTCGGTTCCGGCTCCGCCGTCGCCGCCGTCGTCACCGTTCCCGCCGAGACAACCGGCCAAGACGGTTCCCGTTGCGAGCGCGCCGCCCGAAGCGAGCACCGCGCGCCGATTGAACGTCTCCGCCTCGTCGATCAGTTTGCCGTCTTCTGTCATGGATGTGTCTAATCCTCATCAATCATTCAATATAAATACAGGTGCCACCCGATTTCGGTGTCGAGTGAATATCCCCCGTAATGAGAGTAGTTTTGATATATTTCACCCAATATTTGTGAATGTAATATTGAAAGAGAAATAAAGCGGGAGATTCGTCGGCGGCGGATCAGGACCGGCGTCACTGGGAGTCGTGTCCACAGCGTGGGCGGCCGCTAGTAGGTTCGGTAGCCGTGGCTCCGGAGAGGGGCCGGAGATGGGGGTCGCCGGGTGTCAGCGCCGCCGCGAGATCAGCGCCACCGCGAGCGCCGCGATCAGGGCGGTCACGACGCCGAATCCGGGTGCCTGACTCTCCGAGCCGTCATCACCGTCGCTCGTCCCATCGTCGCCGTCGCTCGTTCCGTCTTCACCGTCGCTCGTCCCGTCTTCACCGTCGCTCGTTCCATCGCCGCCATCGCTCGTTCCGTCTTCACCGTCACTCGTCCCGTCCTCGCCGTCCGCGGTTTCACCGTCTTCCGCTTGGAGGTCCGCGACCGCGGTTGAGAGCGTCTCGGTCGACTCGATGACGCTTCGCGGGGCCGGCTGGTTGAGGTAGTTCACGTCCATCACCACGTAGTTCCCCTCGGTCCCCGCGGTCGTGCTGGCGTACGGCTCCTCGTCGAGGATCCGCGCCTCGGGGTCGGTCACGAGGATGAGTTCGGGATCGGTCTGGAGGATCACCTCGTTCGAGAGCTGCGGGTAGCCGTCGCCCTCCGCGGCGGCGACGTTGTCGGTCCCGCCGACCCGCATGATCTCGTCGATGAACGTGTTGTTCGCGGCCACGTATCCGTCGCCGAGCGGGTACAGCGCGGCCGGGCGGTCCACGTCGGCGGTGCGGTCCTCGGCCTCTTCGACGGCGTCGTACATCTCCTCGTTGGTCGCGGCGGCCGCCTCGCAGTTCCCGACGAGGCGACCGATCGTCTCCGTCTTCTCGGCGATGTCGTCGACGGAGGTCGCCGCCGGGAAGTGGTAGACCGTAAGCCCCTGCTCGCGGAGCGGCTCGACGTCTGACGCGGAGGCGTTCGGCGCCAACACGAGGTCGGGTTCGGTGTCGACGACGCGCTCGACGCTCGCGCCGAACGAGGCGGAGACGTTCGCCTTCTCCGTGGCGCCGTCGAGGTAGAAGGCGTACTGGGTCACGCCGACGACCCGGTCCTCGGCGCCGAGCTCCCAGAGGGTCTGGGCGGCCGAGGGGTTGATCGTCGTGATCCGCTCGGGCCGCTCGTCGAGCGTAATCGTCGTCCCCGTGGCGTCCGTCAGCTCGACGGGGAAGTCGCACGCGTCGTCCGTCTGGTGGACGCTCGGCCCGTCGGTCGGGGACTCGATCGTCGTCGGCTGTGCGCCCGCGGCCGGGCCCGCGACGCCGCCCACGAGGGCGGTCGTCACGAGCAGGGCCATCGCGATGACGTACCTGTCTCGCATCGCATCGACGACGGCGCTCGTCCAATAAGTACTTACCTACTACAAGTTTTGTTGGAGAACGAATGAGTGCGTGGACGCGCTCGACGAAGTGGTCCGCGGCGTTAGCGGCGACGCTTGGCCTCACGGTGGTCGTGAGCGCCGCGATCGGCCCCGTCCGCATCCCGCCCGCGGAGGTGGTGAAGGCGGTGTTGAACGCGCTGGTCGTCCCGGCCGGGATCGAGACGACCTCGCAGGGGGTCGGGCCGCTCACGCTGCCCGGCGTCGACCTCGCGTACCGGTCCCCGTTCGCGTTCCCCGTCGATCGCGTGCACCAGCAGATCGTCGTCGGCGTTCGGCTCCCGCGGATCCTCATGGCCGCGCTCGTGGGGTTCGCGCTCGCGGCCGCCGGCACGGTGATGCAGGGGTTCTTCCGCAACCCGATGGCGGACCCCTCGATCATCGGCGTCTCCTCGGGCGCGGCCGTCGGCGCGGTCGCGTTCATCGTCTTCCCCGTCGCGCTGTCGGCGACGCTGACGCTCCCCCTCGTCGGCGCCGTCGACGTTGGGATCTCGTACGGCGCGGGCGTCAGCCTCTTCGCGTTCGTCGGATCGCTCGCCGCCGCCTTCGGCGTGTACGCCATCGCGACCCGACACGGGCGGACGCCGGTCGCGACCCTGCTGCTGGCCGGCGTCGCCGTCCAGACGTTCCTCGGCGCGGTCATCTCGTACCTCCAGCTCCAGGCCGGCGAGTCGCTCCGCCGGATCGTCGCGTGGCTGATGGGCCACCTGTCGGGGGCCGCGTGGAGCGACGTGGCGGTCACCGCGGTCGTGGTCCCGCCGCTGTTCGGCGTCCTCCTGGTGTACGCGCGCGACCTCAACGTCATGCTGCTCGGCGAGGAGGAGGCTCAGGGGCTCGGTATCGCGGTCGAGCGTACGAAGCGGATCCTGTTGGCCGCCTCGGCGCTGATCACGGCCGCGGGCGTCGCCTTCGCGGGGATCATCGGCTTCGTCGGCCTGATCGTCCCGCACATGCTCCGGCTGGTCGTCGGACCCGACCACCGCGTCCTCCTCCCGAGCGCCGCGCTCGCCGGCGGGTCGTTCCTCGTCGCCGCCGACACGCTTGCGCGGGCCGGGAGCACGGAGCTCCCCGTGGGGGTCGTCACCGCCGCCGTCGGCGCGCCCTTCTTCGTCTACCTGCTCGTGACCCGGGAGGTGGACGAGCTGTGACCGCCGGATCGCCCGTCGTCGGAAGCCCGGAGTCCCCCGACGCCGACGACCCCGAAACCCCCCCGATCGAGGTCCGCGACCTCGTGGTCTCCTTCGGCGACGTCCCGGTCGTCTCGGGGGTCGACCTCCGGGTCGAGCGCGGCTCGCTCGTGGGGCTCGTCGGCCCCAACGGCGCGGGGAAGACGACCGTCCTCCGGGCGATCAAGGGAACGCTCTCGCCCGACGCCGGGGCGGTCCGGCTCGACGGCGACGACGCCGACTCACTGTCCGCGCGCGAGGCGGGCCGACGGGTCGCCAGCGTCCCGCAGGAGACGAGCCTCGCGTTCGACTTCCGGGTGCGGCAGGTCGTCGAGATGGGCCGGACGCCGCACCTCGGTCGGTTCGACGGCCACGGGCCCGACGACGAGCGCGCGGTCCGAGAGGCCATGGACGCAGCCGGGGTCGCGCGCTTCGCCGACCGGGCGATCACGGAGGTCTCCGGCGGCGAGCGCCAGCGCGTCCTGCTGGCGCGAGCGCTGGCGCAGGCGACCCCGTCGCTGCTGCTCGACGAGCCGACGGCGAGCCTCGACGTGAACCACGCGGTCCGGACCCTCGAACTCGTCAGGGACCTCGTCGACGACGGGCGGGCCGCGCTCGCGGCGATCCACGACCTTGACGTGGCCGCGCGGTACTGCGACGAGATCGTCGTCCTCGCGGACGGCGGCGTCCGGGCCGCCGGCCCCCCCGCGGAGGTGCTGACGGCGGACGCGCTCCGGGACGCGTTCGACGCCGAGGCGTTCGTCGGCGAGAGCCCGGCGACGGGGACGCCGACGGTCACCGCGTTCGACGCGACCGACGGGGGCGAGGCGAACAACGGAGCAGAGCCAGACGACGAGGCCGACCCGCGCCGCGTCCACGTCGTCGGGCGAGGGCGACCGGCGGGACGGGCCGTCGCGCGGCTGGCCGCCGCGGGCCACGCCGTCTCCGTCGGCGTCGTCCCCGAGGGCGACGCGGCCGCGGGCGTCGCCGCCGACGCGGACGCGACGGCCGTGACGGCGCCCCCGTTCGCAGGGGTCCCCGACGAGCGCCGGGCGGAGGCGGTCGCGCTCGCGCGGGAGGCCGACGTGACGGTCGCGGTCGGGGAGGTCGGACGGGTGGAACCGAGAACAGCGACCGGCGGCGAGACGGAAGCGAACGCGGCGGTGCTGGCGGCCAGCGACCGGGTCGCGCGCGTCGGCGGCGACGGCGACCGGTTCGGCGACGACGAGCTGCTCGACGCGGTCCGCGAGACCGACGGACCCGACACCTCGGACCGGTAAAATCGGCCTGAACGGCTCGATCGCTATCGGCCTCAGAACAACTATTCAGCGATCTTTTAGTTCGAAATACCGGTCGACGGAAATTCCTCTTGATGGATACCGGGAGTGAGTGTTGCAGATTAGTGGATGCGAGAGAATATTTAAAAGGGATGTGAGCGACGGCGACGATCGCTTATAAAGAACAATGCGGTCGGCGCGCGCCTCCGAACGGCCGCCGAAGGCGGCCGTGAGGAGCGCGTGCGAGGGAGTCGCTGGCGGCGACAGCCGCCAGCGACAGGGCGAGAGCGAAGCTCTCGCTTGCAACCGGACGTAGTCCGGTGACGAGGCTGGGGAGGTGTGAGGCTGCGGTCCCGCGAGCGACCGAAGGGAGCGAGCGGGAGCACGGAAGTCGCAGCCCGCGCAGCGAACGCAGTGAGCGAGCAGGACCGTCTTCCGGCGGTGCTGTGCGGGGCGGGGTGGAATTCAAAGGGGCAGTCGCGAGGGCGCCGCAGGCGACGTAAGCACTGGAAGGAGGGAGCGTTAGCGACCGACTGAAGCGCGCAGCGAGCGTGCGGCGCCCTCGCGACTGGGCTTTGCAGGTCTTCACCGCAACATCGTCAATCACTTATAAACAGCCGACAGCAACACCACAAGCCCACTTATAAACAACCGAACAGCCAGTTTGCGAGACTCACTCCCGCGATCTATCGCCACCGTGCCTGTAGTGACTGCACGGGATCGGAAGGCAGCATCTGCTCAGGGGGTTGACAGAGCGGTAAAACGGGTATGAATGGCGGACAGGCGGGGTAGCCCGGCGTTCCGGCGCGGGGTATCCCGGTTGCCTTCTCCACCCCGCGACCCGACGAGCGACGGGCGTCCGGCGGTGGGCTGCTCGCTTCCGCGCCTGACCCGGTGTCGCCGACGAACCGCGACGGACCGCTCCTGCGAGCGGGCGCCACGGACCGCTGTCCCCGGCGGACGAGGCTTCCACGTTGGCTCTCGGGGCCCGCGCCGGTCAGACCGGACGCGCCCGCTGTTCGGTCCCCGCTAAAGACTACCTCACGGGTGACGAGCGGGGCCTAACCGCCCGACCTAGTCCACTTCGAGGTACACGGCACCACCTTAAGGGCCTTTCGTTCGGCGGATGTCGGCCGCGATCCGGTCCCGCCGCTACGCCAACAGCTCTCGGGCGTACACCGCGGCGGACGCCGGCAGCGGAACCGACAGCGCCACCACGGCGCGGGCGTGCCACTCCAGCCAGCGGTGGTCGGCGAACATCGTGGTGGGTTCGATCGCCGTCGCCCACAGCGCCGCGCTCAGCGTCGTCGCGATGCCGAGCATCACCGCGACGCCCGCGAGCGTCCCCGGGTCGAGGTTGCCGCGCTCGACGGAGGCGATGACGACCACGCCGAGCAGCGCGAACAGGGCGACCCCGGCGGCGCCCAGGGGGCCGGAGGCGTAGTACCCGGCGAGCTGGGTCGCGTACTCGCCGCCCGACACAACGGCGTACGGCGCTGCGAGCGCGAGCACGGTGACGACGCCGGCGGCGATCCCCGCCCGACGCGAGATGTCGCGGAGCTCCATGGCCGTGGGTCGGCGGGGGACGGCGGTAAAAGGACCGGATCGGGGCGGCGGTCTCCCCGAGACTGGTGGCTTCCGGGGCGACGCGCTCCCGAGGCGATGCACCCCCGAGGCGACGCGCTCCCGTAGCGTTTTGGGCCGCCGGCGCGGAGGGTGACACATGACCCTCGACGTCGACCCGCCGGAGCCGCCAGAACTCGCCGCCGTCGACCCCAACGAGTACGAGGACGCGGAGGTCGCGGGCGGGGAGTACCGCCGCGACGAGCTGGAGGCGTTCCTCCGCGAGGGCGCGTGGGAGGAGGCGTTCGCCGAGTGGGCCGCCGGCAGCGACATGGACGAGGCGGACTGGCGGATCGCCCTCGACCTCGAGTTAGTCTCCCGATTCGACTTCTTCTGGGACGACTTCGCCGACCGCGTCGGCTACCACGCGCCCGGGCTCCCCGAGGACTGGAAGGAACGCGACCTCCACCCGGACCTGGACTCGTGGGGCACGGTCTCCGCGATCAACGCGGGGCTCACGGAGCTCGGGCAGATCGTCTGCGAGACGCTGAAAGAGGAGTACATCGACTGGGAGGCGGAGTTCGACGCGCCCGACGACCTGCCCGACTTCGACGAGTAGAGCGGAAAGTTCGGGCGGTCTCGCTTCTCGCGCTCAGTGTCCCCAGAGGTTCCCGTCCGAGTCGTACCGCGCGTCCATGATCCGATCCCACTGTTCGTCGGAGAGGTCGAGGTCGGTCGCCGCCACGTTCTCCGCGAGCTGGTCGGTCGTCCGCGCGCCGACGATGGGGACGCAGGCGAACTCGTCCCACTCGGTGAGCCACGCCAGCGCGACCTGCGCGGGCGTCGCGTCGAGTTCGTCGGCGACCTCCCGGACCGCGTCGAGCACCTTCCAGCCGCGCTCGGAGAGGTAGAAGCGCTCGAACCGGTCGTCGAAGCTCGCCCGCGAGCCGTCCGGCGCGATCACCCGCTCGGGGTCGTCGGGATCCGCGCGCTCGTACTTGCCCGTGAGGAACCCGCCCGCGAGCGGGGAGTACGGACAGACCGCCAGGTCCTGGTCGGCGCACACGTCGAGGTACTCCTTCACGTCCTCGTAGTAGCCGGCGTGGTGGAGCGGCTGGACCACGTCGAAGGAGGCGTAGTCGTTGACGTCGGCGGTCCACAGCGCCTTCGTCAGCTGCCACGCCGCCATCGTCGACGCGCCGAGGTGGTGGACCTTCCCCTCCGAAACCAGCTCGTCGAGGACGCGCATCGTCTCCTCGATGGGCGTCTCCTCGTCCCAGCGGTGGATGTAGTACACGTCGAGGTAGTCGGTGTCGAGCCGGTCGAGCGTCCCCTCGACCTGCGCGCGAACGTGTTTTCGCCCCAGTCCGGAGTCGTTGGGGCCGGGCTCGCCGCACCCGTCGAACGGGAAGTACACCTTCGAGGCGATCACGTAGTCCTCGCGGTCGCGCTCCGCGAGCCACTCGCCGACGTACTCCTCGCTCGTCCCGTGCGGCGTCCCGTACACGTTGGCGGTGTCGATGAAGTTGATCCCGTGGTCCGCGGCGGCGTCGAGCAGCTCGTGTGCCTCCTCGCGGCCCGTCTCGACGACGCCGTTCGTCTCCCGCCCGAAGCGCCACGTCCCGAAGCAGAGCTCGGAGACGCTGAGTCCCGTGTTACCGAGCCGTCGGTATTCCATGGTCACACGTCTCGCCCGCGATTTATAAACCGTGGCGGCAGCGGCGAGCGACGCGGGAGGTCGGATCGCGTCCGCCCCCGCCAATCCGTGCCACACACCCACGTAACTCCGCCGTATTCAAATATCCGCGCCGAAACCGATCCGTATGGACGAGATCGACGACCAGTACACGCCCGCGGACGTCGAGTCCGGGGTCGACGAGTACTGGGACGAGACGGACGCCTACGAGGCGGCGAAGGAGGCGCACGCCGACGACCCGCCCTTCTTCTTCGTCGACGGGCCGCCGTACACCTCCGGACAGATGCATCTCGGCACGGCGTGGAACAAGACGCTGAAGGACGCGATCATCCGCCACAAGCGGATGACCGGCCACCGCGTCACCGACCGCCCCGGCTACGACATGCACGGACTCCCGATCGAGGTGAAAGTCGAGGAGGAGCTCGGCTTCGAGAACAAGCGCGACATCGAGGAGTACGGGATGGAGTCGTTCATCGAGAAGTGCAAGGAGTTCGCCCTCGAGAACCGGGCGGCGATGGACGAGGACTTCAAGTCGATCGGGGCGTGGATGGACTGGGACGACCCCTACGAGACCATCTCGCCGGAGTACATGGAGGCCGCGTGGTGGGCGTTCTCCGAGGTCGCCGACAACGGGCTCGTCGAGCAGGGGAAACGCTCCATCTCGCAGTGCCCGCGCTGCGAGACCGGGCTCGCCAACAACGAGGTCGAGTACGAGGACGTCGAGGACCCCTCCATCTACGTGAAGTTCCCGCTCGCCGACCGCGAGGGGAGCCTCGTCATCTGGACGACGACGCCGTGGACGATCCCCGCGAACACCTTCGTCGCCGTCGACGAGGAGCTCACCTACAACGCGGTCCGCGCCGAGAAGGGCGGCGAGGAGGAGGTGCTCTACGTCGCCGAAGAGTGCGTCGAGGACGTCCTCACCGAGGGCCGCTACGAGGAGTACGAGGTCGAAGCCGAGCTGACGGGCGAGGAGCTCGTCGGCTGGGCGTACGACCACCCGCTCGCCGATCACGTCGCCGAGTACCCGGACTTCGAGGGCGCCGGGCAGGTGTACGCCGCCGACTACGTGGAGGCCGACCGCACCGGACTCGTCCACTCCGCGCCGGGCCACGGGGAGGAGGACTTCCACCGCGGCACCGAGCTCGGACTCGAGATCCGCTGTCCCGTCGGCCCGAACGGCGAGTTCACCGAGGCCGCCGGCGAGTACGCCGGGAAGTTCGTGCGCGACGCCAACGACGAGATCATCGACGACCTCGTCGCCGACGGCCAGATGCTCGCGCACGGCACGGTGAACCACAGCTACGGCCACTGCTGGCGGTGTGACACCGGGATCATCCAGCTGGTCACCGACCAGTGGTTCATCTCGATCACGGACGTGAAAGCGGACCTCCTCGACAACATGGAGGACTCGGAGTGGCACCCGCAGTGGGCCCGCGACAACCGCTTCCGCGACTTCATCGAGGACGCGCCCGACTGGAACGTCTCCCGCCAGCGCTACTGGGGCGTCCCGATCCCGATTTGGGTGCCGGAGGACGCGGAGTCCGGGAACCTCGACGACGACATGATCGTGATCGGCACCCGCGAGGAGCTCGCCGAGCGCGTCGAAGAGGACGTCGACCCCGAGTCGATCGACCTCCATCGGCCCGCCGTCGACGACCTCACGATCGTCGAGGACGGGACCACCTACCGCCGCGTCGAGGACGTGTTCGACGTGTGGCTCGACTCCTCGGTCGCCACGTGGGGCACGCTCGGCTACCCGAGCGACGAGGCGGCCCACGACGAGCTGTGGCCCGCCGACCTCATCGTCGAGGCGCACGACCAGACCCGCGGCTGGTTCTGGTCGCAGCTCGGCATGGGCACCGCCGCGGTCGGCGAGATCCCCTACGAGGAGGTCCTCATGCACGGGTTCGCCAACGACGAGGACGGCCGCAAGATGTCCAAGTCCGTCGGCAACATCGTCACGCCGGAGGAGGCGATCGAGCGCGCCGGCCGCGACCCGCTCCGCACCTACCTCCTCAGCCACGACCAGCAGGGCGTCGACCTCTCGTTCGAGTGGGAGGGGCTCGGGGAGATCCAGGGGAAGCTCAACATCCTCTGGAACGTGTTCCGCTTCCCGCTGGAGTACATGGAGCTCGACGGCTACGACCCCGCCGCGGCCGACCTCTCGGACGGCGAGCTCGAACTCGTCGACGAGTGGGTGCTCTCGCGGCTCCAGTCCGTGGAGGCCGAAGTCACCGAGGCGTGGGCCGACTACCGGGTCAGCGACGCCGTCAACGCCGTCGTCGAGTTCGTCACGCAGGACGTGTCGCGCTTCTACGTGAAGGCGGTCCGGGACCGCATGTGGGAGGAGGCCGACTCCGCCTCGAAGCGGGGCGCCTACGCGACGCTCGCGACCGTCCTCGACGAGGTGACGCGGCTGCTCGCGCCGATCGCGCCGTACATGACCGAGCGCATGTACCAGACGCTCGACGGCGAGGCGACGACGGTCCATCAGCTCGCCTACCCCGAGCCCGACGACGGGCTCCGCGACCCCGAGCTCGAACGCGACGTGGCCGTCCTCCGCGACGTGGAGGAGGCCGCCGCGAACGCGCGCCAGCAGGCCGGCCGCAAGCTCCGCTGGCCCGTGCCGCGCGTGGTCGTCGAGAGCGACGACGAGGACGTCACGGCCGCGGTCGAGCGACTCTCGGAGCTGATCGCCGAGCGCGTCAACGCCCGCGAGGTGACCGTCACCGACGCCTTCGACGAGCTCGTCGAGACCGCCGAGCCGCAGATGGCGGCGATCGGTCCCGCCTTCGGCGCCGACGCCCAGAAGGTGATGGAGGCGGTGCAGGGCGCGACCCGCGCCGCGGTCGAGGGCGGCGAGGTGACCGTCGACGGCGAGCCCGTCGACCTCGACGAGGAGATGGTCGAGTACGTCGCGGAGCCGCCGGAGCATGTCTCCGGCGCCGACTTCGACGGCGGATCCGTCTACGTCGACACCTCCCTGACGCCCGAGATCGAGGCCGAGGGGTACGCCCGCGACGTGATCCGGCGGGTCCAGGAGATGCGCAAGGAGCTCGACCTGGACGTTGAGGCCCGGATCCGCGTCGGCGTCGCGGTCGACGACGACCGGATCGCCGGGTTCGTCGACGAGCACGCCGACCTGATCGCCGGCGAGGTGCGCGCCGACGCGTGGCTCGACGACCCGAGCGACGCCGCGGACGCGGACGGCGGCCTCGTCGAGGAGTGGGAGGTCGAGGGCGTCGCGGTCACGATCGGGATCGAACCGGTCGCGTGACGACTCGATCGGGATCGTCCCGGACGAACACGAGTCGATTCGTGTGAACGGGGGCGCGTCAGACGCTTAATCCCCGTGTAACTGATCGTTTTCTCGATTTTCTCCTTCGGTCCCCTGTGAAACGTTGCCGACCCGAAACCTATAGGTGACTTCTTTACCCACGGTCGTACATGCATGTCCGGGCGGCCCGGCCCGACGACGCAGAGGCGCTGCGAACGGCGGTCTCGCGAGCCCGCGAGGCGACCGTCTTCGACGACATCGGAGCTCCCCTGCTCGACGTGTCCGCCGCCGGCGTCCGCGAGGCCGCCGCGGAGGCCGAGTGGTCGTTCCTGATGGAAGGGGAGGACGGACCGATCGGCGTCGCCATCGCCCATCCCGACGCCGACGACGCCGCGGAGGGGTCGGGTGCCCCCGGCGCGGACGGGGGTCGCGAGGCCGAACTGCTCGCGCTGTGGGTCCACCCGAACCACGCGGGCGAGGGCGTCGCGAACGAGCTGCTCGCGCGCGTCGCGTCGTCGGTGGCGGACTACGGCGTCGGGACCCTTCGCGCGACCGTCCCCGCCGACAGCCCGGGCGCCACCGAGTTCTTCAGCGCGCACGGGTTCTCGCACCGCGGCACCCGTCGCGGCCCGGCCGGCGACGAGTCGATCGTCGTCGCCGACGTAGAGGCGCTCCGGTGACCGCGCCGCGGACGGGTCGGACTGAAGTGGTCGCCGGCCGAACCGCCGTCCATGACCGGCGCTGACATCGGGACGGCCTTCCTCGTCGCGCTCGGCGGCACGCTCGTGATCGTCGCCCTCGCGAGCCTCCCAGCCGGGAGTCGGCTCCGCAGGCTCTACGGGGTCGACGACCGCGACGACGCGGGCGCGCGGGCGAACGCCGTCGTTCTCGGGGGAACCGGGGCGTTCCTGCTCGCGCTCGCCGCGGCGATCGCGTTCGAGGTCCCCGAGCGACTCGTCGCGGCCGGGGCGTTCGGCGTCGCCGCGGTCGGGACGGCGACGCTCGGCTGGCTCGTCCGCTACCGCGACCGACGCGAGCTCCTGACGACGCCGGACGTGAGTCGCGAGCGGGCGCGGCGGCTCGGCGGCGCGGCGATGTGGACCGGGGCGCTGCTCTGTCTCCCGCTCGCGGGGATCCTGCTCGGGGCGACCGAATCCGAGATCGCCGGCGCGGCGCTGGGCGCGACGGCGGTTGCGGGGGTGCTCATCGCGCTCGCCTACCGGTAGAAAGGGCCAGTCCGCTCCGAGGACCGGTCCGGCTTACTTCAGTCGTTCCTGGAGGAAGGAGGGGTGCGCCGCGGTGACGCCGTCGATCGCCAGCAGCTTCTCGGAGATGACGTCGCCGAGCTCGTCGCCGTCGCCGGCGCGGACCTCGGCCATCAGCATGTGGTCGCCGGAGGAGGTGTACAGCGCCTGCACTTCGTCGAGCTCCTTCAGCTTCCGGGTCGCGCCCACGTACTTCCCGGAGTCGACGTCCATCCCGACCATCGCGATCGACTGCGAGGAGAGCTTCTTCGGGTCGATCTCCGCGGAGTAGCCGACGATCACGCCCTTCTCCTCCAGTCGGTCGATGTACTTCCGCACCGTCGGCTTCGAGACGTCGGCCCGGTCGGCGATCTCCGCACAGGAGGCCTGCGCGTCCTCCTCTAACACCGACAGGATCCGTTCTTCCGTCGATACCGTACTCATGACCACCACTTTGTCTCCACGGAAAAAATACCTTGCGAACCGAAAAACGAGACGAACGGACGGCGAATCGCGTCGGGATCGGTCAGGGATCCCGGGTAGGCGGCCTCAGGCGTGCTTGTCGAGGAACATGTCGTGGGAGCGCTCCCACTCGTAGTCGTCGTCCCAGTAGCGCTCGGCCAGCGGCTCCTCGGGCATCTCGCCGATCGCGCGCTTCTCCTCGCCGTAAGACGGGCGGTCCTCGTCGACGTAGAAGCGGCCGGTGAGGACCTCGCCCTCGTAGAGCGACTCCTCGGTCGTCCGCATCATCTCCTGGGCCTCGACGCGGTCCGTCTTGTCGAAGTCGTAGTCGTCGGACTCGTTGACGTCGATGTAGGGGACGTACTGGCGCGCGTCCTTGTTCCAGGTCGGACACTGGGTGAGGAAGTCGACGTGCGCGAAGCCGTCGTGCTCGATCGCCTCGATGAGGATCTCCTTGGCCTGGTTCGGGTTGACCGCGGCGGTCCGGGCGACGTACGAGGCGCCGGCGTTGAGCGACATCGAGAGCGGCTTGATCGGCTCTTTGGCGCTACCGGACGGCTGCGTCTTCGACTTGTGACCCTTCGGGCTGGTGGGGGAGGTCTGCCCCTTCGTGAGCCCGAAGATCTCGTTGTTGAAGACGATGTACGTCATGTCGTGGTTCTCCCGGGCCGTGTGGATGAAGTGGTTCCCGCCGATCCCGTAGCCGTCGCCGTCGCCGCCGGCGGCGATCACTTCCAGATCGGGGTTCGCGAGCTTCGCGGCGCGGGCCACGGGCAGCGAGCGCCCGTGGATCGTGTGGAACCCGTACGTGTCGAGGTAGCTGTTCAGCTTGCCGGAACAGCCGATCCCGGTACACAGGAGCGTCTCCTCGGGCGTGCGGCCGACCTCGGGGAGCGCCTGCTTGAGCGCCTTCAGGACGCTGAAGTCACCGCAGCCGGGACACCAGGTCGGCTGGGGCTCGACGCCGGGCGTGTACTCGTCGCGGTCGATCTCTCGCTCCTCTCCGATTGCTGAAAACGTGCTCATGAGTTAGTCACCTGCGGCTGGGACGAAGGTGGTCTGATGGCCGGACGCGTCGCCGTCGCCCTCGATGATCGCGGTCTCGAACCCGTCGACGATCTCCGCCGGCTCGAACGGGTTCCCGTTGTACTTCAGCAGGCTCGACAGCTTCTCGCCGTAGCGGCCGAGGTTCTTCTGGACGAGCCCGCGGAACTGTCCGGAGGCGGTCATCTCGACGACGAGCACCTCGTCGACGCTCTCGACGAACTCGGCGACCTGCTCGGTCGGGAACGGGAGCATGTCGGAGACACCGTACGACTTCACCGAGACGCCGGCGTCGTTGAGCCGGCCGACGGCCTCCTCGACGGTGCCCTGCTGGCTGCCGAACGTGAGGATGCCGTACTGAGCGTCGTCGGGGCCGGCGTACGAGCCGGTGTCGACCGTATCGAGGTCGGCGCGGATCGCCTCGAGCTTCTGGGTGCGTCGGTCGATCTGCGCGACGCGGTTGTCGGGCGACTCGGCGATGTGCCCGGTGGGGTCGTGCTCGTTGCCGGTCGCGAGGAAGCGACCGCCCTTCTGGCCGGGGACCGACCGCGGGGAGACGCCGTCCTCGACGTCGTGCTGGAAGCGGTGGAACTTCCCGTCGGCCGAGTGCGGCTCGTCGGCCAGCGCGTCCTCCGAGAGCGTCTTCCCGAGCGTCGGGTTCGGCTCGCGGTCGAAGTGGCTCTTGGGGACGTTCGTCATCTCGCCGCCGAGCTTCTGGTCGTACAGGAGGATCGACGGGATCTGGTACTCGTAGGCCAGCCGGAAGGCGATCCGCGACTGCTCGTACGCCTCCTCGACGGTCCCGGGCGCTAAGACGACGCGCTGGGAGTCGCCCTGTGAGGTGTACAGGACGTGTTCGAGGTCGGACTGCTCCGGCTTCGTCGGCATCCCGGTCGACGGGCCGGCGCGCATGGCCTCGACGAGGACGACGGGCGTCTCCGTCATCTCCGCGAGCCCGAGCGGCTCCGACATCAGCGCGAACCCGCCGCCGGAGGAGCCGGACATGGCCTTCACGCCGGCGTGGGAGGCCCCGACCGCGAGCGCGGCCGCGGCGATCTCGTCTTCCACCTGCTCGGAGATCCCGCCGAGCTTCGGCAGGTTCTTCGTCATGATGGTGAACACCTCGGTCCACGGCGTCATCGGGTAGCCGGCGATAAAGCGGCAGCCCTCGTCGATGGCGCCGTAGGAGATGGCGTCCGAGCCGGACATGAGCAGCTGCGTCTCGTCGTGCTCGCCGGTCGGCACCGACACGTCCGGGGCGTCCACGTCGTACTCCTCGCGGACCTGGTCGTACGCGATCTGGAGGATCTCGAGGTTCGGCTCGAGGATCTTCTCCGGCATCGCGTCGCGCATGAGGTCCTGGACGTGGTCGAGGTCCATCCCGGTCAGCGCGCAGGTCGCGCCGACGCCGGCGGTGTTCCGCATGACCTCGCGACCCTGATCGCGGGCGAGCCCGCGGAGGTCGAGGGGGTATACGTGCCAGTCGTTCTCCTCGGCGCGCTCCTCGAAGTTCGGGATCTCGGAGGCGTCGAGGAGTCCCTCGTCGTACACGATGACCCCGCCCTCGCGGAGCTCGTCTAAGTTCTCCGAGAGGGGTTTGATCTCCTCGTTCCCGTAGACGGCCTCCTCCTGCGGGTTGCGGGCGAACGAGTCGCCGAGCGCGAGCAGGAAGTTGTACCCGTCTCCGCGGGAGTTCACCGGGTCCGCCGACGCGCGGACCTCGGTGTACGTGTGACCGCCGCGGATCCGCGACGGGTAGTGGCGATGCGTGAAGACGTTGAGCCCCGATCGCATCAAGGCCTTCGCGAAGTTCTGGCTGGTCGAAGCGATCCCGTCACCGGATCCCCCCGATATCCGCCAGATGAGTTCGTCGTCAGTCATAGTGGTATGTGAGCCCGTGAGGGCCTCGTAGGTCGACGTTGTGGTGGTTACCTCTTAGGGCTTGCTATGGAATCACAAGATATGATCATGAAGGACCTTGAGGATCGGCCGTCGCCGACGCCCGGTTCGGTCGTGGTCCCCGAGTGCGCGGCGCCGTTCCGCGCCCTTTTACTCGCCGCCCGCCCGACGGGTCGTATGCTCACGTTCATCGGTCTCGGCCTCTACGACGAGCGGTCGATCACCGTCGAGGGGCGCGAGGCGCTCCGCTCCGCGGACCGGGTGTTCGCGGAGTTCTACACCAGCAAGCTGGTCGGCGCCACCGTCGACGACCTCGAGGCGTACCACGACGCGGCGATCGAGGTCCGGTCGCGCGAGGGCGTCGAGCGGGACCCCGAAGCGATCCTCGCGGCGGCCGAAGAGGGCCACGTCGCGTTCCTCACCGCCGGCGACACGATGATCTCGACGACCCACACCGACCTGCGGCTGCGCGCCGAGGACCGCGGGATCGACACCCGCGTGATCCACGGCGTCACCGCCCAGTCGGCCGCGTCGAGCCTCACCGGTCTCCAGAACTACCGGTTCGGCAAGGCGACGACGCTCCCGTTCCCGTACGCCCACGGCGGCGACGACGTGCCGGGGAGCGTGATCGACACGATCGAGGCGAACCGCGAGCGCGGGCTCCACACCGTCGTCTACCTCGACATCAAAGTCGGCACCGGCCCGACCGGGCCCGACCCGGACCACGAGGAGTACATGACCGCGGACGTCGCCGCCGGCCTGCTCGCCGACGGGTGGGAGGACGCGCTCGCCGTCGTCGTCGCCCGCGCGGGGTCGCCCGATTCGGTCGTCGCCGCCGACCGCCTGAGCGCGCTCGCGGACCGCGAGTTCGGCGACCCACTGCACCTGCTCGTGATCCCCGGCGACCTCCACCACGTCGAGGCCGACGCGCTGGCCGGGCTGGCGGGCGCGCCGGCGGACCTCGTCGAGGAGTGAGCGAGCCGCGGGGGCCGGTGGCGACGAAGGGACGACGGAGCGGTGACGAAGGGGCGACGGGACGGGTGACGACCCCACGTTTGATGACCCCGGGCCGCGTTATCACGCCACATGTCTGACCTCGCCGTCGAGCGGCTCATGTCGACCGATCTGCTCACCATCGAATCGGGCGCCTCGGCCGCGACGGCCGCCCGACGGATGCTCGAAACCGGGAAGAACTCGATCCTCGTCGTCGACGGGAGTCGACGACTGAAGGGGTTGATCACCGCGACCGACTTCGTCTCGCTCGTCCGGGAGAACGATCCCGAAGACGAGACGGCGGTCGAGGCGTTCATGACGACCGACGTGGTGACGGTCGAGCCCGACGACACGGTCGAGGAACTCGCCGAACCGACCGTACACGGCTACACCCACCTGCCCGTCGTGGACGGGGAGGGAGAGCTGATCGGGATGGTGTCGACGACCGACCTCACCGCGTTCCTCTCGGGGAAGCGGTAGGCGACCCGTCGGCGGCGCGGGGGACGAGGTCGCCGCCGCGACGCCCGGTGACGACACCACCGTCGCGTTGCACCAGCCGGAAGAGTCATCTGGTGTGGTAACACACAGCAGAGTATGGATCTGGACGACCGGACGCGCGTCAGCGAAGTCATGTCGACGCCGCTGGAAACGATCGGGGCCGACGAACCGCTCAGGCAGGCGGCGCGTCGCATGAGCGACGGCGACATCAGCGCGCTCGTCGTGACCACCGGCGGCGGCTGTATCGTCACCCAAAGCGACATCGTCGGCGCCGTCGCAGAGGGCCGCGACCTCGGCGAGACGGTCGTTCGCGACGTGATGACCGAAGACGTCGAGACCGTGACCCCGGACCTCATGATGGAGGAGGTCGCCGCGATGATGACGATGTACGGCGTGAAACACCTCCCCGTCGTCGACGACGACTACGTGGGGATGGTCTCGTCGACCGACGTGGCCGAACACCTGTCGTGAGCGGGCCGAGACGGCCCACCCTCACGCGGCGGTCATAGGAAGAGCAGCGGTGCGCCGACCGCGATCCCGACCGCGATCAGCGCGAGGTTCCAGAACAGGACCGGACGGACCAGCTCCCGCGCGATGCCCGCCGCGAACGCCGTCTTGACGAGGACGCTCGCGACCGTCCCCGCGACGACCCCCGCGACCGCGGTGTCGACCGCGATCTGACCGGTTCCGAGGAGCGAGACGGCCGTGGTCGTCGCCGTGCCCGAGGAGACTAGCCCCGCGAGGAACGAGGTGGCGACGAACCCGCCGGCGCCGAACGCCCGCTCGGCGCCCGCCGAGACGAGCAGGACGACGAGGAACAGCGCCCCGAACGTCAGGGCGTTCCGGAGGCTGAACGGCGACGTGAGATCCGCCTCCACCGTCGCCCGCCAGTCGCTTCGCCACACCGCGATCGCGACGCCGGCGACCGTGATCGCGCCCAGCGGCGCGCCCACTATCAGGGCGGCCTCGGGGACGAAGGCGGCGACGACCGCGGCGTTCCGGAGGGCCATCGCGGCGTTCGCCAGCAGGATCGAGCCCACCGCGATGTCGAGCAGGTCCGCCCGCCCCTTCGCGCGTTTCGCCATCTCGGCGACGACCGCGGTGGAGTTCACGAGCCCGCCGAAGAAGCCGGTGACCGCGTAGCCGCGCCCCTGATACCGCTTCACCAGGACGTAGTTGACGAAGCCGATGGCGCTGACCGCGACGACCAGCGACCAGATGAGCCGGGGCTGGACCGCGCCCCAGGGGTCGACGGTCTCCGCCGGGAGCAGCGGGAAGACGACGAACGCGAGGATCGTGAACTCCACCGCGCTGCGGACCTCCTCCCGGGAGAGCCCCCACGCGAACTGGTGGAGCTCCCGCTTCAACACGAGCAGCAGCGAGGAGAGCACGGCCACCGTCACCGCCTCGATGAAGAACTCCTCGGCGACGAGCGCGCCGACCCCGTAGGTGACGAGCATCGACACCGACGTGGTCAGCGAGAGCCCGTCGACCTCCTCCTCGACGAAGCTCCGGACGGCGAGCAGCACCGCGCTGGCGACGATCAGCACGCCGCCGACGATCAGGAGCCCGTCGTCGCCGAGCAGGGAGAAGACGGCCGCCGCGAGGCTGATCAGCGCGAACGTCCGGATCCCCGCGGACTTCTGTGACCACTCCCGCTCCAATCCGAGGAACATCCCCAGCGCAGTCGCCAAGACGAGCTTCGCGACGTTCGTCTCGAGGTAGACCAGCGGGTCGACGGCGCTCAACACGGGGCCTCACCTCGCCGCCGGTGTCGTCGACCCCGTCGTCGTCTCCGCCGACCCAACCGTCGCCGACCCAACCGTCGCCGACCCAACCGTCGCCGCACCCCCCGCCGGCCACGCAGCTCCCGTTCCGACCGAGTCGTCGCGTCCATACGCCGAACCACTCGACAGCGGCATCTATAGCTTACTATATATTGATATATAGTTCGGAGAGGCCCGTCGGAGCCGTGCCGCGTCAGCGGTTCGTCGGCTCCCGCGGGAGGTCGAGGGCCTCCGTCAGGTCGTGCTCTTCGCCGGTGAGCAGGTAGAGCACGTCTTCGAGGACGACCACGAGCTCCGGCAGCTCCCGCACCACGAGGAAGGTGATCCCGATCAGCGCCACGACCGCGAGCAGCTGGCTCATGATCCGGTCGGAGATCAGGAAGGACACCCGATAGGGGTCACTCGCACCGAACATCGCCAACACGAGGTCCGTCTGCCACTGCATGTACTGGTTGCCGGAGACGACCGAGATGAACGTCGTCCGGAGGATGTTGAGGACGTAGATGAGCGAGACCGACACCGCGAGCCCGCGGAGCTTCCGCCGCAGGGGCGCCTCGACCGCCGCGACGAGCCCGCCGAAGATCGCCATGCTCCCGAGCCCCGTGCAGGCGAGCACGATGTCGATCCGGTAGGTGTGGCCGTCGTCGAGCGTCCACAGGTAGGCCGCGTTGTACCCCTCGCTGCTCGCCACCCGCTCCGGCGCGTAGCCGAGCAGGTCGATGAGCATCCCGGTCTGGGTCGCGACCGCCTCGATCAGGATCCGGCGGGGTTCGGGGAACGCGACCCCGCCGAGCGTGAACGCGGGAATCGTCTCGAACGGGAGGTAGATGAACAGCATGATCGCGATCGCCCGCGTGAGGGTGAACAGCGACGCCCGCCCGTTGTACAGGAGGTACCCCGCGTACATGCAGGCCGGCACCCCGACCAAGGCGAGGATCGACTCGACGTAGCTCTGGTGCTCGAACGCGAAGTACGGCACCGTCGTCAGCCAGAAGAGCCCGAACAGCGCCCACGTCCCGGCCGCGAGCGACCGGCCCGCCGCCAGCCCGCGGCTGTCGAGCAGCCACGCGACGGCGAAGAGGATCGCGACGAGCCAGGCGAACGTGAACGTGTCCGGCAACAGGCTCAGCGCCGCCGGTACGCCGGAACCGAACATGCCCGACCGTCAGTCGTCGGCGGATAAAGCCCTTGTCGTTACCGACGATCGGATCGCACGACCGACCGCGGCCGCGAACCCCACCGACGGCGAATTCTCGAAGCGACGCTCCGCGCGGGGAAACGCGTTTCCGAAAACGGACCGCTATCGGTCGCTTACCGCTCGTCCGAGTCGAGCACGCGGATCTGGTCGCCGCGGACCGTCACCGGGATCGGAACGGTCGCCTCGTACAGCTCGACGGTCACCTGGTCTTTGCCCTCGTCGATGCGCTGGACGCGGGCCTTCTCGCCCTTGAACGGGCCGGCGATCAGCTCGACGATGTCGCCCTCGGCGATCCCCTCCACGTCGGGTGTCGGCGAGAGGAAGTGCTCGACCTCGGAGAAGGGGCTCTCCGCCGGCCCCTCCGACCCCTGAATCACGCCGCGGGCGTGCGGGATCTCGTCGAGGATCCGGGCGAACACGCTCCCGTCGGTGGCCTCGACCATCACGTAGCTCGTCAGCTGGTCGGGGGCGATGACGGCCTGAATCTCCGGCATCTCCTTCTCCGCGAGCATGTCGGCGACGGTACGCTCCTGGCTCGCGGTGGTCTTGACCGAGAAGATCGGCATTACGCGCCGACCCCCGGCAGGAGGCTCATGATCGCGAACATCAGGAAGCCGATGAAGCCGATGAGTAAGATTCCGGCGCCGGCGATCTTCGACACCTGGAGGAACTCGTCGGTGCTCGGCGTGCTCGCCAGTTTCAGCACCCGAATGTAGCTGTTGAGGTCGTACGGAACGTCCATGTTGCGAGAGAGTTCGAGTCGATCCGGTTTTTACCTTTTGATGCGAGGCGGGGACAGCCGAGAGCGGCCGAATGGACGGAAACGAACGAGAACAACCGGAAGCGACGAGAGACGGACAGAAACGGTCGGCGTTCGCGCCGACGCGTTACTCCACGTAGTCGATGTCTTCCATCTCGGGGGAGCTCCCTTCGGGCGCCTCCCCGTTACGGCCGTAGATCTGCGGCGACTCGACCCCGGTCACGACGATCATAGTCCGCATCTCGCCTTCGAGCTCCTCGTCGACGGAGGTCCCCCAGATGATCCGGGCGTCGGGGTCGATCCGGTCGTAGATCTCCTCGACGACGCCCTCGGCCTCCTCGATGGACATGTCGGTGCCGCCGGTGACGTTCACCAGCGCGGAGTTGGCGCCGGAGATGTCGACGTCGAGCAGTGGAGAGCGCAGCGCGGACTTCACCGAGTCCTGCGCCTTCGAGTCGGAGTCGGACTCGCCGAGGCCGATCATCGCGACGCCGCCCTTCTCCATGACGGTGCGGACGTCGGCGAAGTCGAGGTTGACCAGGCCGGGCATCGTGATGAGCTCCGTGATCCCCTTCACCGAGCGCATCAGCACCTCGTCGGACACCTTGAACGCCTGCCGGACGGGGAGCTTCCCGACCGCGTCGAGCAGGCGGTCGTTGGGGACGACGATGACCGTGTCGGAAACGTCGCGGAGCCGCTCTAAGCCGGCCTCGGCGTTCGTCCGGCGGACCTCGCCCTCGGCCGTGAAGGGGGTCGTGACGATGGCGATGGTGAGCGCGCCCGACTCGCGAGCCGCCTTCGCGACGACCGGCGCCGACCCGGTCCCCGTGCCGCCGCCGAGCCCGGCGGTGACGAACACCATGTCGGAGCCGTCGATGGCGTCCTGGATCTCCTCTTGGGACTCGATGGCGGCCTCCTCGCCGACCTGTGGGAGGGAACCGGCGCCGCGGCCCTGAGTCTTCTGCTGGCCCATGAGGATCTTCGTGTCGGCCTCGATGTTGACGAGGTGCTGGACGTCGGTGTTGGCGGCGACCAGCTTCGCCCCGTGGATCCCCTCCTCGGTCATCCGGTTGACCGTGTTGCCGCCGGCGCCCCCGCAGCCGACGACCGTGATGTTGGTCTGGAGGTCCTGGAGGACGTCCTGCAGCTCCTCGTCGGTCATCGTTCCGGTCTGTGGCGGCGCACCGGCGGCCGCGTCGTTCGCGCCGGCGCCGGCCTCCCCGGCGTCGTCCGCCGGGGATTCCTCGGCTTCGTCGATGGCGTCCTCTACGATAGAGTCCATTATATGGTGTGGTTGCGACCCGGACGTATTTATTTTTGCCCGATCGTCTGACGCGAGTCAGACGGCCGGAGACGGACTCCAGAGCCGACGAAACCCGCGTATCACTGTTCGAAAACGAATGACGGGGCCGCCGATCCGCGAGGCCCCTCCCTCCGAATCGTCACTCGATCGGGAACCGCTCTCTCCGCGCCCGCGACACGTCTTCTGGCGCGACCGTCTCGCCGTCGACGTCGACCGACTCGCCGTTCGCGAGGCGCCCGAACGCCGGGCCCTCCGGGACGCCGCGCTCGGCGGCGAGCCCCGGATCGAACGCGGTCTCGCGGGCGATCACGGCGCCGTCGGCGACCTCGACCGCGTCGTAGCCGCGCTCCAACACCGCCGCCAGCTCCGCGACGAGGTCGTCGTACCCGGGCGACCCCCCGCCGGCGGCGAAGGCGGCCCGCCCCGTCGCCCGCGTCCCGGCCTGCTCGGTGTCGAAGGCGACGGCGTTCGCTTCCACGGCCGCGCGGGCCGCGTCCGCGTCCACGCCCTGCGCCCGCGAGAGCAGTTCGCCCGGCAGCGGTCGGACGCGGATCGCGTCGGGGGACGCGGGGGCGACCTCGCCGAATCGGAGCCCCTCGTCGACCGTCGCGATCTCGGCCTCCAGCCGCTCGACCAAGGACAGCGGGCGATCGCCGACCTCGCGCACCCACGTCTCGCTCACGACGCGGTGGCCGAGCTCCTCGACCGTCGCCGCGAGGTCGGGCCTGTCGCCCTCGATCACGGCCAAGTCCGCGCGGCTCCGCGCGAACGCCTGTTCGATCACGTCCGAGTTCGCGTCGGGCGCGCCCATCTCCCCGAGCGCCCAGTCGGCGCCGATATGACCCACGGCCCACTCGGTCTCGCGGACGATCCGGGTGAATCGCGGGGCGTAGTGGCCGCCGCCGAAGCCGACGACGTGGCGGGGGCGGGTATCGCCGTCGCCGGTCTCACCCGCGCCGCCGATCAGGTCCGCGCCGGTCCCCCGGAGGTCGAGCACCGCCCGCGCGACCGCCCGGGCCGCCTCCGAGTCGGTCCACTGGGGCTCGTCCGAGCCGAGTTCGACGAACAGCGACGGGACGGCGGTCGCGGTCGGGCCGTGGTGCGTGCACTCGATCCCCACCTCGTACCCCTCGGGGGCGTACGCGGCGAGCGCCTCGACGACGCGCTTTTCGGCGCCCGGCGCGGCTCGCGCCAGCGTCTCCGGCTCGCCGCCGTACGGCGCGGGGCCGAAGTTCCCGGTGACGTGGGCGGTCAGCAGTTCCCCCGTCTCGCCGGAGTGCCGGGAGACGAACGCGAGGAACTCGGGGTCGCAGTCGAAGGCGGCGACCGGGTCCTCCAGCTCGATGTGGAGCTCGTCGAACTCCCGCAGCTCGAACCCGTCGGTCCGGTAGTACGTCCCGCCCCCGTCGGCGTCGGGGCGGCTCGGGTCCTCGCGGAGGTCCCAGTCGCCGACATCGAGCAGCTGCTCGCCGATGTGTTCCGAGGCGCTGTCGGCCCGGCTGACGACGATCGCTATCACGGATCGCGGTCGGGGTCGGGCGACCGAATAGGCGTCGATACGAGGTCGACGGAGCAGCGACGGTTTGGCCTGTCTGTCCGGTCGATCGCTTATAAGTGGGCGATGCTGGTTCGGTGGTGAACGCCTCCAAAGCCCCGGCCGCCCCTTTGAGTCCCGCCCCACACCGCAACCGCAGCCTCACACCTCCCCAGCCTCGTCGGTGATCCTTCGCTCCGCTCCGGACCACCGACTCCCTCGCACGTCGGGGTTCGCGCCCGAACGGGCGCTCACCGGCGCGCGCCACCGCCGATGGTCCATCTCGCATTTATAAATGACAGTTGTCTTCGATCGCCGTCTACCCGACGTATTCGCCGATCTCACGGCAGCAGCAGGTAGATGAACGCGACGTAGCCGGCGACGAGGACGCCGCCGTCGACCCGCGAGATGCGCTCGCCGCGGTACATCAGGCCGACGAGCAGCGCGGTGAACGCGAGCAGCGCAGGGAACTCGAAGCCGCGCACGCCGGGGCTCACGCTGATCGGGGTGATGACGGCGACGACGCCGATGACCGCGAGGATGTTGTAGATGTTCGACCCCACGACGTTGCCCACGCTGAACTCGGCCTCGCCGCGGACCGCGGCGACGACGCTGGCGGCCAGCTCCGGCAGCGAGGTCCCCAGCGCCAGCACCGTGAGCCCGATGAAGATGTCGGAGAAGCCCGCGGCCGACAGCAGCGACTGGCCGCCCTCAACGAGCCAGCGCGACCCGAGCACGAGGGCGACGAGCCCGCCGAGGACCGCGGCCGCGTCGCGGGCTCGCGCGTCGGGCATCTCCGCGCGTTCGGCGTCGGAGATCCCGGACTGCGTCTGCTGGACCCGCCGCAGGACGACCGCGGTGAACGCGACGAGGGCGACGAGCAAGAGGACGCCGTCGACCGCGCCGATCCGACCGTCCCAGCCGAGCCCGACGAGGAGCAGCGCGGCGAGCACCATGAACGGGACGTGGCGCTCGAACACCGTCCGCGAGATGTCGAGCGGGCGGATCAGCGCGGAGACGCCCAGCACGAGCCCGATGTTGGCGATGTTGGAGCCGACGATCGCGCCCAGTCCGGTGTCGGTCGACACCGTGATCGCGCCCAGCAGGGAGACGAACAGCTCCGGGGCGGTGGTCGCGAACGCGACGACGGTGACGCCGACCGTCGACGCCTTCAGCCCGACCGCGAGCGCGAGGTCGCCGGCGCCCTTGACGAGCAGCTCGGCGCCGGCGTACAGGAGGGCGGCGCCGCCGGCGAGCAACAGGAGTTCCGTGAGCGGCGACCCGAGTAGCACGGCTCCGGGTTGTCGTCGGCATTTTAAAAAGCGTCGTGGTTCCGGAGCGCCGCTGATGCGGGGAGCGGGACGCGTCGAGAAACGGGACGCGTCGGGGAGCGGGCGCGACGAGGAGCGGGACGCCTGCGACTCAGGCGTGCGTCGCGCGGAACTCGCCGTGTTTCATCCCGACGACGAACGCAACGGCGCCGAAGACGACCATCGAGGGGAGGACCATCATCAGCGTCGTCGAAAGCGCCATCGGCGAGCCGAAGGCGACCCCGGCGGTCCCGAGGGCGATGACGAGCGCGACGATGCCGGCCGCACGTGGAAGGTCGAACTCCATGGCCACGATACGGCTCGCGGACTCCTAAGAGTTCGGCCCGCGGAAACGCCGTCCCCGGAAAGCGAGCCGCATCGCCCACGGTCCGCCGACGCAAGCGCTACGCCTCGATGATCTCGTCGTCGTCGTCCGCCGGCACACGCAGCTCGCCGTCCATCGAGACGACCGCCTTCCCGCCGACGCGAACCGAATCGCCGTCGACGCGGACGCGCACGTGGCCGGGCCGGTCGACGAAGTGGCCCTGCTCGAAGCGCAGCTCGTCGGGGAAGTCGCCGTCGAACGCGCCGACCTCGCGGAGGTAGGCGCCGACCGCGCCGCTCGCGGTCCCGGTGACGGGGTCCTCGGGCACGCCGACCGCCGGGGCGAACGCCCGCCCGTGGAGCGTCGACTCCGCGCCGATCGCGTCGAACGTGAACGCGTACACGCCGGCCGCGTCGTACGCCTCGGAGATCGCCTCGATCGCGGCCGCGTCGGGCTCGGCCTCGCCGAGGCGTTCGAGGAAGTTCACGGGGACGACGAGCCACGGGAGCCCCGTGGAGGCGACCGCGACCGGGAGGTCGGCGCCCACGTCGCGCAGGGCGGCCGGGTCGATCCCGAGCGCGTCGCCGAGGCGGTCGGCGTCGAGGTCGGCTCCCCCGTCGCCGTCGGGATCTACCACGTCCACCGTCGGCGGGTTCTGCCGCATCCAGACGGTCCCGTCGTCGTCGACCGTGACCTCGAGGTCGCCGACGTTCGTCCGGAGGGTCCGGTCGCCGGCGTCGATCGCGCCCTCGGCGAACAGGGCGCCGTACGTCGCGATCGTGGCGTGGCCACAGAGGTCGACCTCGGTCGAGGGCGTGAAGTATCGGAGCCGGTCGTCAGCACCCTCGGCGTCGGACAGAAACGCGGTCTCGGAGGCGCCGATCTCCGCAGCGATCCGGCCCATCTGGTCGTCGCTCAGTCCCGCGGCGTCCGGCACGACGCCGGCGACGTTCCCGGCCAGCGGCTCGTCCGCGAACGCGTCGACGAGAAGCGTGCGTCGCGTCTCCATGCGCCACCGTGACGGGCCGCCCTCAAAAGGGTCCCGAGAGGGGGCGCGGCGTCCGGTCGCGGCGCGGCCGGAGAGCGATGTGAACCCTTTTGCCCTCCACGGCGGATGTACCCCTATGGGCCTCTTCGACCGGCTGCGAGGGAACGACACGCCCCGCGTGGCGTTCATCGGGATCGACGGGCTCCCCCACCGCCTCGTCGCCGACAACCCGGACGCGTTTCCGACGCTGTCGGCGATCGCCGACGAGGGCGACGGGGGACCGATCGACAGCGCCGTGCCGCCGGAATCGAGCGCGTGCTGGCCGGTGCTCACGAGCGGCGTGAACCCCGGCGAGACCGGGGTGTACGGCTTTCAAGACCGCGAGGTCGGCTCGTACGACACCTACGTCCCCATGGGCCGAGACGTGCAGGCGACGCGGGTCTGGGACCGCGCGACCGACGCCGGCCTCGACGCGACCGTGATGAACGTCCCCGTCACGTTCCCGCCCCAGCGGACGGTCCAGCGCATGGTCTCGGGTTACCTCTCTCCCGACGTCGACAAGGCGTCACACCCGGAGGAGCTCCGGGAGTACCTCACCGAGAGCGACTACAGGCTGTCCGTCAACGCGAAGCTCGGCCACCGCGAGGACAAGACGGAGTTCATCGAACAGGCCCGCGAGACCCTCGACGCCCGCGCGGCGGCGTTCTCCCGCTACGTCGAGAAGGACGACTGGGACCTGTTCCTCGGCGTGTTCTCCACCCCGGACCGGATCAACCACTTCCTGTGGGGCGACTACGCGGAGGGAGGCCGGTACCGCGAGGAGGTACTGGAGTTCTACGCCGCCCTCGACGAACACATCGGCGCGATCCGGACGGCGCTCCCGAACGACGTGCGGCTCGTCGTCGGCTCCACCCACGGGTTCGAGCGGCTCCGGTACGACGTGTACTGCAACGAGTGGCTCGAACGCGAGGGGTGGCTCTCGTACGAGGACGGCGACGACCACGGCTCGCTGTCGGACATCGCCGACGGCGCCCGCGCGTACTCGCTCGTTCCCGGTCGCTTCTACCTCAACGTGGAGGGCCGCGAGCCCGACGGCGTCGTCCCCGAGTCGGAGTACGAGGCGGTCCGCGAGGAGCTCCGAGCCGACCTCGAGGCGTGGGAGGGACCGGACGGGAACCCGGTCGCGAAGCGCGTCGTCGAGCGCGAGACGGTGTTCCGCGGCGACCACGACGCCATCGCGCCCGACCTCGTGGTGATCCCGAACGAGGGGTTCGACCTCAAGTCCGGGTTCCGCCCGCACGACGCGGTGTTCGATCCGGACGGCCCCCGGACCGGGATGCACACCTTCGAGGATGCCGCCCTGTTCGTCGATCACCCGGACGCGAAGGTCGAGGACGCGGACCTGCTCGACGTCGCCCCGACCATCCTGCGCCTGCTCGACGTTGACTACGGCCGGACCGACCTCGACGGCGCGAGCCTCGTCTGAGGGCGCCGATCATGGAACGCACGCCGGACGGAACGCCGGTCGGCGTCGACGACCCGTACGCGGTCGCCGGCGTCTGCGACCACCTCACCGACGACGGTCGCTGTCGCTTCGCGCTGACGCGGGCCGGTGACGACCCGGAGTTCGCCGCCGAGCGACGCCGAAACGGCTACGCCTGTCACGTCGGCGCCGACGGCAAGTGGCGCGCGTGTCCGCACTACCGGTCGACGACCGACGGCCGGGAGTGCTACCGGTGCGGGCTGTCGGAGGTCAGGCTTGCCCACGACGACGCCCGGCCGCTGGTGGAGGAACATCACCTCTCGTACGGCGACGCCGAGTCCTCCTCGCTCGACACCGACGGCGCCGAATCTCCCTCAGCCGACACCGACGGCGCCGGCCCTCACGAGATCACCGTCGCGCTGTGTCGCTGGTGTCACACGAAGGTCCACAAGTCGTTCGCCCGGATCGACGACGACGCCAGTCCCGATCCCGAGGCGGTCGCGGCCCGGGAGAGCCGGCGGAGCAAGGAGCAGTCTGAGTCCGCGTTCGAGACCGCGAGCGAGCGGTTCGACCGGGAGGAGTGACGGCGGACGCGGGAGGAAGGGTCGGCGACGGGAGACGGTCAGCGCGTCACCCGTCCGGCTGCGGACGGATCAGGTTCGCCAGCGCGACGAGCAGACCGAGGAACCAGCCGAGCGGGACGGAGATGCCGATCCACATCAGCACGTAACCGAGGCCCGTGACGCCCCACTGCTGCCCGAACGTCTCCAGGTCGAAGGCGCCGCGGAGCGTCTCGTTGATCCCGCCGACGGCGAGGAACGTGTCGAGGATCCAGCGCGCGAGCTCGTAGCTCGGGTCGAGGACCACGTTCGAGATCGAGGGCGTCAGCAGCGCGGCGACGACCGGCGGCAGGAAGATCGCCGTCATCGCGAACGGGTACGCGAGGACGACGCTGACGAACCGACCGCCGAGCTTCGAGAATCCGGCGGCGAGCCCGGCGGCGACGACGGCGACGACGCTGGCGCCGCCGATCCCGAGCATCACCTCCGTCGGCAGTTGGAAGTGCGCGAGGAGGGTGAGCGACCCCCAGACGACCGTGGCGACGATCACCGCGCCGAGCACGCCGAACCGCGTGACCGCCGAGTCGAGCTTCGCCGCGTAGTACCGGGTGGCGAACCCGACGAGCAGGAGGGGGTACGCCACCGCCACGAGCGGGGCTCCGAGGACCGCCCAGAGGTAGTACCCGACCGTCTGGCCGGTGGTCTCCGGCTTCCACTTCCCCAACACCGCGCTCGGATCGAGCTGCCTGGGGAAGACGACCTCCATCCACGTCTCGTGGAGACGGACGACGTCAAGGAGGAGCGCTTCCACCAGTCCGATTTGTCCTCGGCGTTCCATTTGGCTCACCTCGCGCGCGACACACCGTGAACTTTGTGCCTTCGACTCCCCCGCCCGACCGCGACGCGACGCCCCCGAGATCGACCGGCTTCCGAAGCCGCTAGCGCCGGCAGAACGGCCCCGTATCCCGAGATTATCAGATCGCCGTGTCCACGGCGATACGCTTAACCGTTCCAGCGGGCGTACCTATCGGTATGCACAGACGCGGACTGCTCGCGGCGATCGCCGCATCGGGGTCCGTCGCGGTCGCCGGGTGCGCCGGCGCCGGCGGCGAGAACGGCAGCTACGAGTTCGACGCGGAACCGGCCAGCGTTCCGTCCTCGGCGGCGTCCGAAGCGGGATACGAGGGAGAGGACCCGGAGTCGTTCACCCTCGAACAGGAGTTCGACGTTGCCGGCGTGAACGCGCAGGTGTCCGCGACGACGTGGGCCGCCGGGTACGAGAACGCCGACAACGGATCGGCGCTGTTCGTGGCGAGCACGCCCGACGCGTCGGTGGGCGGGCAGTCGGTCAACCCCCTCGTCCGCGCGGACGACACGGAGCTGATCCGACGGCTGTTAGAGCAGGTCGACCAGCAGGGGATCGGCGGCGACGGCACCGACATTGAAGCGAGCGACATCGAGGACCGCGGGTCCGAGACCCGAACCATCCTCGGTGAGGAGGTGGAGATCTCGATCCTCGAAACGACCGTCGACGCGGAGGTCGACGCCGGCGACGGCCAGAGCGGTGAGGTCGAAGACGTTCCGGTGTACCTGTACGTCGGAACGGTCCAACACGAGGAGGACGTGATCGCGCTCGTCGGCGTCCATCCCACCGCCGTCGACGCCTCCGAGTCGCTTTTCTCCCTGATGGAACAGGTCGAACACTAGCCGGGTTCTGCGGACTCCGTTTTAAGCCAGATCTCGCTCGCTGAGACCGTGATCCGCGCCGAGACCAGCGGCCATAACCGCACGATGTCGCTCCTTTCGTCCAAAACATTTCCGCGGACGGAAGCTTCGGAGTCCGCAACCCATTTATAAGTGATCGACCCGAATGCGAACACCTCGCGTTGCGAGAGTACGGTCCGGACTCGCGTCGTCTCGACCTGCGGTCTGGGAGTCCGATAGCCGTAGCGCTCGCCAGCGTGGACACGATAATGGCTCGGAGATCAACAATTCGGTGTGTGGTGATCTGTACCCTCGCGCTCTCGTTGTGTGTGTTCTCCGTTATTGGGGTCGGGATTGGTGTTGCAGAACCAGGAACGAACGAAACAGAACCCCCGACAATAACCACACCGGGGGAAGGTAGTGATGTGTTCTCAAGTGAGAACAGATCCACGTTAAATAATGTATCAATAAGACATGACGCTTCAGATGGCAGCTCAAAAATATCCCTATATGTTAGCATGGAAGAATTGGAGAATGAAGGTGTGCGCTCAAATTCTAGTGAGGTAACAGATTACGACATATCAGGCGCCAGCATATCGAATATTAGTAAATTGAATAATCAAACACATACTGTTTTCAAAATAAAAACCAATCCCAAAGAGGGATCTGAAGAGATCATACTAAATGAAGTGAATTTTTCAAATATAGACACATCAAACACCAATTCAGAAATTGATACTCAGTACAAATTGGGAGTATCCACCGATAAATCCGATGTGAACTATTCAGATCTGAAGAAAGAGGATCAAATGATTACATCTGAGTCTTTTACTATCGTGCCAAATTCAATCAGAGTACCAGATCAGGCTACTATCTCTAGTCAGATGCTGACAGACTCAGCAACATCAGCCGGAGTTACTGTAACAGATCTCGTTGCAGACGTTGATTCAGTTGTTCTCATCACTCAGGGATATAACGGAACTAGGCTTGCAGGGTTTAAAACGCAATCTGCTACATCTGTGCATGGCAAGGAAAATATTTCTGTTAAGCCTGATATCATAGGTGGAAAGAGGAGCATCCACGTTATTCCTGAAGAGAATATAAACATATCAGAATACGAATCTGGTGATTATGTCTCCAGATCAATACTTGAGTCCGCAATTGCGACAGATACAGCACATATCTTTTCGGGTGTTGTTGAGTTTTCAGATCAAAAATATAATGCATCCAATGTCTCAAATATAACTATTGAATATGTAGAGCTGTTTGATCCAAGTAATGATAATACTCCGTATGTTGTGTCATTACATCCCATAACGTCTGACAGCCGTGTCATTTATAACCATACATATGGCTATTCTAGCAGATTAACTGGAAAAAGCGAGAATGTCCAATTAGACCTTGAAGATCAAAACAGTACTACTACAGGAATATACAGTAGTAATCAGGTAGCAGCAGTTCTACAACTATACAATAATTCTGAATCACCATCTGATAAATTAAATTCAACATCTGTCCTACCCAATTCCGATATTAATAACCAATTTGTGAATGGTGGTGTCTCAGATACGGCTAGGATCGAAATTGAAACAGAAATGAAATCTCAGGGTAAAGAAGTGGCTCTCGGAGATGACTGTGGGTGTGAGGATATAGATCCTATTTATGCGGGATCCACAATAATAGCCAACAGTTCATTATTTGAAAATAATAGTGAGAGGTTATATCGCGTCGAAAATGATGAATATATTGTGTCTGCAGTTGCTAACTCAAAAAATAATAATTCAATAAAGTTCAGTACAAAAGGACTGGAGACTGGCAAATACACACTTGATGAAAGTTCGACTAAGAGTTCTTTTAGAATAATCGGTAGCAAAGACCAGTATATTAGATCACATAATATCAATAACTATTCAACAAATAGTGGAATTTCATCGTTTGAGATACAGCATAATATACCCGATTTAAGTGTGAAATTCACAAGAATAAATTCCAACTCCACAGTTGCCACCATCGAACTCGCGACACCGACAGAGGGAGAGACAACGCTCAACTTCAACACGTACGCGGCGTCGAACGGGTCGCTGAACGAGAGCTTTTCTGTGACCGGTTCGGGATCGTCGATCGAATCCGTCACCGCACCGGGGGAAAACGGGACGCTCCCGCCGGGCACCTACGAGCTTTCGGTCCGGTCGGAACACGGTATCGCCGCGACGAGCGATAACGCGACGGTGACGGTCAAGCGGCGCTCGACGAACGGGCTCACCACCTACACGGGGACGGAAGCGGACCGCTCGGATCTCGCCAACGCGACGGCGGTACGGGACGCCATCGAGGGTGATACCCTCTCGCGATCGCAGAGCGTCGCCGCGAACGACACCGTCGTCTACGCGGCGAACGCCTCCGGCCTGACCGGACTGACCGCGGCGCGGAGCGCCGCGCTCGAGACGGGCGACGACCTCGGCCGACTCGACGGGCTCGAGTTCGGCGTCCGATCGACCGCGAGTGACGAGGCGGCGACCGCGAGCGACTCGACGGCCGGACTCCCGCATGACTCGGCAGTGCACGTCGACGAGTCGGGGCTCTACGTGGTCGCCGACGGAAAGGACGCGCTCCCCACCGACGGCGAACCGGAGCTGGGCGAGGAGTTCACGGCTGAGTTCCGCGTCACGGACGACCGCCTCCGCGAGGCCGCGTCAGACCCGCCGGACGGTCACCGGGCGACCTCGACAGTGACGTTCGACGGGCGAAGCCCGGGCGGTCCGGCGGGCGACGACCGCGAGCGGATCGCCCCCGGTGACCCCGCGGACGGCGGGACCGGAGCCGGCGGAAGCGGAGGAACGGGCGGCGCCGGAGGGTCGGCGGGAGGCACGGCTCCGACCGGGCCCGCCGGGGACCGAGGACCGGGCGGACCGGACGCGGGCGAGGCCGGGAGACCCGGCGGGGGCGGCGACCGGATCGATCCCGCCGCCGGGGTTGGGGGCGGGGTCGGGTTCCGTCCGAGCGCCGAGCGCCGGACACCGCATCCGGGCGCCCCGATCGCCGTGTCTGGGCGAACTCCGGTCGGGGTCACCGGAGGCCCCGAGAGAGCGGGAGCGACCGAGACCGACGCGTGGTCGGACGACGAGACGGGCGCCCGAAACGACGGGGGATCGCCCGCGAGCGGTGAGGCGGGCGATGAGGCGGACGGGACACGGGCGGGCGACGCGGAGCGAGCGACGCCGACCTACGAGAACGCGCCGATCCGAACGACCGCGGAAGACGTCCCCGGGTTCGGCCTGCTACACTCGCTGACGGCCGTCGCGGTGGCTGTTCTGGCGATGGCTCGGTGGCGACGGGAACGCTGATCCGCGGTCGATCGGAGTCGCACCGCGGCGACGGCGGTATCCTTTTGCTGGCCCCGCGTTAATTGACGGTATGAGCGTCACCATCACCCCGCCACGGGAGCGCGAGTGCGAGCTGTGCGGCCGCAAGGAACGGTGGGACGACGACGCCGACGGCTGGCAGATCGACGACGAACCCGGGAACGTCTACTGCATCCACGAGTGGGACATCAACGGGACGTTCACCCCGCTGAGCGAGTGATTGCGGTTCGGAGATGCGAATCGCGGTTCGGAATCGCCCGCTCGGCCGGACCAATACGTATTCCCGAGACGTGTTCCCGCACCGGCTTCGGTCGCGTCGTCTACTTCGATCGCGTCGGCTAAGTACTCGCTCGCGCGCGGATGTCCCCGCCCGCTTCGCTTCGAGTTCCGATCCCTCCCCCTCGCTTCGGGTTCCGACGCCACCCGCCGCGGTCTCTCTCGATCCTCGTTAGAGTAGCGGCTTGACGATTGCCAAATTACGCTCCGAATTCGACCCGTTCCGTCTCGGATATCCTAAATTACAACCGCGTTATTTACTCACCAGTGGGTATCTTCTGATCGAACAGTAGTTACGTCATTAGAACACACCCCTGATGAATAATTACCTTATATTCCCTAATGTGTGTACGATGGATCCTACCCCTATCAGGGTCATACCTTTAAGTGACGGATCACGAGTGTGTACCATGACCGAGCCACGTAGTAACACCCGGGGGGTATCGGAGCGGGATCTCTCGGGCCACGGTGGGGGGCTTGCGGAGGTAACGGACGAGCGTTCGAACTGCGGAATCGGCGGGATCGTCGACCTCGACGGCGATCCGAGCCACGAGACGGTCACGGACGCCGTCGAGCTGCTGGAGAACCTCGAGCACCGCGGGACGACGGGCGCAGAGGAAGACACGGGTGACGGGGCCGGCATCATGGTCGCGCGCCCGAACGACTTCTTCCGCGAGGTCGTCGACGCCGACCTCCCCGAGGAGTACGCGGTCGGGTCCGTGTTCATGCCGACCGAACCGAGCGTCCAGGCCGAGATCCACGACGTCATCGCGGAGGTGTTCTCGGTGTACGGGCTGGAGGTCTTAGAGTGGCGCTCCGTCCCGACGGACAACACGGACCTGGGCGCGACCGCGCTCGACTCCGAGCCGGAGGTCGCCCAGCTGTTCGCCGCGCCCGTCGAGGGCGCCGGCCTCGCCGAGCGGTTCACCAGCGAGGAGACGCGCCCAGACGACGTCGACCCGGAGATCCTCGGCTTCGACCGCGCGCTATACGCCGCGCGCCGCGAGATCGAGAACGCGGTGTCCGAGGTCGACGGGGCGGGGCGGTTCTACGTCTGCTCGCTCGACCGCCAGCGCGTCGTGTATAAGGGCCTCCTGAAGGGCTCGCAGCTCGACGGCTACTACACCGACCTGACCGACGAGCGCTTCGCGAGCCACGTCGCCTTAGTCCACGCGCGCTTCTCAACGAACACGCTGGGCGCGTGGCACCTCGCGCACCCGTACCGCAACGTCGTCCACAACGGCGAGTTCAACACGATCCGCGGGAACGTCAACTGGATGCGCGCCCGCGAGAACGACCTCGATCACCCGGCGTTCGGCGCGGAGCTCGACACGATCAAGCCGGTGATCGACGACCCGAACCAGTCCGACACCGCGAGCGTCGACAACGCGGTCGAGCTCCTCCTGCAGGCGGGCCGCGACCTCCCGCACACCCTCCGGATGCTGATCCCGGAGGCGTTCCGCGACGACGACCTGATGGATCAGGCCCGCGCCGACTTCTACGACTACCACGCCTCCCTCGTGGAGCCGTGGGACGGCCCCGCCCTCGTCATCGGCTTCGACGGCGACCGCGTCGCCGGCGTCTTAGACCGCAACGGGCTCCGCCCGTGCCGGTACGAGGTCACCGAGGACAACCGGCTGATCGTCGGCAGCGAGGTCGGCGCGCTCCCCACCGAGCCGGCGGACGTGACGCGCCGCGGCCGGCTCCAGCCCGGCGAGATCTTCGTCGCCGACCCGGAGGAGGGGCGGATCGTCCCCGACGACGAGGTGTTCGAGAGCCTCACCGACGAGAAGTACGGCGAGTGGGTCGGCGAGCGCCAGGTCGACCTCGACGACATCGTCGACGAGGACGCGATCGCCGCGGGGATCGGGTCGGATGACGACGAAGCCGAGGGAGACGACGACGAGACGGAGCCGACCGTGCGCGCCCACCAGGCCGCGTTCGGCTACACCACCGACGCCCTGAACCACCTCGTCGAGCCGATGGCGAAGGAGGGGAAGGACCCGGTCGGCTCGATGGGCGACGACACCCCGCTGTCGGTGCTCGCCGACGTCGACCGCCCGCTGTTCACTTACTTCAAGCAGCTGTTCGCGCAGGTGTCGAACCCGCCGATCGACTACATCCGCGAGGAGCTCGTCACCTCGCTGGAGACCCGGATTGGGAATCAGCGGAACCTGCTGGACGAGACCCCCGAACACGCCGAGCAGATCGTTTCCGAGACCCCGATCTTCACCGACGCGGAGACGGTCACGCTGCGCGAGCTCCCGGGCCCGGGCGAACGGACGCCGGGAGACGACGACGGTCCGGACGCGGCGTCGTTCAGCTCCGTGACCGTCGACGCGACGTACGACCGCGACGACTCGCTCGTCGACGCCGTGACTCGGATCCGCGAGGAGTCCGCGACCGCCATCGAGGACGGCGCCGACGCCGTGATCCTCTCCGACCGGGCGGTCGGGCCGGACCGGCTCGCGGTGCCGAGCCTGCTCGCGACCGGCGCGGTCCATCACCACCTCGTCCGGAACGGACTGCGGAACCGCGCGGGGATCGTCGTCGAGTCCGGCGAGCCGCACGAGGTCCACCACATCGCGACGCTGGTCGGGTACGGCGCCGACGCGGTCGACCCGTACCTCGCGTACGCCTCCATCGCCGACGTAGTCGCCGGTCCCGACGGCGCCGACGAGGACGAGGCGCTCGCCGCCTACCGGCACGCGCTGGAGGACGGCCTCCTCAAGACGATGGCGAAGATGGGGATCTCGACGATGGAGTCGTATCAGGGCGCCCAGATCTTCGAGGCCGTCGGGCTCGACTCCGACTTCGTCGGCGAGTACTTCGAGGGCACCGAGATCCGCACCGAGGGGATCGGGATCGGCGAGATCGAAGACGACCTCCGGACGCGCCACGCGATGGCCTTCGGCGCCGACCCCGAACTGGAGACCACGGGCGAGTACGAGCACCGGTCGTCGGGGATCAAACACGGCTGGAACCCCCAGACGGTCGGGACGCTCCAGCAGGCGGTCCGCGGGGGCGACTACGAGCAGTACCGGGAGTTCGCGGAGCTCGTGAACGACCAGTCCGAGGAGCTACAGACGCTGCGCGGCCTCCTCGAGTTCGAGTCCGACCGTGACCCCGTCCCGGTCGAGGAGGTCGAGTCCGTCGAGTCGATCGTGGAGCGCTTCTCGACGGCCGCGATGAGCCTCGGGAGCATCTCGCCGGAGGCCCACGAGAACAACGCGATCGCGATGAACCGGCTGGGCGCGAAGTCGAACACCGGCGAGGGCGGCGAGCCCCCGGAGCGCTTCGACACCGAGAAGGAGTGTAACGTCAAGCAGGTTGCCTCGGGTCGGTTCGGCGTCACCTCCGAGTACCTCGCGAGCGCGGACGAGCTCCAGATCAAGATGGCGCAGGGGTCGAAGCCCGGCGAGGGCGGCCACCTCCCCGGCAAGAAGGTCAACGAGATGATCGCGCACGTCCGGTGTTCCACCCCGGGCGTCGGACTCATCTCGCCGCCGCCGCAACACGACATCTACTCGATCGAGGACCTCAAACAGCTGATCTTCGACCTGAAGGCAGCGAGCCCCGAGGCCGACATCAACGTGAAGCTGGTCTCCGAGGCGGGGATCGGCACCATCGCGGCCGGCGTCGCGAAGGCGAACGCCGACGTGGTCCACGTCTCCGGCCACGACGGGGGGACCGGCGCGTCGCCGAAGACGTCGATCAAGAACGCGGGGCTCCCGTGGGAGCTCGGGCTCGCCGAGGCGAACCAGATGCTCCGCGCGACCGGCCTCCGGGACCGCATCCGCGTCACCGCGGACGGCGGCCTGAAGACCGGCCGCGACGTGGCGGTCGCCGCCGCGCTCGGCGCCGAGGAGTACGTGTTCGGCACCGCCTCGCTCGTCACCTCGGGCTGCGTGATGGCCCGGCAGTGCCACGAGAACACCTGCCCGGTCGGCGTCGCCACCCAGCGCGAGGACCTCCGCCAGCGCTTCCCCGGCCAGCCGGACCACGTCATCAACTACATGACGTTCATCGCGCAGGAGCTCCGCGAGATCATGGCCGAGCTCGGCTACACCGAGGTCGAGGAGTTCATCGGCCGGCCCGAGCTCCTCTCCCAACGCGAGACCGACCACGAGAAGGCGAAACACCTCGACCTGTCGGCGGTCATCGCCGAGCCCGCGGGCGACGCCCGGACGAAGACCCGCGAGCAGGAGCACTCCGGCATCGACGAGCTGCTCGACTGGGACCTCATCGAGGAGGCGACCCCGGCCATCGAGGACGGCGCACCCGTCGCGCTCACCCGCGACGTGGAGAACGTCGACCGCGCGATCGGCGCGACCCTCTCGAACCGGGTCGTCTCCGAGCACGGCGGCGACGGGCTCCCGGACGACACCGTCACCTGCCGGTTCGACGGCTACGCGGGCCAGAGCTTCGGCGCGTTCCTCGCGTCCGGGATCACCATGGAGCTGTCCGGCGCCGCCAACGACTACCTCGGCAAGGGGCTCTCCGGCGGCCGGATCGTGATCGACACGCCCGAGGAGGCCGGCTACGACCCCGCCGAGAACGTCGTCGCGGGCAACGTCGGGCTGTACGGCGCGACGAGCGGCGAGGTGTACGTCAACGGCGTCGCCGGCGAGCGGTTCGGCGTCCGCAACTCCGGCGTGAGGGCGGTCGTCGAGGGCGTGGGCGACCACGGCTGCGAGTACATGACCGGCGGCGTCGTCGCCGTGCTCGGCGACACCGGCCGGAACTTCGCGGCCGGGATGTCCGGCGGCGTCGCGTACGTGTACGACCCCGACAACCGGTTCGACGACCGCGTGAACCGCGGGATGGTGTCGGTCTCGGAGACCTTAGACGAGTCCGACGAGCGCATGCTCCGCCGGCTCGTCGAGAACCACCACGCCTACACGAACAGCGACCGGGCGGCCGAGCTGCTCGACGACTGGACGGCCGCGCTCGACGACTTCGTGCGCGTCTTCCCCGACGCCTACGCCGAGGTCATCGCCGAGGGCAAGGGCGCCGACGTGCGCGAGGAGCCGCCGGAGCCCGCCGCCGCCGTTCCCGGCGCCGAGTCGGACGCGACGGGCCAGGCGTCAAGCGACGACTGAGTCGGCGTCGGCCGCAGTCCGTTCCGCCTTCGCGTCTCAGTCGTCGAGCGTCTCGCTCTCGACGGTCCCCTCCGCTATCGCCCGCTCGAGCGCGCGGTCGACGTGCCGCTCGCGGGCGCGCTCGACGAACTCGTCGGGGAGCTCGTCGATCTCGCCGGCTTGCACGCCCCAGAGCTTCGCGTAGAGGCCGTCGGCGTCGAGGAGCTCGTCGTGGGTGCCGCGCTCGACGACCTCGCCGTCCTCCAGCACGAGCGTCAGGTCCGCGTCGGTCACCGTCGAGAGGCGGTGCGCGATGACGAAGGTGGTGCGGTCGGCCGCGAGCTCGTCGAGCGAGCGCTGGATGAGCATCTCCGTCTCGGTGTCGACCGCGGAGGTCGCCTCGTCGAGGATCAAGATCGCGGGGTCCTGGAGGACGACCCGCGCGATGGCGACCCGCTGGCGCTGGCCGCCGGAGAGCTTCATCCCCTCCTCGCCGATCCGGGTGTCGTAGCCGTTCGGCAGCGAGTCGATGAACTCGTGGGCCTCGGCCGCCTTCGCGGCCTCGATCACGCGCTCGCGGACCGCGTCGCGCTCGGCCGCGCCGCTTCCGGTCGCGTCGCGCTCGGCCGCGCCGCTCCCGGCCGCGTCGCCGCTCTCGGCTCCGCTGACGCCGCTCCCCGTGAACCGACCGTACCGGATGTTCTCGGCGATGGTGCCGTCGAACAGGGTGGTGTCCTGCGCGACGTACCCCACGTTCGACCGGAGGCTCTCGACGGTGAGGTCTCGCACGTCGCGGCCGTCGACCCGGACCGCGCCGTCGGTCACGTCGTACAGGCGGAGCAGGAGCTTGAGGAGGGTGGACTTCCCGGCGCCGGTCGGCCCCACGAGGGCGACGGTGTCGCCGGGGGCGGCCTCGAAGGAGACGTTCCGGATCACCTCCTCGTCGGCGTCTTCGGGGTCGACGAGCGCGTTCTCGGCGTAGGCGAACGAGACGTCGTCGTACTCGACCGCGCCGGCGACACTGTCGCTTTCCCCGCCGAGGTCGACCGCGTCGTCGGCGTCGGTGATCCGGATCGGGATGTCTCGGAGGCCGAAGACGCGCTCGCAGGAGGCCTTCGCGTTCTCGTACTGGTCGATGATGTTCGACACCTCCGCGAGCGGGGCGACGAACTGCTGGGTCAACAGGACGAACGTGACGAACGTCCCCACCGTGAGCGTCGTCGAGAAGGGGCCCGGCGGGCCGGCCGAGAGCCAGTAGCCGCCGACCGCGAAGGTGGCGGCGAACGCGAGGCCGGCGAACAGCTCCATGCCCGGCCGGTAGACGAAGTTGAGCCGGAGGATCGACATCGTGCGCTCGAAGTACTGCTTCGAGGCGGTCTCGACGCGGTCGCTCTCGTGGGCCTCGGTGTTGGAGGTCTTCACGAGCTCGACGCCCGAGAGGGCGTTTTCGAGGGCCGTGTTGAGGTCGCCGACGACGGAGCGCTGGGCGACGTACCGCGGCTCGACCGCGCGCATGAACCACAGCGTAAAGAGGATCATCAGCGGGATGGCCGAGAGGGTGACGACCGCCAGTTCGTAGTTGTAGTAGAGGAGGACGCCCGCGATGCCGACGACCATCACGCCGAGCCGCGCGGAGTTCTGGAGCGCGTTGTCCAAGAAGACCTCCAGGTTCGAGGCGTCGTTGTTGAGGACGCTCATCACCTCGCCGGTCTGTTTGTCGTCGAAGAAGGTCATGTCGAGCCGCTGCATCTGGTCGAAGGAGTCGGTCCGGACCGAGTGCATCACGCGGTGGGCGAAGTTGTTCGCGGCGATGCCGTAGACGTACGTGAACACCCCCGTCACGAGGAACGACCCGACGATGAGCGCGACGGAGAGCCGGAACTGCGCGGGCTCGGCGGTCGGGAGCCACGCGTCCGGAACGATCGGGAGGGTGTACGGGCCGGTTCCGGTGAACACGGCGTCGATGGCGACGCCGAGCACGACCGGGGGGACCAGCCCCGCGATCCGGGCGACGACGTTCGCGGCCATCCCGATCACGAGCCAGTGCGCCTCGGGGGCACCGTACTCGCGGAACAGCCGCAGGAGGGGCCGATCGACCCGGTCGCGGTACACTTCGAAGGCGTTGCGGTCGTCGGCAGCCATGGGCCAACGAGCGCGGCGACGCCCATGTATCCGACGGCTTCGGCGGGCCGTTCCGGGTCCCGAGCGGTCGCCGGCTCAGTCGTGCCGGAAGCAGCGCGAGCCGGTGAAGGCCATCGCCATGTTGTGGTCGTCGGCCGCGGCGATCACGTCCTCGTCGTTGACGGAGCCGCCGGGCTGGATCACGGCCTCGATCCCGGCCTCGGCCGCCTCCTCGATCGCGTCCGGGAACGGGAAGAACGCGTCCGAGGCCATCACCGCCCCCTCGGCCGATTTCCCGTCGGCGTCCTTCTCCGCCTTCATCGCCGCGAGCGTGACGGCGTCGACGCGCGACACCTGTCCCATCCCGACGCCGACCGTCTCGGTGCCGGTCGCGAACAGGATCCCGTTCGACTTCACGTGTTTGAGCGTCTTCCACGCGAAGGTCATCGTCTCCAGCTGCTCGTCGGTCGGCTCGCGCTCGGTGACCACGTCGAGTTCGGCGGCGGTCGGTGACTGGCGGTCCCGCTCCTGGACCAGCCGTCCCCCGACGATCGGTTTCTCCGTGAACCGCTCGGAGAACCGCTCCTCGCCCTCGCCGAGAGGCCCCACGTCGAGCACGCGGAGGTTCTTCTTCTCTCGGAGCACGTCGAGCGCGCTGTCGGTGTAGCCCGGGGCGACGACGACCTCCTTGAACGAGTCGACGATGGCGTCGGCGGTGTCGGCGTCGCACTCGCGGTTCAGGGCGACGATGCCGCCGAACGCCGACTTCGCGTCGGTGCGGAGCGCGCGGTCGTACGCGTCCGCGAGCGTGTCGCTGGTCGCACAGCCGGCCGGGTTCGTGTGTTTGATCACGGCGGCGGCGGGCTCGTCGAACTCCTTGACCAGGTCGAGGGCGGCGTCGGCGTCGTTGTAGTTGTTGTACCCCATCCCCTTCGCGCCGGGGTTCAGCTGTGGCGCGTCGACGACGCTCGCCTCCTCGCAGCCGTCGTCGACGTAGAGCGCGGCGTCCTGATGCGGGTTCTCGCCGTACCGCAGCGTGTCGGCGCGCTCCTCGGAGACGAACCGTCTTTCGGGGAAGTCGCCCCCGGTGTCGCCCTCGACGGTCACGTTCTCGGGCGCCCCGTCGGCGTCGCGCTCGACCGTCACGCGGTCCTCGGCGAACCACCGCACCGCGCGCGGGTACGCCGTGAACTCGGCGTCGCGAAGCACCCGGTCTTTCAGCGCGTCGGCGTCGTCGCCCTCGTAGACCGGCACCGGCTCCTGTGTCACGATCGGGCCGGCGTCGACCTCCTCGGTGACGACGTGGACCGTGCAGCCGGTGGTCCGGACGCCGGCGTCGAGCACCTGCTCGTGGGCGTCCGTGCCCGGGAACGCGGGCAGCAGGGAGGGGTGGACGTTCAGCGTGGTGGGCGCCGCGTCGAGGAACTCCTCGGTGAGGACGCGCATGTACCCGTCCAGACAGACCAGATCGAAGTCGTACCCCGCCAGCCGGTCCAGGATTCGGCGCTCGTGCGACGCGCGCGACTCCCCCGCCTCGCGCTCGACGACCTCGGTGGGCACCCGCCGCTCCGTGGCGGCCTCCAGCACGGGCGCCTGCTCGCGGTTCGTCAGGACGACCGACAGCTCCGCGCCGCCCGGCGCGGCGTCGGCGATGTGTCTGAGGTTCCGTCCCCGGTTGCTCGCGAGTCCGGCGATCTTCATACACGAGGGGACCGACCGATCGCGTATATCGATTGCGGTCCGCCGCCGGAGTGTGTTCACGTTCGCGGATACAATTTGGTCGAGAGGCCGACAGAGAACGAGAACGGATCCACGTCCGTGCGACTCCCCATCGACACGCTTTTGCTGGCTCCGGCGGCAGTCGCGGACATGACCGACGACTCCGAACCGGCGGGCGACTCCGAATCGACTGGCGGCGACGCGCCGGGCGACGACGCCATCGCGGGACTGTCGCGCTCGGACCCCCTCGCGGCGGTGTCCCCGCTGGACGGTCGGTACGCCTCGCGGACCGCGCCGCTGTCCCCGTACGCGAGCGAGGCCGCGCTCATGCGCGCCCGGGCCCGCGTCGAGATCGAGTACCTGATCGAGCTCGCGGCGCTCGACGCCACCCCGATCGCCCTCGACGGCGACGCCGAGGCGGCGCTCCGCGGGATCCACGAGGACTTTTCGGCCGAGGACGCCCGGCTGATCAAGGCGCTGGAGGTCGAGGGCGCCGAGGGGTACAGCGCGACCAACCACGACGTGAAGGCGGTCGAGTACTTCCTGCGGGTCCGGCTGGACGGGTTGGAGGCGTCCGGGACGATCGCCGACAGCGAGGCGCTGTACCCGTGGATCCACTTCGGCCTCACGAGCGAGGACGTGAACAACCTCGCGCACCGGCTGCTGGTGAAGGCGGCCGTGAGCGAGGTCGTCGTGCCCGCGATCCGCGAGGTCCGCGACGCGCTCGCCGGCCTCGCGCGGGAGCACCGCGACACGCCGATGCTGGCGCGCACGCACGGTCAGCCCGCGACGCCGACGACGTTCGGCAAGGAGATGGCCGTGTACGCCTCTCGTCTCGGCCGCGCGCTCGGGCGGGTCGTCGTCGCGAACGGCGACCTCTCGGGCAAGCTCGCGGGCGCCTCGGGCACGTACGCCGCCCACGACGCGGCGTACCCCGAGGTCGACTGGCCCGCCTTCGCCGAGTCGTTCGTTCGCGGGCTCGATCTGGAACACACGCCGCTCGCGACGCAGGTGAACCCCTGCGACGACCTGGCGGCGCTGTTCGACGCGCTCCGCGGCGTCAACAACGTCCTCCTCGATCTGGACCTCGACGCGTGGCTGTACGTCTCCGACCGCTACCTCGGCCAGCGGACCGTCGAGGGCGAGACCGGCTCCTCGACGATGCCGCACAAGGTGAACCCGATCGACTTCGAGAACAGCGAGGGGAACCTCTCGAAGGCGAACGCCGATCTCACCTTCCTCGCGGACTACGTGACGACCTCGCGGCTCCAGCGCGACCTCTCAGACTCGACGGTCAAGCGCAACGTCGGCGCCGCCCTCGCGCACTGCCTCATCGGCTACTCGAAGGCCGGCGACGGCCTCGACACGGTCGTCCCGAACGAGACCGTCATGCGCGAGGAGCTGGCGGACACCCCGGAGGTGATCGGCGAGGCCGTCCAGACGATCCTCCGCCGCGAGGGCGACACCGACGCCTACGAGCGCGTGAAGGACCTGACGCGGGGGAAGCGCGTCACCCTCGACGACTTCCGCGACCTCTTCGACGACCTCGACGTCGACGCGGGCGTTCGCGAGGAGCTGAAGGCGCTGACCCCGGCCGGTTACACCGGTGTCGCCGACGAGCTGGTCGACGAGGCCGACGAGTAGGGCCGCGCGGGAGCTCGCGGACCGCCACAAGAGGTTTAGTCGTCGCGGGAGCAGGTGGGACCGATGCCCTCCGAGAACGACGACGAGACGGAGTACTCCGTCTTCGGCGACGAACCGACCGACGAGTGGGACGGATCCGCCGACGACCGCGTCGACCCCGAGTCCGCGGGGCTCGCCGCCGGCGACCGCGACGGCTGCCCGAAGTGCGGCGGCGAGGAGACGGAGACGGACGAGATCGCCACCAGCGGCACCGGTCTTACCAAGTTGTTCGACGTACAAAACCGGCGTTTCGTCGTGGTCTCGTGCGCGAACTGCGGCTACTCCGAGCTGTACAAGGGACAGTCGACCGGCGACGCGATCGACTTCTTCGTCGGGTAGATCGGCGGAACGGGGTCGAGACGGTCCGTTCGACCCCCTCGCGACCCGCCGATTGCGATCGATTTATGTCGGGGGAGAGAAACGTGTCGACCGCGCATGGTCTCCCTCCGTTCACCCTCCGCCCTCCCGGTCGTCGGCGTCCTCGTCGACGGCCGAACGTACAGACACCTGTTGTATCTCCTGCTCGCGATCCCGCTCGGGTTCGTCTACTGGACACTCTCTTCGTTCGGGATCACGTTCGGACTCGTCCTCTCGGTCGTGCTCGTCGGGCTCGTCATACTCCTGGCGACGCTGATCGGCGCCCGGATCGCCGCCGGCTTCGAGCGCTGGCTCGCCAACCGGCTGTTGGGGACAGATCTCGACCGGTACGACGACATACCCGACGACACGGACGGCGCGGTCGCGGGCGTCAGGAAGTACGTCGACGCGGCGTCGACGTGGCGGGGCGTCGGCTTCCTCTCGCTGAAGTTCTTCGTCACCGTCCTCGCGTTCCTCCTGCTGGTCGCACTCGTGAACGGGCTCTCCCTGGTACTCGCCCCGTTGCGGTACCCGTACGTGGCCACCTTCGGCGAGTCCAACGGGGAACCGGTGACGTGGGCGATCGACACGCTCCCCGAGGCGCTGCTCGCGACCGCGATCGGTGTCGTCAGCGTGCTCGTGGCGCTCCACGTCACGAACCTCGTCGCGTACGTCTGCCGGCAGATGGCGACCGCGCTGCTCGGCGAGCCGACCGCGGACGAGGAAGCGTCTAGCGAGACATCGGCGTCCGTCGAGGAATCGGCACCCGACGACGAGACGTTGCTGCCCGGGTCCGACGAGTTCGTCCCGGCCGACGCGGTCGAGCCGGACCCGAACGACGACCCCGTGCGGGACGAACGCGGCGCCTAATCTGCCGGAGGCAAGCGGTTCCGTCCCCGGAGCGCTTATTCTCGTGCGACCGTCAGAGGCGGTATGGCTCCGACGCTCGTCGCCGCCGCGGTCGGCGCGCTGCTGGCGGCGGCCCTGCTCGGCGCCGCGTTCGACCGGCGCGCGGTCGCGATCGTCGTCGTCGCCGCGGTCGCCCCCGACCTCGACGCGGTCGCGAGCCTCGTCGTTCCCGGCGCGACGAACGCCCTCTTCCACGCGATCTGGATCCCGGCGTTCGCGGCGGGCGCGCTCTACTGGGACACCGCCGCGGCCGATGCATCCCGGCTCCGCGCCCGGTTCGGGTGGCGCGGCGTGCGGGTCGCGTGGGTCGCGCTCGCGGCGTTCCTCGTCGCCGGGATCGGAACGGACCTGTTCGGCTCCGAGGGCGCAAACCTCCTGTATCCGGTCCACGACGCCTACTACCTGATCGACGGCCGGCTCGTGTTCTCGACGCGGGAGGGGGTCGTCCAGACGTTCGTCGCGCTCGCCGCGGACGGGCCCGGGCTCCTCCCGCTTTCGAGCCCGGGGACGACCGGATCGCACGCGATCCCGACGTTCGTGAACCCCGACGGGCGGCCGGGTCTCGGTCTCGGGGCCGACCGCGAGCTGTCGCTCGTCCGGAGCGGGTGGCAGCTTGTCGTGGTCGCGGCCGCGCTCGCGACGCTCGCGGTCCGGTTCCGGCGGCGGTCCCGGTCGCTGGACGACGACGGTGCGGAGGTGGCCGAGTAGTGCCCTCGACCGTCGTCCACGCCGGGTTCGCGCTGTTGCTCGCGGCCGCGCTGCTCGGGGAGTACTACGACCGCCGGGCGCTCGCGGCCCTGCTCGTCGTGCTGGTGCTCCCGGAGGTCGACAGCTTCCTCGGGCCGGTCATGCCCGGCGCCCACCGGACGGTCGGCCACAACCTCGTGGTCCCCGCGGTCGGCGCGCTGCTTCTGTACTACGACACCCGCGTCCGGGACCGATCGCTGGTCCGCGATCGCCTCTCCGGCCGGTGGATCGCGGTCGCGTGGGTGGCGATCTTCGTCCACGTCTTCGCGCACGTCGCGCTCGACTGGACCCACCTGGACGGGGTGAACCTCCTCTGGCCGCTCCGGGACCAGTTCCTCGCGCTCGAGGGAGAGGTCCTGTTCTCGACGGCCGACGGCTTCGTGCAGACGTTCGTCGACGTGCGGGTCGACCCGGAGACGGGCGCGCGGAGCGTCGACGCCGGAACCACGGGCTCGACCGAGACCGTGCACGTCAACAACCCCGTCGAGCCGCGAGATCCGGATCTCGTCACCGACGAGCCGGTGGACCGGCGGTTCCCGATCGCCAACAGCGGCTGGCGGCTCTACCTGATCGGGCTCGGGCTCTTCGCCCTCGTCGCGCGGCGGGTTCAGGGGTCGGGGCCGAACGCGGCCGAGGAGTGATTCCCCGGATGCACTCGCTTTAATTCCCCGCGGTCTACGGAATCCGACAGGGCGGGAACCGTGACGATCGTTTATACGCGCCGCAGTTCCCGACACAGACGATGCCCGTCGACATCACGTCACCGTCGCTGTGTGGCCCCTCCGAACGGCACCGCTCGCAGCCGATTCGGACCTCCGTCGCGCCCCGTGACCGGTCGATCCGCGGACCCGTCGGACGGCCGCGGCATCGCGGCCGCGGAGGTGGTCGCCGGTGACGCTCCCGGCGAGCGCGCCGCTGGCGCTGGTTCCGCTGTTGGTCGTCGCCGTGCTGCTCGTCGGCCTGTTGTGGTCCGCCTCACGCGCCATGCCGGTCGCGTGGCTGGCCGCCGCCGCGGTCGCGTTCCTCGCATGGGACATGCCCGTCGAGTGGATCCTCGCCGCGTCTGCGAACGGCGCCATGGCCGCGATCGAGATCCTCTGGATAGTCTTCGGCGCGTTGGTCCTCCTGTACACGCTGATGAACTCCGGGGCGGTCGATCGGATCAACGCCGGTTTCGCGTCGATCAGCGACGACCGACGCGTACAGGTCGTTCTGCTGGGATTCTTCCTCGCGACGTTCATCGAGGGCGTCGCCGGGTTCGGCACGCCCGCGGCGGTGGTCGCGCCGCTGCTGCTCGCGCTCGGGTTCCCCGCGTTCGCGGCCGTCGTCGCGGCGCTCGTCGGCCACGCCGTCGCGACCGTGTTCGGCGCGGTCGGCACGCCGATCATCGTCGGGTTCGAGCAGCCGCTCGACGCGGTCTCGGAAGCGATCGTGGGCGGCGGCTTCGACTCCGTCGGCGCGTACTCCGCGAGCGCCGGCGGGTGGGCGGCCGTCTTCAACGGGCTCTTGGGCACGCTCATGCCGCTTTTCGCGGTGGGGATGGTCGTTTACTTCTTCGGCGCGACCGACCCGGAGAATAGGTCGTTGGCGCCGGTCTGGGAGGTCGCGCCGCTCTGTCTGTTCGCCGGCGTCGCGTTCGCGGTCCCGTACGTCGCCGCGGCGTGGCTGGTCGGCCCGGAGCTCCCGTCGCTCATCGCGGCGATGGTCGGCGGCGCCGTCGTCGTCGTGACGCTGAACGCGGGGTATCTCCTCCCGGCGGAGGAGTGGACGTTCCCGCCGCGCGAGGAGTGGCCCTCCCACTGGGTCGGCAGTATCGAACCAGGCAGCGACGCCGCGGAGGCGGACATCGGCGCCGAGACGGTCGCGGGCGGCGACGAGACCCCGACGGTCGGCGGCGGGGCCCGCGCGGACACCGGCGAGCCGTCCATCTCCCTGCTCCGCGCGTGGTCGCCGTATCTGGCGCTCGTCGTGCTGTTGATCGGGACGCGGGTGATCGACCCGATCGCGTCGTTCCTCCAGAGCGGTCCCGGAATGACGATCGCGGTCGAGGAGCTGTTCGGGACCACGATCGGCGGCGCGATCGGCTGGGCGTACGTCCCCGGGACGTGGCTGCTCGTCAGCGCGCTGCTCGCGGTGCCGCTCTTCCGGATGGAGGCCGGCGACGTGACCGACGCGTGGCGGGAGGCCGCCGGGAAGATCGTCTCGCCGGCGATCGCCTTAGTGTTCGTCATCGCGATGGTCGAGGTGATGCTCCAGACCGCCGCCCACCCCGGTGCGGCCGCCGACGGGAGCATGATCGTTGTGCTCGCGGACGCGACCGCCTCGACGCTCGGCGCGACGTACCCCTTCTTCGCGCCCGTCGTCGGGACTCTCGGGGCGTTCATCGCCGGATCGATCACCGTGAGCAACGTGACGTTCGCGGCGTTCCAGTTCGAGATCGCACAAGAGCTCGGCCTCTCGACCCAGCTGCTCGTCGGCGCACAGACGATCGGCGCGTCGATCGGGAACACGATCGCGATCCACAACGTGATCGCCGCGCTCGCGACGGTCGGCCTCGTCGGAAAGGCCGGCCGGGTCATCCGGCTGAACCTGATCCCCGTGGCGTACTACCTCGCCGTCGGCGGCGCGCTAACGGTGGCGTTCGTGTACGCGGTGTTCCCGACGGTGTTCTGAGAGCGGGCGAGGGAGGATTTGTCGCTTCGTTCAGAAGTCCCGTCGTTCGCGATGCCGATCCACGAGAGCCCGCGAAACTGGTGGAAATCGTAGAGCAGCTCGGTCTCGCGCAGCTGGTCGACCTCATCGAGGATGACCACGCCGGGCCCGTTGAAGTTGCTGTGGACGTGGTCAAGCAGCGTCGACGTCGAAGCCGATCGTGGGACGGCCGACCCGACGAGCTCGCGGGAGAGTCGGTCGAGGACCGCGTTCCGCGTGTAGTCCCGCCAGCAGTTCACGTACGCGTACGGCACGTCTAGGACTTCGCGGCGGAGCTCACGAACGGCGGCACGCGCGACCGTCGTCTTCCCGGCGCCGGAGGGCCCGAAGAGAAAGCAGTTCTCCGCGCGCTGTCCTTGTTCGATCGGCGAGAGGGCGTCAGTCACCTCGTTCATGTGGCTGTTCCGGCCGACGATGGGAGAGGGGAGGTAGTCGTCGTCGAAAACGACCCCGTCACGTATCATGTCAGCGACGGATGCCGTGAGGGTATTTAAGCGAAACCGTGGGTGTTCCGGATGGTTTGAGAGACTACCAACAGATCTTCGTCTAAAAGGTAGGCAGGCCGCCTAAATTGTCTTCTGGGGTATCGCCAGGTTCGGTTCTGATGAACGTCTCACCACCTAATTCGTATGTATCTACTTCCTCACCGAGCTCCCACCTACCGCTCTCATTTTTGATCGCAGTCGTGTAGTCAACGTTCTTCACCTCAATATCGTTGACAATCATGGCTCGTCTTCGAGCCTCGGAGTCCACGAGTTTGTCTGGTTTCACTTCCATACGGCGAACTTCCTTTATTCGACTGTCATCCTCATCGTAGCGGACTGCGACAATAGCGAAATCGCCCCAAGAGGCCATATTCTGGTTCAGTAGTTAATAAACTAATATGTCATGCGTCCAGTGAAAGTGGTATCTGGTACGTATAATTCGTGCGTCCGGGAACTGGTGGAAAATCGGACAAGCCGGGTTTTTAGAAATACAAGTAGATTCCGGTGACGAGAATAGCGAACGTAATGAAGCGAAGCTTAGTTCGGAACGGGAATGTGATTATTAGCCACACGAGCCCGATAACAAAATCTAGCCGCGATCCGGAGGAACGGGATTCTATTGGCGCACTCTCACCCTGGAACCACGGAATATTCTCCCCTTCTTCCCTCAACGCAGCTCGATTCGCTTTTTCGATTTTGAGCCCAACGCATTCGTGAGATTCCGGAAGGCGGTGAGATACACAGTATGTATTCCCACAGCGAGAGCAAGTATAGGACATCGAATCTGCGTTCCCACACTCTTCGCACTCCATACACTTCGTGACAGTGGGTGAATAATAATACTATGGCGAGAAACAGGTCCTTCTCGCCCAACTGGCGAATAGCCCCTTAGTTTTAATACAGGTAGACATGCGGGCGACAGCATGGCAAACGCAGCCGTCTACGCGAGGGTCTCGACCCGCGACCAGGAGCTCGAAACACAGCGCGAGAACCTTCTCGACTACGCCCGCGATCTCGGACTCGACGTCGACGCCGACCACGTCCTCGCAGACAAGTCGATCGGAACCGACACCGATCGCGAGGGCTACTGCGAGCTGATGCAGCTCGTCGAGGACAGCGTTGTCGACGAGACCGTCGCTACAGTTCCGCGCCGCTTGTGGCGCAGAAATATGGACTCGCGGGGGTCCCGCGAGCGAACGGAGTGAGCGAGTGGGACCACGCGAGGAAACGACTGAACGAGCGAAGCGAGTGAAGAAGTGGACTCGCGGGGATTTGAACCAGAACCAGACGTGCTCGCTCACTTCGTTCGCTGCGCGCGACTGGTAGGGTTCAAACCCCGCTCGTTGCAGAATTGCGCCGCTCGCGTTATTGCTCGCGGCGCAAAATCATGGACTCGCGGGGATTTGAACCCCGGGCCTTCCCCGTGCCAGGGGGATGATCTACCACTGATCTACGAGCCCTCGTACGCATTCATTCGTTCCCCGCTGGATATATTAAGGCCTTCGACTCGGGGACACCGCCGACACCGACTCCCACACGCGCTCAGATCCGCGCGGAATCGACGTACACGTCGAGGTCGACGTCGCGGGTCGACCCCTCCAAGTCGCGCACGGCGCGCTCGACGACGCGCTCGGCCTCGCCTCTGATCAGGGGGATCGCCTTCTTTAACACCCAGTCGAACGAGACGAGCGTCGGGAGATCGAGCGCGTCGGAGCTGGCCGAGCCGGGGTCGAACTCGACTTCGAGCGCGACCTCGCACGGGTCGTCGGGCCGCTCGTCGGACTCTCCCTCCGTCTCCGGCGGCGTCACTCGCCAACACCCGCCGGCGTCGATGTCCTTCGTGATCTCCCAGTCGATGCGCTCGGGCGGCTCGACGCCGGTGACGCGCGAGTGGGCCGTGTAGGTGATCTTCCACCACGCGAACCGCAACGCGTAGCGGGTTCCCGGTCCCCCGTCTCCGTCGAGCGTCCGTACCTCTCGGAGGTACTCCGAGTAGTTCGCGTACCGCGGGAAGTCGAGCAGGAACGCGTACACGTCCTCGGGATCGGCGTACACCTCCGTGCTCACGACGAGTTCGTCCACACGGGGAGGTTCGGCCGGCGCCTAATAAGCGGTCCGCCGACCGGACGGGGGAGTTCGTGGTTCCAACGGCTCCGAGCGATCGACGGAGTACACCGCCAAAGCCCCGCCCGGTGACGGCCGGCGGCGGAGCAGCCGGCGACAGCGAGGCGCTCCGCGCCTCTGGCAGTCGGTCAAAATTCGACGACGCCACCGCCTCGTTCCTTATAAGCGATCGTCGCCGTCGCTCACGGCCGTTTAAATACCGTCCCGACGCAGCCGATATGCCCGGCTACTCGCCGCCGCCCGTCCCCGGCTCGACGAACTCCATCCCGCGGATCTCGAAGCGAGCGCCCCCCGCGCCGCCCTCGGTCACGGACACTGTCCAGCCGTGGGCCTCGACGACCTGCCGGATGATCGTCAGCCCGAGCCCGGTGCCTGACTCGCCGGTGGTGAACCCGTCGACGAACACCTGCTCGCGCTCGGCCTCGGGGATCCCCGTGCCGTCGTCTTCGACGTAGACGCCGCCATCGAGGTCGCCGACGCGGATCGTCACGTCCTCGCCGCCGTGCTCGAGCGCGTTTCGGAACAGGTTCTCGAACACCTGCTGGAGGCGGCTCCAGTCGCCCATCACGACGCGGTCGGTGTCGATCTCGAGCGTTCCGTCCTCCGCGTTCACGAACGACCAGCACTCGCGGGCGAGCTCGTCGATCCGGATCTCCTCGCGGCCACCGATCGTCTGTCCCTCGCGGGTGAGAAACAGCAGGTCGTCGATCAGCGCCTCCATCCGGTCGATCGCGTCGCGACACCGCTCGAAGTGCTCGGGGTCGCCGGTCCGTTCCGCCAGATCGAGGTACCCGTCGACGATGCCGAGCGGGTTCCGGATGTCGTGGGAGACGACGCGGGTGAACTCCTCTAACTGGTCGCGCTGTTGCTGTATCCGTTCGGTGGCCCGCTTCTGGAAGATCTCGTAGCTCACCCACTGGGCCATCAGCTCCACGAACGTCTCCTCGTCCTCGGAGAAGGGCCGATCGCGCGCCTCGGTGTCCGCGAAACAGAAGGTTCCGTACACCTCGCGGTCGACGACGACCTTCGCGCCGATGTACGTCTCCAGGCCGAACTCCTCGTAGGCGGCGTCTCCCTCCCACCCCTCGACGCGCGCGTGCTGGACGGTCAACGCCCCCTCCACGTCGACCGTCTTCCTGCAGTACGCCTTCGACAGCGGGCAGCTCCGTCCCGGCTGAAGCAGTTCGTGATCGCCGCTCGCGGCCATGATCATCTGGGTGTCGTCGTCAATCTCGGTGAGGAAGCCGGTCTCCACGCCGAGGTACACACAGCCCAGATCGAGGAGGTCCGGGAGCTTGTCCTCGAACGATCGCTCCTGTGCCGCGGTGATCCGGTACATCCGGCGCAGGGCGTCGCCCTCGGACAGTTCCACGTCATCCATCGTGTATCACGGCTCTTGCTACCGACGGACGGGCCACGTCGCATTAAACCGGCGGGTCTCGACGGCATCTAACCGCCGTCGGCCGTCGGCTCAGCCCCGTCACTCGTAGGCCGCGATCCCCGTCAGGTCCTCGCCGAGCACGAGCGTGTGGATGTCGTGGGTCCCCTCGTAGGTGTACACCGTCTCCATGTTCGCCATGTGGCGCATCGGCGAGTAGTCGGTGGTGATCCCGTTGCCACCGAGCATCTCGCGGGCGATCCGCGACTGGTCGCGCGCCGTGCGGACGTTGTTCCGCTTCGCCATCGAGACGTGTTGCGGGGTGAGGTCGCCGCGCTCCTTCAGCTCCGCGAGCCGGTACGCGAGGAGCTGGGCGGTGGTGATCTGGGTGGCCATCTCCGCGAGCTTCTCCTGTTGGAGCTGGAACCGGGCGATCGGGCCGCCGAACTGGTCGCGGTCGAGCGCGTACTCGCGCGCCTGCTCGAAGCAGTCCCGCGCCGCGCCCACCGCGCCCCACGCGATCCCGAAGCGGGCCTGCGTGAGACACGAGAGCGGTCCCTTCATCCCGGACACGCCCGGCAGGACGTTCGACTCGGGGACGCGCACGCCCTGCAGGCTGATCTCGCCGGTGATCGACGCGCGCAGCGAGAGCTTATCGTCGATCTCGTTCGTGGTGATACCGTCGCGGTCCGTCTCGACGAGGAACCCGCGGACAGGAGCGTCGTCGGCGTCGTCACCGTCCGACTCGTCGCGCGCCCAGACCACCGCTACGTCGGCGATCGGCGCGTTCGTGATCCAGGTCTTCGACCCGTGGAGGACGTACTCGTCGCCGTCCCGCTCGGCCCGCGTCTCCATCCCGGCGGGGTTCGACCCGTGGTCGGGCTCCGTCAGCCCGAAACAGCCGACCGCCTCGCCCTCGCCGAGCGCCGGGAGCCACCGCTCCTTCTGGTCGTCGCTGCCGTAGGCGTGGATCGGGTACATCACCAAGGCGCCCTGCACGCTCGCCATCGACCGGAGCCCCGAGTCGCACGCCTCCAGCTCCTGCATCAGGATTCCGTACGCCGTCTCGGAGACGTTCGGGAGCCCGTACCCGTCGAGGTTCGGCGCGTAAAACCCCATCTCGCCCATCTCCTCGATCAGCCCCGTCGGGAACGTCCCCGCCTGGAAGTGATCGCCGATGTCGGGCCGCACCCGCTCGTCGACGAACTCCCGGGCCGTGTCGCGGATAAGTCGCTCCTCCTCGCTCAGGTCCGCCTCCAATCCCACGTAATCGAGCATGACAGATACTCCGAAACCGGCGGACTAAACAGTTCTGGAGGGCGGGGAAAGCGCTCGGGAGCTCGGCCCGAAGGCGATGCGAACGCCGCTTTCCTCCCACGGCCGGCGTCGTCGAATTCCCCTCACAGGACCCAGCAACCGCCGGATCCGCCGATAGACGAGAACTGCGTCCGCGAGAGTTGTCACGCCGATTCAGCAGCGCTCGCTTTCCCGATTCCGACGTAGACGACCGGAGTCAACACGGCTGACAGCACCGCTCCGACGGCGATCGGAAGGAGGCCCGTCGGATCCGGAGCGAACAGGAACGCAACGGAGAACCCGACGACGAACCCGATCGGGACCGAGACGAGCGCTCGACCGAGTCGAGACACGTTCACCGATCCCGTTCGAGACCGGAAAAGGGTATCCCCGAGAGATCCCCGCCTTCCCGTTGCGATTCCCGCCCGTATCGACCGCCGAGACGGGTGTCTGCCGTCGTCGCTGGGGGTGGCCCTACGATCCCAACCGCTCGCGCGCGAACTTCGTCAACAGCGGGACGTCGGAGAGGTGGAGCAGCTTCGCCATCGCGGCCTTGTCCCCCTGATTCGCCTTCTCCAGCGTGTTCTCCTCCGCCTGCCGGAGGTCGCGCATGAACCGGTCGTACCGCTCGTTGGGTGCGAGGTACAACAGCCGCGTGAGCATCAGCCGGGCCTTCATCCGCGGGGCCACGTCGCGGTGCCAGAGCCGCTCGTAGACCGCGAGGCTTTCGGCGTCGAGGCGCCGCTCAGAGTCGGTGAGACATCGGTCGACGGTGGCCGCGGCGGCGCGAGCTGACTTCATCCCCTTGTGGATCCCCTCGCCCCACAGCGGGTCGATGGAGGGGACCGTGTCGCCGATCGCGAGGAACCGGTCGGTGTGCATCTCGTCGGGCATCTGGATGTGGGCGGAGCCGCGGTGGACCTTCCCGTCGAGCTTCTCGGCGTCGGCGAACCGCGGGTCGCGGTCGACCCACGCGTCGAGGTAGCCGTCGACGGTCTGGCCCTCCTGTGCGAACTCGCGGTGACGGTCGTTCTGGATGTAGCAGATCCCGACCTTCGCGGTGTCCTCGCCGGTGGCGAAGATCCACGAGTAGCCGCCGGGCGCGATGTCGTGGTCGAGCCGGAGCATCATCGCGCGGCGCAGGTCGGCGTACTCCGGGTGGTTCATCTCGACGCCCTCCATCTCGTACTCGATGCCGATCGCCTGGTTCTCGCGTTCGAGGTCGACCACGTCGAGCGCGCTCGCGATCGGCGCCGCGGGCCCCGTGGCGTCGACGACCACCTCGGCGTACACCTCCTCGTCGCCGTTGTACCGGACGCCCTCGATGACGCCGTCGTCGTTCAGGATCGGCCGGGAGACGCGCGAGTCGAACCGGTACTCGGCGCCGTTCTCGCGGCCGTCCTCGACGAGGAACCGCTTGAACTCGGCGAACTCCAGCACCGCGCCGGGCTGGTAGCTCTTGTAGTGGCTGTTGGGCGACTCCAACACCACGTCGTCGGTGTACGACATCACCACGTCGTCGGGGATCCCGAAGGAGGACATCATCGACGGGAACGTCCCGGCGGTCGACTTGTTGCTCTGGCGGGGGAACTCGGCTTCCGGCTCCGTTTCGAGAACGACGACGTCGTAGCCTCGCGTCGCCAGGTCGCGAGCGCACTGGGCGCCCGCCGGTCCGGCACCCGCGATCACGACGTCGTAGCGATCAACCATATACCCGTGAAAACGGACCCACGTAATTAGGTTTGCTGAAACCGGTCGCAAACAGCTGTGAGCCGGCTTGACCGCCGGATTTTGGCGATTCGGTGAGGACGGAATTGCGCCGCCGATCGCGCTTCCGGCCGTCGAGAGCAGCGGCCGCAGTCGGAGCGCGGGAGCGGAATCGTCCGCGTGCCCGCCGACGGCTCAGTAGAACTCGCGGACGAGGTCCGTCGCGCCCTCGGGCGCGCCGTCCGGGATGACGGACATGTCCTCGTCGACGCCGTGCTTCTCGTGGTACGGCACCGACTCCTCGTCTTGGTAGATGATCCCCTGGTGTTCCGTCTCGTCGTCGAAGATGACGTCTTTGGCGGCCGCCTTGTCGCTGGGGTCGTGGTCCGTCTCCTTCAGGTCGACCAGCGAGTCGCGGAAGTAGTCGTACGTGTCCACGTCGTTGAACGTCACGCACGGCGAGTAGACGTTCACGAAGCCGAACCCGTCGTGCTCGACCGCCTTCTGGATGATCTCCTGATGGCGGAGCGCGTCGGAGGAGAACGACTGCGCGATGAAGGTCGCGCCCGAGGCGAGCGCCAGCGCGTGCGGGTTGACCGGGGGCTGTTTGGGGCCCTCGGGGCTCGTCGAGGTCTCGAAGTCCTCGCGGGAGGTCGGCGAGGCCTGCCCCTTCGTCAGCCCGTAGATGCGGTTGTCCATCACGACGTACGTCATGTCGACGTTCCGCCGGACGGCGTGGACGAAGTGGCCCGCGCCGATGGAGTAACCGTCGCCGTCGCCGCCGGCGACCATCACTTCGATGTCGGGACGGGCCATCTTGACGCCGGTCCCGACCGGAAGCGCGCGCCCGTGAACGCCGTGGAGCGCGTAGCTGTGCATGTACGTGCCGATCTTCCCGGAACAGCCGATGCCGGCGACGACGAAGGTGTTATCGGGGTCGTTGCCCGTCTCCGCGAGGGCCTTCATCATCCCGTTCATGGTCCCGAAGTCGCCGCATCCCGGGCACCACGTCGGCTGCTTGTCGGACTTGAAGTCGGTGAATCGAATGTCTGAGCTCATTGGTTACGCCTCCACCCCCTCCGCGAGGGTCGCCTTGATGTCGTCTGCGAGTTCGTCCGCCTTGAACCGCACGCCGTTGTACTTGTTAATCCGGTCGACCCGTTCGAGCACGTCGTGTTCGACCAGGTCCGCGAACTGCCCCTGCTCGTTGCACTCCACGACGATGACGTTGTCCGCCGCCTCGACGTCTTCGGACAGATCCGGCCGCGGGAAGATGTACGGGACCGAGAGCACCCGCACGTCGAGGCCGTCGTCCGCGAGGAACTCGACCGCCTCGGCGAGCGCGCCCTCGTTCGACCCCCACGTGACGACGAGCGTGTCGGCGTCCTCGTCGCCGAACTCGCGCGGGCTCCAGTCCTCGCGCTCGCGGGCCGTCTCGACCTTCCGGTTGCGCTTGTCGACCTGCTCGACGCGCATCTCCGTGTCCTCGGTCCGGCGCCCCTGCTCGTCGTGTTCGAGGCCCGTGGACATGTGCGCGCCGTCGGCGGTGCCGGGGAACGCCCGCGGCGAGATCCCGTCGTCGGTGATCTCGTGGGGCTGGAAGCCGCCCGACTCGCTCAGGTGGTCGTCGATCGTCGCCTCGTCGACGACGTTTCCGCGGTCGACCTCCACCTCGTCCATGTCGAAGGTGTCCGGCGAGAACGTCTGCTCGGTGACCGCCATCGAGAGGTCGGCGGTGAGGTAGACCGGGAGCTGGTACTTCTCGGCGAGGTTGAACGCCTCGACCGTCTTCCAGAAGCACTCGTCGATCGTCGTCGGCGCGAGCACGAACCGGGGGACCTCGCCGTGGCCGCCGTACAGCATCTGGTTTAAGTCGCCCTGCTCCTGTTTCGTCGGCATCCCGGTCGAGGGACCGGAGCGCATCACGTTACAGATGACCAGCGGGGTCTCCGAGGTCGCGATGAGTCCGAACGTCTCGGTCATCAGGTCGATCCCGGGCCCGGACGTGGCGGTCATCGACCGCGCCCCCCCGCGGGCGGCGCCGAGCGCCATGTTGATCGCGGACAGCTCGTCTTCCGCCTGCACGACGTGGCCACCGTAGCGCTCGATCCGACCGGTGAGGTACGTCATCACGTCGGTCGCGGGCGTGATCGGGTAGCCGGCGTAGAAGCGGCAGCCGGCCGCGATTGCGCCCATCCCGATGGCCTCGTCGCCGTTGAGGAGGACGTAGTCCTCGTCGGTGGTCTCCAAGTCGTAGTCGAACTCGTGGTCGTACTCCTCGGCGACGTACGACCGCCCCGCGCGGGCGGCCTCCTTGTTGTTGTCGACGAGCTTCTGGCCCTTGTCCGAGAAGCGCTTCTCCAGCGCGGAGTCGAGGTTCTCGATGGGGAACTCGGCGACCTCGCAGGCCGCCCCCAGCGCGACGACGTTCCGCATGATCGCCCCGCCGGCCTCCTCGGCGAGCCGCTTGAGCGGGACGTCGATCCCGATCATCTCGTCGGGGATCTCCACGTCCTGCATCGTGGTCCGCTCGCCGTCGTAGATGATCACCGACCCCTCGTGGAGCTCCTCGAGGTTCTCCTCGATGGTCCGGGGGGTCAACGCGATGAGCACGTCCAGCCGATCCACGACGCTCTGTACCTTGTCGACGGAGGTTCGCACCTTATAGGCGGTGTAGCCGCCTCGGATCCGCGAGGCGAAGTCCTTCGACGTGAACACGTGTCGACCCGCCCGAGAGAGCGCTTGCGCAAAGATCTTCCCGGTCGAGTCGATGCCGTCGCCGGCCTCTCCGCCGACGGCCCAGTTGAAGTCCGCAGCCATGCTATGAGGGGGCTTTCGCCGGACTCATCAAAAGACTTCTGGAAGGAGCTATCGACCCATTTCTAAACATACGTGATATTCTTCGCGAATATTGTCATTAATAGCGGTCGTATATCTCTATATATCTCGTATGGTGGACGAACGTTTTGCAGATCTCTCACGATCGACCCGCATCGTCGTTGGTTGTTTCGACGGTCGTCGAACCGCCGGTGGCCACGCCCCGGAGGCGGTCCGTGCCCGAACGCGAGGAACGCGGCGCCGTTCGGTCCGACGGTCCGCTCGGCCCCGAGGGTTTCGACACGGGCAGCACCGACGCCGACGGGAACACGTTTGTGTCTCCCGGTCGGAACGGTGCCATGGACACGACAGCGACGGTCAGTTCGGTCGAGACGGTCGGCCGCGATACGTACGCCCTCCGGTTCGAGGCGCCCGACGGGTTCGCCGCCGAGCCCGGGCAGTTCGTGAAGCTCGGCACCGAGATCGACGGCGAGTCGGTCGCGCGCTTCTACACCCTCTCGTCGCCGACGGTCGGCGACACGTTCGAGGTGACGGTCGGCATCGACCCCGAGGAGGGCGGCGAGTTCTCCGCGTTCCTCGCCGACGCCGAGGCGGGCACGGAGATGACCCTCTCCGGGCCGTTCGGCGACCAGCACTACGACGGCGAGCCGCGCGCGGTCGTGATCGCGGGCGGCCCCGGCGTCGGCCCGGCGGTCGCCATCGCGGAGCGCGCGCTCGACGACGGCGCCGAGGCCGCGGTCGTCTACCGCGACGACGACGTGTCGCACGCGGACCGGCTCGATCGGCTAAAGGAGCGCGGAGCCGCTATCCACCTCCTCGACGCGGACGAGGCGCTGGACGGGGCGGTCGCCGAGGCGCTGACGGGCTCCGAGGGCGAGACCGTCTTCGTGTACGGGTTCGCCGATCTGGTGGCGGACGCGGAGGCGGCCGTCGAGGCCGCCGGCGGCGACGCCGACGCCGCGAAGGTCGAGAACTTCGGCTAGACGCTATTTAAGACGGTTTAAACGGATTCTTGGACATAAAGCTCGGTGGATAGAGGACGAACATCTCCAAAGCCCCAGCCACGACGGCTCGGAGGCCTTGCTGCGCGCCTCGCTCGTTCGCTTCGCTCACTCGCTGCGGTGCTTACTGCGGCCGCCTTCGCCCTCGCGGCTGCCCCTTTGGGTCCCGCCCGGACCGCAACCGCAGCCTCACGCCTCCCCAGCCTCGCGGCTCCCTACGGTCGCCGCGTCCCTCGCACGCGCTCCTCGTGGCCTGTCGGCCACTCGGAGGCGCGCGCCGACCGCAGTTCGTCAGTCCCCCTGATCGAGGTCCCACGGCGCGTCGTCCGGGAGGTCGCTCGTCTTGTATACGCCCCTGCCGACGGCGACGTTCCGGTCGTCGGCGTCGTCGCCCGCCCGCTGAACGACTTCCACGTCGACGACGGCGGTCTCGCCGCCCTCGCGGACGACCTCGGCGGTCGCGACGAGGTCGTCGGTCGCGGGCGCGAGGTAGTCGATCCGGAAGTCGATCGTCGGCGTCGGGAACCCGACCAGCGCGGTCGCGGCCGCGCCGGCGACGCTGTCGGCCAACGAGAAGGCGACGCCGCCCTGCGCGATCGCCCGCCGGCGGTTCGAGGAGTGCTTTTCACTAAATCGCAGTCGACCCGCGGCGCGCCCGTCGGCGGCCTCGGTCACCTCGATGTCGAGTAAGTCGCGGTACGGGCTCCGGTTGAAGTAGTCGAGGATGTCGTCCCCGCCGCGTCCGTCGTCATCGCTCATCGCGACTCGGGGGCGCCGTCCGCGAAGTAGTCGGCGAGGCGCTCCGCGGCCTCGACGGTCCGCGGCGTCACGAGGGCGAACCGGATCCACTCGTCGCGGGCGGTGCCGAACGCCTCGCCCGGCATCCCGGCGACGCCGGCCTCGTCGATCAGACGCTTGACGTTCGCCATCGTGCCGGGGAACCCGTCGAAGCGCGCGAGCACGTAGAACGCGCCCTCGGGACGGGTGTACTCCGCGCCCGCCGCGTCGAGCGCGTCGGTGAAGGCGTCGACCCGCTGGGCGAGCAGATCGCGCGCCTCCGCGTAGTAGTCGGGGGGCGTCTCCGCGAGCGCGTGGTGGACGGCGTACTGCGAGGGGCGCGCCCCGGCGACGTTCACGAGCATGTGCCGCGTCTTGGCGTCGCCGACGTGCCCCTCGGGGAAGACGCCGTACCCGACCCGGAACCCGGTGATCGCCATCGACTTCGAGAAGCCGCTGGTGACGATCACCCGGTCCGAGTCGAGCGTCAGCGCAGACTCGAACCCGCCGGTCAGATCGAAGTGATCGTACACCTCGTCGACCATCACGAGGGCGTCGACCGCCTCGGCAATCGCGACGATCTCGCGGATCGCGTCGAGGTCGTATATTGCCCCCGTCGGGTTGTTCGGCGTGTTCAGCACGATGAGAGCGGTGTCCTCGCTCGCGGCCTCGCGGAACGCGTCAACGTCGAGGCCGCCGTCGCGCTCGGTCGGGACGAGGGTCGACTCGCCGCCGAGCAGGTCCGTCTTGCCGGGGTAGTACGGGTAGACGGGATCGGTGAGGAGCGCCTCGTCGCCCGCGCCGCGCTCGAACGCGCGCGCCATCGCGAGGTAGTTCGCCTCGCCCGTCCCGTTCGTGACGACGACGCGGTCGGGGTCGACGTTCCGACGTTCGGCGATCGCCTCGCGGAGCTCCAGTAACCCCTCGCTCGGCGGGTACTGGAAGTCGTCCGGGGGGAGGTCGGCGTAGTCGCGGAGCGCCTCCCGCAGCGCGGTCGGCGGCTCCCAGTCGGGGTTGCCGCTCACCATGTCGATGACGTCGCCGTCGGCCCCGACCGCGTACTGCATCACGTGGAAGAACTTCGGCTCCTCGTACTCCATATCGGTGGCTCGGCGTCGGGTTCCCTGTCTCTTTCGGCTGGCCGTCCGCGTGCGGTCCGCAGAACCGTCTCCGACCGCACCGATCCGGTGGTTTCACCTACGCCCCCGGCCACCCGGAGGTATGAACAAACGGGGTCACGTTCTCAACGCCTTGCTGCTCGCGCTCGGGCTCGGCTTCGTCATCGAGCCGAACCTCGGCATGGCCACCGCGCGGACCGTCGCCGAGATCACCGTCCCGATCGTGTTGGGAGCGCTGTTCCCCGACGTCGACACCGCCTTCGGCCGCCACCGGAAGACGCTCCACAGCCTCCCGGTGCTCGGAATCTTCCTCGCGTACCCGATCGTGTTCGGGAACCTCCAGTACGTCTGGATCGGGGTGTTGACTCACTACGTTCTCGACGTGGTCGGGAGCCGCCGCGGGATCGCGCTGTTCCACCCGCTGTCGGACACCGAGTACGGGATGCCGACCGGCGTGACGACGAGCAGCAAGTACGCGGACCTGGTCACCGTGATCGTCACCGCGGTGGAGCTCGCGGTCTTCTGGGCGATCCACACCTACGTCGTGACCCTGGACCTGGACGTCTCCGCGATCGCCTCGGAGGCGGCCGCCGGGATCGGAATCTGAAGGGGGCTGGTCGGCCTTCGGGATCTGAGGGGGACCGAGCCGTCGTCTGGGGAGACCCAGTCGACCGCCTGCGGAGGACCTAGTTCGGCCGGTAGTCGGAGAGCGTCCCGGAGTAGACGCTCACGTCGTTGAACCGCCCCTCGTAGGCGACGTTGCTCGGGAGGGTCGGCTCGTCGCCCGAGAGGAACTGCCGGTCGAGTTTCTCCCACGTGTTCTCGTACGCGAGGTGGGCGAACTCCACGACCCCGCGGAGCTGGTGGCCGGCGCCGCCGCGGTGGACCACGGTGCGTGGCCGCGCCTCGCGGAAGGCCTCGACGACCTCGTCGACGCCGTCGAGGTCGCCGTCGAACTCCGTCCACGCCTCGCCGACGGTGCCGGGGAGGTGGGCGTACGACGAGCCGAACCCCGGCTGGTCGGTGGCCTCGGCGATCCGCCGCGTCCGGGCGTTCTGGTGGGGGAGGAGCTTCGTGTTGTAGATCTCGATCGCGTCGATCCGCGCGCCGTGGGCGTCGATCTCCGGCCGGGTGAGCGAGATGGTCGCGAAGCTCGGGTGGGGCGCGAGCACGGCCGCGTCCTGCCGGTCGGCCTCGGCCATCGCCGCCTCGAACGTGATGTAGTCGGGGACCGGCTCGTCCAGGCCGAGAACGAGGATGTGCCGCCGGTTCCCCCAGTCGCCCGTGAACACCTCTCGCGCGGGGATCACGGTCAGGTCGTCGTCGGAGTACCGGGCCGCGCGCTGTCGGATCGTCGGCAGGCGGGTGAAGTGCGGGGCGTACACGAGCGCGTCGATCCCCCGTTCCTTCGCGAGGGCCACGACGTCGTCGTCGAGCACCTTCACGTGGGCGTCGACGCGCGTTCTCGATCCAGTCACGGGTGGGCGTTCTTCGTCGCCGAGCAAAGGCGTATCGTTCGACGGCGAGACGGTCCGGTACCGTCACCTACACGCGGGTGCGGGGACCCGGAGGCGGTTGCGACGGAAATCGGGGGAGAACGACGGGACCCGAGCGGCGGTCGCCGGGGGAAACCGTTAATCCCCCGCGGCGGGGACTGGATGACATGCCCCGTTGGACGTGCGGAATCGACGGCTGCGACGCCGCCTTCGACGACGTGGAGTCGGCCATCGTCCATCAGACGAACGGCCACCAGCGCCACGAGTGCAAGGTGTGCGGCACGATCGTTCCGGACGGCTACTTCGCGATCCGGCACGCGTTCGACGAGCACACCCGCGCCGAGTTCGTGCGCGCGTACGACGCCGACTCCGCGGCGGTCCGCCGCCGCGAGGAGATCAAACGGGAGATCGAACGCGAGGCGGACCTCCAGACGGTCGTCGATCAGCTGGACCGGAGTCCCTGAGTCACTGCCGGGGTTCAGAGCACCCGTTTGCCGAACGCGCTCGCGGCCAGCTCCGTCGCGAGCTCCGCGGTCTCGTTGTGCTGGTCGAGGGTCGGGTTCACCTCGACGAGCTCCATCGACCGGACCGAGTCGCTCTCGGCGACGACCTCCATCGCGCTGTGGGCCTCCCGGTAGGTGGCGCCGCCCCTGACCGGCGTCCCGACGCCGGGCGCCTCCTTGGGATCGAGCCAGTCCAGGTCGAGACTGACGTGGACGCCGTCGACGCCCGCCGCCGCCTCGGCCATCGCCTCCTCCGCCACGTCCGTGATCCCGCGCTCGTCGATGTCGGACATCGTGTAGGCGGCGAACCCGTGGTCGCGGATCACATCGACCTCCGCGTCGTCGACGGATCGCAGCCCGACGAGCGCGACGTTTTCCGGGTCGAGCCCGGGGGCGTTCGCCCAGTCCGAGCCGGCGAACTCGCCGAGGCCGAGCGCGGCCGCGAGGGGCATCCCGTGGACGTTCCCAGAGGGCGTCGTCGCGGGGGTGTTGAGGTCGGCGTGGGCGTCGAACCACACCGCGCCGATCTCCGCGTCGCGCGCGGACCCGACGAGCGAGCCGATGGCGATCGAGTGGTCGCCGCCGAGCGCGAGCGGCACGTCACCCTCCGCGAGCGTCCCGCCGACCTTGTCCGCGAGCCGGCGGCAGACGTCGGCCGTCTCGCGGAGGAACTTCGCCTTCCCGTCGCGCGGCGCCTCCGCGTCCGGGTCGCGCTCCTCCGCCCGGGGAACCGCGAGGTCCCCCGCGTCGACCGTCTCGACGCCCGCGCCCGCGAGCTGGTCGGCCAGCCCCGCGTAGCGGATCGCCGACGGTCCCATGTCCACGCCGCGTCGGTTCGCCCCGTAGTCGGTCGGCGCGCCGATGATCTTGACGGTGGTCATGTCCGAGCAAGCGCTCCGGCGACGCTTGAATGGTGGGGGTCCTCGCCGCGGCCGCGACGCGATCGCACACGGTTTTCACGCCTGCGCTCCAACGTCGGGTATGAGCGGCTCCGACCGCGACTTCACGCCGGCCGACCTCGAACCGATCGGCGCCATGATCGCCGTCGCGTTCACCGGCGCCGTGATCGGGCTCGTCGGCGCCGGAGTCGCGTTCTTCGTCGGCGACCTCGGCCTCGCGCTGATCGGGGTCGGCGTCGTGGTCGCGCTCTCTAGTCCGATCGCGTACGTTCGGCTCCGTCGCCTCGGCGGATCCTGAAAAACCGCACGATCGTTTATAACGGGCTTCCATCGCATTTAAGCAGGGTGGCCATCTATTCGCGACCATGTCATCGATCGAGCTCACGTCGAGCCAGAAAAGCATCCTCTCGGCCCTCATCAACCTGTACGGGGAACAGGAGGACGCCGTCAAAGGCGAAGCGATCGCAGAGGAAGTCGACCGTAACCCGGGGACGATCCGGAACCAGATGCAGAGCCTGAAGGCCCTCCAGCTGGTCGAGGGGGTACCCGGGCCGAAGGGCGGGTACAAGCCCACCTCGAACGCGTACGAGGCGCTCGACATCCAGCGGATGGACGAGCCCGCGGACGTGCCGATCTACCACGAGGGCGAGGAGGTCACCGGCGTCAACGTCGACGGGATCGACCTCTCCAGCGTCCACCACCCCGAGCTCTGCCGCGCCGAGATCCACGTCCAGGGCTCCGTCCGGAACTTCCACGAGGGCGACTCCGTCACCGTCGGCCCGACGCCCCTCTCGAAGCTCGTCATCGACGGAACCGTCGACGGGAAAGACGACACCGCGAACATCCTCATCCTCCGGATCGACGACATGCGCGCGCCGGACGAGCCCGCCGAGCACTGAACGCTCCGGCAACCGGATCCCCGAGACTGAACGCTCCAGCGACGACGTCTTCTGCGTCCCTCTCTCCGCGGCCGCGTTAACGGTCCGAGCGGGGCCTCAGCGATCCGAGCGCAGCCTTAGCGATCCGAGCGCAGCCGCTCACGGTCGGATTCCGAGTTCGCCGCGCCGCTGAAGCTGCAGCGTTCTGCGCTGAGAAGTTCCGAGCGTTTCCGAACCGAGACCGGTGGTCGAGCCGCGCGCTCGCCGACCCTACATGTCGCCGAACGCGCTCACGCCGCGCCCGGTCGAGGAGACCTTCGCGATCCACCGCACCGCGATGGACTTCTTGAGCAGCTTCGCGGGGGTCCCGCCGAACGTCTTGATCGGCATCCCCATCACGTCGTGGGCGACCGCGTCCTCGCCGACCGAGATGACGGTCCCCTTGTCCGTGTGCTCCCACGACTGGAGGGGCGCGCCGCGGGCGGCGCGCGCGAGGTTCTCGCCGGCGACCTCCGCGGCCTGCCAGGCGGCCTGCGCGGTCGGCGGCGCCACGTCGTCGTCGCCCTGCTCGACGAGGGCGGTGTCGCCGATGGCGAACACGCGGTCGTCGCTGGTGGTGAAGTCGGAGGCGGCGTGGACGCGGTTCGAGCGCTCGTCCTTCTCGACCTCGACGTTCTCTAACTCCGGCTGGCCCGTGATGCCGCCGGTCCAGATCAGCACGTCGTACCCGAGCTCCTCGGGCTCCTCGTCCTCGCCGCCGCCGAGGTACACCGCGTCCTCGTCGGCCTTCGAGATGAAGTCGCCGGTGAGGATCTCGATGTCGGCGTCCTCGAGCCGCTGGCGGAGCGCGCCCTGGACCTGCGGGTCGTTCCCGGGGAAGACCTCGTCGAGGCCCTCGACGAGCTTGATGTTGATCGGGGCGCGGTGCTTGTCGCGGTACTCCGCGATCTCGCCCGCGGTCTGGATCCCGGAGAGGCCGGCGCCGCCGACGATGACCTCGACGGGGTCGGACCGCGTCGCCTCGGCGGCGGCCGACCGCACGTCCTCGTGGATCGCCTTGGCGTCGTCGAGGCTCTTGAGCTGGTGGGCGTTCTCCTTGAGCCCCTCGATACCGAAGAAGGCGGTCGTGGAGCCGACGCCGAGCAGGAGGTAGTCGTAGTCGACGGTCGTCCCGTCGTCCGTCTCGACGACCCGCTCGTCAGTGTCGACGTCGACGACGCGACCCTGCACGAAGTCGGACTCGGGCGATTTGATCTCGTCGACGGGAATGGTGATCTTCTCGGCGACCGCGGGATTGCGGATCGCGCGGTGGACCTCGTGGAGGACGAGGTGGTAGTCGTGCTCTGAGATCCACGTGAGCTCGGCCTCGCCATCGCCGACCTCGTCTTCGAACGCCTTCACCGCCCCTGCGCCGGCATACCCGGAACCGACGACGACGACCTGTGTAGCCATGCGTGTCGCTCCGCGGTCCGCGGGTAAAGTCGCTTTGGAACGTCGCTGACGGGGTCATCGGCAGATCGACACGCGGCGACCAGCGCACGCCGCGGACGGGCGGCGACCGACGCGCGGCAACCAGCGCACGCCGACGGACGCGCAGCGATCGCGGAGCCGCCGTCGGGCCGTCTCGACCCTACAGCGAGAGGCCGGCGTGCCAGCGGTCGGCGCCCGCCTCCGCCTTGACCTCGTCCATCCGCGCGAGGAGCTTCACGGCGAGGCTCGCGGTCTCCGCCGCCTGCGACTCGCCCTCGGTCCGGAACTCGCCGGTGACGCGGTTCGCGTAGACGGAGCAGACCGCGCCGGCGCGGAGCCCGTACACGTTCGCGATCGTGAGGATCGCCGACGCCTCCATCTCGATGTTCTTCACGTTCGCGTCCTGAAGCTCCGCGACCAGCTCGTCGGAACCGGCCGCCTCGAACCCCTCGAAGCCGGGGCGGCCCTGCCCGGCATAGAAGGAGTCCGCGCTCATCGTGACGCCGGTGTGGTAGTCGTGGCCCAGCCGCTCGGCGGCGGCGACGAGCGCCGAGACGACCTCGCCGTCGGCGCTCGCGGGGTAGTCCTCGCGGACGTACTCGTCGCTCGTCCCCTCCTGCCGGACCGCGCCGGTCGTGATGACCAGGTCGCCCACGTCCATCTCCGGCTGGATCGCGCCGCAGGAGCCGACCCGGATGTACGTGTCGACGCCCACCCTGGCGAGCTCCTCGACCGCGATGGCGGCCGACGGCGACCCGATCCCGGTGGAGGTCACCGAGATCGGCGCGCCCTCGTAGCTGCCGGTCGCGGTGCGGTACTCCCGGTGGCGCGCGACCTCCTCGTGGTCGTCCCACAGCGCCGTGATCTTGTCCACGCGCTCGGGGTTGCCGGGGAGCAACACCGCGTCCGCGACGTCGTCGGGCGCGACCTCGACGTGGTAGCCGGCCTCGTCGTTGGGGTCCTCGCTGTCTCCGGTCATGTCCCCCGTAGACGGTCTCCTTTTAAAATACTTCACGGACCGTCCGACGAGATGGCACCGCGGAAACGAGCCGACGCGACGCCGGTTCGGCCCGGGGTCCGCCCGCCATCGCCGGCGGCCGAGTCGGCATATGCCAACCGTGCGTTCTTGTACGGATCCGGCGTACCGATCGGCATGCAGGAGTTCGATTTCACGGTCACCTACGAGGAGGGCGCGGACGACCTGATGGACGTGTTCATCGAGAACCCGGGGCTCTACTCCCGGACGGTCTCCTGTCACGCGACCGCCGAGACGATGTGGCGCGTCGACGAGGTCACGGGACCGCCGGAGGCGCTGGAGGCGTACGACCGCCGGCTCGACGGGCTTCCCCGCTGTTCGAACCTCCGAGGCATGGGCGGCTGCGAGCTCGACTGGGAACACGAGGTGCTCGCCGAGCGGCCGACGAGCCGGCTCATCTACTCGAGACAGTCGGAGGGCGAGGGGTGCCGATCGGTGCCGTACCTCGTGACCCAGCGGCTGGGAGACGGGGCGCTCTGCCGGGCACAGCAGTACGGGAACACCTACGAGTGGAACGTGCTCGCCGACGACGACAGCGCCCTGAGCACGGTGTACGAGGAGCTCGAAGCGAACCTCCGCCCGGGGCTCGAACTGACCTTCGGACGGGTGGACGGCTCCCCCGACTGGGGGGCCGAGCGGCCGGACGCGGACGACCTCCCGCCGGAACAGCGCGAGGCGCTCCGAGCCGCGATCGAGCGGGGGTACTACGACACCCCGCGCCGGATGTCCCTCCAAGAGGTCGCGGAGGCGGAGCGGATCCCCGTCTCCACGCTCCAGTACCGCGTCTCGCGCGCCGAGGCCTGGCTCGCGAAGAACTACCTCTCCGGCCGCGAGGCGCTCGCGTCCGACCCCGTCGAGGTCGAGGAGAGCGCCCCCTGACGGGGTCGCCCGTCGCGCCGCGGCCCCGGTTGGAACATACCGAACGAACTCCCACGGTTCGGCGGCCCCGAGCACGGGTGCCGACAATGCGACGACGAACCGACGACGACGGCGGCGTATCGCGACGGAGCTATCTGGCCGGCAGCGCGGCCGCGGTCTCGCTTCCGCTCTCGGGCTGTCTGGGGTCGATCGGCGGGAGCGGCGCCGACGACGGGTCTACTGGTGACGCCCCCGACCGGCTGGTCGTCCGGAACGGGACCGTGGTCTCGGTCGATCCCGATATCGGCGTCTTGGAGCGCGCGGACGTCTACGTGGAGAACGGCGAGATCGTCGAGGTCGCCGAGGGGATCGACCCCGACGACGCGGCGGTCATCGACGCGTCCGGCGCGGTCGTCGCGCCCGGGTTCGTCAACACCCACCTCCACACGTGGCAGGCCGGCGTGCGCGGGATCGCCGGCGACTGGACCTTCACCGACTACCTCGAGATCATGCTCGGCGAGGTGAGTAGCCACTACCGGCCCGAGGACGCCTACCTCGGGAACCTGTTCGGGGCGGCCGAACAGCTCAACGCCGGGACGACGACGGTCCTCGACTGGTTCCACATCGCCAACTCCCCGGACCACTCCGACCGCGCGATCGACGGCCTGGAGGACGCGGGGATCCGGGCGGTGTTCACGCACGGCCCGCCGGGCGACGACGGCGCGAAGTGGTGGGAGGCGAGCACGGAGCCACACCCGGACGACATCGAGCGGCTCCACGAGGAGCGGTTCCCCGTCGCCGACGACCGGATCACGCTCGCGATGGGGATCCGCGGTCCCGACTACGCCACCGACGAGGTGGTCGAGGAGGACATCACCCGCGCCCGCGAGATGGGCATCCCCGCCTCGATGCACATCGGGTCCCTCGGCGGGGGCGGCGTCTACGCCTTGGAGGAACTGGGGCTGCTCGGCGACGACCTCAACTACGTCCACGCCAACCGCTTCGAGGACGAGGAGTTCGCGCTCGTCGGCGACTCCGGCGGGTCGATCTCGACCACGCCGGAGGTCGAGCTGCAGATGGGAATGGGGACGCCCGTCCTCGGGAAGGCGATGGAGGCGGGCGCGACCCCCTCCGTCGGCGTCGACATCGTGTCGAACGTCAGCGGCGACATGTTCACGCAGACCCGCATGGCCGTCGGCGTCCAGCGCGGGATCGACAATCAGCCGGTCGTCGACCGCGGCGAGCAGACGACCGAGGTCTCCATCGACCCCCACCGGGCGCTGGAGATCGCGACCATCGAGGGCGCCCGGGCGCTCGGTCTCGAGGACCGCGTCGGCTCGATCACGCCGGGGAAGCGCGCCGACCTCGTCGTGATCGACGGCGGCGACGTCAACACGCTGCCGGTGAACAACCCGGTCGAGACGGTGGCGTTCCAGGCGGGCGTCGGAAACGTCGACACGGTGATCGTCGACGGCGAGGTCGCGAAACGCGACGGCGCGCTCACGAACGACGCACTCGCAGAGGAGCGCGACGCGTTCGAGGCGTCCGCGGAGCGGGTCCTCTCCGAGAGCGGCCTCGCGGAGTGAGTCGGTCCCTCCGGTGATCGCGAGCGGCGCTTTATCTTGATCCGCTCGAACATATTCGCGGTCGTTTCTATCGGCTAAGAATCCGACCAACGATTGACCCGCCGAATCCCGTACGTCGGAACCGGGAACGTCAGTCCGGGGCCCGCGACCGCCGCCGGCGTCGGCGGTGCCCCCGGACCCGGCGACGCTCCCGTGACCCGTCCGCACGGGGCGGGAGAACACTCCATTCCGACCATGAGCACCGACGACGAATCGATGTACGCGACACCGGACGAGGAGCACAGGCGGCTCCTCGAGGAGACCGGGTACGACGCGGATCTCGGCATGGAGATGGCTCGGGACGCCCAGAAGGTGTCCGCGGGCGATCTCTCGGAGGTCGAGTTCTACCGTCGCTATCACGACCGGATCCTCGAGGAGTTCGACGTCGACGACCGCGAGGTCGACTTGCCAGATCCCGACGAGGTCGACTCGGGAGACGTGAACGCCATCGACCGCATCGAAGGGGCGTTCGAGGGCATCGGGGAGACCCTGCGGGGCGTTGACGGCGACGAGAGCGAGTCGCGGCGATCGGTGATGAAGAAGGGCGCCGCGGCCGCCGCGCTCGGGCTCGGCGGGCTCGGGAGCGCCGGCGCGACCACCGGCGGCGACGACGGCGCCGCGGGCGCCGGCGGCGGCGACGACGGCGAGGGCACTCGTTGGGGGATGACGATCAACCTCAACAACTGCGACGGGTGTCTCGCCTGCATGGTCGCGTGCGACCAGGAGCACAACCTCTCCGAGGGCGCCAACTGGATGTACGTCTTCGCGTTCGAAGACGAAGGGCAGGGCGAGCAGGAGAACTTCCTGCCGCGGACCTGCCAGCACTGCACGGACTCGCCGTGCACGAAGGTGTGTCCGGTCGGGGCCCGCCACACCCGCGAGGAGGACGGGCTCGTCCTGACGGACTACGACATCTGTATCGGCTGCCGGTACTGCGAGGTGTCCTGTCCGTACGGCGTCAACTACTTCCAGTGGGGCGAGCCGGACGTGCCCGAGTCCGAGATCGACGACGACCACCAGATCGACGACCGCGGGCGCTGGGTCGGCTCTCGGCCGCCGGAGGGCGTGATGGGCAAGTGCACGTTCTGCGTCGACCGGCAGGACGGCCAGATGGGCGAAGAGAAGGTCGGCACCACCGCCTGCGAGGAGGCGTGCACCATGGACGCCATCCACTTCGGCGACCTCAACGACCCGGAGAGCCCGCCGAACCAGCACCTCGAAGAGTACCGCTCCGGACAGGAGAACGACCTCGAGGAGTTCCCGAACCGGAAGGAACACACCGTGTCCACGTTCAAGCTGATGGAGGAACGCGGCACCGAGCCGAACGTCCAGTTCATCGGCAACGAGCCCTCGCCGCACGCCGAGCAGGTTGAGGGTCCCGTCGCCTACGAGGACATGGGGATCACCGACAACCGCAAGGAGGTCCTCGATCGAGGCGCCGACGGGGGTGAAGAGGCGTGAGCGTCGACGTGACGGGGGTCGACCGGGAGACGCTCGTCCGGCCGATCCAGACGTTCACGAAGCGCTACCTGGCCGCGTTGGCGGTCGCCTTCGGCCTGATCGGCGTCTGGCTGTTCTTCTACGTCCAGCAGCTCCAGCACGGCCTGATCGTCACGAACCTCGCCGACTGGGGCTCCGGCGGCGGCGTTCCGTGGGGGCTGTACATCGGCGCGTTCATCTGGTGGGTCGGGATCGCGCACGGCGGGATCATCCTCTCGGCCGCGGTGCGGCTGCTCGGGATGGACACCTACCAGCCCGTCGCGCGCCTCGCGGAGCTGCTGACGATCGCGGCGCTGACCTGCGCCGGCGTCTTCATCCTCATCCACGTCGGCCGGCCCGACCGACTGGTGACGAGCGTCCTCCCCGCGTGGCCGACGCGGGTCCAGTGGTCGCCGCTGATGTGGGACGTGACCGTCATCACCGCCTACTTCGTGTTGACCGCGACGTACCTCGCGCTCACGATCCGGTACGACGTTCACCGGCTCCGCGACCGCCTTCCGAACGTCCTCGAACCGGTGTACCGCGTCATCACGGTCGGCTACACCGAGAAGGAAGACCAGGTCGTCGAGCGGATGGTCTGGTGGATCGCCTTCGCGATCATCATCATGGCGCCGCTGTTGCTCCACGGCGGGGTGATCCCGTGGCTGTTCTCGCTGCTGCCGTCGATGGCCGGCTGGCACGGCGGCGTCCAGGGGCCGTCGTTCCTCTCGATCGCCCTGACCTCCGCGGTCAGCGGGATCATCATCATCTCGGCGGCGTTCCGGTACGCGTACGGCTGGGACGAGCTCATTCCGGACACCGTCTTCCAGGGGCTCGCGAAGTGGCTCGGCTTCTTCAGCCTGATCTTCCTGTGGCTCCAGCTCCAGCAGGTGATCACGGGGATCTTCGCCGCGCCGACGACGCTCCAGCACGCGACCGAGGTGAAGATCGCGACCCCGCTGTACTGGGTCGCGATCGGCCTCGTCGCGCTCGCGATGCTGTACGCGTTCGCGACCTCGCTGCGGCCCGAGCTGTACGACATTCGCGTCCTCGTCGGCATGTCCGTGGCCGTCCTGTTCGGCACGCTCGCCGAGAAGGTGCTGTTCGTCGTCGAGGGGCTCCAGCACGCCCACTTCGACCTGTACGCCGGGGTGCCCGGCGCGTACATCCCCTCGCCCGTCGAGATCTCGGCCGTGCTCGGGACGGTGGGTATCGTCGTGCTGTTCTTCCTCGTCGTCTCGAAGGTGATCCCGGTCGTTGAACTGCACGCGATCGAAGACCACGAGGAGGTGGACGCATGACGCCGCTCGCCGCGTCCGCCGTCGCCGCGCTCGCGTCGGGGCCCGCCGCGGTGCCGCTCGCCTCGTCGCCCGAGTACACGCTCCCGTTCGTCGGGCCGGGGACGTACCTCATCTTCGGGATCGTCCTCCTGCCGGTGTACGCGATGGTCGCGGCGTGGTTCATCGGGGACCCGAGCGACCGGTTCGCGAACCTGCTCGGACTCGGCTACCTCGCCGGCCTCACCACCGTGCTGTGGGGGAGCCTGTTCGTGGCGACGATCATCATCGGGGTCGTGTTCTTCTGACGCGATCCCCGCTCCCCGCAGTGGCACGGGCTGAGAATCCGCGTTCGAACTAACCTTTTCCCGCTCGAATCTGACGCCGAGCGCCCGAATCGACCGCCGGACGCCACCTGACCGCTCTCACCATGACCCTCAGCGAAACCGAACTGACCGATCGACTTGCCGCAGTCGAAGACCCGCTCAACGACGACGACATCGTCTCGATGGGGCTCGTCGACGACGTGACGATCGACGACGGCACCGCCGAGGTGACGCTCGCGTTCAACGCCCCGCACGCGCCCGCCGAGATGGAGATCGGCGACGCGGTCCGCGAGGCCGTCGAAGACGCGGGGCTCGAGCCGGAGCTGCGCGCCGAGTTCCGGAAGGAACACGGCTTCGAGACGGACGCACTCCCCGGCGTCCGCAACGTGATCGCCGTCGCCTCCGGCAAGGGCGGCGTCGGGAAGACGACCGTCGCCGCGAACCTCGCCGCGGGGCTGAAGGACCGCGGCGCGCGCGTCGGCATCCTCGACGCCGACGTGCACGGCCCGAACGTCCCGCGGCTGCTCCCGACGGAGAACGAGCCGGGCGTCACGCCGAACGAGGAGATCGTCCCGCCGGCCTCCGACGGCGTGCGCGTGATGAGCACCGACCACCTGATGCCCGACGGCGACCAACCGGCGGTGATGCGCGGGCCGATGGTGAACAACGTGATGATGAAGTTCGTCAACGAGGTCGAGTGGGGCCGGCTCGACTACCTCGTCGTCGACCTCCCGCCGGGTACCGGCGACGCGTCGCTGAACCTACTCCAGTCGCTGCCCGTCGCGGGCGTCGTCATCGTCACGACGCCGCAGGAGATGGCCGTCGCCGACGCGCGCAAGGGGCTCCGGCTGTTCGACGAGCACGACGCGCCCGTCCTCGGCGTCGTCGAGAACATGAGCGCGTTCCGGTGCCCCGAGTGCGGCGACACCCACGCCGTCTTCGGCGAGGGGGGCGGCGACGAGATCCGCGACGACTACGGCGTGCCGGTCCTCTCGCGGCTCCCCGTTCACCCCGACTTCGACTCCGAGGGCTCCGACGGGCCGTCGGTACGGGACCCGGAGAGCCCGGTCCGTGAGGACCTCTTCGAGATGGTGGACGACGTGGCGGACCGCGTCGGCGAGGTGAACCGCCGCCGGGTCGCCGAGCGCGTCGGAGACTGGACGGACGGCGACGAGCCGGAGTCGGCCGCCGGCTCCGACGAGGATCGGACCGGCGCCGACGGCGAGGAGCCAGGCGCCGACGGCGAGGACCCCGGCTCCGACGCCCCCGACGCGACCGCCTCCCCGGCCGAGTGAGCGGGGACGGAGCACCGGGCGCCGACCGGCTCAGCGGTTCAGTCCCCGCCGGCGTCCCGCGCGTCGCCCGTCGCTCTCGCGTCGTCGAGGGTCCCCTCCGAGATCGTGTTCGGGAGCAGTTCGCCGAGCGTGTACTCGCTGGTCTCGCCGTCGCCCTCGTCGCAGACGACGACGAGGTCGTCGGCCGCGAACTCCGCGAGCGACTGCCGGCACATCCCGCAGGGAGTGACGCCGTCGCGGACGCCCGACGTGACGGCGATCCGGTCGAACTCGCGGTGGCCGTTCTTCACCGCCTCCGCGAGCGCGACCTCCTCGGCGTGGAGGCTGTTGGAGTAGTTGGCGTTCTCGATGTTACAGCCGGTGTAGACGGTGCCGTCGGCGGTCCGGAGCGCGGCGCCGACGCGGTACTCGGAGTACGGGACGTGCGCGTCGTCGAGCGCGTCGCGCGCGACCTCGATCAGGTCCATACGGGGGCGTCGACCGGCGGGCCGATAAGCGGTCGGATCGCGGTCAGTCTCGGGGACGGCCGCCGCCCGTCAGTCCCTCGCGAGCCCCTCTCAGCGCCCCGTGTCGTACTTGTACGTCGCCGACTCGGGGTCGATCCCGAAGTCCTCGGGCGACTCGGTCGTATCGTCCGCCGCGTCCGCCGGCTCGGCGGCCTTGAACGCCTCGCGGAACCGGTCGGGCATCTCGAAGTCGTCGGTGGCCAGCTGCAGGCCGACCACGCCCCCGCCGAGGAACTCGCGCTTCTCCACGAGCCGGTCCGAGAGCGCGTCCGGGAGGTCGTCGGTGTCGACCTCCTCGAAGCCGAACTGGGTCAGGTACTCGGGCTGATCGGTGAGCACGTACACCGTCTCGAACCGGTCCGCGGCCGCGGTGTCGACGAGGCGCTCGACCACGTGCGCCCCGACGCCGCGTCCCCGCCACTCCGGGAGGACGCCGATCCCGGTGAGCTCGATCCGGTTTTCGGTGTCCTCGTCGTCGCCCCGATGCAGGCGGAGCCGGCCGAACCCGGCCCGGTCGCCCGACTCCTCGTCGACCGCGATCACGTAGTCCCGTGACCGGAAGGCGACGTCGTCGAGCCCGAGCTGCTCGATCGCGTCCAGTAACCACGCCTCGTCACGGTTCTTGGCGTCGCGGACGTACATGGATGCACGTACGCGGGGCGACGTAAAAACGGTTCCCCGCGCGGCGTCGAGGTCACCGCGGGGGCGTCACGCGCTATTCAAATACCCTGTCCCATCAGGTGGCTGCGCAGCACGTCCGGCGTCTTGAGCCCGGCGTCGCTGTTGATCAGGACCACCGTCTCGTCGCCGTCGAAGAAGCCGTCCTCCTTGAGCGCCCAGGCGCCGGCGGGGGCGGCACCCCCGGTGGCGCCCATCTCCATCACCTCGTTCTGGGCGACCGCGACCGCGCTCGCGAGGATGTCCTCGTCCTCGACGCCCACCGCGGTCCCGCCGCTCTCCCGCACCGCCTCGACCGCGGCCGCGCCGCCCGCGGGGTCGGCGATCTCCAGCTCGCCGCAGATCGTGTCCGGCGTCTCCCACGGCTCCGGCTCGTCGAGGCCGCGCTCGACCGCGGCCGCGATCGGCGCGCAGCCCGCGGCCTGCGCCGCGACGACCTTCGGAACCGCGTCGATCGCGCCGACCCGCTCCAGCTCCGCGAACCCCTTGTACACCCCGGCGACGACCTCGCCGGACCCGGTCGGGACGACGACCACGTCGGGCGCGTCGCCGAGGTCCGCGACCAGCTCGAACGCGAGCGTCTTCACGCCGTCGTGGCGGTACGGCGTCGCGAACTCGCCGAGGTCGGTGTACTCCGTCTCCAGCTGCTCGTCGACCGCGTCGGCCGCATCCGGGAACCGCCCACCGACCACGCGCATGTCGCCGCCGTGGACGTTGGTCATCGCCTTGTTCGAGAACGCGCACCGAGAGGGGACGAACGCGTACGAGCGCAGGTCGGCCCGACCCGCGTACGCCGCCATCGACTGCCCGGCGTTGCCGGGGCTCGCGCACGCGAGCGGCTCCACGTCCTCGCCCGCCTCCGCCCGCGCTGCGACCGCGGTGAGCGCGACCGAGAGCCCGCGGTCGAGGACGGTGCCAGTGGGGTTGCGCCCCTCGTCTTTGACGTACACTGCGTCGACGTCGAGCTCCTCCGCGAGCCGTTCGGTCGGGACGAGCGGCGTGGCGCCCTCGCCCGCCGAGATCGCGGCGTCGGCCGGGAACGGGAGCAGGGCGTCGAAGCGCCAGTGCCCGCGGCCCGTCCCCGCCGGTCCGTCCCGCGGCGACCCGAGCAGCGTCTCGGGGTCGACCGCGCCGTAGTCGTAGGCGGGGTCGAGCCCCCGCGCCTGCTCGTCGGCCGACACCGTCGTCGGGTCGGCCGTCTCGTGGACGCGACCGGACGCGCGACTCTCCAGCCCGCGGAACGCCGTCGTCGTCTCCGTCGACTCCATACCCGACGTTTCGGCGGCGGCGACTAATCGCTTCCCTCTCAGGGCTCACGATGACCTAGTGATGGAGGTGGTGCGGTGGCGCGCGCCTGTGAGCGCCTTTTTAAGGCGCGAACAGCGCCGCGCGAGGGAGTCAGTCGCCGGAGCGAAGCGGAGGCGACTGACGAGGCTGGGGAGGTGTGAGGTGCGGGGCGGTTGCGGTCGGGTAGGACTCAAAGGGGCAGCTGCGAGGACGAAGCACACCGACGTAAGCACTGGAAGGAGCGAGCGAAGCGAGCGACTGAAGCGCGCAACGAGGTGCGCGAGTCGTCGCGGCTGGGGCTTTGGAGGCCTTCACCGCGAGATTGTTGATCGCATCCTCTCAAGCGGCCGAGTCTTTTGCGGTGTCTCTGTCCGATTTCCACTTATAAACGACAGCAACGCCATGCTACCGGGCGGATAGGGCTTCGACCGCGTTTTCAACATCGATCGGCTTTGCGATCGATGCGGACCCACAGTCGCGACTGAGTAACCGGTAGCGACGAACCCTCACCACCGCGAGGAGGCGGGCAACAGGACGAGCGCGACCAGCCGACTCACGCCGTATGCCACGCCGTACAGGAGGGCTGCCGGCGGCCGAGCGACGAGAAGCGCGAGGTACGTCCCGAAGGTGACTGACCCGCCGATCGCTCGGAACCAGATCGTCCGACTCACGTCCCGAAGCCGGTCCCTCCGGAACGTGAGAACCGCCATCCCGCCGCCGAGGGACGCCCCGACCGCGACGGCGACGACCGCGAGGGGTCTCGCTCCTGGAGACCGAAGGAGAATGCCGATCTCCGAGACTGCTTCGAACCGACCGAGAACAGCGGTGAGGAGCGCGAACAGGAGAAGTGCTGCGCCGAGTTGACCGAGGTCGGCGGTCCGCGTGTCCACGACACTCCCGGACGCGTCGGGACCGGCGGCGAACAATCGCTCCGACAGCCGAAACCCCGCCAGTCCGAGCAGCGCGACCGACACGCCGAGGGCGGTTCCCACGCCCGAATCGCCGACGAACAGCCCGACGCCGAGCGGGACGAGAGCGAGAGACAGCCACTGGCCGAGAGCGACTCGATCCACACAGTGACATGCGGTAGGTCCGAACAAAGGTGTTCTCACCGAAACAGATCGTTCCGACCCGCCGCCGCTTATAAGCACGCACCCCAAATTCCCACGTATGAACGGAGACGCCACCGTCGTCGGCGGCGGGCTCGCGGGGCTCGTCGCGGCGGCCAGACTCGCCGAGGCGGGAGCGGACGTGACGCTGTACGAGCGACGGCCCGCGGTCGGCGGGCGCGTGCGGACCGAGACCGTCGACGGGTTCACGCTCGACCGCGGCTTCCAGGTTCTCTTCTCGAGCTACCCGGCGGTCGAACGCGAGCTCGGCCCCGACGCCGCCGACGCCCTGAACCTCCGCACCTTCGCACCGGGCGCGACGATCTGCCGACCGGGATCGCGCTCGGTCCTCTCGGACCCCCTGCGCGACCCGCGGGCCGCACTCGCCTCCCTTTTGAACGACGAGGTCTCGTTCTCGGACAAGCTCCGGACGCTCGCGCTCCGACACGACCTCGCGGAGCGCGACGAGTCCGACTTCTTCGCGGGCCCCGACGCCTCGATCCGCGAGTACCTCTCCGATTGGGGGTTCGCCGACGACTACGTCGAGAACTTCGTCGAGCCCTTTTACGGCGGAATCACCCTCGACCGGAGCCTCTCGACCTCGAAGCACGTCTTCGAGTACACGTTCCGCGCGATGAGCCGCGGCGCGATCGGCGTTCCCGCGGAGGGGATGGCCGCGGTCCCCGAGGCGCTCGCGGCCCGCGCCCGCGAGGCCGGCGTGGCGATCGAGACGGGCGAGGACGTGGCGTCGGTCCGGACTGCGGGGCAGGGCCGGATCCCGTTCCGGACCGGCCGCGGCGACGCCGAGGGCGCCACCGTCGAGCTCGCGGACGGCTCGACCCGCGAGACGGACGCGGTCGTCGTCGCGACCGCGCCGCCCGAAGCCCGGCGGCTCACGGGCGTCGAGTCGATCCCCACAGAGGGCGTGCCGAACGTGACGGGGTGGTACGCGCTCCCCGCCGGCGAGTCGTTCGAGACGGGTAAGCGGATCCTGCTCAACGCCGCGGACGGCTCGCCCAACGCCGTGGTCCCGATGTCCGAGGTGGCGCCCGAGTACGCCCCCGACGACCGCGCGCTGCTCGCCGCGACCTTCCTCGGCGAGGCGCCACTTGATCGGCCCGCCGCCGGCCTCCGCGACGACGTCCGCGACGCCCTGGAGGCGTGGTTCCCCGGCCGCGACTTCGACGGGCTGGAGACCGTCGACACCCACCGGGTCCGGTTCGCGCAGTTCGCGCAGCCACCGGGGGTCCACGCCGACCTCCCCGATCCCGACGACCCGGAGGGCCCGGTCGTCCTCGCCGGCGACTACACGGAGTGGTCGTCGATTCAGGGCGCCTTGGAGAGCGGCCGGACGGCGGCGAGCGCGGCTGGCAAGTATTTATAAGCGCAGGCGGACGGCCTACTCCTCGCGCCGGAACGCCCCCTCGCCGTGCTCCTCGACGGCCGCCAGCAGCTCGTCGCGCTGACGGCGCACCTCGGGCGGGAGCTCGGCGTACGCGTAGTCGAACATGTCGCTCGGATCGGGGTCGACCGACTCCGCGACGTCGATCGCGTCGGCGACGACCCCGTCCGCCTCCTCGCGGATCGCGGCGACGCCCTCGTCGTCGATCCGGCCGGTCTCGCGGAGGAACGCCTCCATGCGGTCGAGGGGGTCGAGCGCGCGCCACGGGTCCACGTCGTCGGGGTCGCGGTAGGCGGAGGGGTCGTCCGCGGTCGTGTGCGCGCCGAACCGGTACTCGACGAACTCGATGAGGGTCGGCCGCGACGCGTCCCCCTGTCCCTGCGCCCCGTCGCCGTCCCCGGCGCTTCCGTCACCGCGCGCCCGCTCGGCCGCCGCACGCGTGACCGCGTAGCTCGCGAGGGGGTCCATCCCGTCGACGCGGACGCCCTCGAACCCGTACGCCTCCGCCTTCTGCGCGAACGTCTCGCTCGCGGTCTGGCGCGTTTCGGGGACCGAGATCGCCCAACCGTTGTTGTGACAGCAGAAGAGCGTCGGCGCGTCGAACACGCCCGCGAAGTTCATCGCCTCGTGGAAGTCGCCCTCGCTGGTCGCGCCGTCGCCGAAGTGACAGGCGACGACCCGGTCCTCGTCCCGGTAGTCGAACGCCCACGCGGCGCCGACCGCGTGCGGGAGGTGCGCCGCGATCCCGATGTTGAGGGGGAAGACGTTGCCGTCGGCGATCGCCTCGGTCCCCGACTCGTGGCCCATCCAGTAGGGGAGGTACTCGGCGAGGAGGTCCCGGACCACGACCGCCCCGTGCTCGCGGTACTGGTAGGAGATTAGGTCGCGGTCCGCGAGCGCGTGGGTCGACCCGACCGCGGAGCCTTCTTGGCCCGCACACGGGGCGTACGTCCCGATCCGTCCCTGTCGCTGGAGGCTGACGGCGCGCTCGTCGAAGCGGCGCGTGACGACCAGGTCGCGATAGATCGCCCGGAACTCGTCGTCCGAGAGGTCCGGGACCGTCGCCCCCGGCAGGGGACTCCCGTCCGGCCCGAGCACGCGGAAGACGTCCTCGTCTGCGAGCGGATCAGTCGGGGAATCGGCGGCGCCCGCGGGGCCGGCGGCGTCGGCACCGTTCTCGTCCATGGACGATCGCTGTGGGCCGCGGTCACAAGGAGTTAGCGGTCGCGGTCTCGTGGCCGCCGGTTCGCTCTGCCGTCCCCGGCGCGCAGTCACGCGATCTCGATCTCCAGCTCGAACGGATAGGACCCGTGTTCGTCGGGCGTCTGACCGGGAACTCCCCACGAGACGCCGAAGAGCCCGCGGCTCACGTACGTCCCCGCGGGGAGCGACTCCGGGACCGCGTACGTCGCGGTCATCTCCTCGTGCCCGGTCAGCGACTCCAGCGCCTGTCCGTCGGGTCGCCTCGGCCGCGGTCCCTCGATCCCCTCGGTCTCGACGATCGCTAAGCGCTCCCGCTCGCCCTCGTGGAACGTCCAGAGGGCGCTCGGCAGCGCGCCCCGGCTCGTGAACGTGTACGGCCCCTCGGCGTCGCCGTCGGCGCTCTCGGGCGCCGGCGCGACCGAGAGCGCGAACTCCCGGGACGCGCCCTCGCTCGCGGCGACCGAAACCGTCACCGGGAGCCGGTCGTACCGCGACTCGCCGACGCGGATGTCGTACACGACGCCGTCGATCCGGTAGTAAGGCGGGTCGTCGTACTCGGCGGCCAGATCGCCGTAGGCGTCCGGCACGTCGTCGGTGAAGCGTTGGGTGCGGTCGTCGCCCGGCAGCGCGGGGGCTCGATGGTCCGAGGCCACCGCGCGCTCAAAGAACGTCAGCACCGCGTCGTCGAGGGCCGACGCGTCGACGACGGGCCGGTCCCACATGTCCGCCTCGGTCAGCTCGCGCGCCGCGATCGCGTACGGCGGGGCCTCGTTCTCGACGCTCGTCTCGATCCGGGAGACGCCGCGCCCGTCCTCCAGGTAGTCGTACTCCTCGAGGAACCCGTCCAGGGCCTCGGGGCGGTCACAGCGACGGTACTCTCCGCGGGCCACGTTCGGTCCGTACGCCGTCAGCGCGTCGACGAACGTCTCGACCGCCGCCGAGCCGAGGTCGTCCGTTCGCCCCGCATCGCGCAGCACCCGCTCCTCGTCGTACCCTTCGGCCGCCTCGTCGGCGAGTTCCGCGGTGAACGTCGGGAGGGTCGGATCGAACGCGTAGCGCGTTCCGTCCAGCTCGACGTACGGCTTCAGCCTGCCGCGGTCGTAGACGCGGAACTCGTCGACCGCGGCCAGCAGGGCGTCGTCGGGATCGCCCGTCTCGAACCGACCGTCGATCGCTTCGTCGAGCGGCCCGCGCAGCGCGGCCGGGATCTCGGCCTCGGGAACGACGTGCTCCGGATCGATCCCGCGGCTCGGCGACGGCTCGTAGGCGGTGACGACGTGCGGCACGGTCCGGAGCTCGACGGCGAGCGACGAAGCCTGGCCGTCGGCGTCGTCAGATGTGTCCCCGTCGGCGTCGTCGGATTGATTCCCGTCGGCGTCGGTCCCGTTCGCGGAGGAGGGCGCGCCGGCGTCGTTCGCGACGCATCCGGAGAGGGCGACGAGGGACCCGCCGACCGCGGAGAGGAGGGCTCTGCGGTCCATAATCCCGTAGATTCGACACGAGAGATAAAAATCTTCCGTGGGCGCCTGCGACCGCGGACTACGCGCTCTCAGACCGACTCCGACGGTAGCCGCCGGCGCGGCGGCGGAGAACGGCGGCCGACCGTCCGACCGACCTCAGCCGTCGGAGCGCTCGGCTTCGATCGTCGTCGTCTCGTACTCGATGTCGGCCTCGTCGAGGAACGACCGCAACGTGGCCATTCCCCGGTCGAAATCGAAGCCGACGCCGTCGATGTGGGGGTTCCCGTTCTCTGTCGGTTCGAGCTCCCAGTGCGCGTGGAGCTCGATCTGCCCGTCGTCGTTGCGCCAGCCGCGGAGGTGCGTCTGCCACCAGCGGTACGTCGTTCCGTCGACCGCGTTGCGTTCGTGTACCACGCGAGCGAGGTTCATCACCTCGCCGCGTTTGTGGTAGGAGAACTCCCAGTTCGGGGCGAAGCTGTACTCGCCGAGGGCCGCCTCGATCTCCGCGACGGACCCGTCGACCACGTAGTACTCACCGGACGGCCGCGGTTTCGTGAACAGCGCCTTCCGAAGCCTCCGATAGCCGTCACGGATGACGTCGAACGGGACGTGGACGGCCTCCCAGAGGTTGATCGACGGCATGGTCGGTCACGGCGGAGCGGACTCGTCCGGTCGCGCCCGAGACGCGCCGGGACGGGCGGTGGCGTGCGATCGCATGCGTCGCCGGCGGCCGTGGTTGACAGCGACTGCCATGTTAGTTATTTTCATCCGCATGCGTCACGGCTCATCGTCGAGATATTTAACTACGGAGGGTCGTTCCGCCGTTCGACCGTACTGGGTCGGTCACTGCGGGACGATCGCGTCGAGCGGGTCACGACGGGCACCCCAAGCGGCGCTTGAGCACGAACGCGTACTTCGAGTCGGCCTTCCACTCGTCGACGCTCTCCTCGGTGATCTCGCCCGACGAGTACACGCGCTCGTCGTCGAAGGCGATCACGTGTCGCGGCCACGGGTAGGGGAGGTCCCAACAGAACCCGAGTCCGACCCCGTCGCGGTCGTGAGCGACGGCCCACGAGAGCGCGACTAAGGCGTAGTCCTCGCAGTCACCCCGTCCGGCGTCGACGCACTCGCGCGGCTCCTTAGCGAAGTCGCTGACGCCGTTCCACGGACCCTGCGTCCAGTCGTACGCCGACTCCGACCACTCCTCGATGTCGAAGGCGCGCCACCGGTCGTCGCGGTCCACGTACCGGGCGGGCGCGACGAACGTGAACGGCGTCCAGCGGCGGAGGTCCATGGCCCCGAGTGTGTCGTGCTCAGGGCGTGATGACGGCGCGCCCGTCGATCTCGCGGTGTTCGAGCTTCTCGGCGACCTCGTTGACCTCGCCGAGGTCGTACCGGCTCGTGTGGAGGTCGACGTCGCCCTGCTCGACGAGCGCGACGAGCTCCTGGAGCTCTGCGTACCGCCCGACGATGTTTCCGACGAACGAGAACTCCCCGTTCACGAGCGCCTGCGCCGGCTCGTGGACGTGCCCGCCGTAGCCGATGATGTGGTGGTCGCCGCCCGCGGCGGTGATGTCGGGGGCGTAAGCGGTCGTCACGTCCTCGCCGACGAAGTCGAGCACCTGTGCGGCGCCCGTCCCGTCGGTGATCGCCTCGATCTCGTCGGGAACGTCCGACTCGCCCGGGTTGACGAGGTGGTCGGCGCCGTACCCCGCGGCCAGATCCAGCGCCGACTCCTTCAGGTCGACGGCGGTGATGCGGGCCGCGCTCATCGCGTCGAGGCACTGGAGCCCGATGTGGCCGAGCCCGCCGACGCCGATGACGACCGCGTGGTCGCCGGGGTTCAGGTCGGCGACCGCCTTCTTCGCGGCGTGATACGCCGTGATCCCGGCGTCGGCGTGGGGCGCGATGTCGATCGGCTCGACGCCCGAGGGGAGCGGGATCACCGAGCGCTCGCTGGTGTGGAGGTACTCCGCGAAGCCGCCGTCGGTGGTGAGCCCGTTGAACGCGTCGTTCTCGCAGTACATCGTCTCGCCGAGCCGGCACGGGCGACAGGTGCCGCAGGTCTGGACCGGATGGCAGATCACGGGATCGCCCTCGGAGACGATATCGACGTCCTCCCCCGTCTCGACGACGGTTCCGGCGTTCTCGTGGCCGAGCGTCATGGGGAGCTCCTGTGGCACGTACTCCTCCCACATCCCCTCGATGATGTGGTTGTCCGTCTGGCACCACCCCGCGCCTTCGACCTCGACGATCACGTCGCTCGCGCCGGTCGCCGTCGGTCGGTCGACCTCGTCGATCGCGAGGCCCTCGCTCATGTCGTCGGTGTACTCGTGGAGTCTGGCGGCTTGCATGTGTTTCACACTCTCGTACGCTCCGACATAAACATTCGTTATACTATTGCGCCGCCGAGACGAACGCTGTATTCTCGTGTGTGTAATACGCTACCAATGGTAATTATCTTGAATGATCCTCATAGTTATGTGTGAGCAATTCTCACACATATATGTATGTACGAGAAGGACGGCGAGGAGATATTCGTCATCGACGGTCACGTCCACCTGTGGGACGCGCGGGAGGAGAACATCATCCACGAGGGGGGCGAGCAGTTCCTCCAGTGTTTCTACGACTACCACACCGGATTCACCCCAGAGGAGGAACAGTGGGACATCGACACGTACCGGCACTACGGGGCCGACAAGATGACCGAGGACCTGTTCGGGAACGCGGCCGCCGACATGGCGATCTTCCAGCCGACGTACCTCGACGACTTCTACGACGAGGGGTTCAACACGACCGAGCAGAACGCCGAGCTCGCGGAGGAGTACCCCGAGCGGTTCGTCTTGAACGGGAGCTTCGACCCCCGTGACGGCGAGGAAGGGCTCCGATACCTCGAACACCTCAAGGAGGAGTACGACATCCCCGGCGTGAAACTGTACACCGCCGAGTGGCGCGACGAGTCGAAGGGGTGGCGGCTCGACAGCGACGACGCCTTCGAGTTCCTCGAGAAGTGCTCGGAGCTCGGCATCGAGAACATCAACGCCCACAAGGGGCCGACGATCCGCCCGCTCAACCGCGACGCGTTCGACGTGAAGGACGTCGACGACGCCGCCTCGTCGTTCCCGGAACTCAACTTCATCGTCAACCACGTCGGACTGCCGCGGCTCGACGACTTCTGTTGGATCGCCGCCCAAGAGCCCAACGTCTACGGCGGGCTCGCGGTCGCCTCCGCGATGTCGACCCACCGCGAGCGGAAGTTCGGCGATATCATGGGCGAGCTCCTCTTCTGGCTCGGCGAAGACCGGGTCCTGTTCGGCTCCGACTACGCGCTGTGGAACCCCGACTGGCTCGTCGAGCAGGTCATCAACGCGGAGCTCACCGACGAGCAGAAAGACGAGTACGGCGTCGAGCTCGACGTCGAGACGATGAAAAAGATAATGGGAGAAAACGCCGCGGAGCTGTACGACATCGACATCGAGGAGAAGAAACGACAGTTCCGCGACGACGACATCACCGAGCGGTTCGACCTCGCGGATCACTACGGCGGCGACGCGGGGGCCGCGGCGGACTGATGTCGGGGAGCGGCACAGACCCGGCGGGCGATCGCGCGGGCGACCCGACGAGGGAATCCGCGGACGAGCCGACGGGCGACGCTGCGGACGGTCTCCGCGGGACGCCGGCGGTCAGGGAGCGACTGGACCGCGTCGAGGATCCCGAACTCGCCCGCTCCATCGTCGAGCTCGACTACGTCGACGCGATCGAGATCGATGGCGATCGCGTCGAGGTCCGGTTCACCCTCCCGACGGCGTGGTGTTCGCCCGCCTTCGCGTGGATGATGGCGACCGACGCCCGCGACGAGGTCGAGGCGCTCGACTGGGTCGACGAGGCGCGGATCGAGCTGTGCGACCACATGCACGGCGAGGAGATCACGACGGGCGTCAACGCCCGCGACGGCTTCGGCGAGACGTTCCCGGACGCCGACGGTGACGTGGCGGCGGTCCGAGCCGCCATCGCCGACAAGGCCCGCGTCTCCAGACAGCGCGAGGCGGTCCAGCTGCTGCTCGATGCCGGAGTCGACGCCGAACAGATCGTCTCGCTCGTCCGCTCCGATCTGACGGTCGTCGAGGAGGAGGCGCACGTCGACCTCGGCGGGCTGTCGGTCGTCGTCGACGCCGCGCCGATCGCCGACTACCTCGACCGGGTCACGACGAGCGGCCACGTGACGGCGCCCGGCGACACGCTGTTCCTGACGCCGGAGGGGGGCCCGATCCCGCCGGAGCAACTGGACGTGGTACAGAAGCGGTCCCGGCTCGCGACCGTGAACATGGGCGGGCAAGGCGCCGTGTGCGACGCCCTCCATCGCGCGCGCCACGGGCCCGACGGCCCGGACGGATCCGGGTCGCCGTCGTTCGACGAGTCGGCGGCCGACGGGGCGACGTACGACGGCGACGTCGACGAGTTCACCTCGACGTGGACGGTCGGCACCGACGACTGAGTCGCGGTCGGTGGGCTCGTCCCCCGCCCTCGGACCCGCTCGGCCTCAGCGGATCGGCCCCAGTCCGCCGAGCCCGCCGCCGCCAGCGCGACCGTCCTCCTCGGGCTCGCCGTGGCCGTCCTTCTCCAGTCCGTGTCGGCCGCCCGCCGCCCACTCGTCCCGGTCCCAGCCGCACTCGGGGCAGACGACCTCGTCCCAGTCGAACGGATCGCCGCAGCCCAGACACGCCGTCTCCGTGTTCATCGATATCGTATCACACCGTTCGAGGAACAAAAGCGTTCGCGACGGGTCGGACCGCGGCGGGCGCTCCCGGCGGAGGCCGACGGCGGGAGCGCGGTTCCGCTCACGGCCCGAACGCCTCCCGCGCGGTCACCGCCTGAAGCCGGACGACGGTCCTCGGTGGCGGTCCCCCTCGCCGACGTGGTTGCGTGCGGTCGCGTACGCCTCGCGGACCCGTCGGAACGCCTCCTCGTCGCCGCCCTGATCCGGGTGGGTCTCCTTGACGCGCTCGCGATAGGCGCGTTTCACCTCGGCGGCGTCGGCGTCGGTCGCCACGTCGAGCTCGGCGAAGGCGGCCGCCACGGGGGCGCGTCCGCCCGCGCCGGCGGCCCGGCCGATCCGGTCGGCGGCGCGGTCGGCGCCGCCGACGCGCCGACGGTTCCTCCCGGACCGTCCGGCTCTCTCGGACCGCCCGCCGGTCGCCCACTCCGGCTCGGTCACGTCGAACGGGAGCCGGCGACCGAGTCCCCGGCCGGGCATCTCGTGTTCACAGAGGACGGTGTAGATCCCCTCCCCCTCCAGTCTGAAGTAGTCGTGCGCGTCGAAGGTGATGGCGACCTCGCGCTCGGGGAGGTAGAAGGGGACGATCACGCCGTCGAACGCGTGGTCCTCGCTGAACCGCTCGCCGATCGCGCGCAGGTACTCGCGGATCTCCCGGCGCCGTCGCTCGTCGCCGGCCGACCCCGAAGCGGCGCCGCCGGGTCCGCCGCCGACGCTTCCCGGGCCGGACCGCCCGGCGCCGCCGCTCGGAGCGGGCGCCACGTACCGGTCCCCGAGGTAGAAGGCGACCGCGACGAGCGCGGAGGCGACCGCGCCGAGCGCGAGGCCCAACGCGACCCAGGGCGGGAGGAGACGGATGAGCTCGACGACCACGGCCGGGATTACGGCTCCGAGCGTATCAACCCCTCGGCGGGGTCAACGAACGGTTCGAGAGAAGGCGGTGTCGCGCCGGAGCGTCAGATCATTCCCTTCGCTTCGAGCCCGTCGATGATGTCGTCGACGAGCTCCTCGGCGGTGTCGTAGGGGAACTCCTGTTCGCTGCCGAGCTTCGCCGCCATCTCCATCGCGGTGAAGCTCACGTCGCCGGCCTCGAACTTCGTGCCCGGGCCGTTCGGGAGCGCGGGGACCAGGTCCATCTGGTTCTCGACGGGGAAGTCGGCGCCGCCGAAGGCCTCTAAGAACTGTTCGCGGAGTTCCGCTTTCACGTCGGTCATACTCTCACGTCCCGGGAGCGACCGCAAAAGGGTTGCGGAACAACCTTAAACTCGTTGAGGGTTCTCAGCGGGCGCGCCGAATCCGGGGAGGCGTTCCGGATCCTGCGGAACTTTGTCAGTGGCGTCGCGAGTGAGGGCCATGTCGTTCGAGTTCGATTACGACCTGCTGTGCGAGTTGACCGAGGCCCGAGGCGTCCCGGGGTACGAGGACGAGGTCCGCGAGATCGTCCGCCGCGAGTTCGCCGACCGCGCCGACCGCGTCCGCACCGACGCGATGGGCAACGTCGTCGCCACGATCGAGGGCGATTCGGACTACTCCGTCGCCGTCGCGGCGCACATGGACGAGATCGGCTTCATGGTCCGCCACGTCACTGACGAGGGGTTCGTGCAGGTGGACCCGCTCGGCGGGTTCGACGCCCGCGTGCTGCGCGCGCAACGCGTCACCGTCCACGGCGAGGAGGATCTCACCGGCGTCATCGGCTCCGTCCCGCCACACACGCTCACCGAGGAGCAGAAGGAGAAGGACGACGAGGTCGCCGACGTGTACATCGACGTGGGGCGCGACGCCGAGGCGGTCGAGGAGCTCGTCGGCGTCGGCGACCTCGTGACGCTCGACCAGACGACGACCCGCATGGGCGACCGGATCACGGGGAAGGCGCTCGACGACCGGATCTGTCTGTTCGCGACGCTCGAGGCCGCAGCGCGGATAGAGGACCCGGACGTGACGGTCCACTTCGCGGCGACCGTCCAGGAGGAGGTCGGCCTCCGTGGGGCGACGGCGCTCGGCGTCGACATCGACCCCGACCTCGCGATCGCCTTGGACGTGACCGTCGCGAACGACGTGCCCCAGATCGGCGACGCGGCGGACGCCGTGACGGAGCTCGGCGAGGGGACCGCGGTCAAGCTGAAGGACTCCTCGGTGATCACCAGCCCGAAGGTCCACGAGCGGCTCACTGCGGTCGCCGAGGAGGCGGGGATCGACCACCAGCACGAGGTGTTGCCCGCGGGCGGCACTGACACCGCCGGGTTCCAGAACACCGCGGGCGCGAAGCCCGTCGGCGCGATCTCGATCCCGACGCGGTACCTCCACACGGTCACCGAGACCGCCGACGGCGACGACGTAGCCGCGACGATCGACCTGCTCACCGCCTTCCTCGAGTCGGAGACCGGCGAGCACGACTACACCCTATGAACCGGTTCGCCGGGAAGACCGCGGTCGTGACGGGCGCCGGCTCCGGGATCGGTCGCGCGACGGCGCTCCGCCTCGCCGACGAGGGAGCGAACGTCGTCGTCGCCGACATCGCCGCGGAGGCCGGCCGCGAGACCGCCGATCTGATCGCCGACGCGGGCGGGGACGCCGCGTTCGTCGAGGTCGACGTGGCCGACGCGTCGTCCGTCGAGCGGATGGTCGACGTGGCCGTCGAAACCTACGGGAGCCTCGACGTCGCGCACAACAACGCCGGCATCCTCACCGACTTCGTCGAGACGACCGAAGTCACCGAGGAGCAGTGGGACCGGCTGATGGACGTGAACCTCAAGGGGATCTGGACCTGCCTGAAGGCGGAACTCCCGGTGATGAAACGGCAGGGACACGGCGCGATCGTCAACACCGCCTCGATGGCCGGCCTCGTCGGGATGGGCGGGCTCTCCAGCTACTCGGCCAGCAAACACGGCGTCGTCGGGCTCACGAAGTCGGTCGCGCTGGAGAACGCGAGCCGCGGGATCCGCGTGAACGCGATCGCGCCGGGGCCGACGAGGACGAACATCCAGTCGGGGCTCCTCGGGGGGTCCGGAAGCGCCGGACCGGCGTCGCTCCGCGATCGGATCAGGGCCGCCGTCGCGCTGGTCCGAACCGCGATCCGGACGCTCCGGGCGGACTTCGACACGTCGGCGATGCGCGACGTGCCGATGGACCGCATCGCCGACCCGGAGGAGATGGCGGGGGTCGTCGCGTTCCTCTGCTCGTCGGACGCCTCCTACGTCACCGGCCACACGATCCCCGTCGACGGGGGACAGGCGGCCGACTGAGTCGCCTCACCGCTCGTCGACCGGAACGAACGCCGAGTCCTCGGGGCCGGTGTACCGCCCGCGCGGGCGGATGAGGCGGTTGTCTTCCTGGTACTCGACGACGTGGGCGATCCAGCCGCCGGCGCGGCTCATCGCGAAGATGGGCGTGTACATGTCGACCGGGATGCCCAGCGAGTCGTAGACGGAGCCGGAGTAGAAGTCGACGTTCGGCGCGATTCCCTTGTCCAGCAGCCCCTGTTCGGTGAGGTACTCCTCGATCGCGGTGGTGTAGTCGAGCCACTTCGTGTCGCCCGACGACTCCGCGAGGTCGCGCAGCTTCCCTTCGAGGATCTTCGCGCGCGGGTCCTTCACCTTGTAGACGCGGTGGCCGAAGCCGGGGATCCGGCGTCCCTCCTCGCGGGCGTCTTTCACCCACTGGACGGGGTCCTTGTCGGAAGCGTCGACCTCCTGTAACACCTCCATCACGTCCTGGTTCGCGCCGCCGTGGAGCGGCCCGGAGAGCGCGCCGATCCCGCCGGTGACGCCGGAGTACACGTCGGCCATCGTCGAGCCGATCACCATCGCCGTGAACGTCGAGGCGTTGAGCCCGTGGTCGGCGTGGAGCGTCAGCGCCATGTCGAACGTCTCGGCGCTCACGTCGTCCGGCTCGGTCCCGGTGAGCATGTAGAGGAAGTTCGCGGCGTGCGACAGGTCCGGGTCGGGTGCGACCGGGTCCTCTCCCTGCCGGGCGCGCTCGAAGGCCGCGAGAATCGTGGGGATCTTCGCCGTGATCCGGCGGCCCTTCCGGAGCGTCGCGTCGAGGTCCGCGGGGTCCGCGTCCGACTCGGGCTCGTACGCCGACAGCATGGAGACCGCGGTCCGCAGGGCGGCCATCGGGCGTTCGCCCGCGTCGGCGAGCGTCCGAACGGTGTCGAGCACGTCGTCGTCGACGGCGCGCTCGGCGGCCAGGTCCGTGGCGAAGGCGTCGAGCTCCTCCCGCGTCGGCAGCGAGCCGTGCCACAGGAGGTACAGCACCTCCTCGTAGCTCGCGCCCTGCGCGAGGTCCTCGATGTCGTACCCACGGTACACGAGCTTGCCGACCTCGCCGTCGACGTAGCTCAGATCCGACTCCGCGACGAGGACGCCTTCGAGCCCGCGCTTTAACTCGTCTGACATGCAGTGCAATTCCGACCACCACCAAAAAAGCGTTATCTTTCAGGAGGAATCCGCACGACGATCGTCGAACCGGTCCGCGTCGGACGACGGCGTCGCAGTCGGGCGGTTGACCGCGTGTCGGGCGGCGGACCGCGCCGATCGCCCACGAGAAGGGGGGGGAAACCCGACGATCAGCGAGACGGTACCGCGGTCGGCGAGCCGCCGATCAGCGAGACGGTACCGCGGTCGGCGAGCCGCCGATCAGCGAGACGATCCGCCGTCAGCGCGCCGGCACGACCGTCACGGTGCGCTTCCGGTCGATCGCGTCCTCCAGCTCCTCGGCGATCGCGGAGCCGCGGGACACCTGCACCTCGCCGCCGCGGCCGACGGTGGCGGTGAAGAGGTACTCGCCGTCCGCGCGCACCTCGACCGTCTCGCCGACGCCGGCGTCGACGTCGATGACGACGTGTCGGGAGGTGATCTCGGGGGTCACGACGGTGCCGCGCTCCTCGCCGACCTGCCCGCCCCGACCGCCCCCCTGCCCGTTCGCGCCGGGCCCGTCGCCGCCCGAGCCGCCCCCGCGGCCGCCGGGCTTCTCGTCGTGGGTGCGGACGTCGATCTCGATCCCGAGCCGGTTCTCGATGTCGCTGATGCGGCCGCCGCCCTTGCCGATGACGGTGCCGATGTCGCCCTCCGAGACGTACACCACCGCCTGGTCGTTCCCCTTGAGCTCGACGTCGACGTGGCCGTGCGCGACCGACTTGATCTCGCGTTCGATCTCCTGTTTGGCGATCCGACCGACGCCCGTCTCCGACTCGGCCTCGCCGCCGTCCTCGTTGAGCGGGACCGTGACGACCTGCCGGTTGAACGTGTAGATCTCGTACTCCGGCCGGCCCGTCTCGAAGTTCGACACCTGGATCACCGGGCGCGCGAGGTCCTCGGCGGTGAGCCCCGCGGGAACCTTCACCTCCGTGGTCACGTCGTAGACGGTGTGGACCTCGCCGGCCTCGATGTAAACGACGGTGTCGACGATCTGGGGGATCATCCCGAGCTCGACCCGGCCGACGAGGCGCTGGAGCGCGTCGATGGCGCGGGAGGCGTGGACGACGCCGACCATCCCGACGCCGGCCATGCGCATGTCCGAGAACACCTCGAAGTCGTTCGTCTTCCGGACCTCGTCGTAGATGGTGTAGTCGGGGCGGACTAAGAGGAGGGAGTCGGCCGTGTTCTCCATCTCGCCGCCGAGCGCGCCGTACTGCGTGATCTCCGGGCCGACCTGCAGGTCGCGGGGCTTCTCCATCGTCTTGACCGCGTAGTCGCTGTCGTTGAGGAACTCCGCGACCGCCTGCGCGAACGTCGACTTCCCGGCGCCGGGCGAGCCGGAGATGAGCACGCCGCGTTTCCGCTCGAGGAAGCGCTCGCGCAGCTCGTCGGCGAACTCGTAGTCGTCGAGCGTCGTCTTGGCGATCGGTCGGACGGCCGTGATCTCGATCCCGTCCGCGAACGGGGGTCGCGCGACCGCGATCCGGTAGTTGCGGAACTGGACGATCTCCATCCCGTCGTCGGAGAGCTCGATGAACCCCTCGTTGGACTGGCGCGCCAGGTCGACGATCGCGGTGGCCCACTCGTCCATCTGCTCCTCGCTCGTCTCCTCGTCGTCGATGACCTCGTACCGCATCTCGCCGAGTGCCCCGCGCTTCGCCTTCGGCTTCGTCCCCGTCTTGAGGTGGACCGACATCGTCTCGTCGGTGAACAGGTGCTGGATCGGCAGCTCGTCGACGACGCCGCGGGCGACCGGCTCGACGTACTCGACGTCGATCCCCTTCGCGCGGGCGACCTCCGCCTGCACGATGTCGCTGGAGAGGAGCGTGGCGTCCCGGTCGGCGGCGATGTCGCGGATCAGCGCGTCCACGTCGCCCTCGTGGGCGTGCGAGCGGGCGTCGCCGTCGGCGCGCTCGCCGACGTACTCCAGCTCGATCGTCCCCTCGTCGGCGAGGTCCGCGAGCCGTTTGAGCTCGCTCAGCCCGTCCCAGCCCGATTCGAGCCCGTCGTTGGCCTGCGACTCCAGCTCGCCGACGACCGCCTCCGGGACAAGCACCGTCGCCGCCGCGTAGGTCCCGTCCTCGACGCGTTCGGACACGCGGCCGTCCACGACCGCACTGGTGTCCGGTACTACGTTCATACCGTGAGTCCGGGCGGGAACCGTATAAGCGTGTTCGACACGGACGACGGGGTTCCCACCGCGTCCGTGTCGTCGCCGATCGGGGGCGTTTCCCCGGGCGAGCCGCCGGATTACTCGGAATCGTCGGCCGGGCCGTCGTCGCCGACCGTCCCCGTCACCGCGCTGACGACGCCGAGCTCCCGGCGTTCGTACGCCGCGACGGCGCGGTGTGCGGCGACGTAGCTGACCCCGGCGGCGACGCACGCGAGGATCAGGTTACCGATGACGAGCCGCGTCACGATCGCCGGGCCCGCGGCGAGCGACACCGACGAGGGGCTCACACCCGGCACGGGACCCAAAATAAATGTTCCGAGCGTGAAGCTGGTCCCGTACACCCCCCACTTCACGACCGGGTTGAACACGATCACGGACGCGAACATCGCGATCCGGTTGATCCGCTCGAACGCCCACGCGAGCACGACGAACGCGAGCAGCCCCGTCCCGAGCGTCGGCAGCATCGTGATGAACACCCCAAGCGAGAAGCTCCCGGCGGTCTCGCGGGACGAGTACTCCTCGGTGAACGAGCGGTGGAGCTCCGCGCGGACGCGGTCGAACAGCGTGCCGACCCGGCGGAGTATCATGTCGGTTCGCACGCGCTCCCGAAGCAAGTAGCTGTCGTCGACGCGAGGTGCTCCCGTCGACACACGGACCGGCGTCGGATCAGTCGTCGGCCGCCGCGACCGCCTCCCGGTCCGCTCGCAGCCCTCGGGCGTACGCGACGAAGTTGTCGAAGAGGGGTTTCGCCTCGCAGGCGGCGTCGTAGGCCTCGGGCGTGATCTCGGACAGCACCGCGTCGACGCGGGCGTCGCCGAGGCGGTCGCGTTTCCCCTCCGTGACCTCCCGCGCGGTCTCGAGGTCGTACTCGGGATGGAACTGGACGCCCCAGCAGTGGCCGTCGCGGAACGCGTGGACCCCGTGCTCGTTCTCGGCGAGGAGGGTCGCGTTCGGCGGGAGTTCCACGACCGCGTCGCCGTGGGTCGTGAAGACGGTGAACTCCTCGTCGATCCCCGCGAACAGGTCGTCGTCGCCGCGGCGACGCACCTCGTTGTACCCGATCTCGAACTCGTCCATTCCGGCGACGCGCCCGCCGAGCGCCTCGGCGACAACCTGGTGGCCGTAACAGACGCCGAGCACCGGGAGCCCGGCCGCCGCGGCCTCCGCGACGTAGTCGACGAGCGGCGGGATCCACTCCTCGTCCCAGTAGACGGACGAGCGCGATCCGGTGACCACGACGCCGTCGAACTCGGTGTGGTCGGGGAGGTGACCGTCGCTGGCCGAGAACTCGACGAGGTCGGCGTCGAGCTCCCGCCGGAAGTTCCGCCGGGTGTTCGCGCCGTCGTGGGCGGCGTTCAACAGGGCGAACCGGAGGCGTGTCATTGGACGCTTCGAGGCGCGACGGGGCAAAAACGGTTGCGGCGGCGGGAAGCGGCGATGTTAAGTTAAGAACGAGGCGGTCGGTGTTTCGAATGCTCTATGTCCGAATCCAACCGCCTCGACGGCTGTACAGGATGGATCGACTTGGACTTTGTGGAGCGTGAGCGGACACCCCACGAGATCATTGAAACCGGTATTCAACTCCACCTTGCCGGACTATCACTTTCGAATACAAAACAGTATCTTGAAAGGTTGGGTGTCGAGCGGAGTCGAACAGCAATTCACAACTGGATTCAAAAGGCCGATCTACAGCCAGTTGACGGTGCAAGCCCGAATCGCGTTGCGGTTGATGAGACTGCGATTCAGATCGATTCGGACAGATACTGGCTGTATGCTGCTGTAGATCCTCGCACAAACGAATTCCTCCACGTTGATGTATTCCCCGTTCAAAATCAACAATTCACGCTGGTGTTTCTCCGCGATCTCAGAGAGAAGCACCACGTTGACGATGCGCTATTTCTCGTTGATGCTGGCGGACATCTCACAGCTGCACTCTCACGAACCTCACTTCGATTTCAAATCACTCGTCATGGAAATCGAAACGCCGTCGAACGTGTCTTTCGAGAAGTAAAACGACGAACCTCTTCGTTTTCAAATACGTTTAGAAATGCGGAGCCGACGGCGGCAGAATCATGGCTCCGAGCCTTCGCCGTCTGCTGGAACCGATGCTTAAGTTAACACGACCGTGTTAGTGTCGGCCGTTTATACGTGAATGACGACGCTCCGAGGAGGGTCTACAAAGCCCCAGCCGTGAGACGGGCGCACGCTCGCTGCGGCCCTCACTCGGTCGCTAGCTCCCTCGTTGCGGTCCTTGCGGCACCTGCGCCCGCCTCACGGCTGCCTATTTGAGTCCCGCCCTGCACAGCACCGCACCTCACGCCTCCCCAGCCTCGCGGCTCCCTTCGGTCGCCGCGTCCCTCGCGCGTGCTGACTCGCGGCCTGTCGGCCGCTCGCAGGCACGCAGGGCGAGAGCACAGCTCTCGCTTGCAGCCGGCGGCGGAGCCGCCGGCGACGCCACCGCACGGTTCTTTATAAGTAATCGTCGCCGTCGCTCACTGTTCGCTTAAATATGGCCTTGCCGCCACCGATCTGCAATACCCACTCCCGCTATCGATCACCGCGGCTCTCGTACTACTACAGGAGAAACGGAACGCCCGCTCCGGACTTCGAAGCGCCTCCGCGTTCCCAATCGACGACCGTCGGCCGGAACCGGATTCGTCGGTTCGCGGTCGCCCTACGCGACGACGAACTGGTTCCAGATCCCCGAGACGAGGAAGAACAGCGCGTAGTAGGCGGCGTACACCAACACGAGCAGCGACGCGGCGATCGAGCTCTTGGGGGCCTCGATCGGCATGTCGTTGCGCGCCTCGACGTTGCGCGCCTCCAGCTCGAACAGGTCGGCGATCAGCATCGTGATCACGATCACGGCGAGGATCGTCCCGCTGACGGGGGAGTCGAGGACGAACAGGAACGACAGGAGCAGCAGCCCGATGTTCGTGAACGCGTGCGGCGCGTACGGCTCGACGCTGTCGCCGTCGCTCCCCTGTTCGACGTGGTGCCGGTGCGCGATGTGTCGCGTCGCGAGGTTCGCGACCGCCATCACGAGTATCGCGTACGGCAGCATCGGTCCGACGTCGGACAGCCAGCCGAGCGGAACGAGGAACTGCAGTGGGTCCATACCGACACTTCCGGTCACGACTTATTAGAGTGTTTCCGATCGTCGCGCTCGCGACGCCCCCTCGGCACCGCGAACGCGACCCGGTCGACCGCCTCAATCGCGATCGGACGGTGCGGATCGACGGTCCCGCGTCGCTCCCCGTCGATCACGAGCCCGATCGGTTCGCTCTCCCGTTCGACCGTGATCTCCACCCGATCCCCCGCGATCCACGCGTCCGTCCGGGTGCTGAACGGTGCGATCGGCGCGACCGAGAGTCCGCCGCCGGGCTCCACGAGGGGGGCGCCGACCGCGTTCGCATATCCGTCGCTCCCCAAGGGCGTCGCGACGACGACGCCGTCGGCGCGGACCGACTCGTCCCGGCCGCGGGAGAACGCGACCGCGAACTCCGAGATCCGCGCCGGCTCGTCGGTGACGAGGGCGACGTCGAACGCGGCCCTGCCCGACGCGACCCCCGCGCCCTCGACGCCGAGGACCGGATGCGTGACGCGCCCGACGGGCGCTCCGGTCTCCGACTCCCCGAGGAGCCCGCTGAGGGCGTCGACCGCGCCGTCGCGGTCGAACGCGAGCCGGCGGTCGGCGACCGGGACCACCGTCCCGCCCGGCGCCGCGACGACCGCGTCTCGGATCGCCTCGTCGCCGACCGCCACGAGGAGCGTCGCCTCGGCGCTCGCGGCGGCCGCGAGCCGCCCTCCGGCGTCTCGGACGGCGTCTCGGAGCTCCGACGCGCGCTCGTCGTCGCCGACGACGGCGACGCGGCGTTCCGACGCTTCCATGTCCGGGACTGCGGCCGGCGCGCGTGAAAACCTCCCGGTTCGCGGCGAGCGAGTGGGGCTAGAACGGCCAGTCGCCGGTGATCTTCATCCCCGTCGCCTTCCCCTCCCGCTCGAGCGCGGCCGCGATCTCGTCGGCGGGCCGCCGCGCGGTCGAGACGTCGTCGCCGGCGAGGTCGACGACCAGCTCGGTCAGCAGGATCGCCTGCTCGCGGAGGTTCCGCGACTCCAGCTTGTCGAGCGTGTCCGCGCCGGTGTGTCCCCACCCCCGGCCGCGCCCCTCCGTCTTCCCGGAGACCATGTAGCCGGGGATCCCGCGCTCGACGAACGGCCAGTGGTCGCTGTGGGGGACCAGCTCCTCGCCGAGCGCGATCGGGTGGTCGAACCTGTCGCTCACGCGCTCGCCGGCCGCCGCCAGCGCGTCGAACCCGTGATGGTCGAGCTTCAGCGTGCGACCGAACACGTTGCTGTCGACGTTGACGACGGCCTTGACGCGGTCGGGGTCGACGCTCGCGGCGAACTCGGAGGAGCCGACGAGGCCGACCTCCTCGGCGCCGAAGCCGACGAACCGCACTCGCGTGTCGAGCTCGTCTTCGCGGGCCGCCAGGGCGTTCGCGACCTCGACGAGCGTCGCGGTGCCGGCGCCGTTGTCCATCGCGCCCTCGGCGAGGTCGTGGGCGTCGACGTGACAGGAGACGACGAGGTACTCGTCGGTGTCGGGGCCGAGGTCGGCGACCGCGTTCCCGCTCGTCGCGTCGGGCGTCTCGCAGTCGACGGCGACCGTGAGTTCCTCCCCCTCGCGCCGACGCGCGAGGCGCGCGCCGGTCTCCTTCGAGACGCCCACCGCCGGGATCCCGCCGATCGGCGCGTCCGCGGTGCCGACGCTCCCGGTCGGCGGCAGCGTCCCCTCGACGTGGTTCGCGAAGACGAAGGCGGCGGCGCCGGCTTCGACGGCGTGGTAGTACTTCTCGCGGCGGTGGATGAACCGGTCGACGGAGTCGGGGGTGTCCGACGAGACCATCACGACCTTGCCCGTCAGGTCCCCGTCGAAGTCCTCGGGGACGCCGTACCCCAGGTCGACGAACTCGCCGGTCGCCTCGGCGCTCGGGCTCCGGGGGAGCGCGATACAGGCGTTTTGGCCGCTCGCGACGGCCTCGCCGCCGCGTCGGATCTCGCTGTCGCCGCGCTCCCACCCCTGTATCTCGAACTCCTCGATCCGCGCGCCGCGCGCGCCGGCGTCGGTCAGCGCGTCGCGGGTCAGTTCGAGTCCGGCGCGCTCGCCGGCCGAGCCGGCCATGCGGTCGCCGACGTCGACGAGTGATTCGAGGTGGTCCCAGCCGGCGTCGCTCGTGAAGACGTCGCCGATCCAGTCGGTCATGCCTGTGGGTGGCCGGGACGCCGGTCAAACGTTTCGGTGGCGGCGGACGGGGCCGGATCCGGCGCGTCGACGCCGCCGAGACGCGCCGGCTACAGGACGGGAGCAGTCGGAAGGAGGACCGCCGCGGCCTCGGCGGCCGCGAACGTCGAGTCGTACGCGTGGTTCAACATCAGGTAGGTGACGACGCCGAGCACGAGCGAGAGGAGCCACGCGCTCGCCGCGATCCGGCCGACCCGGCGGTGCGGGGTCTCGTTCCGGAGCTCCGCCTCCGAGTGCGTGAGCCCGAGGACGACCGCGTAGAGGACGACCGGCACGGCGACGACGGAGAGGACGATGTGGACCGCGAGCATGAGGAGGTACGCGGGGTAGATCGGCTCCCACAGGGGAACCCACGCGTAGGCGGAGTCGAGGACGAACTCCCGCGTCCCGCCGCCGGCGACCTTCGGCAGGTACAGCCCGAGGAACACGAGGATGAGGGCGAACGAGGTCGTCATCGCGGCCGCGTGCTTCTTCACCTCGCCGTTGCGGATCCAGTACCAGCCGAGCGAGAGGGTACCGATCGCGACGGTGTTGACGGCGGCGATGGCGTGCGCGAGCAGGTCGACGGTGCTCCGCGTCAGCTCGGGAAACAGCGCCTGGAACTGGGGGACGAGGAACACGCCGCCGACGGCGCCGTAGCCGACGACGGTGAGGAGCAGGGTGAGCGCGCCGGCCCGTTCCTTGGCCCGGTCGCGAACGCTGGCGGTGGACATACGCGGAGTTGTCGCGGGACCGTTAACTCGCTTTCGAGCGCGGAACGGGTCGCCGGCCGTCGGCGGACCCGTTCGGTCGCGATCCGGGTCAGCCGTCGATGACGCCCGTCGCGGTCGCGACCTCGATCGCGGCCGCCTCGTTGATCCCGCCCTGTAAGATCGTGTACCGGTCGCGGATCTCGTGGGCGCTCGTGAGGGCGGCGATCAGCTCGGCGTCGTCGATGCCGAGCTCCGCGGCGGTCGTCGGGGCGTCCAGCTCGGCGAGGGCGTCGCGGATCGCGCTCCACTCCCCGTTCTCGCCGCTGTGGAGGTACTCGGTCATGATCGAGGCGACGCCGACCTGGTGGCCGTGGAGCGCCCGCCCCGGCGCGGTCCGGTCGAGCTGGTGGGAGATGAGGTGTTCCGCGCCGGAGGCGGGCCGCGAGGAGCCCGCGATCGACATCGCGACGCCGGAGGAGACGAGCGCCTTCACGACGACCCACGCCGACTCCTCTAAGCCGGGTCGGATCATATCGGCGTTCTCGACGAGCAGCTCCGCGGTCATCTCCGAGAGCGCGCCCGCGTACTCGCTGTACTCGACGTTACGCAGCCGGCGCGCGAGCCGCCAGTCCTTCACCGCGGTGTAGTTCGAGATGATGTCGGCACAGCCCGCGGTGGTGAGCCGCCACGGGGCCTCCGCGATCAGCGTCGTGTCCGCGACGACCGCCAGCGGCGGGTCGGCCGCGACCGAGTGGCGCGTGTCGCCCTCGGGGATCGACGAGCGCCCCGAGACGATCCCGTCGTGGGAGGCGACCGTGGGGACGGAGACGAAGCCGACGCCGAGGTGGTCGGCGGCCATCTTCGCGATGTCGATCGGCTTCCCGCCGCCGAGGGCGATCAGGTAGCCGGGGTCGACCGCCTCCGCGGTCTCGGTGAGCTCCTCGACCGCCTCGAAGGAGGCCTCCTCGACGACGGCGGTCGCGGGGTCGTCGAACTGCGCGCGCACCCGGTCGCCGGCGATGTCGTTGGGCGTCGGGCTCGTCACGATCAGCGGTCGCCCCGTGAGGTAGAGCTCGCCGACCGCCTCGCCGAGGTCGTCGAGGACGCCGTGGCCCACGAGCACGTTCCGCGGGAGCTTGATCCACGTGGTCTTCTCGAACATACCGGGCGGTCGCGCCCGCGGGTGAAAGCCGTTGTCCATGCCGGTCGGCGACGTTGTCCATGCTGGGCGGCGACGTTGTCCATGCCGGTCGGCGCGGCCGTCGCCCGTGTCGGTGGTCGCGGTCGCGGAGGCCTGTCTCTCGCCCCGCTACGCGCCGAGCGCCGCCAGCGTGGTCGCCGCGTCGTAGAGGAAGTAGACGCCGAACCCGGCGAGCACGACCGCGGAGCCGACGGCGACGATCGGCGCGAACGTCTCGATCCGGCGCTCGGCGGCGACGAGCCCGGTCGGGAACCCGGCGACCCAGACCAGCACGCCGAGGAAGAACCCGCCGATGAGCGCGGGCGAGCCGGTGGCGACGACGAAGGTCCCTGCGAGGTCCGCGCCGACGACGGGGAGCCGGGCGAGCACGTCGAGCTCGCCCGGCCGGAGGAGGCCGACGCCGACCGTCAGCCAGAACAGCACCTGGTACGGGTTCGTCAGCGCGAGCACCAGCGCCTTGCGGAACCCCTTCCCCTCCGCGACGATGGGCTCGTCGCCAGAGGTGGGGCGGAACGACGCGCGGGCGCCCCGCGCCGCGCCGACGGCGAAGTACAGCATCAGGACGCCGCCGACCGCGATCATGGCGCCCCGCAACAGCGGGAACGACTCCACGACCGCGACGACGCCGAGGTACGCGAGGACGAAGAAGATCGCGTCGGCGGTCGCGGCGCCGAGGCCGGCGCGGAAGCCGGCGAGGCGACCGCGGAGCACCGCCTCCTCGGCGATCACGGCGTTCATCGGTCCGGGCGGCGCCGCGAGCGCCAGCCCGAAGACGACGCCGGCGCCGAGCGTTACGAGGAGACTCACACCGTTCGGGAGGGCCGTTTTCGTGAAAAGCCTCGCGAACGAAGGGTGATCCTCACGGGCGGAGAACCAGCATCGATGAGCGAATGTGGGCGGTCGGCGCCGGGTGTCGGCGTCGGATGTCAGCGTCGGATGTCGGCGCCGGTGTCGGCGTCGGGGTCGGTCCGCCTCTCAGCCCGCGTCCTCGACCCGGATCGAGCCGGCGATCTCGGCCGGGAGACTCTGCTCGCCCGTCGGCGTCGCCACGGTCACCATCCCGAACGGGGCGATGTCGACGACCTCGATCTCGGTGCCCGGCGTGATCCCGGCGTCGGCGAGGTACTCCAGCTCCTCCTCGTCGCGGTCGGAGACGCGCGCGACGACCACCCGGTCGCCCTCCTCGCGGTCCGCGAGCCGCGCGCCGCTCCCTTCGTCGACCGGTTCGAGGTCCGCGCTCGGGATCGGGTCGCCGTGGGGGTCGACGGCGGGGTCGCCGAGCGCCTCCGCCACGCGGCGCTCGAACGCCTCGGAGATGTGGTGTTCGAGGGCGTCGGCCTCCTCGTGGACCTCGCTCCAGTCGTAGTCGAGCCGCTCGGCGAGGAACGCCTCCAGCAGCCGGTGGTGACGGACGATCTCCAAGGCGACCGCCTCGCCCTCCGCGGTCAGCTCCGCGCCGCGGTACGGCTCGCGCTCGACGAGCCCGCGGTCCTCCAGCTTGCCCAGCATGTCGGTGACCGACGGAGAGGTCTTGTCGAGGTACTCCGCGATCGCCGACGTCGAGACCGGCGGCCCCCGCTCCGACTGGAGGACGTAGATCGCCTTCAGGTAGTCCTCCATCACGTCGCTCAGCATTTATAAGCGATCGCGCGCGGCGGCGGAAATACCTACCGGGAATCGGCGTGGCCGACCGTCGCCGTTCTGCGTCCGGACTCGTCAGTCCTGCAGCTCCGCGTCCCGCAGCGCCTCGTTGAGGTCCTCGCGGACGCGCTCGCCGGTCTCGCGGTCCATCGCTGTGGTGACGATCCGGTTCTCCTGCACGCTGGAGCCGTCCCGCAGGAGGAGCCGGACGTTCCCGTTCGTGCCCGCTCGCGTCGCCTTCGCGCGCAGTCCCGTCCGGGAGCCGGTGCCGCCGGCGTCGATCGGCCCGGGGACGATCTTCTTGACGTGCGGGTGTTGCGCGACCGTGCTGACCGCCTTCCGGCCCTTGCGGTCGCCGATGAGTGTCGAGTGCGACCCGCCGATCTTCTCGCGGGGGGGCGTCTCGACGACCTCGAGGGCTCGGTCGCCGCGGCGGTCGAGCACCCACGAGACGACGGGGCTCTCGTCGCGCCCCTCGCCGTCGCGCCCGTCGGCGGACTCCCCGTTTCCGCCTCCGTCCCCCGCCTCCGCGTCGGGGACCCGGTAGAACTCGTGGTGGACCTGCGCGCGCGTCTCCCGGAGCGGCTCCCGGGCGCCGGCGGCGTAGACGGTGTCGGGTCGTTTCCGACGGATCTCGTCCGCGACACGCCCGGCGAAGTTGCGGAGCTGGATCTCGGTCAGCTGCTCGTCGCTCTCGGGACGGGTGGTCACGGTCGTCTCGCCGACGACCTCGTCCTCGTCGAGCATCGCGAGCCGGGCGCGGTCCGCCTCGAACTCGACGACGACGGCGTCGGCGTTGGCGGTGTTACAGGTGAGACAGTAGTCCCCGGGCTTGCGGAGCGGGGTCCCACACCGCCGGCAGTTCATAGCGAACGGAGGGACGTGACGGATAAAAGGGCGTCCGTTCGGTCGCCGCCGGAGCAACCCCTATTAGTGTCGCCGGCCTCGACACGCGGTATGGACGGAACGCGACGCGGCGGGGGGTCCGACGAGGAGGCCGTTGACCGGCTGCTCCGACTGCTTCGAAACGGTCGCACCAACGCGATCGTCGTGTGGGCGATGGTCGCGGTGCTCGTCGGCGTGTTCGTCGAGAGCTTCCTCGACGCCGACCTGCTGTCGATGGCGTTCGTCGTCGGCCTCGTCGCGGTCGTGTTGGCTCCCGCGGTCTCGGCGCGCGACTGGAAGGTCCTGCTCCCGGCCGAACTGCTCGGGCTCGCGCTGCTGCCCGTGCTCGTGCGCGTGCTGCTCGGCGGGGAACTCGGGGTCTTCGCGACGTACCTCGCGATCGCCGCGCTGGCGCTCGCCGTCACCGTCGAGCTCCACATGTTCACCTCGCTGCAGGTCACCCACTGGTTCGCGGTGGCGCTCGTCGTCCTGACGACGCTGGCGACGGCGGCGGCGTGGACGATCCTGCGGTGGAACGCCGACCGCCTGCTCGACACCGCCTACCTGACGACCAACGAGGCGCTGATGGTCGAGTGGATCTACGTGACGCTGGCCGGACTCGCCGCGGGACTGCTCTTCGACGCGTACTTCCGGCGGCGCGGGCGTCGCCTCGGGCGGGCGATAAAGCGGGTGGTGCGCCGATGAGGCTCCTCCCCCGCCCCTCGATGCGAACGCAGCGCCGGCTCACGAGGGCGATGCAGGCCGTCCTCATCGGGATCATCGTCTACGGACTGGTCGGCGGCACATTCGGGCTGCCCGGCGGCGGGACGAAGGCGGTCACCAACGGGACGATCGGGCTCCTGGTCACCTTCGTTCCGGCGGTGCTCGAACGGAACTACGACCTCCCGCTGGACCCGTGGCTCGGGGTGTGGATCACGACCGCCGTCTTCCTCCACACTCTCGGGTCCGCGGGGTTCTACGCGCAGATCGAGTGGTGGGACCACGTCACGCACGCGCTCTCGGCGTCGCTCGTCGCCGGCGTGGGCTACACGACGATCCGCGCCGTCGACCTCCACAGCGACGAGATCCGGATCCCCGCCCGCTTCGCGTTCGTCTTCATCTTCGTGGTGGTCCTCGGGTTCGGCGTCGCCTGGGAGCTGTTCGAGTTCGCGCTCGACATCGTCGCCGACGAGACCGGGATCGACATGCCGCTCGCGCAACACGGGCTCGACGACACGGTCGGTGACCTGATGTACAACTCCGTCGGCGCGCTGCTCGTCGCGGCGTTCGGGCAGGCGCACCTCGCGGGCGTCGCCGACGACATCCGCGACGGGCTGTTCTCCGACGCCGAGCGGCGCGGCGAGTGAGAACGGCGGCGGCGAGACGCGGCTCAGCGCAGACAGGCGGCGACGACCCGCAACGCGGCCTCCCCGCGGACCTCCTTCGCGAGCAGGGGCACGCGCTTCACGTCGCGCCCGCGGAACAGGTCCGTCGCGCGTCTGAGGGCGGCCTGCTGGACCTCCCAGCGCCGTGCGCAGAACTCGCAGGTGTCCGGGTTCGGCTCGACGACCCACTCGGGGTCGATCGCGGGCGCGGTCTCCTCGCTCCCGCTCTCTCCGGGGGACCTCGCCCCGGTCACGTCGCCGACGCCCTCCATCACCCGGTTGACGACGAGGGTGTTCACCGGAATCCCGAACTCGTCTAAGCGCGCGACGAGCCGCTCGGACTCGGCGACGCTCATCTCCTCCGGGATCGTCACCACGCGGAAGTCGGTCTTCGACGGGTCCCGGAGCACGCTCCGGAGGCGCTCGATCCGCTCGCGGAGCTCGTCGAGGTCCGCGGAGGGGTCGGGGTCGTCGTCGCCGCCGCCGAACATCCCCTTGATCCCGTCCATCATCCCGGAGAAGCGCTGTCGGAGCTTCATCACCCGGCCGATCATCGAGTCCATGATCTCGGGGAGCTGGAGGAGCCGGAGGGTGTGGCCCGTCGGCGCGGTGTCGACGACGACGCGGTCGAACCGCGGGTCGTCGAGGTACTCCAACAGCTGGCGCATCGCGGCCGCCTCGTCGGCGCCGGGCATCGTCCCGCCGAGCAGGGAGCCGAGGCCGGCGTCGCCGTCGGCGTCCGGGCCTCCCGCCCCGTCGCCCGCGCCGCCCATCATCCCGCCCATCGCGTCCCCCATCTCGCCCATCCCGCCGAGGGGGTCGCCGTCGGCGCCGAACATCCCCTCCTCCATCGCGTCGTCGGGGTCGATCTCGGCGGCGTACAGCGGGATCTCCTCGCGGATGCGCGACGGCTTCGCCGGGATCTCGGTCTCGTAGGTGTCGGAGAGGGAGTGGGCCGGGTCGGTGGAGACCACCAAGGTACTGACCCCGCCCGCCGCCGAGGCGAGCCCGGTCGCGGCCGCCATCGTCGTCTTCCCGACCCCGCCCTTCCCGCCGTAGAGGACGTAGTCCGGGGCGTCGACGCCCACGGGGAGGGCCGTGGTGGCGTCTGTCTCGGTCGGGAGATCCGGGTCGTCGCTTGCGGGGTCGCTCTCGGCGGCGGCGTCCCCGTCGCGCTCCGACTCCTCGACGCGATCCACCGGCTCGACGTCGATATCGTCCATACCGGATTGTGGGCGCGGCCTGCTTGTGTACCCGTCGGTCCCGATACGTGGGCGTTGGGTTGGTGATCGGGTCGTTCGGCGGTTTGGGTGGGTGAGTGGATTAGGAGGGGGTGGTCGGCCGCTTATAAGTGGTTACCGGCGACGCATGATTTCTCCCGAAGGCCTCCGTCGATCGCTTATAAATGGCTGTTCCCGTATCGGCGGTGAAGGCCTCCAAAGCCCCAGGCGCGCTCGGCTCCCACAGCTCGCTGCGGTCCTCGGTCGCTCGCGCTGCTCGCTCCCTGCGGTCCTTGCGCCGCTGGGGTTCGCCGAGCGCGCCTGCCCCTTTGAGTCCCACCCCGCACGCACAGCACCGCGCCTCACACCTCCCCAACCTCGTCGCTGGCACCCGTCGCTTCACTCCGGGTACCAGCGACTCCCTCGCGCGGTGCTCCTCGCGGTCGTCGGTGACGACCGCTCGGAGGCGCGCGCCACCGCACATGCATGAATATAAAACCTGTTTAAAAGGGGTGAGCGTGCACTACTCGTCGGTCTGGTTCCCCTCGCTCCCCGCGCCGTTCCGCACCTTCACCGCGACGCCGCTCGCGAAGTGCTCGGCCTCGGCGCCGGAGAGCTCGGCCCGCCCGACCGCGAACAGCGCGTCGTCCTCGTCGACGACGAGCACCTCGTCGCCGGGGCGGATCCCGTCGTCGGCCGCGGTCACGAACTTCGCGAAGGCGTTGCGCCCCTCGCGGACGAACGGCTCGCTCTCCTCGCCGACGACCATTCGGTGCCGCGGGGCCGAGAAGGCTTCGCGGAGCCGGTGTCCGCCGGCGACGCCGAGGGTGAACCGCCCGTCCGTGCCGTAGGAGACGAGCCGGTCGCCCTCCGGGCTCCCGGGGTCGTCGTCCACGTCGCCGACGATCACCTGTCTGGGGCGGCCGCCGCTCGACCGCCGCAGGGTCAGCGTCTCGTCCGGGGGGAACAGCGCGTCGCCCGCGCCGGCGCCGAACTGGTAGTCGGCGCCGGTCCGCAGGTCCGCGAAGGCGGCTTCGTCGCTCATACCCGGCCTATCGCGGCCACCCGCAAAGCGGTTGCGACACGGGGCGCGGGCGACGAGAGGCCCGATCCCCCGGTTCACTCGGCCTCGCTCCCGTCCGCGGTGAAGTCGGCGGCGGCCCCGTCCGCGCCGACGCGCCACCGGTCCGCGAGCTCGCGGTACGCGGCCGAGTCGGTCGCCGCCGCCTCGGGGATCGGGCCGGGGGCGTCGACGTCGAGGTCCCCGTCCCGACGCGCCGCGAGCAGCGCCGCCAGCTCCTCGGCCGCGGGGACGACCGCGCGCACGCACTCGATCCGACAGCCGAGGTCGATCGCCGCCGTCAGCCGGTCGACCGCGGTCCGCGCGTCCCCCCGCTCGGCCGCGAGGCGACCGAGGTCGCCGAGCACGCGCGCCTCGACCGTGGTGAATCCGCCCGCCTGCGCCTGCTCCAGCCCGGACTCGAACGCGGCCGCGGCGCCGTCGAGGTCGCCACGCTCGAGCGCGAGAACCCCCCGGTTCCGGTCGAGCATCGCCAGCCGCCGTCGCCCCGCGTGGTCGTCGAGCAGCGACGCCGTCCGGTCGATCCACCGCTCGGCCGCGTCGAGGTCGCCCCGCTGGAGTCCGACCTCGGCGAGGGTCACCGCGACCATCGCCCGCCGGGAGTCGGCGCCGAGCTCCTCGAACGCCGACAGCGCGTCGCGGAGGTGCCGCTCCGCGCGGTCGAGGTCCCCGGCGAGCTGCGCCGCCGACCCGAGGTGGCTCACCGCGAACGCGCGGTAGAGGTCGGACCCGACCCGGTCGGCGATCGCCCGCGCCTCCCTCGCGTGCGCCGCCGCCTCGCCGACCTCGCCGCGCTGCTCGGCGATCGCGCCGAGGTTCAACAGGACGACCGCCTCGCGGTGCTCGTCGCCCACGGTCCGGTAGCCGTCGAGCGCGCGCTGCGCCTCGCGTTTGGCGGCCGCCAGGTCGCCGCGCCGGCGGCGGGCGACCGCGAGGTTTGTCCCGACGTTCGCCTCGCCGTGGGTGTCGTCGTAGGCCCCGAACAGCCGGCGGGCGACGCGGTAGTGGTCGATGACCGCGTCGGTGCCGTCGAGCGCGTCGAGCGCGTTCCCGGCGTCCATGAGGGCCTTCGCCACCGCGATCGGGTCGCCGACCGCCGCGGCGATGGCGTACGCCCGCGAGGCGGCCTCGTACGCCGCCTCGTAGTCGCCGGCGAAGTGGGCGGCCTGCGCCCGCCCCCGGACCGCGGCGGCGAGCCCCCGGCGGTCGTCGGCCGACGCGAACAGCTCCGCGGCGCGGTCGTAGCGGTCGCGCGCCGCGTCGTACTCGCCCCGACGGCGGGCCACGTCGCCGTACCCGCGCTGGCGCTCCGCCTCGCCGGCCGCGTCCGCGGGCCGCCACGCGTCGAGCGCGTCGGTCGCGCCGTCGAGGTCGCCTGCGTCGACGTACATGCGCGCGACCCACTCGGGCGGCCGGTCCCGGAGCTCGGCCGGGCAGGCGTCGGGGAGGTCGATCCACGAGTAACGGACCCGCCCGTACAGTCCCGCGAGCCGCGGGTAGCGCCGCCCGACGCCGTAGAGGGCCCGGACCGTGTCGGCGGCCCACGCCTCGGGGTCGCGCTCGATCCGGTCCATCGCCGGCGCGTCGCCGCCCGTTGCGCGCCGGATCCGCGACCGCTGGGCCGGCTCGTCGGCGAGCGCGAGCACCCGCGTGGCGGCGCGGCCGACCCGTCTGGTGACGACCGGCTCCGGCTCCCGGTCGAGGAGCCGCTCTAGGAACAGCACCGACCACTCCTGGTGGACCGTCCGGTCCGGGTCGTCGGGCGTCGGGACGAGGACGGTGCCCGACAGCCGGTCCAGCGCCCGCCGCACCGACTCCGGCGGCGTCTCCTCGTCGACGAGCGCGTACGCGAACTCCCGCACGTCGCCGACGCCGGCGACGTTGAGCAGGTTCACCAGCACCGCGACGTCCGCCGTCGGCGACGGGCGTGCGGTCAGGTCGCGGACCGCGGCCGCGACCGACGCTTCGAGCCCCGTCTCGCCCCCCTCGGCCGGCTCTCCGGCTCCGACCTCCGCGGTCGAGCGGTCGCCGTCGAGCAGGTCGCCCGTCCGCACGAGGTGATGGACGAGGCGAAGCAGCTCGCCGGACCGGTCGTCAGCCGGCCGGCGCACCGCGTCGAGAAGCGACCCCGGATCGGCGACCGGCGGGGCGCCGGTGAGGTCCGCCACGTGCTCCGCGAGCCGCTCCGCCTCGCGCTCGTCGATCCGCGGCATCCGGACGGTCTCGATCTCCCGCCGGTACTCGAGGTCGATCGGGTCGAGCGGGAGCGAGTCGGGGTCGTCGTACCGGTCCTCGCGCGCGTCGAACAAAAACGAGACGTCGGCCCGGTCGGCCAGCTCGCGGGCGACGCCGACCGCGTCGGCCGCGTCGGGGTCGACGGCGTCCTCGACGACGACGAGCGCGTGCCCCTCGGCGTCGAGCGCGCGCTCGCGGAGCCGGTCGGCGGCCGCGAACGGCTCCCCCTCGTCGCCGGCGCGGTACAGCACCGCCCCCCGCCCCGACCGGTACCACCGCACGGCGGCGAGCCGGCAGACGGTGCTCTTCCCGCCGCCGGCCGGGCCAACCAGCGCGTGGTCGTCTCCACCGTCGAGCCCCTCGATCAGCCGGTCGGCGATCGACCGGCGCGAGCCGTCGCGGACCGCGGTCCGGTCGAGCACGTACCCGTCGTCGACCTCGGCGAACGACGCCGTCGCGCGGAGCGGGCCCATCGGGTCGGCGTCGCGGTCGAGCAGCGCGTCGTCGAGCGCGACGAACCCCTGCGCGGAGAGGGGGTCCGGGGACGAGGAGCGCCCGCCGGCCCGGGGCGGCGCGCCGAACGCGTCGAACCCGCCGGCGTCGGCCGCGTCGGTCTCGACCGCGCCGTCGCGCTCGTCGCCCCCGAGTTCGGCGACGCCGGCGGTCTCCCTGTCCCGTCCGGCCCTCGCCTCACGGATCGCGGCGAGTTCGCCCGTCGCGTCGCGACCCGCCTCACGGAGGTCGCGCACGCGGTCGCGGGCCCACGCCACCGCCTCCGGGTCCGTCGACTCGGCCACGCCGTGAACGCCGCCGTCGTCGTCGAACACGACTAGGACCGCCGTCCCGTCGGCGACGAGACAGCCGACCTCGACCGCGTCGATGACGGACATCCCGGCGCCGTCGCCGGCCGCGAGTCGGCCCAGCGTGTCGGCGTAGCGTTCGCGGGCGTGTCGGTACGTACGCTCGGTCAGCACGAGCTCGACGCGCCCGCCGTCGGCGGCGATCCGCCGGCACCGGTCCAGCAGCCGGGGGTACGGGAGCGCCGGGAGCGCGGCGGCGACGCTCTCGGCGTCCGCGAGGACCGCGTCGAGGCGCTCCAGGGGTCGATACGGGTCGGGGGCCGCGGCGCGATAGGTGTCGGCGTCCCGCAGCGCGGCCGGGGCGAGCGCGACGTCCGGCCCGAGCGGGGCGAGCGTTTCGCTCGCGGCGTCGACATCGGCGGCGACCGTCAGAAACCGGCGGTAGCTCCGCGCGAGCAGTCGCCCGGTCAGGGTCGTCCGGTACCCGTCGGTCTCGCCGGCGACGAGCCCGGCCGCCTCCAGCTCGTCGATCGCGCGGTTGACCGTCGAGCGGGAGTGACCGAGCTCGTCGACCAGCTCGTGTTTCCGAAGTCCCTCCTCGACGAGTCGCTCGAGGAAGTCGAGCCGGCGTTCGACCACCTCGACGAGCGCTGAGGGCGCCTCCATTCGTCGCCCACGACTCGGCCCACCCGAATAACTGTTTCCTCGATCACACGTCTCGTCGCGAGGTGACACAGTGTGCCACCGGATGAGAATATGGGGCTCGGCGAACGGGATCCGCGTATGAACGGAGGAGTGGTCGCGGACGAGGAGGGAGGTGACAGGGTGGAGACGACCGTCGCCGACGCTCGGGCCGCGGGAGCGCGGCTCGCGGAGCGCGACGCCGCGGCGACCGAGCGGATCGTCGAGGCGATCGGGGACCGGCTGAGCGACGCGGAGACCGTCAGCCGGCTGGCGCTGGCGGCCGCCACCGAGACCGACCGGGGGCACCCCGGGGCGAAGACGGAGAAGATATCGACGGCGATCGAGGGGGCGCGAGCGCACCTCCGCGAGACGGCGACCGCCGGCGTGATCGACCGCGACGACCGGCGCGGCGGGCTCACCGTCGCCCGGCCGGTCGGCGTCGTCGGCGTCGCGGTCCCGGCGACGCACCCGGTGGTTGTCCCCGCCGTCGCGTCGCTGTACGCGCTGGCCGGGCGGAACGCGGTCGTCCTCGCGCCGTCGCCGTCGGCGGTCGAGACCTGCGACATGGTCGTCGAGGAGCTCCGGCGGGGGCTCGCGTCGGCGGGCGCGCCCGCCGACGCCGTCTCGATGGTCCCCGCGCCGCCGTCGAAGCCCGGGACCGACTCGCTGTTCGAGCGGGCCGACTTCGTCGTCGCCTCGGGGTCGGCGGCGACGGTCGCGGCCGGACAGCGCTGCGGGACGCCGAACGCCTGCGCCGGCGCCGACGGGCTCGTCGCGGTCTCGGACGGGTCGGCGTCGGTCTCGGCGGTGGCGACGCGCGTCGCGGTCGGCGCGACCTACGACTTCGGGTCCCACCCCGCGGCCGACGCCGCGGCGGTGACGGCGACGGGGACGACGGAGCCGCTGACCGCGGCGCTCGAAGACGAGGGCGGGTACGTCCTCGACGCGGCCGAGCGCGACCGGCTCCGCGACCTGCTGACGGACGGCGCCCCGGACGCGGTCCGTGCGGACGGCGCGGACCGGAACGCGGGGTCGTCGGATCCCGTCGGGAACTCGCCGCGGTGGTTCGCGTCCGCGCTCGACCTGCCACCGGCCGCGGACGCGGCGGCGTTCCTGATCGTCGACCGGGGGGTCCGCGGCGGAGACGGGAACGAGACGGCGGGGTCAGGGGACGACCCGCTGGCGACGCTCCCGGGGATTCCGGCGGTCACGGTCCACGCCCGCGAGGGGTTCGGCCCCGCGCTGCGGCTGGCGAGCGAGCTGGGCGGGCCGCACGCTGCCGCGGTCCACACGACCCGACAGGGGCGGGTCACGCGGGCCGCGGAGCGGCTCGCTCCCGGTCGGCTCGTCGTCAACCAGCCGGGCGTCGCGGCGGCGGGGTCGACGCGGAACGGCCTCCCGGTCGCGCCGCTCCTCGGGGGCGGGAGCCGCGAGGGTTGCCAGCTCGACGGCGGGCTGACCGCGACCGACCTGATCGAGGAGACGAACGTCGCGACGACGACGGTCGCCGACCGGGCTCCGCACCGGAGCGCTGCCGGAGAGACGCTTCGGGGTCCGTAGCCGGGACTGCCGAGAGACGCTCGGTTTCCCGTACCGAGACGGCCGAGAGACGCTCCGAAAACGGCCTACAGCTCGATCCGGTCGACGATCGACCCGTTGCCGTCGCCGTCGCGGTGGGTGTTGATCGCGACGGTCCGGATCTGGTCTTCCAACAGCGACCCCTCGATCTTCGCTTTGAGCAGCGAGTCGACCTGGTAGACGCCGGCCGCGTTGTTCATCCGGATCACGACCTGCGCCGGCGTCTTCTCGCCCTCGCGCAGGGAGACGCGCTCGATCGCCTGTGAAGAGACGGTGTTGATCCCGCGGCCGCCCTCCTCGTAGGGGACCCGCGAGCGCCCCCGCTCCATGTCGAGACCGTCGGCGATCCGGACGACGCCCGCCTCGCGGGTCAGCGGCTGCTCTTCGGTGTGGTGACAGAGAATGGCGTGGAGCACCTCGGCCTTGACCCGGACCCGCTCGGGCACGCCGTAGAAGCCGGGGAGGAAGTCGTCGAGGTAGTCGGCCGCGAGCGGGATCGAGTAGTACGGGTGGTCGTGGCGGTGGACGACGTGCCCAATGTCGTGGAGCGTCGCGGCGAGCGCGATGATCACCGGCTCGTCCGCCTCGTCGAGCCCCTGCTGGCGGGCGCCGTTGAACTCGACGCCGCCGGACTTCAGCAGGTCGTACAGCCGGAGCGCGCGGTCCCGGACGATCTCGACGTGTTTCGCGCCGTGGTCGTTGTACCCCTTCCGGTCGACCGGGTTGACGTTCTGGGCCTCCAGGTACGCCGCGATCTCGGGATCCGACTCGATCCGGTCGAGCACCTCGTTAAGCCGCTCGTCGGGGAACGCGTGTTCCCGGTCGGGATGGTACTCGTGGCGGTCCGCGTCGGGGTCGGCGTCGACCTGGTCGGAGCCGCCGGGGTCGCCGTCGGCGTCAGGGGAGCCGGTGTCGGAGGAGCCGGTGTCGGAGGAGCCGGTGTCGGGGGAGCCGGTGTCGGAGGAGTCGGTCATGAGATCGGTGAAAACGCGGCGAGTTCTTAAAAGGGTGTTCGTGGTCGGTGATCGGGAGACGAAAGGCCGATCGGTCGCGCGGACGCAATTTTCCACCCGAGGCGCAATCTATAAGCGAGCCAAAGGCGCATACCGTGGTGTGACCCGACCCGCGTCAGGACGCGGCTCGCCGACGCCGGCAGCGACGCGGCTCTTCTCGAAAAAACGCGCGTGACTCGTCCGACGGCGGGAGTGGCGACCCCGTCCCGGACGACCCCCGACACGCGCGCACCGTTTCCGACTGACGCAAACACCGACCGCACACAGACTCCACCACCCACACCATGACGGACACCACGACCACGACGCCCTACGCGACGACCGACGAGACGGACCGAGAGCCGACCGACGCGCCCTTCGAGGGGGTCTATCCGGCGATGACGACACCCTTCACCGACGCGAACGAGGTCGATCACGCCCAGCTCGCCGACAACGCCCGGTACCTCGAGCGCGCCGGGGTCGACGGGGTCGTCCCCGTCGGCTCGACCGGCGAGTCGGCGACGATGACCCACGACGAGCACGTCGCGGTGATCGAGACGGTCCGCGACGCCGTCGACGAGGTCCCCGTGATCGCCGGCACGGGCTCGAACAACACCGCCGAGGCGCTCTCGCTCTCCGAGCGCGCCGCCGACGCGGGCGCGGACGGCCTCCTCCTCATCTCCCCGTACTACAACAAGCCCGAGCCCGCCGGCTTCCTGGAGCACTACCGGACGATCGCAGACGCGGTCGACCTCCCGCAGATCGTCTACAACGTCCCGAGCCGGACCGGGCAGTCGATCCCCGTGGACGTGACCGTCGAACTCGCCGAACACCCGAACATCCAGGGGTACAAGGCCGCCTCCGGCGACCTGAACCTCATCAGCGAGGTGATCGAGCGCACCCGCGACGAGGAGTTCGCCGTGCTCTCCGGCGACGACGGGCTCACGCTCCCCGTGCTCTCCATCGGCGGGACGGGCACCATCAGCGTCGTCGCCAACGTCGAGCCGGAGCGCTCCTGCGCGATGGTCGGCGCCGCGCTCTCGGGCGACTACGACCGCGCGCGGGCGCTCCACCACGAGCTGTCGCCGCTCGTCCGCGAGCTGTTCGCCGAGACGAACCCGATCCCGGTGAAGGAGGCGATGCACATCCGCGGGCGTGGCGGCCCGCGCGTCCGCTCGCCGCTCTCGCGGCTCTCCGAGGACCGACGCGCGGTCCTGCGCGAGCTGCTGGCCGAGTACGACGAGGGCGCCCCCGGAACCGTCGATCCGGCGGCCGTCGATCCGGAGGCCCTCGGCCCCGCCACGGGGGACGCCGAATGAGCGGCGCGGACCCCGCCCTCCGGATCGCCGTCACCGGCGCAGGCGGCCGGATGGGCCGCGAGGTGATCGAGGCCGCCGCCGCTCGCGAGGGCGTCGCCGTCGCGGTCGCGGTCAACCGCACCCCGACCGACCCGGTGGCCGGGGTCGACGTCCGGGACGCCGACCGCCTCGACGAACTGCTCGCCGCCGAGGCGCCGGACGCGCTCGTCGACTTCACCGGGCCCGAGTCGGCGGTCGCGTACGCCGAGGCCTGCGCCGACGCCGGCGTGCCGATGGTCACCGGGACGACCGGCTTCGCGGACGCCCAGATCGACTCGCTCCGGGCCGCGAGCGAGTCGGTCCCCGTGCTGAAGGCGTCGAACTTCGCACGCGGCGTCGCCGCGCTCCGGCGCGCGGTCCGGGAGGCCGCCGCCGCGCTCCCCGGCTACGACGTGGAGCTGACGGAGACGCACCACAACGCCAAGCGGGACGCCCCCTCCGGCACCGCGAAGTCGATCCTCGACGACGTGGAGGACGTGCGCGAGGACCTCGACGAGCGCGTCCACGGGCGCGAGGGCGACGCGCCGCGCGAGGCCGGCGAGATCGGGGTTCACGCCCGGCGCGCAGGCGACGTGACCGGCGAGCACGAGGTGCTGTTCGCGGGGAACCGCGAGTCGATCGAGCTCACCCACCGCGCTGGCGACCGCGGCGTGTTCGCCGAGGGCGCGCTCGACGCCGCCGACTGGCTCGCCGGCCGCGACCCCGGCTGGTACGGGTTCGGCGACGTGCTGGACGCGGATACAGATGCCTGACGCGCATACGCACATCGACGAATAAATACCGACACTCATCCATACACCATTCAATGACGCTGGAAGCCGACGTATCCGATCTGTGGGACCGCTATCAGGACGGGCTGACCGCCGCCGACGCCACCGACGAGGACGCGGCCGTGATCGACGAGTTCCTCGCCGCCTTGGAGGCCGGCGAGGTCCGCGCCGCCGAGAAGACCGGCGACGACGTGACCTCGTGGGAGGCCAACGAGTGGGTCAAGCGGGGGATCCTGCTCAACTTCGGCCTGCGCGAGACCGAGCCGCGCGAGTACGGCGGCGTCACCTATCACGACGTGCTCCCGCTGCGCGACACCGACGACCTCGGCGAGCGCGGCACCCGAAACACGCCGGACGGCACCGCGATCCGCCGCGGCGCGTACCTCGGCAGCGACTGCATCATGATGAGCCCCTCGTTCGTCAACATGGGCGCGTACGTCGGCGACGGGACGCTCGTCGACTCCTGTGACACCGTCGGCTCCTGCGCCCAGCTCGGCGAGAACGTCAAGCTCGGCGCCAACACGCTGATCGGCGGCGTCCTCGAACCGGTCGAGGACGCGCCCGTCATCGTCGAGGACGGCGTCTCGCTCGGCGCGGGCTGCCGCGTCACCTCGGGCTTCCGCGTGGGCGAGAACTCGATCGTCGGCGAGAACACCCTGCTCACCCCCCGGATCCCCGTCTACGACCTCGTCGAGGAGGAGGTCATCTACGGCCACCTCCCGGCCGAGCGCCGGGCGTTCACCCGGATGGTGGAGTCGTCCGTGGGCGACCACGACCTGTTCGAGGGCGGCGCGTACAAGCCCGCGGTGGTCGCGACCCACGTCGAGGAGGAGACGCTGGAGGCGACCCAGCGAGAGGACGCGCTCCGCGAATGAGCGACCCCGAACCGGCTGCAGAGTCTCCGCCAAACCCCTCGGTCCGACGCGTGAGCGACTGGGACGCCGACCGCCTTGCCGGGCTCGCGGCCGACCACGGGATGCCCCTCTACGTGCAGGACCTCGACCGCGTCCGCGAGAACTGCGAGCGCCTGCGCGACGCCTTCCCGGACGCCGAGGTGCGGTACGCGGTGAAGGCCCACACCGGTCGGGCCGTGCTGGAGGCGGTCCGCGAGGCGGGCCTCGACGCCGAGTGCGCCTCGGCGGGCGAGGTCGACCGCGCGCTCGCGGCCGGCTTCGGCGGCTCGCGGCTCCACTACACCGCGGTGAACCCGCCCGCCCGCGACCTCGACTACGTCGTCGGCGTCGCCGAGGCGGAGCCCGACATCACGGTCACCGTCGGCGCCGTCGACACCCTCGACCGGCTGGCCGAGCGCGGCTACGACGGCCGGGTCTGCGTCCGGGTGAACCCCGGCGTCGGCGCGGGGCACCACGAGAAGGTCCGGACCGGCGGCGCGGCGAAGTTCGGAATCCCGTTCGATCGGGTCACGGAGGCGGCGCGGGACGCGGCCGACCGGTTCGACGTGGTCGGGATCCACGCGCACGCGGGATCCGGCATCGACCCGGACCAGCTCGACAGCCACCGCGAGCTGGTCGCCCGGATGGGCGAGCTGACGCGGGAACTGGCGTCGCCGGACGACGCGGACGCCGACCCCCTCGATCTCGAATACGTCGACGTCGGCGGCGGCTTCGGGGTCCCCTACGAGGAAGACGCGCCGGCGCTCGACCTCCCGGCGGTCGCCGAGGCGACGCGGGAGGCGGTCGCCCCGCTCCCCGCGGGCGTCGACCTCGCGATCGAGCCCGGGCGGTACGTCGTCGCCGACGCGGGCGTGCTCCTGACGCGCGTGAACACGGTGAAGCCGACCCCGGACGAGCGCGTCGTCGGCGTCGACGCCGGGATGACCGACCTGCTTCGCCCGGCGATGTACGACGCCTACCACCCGATCCGGAACCTCGGCGGCGGGCGAGAACGCGACGGGAGCGACCCCCCGGCCCCAGACGAGCGGGAGGCAACCCCTGTCACGGTCGCCGGACCTATCTGTGAGACCGGCGATGTCCTCTGTAGGAACCGAGCGCTCGCCGACCCGGTCCGCGGGGACCTCCTCGCGGTCGGGATCGCGGGCGCGTACGGATACGAGATGGCGAACCAATACAACTCACGACCGCGGCCGGCGGAGGTCGCGCTCGACGACGGGACCGCGGCTGTCGTCCGCCGCCGAGAGGCGCTCGGCGACCTGACGGCGGTCGAGCGGGAAGCGACGCCCGACCGGACCGACCGAACCGGCCGAACCGACCGGACGGGGGCGGGCCGATGAGCGCCCACGCCGTCCCGTTCGAGAAGTACCACGGCACGGGCAACGACTTCATCGTCGTCGACGCTGACGCCGAGGGCGTCGGCGACCGCGCGGCCTTCGCTCGCGCCCACTGCGACCGCGAGACCGGCGTCGACGGGTCGGAGTTCGACGCCGAGGGTGACGGGGCGTCCGCCGGCCGACGCGGCGCTGACGGCGTCCTCTTCCTCAGCGTCGAGGAGCGCTTTCACCCCACCCGCGTCGTGATGACGCTGGTCCAGCCCGACGGCTCCACGGCGACGATGTGCGGCAACGGCGCCCGCGTCGTCGCGCTGTGGGCCCACGACCGGACGGGCGACCGCGAGTTCATGATCGACACGCAGGCCGGCACCCGGCGCGCCTCCGTGACCGCGGACGCGACCGCGGCCACCATCGAGATGGGCGAGCCGACGTTCGACCCCGCTCGCGTGCCGCTCGCCCGCGACACGCCGCTGATCGACGAGCCGGTGGAGGGGCTGACGGTCACCGCCGTCAACACCGGGGTCCCGCACGCGGTCGCGTTCGTCGACGGCGGCCGCGACGACCCCGACGGGATCGACGCGGTCGACCTCGACGCGGTCGCGCCGCCGGTCCGTCACGCCGACGTCTTCCCCGACGGCGCGAACGTGAACCTCGCCGCGGTGGTCGACGACGGCTCCGGCGACGGCCCCGCCGTCATCGACCAGCGAACCTTCGAGCGCGGCGTCGAGGGAGAGACCCGCTCCTGCGGCACCGGCGCGGTCGCGGTCGTCGCGGCCGCGCGTCGGCTCGGCCTGATCGCCGGCGAGTCGGCGGTCAGCCGACCGCCGGGCGGCGAGCTGGAGATCACGGTGCCGGACGAGGGGCACGCCACCCTGACCGGCCCGGTCGCCCGCGAGTTCACCGGGACGCTCCCGGTCGACCCCCGATGAGCGAGGGTGCGTTCGACGCGGTTTCCTTTTTAGAGCGGGCGGTTCAGACTCCGTCTCACGAGTCGGTCGAGGAGATGCGCGCGCTCGTCGTCGAGACGCTCGACCGGTTCGGGGTCGACTGCGAGGTCGTCGCCGGCGGCTGCGTGCTCGCCGAGAAGCGCTCGGACGCCCCCGACGACGGCCCGCACCTCGTGGCGAACACGCACCTCGACACGGTGACGCCGCACGTCCCGTTCGAGCGCGGGGAGGCGACCGAGGACGAGCGCGGCGGTTCGGAAGACGCCGGTGACGCCCCCGAAGCCGTGATCCGCGGGCGCGGGTCCTGCGACGCGAAGGGGCCGCTTGCCGCGTTGCTCGCCGGGTTCCTCGCCGCCGACCCGGAGCGCGGGCGGATCACGCTGGCGCTCACGCCGGACGAGGAGTCGCTGTCGCTCGGCGCGGCGGCGCTGACCGGTCGCTCGCCCGGGACCGACGACCGGCTCGACGGCGACCTGTTCCTGGTCGGCGAGCCGACCGGTCTCGACGCCTGCACCGCCGCGAAGGGGCGGTTTCAGGGAACCGTCGAGCTGTCGGGGACCGCCGCCCACGCCGCGGAGTTCGCGGGCGCGAACGCGGTCGCGGCCGCTGAGGGCGCGCTCGGGGCGATCCGGACCTTCGACGACGGCGCCGACGAGCACCCGCAGCTCGGCCCGCCGAAGCTCACGCCGACCGTCATCGAGGGCGGCGGCGCGACGAATCAGGTGCCCGCGGACTGTGAAATCACCGTCGACCGGCGGAGCGTCCCGCCGGAGACGGCCGAGGGGTTCCGGTCGTCGCTCGCGGACGCGGTCCGAGCGTCGACCCCCGACGACGTAGGCGTCGAGGTCGCGCTGACGGACCGCGAGTCGCCGTTCTTCGAGGCGTTCTCGACGGACCCGGACAACGAACTGGTGGAAGCGGTCGCGGGCGCTGCCCGGAGCGCCGGCGAGTCGGTCGGGCTCCCGGCGGACCGCGGCGGCGCGATCCGGCCCTTCGGCGCGGCGACGGAGGCGTCGTACTTTGCACCGGCGCCGACGGTCGTGTTCGGGCCCGGTGACCTCGCGGACGAGGCCGGAGCGGTGGCTCACGCCGAGCGGGAGTACGTCCGGGTCCGAGAAGTGGAGGCGGCCGCGAAGACGGTCGAACTGGCGATCGGCGCGGTGCTCGGGGACGCCGGCGGCGCGGGACGCTGACTCCGGCGCGGTTACAGCAGGAACGTCTCCTCTTCTTCCGCGAGGTCGACGAAGTCGTCGGCGGCCTCGATCAGTTCGTCGGCCGCGGAGTTGCCGAAGCCCATCGCCTCGACGCGGACACCCTCGTGCCGGAGGTGCGAACAGAGCCGGGCGAAGTCGCCGTCGCCCGTACAGAGCACCACCGTGTCGACGTGGCTCGCGAGCGAGACGGCGTCGAGGCTCATTCCGAGGTCCCAGTCCGCCTTCTTCGACCCGTCGGCGAACGTCTTGATGTCCTTGATCTTCGTCTCGAAGCCGATGCCGCGGAGCGCCTCGAAGAAGCTCTCCTCCTCCGGGGAGTCGGCCCGGATCACGTACGCGATCGCCCGGACGAGCGACCGGTCGTTGACGGCCGCCTCGAGCAGTCCCGAGTAATCGATGTTGCGAGAGTACACGCTCTGGGCGGAGTGGTACAGGTTCTGCGAGTCGGCGAGCACCGCGACGCGCTGATCGGGGTGGATTTCGGTCATACGCCCCGTTCGATCCGATGGGTTAGGGGTTTTGGGATCCGTCTGTCGGTCATGCAGCTCGACGTAGATCTGGGTGTTTTTGTATCTCTTCTTATTGAGGTAGAACGTGCGACAGCAGTATTCTACTCCTGGAAATATTAGCGAAAAACATATTCATCGGCGACGGTATCTCTCCGCGCTCGGCACCACCGGTGTCGCGACGCTCGCCGGCTGTTCCGAGCGGGGCGGCGAGGGGAACGGCGGCGAGACCAAAACAGACGGTCCCAATGGGGGGGACGGTGGCGATACCGTTGATATCGGCGATTTCCCGCAATTCGGCGTTGACGATCTACACGGCGAGGAGATAGCCCGCGAGCTCGCACAGCAGGCATTCGAGCAGTCAGAGTACGACTACGGCTTCGACGGCGGCAACTTGGTCTCCCCGGCGGGCGATCAGGTGGAGCTGGATATCTACCACAGCACGGGACAGGAGACCTCGCGGCTTACCGCCGAGTTTATCGCCAAGGAACTTGGTGAGAATCTCGGCATTGACGTCGCCGTCGAGGCGATCGACAGCGTCCGGTTCAACAACGAGCACTGGGTTGCCGAGCCGAGAGGTGGTACCGACACGGTTGACGGGAACACGGTCGAGTGGGCGAGTCCGACACCGCAGAACCCCGGCCCGCGTTCCGTCACGAGCAGGGAGCCGTGGGACATGTCGACCGTGTTCGGACTGAACACCCATCCTCTGAACCCACTGACGAACGAGCTGTTTTTCGCCGGCGCGGATTCGTCCTACAATCCAGTTGGCTACTACCCCCGGTTCAACGCACGGGAACTGTTCGAGGATGCCGGGAAGGCGACGAACCCTGCTGAACTCCGAGAGGCGGTCGTCGAGATCCTCGAGAACCTCGCCCGCGAGCAGCCGTACATCACGCTGCTGTTCAGCGACGACCTCGTCGGCTACACCTCCAAGCTTAGCGGGCCGGCCGAGAACTTCTCGAACGGATGGGACTTGCCGGCGTGGTACTTTACCGATCCCGCAGTCTCTGGCTCGTACGACAGCGTTACCTCGGCCGCGTTCGAGACCCTGAACCCGCTGTATCACACAGAGGGCAGCGAGCGGATAGCGATCGGTCGCGCGCTCGATCGGGGATATACGTTCGACGAGAATCAGGAGTACTTCCCGCTCTTGTACGACATGTCCACCGAGCACGGAGCAGTGTGGACGTTCGAGGTCCGCGAGAACCTCCGGTTCAGCGAACCATACGGGCAGGTTACTGCCGAGGACTTCGTCTATCTGATTCAGGAGCTCCACCAGTCCGACTGGGCGAACACCGCCGCGTCGACCAGCTGGGACGGCGTCGAGGTCGAACAGACCGGCAGGTTCGAGTTTCAGGCCACGCTCGAACGGCCCACCCTCCTGTGGCCCCAGTCGTACGACCCGCTCCTGTACCCGATTCCGCGCGGCCTCGTCGAGCCGTACGTCGAGGAGGAGGACGCGGACGGCCTCGAACAGGACGAGGAGCTGCTCGAACTCCGCTTCACCGGCAACCTCGGCGCGTTCACGCTCGACGAGTGGAACCGTGGATCCGGGACAACATACACCCGCAACGACGAGTACTACCTGCGCGACATCGACGAGGGGTCCGACCCGTTTCCGGGGGTACCGCTCTTTGAGGCGGCCTCGATCAGCGTCGTTCAGGAGCAGGCGTCTCACCTTGAGGCGCTCGAAGCCGGCGAGATCGACTCGGCCGCCATCCCGCTGGAGCAGTACGAGTCGTATGACGGGAGAGATGCCGTGACGCTCCGGCGGATCCCCACGTCTTACAGCACGGTTCTTTCCGTGAACCAGCGGGACAACGGGTGGGGAACCGGTCCGGGTAACTTGTTCCAACACGTCTCATTCCGGCAGGCGGTGGCCTCGGCGATCAGCAAAGACCGGCTCATCCAAGACGTCTATCGCGGACTCGCTGAGCCGCAGTTCACTTGGCAGCCCCGCTGGTCCGACTTTCACCCGGCCAACGCCTAATTGATTCCCTTCGAGCGGGGGAACAGTCACTCGCCGCTACTTTGGTAGTTCTGTATCGCCGTCAACGACCACTGTCGGATCGCTACTGGCTCCGCCGTTCTCGCGGTCGGAATTCCGGTCCGCCAGGACGACCGTTCCCCCGACCGAGAGCGGCGCGACCACGCTCCCGGCCAGCGTCCGCGGGTCCGAGAAGTCACCTCGAAGAACGACCCGAGTGTCGGAGTTTATGCCGTACCGGTCGACGACTGCGGAAGCCGCCGCGAGGAGGTCGCGGTGAGTGACCTCGCTGTCGGCGACACGGACAACCGGGTCGCCGGGGTCGACGTCGCTCGGCGGCGTCGCGGGGTTCTCGCTCCACAGCTCCTGCTCCCAGTGCGTCGTTTCGGGGCGGTCCGGCGGGCCGCCGAAGACCGCGAGCTTCGTGCCGGGCGCCGGCTCCGCGCCGGCCTCGTAGGCCACGTCGACGAGCACCACGCGATCGCCTCGTTCGAGCCCCAGCGCCGGGTCGAATCGGACCGGAGCCCCCAGCCCCGCGGCGCCCAAGAAGGCGAGCGTCGTGTGAAACCCCGGCGTCGGCTCGACGGCGACGGTCGAGCCCTCGCGGGCGCCGAGGTAGCGCAACACGTTGGCGGCCTTGTACGCGTTGGTGATCAGGTCCCGGTACGTGCGCTCGCGTCCGTCCGGCGTGACGAGCGCGGTCTCGCGGCTCCGGCGGTCGCGATCGAGCAGATCGCCGACGACGTCCATGCCCGCGGCTCGGGGCGGGCGAGACTTAAAAACGCGGAGGCGTTCCCGGGACTCACGAGCCGGGCGGCGAAGGTCGGAAAGAGACCGCGGGTCTCTCAGGGGGCGCCGGCGATGACCATCTTCGAGCCGTCCGCGGAGAAGGCCAAGTCGCGCGTGGAGTCGGCGTCCACCCGGACCGCGTCGCCGGGTCCGAGCTCGACGGGGTCGCCGTCGACGGTGAGCGTCGCCTCGCCGTGGAGCAGCACGTACACTTCCTCGTGACCCTCCTCGGCGTGGTCGTGTTCCATCCCCTCCCAGCCGTCGTTCGCCTCGACGACCGTGACGCCGAGCTCCTCGCAGTCGAGCGCGTCGCGGAGGAAGTACATGCCGGGGGCGCGCGGTTCGACGTCGTCGTAGGCGGTCGCGTCGTAGCCCATATCGGAGAGAGGAACCGGACCGCGGAAAAGGTACGGGTCGGCGAGAGGGCGTCGCCGAAGCCGGCGCTTAAAAGGAGCTCTTCAGCTTCTCGAAGAAGCCGCCGCCAACGTCCACGTCCTCGCCGCCGGCCTCGGCGAACGCCTCCAGCGCCTCGCGCTGCTCCTCGTTGAGCTCCTCGGGAATCACGACCCCGACCTGCACGTAGAGGTCGCCGCGCCCGCGCCGACGCAGGCGGGGCATCCCCTTCCCCTTGAGGCGGAACGTCTCGCCGCTCTGGGTGCCGGCGGGCACGTCCATCTCGACGCTCCCGTCGACCGTTTCGACCTCGATGGTGTCGCCGAAGACGGCCTGCGGGAAGGAGACGGCCTCGTTCACGCGGAGGTCGTCGCCGTCGCGCTGGAACCGGTCGCCGACGTCCACGTCGACCTCGATCAGCAGGTCGCCCTTCGGACCGCCGTTCTCGCCGGGCGCGCCCTCGCGCTCCATCCGGAGGCTCTGTCCCGAGCGGATCCCCGCCGGAATCTCGACGGAGAGCGTCGCCTCCTCGCGGACCACGCCGTCGCCGCCGCAGTCGGCGCAGTCCTCGCTGTAGAGTTCGCCCTCGCCCTCGCACCGGGGACACGTCGAGGTCTGCTGGACGCGGCCGAGCGGCGTCTGCTGGACCTGCTGGACCTGCCCGCGCCCGTTACACTGCGGGCAGGTCTCCACGTCGGCGTCGGGCGGGTGGCCGGCGCCGTCGCAGGTGTCGCACTCGGTCGGTCGCGTGAGGGTGACCTCCTTGGTCGCGCCCTCGAACGCCTCCTCCAGATCGATCGTGAGGCCGGTGCGGAGGTCCTGTCCCTGTCGCGGTCGGTTTCCGCCACCGCCGCCTCCGCCGCGGCCCCCGCCGAAGAACTGGTTGAAGATGTCTTCGAAGCCGCCGGCGCCGCCGGCGCCCCCCGCGCCGCCGAAGGGACCGCCCGCGCCGCCGGGACCGCCGCCGCCGGTCGCGCCGCGCTTGTCGGCCTCGGTGAAGCGGTCGTGGCCCAGCTGGTCGTACTGCTGGCGCTTCTGCTCGTCGGTGAGCACCTCCTTGGCCTTCTGGATCTTCTTGAACCGCTCCTCGGCGTCGTCGTCGTCGCTGACGTCGGGGTGGTGTTTGGCGGCCTGCTTGCGGTACGCCTTCTTGATCTCTTCCTCGCTGGCGTCCCGCGAGACACCGAGGACGTCGTAGAAGTTCTCGCTCATGCGTTACGTTCGTTATTGGGTCGTTCGTGGCTGGGTCGTGTTAAGCGGCGCGTCCGAGGGACGCCGCGAACCGAAAGGGTCCGCGTTACTCCTCGTCGTCGTCTACATCCTCGAAGTCGGCGTCGACGTACTCCTCGTCGTCGCCGTCGGCGCCGGGGCCTGCGCCGCCCGGACCGGCGGCGCCGCCCATGCCGCCCATCCCGCCGGGACCGGCGCCCGCGGCGCCGCCCGCGCCGCCCGGACCGGCCTGCGCGGCCTGTCCCTCGTACATCTGCTTGCCGATCTCCTGGAGCTCCTCCGTGAGCGCCTCGGTGGCGGACTCGATCTCGTCGGTGTCGGCGTCCTCGTCTTCGAGGACTTCCTCGACGTCCTCGATGGCCGCCTCGATGTCGGCGACGAGCTCGTCGTCGTCAAGCTCCTCCTCGTTCTCCTCTAAGAGGGTCTCGGCGCGCTGGATCGTCGTCTCGGCCTCGTTGCGGGCCTCGATCCGCTCGCGGCGGGCCTCGTCCTCCTCCTTGTGCTTCTCGGCCTCCTCCTGCATCTCCTCGATCTCCTCGTCCGAGAGGCCGACGCCGCCCTCGATGGTGATCGACTCGGCGTTCCCGGAGCCCTGGTCCTCGGCCTCCACGTTGACGATGCCGTTCTCGTCGATGTTGAAGGAGACCTCGATCTGCGGCGTTCCGGCGGGCGCCGGCGGGATGCCGGAGAGCTGGAACGCGCCGAGCAGCTCGTTCTCCTCGGCGATCTCGCGTTCGCCCTGGAAGACGCGGACGTTGACGGAGGTCTGGTTGTCCGCGGCCGTGGTGAACACCTTCGACTCCTCGGTCGGGATCGTGGTGTTCTTCTCGATGAGCCGCTCGAAGAGGCCGCCCTTCACCTCGATCCCGAGCGAGAGCGGGGTCACGTCCAGCAGGACGATGTCGTCGACGTCGCCGGAGAGCACGCCGCCCTGGACCGCCGCGCCGAGCGCGACCGCCTCGTCAGGGTTGACGTTCTTCTTCGGCTCCTGGCCGACGAGCTCCTCGACCTTCTCCTGGACCTGCGGCATCCGGGTGGAGCCGCCGACGAGGATGACCTCGTCGATGTCCGACTTCGAGTAGTCGGCGTCGGAGAGGGCCTGCTCGGTCGGCTCGACGGTGCGGTCGATCAGGTCCGAGGTGAGGTTCTCGAACGTCGCGCGGGTGACAGACTGCTCGAGGTGGACCGGACCGCTGTCGGTCGCGGTGATGAAGGGGAGGTTGACGGTGGTCTCCTTCTTGTTGGACAGCTCGATCTTCGCCTCCTCGGCGGCGTCCTTCAGCCGCTGGAGCGCCTGCCGGTCGTCGCGCAGGTCGATGCCGTGGTCGTTCTGGAACTCGTCGGCGAGGTGGTCGATGAGCGCCTCGTCCCAGTCGTCGCCCCCGAGGTCGTTGTCCCCGTTCGTGGCGACGACCTCGTAGACGCCCCCGCCCAGATCGAGGACCGACACGTCGAACGTGCCGCCCCCGAGGTCGTACACGAGGACGGTCTGGTCGGACTCGTCGTCGAGGCCGTACGCCATGGAGGCCGCGGTCGGCTCGTTGACGATGCGTTCGACCTCGAAGCCGGCGATCTCGCCGGCGTCCTTGGTCGCCTGCCGCTGCTTGTCGTTGAAGTACGCGGGGACGGTGATGACCGCCTTCTCGACGTCGTCGCCGAGGTACTCCTCGGCGTCGCGCTTGATCTTCTGGAGGATCATCGCCGAGACCTGCTCCGGCGTGTACTCGTCGTCGCCGATCTCGACGGTGTAGTCGTCCTCGCCCATGTGCCGCTTGATCGACTGAATCGTGCGGTCGGGGTTCTGGACGGCCTGGTTCTTCGCGGGCTTGCCGACGAGGCGCTCGCCGTCGTCGGCGAAGGCGACAACCGACGGCGTGGTCCGGTCGCCTTCCGCGTTGGCGATGATCTCCGGCTCGTCGCCTTCCATCACCGCGAACGCGGAGTTGGTGGTACCGAGGTCGATACCGAGGATTTTGTTGCTCGCCATCTTACCCAAATGTACCGGCTTGTGTCGGTTAAAGGTTACTAGACGGCGCGATTCGGACGCGCATCGGATCACGCCGCAGTCATGCGGTTTCCGCGATCGTGTGAACGCATCTCACCGATGTCTTTATACCGATCCGCAAGCGCAGCAACCCGATCGCCGTCGCGAGGATCGAGAAACGACTTCCGATCGCCGTCGCGGAGACCGAGAAGCCGCCTCAGATCGCCCTCGACGCCCCTCAGATCCCGCTGACGAGGTCTTCGAGCACGGCCTCCGGATCGTCGGCCTTCGCGACGCCGGAGGCCAGCAGGACGCCGGCGGCGCCGAGGTCGCCGGCGGCGGCCACGTCCTCGCCGGTCGAGACGCCGGCGCCACAGAACACGTCCACGTCCTCGTCGACGGCCTCGGCGGCCGCGACCGCGTCCTCGACGATCCCCGGATCGGCCGTCGAGACGGAGACATCCCCGCCGATGAGCGCCGGCGGCTCGACGGCGACCGCGTCGGGACCGAGCGCGGCGGCGGCGCCGACCTGCGCGGGGTTGTTCGCGCAGACGATCGTCTCCAGGTCAGCGCGCTCTGCGGCGCGGACGGAGCCGTCGACGTCGGCGAGCTTCAGGCGGTTCTCCGAGTGGTTGATCAGGGTGCCCTCGGCGCCGTTGTCGGCGACCGCCTCGGCGAGGGTCGAGCCGGTGTGGGAGCCGTGGGCGTTCGGCGAGACGTGCTGGGCCCACGTCTCGACGCCGGTGTCGGCGACGCGGGCGATGTCCGCGGCCTGCGGCGAGACCGCGATCCGCGCGCCGGACGCCTCGGCCACGTCGCGGGCGGCGGTCGCGACTTCGATCGGATCGCACGGGTACGCCTTGAGGTTCACTAGGATGAACATACCCGCATTCGGGGTCCGCGGCGCAAATAGCTTCATACTCCGGCGACGCTCCGCCGAGACTCCCTCGCGCCCCCCGAGAGCAGTAACGACCTTATACCCCGGTACTGTGGGTCCGGCAAGGGATGTCCCTCATCGAGCTCATCGCCGGCGTGGAAGCTCACGAGGCCACGCTGACCGTCTTCAACGCCGACCCGGAGGTCGCGGACGAGCTCCGGGAGTACTTCGCCGACCGTAACATCCGGGTGGTCGAGGCCCAGACCGCCGCCGGCCCCGAGGGGTTCGCCGTGCTCGCGCGCGACGGCGAGTTCGTCACGGCCGTGACCGTCGACGAGCTGTTACCGCGACGGGACGACCCGGGAGACGGCGAAAGCGAGTCGGACGGCCGCGGCGGCGAGTCGGAAGGCGGTAGAGACGAGCCGGCGGCCGGAGAGCCGGCCGGCGGCCGCGTCGGGGGACCGGTGTTGGACCACCTCGACGAGACGATGTTCACCTCCTACTCGCGCGCGGACATGGTGGCCGCCTCCCGCGAGATCGAGGACCGCGCGTGGCGGGTCGGCGACGGGGAGCTCCACGCGGGCTTCCAGACCCTCGACGTGCTCACCGGCGAGGCGGACACCTACGACCTGCTCGGCGGGAAAGAGCGGCTCGACGTGCACGCGTACGCCGCGGACGAGGGCGACGCCCCCGACGTGGAACACTACACCGTCCACGTCGGCGAGACCGCGGAGATCCGGGAGACGTGGTTCGTCGCGTACGACGGCGGCGGGTACGACGACGCGAAGTGTGCGCTGCTCGCCGAGGAACGCGCGCCGGGCGAGTTCTACGGCTTCTGGAGCTACGACCCCGAGACGGTCGACTACATCATCGACTACCTGACGGAGCGCTACGGCGGGTCGGAACAGACGGACGACGGCGGAGCGACGGTGTGACGGGGGAGCCATCGAGCGACGGCGTGTGGGAGCGCCTTTCGGACTCGAGGGTCTGGCTGTCGGCCGCGACGCTCGTCGCGACGGTCGCGACCGCTGGGAGCCTCTGGTTCAGCCTCGGGCTCGGGCTCACGCCCTGCGACCTGTGTTGGTACCAGCGAATTCTCATGTACCCGCTCGTCGTCGTCCTCGGCGTCGCAACCGTCGAGGGCCGGGCGGCGGTCTCCCGGACCGCGCTGCCGTTCGTCGGCCTCGGACTCATCCTCTCCGCGTACCACTCGTACCTCCAGGCGACGACGGCGGAGTGCACGCTCGGCGGTCCGTGCGCGGCGGTCCAGTGGCAGAGCCCGGTGATCGGATTCACGATCCCGAACCTCTCGCTCGTCGCGTTCGGGCTGCTCGCGGTGCTCCTCGTCGGAATGTGGGTTCGAGTCGGACGGTAGGAGAGAGAAACTTCGGGACGTATCCGCGCGTCAGTCCTTCCGCTTGACCACGTCGCCGAGCGTCATCGTCCCGGCGTCGCCGCTGTCCCAGTCGGCGTCGTCGACGGACTCGCCCTCGACCAGCGAGATGTCGAGCGCGCTCTCCAGCTTCCGCTGGATGTCGTCGGTCGGGAGGGTGTCCCCGCGCTCCAGCTTACGGATGAGGCTCGCCTTCTCGTTGAGCTGATCGGCCAGCTCCTCCTGGCTGAGCCCCCGGGACTCGCGGGCCTTGCGAATCCGGTCGTCGTAGTCGGTGGCGATCTCGTCCATGTCGTCGAACATGTCGCGCGGGCGCGTCGACCCGCCCGACGAGCCGGACGACCCGCTTGAGGAGCCGGAGGAGGACCCGGACGACTTCCCGGTGCTCGAACTCGTGGAGTACTTGCTGCCGCCGGAGCCGGTGGACTCGTCGCGGACCTCGGTGCCGAAGTCCGTACACGAGCTGCACAGCTCCAGCTCGGCGCCTTCGACCTTCGTCGTCGTCAGCGAGGCCTCGTCGGCGCCACACATCTCACACTGGGGCATACGCGACGGTAGCGCTCCCGGTGGTATAAAGGGTGCGCCGGCGGGCCACGACGGGCGCTCCGGTCGCCGATCGGCGGCGCCGGATCGCGCCGCGGGGCACACCAACAGAATCGTGCCGCGGCCGGTACCCACTTGTCGCCGCGGGCGGCAGGGATGGTATGGACGTTCACGTCACCACCTCGACCGTGCGAGGATCGACCCGCGCGCCGCCCTCGAAGAGCTACACCCACCGCGCGCTGCTGGCCGCGGGATATAGCGACGGCGCGACCGTGCGCTCCCCGCTCGTCTCGGCCGACACGAAGGCGACCGCTCGGGCCGTGACGGCCTTCGGCGGCGCGGTCGATCCGGGCCCCGGGTCCGGGGCCGAAGCCGAGTCCGACGCGGACGACATGGACGCCGCCGACGCGCTCGCCGTCGACGGCTTCGGCGGTCGCCCCGCGGTCCCCGACGACGTGATCGACTGCGCGAACTCCGGGACGACGATGCGGCTCGTCACCGCCGCGGCAGCGCTCGCGGACGGCACGACGGTGTTGACGGGCGACGGCTCCCTCCGTTCGCGTCCGCAGGGCCCCCTCCTGGAGGCGCTCGGCGACCTCGGCGTGCGCGCGGAGTCGACCCGCGGGAACGGGCAGGCGCCCCTGGTGATCTCCGGGCCGCTCGCGGGCGGCAGGGTGGCGATCCCGGGCGACGTCTCCTCGCAGTACGTCACCGCGCTGCTGATGGCCGGCGCGGTCACCGAGGAGGGGATCGAGGTCGACCTGACGACCCCGCTCAAGTCGGCGCCGTACGTCGACATCACGCTCGAACTCCTCGACGACTTCGGGATCGAGGCCACGCCCGTCGGCGACGGCGGGAACGCGCTCGACGGCGCGGCCGGGGCGGCGGGCTTCGTCGTCGAGGGCGGCCAGTCGTACGCGCCCGCGGGCGGGAGCTACACGGTCCCCGGCGACTTCTCCTCGATCTCCTATCTGGTCGCCGCCGGCGCGGTCGCCGCCGAGCCCGGCGAGGCGGTCCGGATCGAGGGCGCGGTGCCGAGCGCGCAGGGCGACTCCGCGATCGTCGAGATCGCCGAGCGCATGGGGGCCGACATCGAGTGGGACCGCGACGCGGGCGTCATCACCGTCCGGCGCTCCGATCTGTCGGGCGTCGAGGTCGACGTGGGCGACACGCCCGACCTCCTCCCCACGATCGCCGCGCTCGGCGCGGTCGCCGACGGCGACACCCGGATCACGAACTGCGAGCACGTCCGGTACAAGGAGACGGACCGCGTCGCGGCGATGGCCGAGGAGCTGGAGAAGCTGGGCGCCGAGACGACCGAGGAGCAGGATACGCTGACGATTCACGGCTCCGAGAGTGACCTCCGGAGCGCGGCCGTCGACGGGCGCGCCGACCACCGGATCGTGATGTCGCTCGCGGTGGCCGCGCTCGTCGCCGAGGGCACCACGACGATCCGCGGGGGCGAACACGTTGACGTCTCGTTCCCCGACTTCTTCGACGCGATGGCCGACCTCGGGATGGCGGTCGAGCGCGACGGCGCGAGCGAGTAGCGCGCGAAACGAGGAGGAGTGTACAAGGACGGTGCGGTGGCGCGTCCCTCCGAGCGTGCCGCCGCCGGCGGCCGCGAGGAGCACGCGCGAGGGACGCCGCGAGCGACGTGGGCGACCGGAGGGAGCCCCGAGCGAGCGGCGAGGCTGGGGAGGCGTGAGGCTGCTGTGCCGTGCGGTCGGGGTGGGACTCAAAGGGGCAGCCGCGAGGACGAAGCACGGCGCAGCAAGCACTGGAGGGAGCGAACGAAGTGAGCGACTGAAGCGCGTGGTTCGAGAGAGCAAAGCTCTCTCGTCATCGCCAGAAATCACCGATTTCTGGCTAGCAGTCAGAACGCAAAGCGTTCTGACGACATCACGAAAGGCGCTTCGCGCCTTTCGAACGACAGCAAGCCGCGCGAGTCGTCGCGGCTGGGGCTTTGGAGGTGTTCTCCGTCGATCCGCCGTGAGCAACTACTTATAGGCGAGCGGCCGGGGATTTGGAGGTGTTCTCCGTCGATCCGCCGTGAGCAACTACTTATAGGCGAGCGGCCGGGGATTTGGGGGGCGTTCACCGCGAAACCGTCGATCACGTATAAACGGCCGACAGCGCCACAAACGTCGACTTACAGGAATCCGGCCAGCCCGACCGCCTCGATCAGCGGAACGCCGGCGACGACGGAGCCGATCAGGTAGCCGCCGATCGCGCCGCCGTTTAAGAGGGGGAGCCCGGCGTGCGGCCGCCCCTTTATCACCCAGCTCATCAGCACCAACAGCCCCGCGAGGCTGCCGACCATCGCGAGCAGCGCGGGGGCGTTGATCCCGATCAGCGGCACGTCGAGGCCGGCCGCCGGCGAGAACGTCGCCGCGCTCGCCACGAGCACCGCCGGGATCACGGCGTCGCCGAGTCCGATGAAGAAGGCGTCGCGGTCCTCGATGTCGGTGGGTTCCGAGACGTCGGCGGCCCCGTCGTCGACGGTCCCGTCGGCGGCGCTCTCTCCGGCCGAGCCGTCGTCCTCGGTCGGCCCGCCGTCATCGCCGACATCATCGCTCTCCTCCGACGCCTCGCCCAGAAGCGAGTACGAGAGCGACAGCGGGATCACGAGCACCACGGGGATGTTCAGGTCCATCACGCCCTCCGCGAGCGACAGCATGTGTTCGGTGCCGTACACCGAGATCGCGTCGTAGATCGCCAGGAAGGCCAACAGCAGCAGCGCGGGCAGGAGTCCGAAGGAGATGCCGAACAGTCCCGCCGCGCCCGCGCCCATCAGCACCCCGGCGGCGTCGATCACGTACCACTCGGGGTACGCGAGCAGGGCGACGCCGACCGCGACCGCGGGCACGGCGGCCGCGAGCGGCGAGATCACGGCGGAGAAGACGTACCACGAGAGCCACGCCGAGACGCCGACGATCAGGAGTCGGATCCCCTGGTCGAGGTCGTAGCGGAACGCGGCGAGCATCACGCCCGTCATGGCGACGATCGCGGCGATGTAGACGAGGCTGTTCGTCGGGTTGTCGGGGTTTTCGACCGCCTGGTAGCCGCTCGCTGCGAACTCCGGGACCAGCGCCAACGCGCCCAGCTGGACGACGAGGAACAGGCCCACGACGAAGGCGACGCCGCGGTACTCGCGGGGGAACATTCGACCGACGATTCGGGATCCGAGGGTTTCGTCCTTGCGCTTCGGCTCGGCCCGGAAACGCGGCCGCCGCTACGTCTGCTGTCGGGCGTCGAGAAGCGTGACTGTCGGGCGTCGAGAAGCGTGACTGTCGGGTGCCGAGAAACGGGATCGGGTACGGTGTGGGAGCGGATGACCCGAGCCCGAAAGCCGACGGACGACGGACGGTGGAAGCGAGTCTCCGGCCGGCCCGCCCGAAAACGGGAGTGGGCCGGCCGGTTTCGTCCGCGGCGTTTAGCTTCTACCTTGTGCGGGATAAGTAGCTATCGCTCGAATTATCGAGGTTGATTCCGGGCGAGCGACCCCCTCGACGTCGATGGCCGTCGCACGGACGTGAGCACGGATCCGCGGCTCGCGAGATCACGGACGTGAACCCGTAACTGGGAGCCGGTTCCGAAAGGGAGAGACGAAGGCGGCGAAAGGCGAAGCGGAAGGTTGAACGACGGGAGGCGGACGGGCGGCGGCCGAACAGCGGACCCCCGGGCTGTCATCGGCGTCGCCGCCCGAGTGGTCGGGACGGGCGCGTGGTTTTGTCGCCGAACTCCAACGAGAAAAGCGTCGGACTTCGGCAAGCGATCGTTGTCGCTTCTCCCGTATAAATGAGACGGTCCGTGCCTACCGGCGGTCCCGCAGCGCGGGGAACTCCTCGCGCACCGCGGCCACCCGGTCCGGGTCGACCTCGGCGGTCACGGTCGTCGGCTCCTCGCCCGCCGACGCGAGCGTCGTCCCCCACGGATCGTAGACGGTCGTCCGGCCGCAGAGCGCGTCGTCGTCGAACGTCCCGCTCCCGTTGACTGCCGCGACGTACGCCAGGTTCTCGATCGCCCGCGCCCGGCCCAGCGTCCGCCAGTGCTCGACGCGGGGGTACGGCCACGCGCTCGGCACCAGCACGCACTCGACGCCCGCATCGACCATCCGCCGGAACTGCTCCGGGAACCGGAGGTCGTAGCAGGTCGTCACGCCGACGCGCACACCCTCGACCTCCGTCACCGGCTCCCGCTCGCCGGGAACCAGCCGGTCCGTCTCCTCGGAGCCGTAGCCGAAGAGGTGTCGCTTCCGATAGACGAGCCGCCGCTCGCCGTTTCGGTCGAACAGCACCGCCGTGTTCGCGAGCCCCTCCTCGGCCGGCGCGTCGATCCCGTCGGCCGCGGACGCAGCCAGATCCTCCACGACGGTCCCCGCCAGCACGTTCACGTCGGCCTCGGCGGCGACTTCGGCGAACCGACCCAGCCGATCGCCGGCGAGGCTCTCGGCCGCGCGGGCGTACGAGTCGAACGCGAAGTACCCCACGTCGAACAGCTCCGGGAGGACGACCAGGTCGGCCCCGTCGGCCGCGGCCTCGCGGACCGCCTCGATCGCGCCCGCGACGTTGTCTTCCACGGCACCGCCCTCGACGCCGAGCTGGACGCAGGCGACCCTCATGCGGTCGTTCCGAGCGACGCGCGCAGGGCGTCCTCCAAGTTGTCCAGCTCGGCGTCGAAGTTGCGCTCGAAGAAGGACTCGACGCCCGGCAGCTTCCCCTCGACCACGAACTCGTTGGCCAGCCGGCAGCCGCCGTCGGTCTCGGTGATCGTGTGCTCGCCGGTGACGCGGAACGCCTTCGACTTCCCGACGAACTTCACTCGGGTCGGCGGGTCGCGCTCGACCTCCTCCGTGTCCACGGAGATGGTCGACCGGATCATCGGGATCGGGAGCGCGACGTGCCACGTCGCCCGCCCGTCGCCGTGTACTTCGTAGGTGTCGACGACGCTTATCGCCCCTGCGCGCTGCTCGGCGTCCGAGATGAACGCCCACACGTCCTCGGCGGGGGCGTCGAACTCGAACGTCCGGGAGACTCGGACGGTCATACGCCCCCGTTTGGGGCTACGGGAGTTAAAAGCACGCGAGTCGAGCGGCGGGGTGGGAATCGGTCGAGGTGGGGAGGGAATCGACTCAGCCCTGTGGGGTCACGCGCCACGTCGTCGACCGCGCGCGACCCCACTTCTCGATGTCCACGTCGTCGGACTTCTCGGCGAGCCGGGGGAGCCGGGAGCCGACCTGCTTGGCGGTGAGGCCGATGGCGTCGGCGATCGTCTTCGAGCGGACGTAGCGCTCGCCACGGGTGACGCTGTCCGTGAGGTACGCGAGGATGCGCTGCTCCTCCTCGGTGTACTCGCTCATGTCCCGAAGGTAGGCGTCAAACGTCCTTAACGGTTACTCGTCCGGGTCGCGTTCGGGCCGCCTCAGTCGAATATCTGGACGGCGACGACCGAACAGAGGGCGAAGAGGAACGCCGCTCCGAACCCCCAGGCCTTCCCGAGCTGCGACGGGTGGCCGAACATCACGACGGCGCCGACGACCGCGATCGCGCCGAACGCGAGCGCCACGCCGACTTCCTTGTCAGACTCGATGGATGCCTCGCTCATACTCGTCGCTTTGCGGGCGGCTACTTAGTTCATGCGAAGGCGGGGGAGTCGGACTCGAAACGCCGGCGTCCCTCCGGGCGGATCAGATGATCTCGACGTGTTCCGACTCCTCGTTGAGCGCGAGATTCGCGGCAATCTCGGCGTTCCGCATCGCGTACTCCGCGGTGTGCTGGAGGCTGACGAGCACCTCGCGGGTCATCAGCAGCGTGTCGTTGTCGAGGTCGCTCGGCAGCTCCCCGAGGATCTCCTGTTCGCGGTCCTCGAGCCGGGCGAACAGCTCGCGGCACTCGACCGTGAGGTCGTAGTCGCGCTCGACGACCGCCCGCACGGCGAGCGCGGTCAGCTCGTCCACCTGATCGGTGAACTCCCGGATCTGCCGCATCGTCGCGCTGTCGACGTCGAGGGTGTGGCCCTCCGCCTCCATCACGATGTCGGCGATGTCCTCGGCGTTGTCGGCGGTGAGCTCGAGGTTCTTCGCGACCGACCGGTAGCCGATCAGGGGGAACCCCTCCTCGAGCCCGACCGCGCGGGCGAGGTTCGGGTTCTGGTACGCCGTGAAGATGAGCCGGAGCAGGAGCACGAAGATCTTGTTCGCCTGCCGCTCGCGGTTGAGCGCGCGCTGGGCCAGGTCGGGGTTGCCGTGCGCCAGCGCCTTCACGGCCTCGCCGCGCATCGTCGACCCCGTGTTCTCCAGCCGCTCGAGCAGGTTGTCAAGGGTGAAGTCCTCGGGGTCGACGGAACACCGGATCGAGATGTCCGAGGGCGTCTCCTCGATGACGCCGAGCCCCATCAGCTGCGTCTCGGCCTTGTAGACCGCGTTGATGTGTTCGCTGTCGAGCGTCCCCTCGCTGCGGACGTGGATCACGCGCCGCCCGAGGACGTACTGCGCGACGATGGCGCGTTCGAGCGAGCGCGCGTCGAGCGCGTCCGCGTTGATCACGGCCTCCGACTCCTCCGAGCTCACCGACTCCGGAAGGACCGTGAGCGTTCCCTTGCCGCCCATCCGCAGCGAGACCTCGTCGCCCTTGTTGACGCCGTGCTCCTTCGCCCACTCCGCGGGGAGAGTCATCGCCAGCGTCGACGGACCCAACCGCTGGACTTTCCGCGTTTCCATAAGGGTTGATACCGCCGGATACACCTTAACCTTGTTCCTATGACCATTATACGCGCCGTCGAATATACAAGGTGTTCTTCCGCGTCGTCGACGGGGAAGGGGAGACGAGGGAAAGGGGGTGAGAGAAGAGAGGCCGAGGGCGCCCGGGTGCGCGGTCGATCCGCGCGCTTATGCCGTTCTGCCGCCGACAGGTGGACATGACCGAGCGGGTACTCGTCGTCGACGACTCCTCGTTCCAGCGGACCGTCGTCCGGGACGCGCTGGACGGGCCGTTCGAGGTGGTCGACGAGGCGGAGAACGGGACGGAGGCGGTGGAGCTGTTCGAGGCGTACGAACCGGACGCGGTGTCGATGGACGTCGTCATGCCCGAGATGACCGGCATCGAGGCGACCGCCGCGATCAAGGAGCGCTGGCCCGACGCGGTGATCGTGATGTGCACGAGCGTCGATCAGCAGGAGAAGATGATGGAGGCGGTGAAGGCCGGCGCCGACGGCTACGTCACGAAGCCGGTTGACGCCGACGAGCTGGTCTCCGAGATGCGGAGCCACTTCGGGTGAGCGGGTCGCGGTAGCGGGGCGGACAACTGCGATACCCTACGCCGGATCGAACGACCGGAGGATCGACGCGAGCGCGCTCGCGAGCTCCTCGAAGCGGTCGATGTCCATCGAGTCGGTCGTCACCCAGACCCCGTGGCCGTTGTTGATGACCCGCGTGAGGTAGCCGTTCTCGAACACGCGGACCGTGAACTCGTAGTCCCCGAGCTGCGTGTCCGCGTACAGCGACTGCGCGTGGAACCCGTGTCGCTCGCTCTCCGCGAAGCCGACGAGGTCGGCCGTCCGGCTGAGGTCGCTGCGGAGGTAGAGCTGTTCGACGTCCTCCTCGGTGAAGTACGTCAGGCTCCGCAGCTCGTCTCCGGTGGCCGTCCGCGCGGCGCTGAGCAGCTCCTCGACGCGCTCGTCCGGTGGGTGTGCCATGCTATCACGATCGATCGTCTGGTACATGAGCGTATGGGTGTCCGAAGCGGTTCCGGCCCGGAGGGACAGAGTTTAGCGACTCCCCCGACATCGACCGCGTAATGAGCGACTCCGACGACGTCTGCGTCCTGTTGCCGACGATGGACGAGGTCGAGACGGTCGCGCGCGTCGTCGAGGCGTTCCGCGACGCCGGGCTCGACGAGATCCTCGTCATCGACGGCGGTTCGTCCGACGGCACGCAGGAGGCGGCTCGGGAGGCGGGTGCACGCGTCGTCGAGCAGTCGGGGCGCGGGAAGGGACAGGCCGTCAGGGAGGCGGTCCGCGACCACATCGACGCGCCCTACGTCGTGATGGCCGACGCGGACGCGACGTACGACGCGGACGACGTCGACGCGATGCTCGAGCCCCTGCTATCCGGCGAGGCGGACCACGTCATCGGGAACCGGTTCGCGGACATGCGCCCCGGCGCGATGACGCGGCTGAACCAGATCGGGAACCGGATCATCAACCTCGCGTTCCGCCTCATCCACGGCGAGCGCTACCGGGACATCCTCTCCGGCTACCGGGCGTTCACCCGCGAGTCGTTCCTCCGGCTCCACCTCACCGCCGACGGATTCGGGATCGAGACCGAGATGGCGGTCGAATGCGTGAAGAACCGGCAGTCGGTCGCGGTCGTCCCGGTCACCTACCGCGAGCGACCCGGCGGCTCCGCGACCAACCTCCATCCCGTCCGCGACGGCGGCGTGATCTTCATCGAGCTGTACCGGAAGGCGAAGACGAACAACCCGCTGTTCTACTTCGGGAGCCTCGGCGCCCTCTCGACGAGCGCCGGGGCGGTGATGACCGGGTACGTGCTCTACCGCTGGTTCGTCTACGGAGCCACCCACGAGATAATCGCGATCGGTGCGGTCGGGGCCGCGCTGTTGGGGATACAGCTGCTCATCTTCGGCTTCCTCGCCGACATGATCCTCTCGCTCCACCGCGAGCAGGCGGCGCGCTACGAGCGGGCGATCGACGACGGCTCCGACTGATCGGCGGCTCCGACCCACGGGCGCCGCGTCAGCCTCCCGCTCGCGCTCGCCGGTCCCGGAGCGAGCCACATGGTTTATGTCGAGCCGCGGAGAGGACCCGCCATGGACGAAAAGCGGTTCGTCATCGCCCTCTTCGGACTCGTCGTCGCGCTGCTCGTCGGGTTCATCGCCTACCGGTTCGTCGCCCCGCTCACGGTCGCCGTCTTCCTCTACTACTCGACCCGGCGCCTCTACCACCGGCTCGAACGCTTCCGGCTCCCCGCCCGGGTGCGGGCGGTGGCCTCGCTGTCGCTGATCGGTATCCCGCTTATCGGACTCCTGAGCTACACCGTGCTCCTCCTGTTGATCGAGGCGCGGCGGTTCATCGAGCAGTACCCGGTCGCCGAGACGGTCGGCGCCGAGAACTCGTGGGTCGGCGACCTCGCCGCGCTCTCGAACCCGACGTTCGACGGGGTCATGCAGGCGTACCAGTCCGGGCAGCTCGACCCCCTCATCGACTTCGTCTCCGAGCAGGCGGGGCTGCTGGCGGGCGTGCTCTCGGGGCTCACGCTGAACCTCCTCATCACGATCGTCGTCACCTACTACCTGCTGCTCGACGGCTCGAAGTTCCACGGGTGGCTACTCACCTTCGACGACGACGCCGTCGTCCGCGAGTACCTCGAGGCGGCGGACGCCGAGCTGGAGGCCGTGCTGTACGGGAACCTGCTCAACGTCATCGCCATCTCGATCATCGCCGTCGTGACCTACACCGGCTACAACGTGGTCGCCCCCGAGATCGTCGAGGTGCCGTACCCGGCGCTCGCCGGCGCGCTCACCGGAGTGGCGAGCCTGATCCCGGTGATCGGGATGAAGATCGTGTATGTTCCGCTCGCGGCAGTGACCGCGGTTCCGCCGGTCCTCGGCGACGACATCGCCGTGCTCGTGTACGTCGCCGGGTTCCTCGTCGTCGCCGCGGTCGTCGTCGACACGATCCCAGACATCGTGCTCCGCCCGTACTTCAGCGGGAAGACCACCCACGTCGGGCTGCTCATGCTGGCGTACATCTTCGGCCCGGTCGTGTTCGGGTTCCACGGGCTGTTCCTCGCGCCGATCGTGCTCGTGTTGGCGCTCACGTTCGCGGACACGGCCCTGGTCAGGCTGCTCGGCGGCGACGCCGAGGAGGTCGGACCGGAGATCCCGCGGGGACAGCGCCGGCTCGACGAGTTCTGATCGGCGGGTGCTGATCGGCAGGTTCTGACCGCCGACCGCGGACCGACCGCCAATCGCGGACCGATCGGCGACCCCTGCTCCGACGCTCGACCCTCGGGCCGAAGAGATAAGCCCCCGCTCGACGACCGGGGTGACGTATGCGTGTACACGTTATCGGTCTCGGGGGCGCCGGCGGCCGGATCGCCGACCGGCTCGCGGCCGACAGCGACGGGGACCGGTTCCTGCAGGGCGTCAACGCGTTCGACACCGACGCGGCCGCGCTCGACGCCCTCCGGTCGATCGACGAGTCCCGCCGGCACCGCTTCGGCGACGCGGCCGGCGGCGGGGGGCTCGACGGCGACCTCCACGCGGCCCGGCGGCTCGGCGACGCGCACGCCAGCGAGCTCGGCCGGGCGATGGACGACCAGCAGCCGTCGCTCGCGGAGGCGTTCGTCCTCGTCGTCGGGCTCGGCGGCGGCGCGGGCGCGGGCGCCGCGCCGGCGCTGGCCGAGGAGCTGACGCGGCTCTACGACGTGCCCGTCTACGCCGTCGGGCTGCTCCCGACGCCCGCGGAGTCCGAGCCCCGCGAGCCCGACTCGCCCCGCGCGAGCGCGACCGACGACTCCGGGGAACGACCGCCGGAGCGCCCCCTCGCGGAGAAGAACGCGGCGCGGACACTCGACGCGCTCTCGGATCGGTGCGCGGCGGTCTTCCCATTCGACAACGCCGAGTGGCTCCGCCCCGGTGAGGGGATCGCCGACGCCCGCGACCGACTGAACGCCGTCGTCACCGAGCGCGTCGCGGCGCTGTTCGGCGCCGGCGAGGCCGACGACGCGGAGTCGACGCCCCAGCAGGTGCTCGACGCGAGCGACGTGGCCCGGGCGGTCGGCGACGACGGGGAGATCGCCGCGATCGGCCACGCGACGCAGGCGGTCGAGCCGCCCGAGTCGGGGTCGCGGTTCGGGCTCGGCCTGTTCGGCTCCGCGGAGCCGGCGGCGGTCGACACGAGCGAAGCGGTGTCGGCGATCGAGACGACGATCCGGAAGGCGACCCGCGGGAAGAACACCGTCGCGGTGCCCGAGGGGCGGGCGGACCGGACCCTGCTCGTGGTCGGCGGGCCGCCGGCGTGGCTCAACCGCGAGGCGATCGCGGACGGGCGGCGGTGGCTCGCCGACGAGACCGGCTCCGGCGCAATTTTGAGCGGCGACGCGCCGGTCCCCGGCGGCGAGGAGGTGTTCGCGTTGGTCGTCCGATCTGGGATCGACGAGCCGCCGCGGATCCGCGAGATCCGGGAGTCGATCGCGTGAAGCGCCGGGCGCGAACCGGCGGCCGTCCGCTCCCCGACCCGAACTCGTTAACCGCGTGAGGCGCCCAGTACGCCCGTGACCACCCACGCCGACCTCGGGCTCGACCTCGACGTGCGCGACGCGGACGCGGTCGCCGACCGGCGCGACGAGCTCGTCGCCGCCGTGCGGGACCACGCCGGAACGATCGCCTACCAGCTCGCCAAGCTGCAGGGCGGCGACTACGGCCGGCAGGAGCTGTCGACGCCGGGCGGGACGTGGACCGTGAAACACGAGGCCGGCGAGCTGGAGTTCCTGCTGTTCTCGCCGACCTCGGGCTCGGACGTGTACGTGATCTCGACGAAGCAGCCGCCGGCGCCCGCCGGCCTGTCGACCGCGCTCGACGACTACGCGAATTTCGTCGCGGCGTGGAACGAGTGGGTCGGGTCGCTGTCGGGCGTCCTTGACGGCGTGAGCGCCGAGTTCCCCGAGCCGGCCCCGACGGACGGGGTCGTCGCCGAGCGGGACCGGGTACTGGACCGGATCCGCGACGCCTGCTCGGTCATGGCCGGCGAGATCCATCGGTACGGGGGCGACGACTACGGCACCTTCACCGCCCGCGTCGACGGCGACCGGTGGGAGCTGAAGTGGGACGAGGGGACCGTCTCGTACCTCCGTGTCGGGGGATCGGGCGGGCTCTACATCCTCTCGCAGTACGAGGCGCCGTCGGCGGCCGACGTGCGCGAGTACGCCGACTCCTTCCGGGGGTTCGTCGACGCGTACAACGAGTTCGTCGGGGAGTTAGAGAGCGACCTCGCGGCGGTCGATCTCTGAGGTCGTCGGCGACGGGGCCGCCCGGCGACCGCACGGGCGTCGTCTGCCTCCGCCCGCGACCGCACCGGACCTCCTCCGCTCCCGCCCGGCGCCTCGATCACTCGTCGTCCGACCCGCCGAACGCCCCGAACGCGTACTCCAGGCCGAACATAACGAGCGACATCGTGAGGGCGCGAACGAGGAGCGCGTCACCGCTCACCAGGAGGCCGAACGCAAGCACGCCGCCCCCTGACGACGCTCCCAACAGGACGGCGTACCGCCCACGAGAGAGTCCGCGCGCCCACTCGTCCGCCCGCTCGTAGAGCCCCGTCGTCCCGGTCACGTCTTCGAGGAGCAACCCCGGACGGAAAACGGTTCGTGGTCCGGTTTGCTCCGATAATATCCATGTCCGTGCGTATTTCTACGCCTGATGTGGGAATATTTATGCAGTAACGTCCGGTACCGGCGCGCATGACGATCACGCTACCGGGACCGACGCTCGGCGTCGTCGGCGGCGGTCAACTGGGTCGGATGATGGGCGAGGCGGTCGCGCCGCTCGGCGTCGAGGTCGTCGTGTTGGACCCGACGCCCGACTGTCCGGCGAGCCCCGTTGTCAGCGACCAGATCGTCGGCGACTTCGACGACGCCGACGCGATCCGCGAGCTGGCGAGCCGGGTCGACGCGCTGACCTTCGAGATCGAGCTGGCCGACCCGGACCTCATGGCCGAGGCGGCCGCCGAACACGACGTGCCCGTCCACCCCGAACCGGACACGCTCCGAACCATCCAGGACAAGCTCGTGCAGAAGGAGGCGCTTGTCGACGCCGGGATCCCCGTCCCCGAGTTCGTCGCGGTCGCCACCGCCGAGGGGCTCGAACGCGTCGTCGAGGAGTACGGCGGCGTCATGCTGAAGGCCCGCGAGGGCGGCTACGACGGCCGCGGGAACGTCCCGGTCCGCGACCCCGCGGACGCGGCCGACGCGCTCGACGAGATCGGCGGCGCCGCGATGGCCGAGGAGCTCCTCGACTTCGAGCGCGAGATCGCCGTGATGGGGCTGAAAGGGGCCGACGGCGAGACCCGGACCTACCCCGTCACCGAGACGATCCACCGCGAGGAGATCCTCCGTGAGAGCGTCGCGCCGGCCCGGACCGACGGCGCGGTCGTCGCCGAGGCCGAGTCGGTCGCGCGCGACGTGCTCGACGTGCTCGACGGTCGGGGCGTCTACGGGATCGAGCTGTTCGAGACCCGCGAGGGCGACGTGCTCGTCAACGAGATCGCGCCGCGGCCCCACAACTCCGGCCACTGGACCATCGAGGGCGCGCGCACCTCGCAGTTCGAGAACCACGTCCGGGCCGTCCTCGGGTGGCCGCTCGGCCCGACCGACCTCGTCGCGCCCGCGGTCACGGCCAACATCCTCGGCGACATCGAGGAGACGCAACCCGCGACGCTGTCGGGCGTCGAGGCGGTGCTCGCGGCGCCAGAGGCCGCCCTCCACTGGTACGGGAAAGCCGACGTGCGCCCGCTCCGGAAGATGGGGCACCTGACGGCGACTCCCGCAGATGGCGGAAACGACGCCGACGCGGACGCCGATATCGACTGCGACGCCCTGCTCTCGCGGGCGCGGGCCCTCCGCGACGGACTGACGTTCGGAAACGCGTAGTCGCGGACCGATGCCGAACGACCTCGCGCCCGACGCGCCTCGCGAACGCCAGTCGATCCGGCTCCCGCCGGACCGGATCGAGGTGCTCCGCGAGTGGGCAGAGAAGGGGACCGCCCTGACGGCCGCGGCCCGCGTCCGCGACCCGGCCGGCCGGCTCGCGTTCGTGAAGACCGCGTGGTCGGACGGCTGGGTGCTCCCCGGCGGGGCGGTCGAGCCCGGAGAGTCCCCGGCGGCCGCGGCGGCGCGGGAGGTCCGGGAAGAGACGGGGCTCGACCCGGCAGTCGGCGATCCGATCGTCGTCTTCGAGCAGTCGTACGTCGACGCCGAGCGCGGCGCGGTCGCGTTCGAGGCCGACTACGTCGTCTACGCGGCGCGCGCCGACGGGCCCGTTCCGGACGCCGCCGACCTCGGCGTCGCTCCCGACGAGATCCGGGCTGCGCGGTGGTTCGAGGGGGTTCCGTCGGAACTGCACGACGGCGACCTCCTCCGGCCGTTCCTCTCAGGAGAGGACCGCTAACCGCCCGCCGCTCATCCCCCCTGCCACCGTCGCGAACAGCGACCCGTCGGCGGCGGTGACGTAGCTCGCGCCGCCGTCGACCTCGTGTTCGAACCGCTTCTCGCCGACGCGGACCGACCGGACGCCGACGCCGCCGCCGACGGCGATCCCGTGGAGCCGTTCACCCCCGACGTACACCGTGTCGCCCACGAGCGCCGGCGGGGTCGGCCGGACGGCGTTCCCGATCTCGGTCCGCCACCCGAGGGCCCCGTTCTCCGCGTTCAGCGCCGACAGCCGTCCGCCCGATGACACGAACACGCCGTCGTGGCCGGCCGCTATTCCACCCTCGGCGAACCCGAAGAGGTCGGTACGCCACCGGGGCCTCCCGTTCGGGTCGAAACAGCGGATCGACCCGTCACCGTCGCCGACGACCACGTCGCCAGACCCCGTTATCGTCTCGCTATCGCGTCTGCGGGACGCGACGACGGTCGGCGCGGAGCGGATCCCGGCGTCGACGGTCCGGTTCCAGCGCACCCGGCCGTCGTCGTCGACCGCGTACAGGTCCCCGCCGGTGGTCGCGGCGTAGACGACGCCGTACACCGACGCGGACGCGCGGGCGACGGCGCGTCGGACGATCCCGTCGAGCCGCCGTTCCCACTGTCGCTCGCCCGTCGCGCCGTCGAACGCGCGGAGGTACTCGCCGGCGCCTATCACCACTCGGTAGTTGTCTCCGCGCTCGACGACGAGCGGCGTCGTTTCGCCGAAGACGTACTCGAACTCCCGGCTCCACAGCCGCTCGCCGGTGTCGAGGTCGCGCGCGACCAACGTGTCGCTCTCCGGGACGTACGCCACGCCGTCCGCGACGGCCGGCGCCCCGGTGTACCGATACGCGTCGTTGTCGTCAGAAGCGACGGTCCAGCGCCGGCTCAGGTCCTCGCGGTCGAGCGCGACCACGTCCACGCCGGTGTTCAGGAGCACCGTGTCGGCGGTCACCACCGGGTCGCCGGCGGGGGTCCCGTCGAACTCGTAGGTCCGGTCGACGGTCGGGTCGTCGCGCGGCGCGACGCCGCTCGGAACCGACCGCGAGTTCCACTCGTCGCCGCCGCCGACCGGCCAGTCGTACGTCTCGTCGTCGCCGGGGTCGGCGTCGAATCCGGTGAGGCAGCCGGCTGTGGCCGTCAGTCCGGCCGCTCCGAGGCCGGAGAGGAACGCGCGTCTGGAGGGCATCTCGTCTCCCGGTTCCGCGGCCCGATCCTTCCGCCTTGTGGTTGCTGAGGCGTCGATCGGCGACGAGCCGGGCGATGCGGGGACCGGCACGATTTACAACCCGGCTCGCGTCACCCACGCCCATGACCACGGTCCAAGACCTGATCGACCGGCTCGAAGCGGAGGCGGCGGCCGACGTCGACCCCGAGACCACCCCGGACGTGGGGATCATCATGGGGTCGGACTCCGATCTCCCCGTCATGGAGGGCGCCTACGAGGCGCTCGACGAGCTCGGGTTCGCGGAGCAGACAGATTTCCACGACGCGCCCGACGCGCGGTTCACCTACGAGAGCTACGTCGTCTCCGCGCACCGGACGCCGGCGCTCATGTACGCGTACGGGGAGACCGCGGCGGCCCGCGGACTCGACGTCGTGATCGCGGGCGCTGGCGGGAAGTCCGCCGACCTCCCGAACATGACCGCGTCGCTCGCGTACCCGATCCCGGTGATCGGCGTCCCGGTTCAGGAGAAGTCGGTCGACTCCGTGATCGGGATGCCCACGGGCGCCCCGATCGTCGCGGTCGACGCCGGCAAGTCGTTCAATGCGGGCCTGTCGGCCGCGCAGGTGCTCGCGCGCGAGCACGACGCGATCGAGGATCGACTGCTGGAGTACCACGAGGGCCTCAAGGGCGGTGTCGCGGCCGTGTCGGCGGATCTCCACGACCTCGGCATCGACGGATTCCGCGAGCGCGACGAGTCGTAGCGCCGGGCGGAACCGAGAGGACACCGGATCCGGATCGGGCCTCCGGCCCGCTCGACGGCGTTTTCGGCGGCGTGGGGGCGTTGCGGTGAAGACTCAACGCTTATGAGGGGGCGGTCCAAATCCTCGCACGTTACGGAGACCTATATGAGCGATTGGATAGCGATCGGCGCCTTGGCGGCCGTCGGCGTGCTCATCCCGATCGGGATGATGTCCGTGTCGGCGTTGCTCCGTCCGAGCGTGCCTGAGACCGGTAAAAGTACCACCTACGAGTCCGGCGAGACCCCGACGGGCGGGACGCGGATCCGGTTCAACATCCAGTACTACATGGTCGCGCTGTTGTTCGTCGTGTTCGACATCGAGACCGTGTTACTGTTCCCGTGGGCCGTCATCTACCGCCCGGCGATCAGCGCTGGCGTGCCGATGATCGACCTGCTGTGGCCGATGTTGGTGTTCGTCGGAATCCTCGCGATCGGGCTCGTCTGGGCGTGGCGCTCCGGCGCGATCAGCTGGGCCCGGAGCCCCCGCGCGACGAGTCGAAAGACGGAGCGTGACCTCAACTAATGAGCAGCGATCAACCATTCATCACCGACGAATCGCAAGTCGTAACCGAGACCCGCGACGCCCGGATGACCGGGCAGGGGGACCGGTTCAACTCCCGCCTCCGTGAGGCGTTCGGCTCCTCGCCGTTCATCCTCACCAAGTTCGACAAGTTCCTGAACTGGTGTCGCGGCTCCTCGATGTTCATGCTGCAGTTCGGCATCGCCTGCTGCAGCATCGAAATGATGCACACCTACGCGGTGAAACACGACCTCGACCGCTTCGGGTCGGGCGTCCCGCGCGCCTCGCCGCGGCAGGCCGACGTGATGATCGTCCCCGGGACGATCGTCTCGAAGTTCGCGCCGCGGATGAAGCGCGTGTACGACCAGATGCCCGAGCCGAAGTTCGTGGTCGGCATGGGCTCGTGTACCATCTCCGGCGGCCCGTTCCAGGAGGGGTACAACGTGATCAAGGGCGCCGAGGAGGTCATCCCGATCGACATCCACGTCCCCGGCTGCCCGCCCCGTCCGGAGGCGCTCGTCTACGGCGTCGTGAAGCTGCAGGAGCGCGTCGCCAACGGCGAGGCCGCGCCCGTCACCGTCAAGCCGTACGAGCTGGAGGAGTTCTCCGACCTCGAACGCGACGAGCTCGTCGACAAGCTCGCCGACCAGATCGACGACGACGAACTCGTCATGCGGTACAACTTCGCTGATTCCCCATGAGCCTCGAACGACCAGACACCGTCGACGACGGCGCCGTGGAGCGCACCCCGGACGAGCTGGAGGCGCTCTTGGGCGACCTCGTCGTCGACCGCGACGACCACCTGAACGCGCCCGGGTTCGTCATCCGGCCCGACACGGTCCAGGAGACGCTCTCGGTCCTGAAAGAGCAGGCGGGGTACGACCACCTCTCCGTGGTCTCCGCACAGGAGTACGAGAACCGCTACGAGTCGATCTACCACCTGAAGAAGTACGACGACCCGACCCAGGAGGTCAGTGTCGTCGTCCCCGCCGACAAGGACGACCCCGTCTCCGAATCGGCCGAACCCGTCTTCCGCACGGCCGACTGGCACGAGCGCGAGGCGTACGACCTGATCGGCATCGAGTACGACGACCACCCCGACCTACGTCGGATCCTGCTGCCCGAGACGTGGCAGGGCCACCCCCTGTCGATGGACTACGACAAGGACCGGCCGCAGATCGCCACGCTGCCGGAGCACGCCAACCCGCTGCAGGACCATCACAAGGACGAGGAGTCCGACACGATGTTCCTCAACATCGGACCGCATCACCCGGCGACGCACGGGGTGCTCCACCTGAAGACGGTCCTCGACGGCGAGCAGGTCGTCGACGTCGAGCCCGACATCGGCTACCTCCACCGCAGCGAGGAGCAGATGGCGCAGAACGGGACGTACCGCCACCAGATCATGCCGTACCCGGACCGCTGGGACTACATCTCGGCGGGCCTGCTCAACGAGTGGGCGTACGCCCGCGCGGCCGAGGATCTCGCCGACATCGAGGTGCCCGAGTACGCGCAGGTCATCCGCACGATGGGCGCGGAGATGTGCCGGATCGCCGCGCACATGCTCGCGCTCGCCACGTTCGCGCTCGACATCAACGGCGACTTCACGGCGACGTTCATGTACGCCATCAACGACCGCGAGCGCGTCCAGAACCTCTTGGAGGATCTGACGGGCCAGCGGCTGATGTTCAACTACTTTCGGCTCGGCGGCGTCGTCTGGGACCTCCCGGAGCCGCGCGACGAGTTCTTCTCGAAGACCCGGGACTTCCTCGACCAGCTCCCGGAGTCGATCGAGGAGTACCACAACCTCATCACCTCCAACGAGATCTTCCAGATGCGGACGATCGACACCGGGGTCCTCCCGCCGGAGGTCGCGAAGAACTACGGCGCGACCGGTCCCGTCGCCCGCGGCTCGGGCGTCGACTACGACCTGCGCCGCGACGACCCGTACGGGTACTACGACGAGCTCGACTGGGACGTGATCACCGAGGACGGCTGCGACAACTTCAGCCGCCTGCTCGTCCGGATGCGCGAGGTCGAGGAGTCCGCGAAGATCATCGAGCAGTGCGTCGACCTGCTCGAAGATTGGCCGGAAGACGAGCGGAACATCCAGGCGAACGTGCCGCGCACGCTGCGCCCGGACGACGACACCGAGATCTACCGGGCCGTCGAGGCCGCGAAGGGCGAGCTCGGTATCTACATCCGCGCGGACGGCACCGACAAGCCGGCCCGCTTCAAGATCCGGTCGCCGTGCTTCTCGAACCTGCAGACGCTTCCGGAGATGGCGAACGGGGAGTACATCCCCGACGTCGTCGCCGCGCTCGGTAGCCTGGACATCGTTCTCGGGGAGGTGGACCGCTGATGGGGACGGCGCCCGCACAGCTGTTCCCCGAGTACCTCGTCGACACCTTCGGGATCGACAGCGTCCTCGGCGATGTCGTCGCCTCCCTGATCGGGGCGGCGCTCGTCGCCAACATCATCCTCGCGTTCTCCGGCGTCGCCGGACCGTGGGCGAAACGGAAGATCACGGCCGCGTTCACCGACCGGATCGCGGTCGACCGGATCGGCCCGTTCGGCCTGCTCATCATCCCGGCGGCGGCGGTCCAGCTGCTCGCGAAGGAGCTCATCGTCCCCGAGGGGGTCGACCGCCCGACGTGGGACATCGCGCCGATCCTCCTGCCGGCGTCGGCGATGCTCGGGTTCTCCGTGATCCCGATGGGCCAGATCGGCCCGCTGAACATCCACCTCGCCGACCCCGAAGTCGGGCTGGCGCTGGTGTTCGCGTTCGCCTCCATCGCCTCCGTCTCGCTGGTGATGGCCGGCTACGCGTCGAACAACAAGTACTCGTTCCTCGGCGGCCTCCGCGCGGTCGCGCAGAACCTCGCGTACGAGATCCCGCTCATCGTCACCGCGATGTCGGTCGTGATCTTCGCGGGGACGCTCCAGATAAGCGGCGTCGTCGGGGCGCAGACCGAGACGCTCGCGACGGTCGCCGGGTTCGATATCCCGGCGTGGTTCGCGTTCGTCAACCCGTTCGCGTTCGTGCTGTTCCTCACGGCGAACATGGCGGAGATCGGGCGGAACCCGTTCGACATCCCCGAGGCGCCGACTGAGATCGTCGGCGGGTACCAGACGGAGTACTCCTCGGCGTACTTCGTCCTGTTTTACCTCGGCGAGTTCGTCCACATCTTCCTCGGCGGTGCGATCCTCTCCGTGGTGTTCCTCGGCGGCGCGTCCGGTCCGGGCCCGGAGAGCATCAGCTTCATCTGGTTCGTGGTGAAGGTCTGGGGCTTCTTCCTGTTCACGCAGTGGGCCCGCGCGGCGATCCCGCGCGTCCGGATCGATCAGCTGATCGAGATTGGCTGGAAGGGAATGCTGGTGCTGTCGTTCGCGAACCTGGTGCTCACGGCCGTAATCGTGGGGGTGATCGCGTAACATGATCGGACTCATGAAATCCATGGCGACGACGATGAAGCACGCGCTCGACGGGACGACCTTCACGGTGGAATACCCGGAGGACGCGCCCGAGGTGAGCCCGCGCTTCCGCGGCGTCCACAAGTTCAGTCAGGAGCGGTGTATCTGGTGTCGGCAGTGCGAGAACGTCTGCCCGAACGACACGATCCAGATCGTGCAGGACGACCAGCGCAACGGCGAGCAGTATAACCTCCACATCGGCCAGTGTATCTACTGCCGGCTGTGTGAGGAGGTCTGCCCCGTCGACGCCATCCTGTTGACGCAGAACTTCGAGTTCACCGCGGACACGAAGGACGACTTCGTGTTCAACAAAGAACAGCTCAAGAACGTCCCGTGGTACAAGGGAATCGACCCGCTGGAGTCCCGGAACCCCGATCGCGGCGCGTGGATCGGGGAGGGAGACGGCGAGGTCGACTACCAGTAACGGGCGCGTCTCGAAATCTTCAAAGGGACTCTCATAGGAGACACACACAATGGTTTATGCCACCATCGCGTTCGGGCTGTTCGCCGCGGTCACGCTGGCGTTCGGCCTCGGGGTCGTCCTGGCGCGCGACGTGTTCCACGCCGCGCTGCTCCTGGGCGGTGCCCTGACGAGCGTTGCGGTGCACTACGTGATGCTGCAGGCGGAGTTCATCGCCGCCATGCAGATCCTCGTCTACGTGGGCGGGGTCTTGATTCTCGTCACGTTCGCCGTGATGCTCACGCGATCGGACACGGAAACGGAGGTGAATAGCGCATGAGTGACGATGGCTCCCGGAGCCGCGGGCGTCTCGTTCCCGCAGTCGCGGTCGGACTCCTGTTCGCCGTACTGGCCCTGACGGTTCTGTCGGCCGACTTCGGCGAGGTCGCGGCGTTCCCGGCGGACGCGTCGATCGTCCACAACATCGGGTACGCCCTCTTCAACCTCGGCGAGTACGACCTCGGCGCGGTGCCGGCCGAGGGCTTCCTCGCCGCATTCCTGATCGCGGCGGTCGCGCTCGACGTGGCCGTCGACGGCGCGGTCTACCTGGCGAAACGCGAGGAGGACGGCTCCATCGTCGCCGCGGTGGGCGAGGCGCTCACCGACGGCGGGCACGAGGGGGGTGAGCGGTAATGACCGCCGTCGCCTCCTCGATCCCGTCCGAGTGGTACCTGCTGCTCGCCGCCGCCGTGTTCTGTATCGGCCTGTTCGGCGTGCTCACTCGGAACGACGCGCTGTACTTCCTGATGAGCGTCGAGCTCATGATGAACGCCGCGAACATCAACTTCGTCGCGTTCGCGCTGTACTACGGCGACCTCACGGGACAGGTGTTCGCGCTGTTCGTCATCGCGCTCGCGGCCGCGGAGGTCGCGATCGGGATCGGCATCATCCTCGTGTTGTACCGCAACTTCGGGGTCACCGACGTGACCGTTCCAACGGAGATGAGGTGGTAACATGATAGACGTGTTCTCGTACGTTCCGGCGATCGTTCTCCTCCCGTTCTTCTCGTTCCTGATCGCCCTCGGTGTCGGGAAGTACCTCCCGAAGGGCGGCGCCTTCGGCGGCATCGCGGCGACGGCGGGGTCGTTCCTGCTCTCGCTGTGGGTGCTCGCGACGGTGGCGGGCGGGGAGGCGGCGAACCGCACGCTGTACTACTGGGCGAGCGAGGGCGGTGCGGGCATCGGCCCCACCGACATCGAGCTCTCCTTCGGAATCCTGATCGACCCGCTGTCGGCGCTCATGCTCGTCATCGTGACGCTCGTGGCGTTGCTCGTCCACGTGTTCTCGCTCGGCTACATGAACGACGAGGGCGAGACGGGGCTCCCCCGGTACTACGCCGGACTCGGCCTGTTCACGGCCTCGATGCTCGGCTTCGTCGTCGCCGACAACCTGCTGATGGCGTTCATGTTCTTCGAGCTGGTCGGGCTCTGCTCGTACCTGCTCATCGGCTTCCACTTCCGGGAGCCCGGCCCGCCGTCGGCGGCGAAGAAGGCGTTCCTCGTCACGCGGTTCGGGGACTACTTCTTCCTGATCGGCGTCGTCGCGGTGATCGCGACGTTCGGCACCGCGCAGTTCGCGGGCACCGAGTCGTTCCCGCACCTCGCCGAGGCGGCGCTCGCCGGTGAGGGCTCGGTCGCGTGGACGCCCGCAGGCGTCGAACTCCAGACGTGGCTGACGGTCGTCGGCCTGCTCGTGCTGGGCGGCGTCGTCGGGAAGTCCGCGCAGTTCCCGCTGCACACGTGGCTGCCCGACGCGATGGAGGGTCCAACGCCCGTCTCCGCGCTGATTCACGCCGCGACGATGGTGGCGGCCGGCGTCTACCTCGTCGCGCGCATGTACGGGTTCTACGCGCTGACGCCGACGACGCTCGCGGTGATCGCCTTCATCGGCGGCTTCACCGCGCTGTTCGCGGCGACGATGGGCGTCGTGAAAGACGAGCTGAAGCAGGTGCTCGCGTACTCCACCATCTCCCAGTACGGGTACATGATGCTCGCGCTCGGCGCGGGCGGGTACGTGGCCGCTGTCTTCCACCTGACCACCCACGCCTTCTTCAAGGCCCTGCTGTTCCTCGGTGCCGGCGCGGTGATCATCGCGATGCACCACAATGAGGACATGTGGGACATGGGCGGGCTGAAAGCGAAGATGCCCGTCACGTACTACACCTTCCTGGCCGGCTCGCTGGCGCTCGCGGGAATCTTCCCGTTCGCCGGCTTCTGGTCGAAAGACGAGATCCTCTACGAGGCGCTCGTCCACGGGCTCAACGACCCGCTCCTGCTCGGCGGCTACCTGATGGGGCTGCTCGCGGTGCCGGTCACGGCCTTCTACACCTTCCGGATGGTGTTCCTGACGTTCCACGGCGAGGCCCGGAGCGACACCGCACGCGACCCCGAATCCGTTCGCTGGAACGTGAAGGGGCCGCTGACGGTGCTCGGCACGCTCGCCGTCGTTACCGGATTTATCAACATGGTGCCGGTCCAGAAGGTCCTCGGACTGGAGGGGATCGACCTGCTTCACCTCTGGCTCGACAACCACTGGGGCGGCATCGAGGGGCTCTCCTCGCACCACTACGCCGACATCGGCCCGTACAGTAGCGGGTACCTCGTCGGCGGCGAGGTCGGTACGGTCCTCGTGGGCGCGGCCGTCTCGCTCGGCCTGGCGCTTGGCGGGCTCCTCGTGGCCTGGCGGCTCTACAACGTTCCGTCGCCGACGGAGCACACGGCGAAGCTCGGCGGGATCAAAGACGTGCTGTACAACAACTACTACTTGGACGAACTGCAGGTATGGCTCGCGTATCGCACCGAGGACGTCGCCGGCGGCGCTAACACCTTCGATCAGGGGATCATCGACGGCGTCGTCAACGGCGTCTCGTCGGTGAGCCTCTTCGGCGGGAGCCGGATCCGCCGGATCCAGAGCGGCGTGGTCTCGCAGTACGCCGCGCTGCTCACGCTGGGGCTCGTCGCGCTGCTTCTCGCGCTCGGTCTGAGCGGGGGGTGGTTCCTGTGATGATCGAAGCCCTCATCGGGTTCACGTTCGCGGCGGCGCTCCTCGTGCTGCTCGCGCCCGACGAGTGGGCGGGTCGGCTGGCGTTCGCGTTCAGCCTGCTCCCGTTCGCCGGCTCGCTGTACCTCTGGTCCGGCTTCGAGAGCGCCGGCAACGCCCTCACGGGCGGCGACATCGGGTACATGACCCAGATCGAGTGGCTGGAGGTCGGCGGGCGGACCGTGTCGTGGTTCGTCGGCGTCGACGGGATCAGCCTCCCGCTCGTCGTGCTCACGACGTTCCTCGTCCCGCTCGCGATCGTGAGCGCGTGGACGCCGATCGACTCCAGACAGAGCCAGTTCTACGGGCTCATGCTGTTCATGGAGGCGAACCTGCTCGGCGTGTTCACCGCGCTCGACTTCTTCCTCTGGTTCGTCTTCTGGGAGGCCGTGCTGGTGCCGATGTACTTCCTCATCGGCGTCTGGGGCGGCCCGCGCCGGAAGTACGCCGCGATCAAGTTCTTCGTGTACACGAACGCGGCGTCGCTGCTGATGTTCATCGGCTTCATGTCGCTGACGTTCGCGCTCGGCGACTCCGTGAGCTCGTTCGCGCTCCCGGAGATCACGGGGGCGATCGCCGACGGCGGTCTCGGGACGTGGTTCGGCATCTCCGCGGACCGGATTGCGATGGTCGCGTTCCTCGCGATGTTCGCCGGGTTCGCGGTGAAGGTCCCGATCGTTCCGGTCCACACGTGGCTCCCGGACGCCCACGTCGAGGCGCCGACCCCGGTGTCGGTGCTGCTGGCGGGCGTCCTCCTGAAGATGGGGACGTACGCGCTGCTCCGGTTCAACTTCACGATGCTTCCCGATCAGGCGTCCGCGCTCGCGGTCCCGATCGCGGCAATCGCCGTCATCAGCGTCATCTACGGCGCGATGTTGGCGCTGGCCCAGAAGGACCTCAAGCGCATCGTCGCGTACTCCTCCGTCTCGTCGATGGGGTACGTCATCCTCGGGCTGGTCGTGTTCACCGAGTACGGCGTCGGCGGCGCGACGTTCCAGATGGTCGCGCACGGCCTCATCTCGGGGCTGATGTTCATGGCCGTCGGGGTCATCTACAACGCGACGCACACGCGGATGGTCGGCGACATGTCCGGCATGGCGGACCGGATGCCCGTCGCGGTTGGCATCCTCGTCGCCGGCGCGTTCGGGTACATGGGGCTCCCGCTGATGGCCGGCTTCGCCGGCGAGTTCTTCATCTTCGTGGGCTCCTTTGCCGCCCCGTCGCTGCCGTACGCGCCGATCTTCACGGCGCTCGCGATGTTCGGTATCGTCATCGTCGCCGGCTACCTGCTGTCGGCGATGCAGAGCACGCTGTTCGGGCCCTTCGAGCTCGAGACCGACTACGACGTGGGGCCCGCGCCGTTCCACGACGTCGCCCCGCTCGCGGTGCTTCTGGTGGCGATCATCGTGCTCGGCGTGGCGCCCGACATCTTCTTCGAGATGATCCGTGACGCTGCCGTTCCCGTGGTCGAGGGGGTGACCATCAATGGTTAACACGCTTCCGCAGGTGGCCGCGCTGTTGCCCGTCTTCCTGCTGGCGTTCACCGGGCTCGCACTGCTGCTCGTCGACACGATCAGTCCCGACGCGCGTTCGAACACCTCGATGGCGGTCGTCGGCGCGGTCGGCTCGCTCGCCGCGCTCGCGGCGAGCGTCTGGCTGGTCGTCTCCGGGACGGGTAGCCCGGACACCGGCGGCGCGATAACCCTGTTCGCCGAGGCGATCAAGGTGGACACGATGGCGCTGTTCTTCAGCGCCATCTTCGCGTCCGTGACGGCGCTCGTCGTCGTCGCGGCCCACGACTACTTCCACGATCACGCGAGCCCGGCGGCGTTCTACTCGCTGACCCTGTTCGCGGCGACCGGGATGGCGCTGCTCGCGGCCGCGAACTCGTTCGCGGTCGTCTTCGTCGCCCTGGAGATGGTGTCGCTGCCGTCGTACGTCCTGGTGGCGTACCTCAAGCGGAACCGCGGGAGCGTCGAGGCGGGGCTGAAGTACTTCCTCGTCGGCGCGCTCTCCTCCGCGATCTTCCTGTTCGGGATCTCGCTCGTGTACGCGGCGACCGGGTCGCTGCTGTTCGGCGGCGTCGCCGAGGGGATCGGCTCGCTCGACGGCCTCGCCGGAATCGCCGGCCTCGGGATCGTGATGATCGTCGGCGGCGTCGCGTACAAGACCGCCTCCGTCCCGTTCCACTTCTGGGCGCCGGAGGCCTACGAGGGCGCGCCCGCACCGGTGAGCGCGTTCCTCTCGTCCGCCTCGAAGGCGGCCGGCTTCGTGGTCGCGTTCCGCCTGTTCACCGAGGCGTTCCCGGTGGGGGCGTCGCTTGCCGCCGGCATCGACTGGGTGCTCGCGTTCGGCGTCCTCGCGGCCGTGACGATGACGCTCGGTAACTTCGCGGCGGCCGTCCAGGAGGAGGTCAAGCGCATGCTCGCGTACTCCTCCATCGGGCACGCGGGCTACGTGCTCATCGGCGTCGCGGCCCTGTCGGCCGGCGGTTCGGCCAACGGGAGCGTGATGGGCGCGGCGATGGCGCACCTGCTCGTCTACGGGTTCATGAACACCGGCGCGTTCCTCTTCGTCGCGATGGCGGAGCGGTGGGGCGTCGGTCGGACCTTCGAGGACTACGCCGGGCTCGCGAAGCGCGCGCCCGTCGCCTCGACGGCGATGGCCGTGTTCATGTTCTCGCTCGCCGGGCTCCCGCCCTTCGCCGGGTTCTTCTCGAAGTACTTCCTGTTCATGGGGGCCATCGACAACGGCTTCCTGTGGCTGGCGGCGTTCGGCGCCGTCAACAGCGTCGTCTCGCTGTACTACTACAGCCGGGTCGTGAAGGCGCTGTTCATCGACGACCCCGCGTCGTCGAGCTCGCTGGACGCGATCGACGTGCGGCCGACCGGGCTGTACGCCGCGGTCGTCTTCGCCGCGGTGGCGACGGTGCTGCTCCTGCCCGGCTTCGGGCCGGTCATCGAGACCGCCGAGGCCGCGGCGTCGGCGCTGTTCTAGCGGTCCGACGCGCCCTCGGGCGCGTTCGATCGTTTCGTTCTCCACCGGTACCCGCAGGTATTAGCGCGTCCGTCGCCTCCTGAGACCGTGAGCAGAACCCGGACCTACCGCTGTCTGAACTGCCTCGAACACACGGTGAGCCGCGAGTTCGACACCTCTCATCTGTCGGTGACGTGTCCGAACTGCGAGTCGTTCGAGCGGTTCGTCAACGAGGCCGTGTACCGGCAGTTCCGGGCGTTCGAGGAGTCGCCGCCGCCGGAACTCGACTGGGAGCGGCTCGATCGGACGGAGAAGCTCGTCGTCGCGGAGCGGATCGCTCGCTCGACGAAGACGATCGAGGACTTCGCTATTGTGGAGCGTGACGGAGAGGACGACGAGGCGGCAGACGAAGAGACGGGGGAGGTCGAAGCGGAGGACGACGAGGCGGCAGACGAAGAGACGGAGGAGGGCGAAGCGGAGGACGGACGTTCAGCCGACGACGCCGAGTCACCGACTCCCGAGTGAAGCTGTACGGAAGCGTGTGAGCCGGACGGACGGTCAGCGCGCGTACAGCTTCCCGCCGACCAGCGCCGCGAGGTCGTCGTCGTTCGGCGTCACCGCCACGTAGGGTCGGTCGACGGGACCGAAGACGTCGACGACGCGGCCGACGGTCGCGAGCGACTCGTCGACCACTGACGAGCCGATCCGCGGCGGCTCCGCGCCCGCCTCGGCCCGGGCGATGGCGAGCCCGCCGGCGGTGCGGACGACGGTGCCGACGCGACGCATCGTCACTCTCGGATGACCCCGAGGTAGGCGGCGATCGCCTGCACGAGGTCGTTTTTCGCGGTGTCCTCGGTGCCTCGGACGACCACTGCGCCTCGCGGTTCGAACTCCCGGGAGTAGGTTTTCTCGCGTTCGATCACCGCGTCGTAGCCGACCTGTTGGACCGCCTTCGCGATCTCGTCGACGGTGGGCTCCTCGATCGCGAGATCCATCGGGACGCGGCGCCCCTCCGACCGCGATCGATCGGCGTCGAAGTACGCGGGATAAACGACGTTCTCGACCATATACCGGAGAGGCGAGCGCGCGGCGTAAGGTCGTTTCGGACCCGTTCGACCCGGACGCTACGTGGTCTTGAACTCGAACCGGGCGCCGCCGGCGTCGCCGGCGAGCGCGCGCACCTCCCAGCCGTGCGCGTCGGCGATCCGCTTCGTGATCGCGAGCCCGAGGCCGGTCCCGTTCTCCTCGGTCGTGAAGCCGCTGTCGAACACCCGGTCGTGTTCGCTCTCGGGGAGTCCGCAGCCGTCGTCCTCGACGAAGAAGCCGTGTCTCGATTCCCCGTCGTCGCCGCGGAACGCCGCCGCCCCGACGCGGACGGTGAGGGGGCCATCGCACTCCTCGCCGGGTCTCTGGCCGTGCTCGACGCTGTCGTCGGGCTCCGCCCGACTGCCCGTGGAACCGTGTTCCACGCTGTTCCGGAACACGTTCTCCAGCAGCTCCCGCGTGCGGGTCGCGTTCGCGTCGATCGTCACGTCGGTCTCGAGGACGAGCTCGGCGTCGCCCGTGTCGACGCTCTCCCACGCGTCCCTCGCGAGCGCCTCGAGCGAGACCGGCTCCGTCTCCCCGACCGACTCCCCCTGTCGCGCCAGCGAGAGCAGGTCGCCGACGAGCTCGTCCATGCGGTCCAGCGCCTCCGCGGTCTTCTCTAAGTGGGCCGTCTCGTCCGTCTCCGTCGCGAGGTCCACGTACCCCTGCGCGACGCCGAGGGGGTTCCGGAGGTCGTGCGAGACGATGCTGGCGAACTCGTCGAGTCGCTCGTTCTGCCGTTCCAGCGCCGCCTCGTGCTCGCGCCGCTCCGTCACGTCGGTGTAGATGGCGTAGCCGGCGACGTTCTCGGCGTCGAGCCGGATGGGAACGACGTGGAGGATGAAGTGTTTGAGGCCCTCCGCGGTCTCGCGAGTCACCTCTCGCCTGACGTTCTCACCGCGTTGGAGCCGCTCGTTGAGCTCCGCCGCCTCGGACTCGGCCTCCTCCGTCGGCGGGACGATGTAGTCGTCGACGGACTCGCCGACCACTCGGTCGGCGTCGTAGCCGAACGTCTCCTCGAACGCGTCGTTGACCCGGTGAACGATCGGCTCGCCGTCGACGTAGTCGTAGGCGATCGCCGGGTCGGGGACGTTCGAGAACAGCGCCAGCAGGTGATCGCGTTCGGTCCGCAGCGCCTCGTCGGCGCGGATGCGGTCGAGCGTCTCCTCGACGTGGGACGCGAACAGCTCCGCGAGCCGCCGGTCGTCCGCGTCGAACCCGTCCTCGTCCGTCGCGAGCTGGAGGACCGTGTCGCCGCCCACCGGGAGCGCCAGCAGCGTCCGGTAGGGGACCGCCTCCGCGGTTCGGGGCTCGACCGCCGGCTCGCCGGTGTCGACGGCGGTCCCGACGGACCCGTCCCCGACCCGGACGCGGTCGCAGTCTCCGATCGACACCTCGGACGACGCCGCGATCGGTTCGACCCACTCTCCCTCGCGGACGCCCACGACGCAGTGGTACCGCGGGAACACCTCGTCGGCGACGGCGATCGCGGTCCGGTAAGCCTCCTCGACGGTCCTGACAGACGCGAGCCGTGTCACCTCGGCGTTGAGCTGCTCGATCCGCGACGGCGTGCGCGCCGGCTCGTCGCGGCCGAGTCCCGACTCCGATCTTGCCTCGAGCCAGCGGAGCGTCGCGTCGAGGTCCGCCGCCCCGGTCGCGATCGCGTCGACGACGGGAGCGGTCGCCGGCTCCGCGGCGGGGTCGTCGACGAGCGCGACCACGCGGAACGACCCCTCGCGACCGGAGAGCGCGGCGACCGCCTCGCGATCGAGGACGACGACCGCGTCCGCCGCCGCGAGGTCGTCGCCGAGCGCCTGCGGGGCGGCGTCGCCGACCGGCGTCGAGGAGGCGTCGACGCCGCTCAACGCGTCGGCCACGCCGGCCGCCTCGTCCGCGTCTCCGGCGAGGACGAGAACGGACTGCCGTTCCTTCGGCTCGATATCCACGCTGGCAATCAACACTACTGGAGCGCGGATAAATTTTCCTCTCGTCGTCGGTTTTTTCTGCGGATCGAGACCGATCGGTCGGACTACCGGCGGTGCGGTCCCGCCGAACGCGCCCGAAGCGGCGCGGGAGACACCCCGGAACCCTTTTGGATGAACACGGGCCACGTTTCGGTAATGAGCGATCTCGAAGCGGAGTACCGCCTCGACTACTTCGAGGAGGAGGGGTTCGAGCGGAAGGTGTGCCCTTCCTGCGGCGCGCACTTCTGGACCCGCGATCACGACCGCGAACTGTGCGGCGAGCCGCCCTGCGAGGACTACAGCTTCATCGACGACCCGGGCTTCCCCGAGGCCCGCTCCCTCTCGGAGATGCGGGAGGCGTTCCTCTCGTTCTTCGAGGAGCACGGCCACGAGCGGATCGACCCGTACCCGGTCGCGGCGAACCGCTGGCGCGACGACGTACTCTTAACCCAGGCGTCGATCTACGACTTCCAGCCGCTCGTCACCTCGGGTCAGACTCCCCCGCCGGCGAACCCGCTGACCATCTCGCAGCCCTGCATCCGGATGCAGGACATCGACAACGTCGGCAAGACGGGCCGGCACACGATGGCCTTCGAGATGATGGCCCACCACGCGTTCAACACGCGCGAGGAGGTCGACGAAGACGAGTACGCCTACCACGGCGAGGTGTACTGGAAAGACGAGACCGTCCAGTACTGCGACGAGCTGTTCGAGAGCCTCGGCGCCGACTTAGAAGAGATCACCTACATCGAGGACCCGTGGGTCGGCGGCGGCAACGCCGGTCCCGCCATCGAAGTTATTTATAAAGGAGCCGAGCTGGCGACGCTCGTCTTCATGTGCATGGAGCGGGACCCCGACGGCGACTACGAGATGAAGGACGGGCACACGTACTCGTTCATGGACACGTACATCGTCGACACCGGCTACGGGCTCGAGCGGTGGACGTGGATGAGCCAGGGGACGGCGACGGTGTACGAGGCCGTCTACCCCGACGCGATCGACTTCCTCAAGGAGAACGCCGGGATCGAACGCACGGAGGAGGAGCGGGAGCTCGTCCACCGCGCCGCGAAGCTCTCCGGGCGGCTCGACATCGACGACGTCGACGACGTGGAGGCCGCGCGCGGCGAGATCGCCGACCGGCTCGATGTCGACGTCGACCTCCTGCGCGAGCTGGTCGAGCCGCTCGAATCGATCTACGCGATCGCCGACCACTCCCGGACGCTCGCGTACATGTTCGGCGACGGGATCGTCCCCTCGAACGTCGGGACGGGCTACCTCGCGCGGATGGTCCTGCGGCGCACGAAGCGGCTCGTCGACGAGGTCGGGGTCGACGCCCCGATCGACGAGCTGGTCGACATGCAGGCCGAGCGGCTCGGCTACGAGAACCGCGACACGATCCGCGAGATCGTCCGCACCGAGGAGCGGAAGTACCGCAAGACGCTCGAACGCGGCTCCCGCAAGGTGGAGTCGCTCGCGGACGAGTACGCCGGCACGGGCGAGCCGATCCCGACGGAGGCGCTCTTGGAGCTGTACGACTCCCACGGGATCCAGCCCGACATGGTCGCCGACATCGCCGAGGAGCGCGGCGCGACCGTCGACGTGCCGGACGACTTCTACGCGCTCGTCGCCGACCGCCACGAGGAGGAGGACGGCGACGAGGCCGGCGAGGACCGCGACGACCGGTTCGGCGACCTCCCCGAGACGGAGAAGCTGTTCTACGACGACCAGGGCCGCACCGAGTTCGAGGCGGTCGTCCTCGACGTGTTCGAACGCGAGGAGGGGTACGACGTCGTCTTGGACCAGACGATGTTCTACCCCGAGGGCGGCGGCCAGCCGGCCGACAGGGGCCAGCTCACGGCCGGCGAGACGACCGTCGACGTGGTCGACGTCCAGGAGCGCGACGGCGTCGTGCTCCACCGCACCGATGCCGACCCCGGGAAGGGGGAGTTCGTCACGGGCCAGGTCGACGGCGACCGCCGCGACCGGCTCCGCGCGCACCACACCGCGACCCACCTGATCGGCCACGCGGCCCGTGAGGTGCTCGGCGACCACGTCCGACAGGCGGGCGCCCAGAAGGGGATCGACTCCTCCCGGCTCGACGTCCGTCACTTCGAGCGGATCACCCGCGAACAGGTCAAAGCGATCGAGCGCGTCGCCAACGAGCTCGTCCGCGACGACGTGGCGGTCCGCCAGGAGTGGCCCGACCGCAACGAGGCGGAGGCCGAACACGGGTTTGACCTCTATCAGGGCGGGGTCCCGCCGGGAACGAACATCCGGCTGATCCACGTCGGCGACGAGGACGTGCAGGCCTGCGCGGGCACCCACGTCGAGCGGACCGGCGAGATCGGCGCGGTGAAGGTGCTGAAGACGGAGCCCGTCCAGGACGGCGTCGAGCGGATCGTGTTCGCCGCGGGCGGCGCGGCGGTCGAGGCGACCCAGCGCACGGAGGACGCGCTGTACGACGCCGCCGACGCGCTCGACGTCGACCCGCTCGACGTGCCCGAGACGGCCGAGCGGTTCTTCGACGAGTGGAAGGCGCGGGGCAAGGAGATCGAGTCGCTCAAAGAGGAGCTCGCGGCGGCGCGCGCCTCCGGCGGCGCCGACGCCGAGGAGGTCGATATCGGCGGCGTCACCGCGGTGATCCAGCGGCTCGACGGCGACGCCGACGAGCTGCGCGCGACGGCGAACGCCCACGTCGACGACGGGAAGGTCGCGGTCGTCGGCAGCGGGGCGGGCGGCTCCGCGAGCTTCGTCGTCGGCGTTCCCGACGACGTCGACGTGAACGCCGGACAGGTGGTCTCGGAGCTCGCCGGGCGCGTCGGCGGCGGCGGCGGCGGCCCGCCGGACTTCGCGCAGGGCGGCGGTCCGGACGCCGACGCGCTCGACGACGCCCTAGAGGCGGCGCCGGACGTGCTTCGCACCCTCCAGGAGGCCTGACGACTCCCCCGCCCCATGCCCCGCGCCAACAACGCCGGCGTCGAGATCCGGTACGAGGTGGACGCTCCGGACGCCGGCGACCCCGACGAGGCGGTCGTGTTCTGCGGCGACGTGGGGCTGGGCGCGTGGCAGTTCGGCTGGCAGCACGCCGCGCTCGCCGGCCCGCACACGGTGATAACGCCCGAGACGCGGGGCGTGGGGCGGTCCGACGCGCCGCCCGGCCCGTACGCCGTCGCGGAGCTCGCGAGCGACGTGGACGCTGTGTGCGCCGCGGCGGGGGTCCGGAACGCCCACCTCGTCGGCTACGGGCTCGGCGGGATGGTCGCGCTCGCGTACGCCCTCGCCTCGTCGCGCCCGGTGAGCCTCGCGGTCGTCGGGACGCCGCCCGCGGGAGACGCCTACAACCCTGACGGCGTGTGGGCCGATCCCGCCGATCCGGCCGCGGTGAGGGGATCGCTGAACGGGTTGCTCTCCGAGTCGTTCCGGGAGGCGCATCCCGACGTGCTATCGCGGATCGTCGAGTGGCGGCTCGGCGAGGACGCCGGTCGCGAGACGTTCGAGGCCCACCGCGCCGCGGTCGAGGGGTTCGACCTCTCGGACCGGCTGTACGAGCTCACGACGCCCACCCTCGTCGTCCACGGCGCGGCGGACGCCGCGTGTCCGAAGGCGGCGGCGGAGGGGCTCGCCGAGGGGCTCCCCCGCGGAGAGCTCCACTCGGTCGCGGGCGCGCGCCACCTCGTCGGCGTGGAGGCGTCCGCCGCGGTCAACGACGCGCTCGTCGGCTGGCTCGCGGAACACGCCGCGGACCCGCTCTCGGAGTGAGGCGGTCGACGGTCGTCCGAGCACCGCCTCGTCGACGCCGGTAGGGCTTCCCGCGGTCGTGTTAACTTAAGCATCGGTTCCAGCAGACGGCGAAGGCTCGGAGCCATGATTCTGCCGCCGTCGGCTCCGCATTTCTAAACGTATTTGAAAACGAAGAGGTTCGTCGTTTTACTTCTCGAAAGACACGTTCGACGGCGTTTCGATTTCCATGACGAGTGATTTGAAATCGAAGTGAGGTTCGTGAGAGTGCAGCTGTGAGATGTCCGCCAGCATCAACGAGAAATAGCGCATCGTCAACGTGGTGTTTCTCTCTGAGATCGCGGAGAAACACCAGCGTGAATTGTTGATTTTGAACGGGGAATACATCAACGTGGAGGAATTCGTTTGTGCGAGGATCTACAGCAGCATACAGCCAGTATCTGTCCGAATCGATCTGAATCGCAGTCTCATCAACCGCAACGCGATTCGGGCTTGCACCGTCAACTGGCTGTAGATCGGCCTTTTGAATCCAGTTGTGAATTGCTGTTCGACTCCGCTCGACACCCAACCTTTCAAGATACTGTTTGGTATTCGAAAGTGATAGTCCGGCAAGGTGGAGTTGAATACCGGTTTCAATGATCTCGTGGGGTGTCCGCTCACGCTCCACAAAGTCCAAGTCGATCCATCCTGTACAGCCGTCGAGGCGGTTGGATTCGGACATAGAGCATTCGAAACACCGACCGCCTCGTTCTTAACTTAACATCGCCCACTAACACCGTTCGAGCACTTATAAACGACCGAACCGAAGTCTCGATATCCCCATTCCCGTTATCGATCAGCGGTCCGATCTGCCGTTTCGGACGAACGACGGGACCGAGGACAGCCCATACTGAACCGATCGGATCGAAGCGCGGAGCCGACACGACGACGGAAAAGGGGCAGAGGGTGGAAACCGAAGCCGAAACGGTCGCAGTCAGTTCGCCGCTTCGGCGTCCTCGCCGAGCACGTCGCGGAGCTGGCGACTCACCGGAATTAGCACCCAGAAGGTGAGCGCGCCGAGGATCATCAGCCAGAAGGACGCGTCGCCGACGACCAGGCCGATCTCGCCGTAGGCCGTGTTGACTCCTTCAGCCGGGTTGACGAGCTGGACGACGTCGTAGTACGAGGGCGTGCGGTACCAGCCGCCGAAGGTGAGCCATCCGAGACCGCCGAGCGTGAAGAGGGTGAACCCCTTGATGAACTCGTCTGCCATTATCTCAGGTTTCGCTGGAATCGCCTTGAGGCTTTCCCATCCCCTGTCCGCGGAACCGCGTGCCGAGAACGTACACCGCCGTTCCGGCGACGAGGAACCCGATTCCGGTGATCGCGAGGGCCGCGACCAACAGGTCGTCGGACGGGTAGAGCCCGGCGCTGTTGAGCAGGTAGACGATCGCCGTCCGGACGAAGCTGATCTGTAAGGTCGCCGCGTCGATCAGCGTGAAGCCGATCAGGTACGCGATCACGGCGGCGAGCGTGGAGAAGACGGTGACGGCCTTGTACAGCCGAAACGGAACGACGATCTCCCGGCCGTCGGGGCCGACGCGCGGCCCGGTGGGTTCGGTCCGCGGGTTCCGGTCGCCGTCTCCGGCGTCCCCGGCGTCCTTCGCGACGGGGTCACCCGTCTCGTCGTACGCCTGCGTGTCGTCGGCGTCGGTGTTGGATGGTGATGACATCGGTGACGGAGACCGCAAAATCGGGAACAGTTCGGCCCGTTACTTCGGGGGGCGCAGCATGTAGTACCGCCGGTTCAGGTCGTACATGTACCCTTCACGCATCGTCTTCAACACCGCGTAGGTGAGGATCCCGCCGAGCACGGGCAACACGAACGTGAGGGTGATGAGCAGGTCGAGCGAGATCGGGAAGAAGTTCTGGATCGCGAGCGCCGCAAGCGTGAACGCCAGGATGACGCCCGTCACGCCGACGGCGGCCCAGAACGGCTGCTCGACGGGTCGGCGCGCGCTGCCCTTGTTGAGGAAGGGCACGAGTCCGATGACGCCGAACACGACCCCGTGGGCCACGATGCCGAGCAGCTCGTTCGACATCACGATGTCGCCGCCGAGCACCGCCAGCTCGGGGTTGAGCGGGTTGAGCTTCAACAGCCCGAACGACCAGTAGAGGTACCAGTCGGGCAGGATGATCGCCGGCGTCGCACCGGGGTTGGCGGGCTCGCCGAAGTGCGCCGGCATCAGCGCCGCGACGAGGAGCATGATGCCGACGAAGAAGCTCGTGATCGCCAGGTTCCGGAGCGTCTCGTGGGGCCACGTCGGGAAGCCGAGCACGTCGCGCTCGACGTACGTCGACTCGGCGCGGAGGTCCTCGTCCTCGCGGCGCGAGCGCTCGAAGTACTGGTAGGTGAGCTGTGCGAGTCCCTGCGAGCGCTCCTTGCGGTCGGACCAGGTCGGCGTCTCGTCGTCCGGCGGCACGGTCGCCGGCGGACCGCCGTCCGTGCGCGCTTCCGCGTCGGTGCCTCCGTCCGTCATGGGGGTGTCGTCGTCGGTCATTGGATTAGTGCGGCTCCGCGATGCCCTGCACCCAGACGATGCCGACGTGGAGGGCGATGAGCCCCGTCACCACGAACGGCAGCACGAAGACGTGCAGGATGTACATTCTCACGAGCGTCGCCTGTCCGAGCGTGAACCCGCCGAACAGGAGCTGTGCCGCCCACTCGCCCACGAGGGGCGTCGCGAGCGCCATCTCGACGCCGATCTGTGCGGCCCAGAAGGACAGCTGCTTCCACGGGAGCACGTACCCGGAGAAGCCGAACAGCAGCGTCAGGCCAATGAGGACGATCCCGAGGATCCAGTTGACCTCGCGGGGCTCCTTGTAGGAGCCGGTGAAGTACACGCGAAGCATGTGGAGGAACACCGCGGCCACCATGAACTGGGCGGCCCAGCGGTGGATCGAACGGAGCATGTACCCGAACTGCACGTCCGTCATGATCATCACGAGCGAGTCGTACGCGGCCGTCGGGTCGCCCTGCGCCGCGGCGCCGGCGGTCGACGGCGCGTAGTAGAACCCGAGCAGCGCGCCGGAGACCGCGGCGACCAGGTACGCGACGATCGACAGGGAGCCGAGCGAGTACAGGGGGTACCAGTACCAGAACTTGTTGTCGAGGTCGTACTGTTCGGTGTGGCTCTTCGGCATCTGGAGGTTCGCGCGGTAGTACATCGTCTCCAGCAGCTCGAGGTAGTCGACGATGCGGAGCCGCTTGTCGAGCCAGATGAGCGTGGTCAGGAAGGCGGTCTCGATGACCGTCAGGTCCTGATTTTTGAGCCACGCGTTGTGGTCCATCTCGTCTTGTTTTTTGAGGCTCATTGTGTGGTCACTTCTTGTAGTACGGGTAGACCGCCCGCTTGAGCGTCTCGGTCAGGTTTCCGGTGTCGACGCCGACGCCGTCTTTGTCCTCCTCGCGGACGTAGAGGTCCTCCCACTTGCGGCGGCGCTTCTTCACGATCATCACGTCGGGCAGGAACTCCTTGCGGTACAACAGGAGGATGAAGGCGAGGTCGATGAAGATCATCGCCAGCAGGGCGCCGGCGAACATGTTCCCGAACTCCGTCGAGGCCCAGGCGGACATGAGCCCGAAGACGAACAGGGAGACGAACACGACCTCGATGACGGTGAGGAGCACGATCGCGATCGCGGCGGCGGTGCTCTCGCGGGCGGGCTCGTACCGGTGGATGTCGCCGTACGAGGAGCCGCCGGAGCTCATTGCGCACCTCCGTGCCCGGTGTGAGCCGACTCACCGTACTTCAGGAGGTAGAAGGTGAACACGAAGGTCAGCGCGATACCGAGTATCGCGGCGATGCCGACCCAGTGGGCGTGCAGCGGGACGCCGACGTGGGCGATGTTCTCCGGCCACCCGGTGTTCCCGCCGGTCTCGACGGTGGGAACGTCCTCGCCGACGGCGATGCCGGCGTGCATCCCGACAGCGTCGTGGGGAGAGCAGTGGTAGTGGGTGATACCGGCGTCCTCCTCGGTCACCTCGTACTCGTAGGTGTACCCCTCCTCGCCGACCGGGTCGCCGCTGTCGAGGGAGGCCTCACCCTCGACCGTGACGACGTTGTGGTCGCCGCCGTTCCCGGTCCACTCGAACGTGATCGTCGTGCCGGTGTCGACCCACAGCTGGGTCGGGGCGAACGCGAGCCCGTCGCTGCCGGCGCCGACCTCAACGGTGACCTCGCTCTCGCCGCGGGCGTCTTGGTACTCTCCGAGGTTTCCGCCGGTGACACCGCTCGGCCAGTCGGGCTGAACCTCCTGTGCAGCCGCCGTGCCGGTCGCCCCAGCGGAGGCGGCGACCGCCGCGCTGGCGCCCCCGGCCGTCCGCACAAATTCCCGCCTTTTCATACAGGTTCACTCGGGACGGGGTGCGCTTAAACCCACCGACTGAATCCGTCGACGCGGTGGGGTTTACAAGGCCTGTGTCCCGCGATATCGGCGGTTCACTCGTCTCGGTCCTCCTCGTTCACGACCCCGCCTTCGACCGGGACGAAGTCGGGTCGCTCCTTGGCCTGGCGGAGTGCCCGCAGCCGCTCTCGGTACTCCTCCGAACGGAACCGATCGGAGAGCCGCGCGTTCGCGACCATGACGAAGAGAAACAGGCCGATCAGCAGGAACACGATCCCCATCGCCGGCGCGACGATCGTGTTCAAGTCGGTGACGAACGAGGCGACGAGCAGCGCGCCCCCGGCGAGCACCTGCACGACCGCGATCACCTGGACCATCAGGTTGCCGAACTCGCCCGAGCCCTCCGGGACGGTGTCGGGGTGCGGCAGCGACCAGTCGTCCGGGGGCTCGGGCACGTCGTACGACTCCATCGCGGCCAGCGCGACGATCGGCTCGATGTCGCGGAGGACGGTCCCCTGCCCGGTCACCTCGCCCGTCGGCCGGACGATCGCGTACCCCTCGTCGGAGTAGACGAGGATCCGGTCTTCGCCGTCCTCGCGGACGCGCTCCAACACGCCGAACACGTCCCGGCGCGCGATCCGGGTCTTCAGCTCCGCCTCGGCGCGGTCGAGCAGGCGGTCCCCGGTGATCCACGAGTCCGGGTCGAACGCCGCGTCCCACTCCTCGGCGCTCATCCGGGCCATGTCGGCGGGGCCGAAGTCGTCGAAGTCGTACTCTTCTTCGACCCGTTCGCGGAGCGCGGCGAGATCCTCGTCGCCGTCTGACTCGTCCGGTCCTCGGTCCGGATCGTCGCCGTCGGGCCCGGCCGGCTCCCGATCCGGCCGCGACTCCGGGTCCGGTCCCGTCGAGGTGTCCTCCATTGTCCGCCGATACGTCCTCCGGACGCTAACTGTTTTCGTCTGCGGCGCCGACGGTTCGAGCCCGGGATACCGCGACACCGAGCCGCGGATCGCGGGGCTTTACGCGCCGGAGACCGAACCCCGGGTAATGGTCGACGAGTCGGTTATCGCGGCGGCGGCCGGGCTGTCGGTGACGGCGAGCCTCCCGTTCCTGCTGTACGGGGCGTGGATCATGATCGACACCGAGACCGTGACGTGGACCGTCCTCATGCGCCACCTGCGGTACATCGGCGCCGGGCTGGTGCTCACGACCGTCCCGATCGTCGGGTGGATGATCCCCCGGCTCTTCGTGAACCTGTCCGGGATCGCCGTGATCCACGCGTTCCTCGGGGTGCAGGCGTACGCGCTGCTGGCGTTCGCGCTCACCGGGATCGCCCGAATCCTGCAGGCGAAGCGCAACGCCGACGCCTACGAGGACCCCGACGTCGACATCGACGAGATCCACGAGGACATGGGCCACTGGCGGGCGCGGCTCCGAGCCGGGGTGGCCGGGTTCATGCTCCTCTGGCTGTGCGCGTGGGTGACCGGGCTCTACCGGCTCTACACCCTTCACATCGCATCGATGTTCTGACAGGGGCCCGCGGAGCGCGGAACCCGGCATCGACCGCGCCGACCGACAGGTTCAATCCCGTTTTCGCCGTAGTCCCGATATCGTGGCAGTCACCTTCGACCTGTTCGGGACCCTCGTCGACGTGGAGTACCCCTCCGACCCCGCGGAGATCGTCGCGCGCGAGCTGGAGTCGCGCGGCGTCGCGGTACCGGACGACTGGCACGTCGCGTACGGCGAGCGACACGTGGACGCCCCGGCGGGCGCCGAGGTCCCCCTCCCGGCCCACGTGGCGCACGCGCTCGACTCCCGCGGCGTCGAGGCCGCCGACAACGTCGTCCGGCACGCGGTCGTCGCGGCGTTCGACCCGGACGTGACCCGGCGCGACGGCGCCAAGGCGGCCGTCCGCGACGTGAGCGAGCGCGGGCCGGTCGGCCTCCTCTCGAACTGCGCGGTGCCGGAGTTGGTCCCCAAGACGCTGATCCGCGCCGGCCTCCGCGGCGAGTTCGACGCGGTCACGACGAGCATCGGCTGCGGCTGGCGGAAGCCCCACCCGAAGGCGTTCGAGGCGGCGGCCGAGGCGCTCGGCGTCGCGCCCGCGTCGCTGGTCCACGTGGGCGACGACCCGACCGCCGACGGCGGCGTCGAGGACGTGGGGGGCCGGTTCGTCGACGTGACGGAGACCCCGCTCGACGAGCTGGCGGCCCACCTCGAAGCGGAGCTCTGACGCGCCGGAAACAGCTATTCTTTAGGAGTTCCGTCCGCGCGCTCGCCGCCGATCCGGTCCCCCCACTCCCGGCCGATCCGTCCCTCCGCGAGCAGCGCTTCGAGGTGCGCGACGACGGTCGCCCGCGCGAGGTCCGCGACGCCGGTCAGGTCCCTCTCGTACGCGGCGTCGACCACGCTCTCCACGTCGCTCGCGCCGTCCTCGACCGCCGCGAGGACCGTCCGCTCGCGCTCCAGCCGGTGGTCGATCAGCCGGTCGCAGACACCTTCCGGATCGTCGATCACGGGGCCGTGACCGGGGTAGAGACGGTCGTACCCGGCCGCGCGGACGCGGTCGAGGCTGTCGAGGTACTCGCGGAGGTCGCCCTCGGGAGCGCCCACCACGACGCTCCCCTCGGCGACGGCGAGGTCGCCGCAGAGGAGTTCGCGGGCCGCGTCCGCCGCGACGCCTCTGTCGCCTTCGTCACTCCCTCCCGCCGACTCGACCGCGAACGCGACGTGATCGGGCGCGTGGCCCGGCGTCTCGACCGCGCGGACGCCGGTGTCGCCGACGCGGTCGCCGCCGCGGAACGTCCCGTCAGGCTCGACGCCGGTCGCCGCTGCGAACCGGTCGACGTGGTCCGCGTGCGCGAACACCGGCGCGCCCGTCAGGTCGGCGTACTCGGCGACTGCGCCGACGTGGTCGGGGTGGGCGTGGGTCACGGCGATCGCGTCGATCTCGGGGGTCCCCCCGTCTCTGTCGGAGTCCGCGTCGGCGACGCCGACTGCCGCGTCGAGCGCGTCGGTCCGGGCGGCCGGGTCGACGAGGAGGCCGCCGGCGGCGTGGGCGTTCGTCGTCCCGCCCGGCGCGCGGGTGTCGACCGGGACCTCGACGCGGGCGATCGACGGGCTCGGACCCGGGAACGGGCCCGGGTCGAAGGCTCCCATCCCTCAGTCCCCGCGGCCCACCGAGGAGCCGTCGCGCCGGTCGAGCAGCGAGCGCGCGTCCGCGCCGGGGCCCGACCCGGCGCGCTCGCGCCCCGGGATCGGCACGTCCGTGTCGCCGGCGACGGCGAACCGCGAGAGGTCGGCGACGCCGGCGTCGACCGCCTCGATCGACCCGTACGGGCGCCCGACCACGATGTCGCCCGCCTTGCTCCGGTTGATCCCGGGGATCGCCGTCAGCTCGCTCATCGACGCCGAATTGACGTCGAGTGGGTACGGGACGCCGGTCACGGAGCGGTAGCCGTGGTCCGTGATCGCCACGTCGATGGCGGTGCCGAGCTCGCGCTCGCCGGGGACGGCGACGAGGAGCGCGTAGGTGCCGAGCTGGCGCCCGAACGTCTTGCCGTCCTGGTGGTACTCCAGGTGCACGTCGGGGAGGACCGTCCCCGGCGGGACGACCCGGTCGAGCATGGGGTTGTCGACCGTCTCGCGCACCTCCTTCTTGTACGCCTGGAACTGGTCTTTGTGCTCCTGTGCGATGTCGGCGCCCGTCTCGGCCATCTCCGTGCCCGCGAACGCCATCACCTGCCGGATGTTGATCCGGCGGAGCATGAGCCCCTCGTCGTAGACGGTCTGGAGGAACTCCTTGTTGTGCTCGTACGTCTCCGGGCGCTCGCCCGCGAGCCCGTGGACGAGGTTGATCCCGGGGAGGAGCTTCGGCAGCCGGGGGCTCGCGTCGGGGCCGGTCGAGGGACCGATCACTCGGTCGTCGCCGCCGGGCGTCGACGCCGGGGCGTCGCCCGGCCGCCACCCGCCCTCCTCGTTGACGACGCGGACCGCCTCAAGACACTCCTCGGCGGTGACGAGCAGGTTGTTCTCCTCCTGAACCACGGGGTCGGCGGATTCGAGCCCGAACGCCGCGGTGTCGCCGGGCGTGTTGTGCTCGGCGATCACGCGGATCGCCTCGCGGGAGGCCTCGGGGTAGTCGGTGATCGTCACCGGGTTCATGTTGTCGAGGTGGAGCGTCCGCAGGTCGGGCGCGACCTCGCGGATCCCGCCGTACAGCTCGCGGAGCGCGTCGGGGTTCGGCGCCTCGCCGTCGCCGCCGAACGCGAGGATGTCGGCCTGCCGGCCGAGCCGGAAGTGCTTGACTCCCCGGTCCGAGAGCGCGTCGACCTCGTCGACGACCGAGCGCGCCTCCCGGAACGCCGGGCTCCCGTACAGCGGCTCCGTGCAGAACGAACACCGGTAGGCGCAGCCGCGGGAGGTCTCCATCTCGCAGATGAGGTAGTCGGGGTGGTTCGGGTGCTGCTCGACGACGAACGCCCCCTTCTCGGCCCACCGGTCGATCTCCGCGTTGTCGCGCATCCGGTTGCCGAACCCCTCTAACCCCTCGCTGACGAGGTCGTACGCGGCCGCCTCCACGTCGCCCATGGCCACGAAGTCGTAGTCGAGGTCGTCGCGCTCGGTCTCCTGTGCGCCCGCGTTCTCCTCGCCGACGCCGAACCGCACGGGCCCGCCCAGCAGGGTGACGCCGTCCGCGGTCCACCCCAGCTCGCGCACCTCGTCGGGCTCGGCGGGGGTGCCGCCGACGTACTTCCCGGGGACCGTCATCCCGCCGACGTACACCATGAGGTCCGCGTCCGCGACGTCGGCGTGCTTGCTCCGGTCGTCGCGGAGCTCGTCGATGGTGTGGTAGGTGATCTGCGACTCGGGGACGCCCGCGTCGACGAGCGCGCCGGCGGTGTACCGCGGGTACGTCGAGATGTACGGCGGCACGCCGAAGTGCGCCGGCTCGTCGACGTAGCCGTCGACGATGGTGACGGAGAGGTCGTTCGGGTCGGGCGGGAGCGAGCCCCGGCCCGACGCGGGCGAATCGGTCATGTTACCTCCCGTAGTCGGCCGAGACGGGAAAAGCGTGCGGAAGGTCCGCCGGGGACGACCGATCGCTTATGGCGGGTCGCGCGGTAACGGGACCCGTGCCCTCCCCCACGCCCACCCGACGCCAACGGGTCACACAGTACGTCGCTCTCGCCGCGGTCTGCGTCCTCGCCGCCGTGCAGTTCCTCGGCACCGACCCGCGTCCGTGGGAGATCGCGGCTGCGTGGGCGGCCGCGACCGCGCTCCTCTTCGGCCCCGTCGCGTGGGTCGCCCGAGACCGGATCCCCGAGGAACGCCGGAAGACGCTGGCGTACGTCGTCGCCAGCGGAGCGATTCTGATCGCGATCGTCTGGCTCGGCGCTGCGCTCGCGTTCGCGCCGAGACTCTACCCGTTCGGTCCGGGATCCCTCGCCGGCGTCGCGTTCGGGACGCTCGTCGTGTTGCTCGCCGAGCGCACCGTCGTTCCCGAACGGCTCCGCGGAGCCGGGATCTGACGGGACCCGCGCGATCGGTCACACGTGCCGACCGGACCGCCGCCGCCACGCCGTTTAAGCCCTCGCCGACACAACGGTTCCGTATATGCCATCGACGATGGAGGTCAAGTGCGAGAGCGACGACTGCGAGCTCGACATGTTCGAGAACCACTACACCTACGACGTGCCCGACGACCACGCGGTCGAGGACCTCTCGTGCCCGTACTGCGGCGGGAGCGAGCTCTCCGAGATCGAGGTGTAGCCCGTGAGCGACCTCGTCGAGACGGGGCGGTCGATCGTCCGCCGCACCCTCGAACGCCTCGGCCGCGGGTGGAGCAAGATGCAGGAGCGCCGGCCGCTCTCGTACGACCTCCTCGAGAGCGACGACGCCTACCTCGTCGTCTTCGACGCCCCCGGCGTCCGCGGCGAGGACCTGAACGTGACGTTCCTCGATCACACCGTCGAGGTCGAGCTCGACCGGTTCCGCGACTTCTACGACGGCTACGAGATGCTGTTCCCCGGCCGCGGCGTCTCGCTGTCCGGCAGCGCCGACCTCCCGGCGGACGCGAGCGTGACGCCGCAGGGCGCGAACGCGACGCTCACACGGAACGGGACGCTTCAGGTGGAGATCCCGAAGAAAGACGACGGGCGCGACGTGGCCGTGGTGGAGGAGGACGGTGACGAAGCGGGCGACGACGGCGACACCAGCGACGGCGACGAAGACGGCAAAGACGACAACGCCTGACCGCGGCGCTTCTCACTCCCCCGCCCGGCTCTCTACCGACATCCCCTCCGCGATCTCGAACGCCTCGTCCCCGTCGAAGCGGGCGGGATCGAACGCGTCGATCCACGGCGACTCCGGGGCTCCCGCGTCGATCCCGTCGAGCGACGCGAGCACCCCCTCGGCGACCAGCTCCCCGATCGCCGGCGCGCGCATGAACCCGTGGCCCTGCCAGCCGGCGGCGACGAACACGCGGTCGGCGGGGTCGCCGACCGGCCCGACCAGCGGGTCGCCGTCGGGGGTCGCCGTACAGAGCCCGGCCCACGCGCGCTCGACGTCCGGGCCGTCCGACCCGACTGCGTCGAGCCGCTCGCGGAGCGTCTCGGAGACAGACTCGACGAACCAGTCGTCGCCCGTCCGGTCGTAGCCGTCCGGGTCCGCGGGGACCGGCTCCGTGCCGTCGCCGGCGAGCAGCCCGGTCGGGTGGGGTCGGACGTAGGCGCCCGCGGTCGCGTCGTACACCATCGGCCCGTCGTACGCCGTCCGCCCGTCGGCGCTTTCCGGTCCGCCCCCGCCGACCCCGGCCGTCAGCGCCTGCACGCGGTACGGGACCACGGGGACCTCGATCCCCGCGTCGCCGAGGAGGGCGGCGGTGTGCGCGCCGGCGGCGACGACGACCGCGTCGAACGCTCGGGGGTCGCCGGATCGCCCCGCCACGACGGGCTCCGGTTCGGTACCGTCGCCCGCGAGCGAGACGGGAGTGTCGGTCTCGACGGCGACCCCCTCACGGCGCGCGCGTTCGCCCATCGCGGCGACGTAGCTCGCGGGGTCACACCAGCCGGCGCCCTCGGCGACCGCGGCGACCGCGAGGTCGTCGGTCACGAGGGGGAACCGCTCGGCGAGGGCCGCGGGGTCGACGACCGCCACGTCCCGATCGTGCTCGCGCATCCGGTCGACCATCGCGGGCACGGCCTCGGCGTCGGAATCGCCCTCCCGGACGGCGATGACGTAGGGACAGGGCGTGAACGAGAACCCGGGGAGCGAGCGGTCGAACGCCCGGAACCGGTCCATCGCGCGGGCGGCCAGCGCGGCGTCCACGTCCTCGGCGTACGCGTCGTACAGCACGCCCGCCGCGCGCCCGGAGCTCCCGGATCCGAGGTCGCCGCGGTCGTACAGCGTCACGTCGGCGCCGCGCGCCGCGAGGTCCGCGGCCGCGGTGACGCCGACCGCCCCGCCGCCGACGACCGCGACCGCGGGAGTCGCGCCTGCGGAGCGCTCGGCGCTGTCCGGCGATTCGTCTCGGCTCATGGGGATGCGTCGCGGTGCGTCTTGTTAAAAACCGTGGCCGACGCGGCGAGGGGGAACCGGCGCTACGCCAGAAACTCGTCGATCCCGCGTGCGGGGTAGCCGACCACGTGGTCGACGCCGGCCTCGCGGAGGTCGTCGACGCGCTCGCGGACCGTCTCGGGCGACCCGACGAGCGCGAAGTCGCGCGCGGCCGCCGAGAGCACCTCGCGGGCGCGCCCCGTCGCCGACGAGTCGGTCGGGGGCCCGTCGCCGTCGGCTCCGTCGGCTCCGTCGGCCCCGTCTCCGTCCCCGTCCGGCAGCGCGCGAGCGACGGGGCGGCGCCGGGAGACGTACGCGCCCACGGCGTCGAGGACGGCGTCCTCGTCGTCGGTCAGGACGGTCGGCGCGTAGACGGCGACCTCGCCCTCGAACCCGGCGGCGCGGAGCGCGCGCACGTCCCGGTCGGTCGACCGGGTGAGCAGCTCGAACTGGGTCCCGCCCGCCGCGAGCGCGACGCGTTCGACGCCCTCCGTGCCGACCCACGCGTCGGGGGCGTCGCGCCGCGCGGCCCCGAGCCGCGGGGCGACCGCGCGCGACGACTCCTCCTCCGAAAGGTAGGCGCCGTGGCCCGCGACGAGCACCCGGCGGGCGGCGTCCGGGATCTCGCCGACGAGCGAGTCGTCCCCGAGCGGGTCGAACCCGTCGGCCCGCACCGGGGTGGTGACGTACAGCTCCGTCGCCGCGGCCAGCCGGTCGAGCGTCGCCGCGTCCGGGAGGTGCTCGCGGCCCTCGTAGTCGATCGTCACCCGATCGACCGGGAGGTCGACCGCGCGGGAGACGTCGCACTCGGCGGGCTTCAGCGCCGCGGCGTCGATGCCGGTCCGGGCGACCGCCTCGCGGCCGGTCAGCATCGGGCGATCACCTCGGTCGACGGCGCGGTCGGCGGAGCGACGGCTCTCGGGGGCGAGTCGTCGGCTCGGCGCGTACTGTCGATACTCACGGAAGAGACCTCATCACGATCGCGGAACGCGATCCATCGCCTGTGCGGCCATGACTGGCAGTCGGTAGTCGCGTGCGTCGCATAAACCCGTCGCGACGCGGCAATATTGCCGGCGGTGCGGTCGTCTGGCGCGAGGGGCCAGCGATGAGGGCCCGGTGACGCGCGCGTCCCCGCCCACGTTATGGGGCTCGCGCCCGTACGATCGGGTATGAATCAGCTCGTCGACGGCGAGTGGCGGACCGACGCGTACGAGGCGACCGACGATGAGGGGTCGTTCCAGCGCGGCGAGACGACCTTCCGGAACTGGATCGCCGGCAGCGACGTGCCCGACCACGTCGACGCCGAGCCGGACGAGCGGTTCCAGCCCGAGGCGGGGCGGTACCACCTGTACGTCTCGTACGCCTGCCCGTGGGCGCACCGCACCTTGCTCGCGCGGTCGCTGCTCGGGTTGGAGGACGCGATCGGCGTCTCGGTCGTCGACCCGTACCGCGCCGAGGATGGCTGGCAGTTCACCCCCGAGAAGGAGGGGTGTACGCCCGACAAGCTTCACGGCAGCGACTACCTCCGCGAGCTGTACGTCGCGGCCGACCCCGACGCCACCTGTCGGGTGACCGTCCCCGTGCTGTGGGACACCGAGGAGGAGACGATCGTCAACAACGAGTCGCGCGAGGTGCTCCGCATGCTCTCGACCGCCTTCGACGAGTTCGGCAACGACGCGTCGCTGCTGCCCGGTCCCGACGACGAGGCGACCGTCGCGGCGGTCGACCAGGTGATCACCGACATCTACGAGCCCGTCAACAACGGCGTCTACCGCGCCGGGTTCGCGAAGTCGCAGGGGGCCTACGACGAGGCGATCGACGAGCTGTTCGGCGCGCTCGACCGCTGGAACGAGCACCTCGCGGACCAGCGCTACCTCGTCGGCGACTCGCTGACCGAGGCGGACATCTGCATGTTCACGACGCTGGTCCGGTTCGATCAGGTGTACCACACCCACTTCATGTGTAACAAGCAGTTCGTTCACCAGTACGAGCACCTCTGGCCGTACCTGCGCGACCTCTACCAGACCGCGGGCGTCGCCGAGACGGTGAACATGAGCCACATCAAGGAGCACTACTACACGACCCACCCGGACGTGACGCCGTCCGGGATCATCGCGCGCGGCCCGGACCTCGACTTCGAGGCCGACCACGACCGCGACCGGCTCGGCGGCGAGGCGCCGACGCCCGACGCGGCGGACTGAGGGACTGAGGCAGCAGACGGAGCGGTTTATAAGTCGACTTTTGAATCCTGTTAGTGCGGTGGCGCGTGCCTTTGAGGCCGCCCCCGCGGCCGAGAAGCACGCGCGAGGGAGTCGGCGGCGACCAACGAGAGCCGCCGACGAGGCTGGGGAGGCGTGAGGTGCGGTGCTGTGGGGGGCGGGACTCAAAGGGGCAGCCACGAGGCCGGCGCAGGCGACGCAAGCACCGGAACGAGGGAGCGAACAACGTGAGCGACCGAGTGAGGAGCGCAGCGAGCGTGCGCCGGCCTCGTGGCTGGGGCTTTGAGAGTCTTCACCGCCGATCCGACAGTAACCGTTTATAAGGCATCGTCGACCGTGACGACCGGCGCATTCCGAGATTCCGCGCGAACCCACCGATCCGGAACCGCTCCGTATCAGGCCACTGCGGCCGCGATCTCCTCGTCGGTCAGGAACACGTCCTCGCCGGTCTCGGCGTCGAACAGGTGGATGCTCTCCTCCTCGAACACCACGCCCACCTCGTCGCCGGCCTCGGGCTTGACGTCCGGGGGCGACCGCGCGAGGAAGTCGTCGTTGACCGCGAGGTGGACGTAGTTGTCGGAACCGATCGGTTCGACGACCTCGACGGTCGAGGCGAGCGTCTCGTCGCCGGTCGGCTCCTCCACGATCCGAATGTTCTCGGGGCGGATCCCGAGCGTGTACGGGGCGTTCTCCAGCGCGTGGCCCGCGACGTACTCGTCGCTGAGCTCGAAGGCGAGCCCGACATCGTCGTTGCGGATCGTCGCCGACGAGCCGTCGGTCTCGACCGTCACGTCGACGAAGTTCATCGAGGGCGAACCGATGAAGCCGGCGACGAACTCGTTGACCGGGTTCTCGTACACCTCCGTCGGCTTCCCGACCTGCTGGAGCTTCCCGTCGTTCAAGATCGCGAGGCGATCGCCCATCGTCATCGCCTCCTCCTGGTCGTGAGTGACGTACATCGCGGTGACGCCGAACTCCTTCTGGAGCTTCTGTATCTCCGCGCGCATCTCGGTGCGGAGCTTGGCGTCGAGGTTGCTGAGCGGCTCGTCGAACAGGAACACCTCGGGCTCGCGGGCGATGGCGCGGCCGAGCGCGACGCGCTGCTTCTGCCCGCCGGAGAGCTCGTCCGGCTTGTCGTCGAGCAGGTCCTCGATCCCCATCATCTCGGCCATCTCGGTCACGCGCTCGCGCCGTTCGTCCTCCGTCATGTCGGTGCTCATCTTGAGCCCGAACGCCATGTTTTCCATGACCGTCTTGTGAGGGTACAGCGCGTAGTTCTGGAACACCATCGCGACCGGGCGCTCCTTCGCGTGGACCTCCGTGACGTCCTCGTCGTCGAACCGGACGGCGCCCGAGGTGGGCTCCTCTAGCCCCGCGACCATCCGGAGCGTGGTCGTCTTCCCGCAGCCCGACGGGCCGACGACGGTCACGAACTCCCCGTCCTCGATCTCCAGGTCGAGGTCGTCGACGGCGACGATGGTCCCCCGGTCGAACTCCTTCCGGAGCGTGTCGAGCGTGACTCGTGCCATTTCCATGAGAACGGACCTACTGGCATATTAGTTCTTTGCTGTTTTTCAGATATGTGAGGAACGATCTCATCTCGAATATCGAGTGCGCGCTGATCGCGGTGCGATCGGCGTCGAACCGCGTTTATCCGGAGCCCCTGCGAATCCGACCCAAAGTACTAAATGTATGAATATGTAATTCATCGTTTGTTGTAGTCACATGAACGAGAAACGCAGAACGCTCCTGAAGGCGATGGGGGGATCGACCGCGCTCGCGGCGCTCGCGGGCTGTATCAGCACCGGCGGCGACGGCGGCGACGGCTCTGACGGTAGCGATGGTTCCGACGGTAGCGACGGCTCCGACGGTTCCGACGGCGGCAGCGGCGGATCCGCGCGGCTGTGGGTCGACCTCGCCGACGCCGAGGACGAGGCGCTCTCGGAGTACATCGGCCAGTACGAGTCCGAGACCGGCGACACGATCAACAAGGAGGCGCCCGGCGGCGAGCTCGACGAACAGCTCGAAACGGCGATCCCGGCGGGCGACGGCCCGGACTCGTGGATCTGGGCGCACGACTGGGTCGGCCGGTTCGCGGTCCGCGAGGACCCGCCGTTCCTCTACGACGCGAGCGACGACATCGACGTTTCGCTCGACGACTACACCGAGACGGCACAGGAGGCGGCGCAGTTCGACGGCGGGCTCTACGGGCTCCCGTTCGCGTCTGAGACGGTCGCGCTGTTCTACAACGAGGACCTGGTCGACGAGCCGCCGGAGACCATGGCGGAGATGGTCTCGATCATGGACGAGCACCACGACCCGGAGAACGGTCAGTACGGCCTCTCGTACCCCGCCACGGACCCCTACTTCGCCAGCGGGTTCATCCAGGCGTACGGCGGCGACCTGTTCGACGAGTCGAACCTCGAGGTCGGCGTCGACAGCGACGCGTGTAAACAGGGGATCGACGCGCTCCAGACCCTGTTCGAGTACATCCCGTCCGACCCGGGCTACGAGTCGCAGATCGTCGCGTTCGCCGACGGGCTCGCGCCGTTCGCGATCAACGGCCCGTGGGAGCTCGGTAACCTCCAGGGCGAGATCGACAACCTCGGGGTCACGACGCTGCCGACCGTCGAGGGCAACAACCCGCGGACGTACTCCGGGATTCAGCTGTTCTACTTCTCGTCGATGCTCGCGGACGCCGACGCCTCGACCGTCGACGCCGCGACGGGGCTCGCCGAGTGGTACACCACCAACGAGGACATCGTCCTGACCAACGCCGACGAGCAGGGGTACATTCCCGTCCTCGCCGACGCCGTGGACAACGACGACCTCTCCGCCGAGGTGCAGGCGTTCGCGCGGCAGGTCGACCACGGCGTCCCGATCCCGTCGCACCCGGACATGGACAGCGTCTGGACGCCGGTGACGGAGGCGCTGGAACGCGTCTTCAACGGCGAGCAGGACGGCGACGCCGCCCTCGACCAGGCCGCCTCCGAGATCCGGGAGGCGCTGTAGCTCCCCTCCGGAGCCATGGCCTCTTCGCAAATCGGCACCGGCGGCGGGCTGTCGCGCCTCCGATCAGCGCTGCCCTTCTCCAACCGCGACTGGGGGCTCCTCCTCGTCGCTCCCGGCGTGCTCCTCTTCTCGAGTTTCATGCTGTACCCGATCTTCTATCTCTTCTACATCTCGCTCACCGACGCGACGTTCGCCGGGTCGGTGATCGGCGGGGGCGCCGAGCTGATCGGCCTCGCGAACTACGTCCAGCTCATCGGCGACTCGCAGTTCTGGACGTCGATGACGACGACGTGGCTGTTCGTCGCCGTCTCGCTCGTGATCAAGGTGCTTCTGGCGGTGGGGATCGCCCTCCTGTTGAACCACGTGCGCGTCGCCGGCAAGCGGTACATGCGCGCGGCGGTGATCGTCCCGCTGGGGTTCCCCGGCATCTTCACGATCACCGTCTGGCGCGGCATGTTCAGCGACGCGCGCTTCGGCGTGTTCAACACGATCCTGGGCCGGTACAACGACGTCATGTCGTCGCTGTCGGCGCCCGAACTCCTCCTGTTCGACGTGCCGATCGGCTTCCTCAGCGGTCGGTGGGAGGCCTTCTTTGCGTACGTCACCACGGAGGTGTGGCTGGCGTACCCGTTCATGGTGATCATCATCGTGAGCGCGCTGCAGGACGTGCCCCGGTCGCTCCACGAGGCCGCGATGGTCGATGGGGCGGGCGCGTTAGAGCGGTTCCGCACCGTCACGCTGCCCGCGATCAAGGGGCCGGTGCTGTTCGCGTCGATCCTCACGGCCGCGACCTCGTTCCAGCAGTTCCTGATCCCGTGGGTGTTCAACCAGGGCGGCCCGTCGCGACAGAACGAGCTGATCATCGTGTACGGCTACCGCGAGGCGATCACGTTCAACCAGTTCGGCCTCTCGGCCGCGATCTTGATCGTCGGCATCGCGTTCGTCGGGCTGTTCATGTACGTCGCCGTGCGCTACGGCGGCCTCGCCGAGGGGGTGGGTGACGAATGAGCGCGCTCGCCGCCCTCCTGGCGCTGGTCCGCGCGAAGCTCGTCGCGCTCGCCACCGCCCCGAAGCGCTTCGTCGTCATGGTCCAGCGGGCCGTCTACGACGTGCGCACGGGGAACCGCACCGCGTGGGACGTGACCAAGAGCGTCCTGATGACGCTGTTCGGGCTCACGATGGTGCTCGTGCTGCTGTTCCCGCTGTTCTGGATCACGACCGCGTCGCTCGCGGAGGGGACGCGGCTGTTCAACACCGGCGGCATCTTCCCCGACCCGTCGACGTACAACCTCGACGCCTACCGGTGGGTGATCTTCGAGTCCGACTTCTTCTTCGTCGACGGCGACTGGGGGTACCCCCAGCTCGTCCTCGGCGGCGGAAGCGGGCTCGTGAGTGTCCGGTGGGTCGGCACCGACACCGGGCCCGGCGCGCTGTTCAACAGCCTCTACATCGTCAGCGTGACGCTCGCCGCCGGGTTCGGGATGATCGTCCCGGCCGCGTACGCGTTCTCGCGCCGGCAGTTCATCGGTCGCAAGCGGATCCTCTACGGGTACGTCCTGTTCACGCAGATCGGCGCCGGGCTGTCGATCGCGACGCTCGTCGCCCTCTACTCGCTGTTCAGCACGTACGGGCTCACGAACAACCTCTTCATCTTGGGGCTGTTCTACGCCGCGTCGGCGATCCCGTTCAACACGTGGCTGTTGAAGACGTACATGGACAACATCCCCGTCTCCTACGAGGAGGCGGCGATGGTCGACGGCGCGAGCTTCCTCGACACGATCCGGGAGGTGATCCTCCCGCTGACGAAGCCGGGGCTCGCCGTCGTGCTCATCTTCGTCTGGCTCGCGGGCTGGAACGAGTTCATCATCGCGCAGACGCTGCTGCGCCCCGAGAACTACCCGCTGTCGGTGGAGCTGTACAACATCGCGACGCAGGGGCGGTTCTCCACGCCGTGGACGCAGTTCGCGGCGTTCGCGAACCTGTTCGCGCTCCCCGTCGCGATCGTCTACTTCGCGGCGCAGCGCTCCGTCGAAGACGGCCTGTCGTTCGGCGGGATGGAGGGATAGGCGGGGTTCGGTCCCGCTTCCCTGCGTTCTGCGTTCTCTCGTTCTTACGGTTTTTGGGACTCCGAAGGCGTAGACCACGGCTCGGCGGTTATCAGCGTCAAAGCCCCAGTCGCTCGGTTGTACGTGAACGATGACTCCGCCGTCAACACCGTCAAAGCCCCAGCCGTGAGGGCGGCGTACGCTCGTTGCGCTCCTCGCTCAGTCGCACACGCTCCTTCGCTGCGGTGCTTACATCGCCTACGCCGCCCTCACGGCCGCCCCTTTGAGTCCCGCCCAACCGCCCCGCAACCGCACCTCATGCCTCCCCAGCCTCGTCGCTGGCACCCTCCGCGTTGCTCCGGGAGCCAGCGACTCCCTCGCGCGTGCTGCTCCCGGTCGCCGTGGGCGACCGCTCGCAGGCACGCGCCACCGCGATTCACTTATAAGTAACACCGTGTCCAGACGAGCAGACCACTTCCCGTCGCCGCCGGCGACAACGGGTTCAAGTGCGCGCTCGCCCGACCGGAGTAACAATGGAGCCGCCGAACATCGAGCGGTTGGACGAGCGGACCGTCCAGCGCATCGCGGCCGGCGAGGTCGTCGAGCGCCCGGCCAGCGTCGTCAAGGAGCTGATCGAGAACAGCCTCGACGCGGGCGCGACGCGCGTGGCCGTGTCGGTCGAGGCCGGCGGCACCGAGGGGATCCGCGTCCGCGACGACGGCGTCGGCATCCCCCCCGACCAACTGGAGGCGGCGGTGGCGGAGCACGCCACCTCGAAGATCGGCGACATCGAGGACCTCGACCATGGCGTCGGTACCCTCGGCTTCCGCGGCGAGGCGCTGTACACCGTCGGCGCGGTCTCGCGCCTCACCGTCCGGTCCCGCCCGCCCGGCGCCGACGCGGGCGCGGAGATAACGGTCGAGGGGGGCGACGTGGGCGACGTGCGCCCCGCCGGCTGCCCGGAGGGGACGACCGTCGAGGTCGACGACCTCTTCTATAACACCCCCGCCCGCAAGAAGTTCCTCAAGCGGACCGCGACCGAGTTCGACCGGATCAACACGGTCGTCACCGGCTACGCGCTGGCGAACCCCGACGTCGCCGTCTCGCTGGAACACGATGGGCGGGAGACGTTCGCGACCGAGGGGAACGGCGACCTCCGGTCGGCCGTCCTCGCCGTCTACGGCCGCGAGGTCGCGGAGGCGATGGTGGACGTGGAGTGGGAGCCGGACAGTTCAACTACCGACCCGCCGGTCCGCGGCGTCTCCGGGCTCGTCTCGCACCCCGAGACGACCCGGTCGACCCGCGAGTACCTCGCGACCTACGTCAACGGTCGGTACGTCACCGCGAGCGCCCTGCGCGAGGCGGTCCTCGACGCGTACGGCGGCCAGCTCGCGCCCGACCGGTACCCCTTCGCGGTGCTCTTCGTCGAGGTCCCGCCCGGCGACGTCGACGTGAACGTCCACCCCCGGAAGCTGGAGGTCCGGTTCGACGAGGAGCCGGCGGTGCGCGACGCCGTGGAGGAGGCGGTCGAGGAGGCCCTGCTGGACCACGGGCTGATCCGGTCGACCGCGCCGCGGGGGGAGTCGGCCCCGGATCAGACCGAGATCAGCCCCGAAGGGCCCGAGACCGAGGCCGTCGGCGGCGCCGGGACCGACCACGAGCGCGCCGCGATCGGAAACCGGGAGAACGGGGACGGCGGAAACGACGAGGGGCGGGGAAGCGGTGACCCGGACTCCGGAGCCGCCGCTTCCGCGTCCGAACTGGACCCCACCGACGAGGAGGCGTGGGCGGTCGGCGACGTGGGCTCGGACGACGCCACCGATCCGGTTGGCTCGCCCGGCGACCGCGACGCCGACTCGCCCGGCTCCCTCGGGTCCGCTGAGTCAACTGGTTCCGCGTCCGACCGGCCCTCGCCGCGGAGCTGGCAGTCTGACGCGGACGAGACCGAGGGAACCGAGAGGGACGACGGTGATACCGTCGCCGGCGCCACGATCGAGACGGACCCCGAGAGCGACGCGGGAGAGCCCGAGGGGCTCAAGCGGTTCGGTGACTCGGCGTCGGACGACACCGAGGGACCTGCGTCGACCGACGCCGTGCCGAGCCCGAGCGCCGACGCGCCGGACGAGCGACGAGACCCGACCACCGACTCGCGTCCGGCCGCGACCGCCCAGCGGACCCTCGCCGGCGAGTCGACGAGCGCGGAGCGAACCTACGACTCGCTCCCGCCGCTGCGGGTGCTCGGACAGCTTCATGAGACGTACGTCGTCGCGGAGGCGCCGGACGGGCTCGTGCTGATCGACCAGCACGCCGCCGACGAGCGGGTGAACTACGAGCGGCTGCAGGCCGCCTTCGCCGACGGCGCGGCCGCGCAGGCGCTCGCCGAGCCCGTCCGGATCGAGCTCACCGCGCGGGAGGCGGCGCTGTTCGAGGAGTTCGTCGACGACCTCGCCGGAATCGGGTTCCGCGCCGAGCGCGCGGGCGAGCGCGAGGCGGTCGTCCGGTCGGTCCCGGCTGTCTTCGACGCCGCGCTCGACCCGGCGCTCGTCCGGGACGTGCTCTCCGCGCTCGTCGACGACGCGGGTGCGGGCGACAATCCGGTGACCGACGTGGTCGACGAGCTGCTCGCGGATCTCGCGTGTTACCCCTCCGTGACCGGGAACACCTCGCTGACGGAGGGGTCGGTCGTCGACCTGCTCGACCGGCTCGACGCCTGCGAGAACCCGTACGCCTGCCCGCACGGGCGGCCGGTCGTGATCCGGCTCGACCGCGACGAGATCGGCTCACGGTTCGAGCGCGACTACCCGGGTCACGCCGGGCGCCGCGCGGAGTAGCGGCGGGGAGACGAGAAGGAGACGAGGTGGAGAAGTCGGTCGCTCGGCGACCGCAGAGAGATACGCTTTAGGCGGGCGCCGTGGACCCACGGGTATGGAACGCGTAGCGATCATCGGCGCGTCGATGACCCCGTTCGGGCAACGTGACGCGTGGGTGCGAGAGCTGCTGGCGGAGGCGGGCGCGGCCGCGCTCGACGACGCCGGGATCGACGGCGACGACCTCGATCACCTGTACGTCTCGAACATGGCCAGCGGCGAGTTCGAGGGCCAGACCGGCGTCCCGAACGCGCTCGCCCACGACCTGGCGGCCCAGCCGGCCTACACCGCCCGGATCGACCAGACCTCCTCCTCGGGGGGCGCCGGGGTGTACGCCGCGTGGCAGTCGGTCGCCTCCGGCGCGTCGGACCTCACCATGCTCGTCGGCGGCGAGAAGATGACGCACCGCACGACCTCGGAGGCGACCGACGTGATCGCGTCGCTCACCCATCCGGTCGAATACAAGCAGGGCGTCACGCTCCCCTCCTTCGCGGGGCTCACGGCGCGGCTCTACCTCGACGAGTACGACGCCCCCCGCGAGAGCCTCGGGAAGGTCGCGGTGAAGAACCACCGGAACGGCGTGGACAACCCCCACGCGCAGTTCCAGAAGGAGGTCGGCCTCGACACGGTGCTCGAGTCGCCGATCGTCGCCGACCCCCTCCGGCTGTACGACTTCTGTCCGATCACGGACGGCTCGGCCGCGCTCGTGTTCTGTCCGGAGTCGGTCGCCGCGGAGTACGTCCCCGAGGACGAGTACGCGGTCGTCTCGGGGATCGGCGGCGCCACCGACACCCACGTCGTCCACGAGCGCGCGGACCCGACGACGATGGGGGGAGTCGTCGACTCCTCCGACATCGCCTACGAGATGGCGGATATCGGCCCGGACGACGTCGACGTGGCGGAGCTCCACGACATGTTCACCATCCTCGAGTTCCTCCAGAGCGAGGACCTCGGCTTCTTCGAGAAGGGCGAGGGCTGGAAGGCGGTCGAGGAGGGCGTCACCGACCGCGACGGCGAACTCCCGATCAACACCTCCGGCGGGCTCAAGTCGAAGGGACACCCCCTCGGCGCCAGCGGCGTCGCACAGGTGTACGAGATATACGAACAGGTCACCGGGAACGCCGGCCCGCGGCAGGTCGAGGCCGACACCGGGCTCGCCTGCAACGTCGGCGGGTTTGGGAACTGCGTGACCACGACGATTCTGGAGGGCACCCAATGAGCGAACACACCCAGGCGGACGAACAGACCTTCGAAGCGGCGGAGTACGCGGACGGCACCGTCACGTACCCGCCCCACACAGTGAGCCCGAACGGCGCCGAGCGCGTCGGCACGGTCGACCTCCGCGAGTACGAGGGGCGGGTCCTCACGTGGACGACCTCGACGGCGACGCCCCCCGGCGTCCGCGAGCCCAACACCCTCGCCATCGTCGAGTTCGACATGGGCGAGGCGTACGACGGCCCGGCGGTCCGCGCGCTCGGGCAGATAGCCGAGCGGGAGGACGGTTCCGGCGAGACGTTCGACGTCGACATCGGCGACCGCGTCGAGCCCGTCTACGCCGACGAGCTCCGCGAGCCGGGCGCCGGCATCCGCGAGCCGGAGAGCCAGAGGTGGGACGGGTTCAGGTTCCGGCCGCTCTGAGGGGCCGGCGGGGCCGGGTGCTCAGGCTGTTGCCGGCTGCTCTTCCAGCGGTACCTCGGAGCACTCGATCTCGAACCTCGCGCCGCCCTCGTCGCTTTCCGAGACCGTGATCTGCCACCCGTGCGCCCTGACGATGTCCCTGACGATCGCGAGCCCGAACCCGGTCCCCTCCCGGTTGGTCGTGTACCCCTGTTCGAGCACCTGATCGCGTTTGTCCTCGGGGATCCCCGTGCCGGTGTCCTCGACGTAGAAACCGAACGTCTCGGGAAGCGACCCGACCCGAACGGTCAGACCCGTCGTCTCGTTGTGTTCGGCGCTGTTCCGATACAGGTTCTCGAAGACGTTGAGCAGCCGGTCCCTGTCAGCGTCGAGGGCGAGCGACGTGTCGACGACCAGGTCGGCCTCGGCGGTGTCGACGTTCTGCCACGCGGTGTGGGCGATGTCCTCGAGCCGCACCTCAGTGGCTTCGGAGATCACCTCACCCGACCGAGCCAGCGTGAGGGCGTCGCTGATGATCGCCTCCATCCGCTCGAGCTGACGCTGAACCGTCTCGATGGAGTCTCCCTGCTCGCTTCCGGCGTCAGATTCGAGCATATCGACGTGGCCGGTCGCGACGTTCAGCGGGTTTCGGAGGTCGTGCGAGACGATGCTGGCGAACTGGTCGAGCCGCTCGTTCTGCCGTTCCAGCCGCCGCTTCTGCCGCTCCTTTTCGGTGACGTCGCGGGAGTTCAGCACGATACCCTCCACGAACTGGTCATCGAGGAGGTTCCGCGCCCGCACTTCGAGGACCCGCCATTCTCCGTCGGCGTGGCGGAACCTGACCCTGTAGGAGCTTGTGTATCCGTATTCGGTGCCGTGAGCGGAGAGTTCGGCGCGAAGTTCGTCTCGGTCGTTGGGGTGAACATTCTTGATGACGTTCGCACCGATCAACGCCGTCGGCACGTAGCCGAGAATCTCTTCGACCGACTGGCTAACGTACGTGACATCTCCATCCTCGTCGATCACCGCGATGACATCCGAAGACTGTTCGATGAGCCGTTTGAACCGCTCTTCGGCGATGTGTCGATCGGTGACGTCGCGGTAGATCAACAGCGACCCGATCGTCGCTCCGCTCCGGTCGGTCAACGTCGTTCGGTTGATGTCGAAGAATCGAAGCGACCCGTCGCGTTCGACGGTCACGTCCGAGTCGGCGTCGTCGGTGTTCCCGTGGAACGAGTCGTACAGCGGAACGACCTCGGCGGCCGGTCGTCCGACCGGCTTATCCACACCCTCGTCGAGAAGTTCCATACCGGCCACGTTCACGTCGACGACGCGATCGTCGATGTCGACGACGTACACCGGGTCGACCATCTCGTCGACGAGGGTATGCCTCGCGACGGGAGCCAGGTCGAGGAAGCCGAACCCGAAGAGCGCGACGGCGAACACGACGCCGGTGGCCGTGTTGGCGAACGCGGTCGGGTCGAAGGCCGTCGACAGGTTACCGCTGTACAGGAGGAGGAAACTGCCGATGACCGGGATGATTCCGCCGGAGAGCATCAACAGGACCTGCGTGCGGTATTGTCCGCCGCGCCTGACCCCGAAGACGAGCAGCAACGAGTACGTGGTGAGTATCAGGGTGTAGGTGTACGCCAGCGCCAGCCAAAACAGCGGCCCGTTCGCTCGGTCGACCGCAGCCAGCGGAGCGGCGCTGCTGAACCCGTGAACAGTCCAGAGCAGGTCGTGTGCCGGTGCGGTCGCGACGAGCGCGAGGACGGCGGCTGGCCACGCGAGCAGGAGCGCCCAGCGGCGACGAGTGAGGAGGGACTCCCGGCCGGTGTATATGAGTCCGAAGCGGAGTTGGGTCGGCCCGAGTCCGAGGATCCCGGCGAATTTGACCACCGTCCCGACCTGATACAGCGAGAGCGTCGTGCTCCCGGCGCGGATTCCGGTGCCCAGCGAGTAGAGAGACACGCAGATCATCACCAGCGAGAACGCGACCGCGCCGCGCACCTCTCTGCGCCGGACCGCGACGGCGGCGATGCCGAGGTTCAGCCCGGAGATACCGAACAGGACCCAAGAGACGATACCGGGTGAAAACCCCATATGAGGTCGAATTCACCCTCGGCAGATAAATATATGGACATGTTCTCAGTCGTGGTAATATGGCCCTATCTGATTCGCGTTCGACGCCGCCATTGGACAGAAAAACTGACCCACACATCCTATAACAGAGTTTCACCGCCCGCCCTCACGACTATCGAGATCCGATACGCCGTTCTTGTCTCGTGAGAATTACCAGAACATCCTGTGAAAGCGCCCCCTATTCGACCACCGGCGACGAGCGAGAGAGCGGGCCGAGGCAGCGTGTGCGAGCGCCGAACACACACGTTATCGATCCGTCGCGGGCTAAAATCGGGCCGCGGCCAACGGCGACGCCTCACACCCGTCGGTAGTCTCCGAGCCGCGTCCCGTCAAGCAGGTACGCGTCGCCGGCCGGTAGCGCGTCCGGGAGGAACGGCGCGAGGAACGACTGGCCGTCGACGTTCACCCATGTGCCGCCCGATCGCTCGTTGAACGCGGGGAAGACGACGAGCTCCGGCGGATCGGCGACGGATCCCGGATCGGCGTCGCCGCCCTCCACGAACGCCGCCGGATCGAGCGTCCCGCGCAGCCACGCGCGCTCCACGCGCGACCCGCCGACGGCGTCCTCCAACCTGACCTGCGGGTGCTCGTGGCCCATGCAGATCACGTCGGCGTCGAGCAGGTCCGGCTCGGGCCACGTGTGGCCGTGGAGGACGCCGACGCCGGCGTCCGCAGTCGAGCTATCACCGCCGTTGGCTCCGAGTATGCCCCCGCCGGCGCCGATCACGTCGAGGTTCTCGGCGAACGCCTCGGCGACCCCGGCGTCGTGGTTCCCCTCGACGAGCGTCATCGGGACGCGGTCCGTGACCGCCCGGATCAGCTCGACCAGCTCCTCGCGCTCGTCGCCCTCCGGCGCCGCGATCCGGTGCGCGAGGTCGCCGAGGACCACGAGTCGGTCGGCGTCGGTCTCGGCGATCAGGGCGCAGAGGCGCTCTCGGCGCTCGTCGGCCCGGCTGTCGAGCTCGACTCCCCGCTCGTATCGGAGCCCGACCTCGATGCCGGCGTGCACGTCGGCGACCAGCAGCGCGCGCTCGTCCTCGAGGTCGGCCACGGCCGCGGGTTCGCCGACCACCGGTTCGACGGCGGGCGACGCGGCGGGGGCCATCAGATCGGCTTCAGCGTGCCGTCACCGGGCTCGTAGCACTTCCCGCTCATCAGCGCGTCCTGGATCGCGTCCTCGACCGACTCGGCGGCGACGCCGAGGTCGTCGACGACCGCCTCGACGACGGCCTCGCGGTCGGCCCCGTCGCCGTCGTCGAGCGCGCCCATCGCGTCGATGACCGCGGCTTCGAGGTCGACGTCGTCGCTCTCCACGGAGTCGTCGGTCGTCTCGGCGTCGTCGGTCGTCTCGGCGTCATCGGTCGCCGGTTCCCGGCTCTCCGGTTCCGAGTCGGCGGCGGGCTCCGCGGCGTCTTCGGCCGGGGGCTCGTCCATCTCCTCGGGCTCCGGCACGTCGATATCGGCCTCGCCGGGCTCGTCGACCTCGCTCCCGGTCGAGAAGTCGGTCCCGAACTCCGACTCGATCTCCTCGCGCTCCGCCTCGTCGAGCTCGTACATCTCGTCGGAGGCGGGGTCGGCCGACGGCTCGTCGAAGTCGGCCTCGGCGTCGTCGCCGGATTCGCCGGAGTCGGCGTCGTCAGTCCCGGCGTCGAAGTCGCCGAGTCCGTCGCTCTCGTCACCCGGATCGGCCGACGGTTCGTCCACGGCGCGGTCGGCGGACTCGGACGCGGCGTCGTCGGATTCGGCCTCGATCCCGGAGGACCCGGAGTCGGCGGGCGCGGCGTCGGCGGCGCCGGTGACGTCGGCGGCGTCCGCGGCGTCCGCAGCGTCCGCGGTGTCAGTGGATTCGGCGGCGGCGTCGGTGGTGTCTGCGTCGGCGGCGGCGTCGGTGGTGTCTGCGTCGGCTGCGGTGTCGGCGGGTTCGGAACCGATCGAGTCGGAATCGGTCGATTCCGGCTCTCCGGCCGGTTCGTCTGATTCGGAAACGTCCGGTTCGGAGTCCGACTCCGCCGTTTCCCCGCCACCGACCGACCCCGCCGGCGCCTCGATCGTCACGTCCGTCGCCGGGAGCGTACCGATCGCCGCTTCGCCGCCCTCATCGGGAGCGATCTCGGGCGAGCGGACCTCGTCGCGGTCGCCGGCGATCAGCTCTAAGGCGTCGACGGCGAGCCGACGGAGCGCCTCGACGTAGGCGGTCGAGGTGTCGTAGTGGGCGATCGCCTTCGGAATTCCCGCCGCCAGCGACGCCGGCGCGCCGCCCGATTCGAGGGCCGCGCGGAGTTCCTCGCCCCGGAGGTCGGAGTCGAGGGCCTTCGCGAAGACGGCGAGCCGGTCGAGCGTGGCCTCCGCCGCGGAGACCACCCAGCGGTCGCGGGTGTCGGCGTCGACCGCGTTGAGGCTCTCCGGGCGGACAGAAGTGAACACGCGGTCGGAGTCCTCCGGCTCGAAGGTTCGCGCCTTCCCGGTGAGGGCGACGAACGCCGGCGGTTCGGCGCGCTCCAAGAAGGTCTGTGCCTCCGGCTGGTACTGGCCGGCGTAGGTGACGAACGCGCCGGAGGGGTCGACGACCCGCCCGCGGCGCGTCTCGTCGTTCACGCGCTCGACCTCGGTGAGCACGCCGGCGACGAACAGTCGGTTCACGCGGGCCCCCGTGGGGGAGACCACGTAGTTCGGGGCGCGCTCCTCGTCGCTCTCGGAGTACGAGAGGGAGGCGTCGTCGAACTCGGCGGCGAACAGGCGGTGCGCGACCTCCCGGGCGCCCGGTCCGTCGTCGCTCATTCGCCCACCTCCGCGAGCGCGGCGCGGGCGCGGTCGGCCGGGTCGTCGTCCGCGAGCTCGAACTCGGCCGCGTCGAGGTTGGCGCCGTAGTCGTCGACCGAGAGGTTCCCGCGGACGCGGTACGCGCGCCCGACGAGGGAGTCGGCGATCGCCTCGGCGACGACCTCCTTGTCCATCGCGTCCTTCGCGGCCTCGAGGGCGTCCTCGAGCCCGCCGCCGTACACCTCGGCGGTGAGCTCGTCGTCGAGGACGACGGTGACGGTGTCGGTGCCGTCGTCGACGATCGCCTTCACGCGGAGGTCGTCCTCGCCGTCCACGTCGCCGTGGCTCCGGCACTGCCCGTTCTGGACCACGCGGCCGCACTCCGGACAGCGCTCGATGAGCCCGGAGCCGTCACGGATTTCGAGGACGTTGCCGACGATCTCCACGTCGAACATCCCGCCGGAGCCGACCGCCTCGGCGACCGACAGGCGGGGCGCGTCCTCGGCGACCTCGACCGGGTCGGGGAGCGGCGTCACCGTCGAGAACTCGGTGAGGTTGATCGACGGGACCCCCCGGAACTCCCGGACGTACACGTCCTCGATCCGGAGGTCGGCGCCCGGCGTCAGTTCCGACCGGGGCTGCCAGTCGGTGAAGGGGAGCTTCGCGGTGGCGTCGCCGACGACGCCCTCTAAGATCTCCGTCTCGCCGTCGCGGCCGGAGATCGTCTTCTCGTCGACCTCCAGCACGCGGACTTCCACGTTCCGGCCGCGGTCGCCCGCATTGATGTCGACGAGGCTCCGGTCGCCGCCGACCTCCTGGTCGACTTCGACCGGCTCGTCGGCGATGGCGACGGTGGTGGAGTCGTTGAGGTTGAGCTCCGGTGCCCCCTCCCACTCGCGGACGCCGGCGTTGCCGATCGTCAGCGAGTCGCCCGGTTCGAACCCGAAGTCCTGCCACGCGGTGTAGGAGATGACGCCGGTCTCGTCGGCGACCTCCCCCTCGCGGATCGTGAGGTCGTCGCCTTGATACCGGATCGTGCGGGTCCCCTGGGTGAGCACGCGGACGGTGACCGTCACCCCGTCGTGGTCGGTGGTGATCTCGCCCACGTCGACGGCGTCCGGCGTCGGCGACGAGCCGCCGCCTCCGCCGCCGTGCTTCCGGCGGACGCTCTGTTTGGCCTCGTCGATCGGGACGCTGTACTCCAGTAGGTTCTGCAGGTCCTCTTTGACCTCCTCTTTGTCGACGCCGAGGTCGGAGGCGAGCTCCTCGGCATGGCTGTTGACGTCCATCGGGTCGGGCTTCGACGCGACCGCACAAAAGGGTTCACCACCCCTCGCGCGGCTCCCCGTAGAGGGGTGGCCCGCCGCGACGGCCGGTAGGGCTAAACCGCCCCCGTCCGCACCGTGGTGTATGGACGAGATCGACATCGACGCGCGCGTCACGGGGGAGCGGACCGTCATCGACGTGACCGGGACCCGCGACGTCGCGGTCGTCGTTCGCTCCGCGAGCGGCGAGCGGATCTACCTCCCGCCGGCGGGCTTCGACGAGCCCGTTTCGGAGTCGCCGTACACCTCGCCGTATCAGGGCGGGAGCGGCGTCGACGGCGAGGAAAGCCCGTACGGCGGCGGATCCGGGAGCACGCGCGGCGTGATCGAGACCGCGGAGGGGTTCCGGATCACTCACCCGGAGACGGCCACCGAGTTCGACGTGTACCGCGGCGACGGCGACGCGGACGACGACGCAGACGACGGCGAATAGCATCGGCGCGCCTGACGGCGAAAGCGACGGTGCGGCCGAAAACGAATAGCGCCGACGGAAAGGGGATCGAAAAGCGGCGGACGGAGGGCGTCTACGCCACGTCTTCGTACACGGCCAGCGTGTCCTCGACGACCGCCGACCACTCGCGGCGCTCGTACTCCGGCGGGGACTCGCGGTCGAGCGCGGTCGCGATCCCGTCGACGATCGACTCCGAATCGACCTCGACCTCGACGAGGCAGTCGTCGGGAAGCACCTCTGCGACGCCCGACCGAGTGGCGACGACCTGCGTCCCGGCTTCGAGGGCCTCCGTGATCGTGATCCCGAACGGTTCCGCGTACGAGGGGGAGACGAACGCGTCGGCGGCGGCGTAGTAGTCGCCGAGCTCCGCCTCCGGGACGTAGCCGACGAACTCGACGCGGTCCTCGATCCCGAGCAGCTCGGCGAACCGCTTCAGCTGGTCGGTCTGGTGGCCCGATCCCCCGACGACGAGGGTCACGCCGGGCCGGTGGAGCTTCCGCACCGCGTACAGCAGATGCGAGATCCCCTTCTGGTCGGTGTGTCGGCCGACGAAAAACAGCATCTCGCCGTCGATCCCGAGGTCCGCGCGGACGTCTTTCCCGGAGAACTTCGGGGTCGAGAAGCCGTTGTACACGACGCGCGAGTCGGCGTCGTACAGTTCCGTGATGTCCTCGCGGACGATCTCGCTGACCGCGATGTTGGTGTCCGCCGCGTTCGCGAGGCGGCGCTCGGTCTCGACCTCGCGGGTCGGCGGGTCGATGTTGCGGTCGCTCGCCAGCGAGTGGAACGAGGACACCCACGTCGCGTCCGACGCGCGGGCGGCCTGCCGACCGGGGCCGTAGCCGAACCAGTCGTGCGTGTGGATCACGTCGTGGTCGGGGGCGAGCTCGGCGAACCGGTCGCTGAGCCGGTCGACGCGGGCCGCCACGTCGCCCTCTCCCGTCTCGACGGGCTCGATCCCCGGCTCGTCGTCCGGCGCGAACTCCGCGGGCAACACGAGGGTGGCGTCCACCCCGAGGTCGTCGCGGAGCCCGGAGAACAGTTCGCCGACGTGGACGTCGAGCCCGCCGGTGATGTTCGGCGGATACCCCCATCCCAGCATGAGTACGCTCGGCGGCATACCTCCCCGTTTCGGGAGTCGGCACTTAGGTATGCCCCTCGTTCGTCCGGGCGAACGGCTCGAGGGAGCGGAGGTGTGCGAAAAGACGCTCGGGAACTCCCGTCGGTCCCGGCTCGGGGTCGATCCCGACTCGGGTTCAGTTTCGATCCCGGTTCAGGCCGCCTTCACGGCGTCGCGCAGCGCGTCCGTGCGGTCGGTGATCGACTCGGCGGCGTCGGCGAGCACGTCGAGCGGGTCGCCGGACTCGGATTTCACCGTCAGCACCGGCTCGGTCTGGCCGCCGGACTGCTCGGGGTTCATGTCGTAGGTCGCGGCCGCGACGTCGTCGGTCTCAAGCAGGACGCCCTTCAGCACGTTCATGAACGTGTGGTCCTCGCCGGCGATCTCGATGCGGAGTTCCGTGTCGGTCTTCTCGATGACCCGCAGTTCCATGTTCGTGAGGTCGGGCGAGCGGCGTTTCAAGCTTTCGTCTCCCGGATATCCGGGGATGGGGAGGGACCGCACGCGACCCGAAAGCGTATGCCGTCGGCCCCGGTGGCCCGCCGTATGGAGATCCGACGCCTGCCGGCCACCGAGGCCGCCGCGGAGCGCTACGCGGCGGCCCTGTGGCTGCCGTATCACCGCGACCTCGAAGCGAGCGTGGACGCACACGCGCTGGCAGATCGGCCCGACGAGGAGCTGATCGCCGCCGAGACGGAGTTCCGGCTCGATCTGCTCCGGGAGAACGACGACTATCGGACGTGGGTCGTCGCGGTCGGTCCGGACGCCGACCCGAGCGAAGCCGCCGTCGACGACCTCGACCCCGAGGACCCCGCGCCGGTCGGCGTTCCCGGCCCGGACAGGGATCTCGTCGCGTTCGTCTCGACGAGCGTCGACGAGTGCCCCGCGGTGTTCGACCGCCCCGACCGGCTCGTGGTCGGCGACATCTACGTCGCCGAGTCGTATCGGGGAACCGGGATCGCGCGCCGACTGATGGGGCGGGCCGCGGCGGACGCTCGGGAGCAGGAGTGCGGCCAGCTCCGGCTCGACGTCGACGTCGACAACGAGCGGGCGATCGCGTTCTACGAGAACGCGGGGTTCGAGTCGTACCGCAAGCAGCTGACGCGGGAGGTGGTGTAAGTGGGTTTATAAACATCTAACGGCGGTTTGGGAGAAAGCACCTCCAAATCCGCAGCCGTTAACTTATAAGTCACTACTGTCGAATCGACGGTGAACACTTCCGAAGCCCCAGCCGTGAGGCGGGCGCACGCTCGCTGCGCTCCTCAGTCGCTCGCAGTGCTCGCTCCTTGCGGTGCTTACGTCACCTGCGCCCGCCTCACGGCTGCCCTTTTGAATCCCACCCGTCCCGCACAGCACCGCAGCCTCACGCCTCCCCAGCCTCGCGGTTCGCGCTCTTCGAGCGCTCACCGCGTCCCTCGCGCGTGCTGGCTCGCGGCGCTTCCGCGCCGCTCGCAGGCACGCGCCACCGCATCCGACCCCATTACAACCATCCTCAGTCAGCGCCGCCGCTATGCGGTTTATAAACGGGAAAACTGCGGGTTCGCTCGGAGCGGCGTTACTCGTCGGCGTCGACGGCCACTTCGTCGGCGTCGACGTCGACGGCGGTCTCCTCCTCGGCGGCGACCTCGGACGGGCGCGCCTCGAGCGTCAGCTTCTGGACCTCGACGCGGCGGAGCGGGTAGATGAGCTTCGCGTCGCCGTAGATCGCCGACGAGAGGTTCCCCTCGACGATGGCGTCGACGAACGACTCGAAGGTGCGGTCCTCGGCGGCCGCGTGGACCTTGTCGATCATGACGCGGCGGATGGCCTTCTCCTGCGAGCGGTCGGCCTTCTTCGTCGTCAGCGCGACGGGCTGGACGCGGATGCGGTAGTCGTCCGTCGTCAGCACCGTGATCGACGCCTCGACCTTCGAGGCGCCGCGGCGGACGAGCGAGCGCAGGTAGTCCCGCGTGAGCTCGTACTTGATGAACTCGGTGTAGGCCGTGTCGCTGCCCACGTCGGTGATCTTGAACGTGAGCTTCGTGTTGTTCGCGCCGGAGTCGCCGGTCAACTCGCCCAGCGTCGTCGTGATCGTACGGCCGACGACCTGGTCGGGCTCCTCGGCGAGGGTCTCGCCGAGCTCCTGCCGGTCGAACTGTTCGGGCGCCAGCACGGAGTACCAGCGCTTCTGTTCTCTGCTCTTGGATACGGATCGTTCGCTCATGTGTTGGTGTCTGTGTCGCCGTTGGTGTCGGAGTGGCGCGCTCCGTCGTCGGCCGCGAGGTGAGCCCTCGCGCGCTCGACGAGTCGGTCCGCGACGCGCAGGTTTACGACGTGGTCATCCACGGTCGACCGCAGTCCGCCGGTGGCGGGCCGCTCGACGACGCACTCGATCGCGTCGCCGTCGACGCGAGTCGCCATCGAGTCGGTCTCGTCCGGGGCGAGCGCAGCGGCGACGAGGGCGGCGTCGGCGTGGGTCGTCCGGACGGTGGCCGTCCGGGTCGCCCCGTCGCCGCGGGCGGACTCTCCGCCTCGAGCGGGTTCCCCGCTCATAGCGCCTCCCTGAGCGCGGCGAGCGCGCCCGTGATGTCGCCGTCGGTTGCCTCGGGGCCGTTCCGGTTCGCTTCGTCCGCCTCGTCGGCGGCCTCGACCCCCGGCCCGACCGCGATCCCGCCGCGGTCGGCGGTCCCCCAGCCGTCGCCGCCGACCTCGCCCGCCGCCGAGCGGCAGGCGTCGCCGAGCCCGATCGACTCGGTGGCGGACGCGGCCAGCAGCCCCGCGGCCTCGTCGACCGCGACCGCGACCGGCTCCGGCGACCGGAAGTCCCGGGCGATCCGGGCGATCGTCGGGAGGACTGCGGCCGCGTCGGGCGCGGCGTCGGCGTCCGCCGCGGCGTCGCCCTCCCCCGGGTGGTCGCTCCCCGCGAGGTCGACGCGCGCGACGAAGCAGCCGTCGTACCGGCCGGTCGTCGCGGCGTCGAGCGCGCGGTGCGCGGCGAGGCCGTGAGTCCGCCACGCGTCGAGCGCGGCGGTCCGGAGCCCGTCGCTCGGGTCGGCGTCGAGCGCCAGCGCGATCCCCGTTCCGGGGGCCGCGCGGGAGAGCGCGTCGAGGGCGTCGGCGTAGCCGCCGACCGTCTCGAACGGCGCCGCGTCCCCGACCGTCGCGTACGGGCGGAGCGCGCGCTCGACCGCCGAGGCCGCCCGCTCGCTCGCGCCGTCCGCGTCCGCGACGTCGACGGCGACCAGCGACGCGAGTCGCCGGTGCGCGTCGTCGTCGAGGTCGGCCGGAAGTCCGAGCTCGGCGAGCGCGGCCCGCGCGGCCTCGGTGTCGCCGGAGTACGGCGTCCGGACGAGCGTCGAGGACGCGAGCCCGTCCGCCAGGTCGGCGGTCGGGAGCGCGACGCCGGGGCGTCGCCGGACGAGCTCCGCGCGCTCGGCCGCCTCCAGCGCGTCGCCGGAGCCGTCCGTGCCGGGCACGGAGCCGGCTGCGACGACGCCCGCGAGGGCGACGACCGGGTCGGGATCGTCGCCGAGCGCACGCGCGATCTCGAACGCGGTCGTGCTCGCCGGGCGTCCCGAACCGGGGATCGCGTGCGGACCGCGATTCGCCCCGACGGTCACGGCGACGGCGTCGTCGCCGGCGTCGGGGACGGGATCGCGAGACACGCGGGCCTGGAACGGCGTGCCGACCGTCCGCAGCGCTCGCGCGAGCAGCCCGGTGGCCGCGACCGCGTCGCCGTCGTCGGTCGCGACGAGCCGGACGAACGGCGCGTCCGCGAGGACGTCGGCGAGGGCGTCGGGGGCGGGCGTGGCGGCTGTGGCCTCGGTCATTGGGTGGGTGTGGTGTGGGTGCGGTCGTGTGTCGGTGCGTCCGTGGTGTCGCGATCAGTGCGTCGGTCGCGTCGTGATCGCCACGTCGTGCGTCGTTGCGTCGCGTCGCTCACTCCTCGGAGCCGGTCTCCGTCGGAGCCGCGTTCGTTCGTGTCGCGTTCGTTTGCGTCGTTACTCGTCGCCGAGGAGCTCGGCGGCGTACTCGTAGGTGTACGTGAACTCCTCGTCGATCTCGTCGCCGCGGTAGTAGTCCGCGAGGCGGCGGATCTTCGACTCCGTGTTCTGGAGCGCGCGCTTGTTCTGGTGGTCCTGTCCGTTCTCCGCCATGTGCTCGCGCAGGCGGACGGCCTGAGACATCAGGTTGCGGAGGTCCTCGGGGAACTCGGAATCCGCGTCGTGCTCCTCGAGAATCTCGGTGACCTTCTTGCCGGTGGCCAGCTTCACGTCGGGCACCGGAACGCCCTTGACGCCCTCGTCACGGAGCTTGAGTCCGATGACGCTGGGGTCGTGGCCCTGCTCTGCCAGTTCGACGACGCGGGACTCGATGTCCTCGGCGTCGACGTCGCTCCACTCCGGGTTCTCGTCCGTCGCCGGCTTGTCCGAACCGGACGAACCGCGACGGCGCGTGTGCATTCGTGCCATTGTGTATCTGGTTGGAACGGCACAACCGCAACGTGACCGCGGCTCCGCGCGACGCGGCTGACGGACGGCTCGCGGACCGAGCGGTCCGACCGGACGGCCCGCAAACGCGGGCGTCCGACCGCGACGCCGGAGGCGTCGGCGCACTGCTACATTCCCAAGCCGTGGGCGAAAAGACCCCGGCGCGTCGGATCTGCAGCTGTGCTGTTCCCGTGTGAGGCCTCGTCGGCGCCCCTCTTAAGGGTGTTCTTGTGGGCCCGCGTCGGCCGTCGCGCCACGGGTTCGTGGAGAACGGCGGACGATCGCGGTCGCCGGCGGACGAACGCGGACCGCGAGCCCCGCGAGCCGATCAGTCGGACGGATCTTTTCGATCGAGGGGGAGACACGAGGATTTACGTGGGTGGTTGGCGACCGAGGGCGTGTGAGAGACTGATGACCGAAACAGTAGACGGCGACCTGTCGGCGACTGACGGCGGGGAGCCACCGGACGGCAGCGAGTTCGGCGTTGGTGACGGCACGGACGACGGGGACGACTCCCCGCGAATCGACTTCTACGGGGGGAAGTGGGCGAGCACGATCCCGCTCGCCTTCTTCATCCTCTGGGCCATCTTCCAGAGCGGCGTCCTCGGCATCGGCGACACGAACGGGCTGGTGATCGGGGCGTTGATCGGGACAATCTTGGGGATGTTCTTCGTACGCGGGGACTGGAAGGCGTACGCCGACACCATCTTCGAGGGGATGACCCAGCGCGTCGCCGCGACCGCGATCGTCGCGTGGCTGTGGGCGGGCATGTTCGCCGACACGCTGCAGGTCGGCGGGTTCGTCGAGGGGCTCATCTTCGCCGCCGACGCGCTGAACGTCGGCGCGGCGACGTTCCCGGCCGCCGCGTTCGTCCTTTGCGGCCTGCTCGCGACCGGGATCGGGACGGGCTACGGCGCCACCGTCGCGTTCGTGACGCTCTTCTTCCCGGCCGGCGTGCTCATCGGCGCGAACCCCGTGCTGCTGTTCGCGGCGATCCTCTCGGGCGCCGTCTTCGGCGACAACCTCGCGCCCGTGAGCGACACGACGATCGTGAGCGCGGTGACGCAGGACGCCGACATCGGCGGCGTCGTCGCCTCGCGGTTCAAGTACGCGATCGCGGCGGCGATCCCGGCGTTCGTCGCGTACCTGATCGCGGGCTCCGCCATGGCCGGCGTGAGCTTAGAGGGGTCCGCCGCCCTCCGCGACACGGCGACCGCGGCCGGACTCGTCCACCTGATCTCGATGGGCGTCGTCATCGTGACGGCGGTCGCGGGACGCCACATCGTTGAGGCGATCTCGTGGGGGATCGTCGTCGCCGTCGCGTTCAACCTCGCGTTCGGGCTCTCGTCGGTGAGCGACATCCTCGCCTTTACCGTGACCGAGTCCGGGACCTTCACCGCGCTGCCGTTCGTCGTGGTCGGTGAGAGCGCTGGCGTCGGCGGGAGCCTCTACTCCGGCGCGATCGGCTTCTTCCCGCTCATCGTCCTCACCCTGCTTATCGTCTCGATGGCGCAGATCATGATCCGCGGCGGCGGGTTCGCGGCCATCCAGGAGTTCCTCCTCAACACCGTCGCGACCAACGTCCGCCGGGCCGAGCTGACGATGGTCATGGGCACGGCGACGATCAACGGGATGATCACGATCAACACCGCGGCGGAGATCGCGATCGCGCCGTACATCGCCCGGATCGGCGAGAAGTTCAACATCAACGGCTACCGTCGGGCGAACATCCTCGACGCCAACACGTCGGCGCTCGGGTACATCTTCCCGTGGGCCGGCGGGGTCCTCGTCGGCTACCAGGTGATGGTCGGGCCCGGCGGGCTCGGCGCGGAGTACGGCCCCGAGATGGTGGTCAACCCCATCGACGTGGTGCCGTACGTGTTCCACGGCTGGTTCCTGGTGATCGTCTTCCTGCTGGCCGCGATCACCGGCTTCGGGCGGGAGTACATTCCCGACCGCACCTCCGAGGAGGTGTCGCGCGCATGAGCCGCTTCGACAAGTTCTTCGCCGGGTTCTCGTTCCGGGGGTCGACCCCCGACTACGAGCCCGGGGACACGCTCGAAGTGATGGTGACCGGGGCAGAGGACGGCGGAACCGCAGTCGCCCGCATCGGCGACTCGACGCTCCGGATCGAGGGCGCGCCGGCCGACGCCGTGAACACCCGCGTGCTCGTCGACGTCGACTCCTGGGACGAGAGCGCCCACCGCGGAGTCGGAACGTACCGGAAGACGGTCGGCGAGAGCGCGTTCTAGATCGACTCTCGCGGAGTCGTTTTTATACCGATAAGTCGAGTGGTGGCGTTGCCGTCTGCTGTTTATAGGTGATCGACGATACTGCGGTGAAGGCCTGCAAAGTCCCAGCCGGCGGCTTGCCGCCGGCGACTGATCCTTCGGTCCCGCTCCGCACCGCTCCGCACCTCACACCTCCCCAACCTCGGCCGGCGGCGGCCGCGGAACCGCACCGCAGCGCGGCCGCCGCCGACCTCCCTCGCGGGCACCTCGCGGCCGCCGGGGGCGGCCGCTCGGCGGCGCGCCACCGCTCGTGTTCTCTTAAATATCTCGTCGCTGGTGACAGCGTGGCAGGCGCCTGCGCAGATGGTGGAGCCGCCACAGACCGGGGCGCTTTTTATTCCGACCGCCGAACGTAGAGGCGTGTTATCGGTCGAGCTGCACGCGCACTCCGCGCTGTCCTACGACGGGCGCGATCCGGTCGACCTCCTCTTGGAGCAGGCGGCGGGGGTCGGGCTGGACGCGCTCGCCGTCACGGACCACGACGAGATCGACGCCAGCATCGAGGCGGCCGAGAAGGCCCCCGACTACGGGCTCGTCGGCATCGTCGGCATGGAGGTGACGAGCGCGGTCGGCCACGTCCTCGCGTTCGGCATCGAGGAGCGCGTCGAGAGCGGGCTCCCCTTCGACGAGACCCTCGACCGGATCCGCGATCAGGGCGGGATCGCGGTCGTTCCCCACCCCTTCCAGAAGTCCCGCCACGGCGTCGCCGCGCACATCAGCGACGAGCAGCTGGCGAGCGCGGACGCCCTCGAAGTGTACAACTCCCGGCTGTTCACCGGGCGCTCGAACCGGCAGGCCGAGAAGTTCGCGATCCGGAACCGGATGCCGATGACCGCCGGCAGCGACGCTCACATCTCGGAGATGGTCGGACAGGCCGTGACCGAGGTCGGCGCCGACGAGCGCTCGGCCGAGGCGATCCTCGACGGGATCGCCGAGGGCCGGACCAGCGTCGTCGGGAAGCGGACCCCGTGGCGCGTCTCGCTCCGCCAGTTCGGCGGCGGCGCCAAGCGCCGCGCGCTCCGGGCGCTGGACGCGCTCCGCTGACCGCGATGGCGGACGCTTTCCCCTCCGATCCCGATCCCGATCTGCGCGGCGCGTCGCCCGACCGCGTCCGCGACGCCCTCCGCGACGGCGACCCCCTTCCCGGCGGACGCGGCTTCGCCGGACTCCTGCGCGACCCGCCGGACCGCGAGGGACCGGTGCTCGTCAGGGACGTGCTCGGTCGCCAGCCGCTGTTCGTCGAGCGGGAGGCCGGGGATCCCGCGACCGGACTCGATCCAACCGACCCCGGCGCGTGGAGCTTCGACCGGACCGACCTCGACGATCCGGAATCCGTTCCGGCCGGCTCCCTCACGTCGAGCACGGGGACCGAGCGCGCCTGGTCGCTTCCGGACGACGGGCCAGTCGATCCGGGTCCGGGGCAGGCCGCGGTCGACGAGGCGCTCGACGCCGCGCTCGGGGACCTCGACGCGGAAGGCGGTGAAAACGCCCTCGCAGTCGCCTTCTCCGGCGGCGTCGACTCCGGCGTCGTCGCCGCCGCGGTCCCGGACGCGCCGTGTTACGTCGCCGGCTTCGATGGGTGTCACGACGTCGCGGCCGCCCGCGAGGCCGCCGCGGCGATGGAGCTGGACCTCCGCGTCGTCGAGATCACCCACGACGACCTCGTGCGCGCGGTCCGCGAGGTCGCCGCGGCGACCGGGCGGCGGAACCCGATGGACGTCGCGATCGCGGTCCCGCTGTACCTCGCGGCGGAGGCGGCCGCGGCCGACGGGATCGACCGCCTCGCGGTGGGGCAGGGGGCCGACGAGCTGTTCGGCGGCTACAGCAAGGTCGCCGACCCGGTCGGCGACGACCGCGTCGCGGCGGAGACGGTTCGCGGCGCGCGGACCGAGACGGTCCGATCCCTCCCGGACCAGCTCGAACGCGACGTGCTTGCGCTCCGGGCCGCCGGGGTCGAGCCGGTCGCGCCCCTGCTCGACGACCGGATCGTCGCCGCCGCGCTCGCGCTGCCGGGCGAACTGCTCGCGAGCGACGGGGACCGCAAGATCGCGCTGCGGCGGGCGGCGGCCGAGCGCGTCCCCGAGTCGGTCCGGACGGCCGACAAGAAGGCGGTCCAGTACGGGACGTACGTCTCTCGGGAGCTCGACCGGCTCGCGCGGCGGGCGGGGTTCAAGCGGCGCATGGACGACCACGTCGGGCAGTACCTCGACGCGCTGCTGTCCGAGTGAGAGGCGGGGACCGAGCCGCACGAAAAACGGCCCGTGAGGGCCGATGCTGACCAAGCCGCCGTATGGAGTACCAGTCCTACGGCCGACGCCCGATCGGTCGGGCGCCTACTGACGGATAACGGGGAGCGATATAAAATTCAGGTAGTAGTGACAAATATGACATCGTCATCCCGCGAATGAATGACGATCGAACAGTAATTTCACGGATTCGACCCGAACGATCCGATCGGGGCCGCCAAGAGTCGCCGGAACCGCACATCCATCCGACGGGGGAATCGAGACGGGAGGGCGGGCGTCGCGTCACCTGACGAAGTACGGATCGCTGCCGGCGATGAAGCGCCCGAGGTCGCTCTCGCGGCGGAAGTCCGTCGATCGGAGCTCGCGGAGCGCGTCGGCGAGCCGGTCGCCGTCGCCCGCGACCCACTCGGCGGGGTCCTTGATCGGGAGGACGAGCCACCCGGACCCGAGCAGCTCCTCGGCGTGGAGCGCGTCCATGTCGAGCTCCGTCTTGTGCGCCCGCGAGGTGTACTCCCGGAGGACGTGGTCGGTGGCGCGGGCGCCGACGGGGAGGAGGACGTGAGCGGCGATCGCCCGGAGCTCCGCGTCGAAGAACCGCTCCATGTCGTCGTACGCCGCCTCGTCCGGGACGCCGTCGGCGACGCACATGTGGAGGTACGAGAAGAACGTCCGGTCGGCGGCGATCGGGTCCGCCGCCCGGGCGTCGTCTATCAGGTCGTCGTCGGCCGCCGGCCCCTCGTCGAACCCGGCGATCAGCCCGCCATCGACCAGCGCCGAGAGGAACGCGTCCGACCACGGCTCGCCGGTGAACGGGACGCCGGCGTCGGCGCCGCCGTGGGCCCCGGGGTGATCGCCGATCACGTGGAAGTCGGCGTTGGCGTCGCCGTAGCCGGGGACGAACGACTCGCAGTCCGGGCGCATCCCGAACGGGTTCCGCGTCCTGTCCGTGACGTTCTGCACGCCGCGAGGTAGGCGACGGACCGGTTAAATCCCGTTCGGTCCGCGGCGGGACCCGGTCGGGTTTCACCCCGAACTCCGGACGCGGTTCCGGGGAACCCCGAGATACCGATCGGAACGCCGCCGAGGCCCGCGGGGACCGCACGGATGCGAGGCGCACGAGGCGCGATGGATACGCATAACTTATGGAAAAGAGTCGGATTCGCACCGCCGTGGATATCCCGAACGCGACGGCCGCTCGGTTATATTTCATAATCGTTAATCTACGACCCGAAACCGCATTACTGCGTCGGGGTCGGCGAGCCGGTAGCCCCGGAAAGTATTTATACACACCTCCGCTCGGGTCGTTCGAAGACCCATGTTCGACCGCATCCGTACGGCGGCCCTCTTCGGGCTGCACCAGGCGACCGTCGCCGTCGGGATCTCGCTGTTCCCGGTGGCCGTCTTCGCCCGCCAGCGACTCGGTATCAACGTCCCCATCGGCCGGCTCGTCGAGACCACCGGCGAGGCGTACGAGGCCACCGAGGAGTGAGCGCGCCGGCACCGTCGTGACGGTCTCGTTTTCGACCGCGTCCCTTTTCGAGAGCGCCCGCTTCGAGCGCGTCGACGCCGAGGGCGATCGGCGGCGGCAGCCGAGCTCCCGACAGAGCGAGGGCTTCCAACGGCCCGACTGCGATGGCTTTCAGCGGCCCGACCGCGACGACGAATAGACCCGTCGGAACCGGCGGTCGGTCCCCGAAGGGTTGCCTTTATCAGCGCGCCGAGCCAACGGAGGCGTAATGCGAACACCGACTGGCGACCTCTCCGACGGACCGGCCCAGGAGCTCGGCCGCGACCAGCCCGTCTTCGGACCCGAGATCGGCGAGTTCGAACACAGCGAACGCCGCGCGGCGCAGGCCGACGGCGAGGGCGAGATGAAGACCGGCACCACGACCGTCGGCATCAAGACCGCCGACGGCGTCGTGATGGCGACCGACATGCGCGCCTCTCTCGGCGGCATGGTCTCCTCGAAGGACGTCCAGAAGGTCGAGGAAGTCCACCCGCGCGGCGCCCTGACCATCGCCGGCTCCGTCTCCGCCGCTCAGAACCTCATCTCGACGCTGAAAGCCGAGACGAGCCTCTATGAGACCCGCCGCGGCAAGGACATGTCCATGGAGGCGCTGTCGACGCTCACCGGGAACCTCCTCCGTTCCGGCGCGTTCTACATCGTCCAGCCGATCCTCGGCGGCGTCGACGACGAGGGCGCCCACATCTACTCCATCGACGCTCTCGGCGGCACCACCGAGGAGGAGTACACCGTCACCGGCTCCGGCTCGCAGTACGCACTCGGTGTCTTAGAGCAGGAGTACCACGACGACGTGACCGTCGACGAGGCGACCGAGATCGCCGCGAAGGCGATCCAGTCCGCGGTCGAGCGCGACCTCGCGTCCGGCAACGGGATCAACGTCGCCGTCGTCACTGACGAGGGCGTCGACATCACCCGATACAAGGACTTCGACGACCTGCTGTAGAGGCGGCCGCTCCGGCCGAGACGACGATTCTGCTTCTGTCGGCCTTTTCCCGTTTCGTTCGTCCTCGTTAGAACCGACCACGCCGATCGAACCGACCGAAGAGTAAGCCGAACCCGACGACTCAGGCGCCGCGGTCCTCGGCGGTATCGGCGTCTTTCGCGTCGGTCCCCTCCTTCGCGTCCCTCACGTCCGTCGGCGACCGGATCCCGTCGCCCCAGTAGAACCGCGGGCCGAGGACGAGGTAGCCGACGGAGAGGAACAGCAGCGCGAACGCGAACCCCTCGCCGATCCACGCCGGGAGGATCGAGGTGGCCATGTGGCCGACCGGCGTCAGGATGACGGCGGCCTGGACGACGCCCATCACGAGCGCGTCCTGCGCGTGGAGGTCGGGGTACGTGACCGTCGATCCCATCAGCAGGGCGAACGCGGCGGTCCCCGCGACGAGCAGCGCGGGAGCGGTGTAGCCGGCGATGACCGCTGCCGCGAGCACCGTGGCCGCCAGCGTCGTCGGCACGCCCACCGTCACCCGCTCGTCGGTGTCGTAGGCTGTGTACATCCCGAGCCGGGCGACCGCCATGGAGACGAACAGGGCCGCGACGCCGACGGCCGCCGCGACGAAGACCGGATCGGCCGCGAACGACCGCGCGTCGAGGACGACGAACGCCACGAGCGCGGCGGGCGCGACGCCGAACGACGCCACGTCGGCCAGCGAGTCGAGGTACGGCCCGGCGTCGGTGGAGCCGCGGTGGCGCGCCACGACGCCGTCGAGCCCGTCCGCGACCGCGGCGAGCAGGATGAGGCGAGCCGCAAGCCGGACGTCGACGGCGGCGGCGACGACCGCGAGGAAGCCGACCGCGGCGTTCGCCACGGTCACCGCGTCGGCGAGCCCGAGCCGACCGACGAACCGCAAATGCATACGGGATCGGTCGCCGAGCCGGGTTTTAGGGTTTGTTATCTGGGGAGCGTCGCGGAGCGTCCCGGACCGACGGCGGACGGCCGAGGACGTGCGGTCCGCGAGGGACCTGCCCCACGTCGGGCGAAGTATTAACAACCGGATGGCCTAAGGGTGGGACATGGATCCGATTACCCTCCAACTCGGTTTCGGCCTGGTGAGCGTCGGGCTGCTCTTCCTGCTGCTCGTGGTCGTCACGCTCTGGCAGTCGTTCGAGATCGTCGACGCCTACGAGAAGAAGACGCTCACGGTGTTCGGCGAGTACCGGAAGCTGCTCGAACCCGGGATCAACCTCATCCCGCCGTTCGTCTCCCGCACCTACCCGTTCGACATGCGGACCCAGACGCTGGACGTTCCCCGCCAGGAGGCGATCACGCGGGACAACTCGCCGGTGACGGCGGACGCGGTCGTCTACATCAAGGTGATGGACGCCAAGAAGGCCTTCCTCGAAGTGGACGACTACAAGAAGGCCGTCTCGAACCTCGCGCAGACGACCCTCCGCGCCGTCCTCGGCGACATGGAGCTCGACGACACGCTGAACAAGCGACAGGAGATCAACGCGAAGATCCGCAAAGAGCTCGACGAGCCGACCGACGAGTGGGGGATCCGCGTCGAGAGCGTCGAGGTCCGCGAGGTCAACCCCTCGAAGGACGTCCAGCAGGCGATGGAACAGCAGACCTCCGCCGAGCGCCGGCGCCGCGCGATGATCCTCGAAGCGCAGGGGGAACGCCGCTCCGCGGTCGAGCAGGCGGAGGGTGACAAGCAGTCGAACATCATCCGCGCGCAGGGGGAAAAGCAGTCGCAGATCCTCGAAGCGCAGGGGGACGCCATCTCGACCGTCCTCCGCGCCCGCTCGGCCGAGTCGATGGGCGAACGCGCCATCATCGAGCGCGGCATGGAGACCTTAGAAGAGATCGGCAAGGGCGAATCGACCACGTTCGTCCTCCCGCAGGAACTGACGAGTCTGGTCGGCCGCTACGGCAAGGCGCTGTCCGGCTCCGACGTGCAACAGATGGAGGGGCTCGACGGCAAAGAGTTCGACGACGACACTCGGAAGATGCTCGGACTCGACGACATCGACGAGATCCTCGGCCAGATCGAGGAGTCGGCGGAGATGGACGTCGAGGAGTTAGAGAAGGAGGCCGAAGCAGTCAAGGCCGGCGGCGCCGGCGCCGACATCAAGTCGGCCGACGAAGTCATCCAGGAGATGGACGAGGAAGCGGTCGACGGCGACGTGGAGACCGAGCGCGAGGGGTGATCGGCGGACCGGGACGGCAGGGTTCCATACCCCGGCGCGGCGCCGGCGGCCGCTCCGGTCCCGCGCGAGTGCCCGAGTAGTCGCTGTCCGCGGCCTCGCGGTCGGTACGCGTCCCCGAAACGGTCCGATACCGCCCCGAACGAAGTGCTTTTGTCGGGGCGACAACTACTTCGGTTCGTGACCGACGAGATCGACGGACGGAAACGCGAGACGCTCCGACGGTTCGCCGCCATCGGGGCCGCCGCGCCGTTCGTCGGGACCGCGAGCGCCGACTCCGGGGACGCCGGGGGCGACGCGAACGAGACCCGCGAGGCGATCCGCGGGTACGTGCCGACGACGCCCGGCGCCCACTTCTCCAAGCTCCGCGACGACCTCCGGCTCGGAACCGGCGAGGCGCAGCACCACCTCCGGAAGCTGGAGGAGGCCGGCGAGATCGAGTCGGCGAAGGACGCCGACTACCGGCGGTACTTCCCGGCCGGCCGGTTCGACGATCTCGACAAGCGCGCGCTCGGGTACCTCCGGCGCGACACGCCCCGGGGGATGATCCTCGCGCTGTTGCGCGACCCGACGGCGACGGGCGCGGAGCTGGCCGCCGAGCTCGACGTCTCTCGGCCGACCGTGAGCACCGCCGCCGCCGACCTCGAAGCGGCCGGACTCCTCGACCGGTCCGACGGGTACGCGCTGACCGAGCCGGAGCGCCTGCTCACGCTCGCGATCCGGTACGCCGACTCCTTCGACGCCGACGCCGTGGCCCTCGCCGACGACGCGGCGTCGCTGGTGGCGTACGACCCGTAACCGCTCGCCTATTGTGGGGTAAGAGAGTCAGTACGCTCCGGTCAGGCCGTGACCATCCACGTCGTCCCCGACGAGTACCCCCACTTCTCGACGTCGATGTCGGCCGCCGCGTCGGCGACCGCGCTCATGTTCGCGCCGACCTCCTTCGCCGAGAGGTCGAGCTCGTCGGCGATCAGTCGCGACTTGAAGTAGGTCTGATCGGCGGCGTTCTCGCGGAGGTACCGCAGGATACGCGCCTGTTTCGCGGAGAGGCCGGCTGACTCGACGGCGACCGCGTCGGGTTGGACCGTGCTCATACGGGACACAAGTCGTATCACCACATAAGGCGGTTGGTAGGTCGGGTTAACACGCCGCAGTCGTGCGGTTTTCTCGGTGAGAGGGAGCGTGGAGACGGAGCGATCCCCGCGTTTCGGTACGATCCTCGAACGCCCCAGTCGGGACCGGACGGATCCGTTCCCCGAACAGATCCGTTCCGGGCCGTCCCGATCAGTACAGGTCGGAGACGAACGGGCCCAGCGCGCCGGCGACCGCCGTCGCGAGGGCGTCGGCGCGGTCGACGCGGCCGTTCGTGAGCGCGCCCGCGGCGCCGCCGCGTTTCGCGACCCCGTTCGTGTCGAGGACGTGGTCCATCACCGGGCCGAGCTCCTCGCCGTCGTCGATCCGGTCGGCGACGGCGGCGGGGAGTTCGAGGCTCGGGCCCGCGCTGCGACCGACCCGCGAGCCGTCGGAGACGGCGGCCCACATGACGAGGAAGAGTCCGTCTGCACCATCGAATCGGGCGACGCCGCCCTCGATGCCGATTCCGAGGTCGTACTCGTCTCCCGCCGCGTCGAGAACGGCCGCGGCCCGATTCTCTGCGCCGGCGACCGTCTCGGCGTGGCCGGTCGGCTGTTCGCTCACCCCCGAGGGGACGGGGACCGCCTCGACCGCGACCGCCTCCGGGTCGCCGGGGAGCCCGTCGACGAGCGAGGGCTCGGAGTCATGTTCCGCGGCGACGCCGAGCGCCTGTTCGACCGCGCGCCGCTTCACCGGGTTGCCGCTGCCGACGCCGACTCGCATACCGACCATCGAGCGACGGGCTACGAATAGCTCTCGATATCGGGATAGAACAGTCCGGCCAGCCGCTCGACGCCGTCGATCAGGGCGGGGCTCGGCTGGTTGAGGAGGGAGTCGTCGATCACGTGGACGGGGGCGTCGACGGCCCAGTCGCGTCCCTCGACGGTCGCCGGATCGATCCGGTCCCCGTGCCCGCAGACGTGGACGATCACGTGGTCGGGATCGGCTCGCTCGACGCTCGCGAGGTCGACCTCGCGGGAGCGCTCGCCCGGGTCGACGAAGGGATACCGGCCGCCGGCGGCGCGCACGGCGTCGGGGACCCAATTGCCGGCGGCCATCGGGGGGTCCGACCACTCCTCGCAGTAGACGGTCGGGCGGGGCGGTCCGCGACCGCGTCGGCGACCGCGTCGAGGCGGGCTCGCGCGTCGGCCGCGAGGCGCTCGCCGGCGTCGGGGCGCCCCACGTCGGCGCCGCGGGCGGCGAAGGCCGAAATCGCCTCGTCGAGGGTCGACGGCTCGCGGTGGGCCACGTCGAACCCGCGGTCGCGGCAGTCGGCCGCGAGCTCCGACTGCAGCCCGTCGCTCGTGAGGACGATGTCGGGCGCGAGGTCGGCGACGCGGTCGAGGTCCGGGTTCAGCCAGCCGCCGACAGCGACGGGGACGTCGGCCTCGTGGGGCGCGCCCGCGTCCGCCGGGAGATCGCAGTGGTGCGTGACGCCGACGAGGGTCTCGGCGGCGCCGAGGGCCGTCACGGTCGCCGTCGCGCTCGGCGCGAGCGAGACGACGCGAGGGGCGTTCATCGCGAACCGATCGGAGCGCCACCGTGCCAAGCGTTTCGGTCGGCGGGCGGGCGATCGGGCCGGTCGCCGAAAACACGTGATAGATCGTGTTCTTTCGTCGGGATTCGAGCGACACGTTCCGGTCGTTTTAAGTTCGGTTCCGCCGTCTATCGGACAAGATCGCTCTCGGGCCGTGTTCAGTTACCGAGAGGGGGTTTAGCCATGAGTGAACGATTACACACGCGGGGGAGTCGCTCCCGAACGGAGACGGACGAGACGGAATCGGAACAGACCGACGAGACGCTGAACTGTCCGGAATGCGGCGGGAACGTCATCAACGACGAGGAGCACGGGGAGAGCGTCTGTGCTGACTGCGGGCTCGTCGTCGAGGCGGACTCGGTCGACCGCGGGCCGGAGTGGCGCGCGTTCGACTCCCGCGAGAAGGACGAGAAGAGCCGCGTCGGCGCCCCGACGACCAACACGATGCACGACAAGGGGCTCTCGACGAACATCGACTGGCGCGACAAGGACGCGTACGGCCGGTCGCTCGGCGCGCGCCAGCGCCAGAAGATGCAGCGGCTCCGCAAGTGGAACGAGCGCTTCCGCACCCGCGACTCCAAGGAGCGGAACCTCAAGCAGGCGCTCGGCGAGATCGACAGGATGGCGTCGGCACAGGGGCTCCCGGACAACGTCCGCGAGACCGCCTCCGTCATCTACCGCCGCGCGCTCGACGAGGACCTCCTCCCCGGGCGCTCCATCGAGGGCGTCTCCACCTCCTGCGTGTACGCCGCCGCCCGGATGGCCGGCGTCCCGCGCAGCCTCGACGAGATCGCCGACGTGTCGCGCGTCGAGAAGGCCGAGATCGCGCGGACGTACCGCTACGTCGTCCGCGAGCTCAAGCTCGAAGTGAAGCCGGCCGACCCCGAGCAGTACGTCCCCCGGTTCGCCTCCGACCTCGAGCTCTCCGAGGAGTCCGAGATGCGCGCGAAGAGCCTCCTGCGCAACGCGAAGGAGAAGGGCGTCCACTCCGGCAAGTCGCCCGTGGGCCTCGCGGCCGCCGCCGTCTACGCCGCCGCGCTCCTCACCAACGAGAAGACGACGCAGGCCGCGGTCTCCGAGGTCGCCGACATCTCCGAGGTCACCATCCGGAACCGCTACCACGAGCTGCTCGAAGCCGAGGACGGCCTCGTCGCGTAAGCGCCTCGTTTTTCGCAGGTCCGTTCCCTCCGGACGCACACACATAAGTTCCCGCCCGCGGAAGCCCCGCGTATGTTCGAGGAGTTCGTCCTGACTGCGAGCACGGCCGACCTCTCGGAGGAGCCGGCCGCCCGCGAGCACGCCGACGCGGTGGAGTTCCGGATGGACCTGGCGAGCGACCCGCTCGACCAGATCGACGACTACGGGGGCGAGCTCCCGCTGCTCGTCACGAACCGCGCGTCCTGGGAGGGCGGCGAGGCCGAGGGGATCGGGCGGTACGACGCGCTCTCGGCCGCGGTCGGCCACGAGGCGGTCGCCGCCGTCGACGTCGAGCTCGCGGCGCTGCGCGGGACGCACCCGGACGGCGCGGAGGAGTCGCACGCGACCGCGCTGCGAGAGACCGCCCGCGAGGCGGGCGTGTCGGTGGTCGCGTCCGTCCACGACTTCGAGTCGACGCCGGAGCCGGGGACCCTCGTCGACCTGCTCGCGGACGCGGCGAGCGAGGGCGACGTGGGGAAGCTGGCGACGACGGCGACCGCCCCGGCCGACGCGCTCGCGATGCTGGAGGCCACCCACGAGGCGACCGCGGCCGGCCACCGCGTCGCGACGATGTGCATGGGCGAGCCCGGGCGCCACACCCGCGCGGTCGCGCCCGTCTACGGCTCGAAGATCGGCTACGCCCCCGTCGATCCCGCGAACGCGACCGCGCCCGGCCAGTACCCGCTCGCGACGCTCCGACGGCTCGTGGACGGGCTGCGCGGCGACGGCGAAGCGGACGAGTGATCCATTTATAAGTCGTTTCCCTCGGATGCGGTGACTGTTTATAAGTGAATACGGTGCGGTGGCGCGTGCCGACGAGCGCCCGCAGGGCGCGAGTCGCACGCGCGAGGGAGTCGCTGGCGGCTATCGCCGCCAGCGACGAGGCTGGGGAGGCGTGAGGTGCGGTCGCTGTGCGGTACGGGGCGGGACTCGAAGGGGCAGTCGCGAGGCAGGCGCAGGCGAAGCAAGGACCGCAGACGCGAGCGAAGCGAGCGAAGAGGACCGCAGCGAGCGTGCGCCCGCCTCGCGACTGGGGCTTCGGTGGTGTCCGTACCGATCGACTGCTTATAAGCGGCAACGTATCGCCGAGCGACTGGGGCTTCGGTGGTGTCCGTACCGATCGACTGCTTATAAGCGGCAACGTATCGCCGAGCGACTGGGGCTTCGGTGGTGTTCTGGTCAAAGCCGATGTCACGGTCAGCGATCGGGCCCCGTCCGACTCCGAGGTCGTCGAGGGCCACCGCAAGGAACCCGATCGCGTAAAGAGCCAAACCGCTTTACGACCGCCGCCGTAAGAGCCGCCAATGGCGACGTGCGACGTGTGTGGGGAGTACGAGAACCTCCCGTACCAGTGTAAACGGTGCGGCAAGACGTTCTGCGCCGAGCACCGCCTGCCCGAGAACCACGACTGTCCGGGGCTCGCCGAGTGGAACGACCCCGGCGGCGTCTTCGACAGCGGGTTCGACGAGAGCGTCGAGGGCGGCGGCGCGGGTGGCTCGGGAAGCGGGAACGCCGGCGCGTCCGCCGGCGTCGCGGGCCGCGTCAAGCGTCGGATCGACCGCGAGACGAGCACCGGCGGGCTGGTGAGCTATTTCCGCAACAACGCGACGTACGCGATCCTGCTCGCGATGTGGGTCACCTTCCTCGCGCAGTGGGCCGTGACCATCCTCTTCGGCGAGGCCGTCCACAGCCAGATCTTCGTCCTCCGGTCTGACGCGATCGGTCGGGTCTGGACGTGGGGCACGTCGGTGCTCTCGCACTCCCGGATCCAGCTGTTCCACATCATCGGGAACAGCATCGTCATCCTGTTCTTCGGCCCGCTCGTCGAGCGCGCGGTCGGCTCGAAGCGCTTCGTCGGGTTCTTCTTCGGGGCGGGGATCCTCGCCGGGCTCGGCCACGTCCTCTTCGCGATCGGGACCGGCGCGCCGACGACCGGCGTGCTCGGGGCCAGCGGCGCCGGGTTCGCGATCCTCGGCGTGCTCACCGTCTGGCGGCCGAACATGCAGGTGCTCCTCTTCTTCGTCATCCCGATGAAGATCAAGTACCTGACGTGGGGGATCGCGCTCGTCTCGGCGGTGCTCGTGATCCAGAGCGGCACCGGCGGCGTCGGCGGGATCGCGCACCTCGCGCACCTGATCGGCTTCGCGATCGGACTCGCGTTCGGCAAGCGCAACGAGGGCCTCGCGCGGTCCGCCGGCGGGGCGGGCGGCGTCTCGATGGGGGGCGCGCGCGGGCCCCGCGGACCCGGCGGGCCGGGCGGTCCCGGCGGGCGGTTTTAAATGTCGTCGTCGGTCGATCCGGACGCAGTCGCTCGCCCGGAGTTCCTCCCGGACCCCGCGCTCTCGCGCACGGAGATGGAATCGCTCCAGCGCGAGCTGGCGGCGACGGCGACGTTCGCGGACGACCACGACCTCGACCCGAGAGCGGTCGCGATCGACGAGCCCGCGGACCTGACCGACGGGGTTCCGGACCCGCGTCAGGAGACGCTTCCGGGAACGCGCCCAGATACCAGCGAGTCGGCCGCCGGCAACTCCGACGCGCCGGTCGTCGTCGGGATCGATCAGGCGTTCCTGACGCCCGACGACGGCGAGGACCGCGCCGTCTCCGCCGCGGTCGCGATCCGCGGCGGCGACGTGATCGAGTACGCGAGCGCCGTCACGCCCCTCTCGATCCCGTACGTCCCGGGCCTGCTCGCGTTCCGAGAGGGGGAGCCGATGCTCGCGGCGCTCGAGGCCCTCGACGCCGAGCCCGACCTGCTGGTCTGTGACGGCTCCGGCCGGATCCACTTTCGGGAGGCCGGCGTCGCGACCCACGTCGGCGTCCTGCTCGACGTGCCGAGCGTCGGCGTCGCAAAGAGCCTGCTGTGCGGGACGCCCGACGAGTCCACCGACGGGCGGCCAGAGGGCTGGCGGACCCCGATCCGCGCGGACGAGTCGGTGGAGACGGCGAGTGCGGGCGGCGGGGCCGGCGACGCCGCCGACGCCGCCGACGGCGACACCCCCGCCGCCGTCATCGGCCACGCCTATCAGTCCCGCCAGTACCCGAACAGCCGGCGCGTGAACCCCCTGTACGTGAGCCCCGGCCACCGCGTGTCGGCCGCGACGACCGTCGAGTTCGTCGCGGCGCTGTGTGCGGGCTACAAGCTCCCGGAGCCGACCCGGATCGCGGACGCCTACGCGGGCGTCGCGAAGCGGGACGCCGAGTGAAGCGAGCCGTCCCGACCCGATCCCGTGCGTGCCATCAGTTGCCACAGACACGCGGTTTTTATACGATCCGCCGCGAATCCGAACGCATGGGAGACGAGGAGACCGAGGGCCCGATGACTGCCGAGGAGTTCCGCTCGCTGACGGACGGACTGGTTCGACAGAGCTCCGGCGGCGGGACCACCGTGTACAAGAACGCCGCGGGAGTCGGCTGTCCGAACCCGGACTGCGACCGCGGCGTCTTTCAGACGCTGTTCGTCAGCGACCACGGCTGGCAGCAGATCGGTGCGACCCGCGACGGGATCGATCTCTGCCTCTGTAACACCGAGTCGAAGCGGCTCGTCTTCATCCACGACGAGTAGCCGCCCGTCCCGTCGACGAGCGATCCAACGGCTCCGGAGGGAGGCCTAGGCCGACCGGGAGTCCGCTCAGTCGTCGTCGGCCGTCGATTCGGTCCCGGCGTCGGCGGCGCACCGGTTCGGTCCGAGCTCTAACTCGATCGCCGCCGTCTCGTCCGGCGGCGACTCGACGCCGCGGTTCGCCGCGATGACCGACTCGTAGTTCGGCGGCTTCTCCGGCAGCGTCGCCGTAATCTTCTCCACGAACGACTCGCGGTCGAGTCCGAGCACGTCGAGCCCCCGGCGCGCCGCGCCCACCGTCGTCGTCACCGGCTCCCCGGGAACGACCTCCCCGGTCGTCCCGTCGTTCGCGACCGCGAAGTGACCGGGGCAGACGACGAGGTCGTCGGGCTCCGCGAGCAGCGTCCCGTGGAGCGACTCGTAGAGCCGCTCGGCGCCCGCCGCGGCGCCGGCGGGTTCGGCCTCTGGGTCGGTCGCGTCGCCGTCGGTAGCGTCACCGCCGCTCGCGTCGCCGCCCGCCTCGAACTGCAGCTCCGTTCGACCGACGCTGTCGGTGAACAGCGTGTCGCCGGTGAGCAGCGCCGACCGCCCGACGAGGTAGCTTGCGCCGTCGTCGGTGTGGCCGGGCGTCGCGAGCGCCTTCACACTGATCCCGCCGACGTCAAGCGCCTCGTTGCGGGCGAGCGGCTCGAACGCGTACGCCACGTCTCGCTCGGCGGCCGCCGCCGGGAGGAAGTAGGGAACCCCGAGCTCGTCGGCGAGGTCCCTCCCGCCGGAGAGGTGGTCGGCGTGGACGTGGGTGTCGAGGACCGCCGCGATCGACGCGTCATGCGCGGCGGCCGCCTCCCGCCACTCGTCGCCGTGACGGGAGACGTCGACGGCGATGGCGACGCGGTCGGAGCCGTCGGAATTGGCGACGGCGACGCGGTCGGAGCCGTCGGAATCGGTTCGCTCCTCGGACGCCCGCCCGCCGACCACGAGGTACCCGAGACACCCCTTCGCGCGCCGCTGGATCTGGACGATATCGAGCGGTTCGTCGACCGCGTCGGGGAGCGAGACCGCGGTCCGATCGTACACGCCCGACCAGCCGCGCATTCCGTCGGCGACGACCGCGACGTCGTCGTAGCCCGCCGCTTCGAGCGCCTCGGCGAAGGCGAGCGAGGCCTTCCCCTTCGCGCACGTCGTGACGATCGCGTCGTCCGCGGAGAGCCCGGTCGCGGCCTCGAAGTCGTCGACATCGAACTCGTGAACCGGCTTGTAGAAGTAGTGGATCGAGTCCGCGATCCGCCAGCTCTCGTAGCTCTCGCGAGGGCGCGTGTCGACGAGGGCGAACGACCGGTCGCCGCGGCGGCGCTCGTCGATCCTGTCGCGGAGCGCGTCCGCGTCGATGACGGTCGGCATGGCCGATAGTTGGAACCGAGGGGCAAAACGCTGTTCGGTGGGATCGGGTCCGGGTCGCGCGGCCCGTTCCGGGGTGGCGTCCCCCGGCCCGCCCGCGATGGACAGCTTTTAGCCCGGCGACCGGACACGTCGGCGCATGGTCGAGGCGTTCGCGGTCGCCAGCGGGAAGGGCGGCACGGGGAAGACGACGAGCACGCTCGCGCTGGGGATGGCGCTCGCCGAGGAGCACGACGTCACCGTCGTCGACGCCGACACGGGGATGGCGAACCTCCTCTTTCACGCCGGGCTCGACGACGCCGCGGTCACCCTCCACGACCTCCTCGTCGGGGGGACCGCGACGGCCGTCTCCGAGGCGACGTACGACCGGTTCGGGCTCTCCGTCGTCCCCTGCGGCACGTCGCTCGCGGGGTTCGAGGCGGCCGAACCGGGTCGCCTCCGCGAGGTCGTCGCCGAGCTCGCGAGCGACACGGACGTGCTGCTGCTGGACTCGCCGGCCGCGCTCGGCTCGAAGTCGGCGGTGCTCCCGGTCGTCCTCGCCGACCGCGTCGTGGTCGTCGTCGAGCCGACGATCCCCGCGCTCTCCGACGGGCTGAAAGTCCAGGAGTACGCGCGCTCGTACGGCACGGAGACCGCCGGCGTGCTGTTCAACAAGGTCCGCGACGACGCCGCCGACGTGGCCGAGCAGGCGGAGCGTCGCTTCGGCGGTCCCGTCCTCGCCAACGTCCCCGACAGCGACGCCGTCAGGGGCGCGAGGCGCGCCGGGAAGCCCCTGCTCGCGCACGCCCCGGAGAGCGAGCCGGCCGCCAGCTACAGGCGGGCCGCGGCCCGGCTCGACGTGCGCGACGGCGACGAGGGGGCCGTCGCCGACCGCTTCCGGAGCGCGGTCGTCCCCGACACGCCATGACCGGGACCGCGGAGCCCCCGGAGCTGCGGATCCCCCGCGGGGACCTGCTGCGCTCGCGCGTCGTCTCGGACGTGGGCACGACGCTCGCCCGGGCGCTCGACCGGGAGCTGACCGGCTACGCGACGCTCGTCCCCCAGGAGACGCTCCTGCTGGAGGGCGACGCCCGCGGCGTCGTCACCTTCGCGGACGGCGTCCCCGTGCTCGCGTACAACACGGTGAGCGACAGCGGCGGTCCGGACGCACTCGCCGAGCTCGCGGTCCCCGGCCCCTACCGGGTCGAGCTGTACGCAGTCGCGGACGGTGCGCTCGAGACCGCCCACGAGGAGGCGGCGCTCCGCGTCGCGCCCGGCGCCGCGGCGACCGAGCTCGCGGACGACCAGGCGCTCGCCGACCGCACCCGCGAGGCGGCGCCCGAGGAGCGGCTGGACGCGGGCGACGACGACGGCGACGCGGTCGCCGCGTTCCTCGAGGACGACGAGCGGATCGAGGCGATCCGCGAACAGGCGCGCTCCGAGGCGGCCGAGCGCGCGTCGAAGTGGGGACTCGACGACGCGCTGGCGGACGGGAGCGAGGCGGGGAAAAGCCGGCTCGACAACTTCGACAGCTGAACCGCCACAGCAGTTAGGTCGCTCCGCCCCGTACCGCTGTCATCACCGTCCTCCGCCTCCTCCGCCTGACGGCGCCGAACGACTTCGCCGACTGGTACGCCGCGAGCCGCGCGTACACCCGCCACGTCGCCGAGGGCATGGGGTTCGCGGGGACCGACGCCCTCGACGGGACGCGGGTCGTCGCCGACCTCCGCGAGGGCCCGTCGGCGCTGTCGCCGGCGGCGGCCCGCTCCGTGGCAGCGACGCTGCTCGCCGACGGCCGGTTCTCCGAGCCGTACTGCGAGTGGCTTCCGACGTGGTACGAGCTCGCCCTGATCGCGCCGGTCCGGTACGGGGAGTGGCGGCTCCGGCGCGTCGCCGGCGCGGTCGCGGAGGCCGCGAGCGTGACCGTGACCGCGCCGCGCTTCTCCCGGCCGCGGGACGTGACCGTCGACGGCGAGCCGGCGCTCGCACGCGTCTCCGGCTTCGGGGAGCGGTTCCTGCTCGCCGACGCGCTGTTGCACCTGGAGTGGTTCGAGCACGTCGCGGCCGCGGACGGCATCGAGGTCCCGACGGCGCTCGTCGAGCGGACCCGAGCGGAGTCGCTGTCGTATTACGGCGGCGACCGCGAGCGGCTCTCCGAGCCGGTGCGGCGGTTCCAGCGGCTGCTGTTCGCCGACGACGACTGGGTCCGACGAGTGGACGAGGACTACGGACTGGACAGCAGCCTGTTCGGCCTCTGGGAGCGGATCCTCCGCGCGGAGCGAGAGCGGCTCGCGCCGGCGTGACAGCGGTCGAGACCCGGAGATCGGCGCCCGTAGACGAGATCCCCTGGTTTGTGCCGGGCGAACGCGACGGCCTCGCGGTCGAGAGGTGGTGTTACAGGCCCTGTAACACGTTGTCGGTGGTGTTGTTCGATCGGGAGGTAAGTATTCCAGTGAGTGACCCGTGAAGAGATGTACGAGCCGTCGACCGGTTCGTCGTTCCCCGAGACGCTTCGGCCCTCTACCACGTTTCGGACCGCCGCGTCGGAAACGGAGACGGACGCCGCTCAGCGGCGCCCGAGCGCGACCCCTGCGACCGCGAGCACGACGAGAGCGAAGAGCCCGGCGAGCGCGACGAGGCTCCCGCCGAACTGCTCGACGACGGCCTCGCCGCTGGTGCTCCCGACGGTCTGATCGGACGCCGCAGAGCCGTCCTCTCCTCCGTCAGTACCGTCCGCGTCGGCGTTCGCTCCGTCGTCCCCATCGGTCCCGTCGTCGCCGGACGCGGCGCCGTCCTGGTTCGTCGCGCCGTCGGACCCCGACCCGACCGCGAACACGGAGAACCCGGGCGTCGCGGCGGTGTACGTCCCGTCATCCTCCGCGGTCGTCTCCAGCTCGTTCCACTCGCCGTCGGCGAACCGGAACAGCGTCACGTCCTCCGGGGCGGCGCCGATCGCCTCCGCGTCGGCGGTGAACGCGACGGTCGCCGAGGAAACGTCTTCGCTGTCGAAGCCGGCTGTCTCGAACTCGACGTACGAGACGGAGCCGGCGCCGTCGAGCGCCGGCGTTCCGTCCGGGAGGTCGGCCGCGTCGAGCGCGCGGGCGTCGACAGTCACCGAGTCGAGGTCGCTCGCCGTCTCTATCGAGAGGCCGTCGACGGTGACGGCGTCGTCGCCGACCGCGTCGCCGAAGTCCGCCTCGACGGTCGCGCCCGCGGCGACGTCGGTCGCCGAGAGGCTGGCGCCGGCGGCCGTCGCGGTCACGTCGGCCTCGACCGACGGCGCCGCGTCGTCGCCGGACGGCGCGCCGCCGGTCCCGCCGTCGCCGCCGTCAGCGCCCCGCCACCGGGACCTCCGGCGTCGCCGCCGTCGCCGCCGTCTCCCCCGCCGTCGAGCGTGACGCCGTCCCGTCGGAGATCGGTGACGGCCTCGGCCTCGCTGGTCGCGACGAGCGAGTCCGCCGCGACGAACGTCACGTCGGTCGGGGCGTCGGCCGCCTCGAAGGTGATCGTCGCCATCGTCGGCGCGTCCGTGCCGACGGAACTGTCGTCGGCGACCTGATTGAGGTGCACGGAGCCGTTCTCGTTGTCGACGGTGGCGACCGGATCGGCCGAGAAGGGGGGTTCGCCGCCGGAGACGCTCTGGACGGCGGTCGCCTCGGGGTCGAACTGGAGGTGCGCCTGATACCCCGCGACGTTCTCGGCCGTCGTCGAGAGCGTCAGGGTCACCGTGTCGTCGGTCTCGTTCGTTACGTCCAAGGTCAGTTCGCCCGCCGGATCCGCCTGTTCGACCGTCGTCGAGCCCGTCGCGGCCGCGGCGGGACCGGCAGTGAGCGCGGCCATCGCGACCGCCGCGACAACGAGACAGGCGACCGGGCGTTCGAGTGGCGTGTGTGGCGTCATTCGTTGGTGTGTGTCGGCGTCCGGGGCGGAACCCGGACCGGGTCCGCGGCGTCGAAAAGCCGTTTCGGCTACCGCCGTACGAAAATCGCCGCGCGAGCGGCGACGGGTGCGCGGTAGCGTGCGGTACCGAAGTCGCGGAGCGTGCGACCGCGCTACGAGGCGGTCACGCGGATCGCGAGCCCCGTTACGCCGGCGAGGCGGCCAGCGAGGCCGCGTCGGTACCGTTCACCCCCGTTCCGGCCGCTCCCGGCGAGGTCGAGTCGTTGCCGGCGGTGACTTCGTCGAGGATGGCGATCACGTCGGCGATGTCGACCGAGCCGTCGCCGTTGACGTCGGCCAGCGCCGCGTTGAAGTCGCCGGCCGGCTCCTGGTCGGCGAGGTACTGCTGCGTCAGGATGGCGTCGGCGACGGTGATCTCCCCGTCGAGGTTGACATCGCCGAGTTCGCCGCTCGTGACCGTGCCGTCGCTGTAATCGACGTCCAGCGTCTCGGTGTCGGCGTTCAGCACCTCGGAGTCCTCGCCGTCGAACGCGAGCTCGGCCGATTCGCCCTCGTCGCCCACGTAGGTGACGTCGAGTTCGAAGAGGACCGGCTCGGAGACGCCGTTCGCCGCCGCTTCCGCGACGGTGACGGTGCCGTTCTCGTTGTCGATGTTCCGCGAGATCGATCCGGAGAGGTTCGCGCTCTCGGCGCTCTCGACCTCGATCTTCGCCGGATCGAACTCGAGTTGGAGCTCGTAGCCGGCCACGTCTTCCGCGTCCGCCTCGACGGTCAGCGTGGTCGTCTCCTCGGGACCGACCACGTACTCGTCCTCTCCGAACCGGACCGTTCCGTCGCCCTCGGGGGCGGCGTGCCGGACCGAGTTCGCGAGGATCGCGTCGGCGGCGCCCGTGTACTCCGCGTCGCCGGCGAACGTCGAGTAGCCGAGCGAGGAGGCGAGCACCGTGTTGTTCGCCTCGTCGACGGCGAATGCGTCGCCGGCGACCGTCGCGCCGCCGTCGGCGGCGACCGACGCGAGCACGTCGGCGTCGGTGCCGTTGAACCACGTGTGGTCGCCGAACGACCCGGTGTGGATCGGAACCGACTCGCCCGGCTCGGCGACGCCGTCGAAGATCGGGTGGTCAGCCTGGACGGAGTAGGCGATCGGCGTCGGCACGCCGTCGCCCTCGAACGTCTCGGCCGGGTCGCCCGTGACGGACGACCGCGCGGGGACGCCGTTGCTTTCGCCGCCCCACTGGTCGAGCCAGACGGCGCCGACGCCGCTCCCCTCGACCGCGTCGACGAGGGCGGGCGCGGACGTCGGCGCGACGTTCTGGACCACGACCACGTCGGCGTCGGCGTCGCCGTTCGCGACCGCGTCCGCCGTCGTCGTCGAGACGTCGTAGTTCGCCGGAAGCCGGTCGTCGAGCGTGCCGGCGACGCCGTCGCCGAACTCGCCCGCGTCGTCGACGACGGCGACGGTCCGCGTCGGCACGTCGCCGACGACGATCGGTGCGGTCTGCCCGTCGTCCGCGGTGAACACGCCGTGTTCGAACGTCCCGTCGGTGTCCGGCAGCCCCACGTCTTCGAAGGTGACCGTCCGGGTCTCCTGCGAGTCGAGCGAGACGTTCCGGCTCGCGGCGACGGCGCCGTCGAACACGAAGTCGACGGACTGCTCGCCGCTCGCCTCACCGACGTTCGTCACGTCGGCGCTCACGTCGATCGAGGCGCCGGCGTCGGCGCTCTCGGGCGCCGTGAGGTTACTGACCCGGAAGGACGTTCCCTCCGCAACGACCGCGAACGGAGCGGTCGCCTCGTCCTCGACGACCGGGTCCGGAGGCGCCGTCGGGTCGAGGCTCTCGCCGACCTGCTGGACCGCCTCCAGCTCGTCGCCCGGACCGAACTCCGTACCGAGCGCGGCGTTGATGGCCGCGATCGAGCCGAAGTTGGTCTCGAACGTCTGCGTCTCGCCCGGCGCGAGGTCCGAGACGTCGCTCGGCGGGAAGAAGACGAAGTTCTCGACGGTCGCCGTGATGAGCATCGACTCCTCGGGCGTGACCGCGTCCTGAACGTCGATCGACGTGACCTCGAACTCCGGCCCCTGCAGTTCGTCGACCGTCTCCGTGGGACCGGTCTGAACCGTCACCTCGTCGCCGAGGCCGGCGAAGGTGTGTTCGAGCGCGAACGTCTCGCCGGTCGGCGCGTCGTCCGCGATCTCGACCGTGACCGGAACGGCGTCGGCGGAGAGCCCGCCGAGTTCCGTCTCGTTGCCCAGATCGACCTCGTCGCCAGCGACCGAGACCGTCAGGTCGGACTCGTTGAGCCCGGAGTCGTCGGAGAGATCGATCGTCAGCGAGTCGAGGTTGCGCACGTCGACGACGAGTTCGACCGATCCGCCGGTCTCCGCGAACGCCGGTTGTCCCTCGATCAGGTCGACGGCGAGTTCGGGCTCGAGCGCGACGTCGGTCGTCGCGCCCCCGCTCGCCTCGGTCGTCTGCGCGGCGTAGCCGAACTGGTCGACCGTGACCGTCGCCGGCTCTTCGGTGGTTTCGAGGACGTACGAGCCGTTCTCGTCCGTCGTCGTCAGGGCGCCGGCGTCGGTGCCGACGGTCGCGCCGACGATCGGCTCGCCGGTCGCGTTGTCGGTGACGGTCCCCGCGACCGTCTGCGTCTCGTTCAGCGCCTGCGCGGCCGCGTGCACGTCCACGACGCCGGTTCCGTACCGGATGTCGCGTCCGTCGGCGCTCGGGAACTCGTTGTCGGGCTTCTCTGCGGTCTCCGCGAGCGCCGCCTGTATCACCCCGGGCGAGAGGTCCTCGTCCGTGGCCGACTGCAGCAGCGCGACGGCGCCCGCGTAGTGGGGGGCCGCCATCGACGTGCCGCTGGCGGTGGAGTACGTCGCGTTCGGGTCGCCGATGTCGCCGCCGAGCGGCCCGGAGCTCAACACGTCCTGTCCAGGGGCCGAAACGTCCGGCTTGACGTACTCGTGCGGGAAGGTGTCAGGGAGCTCCCCCTCGCCGACGACCTCGACGCGGTCGTCGGTGACGACGGCGCCGCTTGAGAACGCCGCGATGTCGCCCGCGGCGGTCGAGGCGCCGACCGTGGCCGACCGGAAGTTCGTGGCCGGCGAGGTGACCGGCCCGCCGGCGTCGCCGCTGCCGGAGTTGCCCGCCGAGACGACCGCGACCGTTCCGGCCGCGTTCACGTCCTCGATCGTCTCGACGTAGGCGGGCTGGAACGTCGACTGCCCGGTCGAGGAGGGGAGGCCGAGGCTGAAGCTCGCGGCGTCGGCGTCGTTTTCGGCCGCCCACTCCATCGACGCGATGATGTCCTCGGTGTACGCGCCGCCGCCCGCGAACACGTCGGCCATCAGCAGGTCGGCCTCGGGCGCGACGCCGTACCGCGGCACGTCGCCGGCCGGATGCGCCGCGCCGGTCGCGGTGCCCGCGGTGTGTTCGCCGTGCGCGCCCTCGGTGCCGCCGACGAGGGTCCCCTCGTCGACGGTCCCGTTCGCGACGATCGCCTCCTCGGCGAACTCGAGATCGGGATGCCCCTCCTCGGGGTTGCTGATCCCGTCGTCGCCGATCATGACGGTGGCGCCCTCGCCCTGGACGCCGAACTCGTCTTCGAACTCGGGGACCTCGATCTGATCGAGGCCGTAGGTGACCTCGCCGTCGTGGCTCGCGGCGTCGACGCCGCCCTCCGCGCCGGCCGGCGGATCGGGCCGCACGTATCTGACGTTCGGCGACACAGCTTTGACGCCCTCGATGGCCGTTAATCGCTTGGCGTCGGTCGCGTCGAAGTCGACCTCGGCGGTGACGACGTTCCCCGCCCAGAACTGGTTCCGGACGTCGGCGCCGAGGGTGTTCAGCGCGTCCACGACCGGTCGTTGGGTCGCCCGTGAATCGGCCTTGATCCGGTCGAGCGCCGCCGACTCGTCGGCCGACAGCGTCCGCGGATCGAGACCCCGCTCGACGGTGATCACGACCACCGTCTCGCCGCTGGCCGACCGGAGGGCCGGATGGATTCCCGACCGGTCCGACCCGGGTGCGAGCCGCGTCCCGCGGTCGAACGCCTCGGCCTTCCGCTCGGCTCGCTCGCTCTGGTTCGTCGCCGGTGTGGTTTCTGTCTGTGGCTGTACGTCTGCGTCGATAGCGGACGGTCCGGCGTCGAGCGCGTCGCCGCCGTCCTGGTCCATGACCGCCGCCGCACCCGCTGTCGGCGCGAACATGGACGCGACCATCACGGCCGCGAAGAGGGTGGCAAAGACTCGTTTCGTGGTGTGTGTCATCGATGGGCCGCCTCCGCTGTCGGAGGTAGCGAACAAATAGCACGATTGGAATATGATTATTGAGTGAATACGGCGTTTTCACTCGGATGGAACGGGAGTATAGACGGATTTCGCGGCATGGCTTTGAACATCTCGGTGACGGACAACCGGTCGGCCGGCGGAACGGCGCGGCTTCCCGGCCGGGGAGCGCGTCGGCTCGGAGCGATCGTATCGGAGACGCGTCCGGGTGGCGGCGATCACTCGACCGCGAGTAATCTTTTATTCACAGTTGCGCAGTCCGGAAGCTTCATACGTCGGCTCGCGGATCCTCCGAGCACACGAATGGCAGTACTCTGGCTCGAGGATGTCGACGCCGACGACGTGGGAACCGTCGGCGGGAAGGCGGCTTCGCTCGGCGAACTCATCGGCGCGGGACTCCCGGTTCCCCCGGGGTTCACCGTCACGGCGGGCACGTACCGCACCTTCATCGAGGAGGCGGAAATCGACGAGGAGCTGTTCGCCGCGGTCGACGTCGACCCAGAGGACTCCGCCGCGCTCCGGGAGGCCGAGGAGACCGCGGCGGAGCTGATCTTGGAGACGCCGCTCCCAGACGACGTCCGCGAGGAGATCGTCGAGCGGTACCGGGCGATGGGCGACGACGGCGAGGAGGCGTTCGTCGCCGTTCGTTCCTCCGCGACCGCCGAGGACCTCCCCGACTCCTCGTTCGCCGGCCAGCAGGAGACCTTTCTCAACGTCCGAGAGCAGGACCTGATCCGGCGGGTGAAGGAGTGTTGGGCCTCGCTTTTCACCCAGCGCGCGATCTACTACCGCCAGCAGCGGGGGTTCCCGCACGCGGAGGTCGACATCGCGGTCGTCGTTCAGCGGATGGTCGACGCCGAGAAGTCCGGCGTGATGTTCACTAGCCACCCCTCGACCGGCGATCCGCAGATCACGATCGAGGCGGCGTGGGGGCTCGGCGAGGCGGTCGTCTCCGGAACGGTCTCGCCCGACAACTACGTGTACGACCGCGAACGGGGCGTCGTCGACGAGGTGACGGTCGCGGACAAGAAGGTGGAGATGGTCAAAGACGACGAGACGGGCGAGACCGTCACGCTGGACGTCGACGACGACCGCCGGAACAGTCGGGTGCTCTCGGACGCGGAGATCGGGGAACTCGTCGAACTCGGCAAGCGCGTCGAGGACCACTACGGGACGCCACAGGACGTGGAGTGGGCGATCTACGACGGCGAGGTGTACATGCTGCAGTCGCGTCCGATCACGACGATCCGGGCGGACGACGAGGGCGACGACGAGAGCAACGCGGCCGGGAGGAAGACGGGTGCTTCCGACGACCGGGGCGCGGGTGACGCGGACGGCGACGACGCCGACGTGCTCGTCGACGGCCTCGGTGCCAGTCCGGGCGTCGTCTCCGGGACCGTCCGGATCGTGCACAAGCTCGACCACCTCGACCAGGTGCAGGAGGGAGACGTGATGGTGACCGAGATGACGATGCCGGACATGGTCCCCGCGATGAAACGGGCCGCCGGGATCGTCACGGACGAGGGCGGGATGACGAGCCACGCCGCGATCATCTCGCGGGAGCTCGGCGTCCCGGCCGTCGTCGGCACCGGAAACGGTACCCGACTCCTGAGCGACGGGCAGAACGTCACGATCGACGGCGACAAGGGCACCGTCCGCGCCGGCGCCGACGAGGACGCCGAGTCCGGCGAGGAGTTCGAGCCGGTCGAGGCCGCGCGGCCGGAGACCCCCGTCAAGCCGATGACGGCGACGGAAGTGAAGGTGAACGTCTCGATCCCGGAGGCCGCCGAGCGCGCCGCGGCGACGGGCGCCGACGGCGTCGGGCTGCTCCGGATCGAACACATGGTGCTGTCGCTCGGCAAGACCCCCGAGAAGTACATCGCCGACCACGGCGCCCGCGCGTATCAGGACGAGCTCATCGAGGGCGTTCGGCGGGTCGCCGACGAATTCTATCCCCGACCGGTCAGGGTCCGGACCATCGACGCCCCGACCGACGAGTTCCGAGAGCTGGAGGGGGGCGAAGGCGAGCCCGCCGAACACAACCCGATGCTCGGGTGGCGCGGGATCCGCCGGAGTCTCGACAAGCCCGAGCCGTTCCGCCAGGAGCTGGCCGCGTTCGCCCGGCTCTACGAGATGGGATACGACAACCTGGAGGTGATGTTCCCCCTCGTCAACGACGCGAAGGACATCGAGGGGATCAAACGCCACATGCGCGAGGCCGGGATCGACCCCGAGACGCACCGGTGGGGCGTGATGATCGAGACGCCCGCGAGTGCGCTGCAGATCGATGAGCTGGCGGCCGCCGGGATCGACTTCGCCTCCTTCGGGACGAACGACCTCACGCAGTACACGCTGGCGGTCGACCGCAACAACGAGCACGTCGCCGACCGGTTCGACGAGCTGCACCCCGCGGTGTTACAGCTCATCGGCGACACGATCGAGACGTGCCGGGAACTCGGCGTCGACACCAGCATCTGCGGACAGGCCGGGTCGAAGCCGGAGATGGTCGACTTCCTCGTCGAGGAGGGCGTCTCCTCCATCTCGGCGAACATCGACGCGGTGCGAGACGTGCAACACGAGGTGAAGCGGACCGAACAGCGGCTCCTCCTCGACTCGGTCCGCTGACGCCGTCGCGGGGGCGAGCCGTCCGAGCGGGGGCGCCCGGAGCGGAACGGGTAAGACCCTCCGCGGCAACGTTCGGTCGAATGCAGCAGCCCGAGCCGCAGTCGTTCGACCGGGTGCTCTCCTCGATGTGCACCGAGCCGCATCCCGCGGCCCGGGAGGCGGCCGAGCGCTTTCTCGCGACGAACCCGGGAGATCCGGCCACGTACGAGGCAGTGGCGTCGCTGGAGGAGCGCGCGGTCGAACTGCTCGCGACGCTCGCGGACCACCCGACCCCCACCGACGCCGCGGGCTACGTCACCTCCGGCGGCACCGAGGCGAACGTACAGGCGGTCCGGTCGGCGCGGAACCGCCACGACGCGGGTGACGTTAACGTCGTCGTCCCCGAGAGCGGCCACTTCTCGTTTCACAAGGCCGCGGAGCTGCTCGACGTCGAGCTGCGAACGGTCCCCGTCGACGACGACTTCCGGGCCCGAACCGACGCCGTCGAGGCGGCCGTCGACGACGCGACGGCGCTGGTCGTCGGCGTCGCCGGGAGCACCGAGTACGGCCGAGTGGACCCGATTCCGGAGCTCGCCAGAATCGCACACGAGGCGGGCGCGCGGATGCACGTCGACGCGGCGTGGGGCGGGTTCGTGCTCCCCTTCGCAGACGCCGAGTGGTCGTTCGGCGACGCCGCCGTCGACACGCTGACGATCGACCCCCACAAGTTCGGGCAGGCGGCGGTGCCGGCCGGCGGGCTCCTCGCCCGCGACGACGCCGCGCTGGACGCGCTCGCGGTCGACACGCCCTACCTCGAGACGCGATCGCAGGCGACCCTGACCGGGACCCGGAGCGGCGCTGGCGTCGCCGGAGCGGTCGCCGCGATGGAGGCGCTGTGGCCGGACGGCTACCGCGACGCGGTCGAGCGCGCGACCGCCAACGCCGAGTGGCTCGCGGCAGCGCTCGGCGATCGCGGGTACGACGTGGTCGACCCGGAGCTGCCGCTCGTCGCCGCGGCGCTCCCCGAGTCGGAGTTCGACGCGCTGCGGGAGGCGGGCTGGAAGGTCTCGCGGACGGGCCGCGGCGAACTCCGCGTCGTCTGTATGCCCCACGTGACGCGGGAGGCGCTCCGGGCGTTCGTGGCGGACCTCGATCGGATCCGGGAGTGATCGGCGGGGGCGGTGCGGTGGCCGACGGGGAACCGCGCAGCGGCGCGGTCGATATGGCGAACAGGCGGCGCTCGTCGGTCCCGGGCGGCTCGCCGCGCGACCGCCTCGACCGCGCCGGGACGGGGGTCAGATCACGAGGGGGTTGGTTCCGGTATCCCGGATAAGGGATCGGAGTCACCGTCGTCCCGACCCTTTTCACCCGAACCGCGGCCATCCCCGCCGTGATCCCCTTCAGCGACCTCGCCCGCGCGGCCTACTGCCCGCGACAGCTCTACTACGCGCGCCGCGACGACGGCCGGGAGGTTCCGGACGACGCACGCGCCCGCATCGATCTCGCCTTTCGGTATCCGGCGCTCGTCGGCGCGCCGGACGCGACGCTCCGGCGGCTTCCGATCCGCCGGTCGCCCGCCGCGTACCGCCGGAACCTCTCGCGGCTCCGCGAGCGCGACGACTACGAACAGCTCGCGGAGCCGGAGCGCGAACGCCCCTTTCGGTCCGGAAAGGACTGCCACGGGATGGTCCACAAGATTCTCTCCGGAGAATCGGGCTCCGATCCGCCGGTCCCCACCGTGGTCTCACCGGGCGAGCCGCCGGAGAACGGCGTCTGGGAGCCGCAGGCGGTCAGGGCCGTCGCCGTCGCCAAGGCGGTGGCGTGGGAGCGCGGGCGCGAGGTGCCGCGCGCGCTCGTCGAGTACCCGAGCGTCGGGACCGTCCGCGAGGTCCGGCTCACGACCCGGAAGAAGGCCGCCTACCGGCGGGCGCTGCGGGCCGCCCGGGCGATCGACGGCCCGCCGTCGCGCGTCGACGACGACCGGTGTTCGGCCTGCGACTACCGGGACCGATGCGGCACCGGTCGGCGGTCGTTCCGGTCGCTGTTGGGCTGAGCGCTCCTACGGCGAGAAGGAGGTGCCGCACTCGTTGCACGTGAACCGGAACCGTCCGTCGTCGGTCAGTTCGGTGGCGTGTGTGCGCTCCTCCCCGCACTCGCGGCACTCGATCACCGACTCGATCTGGTCCCAGTCGTGGCGCGCGCCGGGCGCCCCGAACGCCCACGCGACGACCTCCTCGTCCGCGTCCTCGCGCACGAAGCCAGACTGGAACTCACCCGGCGCGAACCGGATCAGCTCGCCGGCCTCCACGTCGACCTGCTCGCGCTCGCGGCCCACCTCGAACGTGGCGGTCCCAGAGAGCACGTAGAAGATCTCCTCCTGATCGCCGTGCGTGTGGAGCCCGCCCGAGAAGGCGTCGCCGGGGGCGAGCTCGAAGTAGTTCATCGCGACGTGGTCGGCCCCGAGCGCTCGGGAAACCGGCTTCCGCACGTCGTGGACGCCCATCGGATTCGTGACGACGTCGACGTCGTCGATCGCGGTTTTCCGCATACCGATCCGTCCGAGGGCGGCCGTATAACCGTGTCCCCGGCGGGAGAGCGAGCGCGTCGTGACCTCTGCCCGGCCAAAGCTGTCGCGACCCGACGACTTATCCGTGTGAGACTCGTCGGCACGGACACGAATGACACGAGACGATCGTGATCGTTCGGGGGATAGAGGAAGTCGCCTCGCGGCGGCTGGCCGCGAAATTCTCCGACGATAACGACTCCGGGGCGCGACCGCCCCGCGGCGGTACCGGCCCCGAACCCACCGACGAGCCGACGGACACCCTTTTGACCCGAACACAACTCACCGCACTTGACGAGGTACAGCTGTTAGACACCACCCTGCGCGACGGCGAGCAGATGCCCGGCGTCTCGCTGACGCCGGCCGAGAAGGTCGACATCGCCCGCGAGCTCGACGCGGCCGGGATGCACCTGATCGAGGCCGGCTCGGCGTGCACCTCGGAGGGCGAACGCGAGGCGATCCGGCGGGTCGCCGACGAGGGGCTCGACGCGACCGTGACGAGCTTCGCCCGTGGCGTGAAGCGGGACGTCGACCACGCGCTCGACTGCGGCGTCGACGGGATCAACCTCGTCGTCCCCGCCTCGGACAAACACGTCGAGACGAAGGTCGGCTCGACCCGCGACGACGTGGTCGAAACGACGGTCGAGCTCGTCGAGTACGCCAAAGACCACGGGCTGTGGGTCGAGGTGCTCGGCGAGGACGGCTCCCGCGCCGACCTCGACTACCTCGAACGCCTGCTCGGCGCGGGGCTCGACGCCGGCGCCGACCGGATCTGCTACTGCGACACCGTCGGCGCGGCCGACCCGGAGCGCACCGCGGAGGTCGTCTCCCGGCTCGCCGACCGCGGCCCGACGAGCCTCCACACGCACGACGACCTCGGCTTCGGCGTGGCGAACGTCCACGCCGGCCTGAAGGCGGGCGCCGACACCGTCCACGGAACCGTCATGGGCGTCGGCGAGCGCGCCGGCAACGTCGCCCTAGAGGAAGTCGCCATCGCGCTCGACCAGTCGTACGACGTCGACACGGTCGAACTGGAGCGGCTCTACCGGCTCTGTCGGACCGTGAGCGAGGCGACCGGCGTCGCGCTCCCGCCGAACAAGGCGGTCTGCGGCGCCAACGCCTTCGCCCACGAGTCGGGGATCCACACCGACGGAACCCTGAAGGACGGGACGATGTACGAGCCGTACCCGCCCGAGACGGTGGGGCGCGAGCGGCGGCTCGTCCTCGGCAAACACGCCGGGCGCGCGGGGGTCAAGGCGGCCCTCGCGGAGCACGACGTGGCGGTCGACGACGACGAGCTGAGCGAGGTCGTGAGCCGCGTGAAGGAGCTCGGCGACCGCGGGAAGCGCGTCACCGACGCCGACCTGCTCGCGATCACCGAGGACGTGCAGGGCCGCGAGCGCGACCGACACGTCGAGCTCGTCGACCTGTCGGCCACCTCCGGCGGGAACCTCCCGACGGCCTCGGTCCGGCTCCGCGTCGGCGACGAGGAACGCGTCGCCTCCGGCACCGGGTCCGGCCCCGTCGACGCCGGACTGGAGGCGGTTCGGACCGCGCTGGCCGGCGACGGCGCCGGTGAGGGCGTCTCCTTCGAGCTCGACTCCTACCACGTCGACGCGATCACGGGCGGGACCGACGCCGTCGTCACCGTCGAGGTCGACCTCTCGCGGGGGGATCGCTCCGTCAGCGTCTCCTCGACCGACGCCGACATCACCCGCGCCAGCGTCGTCGCGATGGTCGACGGGCTCGACCGCCTGCTGGCGGCGGCCGCCGACGCCGCGGACGCGGATCCGGGCGCGGTCGCGGACGACTGACGGCGGCAACGCCGCAGGGACTGACCGGCCCGCCGGCCGCCGCCGTCTGACGAGGTTTTTAAGCGATGCCGCCCGAACGGCGTCCGTGAGCGTCGTCGTCGCGGTGAAACCCTCAGCCCGCAAGCGCAACGCGAAGGTGGGCCGACTCGTCTTCGAGGACGGCTCCCGCCACGCGTTCGAGAGCCGCGCGGCCGCCGAGCGCTGGGCCGACGACCTCTCGACGGGCGACGGCCACGTCTGGGTCGCGAGCGCGCACCCCCGCGACGGCGACGACGCCGACCTCTACCTCGTCTCGCGGGCGACCAACGCGAAGCTCGAAGCGGCCTACGACAAGCGCCGCCGGCGGCTCCGGGGCGACACCGCGCCCGAGCAGGAGTCGCTGGGCGGGGAGCCGTAGGCGGCCGTCGCGATCGGCAGAACGAGCGCCGTCGCTCGCGGGTCGAGCGTCCGGAGAGAAGCGCCGAGGCGGAGATTTGAACTCCGGTGTCCGAATGGACAGTAGATTTCGAATCTACCGCCTTGGCCAGGCTAGGCTACCTCGGCTCATTCATCGGTTGGCCGGTTCCGCTGTTATGCGTTTCGATCGCCGACGGCGGTGTCGGCGCCGTCCCGCGACCGGGGTACCCGCCGGCAACGGGGCGACCCGCCGGCAACGCTTTTCGGCGCGGATCGCGTGGTGGCGGTATGGACGTCCCCGAAGCCGCGGCGGCCTGCTCCCGCGTCGTCGACGAGGTCGGCGGCGCGGTCGTGGCCGACCGCGAGTTCCTCGACCGCGTCACCCTCGGCATCCTCGCTCGCGGCCACGTCCTCCTGGAAGACGTGCCCGGCACCGGAAAGACCCTCTCGGCGCGCTCGTTCGCGGCCGCGCTCGGACTGGAGTTCTCGCGGGTCCAGTTCACGCCCGACCTCCTCCCGAGCGACGTGACCGGGACCAACGTGTTCGACGAGCGCGACGGCTCCTTCTCGTTTTCCCCCGGGCCGATCTTCGCGAACGTCGTGCTCGCCGACGAGATCAACCGCGCGCCGCCGAAGACGCAGGCGGCCCTCCTGGAGGCGATGGAGGAGGGACAGGTGACCGTCGACGGCGAGACCCACGACCTTCCGGACCCGTTCTACGTCATCGCGACCCAGAACCCCGTCGAGAGCGAGGGCGCGTTCCCCCTCCCCGAGGCCCAGCTCGACCGCTTCGCGATCAAGACGTCGATCGGCTACCCCGACGACGAGGGGGAGGTCGAGCTGCTTCGGCGGCGGGCGGGCCGCGTCGCGCAGGCCCCGACGGTCGAGCGCGTGCTCGATCCGGACGCCGTGTCCGACCTCCGCGAGGTGCCCGAGACGGTCCGCGTCGACGACGACCTGCTGGAGTACGTGGCGTCGGTCGCCCGGGCGACCCGGACGGATCGTCGCGTCGACGTCGGCGTCTCCCCCCGCGGCACGCAGCGGCTCTTCGAGACGGCGCGGGCGGCCGCGGTGATCGCCGGTCGGGAGTTCGTCACGCCGGACGACGTGAAACGCGTCGCGGAGCCGACGCTCGCCCACCGGCTCGTGTTGACGCCGGACGCCGCCGTCAACGACGCCGACAAGCGCGACGTGATCGCCGACGTGCTCGACCGGGTCGCGGTGCCGACGGTGGACGCCGCCGAGGCGTGAACCAGAAAGAAGGCGCGGATTACTCCGCGTCCCGCTCCGCCAGCAGTTCCGTCGCCGTCAGCAGCGACTCCAGTTCGATGTCGTGCTCGGCCAGCAGTTCCTCGGCGCCCTCCTCGCGGTCGACGACCACGAGCACGCGGTTCACCGTCGCGCCCGCCTCGCGGAGCGCCTCGACGGCGTCGACCGCGGACTGCCCGGTCGTGGCGATGTCCTCTAACACGACGACCTCCTCGCCCTCGTCGAGCCGGCCCTCGATGCGGTTCCCCGTGCCGTACTCCTTCGCCTGCTTGCGCGCGATGACGTAGGGGCGGCCCATCTCGGCGGCCGTGACGGCCACGAGGGGGACTGCGCCGAGCGCGACGCCCGCGAGCTTCGCGTCCGTGTCGGCGAGCCGGGCCGCGAACGCCTCGCTCACGAGCCGGAGCGCGTCCGGATCGGTCTCGAAGAGGTACTTGTCGACGTAGTAGTCGCTCGTTCCGCCGTGCGAGAGCTCGAACTCGCCGAACCGGACGGCGTCGGCCGCCCGCAGCGCGGCGATGAGCTCGCTCCGTCGCTCGTCGTCGGTCATACCGAGACAGGGCGCGTCGGCGACCATAAACGGGTCGGAACGCAGGCGCGGGGGTGTCGCGGGGGCGGTGTCGGGGGGCGCCGACCGGAGGAACGACACCGACACCGTCGTCGAGCCCGCCACCGGAGCCGCGGAGCCCCCTCACAACCGTTCGCCGTCGTAGTGTCGCGCTTCCACGCGGCGGTCGAACAGCCGCGAGAACAGCGCGGTGAGAGGGCCCTCGACGCCCTCGCCGTCGCCGCCGACCGCGATGCCGTCGACCGTCTCGACGGGCCGGATCTCCCACGTCGAGTTGGTGAGAAAGACCTCGTCGGCCTCGCGCACCGCGTCCGGGGCGTACGTGCCCTCCTCGACCGGGATCTCCTCTTCCTCGGCGATCTCGATCACGGTGCGCCGCGTCACGCCCGGGAGGATCGGCCCGTCCAGCGAGGGGGTCTTGAGCGCGGTGCCGTCGACGAAAAAGAGGTTCGAGGTCGCCCCCTCGGCGACGTTGCCCGCCGGGTCGAGCATCAGCGCCTCGTCGGCCCCGGTCACGCGCAGCTCCAGCCGCGCGAGGATTCCGTTGAGGTAGTTGTGCGTCTTCGCGTCGGCCGGGAGCGCCCGCGAGTCGGGTTTGCGGGTCTTCGTCATCTGGAGCGCGGCGGGGCCGTCGTGGACCGGCTCCGAGTCGACGCCGCCGCGGGGGAGCGGCTTCGCGATCACGACGACGGTGGGGTCGACCTCGGGCCGCGGGTCGAGGGTGCCGGGCTGGACCCCGCGGGTGACGGAGAGCTTCACGTACGCGTCGGCGAGGTCGTTGGCCGCGAGCGTCTCGTCGATCCGGGCCTTCAACTCCGAGTCCGAGAGGCCGTGGTCGAGCCCGAGCGTCTCGCAGGTGTCCGCGAGCCGCGCGGCGTGGTCGTCCCACCGGAAGACCTCCCCACCGTACGCGCGCAGGGTCTCGAAGGCGGCGTCGCCGTAGGCGAACCCGCGGTCCTCGACGGAGACGGTCGCCTCCGAGGCGGGCACGATCTCTCCGTCGACGTGGTATCGAAGCTCCTCGCCCTCGCTCCCCGCACCGCCTCGTTCCTCACTCATTCCCGCACGCCTCCACGAAGTTCTCCACCATCGCCTTCCCGCGCGGCGTCAGGATGCTCTCGGGGTGGAACTGGACGCCGACGTGGGGCTTCTCGCGGTGGCGCACGCCCATCACGACCTCGCGTTCGTCCTCCGTGCGCGCGGTCTCCACCAGCTCGTCGGGGAGGTCCTCGCGCTCGACGCAAAGCGAGTGGTACCGCCCCACTCGGAGCCGGTCCGGGAGCCCGGCGAACACGCCCTCGCCGTCGTGGGCGATCGTCGACGGCTTCCCGTGGACGACTTCGGGCGCGTGACCCACCCGACTCCCGCGGCTGGCGCACAGCGCCTGGTGGCCGAGACAGACCCCGAACACGGGGCGGTCGAGCGCGAAGGCGTCGATCGAGACGCCGGCCTCCGCGGGGGTGCCCGGACCCGGAGAGACGACGACGCCGTCCGGATCGAGCGCCCGGATCCCGGCCAGGTCGACCGCGTCGTTGCGCCGCACCGCGACCGCGCCGGCGACCTCGCCGACGTACTGGACGAGGTTGTACGCGAACGAGTCGTAGTTGTCGACGACGAGGATCCGGGCCTCGGCGTCGCCCGCGCCGGAGCGCCAGCCGTCGCCGGCGCGGTCCTCGCCGACCTCGCGCGCCGCCTCGCCGCCCGTCATCGCTTGCCCTCCTCGACCGCCATCCCGCCCGCGGCGAGCGCCTCGTCGACCGCGGTCACGAGCGCCCGGGCCTTCGCGAGCGTCTCCTCGTACTCCGCGTCGGGCTCGGAGTCGTGGACGATCCCCGCGCCGACGCGGAGGTGGTACTCGGCCGCCCGCCGCACCAGCGTGCGGATGACAATGTTGAGCGTCGCCCGCCCGTCGAAGCCGGCCGCGAGCATCGAGCCGGTGTAGGGACCGCGCCGCGTCGCCTCCAGCTCGTCGATGATCTCCATCGTCCGCGGCTTGGGCGCGCCCGTGATCGTCCCGCCGGGGAAACACGCCGCGATCGCGTCGGCGAGGCCCACGTCCGGCCGCGCCTCCCCCTCGACCAGACTCACGAGGTGCATCACCTCGCTGTACCGGTCCACGCGGCGGTACTCCGCCACGTCGACGGTGCCGAACCGCGAGACCTTCCCGAGGTCGTTGCGCTCCAAGTCCACGAGCATGGCGTGTTCCGCGCGCTCCTTCGCGTCGCCGGTCAGCTCCGCCTCCAGGTCGGCGTCTGCCGCCGGCGTGTCGCCCCGCGCTCGGGTGCCCGCGATGGGCTCCGTGACGAGGCGGGCGCCCGAGTCGGGGTCCGGGCTCGGCTCGCGCTCCAAGAGCAGCTCCGGACTCGCGCTCACGAGGTCGACGCCGGACGGGGGATCGTCGCCGTCGGCGGCGTCGTTGCCGTCGCCCTCGCCGTCCTCGTTGTCGTTGTCTTCGCCGTCCTCGCCCGCCTCTCCCTCCCGCGAGAACTCGATCAGTCCGGAGTACGGCGCCGGGTTCACCCGCCGGAGCGCGTCGTACGCCTCGACCGGGTGGACCGCGGCCGGGGCGCGCAGCCGCTGGGAGACGTTCGCCTGAAAGGTGTCGCCGTCGCGGACGTACGCCTTCACCCGCCGGACCGCCTCGGCGTACCCCTCCCGTCCCGCGTCGCTCTCGAAGGTCGCCGTCGACGCGTCCGGGTCGGGAGCCGGACCGACCGCGGGGTCGCCCGACTCGATCCGGTCGATCAGGTCGGCCGCGCGGGACGCCCCCTCGTCGAAAACGCCGTCGAGCGCGTCGCGGTCCGCATCGGGGTCGTCGAGCCCCTCGGGGACCCGCGGGCAGGCGGTCACGCGGAGGGTGACGGCGTCGGCCGAGTCGTCGCCGTCCGCGGATACCGGACACTCCCACGCCGCCACCCGGTCGAAGAGGGCGACTTGGAGCCGCGGGAGCCCCCGGTCGTCGACCGCGCCGGGACCCGCCGGCGCCGGCTCCGGGAACGACTCCAGCTCGCGGGCGGCGTCGTACGAGAGCCACCCGAACGCGCCGCACGGATAGGGAACGTCGCAGTCGCCGCGCGCCAGAGTCTCGCCGTCGATCAGGCCCTCCAGCGCCGCGAGGGTGGGACTCGGACGCCGGTAGTCGCCGGCGGAGCCCTCCCCGTCCGCCCCGCCCGCCGCGACCGCCGCGTCCGCGGAGACGGTGAGCCGCTCCACCGGGTCGACGCCGAAGTACCCCCAGCCGGACTGGCCGCCGGTGGTCTCGTAGAAGACCCCGCCCGGCCCGTCGCGGGCGCGTCGGTAAGCCGCGAAGGGGTCGTCGACGGCGACCCGGCGCTCGACTGGGACGCGGGCGCCCGCGGGCGCCGCGGCGGCGACCTCGCGGAACCGGTCCCGGTCGGTGTGTACCGATCGCTGCATGCCTTCCGGTTCGGCGGCGCCGACGAAACAGTTGCGGTCGGCGGTGTCGGCGGCGACCGCGGAACCGGTCGCGGTCGCGGCGTCAGAACTCCTTGGCGCGGTCGATCCACGTCGCGGCCCGCTTCTCGCCGACGCTCGCTCCCTCGGCGACCGCCTCGGCGTCGGCTGCCGCCAGCTCCGCGACGGTCTCGATCCCGATCTCGGCGAGCCGCTCCGCGTAGGCCGGCCCGATCCCCTTCAGCTCCTCGACGTCGGCGCCCGCGTCGTCGCCGTCGACCGCGACCTCCTCCTCGCCGGTCTCCGCGGCCTCCGCCGGCTCGGCCGCCTCGTCCGGGTCCTCGGCGGCGGCCTCCTCGTCGACCATCGACTCGGTCGAGGCGGCCGCCTCCGTCTCGGTTGCGACCGGTTCGTCGACGCTCGGTTCGTCGTCCGACTCCTCGTCCGCCGCGTCGTCGGCGCCGTCCGTCGGTTCCGGTTCCGCCTCCGGCTCCGGCTCATCGTCCGATTCCGCCTCCGACTCCGGTTCGTGCTCGACGGTCACTTCCGGGTCCGTCTCCTCGCGTTCGGCGCGACCGCTCCCGAACCCGAGCTTCTCTTTGATCTTCTGCAGTAGGGCCATCGTCGGCAGGTACGAACGTCGGATATTTAAAAGCCGTCGCCGCCGGAGCGCTCGTCGCTCCCGTCAGCGCGACGGTCCCACCTATCGCCGCCCCTCTGCCGACCGCGTCCCGCCGGTTTATAAGGATCACCGGCGCGTACGGGTGGTATGAACGCTCTCAACCCGGTCATGTGGTCGGTCCACGTCGCCTTCGCGGTGCTGTGGACCGGCGGCGTGTTGTTCGTGGCGCTGGCGGTGCTTCCGCCCGCGCTCCGCGGCGAGATCGACGGCGGCGCCCTCGGATCGATCGTCGGCCGGCTCCGGTGGATCAGCCGGATCGCCGCGCTCGCCTTCATCGCCACCGGCGGCCACATGGCGGGCACGCTGTACACCTTCGAGTCGCTCACCGGGAGCGCCCGCGGCTACCTCGTGGTGACGATGATCGTCCTGTGGTTCCTGATCACCGGCCTCGTCGAGGTCGGCAGCGGGAAGCTCCTCGACGGGATCGACGCCGGGAAGCTCCGCGAGCCCGCCCGCGACGCGAAACCGTTCCTCTACGGCGCCGCCGGACTCTCGGTGGCGCTCATCGTCGCGGCCGGCCTGCTCGCGAGCCCGACGCTGTTCTGAGGCGGTCGCGGACCGCTCGTTTTCCGATCGATTACTCCAACTCCGCCCGCAGCGCCGCGTTCATCGTCTCGACCGGCGCGTCGGCGCCGGTCCAGATCTCGAACGCCTCGACGCCCTGGAACAGCAGCATCCACGCCCCGTCGATCGCCGTCGCGCCCGCGTCCGCCGCCTCCCGCAGGAGCCGGGTCTCGATCGGCGCGTACACCGCGTCGAGCACGGCGAGGTCGCCGTGGAGGTGGTCTGCGGGCACCGGCGTCGCCTCGGGCTCGTCCATCCCGACGCTGGTCGCGTTGACCAGCACGTCGGCGCCGGCGACGCGGTCGCCCAGGTCGTCGAGCCCGCCGCCGGTCGCGCCGGGGACCGCCTCGGCCAGCTCGACCGCGCGCTCCGCGGTGCGGTTCGCGACGTGGACCGTCGCGCCCGCGTCGGCCAGCGCGAACGCGCCCGCCCGGCGCCGCCCGCCCCGACGACGACCGCGTCGCGCCCGTCCAGCTCGACGCCGTGATGAGAGAACGCGCGTTTCACGCCCGCGGCGTCCGTGTTGTGGCCGCGCGGGCGGTCGGCGTCGCCGTCGCGGACCGGCGCGAAGTCGACCGTGTTGACCGCCCCGATCCGTTCGGCGAGCGGCGCGGGATCGACCGCCTCCAGCGCGTCCTCCTTGAACGGGACCGTGACGTTGAGCCCGGCGACCCCGAGCGCGCCGGCGCCCTCGATCGCCGCGGCGGCGTCGTCGGGATCCGGTTCGAACGTCACGTAGCGCGCGTCGATTCCGAGCGCCCCGTAGCCGGCCTCGTGCATCGGCGGCGACAGCGAGTGACCGACCGGGTTCCCGATCAGTCCGTACACGTCCATGCCCGCCCACGCGGCCGCGACCGACTAAAGAGGCGCGGTCGCCCAGAGCGACCCCGAGAAACTGGGGCACGGTCGGCTCATCCACGCCGTGCGCCTCACTCCCCGTCCGTCTCGCGGTCCGCGTCGATCACGTCCTCCAGCGTCTCCGTGCCCACGTCGCTCGCGACCTTGACGCCCGCGAGCGAGACCACGATACCGCCGACGATGAACGCCGCGAGCTGCTGGACCGGGGTGACGGCGACGCCGGCCAGCTCGAACGGGTCGAGGATCGCCTCCTGCGCGAGGAAGTAGCCGGCGAACCCTCGGACGACGAGGGCGACCGCGGCGATGACGAAGGGGAGGTTGAGGTACGGCGTCCGGATCCCCTCGTCGCGGATCAGCTCGTCGAGCAGCCGCCCGACCGCCGCGGTCACGCCCGCGACCGCGAACCACGGGACCGCCGCGTAGACGAACTCGACCGCCCCCACGAGCCCCGGGGCGTCGCCCAGGTCCGACGCGGAGAGCACGCCGAAGAAGCCGCCGACCAGCGCGAGCCCCCCGGCGACCACGTAGGTCACGATCGACACCTGGCCGGCGTACAGCGCCTCGCGGACACGCTCCGGCATCCCCGCGACGAACCGGTCGATCGCGAGCCCCTTGTATAAGAGCGCGGCCCCGAGCAGCCCGGCGACGCCCGCGACCGCCTCGGCCGCGGAGAACCGGTAGAACAGCGCCGGCAACAGCAGCAGCGCCACGCCGAACGGGACGAGGATCGTCGACCGGAGCTGCTCGTCGGCGAGGAACTGCTTGAGCAGGTAGTAGGTCGACTCGATGTCGCGGGCCTGTCGGACCACCACGCGGTCGACGGAGTCGACCGGGATCCGTGACTCGACGATCGGGAGCACCTGCTCGTCCTCGGCGGAGTCGACGACCGCGATCGCGGCCCGGGGGTCGTAGCGGTCCACGAGGTCGTCGAGCTGGGCCGCGATCGAGCGGTCAGCGCCGACCGCGCTGTCGCTCTCGGCCGACACGACCGCGACGACCGCCTCCTCGCGCTCGTCGCGGAGGTCGCGGGCGACCCGCAGCGATTCGAGCAGGCAGTTGACGCTGGCGTCCTCCGGGTCGCTCAGCCCGGCGTCCGTGACGAGCGAGCGGACCGCCTCCCAGCCGGCGACCGGCATCGGGACGTTGGTGGCCCGCCCGATCGCCCCGGACCGGTCGATACAGATGACCAGCGTCGTCACGTTTCGACCCTCTATCCGCCCGGATAAAAAGCTCCCCGTCGCGGGGATCGCGGGAACCGACTCGGGTTACCGCAGCTCGACGTCCACGTCGCCGCCCTCGCTCGCGAACACGCTCGCGACGCCGCTCCCGGCCGCGTACGCGACGCGCTCGGCGCCGATCCCGAGCCGCTCGGCGATCCCCCGCTCCGGCGTGAATTCGCGGACCTCCGGCTCCGCGCCGATCAGCGCTTCGAGCCGGTCCTCCACGTCGTCCTCGGTGCCGAGCTCGTCGACGAGGCCGATCTCGGCCGCGTCGCTGCCGAGGTAGACCCGCGCTTCCGTCTCCCGGATCGCCTCCGGGTCCATGTCCCGACCCTCGCTGACCGTCTCGACGAACTGCTCGTAGTAGCCGTCGATGATCCCCTGGAGGTACTCGCGCTCGTCCTCCTCGATCTCCCGGAGGGGAACGCCGGCGTCCTTGTACTCGCCGGCGGTGAACTGCTCGTAGGAGATGCCGAGCTTGTCGGCGAGCCCGGCCGCGTTCGGCCGGGAGCCGACGACGCCGATCGAGCCGACGAGGCTCGCGTCGCGCGCCCACAGCTCGTCGCAGCCGCTCGCGATCCAGTAGCCGCCGGACGCGCAGGTGTCGGTGGCGTACGCCAGCGTGGGGCCGTCGAAGTCGGCCGCCGCGCGCCGGATGTCGTCGCTCGGGAGCACCTCGCCGCCCGGGGTGTTGAGCTCGACGACGAGCGCCTCCACGTCCTCGTCCTCGTCGGCCGCCTCGATCTGTTCGACCACGTCGTCCGCGGTCGTCCCGCCCGGTCCCGAGAGGGGGGACGGGCGGCCGGCGTCGCGGGTGATCGGTCCCGAGACCCTCACCTTCGCCGCGTTGTACTCCTCCGCGTCGCCGAATCGACCGCGGGTGAGTCGAGCGATGAGCCGCTTGCCGGCCATCGTCGCGGTCGCGCCCACCACGGCGGCCGCGAAGAGACGCTTCCCGTTCGAGCGGGGGTTGCCTTCCATGCCTCCGATTACGCGCGTGGCCGTTTATAAGCTGTCGACGGCGCGCGCCTCGTCGCGGGCGGCGTCGCAGACCTGCCTCGTCGCGGCGGCGACCCAGCGCGACGCGGCCGGTGGCGCTCCGCGCTCCATAGCGGAGTTTTTGTAGCCCTGTACTGACCGACTCACAAGGATGGCAGAGAGCGAGGACGAGAACGCGTTCGTCGAGTACGGTATCAACGATAAACCCCCGCTCGGGAAGTCGCTCCTCCTGGGCGCCCAGCACTACCTCACGATGGTGGGCGCGAACATCGCCGTCCCCCTCATCCTCGCCGGCGCGATGGGGATGCCGGACGCGGTCATTCCCCGCTTCGTCGGCACGTTCTTCGTCGTGTCGGGAATCGCGACCCTCGCGCAGACGACGTTCGGCAATCGCTACCCGATCGTGCAGGGGGCGCCGTTCTCGATGCTCGCGCCCGCACTGGCGGTCATCGGCGTCGTGACGGCGAACCCGCCGGAGGGGATCGTCGCTTGGCGGGCGGCGCTCCTCCAGCTCCAAGGCGCGATCATCGTCGCCGCGCTCGCCGAGGTCGCGATCGGCTATCTGGGACTCGTCGGCCGGCTGCGAAGGTACCTCTCACCGGTCGTCATCGCGCCGGTCATCGCGCTCATCGGACTGTCGCTGTTCAACTCCCCCGACATCGCGACGGCGGATCAGAACTGGTGGCTCCTCGGGCTGACGCTGGTCGCCATCGTGTGGTTCTCGCAGTACCTCGGCGACGCGCACACGATCTTCCGACTGTTCCCGGTCCTGCTCGGTATCGTCGTCGCGTGGGCGATCGCCGCGGCCCTCTCGGCGCTCGGGGTCTTCGCACCCGACGCGCCCGGCTACATCGACCTGGCGAGCGTCGCCGCGGCCGACCCGGTCTACCCCATCTATCCGCTCCAGTGGGGCGTCCCGACCGTGACGCCGGCGTTCGTCATCGGGATGCTCGCCGGCGTCGCCGCCTCGATCGTCGAGTCCATCGGCGATTACCACGCCGTCGCCCGCCTCTCCGGGATGGGGGCGCCAAGCAGCGAGCGCATGAGTCACGGCATCGGCATGGAGGGACTCATGAACGTCTTCTCCGGGCTGATGGGCACCGGCGGGTCGACCTCCTACTCGGAGAACATCGGCGCCATCGGCCTCACCGGCGTGGCCTCGCGCTACGTCGTCCAGATCGGTGCCGCGCTCATGATACTCGTCGGCTTCGTCGGCTACTTCGGCCAGCTCGTCGCCACGATCCCCGGCCCGATCATCGGCGGCCTCTACGTCGCGATGTTCGGTCAGATCATCGGCGTCGGCGTCTCGAACCTCAAATACGTCGACCTCGACTCGTCGCGGAACATCTTCATCATCGGCATCTCGCTCTTCTCCGGACTGGCCGTTCCGGAGTACATGCGGAGCGTCGGGAGCGCGAACGCCTTACAACAGGGACTGGCCGAAAGCTTCCTCGTCGGCCCCCTCCTCGGGGCCGACGTCGTCGCGAACACCGTTTACGTCATCGGAACGACGGGGATGGCCGTCGGGGGACTCGTCGCGCTCGTCCTCGACAACACCATCGACGGGACGGCCACGGAGCGCGGCCTCGCCGCGTGGGAGGACGCGACCGAATCCGACGCCGACTTCGACTCCGCTTACGAGCGCTTCTTCGGGTGAGAAACCGGTCCGGGCGGGCTGAGGTCGTTCGAAGCGGGCCTCCTCGAACCCGACCGAGCGCGACGACCTCGCCGGAGTCCGGTTCGTCGAAGGGCACCCGCGGGCCCTGAGCCGACCGCTCTTCCGCGAGCCGGTCGCTGGGGGCCTCTCGAAAGAACCGCAGAAAATCGATTGGACCGAACTACAGCAGGCCGGTCTTCTGCAGCTTCATCAGGTCCTCGGTGTCGAGCGTCTCGCCCTCCTTGAACTTCTGGTAGATCTCCTCGGCCTCTTCCTTCTCCTCCTCGCGCTTCTCGGCGCGCTCGTCCTTGCGCTCCTCCTCCTCTTCCTTGTCGAGCTCGCGCAGGCGCTTCTGGACGCGCACGAAGTCCTCGTGGTGCTGGTCGGCGGCCTCCTGGGCCTCGACGAACAGCTCGTGCATCTCGTCGGCCTCGTCCCGGATGTCGTCGGCCTCGCGGTAGGCCTCGATCATCTGGTTGTGGTGCTCCTGGGCCTTGTCGGCGAGCTCCGTCACCTTCTGGTGGTGCTGGGACGCCTCGGAGCGGACCTCCTCGGCCTCCTCGACGAGCTCGTCGAGCTCGCTGGTGTCGTCGACCTTCTCCTTCTTCTCGGCGAGCTTCTCGCGCTTCTCGTCGATCTTCTCGATGAGCTCGCGCTCGTCCTCGGCGTCGAGGACCTCCGTCTGCTGACGGAACTCGAGGTCCTCGATCTCCTCTTTGAGCTCCTCGATGGACTTGCCGGAGCCGAGCTCCATGTCCGATTTGAGCTCCTCGACCTCGTCGAACAGCTCGTTGGCCTCGGCGTTGAGCTCGTTGCGCTTGTCCTTGTGCTCCTGGACCTGCTCGTTGAGCTCGTCGCGCTTCTCGCGGTGTTCCTGGGCCTCGTCGACCTTCTCGCGCGTCTTCGCGTTGAGGTCGTCGCGCTTGGAGGCGCGCTCGGAGGCCATCTGGTTCAGCTCGTTGCGTCGGTCTCGCAGCTGACCGGCGCGTTTGATGAGCTGACCCTTCGACCCGTTCTCAAGGTCGTCCTCAGAAAGGTCCACGTTGTCCGCCTCGTCCATCGCCTCGATATCGTACTGTTCGATGACTTCTTCTTTCGTTACCATTTTTTATCTCTCCATCACCGCTCCGGGGATGGCGAGCGCTCGCCGTCGTGCGTCGAGCCGTTCACAAGAGCTCCCGTTCATTTCAGCGTGCGATCCCACCAGCGCCGGAGGCGTTCTGGTACCAGATCCTACCACGGGCCGACATATAAAGACTTCGGTGAATCGAGTGTAAGACGGTAGCACGGACCGTCTACTCCCGGATCCGTGATTAACGATCACACACCTATCGCTCCGTATCAGCCGTCCCCGACCTCGTACGAGAGCACGATCCCGTCGTCGAGCCGCTCGGTGTCGACCAGATCGAGCCGCGGAAACGACTCGGTGAACCCCTCGCCGTCGGCGAGGGTCGGCGCGTCCCGGCCGCCGATCACCATCGACCCCACGTAGGCGTGGAGCTCGTCGACGACGCCGGCCTCGAAACACGAGTAGATCACCTCGCCGCCGCCCTCGACCATCAGCCGGTCGATCCCGCGCTCCGCCAGCGCGTCGATCCCCGCGGCGAGGTCGACGTGGTCCGCTTCACCGTCGGATTCGTCGGCTCCGCCCTCGACCACCACGACCTCGGCGCCGGCGGCATCGAGCGCCTCGCGTCGCTCCTCCGGGGCGGCCGCGGAGACGAGCAGGTAGGTCGTCGCCGCGTCGTCGAGGATCCGGGCGTCGGTCGGCGTCCGCCCGGTCGAGTCGACGACGACGCGGGCGGGGTTGCCGGGGCGGCCGTTCCGGAGGCGCTCGACGCGGCGGTCCTCCTCGTCGAGCGTGAGGTGCGGGTCGTCCGCGAGGACGGTCCCGACCCCGACCAATACCGCGTCCGCGGCCGCCCTGACGCGGTCGACCCGGTCGAAGTCCTCCGGGCCGGATATCCGGAGCTGCTCCCGGCGTCGGGTCGCGAGCTTCCCGTCGACGCTCTGGGCCGCGTTGACGACGACGTGCATACCCGAGGGTCACGCGGGCGGGGAATGGTCGTTTCGGTCGGCGTTTCGGCTGACTGCGAGTCGGTCGCTCCGCCCTACTCGGTGACCCACAGCCCCGCGGTCACGCCCGCCGCAAGCGCCAGGGCTCCGGCGAGCAGGCCGAACGCGGGCCGGAAGCCGGACGCGTCGGCGACGGCGCCCACGGTCGCGGGGGCGAGCGCGCCGGCCGCCATCAGCAGGGTGCGGACCACGCCGAGCCCGCCGCCGGCCAGCCGGTCGGGGAGCGCCTCGATCAGGTACGCGCCCCGGACCGGGCGGAACCCGTGCGAGCCGAGCCCGAACGCGACGACGAGTCCCCCGAGGGCGACCGGTCCCGCCGCCGCGAAGGCGACGACGCCGACGAGCGACGACGCCGCCAGCGCGAGCGCGGCGACCATCACGGGGAACCGGCCGAGGCGGTCGGAGAGGTCCCCGGAGACGAGCTGGACGAAGGTGACCGCGAACAGCGCGGAGTACAGCAGGTTCGCGGTCGCGCTCGACAGCCCGCCGGCCCGCGAGAGGTACAGCGGGAGGAAGGCGACGGCCCCGTTGTACGCGAACGAGCCGGCGACCGTCGCGAACACGAACGCCCCGAGCCGCCGGTCCTCGAACAGCGCGAGGTAGTCGCGCGCGTCCGGCGTCGGGCCGTCGCGCTCCGGGCCGCGGTCGGCGTCGGCCGGGAGTCGCTCCGGGACGCGGAGCGAGAACGCCGCCGCTAGCGCGAGCGCCGCGGCGCCCGTGACGACGAACAGGCCGCGCCCCGCGCCCGGGAGCCGCGCGAGGAGCGCGGCGAGGGCGGGCGGCGCGGCGACGAAGAGGGTGACCGCCGCCGGCGCGGCCACCCCGCCCAGCGCGCCGAGGGTGTCGTGGGCGCCGAGCGCGCGTCCGGTCCGGACCGGGTACACCCGCGAGAGCAGCCGCACCGCGACCGTCTTGTGCGCGCCCGTCCCCGCGCCGATCACGAGCATCACCGCCGCCAGCACCGCGAAGGGGGTGTCGACGACCAGCGAGAGGGCGCCGACGCCCGCCACGGCCGCCCCCGCCGCGATCACCCGAACCGCGCCGACCCGGTCGGCGATCGCCCCGCTCGGGAACTGGAGGAGGGCGTAGACGGCCATGAAGCCCGAAAAGGCCGCGCCGACCGCGGCGTTGCTCACCCCGTAGCTCGCCTGCAGGGGCTCGAACAGCGGCGGGAACGCGTACCGGACGAACTTCCCGAGGAACCAGATCAGGGCCGTTAGCACGAGCACGTCGTACTCCCGGGCCCGGCCGAGGTTCATCGACCATGGGTTCCGCGGTGACGCGTATAAACGGACGGAACCGCCCGAATGGTGCCGGTCGTCGATCGGCGAGGACCCGGTGAGGACGACAGCTTATAAACGGATGCGGTGGCGCGTGCCTGCGAGTGGCCGCCGAAGGCGGCCGCGAGTCAGCACGCGCGAGGGAGCGGCGACCGGAGGGAGCCGCGAGGCTGGGGAGGTGTGAGGTGCGGGGCGGTGCTGTGCGGGGTGGGACTCAAAGGGGCAGTCGCGAGGACGAAGCACGACGACGTAAGTACCGCAGGGAGCGAGCAGCGCGAGCGACCGAGGAACGCAACGAGTCGCGCGAGTCCTCGCGGCTGGGGCTTTGGAGATGTTCCCTGCCGAGTCATCGCTCATGTACAGCCGAGCGGCTAGGGCTTTGGCGGTGTTCACCGTCGGTCCGGAGTCGACCACGCGGGTACGCTTCACGTACGGGGTCGACACCGTTTTCTCGCCGACCGCCGATCCACCGAGCGTGTCCGACCCAACCGCGCACCACGTCGGGATCACCGTCGCCGACCTCGACCGCGCCGTCGACTTCTACACCGAGACGTTCGACCTCGACCCCCTCTCAGAGTTTGCCGTCGGCGGCGAGGCCTTCGCCGAAGCGGTCGCCGTCGAGGGCGCGTCGGCCGCGTTCGCGCACCTCGACGCCGACGGGGCCCGCGTCGAGCTCGTCGAATACGACCCCGCGGGCGACGGGGACGCCGACCCGGAACTGAACCGCGCCGGCGCGACGCACCTCGGGCTGTCGGTCGACGACGTCGAGGCGTTCTACGACGGCCTCGACGACGACGTTGAGACGCTGAGCCCGCCGCGGACCACCGAGAGCGGGACGACGATCCTGTTCGTCAGGGACCCGGAGGGGAACCTGATCGAAGTGCTCGACGCCTGAGAGGTGCGGAGTCGGCGACGACTACGGTCTCACTTCACCTTCGTGCCCGGCCCGGCGTCCTCGTAGGTCGTGAGGAGGTCGGCCTCCTCGCCGGCGGCCAGCACCATCCCGTTCGACTCGACGCCGAACAGCTCGGCCTTCTCCATGTTCGCGAGCACGACGACCTTCGTGCCGGGCAGCTCGTCGACATCGTGGAGCTGCTTGAGCCCCGCGACGATCGTCCGGGTCTCGGCGCCGAGGTCGACGCCGAGCTTCAGGAGGTCGTCGGCGCCCTCGATGCCCTCCGCCTCCTCGATCCGGCCGATCCGGATGTCCAGTTCCTGGAAGTCGTCGAAGCTGATTCGGTCGTCGCTGAGGGGTTCGATGTCGGTCATGTCGTCGGTGTCGTCTGTGGTGTCGGTCTCGTCGTCGCTCTCGTCGCCATTCTCACCGTCGTCGCCGTCGTCCTCCGCGTCGGCGACGCGCGCTTCGAGCTTCTCGTTGAGCGCCTCGACGCGCTCGTCTTCGATCTGCTCGAACAGCTCCGTCGGCTCCGCGAGGTCGCCGGCGGGGCCCTCGCGGGCCGCCTCGACGGTGGCCTCGTGGACCGAACCGTCCTCGCCGAGCTGGTCCCAGAGGCGCTCGGCCTTCTCGGGCGCGATCGGCTCGAACAGGACCGCGATCGCCTTCGCGATCGCGACGCAGTCGTGGATGACCTGTTCGGCCTCCTCGGGGTCGTCGTCCACCAGGTTCCACGGCTCGCTCCGCTGGATGTACTCGTTGCCGAACCGGGCGAGGTCGGTGACAGCGTCGCCGACCGCGCGCACGGAGTAGTCGTTGACGGCGGCCTCGAAGTCGGCGATCGCCTCCTCGATCCGCTCGTCGACCTCCTCGCTCGTCGCGTCCGAGATCGGCGCGTCGTCGTAGTTTCGGTGGGCGAAGAGGAGGGATCGGTAGAGGAAGTTCCCGACGGTCCCCACCAGTTCGGTGTTGACGCGGTCGCGGAACTTCTCCCACGAGAAGTCCACGTCCTGCTGGAACCCGCCGTTGGTCGCGAGGTAGTAGCGCAGCGGGTCCGGGTGGAACCCCTCGTCGAGGTACTCGTCGGCCCAGACCGCGCGGTCGCGGCTCGTCGAGAACCCCTTGCCGCCGAGGGTGACGAAGCCGCTCGCCATCACGGCGCGGGGCTCGGCGTGGCCGGTCGCCTCTAACATTGCGGGCCAGAAGATCGTGTGGTGCTGGATGATGTCGCGGCCGATCACGTGAACGATCTCGCCGCCCTCGGGGTGGGCGTCGCTCGCGCCCTCTTTCCAGGCCGCCTCCCAGTCGAAGGCGTCGGCGCCGACGCGCTCGGAGTACTGCTTCGTCGAGGCGATGTACTCGATCGGCGCGTCGACCCAGACGTATAAGACGAGGTCCTGCGGGTTCTCGCCGGGATACTCCACACCCCAGTCCATGTCCCGCGTGATACACCAGTCCTGGAGCCCCTGCTCGATCCACTCGCGGGGCTGGTTCCGGGCGTTCGAGGTCCCCTCCAGCCGGTCGAGGAAGTCGGAGAGGTACTCGGCGAACGCCGAGACCTCGAAGAACTTGTGGGTGCGCTCGCGGTACTCCGCGGGGTTGCCCGTGATCGTCGACTCGGGGTCCTCGACCTCGCCGGGTTCGAGGTGGCGCTGGCACCCCTCGTCGCACTCGTCGCCGCGGGCGTGCGCGCCGCAGTACGGGCAGGTCCCCTCGACGTACCGGTCCGGCAGGTACTGGTCGTCGACGGGGTCGTACGCGACCATGATCTCCTTCTCGTAGAGGTGGCCGGCCTCGTCGAGGTCGCGCACCAGCTCCTGAGTGAGCTCCGTGTTCGTCTCGTCGTGGGTGTGCCCGTAGTTGTCGAACTCGACGTTGAACTTCGGGAACGTCGCGGCGTACCGCTCGTGCCAGTCGAGCGCGAACTCTTCGGGGGAGACCCCCTCCTGCTCGGCGTTGACCGCGACGGGGGTGCCGTGCATGTCGGAGCCGGAGACGAACGCGGTCTCCTGACCGAGTCGTTCGAGCGCGCGCCGGTACACGTCGCCGCCGACGTAGGTGCGGAGGTGACCGATGTGGAGGTCGCCGTTGGCGTACGGCAGTCCACAGGTCACCACCGCCGGATCGTCGGTGGGGAAGTCGTCGTGGCTCATGTGTGTGTATGTCGTGTGTCGGTCGATCGGGTCTAAAGCCCCCTGATTTCCGGGTGAGATCGAGACGGGCCGGATCGAGATGGGCCGGATCGAGACGGGTCGGCCGGGCCCGCGGGAAACCGCCGCCGATCAGCGACGCGGTCTTCTACGCGACTCCTCGGCGACGGTGCCGAGGCGCCCCTCAGGGGTCCATCGGTCGTTCGACGCGACCGGTGATCCGGTCCGGATCGAGCCGGTAGAGCTCGAACTCCACCTGGCTCGTCGGCTCGCCGAAGACGTCGACTATCGGTATCCGTCCCGTCCGTTCGAGCCCCGCGAGCGACTCCGCGGAGATGGACTCGTCCGTCGTCGACACCAGCCGACCGCTCCCCACAACGCTCATCCACCGGCCGTCGCGTTCCCCGTAGGTGACGAACGTGACGCCGCGATCCGTGGGGTCCGCCTTCTCGCTGCCGGCTCCGACGGCGAGTCGGAAGTAAAACACCGCCTCGACCGGGTCGTACCCGTACGAAACCGGGACCGAGTGCGGTGAGTCGTCGGCGCCCGTCGACAGGGAGAGCACTCCCGTTCCCGACCGCCCGAGGAACTCGTCGCGCTCGTCGTCTCCCATCCGAACCGCGTCGGGACCAGTCATACGCGCGATTGGACGGGCACGATAATGAAGGTCCGCCACGGACCGCGGGCGGAAGGGAAGCGCGTCGCTCCGGCGCGTCTCTCACACGATCGCTCGGACGACCCGCGCCGCGTCGGCCGCGGTGGGCGCGAGCACGTAGACGATCGGCTCGACGCCGACCGCGCCCGTCTGGTAGAGCACGAGGGTCCCGTCGGCGTCGTCGCCCGAGCGCTCCGCGTCCCGGAGGTCGGCCGCGCCCGCCTCGGAGACCGCGTCGGCGACCGCCTCGCGGGTCGGGGCCTCGGGGTCGAACTCCACGGTCGGATGCGACTCCGCGAGCGCCGCGACGGTGTCGGGATCGTACCGGATGTTCACGGCGCCGCGAGCGGTCGCGCCGGCCTCGCGCGCGGCGAGCAGGACCGTCGCGACGTGCTCGCTCACGCCGAACTCGGGCTCGCCAGGGACCATCGCCTGCCCCTTCACGTCGACGAGGCGCCCGGGCACGGCCGCCACGTCGTCGATCGTCCGCGCGCCGTCGAGGCACTCGGCGACGTTGGCGCCGACGTTCGGGATGAGCCCGGCGAAGCCGGAGGCGTTCGTCAGGGTGCGGAGCCCGCGCCGGACCGAGGAGAGGACGCGCTCGCGCTCGCGGAGCCCGCTGTCGGGGTCGTGGACCGAGAACTCCACCTCCGCGTCGGCGAGCGCGGGCATCGCCTCCTCGTGGAGGTCCGCGAGGAGGTCTCCCTCCTCCAGCCGCCGGATCAGCACCTCGATCTCGACGAGCGCCGCAACCGGGGTCATCTCCCTCGCCGCGAGCCCCTCGCCCACGCGCTCGACGAGCTCGCGGACGCGCTCGTCGGCGACGATCCGGTCGTGGCGGGCCACGTCGCCGTGGGCGTACTTCGAGACGGCCGACTGGGAGATGCCGAGCGCGTCGGCGACCTCGCGCTGGGTGAACCCGCGGTCGCGGAGGTCCTCCGCCAGCATCGAGCGCACCGTCGGGAGGAACTCGTCGACGACGACCTCCTCGATGAACTTCATGCGTCGTCCCCCTTCGCGTCGGCCGCGTCTCCCTTCGTCTCGTCCCCCTTCGCGCCGGCCGCGTCGAACTCCGGATCGGAGCCGATCCGGGAGGCCTGCGGGCCGTCCTGGTCCTGGTACTTCGAGCCGCGCTCGACCCCGTAGGGCCGGTTCGCGGGCGACTTGAGCTCCGTGAAGATGAGCTGCGAGACGCGCATCCCGGGCGTGAGCGCGACGGGCGCGGTGCCGAGGTTCGACAGCTCGAGCGTGATCTGCCCTTTGTACCCCGGATCGACGATCCCCGCGGTGGCGTGGATGACGATCGCGAGCCGTCCGAGCGACGACCGGCCCTGCACCGTCGCGAGCAGGTCCGGCGGGATCTCGACGCGCTCCGTGGTCGTCCCGAGCACGAAGTCGCCCGGGTGCAGGATGAACTCCTCGCCCTCGGGAACGGTCGTCTCCGTGACGTACTCGCCGACCTCGTCGGCTTCCGTGGGATGGATACAGGGGATGTTCGTGCGCTGGAACTCTAAGAATCGCTCGCCGAGCCGCAGGTCGACGCTCGCGGGCTGGACCTGCTGGTCGACGTCGTCGAGCGGCTCGACCACCAGGTCCCCGTCCGCGAGCCGGTCGAGGATGTCCGCGTCCGAGAGGATCATGTCGGGAGAGGGGCCCCGACCGGCTTAAAAACTCCCGAATCCGCGGACGGTCAAACGCGAGCCGGAGCGTCACCGACCGTCACACTGCCGCGATCAGGAACCCGAGCACCGCGAAGCCGCCCGCGACCGCACCGGCGACCCCCCGATCGAGGTCGTGGTACGCCTCCAGCCCGCCGACGACCACGACCCACTGGACCGCGATCACGACCGCGGAGGCAGCCAGGAGCGGCCCCTGCATCGCCGAGATCGCCGCGACGAGCTCGTTCGCGATCGCCTCCATCGTTGTCCCCTGAACCGTCGTCGTCGCGAGCCCGTACCAGATCGCGGCGAGGCCGGCGACCAGCCGGGGCAGTTCCGCGGCGATCGCCCACGCAGCGATGGCGAACGAGTCGCCGACCGACCCCGATCCCCCCGCGAGGCGCGCCCCGCCGTGGAGCGCGAGCGCGAAGACCGCCCACCAGATCGGCACGCCGATCAGCGCGTAGCCGACGTAGCCGTCCGCCGCACTCCGAAGCTCCTCGCCGACGTCGACATCGACCCGCTCCGGCTCGTCGCACCGCTCGGCGACGAGCGAGCCGTCGTCCTCGCCGAACGCCTCGCAGGTCGCCTCCGGCGGGCGGTCGGGGTTGTCGACCGTCACCTCGCGGTCGATCGTCGCGTCGAAGGCGGCGCCGAGCGCGACGACGCCGACGGCCGTCGCGACCGTGACGAGGACGACGACGCCGACGGTGAGCGCGTGCCCGCCCGTGTCGAGCTGACGGAAGCCGGCGCGGGAGCGATCGAGGAGGCCACCGACGAGTCTGGCGGGGAGGGCGAGCGGGGAGGGCATACGCGGGGGATCAGTGAGCTCCGACAAGTGTCTTGTCCGTCGATCGCTTCAGACGGGTGACTGCGACTCGTTATAAACGAACACTGCGGTGGCGCGTGCCTCCGAGCGTCCCGCCGAAGGCGGCCGCGAGGAGCACGCGCGAGGGAGTCGGTCGCCGGAGCGAAGCGGAGGCGACCGACGAGGCTGGGGAGGTGTGAGGTGCTGTGCGGTTGCGGTCGGGCGGGACTCAAAGGGGCAGCCGCGAGGCGGGCGCAGGCGTTCACGAGAGCAGAGCTCTCGTGAGCCAATCAGAACGCTTCGCGTTCTGATGACGACGCAAGCACCGCAGGAACGAGCAACGCGAGTGACGAGGAGCGTGGTTCGAAACGGCGGAGCCGTTTCGTCATCACGAGACGCCTTCGGCGTCTCGAACGACAGCGAGCGTGCGCCCGACCCGCGGCTGGGGCTTTGGAGGTGTTTGTGTTCGATCTGACCTTATAAACAGCGTACGGCCGAGCGGCTGGGGCTTTGGAGGTCTCACCCGCGTCAATCAGCGATTTATAAGCAACCACGTCGTCGTACGGCCGAGCGGCTGGGGCTTTGGAAATGTTCGTCGTCGATCGGCAGTCAAGCACTTATAAACGGCCAACCGATTCGTCGCGATCGCTCTCAGTTATTAGTACCGTCCGCCCGAACCCCTACCAAATGAGCCGCAACGACGAGGTCGCCGGTCTCTTAGAGGAGTTCGCCGACCGGCTCGAAGCGACGGGCGTCGAGTACAAGCCGACCGCCTACCGCCGCGCCGCGGAGAACGTCCGCGAGCACACCGCGCCGATCGAGAACCTCGCCGGCGAGGGCGAGGACGCGGTCGCCGAGATCGACCGCGTCGGCGACGCGATCGCCGCGAAGATCGTCGAGTACTTCGAGACCGGCGCGATCGAGGAGCTGGAAGCGCTCCGCTCGGAGCTGCCGGCCGACATCGAGGCGCTGACCGCGGTCGAGGGCGTCGGCCCGAAGACGGTCGGGAGCCTCTACGAGGCGCTGGGGGTTACCACACTCGACGAACTGGAGGAAGCAGCCGAGGCGGGCGAGATCCGCGAGGTCTCCGGCTTCGGCGCGAAGACCGAGGAGAACATCCTCGACAACATCCCGTTCGCGCGCGAGGCCCGGAAGCGCACCCGCCTCGGCGACGCCCGCCCCGTCGCGGACGCCGCGCTGTCGTACCTCGGCGACCTCGACGCCGTCGCGTCGGCCGAGGTGTGCGGCTCCATCCGGCGCTGGAAGGACACCATCGGCGACGTCGATCTTCTCGTCGCCAGCGACACCCGCGAGCCGGTGATCGAGGCGTTCACCGACTGGCCCGAGGCGGACGCGACGATCGAGGCCGGCACCGGGAAGGCGAGCGTCCGCGCGAGCGGCACCCGGGTGGACCTCCGGGTCGTCGACGGCGACGAGTTCGGGGCCGCGCTCCAGTACTTCACCGGCTCGCGCGCCCACAACGTCGCGGTGCGCAACCGCGCGATCGACCGCAGCCTGAAGCTCAACGAGTACGGCCTGTTTGACATCTCCGACGTCGACGACCCCGACGCCGGCCAGCGCGTCGGCGAGCGCGTCGCAGGCGCGACCGAGGACGGCGTCTACGAGGCGCTCGACATGGAGCCCGTCCCGCCCGAGCTCCGCGAGGACAACGGCGAGGTCGCGGCGGCCGCGGACGGCGACCTCCCCGACCTCGTCGAGACAGACGAGATCCGCGGCGACCTCCACACCCACACCGACTGGTCGGACGGCGGGTTCTCGATCGCGGAGATGATCGAGGCGGCCGCGGAGCGCGGCTACGACGTGCACGCGGTCACCGACCACGCCGCCGGACCGGGAATCTTCGGGAACACCGGGCTCGACGAGGCCGAGATCGCGGAGCAGGCCGAGGCGGTCGCGGAGGCGGCGGAGGAGGCGGCGGCGGACGTCGAGGTCCTCCACGGGGTCGAGGCCAACATCGACGCCGAGGGGGCGATCACCACCGACGACGAGACGCTCGCCGACCTCGATATCGTCGTCGCCTCGCCGCACTCCGCGCTGGGACAGGACTCCGACGCCGCCACGGAGCGGCTGATCCGGGCGGTCGAACACCCGCACGTCGACGTCCTGGGTCACCCGACCGGCCGGATCATCAACAGCCGGCCGGGGATCGCGCCGGACATCGAAGCCGTCGTCGAGGCCGCCGCGGCCGCCGGCACCGCGATCGAGGTGAACGCGAACCCGGCCCGGCTCGACGCCGACGGCGACATGGTCCGGGCCGCGATCGACGCGGGCGCCGCGATCGCGGTCGACACCGACGCGCACGCGCCCCGCGAGCTCGACAACGCCCGGTACGGGGTCCACACCGCGCGGCGCGGCTGGGCCGAGACGGCGGACGTGCTCAACGCGCGTTCGGCCGGGGAGATCCGGGCGTTCCTCGACGGCTGATGCCGACCGACGGGTCGGCCGGCGACGACGAATCGCCCCCGCGCGTCCTCCTCGACGTGATGTGCGGCACGCTCGCGACCTACCTCCGGATGTGCGGCTACGACGCCGCCTACGCGCTCGATCGTGAGATCGAGGACGACGACCGGCTCCTGTCGGTCGCGGCCGCCGAGGACCGGACCCTGATCACCCGTGACCGCGAGCTCGCGGCGCGCGCCGAGCGCGGCGACGGGACCGACGCCGTCCTCCTCGCGGAGCGCGACGTGCTCGACCAGCTGCGCGAGGTCGCCGACGCCGGGTACCCCGTCGAACTCGCCGACGAGCCGACGCGCTGCGGCGCCTGCAACGGGCCCGTCGAGCGCGTCCCGGATTCGGACCCGGACACGGGCGACCCGGACCCCCCGGAGTACGTCCCCGACGACGTGGGGGCGGCGGCGGCCGGCGCCTCCGAGCGCGACGCCGACGTCCGCCCCGCGTGGCGCTGTCGCGACTGCGGGCGCTGGTTCTGGAAGGGGAGCCACTGGGAGTCGGTCGCCGCGCGGCTCGACGCGGTCTGATCTCTCGGCTACCGCCGGCCACCCCCGACCGCGCCGCCGAGCGAAACCGGTTTGCCCGCGACCCGCCTACGGGCTCGCAATGGACCGCGAGCAGGCCGTCGCCCGGCTGGAGACCCTCGTCGACCGCGTCGAACGCGAGACCATGCCGGTCCCCGTCCGCGAGGTGTGGGCCTTCGGCGACGTGGCGCTCGGGCTCGATCCGGTCGAGCGGCTCGACGTGTACATCACCAAGGACGTGATCATGGGCGGCGACACGGAGGCCGCCGCGGACTTCGCGGCCGAGTACGGCGTCAAAGGGGTCGGCACCTCCGTGCGCGCCGAGTGGGCCGAGGCGCACCCCGACCGCGTCCGGACGAGCGACAACGGGTACGCCGCGCCCGAGAAGTGCCTCGCGGCCGAGCTCGTCGCCGCGGACGAGCCGATCCACCTCGAAGTGTGTAACGCGAGCTTCGAGGACAACGTGCGACAGCGCCTGAAGGGGGCGCTCGCCCGCGACGCCTACGAGGAGGTGCTCGACCCGCGCGGCGTCTGCCTGTGGGTCGACGGCACCCGCGACGCGGAGGCGTTCGACCGGCTCCGCGAGGCCTCGCTCGCGATGCCGACGCTCCCGGCCGCGCTCGGGATGCTCGGCGCCGACGAGGACGTGGCCAACGAGGCCGCCGACGTGCTCAAACGACAGCGCACCGAACAGGAGGGGTCGTCGGTGCGCGGCGACATGGTCTGATCCGGCTTTGTTGAAATCCTCAACAGCTGACAGTTTAGCATCCTCAATCGCTCAGTACATGCTCTCGATCACCCATTACATTGAATCTATTTTATCTTCGAAACGATAGATGATTATAACCGCACCTATTGAGAGTGTGACTGTACTAATCATTGCCCAAGCAAACATCTCATCAGGATTATTCCCCAACAAAGCGCCTACTGTAACCGAAACGAGTAGAATCGATATCGTCCCAATACCGCCGACCACACGAACAAATAAATCTTCATTCATATCTTGTCTGCCTGTTGAGCAAATTCTATCCTCTTGTGTATATCCCCTTCGCCGTTCAATTCGCAGATCTCACCGACCAGTCGTTTCAGGCGAATATATGTCTGAAGAATAGGATTTCAACAGAGCCTCTGATCCGGAGCGGGAGTGAGTGTTGCAGATTAGTGGATGCGAGAGAATATTTAAAAGAACCGTGAGCGACGGCGACGATCGCTTATAAAGAACAATGCGGTCGGCGCGCGCCTCCGAACGGCCGCCGAAGGCGGCCGTGAGGAGCGCGTGCGAGGGAGTCGCTGGCGGCGACAGCCGCCAGCGACAGGGCGAGAGCGAAGCTCTCGCTTGCAACCGGACGTAGTCCGGTGACGAGGCTGGGGAGGTGTGAGGCTGCGGTCCCGCGAGCGACCGAAGGGAGCGAGCGGGAGCACGGAAGTCGCAGCCCGCGCAGCGAACGCAGTGAGCGAGCAGGACCGTCTTCCGGCGGTGCTGTGCGGGGCGCGGTGGGATTCAAAGGGGCAGTCGCGAGGGCGCCGCAGGCGACGTAAGCACTGGAAGGAGGGAGCGGTAGCGACCGACTGAAGCGCGCAGCGAGCGTGCGGCGCCCTCGCGACTGGGGCTTTGCAAGTCTTCACCGCAACACCGTCGATCACTTATAAACAGCCGACAGCACCACCACAGCCACACTTATAAATAACCGATCAGCCAATTTGCTATACTCACTCCCGCTATCGATCAGGACGCCGCGCTCGGATCAACATATTCACTACAGGCCGTCACGAACCCGGGTGTATGAGCACGGACGACGTCTCGCGGCGCGGGTTCATCCGGACCGCCGGCGGCGCGGCCGGCGCCGCGGGAGCGGCGGCGGCGACGACCGGGACCGCGGCGGCACAGGAAGAGCAGCCGGTCTGGCCGAGCGGGGCCGAAGGGAACGTCGGGTCGTACGAGGACGCCCGCGGCGAGGACGAGGTCACCGTCGAGGTGGGCGGGGGCGACCAGGGGCTCGCCTTCGACCCGACCCTCCTGTGGGTCGACGAGGGGACGACGGTCACGTTCGAGTGGACCGGTGCCGGCGGCGACCACAACGTCCAGAACGTCGAGGGCCCGGCCAGCCTCGACAGCGGCGACCCGGTCGGCGAGGAGGGGTACACCTACGAGTACGAGACGAGCGAGGAGGACGTCGGTATCACCCACTACCACTGTGTCCCCCACACCAACGTGGGCATGCACGGCGGGCTCGCCGTCGGCGAGGACATCGAGACCGAGTCGACCGGCGGTGGCGGCGGCTCCGACGCCGTGTTCGTCCCGCAGGGCGCCCGCGCGCTCAGCGTCGCCACGTTCGTCGCGATGGTGAGCACGCTCGGGCTCGCGTTCGTCTTCATGAAGTACGGCGGCACGATCACCCGCGACGAGGAGTAGTCGGCCGGCGCGGTCCGCGGGTTTTCCGTTATTCTTCGTCCGAGAGCCCGCGGTACGCGTCGACGACCCGATCGAGCACCGCGTCGTGGTCGTAGTCGGCGAAGTCGCGCTCGACGGCCTTCCGGTCGAGGTCGCCGACGGCGACGAACTCGTCCGCGAGCTCGGCCGGGCTCGTGACGAGCCGCCCGCGCCGGCGGCCCTCCACGAGCTCGTGGGCGCTGGAGTCCGCCTGGTACTCGACGAGCGCGACGCAGCCGCACGCCAGCGCCCACAGCAGGTCGGTCGCGAACGTCTCCCACGTCGCCGTCGCCACCGCGACGTGGGTCCCCTTGAACAGCTCGACCCGCTCGCGGAGCGGGAGGTCGCCGAGGAACGACACCCGGTCGTCGATCCGGAGGTCGCTCGCCATGGACTCGATCCGTGAGCGTTCCGGCCCGTCGCCGACGACGGCGGCGGTCCAGTCGCGGTCGCGGAGCTCCGCGAGCCCGAGCAGGAACGTCTCGACGTTGGCGTGGCGGTCCAGCCGCCGGGCGTACACCGCGTCGAACCGGTCGTCGACCCCGGCCGACTCGACGAGGTCGAAGTCGATGCTCTCGGGGATCACCCGCACGTCTTCGCCGGCGGCGCCGTGCTCGCGGACCCGGGTCTTGGTCGTCCGCGAGGGCGTCGTGACGGCGTCGGCCCGCCGGGCAAGCAGCCGGTACCGCCGGCGGGAGTCGGCGGGGTGGTCGCGCCACCAGTCGACGATCACGGGCGTCCGCGAGAGGGTTCCTCCGATGGTCGCCGCGATCCCGGGCGTCGGCGGGGTGTTGACCGCGTGGACCACGTCGGGGTCGACCCGCCGGAGCGCGAGCGGGAGCCGGGCCGCGAACGCCGACGGCGACGGCTCCGCGGTCACCGACCGATACGCGATCCCCTCCTCGGAGAAGGCGTCGTGGTCGCCGCCCCACCAGCGGGCGCAGAGCCAGACCACGTCGTGGCCGCGCTCGGCGAGCCCGCGGGCGATCCGTCGCGTCCGCGACCGGGCCGGCGTGTCGCCGTGCCCGGGGGCGAAAAGCGAGACGAACGCGACGCGCATACGCCGACCGGACGGCTGGGGCGGATAAAAAGACACGGCATCCGGCGGGCGGGGGCGGGACGCAGCGGGCAGACCGCGCGTCGACGCCGAGTACTGCCCGTTCCGCCACCCGAAACGGTTTCACACCGCGCCCGGAATCGAACCCCATGCACCGGTACGACATCGAGCGGTACCTCAACGTCCGAAACGCCGGCGGGGCGGACCTCGGCCCCGACGGCCGGCTCTCCTTCCTGTTGAACACGACCGGCACCGGGCAGGTGTGGTCGCTCGACGAGCCGCTCGGGTGGCCCGAACAGCACACGTTCTTCGAGGAGGCGGTCTCGTTCGTCGACTCCTCCCCGGAACGCGCGGAGGCAGTCTTCGGCATGGACGAGGGCGGCAACGAGCGCGCCCAGCTGTACCTGCTCAACTACGAGTCGGGCGAGATAACCGACCTCACCGACCGTCCGGAGGCGAAGCACCGCTGGGGCGGCTGGGACGGCGAGGGCGACCGCTTCGCGTTCGCCTCGAACCGCCGCGACGAAGCCGTCTTCGACGTGTACGTACAGGACCGGGACGCGACCGGCGACGACGCCGAGCTCGTCCACGAGGGGGACGGCTGGCTCTCGGTGTCGGGGTGGTCGCCGAGCGACGACCGGCTGATCGTCCACGAGGCGCACTCCTCGTTCGACCACGACGTGTACACCCTCGAACTGGACACCGGGAATCTCACCCATCACACGCCCCACGAGGGCGACGTGCGCTACGGCAGCCCGGAGTGGGGTCCCGACGGCGAGTCGCTGTACCTCGTCACCGACCGCGACAGCGACACCCTGCGTCTGGAGCGGCTCGACCTCGCGACCGACGAGTTCTCGGTGGTCGCGTCCGGGGAGGGCCCCGCGAGCGGGGCCGGCGGCGAGGGCGACGACGGCCGCGAGGGGGGAGCGGACGATTCCCCCGCGAAGCCCGGCGGCGACGACGGCTGGAACGTCGACGGCGTCGCCGTCCACGAGGAGTCCCGGCGCGTCGTCTACTCGCGCAACGTCGACGGCTACACCGAGATCGCGGTCGGCGAACTGGTGGAGCCGGACCGGATCGACCCGTACCCGACGCCGGACCTCCCCGAGGGCGTCGCCGGCGGCGTGAGCTTCGGGCCGGACGGGGACCGCTTCGCGATCACCGCGACCGGGAGCACCCACAACGCGAACGTGTACGTCGTCGACGCGACGACGGGCGAGACGGAGCGCTGGACCGCGGCCTCGACCGCCGGCATCCCGCCGGACACGTTCGTCGAGCCGGAGCTGGTCCACTACCCCACGTTCGACGGCCGGCAGATCCCCGCGTTCTTCTCCGTCCCGGAGACGGAGCCGCCCGAGGACGGCTACCCCGTGGTCGTCGACATCCACGGCGGCCCCGAGTCGCAGCGCCGGCCCTCCTTCGCCTCGGTCAAGCAGTACCTGCTGAACAACGGCTACGCCGTGTTCGAGCCGAACGTGCGCGGCTCCTCCGGGTACGGGAAGGCGTACTCCGCGCTCGACGACGTGGAGAAGCGACTGGACTCGGTCGCGGACGTCCGGGCGGGCGTCGAGTGGCTCCACGACCACCCCGAGGTCGACCCCGACCGCGTCGTCGCGATGGGCGGCTCCTACGGCGGCTTCATGGTGCTCGCGGCGCTGACCGAGTACCCCGAGCTGTGGGCCGCCGGCGTCGACGTCGTCGGCATCGCGAACTTCGTGACGTTCTTGGAGAACACCGGCGACTGGCGCCGCGAACTCCGCGAGGCCGAGTACGGGTCGCTCGAGGAGGACCGGGAGTTCCTGGAGTCGATCTCGCCGATCAACAACATCGAGGCGATCGAGTCGCCGCTGTTCGTCCTCCACGGCGCGAACGACCCGCGGGTGCCCGTCGGCGAGGCCGAACAGATCGTCGAGGAGGCGCGCGAGCAGGGCGTCCCCGTGCGGAAGCTGATCTTCGACGACGAGGGACACGGCTTCTCGAAGCTGGAGAACCGCATCGAGGCGTATCGCGAGGTCGTCGACTTCCTCGCGGAACACGTCTGATCGGGCGGCACCGCCGGCGGCCGGACTTTTATACACGCTCACGCGAGACGTACAGAGAATGAACGAGTCCGAGGCTCTCGGACTGCTGCTCGACCACACCCAAGACAAGATCGTTCTCCTAGACGAGGACGGGACGTTCACGTACGCCAGCGGGGCGGTGGAACGGATCCTCGGGTTCACGCCGGACGAGATCGTGGGCGAGAACGCCTTCGAGTACGTTCACCCCGACGAGCGCGCCGCGGTCCGCCACGCGTTCGGGCGGGCGATCGAGAGCGACGAGTTCGCCGAGGTGACCGTGGAGTATCGCCACCGCACCGCCGACGGGTCGTGGGTGTGGCTGGAGAGCCGGATGTCGAACCTCACCGACTCCGCGCTCGACGGGTTCGTCGTCAGCTCCCGAGACGTCACCGACCGCGTCGAGGCCGAGCGCCAGCGCGCCGAGACCGCGTCGCACCTCCGGGAGATCGCGGCCGTCTCGAGCGACGTGCTCTGGATGTTCGACGCCGACTGGTCCGAGGTGCTCTTCGTGAACCCGGCCTACGAAGACGTCTACGGCGGGTCCGTCTCGGAGCTCCGCGGCGATCCGGGGACGTTCCTCGACGCGATCCATCCCGACGATATCCCCGCGGTGAAGGAGGCGATGGGGCTGCTCTCCGAGGGCACCGCCGTCGACATGGAGTACCGAGTGAACCCCGACGAGAACTACGCGCACTGGGTGTGGGTTCAGGGCGAACCGATCACGGAGGACGGGGAGGTCGTCCGCATCACCGGGTTCACCAGGGACGTCACGGACCGACGGCGTCGCGAACGGCAGCTCGTCGTGATGGACAACCTCCTCCGGCACAACCTCCGGAACGACCTCAACGTCATCCTCGGAACGGCGGAGACCCTCGCGGCCGAGGTGCCGGACGCGGCCGATCGCACTGCGGTGATTCGGCGGGTCGGCGATCAGCTCCTCGAAACGGCCGAGAAGGAGCGGGAGATCATCGATCTCATCACCAAGCGACAGGACACGGAGCGGATCGAGCTCCGCGAGCTGGTCGACGAGTGCGTCGAGGACGTCCGCGAGCGGTACCCGGACGCCGCGATCGAGGTCGCGGAGCGCGACGCGGTCGCGGTCGGCGGGCGCGCGGAGCTGCGGTCGGCGGTGATCGAGCTGCTAGAGAACGCGGTCCGCCACGCGGACGGGGAGCCGTCGACCGTGACCGCCGCGCTCCGTCGCACGCCCGAGGGCGCCGAGATCGTCGTACGGGACAGCCACTCCCCAATCCCGTCGGTCGAGGCGGACGTGCTCAGGGGCGACCACGACATGACCGACGTGTACCACAGCAGCGGGCTGGGGCTCTGGCTCGTCTACTGGAGCGTGGAGCTGTCGGGCGGGACCGTCACGGTCGAGTCCGGCGCCGAGCGCGGCAACGAGATCACGGTCAGGCTGCCCCGGAACGGCGACTGAGCCGGGGGCACTTAGCCGGGGCCTACTCCCAGTCCGGGCCGAAGTCCGGGTTCAGCTGGCGGTCGGTCCGACCGAGGTCGTCGATCGCCGCGACGTCCTCGTCGTCCAGTTCGAGTCCGAGGCTCGCCCAGTTGTCGCGGAGGTGGTCCTCGCCGGTCGCCTTCGGGATCGCGGTGACGCCCTTCTCGCGGAGCCACGCGAGGCTCACCTGCGCCGCGCTGACGCCGTGCTTCTCGGCGATCTCGCCGACGGTCGGGTCGTCGAAGACGTTTCCGCGGGCGAGCGGCGAGTAGCCGACGAGCTCGATGCCGTTGGCGTCGGCGTACTCGCGGAGCTCCTCCTGTCGGAGCAGCGGGTGACACTCCACCTGGTTCGCGAACGGCGCCTCGCCGAGCGCGTCGGTCGCGGCGTCGAGGTGCTCCGGCTCGAAGTTCGAGACGCCGATCCGGTCGATCAGGCCGTCGTCGCGGAGCTCGGCGAACGCGGGCAGGGTCTCCTCGGGGTCGTACGCCCCCGACGGCCAGTGGACGTACAGCAGGTCGACGTACTCGGTGTCGAGCTTCTGGAGGCTCTCGCGGGTCGAGGCGGCCACGTCCTCGGGCGCGAGTTCGTCGGTCCACACCTTCGTGGCGAGGAACACGTCGTCGCGGTCGACGTCGGCCGCCGCGATCCCTTCGCCGACGGCGGCCTCGTTGCCGTAGATCTGGGCCGTGTCGACGTGGCGGTACCCCAGTTCGAGGGCGGTCTTCACGGACTCGACGCACCGCTCCGGGTCGTCGTTCTGCCACGTCCCGAGGCCGAGCGCCGGCATTCCGTCGCTGCTCGGTACGTCGAACGACTGCGACTCCTGTGACATACGCCACGGTAGTCGCGTGAGCCGAAAGTCGCTTGCGGTCCCGGTGGTCTCGGGCGGGGGATCGGAGGGCGGTCAGGCCGGCCGACGGAGGGGTCAGGTCGCCGGCAGTCCGGTGCCCCGGTCAGTCGTCCAACAGCGCCCGCGAGGAGTTCGTCACGACGAGCAGGCTGGAGGCGCCCATCGCGACCGCGGCGAAGAGGGGGTTGAGGAGGCCCGTCACCGCGAGCGGGATCGCGACCGCGTTGTAGCAGAACGCCCAGCCGATGTTCCCCTTCACGCGCCGCCCCGCGGCCCGCGAGAGCTCGAAGACGGTGGCCACGGAGCCGAGGTCGTCGTCGACGATCGCCACGTCGGCCGCGTCGGCCGCCATAGCGGTCCCGCCGCCGAGCGCGACGCCGAGGTCGGCCGCGGCGAGCGCCGGCGCGTCGTTGGTCCCGTCGCCGACCATCACCGTCCGCCCGCGCGCCTTCAGCCGCTCGACCGTCTCGGCTTTCCCCTCCGGCGGCACGCCCGCGAACACCGACGAGACCGCGTCGTGCTCGGCGAAGACGGTCGCCGCGCGCTCGTCGTCGCCGGTCAGCACGACCACCTCGACGCCCGAGTCGGCCAGCTCCGTCACGGTCTCGTCCCACCCCTCGCGCAGCTCGTCGCCGACCACGACGACCCCCTCCGCGGCGCCGTCGCGGCCGACGGCGACCGGGACGCGCCCCACGTCGCGGGCGGCCGCGACCGCCTCGCGGACCGACTCGGGGACCGTCCACCCGCGCTCGTCGAACAGGTCCGGGTGGCCGACAACGACCGGAACGCCGTCGACGACGCCGGAGACGCCGCGGGCGTGGCTCTCGAAGTCGGAGACCGCGAGGGCGTCGCCGGAGGGGGAGGCGGCGTCCGACCCGTCGACCGCCTCCGTCGCCTCGACCGTCCCGCCGTCAGCGACCGCCCGCGCCGCGGCGATGGCCCGCCCGACGGGGTGCGCCGAGCGCTCCTCGACCGCCGCCGCGAGCCGGAGCAGGTCGTCGTCGACGTCGGCGGAGACGACCCGCATCTCGCCGGTGGTGAGCGTCCCGGTCTTGTCGAAGACGACGGTGTCGGCGCCCCGGAGGCGCTCGAAGACGGTGTCGTCGAAGATCACGATGGAGCGCTCCAGGGCGTCGCGGATTCCGGCGGCGACCGCCAGCGGGGTCGCGAGCCCGAGCGCGCACGGACACGAGACGATGAGCACCGTGAGCCCGACGAGCATCGCCTCGGTCACACCGTTGCCGAGCGCGAGGTTGGCCCCCGCGGCGAGGAGCGCGACCGCGAGCACGACCGGGACGAACACCGTCGCCAGCCGGTCGGCGAGCTTCTGGACGCCGTGGTTCCCGCTCTGGAGGTCCCAGACGAGCTCGGCGACGCGGTCGAGGCTGGAGGTCGCGTCCGGGCCGACCTCCACCGTCAGCGACCCGTCCGCGACCACGGAGCCGCCGACCACGGCGTCGCCCGGCGCCTTCCGGACCGGCATCGACTCGCCCGTGACGACCGACTCGTCGACCGCGGCGTCGCCCGCGACCGCCTCGCCGTCGACCGGGACGCGCTCGCCGGCGCGCACGAGCAGGCGGTCGCCGGGCGCGAGGTCCTCGATGGCGACTTCTTCAGTCTCGCCACCGTTCCCCTCGGCCTCGCCGCCGTTCCTCTCTGCTCCCGCCGCGTCGACGCCGACGATCCGCCGGGCGCTGTCGACCTGCACCGCGGTGAGATCGGAGAGGAGCTCGGTCGCGCGCCGCTTGATCGAGTCCTCGTAATGGTTCCCGACGGTGACGATCACGATGATCGCGACCGTCACGTCGTAGTAGATCGACGGCGACTCGACGAAGATCACGGCGAGGGTGCTGTAGACGTACGCGCTGAGCGCGGCGATCGCGACGAGCAAGTCCATGTTCGGCGACCGCGTCCGCGCGCTGACGTACGCCCCCCTGAGTATCGGCTTCCCGGTGACGAACAGCACGAGCGTCGTCAACACGCCGATCACGATGAAGAAGTACGTCCCCGAGGTCGACGACATCGCCTGGTTGAGGTACTCCAGCGTGCGCTCGTTGTAGAAGGGGAACGCGAAGTACGTCGGGTAGATGATGACGATGTACTGTAACATGACCGCCATCCCGACCATGACGCCCGCCGCGAGCCGCGCCGTCGCCATGTTGTTCGCCTGCCGGCGGGAGAAGGCGTCGTCGCGGTCGTACGCGCTGTAGCCGAGCCCGCTCACCGCCTCCGAGAGGTCGTCCGGGGAGACCGCGTCGGGGTCGTGGTCGATCCGCACCGTGTCCGTGACGTAGCTCGCGCTGGCGGCGCTGACCCCCTCGGTCCGCGTGGCGACCGTCTCGATGAACGCCTCGCAGGTGGCGCAGTGCATCCCGTCGACCTCGAGGAAGGTCGCCTCGTGGCCGGCTGGGACCTGTGCGTCGGCGGAATCGTCTCCCTCCCCCTGCCGCCGCTCGCGAACCGCCTCCGCGTCGACATCGACGTCGCCGAGCGACTCGTACACGTCTCGACAGCCGGTACAGCAGAACGCGTTGCCCTCGTCGTCGACCACGTCGACGCCGGCGGTCGGGAGCTCACAGAGGGTGCAGTCGGGCGCGCTCATCTCACATTCCCCCCGCGGCGGCCGCGTCGAGCGGGTTCCAGAACGGGAGGCTCGGGTGCGGCACGTGGACGCCGACCGCCATCAACCCGTGCGCGAACAGGACGTAGCCGAGCGCCACGAAGGCGACGCCGAGCAGGCGGTGGACCCGGCGGCGATGGACCGCGTCGACGCTCTCGATGACCGTGCCGTAGAGGAAGACGGCCGGCATCGTCCCGACGCCGAGCGCGCCGAGCGCGAGCGCGCCGCTGACGGCGGAGCCGCTGGCGAACGCGTAGAGGTACGCCGGGTAGAGGATCGGACACGGGAGCAGCCCGTGGACCGCGCCGAGCCCGACGATCCCGGGCCCGTTGGCGAGCCGGTCGACGTGCCCGGTGAGCCACCCGGTGACGCGGTCGAGGCCGGGGAGGTGGACCCCGCCGGTCGCGCCGCCGAGCGCGTACCGGACGCCGACGACGATCACGGCCGCGCCGACGACGAGGCCGACGGCGCCGCGGACCGCCTCCGCCGCGCCGGTCAGCGTCGCAGTCGTGACGAGGAGGGCCCCGCCGAGCGCGCCGAGCGCCGCGCCGATCGTCGCGTAGCTCGCCGCGCGGCCGAGGTTGAACAGCGCGTGCTGGCGGACCTCGTAGGTCGTGAGGTGGCTCCCGCGCCGGTCGGCGGACCGGCCGGTTCCGCCGGCGGCCCCGCCGGTCGCTCCCCCGCCGTCGGCGCGTTCGCTCCCGTCGCGCATCCGGCCGGCGTACACCGTAACGAGCGGGCCGCACATCCCGATGCAGTGGGCGCCGCCGAGCAGTCCGATGGCGAGGAACAGCAGGACGTCGGTCCCGAGAAGCGGCGAGAGGTCCATGAGTCGAGTCACCCGTGGTAGGGGTCGCGCGCGCTAATGGGTTTCGTCGGGCCGGGGAGCGAGCGGTCGAGCCGGAGGAGGAAGCGGTGGGATCGGGAACCCCCCACGTCACTCCTCCACGACGACGGTTCCGACCATCCCCCCGGTCTCGTGGGGGATGCACACGTAGTCGTGGCGGCCGGGGACCTCGAACGTGTGGGAGAAGCGGTCCCCGCTTTCCAAGATGCCGCCGAAGTCGTCGTGCCACGCCTCGCGGGCGGTCACCTCGTCGTCGAAGCCGCCGGAGGCGAAGTAGTCGGCCGCGTCCGGGATCGCGCTCTCGTAGGCGGTAACGGTGTGGGCCCGCGCGCTCGTGTTCTCCCAGACGACGGTGTCGCCGACGGAGACGGTCAGCTCCGCCGGCCGATACGCGTCAGCGACCATTCCCACGTCGTAGCCGGGGTCGCCCCCGACCGCCGAACAGCCGGCGAGGGCGGTCGTCGCCGCCAGGCCCCCGGCCGCGCCGACCCGTCGGAGGAACCGTCTGCGGTACATACCCCTAACTGCGGTCCTCAGTCGTTTCAATACCGCGGTCGTCCCCGCCGAGTGAGAACGTCTCGCCGCGGACGCCGCGATCGCGGTGACGCCGTCTCACACCGGCCGTCTACCCCGAACCGATCGTCGATCCCCGAGCGTGAGAAACGCGCGTTTGCTGATGTAGGTAATAAGAAAAATGATCCGAATAATCCGACACAGAATGAAAAATACACGGCAAAACCCAACTAGTTGGGTGGTACCGTTTACCCGGTTCCTCTCGTACCGATAGGTGTCGAATGATCGAAACAGCAACGGCTGACCTGATCGCAAGCGGAACCGTCCCGCTCGAAATGACTCAAGCCGAGATTTTCCAGGCCATCCAGAGCGACGGGCTGCTGGCCGCGTCGCTCTGGATCAACATCGCCCTCGCGGGCCTGTCGATCCTCCTGTTCGTGTATATGGGTCGGAACGTGGAGGATCCCCGCGCGCAGCTGATTTTCGTCGCCACGCTGATGGTGCCGCTGGTGTCCATCTCGAGTTACACCGGGCTCGTCTCCGGGCTGACGGTAAGCTTCCTCGAGATGCCGGCCGGGCACACGTTGGCGGGGCAGGAAGTGCTCACCCCGTGGGGGCGGTATCTCACGTGGGCGCTGTCGACGCCGATGATCCTCATCGCGCTCGGCCTGCTCGCCGGATCGAACGCGACGAAGCTGTTCACGGCCGTCACGGCCGACATCGGGATGTGCGTCACGGGGCTCGCGGCCGCGCTGACCACGTCCTCCTACCTGCTTCGCTGGGTCTGGTACGGCATCAGCTGCGCGTTCTTCGTCGTCGTCCTGTACATCCTGCTCGCCGAGTGGGCTCAGGACGCCGAGGTCGCCGGCACCGCCGAGATCTTCAACACGCTGAAGATCCTCACCGTCGTCCTGTGGCTCGGCTACCCGATCGTCTGGGCGCTCGGCGCCGAGGGCTTCGCGGTGCTCGACATCGCCATCACCTCGTGGGCCTACAGCGGGATGGACATCGTCGCGAAGTACCTCTTCGCGTTCCTCCTGTTGCGGTGGGTCGCGAGCAACGAGCGCACGGTCGCCGACATGGCTTCGGGACTCGGTTCGGCCTCCCGCGGCGGCGCGGCGCCGGCCGACGACTGACGACGCGATCGCGGCGTCGCCGTCGCAGACCCGTTTTCGGCCCGTCTCGACACTCGCCGACCGCGAACCGGCGGACGAGAGACAAACGCTAAACCCGCGGCGGCGGTGGTCGGAGACATGAAACAGGCCATCGTCGCCCGCACCGACATCGGGATGGGCGAGGGGAAGCTCGCCGCGCAGGTCGCGCACGCGTCGCTGTCCGCGTACCAAGACGCCAGCCGGCGCGCCCGCAAGAAGTGGCAGGGCGAGGGACAGAAAAAGGTCGTGCTGAAGGGCGACTCGGAGAGCCAGCTGTTCGAGCTGGCGGACAAGGCGGACAGGGAGGGGATCCCGTACGCGATCGTCCGCGACGCCGGCCACACTCAGCTGGAGCCGGGGACCGTCACCGCGCTCGCCGTGGGACCGGCCCGCGACGACACCGTCGACCGCGTGACCGGCGACCTCTCGCTGTACTGAATGGCGCCAGAGAGCCCCCTCCGCGAGGCGCACCCGGCCGAGCGCGCCGCGGGGATCGACTTCTACGTCAGCGACGGCGACGGGATCGGCGGCCGGCTCCGCGAGTCGCCCGAGGACTTCCGCGTCCGGGAGCTGGAGGCGTTCGAGCCGGAGCCGCTCGGCGCGGACCCGGGGAGCTACCCCGAGCTCGTCGTCCGCGTCACCCTCCGCGACTGGGACACGAACGACTTCGCGCGGCGGATCTCCGACGCCCTCGGGGTCAGCCGCGAGCGCGTCTCGTGGGCGGGGACGAAGGACAAGCGCGCCGTCACCACTCAGCTGTTCACGCTCCGCGAGGTCGACCCCGACGAGCTCCCCGAGATCCGCGGCGCGGAGATCGAGGCCCTCGGCCGCGCCGGCCGCGGGCTCTCGTTCGGCGATCTGGCGGGCAACGCCTTCGAGATCCGGGTCGCCGACGCAGTGAGCGAGGCGCCCGAGCGCGTCGCCGACGCGGTGAGCGATCTGCGGGCGTTCGGCGGCGACGGGGGAGACTCGGCGGCCAGTGGTCCGGCCGGCGACGACGCAGCCACCGTGGGCGTCCCCAACTACTTCGGCCAGCAGCGCTTCGGGAGCCGGCGGCCCGTCACCCACCGCGTCGGGCTCGCCGTCGTCCGCGGGGACTTCCGCGAGGCGGTGCGGCTCTACGCCGGCAACCCCGCGGAGACGGAACCCGACGACACCCGCGCCGCCCGCGACCGGGTGGACGCCGCGTTCGGGGTTGACACGGGAAGCGAGGCGACCGGCGACGACTCCGGCCCCGCCGCCGACGGCACCGGCGACGGCGACTGGGAGGCCTGCCTCGACGCGATCCCGGGCAAGCTCCGGTTCGAGCGCTCGATGGTCCATCGGCTCGCCGAGCGCGACGTGGCCCCCGACGCGCCGCCGGACGGCGACGACTGGCGGCACGCGCTGGAGGCGGTCCCCTCGAACCTCCAGCGGCTCTTCGTCAACGCCGCCCAGTCGTCCCTGTTCAACCGGATCGTGAGCGAGCGCCTGCGCCGCGGGCTCCCGTTCGACCGCCCGGTCGCCGGCGACGTGGCCTGTTTCGCCGACGGCGACGCGCCCGACGAGCTGTACGCCCCCGACACGGACCGGCTCCAGCGGGTCGACGAGGACCGGGTCTCCGTCGTCGCCCGCCACTGCGAGCGCGGGCGGGCGTTCGTCACGGCGCCCCTCGTCGGCACCGAGACGGAGCTCGGCGACGGCGAGCCCGGCGAGATCGAGCGAGAGGTCCTCGACGACGCCGGGATCGAGCCCGGCGACTTCGCGCTCCCGGGCGAATTCGACTCGTCGGGCACCCGCCGCGCGATCCTCCTCCGAACCGACCTCGACGTGACGTTCGAGGACGGCGACCCGCGGTTCGCGTTCGCGCTCCCGAGCGGGTCGTACGCGACGGTGCTGCTCCGGGAGTTCACGAAAAGCGGGCCGCTCGACCTCTGATCGGCGCGCGCTCCGCATATCGATCCGCATGTGTGGATCATCGACAGTCGATAACGTCCGAAACCACCACGATACTGCGCTCCGTTCCGAGCCGTTTTTGTGCGGGAGCCGCCAACCGGAGCCATGACCCGGATCGTCGTCATCGACCTCCACGGCCAGTTCACCCACCTCGAACGGCGGGCGCTCCGCGACGTGGGCGTCGACACCGAGATCGTCTCGGCGGACACACCCCCCGCGGAGCTCGACGCCGACGGAATCGTGCTCTCCGGCGGCCCCGACATGGACCGCGTCGGCAACGCGCCGGAGTACCTCGATCTGGACGTCCCCGTGCTCGGGATCTGCCTCGGGATGCAGCTGATCGCGGTCGAGCGCGGCGGCGCGGTCGGCGGCGGCGACTACGGCGGCTACGCCGACGTCGACGTGGAGATCGTCGACGACGAGGACTCACTGGTCGGGTCGCTGGCGCCGGAGACGCGCGTCTGGGCCTCCCACGCGGACGAGGTGACCGAGGTCCCCGAGGGGTTCGTCCGGACCGCGACCTCCGACGTCTGCGACGTGGAGGCGATGTCGAACGCCGACGCGGGGCTCTACGGCGTCCAGTGGCACCCCGAGGTCGCCCACACCGAGCGCGGCGAGGAAGTGTTCGAGAACTTCGTCGCGATCTGCGAGTCGGCGTAGGAGAGCGACTAACCTCCCGATCAGCTATTACTCGCCGATGTGGGCCGTCAACACCGGGAGCTCGCTGTGTCGCACCACCCGCTCGGCGACCGAGCCCGCGGTGACGAAGCGCCCGATCCCGGTGCGGCCGTGGGTCCCCATCACGATCAGGTCGACCCCGTAGTCGGCCGCGGCGTCGAGGATCTCCTCGTGGGGGCGACCGCGCCGGAGGTGGGGTTCGGCCTCCACGTCCCGGTTCGCGGCCGTCTCGACCACCGCGTCGAGCGCGCGCTCGCCGCGCTCCTCCTCGCGTTCGACGACCAGGTCCCACTCGTCGGCCCCGGCGATCCCCTCGTCGACGACGAACAGCGCGTGGATACGCGCGCCCGTCAGCGCGGCGAGATCGCAGGCCTGCTCGATCGCAGCGTCGCTCCCGGCGCTCCCGTCGGTCGGACAGAGGATCGCGTCGTACATGTCGGTACCCCACGGACCGGTAGGTGTTAACGGTTCGCAGTATCTCGGTCGGAGCCGTCGGTCGCCGTCGGATCCGTCGTCCTCAGAGCCGGTACCGCCGGACGCGTTCCGTCCCGCAGCTCGGGCACTCTCTGCGGTACTCGACGGTCGCGCCCGACGTCACCGCCTCCCACGACCCTTCCTCGTCGACGAACCCGCACTCCTCGCAGGCGTGCGACTGCCCGTCGAGCCGCGCGCGGAGCCGATCGAAGGCCGACGTGCCGCCGTAGCTGGATGACATACGGTACCAATACACAATAACATGATTAATAATTATCGATCGGCCGGATCGCGGAGACGAACGCGCCGGCGACGTGCGCGTCCCTCTCCGGTTCGGCCGCCACAGCGGTCCGAGAAGACGCGTCGCTCTCCGTCTCGATCAGCACCGCGGTCCGAAAAGGCGGTGCGCCGCCCTACGCCTCGAACAACTCGTCGACCGCCTCGCCGGCGGTCTCGGCCGCCTCGCGGGCGACGGCGTCCGGGTCGGGGTCGTCGGGGGCGTTCAGGTAGACGTCGACGTCGAGGACGCCCTCCTCGAACGTGACCGTCACGTCCAGGTCGGTCACCGCCGACTGGTCGTAGTGGGCGAACACGACGCCCTCGGCCGCCTCCGCGGCGGTGCGGACGACTTCGTCGTCCGCGGGTTCGTCAGTCGGCCCGTCGGTCGGCTCGGCTGTCGATCCGTCGCTCGATCCGTCGGACATCGGCGCTTACGCGCCGCCCGCGCCCGGACCGCCCGGACCCATCGGGCCGCCGCCGGCGCCGCCCTGGAGCATCTGCTGGAGCTCGCCCTGCAGGTCGTCGAACTGCTCCTGCACGCGCTCCTCCTGCTTCTCGAGCTGCTCGACGCGGACTTCGAGGGAGTCGACCTTGTCCTCGAGGTCGTCGTAGGCGGACTCGTAGTCCGTCTCGACGAGGACCTCGCCGATCTCGCGGTACATTCCGGCGTCCTCGTCGACGTCTTCGAGGGCGTCGAGGGCCGTCTTGGACTCGTTGAGCGCGGACTGCGCCTGCTCCTTCTGCTCGGCGACCTGCTGTGCGGTCTCCTGCAGCTCCTGTAGCTCCTCGATCTTCTCCTGTGCCTCGGGCGGCATGTTCCCTTGCATGGGCGCAACGAGGCGGCCCGGACGGAAAAACCCCCGACTTCTCCGCCGCCGACCGATCCGTCGGGTACAGCACTGGAGAAGCAGGAAAACGGCGGTCGAGCTACTGCCGACCGCCCGCTGCCCCGACGCGCTCGGCGACCTCGACGAGCCGCGACCAGCTGTTGATCCCGGCGCGGAGGGCGACGAGGTCGTCGGCGACGACGCGGACGCGGACCGCGTCGCCGTCGCGGGCGACGGTCGCGGCGGACCGGGCGTCGTCGATCTCGCCGACCTCGGGTTCGAGCGCGTCGCCGACGAGCCGTGCGCGCCGCTCGGAGGGGTAGGAGAACGTGAGGACCGTTTCGTGTGCGCGGGTCGCCGTCACGGTCGGAGGCGTCCCGGGCTACTCGACGTTGACTTCTTTCACGTCGCCGCCGCGCTCCTTCAGGAGGACGCGGTGGCCGCAGTACGGACAGCGCACGCCGCCGTACTCGTCGAGGGTGACGTCGCGCTTACAGCGGGAGCACTTGTAGCTCATCGCCTTACTCCTCGTCGGAGAGCGCGGCGCGGATGGAGCGGCGGACGGTGCGACCGCCGGGCGTCTCGGGGCGGTACGCGCCGCCGGTGAACGTCTCGCCGGTCTCCTCGTTGACCCAGATGCCGGTACCCTTACGCGTGACGTCGTCGCCGTCGACGGTCGCGTTCTGCATCTCCTCTTCGATGTCCTGGACCCGCTTGCGGGAGACCCGGCCGTAGCGGGCGCCGAATCGGCCCGCGCTGCCGGTGCTTCGTGCCTTGTCCTCAGCCATAGTGACTGCGTCTACCGCCAGCGCGGGTAAAAAGGCTACGAGTCGAGTCGAGCCGATCCCGGCGACATCGACTCCCCGTGTCGAGTCGTCGGGGAGCCGGATCGATTCGCTCTCCTCACGAAGCAGTCGGTTCCACCGAACCCCGGTCACGACACGTCGTCGTCGTACACCCACGCTTCGACGACCCGCTCGTCGTCGTCCCGCCGCCACTGGATCTCCACGATGTCGGTTCCGGTCATAAGCCGGAGTCGTATCTCGTCGCCGTCGATCACGTCTTCCGCCTCCAGCTCGCCGTCCAGTTCCGCCCACGATCGGGCGCCCGTCTCGCGAGACTCCCAGTCGACGACGACCTCGTCGAAGTACACGTCGCCCGCTCGCAGGGTCTCCCGTCCGCCTGTGTGCCGAACGTCCAACCTGTTTGCCGCGTCATCGGCGCCGTGATACTCGAACTCGAAGCAGGCGGTCTCGTCACAGCCCGTGAGTCCGTGATACGCGGTGAAACCGCCGCCGACGGCCGCCGCGCCGGCGAGCGCGACGATCCGGCGTCTGGAGGGCATGGAACAGCCTCTCCGAGAGAGCCACTAAGCTCCTTCGACGGTCCGGGTCTCCTCGCGGAGCCGCGAGAGCGACGAGAGTCGCCGAGACGAGAGGCTCTCCCGCCGGTATCCGCTCTCCCACCTCGACCGCAACGCCTTTCACTACTTGGTAATACTACTTGGTTGTATGCACGGATTCGACGGCTTCAGCGACGTGAGCGAGACCGACGTGACGAAGGCGATCGGCAACGAGTGGACCGACGGATTCCTCGAGTTCACCGATTCGGAAGTGATCATCCTCGGCGGCGGTCCGTCCGGGCTGATGGCCGCGAAGGAGCTCGCCGAGCGCGGCGTGAAGGTGATGATCGTCGAGAAGAACAACTACCTCGGCGGCGGGTTCTGGCTCGGCGGGTTCCTGATGAACACGGTGACGGTCCGCGACCCTGCACAGGAGATCCTCGAGGACCTCGACGTCGACTACGAGCCGGTCGAGGACGTCGACGGCCTCTACACCGCGGCCGGCCCGGAGGCCTGTTCCGGGCTGATCAAGGCGGCCTGCGACGCCGGCGCGCGCGTCCAGAACATGACGGAGTTCACCGACCTGGTCGTCCGCGAGGACCACCGCGTCGGCGGGATCGTGATGAACTGGACCCCCGTCCACGCGCTCCCGCGCGAGATCACCTGCGTCGACCCGATCGCGGTCGAGTCCGACCTCGTCATCGACGCGACCGGCCACGACGCGGTCGCGATCAGCAAGCTCGACGAGCGCGGCGTCCTCTCGGCGCCCGGCATCGAGCACGCGAAGGAGCACAACACCGGGATGGACCAGACCGGCGACGGCGAGTACGGCGCGCCCGGCCACGACTCGCCCGGCCACGACTCGATGTGGGTCGGCGAGAGCGAGGACGCCGTGGTCGAGCACACGGGCGTCGTCCACGACGGCCTGATCGCCTCCGGCATGGCGGTCGCGACCGCCCACGGCCTCCCGCGGATGGGGCCGACCTTCGGCGCCATGCTCGTCTCCGGCAAGAAGGCCGCCCAGAGCGCCCTCGACGAGCTCGGCGTCGACGGCCCCGACGTGAGCCTGTCGACCGGGAGCGCGCCCGCGCCGGCCGACGACTGAAGGAAGCCCTCGCGACCGCTGACTGCGGCGGAACCCCCCGCTGACGGCTCTCCCTCCCTCGACGGGTTTATTACCGAAATCCCCCGAGCGTCGGCCATGTACTGGCGGGGCCACGTCGGGATCGCGCTCCTCGCGTACGCGCCGGTCGCGGCGGCGGTCCGCGTCGCCGGCGAGCCCGGACTGGCGGTCCTCGGCGCGGCGGTCGCCGTCGCGTTCGCGACGGTCCCGGACCTCGATCACCGGCTGCCGGTCGCGCACCGCGGCCCGACGCACACGGTCGGGTTCGTGGTCGCAACGGGAGCGGTCGTCGCCGTCGCCGGCGGGCTCGTCTTCCCCGCGAGCGGCGGGACTGACCTCCTCGCGAGCGGCGGATTCGCGCTCCCCGCGTGGACCCCAGCCTTCGCCGGCGGCGTCGCGACCCTCTCGCTCTGTTCGCACGTCGCCGCCGACGTGATCACGCCGATGGGGATCCGGCCGTTCCGCCCCCTCTCGACGTGGCACGTCACCTTCGACCTGACGCCGGCCGCGAACCCCCGCGCGAACCGGCTGTTCCTCGGCCTCGGCGTCGCGGCCCTCGCGCTGTCGGTCGCGCTCACGCCCTGAGCCGCCGGCTCCGGGAGCGCAGTCGGTGATCCGAGCAACCATCACGAACGTTCACTCGGTGGCGACTCAACCGTGTGGCTTTTTCCGCCCCTGCGCCGAATCCGGCGACATGCGAAACGCCAAAATCGTCTGTACGATCGGTCCCGCGTCGGACGACCGGGACGCGATCCGCGACCTCGCCGACGCGGGGATGTCCGTCGTCCGGCTGAACGCCAGCCACGGGACGACGGCCCACCGCGAGGAGGTCATCGAACGCGCGCGCGCCGTCGACGACGAGATCGACGACCCCCTCGCGGTGATGGTCGACCTGAAGGGGCCGGAGGTCCGCACCGCCGAACTGGAGGAGCCGATCCAGCTCGCGACCGGGTCCGAGGTGACGTTCGTCGAGGGCGACGACGCCACGCCCGAGCGCGTCGGCCTCACCCACTCGATCGGCGCCGCCGAACCGGGCGACACCGTCCTCCTCGACGACGGCCGGATCGAGTGTCGGGTCGAGCGCGTCGACGGGGAGTCGGTGGTCGCCACCGTCGTCTCCGGCGGGAAGCTCAGCTCGCGGAAGGGCGTCAACCTCCCGGGCGTCGCCATCGACGTGGACCTCATCACCGCCGAGGACGAGGCCGAGCTCGACCTCGCGGCGCGGGCGAACGCCGACTTCGTCGCGGCCTCCTTCGTTCGCGACGCCGCCGACGTCTATCAGATCGCGGACGCCCTCGAGGCGCGCGGCGCCGACGACATCCCGATCGTCGCGAAGATCGAGCGCGCGGGCGCGGTCGAGAACCTCGACGGCATCGTCGACGCCGCCGACGGCGTGATGGTCGCCCGCGGCGACCTCGGCGTGGAGTGCCCGCTGGAGGACGTGCCCGTCATTCAAAAGCGGATCATCCGCAAGTGCGTCAACGCGGGCGTCCCCGTCATCACGGCGACGGAGATGCTCGACTCGATGGTCTCCTCCCGGCGGCCGACCCGCGCCGAGGCGTCCGACGTGGCGAACGCGGTCCTCGACGGGACCGACGCCGTCATGCTCTCCGGCGAGACCGCCATCGGCGACGACCCCGTCAACGTCGTGGAGACGATGGACCGCATCGTCCGCGAGGTCGAGTCCAGCGACGAGTACGCGGAGACGCGCGAGCAGCGCGTCCCGGCCGCCGCCGAGGGCTCGCGGACCGAGGCGCTGGCCCGGTCCGCGCGCTACCTCGCGCGCGACATCGGCGCCTCCACCGTGGTCGCCGTCTCCGAGTCGGGCTTTACGGCCCGCAAGACGGCGATGTTCCGCCCCGGCGTCCCGGTGGTGGCGACGACCCCGAACGACCGCGTCCGCCGACAGCTCGCGCTCTCGTGGGGCGTCCGTCCCGTCCTCACCGAGTACGCCCACGACATGGAGACGATCCTCGACAACGCGGTCGACGCCGCGCTCGACCGCGGCGGGGCCGAGTCGGGAGACACCCTCGTCGTGCTCTCCGGCATGCTGACCGAGTTCGAGGGGACGAACACGACGAACACGCTCAAGGTCCACGTCGCCGCCGAGACGCTCGTGACCGGCAAGGCGGTCGTGGCCGGCAGCGTCGCGGCCCCCGTGTACCGCACCGCCGACGGCGACCTGAGCGAGGTCCCCGAGGGGTCGATCGTCGCGCTCGGCCCGAACTTCGAGGGCGAGTTCACGGGCGATCTGGACGGGCTCGCCGGGATCGTCGACGCCCGCGAGGGGATGACGGGATACCCGGCCGTGGTCGCGCGCGAGCTCGGCGTTCCGATGGTCTCCGGCGCGCGCCTCCCCGAGAGCGTGGCCGACGGGACCGTGGTGACGGTCGACGGCGAGCGGGGCGTGGTCTACGACGGCGACGTGATCGCGGCGGCGCGGGAGCGGTAGCGACGCGGTTTCCACGCTCGCTTCGCGTACCGCCCCCACCCGCCAGCCATTTACTGATGAGTCGCTTAGCCGCCGGTATGAGCAGCGACGACGGCCGCGACCGAGGGAGCGGCGACGGGGGGGACCGCGACGGGGAGAACCGCCGCGACGACGGCGGCGACGTGCGGAGCCGGGCGAACGAGACCCGCGCCGACGACCCTGGGGGCGACGACGAGGGCGACGACGAGAGCCAGTGGCGGTTCGCCGTCGACGACGTGGGTCCCGACGGCGTCACCGAGGACACGCACACGCCCGAGGACGAGCCGATCGAACCGGGATCGATCGACCCCGAGAACGCCGTCTTCGTCGCGCTGGGCGTCGTGCTCACGCTCGGCGTCCTCTTCGTCGGGTTCTGATCGGTTGCCGGCCGGGTCCGGCGCCCTCCGGCACTGCCGCCCACCCGCTCCGTCCCCGCACCGCCATCTCGCCGCACCGCCACCTTCCCGCACCGCCATCCTGCCGCACCGCCACCTTCCCGCACCGCCATCCTGCCGCACCGCCACCTTCCCGCACCGCCGCCCTCCCGCACCACCACTTATACCGCCGCGGCCGTACGTCCGGACATGGACGTGCTCGTGCAGTCCGGACTCCTCGCTCCGGACACGCTGCCCCTGCTGTTGTTGACGGCCGGGCTGTTGCTCTCGATGGCGGAGGCGCTGGCTCCGGGCGCGAACTTCATCGTGGTCGGGATCGCGCTGATCGGCGCCGGGCTCGGCGGCCTCCTCCTCACGTCGCTCGGCGTCGTCGGCGCGGGGCTGACCCTCGTCATGGCGATGCTGACGCTCCTCTTCGGCGCGGCGGCCTTCTACGGCTACCACGAGTTCGACCTGTACGGCGGGAAGGGGCAGCAGCAGACGAGCGACAGCGACGCGCTGAAGGGGAAAACCGGCGTCGTCACCGAGGAGGTGACCACGGCCGGCGGCGAGGTGAAGCTCTCCGGCGGCGGGTTCAACCCCCACTACTCCGCGCGCTCGATCGAGGGGACGATCGAGGAGGGCGAGGAGGTGATGGTCGTCGACCCCGGCGGCGGCAACGTCGTCACCGTGGAGTCGATGGGGTACGTCGAGGACGACATCGACAGGGAGCTCGCCGCGGACCGAGCGCGGAAGGAGGCGCAGCGGGGGGCCGAAGAGAGCGCGGACGGCGGCGAACCAGAACGCGAGACCGAGACCGAACGCGAGTGACTGCGGCAGCGACGATCGCTTATAAACCGGACTGCGGTGGCGCGCGCCTCCGAGTGGCCGCCCTCGGCGGCCACGAGGAGCGCGTGCGAGGGAGTCGCTGGCGCCTTATAAGGCGCCAGCGACAGGGCGAGAGCGAAGCTCTCGCTTGCAACCGGACGTAGTCCGGTGACGAGGCTGGGGAGGCGTGAGGTGCGGTTGCGGTGCGGGGTGGGCGGGACTCAAAGGGGCAGTCGGGAGGACGGCGCAGGTGACGTAAGGACCGCAAGGAGCGAGCAGCGCGAGCGACTGAGGACCGCAGCGAACGTGCGCCGTCCTCCCGACTGGGGCTTTGGAGGCGTTCACCGCCGATCCGCTGTCAACGATTTATAAGCGATCGACCGGGCGTCGGAACTCGTCACGGAACTCCACGCTATCGATCAGTTAAAACGCGCCGCCAGTCACGAACGCGTATGGACGCGGACCGCCGGATCGCCGCCGTCGAGGAGGTTCCCGAGGACAGCACGCTGCTCGTGACGCTGCGGCCGGTCGACGCCGACGCGGTCGACGAGGGCGAGGGCGACGTAGGGGAGGCCGCGGACGGTACCCCCGAGGCGGAGGCGATCCTCACCCGCGCGGCCGGCGAGGTGCGGGCGTTCCGCAACTACTGTCAGCACTGGACCGACGTGCGCCTCGACAAGGACGACGGGGCGTTCGTCCGGAACGGCGAGGTGTTCTGCCAGAAGCACGGCGCCACCTTCGAGGCCGACGGCGGCTACTGCAACTTCGGGCCCTGCGAGGGGGCCGTTCTGGAGTCGGTCGACGTGACCGTCGACGGCGACGACGTGTACCTCGCCGATGACGCCTACGAGTTCGTCCGGCTCGGCCACGCGACCCGCGACGACGACGCCGGGGACTCGCGGATCGACTTCACGGGGAACTGAGGAGAACGCGGAGACGACAGCGGCTCTTTGTGCAACGCCGGCGCATTTATGGGGGCCCGACGTACGACGGGTATGCACACTCCGAAGCCCTCCCGGCGCCGGCTACTCGCTGGCGGCCTCGCCGCGGTAGCGGGCACAATCGCCGGCTGCCTCGACGGGTCGGTGACTGGCGGCCCAGCGAACGACGGCGACGCCGACCGCGTCCTGTCGCTCAGCCTCAGCGACGCGGGAGAGACGCTCCGAGACGGCGCCGTCGTCGACCCCGCGGAGACCGATACGCGGTGGGACGACGGGGCGTTCGCGGCCGCCCGGCGCGGGGAGACGCACACCACGCAGTTCCGGACGCCGTTCTTCTCGACGCCGGACGACCCGACCTACGCCGTCCACGAGGGGACGTACTACCGGCTGAGCTCCGTCGTCGTCGACGAGGCGGCAGCGACCCGACCGGTGCTGCGGCTGTTCGGGGTCGAGGACCCCGAAACCGACGAGCCAGAGGCCGCCGACGCCGAGGCGCTCCCGGAGGGCGACCGGCGCGCCGTCGAGATCGCGCACTTCGCGGCGCGGGCGCGGGACAACGCCGGCGGGATGCCGGTCGGGTTGGTCGAGCGCGGAGGATACGTCTACCGAGACGAGGAGGCGGTCGACGCGAGCGCGCTGCTCGCCGACGACGGGCCGTCCCGCGTCACGTACCGCGACATCGTCTATCGGGTCGCGGTCGCCCGCGAGCGGTTCTACGAGCCCGTGTACCGCGCCGTCGCGGAGCCGGTCGCGGAGTCGCCCGCGGAGATGGAGGCGATCCTCCGAGCGCGCACCGTCGGCGCGCGGATCGACGGCGACGACCTCTCGGCCGACGCGCTGGAGGTGATCGAAGCGGCCAGACACGACGGGTACGAGGAGTCGCACCCGTACTCGGACGGGTACGCTGAGGTGCTCCGGGCGTTTCACGAGCGCCCGTACCTCGACGGCGACGTTCGGAACGACGGAGGGGTGAGCGAGTCGGGGGCGGATCGGATCCGCTACGAGGACCGGTACTACGACTACCGGCTCCGGTTTCTGCCGGCCGGCGACGAGTCGCCTTGAGGGGTTAGAAGCGCGTCCGACCGCCCGCGCCGCCCGCGTCGTCCCGCCCGAGCGCCTTCTTGAGGAAGCTCATCCAGCGCTTGCGGTCGGCCGCCTCCTGCCGTTTCGCCTCCGTCTCCGGGTCGGGCGCGTCGAGCCCCTCCAGCGCGTCGAGCGCGCGGTCGATGCCGATGATCGAGGCCGCCAGCTCCTCGCCGCGGTCGTAGCTCACCTCGTTCTCCTCGATGGGTTCGAGCCGCTCTAACCGCTCGCGCCGCAGGTTCCGCTTCGCCTGCTCGACCCGTTCGCGCTCGCCGGGCGGGACCGTGTCGCGGCGCTTGATCTCGAAGACGAACGACCGAAGCTCGATCGGCTCGCCCTGAATCTCGATCTCCTCCGGGATGTCGGCGCCCACCGTCGCCGCCTCGCGGTTGACGCGTTCCAAGAGCCCCTTCCGCTCGTACTCCTTCACGCCCGGTCGGTAGGGGGCGGTCGCACTTCGCTCCTTCGCCGCGCGCCTCGCTCCGCCCTCGGAGGGCACCGCAGCGAGCGAAGGAACGGGGTTAACTCGCCCGCGCCGCAAGCGGTCCCATGGAATCGCTCGAAGCCGAGCTCGACCGCGCCCGCGACCTCGACCCCGGCGAGCTCGCCGACGCCATCGAGTCGATCGGCTTCGAGTGCACGCGCTGCGGCGGCTGCTGTACGGGGTACGCGCCCGACGAGCCGGGCGGCGCGCCGGCGGGGGAGGGTGTCGACGGGCCCGCCGGCGACAGCGACGACCGCGACGCCACCGACGACCGCGACGCCACCGACCGCGAACCCCACACGGCCACCGTCTTCCCGGACGAGGTCCGCGCGGTCGCCGACGCCGCCGAGGCCGAGTTCGGCGAGCCGTACGACTGGCGCGACGTCGCCCGTCCCATGCCCTTCGGACTCTCCGCCGACGAGGACGGCGAGCCGACCGGCGAGACGTTCGAGTGGGCGCTCGCGACCGACGACTGCGGCGACTGCACCTTCTACGAGGAGACGGACGGGCAGGGAGCGTGTACCGTCCACGACGCCCGACCGCTCATCTGCCGGACCTACCCGTTCAGCGTCGCCTTGGAGGGGACGAGCCAGCCGATGGGCGAGGCGGTCGACGAGGCGGGCGTCGTCCGCGCCCACGAGTGCGAGGGGCTCGGCCGCGACATCTCCCGCGAGGACGCGGAGGCGCTGGCGGCGTCGCTCAAGGAGCGCGCGGTCCGCGAACTGGAGGAGGCGATCGGCGTGCGCGACGGCTACGACCCGACCGCCGCCGAGCGCGCCGAGGGCGACGCGGTCGTCTTCGACTCCGAGGGGCCGAAGGAGGCCGACGGGACGCCGATCGACGGGGAGTGAGCGCGCTCCGCCGCCCCGGCGCGCCGGCGACCGCCCGCTTCTCCCCTCAGACCGCGTCGAGCGCCGCGTCCACGTCGGCGGCGATCGCCTCGCGCGCCGCCGCGTCGGGGAGCGTGAGCGGCGGGCGGACCCGCGGGTCCGGAATGAACCCGCGGTGCGCGGCCCCGACCTTCGCGACGGGCGCGAACCCGTGCTCGGCGCACCGTGCGAACACCGGGGCGATCGCGTCCCGGTGGAGCGACAGCGCGCGGTCGTCGTCGCCGGCGCGGAGCGCCTCGCCGAGCGCGACGAACGCCTCGGGGATCACCTGCGAGAGCGCGTTGATCCCGCCGTCGACGCCGAGCGACGCGGTCGGGTAGAGCTGGGCGTCGACGCCCTGGAAGACGGTGAACGAGTCGGGGCTCCGGCGGAGGGCGGCGTCGAGCCCGGTGAGGTCGCCGGACGTGTCCTTCAACCCGACGACCGACTCGTGGTCGGCGAGGTCGCCGACGACCCCAGGGTCGATCGGCTCGCCGACCGTCGCCGGGATGTCGTACAGGTAGATCGGGAGGGGAGAGCCGTCGGCGACCCGTTCAAAGAAGGCCCGCTGGCCGTCGAGGCTCGTCGACGTGTGGTAGTACGGGAGCGTGATGAGCCCGGCGTCGGCGCCCGCCTCGGCGGCGAACCGCAGCCGATCGTGGGCGCCCGAGACCGTCGTGTCCGCCGCGCCGGCGATCACGGCGAGCCCGTCGTCGGCCGCCTCGACGACGGTCTCGATCGCGGTCCGTCGCTCCGCGTCGGTGAGGCTGGCGAACTCGCCGGTCGTCCCGCAGGGGACGACCCCGTCGAGGCCGGCGTCGGCGAGCGCCTCGACGTGGGTCGCGAGCGCGTCGGCGTCGACGCCGCCCTCGGCGTCGAACGGCGTCACGATCGGGGACGAGACGGCACCGTGTCGGAACTCCGGTTCGGTCATGCGTGTCGGTTCGGCGGGCGCCGAGAAAGGCCTTGGTCCGGTGGCGACGGTTGCCGGAGGCGACCCCCGTTACGAACGCACCGCCCGGAGTCCGAACGGATCGCGGGCGTGTCGGCGGTACAACTATACTGGTCCGTCACCACGTTTCGCTGGAGTCTACTATGGAGATCTCAGAGAAGCTCCTTTGTCTGTTCAGCGCCGACGTTCGCGAGGAGGACGGCGAGTACGTCGTCGACGTCCCGCGACGCGAGGTCGAGACCGGTTCGCTGGAGCCGGGCGAGACGTACCGCGTCGCGCTCATCTCTCGGTCAGAGTCCGAGGCGACCGAGACGGCCGACGAGGGCGTCGACGCCTCGGCGTCCCGCGCCGACGACGACGGCCCCCAACCCCCGGTCGAGCCCGGCGAGATGCGCTACGTCGAGATCGAGGACCTCGGCAAGCAGGGCGACGGGATCGCCCGCGTCGAGCGGGGGTACGTGATCATCGTCCCGGACACGGAGGTCGGCGAGCGCGTGAAAATCGAGGTAACGGAAGTCAAATCGAACTTCGCGGTGGGCGAAGTCGTCGAGGAGTCGCCGTAGCTCACTCGGCGGCGTCCGGTTCCGCCGAGCCCTCGTTTCCGGGGATCCGGGCGTCCCAGTAGGAGACGGACGCGACGTAGTCGCCCGGGATCGTGTTGCCGACGAGCTCGTCGAGCACCCGGAACGGCTTCGCGACGGGCCCCGGAAGCTCCCGGTAGAAGCCGTACGGCAGCACGAAGTCGTGCTCCTCGCCGGCGAGCGTCAGGTCCGCCGCGCGGAGCATGTCGACGACCTGTTTCTCGGAGTAGAGCCGGGACCCCATCGGGAGCAGCCAGGTGTACAGCGTCCGCAGGCTGCGGCTGTTGAAGGTGTCGAAGAACACCTGATCGGCGCTGACGCGGCGCAGCTCCGAGAGGAACGGAACCGGGTCGTCCATCAGGTGGAAGAAGCGCATCGCGACCACCGAGTCGAAGTGGTCGTCGGGGAACGGGAGCCGAGAGGCGTCGCCGCGGACGAACTCCAGCGTGTCGGAAAGCCCCGACTCGGCCGCCTTCTCGCGGCCCTGTTCGAGCATCTCGCGGGAGATGTCGAGCCCGACGATGTCGGCCCCCTGGTCCGCGAGCATGGTCGTGAACCGGCCGGTGCCGCAGGCGACCTCCAGCACGCGGTGCCCCTCCTCGATCGGTCCGAGCGCCGAGAGGACCGCCTCCTTCTCGCGCCGGTCGATGAGCTCCCCGCCGCCGGAGAACCGTACGTCCTCGTACTCTTCCGCGACCTCGTCGGCCTGGTACCAGTCCTGTCCCTTCACGTTGTGCGTACTGCACGCCCGACCGACAAAACCGTACTGGATGCGGTCGGCGAGCGTTCGACGGCGGCGGCGCCGACCGGTCTCACGACGGTCGGCGGCCCGAGCGACGGGACGGAGCCGGTTACCCGCTCGTCGTGACGGTCTCGGCCGGGATCTTCACCAACACCCGCGACCCGGACTCCTCGCCGTGATGGGGGTACTCGTCGACGTCGAAGTAGCGCCGCGCGAGCTCGTCGATGTGCTCGGTCGCCCCCTCCTCGGTGAGCTCGGCCTCACCGCGCACCGAGACGTACCGGTAGGGGTCCGTCGGGTCGAGCACGCTCACGCCCACCCTCGGGTTCCGGCGGACGTTCCGCTCCTTCTGGCGGCCGCGGGCCGTATTGACGAGGACGTACTCGCGGTCCTCGTGGTCGACCCACACCGGCGTCACGTGCGGCGTCCCGTCCGGCATTACCGTCGCGAGGTGGGCGTATGACTCGGACTCGAAGATGTCGACGTGCGACTCGGGGATCATCGACCGATCGGACGCGCCACGGCGTCAAAATACGCCTGATCGATCGGGATTGACAGCCGTCTGAGCTGTGATATTAACACATTATATTATTCCAATCGGATTGCCCTATATGTAGCCAACCTTTACCAATAGGCGCGGATTTGGCATGAGACATGAGTACCAGTCCCGCGGAGACCGCTGACCAGGACCGCCTGTCGGAAGCCGAGTACCGCGACCGCTTACGCGAACTCCCCCCGAGCGCCAAACTCGTCGCGAAGGTGCTGGAGGGCGACGCCCCGCTCTCGCAGGGCGGCCTCGCCGACGAGTCGCTGCTCCCCGACCGGACCGTCCGCTACGCGCTCAACCGCCTGGAGGAGGAGGGGCTCGTGGACTCCCGCTACAGCTTCAAGGACGCGCGCAAGCAGGTGTACTACCTGACTGTTTGAAGCGCGCCCGGACGCTCGCCGACCGATCGCGGCGCGACCGCGCTGTCGCCCGCACAGAGCCCTTTTTAATCCTCGGCCTCGATACCCGACCGTATGGACCTCTCGGTCGTCGTTCCCACGCTCAACGGGCGGGACCGGTTGGCCGCCTGCCTCGACGCGCTGGCGGCCCACGCTCCCGAGGCGGAGGTGATCGTCGCCAACGGCCCCTCCGCCGACGGCACCACCGGGATGGTGCGGGACCGCGACGACGTGGACGTGCTGGTGGAGATCTCCGACCGCACGGTCAACGTCGCCCGCAACGCCGGCATCGAGGTCGCCACGGGCGACGCGGTCGCCCTCGTCGACTACGACAACCGGATCGGAGCGGGGTGGGTCGACGCCGTCCGCGCCGGCCTCGACGACGCGGACGCCGTGACGGGACCGGTGACCCCGATCGAACCGGCGGCGGGGCGCGACGACGACGGAGGGCGCGACGGTGAGGACGGAGGACGCGACGGTGAGGACGGAGGACGCGACGGTGAGGACGGAGGACGCGACGGGAGACGCGGAGACGGAAGAGAGAACGACGAAGACGGGCGGGGAGACGACGAGCGCCGCGACGGCCCGGAGCGCCGGAGCATCGCGGGCACCGAGGTGACCTACTTCGAGGGGGGCAACGTCGCCTTCCGGCGCGAGACGCTCCGGGACCTGGACGGCTTCGACGAGTACCTCAACACCGGCGGCGCGCGGGACGCGGCCCACAGGCTGGCCCAGATGGGGCGGACCGTGGCGTGGCGTGAGGAGATGGCGGTCGCCAAGGAGCTCCCGAGCCCGACGGCGGCCGACGGCGGGCGCAGCGCCCGCGAGTGGGGGTGGAAGTACCGGGCGCTCGCGTACCGCCTCCTGAAGAACTACGGGATCCGTCCGACGGTGCTCGCGCGGGCCGGGACGCACGCCGCGACCGACGCCGTCGGGGCCGCCGGCGACGTGCTCCGCGGCGAGTCGACCCCCTCGCGGTGGGCCGCCACCGGCCGCGACGTGCTCCTCGGGCTGGCCGGCGGGACCTCCGACGGCCTCGTCGCGCGGAGTCGGGACCGGAGCCCCGCCCGGAACCCGAACGGCATCTCGAAGCGCGCCGACCGCGCGGTCGCGAAGTACGACCGGCGGTCGTCGGCGTCGGAGAGAACGGAGGCGGGGAGCGGGGAAAATGCGAAAGGGGAGAGCGGAGAGCGGGAGACGGAGGAGTGATCTCGCGCCGAGCGCGACCCCGCGTCTTTTAACCCCGGCCGCCGCCAACGACCGGTAACGAATGGGACTCACGAAGCGGATCATTCCCTGTATCGACGTCGACCTCGACGACGACGGGGACGCGGCGGTGTACACGGGCGTCAACTTCGAGAACCTGGAGTACACCGGCGACCCGGTCGAGCTGGCGAAGAAGTACAACGCCGCGGGCGCCGACGAGTTCGTCTTCCTCGACATCACCGCGAGCGCCGAGGGCCGGGAGACGATGCTCGACGTGGTGAACGCGGTCGCCGACGAGTGTTTCATCCCCCTGACGGTCGGCGGCGGCATCCGCACCAAGGCCGACATCAAGGAGACGCTCCGCGCGGGCGCGGACAAGGTGTCGATCACGACCGGCGCCCTGGAGCGCCCGGAGCTCATCGAGGAGGGCGCGGCGGCGTTCGGCAGCCAGTGTATCGTCATCTCCGTCGACGCCCGCCGCCGGTACGACGACGCGGGCGAGCACTTCTACGAGGACGAGGACGGCGAACGGGTGTGGTTCGAGTGCACCAAGAAGGGCGGCCGCGAAGGCACCGGCATCGACGCCGTCTCGTGGGCGAAGGAGGCCGAGGAGCGCGGCGCCGGCGAGCTGTTCGTCAACTCCATCGACAAGGACGGGACGAAGGACGGCTACGACATCCCGCTGATGACGGCGGTGTGCGACGCCGTCTCGACCCCCGTCATCGCCTCCTCCGGCTGCGGCGGCCCCGAGGACATGCACGAGGTGTTCACCGAGGCGAACGCCGACGCCGGGCTCGCGGCCTCCATCTTCCACTTCGGCGACTACTCGATCGAGGAGACGAAGCAGTACCTCGACGAGCGCGGCGTTCCGGTCCGGCTGTAGGGGAGGCGAATTCGATCTGCCGTTTCACTCGGAGTTCGGTTAATTTCCGGTATTGACGACGGTTGTTTCGCAGATTGCGAAAGAAAACCAATACTTATTATTTGATCCGGAGCGAATCGTGACGTATGTCCACGTCATCGACGCGCGTCCGTGCCGAGCGGTCGGAGCTCGTCTGTAAGCGGACCGACGGCGACTCCGACGGCGGGGAGGTGACGTTCTTCGAGCGGGACCGCGATCCCGACGAGCGGACGACCCGGTGGATCACGGTCCGTGCGGCGGACTGCGTGCCGGCCGACGAGTGGCGATAGGTCCGGCGCGTCGATTTTTGCGTGTGTTGTGTGAGATACCGCACCCGCAAGTGATGCGTGTCCGAAGTGAGTTTATAAGTATCCGACGAAGCGACGAAGACCGCCAAAGCGCCAGCCGCTCGCTTATAAATCGTTGGCTGCGGATCGACGGTGAAGGCCGCCAAAGCCCCAGCCGGGAGGACTCGCGCGGCTTGCTGTGCTCCTCGCTCAGTCGCGTTGCTCCTTCGCTGCGGTGCTTGCTGCGCCGTGCTTCGTCCTCCCGGCTGCCCCTTTGAGTCCCACCCGACCGCACCGCAACCGCACCTCACACCTCCCCAGCCTCGTCGCTCACTTCGTCGCCGGCGCTCCGCGCCGGCTGCCCGTGGCGCTCCGCGCCACGCTGTTCGCGACTCCCTCGCGCGTGCTGACTCGCGGCCTGTCGGCCGCTCGCAGGCACGCGCCACCGCACCATGACTTATAAATTCGGATCGCATTCGCTCATCGTCTTTTAAATATTGGATCGAAAACCCGCCGTCCGTCGCGTCAGTCGTCGGCGGCGACGCAGTCGGCGAACTGCGGGAGCTCGTCGTCGAGCAGCGCCACCGTCGCCAGTCGGATCGCGTGGGGCCAGCCGAGCGGCGTCGCGCTGTCGGGCGTCCCGTCGTCGAAGAACTGCTCGGGGAGATACGTCGTCGGTTCACAGAGGGAGCCGCCGGGCGAGACGTGCGCGAGCAGCTCCCGGGCGTTCTCGACCATCTCGGCCGCGCGGGGGTCCTCGCGGTCGGCGAGGAGGACCGCCAGCTCCGCACAGGCGTTCGCCCCCCACGCGGTCGAGACCGTCCACACCTTCTCGGAGCGCTGGCCGGCCCGCCGCCAGCCGTCGCCCTCGTACCGGATCAGGCCGGCGATCTCGTCGCTCTCGTGGGCGAGCCCGTCGACGACCGTCTCGACGTGCGAGACCAGCCGGTCGAGGCGCTCATCGTCGACCGCGCCGGGGGCGTCCGCCCCGTCGCCGCGCTCGCCGCGCTCGCCGTCGCCCCGCCCGAGCGCGTCGAAGGAGCGGTGCGCGCTCGCCAGCGACAGCGTCGAGGAGTCGAGCCGGTCGTCGATCGCGCCCTCGGCGGTCTCGCGGAGCGCGTAACAGCCGCGCTCGGGGACCCACAGGTCGTCGAGGGCGTCGTACACCCGCGCCGCCTGATCGCGGGCGTGGGCGGCGAGGTCGTCGGGGAGCGCGGCGGGGTCGAGCGCCGCGGTCGACCCGAAGGCGTCCGCGTCGAGCGCAGCCGCCTCCAGCCCGTCGCCGTGGAGGGCGAGCTCGCTGTACGCCTCCAGGAACGTCGCGGTCGTGTGCGCGAAGCGCCCGGCGCTGTCCTCCCACGCGTTCTGGCACACGACAGGGCGCCCGTCGTCCGCGAGGGTCTCGTCGAGCCCGGCGAGCGCGGCGACGAGCGTCTCGTCGAGCCCCTCGGCGTCGACGCCCGCGGCGCGCGCCTGCGCGAGGTAGGCGATGACGCTCCCGGTCTGGTCCGCCTGGTAGTCCACGTCGGGCCCGTCCTCGATGCGCGCGTTCGCCCAGCCGGGCGCTAGCGCCCCGTTCCGGGGCCACACCCGGTGGGGCCACGAGCCGTCCGGGCGCTGGGTGGCGACGTACATCTCGGCCGAACGCGCGTGCCAGTCGTCCAGCCCGAGCCCGAGCCGGTCGTCCGCGTCGAGCGCGAACGTCGAGATCTCGGCGTCGTCGCGGAACCACGTGTAGCCGTAGCCGCCGGAGGTGGAGTAGAAGGGGTCGAAGTCCGGGCCGGCGATCCGGAGCCCGGACTCCGCGGAGAGCAGGGAGAGAACCCGGAGGTCGGCGACGACCGACTCCCGGGCCGGGACCGACTCGGGGACCGCAGGGATCGTCTCGCCCGCGGCCGCGGCGAGCGCGTCGGGGGAGTCGAGCTCCGCGAACAGCGCCGCGAGCCGCTCGCGGGCGGCCTCGCGCGTCGTCTCCTCGCGGTCGGTCAGCAGGGTGCCGACCGTCGCGACGCCCTCCTCGAAGGGCACGTCCGCGATCACCTCGCCGGAGAGCCGCTCCTCCTCGTAGCGGTCCCCGTCGCGGTCGCGCGGGAGGTCGGTGGGGGCGTCGTCGAGCAGCTCGGGGAACGTCGCCGGGAGCTGGCCGCGCAGGTCGGCGAGACCGGTGTCGCTCGCGAGGAAGTCGCGCTCGTCGGCGTGGTACACCTCGACCGCGTCGTCGTACCGGAGCTGTCCCACTCGATCGTCGCGTCCGTCCGGCGCGAACCGGGCGTACACGACGAGCGAGAGGTCGGCCGGGTCGACGTTCGCGTGGCCGTCGTCGCCCACGTCGACCGACGCGCGCGTGAGGTGGGCGTCGCCGATCGTCGCGTCGTGGCGGGTGACCGTCCCGTGGTCCGTCTCGTGGACGGTCTCGATCAGGGTCGTGTCGCCGACGTAGCGCTGCTCGGTCGGCACCTCGTCGAGCCACGCGATCTCGTCGCCGACCGCGAGGCCGACGCGCGAGCGGACGAGCCCCGTTCGGCCGGTCAGCGGGTAGCCGAAGTCGCGGAGCTCGCCGTCGCCGGCGACGTGAACGAGCCGTCCGTCGCCGCCCGAGAATCGCCCGGTGACGGTCCGGCGTTCGCCCGGGAACCGGGTGGCGTGCCCGGTGTTTCGCTTGTAGTCGTCGAGCGCGTCGCGGAGTTGCATTACGCGAGTACACGGACCCTCCGCGTATGAAGTTTTGGTGTAATTATTGTTCATTCGTTCGCAGAACGGAAACGCTCAAGCCGGGGCGCCGTCGGGAACCAGTATGCACGACCCCGGTCCGCCGCGCGCGACGAGCGTCGGCGAATCCGTCGAGCTGTCGCCGCGGAGCCCCGATCCGGACGGAACCTACGAGTGGACCCTCCGCGACGCGCCCGCGGAGAGCGACGCGCGCGCCGACGGGGAGCCGGTCCGCGGAAGCGACGACGACGATGGAGTCCTCGTTCCCGGCGCGACGAGCCGGCCTGACGCGCCGGTCGTTCACCTCCGACCCGACGCCCCCGGAACGTACGTCCTGACGCTCGACGCCCCGGACGGGACCCACCGCCAGCGCGTGCGCGCCTACCCCGACGAGCGGCGGCCGGTCGAGCTCCGCGTCCCCGCCGCGGACCTCCCCGTCGACGACAGCGACGTGGACCGCGTCTCACTGATGTGGCCCCACAACGACCGCCTGCTCGCGCGCGACCGCCCCGAGCGCGACGGCGACGACTGGGTCTGTCCGGTCCGCGTGCCGCCCGGTCGCCACGGGTTCAGCTTCGTCGCCAACGACGACCCCGGCAACGAGCACCGCGACGCGGTGACGGTGCCGGGCCCGGGGCGGCCGCGCGTCTCGCTGTCGACGAGCGTCGTCGAGGGCGACGGCGACGCCGAGGCGGTCCGAATTACCGCCGACGCCGCCGCGCCGCCCGACCTCGACGGGGGGGAGGAATCGACCCCCGACGACGGGGACGGCGCTTCCGGGAGGACCGCCGGCGAGTCGCCCGTCGCCGTCGACTTCCTCGTCGACGACCGCGACGCGCCCCCCGAGACGGTCGCGCGGATCGAGTCGCTGGCGGCGGGCGACGCCCTCTCGATCCCGGTCTCGGCGCTTCCGGACGACCTCGCTGGCGGGGTCCGGATCCACGCCGTCCCGCACGGGGACCGCTACGGCGCGGCGGAGACGGTCCGGATCGAGCGCGACAGGAGCGGCGCCGCGGGGGTGGACGAGGCCGGGTCGCTCGCCGTGCGCGACCCGCACGCCCCGCCCGAGTGGGCCGACTCCCCGACGATCTACGAGGTCTTTGTCCGGTCGTTCGCCGGCGACACCCTGCCGACGACGTTCCGCGAGATCGAGCGCCGGGTGCCCTACATCGAGAGCCTCGGGGTCGACGCGCTCTGGCTCACGCCCGTGCTCGCCTCGCCGACGGAGCACGGCTACCACGTCACCGACTACTACGACACCGCGAGCGACCTCGGCTCGCGCGAGGCGTTCGAGTCGCTGGTCGCGGCCTGCCACGACGCCGGGATCCGGGTGATCTTCGATCTGGTGATCAACCACACGTCCCGCGACCACCCCGCCTTCCAGATGCACGCCGCCGGGGTCGATGAGTACGCCGACCACTACCGCCGGGCCGACAGCGCCTTCGACGTGACCGACACCGACTGGGCGGAGCTCGCCGACGGCGACATGCCGGAGTACTACTTCAACTGGCGCCGGATCCCGAACCTCAACTTCGATTCGCCGGCGGTCCGCGAGTGGCTGCTCGACGTGGTCGACGAGTGGAGCGCGGTCGTCGACGGCTTCCGCGCCGACGTGGCGTGGGGCGTCCCCCACGGCTTCTGGAAGGAGGTGAGCGACCGCGTCCCCGACGACTTCCTCCTGCTCGACGAGACGCTCCCGCACGACCCCTTCTACGGCGAGGGGGAGTTCGACCTCCACTACGACACCTCGCTGTACGAGACCCTCCGGTCAGTCGGGGCGGGCGACGCGCCCGCGGACGCGCTCGCCGACGCGTTCGCCCGCGCCGAGTGGCTCGGCTTCGACGACCCGGGCCTGCAGATGCGCTACGTCGAGAACCACGACGAGGAGCGCTACCTCGCCGAGTACGGCCGAGGAGCGCTGAAGGCGGCAGCGGCGACCGTCTTCGCCCTCCCCGGCGCGCCGATGGTGTACGCCGGACAGGAGCGCGGCAACGAGACGTACCGCGGACCGATCCGGTGGCACGACGGCGACAACGACCTCACCGACTTCCACCGCGACCTCGCCGCGCTCCGCGAGCGCGAGCCGCTCCTCCGGGACGGCGCCGTCGACTTCGCGGGGCTCGCCGCCGACGTGTCGGTCGTCGACGGCGACGCCGAGCGCGTGACCGCGTTCGTCCGGAGGCCCGACGAGGACGACGGCGAGCATGGCGGCGACGGTGGCGCCAGCGGCAGCAACGACGACAGTGACGGCGACGACGCCCTCCTCGTCGTCGTCAACTTCGCGGAGGCCCCCGCGACCGTGACGGTTCCGGACCGGGTCGAGACCGACCTGTTCGCGGACCGCGCGGTCGACACCGACGTCGCGGTCGACTCCGTCGCGGTCCTCCGGTGAGGGACCGCGCCGCCGCGTCGCTCCGACCCTTATAAGTGAGTCCCTCGCCCTTCTCTGTCACATGGACGACCGGACGCTGAACGATCTCCTCCGCCGGTTCGGGCTCTCGGACAAGGAGGTCGACACGTACCTCAGTCTCTTGGCGCACGGCGAGGCGAAGGCGAGCACCGTCGCCGACGCCGCGGGCGTGTCGAAACGCTACGTGTACAGCGTGAGCGAGTCGCTCGCGGAGCGCGGCTTCGTCGAGGTGAACGACCACGTCGTGCCGACGACCATCCGCGCGAACCCGCCGGACGAGGTGATAAACCGGCTCCGGTCGGACGTGGACGCGATCCGCCCCGGGTTAGAGGAGCGCTTCTCACGGGTGGAGCGACAGACCGAGCAGTTCGAGGTGATCAAGTCCCGGGTGACGGTGATAAAGCGGATCCGGTCGCTGCTCGCGGACGCGGACTCGGAGGTGGCGCTGTCGATCACCGCCGACCACCTCCCCGAGATCCGCGAGTCGCTCGTCGAGGCCGTCGACCGCGGCGTCCTCGTGCTGCTCATCGTCTCGGACGCGAGCGGGGTCCCGGGCGGGTTCGACGGCGAGCTCGACGGCGTCGCCAGCGTCGTCCGGACGTGGGGCGAGGCGATGCCGACGCTGCTCACCGTCGACTCCGCGGCCGGGGTCGTCGTCCCGCCCGAGCTGTTGCGCCGGTCCAACACCGACCGACAGGCGATCCACTTCTCGCAGGAGCAGCTCGCGCCGGTGATCGTCGGCTCGTTCCTCGGGAACTACTGGCCGGCCGCCGACGAGCTCGCGACCGCGGCGCCCGCGCCGCTGCCAGCCGAGTACGCGAACTTCAGGCACACCGTCCTCCAAGCGACGCTCCGCCTCCGCGCCGGGGAGACCCCTCGCGTCACCGTCGGCGGGCGGCGGACCGACGACGACGAGTCGGTCGAGATTGTCGGCCGCGTCGTCGAGTCGAAGCAGGGGATGGTGGAGCCGACGACCAACGAGTTCCCCGTCGAGCACTCGCTCGTCGTCGAGACCGACGACGGCGAGACCGTCACGGTCGGGGGACAGGGAGCCTTCGTGGAGGACGTGGAGGCCGACCTCGTGCGGATCGAAGCGGAGGGGGCGGAGGGGGCGGAGGGGGACGGCTCCGACGACGCGGACGAGTGACGGAGCGCTCCGGTTACGACCGGATCGCCGCGCTGGCGAGCCCGACCGGCCCGTCGCCGGAGCCGGCGGAGAGGCTGACCCGCCACCCCTCGTCGACGGCGTCGATCCGGACCGCGTCGGGGCGACGACCGGGCTCCGTCCGGCGGTACAGTTCGAGGACGAGCGGCAGCGTCGGGAACCGCCCGTTTCGGGGCGTGAACGCGTAGTTCGACACCAGAACGGTATCGCCGTCGGGCGACGCGACCGGCCTCGACTCGGACTCGCGGCTGTAGCCGTCGACGACGCCGGCCCCCGCAAGGCGGTCGAACGCCCCGGAGACGGGGTCTGCGTCGTCGACGGGCGGGAGCCCCGACGCCGCTTCCGACAGCACCGACGCCTGCTCGTCGGGCGCGAGCCGCCGGTGGAGGACCTCGGCCATCGCTTCGAGGAGGCACAGACAGAGGTCGTCAGGGTCGTCCACGCGCTCGGCGAACGCGAAGTACGCGTCCATCACCGCCGACTCGGCGTCGTCGTGGCCGCCCGCCGACAGCGCCTCGAACACCCCGGCCGCTGCCTCGTGGCAGAACTCGACGCGGTCGCGGCCGCGGTCGTTCCGGTCGCGACCGCGGTCGTCCCGGTCCCTCGCCTCCCTCCGGCCGCCTCGGTCCCCCGGGCGGCCCGCTCCAGTCGCGTCCTCCACGGCGGGCTCGGTGAGGTCCCACTCGGAGGCTTCCGCAGCCGAGAACCGCCGCACGTCGTGGGGATCGTCGGACCGCTTCGGGCCGCTGGCGCCGGCGTTCGGTCCGGCGCCGGCCCCGAGGTCAGGGCCGTCTCCCGCGAACTCCTGGCGGACGATCACGTCGTAGTACGGCAGCCGCGGGTCGTACCGGCGGAGCGCGTCGCGGTACTGCTCGGTGGCGCGCGCCGCGGCCCGCGCGACGGCGCGGCTCTCGAACCGGAGCCCGGCCGCCGGGACCGGTCGGTCGCCGTACCGCGCGCAGACCAGCGAGTACTCGCCCGTCTCGCTCGCGAGCGATTCGATGTGGTCGCCGATCTCGAGTAGCGTCGTTCCGATCACGTGGTGTCACCTCCGCGCGCCGCTCACTCCTCTAGGCTCGGGTGCGTCTCCTGCGGGTCCGGGTGCGGCCCCGCGAACCGCTCCCGGATCGCCTCGCGCGACGCCGCCTCGCGCTCGCGGCGCTCGTCGTCGCCGATCTCCTCGCAGCCCGGCGGCACCTGCCGGCCGCGGTCGGTGAAGTACCCCTCGGGCGCGACCCAGTCGTGGTAGAACCCGCGGTCGTCCTCCTCTAGGATCGTCACGCCGACCTCCGCGCCGTGGCCCGCGCACACCGCCGCCTGGTGCGGCTTCTCCGCGAGCCGGCCGGCCGCGTACAGCCCGTCGACGCCGGTCCGGCCGCGCTCGTCGGTGTCGACGTACGACTTCCCGCGGTCGAGGATCCCGACCCCCTCGACGCCGTCGAGGTAGCCGACCTCGTTTTTCGTCGCGGCGACGACGTGGCGGGTCCGGATCGGGTCGGTGCGGTCGTCCGCGTCGTCCCCCTCGCCAGCGCCGTCGACCTCGACGACGAACCGGGCGTCGCCGCCGGTCTCGGAGCCGTCGGTGTCGTCGAGGTCGACCGCCGAGACGCGCGTCGCCCGGCCGTCGAGCCGGTCGGCGCCGGCGGTCTCGGCCTGCTCGGCGAGGAGGTCGAGCAGCCGTCGGGCGTCCACGCCGAGCGGGAAGCCGGGGAAGTTCTCCAGGTGCGCGTTCCGCCGGAGGAGCGACCCGCCGTCGTCCACCACGAGCGTGTCGAGCCCCTGTCGGGCCGTGAAGACGGCCGCCGAGAGCCCGGCGACGCCGCCGCCGACGACGACCACGTCGCGGGAGCGGCGCGAATCGGCCTCATCTACGGGCGTCTCGTCGGCGCTCATCGGTCGATCCCCCGTTCGAGTCGCGAGTCGTCGCCGTCGATCGCCACCGTCGTCGCGTTCGCCATACCGGTCGGGGCGCGCGAGCCGCCGTAGTCGCTTCGGTCCGGGACCGCACCGGTTCCGGCCAGTCCCGGGACCCCATCGAGGCGGGTCGCGCTCATCGCCGCACCCGAACCGGTCGCGCCGCCGCGATGAACGGCTCGTCGCGGTCGGCGGCCGCGAACGCGAGGTCGCCGTCGTCGCCGCGCTCGACGCGCCACGTCGGGAGGTCCGGCACGTCGTACTCCGTCGGGTCGCCGAACGCGGCGGCGACCGTCCACTCGCGGGCGCGCATCTACAGGTCCCCGTTGATGACGTCGGCGACGCGCTGACGGTCGAACAGCCGCTCGTCCGCCGGAATCTCCGGGTACGGGCCCGACTCGTACCGCGGCCACGCACCGAACTCGTCGGGGTAGAGCTGCTTCGCAGTCATCTCGATCTGGAAGAGGTTGAGGATCGGCCCCTGGTACCGGGCGCCCTGCGGGTGGATCCGGTCGTTCTGAACCGCCGCGACCTGCGAGCCGACGGGGTCCTCCTCGAAGGCGGTCCGCCGCCCGGCCATGTCCGTCCCCGGCTCCATGCCGCCGAGGTATAAGATTACGTCGGGGTCCGCATCGAGGATCGTCTCGAAGTCGACGACCGAACCCGACTCGACGCTCCTCTCGAACGCGTCGCGCGGCCCGAGCGGGCGCGTGTGCGACGTGAGGAAGCCGGGGTTGCTCAGGGTGTACGCGTAGATCTGCTCGATGTCCGCGGCGGCGATCATGACCGCCGTCGGACGCTCCTCCTCCGGCGGCAGCCGCTCGTCGACCGTCGACAGGAGGTCCTCGCGGACCGCCGCGAGCGCCTCGTAGCGCTCGCGCTCGTCGAACGCCTCGGCCACGCGCTCGAACTGCTCCCAGAGCCCGTAGTATTCGTAGCCGTCGACCCACTCTCCGGCCGGCTCCTGATGGCGGTCGCTGAGGGAGTTGCCGAACCACGGCGAGACGTTCTCGGCGATCTCGTCGACGTCCTCGCGCTCCCATCCCTCCAGCTGCGTCAGCCACGCCGGATCCGCGAGATGAACGTCGCTGTCGAGGTCGTACAGCTTCTCCTTGTCGGGTTCCCACGAGGAGTAGAGCCCCGACCAGTCGAGCGAGACGCCGGGGAGCCGCTCGACGTACTGGTTCCAGAGCCCGTCGTAGTAGTCGGGGGCGTGCATCGCCGTGATCCCGTCGCCGCGGCCGAGCGCGAACGCCATGTCCGCGTGGTGGGTGAGCCGCGTGAACACCGTCTCCGGCGGCGACTCGAAGGTCACGTCGCCGACCGGAGAGATCGACGCCGTGTAGCTCTCGTCGGCCTCGTCCTCGGAGTCGGACTCGTCCGAACCGTCCTCGGTCGAGTCGTCGTCAGTCGAGTTCTCGGTCGGGGCGGCGTCGGACGAACCGGATCCGTCGCCGTCGCCGCCGCCGACACAGCCGGCGAGGAGACCGCCGAGGGCGACCGTACCGCCGTACTTGATCGTCTCTCTCCGCGTCGCCGTCCCGTCTCGAATCGTGTCGTTGGTATCCATTGTTAGAGTTCTCCGTTGATGATGTCCGCAACCCGCTGGCGGTCGAACAGCCGTTCGTCACCGGTTACAGGGCCGAACTCCTCCGGGTAGATCTGTTTCGCGGCCCGTTCGGTCAGGAAGAGGTTGTGGATCGGCCCCTGATAGAGGTAACCGCCGCGGTACACGCGGCCGTTCTGGACCGCCGTGAGCTCGCTCCCGACGGGATGGCTCTCCATGTACGCGAGGACGGTGTCGCGGAACTCCGCCGCCGATTTGCGCTCGTGCCCGCGGACGAGGATCACGTCCGGATCCACTTCGAGCAGGTTCTCGTAGTCGAGCTCGCCGCGGTTCGTGGTGCTGAGGTTCTCGACGTCGGTCCCCGCGAGCGCGTCGTTGACCCCGAGATCGAGCCACTGCTTCTTGCTCGTCCCCTTGTCGACCAGCCGGTACGGCGAGAAGGTCTCCGGCTCGTCGGTTCCCTCGAACGTCAGGAACACGCTCGGCCGGTCGTCCGCCGACGGAAGCCGGGCTTGCACGTCGGCGATGAACGACTCGTGGAGCTCGGCGAACGCCTCGTAGCGCTCGCGCTCGTCGAACGCCGCGGCGACGCGCTCGAACGCCTCGTACAGCGTGTAGTACCGGTAGTCGTGCCACCCGTCCGACCGCCGGAAGATCAGGTTCCCGAAGAAGGGGGCGACGTTGTCGCGGAGCTCCGCAACGTCGTCTTCCCCCCAATCGAACCAGTTGACGAGCATCTGCGGGTCGTACAGGTGGATGTCGGCGTCGATCTCGTAGAACTCCTCTTTCGTCCTGACCTCCGGGTACGCCTCGATCTGGCTCCGATCGACGTCGACCCCGGGAAGCTCGTCGTAGACGTACGTGTAGTACCGGCTGGCGTTGCCGACCCCGGCCAGTCCGTCGGCTTTCCCCAGCGCGACGGCCATGTCCGCGAAGCCGCCGTCGTACGCGACCCACCGCTCCGGGACCGCCTCAAAGGTCACCTCGCCGACCGGTTCCATGGCGGCGGTGTACGGGAACTCGTCGGATCCTTCGCTCTCGGAGTCCGACTCGGTTGCGGTCGTCGAGGCGGCCTCCGCACCACCGTCGTCGCCGGCTTCACCGTCTTCGCCGGCGCCGGTACCGCTCTCGGCCCCGCCGGTGCAACCGGCGAGCAACCCGCCGAGCGCGGCGGTGCCGCCGTACGTGAGGATGCTTCGCCGAGTCGGTTTGCCGGGTTCCGCGTCGTCTCTCGACATGTGTTTTAGGCTCACCTAAACAAATATAACCGTTCCGATCTTTAGGCTAGCCTAAAACATAGATCGCGCGGATCGTCTCCGAGTTACTCCGCGCCCTCGTCCGAGACGCCGCGCTCAATCCTCGTGACGCGCTCGGAGCGGCGTCACGCGCGGGCCGTTCTCGGTCTGGACCACGTCGGCGTCGACGCGGAACACGTCGGCGAGCAGGTCCTCGGTGACGATCTCCTCGGGGGCGCCGCGGGCGCGGATCTCGCCGTCCTTGAGCGCGACCATCCGGTCGGCGAGCCGGGCGGCCTGCTCGATGTCGTGGAGCACGACGACGACGGTCACGTCGCTTCGGTCGCGCAGCGTCTCGATGATCTCCATCACCTCCATCTGATGGTGCATGTCGAGGAACGTCGTCGGCTCGTCTAAGAGGAGCACGTCGGTGTCCTGCGCGAGCACCATGGCGATCCACGCCAGCTGTTTCTGCCCGCCGCTGAGGCTCCCGACCTCCCGGTCGCGCAGGTGGCCGCAGCCGGCCAGCTCGATCGCCTCCTCGACCGCGGCCGCGTCCTCGTCGGTCGTCCGCTCGAAGAACCCGCGGTGCGGGTACCGGCCGTGGTACACCAGGTCTTCGACCGTGATGCTGTTCGGCGAGGTGCTCTCCTGCGAGAGCAGCCCGAGCTTCCGGGCGAGCGCCTTCGTGTCCATCGAGTGCACGTCCTCCCCGTCGACGAGCACGGAGCCGTCCTCCGGCGCGATCTGGGTCGCGAGCCCCTTCAGCAGGGTGCTCTTCCCGGACCCGTTCGGGCCGACGAGCGCCGTGACCGCGCCGGGTTCGGCCGCGATCGACTCGCCGTCGATGACGGGCTCCGGGGCGTTCGGGTACCCCAACACGAGGTCCTCGCCGTCGAGGTCGCTCGCGTCGGTCGCGGCCGACCCGTCGGGAGTTCCCGCCGAGGCGTCCGCGCCGTTCGATCCGTCCGGTCCGTCCGTCGTCTCCGTCCGCGTCGTGTCCACGTGTTCTGTCGACATTCAGAGCTCACCCATGTTCTGCTGGCGCCGCATCAGGTACAGGAAGTACGGGCCGCCGATCAGCCCGGTGACGATACCGACCGGGATCTGCGAGTCCGCGCCCGTGATCACGCCCATCCCGAGGCGCGCCCCCACGTCGGCCGCGACCATCAGCGCCGGGCCGACGAACAGGCAGCCGACGATCACCCGCTTGTAGTCGCTGCCCACGAGGTTCCGGACCATGTGGGGGACGATCAGGCCCACGAAGCTGACGATCCCCGCCACCGCGATGCTGGCCGCCGCCGCCAGCACGGCGACGCCGGAAAGCGCGAACCGCACCTTCTCGATCGACATCCCCAGCGACTTCGCCGTCTGTTCGCCGAGGAGGAGGAGGTTCAGCTGCCGCGACCCCGCGAGCGACAGCGCCACCGCCGCGAGCGTCCACGGGAGCGCCATCCGGACCTGGTCCCAGTCGGTCCCCGTCAGCGACCCCGTCGTCCACTGGATCGCCGACTGGACGACGCCGATGTCGTCCGCGAAGAAGAACAGGCCCGTCTGGAGGCTGTTGAAGACGGTCCCGACGATCACGCCGGCGAGCACGAGCCGGACCGGGCTCGTCCCGTTCTTCCACGCGATCGCGTAGACGATCAGGAACGCGACCGCGCCGCCGAGCGCCGCGATCAGCGGGAGGAACGCCGAGAGCCCCCCGAACACCACGAGCGTCAGCAGGATCATCAGCCCCGCGCCCGAGGAGACGCCGAGGATGAACGGGCTCGCCAGCTCGTTCCTGGTGACCGCCTGGAAGATGGCCCCCGAGACGCCGAGGTTCATCCCGACGATGGCGGCGACGAGCACCCGGGGAAGCCGAATGTTCCAGACGATGAGCGTCTCGTGTGCCAGCTCGGGCAGCTCCCCCTGAAAGCCGGTGATCGCGCGCATCACGCCCTCGCCGACGACGAAGTTCAGGAGCCAGCGGGGATCGAGGAGCACCGCGGGGTCGAGGACGGCGCGCCACGCCTCCCCGACGGTCATCGAGTACGCGCCGAAGCTCACCTGCACGAGCCCGCCGACGACGACGACCGCGACGCTGGCGAGCGCGACCGTGACAAGCTTGGGGTCGAACAGCCACCCGAGCCGTCCCTCGGACGCCCGGTGCGCCGCGCCGCCGGCGACCGATCCCCCGCCGCTCATCGCTCCCCCTCGGCGTACGCGGCGATCGCCTCGTCGTCCATCGCGTCGAGCAGCGTCTCGGCGCCGTGCGCCTCCACGACCGCGGCCGGGTCGAGGTGGCCGGCGAGCGCGCGCCGCCCCTCGGCCGCTCGCGCCTCGGCCTCGTCGGCGTCGACGTACGCCGCCAGCGCCTCGTCGACCGCCGCCTCGCGAACCCGAGCGAACCGCTCCGAGTCCGCGTCGACGGGGGCGTCGGCGTGGCGCTCGTCGAACCACTCGACCCACCGCTCGCGGTCCGCCCACTCCTCGTCGCGCTCGGCCTCGCGGCGCACCCAGTCGACGCCCTCGGCCGCCGCGGGCCACCAGCCGTCCGCGACCCGCGCGTCCGTGACGACCCGCCGGGCCACGCGGGCGCCGCGCCCGGCCGCCGTGATCGCCTGCTGGGCGGCCTCGGACGGCGAGGCGACGTAGAGCCCGTCCACCGGCGTCGTCCCGTCGGGGTCGGCGTACCCCCGGTCGAAGTGCTCGTGGGTCTCGCCGCCGTGCTCGTGGCTCTCGAACATCGCGTCGTCGTCGTCGAGCCCGCGGAGGTACTCGCCGTCGTACCGGGTCGCCGCCACCACGCGACGGGCGGTCACCGGCTCGCCCTCCTGCGGGGTGACGCGGAAGCCCTCCGTCCCCGCGTCGCCGCCGTCAGCCGCCCGCGTCTCGACCGCCTCGACGAGGTCGTCGACGAGCGCGGCGCCCGCGCGTTCGACGTGGTCGTGCAGGAGGTCGTAGAACGTCTCGACGTCGATTCCGCCGGGGAAGCCGAGGTAGTTCCCCAGGTGCGCACAGCGCGCGATCGACGACCGACCGCGGTCGAACACGGCGACGTCGAGCCCCTCGCGGGCGAGGAAGACGGCGGCCGAGCAGCCGGCGGGGCCGCCGCCCACCACGACGACCTCGCGGTCGACCGCGTCGCAGTCGACCGCGTCGGCGACCTGGTCGCGGTCGGCCCCGTCGCGATCGACTGGCTCACTCATTCCGAATCACCGGCGACGATCTCCGCCACGCGGTCGCGGTCGAAGAGCCGCTCCGACTCGGGGATGTCGGGGTAGCCGTCGCCGAGCTCGTAGTCGGGCCACTCCCCGAACCGCTCGGGGAACAGCTGTTTGGCGGTCATCTCGATCTGGAAGAGGTTCATGACCGGCCCCTGCACCGGGTCCCCCGAGGGGTAGAACCGGTCGTTTTCGATCGCCGAGAGCTCGCCGGCGACGGGGTGGTCGGCGAGCTCCTCGCGGACCGCGGCTACGTCGTAGTAGGACTCGACCCCGTACTGGTGGAGGATTACGTCGGGGTCGATCTCCAGCAGCTGCTCGTGGTCGTAGGCGGTCTCGTAGGTCACGTCGTCGGCGCCGAACGCGTCGGGGACGCCGAAGGGACGCACGTGGGCGTTGGCGAACCCGGGCTTGTCGATCCGCGAGGGGTAGTAGGTCCCGTCCATGTAGAGGAGCGTGGCGACCGTCGGGCGCTCCGCCTCGGGCGGGAGGTCGGCCCGCACCGTCTCGACCAGGTCGTCGCGGACCGACGAGAGCGCCTCGAAGCGCTCCTCCTCGCGGAACACGCCCGCGACGCGCTCCGTAATGGCCCAAAGGTCGTAGTACTCGTAGTCCTCGCGGTACGCCGCCGGCGGTTCGGAGTGCCGCCGGCTGTACACGTTGCCGAACCACGGGCCGACGTTGTCGCGGATCTCCGCGATGTCGTCCTCGTCCCATCCCTCGAAGGAGGCGAACAGCGCGGGGTCCGCCAGGTGGAGGTCGGAGTCGAGCTCGTAGAGCAGCTCCCGGTCGACCGTGATCCCGTCGCCGGAGCCCGAGTTGAGCTGGGTGAGTCCCTCCCGGTCGAACGCGACGCCGTCGAGCTCGGCGTAGTAGGCGTCGAGCGTGCGTCCGCCCGCGTCCGCGTCGAAGCCGAGCGAGTTCACCGCGTCGCCGTGGCCGAACGCGACCGCCATGTCCGCGTACAGCAGGCTGTAGACCATCACGTCCTCGGGGACCGCGTCGAGCGTCACCTCGCCGACCGGCGCCATCTCGACGGAGTACGAGCCCGCGGACCCGTCGTCCTCCGCCCCCTCGCCGTCGGAGCCCTCGGCCCCCTCGGTCTCGGCGTCGTCCGAGCCGTCGGCGCCGTCGGAACCGCCGCCCGAGCCGGAATCGCCCGACCCGCCGCCGAGACATCCAGCGAGCAGTCCGGCCCCCGCGACCGCGCCGCCGAACCCGATCACGGTACGGCGCGTCGGCGCGTTTCGGTCCGCGTGCTTTCCCATATGGTTTAGGCCTCCCTAAAGCATTAAATCGCTTTCGAATCTTAGGGAAACCTAAATCGAGGAGATCGACGCTGACGCCGCCTCGTCGCGTCGTTCGTCTGCCGATCGATTTTATATAAAAACTCGGATAGAAATTCGGAATACAACACCGATAGCTCCCCTACCGTCGTCACGGTGGAGTTTTAGGCCGTACGAAAAAGTGTATTTGTATTGATAACTTATAAGTAGGAAGAGGCCGTACGAAGTAGTGTTATGAGCACGCAGAAGGAGACCCGACAGCGCGCAGGCACCGTCGAAGAGAACGCCCTCAGGCTCGAACCGGAGAAGGCAGAGCAGATCATCGAGGCGCTGAACGTCGACCTCGCGGACGCGTACGTCCTCTACCACCAGCTCCACAAACACCACTGGAACGTCGAGGGCGCCGAGTTCCTCGACGTTCACGTGTTCTTACAGGAGGTCTACGAGGACGTCGAGGCGGCCGCCGACGAGCTCGCCGAGCGGCTGCAGGCGCTCGGCGGCGTGCCGCACGCCAGCATGACGACGCTCGCGGAGAACGCCACCGTCGAGCCGGAGGACGAGGACGTGTACGACATCCGCACGTCGCTCGCGAACGACCTGGAGATGATGGGCGACATCATCGAGAGCTACCGGCAGCACATCGAGCTCGCGGAGGGGCTCGGCGACTACGCGACCGCGGAGATGCTCCGCGAGCAGCTGGAGGGGATCGAAGAGCACGCGCACCACATCGAGCACTACCTCGAAGACGACACGCTCGTGACCGAGTCCGCGACGAACTGACGGAGAAACTCCGAAACCGCTAACGCACGTCCGGCGCCGTCTGGTCGGTCCGACCGGGCAGCGTCACTTCGATCTCTAACTCCGGTTCGCCGACGCCCTCGTAGTCGACCTCGAGTTCCACGGGCTCGCCGAACGCGAAGGGGAGCTCCCACTCGTCCGTCTCGATCCGGAGCTCGCCGCCGTCGCGGAGCCCCTCGCCGAGCGCGATCAGGAACTCGCCCGCCTCGCTCGCGTCGATCCGATACTCCTGTTCGAAGTTCCGACCCGCAATGACCGTCCGGTCGTCGTCGACCGACGACGCCGGCTCCTCCGAACCCGGCTTCGCCGAACCCGACTCCGCCGAATCCGATTCGTCAGTCATCTCACCGAGTCACGTCGACGACGTGATCGCTCGCGATCCATCCGTCCGTGTTCTCGGACTCCATGAACACCGACCGGCCGGGACACCCCTCACAGACGGTGACGGAGGGGACCTGTTCGGGTTCCGATTCGCGACGGGAGTCGGTGCGGGACCGAGCGCCTGCAGACATTGCGTGCCTTTAGGCAAACCTAAAACAAAAAGGATGCGGTCGGCGGCGAGGGTTGCGAGAGGCCCGGCGGACGGCACGGCCTCGTTGGTCCGTCGCCGCCGAACGCGAACCGTCTCCGTCCGCCGAACGCGAACCGTCTCCGCCGGCCGAGTCACTCCGGGCGTGTCCGCGGGACACCGAGGTCGTTGGAGCGGGCCTCGGCGTCGACGTCGAGGTCTTCGAACAGCAGGTGGGCGAGTCGCTCGGCGACCGCCGGACTGACCAGCCCGGCCATCTCCATCGCCTCGCGCTCGTGCGCGTCGAGATCGAGCACGTCGCGGAAGAACCACGACAGCGCGACGTACGTCTCGTGAAGCGCCTCCGCGCGCTCGCGCCCGGCGTCGGTGAGCGTCGCGCCCTCGTACGGCTCCCGAGCGACGAGCCCGTCGGCGGCGAGCCGCTGGAGCATCTCCGTCGTCGCCGCCGGGGACCGGTCGAGCATCTCCGCGATCCGTCCGGGCGATATCGGCGGCGACGCCCGGTGTTCCGCGATGTACAGCGCGAGGAGGTAGCGGGCCGTCCGCGCGGACCCCGGTTCGCCGACGTGCGCCATAGATTTAGGCCACCCTAAAATTATAAATCGGTTTCGGATCCGAATCGCAGCGCGGCGTTGTCACGATGGTTCGGAGCGAACGCGTTCCTGATGGGAACGGCCGTAAGCTAATTCAATATAGCTAAATGGAGTTTATTCATCGCCGAACGCCCGGATCGTGGTGAAGGAGCCGTCGACGATCGCGGCCGCGATCCCCTCGACGTCGGCGTCTCGCGGCACCTCGTGGGGGTACTTCCGCCCGAAGTACCGCAAGAGGTTCTCTACGTCGCGTTCGAGGAATTCCCGGGCGTTCTCGTGGTCGACGGGGACCGCCTGCGGCCAGTCGAAGATCGTGACGCCGCTTTCCGCGACTGCGACGTTGTGCTCGGACATGTCCGCGTGGACCCACCCGAGGTCGTGGGCGGTCACCAGCTCGCGGAGGACGAGGTCGAGGACGCCGATCGCCTGCTCGGGATCGAGTTTCGCGCGCGCGAGTTCGACGCCGTCGAACTTGTCCATCACGATGGCGTGACGGTTGTGATCGACCGGCCGCGGCACCGACACGTCGGGGTACAGCGCCTCCATCGCCTCGTACTCGCGTTCGGCCGCCTTGCGCGCGGTGTACAGCCAGGAGACGTGGTCGCGGTCGGCGGTGTACTCGCGCTCGCGGTTCACCTCGCGGAAGTTGGTGTACCCCTCGCGGTGGTACTTCAGGGCGAGCGGTTTGAACGACTGCACCTCGTACACGTCCCCCTCCTTGCCGAACCCCAGGGGCGAGCCCACGCCGTCGATGGTCTCGCGCTCGGCGAACGTACGGAGCGCCAGGGCGTCGTACCCCTCGAAGGTGAGCTGGTACCCCTCGTACTGGATCGTCTTCCGCTCGATCAGCTCGCGGTCGAGACACCGGTCGATCCGGTAGTCGACCTCCTCGCGCGTCAGGTCGGCGTAGTCGGGGATCTTGTCCCGGCGGACCCACTCGGAGAAGCGCATCCCCTGCTCGACGCCCGAGAGGAGATAGAAGTCCTCGGGATCGAGCTCGGCCATGTCGCCGGCGACGTTTCGAACCATACGCGCCCCTACTCCGGCAATTCCTAAAAGGGACGCGCGTTCGGTGAGCAGGGTATAAATCGAATATCGCGATATAGAATAGATTCGGCCGGCGCGTCGCCGTCGGAGCGATCGCTCGGGGTCGCAGTGGGTCGTGTCTGTTCGACATCCAAACAACTACGTTGACAGTTCCGAGATGCGATCTGAGTAAGATCGGATCGCGATATCTCGTCCGGAGGGCACCACATCCGGGCGAAAACGGGGATATTACGGTACGGGCGAGCGCCGACCAAGGAAAGAGGTAATAACGAACTGACGGCGGACGACCCCGACAGTGAGCGTCAGTTTTCCGGGAGAGAAGGACGCTACGGACGTTTTCTTCCATTGGCCTCGAGACCGTCACCGACCCGACAGAGGCACCGCCTCTGCGTCGAACGTGTTTTTCGCAGCGAATGTCGACAGACAAGTCCGATCGCTGATACACGGAGCGGACCGGATCGGTCACGGAGAAACACTGGCAACCGCGTCGGGAGGCGTGCCGCGACGCTCCCGCTCGCGATCGGGGGAGCCGTTAGCGTTAGGTTGCTGTCCGTGCTGGTAGTGGGCATGGTTTCCGAAGGCGACCGTGCACCCGATTTCACCGTTCCGCTGGCCGGCGGCGAAAGCTACGACGACGTCTCCGAGTTCACGCTCTCGGAGGCGATCGGCGACGGACCGATAGTACTCGCGTTCGTGCCGGGGGCGTTCACCGGCGGGTGTACCGAGGAGATGTGCACCTTCGGGAGCGAGCTCGACACCTTCGAGGCGCTCGACGCGTCGGTGTACGGCGTCAGCGTCGACCTCCCGTTCGCCCAGAACGTCTGGATACAGCAGGAGGGGTTCGACGTGCCGATGCTCTCGGACTGGGACCACGAGGTCACCCGCACGTACGACGTCGTCTACCCGGATATGTACGGGTCGATCGAGTCGGCCCAGCGGAGCGTGTTCGTGATCGATTCGGACGGGGTCGTCACGTACCGATGGGTTCGCGAGGGCGGGAATCCCGAGTTCGAGCCGTTCGTCGCCGACGTTCGAGAGCAGGTGAAAGCGGCGCGTCGATAGCGCTCGGTCCGAGGGGCCTGACCGTCGTCGTCGACTGCGGGTCTCCCGCGTGATCCGCGTCGGGGAGTGGCGCGTCGGATGTCCCTCGTGTCCTACCGTGAACAGAAACGTTACCTATCCGCAAAGCGATGGCGACGCATGGAGCTAGGACTCGACGGAGCGTCAGTGTTCGTCGCCGCGGCAAGCAAGGGACTCGGCCTCGGGGCGGCGACGCAGTTCGCCGCGGAGGGCGCGAACGTCGCGATCGCCTCCCGGAGCGCGGACAACCTCGCGGCGGCTCGCGAGTCGATACTCGACGAGACGAGCTGTGACGAGGACGCGGTCTTCACCGTCGAGGTGGACCTCGCAGACGCCGACGCGATCGAGTCGGGAATCGAGGCCGCCGTCGAGGAGTTCGGCGGACTGGACGTGTTGGTGACCAACCACGGCGGTCCGAACAACGCCTCCTTCGAGGACACGTCCTTGGAAGCGTTCGACGGGGGATACAACGACGTGCTCCGGAGCACGGTCGTACAGTGCAAGGCCGCCCTGCCCGCCCTCCGCGACGGCGGCGGCGCGATCACGCACCTCGTCGCCGCCTCCGCGGCGGAGCCGACCTCGCACGGGACCCTGGGAAACGTGTTCCGACCCGGGATCTACGGCCTCTCGAAGACCCTCGCCAACGAGGAAGGGGAAAACGGGGTCCGGTCGAACTGCGTCGCCCCCCGAGGGGTGCTCTCCGACCGGATCGAGTCGAAGATCGCCGCGCGGGCCGAACGGGAAGGGATAACCGAGGCGGAAGTGCGCGAGCTCCGGGTCGCGGAGCTCCCCCTGCCCGAGATGGGAACGACCGAGGAGTTCGGGAAGGCGGTCGCGTTCGTCTCCTCGCCGGCCGCGTCGTACGTCACCGGATCGGTGTTGCCCGTCGACGGCGGCTGGAGCTCGCGCCTCCTGTAGGGTCGGGTCGCGAGCTCGACTCCCGACTGCCCCGAACGCTGCCGGAATCGTTCGCGAACCTACCGATCCGGGACCAGTGTCGGGATCGGGTAGGTCCCGCCGTTGACGTGTAACACCTGCCCGGTCACGAACGACGCCGCGTCCGACGCGAGGAAACAGCACGCGTCGGCCACCTCCTCGACGTCTCCGAGCCGGCCGAGCGGGGTCGACTCGATCACCTCTCGCTCGATCCGCTCCCACTCCTCGGTCCGCGTTCGATCGACGTCGATGAGCCCGGGCGAGACCCCGTTGACGCGGACCCCGTCGGGGCCGAGTTCGGTCGCCAGCTGCCGTACCTGTCCCTCGATCCCGAGCTTCGACCCGTAGGAGTGGGCGTGACCGTGTTTCCCGAGATACACCATCGCTCCGATCAGGTTCACGACCGCGCCGCCGCCCCGGTCGATCATGTCCGGGACGACCGCCTGCGTCGTCTGGAACACACCCCTGAAGTTGACGGCGAGCACGCGGTCGAGGTCCTCGGTCTCCACGTCGAGGAACGGCTTCGACGGACGGTAGGTCGCGTTGTTCACGAGCACGTCGATCGGTCCGAGCCGGTCGCGGAGCTCCTCGACCATCGACCGGACGGCGTCCGGATCGCCGATATCCGCGAGCGCGACCGCCGCCTCGCTACCGGTTTCTCGAACGAGACGCGCGGTCTCCTCGCAGCCGTCCGCGTCGCTGCGAGCCGTGACCCCCACGTCGGCTCCGGCCTCCGCGAGCCGGACCGCCGTCGCTCGGCCGATGTTCCGGCTCGATCCGGTGACGAGGGCGGTTTTTCCGGTCAGGTCCATGCGCGTTTCACCTCTCCGCTCTGTCGGTGGGCGCTCCGATTAGACATCGAACTCGGCCTGGTAGTCCGTCGCGTCGAGCCGGTCCTCCCGGAGGGGCCAGAACGCGAGCAGGCGCGCCGGCTCCGAACCGACGGCGCGAGAGGCGTGCGGGACGTCCGGCGGGATCTCGACCGCGTCGTGCGTGCCGAGCGAGACCCGCTCGCCGTCGACGAGGAAGTCGACCTCCCCCTCGATGACGATCGTCGTCTGCTCCCACGGATGGGAGTGCTGCGGCTTGTCCTCCCGCTCCGGCCCGATCGTCGTCATGCCGACCATCTGGTCGACGCCGCGGAAGACGACCTGCTCGAATCCGGGCCCCTCCTTCGCGACGGGAGCCTCGGAGAGGTTGTACACGGACGGAATTTTCTCCGGGTCGTACTTGCGTACCATACCCTACCGAACGGCGAAGAGAAGTTAAAAGCGTAGGGTCGAACGGATCTCGGCCCCCGATCGGCGACGGCGGACGTCGCAGCCCGAAAGGGCTCTTTAGGCGAGCGTTTCGATGTCTCCGGCCGGCGGCCGGAGGCCAGAGAACCCGTCTACGACAGGTTCTCGATGTTCCCGGAAATCTCGGATTTCCGGGTGCTCGAAAAGCTCTATGAGAGCTTTTCGATGTCTCCGGCCGGCGGCCGGAGGCCAGAGAACCCGTCTACGACAGGTTCTCGATGTTCCCGGAAATCTCGGATTTCCGGGTGCTCGAAAAGCTCTATGAGAGCTTTTCGATGTCTCCGGCCGGCGGCCGGAGGCCAGAGAACCCGTCTACGACAGGTTCTCGATGTTCCCGGAAATCTCGGATTTCCGGGTGCTCGAAAAGCTCTATGAGAGCTTTTCGATGTCTCCGGCCAGCGGCCGGAGGCCAGAGGACCTGTCTACGACAGGTTCTCGATGTTTTCGACGACGGCGTCGGCGAACTCGCTGGTGGCGAGCTTCTCGCCGCCGTCGATCTGGCGGTGGAGGTCGTAGGTGACCTTCCCCGAGGAGATGGTCTCTTCGACGGCGTCACGCACCAGCTCCGCCGCGTCGTCCCAGCCGAGGTAGTCGAGCATTTCGCGGCCTGAGAGGATCATGGCGGTGGGGTTGACCTTGTCTTCGCCGGCGTACTTGGGCGCGGAGCCGTGGACGGGTTCGGCGAGACAGCGGCCGTGGCCGCGGTTGATCCCGGGCGCGATGCCGAGTCCGCCGATCTGGGCGCCGGCCGCGTCCGAGAAGTAGTCGCCGTTGAGGTTCATCGTCGCCACCACGTCGTACTCGCTCGTGCGGGTGAGCACCTGCTGGAGCATGTTGTCGGCGATGCGGTCTTTGACGACTACGGTGCCGTCGGGCTGCTCGCCGTCGTGTTCCTCCCACAGCTCGTCTTCGGTGAGGACGTCCTCGCCGTACTCTTCGTCGGCGAGCTCGTAGCCCCAGTCGCGGAAGGCGCCCTCGGTGAACTTCATGATGTTGCCCTTGTGGACGAGGGTGACGGAGTCGCGGTCGTTGGCGAGCGCGTAGTCGATCGCTTCACGGATGAGGCGTTTCGAGCCGAACCCGGAGATGGGCTTGACGCCGATCCCGACGGGACCGTCGTGGATGATGTCGTCGATGCCCATGTCGTCTTCGACGAACTCGCGGACCTGTTCGACCTCGTCGGTGCCGGCCTCCCACTCGATGCCGGCGTACACGTCCTCGGTGTTCTCCCGGAACGTGACCATGTCCATCGCTTCGGGGTTTTTGACGGGCGACGGCACGCCGTCGAGGTGGTAGGTCGGCCGGACGTTCGCGTACATGTCGAGCGTCTTGCGCAGCGCGACGTTCAGCGAGCGGAAGCCCGCGCCCACGGGCGTCGTGAGCGGGCCCTTGATCGCGACGCGGTGGGTCCGGATCGCCGACACCGTGTCGTCGGGCAGGTTCTCGCCGTACTTGTCGCGGGCGCTCTCGCCCGCGTAGACGCGCATCCACGCGATCGACCGGCCCGTGGCCTCCGCGGCTGCGTCCAGTACCTTCTGAGCCGCCGGCCCGACGTCAGTCCCGATCCCGTCGCCGTAAATGATCGGAATAATCGGGTTCTCCGGCACCGTCAGCTCTCCTGTCTCCTCGTCCGCCAGCTCGATCGCCTCGCCGTCCGCAGGGACGTCGACCTTCTCGTAGCTCATGAACGTTCGGTGGGTCGCTTCGGGCCGATAAAAATCTGCCCGTTCGGGGTTCGACGAGCCCGCTTCCGGTCGCCCGATCCGCCGTCTCCGTCGATCGAGCGTCTCCTCCGATTCGTCGAGCTCGTCGCTCTCGTGGGAGAGCCCGTCGACGCGATCAGTCGTCGGCCGATTGGGGCGGTGCCTCCGAGACGTACTCGGCAGCGGTGTCCGCGGAGACGCGGCCGTAGACCGCCGCGTTCGTCAGCCCGGACCCGCCGGGATAGTTGTCGTAGAACAGTCCGCCCGTGACGTTGCCGGCCGCGAACAGGCCGGGGATGACCCTGTCGGTGGTGTCCAGCACCTCGCCGTCCGGCGTGATCGCGACCCCGCCGAAGGCGAACGTCATGCCGCCGGTGACCGGATAGCCGGTGAACGGCGGCTCGTCGAGGGGAAGCGCCCAGTTCGACTTGGGCGGCTCGACGCCGGTCGCCGCGTTCCCGTCTAAGGCGTCCGGGTCGTAGGTCGACGCGGCGTCGTCGGCGCACGCGTCGTTGTACGCCTCGACGGTCTCGACCGCCCGTTCCGGGTTCTCGATGTCGAGCCGCCGCACCAGCGCCTCGATCGAGTCCGCGGTGATCGCGCGGGAGGGCCCCATGTGCGCCACGTCGTCGACGACCTTCGAGTCGACGACGATGAACGCCTCGTGGTACGGCTGTTCGAAGATCCGGCGACCAAACTTCGCGTACGTGTGCGCCCGCGAGTCCTCGCCCTCGTCGACGAACCGCTCGCCGTCGTGGTTGAGGATGAGCCCGTACTGATACCCGTCGATCCGGGTGATTCCCCCCTCGACGTCGGGCGAGCCGGCGTCGATGATCGCCATGTGGGCGTCGCCCCACTCGCCGTCGGACTTCGCGCCGGCGTCCATCGCGGAGTCGATCACCTCGCCGGTGTTGTACCGGCTCCCGCGGACCTTCATGTTCCCGTAGCCGGGGCCGAAGTACCGCGTCCGCTTCTCCTTGCTGGAGCCGTAATCGCCGGCGGCGAGGACGACGGCGTCGGCCTCGAACCGAACCCGGCGCCCGTCGACGAACCCGGACACCCCGGAGACGGAGCCGTCGTCGGCCCTGATCACGTCCTGTACCATCGCGTCGTACCGCACCTCCCCGCCGAGCGACTCGTAGTGCTCGACCAGGTCGTCGATCATCGTTTCGCCGTCGAGCCAGACGCGCCCCGCCGTGTATCCGGGATGGGGCGCCTGATACTCCCAGTCGAGGCCCATCTCGGTGAGCCACTCGAAGGTGTCCGCGGCCTCCTCGGTGACCGTGCGGGCCAACTCGTTGTCGGCCCGGTAGTTCGTCGTCTTCATCAGGTCCGAGTAGAAGTCCGCGGCGGTGTAGTCCTCGACGTTGAACTCGACGTCGAGGTCGATGTCCGCCGTCGGGATCCGGAACGATTCGGTGAAGCGCGTGTGACCGCCTCGATGCGCTTCCGGAGACTTCTCGAGAACGATCACGGACTGGTCGCGTTCCGCGAGACGGATCCCCGCGGCGAGCCCGGCGATCCCGCAGCCGACGACGACCGCGTCGTACTGTTCGGTAGACATGGATCTCTGTGACCGCCTCCGACTGGACCGCGAACCGCCGAAACGATTCCGCCGAACATGTGAAGGGATATTTATACCGGACGGTGGCGTCCCGATCGGTCGGCGGGGGGTGCGGCGGGATCCGGCGCGTAGAGCGTCAGTTCTCCTCGGGGTCGGCGGCCGCGTCGGAGCGCGTTCCCTTGCGCGGGTCGATCGCGACGAACCGCTCCGGGAGGGTGTCGCCGTCGAGGAACGCGAACGCACACTCCACGAGCGTCTCGATGATCGCCGAGCGCGCTCGGACCGACGACGCCGCGATGTGCGGCGTCGTCACGACGTTCTCGAAGTCGTGCAGCGGGGAGTCGGCCGGCAGCGGCTCGGTCTCGAACACGTCGAGGCCGGCACCGCCGATCGTCCCGGCCGCGAGCGCGTCGACGAGCGCCCCGGTGTCGACGATCGGTCCGCGGGCCGTGTTCACCAGCACGGCGTCGTCGTCCATCGCTGCGAGGGCCCGTTCGTCTATCATCCCCCGCGTCTCGGGAGTGTGCTCGGCGGTGACCACCACGGCATCGGGCTCCGAGAGCACGGTCTCGAAGTCGGTGAGCGTCGCGCCGGTGACCTGCGTGTCGATGTCGTGGACGTACGGGTCGTGGGCGTACACGTCGACGTTGAACCCGTCGAGAAGCCCCGCGAGCCGCGAGCCGACGTTGCCGAAGCCGACGATGCCGACGGACGTGCCGGCGACCGCGCTGGCGTTCGGCACCTCGTCGCGCCACTTCCCGGCCTCCAGCGCGCGCTGACCGATCAGGACGTTCCGCTTGACCGCCAGCAGCAGCGTCAGCGCGTGCTCGGCGACCGAGAGCGCGTTCATCCCCGGGGTGTACACGACCGTCACGCCCTCGTCCGCGGCGGCGTCGAGGTCGATCGTGTCGATCCCCGTCCCGATCTTCGCCACCAGCCGCAGCGAGTCGGCGTTCTCGAGCACCCGTCGCGTGACCGGGAGCCGGGACGTGGTAAAGAGGATCTCGACGCCGTCGAGCGCCTCGATCAGCGCCTCCTCGGTCGGCTCGACGCCGACTTCGAGCGCGAGGGCGTCGCCGACCTCGCGCTCGAGCACGTCTCGCGGCTTCACGTCCTGATCGACGAGCGCTCGCGGCGCTCCGCCGGTCATTTCTCGTCCGGCCGAACGTGGGTGACGACCGGACACTCCGCGTTCAACAGCACGTCCTGAGTGACGCTGCCGAACAGCGCTTTGCCGACCGCGGACCGACGGCGACCGCCGACGCAGATGTAGCTGGCGTCCTGCTCGTTCGCGTACCGGACGAGCTCGTCGCCGGCGTCGCCGACGAGGCCGACGGCCTCGAAGTCGTCGGTCGTGCGGCTCGCGACCTCGTCGGCCGTCTCCTCGGCGAACGCCCGAACGTCGTCGACGGGGACGGTCTTGCCCGTGTCGCTGAGGCTGTCCTGTTCGAGATCGCGGAACGCGGACTGGCTCAGCACGTGGACGACGTGGAGGTCCTCACCGAACGCGTCGGCGTGTTTCCGTCCCTCGATCACGGCGTTGCTCTCCCGGTCGAGCCGTTCGACTCCAGCGACGATTGTCATGGTTGCCAATCCATGCGTGACGAGCACCCTTATAGTTTTCAGTGGATCCCGGCCGCCGCCGGGCTCACGTGTTGCTCACCGTCGCGTTTGCTTGGTCCGTCGCGTTTTTGAGGTGTACCCGCGTTGGTTGGGAGACATGCCTGCCTCCAAGGGCGGATCGCGCGCGTCCATCGCCGGTTTGTCGCTCCCGAGCTTCGCCGTCGCGGGGATCTGGGTCTCGATCGCCGTGCTCGTGGGCGGCGCCCTCGCGCCGCCGCTCGGCGGTCTCGAGCGAGAGATGCAGCTCGTGCTCGCCGTCTTCCTCTTCGCGCTCGTGTTGTGGCTGACCGAAGCCGTCCCCTACGTGGTGTCGAGCACGGCCGCGTCGGTCCTGCTGTTCGCTCTCGACCTCGTCCCGACGTTCGGTGACGCGGTCAGCGGGTTCGCCTCGACGCTCGTGTTCTTCCTGCTGCTGCTGTTGCTCCTCGGCGGGGCGATCTCCGAGGTCGGACTGGGGAAGGTCGTCGCCGGGCGGATGCTCTCGACCCGGAGCACACCGCGGACGAGCGTTCGCTCGCTCGCGGCCCACATGTTCGGGCTCTCGCTTTTGATGCCGTCGGCGGTCGCTCGGACCGTGACGTTCATCCCCGTCGTCAACCGGATGACGGACGCGTACGGGCTTCCGGACGACGGGACGTTCCGCAAGGCCTGCTTCATCGTGCTCGGCCACATCAACCCGATCGGGTCGATGATGCTGATGACCGGCGGGGGGATGGCGATCATCACCTCACAGCTGATCAACGAGTCCGTCCGGACGGTCACCTGGGTCCAGTGGGCCGTGTACATGATCCCGCCGATGATCCTCCTGTTCTGGCTGTCGACGGTCAGCGCGCTCGTCGTGTACGGCGTCGACGACGACCTGACGCTCGAGTCGAACGGCTCCGACGGGGACGCCGGAAACGGGGAGCACGCGGAACGCGACGGCGATGACGCGCTCAACACGACCGGAGGCGATGACGCGCTCGACGCGAACGGGATCGGCGATCGGAGCGGCGGCGGAGTCACGCTGACGCGGGATCAGCGGATCGTCAGCGTCGTCATGCTCGGCGCGGTGGTGGCGTGGATCGCCGGCTCCTTCGTCGGGCTTCCGACCATCGTCCCGGCGGCCGCGGCGGTCGCGGTCCTCTCGGTCCCGGGCGTGGGCATCGTCGACCGGGACCTGATCGCCGACGTCAGCTGGGGCATCCTCTTCCTCATCGGCGCGATGTTCTCCATCCTCGACGCGATGGAGACGACCGGAACGCTCGATTACGTCGTCGAGACGCTCATCGAGGTTGTCCCGTTCGCGGCGATGGCGCCCTGGCTGGTGATCGGGACCCTCCTCGCGCTCGCCGTCTTCATCCGCTCGTGGTTCTCGACGGCGTCGGCCGCGATCGTGGTCGCCCTGCCGATCATCATGGAGTTCGCGACCGTCCTCGGCCTCAACCGGCTCTACCTGGCGCTGTCGGTGCTGATCGCCGTCGGCTCGACGACCTTCTTCCCGTTCAACACGACCTCGGTGCTGCTCTCGTATGACAAGGGACCGCTGGGGCTCCGGGAGGTGCTCGTCTTCGGGCTCGTGACGATGGTCCACGGCGTCGTCGTGATCGCGCTGTCGTGGCTCTTCTACTGGCCGCTCGTCGTGTGACGTTCGCCTCGGGGCGGCACCGTAGGCGGCCCTCCCTCCGGTCGGATCGGTAGACGGACCGAGACCCCGGAGCCCATCGCGTTCTCGCGTGGGTTCGAGACCCCGTCGGGTCAGCGGTGGCTCCGAGCGAACACCAGAGCGATCGGCGAACGCGACTGGAAGAACGACTCGGACGGGACACGAACGGGGTGCACACTGCGGTCGTCGACAGCGTCGACACGCCGATCCCCTGACGGATGGCACAGACGGACCGTCGGGATCGGCGGCGGAACGCTCCGCCGCACGCCGTCCGGAACCGCCACGATCCGGGCGAGCGGATCGCGAGAGCAGGTCGAGAACCGCGTCCAGACCGGAGAAGGGTGTGACGAAGAACCGCGTCCAGACCGGAGAAGGGCGGTGACGAAGAGGTGCGGCGGAACGCGAAACGCGCCCGAACCGCGGCTAGCCGAGCCGCCGTTCGAGCGCGGGCTTGACGTACGGTCCGAGGAGGATCACGAGGATCCCCGCCGTGATGAGCAGCGACAGCGGCTTGGTCACGAAGATGTCGTAGGAGCCGCCGGATATCTGCAGCGACCGCATGAGGTTCTCCTCGGCGATCGGCCCCAGGACGACCCCGAGCACGAACGCGATGATCGAGTAGTTCTTCCGGACCATGATGTACCCGAGGAACCCGAGGACGAGGACGGTGATCACGTCGACCCAGTTGGACCGGAGGGTGTAGCCGCCGACCATCGATAACACGAGGATCAGCGGGATGATGACGTGGGTGTCGACCTGGGTGAGCTTCGCCAGGCGCGTCACGACGAGCACGCCGATCAGGACGATGAAGATGTTACCGACCAGCAGCGCGATCAGGAACGCGTACGTGATGTGGAGGTCGGCCTCGAACAGCTGCGGACCGGGGCGCAGCCCGTGCATCAGCAGGCCGCCGAGCAGCACGGCGGTCGAGCCGCTGCCGGGGATCCCGAACGAGATGGTCGGGATCAGCGACCCGCCGATGGTGCCGTTGTTCGACGCCTCGCTGGAGATGACGCCGAGAGGCTCGCCGTTGCCGAACAGGCCGGGGTTGTCGGAGCTCCGCATCGCCTCGCCGTACGCGAGGAAGTTCGAGACGGTCGCGCCGGCGCCCGGAATCGCGCCGATGAACATCCCGATGTAGCCGGATTTGATGATTTGCCACGGGTGCGAGAGCGTCTCGCGAACGCCGGAGAGCGTGTTTCCGGACAGGTCGATCTCGGCGTCGGCGATCCCGCCCTCCTGGCCGGCGAGCTTCAGCATTTCCGCGACCGCGAACATCCCGATGAGCGCCGCGATGAAGTCGATCCCGTCGTAGAGCCCGAGGCTCCCGAAGGTGTACCGGAGCTCCGGGGAGTTCGGAGCGATGCCGACGGTCGTGATCAGCAGGCCGGCCGCGCCGGCGACGAGCCCCTTGACCATGGACCCCTCGGCGACGATGGTGATCATCGAGAGCCCGAGGATGGCCATCAGGAAGTACTCTGGCGAGCCGAACAGCAGCACGACCTCGATCAGGATCGGCGAGATGAGAAGCAGCGTGAGAACCGAGAGGAACCCGGCGGTCGCGGACGCGGTTGCGGACATCGAGAGCGCGTCGACCGCGCGGCCCTGTTTCGCCATCGGATACCCGTCGAACGTCGTCGCGGCCGCCCCGCCCGTCCCCGGGACGTTCACGAGGATGGCGGAGATGCTGCCGCCGTACATCGCGCCGCTGTACATGCTGACGAGGAGGATGATCGCGTTGATCGGCCCCAGCGGAAGCGTCAGGGGCAAGACGATCGCCATCCCGAGGGAAGAGCCGATCCCTGGGAGCGCGCCGCCGATCATGCCGAGCGTCAGCCCAATCACTACCCAGATCGGCGTGGGCCAGCTGAAGACGATCGAGAGCGCCTCCGAAAAGGCGGCGAGCGCCGCCATCTAGAACACCCCGCTCGTGACGAGCAGTTGACCGCGGTCGAGCGGGACGCCGAGCACCGACATGAATCCGTACGCGATCGCGAACCCGACGACGGCGAGCACCGCCGTGAGGTACCGGGGGAGCTTGAACCAGTAGCCGTACACGGCGACGAAGATCGGCGTCGCCCAGAGGATGCCGATCGCGAAGCCGAGCGCGGCGTATCCGGTCGCGATGAGGCCGGTGAACACCGAGTCGTGGATCGGGCGTCCGACGGTGGACAGCTCGTTCCGGTCCGCGTCGGGCTCCGTCGCGCCGGATTCCGTCGCGTCGTCTCCCGACTGTTGGCGCCCTTCGACCTCCTGTTGCCGCTTCTCGAACTCCTCGTCGGCCTCGAAGACGCCCGCCGACTCCTCCACGGCGGCGCGGAGCGGCCCCGGGAGGTACTTCGAGAAGAACAGCAGGAGCGCACCGACGAACACGACCGATCCCGTCAACCGCGGGAACCGCGCGGCTGAGCTGATGTCGAACCGGAACGTTTCGGCGAGCGCGAGACCGGATCCGAGAATGAGGACGATCAGGAGGAACCGCTCCTGATCGAACCGCTCGGACAGTCGTCGGTACAGCGATTTACTTGACATGCTTGCGTGGTACTGGAGCGTGGGTGATATTAATACACATGGTCTCGACTGGTGGTGTGGCGGACGACAACTCCGCGGCGGGAAAGCGAGGGAGGTCTACTCGTCCGCGGCCTCGCGGACCGCTTCGAGGTCGACCTGTTCGGGGATCTGTTCGAACGCGTCGGCGACCGCCTGGGACGCGCTCTCGGGCCCGCCGTACTCGACGACGTTGCCGGTCTCTTCGGACCAGCTCTGCACCTCGTCCGCCTGAAGGGCGGCTTCGAGGGCCTCGGTCAGCACCTGGATCTGGTCCTCGGAGGTCCCCTCCGGAGCGAAGATGCCGCGAACGAGCTGCCCGAGGAAGTCGATGTTGTCGTATCCGAGTTCCGTGGTGCTCGGAACGTCCGGGAAGACCTCGGACCCCTGGCTCGACAGACACGCGATCACGTCGAGGCGGTCGTCCTCGACCGCGCCGGCGGCGCCGGTGTCGGTGGCGATCGCGGCCGGCACCTCGTCGGAGATGGTCGCCTGCACCGCCGGGCCGGTCCCGTCGTAGCCGACGTACCGGTCCCACTGGAAGTCGTAGCTGTCGTTCCCCTGCATCAGGAGGGCGAGCACGTGGTCGACGCCCCCGCGCTCCTTGCCCGAGAAGATCTCCAGTTCACCGTCGGCGTACCGGCTCAGCAGGTCGTCGAAGTCCTCGATCTCGTAGCTGGGGTTGGCGACGACGACGAACGGCGTCCGGGCGTACGTCCCGACGCCCTCGAGTTCGGTCATGTCGTACTCCGGCGGGTTGACCATGGCCGAGACCGGGGTCGACGGCGGGTTGAACCCCCCGATCGTGTAGCCGTCGGGGTCGGCGTTGTACAGCTGGCCGGTGCCGCGGAGCGACGCCGCGCCGGGGACGTTCTCGATCGCGATGTTGGTCCCGAGCTCGTCCGCCATGTGGCTGATGAACTGGCGCGCGTACGTGTCGGTCCCGCCGCCCTCCGAGAAGGGGATGATGTACGTGATGTCCCCGTCGGGGTACTCGCCGTCGCCCCCACCGGAACAGCCCGCGAGGCCGGTCATCGCCGCTGCGGACGCGGCGCCGGCGTACTTGACGTAGTCTCGACGTGACACAGACGATCGATCGTGATTGTCTCCCATACAACCGATATGAACGTCGGACCCCTATTTGAATCTTCCGGTACACGAGGCCCGTGGGAAATCGAGTTTATTTACGAACTCGTCGTGAGGGGGCCAGAATATCCCACATCGAGGATTGAAAGCCGCGTATCGTCGGAGAAGTGCGTTTCTTACAAAAACACGGGAGAATCAGAAGAACGTGAACTCCCCGTCCTCGACGACGACCTCGCCGTCGAGCTCGAGCGTCGGCTCGGCCATCATCGCGTCGAAGTGAACCGGCGCGCGGGTGGTGCCGCCGAGGTTGCTGCTCGTTCCGATCCCGAAGTGGACGTTGCCGTAGCGGCCGTGATCGTTCGAGAACCAGCCGTTGAACTCGGGGCACTCGGGGTTCATGCCGACCGCGAGCTGGGCGATGTTGTAGACCGCCGGATCGTCGTGTTCCGCCCAGACGCGCTCGATCTTCTTCGCCTCCTTGCCTCCCTCGACGGAGGTGACCGCGCCGTCCTCGATCTCCATCCGGACCGGCTCCTCCAGGACGCCGATGTCGAGGTTCGGGATCGCGCCGTCGAAGACGACGGTCCCGTCGGTCGTCCCCTCGACCGGGGAGATGTTCGCCTCGATGTGCACCAGCGCCGTGAACTCGCCGGGTTCGTCCGCGATCCCCGGGTGCGCGTTGCCGTCGCGCCCCTCGAGGCCGACAGTCACGTCGGTCCCCTGCGGGGAGGTGACGCGCGCCTCGCTCGCCTCGGAGAACTTCCGCGCCATCTCCTCGCAGTGGGGGCGCATCCCCTCGTAGTCGGCGTACAGCCCGCCGCGGACGAGCTGTTCGTCGGTGAACTTCACCATGCTGATGACGCGCGCGCCGTTCGCCTTCGCCTCGGCGGTCGCGCTCGAGTGCGTGATCGACCGGTGGACCGGCGTGATGATCACGTCGGCCTCCATCATCGCCGCCGCGACCGTGTCCTCGGGCTCGTTGCCGTCGTACTCGCGCGGCTCCATCATCGTCATCGTCACGTTGGCGTCGCGCTCGTTGGCCGCCGCGGCGACGCGCTCCGCCACGTCCGCGACCTGCCAGTCGGTCACGACCAACACGTCCTCGCCGGCCTCGATCGCGGCGCAGGTGTCGACGACGATACTCGCACCTTTCATCTCTTGGATTGAGTCCATACACGGAGAACGGACAGCCGGTTACAAATACGTTCCTGAAACGGTCGAATTCGATCGTGTAGGTTACGAGGTCCCGTCCGCCGGTCGGGGGTCGCCGACCGCAGAACAACATCGGCGCCCGCACCGGGCTCGACCTCTCGCGCTCCACGACTGAACGAGCCTCACCGAGCCTGCGGTGCGGACGGTCCGGCGACCGTATAGCAACAACTGATTGAAACGGGAAATCAGTTTAATTCTTCATATTAAATCATTGGAGACTGTCGGCGGGATCCTTCACCGGTGTGTTTATTATATCCGAACGAATCTGGTAAATCGTTCATGTTAGACGTCGAAATGGCGGCGGCAGCACGGGGTATCGTCGAGGACTGTCTCGACGTCCAGCCCGGCGAGGAGGTCCTCGTCATCGCGGACGCGAGGAAGGAGCGAGTCGCGCGGAGCATCGCGCGCGCCGCGTCGGGAGCGGGCGCCGAAGCGATCACGACGACCATGCCGCTGTTAGAGAGCCACGGCAACGAGCCGCCGGAGACGGTGGCCGAAGCGATGGCCGCCGCGGACGTGGCGTTCACCTGTACGAGCCACGCGATCACGCACACGCGGTCGCGGCTGGCGGCCGCAGAGGCCGGCACGCGGTTCGGCATCCTCCGAAGCGTCACCGAGGACATGATGGTCGAGGGCGCGATGAGCGTCGACTTCGAGGAGCTCCGCCGACGGACCGAGGCGGTCCGCGACGTGCTCGACGCGGCCACCGAGGCCCACGTCACGAGCGACAAGGGGACGGACGTCTCCTTCAGCCTGGAGGGCTGCTCGGCGTTCTCGCTGGACGGCTACTACCACGAGAACTACGGCTTCGCGACGCTCCCGCCGGGAGAGTCGCCGACCCACCCGGCGGAGGGGACCGCGAACGGCGAGATCGTGATCGACGTCTCGATGGACAACCTCGGGCAGGTCGACGAGCCGATCACCCTCCACGTCGAGGACGGCTTCGTCACCGACGTCACCGGCGGCGAGGACGCCGACGAGCTCCGTCGCATCATCGACGAGAACGACGAGAACGCCGGCAACATCGCGGAGTTCGCGATCGGCACCAACCCCGAGGCGAAGCTCATCGGCAACCTCGCGGAGGACAAGAAGAAGGCGGGGACCGTTCACTTCGCGGTCGGCGACAACGAGTCGCTCGGCGGCACGCTCAAAAGCGACATCCACCTCGACGGCGTCGTCCGGACGCCGACCGTCCGGCTCGACGGCGAGGTCGTCGTCGACGACGGCGAGCTCGTCGAATCGCTGTTCGACTGACCGACGCGGTCGGTCGGACGCCGCTGCGTCCGCGGTCTTCAGGGCCGGGAGGCAGAGAGGGAGCTCGTCGCGCGCCGACGGCGTCTGGCGCCGGCGACCTCAGTCGAGAACGTCAGTCGGGAATCGAGAACGTCAGTCGAGGACGATCTGCGCGGGGCCGAGCGCGTCGTGTGCGCCCTTGTCGAGCGTGACGTCGACGACGGTTCCGAACGAGTCGAGGCCGTCGAACTCGTGGGTGACGTACTCGCCGATGGGGACCGCGCCGCTCGCGACGAGCTCGCCCGCGAGCGTCCCCGTGTCGGTCCCCGGGCCGAGGTCGGCGACCCCCTTCCGCGGGTTCTCCCAGCGGACGGCCTTCGATCTGGCCGATCGGGGGGTCATCTCGACGTCGCCGGAGATGTGACCGACCTGCAGCACCGTCCCGCCCCGGCGGGCCGCCCGGAACGCCTGTGCCAGGGGGTCGTCCCCCTCGGTCGCGTGCGTCTGATCGCCGCCGACCGCCTCGATGACCACGTCGGTCCCGAGGCCGCCGGTGGCCTCGCGGACCGCGTCGACCGGGTCGGTCTCGGTCGCGTCGATCGGGACCGCGCCGTTGGCCGCCGCGATCTCCAGCGGGCGGTCGCGGACGTCCGCGGCGTACACCGTCGCGGCCCCGAACCGCTCCGCGAGCAGGGCGCACTGGAACCCCATGACGCCGGCGCCGACGACGAGCACGTCGTCGCCGGGGTCGATCTCGGCGTCCGCCACGCACAGCACGGAGCTCGCGAGGGGCTGGAGCGCGGCCCCCTCCGCGTCCGAGACGCCCTCGGGGACCGGCCGGAGGGGCTCGGTAGGGAGCCGGACGGACTCCGCGAGCGCGCCCGGCCGGTCGTACCCGATCGCCTCGGTGTCCGGACAGTAGTTCTCGTAGCCGGACCGGCAGTACGGGCACTCCCCGCAGTGGATCTTGCCGGGCGCGTACACGCGGTCGCCGACCTCGTAGCCCTCGACGCCCGGACCGCACTCGGCGACGACCCCGCAAAACTCGTGGCCGAACAGCCTCGCGCCGGGCTCCTCGTCCCGGATCCGCCGTCTCACAGCGTCGTAGTGCGCGACCGACTCGCCGCGGTAGAGCAGGCACTCGGTCACGCTCAGCTGGACCCGCGACACGTCGATCAGGACCTCTCCCGGACCGGGCTCCGGGCGGGGGACGTCGATCACGTCGAACGACTCGAACTCGTCTATGACGACTGCGTCCATACCGCCCACCTCGACGGCCGCACGAATATATCCTCTGGCGGGAACGGGGCGTTCCCCGACGACGGCGAATTCCCCCGACGGCGGCAGTGCATACGGCTGACGACGACGGCGAAGGGACGAAACGTCTATGTCCGTTCATCATAGATAATCAGTGGAGATGCAAATCGTCACCGACCAGGATGTCGTCGTCGTAGGCTGTGGGATCGCCGGACTGAGCGCGGCCAACCGCGCGGTCGAGCAGGGGTTAGACGTCACCGTTCTGGAGAAGTCGCCGAAGGACAAGCGAGGGGGGCACACGCGGTACAGCGAGTCGTTCCGGGTCGCGTCGTCGGACTCTGACCTCGAGGAGTACGGCTACGAGTACAACATCGACGACTACACGCCCGACGACTTCTACGCGGACATCATGAAGCAGACGAACGGGCGGGCCGACGAGGACCTGGCCCGGACCATCGTCGACAACATCGGCCCCACGGTCGACTGGCTCACCGAGCGCGGCGTGAGCTGGGACATGGAGCCGCTCAACGTCGGGTACACGGTCGCGCGGACGTTCTTCGACGGCGAGGAGCTCGTCGCGGACCTCGTGGAGGCCGCCGAGGAGCAGGGCGCGACGTTCGAGTACCGCACCGAGGCCCGCGAGATCCTGTTCGACGACGGGGCGGTGTCCGGGCTCCGCGCCCGCAACGACGACGGCGACGTCGAGTACCGCGCCGACGCCGTGGTCGTCGCCGCCGGCGGCTACGAGTCGAGCGAGGAGAAGCGGACCCGGTACTACGGCTCCGACTACGACGCGATGAAGGTCCGCGGCAGCCGGTACAACACCGGCGAGGGGATCGAGATGGTCCTCGACGCGGGCGCCCGCGCGGACGGGCAGTGGGGCGGGGCCCACATGGCGCTCATCGACAGCGAGTCGCCCGACTACGAGGGCGGCGCGAACCGTGTCGACGGGTACCAGTACGGCGTGCTGTTGAACAACGACGGCGAGCGCTTCTTCGACGAGGGCGAGGACGCCCGCGCCCACACGTACGCCAAGCTCGGCCGGATCATCTTCGAGGAGCCCGGTCACGAGGCGTTCATCGTCATCGACGACCCCCTGAAAGAGCACATGCGCGCGACCGGACCGGGCGGCTGGGTGACCGGCGACACGGTCGAGGAGGTGCTCTCCGAGCTCGGCTGCGAGGAGCCCGAGGAGGGGGCCGCGACCGTGGACGCGTTCAACGCGGCGACGGACCCCGGGGAGTTCGACCCCGACTCGCTCGACGGGAACCACACGGACGGACTCGATCTCGAGAAGTCCAACTGGGCGCTGCCGCTCGACGAGCCGCCGTACCACGGGTACCGCGTCACCGGCGGGATCACGTTCGGCTTCGGCGGCGCGGCGACGGACGACCGCGCCCGCGCGCTCGACACGATCGGCCGTCCGATCCCCGGGCTGTACGTCGCGGGCAACACCACCGGCGGGCTGTTCTTCGACAACTACCCGGGCGGGACCGGTCTCGCCAACGGGGCCGTGTTCGGGAAGATCGCCGCCGAAGAGACGGCCGAGTACATCGAGGGAGCAGAATGAGCGGCGAACGAGTCGGCGACCAGCGCGCGATCGAGTGTTCCATCGTCCGCGGCGGCACGAGCAAGGGCGTGTTCATCCCCCGAGAGAACCTGCCGACGGAGGACCAGGACGAGGCGATCCTCTCGCTGTTCGGCAGCCCCGACGACAGACAGATCGACGGGCTCGGCGGCGCGACGTCGACGACGTCGAAGCTGATGGTCGTCTCCGAGAGCGACCGCGAGGGGATCGAGATCGACTACACGTTCGGACAGGTGGCCGTCGAGGACGCGGTCGTCGACTACGGCGGCAACTGCGGGAACCTCACCTGCGCGATCGGGTCGTTCGCCGTCGACGAGGGGATGGTCCCGGTCGATCCGGACGACGACACGGTGACGGTGGAGCTGTACAACACGAACACCGGCGCGGAGATCACCCAGACCGTGCCGCTGTGCGACGGCCGCGCGGCGAGCGTCGGCGACTTCAAGATCCACGGCGTCCCCGGCACCGGCGCGAAGATCGACACGACGTTCCACGACCCGGCCGGCGCGATGACCGACGGGCTGTTCCCGCTCGGCGGCCCGACGATCGAGATCGACGTCGACGGGGAGACGATCGAGACGACCGTGCTCGACGTGACGACGCCGATCGCCTTCGTCCGCGCGGCGGACATCGGGCTCACGGCCACCGAGGGTCGCGCGGAGATCGACGGCGACGCGGACCTCCTCGAACGGCTCGAACGGATTCGGGGGACGGTGGCCGTCGAACTCGGCTTCGTCGACGACCCCGACGAGGCCTCGATCGAGACGCCCGGCTACCCGAAGCTCGTCTTCGTGGCGCCGCCGACGGACTACACGACGCCGGAGGGAGGCGACGTCTCGGCCGAGGAGATCGACCTGACGGCGAGGTACATGAGCATGGGGAAGCTCCATCCGGTGTACGCCGTCACCGGCGTCTCCTGTACCGCGGCGGCCGCGCAGATCCCCGGAACGATCCCCAACGAGGTCGCCTCGGACCCCGGTTCGACGGTCACGCTCGGGCATCCGAAGGGCACGATGGCCGCGACCGCCGAGGTCGATCGGTCGGTCCCCGCGGTCGAGTCGGTGACCGTCTACCGGACGCAGCGTCGCCTGATGGAAGGGACCGGCTACTACCGGCCGGAGTGAGGGCGTTCGCCTCACGGCTCACCTGACGACGCGCGGTCGGGGACCGGATCGACCGCGGTCCGAGTTCGATCGACTCGATCTCCGAGCGAACCGGCCGCGGAATCGGCCACTTCTCATCCCGCGATGCGGGACCATTATTACCCCCGGTATCGTCAGTGGGCACATGGAACACACGCCGGATCGCGGGCGGGTCAAGGCGGTCGACACGACGCTCGACGTCGTCCAATTTCTGCACCGGGCGGGATCGGCGAGCATCGAGGAGGTCGCCGAGGCCGTCGGGGTCGGGACCAGCACGGCGCATCGTCACCTCACGACGCTTCACGAGCGGGGATACATCGTTCGCGAGGGGAACGAGTACGAGCTGAGCCTCCGGTTCCTGACGCACGGCGGACGGCGGCGGGAGACGCTGCCGGCGAACGAGCTGATACACAGGAAGGTCAGACAGCTGAGCGGGGACACCTCTGAACGCGTCCAGTTCATCACGGAGGAGCACGGCGAGCGCGTGTACATGTACACCCACGCGGGCCCGGACGCGGTCAAGACGGACGCGACGATCGGCAAGCGCGGGCCGCTTCACGTGAGCGCGGCCGGAAAGGCGATCCTAGCGAACCTCCCGACCGAGCGCCGGGAGCGGATCCTCGACGGGGTCGCCGCGAACGGAACCGCCGAACGGGAGGCGCTCGACGAGGAGCTCGAAGCGGTCAGGGAGCGGGGATACGCGTTCAACGACGAGGAGTCGACATCCGGGCTCCGCGCGGTCGGCGTCCCGGTCCGGTACGAGAGCGACACGGTGCTCGGGGCGATCAGCGTGTCGGGACCCGCCAACCGGCTGACCGGCGAGTACTTCCGCGAGGAACTGCCGAACCTCCTCTTGGGCACGGTCAACGAGATCGAGCTGAACATCGAGTACCTGTAATCGGCTCGGAGACGCCTCCCTCCGACCGATCTCGTTCTGTCCGCGGTCGATCCGCGACGCCACCGACAAAGGGCTTCGCGTATCCCGAACACGCTCCCGCGATGCGGGACGGAACCGATCGGAACCGACCGACATGTACGGCGACCGACGAGGTCATCTCCGCATTCCGGCCGATATTCGGCGATCGCATCGACGGAAGTAACGCGGATCGAACGATTCGACTGCGCTCGGTATCCCGCGTCGCGGGACAGATCAGAGATGATCGTTACTGATCGTAGCCGTGCGGGAGAGTCGGTCCCACGAGAGATACCCGGCGCGCGGGCCGAGAGACAGCGATCGCAGCGGGAAGCCGACAGCGGACAAAGAATCCTATTACAGCCATAGTTCTGTAAAGTCATTCAGACCATTGGGACCCGAATTCGGCGAACGTCGAGAAGCCGATCGACCCGCTATCTTCATAATGATAAGAAACCATATATTTTGATAATCATACCAGAATTCTGTTAGTAATTCTAGATCTCTCTTTTCTGAGTTTATCTCAACATTTTTTGTTTGTGTGGTCTATTATACCCAATATTTATGCTGAATATATATTTATTTGGCAAATATAGTCTCTTTTTGGTCTTATACCCATTTTAAACCAGACAACTATTTGATCAGGTCTAATACAATCTAAACGCACCTATTGGGGATCTATAGGCGGTTTTTTCTAGCATCCGCTTCGATCCTGTTCTCTAAGATCACAGAACTACCAATTTTAAATAATACATTGATAATCTATACGTCTCGGTGATCGAACGCGATCGGGGCAGTTCGTTCGACATCGCGTCGACCCGTCCGAGATCGCGTCCGGCGGTTCGGTCGTGACGTGTCGGGGCGCGGCGCCCCGAACGCAACCGCTTTCGGCCGGGGCGGCGACGTGGGGCGTATGCACGCGGACGGAGCGAAGGAGAGAGGCGAGCGACGATCGCGGAGCGCGGGTGGTCGACGGTGACCGCGCCCGCGGGCGACTGGCGGCTGATCCGGGAGGAGGCGCGGCCGGGGCCGATGCAGATGGCGCTCGACGAGGTCGCGGCGGAGACGGCGGCCGCCGGCGGGCCCGCCACCGTGCGGACGTACCGGTGGGACCCGAGCTGTCTCACTCTCGGGTACCGACAGGACCCGGAGACGGTGGACTGGGCGTTCTGCGAGCGCGAGGGGATCGACGTGACCCGGCGCCAGACCGGCGGCGGCGGGATCTACCACGACGGCTTCGGGGACGTCGCCTACTCGATCGCCGTCCCGGCGGCCGACGTGCCGGGCGAACTGCTCGACTGCTACCACCTGCTCTGCGAGCCCGTCCTCGACGCGTTCGACCGGCTCGGGATCGACGCGGACTACGTCGAGGAGTCGGTGCCGGAGCTGTACCACCCGGCGTGTTACCTGCGGGAGCTTCACCCGGCGCACGACGTGGTGGCGGGCGGCGGGAGGGACGGCGTCGCCGAGGAGCGGCGGAAGATCGCCGGCAACGCCCAGTACCGGAAGCGGGACGCCGTCATCCAGCACGGCTCGCTGACGTTCTCGGTCGAGGCGGAGCGACACCTCGGGACGTTCGCGGACCCGCCGGTGACCGCGAGCGCGTTCCGCGACCGGGTCGTCGGGATGGACGAGCTTGCCGCGATCGATCGGGCGGACGCGGTGGCGGCGGTGGAGGCGGCGCTCGTCGCGTGGGTGGTCGGAGAGGGCGACGCCGGAGAGGGCGGTGACCGCGGGGACGTCGACATCGATCGGGACGCGTCGTGGACCGACGAGGAGCTCCGGCGCGCGGCGGAGCTCGTCGAGACGAAGTACCGGGACGACGAGTGGGTCCGGACCCGTCCCGGGAACAGTGGCGGGGGCGCGGACGGATAGCACCGCTGACGGTTCTTCGACGGAAGCGGACGACGGGACTCCCGCCCGGTTCCGAAGGGGCTTTTTCCGGCGCTCGCGTGGAGACGGTATGAGTCTCAAGGTCGGCGCGCACGTCTCGATCGCGGGCGGCGTGGACAACGCGGTCGAGAACCAGGTAGAGGTCGGGGGCAACTGCGGACAGATATTCACCCACTCCCCGCAGGTGTGGCAGGACCCGAACATCGGCGACGAGGAGGCCGAGCGGTTCCGCGAGGGCACCGCGCGCGAGCTGGAGGGACCGTGGGTGATCCACACCTCCTACCTCGTCAACCTCTGTACGCCCAAGGAGGGGCTCCGCGAGAAGTCGCTCGACTCGATGCAGAAGGAGGTCGACGCGGCCGACAAGCTCGGCATTCCGTACGTCAACGTCCACCTCGGCGCACACACGGGCGCGGGCGTCGAGGGCGGGCTCGACAACGCGGCGTCGGTGATCGACGACATCGACGTGCCGGACGGCGTCACGATCCTGATCGAGAGCGACGCGGGCGCCGGCACGAAGCTCGGCGGCGAGTTCGAGCACCTGGCCGGGATCATCGACCGCACCGAGACCGACATCGACGTCTGTATCGACACCGCCCACGCGTTCGCGGCGGGATACGACCTCTCGACGCCCGAGGCGGTCGATCAGACGATCGGGGAGTTCGACGACGTGGTCGGGTTAGAGCACCTCGAGTACGTCCACCTCAACGACTCGAAGCACGCCTGCGGCACCAACAAGGACGAGCACGCCCACATCGGCGAGGGACTGATCGGCGAAGCGGGGATGGAGCGGTTCCTGAACCACCCGGATCTGGCGGACGTGCCCCTCGCGCTGGAGACGCCGACGGAGGACGGCAAGAGCTTCGCGTGGAACATCGACCGCGTCCGCGAGCTGCGGGCGGACTGAGGTTCAGGCGGAGTGACGAACGACTGAGGGTCGGGCGGAGTGACGGACGACTGAGGGTCGGGCGGAGTGACGGACGACTGAGACTCGGACGGACGGGGACTCGCACGGGGGAATCCCCGGAAATTCGTTGAATCGCTTAAGAGTGTCCGACGCGCCTTTATGTACCCGGAGCTGTGATCCACGGACATGACCACCACGAGAGCGCTGCTCATCGGGCAGCGGCGTCGGTTGGCCCTCACGATGGTCGTGGGATTCGCCGGCCTCGTGGCGCTGGCGGTGGCGTTGGCAGTCGTCGCCGAGCTCGCGGACATCCGGGCCGCGGCGGCGGTGACCGACCGGCTCGTCCCGCTGTTGGTGTTCTACGCGCCGGCGCCGATCGCCGCGGCGGGCGCGTACGCGCGTTGCGGCGGCCCGGCGTGCCTGACGGTGGGCGTCGTGCCCGCCCTCGTGTTCGCCGCGCTCGTGGTCGTCGGGACCGTGTTCGGCGTCCCCGGCGTGGGCGGCGGCGACGCGCCGCTGGGCGGGGTGACGATGTCGTTCGCCCTCGTCGGACTGAGCGGGGCGTTCGTCGGCTACTGCGCCGGAGTCACCGCCGCGCTCCTCGCGGACCTGGCGGGGATCGGGGGCGGTGACGAGACGGACGACGCCGAGTGAGGCGGCGCCGGCGGCGAGGGCGCCGACGGCAGCGAGCGGGACCGAGTTCCGTATGTTTATTCTCCCCTGCGCCGAACGCGGGGACGTGCGACGCTTCTCCGCGGAGTACCTCGAACACACCCGGCGCGGGATGTGGGCCGACGACCGGGAGGCCCTCGCGGACCTCGACCTGCCGAGCCGCCGCCGCGTCCTCGACGCCGGCTGCGGCACCGGGGAGCTGACCCGCGTCCTCGACGCCGAGACCCCGCCCGACGCGGCCGTGCTCGGGATCGACGCGGACCCGGAGCTCCTGCGCGTCGCCCGCGAGGAGACCGGGCTTCCGTACGTCGCCGGCGACGCGACGCGGCTCCCGCTCCCGGACGACGCCGTCGATCTGGCGGTCTGTCAGGCCCTCCTCATCAACCTCCCCGACCCCGCCGCCGCGGTCCGGGAGTTCGCGCGAGTCTCTTCCGACCTGGTCGCCGCGATCGAGCCCGACAACGCCGACGTGACGGTGACCTCCACCGTCGACGCCGAGGAGCGATTAGAGCGGGAGGCGCGGGAGGCGTACCTGCGGGGAGTCGACACCGACGTTGCCCTCGGCGACCGGGTCCGCGAGGCGTTCGAAGCGGCGGGGCTCGGCGACGTGCGGACCGGCCGGTACGTCCACGAGAAGCGGGTCGCGGCGCCGTACGCGGAGCCGGACCTGACCGCCGCGGCGCGGAAGGCCTCCGGCGCGGGGCTGGCCGACCACCGCGCGGAGCTGATCGCGGCGACCTCCGAGCGCGCGTACGACGACCTGCGGCGGCGCTGGCGCGAGATGGGGCGCGAAGTGGTCGACGCCATCGGGAACGACGAGTACGAGCGCGTCGAGCGCGTCCCCTTCGACGTGACCGTGGGACGGGTTCGGTAGCGGGTCGGGAGAGCGTGACGCGAGGTCGAGAGAGCGTGACGCGGATCGCAGACAGTCCCGCGGCCCACGCCACACGGTCGTTCAAAAAGCCCGCTACCGATTGATCCCGCCTTCGCCGCCGACGACGCTTTCGACGTCGTCGGGCGTGATCACCGCGAGGTCGCCGTCGACGGTGCGCTTCAGCGCGGCGGCCGCGGCGGCCCACTCCAGCGCGTCGGCCACGTCGCCGCCGTCGGTCCGCTTCGCGAGGTAGCCGGCGACGAACGCGTCGCCGGTGCCGATCGCGTCGAACGTGTCGGCCTCGAACACGCCCTGCTCGTACACCTCGCCGTTCCGGAGCGCGACCGCGCCCTCCGTGCCGCGGGTGACGACCACCGTCTCGAAGCCGAACGCGGACGCGAGCCCGTGGGCGATCTCGACCGCGTCTCCCTCCCGATCCAGCACCTCGCGGGCGTCTCTCCGGGGGACGAACAGGGTGTCGACGTGTTCGAACAGCCCCTCGTAGGCGGCGCGGGCGGTCTCGGGGTCCCAGAGCTTCGCCCGGTAGTTGAGGTCGAGTGAGCGCGTCGCGCCGGCCTCGCCCGCGGCGCGGAGCAGGGCCGTCGTCGTCTCCGCGGCCCGGTCCGAGAGCGCGGGCGTGATCCCGGTCGTGTGGAAGCGGTCGGCCGACTCCAGCGCCCCGGTCGGCAGCTCCGCGGGCGTGACCGTCGTGATCGCGGCGTCCGCGCGGTCGTAGATCACGTTCGTCCCGCGCGGCTCCCCGCCGTGTTCGAGGTAGTACGTCCCCAGCCGGCTCGTCTCGGGGTCGGCCCACGAGACGCCGGTCCGGACGCCGTGGCTCCGGAGCTCGCCGACGATCCGACGCCCGAGCGGCGACTCCGGGAGCTTCGAGAGCCAGACGGCGTCGGCGCCGAGCCGCGCGGCGCCGACCGCCACGTTGCTCTCCGCGCCGCCCGCCTGCACGCCGAGGCTGTCGGTGGTCTCCAGCCGCTCGCCGCGCGGCGGCGAGAGCCGGAGCATCGTCTCGCCGAACGTCACGAGGTCCGTCACGCCGACCACCCCGCGGGGACGGTCGCCGGGGGCTCCGCGGTCGATCCGGTGACTACGGTGTGCATACCGGAGCGTCGGCGAGGGAGTACAAAAGGACCCGCGATCGGCGGCGGGTCGCGCGGGCCGACGGTCACCCACTACCGACGGTCACCGCACCGCCGACGCCAGCGCGACCGCCCCGAACAGGAGCAGCGCGAGCGCCGCGACCGGCTGGCTGCCCGCGGCGGCCAGATACGCCCCGTAGACGACCGCGATCGAGAGTCCGCCCGCGAGCAGGTTCGTCCCGGCGTGGACCGCGACGTTCCGGCGCGTCCGCGCCTCCCGGCCGACCTGCTCGCCGAGCGAGACCCCGTGGTCCGCGAGGTCCCACGCGAGCGCGAGCGCGACGCCGGCCGCGAGCAGGGGCTCGACCGCGCCGCCGCGGTACCCCGCGACCGCGATCCCGACCGCGCCGATCCCCGCCGCCCACGAGAGGAGCCGGTGGGACCGCCGGAGCGACCCGGCGAGGAGGCCGAGCGCCGCGAGCCCGACGAGCGCCCCGCCGATCGGGGCGGCGAGGAGCGCGGCCAGCGCCGCGACCGCGCCGGCGACGAGGCTCCCGACGACCGCGAGCGTCGGGGGGCGAGCGTCGCGCTCGCGGTCGCTGGCGTCGAGGGAGTCCGCGTCGATGGGGGCCGCCTCGTCCCCGTCGCCGGCAGTCGCCTCTCGCCGGCTCACCGCGACCACCTCCCGGTGGCCCGCGCGACCGCGACGGGGAACGACCGGTCGCCCCACTCGACCGCGCGGATCCCCGCCCCGCGCAGGTCGCGGAGCCGCTCGCGGCGCTCGAACGCGACCAGCCGCGTCCCGGGGGTGTCGCCGGCGGGATCGTCGCGGTCGTCGCCGGCGGTCACGTCGGGCGAGAGGACGGTGACGAGGTGGCCGCGGGCGTCGATCCGGCGCGCGAGCGACGCCGCGAAGTCGTCCAGGAGGGGGGTGAAGAAGAGCACCTGCGCGTCGGCGGGGAGCCGCCGCCGGAACCGGCGGAGCCACAGCGACCCGTAGAACCGCCCCTCGCTCGGCGTCGGCGCCAGCGCGGGGTCGGTGGCCAGCGTCTCGCGCCCGCGGGCCGCGTGCGCGGTGCCCGCGCCCGGCCGGAGCCAGCAGTCGCGCGGGCCGAGCGCTGCGATCCCGACCCGGTCCCCGCCGTCGAGCAGCGCGGTGAACGCCTGCCCGGCGGCCTCGACGCTCGCCTCCACGGCGGTGTCGGCGTCCGGTTCGGTCGCGGCGTACGCCGACTCGCGCGCGTCGATCAGGAGCACGACGGTCGCGGCGCGCTCCTCGCGGAGGTCGAGCGTCGCCAGCTCCCCCGTCCGCGCCCGCCGATTCCAGTCGATCCGCTTGATCGGGTCGCCGCGGCGGTACTCCCGGGTGGCGTGGAACTCGACGCCGGCGCCGCCGACGTCGGTGGGGACGCGGCCGTGGTAGACGGTCGTCAACCCCCGGAGGGGGAGGTCGCCGCCCGCGGACAGCTCGGGGGTGCAGGCGATCCGCGTGGGGGTCGCGAGCCCGGTGGTGCGCTCCCGAGAGCCGGCCGGGTCCCGCGTGATCGCCCGCGCCGGCCCCCACTCGTGTTCGCCACGGGTCGCCCGGACGGTGTACTCGAAGGCCGCCGTCGCCCCCGGGCGGAGCGCGGTCGCGATCCGCGCGGGGCCGTCGACGACCTCCAGCCCGGGCGGCACCCCGTCGACGAGCCGGAGGTCCGGCAGGGGGGCGTCGCCGACGTTGCGCGCGCGGACCGCGACGACCACCTCGTCGCCCGGCTCGGGCGCGTCGTCGCTCACGGTCCGTTCGAGCTCGACCGTCGCCTCGCCCGCCTCGCCGATCCGGGCGTAGACGGCGTACCCCACGCCGACGGCGCCGGTCAGCACGAGCCCGGGCTGCCGGGCGACGACTCCGACCCCGACGAGCGCGAGCGCGACCCCGGCGATCCCGTCCCACCGGCCCGTCTCGGACCTGCGGAGGGGCGTGCGCTCGGTCGTCGGCTCCGTCTCGCTGTTCGCCGGCTCCGTCTCGCTGTTCGCCGGCTCCGTCCCGCTGTTCAACGGCTCACGGGTCGCGTCGTCGCTCTGGGGGGCGTCGCTCTCGGAGTCGTCACCCTCGACCTCGCCGGCGGCGCCGCCGCTCATCGCACCGCCTCCGCCGGATCGGGAGTCGGAGCCGACGCGGTATCGGAGCCCCCTGTCTCCCCGGCATCGAGCCGCCCGATCGCGTCGATCGCCGCGCGGAGCCCGTATCCGTACCGCGAGCGCCCCCGGACCGCGGCTCGGAGCCGGACCCGGATCGGGTACGACGCGTCGCCCGCGAAGAACGCGGCCGCGGTCCGGTCGTCCGTCCACGTCCCGACGTCGACGGCCCGCTCGGCCGCCGCGGTCGAACAGTTTCGCTCTCTGGCGACCGCCGCGACCGCGACGGCCCGGGCCCGCTCGCGAAGCTCGCGCCGGGAGGCGTACGCACCGGGCGAGGCGGCGGTCATCCGGGCGATCCGCTCGTCGAGGTCGGCCCCGGGCACCGTCGCGGGCGCTCGGCGCTCCGGCTCGCCGGGGTCGGCTGTCCGCCGGTCCCGACCGCGGCGCTCGTTCGCGTACCGGACACCCTGTACGACGGCGAGCGCGCCGATCAGGGTGACGACGAGGGTCGAGGGGTCGATGGCGGCGGCGACGCCGCGGTTCGCGACGGCGACGAACCCGACCGCGACCGCCGCGACCCCGACGAGCGCGAGGGGACGCACTACCGGTCACCCCCGGAACGCGTCGGGTCGTCTCGGCGCTCCGCGTCTCCGCGCCTCCCGTCCCAGTGCCCCTCGCTGCCACCGTTCCCCTCGCCGTCCCCGTGCCGCTCCTCGATCCGGCGCAGCGCCTCGACGGCCCTGCGCTCGCGGTCGTCGGTCGCGGCCGCGCCGCCGTACCGGACTCGCTCGAACACGTCGGTGAGTGCCGCGACGGGCTCCTCGTCGACGCCCGCGTCGACCGCCGCGGCCGCGAACTCCGCGGGCGTCGAGGAGGCGGGGCGGTCCACGTCGAGCACGGCCGTCATGTCGCGCCAGGCACGGTACACCTCGTTGTCGGCGTCGGACGACTCGATCCGGTCCGCGGCTTCGCCGGCGGTCCGGCCGACCGCGGCGAGGTCGGGCGTCGGCTCCTCGGGGTCCTCCTCGGCCGCGGCACTGTCGCCCGGCGTCGCGTCGTCGTCGCCGCCGGCGAGGAGGAGCACCCCGACGCTGGCGACGAGCGCGGCGACCACGACGACCGCGAACAGGAGCTCCGGCGCCGACGCCGCCCCCTCGCCCCCGCCGGCTCCCGCGCCGCCGGCCGCTCCCTCCGGCACGATTCCGTCGTCCGGGCCGGCGATGCCGAACTCGAACTCGCTCCCGGTCTGGGTCGCGCCGCAGGTCGTCAGCGCCGTCCACAGCAGCCAGATCGGGACGCCGACCGCGGCGGCGGCCGCGAGGGCGGCGAGCGGCGAGCGCGTGTCGCGGTAGGCGATCGCCGCGATCCCGACGACGAGCCCGGAGAGGAGGAGCACGGCCGGCGGCTCGCGGAGGGACTCGTAACACAGCGGCTGCGTCGCGAGCGTCGTCTCGCCGCCCGGCGACGGGGAGAGCCCCGGATCGCCCGGGCCGTCGCCGGCGCTCGGCGCGTCGCCCTGGGCCCCGCCGAACCCGCCGCCGTCGAGGCTGACGGCGGAGTCGAGCGTGGCGGCGGCGACGCCGAGCGCGACGACCGCGAGGAGGGCGAGGGCGACCGCGAGGAGGGCGTCCCGCTTCACGTCCGTGGATACGCGGTCTCGGGGGAATAGCTTTCGGCGGGGGAACGGGCGGCGGAGCGCAGGGGGTCGGAGCGGGGGGTCGGATCGGGGGTTGGAGTGGGAGGTCGGATCGGGGGTTGGAGTGGGAGGTCGGATCGGGGGTTGGAGTGGGAGGTCGGATCGGGGGTTGGAGTGGGAGGGTCGCCGCCTACCCCTCCGAGCCGTCGACCGCGTCGTCGAGGGGGGTCGTCGGGAACAGCGCGTCGACGTCCGGCTCCGGGTCGACCAGTCGGTACGCGGTCCCGTCGCGCTCGACGACGCCGGCGTCCGCGAGGTGATCGAGGTGCGCGAACGCCTCGCCCGGCCCGTGGAGGACGTGGATCTCCGAGAGCTCGCCGAACAGCGCGGCCGACACCTCCCACGCGGTCGCCGGTCCCCCGTCGGCGAGCACGTCGAGCACCCGCCGCGTGCGGTGCCGGTGGTGGTCGAGGATCGTCGCGGCCCGCAGGCCCGGCTCGTCGATCCGCTCGCGGTGACCGGGGTGGGCCGCGTCGAAGTCGCGGGCGACGATCCGCGCGAGGCTCTCCGCGTAGGCGGCCAGCGGCGCGTCGACCCGCACGTCGGCGCCGCCGACGTTCGGGGTGTACCGCGGGAGGAGCGCGTCGCCGGCGAACAGCTCTTCGGTCGCGTCCGCGCCCCCGACCGGCTCGTGGCCGGTGACCGCTCGCGGGTCGAACGCGAACCCGGTGAGTCCGGCGGTGTGGCCCGGCAGGTGGACCGCCTCGAGTTCGACGCCCCCGACCTCGATCGCGTCCCCGTCGCCGAACGTCGTTACGTCGGCGGGGCGGCCGCTGAGGTCGGCGCTCACCGCGTCGAAGAAGGCGGTCAGTCGCTCCCGGTCCGGCTCGGGCATCCCCCACCGGTCGAACGTCTCGCGCTGGAGGTCGCGGTCGAGGAACAGCGGGGGCTCGCTCCCGTCGACGAGCGGCGCGTCCGCCGCGTGGACGTACACGTCCGCGCCGCCTTCGGCCTGTATCTCGCCGGCCAACCCGGCGTGGTCGGGGTGCCAGTGGGTGAGCGCGACCGCGTCCACGTCGGCGAAGGAGTACCCGTGCTCGGCGAGGCCGGCCTCCAGCTCCGCGCGCACGTCGGAGAGCGCGACCCCGGTGTCGACGAGCGCGGTCGTCTCGCCGTCGAGCAGGTACGCGTCGTTTTCGCCCTCGAAGACGGTGTTGCCGAGCTGGATCCGTTTCACACGGGAGGGTCGTCGGGAGCCCTTTTGAGGGTTGTCACCGCGGAAAGCGACGGCGGGGGCGACGGCGCGGGCGATCCAGTGGAGGCGCTCCGGCGCGAGCGGTCCGGCGCGCGGACTCAGTCGAGCACGTCGACACCGGCGAACTCGAACCGGGCGCCGCCGCCCGCGGCGTCGGTGAGGCGCACGTCCCAGCCGTGGGCGTCCGCGACGGACTCGACGATTTCGAGGCCGAACCCGGTCCCGTCGTCGCTCGTGGTGTACCCCGCCTCGAACACCGCCTCGCGGTCGATCTCGGGGATCCCCGGACCGTCGTCGGCGACGTAGAAGCCGTCGCCGTCGTCCAGGTCTCCGACCGTCACCGTGACGCCCTCGCCGGCGTGCTCGACACTGTTTCGCAGGAGGTTCTCGAAGAGCTGTCTGAGGCGGCTCCGGTCCGCGCGGACCGCGGCGTCGGTCTCGACCCGAAGCGAGGCCGACCCGGTCTCGACGCCCTCCCAGCACGACTCGACGAACTCCCGGAGGGGGACCCGCTCCGTCTCCTCGTTCCCGTCGCCGTCGCGGGCGAGCGTCAGGAGGTCGTCGATGAGCGTCGCCATCCGCTCGTGGGCGTCGGCGACGCCCGCGAGGTGCTCGGAGTCGTGCTCTTCGCGAGCGAGTTCCAGCCGCCCTTGGGCGACGTTGAGCGGGTTCCGGAGGTCGTGCGAGACGATGTTCGCGAACTCCTCGAGTCGCTCGTTCTTCTCTTTGAGGGCCTCCTCGCGTTGCTTCCGTTCGCGGACGTCTCGGATGACGCCGACGCGGTCGAGTTTGGACGCGTCCTCCCCGCCCAGTCCCTCGACGAGCCGATTGAACCGCATCTCCACCGGGAACCGGTCGCCGTCGGCGGTGAGGAACTCGTACTCGACCGCGCCGGCCTCCCGCTCCCCGGCCTCGATCTCGCGGCGCACCTCCCTCGCCCTCTCCGCGGCCTCCTCGGTCACCCAGTCGTAGATCTGGGTCCCGATCAGCTCCTCGCGGGTCACGCCCTTCATCTCGGCGTAGCGAGCGTTGACGTACGCGATGGTCCCGTCGGGACGCACGGCGTAGACCGCGTCGTCAAGCGAGTCGAGAATGGTCTCGTACCGCCGTAGCTCCCTGTCCCGAGGCGACTCATCCGTCATGGCTCTTCTCGGACGTTCCTTTCGGCCGTTCGGTTATAAATGGGCCGTCGAAAGCGCCGTTCCGGGGGACGAAACGCGCCGACCCCCGCGCCGATCCGGACCCTTTTGGAACGCGGACCCCGTGGGATCGGTATGGAGTATCAACCGGGCGTGTGCAACATCGGACCGGCCCAGCAGCGGCGGCGGCTCCTCCTCGGCGTCGGGTCGCTGCTGCTCGCGGTCGTCACCGTCGCCGCGGTCCTCGCGATGGGGTGGCCGCAATGGGCGCTGTTGGCCTCGCTGTTCCCGCTGTACGGCGCTGCGATGGGCTACTTCCAGTACCGCGAGCGGTTCTGCGTCGGGTTCGCCGGGATCGGCGTCTTCGACACCGGCGAGGGGACACAGGAGGTGGCCGACGCAGAGGCGCTCGCGGCGGACCGCCGGCGCGCGGTCCGGCTGAACGCGAAGTCGCTGGCCGTCGGCGCGGTCGGAGCGATAGTGATCTACGGGGCGTCGATCGTACTGGCGTAGCGGTCCGTTTGATCGCGGATCGACGGCGGTGAACACCGCCAAAGCCCCGCCCTCGTCGACCGGCATTTATAAGCGCCGGCCGTCAGAGAGAGCATCGGTCTCTCACTACTCGCGCCCGTATCAGGGCGCTCGGAGGCACGCGCCGCCGCAGAGGCGTTCGTGTCGGCGTGCCGTGCTGGTCGCCGCGGCCGATTCCTCGCTGGGAACGTTGTAAACCCTTATCAGCGCGCGGGTGGGAGAAGCGGTCGTATGAGCGATCTCCCGGACGACTTCGACTGCACTCTGACCAACTGGGAGTACATCTACGGGCTCTGCCGCAACGTGTCGAACGCGGTGAAGCGCGCCGACTTCGAGCCGGACGTGGTCGTCGCGCTGGCCCGCGGCGGCTGGTTCGCCGGGCGGTGTATCTGCGACTTCCTCGGGCTCAACGACCTGACGAGCCTGAAGATGGAACACTACGTCGGCGCCGCCGAGAAGAGCGACGAGCCCCAGATCCGCTACCCGATGCCGGAGGGGAGCGTCGAGGGGAAGAACGTCCTGATAATCGACGACATCGCGGACACCGGCGGTTCGATCCGCCGCGCCGAGGAGTACGTCGAGGACCGCGACGCGGGGGAGGTCCGGACCGCCACGCTCCAGCTGTTGGGCACCTCCGAGTTCCAGCCCGACTTCGTCGGCGAGCGGCTCGAGCAGTGGACGTGGGTCGTCTACCCGTGGAACTTCCTCGAAGACATGATCGACCTCACCGAGGGCGCGATGGAGCGCGCCGACAAGAACGTGTTCGACCGCGAGGACGTCCGACACTACCTCGAGGAGTACCACGGCATCGGCCGCATCGAGATGGAGGTCGCACAGCCCGACCGCCTCGACGAGGTGCTCGACGAGATGGTCCGGCGCGACGTGGCCGACCGCGCCGGCGAAGACGCTTGGACGCTCGCGGAGTAGCCGGCCGGGGATGACCGCGGACGACGATCCGGACCCGACCCCGAACGACGACGCCGCCCCCGCGCTCGACGCGCTCCTCGACGCCTACGCCCTGAAAGACGAGCGGCGCACGGGCTGGCAGCTCCGCGGCGTCGAGGCCCCCGAGTCGGTCGCCGCGCACGCGTGGGGCGTCGCGTACCTCGTTCTGGCGCTCGGCGACCGGTTCCGCGAGGACCTGCCCGGCGTCGACCTCGACCGCGCGCTCCGGCTCGCGGTCGTCCACGACGTCGCGGAGGCCGAGACCGGCGATATCGCGACGCGCGCCGATTCGACCGCGGACTCGGTGGACCCGAACGCCAAGGAGGCCGCCGAGCGCGAGGCGATGGCGGACCTCGCCGGACCGCTCCCGGACCGCGTCCGCGACGCGTGGGAGGCGTACGAGGCCCGCGAGTCGCCAGAGGCGGTCCTCGTCAAGGAGTGCGACCTGCTCGACGTCTGTCTGCAGGCGGTAATCTACGAGCGCGGCGACCGGTACGACCCCGCCGACGGCGACCCGGAGGCGTTCCGCGAGTACGACGACCTCGACGAGTTCTTCGCGACGACCGAACCCCGCCTCCGGACCGAGACCGGGCGGGCGCTGTTCGATCGACTCCGCGAACGGTACCGGGCGGCCCGCGACGGGAGGTAGCAAGTCCGACACCTCGCCCCCATACGACATCTGTCGAACCTCAAAAACGACGACTGTAGGTCCTCTCCCGGCCGATCAGCGGCGAGAGATAGCAAGAACGTTAACGGCCGAGTTCGTTTCGGGGAGTGAGAGCTTTCACCACGCATGTCCGAGAACACTGATCTGATTATCGTCGGCGGGGGAATCAGCGGGGCGTCGCTTCTGTACACGGTCGCGAAGTTCACCGACATCGACGACGTGACGCTGATCGAGAAGGAGCGGGAGATCGCGGCGATCAACTCCCACCGGACGAACAACTCCCAGACGCTGCACTTCGGCGACATCGAGACGAACTACACCTTAGAGAAGGCCGAGGAGGTCAAGGAGGGCGCCGAGCTGCTCGCGGGCTACCTCGAGGGGACGGACCCGGACCGGGAGATGCACAGCAAGCGCAGCAAGATGGTGCTCGGCGTCGGCGACGAGGAGGTCGCCAAGCTAGAGGAGCGCTACCGCGAGAACGGGTTCGGCGACCTCTTCCCGAAGCTGCGCGAGATCGGCCGCGAGGAGATCGCGGAGCTGGAGCCGAAGGTCGTCGAGGGCCGCGACCCCGACACGGAGCTCAAGGCGCTCCAGACGCCCGACGGCTACGTCGTCGACTACGGCGCGGTCGCGAAGTCGTTCGTCGACGCCGCCCGCGAGGAGGAGGGCGTGGGCGTCCACCTCGGTACCGAAGTCGAGAACGTCGACGAGGGCCGCGACGGGTTCACCGTCGAGACCGACGACGGCGACTTCGAGGCCGACGCGGTCGTCGTCGCCGCCGGCTCCCACAGCCTCCAGTTCGCGAAGGAGATGGGGTACGGTGAGCACATGTCGCTGCTCCCGGTCGCGGGGAGCTTCTTCCTCGCCGACGACCTGCTGAACGGGAAGGTGTACACGCTCCAGATGAAGAAGCTCCCGTTCGCCGCGGTCCACGGCGACGCCGACGTGCACGACCAGGGCGTCACCCGCTTCGGGCCCACCGCGAAGCTCGTCCCGGCGCTCGAACGCGGTCGGCTCTCCACCGTGGGCGACTTCGCCGACGTGTTCGGCTTCTCGCCCGCGTCGGTCCTGAGCTACGTCAACATCCTCTCGGACCGCATCCTGTTCCCCTACGTCGTGCGCAACCTCGTGTACGACCTCCCCGAGGTCGGGAAGCGCGCGTTTCTCCCGAACGTCCAGAAGGTCGTCCCGTCGGTCGACGTCGACGACATCGAGCGCGCGAAGGGGTACGGCGGCGTGCGCCCGCAGATCGTCAACACGGAGACCAAGGAGCTCGACATGGGCGAAGCGAAGATCACCGGCGACGGGGTCTTATTCAACATCACGCCCTCGCCGGGCGCCTCGACCGCGCTGAAGAACGCGATGACCGACGTGCGGACGGTCCTCGACTTCTTCGACGAGGACCACGAGTTCGACGAGGCGGCCTTCCGCGAGGCGACGATCGAGAACTTCCCGCGGGTCGACGACGTCGACGGTGACGGCGACGCGGAGGCGGACGCCGACGAGGACGAGACGGAGGGAGACGCTGCCGACGACGACTCCGACGACTCCGACGACCGCGTCCCCGCCGAAGCCGACGACTGATCCCGTCAGATCGACGCGCGCGCCGGGACTCGAGTCGCGTTTTCTCTCGATACCGGCCGCCGCCGCCACACGGCGTCGCTATCCGTGTTGAGTCGGATACAGCCGGATTAACTCGGCTCAAATCGGGTCCAAACCGGCTGCAGGGCCGTCGTCCCTTTTATCCAATCACCCGCTAGGCCGAATCGCAATGTTCGAAGCAGATCCGCTCACGACGGCAACGCTCGCAACCGACGCGGCCCGAACCGCCCTGCAGGTCGGCCCGCCGGCCGACGCCGCCTCGCAGGCGCCCGCGTTCGTCCAGGAGATCCTCGCCGAGGTCGGCTCCTCGGCCGGCGACGCCGCGGGCGGGCTCGGCGAGACGATCAGCGAGCTGACGCCCGGCGGGAGCGGCGTCGCCGAAGCCGGGAGCGACGCGGCCGAGGGCGCGAGCGACGCCGCGAACGGCGCCGCGGGGAATGCCCCCGGCCGATAACGCGCCTCTCACGACCGGTCCCGCTCGCCACGTAGACGCTCCTCGCTGACTCGTTTTCACGCCGGCGTTTCTTCGCCGACCTCCCGCTCGAACGCCTCGCGGAGCACGCGGATCGCCCGCCGCTTCGTTCCGTCGGGCACGAACACGAAGGGGATCGGCACGTCGAACGCGCGGTCGCCGTACAGCCCCCAGTCGCCGACGGACCGAGTCGTCCCGCCGTACGCGATGGGGATGTCCTCCAGCTCGTCGGGGTCGTAGGCGGGCACGTACGACCGGTCGATCCACACCTCGTGGACCGGCACGTCGAGGGTGTCGGCGAGGAGCGCTTCGAGGCGGTCGTCGTTCGCGGTGAGCCACGTCGTGAACTCGTCTAAGCGGGGACCGCGACCCTTCTCGCTATCGCCGCCGAGGTCGCCTCCCACCCGGTCGGCCAAGGCGATCCGGTGTTTCCAGCAGGTGGCCGGGAAGCGCCGCCCGCGGAAGCGGTCGTGCATCGACGCCAGCGTCGAGTCGGGGCGCTCGCGGGCGGCGAGCTTGAGGCGTTCGAGCACCGCGTTGTCGTCCAGCTCGCGGTCGAGTATCCCGTCGACCGTGACCGGGCTCTCGCCGGTTTCGGCCGCGTACTCGCCGAGCATCGCCTGTAAGAGTCGATTCGCGTACACCGACTTGTGGTGTTGGGTGACCCACATGTATAACGCGATCCGGCCTTCGAGGTAGTTGCCGATGGTCGATAACGCCTTCTCCGAGAGCGCCAGTCCCTCCTCGGGGTGGGCGGTGTAGGCGTCGACCATGCGCTCGACGTCGAAGCTCAACACGCCCGCGCCGGTCATCTCGTTGTCCCGGGTGATGTAGTCGAGCCGGTCCACGTCGATGGGGGAGTGGAGCAGCTGGGCGCCGACCCCGTACTGCCACGGCTCGCCGCGCTCGTACGCGAGGCTGTAGCCGAGCACATACGCGCACACCTCGAAGGGGTCCACGTCGAACGCGCGGAGCGCGTCGCCGTACTCCTCGACGACGATCACGCAGCCGAGCAGTTCGTGGGGGTTCGCCGACCGGAGCGGGGCGCCGCCGACGCCGGCCCGATCGAAGGCGTCGACCAGCCCGGCCTCCGCGACGCGGTCCCGGAGGACCCCCTCGTCGAGGAACCGCTCGGAGAGGTGCGAGAAGGGCGGGTGCCCCACGTCGTGGAGCAGGCAGGCGCACTCCAGCGTGCGCTGGATCTCCTCCAGCTCGTCGGTCGTCGCGTCCCGCGTGAAGTACGGCTGCTGCCGGAGGTTCTCGAAGACGGTCCGGCCGAGGTGGTAGACGCCCAGCGAGTGCTCGAACCGGGTGTGGTTCGCGCCCGGGTACACGAGGTGCGTCGCCGAGAGCTGGCGGACGTACCGCAGCCGCTGGAACGGTCGGGTGTCGACGACGCCCTCGACGAGCGCGTCCGGCAGCTCGACGTAGCCGTGGACGGGGTCTTTGATCTGGGTGGTGGGCATCGATTGTCGACACGACACCGCCCCGCGACGTGCGTCTTTCGGTCCGAGCCCTCCGGTTCGCCCGCGGTCACGTCCTATAAGTGCGAGCGTGACGACGCACGTCCATGGTATCGGACGCCGCCGGCACGGGCGACGGGACGGACGCCGCAGACGACGCGGGCCCCGCAGCAACCGGTTCCCCGCTCGTCGACCGGTGGACCGCGCTCGACCGCGGCTGGCAGGCGCTCGCGCTCGGACTGGGGATCGTCGCCGCCCACGCCGCGGCGCAGGCCGCGGGCCGCTTCTGATGGGCGTCGCCGCCGCGGCTCGGCCGTACCTCCCCGGTCTCGCGCTCCTTTCCGCCGGGGCGCTCCTCTCGCAGCTCGTCGCCGGCGCGGTCGACGGGCTGCAGCCCCTCGTCGTCGCGGTCGCGGTCGGCGCGCTCGTCGGCAACACGGTCGGGACGCCCGAGGCGGCCGCGCCCGGCGTCGGCGTCGACAAGCTGTTCTTGGAGACCGGGATCGTCCTGCTGGGCGCGGCGGTCGTCGTCGAGGAGTTCCTCGCCGCGGGGCCGACCGTGCTCGGGCTCGTCGTCGCGACGGTCGCCGGCGGGCTCCTGCTCGCCGAACTGATCGCCCGAGGGCTGTTTCGACTCGACGGGACGACGCCCTCGCTGCTGGCCGCAGGCGCGAGCGTCTGCGGGGTCTCCGCGGTCGTCGCGATCGGGCGCGTGCTCGACGCGCGCGGGTCGGCGATCACGTTCGCGGCGGCGACGGTCCTCCTCTTCGACGCCGTCACGCTCGTGGCGTTCCCGGTCGCCGGCGAGTGGCTCGGGCTCACCGGCCGGCAGTTCGGCGTCTGGGCCGGCGTGAGCATGTTCTCGACCGGTCCGGTCGCGGCCGCGGGGTTCGCGCACTCGCCCGAGGCGGGCCAGTGGGCGACCGTGACGAAGCTCGCGCGCAACTCCCTTTTGGGGGGTGTCGCGGTCGCCTACTCGCTGGCGTACACCGCGCGCTCGGCGACGGACCCCGGCGTGCGCCGGCTGTGGGCGGAGTTCCCGAAGTTCCTCCTCGGCTTCCTCGCGGTCGCCGCGGTGGCGAACACCGGGCTCCTCTCGCCGGCCGCGTTGGCGTCGATCGGGCGGGTCTCCGACGCCCTGTTCACGCTGGCGTTCGTCGGCCTCGGACTCTCGATCCGACTCCGCGAGATGCGCGCGGTCGGCGGGGCCGCCGTCGGCGCGGTCCTCGTCCACCTGCTCGTCGTGAGCGCGCTCGCGCTGGCGGCGGTGCGATGGCTGCTGTAACCCCCGTCTCGGTCCGCTTCAGTCCGTATAAGTAGCGGGCGGGCGCACTTCGGGTATGAGCACCATCGGCTTCATCGGGGGCAGCGGCATCTACGAGGCGCTCCCGCTGAACGACGTGCGCGAGGTCGAGTACGACACGCCCTACGGCGAGCCCAGCGACGCGATCACGATCGGCGAGTTCGCGGACACCGGCAAGGAGGTCGCCTTCCTCCCCCGGCACGGCTCGGACCACGGCGTCTCGCCCACGGACCTCCCGTACCGCGCGAACATGTACGCGCTGAAGCAGGCGGGCGTCACCCACGTCTTCGCGTCGAACGCGGTCGGGAGCTTAAAAGAGGAGCTGGAGCCCGGCACGCTCGTCGTGCCCGACCAGATCTACGACCGGACGAAGCACCGCGATCTGTCCTTCTACGGCGACGGCGTCGTCGTCCACCAGCCGTTCGCCGATCCGTACAGCCCGGAGCTGGTCGACCACCTCACCGAGGCCGCGGAGGCCTCCACCTCCCCCGACACGGACGTGGTGAAGGGCGGCACCTACGTCTGCATCGAGGGCCCGCAGTACTCCACGCGCGCGGAGTCGGAGTTTTATAAGGCCCAAGGGTGGGACCTGGTCGGGATGACCGCGATCCCGGAGGCGAAGCTCGCCCGCGAGGCCGAGATCGCGTACGCGACGATCGCCGGCGTCACCGACTACGACGTGTGGAAGGAGGACAGCGAGGTGACGCTCGAAGAGGTGCTGGAGAACGCCGAGCAGAACCAGAAAGCGATCAAGGCCGCCGTCGAGGAGGCCGTCCGGTCGCTCCCGGACGACTTAGAGTGCGAGGCGCACACCTCGCTGGAGGGCACCGTCAACACGCCGACCGAGGCCATCCCGGAGGCGACGCGCGACCGCGTCGAGCCGCTGCTGGGCGACTACTTATAAACTGAACCCGCGATGCGGCGGCGCGTGCCGCCGAGCGCCCGACGGGCGCGAGGTGTACGCGCGAGGGAGCGGTGAGCGCTCGGAGAGCGCGAACCGCGAGGCTGGGGAGGTATGAGGTGCGGTGCTGTGCGGGGCGGGTGGGACTCAAAGGGGCAGCCGCGAGGACGACGCTTGGCGACGCAAGCACCGCAGGGAGCGAGTGAAACGAGCGACCGAGGAGCGCAGCGAGCCACGCGAGTCGTCGCGGCTGGGGCTTTGGAGGTGTTCACTGTCGATCCGCCGTAACCGACCGCTTATAACCGAGCGGCTGGGGCTTTGGAGGTGTTCACTGTCGATCCGCCGTGACCGACCGCTTATAAGCGAGCGTCTGGGGCTCTGGAGACGACTGTAACCTCGAAAACGTACTAGTCCGCGATCGCCTCGGATTCCCCGGCCATCGCCGCGGGGTCTTTCACCCACAGGTCGCCGAAGAAGTCGTCCTGCTGGAGCCGCACCGAGCCGCGGTGGGCCATGAACAGCAGCGCGAGGTACGTCATGAACGGGCGCCCGCCCGCCGTCTCGATCTCCGCGAACAGCACCTCCGTCCGCCCGCGGTCGAAGTGGGTCCGGAGGACGTTGTCGATCTCCACGATCACCTCCTCGATGTCCTCGTCGTGGGTGCGGTCGGTCGCCTCGCCGGCGGTCGGCTCGCCGTCCTGTCGGAACTCGTCGCCGGCGTGGTAGTCGAGCGTCTGGGTGCCGCGGGCGTGGCCGTGCGGCGACTCGGAGGTGTCGTACTCACGGGAGTCCTTCCACCACGAGCCGCGCTCGGCCTCGCGGAGCTCCCGGACCAGCTCGTCGAGCGTCTCCGGCGAGCCCCGGGTGTTCTTCCGGTCGAGCCGGCGGTCCATCTCGGCCTCCAGCTCGTCGACGGGGTCGAAGTCGCCGTCTGCGGGGTCGGGCGCGCCGCCCTCCATCGCGACCTCCCACGGCTCCGGCTCGGGCTCGTCGTCCTCGTCGTCGTCGTCGGCCAGCATGCCGTCGCTTTTCATCCGGAGCAGGACGCTAGCGTAGAAGAGGGCGCGTCCGGTCGTCCGGAGGTCCGTCTCGTCGAGCTTCTCTAAGAACGCGTCGGTCACCTGCACGATGTCGATGTCCCACGGCTCGATCTCGCCCTCCTCGGCGAGCTGGACGAGGAGCTCGACGGGCTCGACCTCGCCGTCTTCGCCGGGCGCGTCGTCGGACTCTCCGTCGGTCCCAGCGTCGTCCGCGTCGCGCTCGGGCGCCCCCTCGCCGCCGGGGGTCTCGGGAAGCGACCCGCCCTGCGACCCGCCGCCGCGCTCGCTCGTGAGGTCCAAGTCCGGGACGCCTCCGGACTCCGGCGGCTCAGTCATCCGCGGTCACCTCCGGTTCCTCCTCGCCGTCGCCGCCGTCGCCGAACTGCATCCCCGTCACGGCGGAGAGGTTGTCGCCCTGCATCGTGACGCCGATGGCGCGGTCGGAGCGCTCCAACAGCGCCGAGCGGTGGCCGACGACGACGAACTGGGCCTCCTCGGCCAGCTCCTCGATCATCTCGCCGACGCGCTCAGCGTTGACCGCGTCGAGGAACGCGTCGATCTCGTCGAGCGCGTAGAACGGCGCGGGGTTGTGCCGCTGGATCGCGAAGATGAAGGAGAGCGCGGTCAGCGACTTCTCGCCGCCGCTCATCGCGTCGAGCCGCTGGACCGGCTTGTCGGCGGGCTGCGCCTTCATCGTCAGCCCCTCCTCGAAGGGGTCCTCGGGGTTCTCCAACAGGAGCTCACCGCTGCCAGCTGAGAGGCGCGCGAAGATCTCCTCGAAGTGGTCGTTGATCGACTCGAACGTCTCCATGAACGTCCGCTTCTTCTCGGCCTCGTACCCCTCGATGCGCTCCTCGATCGCGTCCCGCTCCTCGACCAAGACGTCGCGGCGCTCCTGGAGCGTCTCCAGCTTCTCCTCGACCTCGTCGTACTCGTCGATCGCGAGCATGTTGACGGGCTCGAGCGCCTCCATCTCAGCCTCCAGATCCTCGATGCGCGACTCCACCTCGTCGAGGTCCGGGATCTCCTCGGCGTCGTACTCGCCGACCTGCGACTCCAGCTCGTCGATCTCCCACGCCAGCCGGTCGCGGCGGTCGGTCAGGTCCTCGAGGTCCGACTCCGCCTCGGAGACGAGCGAGCGCTGCTCGTCGCGCTCGCGGGTCGCCTCGGTGATCTCCTCGCGGAGGTCCTCGCGGTCGGCCTTCAGCTCCTCGAGCTCCTCCTCCAGGTCGGCGATCGCCTCGCGTTTCTCCGCCAGCGTCCCCTCCTTCTCGTCGATCGCCGCCTCGTGCTCGGCGATCGCCTCCTCGGCCTCGGCCTTCCGGTTCTGCGCCGTCTCGACCGTGTCGTGGAGGTCGTCGACCGCGTCCTCGGCGTACCCCTTCTCTAACTCCAGCTCGTTTTGCCGCCCGTCGAGCGAGCTCATCCGGTCTTCAAGATCCGAGATCTCGCCGCGGATCTCGTCGGCGCGCTCCGAGAGCTCCGGGATCTTCGAGTCGGCCAGCTCCGCCTCGATGTCGTCGATCTCGGCGTCCAGCTCGTCGATCTCCGCGTTCAGCCCGTCGATCTCGGCGTCCAGCTCGCTCATCTCCGCGTCGACCGACTCGCGTTCCGCCTCCAGCTCCTCGAGCTCGGTCTCCAGCTCGCCGATGCGCGCCTCGGCGTCCGCCAGCTCGTCTTCGGCGCGCTCCACGTCTGCCTCCAGCGACCGGACGCGCTCCGCGGCGTCGGCCTTCCGGTCCCGCGCGTCGTCGATGTCGTCTTCCAGCGCGTCGATCTCCGCCTGGAGCGCCTGCCGCTCGTCCTCCAGGTCCGAGATCTCGGTCGCGAGCCGTTCGAGCTTCCCGCCGCCGGACTTCGTGAACGCGTACCGGGAGCCGCCGCCCGACCCGCCGGTCATCGCGCCGGACTTCTCGACGAGGTCGCCGTCGAGCGTCACCATCCGGTAGTCGCCCATCAGGTCGCGGGCGGTGTCCATGTCCTCGACGACCAGCGTGGAGCCGAGCACGTACGAGAAGATCCCCTCGTACGCGGCGTCGTAGTCGACGAGGTTGCGCGCGAAGCCGACGACGCCGGGCATCGAGGGCTTCCGCGGGAGGCTCCGGTCGTCCATCTCCGTGATCGGGAGGAACGTCGCCCGGCCCGCGTTCCGCCGCTTGAGGTAGTCGATACACGTCGACCCCACGCCGTCGTCGTCGACGACGACGTTGGCGAGCCGCCCGCCGGCCGCCGTCTCGCAGGCCTCGGCGTACTCGGCCTCGACGGAGCCGAGCTCGCCGACCGCGCCGTGGACCCCGTCGATCCCGCCGTTCTTCACCTCGGTCACCGCGCGCGGCCACGAGGCGTCGCCGCGCTCGTCGGCGGCGGCCTCCAGCTTGGCGTACTCGTTCTGCTTCTCGCGGAGGTCCTCCTCGACCGCCTCCAGCTCCTCGCTCTTCTCGGCCTTCTCCGCGAACAGGTCCGCGACCGCGTCCTCGATCGTCGCCTCGTTCTTCTCGGCCTTGTCGAGCTCGCTCTTCAGCTCGGAGACTCGCGCCTTGTGTTCGGGGACCGACTCGCGGGCCTCCTCGAGGTCCTCGCGGGCCTCGCTCACCGCGTTCGACCGCCGGCGGGCCTCGTCGAGCAGGCGGTCCTTCTCGCGTTGCAGCTCGTTTTTCTCCTCGCGTAGCGACTCGATCGACTCCTTCTTCTCCGCGAGATCGGCTTTCAGCTCGTCGAACTCGGTGTCGGCGCCCTCGATCTCGGCCTCCACGTCGGCGAGCTCGGAGCGCTTCGTGGCGATTTCCGATTTGACCGAGGCCTTCTCGACTTTCGCCTCGCGGATCTCCTCGTCGAGCTCCTCGATCGTCTCCTCTTTGCGATCGATCTGGACGAACGCGTCGCGCCGCTCGGTCTCGGCCTCCGCGGCGCGCTCCTCGGCGGCCTCGATCTTGTCCTCCAACCGCGAGATCTCGCCTTTCACCTCCTCGATCTCCGAGCGGATCTCGATCTGCTCGTCCTCGCCTTTGGTCTCGATCTCGTGGTTGAGGTCGGCTAAGTCCTCCTCCAGCCGCGTGAGCTTGCCCTGTCTGGCGTCGAGCTCGGCGCGGAGCTCCTCCAGCTCGGCCTCCGCGTCGTCGATGCCGTCCTCGACGCCCGCGAGCGTCTCGCGCTTCTCCTCCAGCTCGGACGCCTTGAGGAAGCCGCGGTACTCCTCTAACTCGTCGCGGAACTGTTGGTACTGGAGGGCGGTCTCGCGTTCGTCGGCGAGCTGGTCGAGCCGGTCCTGCTTCTCGCCGATCCGGAGGTCGGCCTCCTCGATCCGGTCCTCGACGGTCTCTAACTCCTCGTAGGCGGCCTCCTTCTTCTCGTCGAACTCGGCGACCCCCGCGATCTCGTCGACGATCCCCCGGCGCTGGTAGGGGGTCATGTTGATGATCTCGGTCACGTCGCCCTGCATCACGACGTTGTACCCCTCCGGCGTGACGCCGGCGGCCGCGAGCAGGTCCTGCACGTCCGAGAGGTTCACCGACCGCCCGTTGAGGTAGTAGTACGAGTAGTAGTTGTCCTCGGTCTCCTTGACGCGGCGCTTGATCGTGATCTCCGAGACGTCGCCGACGTTCTCCGTGCCGGCGGCGGAGACGACCTGCGACCGGTCGAGGGTCCCGTCCTCGTTGGAGAGCACGACCGTCACCGACGCCTCGTTCGGGCCGCCGGACCCCTCGCCGTCGTCGTGGCCGGGGTTGTAGATCAGGTCCGTGAGCTTCTTCGCCCGGATCCCACGGGTGCGGGCTAGCCCGAGTGCGAAGAGGACCCCGTCGATGATGTTCGACTTCCCGGAGCCGTTCGGTCCGGTGACGACCGTGAAGTCGTCATAAAAGGGGATCCTCGTCGTTCGTCCGAAGCTCTTGAACCCGTCTAAGACCACTTCTGTGATGTGCATGTCGCGGGAGGGTGAACGGCGGGTTACGCGACGATGATGTCGCTGTCCGACTCCTCGTCGCCCTCTCCGTCGGCGTCCGCCCCGTCGGCCGCCTCGGCGTCGGGCGTCGTCGCCTCGCGCTCGGGGACGATCACGTCGTCGCCCTCGGACGCCTCGGCCTCGCTCTCGTCGGCCGCGGACCCGTCGTCGGTCCGCTCGACGACCTCGACGTGGTCGTCGGAGTGGGTGCGTCGCTCGCCGCCGGTCGCCTCGGACTCAGCGGCGGCCGCCTCGTCCGACTCGGCCGACGCCTGCGCTGACTCGGCCGCCTGCGCCGACTCCGCCGAGGCGGTGGCGTCGGCATCGACGGACACCTCCTGAGCGTCTTCCACCTGTCGGACGCGCTCTTTCATCTCCACGAGCTCCTCGGTGAGCCCGTTGACCGCCGCCTGTAGCTCCGCGACCTGTCGTTCGAGGTCCTCGACGCGGTTACTCATTATACACACGTATGCCCACGCGGGCCGTATAAATCTGCGTCAGACATGTGTGTGCGTGCCACACGGATCGCCGAGGGAGCCGGAAACACACGTTTCAGCGGTGTGAAACGTGTCTGTCGATCGTCGGACACGAGGAGAAGATACTTGTAGTGGGGGTTGATACCGGTTCGGTATGAGCAAGATCACCTTCCGGGCCGACGACGACCTCGTCGAGCGGCTGGAAGCGTGTGACGCCTCCAAAAGCGAGGTGATGCGGGAGGCACTCCGGACCCACCTCGACGGCGCGGTCGACGGGGACGCGACCGGCGACGGCGCGGGCGGGTCCGACGCGACGGTCGACGACGCGCTGGCCGATCGGATAGACGACCTCATCGCCGATCGGCTCGACGCGGCGTTGGACGAGCGGCTCGGCGATCGAGGGGCGCCGTCGCCGGCGTCTCACGCGGCGTATACGCCCGGAAACGCCGGTGAGATCAACGTAAACGTCACGCTCGACGCTCCGGGCGCCGATGAGGACGACGCGCGTGTAACGCGTGAGACGGCGACGGACGACGAGACGCAGACGCGTAAGACGCCAGCGGAACCGGACGTGCAAACGCGGGAAAACGTCTGTGGCGGATGCGGCGAAAACGTGCCCTCTGACCACGTTTACTGCCCGAACTGCGGAGAGAAACAGTCCCATAGAGCGTTCTGTGAGTGCGGCGACGAGCTCCGGACCGACTGGGCGTTCTGCCCCGGCTGCGGGCGTCGAACCCCTGCTGCGGACGTGTTGAAGGATCGATAAACGCTGTCTGAGTGCCTGTATACGCCAAAATTCGGGCGTTTTCACGATCTGTCTTACAGCGTCCGATAGTTTTATAATGGTAGCCTCGGTGACTACATCTGCGTAAGACGGTCGTCTTACAGCGACCGTCCGCGTCGGGGTGACCCTCCGTCGTCGGGCGATTCGTCGCTGTAAGACACACGCGTCGCGTGGTCGCCGTCTTACCGGGGGAATACCAATGGAGCGTGTGACACTACGAATCCCGAAACAGCAGATCGACGAGGTCGAACAGATGGTCGAGACGGGCGAGTTCCCGAACCGGAGCGAGGCGATCCGGTCGGCCGTCCGCGACATGTTGAACGAACAGGACGGCGAGCGCGACGAGCGCGGCCGCAACCGCAACTGGGCGAAGGTGTAAACTGATGCAGGACCTCGTTCAGGACGCCCTCGACAACGCGGAAGCGGAGAAGCGCGACATGGACGTCGACATGGACGACGACGAGTTCGGGGACCCCCGAATCGTCATCGTCGGTGCCGGCGGCGCCGGCAACAACACGGTCAACCGGCTGTACAACATCGGCGTCGACGGCGCCGACACCGTCGCGATCAACACGGACAAACAGCACCTCAAGATGATCGAGGCCGACACCAAGATCCTCGTGGGCAAGTCGCTCACGCAGGGGCTCGGCGCCGGCGGCGACCCCAAGATGGGCGAGCGCGCCACCGAGATGGCTCAGGGCACGATCAAAGAGGTGCTCGGCGACGCCGACCTCGTCTTCGTCACCGCCGGGATGGGCGGCGGCACGGGCACCGGCGCGGCGCCGGTCGTCTCGAAGATCGCCAAAGAGCAGGGCGCCATCGTCGTCGGGATGGTCTCGACGCCGTTCAACGTCGAGCGCGCCCGCACGGTGAAGGCCGAGGAGGGCCTCGAAGACCTCCGCAACGAGGCCGACTCGATCATCGTCCTCGACAACAACCGGCTGCTCGACTACGTCCCGAACCTGCCGATCGGGAAGGCGTTCTCCGTGATGGACCAGATCATCGCGGAGACGGTCAAGGGGATCTCCGAGACGATCACCCAGCCGAGCCTCATCAACCTGGACTACGCCGACATGTCCACCATCATGAACCAGGGCGGCGTGGCCGTAATGTTAGTCGGCGAGACTCAGGACAAGAACAAGACCCAAGAGGTGGTCAACGACGCGATGAACCACCCGCTCTTGGACGTCGACTACCGCGGCGCGAGCGGCGGGCTCGTCCACATCACGGGCGGCCCGGACCTGACGCTCAAGGAGGCCGAGGGCATCGCGAACAACATCACCGAGCGGCTGGAGGCGAGCGCCAACGTCATCTGGGGCGCCCGCATCCAGGACGAGTACAAGGGGAAGGTCCGCGTCATGGCGATCATGACGGGCGTCCAGAGCGCGCAGGTGCTCGGCCCCTCGACGCAGAAGCAGGCGGACAAGTCCCGCGCCGCGGTGAACGGCGACGACCTCGGCGACTCGCGCTCGCGGGCGGCCGAGGCGAACGGCACCGCCGGCAACGCGGCGGTCTCGGGCGGCACCGACCAGGGCGCGTGGGAGTCCGACGGCGGCAGCGACCCGACCGAGCAGAACAACGGGCTCGACGTCATCCGCTGACGCCGGCTTCGCCCCGTCTCGGAACCGTCGCTCCCGGCGCTGCACCGATCTGCTGACCGCGGTTTTTCCGTCCGGTTCCTCTGTCCGACACACTTGTCAGACGCACTCGTTGGACGTACCCGTCCGACATCGCTACCGCCGGAACTACGCCGCCTCGATCGAGTCGAGCAGGCGGCACTTCCGGCAGACGTCCCGGCTCGTCTTCGAGCCGCAGCGCTCGCACTCGCCGAGGTCCGGCGAGTCGGCGGCGGCGTCGCCACCCTCCCGGTACGCCTCGGCGGCGAGCGCCGACAGCTCCTCGTAGCCGGCCATAATCGAGTGGCGGGCGCCGGGGTGGTTCTCCTCGAGCTCGTGGATCGTCGACTGGATCTCGCCCCGGTACGCCTCCGAGGAGTGGGGACACTCGGCCATGTGCGTCGGGAGGTCGCGGACGTGACAGTATAAGGCGATCTCCTTTTCGGGCACGTCCCGCAGGGGCTTGGCGCGCGGGACGAACGCGTCGGTTCCCTCGCGCTCGTCGAAGGGGCCGAGCGAGGCGTCGAAGTGTTTCGCCACCTGTCGCACGTCGCCCTCGAGGAAGTTCATCATCGCCGTCTGCGCCTCGTCGTCGAGGTTGTGGCCGGTGAGCAGCTTGTCGGCGTCGAACTCGGCGGCGTACTCCTCTAAGAGATCGCGCCGGAACACGCCGCAGTACGCGCAGGCGGCCATGTTCTCGGGGTCGCTCTCGACCACGTCGTCCATCTGCACGTCGAACTCCTCCTCGTAGGAGACGACCTCGTGGCGGATCGACAGGTCCTCCGCGAGCTCGATCGTGGCGTCGATGCTCTCGTCGCGGTACCCCTCGATCCCCTCGTGGATCGTCAGGGCGAGCATCTCGACGCGAGGGTCCCGCCCGAACACATCGTCTAAGATCTGCGTCAGCGCGACGCTGTCTTTCCCGCCGGAGAGGCCGATCACCCAGCGGTCGGGGTCGTCGGGCGTCGCGTCCGGATCGAGCAAGTTGTCCTCGCGGACGCGGCGTTTCACGCGCTTCTCGACCGACTGTCGGAGGTGTTCGCCACAGAGGTGCGCCCCGGAGTAGGCGGCGTGGTGGATCGCGTCGTCGCCGCACCTGTCACACTCCATCGGTGTCGGGTTGCGGACGCGCGGGGATACCCGTTTCGGGCCGGATACGTGAGTGGACCTCTGTGACCAGACTGGTTCGTAGCGACCTCGAACTCTGCGGTGAAGACCTCCAACGCTCCAGCCGATCAGTTATAGGTGATTGCTGACGACGGATCGACGATGCACACCTCCAAAGCCCCAGCCGCGAGGACGGCGCAGGTGACGCAAGCACTGGAGGGACCGAGCAACGCGAGCGACTGAAGCGCGTGGTTCGAGAGAGCGAAGCTCTCTCGTCATCACGAAAGGCGCAAAGCGCCTTTCGAACGACAGCAAGCGTGCGCCGTCCTCGCGACTGCCCCTTTGAGTCCCGCCCCGCACGGCACCCGCACCTCACGCCTCCCCAGCCTCGTCGCTGGCGCCGACGGCGCCAGCGACTCCAGCGAGGGACCGAAGGTCCCTCTGGCAGCGAGGGACGGAGTCCCTCGGGCAACCAGGCTCCGCCCGGTGACAGCCGGAGCGTAGCGCCGGCGACCTCGCGCGTGCTCCTCACGGCCGCCCCCGGCGGCCGTTCGGAGGCACGCGCCACCGCAGTCGGTGGTCCGGAACCGCCCGACACCGACAACACCGGGCGCGTTGTCGCCGGTTCCGACACGGGTTTGACTGCGGCTCCGTCTCCCTCGAACGTGACCGACTCTCCGACCGGCGTCGACCGCGATCCCGACCCGTGTCCCCTCCGCGAGGACCCGCCGGCTGAGAGCCTCCGAACGCGGCTGTGGCGCCACGGGTTCAATCTCTTCCCCGCCTACCGCGGCACCGGCGCCCGGGTCGACCACATCGCCGCGGACTGGCGGTACGTCCGGATCCGCGTCCCCTTCAACTGGCGCACCCGGAACGCGGTCGGCGCGATCTTCGGCGGCAGCCTCTACGGCGCGATCGACCCGGTGTACATGACGATGCTCCGCCGGACCCTCGGCGACGCGTTCACGGTCTGGGACAAGTCGGCCGCGCTGGAGTTCCTCGAGCCCGGCCGCGACACGCTGTACGCGGAGTTCGAACTCGCGGACGGGGAGGTCGAGGCGCTCCGGGAGGAGCTGGGCCCCGGCGAGTCGACCGACCGCGAGTACCTCGTCTCGCTGGTCGACGAAAGCGGAACGGTGCACGCGGTCTGCGAGAAGACGCTGTACGTGCGCCGCGACGAGTGAGGGGGAGAGCGGCGGGGCGGATGACGATCAGTCGTCCGCGCGCGCTCCCGGCGCCCCCGACGCGACCTCTTCGAACTCCGAGACGGAGATGACGAGCCGGTCGTCGCTCGTCGTCGTCACCATCTTCGACTCCGCGAAGGTGGACCCGTCCGCGCGGAGTCCGGTGCTCGTTCCGGTCCAGCGCTCGCCCGCCATCACCGCCGGGATGATGTGCGTGCGGATGTGCTCGACCTCCTCGGTCGGGTGGAGCCGCTGCCAGCGCTCCCCGACGAGCTCCTCGGGGTCGTAGCCGTACAGCTCGCCGTACTCCTCGCCGACGAACTCGAACGTGCCGTCGGGCGCGACGGTGCAGACCCCGTCGAGCGCGACCGCCGCGGACGGGTCGCCTCCCGACTCCCGGTTCGGCTCCGATTCGAAGCGTCCGCCGTCGCCCTCGACCGCGTGTTCGACCCGGCGCAGCAGGGCGGTGTAGCCGTCGGCGCCCCCGCGCTTGGTGACGTAGTCGCTGACGCCTGCGCGGACCATCTCGGCCGCGATGGCGTCCGGCTCCGTCGCCGAAAAGAGGAGGAACGGGAGGTCGGGACGGCTCTCTCTGGCGTCCGAGAGCAGTTCGACGCCCGTCCGGCCGGGCATGTCGTAGTCGCTGACCACGCAGTCGAACGGCTCGCGTTCGATCCGGTCGAGCGCGGCCGCGGGGTCAGTCTCGACGACCGTCTCGCAGTCGATCGCGTCGTCGCGTTCCAGATACGCCGCGACGAGCGCTGCGAGGCCCGGCTCGTCGTCGACGCAGAGCACTCGCAGCGGTGCGTCCGTCATGCCCGGGACTCGGCGGCGTCCGATTAAACCGGTTACTCCCCGATGTTCAGAACTGATACCGGTCGCGCTCCCGAGAGCGACGACGCTTACGCCGTCGCGCCCGCGACGAGGCTCTCCTCGACGGTCTCGACGAACCGGTCCGGGTGTTCGACGTGCGGCAGCAACTTGGCGCGGTCGAAGACGACGAGGCGGGCGCCGGAGGCGTCGGCGAGCTCGCGCCCGTCGGCGAGCGGGCTCACCTCGGCCTCGCGGCCCCAGACGATCGTCGGCGCCGCGTCCATCTCCGCGAGCGCGGCCGCGAGGTCGAGGTCGCTGTTGAGGTACCCCGAGACGAACGACGCGGGCGCGAACCGGGCGTTCTCGACGTGGGCCGTGCGCCACTCGTAGTCGGTCCACTCGTCGCTCGGGTTGGTCGGGTCGTCGTAGCCGTGGTCGGCGTTGAAGTACCGGATCGACGGCTTCGAGGCGATCGCGTTGAACAGCGCGTCGCCGACCAGCGGCGCCCGGATCAGTTCCCGCAGCCACGACTTCGGCGGGCTCGGCCCGGCGACCGTCGTCGGGCAGACGCCGACGAACCCGCGGATCGACACGTCGTCGGCCGGGGAGCCGGCGTCGGCGACCGCCGCGGCCGCGTACGCCGCCGACAGCGACGAGGCGACGACGGCGGGGCGATCGAAGTCGGCGAGGAAGTCGCGGACGAAGTCCTCGTACAGCGCCGCGGAGTAGCGCAGCGGCGGGCGGTCGGAGCGGCCGAACCCCGGCAGGTCGGGGGCGACGACGTGGTGCTCGGCGGCCAGGTCGTCGAACACCTCGCGCCACTCGCCCGCGGAGCCGGCGGCGTTGACGCCGTGAAGGAGCACGAGGTCGGGGTCGTCCGGATCGCCCGCCTCGGTGTAGGCCACGTCCATCCCGCGCCAGCGGAACGTCCCGTCGTCGCCGTCGAGCGGCGACTCCAATTCCCCCTCGTACCGGAGCCCGGTGTTGAGGGCGGCGATCGCGCCGACGCCGAGGAGGGCGGTCCCCGCGAGGTTCCTGAGCTTCATGGAAACCTGTTGGTCCGCTGGCGACTTATACCTCGTGGGCTCGCGGGCGCCTCTCGGTCCCGGGGTGGCGCGTCACGCGGAGGCCTTGTGATCCCGCGGTGGCGCCTCACGCGGAGGCCTTGTGATCCCGCGGTGGCGCCTCACGCCTCGTCGCCGTCGACACAGTCGGCGATCGGCTCGACGATCTCCGCGGCGAGGCTGTACGGGTCGGTCTCCCGCCGCCGCACCGAGTCGGCGAGCGCGTCGATCCCGCCTCGGCGCTCGATCTCCGCGGTCGCGAGCGCGCCCACGTCGGACCGGACCAGCGTGCGGATCTCCTCGGCGTAGCGCCGGCGCTTCGTCGACTCGATCGCGCCCGACTCGCGGAGGTGGGTCGCGTGGGCGTCGAACGTCTCGATCAGCTCCGCGACGCCCTCGCCGGTGTTCGCGACGGTGCGGAGGACCTCCGGGGTCCAGACGGTCTCGTCGTCATCGGGATCTTCCTTCCCGTCGTCAGGGTGATCCGGCACCTCGAACCCGTGGTGGCCCCCGTCGAGCCCCTTCGTCGGGCCCTCGCGTCTGTGGACCATCTCCTCTAACTCGGCGAGGGTGCGCTCCGCGCCGTCCATGTCGGCCTTGTTAACGACGAACACGTCGCCGATCTCCAGAATGCCGGCCTTCAGCGTCTGCACGTCGTCGCCGGAGCCGGGCTGGACCAGCACCGCGACGGTGTCGGCGGTGCGGACCACGTCGACCTCGTTCTGCCCGGCGCCGACCGTCTCGATAATGATCACGTCCTTCCCGAAGGCGTCGAGCGCCTTCACGGCGTCCGCGGTCGCCATCGAGAGCCCGCCGAGCTGACCGCGGGCGCTCATCGACCGGAAGAACACGTCCATGTCGCCGACGTTCGACGCCATCCGGATCCGGTCGCCGAGGACTGCGCCGCCGGTGTACGGCGAGGAGGGGTCGACGGCGACCACGCCGACGGTGTCCCCGCGGTCGCGGTAGGCGGCCGCGAGCTTGTCGACGAGCGTCGACTTCCCGGCGCCGGGCGCCCCGGTGATCCCGATCACGTCGGCGTCGCCGGTGTGCTCGTGGAGGGCGGCGACGATCCCGCGGTACCCCGGGGCGCGGTTCTCGATCCGGGTGATGACGCGGGCGAGCGCGCGGTGGCTCCCCGCGAGGAGGTCCTCGACGAGCACGGCGTCGCCGTCGGCGAGCGCGGTTGCGTCCGTCCGGCCCATCTACGCGCGCTCCGGGAGGTTGTTCCGGATGAACTCGATCGTCTCCTCCATCGGCGTGCCGGGCCCGAACACCTCGGCGACGCCGAGCTCCTTGAGGTCGTCCTCGTCGTCGTCGGGGATGATCCCGCCGACGAGGATCAGGGTGTCCTCGAACGCGTCGTACTCTTTGAGCCCCTCGATCACCTTCGGGACGAGGGTGTTGTGCGCCCCCGAGAGGATCGAGATGCCGAGCACGTCCACGTCCTCTTGGACCGCCGCCTGTACGATCTCTTCGGGCGCGCGGTGGAGCCCGGAGTAGACCACCTCGAAGCCGGCGTCCCGGAACGCCCGCGCGATCACGTGTGCTCCGCGGTCGTGGCCGTCGAGCCCGACCTTCGCAACCAGACAGCGGACGGCTCGCGTCTCCTGTTCGGCGCTCATACCCGACTCTCGGTCGCGTGACCGTTTGATTCTAACGGACGTTCAGGAGGTTCCGGCGCGGCAGAGACGATCGTCCGGCGCGCTTCCGGGACCGACGCGTTCAACGCTCCGGGGACGGTACCGAATCGCATGGACACCGACGATCCCGACGCGCCCGGCGCCCCCGACTCCCCCGACGCCCCCGACGTCCCCGACGACCGGCTCCCCGCCGGGACGCGGATCGGTCGCGCCGCGCTCCGGGTCGCCGACCTCGACGAGACGACCGCGTTCTACCGCGACGTCGTCGGCCTCGCGGTGCTCGACCGCGACGCCGGAGACCGGCCGACCGCGGTCCTCGGCGTCGACGGGACGCCCCTGCTCGTGTTGGAGGAGACGCCCGACCGCCCGGAGCGAGGCCGGACCGACGCCGGCCTCTTTCACACCGCGTTCCGGGTCCCCACCCGCGCCGCGCTCGGCGAGGCGCTGGCCCGGGTTCGCGACCGGTGGCGGCTCGACGGCGCCTCCGATCACCTCGTCAGCGAGGCGCTGTACCTCGACGACCCCGAGGGCAACGGCGTGGAGATCTACCGGGACCGCCCCCGCGAGGAGTGGCCGGTCGACGACGACGGAACGGTCCGGATGGCGACCGACCCGCTCGACGTGCAGGGCGTCGCCGCGGCGGCGGGCGCCGATTCCGCCGATTCCGCCGCGGTCGTCGACCGCGCCCCGCCCGGCACCGACGTGGGGCACGTGCACCTCGAAGTCACGTCGCTGGCGGCGTTCGAGGCGGTGTACGTCGACGGCCTCGGGTTCGAGGTCGGCATGTCCGGCCCGAACGTCCGGTTCGTCGCGGCCGGCGGCTACCACCACCACCTCGGCGCGAACACGTGGCGGGGGCGGACGACGCCCGCCGCGGGGCGCGGGCTCGCGTGGTTCGGGGTCGTGGTCCCCGACGAGGCCGCGCTGGACGCCGTGATCGACCGACTCGACGCGGTCGCGGCCGAGGGCGACGCCGAGTTGGCGGTCAAGGAGCGGGACGGCGGGATCGCGGTCACCGACGGCGACGGGATCGAGGTCCGGGTCCGGATGGAGCCGGCGTAACCGCCGACTATCGCGGGTAGCGCGTCGCTCCGTCCGACTCTCAACTTCGAACGCTCCGTATGTTGTAGATCTATTTCTGAGTAAAAAATATATGTCATTAAAATGTATTGGATAGTTGTCCTGTCTGACGCAGGACGGGCGGTGCCAGCAATGTCAACAAACGATACAATCGAACTGGAGAAGATCCCTGGAATCGGCCCCAAGCGAGCGAAGGCGCTCCGCGTTGCTGGCTACGAGACGCTCGACGACCTGGAGGCGGCCACGGAAGATGAGCTCCGGGACGTCGCGATGTTCGACGACATCCTCGCTCGCGACATCAAAGCGACGGTCAGTCCGGACGACGAGCGCGTTGCGGTGAAACACCCCAACGCCGTCACGCCGGACGACTGGCGAGTGACCGAGCGGCAACTGACCCACATCCGAACGTTGGCCGACGACGCCCCCCTGGAGCTGGACGCGGAGACCGCGCTCGACCTCCGCGACCGGCTGGAGTTCGCCGTCGACCCCGACCTGCTCGACTTCCGGCGGGTCTGCGGGCGCGTCGTCACCTACGACGCCGACACCGACGAGTACCATCCCGTTCCGAACGCGACGGTCCACGTCGAGGACACCGACTGCTCGTTCCTCTCGCAGTTCCCGAGCGACTTGGGGTTGGGGTGGTTCTATCCGTACGACTGCACCCGCGAGACGATCGCGACGACGACGACCGACGAGTGCGGGGAGTTCTGCGTCTACGTCCCGACGTGGGACATCGACCGCGTACTCTCCTTCCGGGAGGAGCGGCTCTGCCTGCCGGAGATCGCGAAGCCGCGGCTCCGAGACGTGTTGGAGCGGCCGGAGGTGTTCCCCGACCCGGTCCGTCCGCCGGACCTCCGACCGCGGCCGCGTCCGGACCCCCTCCCCGACCGGCTGTTCGACCCCGGCGTCCTCGAGCGGACCACCGAGCTGCTCGGCGACGCGGCCGTCCGCCGGCTCGGCGCGGGCACCGAGGGCGGCTCGTTCGGCGACCCGCGCCCGGACCTCGGGATCGACCTCGACCGGCCCGCCTTCCCCGACCCGCCGGAGCCGCCGACGCCGGAGGGGTTCCGGCGTCCGGAGCCGGACGAGCGGGTGGAGCTGCTCGGCGAGGAGCTCCCGGTCGACCGCGAGGTGCTCGGCGCGATCGACCCCGACCGGTTCGTCGGCCCGTTCCTCGCGTGCACCGACGTGACCCTTCCGGAGTGGCGGACGATCGTCGACGTCCCCGACATCACGTTCCGCGTCACGCAGGACGTCGACGGCGACGGCACCGAGGAGACGATCTACTCGGAGGGGTACTTCGACGTCCGCTGGGACGAGGCGGGCTCCGTCGACGTGGACCTCGTCGCGGACGACGAGGCAAACTCGATCCCGACCTGCGACGGGCTCACGCCCGAGAACGTCGAGTGCGACGGCCCGTCGATCGACTCCGTCGGCCTGATGCCGACGCGGGCCCCGATCTACGACGACGAGACGGGGTACGCGCGACGGATCAACCGCCCGAAACCGTCGGGGTCGACTAGCTCCCGGCCGGACGGCACCGCCCCGTTCTCCGGGACCCTCCAGCTGCACGGCTGCCACCGATTCGAGGAAGCGGAGTACTACCGCGTGCTGTACTCCTACGAGGGCGGTCCCGAACAGCCGTTCACTGGCCACGAGTGGCACGCTCCCGCGATCGGCCGCGACCCGGTCCACGTCCAGCCGACGGGGTCCGACGGGTGGTACCCGATCCTCGATATCCCGTACCTGGAGAGCTACTACGGCGAGTCGCTCGGCGACAACCCGCTGTTGTTCCCGTACTGGCTGTTGAACTGGAACACCCGCGGCTACCGGAACGGGACCTACGAGGTGCGGCTCCAGCTCGGGGACGCGAACAGGGACCCGCTGTCGACGGCCTCCGCGAGGTACGCGATCGAGGTCGACAACCGGGCGCCGAACCTCGACATCAGCCGACTCGCCTGGGGGAAGCTGTCGGATCCGGTCGAAAAATGGGACAACGACATCACGGAGTCGTGTCCGCAGATCAGACGGCCCGCCGGCGAGAACATCGGGATCAAGGTGACGTTCAGAGCGTGGGGCGAACACTTCCGCAGCGTCCAAGCGAAGATGAACGGCTGTAACCGGAATCCGACGCTCTACCGTCCGTCGTCGGGGGGATCGAGCCAGTACTCGTACTGGCACGAGACGGTCGGCGACCGCAACCACCGGAAGACCGTCGCGTTCGAGGTGCCGTCGGGGTACCAGCAGGGCGCCTACCGGCTCCGACTGCGCGCCGTCAGCCGCGCGTTCAACCCGGCCGGCGGCAACAGCGGCCCGTCCACCAACTGGGAGTACGACAACGGCCGCATCGACACGTGGTTCACTCGGTCGATCAGCATCACGAACCAGTAACGCGCCGGGGCGTCCGGTCCGCGGTCGGCCGGCGAGGACGGCGCCGATTTTTTCCGAGGGGGAAGGGAGGGGAGAGGAGAGAGGAGACCGAAGCGACGCCCTACCGATCGCCGCCGTCAGTCGCGCTCAGTAGATCAGCTCGTCGTCGTTCTCGACCATGTACAGCGTCCGGGCGGCGACGTTGACCGCGTGGTCGGCGACCCGTTCGAGGTCGCGGACCGCGAGCAGCGCGCGGGACACCTCGTCGAGCGAGGCCTCCAGCGCCTCGGCGTCGGCGTCTGCGCCGGTCCCGTCGGGCGCTCCCTCGTTGCGGGCGCGGTCGGCCTCCAGCAGCTCGCGGACGACCGCCTCGCTCGCGCGCCGACACCGCTCGTCGAAGTCGTCGTCGCGGGCCGCGATCTCGCGGCAGGCCTCAGCGTCGCCCGCCTCGTAGGCCGCGACCGCGTCGGCGACCATCTCGCCCGCGTCCTCGCCCAGCTCGCGGAACTCAACCGCGGGGTGGACGCCCCCGTCGGGGCCCCCGTAACCCGCGAGGTTCGTCGCCAGATCGGCGACGCGCTCGAGGTCGGTGATCACCTTGAACGAGGAGGTCACCAGCCGGAGGTCGCCCGCGACGGGCTGCTGGAGCGCGAGCAACTCGGTACACTCGTCCTCTAAGGCGAGGTACGTCTCGTTCACCTCGTAGTCGCCCTCGATGACTTCCTCGGCGAGCGCGTCGTCGCCGGTCGCGGCCGCCTCGATCGCGGACGCGTACCGCTCGCCCACCAGTTCGCCCATCGCGACCACGTCGGCCCGGAGTTCGTCGAGCCGCTTCTGGTAGTTCTCGCGCGGCATCTATCCGAACTTCCCCGTGATGTAGTCCTCGACGCGCTGTTCCTCGGGGTCCTCGAAGATCTTCGTGGTGTCGTCGTACTCCACGAGCCGGCCGCCGGTGAGGAACACCGCGGTCCGGTCGGAGATCCGGGCCGCCTGCTGCATGTTGTGGGTGACGATGATCACGGTGTACTCCTCGGCGAGGTCGTCGATGAGGTCCTCGATCTTCGAGGCCGCGACGGGGTCGAGCGCGGAGGTCGGCTCGTCCATCAGGATGACCTCCGGGTCGGGCGCGATGGCGCGGGCGATACAGAGCCGCTGTTGCTGGCCGCCAGACAGCTCGAGCCCCGAGGAATCGAGCTGGTCTTTCACCTCGTCCCACAGCGCCGCGCCCTTCAGCGACTCCTTGACGCGGGCGTCGACATCGCCGTCGAACCCCTGGATCTTCAGGCCGTACGCGACGTTGTCACGGATCGACTTCGGGAACGGGTTCGGCTTCTGGAACACCATTCCGATCTTCCGCCGTAAGGCGACCGGGTCCACGTCCGCGTCGTACACGTTCTTGCCGCCGAACTCGACGTCGCCCTCGACCCGGCAGATGTCGATCATGTCGTTCATCCGGTTGATACACCGGAGGAACGTCGACTTGCCGCAGCCCGACGGGCCGATCAGCGCGGTCACCCGGTTTTCGGGGATCTCCATCGACACGTCGTCGATCGCCTGTTCGTCGCCGTAGTAGACGTTCAGGTCGCGCGCGGCGACCGCCGTCCGATCGGGCGCCACGGCGTGTTCGTCCGATCCGGTCTCTACATCCGTCGTGATGAGCGAGTCGCTCGATTCTGTGTTACTCATGTTAGGTCCCCCGCTCCGCGCGGTTCCGCAGCAGTATCGCCGTGCCGTTCATGCCGACCAGGATGATTAACAGCGTGATCACGCCGGCCGCGACGACCCCGTACCGGAAGTCCGCCTGCGGGAAGCCGGCCCACGCGTAGATCTGCATCGGCATCGCGCTGTACTTATCGAAGAGGCTGTTCGGCGCGCTGAACACGGTCGTCGCCGCGCCGACCATGATGAGCGGCGCGGTCTCGCCGATCGCCCGCCCGAGCGCGAGGATCGTCCCGGTCAGGATCCCGGGGAACGCCTCCGGGAGGACGACGTTCTTCGTCGTCTGCCAGCGGGTCGCGCCCATCGCGTCCGACCCCCGCCGCAGGTCGTCCGGCACCGACCGGATCGCCTCCTGCGCGGAGATGATCGTGATCGGGAGGATGAGCAGCGACAGCGTCAGCGACACGGTCACCGCCGTCCCGTACCCCAGCCCGAGGAGGTTCGCGAACAGCCCGAGCCCGAGCAGTCCGTAGACCACCGACGGGATCGCGGCGAGGTTCGCGATGTTGATCTGGAGGAGCCGCGTCAGCGCGCCCACGATGCCGCTGTTGGCGGTGTACTCTTCGAGGAAGACGGAAGTGCCGACCCCGAGGAGGAACGACAGGACCGCCACCATCGCGATGATGATGACCGATCCGACGATCGCCGGGTACAGTCCGGCGTCCGCGGGCGTCCGCGACGGCGCCTCGGTGATGAACGAGCCGTCGATCCACGGGTCCGGCGCCGGAAAGCCGAACGCCTCGACGACGAGTGCGCCGACGAGCGCGCCGACGACGAGAAGCACCGGGAGGCCCAGCCCGATCACGCCGTCGCCAGCGTCGACGACACGCTGGAGGTAGACGGCCGTCGGGACGCCGGCCACGGCGATCACCAGCAGCGCGTTCGGGCCGCCGACGCCGAGTCCGAGAATGCCTCCGAAGAGTCCGACGACGGTCGCGAGCGCGAGCGGGACGCCGCCCGCGGCGATCGCTTCGGTCCGGCTCCCGCGCGCGCCGACGACGAGCGCCCCCGCAGCCGCGATCGGGATCGCCAGCGTCCAGAGGTAGATGAACGCCGTCGTCGGGTACGTATCGATAACGGGGCGCAGGAACACCGCGACGAGCACGCCGACGATCCCGACCGGGACCGCAGCCGTGCTCGCCCCCGGGCGCTCTCGGAACCGACCGTACGCGTACGAGGCCAGCGCCGGGACGATCCCGAGCGTGTACGCGAGGAACCACAGCCGCGCGTCGAACACGAGGAAGAGGACCGCGAGCGCGAGTCCGATCGCCGTGCCGCCGATCAGTCGCCCGACGAGTCCGAACCCGACCCCGCCGACCCGTCCGCTACTTCCGACGTACGTGACGTACCCCGTCAGCGGGAAGACGACCACGAAGAGGTAGGCAAGCTGCCAGGAGAGCCGCGGGATCTGCGTCACGAACGCCTCGATAGCGGTGAAAACGACGGCGACGGCGACGAGCCCGCCGCCGAGCACGCCAGCGGCCCGTCGCGTCAGCTCCCGGTCGTTCGCGCTGTAGAGACAGAAGGCGAGGAACGGGACGACCAGCGTGAGGAAGTACGTCAGCAGCCACTCGGGACTGGCGTTCGTCAGGTCGAAGGCGTCGATCGTGACGTACACCAAGAGCACCGCGAGCGCGAAGATCCCGAGGACGCTCGCGCCGAGCGAGAGGTACTCGAAGATGATCCCGCGGACCCGGCTCACCTCGCCGAATCCCTCAGCGCTCGCGGTTCCTGTGTCGGTATCGGTCGCCATCAATACTCCTCCCGGTAGCGTTGTGCGATGATGTCGCTGAGTACGTTCATTACGAGTGTCACCACGAACAGCGTGAGTCCGAGCGCGAACATCGAGTCGTACGGGATCGTCCCGCCGGTGAGGTCGCCGTTGGCGATCTGAACCATCGCGACGGTGATCGTCATCCCCGACTCCAAGAGCACGTCGGCCGGGTTGATGAAGGGGACTCCGAACGCCTCTTGGACCGCCGGCATCCGCGCCTGCGCACCCATCGCGACGACGACGATCATCGTCTCACCGATCGCACGCGACACCGCGAGGATGTACGAGGAGGCGATCCCGGAGATCGACGCGGGGACGACGATTCCCGTCGACACCTCGAACTTCGTCGCGCCGAGCCCGTAGCCGGCCTGTCGGAGGTCGTCGGGGACCGCGCTCATGGCGTCTTCGGATATCGACGACACCATCGGGATCGTCATGATCCCGACCATCAGCGCGGCCGACAGCGCGTTGAAGGTGCTCATCTCCGGAAACAGGGTCGCTTTCAGCGCCGGCGTGATGTAGACCAGCGCGAAGTACCCGTACACGACCGTCGGGATTCCGGCGAGGATCTCCAAGAGCGGCTTGAGTATCGAGCGCGCGTTCGGCGTCGCGTACTCGCTCAGGTAGATCGCCGTGAGCGTCCCCACGGGAAGCGCGATGAACGCCGCCGTGATCGTCACGGTGATCGTTCCGATGACGAGCGGCACGATGCCGAACGACTGTCCGCCGCCCCGCGGATTCGGACTCCAGCTCGTGCTGGTCAGGAACTCGATGACCGGTACCTCGGAGAAGAACACCACTGCGTCGTACAACAGCGTCGCGAAGATCGCGACCGTCGTGAGCAGGGTGACCGCCGCGCACGCGGCGAAGAGGCCACCGTAGGTTCCCTCCTTCAGTCGTGTGAGCCCGCTCTGGCGCTGGAGATCCGGACTCTCGGTACTCTCAGTCACAACCAGTCGGGTATCGAACGCTGTCGTAAATCAATACACCGGTTCATGGCGCGGGCCTCAGCCCTGCGCCTGCTCGATCGCGTCCTCGAGGATCCCCATCTGCTCCTCCTGCGTCTCCTCGGTGGCGGGGACGTACCCCACGTCGCCGGCGACGAGGTCCTCGTTCGTGGTCTGCTCGACGAAGTACCGGGCGAACTCCGCGACGTGTTCCTCCCCGAGCGACTCGATCGAGGGATAGGTGAACAGCGGCCGGGAGAGGGGAGTGTACTCGCCGCTCGATGCGGTCTCGAGGCTCGGCTCGACGGGCCCGTTGCCGTCGTCGATGCCGAGCGCCTTGAGCTGGTCGGGGTTCTGGAAGTAGTACGCGAAGCCGAAGTAGCCGATCGCGTACTCGCTGCCGGCGACCCCGGTGGCGATCTGGTTGTCCTGCTCCGTGGCCTGGTAATCGTCCGTGTGGCCGCGGTCCTCCAGGACGGACTCGATAAAGTAGTCGTACGTCCCTGATGTGTCGGCGGCGCCGAACCGCTCGATCTCCTCGTTCGGGAACTCGTCGCGGACCTGGTCCCACGTCTCGACGGCGTCCTCCTCCCAGATCGTCGCCAGCTCCTCGACGGTGAGCGAGTCGATCCAGTCCGCGTCGGGGTTGACGACCACCGTGAGCGCGTCGGTCGCGGCGATGAGCTCGACGTACTCGACGCCGTTGTCGGAACAGAGCTGCTGTTCCTCCTCCTTAATCGGGCGACTCGCGTTGTTGAAGTCGGTCTCGCCCACGCAGAAGAAGTTCGCGAATCCGCCGCCGGATCCCGTCGAGCTGATGTCTATAGAGACGTCCGCGTGGTCCGCGGAGAAGTCCTCGGCGACCGCGCTCATCAGCGGGAAGACGGTCGAGGAGCCGGCGATGTTGATCGAGCCGGACAGCGAGTCGGAGCCGTCGGAGCTACCGTCCGAACCGTCGGACCCGTCGGATCCACCGTCCGAACCGTCGCTTCCTTCGGTCTCCGTACACCCCGCGAGCGCCAGCGCGCCCGCGCCGGCGAGCGCCGTAAGTGATTTCCGACGAGTGATCCCCTCGGTATCCGCGTCGTGGCTTGATGCCATCACCTGACTGTGGGCGATTTCCGGTTAAATAGTATGCTATGAGAGGTACGACTGACCCAGTATCGCTCCCCGGTGCTATATACTCTATATAGATCGCTCGGCGAGCACGTCCCGCGGGTCGACCGCCGATCCGACCGTTCGGGCGTATTTTTAAGACCCTCCGGGCGAAGACCCCGACCATGACCCCACCGACGGACCGGGACCGGATCCGGCTCTCGCTCTCCCGCGAGGAGGCGTGGATCGCCCACGACGCCCTCCTCGACGCGGGCGAGGCCGCGGCCGACGCCGGCGACGACGCCCCCGCGCAGTGCCGCCCGATCCGCCGCATCGAGTCCGGCCGCGCGCTCACCCCGGACGGCGCCGAACTCCTCCGCGACGCGCTGGTCGACTACCTCGGCGACGCTCCCGTCCGCGACCGTGCGCCGGGGCGAGCCCTGCTGGGGCGGGTGGACGACGCGGTCGAGTCGTCCGACCGCTCGGCGTCGGCCGCCGACTCGAACGCCTGAGTCGGGCGGACGGTCCGGTTCTCCCCGGCTACGAGTCCGCCTCCACCGCCTCGATCAACAGCTCCGCGACGTCGACGATCTCCACCTCGTCTTCGAAGTCCCCCGTCTTCCGCCCGTCTTCGAACATCGTCGTGCACATCGGGCAGGCGACGACGAACTTCTCTATCGCGCCGCCGGCGTCCGTGTCCTCGACCGCCTCGCGGAGGCGCTCCTCGCTCGGCTTGACGTCCTCGTCGTGTTCGGTCCACAGGCCGCCCCCGCCGCCGCCACAGCAGAACGAGTCGTCCCGCGAGCGCGGCATCTCGTGGAGGTCGGCGCCGGTCGCTTCGATCAGCTCGCGGGGGGCCTCGTACTCGTCGTTGTACCGCCCGAGGTGACACGGGTCGTGGTAGGTGACGGTGTAGTCGAGCTCGTCGCCGGACAGGCCGAGCCGGCCCGCCTCGACCAGCTCCTCGACCACCTGCGTCCAGTGGAACACGTCGATCTCCCCCTCGGGGTTCCACGGCTCCTCGCGGTCGAACGGCATCATCGGGTCGTCCGCGAACTCCGCGAAGTCGACCTCGGGGTACTCGTTTTTGATGGTGTTATAGGAGTGCGGATCGGTACAGACGATCGAGTCGAACTCGCAGTCCGCGAACGTCTCGACGTGGTGGCCCGCCAGCTCGAGGTAGAGGAACTCCTCGCCGATCCGCCGGATGTCGTTGCCGTCGGTCTTCTCGTCGTCGAATAAGATTCCGAACTCGACGCCCGCCTCGTCGAACAGCCGGGCCAGCGCCCGGGCGACCTTCCTGTTCCGGTCGTCGAAGCTCGGGTAGTCGCCGACGTACCAGAGGTACTCCACCTCGCGCTCGCGGGCGTCCGGGACCTCCACGTCCTCGTCGAGGTCGTCCGCCCAGTCGCCGCGGGCCGACTGCGACTCGCCGAAGGTGTTCCCCTTCTGCATCACGTCCTGGAACACGTCCTGGAGGTTCGAGTCGACCGCCCCCTCGTCGACGAGCTGGCGGTTCATCTTGGTGAACGAGGTGAGGTGTTCGATGTCGACGGGGCAGGCGTCCATGCAGGCCATACACGACATGCAGGACTCCATCGACTCGCTCGCGATGACGCCCCCCTCGTCGGCGACGATGGGGACGGTTCCTCCATCAGTCGCGACCGCGTTCCCGTCCCCCGCACCCGCCACCGCGTCGTCGCTCACGGACTCGCGGTACGCCTTCAGGTCCAAGATTACGTCCCGGGGGTCGAGGTTCCGGCCGACGGTCTCGGCGGGGCAGGCCGACGAGCACCGCCCGCACTTCGTGCAGGCGTCGCCGTCCATGAGCTCCTTCCAGGTGAAGTCCTCGATCGACTCGGCGTTGGTGTGATCGAGGTCGGCGGGGACGTTCGGGAGCCGCGCGCCCGCGTTCTCGTCGCGGGCGACGACGTTCGCGAACGAGGAGATCATGTGGAACGGCTTCGCGTACGGGATCCACGCGATGAACGCGAACGCCAGGAGCGAGTGGCTCCACCAGACGACGCCGTAGAGCGCCTCGGCGCCCGCGGGCGTGAGGCCCGCCGCCTCGAAGCCGGCCGCCATCGCCATGCCGACGAAGCTCACCGTCTCCGTCGCCCGCGCGGGCTGGCCGACGATACCGAGCGCCTGCACGACGAAGCCGCCGACGCCGAGCGCGAAGAGCGTCCAGACGAACGCGTCGTCCTCCAGCGAGGTGTGTTTGCCCCAGAGCCGTCCCTCTCGGTTCCGGTAGCGACGGACCATCGCCATCCCGACGCCGACGACGAACAGCAGGCCGAACGCGTCGACGACGAACTGGTAGGCCAGGTAGAAGTCGCCCACCCAGAACGACTCGCCCGCGATCGGGCGGTACACGTCGATGTCGAACCCGAGGATCGTCGTCGCGACGAGCAGGGTGAGGAACCCCCACAGCACGAGCGTGTGCATCACCCCGGCGTACAGGTCCCGGTCGAACTGGTTCTCGTTCGAGAGCACCGTCTTCGTCGCCGCGACCGTCCGGGCGGGGAGGTCCGACAGCCGGTCGCGGGGGTCCGCGCTCCCCCGTGCGTACGCCGCAAACCGGGCGTACACCCCGTACAGGAACACGAGGATCGCGACCGCCGCGAGCCAGTAGAACGCGGCCTTCCCGACCGGGCCGATCGTCCAGAACGTCTCCCGAGTGGCCGCCTGCATGGGAGTCATGATCGATCACGCGGATACGGCGGGGTTAAAGCTTGCCACAACGCGGGGCGCGTCGTCGGCCGTTTCCGGGGCGATCCCGCCGCCTCCTCTCGGTCGGCGGCGAGCTACACGACGGTCGCCACGGCGGCCGCCGCCAACCCCCCGCCGACCGCGAGCGCCGGGAGGTCGGCGGGCCCGAGCGCCAGCCGCGGGAGCGTCGGATTCCACGCGAAACACCGGGCGTTCAGCGCGGTCCCCAGCCGGTCGGCCCGCCCGAACGCGCGATTGAGCCCCGCGACGGCGACGAGCCGCATCCGCTCGCGGACCGGGAGCGTCCCGCCGCCGCGCGCCCGGACCGCCTCGCGGGCGGTCAGCAGGTCCCGCCGGAGGAGCGGGAGGAACCGGAACACGAGCGCGACGCCGACCCCGAGGAACTGACCGGGTCTCCCCGGGATCGCGCGCTGGATCGCCGCCCGCGAGTCCCGGACCGGGGTCGACCTGACGTAGCCGGCGGCGACGACGAGGATCAGCAGGACGCGGTAGCTCGCGAGCCCCGTGGCCGCGGCGCGCTCGACCCGGAACCACGGCGCCCCGAGCGTCGCACCGGCGATCAGGGGGGCGAGGAGGAGCACCGGGAACGCGGCCCGGTAGGTCCAGAGGTCCCGCGGTCCGCCCCCCGCGAGGAACAGGCAGGCGACGGCGAGGAGGGTGAGCGCGGCGAGCCCGCGGGGCGTCGTGTACGCGTACGCGGCGGCCGCGAACCCGGCCTGCACGAGGAGCTTCGACCGCGGGTCGAGCCGGTGGGCGAGCGAGTCGCCGGGGACGTACGAGAGGGTCACTGGTCGGTGGGGCCGCCGGTCTCGTGCTCTGAGGGCTCGCCGGGCTCGCGCCCGGTGGGCCCGCCGGTCTCACCGAAGTCGAACGACGCCGGCACCCGCACGTCGAGCCCCGGCAGCTTCTCGGCCGCCGCCCGCGGCGCGTCGTCGACGGCGACGCGCCCCGCGGACAGCCCGACCACCCGGTCCGCGAGTCCGAGCACGTCGCGGAGGTCGTGAGTGACGGCGATCACGCTCGTCCCGGCCGCGTGCAGCTCGCGCAGGCGGTCGAGCACCGAGCGCCGGGCCGGCTCGTCGAGGCCGGTGAACGGCTCGTCTAAGACGAGGTGATCGGGCTCCATCGCGAGCGCGCCCGCGATCGCGACGCGCTCGCGCTCGCCCCCGGAGAGGCCCGCGATCCGGTTGTCTCCGCGCCCGGCCATGTTCACCGCCGCGAGCGCGTCCTCGACGCGCCGGTCGATCTCGGCGTGCGAGCACCCGAGGTTCTCCGGGCCGAACGCCACGTCGGCGCCGACGGTGGCGGCGACCAGCTGGTCGCGCGGGTCCTGGAACACCATGCCGACCGCGGCCCGGGCCGCCACGAGGTCGTCGCTCACGGGGGTTCCATTCACCGAGACCGTCCCCGCGTCCGGCGTCACGAGCCCGTTGAACGTCCGGACGAGCGTCGTCTTGCCGGAGCCGTTCGCGCCGGCGACGACGAGGAACTCGCCGTCGGCGACCGAGAGGGTCACGTCGTCGACCGCGACGACGCCGGCGTCGCCCTCCGCGCCTCCCGCGGCGCCGCCGAACCGGCAGGTGACGCCGTCGGCCTCGATCACGGGTTCGCCTCCTGAGCGATCACGGCGGCCTCACGCGGCCGCGACCGCGTCGGAGCGAACGATGCCGACCGCGGCCGCGACCTTCAGCGCCTCCGCGGGCAGGAACGCGACCGCGCCCACGGTCACCGCCTCGACGGGGCCGAGCGCGAGCACGTACGCGAGCCCGGCGACGCCGAGCGCGTAGATGACGACGGTGCCGAGGACCATCGCGCCCACGAGCGTCGGCAGCCCGACCGTGTCGAGGTCGCGGAGGGTCGCGCCGCGGTGAACGACCGCGCCGACGGCGGCGGCGGCCAGCGGGTACGACCAGAGGTAGCCCGCCGACTGGCCGACGAGCGCGCCCACGCCCGCGGAGCCGCCCTCGAACACCGGGGCGCCGACCGCGCCCGCCGCGAGGTAGAGGACGAGGGACGCGGCCCCCCACACCGGACCGAGGTAGATCCCGGCGAGGAACACGCCGAGCACCTGGAGCGTCACCGAGACGGGCGAGACGGGATTCGGGAAGGTCACGTACGCGAACGCGCCGACGAGCGCGGCGAAGAGCGCCGCGCGAGCGAGGTTCGTCGCGGCCTCGTCGCCGACGAGATCCACCGACTCCGTGCTGGTTGCCATGTCTCCGAGACCCTCGTAAACCGACTTGAAGGTACTGGTTGACGACGAGAGAAGGGGGGAGGGCTCCGTCGGTCGTCGATCGTCTCGCCGAAAGCCGGCTCGGGCCGGACGCGAGGCTTATTTGTCGTCGGCGCGTATCGCCCCGTCCATGGACGAGAAGACCTCCGAGCTCCGCGATCTCTTCGTCGAGACCACCGGGTCCGAGACGGTGACCGAGCGGCAGGCGGAGTCGCGCGGGACGCTCACCGACCGCGACGAGGCGGCGGTCGACGAGCGGCTCCGCGAGCTCGTCGCCGCGATGCGCGAGCGCTATGACTTCTCGACCGACCTCGACGACGCGACCTACGTCCGGATCGCTCGCGGGCGCTTCGAGGAGGAGGACGACGAGGCGATCGCGACCGCGCTCGTCGAGGAGCGCGAGGCCGACGGGGACGGCGATGGGGCGGGAGGCGAGTCGGGCGCCCCGCCCGTCGTCGACCCCGGAACGGTCCGCGACGCCCGGCTCGACCTCCACCTCGTCCGCGAGGCCGACCGCGAGGTCGGCGACGCCGCGTTCGCGTACGACGACCTGAAGCAGTTGACCGCCGAGGGTCGCTCGATCCCGGAGTGCGCCGAGGCGCTCGACGCCGACCCCGACGCCGTCGCGAAACACGCCCGCGTCGCCCGCGTGGACCTGACCTCCACCCGCGCGAACGACCGCTTCCGCGACGAGTTCCGCGACCTCCTCACCGACGCCGAGATCGAGGGCTCACACGCCGAGACCGCCCGCGACGACGGCCTCGAAGAGGCGACCGAGGACATCGAGACCGACGTTTCCTTATAAATCGAACTGCGGTCGGCGCGTGCCGGCGAGCGGGCCATCGGCCCGCAAGCCGCACGCGCGAGGGAGTCGCTGGCGCCTTATAAGGCGCCAGCGACAGGGCGAGAGCGAAGCTCTCGCTTGCAACCGGACGTAGTCCGGTGACGAGGCTGGGGAGGCGTGAGGCTGCTGTGCGGGGTTGGACTCAAAGGGGCAGCCGGGAGGACGGCGCAGGCGACACAAGCACCGCAACGAGGGAGCGATAGCGACCGAGTGAGGAGCGTGGTTCGAGACGCCTCCGGCGTCTCGTCATCGCCAGAAATCGGAGATTTCTGGCTAGCAGTCAGAACGCTTCGCGTTCTGACGACATCACGAAAGGCGCTTCGCACCTTTCGAACGACAGCGAGCGTGCGCCGTCCTCCCGGCTGGGGCTTTGGAGGAGTTCATCGTCGATCCGCAGGTAACGGCTTATAAGTGAGCGGCTGGGGCTTTGGAGGAGTTCACCGTCGATCCACGGACAACCATTTATAAGCGAACAGCCGGAGCTGTCCGATCGGCTATTGCCGATACACACTCAAAAACGCCGCTTCACGAATACTGACCCGCGATCGATTCCTTAAAACGGCCCCTTACCGCCGCCCATCATGTCGCCGAGGCCGCCGCCGTCGCCGCCGCCCATCTTCTTCATCATGCGCTGCATGTCGCCCTCGCCCATGCCCTGGAACTGACTGATCGTCTGTTCCATCATGGAGTGCTGTTCGAGCAGCTGCTGGACCGTCTCCTCGTCGGTGCCGGAGCCGCGCGCGATCCGCTCCGTGCGCGACTGGCCGACGACGCGGGGGTTCTCCAGCTCCTCCTCGGTCATCGAGTCCATGATGCGCTCGAAGCGACGCATCCGGTCTTGGGTCACGTCCATCGCGTCGTCCGGGAGCTGGTCCATCATCCCGCCGCCCATCCCGGGGATCATGTCCATCACCTGGTCTAAGGGCCCCATCCGGTTCATCGCGTCCATCTGCTTTTTCATGTCCTTCAGGGTGAACTCCCCCTGCAGCATGTCCTCGGGGTCCCAGTCCTCGTCCTCCTCCTGAGCCTCCTGCATGGCGCGCTCGACGCGCTCGGAGAGCTGCTTGAGGTCGCCCATCCCGAGCAGCCGGGAGATGAACCCGGAGGGCTCGAACCGCTCGATGTCCTGGACCGTCTCGCCGGTCCCGAGGAAGGCGATGGAGGAGTCGGTCTCGTTGACGGCCGTCAGCGCCCCGCCACCCTTCGCGGTCCCGTCGAGCTTGGTGATCATTACGCCCTCGATGCCGATCGACTCCTCGAACTGGCGGGCCTGCTCCTTCGCGCCCTGCCCGATCGCGGCGTCCAAGACGAGGAGGGAGCGGTCGGGGTCGACCGCCGACTCGATCTCTTCGATCTCGTCGATCAGGTCGTCTTCGAGCGCGTGGCGCCCGGCCGTGTCCACGATGTGCACGTCGGCGTCCTCGGTCTCCGCCAGTCCCGTCCGGGCGATGTCGACCGGGTCGTCGTTGTCGGGGTTCCCGTAGAAGTCGACCTCCGCGCGCTCGCACATCTGCTTGGCCTGGTCGTACGCGCCCGGCCGGAAGGTGTCGGTCTGGATGACTGCGGGGCGGAGCCCCTTCTTCGAGAACCACCACGCCATCTTGGCGGCGGAGGTGGTCTTCCCGGACCCCTGCAGCCCGGCGAGCAGGATCGTCTGGTTCTCCAGGGGGAGCTCGGTGGAGTCGCCCACCAGATCGACCATCTCCTCGTAGACGATCTTGAGGACGTGGTCCTTCGCGGTCGTGCCGCCCGGCGGCTCCTCCTCGAGGGCGCGGGACTTGATCGAGTCCGACAGCTCCATCACGAGGGAGACGTCGACGTCGGCGGAGAGGAGCGAGCGCTGGATCTCCTTGACGATCTCCTCGACGTCGCTCTCGGAGAGTCGGGACTTCCCCTGGAGCTTGTCGAGGCTGCTCCGGAGGGACGTACCGAGGTCGTCGAGTACCATTTGCCGGAGCTAGGCGGCCGACGCGGTAAAGCTTTGTTCGTCGGCGTCGCCGTTCACCCTTGCCCGTCGACCGTCAGCCGCGCGCCCGCGGCGTCGATCCGACAGACCTCGGGGTCGTAGCCCGCGTCGGAGAGCCCGGTGCCGAGCGCGAAGACGGTGCGGCCGAGCATCGCCATCGCCGCCTCGCCGCCCGCCTCGTCGACCGCGTCGACCGCCGCCGCGACCTCGGGCACGAGGAGGTCCGCCTCGCGGGCGAACGCGCGGGCCGCGTCCATCATCGTCGGGAGCCGCGGGTCCGCGCGGAGCCGGTCGAGCGCGTCCTCGCCGGCCGCCGAGAGCGCGGTCGTGTCGCCGCCCAACACCTCCTCGGTCGACAGCTCGCCGAACGTGACGTACTCCACGCGCGCGGTCGCGGGAATCCCGTCGAGCTCCCCGATCCCGGGCGCGCCGGGTTCGACCCGGATCGGGACGCCGCCGCGCGCCTGCGCGACCACGTCGCCGAGTCCGGTTCCGCGAGCCACCTCCGCCTCGTGGGCGATTCGGACCAGCTCGTTCTCCGACCGACCGCGGTCGAGGAGGTCGTTCGCGGCGAGCGCGGCGCCGAGCGTCGCGGCGCCCGAGACCCCGAAGCCGGCGCCGATTGGGAGGTCCGTCTCGACGGCGACGTCGACGCCGGTCGCGCCAAGCTCCGCGAGGGCGTCGTCGACCGCGCCGATGGTCCCCGACTCGCCGTCGATGGTCCGGGCGCCCGAACCGCCGTCGCCTGCCTCTGTTTCGCCACCGGCCGACACCCGGACCGTCACCCCGTCGGTGAGCGTCACCCCGGCGCCGCGCGAGCCCGCGGCCGCGGGGCGCGCGGCCGGGTGCGCGCTGAAGAAGGCGGTGACGTGGCCGGGAACGAACGCGGTCGCCCGCTGCCTGCTCATGGCGAGTCGGAGGTGCGGGCGTCGATTAACGGTTGTTATCCGCGATGCCGGCGACACCGCAGGCCTAAGTATCGTCCGACCGAACCGGCGAGGTATGCGAGACCAGTTCCGTCCCCTGCTCGCCGCGCTGCTGGCGTTGGCGTTGCCGGGCCTCGGTCACCTCACCCTGCGCCGGTGGGGACGGGCGCTGCTGTGGCACCTGACGATCGTCGGCGGCGGCGTGGCGCTGTTCGCCCTCTACGACGTGCCCGTCGAATCGACGGTTTCGGTGGCGGAGGCCGCCGAGACGGCGGCCGCGCTCCCGACCGACGTGACGCTCCCGATCGCCGTCCTGTACGCCCTCTCCGCGGTCGATGCCTACCTCGTCGGGCGGGCCGACGTCGCCGAACGGCAGCGCGCCGACGCGACGGCCGAGGCGATCCGGCGCCGCGCCGCGAGCGACGACGGGGAGGGAGCCGGCGACCTCGGGGGCGCGAACGCACCGGCCTCGGCCGGAGCCGTCGCGGAGACCGCCGCGGGACCGGCGGAGGTCGAGTGCCCGCACTGCGGCAAGGAGACGGACGCCGACCTCGACTTCTGTCACTGGTGTACCGAGCCGCTCCCGTGGGCCGACGGGGAGTAGACGCGGGGACTCGTCGCGGTCGCCCGCGACCGATGTGGTTTCTCACCGCTGATAACCGCGTGACAACTATCATATAGCCGGCCCGTGAGTGTCCGGGTACGGACGCGAACGACGGACGGAACATGAGTCTGAATCCACGGCAATACGACGTACGGGAGCTGCGCCGGATCGCGGACGCACCGCGGGACGGCGCCGACGGAGCGCCTCGGGAGCGGTCGCTTCGTCAGCCGAACCGGAACCGAGCGGAGCAGGCGGCCCGCTCGGCCGCGTTCACCGAACTGCTCCAGCGTCAGCGGGGGCTGCGGCTGTCCGGCGGCGGGGACCGACCCGACGCCGGCGATCGGCCGTACCTGACGGCGATCCCGGCCTCGCCGGAGGCGGAACACGAGATCGGGGAGTGGCTCGGCTACCTCGTCGACGTGGGCGGCCACGTGCGGAGCCGGGACGCCCTGGCGTACTACGCCGAGCTCGGCTGGGTCGACGACGACGCGGTCGAAGCCCTTCGGCGCCGGTTGGAGGGGTTCGACGCCCCGCGGTACGACCGGCCCTTCACCCCCGCGGACCACCGGATCAGCCTCGTCTCCATCGTCCGGATCGCTTCGTGTGCGAGTGAATCATGAGCGACGACGACGAATCCACGGACATCAACAGTACAGACGGCCCGGAAGCGGTCGGCGTGAAACTCGGCAGCACGCGGACGGTGCTCGACCTCCCCGACGGGCGGGGCGGTCGCGAGCGACACTCGACGCTGACGTGTCTGGCTACCTACGAGGACGCCATCACGGGCGAGGAGAAGGTCCTGTTCGGCCACGAGGCCGCGATCGAGTACCCCGACACGGTGCGCTTCATGCTCCGGTCGGGGCTTCCCGAGGACGACGAGAGCGTCGCCGACGCGGAGCGCTTCTTCGAGGCGCTCGTGGACGCCCACGACGTGCCCGAGGACAGCGCGGTGGTCTATGCGGTCCCCACCATCGACAACGAGGCGGGCGTGAACAACCTCAAGTCGGTGATCGAGGGCTCCTCGATCGGACAGGTCGAGACACGGAGCTACCCCGAGTCGCTGTGCGGGGCGATCCCCGCCTACGGTGACGACCTCTCCGCCATCGACGAGGTGTTCGTCTCCATCAACATGGGGTCGACGACGCTGGAGGCGTGCGCCTACCGGCGCGGCGAGCAGCTCTCGCCGTTCTCGACCGGCTCGGTGACGGGCAACGAGGTCGACCGCCGGATCGTCGCCGCCGTCGAGGAGGAGAGCCAGGGCCGCGTCCACATCGACCGGACGACCGCCCGGGAGTACAAGGAAGAGCACGCCGACGTGTACGACTTCGAGCCGTTCACGGACGTGATCCAACAGCCCGGCGGCGGGAGCCACGAGTTCACCGTCGACCGCGGCGTGCGGGAGCCGGTGGACCGGTACATCGACGAGGCGGTCGACGTCGTCGCCAACGAGTTCCTCCCGGAGCTGGCGAACGACCACATGAAACCGTACCAGCTCGCGCTGGGCCGCCCCATCGCCGCAACCGGCGGGATGGCCTGCATCCCCGGTCTCACCGAGGAGTTCGAGAAGCGGCTCTCCGCGGAGCTCGACCGCGACGTCGAGGTCGTCTCCCCCGACGACCCCGCGACCGCCGCGGCCGAGGGCGCCGGCCGGATCGCCGAGCGCCTGATCTGAGCGGTCGTTCCCATTTTCGGTATCTCTCCGTTGGCAGTCTCTCGATAGCGTCTGCACTCCCTCCTCACCGAAGACCGTGCCTTGATCGATGGCGGGAGTGAGTGATGTGGATCGGTGGTGACGGGAGGATATTTAAAAGAACTGTGAGCGACGGCGACGATCGCTTATAAATGACGACGCGGTGGCGCGTGCCGAGGAGCGCCCGGAGGGCGCGACTCGCACGCGCGAGGGAGTCGCTGGCGCCTTATAAGGCGCCAGCGACAGGGCGAGAGCGAAGCTCTCGCTTGCAACCGGACGTAGTCCGGTGACGAGGCTGGGGAGGCGTGAGGTGCGGTGTTGTGCGGGGCGGGGTGGGACTCAAAGGGGCAGTCGCGAAGCGGTCGCAGGCGACGCAAGGACCACAGCGAGGGAGCGGCAGCGACCGAGCGAGGACCGCAGCGAGCATGCGACCGCTTCGCGGCTGGGGCTTTGGAGATCTTCACCGCGTCATCGATCGCTTATAAACACCCACCAGCACCACCACAATCAGACTTATAAACAACACCACTACCACCGTGCGAGACCCACTTCCGCCATCGCTCATCTGCTGGGGGTCCAGTCGCGCCGCCGGGGTCATACATCGAACAGCCGCTCGGCGTCGTCGGCCTGCCGCCGGTAGATCCCTCTGCCCTTCAGCCGCGGGACCTCGTGGCGGTGGAGCCGCTCCGCCTTGCAGTCGTACACCAGCGGGAACACGTTGGTCCGGCGGCGGGCGACCGTGAACCCGGACATCGCGTCGAGCAGCGACGCGTCCGGATCGGCGGTCACGTACGTCACGTAGCCGATCGGCGTCGGTACTTCCCCGCCGTCGGCGCGCCCCGGCCGGGCGTCGATCCGGTCGGCGAGCACGTCGCGGAACGACTCGGCGGTCTCGACGAGCGTCTCGGCGCCGATCCCGGACGCGTCAGTATCACCCGCGTCGACGAGCGTCGCCAGCACCGCGACCTCGCCGATCGAGTCGTCGATCTCGCGGGTCCGCCACAGGGGATCGAAGCCGTCCGTCGTCTCGTCGACCACGTCGAACCCGTGTTCGCGTCGGTTCGCGACGACCGCGTCGCGGTACTGGGTCGGATCCATGGAGAGCCTAACGAATTGCATGGTAAAAAATGACACACATGGATCGCGGCGGAGCGAGCTGACGGAGTCGGGTGGCCGATCGAGGGGTGGAGACGGAGAACACGGTCCGACCCCGTCAGTAACACTATGCGCCCTCGCCGCCTGGACGACGCATGAACTCGACCCGGCGACGGTACCTTCGCGGCCTCGGCGGCGCGGGAGCCGGTACGATCGCCTGTCTCGCGGGCTGTACCTCCGGGGCGCCCGGTGACGGCTCCGACGGCGACGATGGCCCCCCGGGATCGGGCGACGGCGGGAACTGCCAGGATGTCGGCGGCACGCGACCCGAGGGAACGGGCGGTCCGGGCGTGACCCTCACCGCGGTCGACGACGATCCGGACCTGCCGGTCGAACTCCAAGTCGACGTCGAGGTCGTCCGCGAGGCGGCGACGCCCGAGCATCCGCCCCGACTCCGGACGACGCTCACGAACGCGGGCGACGACCCGATCCGGGTCGGGGAGGGACGGGCCGTCCATTTCGAGTACGTCGCCGACGACTGCGACGCGCTGACGCTCCTGCCCGGCGACGGCGAGTTCCCGGCCGAGCCCGACTGCTGGCGGCTCACCGAGCGGATCGCGGTGACCGAGGAGTACCAGACATTCGAGATCGACGCCGGCGAATCGAGCACTCGCCCGGTCGACTGCTACGCGACGCCCACCGACGGCGACGCCTGTCTCCCCGTCGGCGAGTACCGGTTCGAGACGACCGTCTCGGTCGTGTCCGAGGACGCCGAACCGCAGTCGTCGGCGCAGTGGGGGTTCTCCGTCCTGTTGGAGTGAGCGTGGAACTGATCGACAGAAGTAGTCTCAGGCGGATTCGAACCGCGAAGACTCGAATCCTCTCGTCTTCTGGGTTCGAACCGCCGAGGATATTTCGCGCTCACGGAGTTGTTCGCGCGAAAATAGTCCCGGGCGGATTCGAACCGCCGTCAATGGCTGACTTCGGGCATCCGACGGGCGTCTCCGAAGAGACGAACCGTGATCGCGTCTCGACCGCGAACGCGGACGGATTCCCTCCAAAGGCCATTATGATTGGCCACTACACCACGGGACTGCACTCGACGGTTGCCCGCCCGCACTCAAGTAGGTTACTTTCCCGACCCTTCGCCGCCGGCCGGTCGCGGCGTCCCCGGCACGCCGGATCGCCGGAGTGACGTGCGACGCTCGCCGACCGCCCTCGTATGGCGACCATCCTCGTCACGGGCAGTTGCGGCGGCGTCGGGAGCTGGACCGTCGACCACTTCGCCGACGCCGGCCACGAGGTCGTCGGCGTCGACCGGCGGACGCCGCCGGGGACCCGCGAGAACGCCGCGTTCAAGGCCGCGGACCTGACCGACTACGGCGAGACGCGACAGCTCGTCGAGGCCGCCGACCCGGACGCCGTGGTCCACCTCGCGGCGATCCCGGACCCCGAGAGCCACGCCGGCTCGCGCGTCTTCGAGAACAACGTTGTCAGCACCTACAACGTCCTCGACGCCGCGGGTGCAGTCGGTGCGCGGATCGCGTGGGCGTCGAGCGAGAGCCTCTACGGGACCGTCTTCGCCGAGGACGACTGGCTCCCGGACGCTCTCCCGATCGACGAGGCGACCCCGACCGAGCCGGAGGACCCCTACGGCCTCTCGAAGGTCGTCGGCGAGGAGGTCGCGGCACGGGTCGCCCGCCGGTACGGCGTCTCCGCCGTCTCGCTGCGGGCGTCGTGGGTGACCTACCCCGGGTCCGGTGAGACCCGCACTGCCCGGGAGGCGTTCGACCCGGAGACCGCCGAGCCGAGCGGGAACTGCTGGTCGTACGTCGACGTGCGCGACCTCGTCGCCGCCGTCGAGGCCGCGATCGCACCGGACGCTCCCGAACCCCCGATCGAGGGCCACGAGGCGGTGCTCGTCGTCGCGGCGGAGAACTTCCTCGGGCGCGACACGGCCGCCGCGATCGAGGCGGTCCGCGGCGAGCTCCCCGACGACTGCGACCTCGCGGGCGACGAGTCCGTCTTCGACTGCTCGAAGGCGAAGCGACTGCTCGGCTGGGAGCCCGCGCACTCCTGGCGCGAGGCGGAGGACGCCGACATCACGGGGCCGTCGTTCCTGTAGTCGGAACCGGGAAGGCGGAAAAGCGATCGGGAGAGACGGGCGACGGAAGCGAGGCGTCAGTCCGTCTCGTCCGGCGACTCGGACTCGCCCTCGTCGGGAGCGCGACCGTCGGACGACAGCGTCGGACTCACGTCGGCGTCGACCCACGCGTCCTCCTCGTCGGGCACCGGGGGCGCGCCGGCCGACTCCGCGGGGGGCAGCCGGTCTGCGGGGACGGTCCCCGGGTCGTGGCCGGCCCGCGTCCACTTGCCGGCGCGAGACACGTCGTCGTCGATCGCCGCGGAGCCGCCCGGCACGCCGTCTCCGGCGGTCGCCCCGTCGCCGGGCGCCCCGTCCTCGGCGGTCTCCCCCTCCCCGACGACTGCGCCCGCGGCGCCCGCGGCGCCGGCGACCATACCCCCGCCCGCCGCGTCTCTCTCCGCCTCGGTCTCGCCGGCGAGCGCCGGGGGCGTGTACGTGAACACGAACTCGTCGGTTACGGCGTGGAACGCCCCCGTCGCCGGATCCTCGACGACCCCGGTGTCGTTGTCGATCGCGAAGTCGACCAGGTCGCGGAGCGTCGACGCCTCCGCCTCGGGACGCTCGTGGACCGACGCGGGGAGCCGGATCGCCGTGATCCACTCCGTGAACTCGGCGCGGTCGTCCCGGTACGAGAGGTACTCGCGTTCGGCCGGCGTGAGCGCGAGGTCGACCTCGCGGCGCGCGTACGCCAGTCCGCCCGCCCCGGCGAGCCCCGCGAGGAACAGCAGCGGCCCGCCCGCGGAGCGGAGGGGCCCGTAGCTCCGCTCGACGGTGACCGGCTCGGTCTGCTCCGTCGTGTCCGACTGGACGCCCGGCTCCGAGACGGTGTACGTGTCGCCGCCGTGATCGAGCGTCATCTCGATCGTCCGCGCGTACGAGGTCGGCTCGCCGTTGATCGTCCCCTCGACGGTCACCGCGGTCGTGACGAACGCCTCCGTCTCGCCGGGCGAGGCGCCGAGGTCCGACTCGATCTCGCTCGCCGTCGCGTCGACCTCGGAGCTGTTGAGCGCGAACGACGCGGTCGCCGTCTCGCCGGGCTCGACGCCCGAGACCGTCTCCGTCGCCAGCGTCTCCCGCTCGTCCCAGTAGACGGTCCCGCCCTCGCCCCCGACGTTCCGGATGACGAGCACCGACTCGAAGGAGACGTCCACGTCGCTCGCGGCGTCGGCCGCGTAGCTCGTCTGCACGTCGACGTCGAGCACGGGCGCGACCTGGGTGAAGTAGGTGTTCCGGCCGTCGAGCACCGTTCCGGTGTCGAACACGGGGTTCGGCTCCGTCACCTCGGCGGAGTGGACGTACTCGGTCTCGACGGTCAGCGACGAGACGGTCCGGGTCTCGGTCTCGGTCCCCGGGTCGACGTGGGTCGTGTAGACGAGTCCGCCGCCGACCGCCGCGGCGACGAGACAGACGGCGAGGATCACGGTGAACTGTGCGTTCAGTACCGCCCGAAGGCGGAGCCGGGTTTCGCTGGGGGGAGTCTCGCTCATTCGGTCACCTGTAGATCTCGCGGAGGACGCGGCGGTACAGCGGCGGTTTGGCGCGCGATTCGCGGGAGCGTATCCGCGCGGGCTCGCCGCGGAGCAGCAGCAGCCCGAGCCCGACGATGCCGCCGCCGAGGAGCCCGTTGATCGCGACCAGCGGGGCCCACGGATGGACCCCGTACAGCTCGTCGATCACGCCGGGCGGCAACACGGCGAGGTACCGGTGTTCGGCGACGAACAACCGGTAGTAGCCGGTCTCGTCGGGCGCGGTGAGCGTCACCGTCGTCGACGCCTCGCTCCGTCCGCCGACGGCGACGCGCTCGGGGGCGACGTCGACGCCCGGGCTCTGGGGGGTGACGTACGCGTACACCGGCACCAGCCCGGCGTTCGGGACGACGTACTCCAGCTCCTGGCTCGTGCCGCGCTCGATGACGGTCGGGTTCTCCGACTCGAACTCGGCGCTCACGACGCCGTACTCTTGGGTCCCGCCCGGGACGACCATCGCGGCGGTCGCGGTCGCCATCAACACCAGCGCGAGCACGCCGACGATGGCGAACACCGAGGTGCCGTCGTCCCGAGAGCGGTCGCGCTCTCGCGCCTCGCGGCTCCCGCTGTCGAGGTACCAGTCGACCGCGTACGCGACTCCGGAGAGCGCGAAGAGGATGTACGCGAGCCCCTGCGTGCCCTGTAGCGACCGGATCCCGAGCGCGACCGCCAGCCGCGTCTGGACGGCGTCGAGCGCCGACTGGAACCCCATCGCGACGGTCCCCAAGTGGGGGATGACGACGACCCCGCCGCCGACCTGCAGCGCCTTCGCGACGATGTCGGCCTCCTGTACGACGGGTTCGCCGCCGTCCTGGTCAGTGAACGGGTTGTTGTCGCCGCGCGTGACGTACCCTCGCTCCGTCTCCTCGACGACGCGGTGGGTCGTCAGCCCGCCGCCCTGTATCTCCTGGGCGTCGAAGGTCACCACGTCGCCGACGCCGATCCCGCCGGCGATCGGTGCGGGGATCGCGACGAACCCGTCGCCCGGACTGAGGACGGGCTGCATGCTGCCCGTCTCGACGTAGCTCAGGAGCACCGGCTGCCCGAGGTACTGCCCCACGACCAGCGAGGCGACGACGAGCACGGCGGCGATCTGCAGCGTTATCGAGAGGGTGCGTTTGAGTGACATGGGTCGTGTCTCGGCGGTCGAGCGACGCGGTCCGTCGTCGGTCGGCGACCCGCGGTCACCGATCGATCCGTCGATCGGTCGTCACCCGAGAATGTCATCGATACGTTATAAATTCGTGGTTCGGCGCAGGCGGCGACGGGCGATGACGGGGGTGAGGGCGACGACGAGCGGCGGGGGCGCCGAGGGACCGTCACTCCTCGAACGCCCCGGCCGCGAGCAGGGCGAACGGTCCGATGAATGCCAGACAGAAGCCGAGCAGGTGGACGTACAGGTTCACCACGCTGCCCGTCCCCGTCGCGTCGCCCGGGAATCCGACGACCGGGTAGCCGACCGTCAGGGCGACGCCGACCGCGAACAGGTCGCCGTATCCCGGGTTCGAGACCGCGGCGCGGACGCCCCCGCGGACCGCGCTCCGGATCCGGATCCCGGTGCTCGACGCGTACAGCAGCCCGAGCAGGAGCCCGGCGACGGCCGTCGCGAGCCCGGCGAGCCCGGGGCCGTCGAGGCTCCCCGGGGCGACCGGCAGCGCCAGCAGCGCCATCCAGCCGACGAGCGGGAAGAAGGCGGCGGGAAGCGCGCGGATCGAGGCGCCCGGGAAGAACCGCTCGCGGGCGTAGACCCCGAGCAGGAGCGGGAGCAGCCCCGCGAGTGCCATGTTGACTCCGGAGAAGCCGAAGCCGATCGCGTTCCGGGGGACGGCGAGGTTCAGCGCCGAGAGCGCGAAGGGGAACGCGAGGAGGAACGTCGCGAGCGCGACCAGGAAGAACCGCCGGTAGCCGGCCAACACCGCGAGCGCGTAGCCGACCCCGGCGAGGAGGCAGTACCCCGCGACGTTGCCGGCGAGGTGGCCCGTGTCGAGGTGGACGTAGTGGGCGGTGAACGCGGTCCGCACCGTCGGGTCGGTGTACGCGAACGCCAGCGACCGGCGCGTCGCCTCGGGGAGCGCGAAGACGGCGCCGAGGACCGCGGGCACCGACGCGAGCACGAGCAGGTCCGCGAGCCGGACCCGGGCGGACAACTCGCGACGGAACCCGCCGTCGGCGTTCCGGTCCGCGGTCCCGTCGCTCCGCGCGTTCGAGGGGGCCGTCACGCTCCGACGGTCGCGGACCAGCGATTAAGACCTGTCGGCGCGTTGCGACCGCGAGGCGACCGCCGATCACCGGGCGGTCTCGGATCACGACCATTACTCGGCGCCCCCGGATCACGACCGGGGCATCCGACGGACGAGGGCCACCCCGGCGGCGACGAGCGCGACGAGCGCGAGCAGGCCCCCGAGCTCGACGAGGTCGATGCCACCCGGCTCCTCGACCGGTCCCGCGCCGGACCCGCCAGACCCGCCGGACCCGCCGGTGTTCTCGCCGGCGGTCGCGTCCTGCGTGTCGTCGTCCCCCTCCCCGTCACCGCCCGCCGGGTCCCCGACGAGCAGGGTCCCCGCGTCCGTCCCGGAGACCGCGAGGTCGTACTCGCCCGCGGTCTCGAACGCGGCCGTGAGCGCGACGGTCGCGGTCTCGTTCGGCGCAAGGGCGACCGTCTCGTTCGCGACCGGCTCGCCGTCGGCCGTCAGCGTCACCGTTCGCTCGCCGCCGGCGCCGCCGCCGTTCGCCACGGTCGCCCGGACGGTCGCCTCCTCGCCGGGGTCGATCGCCTCGGGCTCGACCGCCGCCCCCGTCACGTCGAACCGCGGGACGCGCTCCGCGACCGCGAACGTGGAGAACTCCTCCGTGGTCGCCCGGAAGTGCACGCGGTCCTCGGGGAGCCCCAGAATTCGAACCGCGTCCTCGCCGACGACGCTCGCGTCCTTCTCGGTCCAGTCGCCCGCCTCGCTCCGGCGGTAGAGCGTCACGTTCTCCGGGTCGATCCCGGCGTCGTCGAGCGCCTCCCGCGAGGCGCTGAACCGGATCGTCATCGCGTCGACCTCGTCCGGGTCGAAGTCGTGTTCCACCGAGAGGTACGCGATCGATCGGGGCGTCGTCGGCGCGTCGAGCGCGCTCCCGTCCTCGAAGGGTTCGGGACTCCCGGCCGCGCTCAGTTCGACGCTATCGGTCTCGACGCCCTCCAGGTCGAGTCGGTCGAGGGTGACGTTCGCTCCGTCGAGGAACATTCCGTCGGCCTCGAAGCGGACCGTGTCGTCGCGGTCGATCTCGCTCGCGGCGAACTCGCGGCGGTCGTCGCTCGGCGCGGTGACCGTCGTGATCGGGCCGGAGCCTCCGGTCGACGCCGAGGCGGACGGGGCCGCCTCGGGCTCCGCGAGCTCCGCCCGGATAGAGAACTCGTCGGCGCCGAGCCGGGTCCCGGCGACCTCGCCGCGCGCGTCGATGTCGAGCCCCACCGCGACCGTCTCGTTCGGACCGAGGGTGACGTTGTTGGCCCGCCCCTCGATCGGGTCGCCGTCGGCCGTGAACGTCACCGACCCGTCGTCGTGCTCGATCCAGACGCGCGCGTGCTCGTCGGCCGTGTACGTGACCGTGAACACACCGTCCGCCGACGCGAGCGAGTCGGCATTGACCCCCTCGAAGTCGGCCGGGAGGTTCGGGTTCGACGCCGACACGTCGACGACGATCTCGTCGTCGTCGTTCAGGTAGGCGTAGTTCCCGCTCGGGCCGTCGGCCGGTTGGACCGCGAGGCGGTCCTCGGCGATCGTGTCGGCCGGGCCCCCGATCACCGCCGCGCCCGTGGCGAAGGCGAACGACCCCGCGGCGACGAGGACCAGAACGAGGGCCGCGGTGTGGCGGGCGGTGGACATGGCGTTATCTACGCGCAGTTGCGGGCGAAGGGGTTTGGTTATACGGTGCTTGAAACCACGGACCCGACCCGGACCCGACCCGGATCCGGGACGAACGCGCCCGATCGACGATCCACCCCATCGAACGTTCGGGTCGAAGACGAGAGCCGGTTTCCGGCCCTGATCCGGGCGCTCACGGTCGGCCTGAAGCAACCGATCCGATGCCTGAAGACATACGAAACGTGATGGGTATTCACCGGGGACCGACAGTAGGTCTCAATATCGGTACCGAGAACAATGCTCCGTTGAACGCCGACGCCGTCTGCGGATCGTATCGCTGATTTCACGGGATTTGGACGCCGTCTGGCGATATGGGACGTCTCAAGACCCTCGCACAGACGTTTCACGAATTCGCCACGAACCATGTTGAACAACCAGACGTACCCGCTGTCGCCGACGGCGACAACGGGTACGCCAAGTCCACCAAAATCGCGCTCCTTCTGCTCAAAGAGGAGATCAACAAGCCGCTTCGGAGGCTCGAAGACTATCTCAACGAGATGCCGGGAATTCTCGGTGTGTTTGATCTTGACTCATCGCCGGATTACTCATCTTTCAGCGTCTGGGACGATGAATTCCCGATGAAAGAACTGCGCCGCCTGCTCCGCGCCTCCGCGGAGCAGGCGGGGCTCTCAGGCACCGCGTCGATCGACGCCAGCGGCTTTCAGCGTGACCAAGCCAGCTCACACTACCGGAATCGGGTCGGTTACTCGTTCAACGCGATGAAAACGACGCTGCTTGTTGACACGGATTCTCTTGCTATCATGGACGCTCATTTCACGACTAAGAAAGCCTATGACGGCCATATCGGGCTGCAGGTCTTTCGGCGGAACGCCGAAGACCTGCAAGCGTTACTGGCCGACAAAATGTACTCGTGGAGTAATCTCCGTGAAGCTTGCCGTGACAGGTCTACACGGCCAGTGATCAAACACTGCGAGCAAAATGCACTCAAGAAAGCCCACAACGCCAGAATTGACGATGATGTCTACAACCAGCGGTCAATGAGTGAGACCGTGTTTGCGATGCTAAAAGACGACGGCGACGAGATCCGCTCCCGGAGCTGGCACGGCCAGTTCCGGGAGCTCACACGGAAGTGTATCGTCCATAACCTCGAGCAGGCGGCGAGTTAGAGCTCGCCGCCTGCTCCCCTTCTCCGAATGTATCCGAGAGAGGCATCGCCATCGTCCACCTCATGCTTTATTTGGTATCTTGTGAAACTGATGCTTTGGTCGCCGCACAATTCCGCTCGAATCGAATCGTCCGATCTGAGAATTTACAGCTAAAGCGCTGCTACCGGTAGAAGATCGAATATCAAAAATCCGATGTTGCCGCCGTCTTGCGTTCAACACGGCAGAGAACAACGAGGTGATACAGTCGAATTAGCCGTCAAAAGCCGATTATACGGCCAATTTTGGCGACACGGAGGTCCGATTTTTGAACGGCGATAAACGGTAACCACTCATCACAACCATGGGATTTATGTTGGACTGTTCATATGTGTCAGACAGAAATGGCGTCGGTACAACAGGTTGACGGGGGAGGGGCCGAACCGGCGACAGATATCTCTGAGGACGAGCTCTTCGACGTACTGGCGAACCAGCGGCGGCGGTTCGCGGTGCACCTACTGAAGCGGGAGGCGGACGACTCGGTCGCCATCGGCGACATGGCGGAACAGATCGCGGCGTGGGAAAACGGGATCGACACCGCGGAGATCACCGGCAACGAGCGCAAGCGCGTGTACACCGCGCTCCAGCAGTCCCACCTGCCGAAGATGGACGACGCGGGGGTCGTCGAGTTCAACAAGGACCGCGGCGTCGTCGAGCCGACGCCCGCCCTGACCGACGTGGACGTGTACATGGACGTGGTCGAGGGGAGGGAGATCCCGTGGAGCGACTACTACCTCGGGCTCTCCGGCGTCGCCGTCGCGCTCGTCGGGGCGGTGTGGCTCGGCGCGTGGCCGTTCGTCCTCCTCCCGGAGATGGCGTGGACGCTGGCGATCGTCGTCGCATTCGCGTTCTCCGCGATGGCGCACAAGTACTACACCGCCGAGATGAAGGTCGGACGGGGAGCGGAGCCGCCGGAAGTGGGCGGCGAGTGACGCCGCCGGTCGCGGTCCGCGACGGCCGGAGCCCCGACGAAACGCGGCTCAGGGTATCGACCGGGGAGGATCAGACCGATGACACGGGGTTTCAGGCATCGCCATACCCGCTTCCGACGCCGAATAACCTTAAGTACACGACACGTGGTCTCCGGCAGTAAGCGATAGTCGGTCCCACTCACCACATGAAACGACGCACCCTCATCCTCCTGCTCGGCGGCGGCGGATCGGCGGCGCTGAGCACCGGGACCGGCGCCTTCTCGAGCGCGACCGCGGAGCGCGGGGTCGAGGTCTCCGTCGTGGACGATGAGGAGGCGTACGTCGGGTACGCGACTCCGGAAGTAAATGGAAACAACGAGCTCGTCGCACCGGTAGGCAAGCGCGTCACGCTCGTCAGAGTCACAAACCGCTTCGCCGACGAAGACGGGATCGGCGTGATCGATGTCGACGTCGCTACTGACTCCGCTGGAGGCGACGACTTGTTCAAGAACCTCGCGATCGAGCGTTCCGACGACGACGGCCACGAACGGATGAACGACAGCGAGGTCCGGCGCGGGCCGTACAAGAAGGGCGGACCGGTTCCGAAGGATCGCGCGTTCGGTCCGGGCGACTACGCCGACGTGACGGCCGTCGTCGACCACGACCCCGGAGAGCCGGTCGAGATAGCGGTGACGATCCGCGTCCGCGGCGCCGAGGACGCCGGCGTCTCAGCCGAGATCTTCGGCGACACACGGGAGTTCGACCTCGTGGTCGAGGAGACTGACGGCGTGGAGTTCAAGTCCGGGAACTCCGGGATTGTTCTCACACTCGCGAATGACGATGGAGGCACTGCCGGCGATTCCGCCTCTGACGAGGGTGACGACGATGACGACGACAGCGAAGGCGATGTCGAAGGAACGATCTACTACGAGAAGAACGGCGGCAACGATCCGCCGGTCAAACGGATCGACGAGGCCGATATCCCGACGAATGAGACGCTGAAGCCGAAGGATATCGACGACGACCTGAACAACGGCGCGACGATCGTCGGGCTCTCGATCGACGGAATCGACGGTGTCTTCGACCGCGGAGAGGCGCCGACGCCGGGGAACAGCGACAACGACAACAACCGTCACGGCTTCGTCTCTCACACCGTTCCCCTAGAGAAGGCCTCTTTCTACGACCGATTCGACGACGACTGAAACAGTTTGTCGCGTTCGGTTGGTGGCGCGTTCGAACGACGTGTTGATGCACAGTATCGCGACCGTCTCTTGTGCGTCCGTTTATCATCTCGAGATCACCGGAACCGGTAACTCTTCTTACGACTGAAGTCGTGGCTTTGCTCCTCAATATCGTGTGATCCCTGGTGATTCACAGGGCGGCCACGTTAGTAATTCACACATACCGAGAATAATCGAAGGATGGTCCTGAACCCATTTAGATCGGCTCTGAACCGATTTCAGGGGTTTCCGGTGATTATTCTGCTGACTCATAACGATATGGGATACACTCCATGGGTGAAGTAGAGCGACCCAGGGTGACACGGGGTGTCTCGTGTTCCCGAACGCGGGTCGCGTGCGGACAACGAGGTCGACCAACCATGCAACGACGTAAGTTCATCATCGGCGCAGGCGCATTGGCAACTGGTAGTTCGGCTGCAGTAGGTACGGGTGCGTTTAGTTCCATGACCGCGGATCGTGAGGCAAATATAAATGTGGTTAACGACGCTAGTGGTCTCGTCTCACTTGAATCTGGGAACCAAGGTGGTGTCGTAAGCGAGAACAACGGTCAACTGTCCATCGATTTCTCAGGCGGAGACGGGAACGGAGTTAATGTCAATTCTCAGTATGTAGTTGGATCTTTCCACCATACTCATCTCGGTGATAATGATGGTCAGGTGGATTCTGAGGCTGTTTTTGATTCTAACTCGGGAGGTAATGGTGGTACGATCCACAGTACTACGATGAGTTCGTGGGGGTACGCATTCGCCATAACCAACCAGTCCACTGAGAATCGTGATATCTCTGTGTCGTTCGACGCGTCAAGCGAAGAAGTCGCAGGATATCTCGGATTTGGATTAGAGTTTGGTTGGGGTCCCAGAGACGCGATCGAGATTGAGGGAACCCAGACGGAAGATAGCGCAGAATTCACAGACGTAGCACCTGGTGACACACTATACGTGAGTTTTGTTGTGTCGACCCTTGGCGTGGAAGACTATGCTGCTGAGGACATGTCGGGAACACTCACAGTCAGTTCAAACTGAAAGCGGCGTAAGCCAGGGTTCGAATATTCCAAACACTGACATATTTTATCAGTCGGTTTACTATCGGAGTCTATCTTTTGTTTGAATTAAGGAATTTAATTACCAGTATGATATTTACTGGTTCTCTGAAGACTTCCTAGTCGTGATCGCAGAGTATCTCGAGAAGCGCACCTGAGCACTCGGCGGTCGATCGTCGTCCACCGGCTAGGGATCGACGGCGTCGTCTCACACCGCCGAAACTCTTGTATAGAATATATACATAGCAAACAACATGGGCACGATCTCCACTCGGGTCCCCGAGGACCTCGAAGCCGAACTCGAGGCATACCTCGACGAGGAACGCCTCGACCGGAGTACGGCGGTCCGCAAGCTCCTCGCGGAGGGACTCGAAGCGTGGCGACGGGAGCGGGCGCTCGACCGGTTCGTCGACGGTGACCTGTCGCTTTCGGCGGCCGCCGAGTTCGCGGACTGCTCCGTCTGGGAGTTCGCCGACCTCGTTGAGGACACCGACGCCGCGTGGGTCGCCGCCGACCATCTCGAAGCCGACCTCGACGAACTGTGAGCTGGGTGTTCGACGCGACCCCGCTGATCTACCTCGCGAAAGCGGACCGGCTCGACGTGATCGAGGCGCTGGACGAGCCGCGACTCGTCCCGGAAGCCGTCCACCGCGAGGTCGTGACGACGGGCGTCGAGCAGGGGTACGACGACGCGCGTCGGATCGAGCGCGCCGTGGAGGGCGGCCTCGTTGAGGTCGTCGCTGTCGACACCGGCGACTCGCCGGCCGCGACACGGCTCGCGAGCCATCCGCGACTGAGCGACGCCGACGTGGCGGTCCTCGCCTGTGCAGCTTCGCGCGACGCCGTCGCCGTGATGGACGAATCGGCGGGTCGCTCCGCGGCCGAGGTCGAGGGCGTCGAGACGCGGGGAACCGCGTATCTCGTCCTCGCCGCCGTCAGGGACGGGGCGCTGTCGACGGCCGAGGGTCGAAAGACGATCGACACGATGATCGATCACGGCTGGTACGTGGCGCCCGACGTGTACACGAAGATCGTCGGTAAGCTGGAATCGCTCGGAGACTGAGACCGAGTACGCCGTCACTTCCGTGTCAGCCGTCCCGTTCAGGTGCCCTTATGTATCACCCGGCCACACGTCCGGACATGGACGACCACTCCCACGAGCCCAATCCGGACAAGCGCGTGACCGCTCCCATGCAGTCGTTCGGCAGCCGCGAGGTCGGCATCGGCGCGGCCGTCACGCTCGTCGGGCTGCTCGTCGCGTACGTCATCCCGTTCCTCTTCACGTTCTGAGCGACGCCGACGCTCGCTGTTTAAAAGACCCGACCGCACGCAGCGACTCGCTTACCGCGGGTACCAGGCCAGCGGGTGCGCGGCGGTGAGCTCGAGGCGCACCGCCTCGTCGAGGTCGAACTCCTCGACGTGGTTGTGGAGGCAGTGGACGACCTCACCGGAGTCGAGCTCGACCCGGTAGATGAAGGAGGGGCCGACGTACTGCCGCGAGACGATGGTCCCGTCGGCCTGCTCGGCGCTCGCGGGGCTCGCCCGGAGGTCGTCGGGCCGCACCAGGACGTCGACGGGCGCGCCGTCGTAGACGGTGTCGTACCCCTCCAGCGTGACGGCGTCGAACCGGCCGATCCCGGTCTCGACCTTTCCGTCGCGGAGGTGCCCTTCGAGGAACGACGCCCGTCCGAGGAAGGAAGCGACGAACTTCGACTCGGGGCGCTCGAAGACGGACTCGGGGCGACCGACCTGCTCGATCGTCCCGTCGTTCATCACGGCGACGCGGTCGGAGATGGAGAGCGCCTCCTCCTGGTCGTGGGTGACGGAGACGGCGGTGACGCCGGCCTCCTTCAGGATCCGGCGGACCTCCTCGCGCATCTCGACGCGGAGCCGCACGTCGAGGTTCGAGAACGGCTCGTCTAAGAGGAGCACCTCGGGCTCCGGCGCGAGCGACCGCGCGAGCGCGACGCGCTGTTTCTGCCCGCCGGAGAGCTGGTCCGGCGTCTTCCCGCCGTGTTCGGGCAGGTCGACGAGGTCGAGCAGCTCGTCGACGCGGGCGGCGTTCGCGCCCGCGTCGCCGTCGAGCCCGAACGCGATGTTCTCCCGGACGGTGAGGTGGGGGAACAGCGCGAAGTTCTGGAAGACGATCCCCACGTCGCGCCCCTCGGGCGGGACGAACGCGCCGTCGCCGGCGACGGTCTCGCCGCCGAGCGCGATCTCCCCCTCGGTCGGCTCCTCCAGCCCGGCGATCGTCCGGAGCGTCGTCGTCTTCCCGCAGCCGGACGGGCCGAGGAAGGTGAGAAGCTCTCCGGGTTTGACGTCGAGAGAGACGCCGTCGACGGCGGTCTCCGGGCCGAACTCCTTCGTCACGTCCGACAGCGACAACACGGGGTCCGCCGACGTGTCGGCGGGCGACTCGGCCGCGTCGGCGGGAGATTCGTTCGCCTCTGCGGGCGACTCGCTCGCGTCTCGGGCCGACTGCGTCCGTTCGACTGGTTGCGTGTGAGCCATCGGTGTGTCGGGCGCCGGTCCGGCCGGCGTCCCGTAACTGAGGCCACCTATTTTAGGAAAACCTAAAAGCGTATCGCTCGCTCTCGCGCGGCTGAAATACGGACGAGGGGTTCTCGGCGAGCGTCAGGCGAGCTCGCGCTCGATGACGCCCCGGAGCTCCCGGATGGCGTCGGCGTCGAGCGCGACCGCATCGTCGCCGACCGCGAGCGAGAGCGTCCCGTCGGTCGTCACGTCGCCGAGCCGGAGGACGGGCAGATCGCCAGCGGCCTCGGCGACCGCCTCGGGATCGGTCGTCTGGACGACGAGCCGGCCGGGCGTCTCCTCGAAGGCGGCGACGCGATCGGGGAGGGTCACGTCGGCGCCGGCCTCGTCGGTCACCAGCTCCGCGAGCGCGACCGCGAGCCCGCCGTCGCTCACGTCGTGGGTCGCGAGCGTCGACTCGTGGCGCGCGACCGCCGCGAGCGACGCGACGCGGTCGGCGAGGCTCCCGGCGTCGCCGGACTCGCTGGCCGCGCCGGCCGCGACAGGCAGGCTCGGGAAGCGGTCGCTCCCGCCCGCCTGTGCAAGGTACTCGGAGCCGCCGAGCGCGCCGCCGTCGGCCCCGCCGGCGCCGACCAGCAGGAGTTCCGAGTCCTCGGCGCGGTCGGCGTCGAGCGCTGCGGGCGGCGCGTCGTATCCCTTCCGGGTGCCGATCAGCGCGAGCGTCGGCGTCGGCGGGATCGGCCCCTCGACGCTGTCGTTGTACAGCGAGACGTTGCCGCCGACGACCGGCGCGTCGAGGTCGGCGCAGGCGTCGGCGAGCCCGTCGACGATCCCCTTGAAGCCGCCGTACACGTCGGGCTTCTCCGGGTTCCCGCCGTTGAGGCAGTCGACCGCCGCGAGGGGGATCGCGCCCTTCGCGGCGAGGTTGGTCGCGTTCTCGAGGGCGACGGCGCGGGCGCCCTCGTAGGGGGCGGTCTCGGTCCAGTTCGGGTTCGCCCCGGAGGAGAGCGCGAGGCCGACGCCGTCGGATTCGGAGGCGGACTCGGACTCCGCTTCGGTCTCCCGGATCGCCATGATCGCGGCGTCGTCGCCGGGCTTCATCGCCGTGCGGACGCCGACCTCGTGGTCGTACTGGCGGTACACCCAGCGCTTGCTCGCGGTCGAGGGCGCGGAGACGACCGCCTCGACCGCCTCGTCGAGGGGCGGCTCGGGGTCCGGGAGGTCCCGGTCGGGCTGCGTCGGCGGTTCGCTCGGGAGGTCGTTCATCGGGGCGCCGTCTGCGAGGAACTCGGCGGGCGCGTCGACGACGACCTCGGACTCGGAGTCCTCGCCGTCCCCGTCACCCGCGAACTCGCAGACGTAGTTCCCGTCGGTCAGCTCGCCGATGACGGAGCAGCCGAGGTCGAACCGCTCGGCCAGTTCCGCGACGTGGTCGACGTCTTCGGGCGCGACCTCGTAGCACATCCGCTCCTGACTCTCCGCCAGCAGGATCTCCATCGCGTTCATGTTCGGCTCGCGCTGGTGGACCCGATCGAGTTCGATCCGGGCGCCGAGCCCGCCCTTCGCGACAAGCTCGGAGGAGGCGCCGCCGAGGCCCGCCGCGCCCAGGTCGCGGGCCGACAGGACCAGGTCCTCGTCCACGAGGGCCTCGTTGCACTCGATTAGCCGCTTTTCGGCGTAGGGGTCGCCCACCTGCACCGCGGGGCGGTCCTCGGTCTCGGCGTCCTCGCCGAGGTCCTCGCTCGCGAAGGAGGCGCCGCCGAGCCCGTCGCGGCCGGTGCCGTTGCCGACCAAGACGAGCTTGTTCCCGGGCTCTTGGGCCGTGGCCGTGACGAGCCGGTCCTCGTTCGTGAGGCCGACGCAGGCGACGTTGACGAGAGGGTTCCCCTCGTAGCCGCCGTGGAAGGCGACGCTGCCGCCGACCGTGGGGACCCCGATGCAGTTGCCGTAGTGGGAGATCCCCTCGACGACCCCCTCGAAGAGGTACCGCGAGCGCTCGCGGTCGAAGCCGCCGAAGTACAGCGAGTCGAGGAGGGCGATGGGGTACGCGCCCATCGACATGGTGTCCCGGACGATGCCGCCGACGCCGGTCGCGGCCCCGTCGAACGGGTCGACGAAGGAGGGGTGGTTGTGGCTCTCGACCCCGAACGTGACGTACTGGTCGCCGTAGTCGTCGGCGTCGCGCTCGGCGGCCGGAACGTCCGCGGCGTCCGGCTCGGGCAGCGCGAGGACCGCGGCGTCGTCGCCGGGGCCGACGACGACCTGATCGCCCTCGCTCTCGAACGCCGACAGCAGGGGCCGCGAGGAGCGGTACGCGCAGTGCTCGCTCCAGAGGTTCTCGAACAGCGCGACCTCGGCCGCCGTCGGGTCCCGGCCGAGCTCCGCGACGACGAGCTCGTGGTCCGGCTCGGACAGACTCATTCACTTACGTGGTTATCGAGCCCGTTCTAATGCTTTTCTATGTGCACGTTCGTGTGGTCACTACGGCTCCCACGATGCCGCGGCGGGTCGTGTCGTGCGGTCGGCGCGTGCCGTCGAACGCCCTGATAAGGGCGGGGTGGGAACTCAACGGGGCAGCAGCGAGGCGGGCGCACGCTGCCGCAAGCACCGCAGCGAACGAAGTGAGCGAGGAGCGGAGCAAAGCGCCAGAGCCGTCGCGACGAGGGCTTTGGCGGCCTTCACCGTCGCTCCGCAGTCAGCGACGTGTCGTCGAGAACCGCGAAAGCGAACCGCCGAATCCGCGCCGACGCGACCTGAGTGATCCCCGTATCGGTCCCGACACGATTTAGGCGGCCCGCCCGAAACGGACCGGTAATGAGCACTCAGGCCGCGACGGAGGAGCGGACGGTCGTGATCGGGCTGGAGGTCCACGTCCAGCTCGAGACCGACACGAAGATCTTCTGCGGCTGCTCGACGGAGCCCGCCGAGGACGAGGAGCCGAACACGCGCACGTGCCCGACCTGCCTCGGGCTGCCGGGCGCGCTGCCGGTCCTCAACGAGGGCGCCGTCGAGGCCGCCGTGAAGATCGGCAAGGCGATCGACGCCGACATCCCCGAGACGACGACGTTCCACCGGAAGAACTACTACTACCCCGACCTGCCGAAGAACTTCCAGCTCACCCAGTACGACGCCCCGATCTGCCAGTCCGGCGAGCTGGAGGTCCGCGTCGACGACGAGAACCGCACCATCGGGATCACCCGGGCACACCTCGAGGAGGACCCCGGGAGCCTCCAGCACGCCGGCGGCTCCATCGAGTCGGCGACGCACACGCTCGTGAACTACAACCGCGCCGGGACGCCCCTGATGGAGATCGTCACCGAACCGGACTTCCGGTCCCCCGCCGAGACGCGGGCGTTCCTCGCGAAGCTGGAGGAGGTCCTCGAGTACCTCGGCGTCTTCGACCCGACCCGCGACGGGAGCCTGCGCGTCGACGCCAACGTCTCCTTAGTCCCCGAAAGCGAGGTCGACGACGACGGGGCGATCGCCGAGGAGGCCCTCGCGGACGTGAACCGCGCCGAGGTGAAGAACATCTCCAGTCACAAGGGCGCGGAGCAGGCGCTCGCGTACGAGGTCACCCGACAGGAGAACGTGCTCCGGCGCGGCCGCGAGATCGAACAGGAGACCCGCCACTGGGACGAGGCGCGCGGCGTCACCGTCTCGATGCGCTCGAAGGAGGCCGAGAAGGACTACCGCTACTTCCGGGAGGCCGATCTCCCGGCGCTTGAGGTGTCGGACTGGAAGGAGTCGATTCCGATCCCGGAGCTGCCCGACGCCCGCCGCGAGCGCTTCCGCGAGGAGTACGGGCTCGACCGCGAGTCCGCCTCGAAGCTCACCTCGACGAAGGCGGTCGCCGACTTCTTCGAGGACGTGGCCGAGTCGTTCGACCCCGACCTCGCCGCGACGTGGGTCGCCGACAACCTGCTCGGCGAGCTCAACTACCGCGAGATGCAGATTACGGACGTGGAGGACCGGCTCGACGAGTTCACGCGCCTGATCGAGCTGGTCGCCGCCGAGGAGCTCACCGTCAAGAACGCCGAGGAGGTCGTCCTCCGCGAGATGCTCGACGAGGGCGACGACCCCGACGCCGTCATCGACCGCGAGGGGCTCGGTGTCGCCGACTCCGGCGAGGTCGAGGCCGCCGTCGCGGCCGCCATCGACGACAACCCCGACGCCGTGAGCGACTACCACGACGGCGACGAGGGCGCGATCAACTTCCTCGTCGGGCAGGTGATGCAGGCGACGGGCGGCAGCGCCGACCCGGGCGAGGTGAACGGGCTGCTCCGCGAGGAGCTGGACGGGTAGGCTCGCCATGAACGTCACCGTCGCCGAGGGGCGCCCGTGAACGTTACCGTCGAGATCGTCGGCGAGGGGACCGCCGAGTACGACCTCCCCGACGACGCCACCTACGCCGACCTCATCCGCGAGGCGGGGTACCACCCGCAGGAGGCGTCGGCGCTGGTCGACGGCTCCCCGGTCCCCGGCGACCGCGTCGTCGACGCCGACGAGGTCCGGCTCCTCCGGCTGATCAAGGGCGGGTCGACGGACGGCGGGTCGGCTAACGGCGAGTCGGTCGACGGTACATCGGCCGAAAGCAACGCGTGAGCGACTGGGAGTCGTCCGTGACCGCTCCAGAGGGGTTCGCGATCGAGCCCGCCGCCCCCGACGACCGCCTCGATATCCTCCGCGTGCTCGACGCCGCGATGTTGGAGACCGACGCCGAGACCGTCGACACCGCGATCGACGCCGACAGCGCGTCCGACGCCGGCGACGCTCTGGTCGCCCGATTTAAACGGACGGACGCCGTCGTCGGCGCGCTGGTCGCGACGCGCCCGGAGCCGGAGCGACTCCACGTCGACGCCGTCGCCGTCAGGCGGGCGCGTCGCGGGCGGGGGATCGGGTCGGCGCTCGTCGCCGCGGCGGTCCGGCGCGCCGAGCGCGACGCCGCGATCGAGTCCGTCACCGCCGCGTTCGACGCCGACCTGGAGTCCTTCTACGCCGATCTGGGGTTCGAAGTCACCGACCGAAATAGCGACGGCGACCGCTTGCGAGGACGCAGGCGCGTCGACGGCGGTCGGCGCTGAGCGACGCCCTCCCCGACCGAGCGGCCGGGATCCGACGGATCCCCCGCGGTCACGCCGCGGTCGGGCGCGTCGCGGGCGGGGAGAACCGAAGCAGCGCGACCAGGAACGCGCCGGCGAGGAGGGCCGCGCCGACCGACTCGCCCCACGTGTGGGCCCCCGCGAGCGGTCGGACCGCGATCATCCCCAGCCCCGCGGCGAACAGCGGAGCGAATCGCCGGTCGACCGCGAAGAGGTAGCCCGCGGGCGCCAGCGCGTAGAGGACGTGGCTCGACACGGCCCAAAACGGGGTGATCAGGAGGTGCGGCACCGTGACGGCCACGAGCAGGGCGGCGAACCCCTCGACGAGAGGCCCCCAGCCGCCAAGCCGCCACCCGAGCCAGATGATCCCGAGGCCGACGCCTACCCCGACGCTCCCCGTGAGATCGGAGCCCCACGCGGGCAGGTCGACGAGCAGGGGCACGCCCTCGTAGACGGCGAACGCGAGTGCCCACCCGATCCCGACGACCCCGACTCGCGGCGCGAGGTCGCTCGGGGATCGGTCGGGATCGCCGCGCCACTCGTAGCCGACGAGCAGCAGCGCACAGAGCAGGACGAACAGTTCCGGAGCGAAGACCGCCGAGTAGGTGCGGGCCGCCGCAGCGAGCATGAGTGACGTGCCCTCGCACGCCGCCCTGTCGGTTACGGTTCCGGCCGGCGATGCCGAGTTCACGCCGGGATCCGGCACGTCTTTCCGGGTCGCCCCCCTTCGATCAGGTATGAACGCGATCTCGCCCGCGGTCGGCCGAACGGAAGCGCCACGCGGCGCGGTGGTTCCCGCATGAGCGGTAAAGACGAGTACTACAACAAGTCGAAACAGCAGGGGTACCGCGCCCGGTCGGCCTACAAGCTGAAGCAGATCGACGAGGAGTCGGACCTGTTCGACCGCGGCGACACCGTCGTCGACCTCGGCGCCGCCCCCGGCGGCTGGCTGCAGGTCGCCGCCGAGGAGGTCGGCGAGTCGGGGACCGTCGTCGGCGTGGACCTCCAGCGCATCGACGACCTCGAGGAGCACGACGTGGAGACGATCCGCGGCGACATGACCGAGGAGCGCACCCGCCACTACCTGCGCGAGGCGGTCGGCGAGCGCGGCGCTGACGCGGTGATCTCGGACATGGCGCCGAACATGACCGGCGAGTACGCCCTCGATCACGCCCGGTCGGTCCACCTCGCGCGGCAGGCGTTCGACGTGGCCGAGGAGCTGCTCGCGCCCGGCGGCGACTTCGTGGTGAAGGTGTTCCAGGGCGAGGACCTCGACGCGTTCCGCGAGGATGTCCGCGAGGAGTTCCAGTACATCCGGACCGTCTCGCCGCCCGCCTCGCGCGACTCCTCCTCGGAGGTGTACCTCGTCGCCAGGGGGCTGAACACCGCCCCGGTCGAGACGGGCGACCGGATCGAGGTGACGGTCGAGGAGCGCGGCGACGAGGGCGACGGGATCGCGTACGTCGAGGGGTACTCGCTGTTCGTCTCCGACGCCGACGTGGGCGAGACCGTGACCGTCGAGGTCGACGACGCCAAGCCGCGGTTCGGGTTCGCGACGCGCGTGGATACAGACGGAACCGGTCACGATGCGGGCGGTCACGAGCCCGACGACGGCAACGGGGAGTGAGGGGCCGTGAGCGACGACGGGATCTTCGAATCGCTGTCGCTCGTCGGGCTCCTCAGCCTCTGTTGTATCGGGCTCGGCGGGATCGCCGGCGGCGCCGCGCTCGCGGGCGGCGGCGCCTCGGCGACCACGGTGGCGACGGGGACGGCGAGCCCGCGCGGCGCGCTCGTCTCCGGGCTCGTCACCGCCGCGACCGTGCTGGTCGTCGGGCTGGTCGTGAGACGGCGACTGCGCCGGAGCGCTGACGGGAGCGGGGCCGACGGCGACACCGACGACGAAGTCTGACCGCGGTCAGGCCACGCCGCCGCGCCGGACCCACTCGCGGAGCGTGAACCGGTCGAACTCTGTCTCGTCGGCGACGGCCCACTCCTCCAGATCCCACGCCGGGTAGAAGGTGTCGCCCTCGTAGCTCCCCGCCACGTGGCTGAGCACCATCCGGTCGAGGTGGGGCTGGAACAGCTCGTAGATGGCTCCGCCGCCGAGGACGTAGACGGGGGTGTCGCCCCCGCCACTGCCAGCATCCGCAGCGGCCATCTCATCGGCGCGTTCGATCGCCGAGTCGACGCCGTCGACGACGACCGCAGTCGGGACGTCGACGGCGTCGACGCTCCGGCTCACGACGATCTGCCGGGAGCCGGGAAGGTCGTCGCGCATCGAGTCGAAGGTGCGGCGGCCGAGGACGACGGGCGAGCCCGCGACGCGCTCGCGGTACTGTCGGACATCGGCCTCGATGTGCGGCCACGGCACCTCGCCGTCCCTTCCGATCGCCCGGTTCTCCGCGATCGCCGCGACGCTGACGAGTTGCACGGGCCGAGTAGGAGTGCCGCGGTGAAAAATCCGCGCGTCGGGCTCAGCCGTCGAGCCCGAGGAGGTCGAACGGATAGCCGTTGTCGTTGTCGTCGGCCTGCTCGTAGACGACGCGGGCGGCGGCCACGTCCTGGATCGCGAGGCCGGTGGAGTCGAAGACGGTGACGCCGTCGACGCCCTCGCCGTCCGCGGTGCCGACGGTCCCCGCGCGTCCCGGCCGGCGGCCGACGACGATCTCGCCGATCTCGCCGTAGATGTCGTCGTCGGTCAGGTCGCCCGCGGCGTAGGGGACGTTGATCTCGCCGGAGTGGGTGCACTGCTCGTGGTCGTCGATGACGATCGTCGCGTCGAGGAGGAGGTCGTCCGCGAGCTCGTGTTTGCCGGCCGCGTCCGCGCCCATCGCGTTGACGTGGGTGTGTTCGCCCACGTCGTCGGGGCCGACGATGGGGTCCTCCACGGGGGTCACCGTCGAGAGTACGTCGCAGTGGCCGGCCTCCGCGATCGAGCCCGCTCGCACGTCGAACCGGTCCTCGAAGGCGTCGATGAAGTTCGCGACGCGCTCCTCGTCGAGGTCGCTCACGACGACCTCTTCGATGTCGCGCACCGCGGCGATTGCTTCGAGCTGGGTGTACGACTGGACGCCGGCGCCGACGATCCCGAGCGAGCTCGCGTCCGGGACCGCCAGCTCGTCGGTGGCGACCGCGGCCGCCGCGCCCGTGCGCTTCATCGTGAGCGTCGTGCCGTCGAGGACCGCCAGCGGGAACGCGGTCTCGGGGTCCGAGTAGATCATCGTCCCCATCACGGTCGGGAGGTCGTGGTCGGCGGGGTTGTCCGTGTGGACGTTCACCCACTTGATCCCGGCCGCGTCCCAGCCGGTGTCCTCGTCGGTGTCTTCGGTCCGTACGTCGAGGTAGGCCGGCATCGACCGGAAGTCGCCGTTGTACTCGGGGAGGTCGATGTACGACTTCGCCGGCATCTTGGCGTTGCCGCGCTCGTAGGCCGTGAACGCGCCCCGCACCGCGTCGATGACGCGGTCCATGCGTGCGTTCTCGTCGACGTCGTCCGCGTTCAAAAGCAGCGTCTGCATGTCGCAAGCTTTGCCGGAGGGGTACTTGAAGGCTATTGAATCGGCGTCGGACCACGAGGCGATCGGTACGGCTGATGACTGCGGTGGCGCGCGCCTCCGAGCGGCCGCTTCAAAGCGGCCGCGAGGAGCGCGTGCGAGGGACGCGGTGAGCGCTCGGAGAGCGCGAACCGCGAGGCTGGGGAGGAGTGAGGTGCGGTGCTGTGCGGGGCGGGGTGGGACTCAAAGGGGCAGCCGTGAGGCGGGCAGAGGCGACGTAAGCACCGCAACGAGGGAGCGAACGGAGTGAGCGACCGAGTGAGGAGCGCAGCGAGCGTCTGCCCGCCTCGCGGCTGGGGCTTAGGAGGTCTCGTCCGCGTCGATCAGCGGTTTATAAGCGAGCACGTCGTCGTATGGCCGAGCGGCTGGGGCTTAGGAGGTCTCGTCCGCGTCGATCAGCGATTTATAAGCGAGCACGTCGTTGTACGGCCGAGCGGCTGGGCTTCAGGGAAGGCGTTCGCCGCGGCAGTAGGGCCTGATGAGTAATAGTCCGAGCTCGCGTCCAGTCGGGAACACGATTATACCGACTCCCTGCCCAGATCGACCCATGAGTCTCTCGCTCGACGCCGACCAGCTCGACCGGTACTCCAGGCACGTGATCATGGACGAGGTCGGGCCGGAGGGGCAGAAGCGCCTGCTCGACGCCCGCGCGCTCGTGGTCGGCGCCGGCGGGCTCGGGGCGCCGGTCATCCAGTACCTCGCGGCCGCGGGCGTCGGCACGCTCGGGATCGTCGACGACGACGTGGTCGAGCGCTCGAACCTCCAGCGACAGGTGATCCACGGCGACAGCGACGTGGGGGAGCCGAAGGTCGAGTCGGCGGCGCGGTACGTCGACCGACTCAACCCCGACATCGACGTGGAGACCCACGAGACCCGGCTCGACGAGGGGAACGTCCGCGATCTGCTCGCCGGCTACGACCTCGTCGTCGACTGCGCCGACAACTTCCGGACCCGGTACGTCGTCAACGACGCGGCGCGGATCGAGGGGCTTCCGGTCGTTCACGGCGCCATCTACAAGTTCGAGGGGCAGGCGACGACGCTCGTCCCCGAGGGGCCCTGCTACCGGTGTCTGTTCCCGGAGGCACCGGAGCCGGGGACGGTGCCCGACTGCGCGGCGACCGGGGTGCTCGGCGTGCTCCCCGGGACGGTCGGATGCATTCAGGCGACCGAGGCGATCAAGCTCCTGCTCGATGCCGGCGACCCGCTGGAGGGACGGGTGCTCTTCTACGACGCGATGGACATGAGCTTCGAGTCCGTGCCCTATCGGCGGAACCCCGACTGCCCGGTCTGTGGCGACGACGGCATCGAGACGATTGAGGGGATCGACTACTCGGGCGGCTGCCGGGTCGACGCGGACTGACCGCACCGCAAGGGGTTCGCGACGAACCCGCGACGAACCCGCGACGAACCGCCGGCGCGGCGGCCTCACAGCGACCGGTTCGTCATCGCCGCCCCCGCGGTGCCGCCCGCTCCGTCGTCGACGAAGCCGGAGCGAACGCACCACCGGCAGTAGTGGTAGCCCGTCCGGTTCTCCGCGCCGCAGTGCCGGCAGACGACCGTCTCGCCGTTGGCGTCGAGCGGCGGCGGGTCGCCGGCCGGCCCCTCCTCTCCCGCGGTCACCGCGAGTCCCGTCGCCCCGTCGCCGGGCGGGTCCGGATCGGCTTTCGGGTCCGGATCGGCCTTCGCCTCCTCGGGTACCTCCCGCGCCGATCCGAGGAAGTCGGCGGGATCGCGGTCCCCGCGCGTGAACAGCCACGCGAACGCGAGGTTGATCAGGGCCACCGCGCCGAGGATCGCGACGACCGGGACGATTTCTGCGCCCGTCATGTGTCGTGTGTTAGCACGCAAAGGATATAGGCGCAACGGTGGCGCGGAGGGCGCGTTCCCCGGTCACTTTATGCTCCCCCGTCGAAGGCGGACGCGCATGAAGGAGACAGTCCACACCGACGCGGCCCCCGCGGCGGTCGGCGCGTACAGTCAGGCGACGACGGACGGCGACCTCGTGTTCACGGCCGGGCAGATCGCGTTGACGCCGGACGGGGACCTCCGCGACGACGCGTCGGTCGCGGAACAGACTGAACAGGTCCTCGACAACCTCGTGGCGGTGCTCGACGAGGCGGGCGCGGCGCCGGAGGACGTGCTCAAAACGACCGTCTTCCTCGCCGACATCGACGACTTCGACGAGATGAACGAGACGTACGCGGACTACTTCGACGAGTCGCCGCCCGCCCGGTCGGCCGTGGAGGTCGGGGCGCTCCCGAAGGGCGCCGACGTGGAGATCGAGGCCGTCGCCGTCGTCGAGTAGATGGCGGACGGCTCCGTCGAGAGGGACGGAAGCGGGGAGGCCGGAAGCGGCAAGGCCGAAAGCGGCGGATCCGGCGATCCGCCCGGCGTCCCGGCAACCCCTCGGGCGAGGGCCCGGTCCGCCGCCCTGTGGGGCCTCGTCGGCGGGTTCGTGTTCCTCGTGCTCGCACAGGGGTACCTGCTCCTCGACGGCGACCTCCCGTTCGGATACCCCAGACTGTTTGCGATCGCGGGGACGATCGCCGTCGCGTCCGGCGGGATCGCGTACGCGACCGAGCACCGACTCCACGCGAAAAGAAGGACTTAACAGTCCCACCGGATTACCTCAATCCGGAGCCAGGATGGCCGAGTGGTAAGGCGCACGCCTGGAAAGCGTGTTCCCTTCCGGGATCGGGGGTTCAAATCCCTCTCCTGGCGTTTCTTGTCGACGCCGACTACGAGCGAGGAGCGGAGCGACGAGCGAGTCCGGCGTCGACGAACCCGGACGTGGATTTGAACCAGGGAGTGGAGCGAGCGAAGCGAGCGGAACAACTGTGGTTCAAATCCCTCTCCTGGCGTTTGTTGTCGACGCCTTCGAACTCCCAGCGTCGCGTATCGACGCTGATCGGTCGTGTGTAGACGTTCTCGCACACCGACACAAGACTCATATGTATGGGTAATGTTGACACAGGTGACGATGCCAGACACGAAATCAGGTCGCGAGCGGAAAGGGAGGAACAAGCGCCGGCAGTTGGAGAGTCGCCTCAACCGACGCGAGCTCGACGCCGCCGACGAACCGCCGGAACCGACGATCGACGAGGTCGACTCGGAGTACCTCACCGAGACCGACGAGCTCGATCGGTGACCGATCGCGGCCGACCCCGCTTTTCCGTTTTCGTTCGATAGTTCACAGCGGCGTCCCTGAAGCGACCGACAGCGAACCGCGACAACGGCGTTCCAGCAGCGGTACTCCCGCCGGGAGCGTTCCTCGATCCGACGACCGCGTGGATCCGTATATAAATCGGTTAGATACGGGCGTTCGATCGCACCGAAGTCCCGTGCTAACGATACACACAAATGTCGGTCGAAGGCCGTGGAGTACTGCGGTTTCTCCGGCAGCTAATCGGGCCGTGACGGCGTCGGGCGAACGCCGATCAACGACATATTTATATAGAATCACAATCAATCAAGCGGTGTATGAGTCAGCGAATGCAGCAGGGTCAGCCGATGATCATCATGGGCGACGACGCCCAGCGCGTCAAGGACAAGGACGCACAGGAGTACAACATCTCCGCGGCGCGCGGCGTCGCCGAGTCCGTACGCTCGACGCTCGGGCCGAAAGGGATGGACAAGATGCTCGTCGACTCGATGGGCGACGTCACCATCACGAACGACGGCGTCACCATCCTGCAGACGATGGACATCGACAACCCGACCGCCGAGATGATCGTCGAGGTCGCCGAGACCCAGGAGGACGAGGCCGGCGACGGCACGACGAGCGCGGTCGCAATCGCGGGCGAGCTCCTCAAGAACGCCGAGGACCTCCTCGAGCAGGACATCCACCCGACGGCCGTCATCAAGGGCTTCAACCTCGCGAGCGAGTACGCCCGCGAACAGGTCGACGAGGTCGCCACCGCGGTCGACCCCGACGACACAGAGACCCTGAAGAGCGTCGCCGAGACGTCGATGACCGGCAAGGGCGCGGAGCTCGACAAGGACGTGCTCGCCGACCTCGTCGTCCGCGCGATCCAGGGCGTCACGGTCGAGGCCGACGACGGCTCCCACGTCGTCGATCTGGCGAACCTCAACATCGAGACGCGCACCGGCCGCGCGGCCGGCGAGTCCCGGCTCCTCTCCGGCGCCGTCGTCGACAAGGACCCGGTCCACGAGGACATGCCGACCGACTTCGAGGCGGCCGACGTCCTCCTGCTCAACGACCCGATCGAGGTCGAGGAGGCCGACGTCGACACCGCCGTCAACGTCGAGTCCCCCGACCAGCTCCAGCGCTTCCTCGATAAAGAGGAGGAGGAGCTCCGCGAGAAGGTCGACAAGATCGTCGAGTCGGGCGCCGACGTGGTCTTCTGTCAGAAGGGGATCGACGACCTCGCCCAGCACTACCTCGCGAAGGAGGGTATCCTCGCGGTCCGCCGGACGAAGAAGTCCGACCTGACCTTCCTCAAGAACGTGCTCGGCGCGCCGATCGTCAGCGACCTCGACTCGCTCACGGCCGACGACCTCGCGGTCGGCTCGGTCACCCGCGACACTGAGGAGGAGCTGTTCTACGTCGAGGGCGAGGACGCCCACGGGGTCACGCTCCTCCTGTACGGTACCACCGAGCACGTCGTCGACGAGCTCGAACGCGGCATTCAGGACGCGATCGACGTGGTCTCGACGACCGTCTCCGACGGGCGCACCCTGCCCGGCGGCGGCGCCATCGAGGTCGAGCTCGCCCGCCGGCTGCGCGACTACGCGGACTCCGTCTCCGGCCGCGAGCAGCTCGCCGTCGAGGCGTTCGCCGACTCGCTCGAGCTGATCCCGCGCGTGCTCGCCGAGAACGCCGGGCTCGACGCCATCGACCTGCTCGTCGACCTGCGCGCGGCCCACGAGGCCGGCGACACCGACGCCGGGCTGAACGTCTTCTCCGGCGAGGTCGAGAACACGACCGAGGCCGGCGTCGTCGAGACGGCCCACGCGAAGGAGCAGGCGATCGCCTCCGCCGCCGAGGCCGCGAACCTCGTGCTGAAAATCGACGACATCATCTCCGCGGGCGACCTCTCGACCGGCGGCGACGACGACGAGGGCGGCGCCCCCGCCGGCGGCATGGGCGGTATGGGCGGCATGGGCGGTGCGATGTGAGCTTCGGATAGGACACAGCACACACTCAGCCGTTCCGGCCGCGTACCGCCGTTCGAACACGCACGCTCGCATTCCCCCGATTTCGTTTTTTGGCTCTGTCGAACTCCGTAGCTGTTGGTGAACTCATTCCGGGCGGCCAATCGAATATGGCGGCGATCGATATCGGGAGTAGGTATCGCACGTTGATAGAGTGGTTGTTTATAAGTCGCATTGGGGTGTTGCTGTCGGCTGGTTATAAGTGATCGACGATACGGTGAAGACCTGCAAAGCCCCAGCCGCGAGGGCGGCGCACGCTCGCTGCGCTCCTCGGTCGCTCGTTTCACTCGCTCTCTGTGGTGCTTGCGTCGCCTGCGCCGCCCTCGCGGCTGCCCCTTTGAATCCCGCCCCGCACAGCACCGCGCAACCTCATACCTCCCCAGCCTCGTCGTTGGCGGCTGTCGCCGCCAGCGACTCCCTCGCGCGCGCTGCTCGCGGCCGCCGTTGGCGGCCGCTCGCAGGCACACGCCACCGCGACCTCTTTATAAGCGATCGTCGCCGTCGCTCACAGCTATTTAAATACTGTCTCACCACCCACGATCTGCGATAATCACTCCCGCAGTGAATCAACACCACGTTCACCGACGAACGACGCTACGTCGACGTCGTCACTAGGCGACTGATAAACGAGAGAAGTCGGTCGGAGCCGCGGTCGGGCTTACTTGCCCTGACGGTCGTTGCCGGTGACGCTCGGGCGGGTCTTCTCGGTACCCTTCCCGCGCGTGCGCTGACCGCGGCCCTTGGTGCCGGCGGAGGTGAGCCCGCGGTACGCGCGCCCCTTGTGGTCGTCCGAGGCGATCCACCCGAGATCGTCGTCGTTCTCGATCGCGGGGTGGTTCGGGTCCACCAGAATCACTTCGTGCCACTTCTGGGAGCCGTCCTCGCCGACCCAGTAGGAGTTGAGCACGCGGAGGTTCCGGTACTTGCGCGAGGCGCGCTCCTCCGAGATGCGCTGGATCGACTTGCGCCGCGAGAGGCGGTTGACGCCCTGGCGCTTCGAGCGACGACCCGCCTTGTGGCGCTGTTTGCGCGAGCCGCCCTTGCGGACGCTCACGCGGGCGACGATGACGCCCTGCTTGGCCTTGTAGCCGAGCTCACGGGCCTTGTCGAGGCGCGTGGGGCGCTCGATGCGCTCGATGGCGCCCTCGTCGCGCCACTCCTGTTTACGCTGCCACTGCAGCTCTGCGAGTTTCCCCTCCTTGGGGGACCGCCACGCCTCCTTGATGTGCGAGTAGAAGCTTCGTGCCATATGTTGTCCGCGGACGGTTGCGATTCAGCCGCGAAGCGGCCACATGTCGTCTCGTCCCGGAGCGCGGCGTCGACGACTATTGCGTCGAGGCCGACCCCGGCGGCGAGTGCCCGCTGTGTCCGCACCAGCGAGTTGCCCGTATTTCCCGCGGTTCGCCCTTAACCGCTTCGCTACGGCGGTCGCGTGGGGGAGGGTGACAAGAAGTGCGTGGCCCGTGGGTGAGAAGTTCGAGGCGTCGGATCAGCGCGTCTGCGCTCGGGGCGCCACCGAAACCGTTAGCACTCCCGCGCGTGTGGATCCGAGCGGGCATTGCGCCCCCGCTGGCGACCGGGCATGGTAGGGTATTTCGCCAGGTCGTCCGCGGTCGGTCTTCGGCGTCGACGCCCGCGCTCGCGGAGGAACCGTGCTCTCGAGCGACGGCGCACGACGGACGTCCGATCTGGAGACGTTCAGGATCGGTGCTCTTCGAGGAATACTCGGATAATAACACTCATACGCCAGCGTCGTCTCCGCCGCGGTATGCCTAAGATAAGCGTCGAGATCCCGGGCGAGCTGCTCGACGACCTCGACGAGCACGTCGGCGATGACGGGAAGTTCGTGAACCGCAGCGACGCCGTCCGCGCGTCTATCCGCAAGACCCTCGACGTGCTCGACGAGATCGACGCCCGTCACGACCGGCTGGAGGACGGAGACGAAACCGCTCGCGGCGACGGGGGAGACGATGAGTAGTCGGACGAGCGGGGCGGCGGGCAGTGAGGGACCGTTCGCGGTCGACCCCCTCGATCGCTCCGCGGTGGCCGCGGTCGGGCTGATCACGCTGTTCGTCGTCGCGCTGGCGACCGCACAGCTCACCGCCGCGAAGGTGATCGCCTTACCCCTCCCGTTCGCGCTCCCGGTCGTCGGCGCCGAGATCACGCTGCCGGGCGCCGCGCTCGCGTACGCGCTGACGTTCCTCGCGTCCGACGCCTACGCCGAGCTGTACGGGCGCCGCGCGACGCAGGTGGTCGTCAACGTCGCCTTCCTCGCGAACTTCCTCGTGCTCGCTCTCGTCTGGTCCACCCTCGCGGCGCCGGGGATCGACCCCGAGGTCGCCGCCGCCTTCGACACCGCGCTCGGCCCCGCGGCCAACGTCGTCGCCGGGAGCCTGCTCGCGTACGTCGTGAGCCAGAACTGGGACGTGTTCGTCTTCCACGCGATCCGCGACCGCACCGGTGAAGGGCTGCTGTGGCTGCGCAACATCGCGTCGACCGCCAGCAGTCAGGCGATCGACACCGCGATCTTCGTCGGCGTCGCGTTCTACGCCGCGCCGCTCCTGCTCGGGTCCGGAGATCCGCTCCCGGGGAGCGTCCTCGTCGCGCTCGGCCTCGGCCAGTACCTCCTCAAGCTCGCGATCGCCGTCCTCGACACGCCGATCGTCTACCTCGTCGTCGGCCTCGTTCGGGACTGATCACCAGATCGACTGATCACCGGATCACCTGACGGCGAGCGCCCGCGCGGGCGACGCCGGCAGGTCCGCGGGGACGCGCTCGAACGACTCGCCGGCGTCGCGGGTCCGGTAGAGCCCCTCATTGTGTATCACCCAGACGCCCCCCGACTCCCCGCCGCTCGCGAGGACCGCCCGGTAGGTCCCCTCGCCGGTCGGAATCCCCCGGTCGTCGAGGCGCTCGAACCGCGGCGACGCGTCCGATCCGTCCCCCGTCGTCCGCCGGTAGAGGTACGCCTCGCCGCGGCGGTGCGCCGCCGTCGCCCCCGAGGCCGCGCTCACGATCGCCGTCTCGGGGTCGCCGGGGTCGACCGCCAGCCCCCAGACGTATCCGTGGTCGAGCCCGCGGTCGACGACGCGCCACGACTCGCCGCGGTCCTCGCTCTCCGCGAACCCGTCGCCCGCGGCGGTGTACACCCGGTCCGGGGCGGCCGGGTGCGTCGCGAGCGCGTGGTTGTCGCGCCGGGACCCCTCGGGCCGGTCCAGCCACGTCTCGCCGCCGTCCGGAGTCACGACCAGCGCGCCGGCCTCGACGCCCACGAACCACCGGTCCGGGTCCGCCGGAGACGGCTCGATCCACCGGACGTGGTGGGTGTCGGGTCGGGGCGGGAACGACCACTCGGACGCGGACGGGACCGCGGTCAGCCCGCCGACGCGCTCGGCGGTCCGCCCGCCGTCGACGGACCGGAAGACCCGCGAGGGCTCAGTCCCGATCCAGACGACGGCCGGGTCGTGCGGGCTCGTCGCAACCGCGGTGACCGCGTCGGGACCCGTCCCGCCGGGGCCGAGCGTCTCGTCGGCGACGCGCTCGAAGGTCTCTCCCCCGTCGGTCGAGCGGAACAGCCCCGCGTCGGAGGTTCCGGCGAGCACTCGGGTGCCGTCGGAGCCGGCGCTCCCGTCCCCGTCGGCTCCCGGGCCGACCGAGAGGCACTCGACTGAGAGGCACTTGACCGGGCGGTCCGCCAGCCGGAGCGAGACCGATCCCGTTTCCGGGTCGATGACCCGGAGCCCGTCATCGTACGCCGCGTAGACGCGCGTGACCATGGCGCGACGTTCGACGTGTGGCGGCAAAAGGGTTCGACGGGCGCAAGAGACTTACCCGACCCACCCGTGTGAACTGTACGCATGGATCTCCGCGTACAGGGGGATGTCCCCCCCGACCCGTTTCTCGGCGCCGCCGACCTGTTCGAGACCGAGTGGTCCCTTGACGACCCGGTCCGCGTGAAGGTGCGCGAGGACCCCGACGAGCGGACGTGGGCCGGCCACTACGACGGCTACCACGTCCTGAACGTCTCGAAGCGCGCCGCCACCAGCGCGATGGCCCGCGAGCTCGCCGTTCACGAGCTCTCGCACATGGCCCGCTACGAGGAGGGGCACGCCTCCCACGTCCAGTCGACGGAAGAGGCGTTATACCTCGGGCTCTCCGGCGAGCAGGTGGAGCGCCGCAAGCTCACGCACTGCTACCAGATCGCGAACCACATGAAGGACATCTACGCCGACGACATCACGCTCTCGGTCGCGCCCGCGGACAAGCTCCTCGGCTTCCTCGAGTCGACCCTCGCGGCCGCGGTCGCGGACCGTCCCAGGGTCTCCCGGGACGGGAGTCAGCCGGTCACGGGCGGCGCGGACCCGGAGATCACCGCGGTCAACGCCGCGTTCGCGCTCGCTCTCGTCGAGCGCCACGACATCGCCGGACCGGACCACCGCATCTACGACCTCGCGCGCGCGGCCGCCAGCGACACCGACGCCGTCGACGTCGACGCGTTCAAACAGCGGTTCCTCGACCTCGGCCCCGACCCCTCCGAGAGCGACTACCGGAAGGCGCTGGTCGCGGCCGCCCGGGCGTACGCGGTGTAACTGGAGATTGACTGGAGACCGGCTTTTGAAACGAACTCGATAAGACGGCGACCCGACAACGACCATCGTTTATAAGTAACTGTGCGGTGGCGCGTGCCTGCGAGGCCGCCCCGCGGCCGAGTAGCACGCGCGAGGGAGTCGGTCGCCGGAGCAAAGCGGAGGCGACCGACGAGGCTGGGGAGGTGTGAGGATGCGGTTGCGGTTGTTGTCGGGTGGGACTCAAAGGGGCAGCCGCGAGGGCGGCGCAGGCGACGTAAGCACCGCAACGAGGGAGCGAACGGAGTGAGCGACCGAGTGAGGGGCGCAGCGAGCGTGCGCCGCCCTCGCGGCTGGGGCTTTGGCGGTGTTCACCGTCGATCTGACAGCAACCATTTATAACCGAGCGGCTGGGGCTTTGGCGGTGTTCACCGTCGATCTGACAGCAACCATTTATAACCGAGCGGCTGGGGCTTTGGCGGTGTTCACCGTCGATCCGCCGTGAACCACTTATAACCGAGCGGCTGGGGCTTCGGAACTGGTCACCAGCGATCCGGTATCAGCTATTTATAAGCGATCGACCGGATCAGCGGAACTCCGCCTCGCCCGGCCACGGGTCACGTCTGCGTGCTACTCCGCGTCGTTCGGGGCGGCTTCGGGCTCCCCGACGGATTCCGTCGCGTCGCCGTCCGCCGTCGACTCGACCGAGTCGGCCGCGTCGTCGAGCACCGTCACGCGCGCGGACATGATCCGAGTGTTGTCCACGCGCTCGATCCGGATCCGGACCCCGTCGAACTCGATCTCCTCGCCTTCCTCGACGAGGCGCCCCGCGCGATTGAACACGAAGCCGGCGAGCGTCTCGAACTCCTCGCCCTCGGGGAGGTCGATCCCGAGCATCTCGTTGACCTCGTCGATGTTCACCTCCCCCTGCACGACGGCGACGTTGTCCGCTAAGAACTCCACCGGGGCCTCCTCGTCACCCTCCAGGATCTCGCCGACGATCTCCTCGACCATGTCCTCTAAGGTAATGATCCCCTCCGTGGTGCCGAACTCGTCGATGACCGTGACCATCTGGAGGCGGTTGTCCTGCATCTCCGCGAGCAGCTCGTCGGCGTTCTTCGACTCGGGGACGTGCAGCGTCGGCTTCACGACGCGCTCCAGCGACGGCTCGCCCTCGGAGTAGCGCAGCTCGCGGACCAGGTCGCGGACGGTCACGACGCCGATGATGTTGTCGAGGTTCCCCTCGTAGACGGGGACGCGCTCGTGGTCGGCCTGAATGCACTTCTCGATCGCCTCCTCGACGGAGGACTCCTTCGCGACCGCGGTGACGTCGAGACGGGGCGTCATCACCTCCTTGGCGATGGTGTTGTTGAACCGGAAGATGCGGTCGAGCATCTCGCGTTCCTCCTCCTCGATGACGCCCTCGCGCTCGCCGGTCTCGATGATGTTCTGGATCTCCTCGCGGGTGACGTACGTGGACTCGATCGCCGCCCGCCCCCCGGTCACCTTGTTGACCGCGCGGGTGAGGTAATCGAAGACGACGACGAGGGGGTACAACACGCCCTCGGAGAGCTTCAGCGGGCGGGCGATCCGCAGCGCCCACGACTCGGTGTTCTCGACGGCGTACGACTTCGGCGCGGTCTCGGCGAACAGCAGCACGATCGCCGTGATCCCGAAGGTGGTGAGCAGGATGGTGACCACCGCGCTCTCGACGTACACGCCGATGAGCGTCGTCGCGATTGCCGTGATCCCGATGTTCACGAGGTTGTTACCGACGAGGATCGTGACCAGCAGCCGGTGCGGGTTCTGCTTCAGGCCGTCGATCGTCTCCGCGCTGTCGACGCCCTCCTCGACGAGGCTCTCGATGCGGTGTTTCGGCAGGGAGAACATGGCGATCTCCGACGAGGAGAAGAACGCCGACATCGCGAGCAACACGATTATCGTGAGGATACCGAGGACCGTCACGATCGGGTCGTCCATGGCTGGCAGCTGCGGAACGCCGGTCATCAACGTGGTCGACCACAAGCCCATACTCCCTGACTCTCCGTCCGGTGACCGTTAAAGAGTTACCCTCCGAAGCGGTCCGACGAACGCGAACGCGGGCCGACGGGATCTCGCGGACGGTCGCGAGCCCGAACCCGCTCGGCGGTCCGGCCGCGGCGGCGACCGCCGCCGCCGACACGGTTAGGGGGCAGGCGCCCGACCGATCGGACATGAGCGAGCCACCGATCACCCTGTACCGGCTGCAGGCGTGTCCGTACTGCGAGCGCGTCGTCCGCACCCTCAACGAGCTGGGACTGGCGTACCGGTCCCGGTACGTCGAGCCGATGCACTCCGAGCGCAACGTCGTCAAGCGCGTCTCCGGCGCCCGGAGCGTGCCCGCCATCGTCGACCGCGAGACCGGCGTGACGATGTCCGAGAGCGCGAACATCGTGGAGTACCTGCGGGGAACGTACGGCGACGCGGCGACCGACGGGGGCCGCGCAGTCGACGACGCGGCGACCGATGGGGGCCGCGCAGCCGACGCCGAGGGAGGTGCCTGAGATGCCCGACTTCGACGTCGTCTCCCTCCCCGAGGCGGATCACGTCGCCGAGGGCGACACCGCGCCCGACTTCACGCGACCGCTCGTCGACGAGGAGTACTGGGAGGACCGCGCGCTCGACGAGGTCGTCGACGGGCCGACCCTCCTGCTGTTCCATCCGATGAACGGCGCGTTCCAGGCGACGTACCTCTACAACACGGTCGACGACCACGGCTGGGCCGACGACCTGGACGTGCTCGGCGTCTCGATCTCCTCGCCGTACGCCCACAAGCGCCTGCTCGCCGAGCGCGGCGACGGCGCCCGGATCTTCTCCGACCCGGGCGCGGGCGTGATCGAGGAGTACGGCCTCGCACACGACATCGACGGCATGACCGGAATCACCGAGACGCGCCCGGCCGTCTTCCTCCTCGACGCCGACCGCACCGTCGCGTTCGCGTGGGTCGCGAGCGAACACCCCGAGTTCCCCGACGCCGAGGCGATCGACGACGCGGTCGAGCGGCTGGTCGACTGACTGAGAGCGGAGGCGGCGACCGCCGCGCCCGCCGACCGCGACGGTCCCACTCGTCACCCTTTTTCGCGACCGCGTCGAACGTGCTCTCGTGACAACGGACAGCGACGTCCTCCGACGCGCGGCCGAGGCGACCGCCGACGGCGACCTCGTGGTCTACCCCACCGAGACGGTGTACGGGCTCGGCGGCGACGCGCTCGACCCCGCGGCCGTCGAGCGGGTGTTCGAGCTGAAGGGCCGAGACCGCTCGAACCCGCTCTCGCTCGGCGTCCCCAGCGTCGACGCCGCGCTCCGCTACACCGAGCCGAGCGAGCTCGCGGTCGCGTTCGCCCGGGCGTTCCTCCCCGGGCCCGTGACCGTGGTCGTCGAGCGCGGCGACGCGGTCCCGGACGCGCTCACCGCCGGGCGCGACCGGGTCGGGATCCGCGTGCCGGACCACGACCTCGCACGCGACCTGCTCCGTGAGGCCGGGCCGCTCACCGCGACGAGCGCGAACGTCTCCGGCCGCGGGAGCGTCACGCACCCGGGCGACCTCGACGACCGGATCCGCGACGGCGTCGCGCTCGTCGTCGACGGCGGCGAGACGCCGGGCACGGAGAGCACCGTGGTCGACCCGGAGGCGAGAACGATCCACCGCCGCGGCGCGATGGCCGGCGCGATCGAGGCGTGGCTGGACGACCCGCCGGTGGAAGAGTAGAAGAGACGACGACCGGAAACGGACAGCGGCGTTAGACCGACAGCTCGCCCTTCGCTTTGATCACGTCGAGCTCCTCGGCGTCGATCGTGTCGACGTCGAGCCAGTGAGGGACGTACTCGCGCTTGTCGTAGGCCTCGCGCTCGTCCTCGGTGCCGACGGTACACCAGAGCTGGGGCTCGTCCGGACCGTGCCAGCCGCCCTGGACGTTGATGCCGAAACACACCAGCTCCTCGCCCTCGTACTCGATCACCGCGTCCCGCCGGATCCCGGGGTCGCCGCGAATGATGAGGTGTTGCATGTTCCGTCGTTCGCGGCTTCCCCGCTTAATCGCTTCGATACCGCCGATTGGGTGGTTGGAAATCGGACGGTGAGACAGGAGGGCGAGGCGAGAAGAACGAGAGAGCGGACGGCGTTAGGTCGAGTAGTAGTACTCGCCGTCGCGCTTCTGCTGGCTGTCGAGCTGCGAGCCCGGCTTGTTGATCCGGGGGCGACCCGTCCGCTCGTCGCGGCGGAAGGTGATGTCGAGGTCGGCGAGGAACTCGTTCATCCCCTCGCGCATCTCCTGGGGCGGGGTCGCGTGCCCGCGCTCGGCCGGCTCGCCGTCGAACACCATCAGGCGGTCGGCGAGGAGGTCGATCATGTAGATGTCGTGGTCGATCACCATCACGGTCGCGTCGTGGTTCTCCGCGTACCGCCGGATGGCGGTCGTCGCGCGCACCCGCTGTTCAACGTCAAGGTGCGCGGACGGCTCGTCGAGGAGGTACAGGTCGGCGTCCTCGGAGAGACACGCCGCGATGGCGACGCGCTGGCGCTCCCCGCCCGAGAGGTCCGAGAGGTTCTGCTCCATCACGCGGTCGAGCTGGAGCGGCTGGGCGATCTCCGTGTTCCAGTAGGAGGAGCCGAACTGGTCGGTGATCGACGAGAGGAACGCGTCGACGCGCATCGGCTGGTCGATCTCGATGTACTGCGGCTTGTACGCGATGTCGAGCGCGAAGTCGAGCGCGCCCTCGTCCGGCTCCAGCGAGCCAGCGAACAGCTTCGCGAGGGTGGACTTCCCGATCCCGTTCGGCCCGACCACGCCGAGCACCTCGGAGCGGTTGATCTCCCCGCCCTCGACGTGCAGCTCGAACTCGCCCTCGCCGTACGACTTCGAGAGGTCGGGGTACTCGATCAGCGTCTCGCTGCGCGAGGAGACCCGCGGCGCGTGTTCCTCGAAGGTGATCGCGGACGGCCGGATCCGCATGTTCTCGTTGTCGAGGTATCCCTTCAGGTACTCGTTGATCCCGTTGCGGACCGACTTGGGGTCGGTGATGACCCCGTACGCCCCCGGCTCCCCGTACGCGACGTGGAGGGTGTCGGCGAGGAGATCGAGGATCGCGAGGTCGTGCTCGACGACGAGCATCGAGCGCTCGGCGGCGTCGTCGTCAGCGAGCTCGCGGATGAGCCGCGCGACGACCATCCGCTGGCCGATGTCGAGGTACGGCGTGATCTCGTCGAGGAAGTAGAAGTCGGCGTCGCGGGCGAGACACGCCGCGATGGCGACGCGCTGGAGCTCCCCGCCGGAGATGGAGTCGATCGGCTGGTCCATCACCGGCCCGATGTTGAGCCGGTCGATGAGAGAGTCGAGCGCGCCCCGCTCGTCGGTGCGCTCCAACAGCTCGCGGGTGTTGCCGTCGAACTGGTTGGGGATCTGGTCGACGTACTGCGGCTTGCGCGCGACGGTCACGTCGCCCTCCTTCAGCGACGCGAGGTAGTTCTGCAGTCCGGTGCCGCGGAACCGGTCGAGCACGCGTTCCCAGTCGCCCTCCGACTCGTGGTCGCCCAGATTCGGGACCATCTCGCCGGCGAGCGCGTGGACCGCCGTCGACTTCCCGATCCCGTTCGGCCCGAGGATGCCGGTGACGTTGCCCGGCTCCGGGGTCGGCAGCCCGTACAGCGAGAAGGCGTTGTCGCCGTAGCGGTGGACCGGCTCCTCGTCGAGCTCGGAGGGGAGGTTGATGATCTCGATCGCGTCGAACGGACACTTCTCGACGCAGATTCCGCAGGTCTCGCCGAGGCAGATCTCCTCGGAGATGTGGATCTGGTCAGGGTCGCCCTCGACCGCGTCCTCGCCGCGCTTCGTGATGCACTCCTTGCCCGTCCGGTTGGGCGGGCAGTAGTTCATACACTCGTAGTTACACCGGTCGGGCTGACACCGGTCGAGGTCGACGACGGCGATGCTGTCGTCCGCCATCTCAGATCACCAGCTGGACGCCGGACGTCGCGAGCACGGTGTAGCTGATGAACCACAGCGTGAACGTCAGAAACGCCACGTAGAGGTTGTCCTTGACTCCGAAGTCGCCGACGCCGATCGCCTTGTACAGCGGGAACTGGGCGACCACGAACGCGCCGAGCACCAGTACGACGGTGGTGCTCTGGGCCGCGGCCACGGTCGTGCCCACGTAGGCGGCCGAGACGACGCCCGCGACGATCCCCGCGAGACAGCAGATCGTCGTGACGACCACGCTTCGGGTGTGGCCCGATATCCCCGAGTCGTCGCTCATACCACTGGATCCGCGAGCGCAGGTGAAAAGCCGTTCGTTCCGCCGAGCGCCCGGTCACCGAGAGGCCGATCGCCGAGACGAGGGACCGCCGGCGGAGCGCGCGCGAGCGCTATCGCTGACTGACTGGTCAGTCTGCAGGCGAGTTATAGGATTATATTGCCGCATATCGTGCGGATAACCAGCAATATGATCCGCTATCAGGAGAGAAACGCCGGATCGAGCGCGGTGACGCATCAACATTTATGCCGGTGTGCGGTTTCGATTCGTAACGATGGAAGGAACCCAAACGGAGGGGCTCGACGACCTCCCGCCGAGCGCCAAGCTCGTCTTCAAGGTGCTCGAGTACAACGGGCCGCTGACCCAGAAGGGGATCGTCCAGGAGTCGATGCTGTCGGCTCGGACCGTCCGCTACGCGCTCGAACGGCTGGAGGGGATCGGCGTCGTCGATGAGGACGTCTACTTCGCGGACGCCCGGCAGAACCTCTACAAGCTCACCGAGCCCGCACAGGAGTTCACCGGCGACGAGAGCGACGCCTCCTGTACCGCCGACTGACCACCCCGTCTCTCGGCCCCTCTACTCGCGGATCTTCCCGGACGCGTCCCGCGCACCCCGCACAGCCTCGGCGACGGTGAGCGCGACCGCGACGAGCAGCGCGAACGTCGCCGCCAACACGAACGCCAGCAGCAGGAACCACACGTCCGGCCCGAACAGCGGGTAGTCCCGGGTGTCGATCACCGGGCCGAGCAGCTCCAGCGTCCGGACCGCGTACAGGGAGACCGCGACGATCGCGCCGGCGACGAGCCCGACGCGGACGTTCCGATAGAACGCCAGCGATTCCAAGAGCACGAGCATCGGCGGCTTGCTCGACCCCTCGACCGAACCGTCGTCGCTCACGGTGTCGTCGCTCACGGGGCGTCCTTGCGGGCGCGCGCGAAAAGAGTCGTCGAAACTCGAGCGCCGGACGGAGCGAACGCGGAGGGGTGCGCAACCGGACCGAGACCATCACGATCGAAAATTCTTGTCTCAGAAGCCGAGAACGCGTGACAGCCGTCAAGTGGGACGAGCCGAACGGTCGCGTATGCCCAGAGTCGTGCTGTCGGCGTTCCCGATGATCGACCCGGAGACGTACCGCGAGGTCCTCGACGGCGCGGTCGACGAGCCCGTCGAGGTGGAGGTCGCCGAGCTGGGGTCGACAGAGAGTCTCGTCGCGGCGGCCGAGGGGGCCGACGCGGTGGTGACCGACATCGACACGCCGGTCACCGCCGAGGCGCTCGACGAACTGGACCTCCGAGTCGTCGGCCGGTCGGCGGTCGGCGTGGACAACGTCGACGTGGAGGCCGCCGCCGAGCGCGGCGTCACCGTCACTCGCGTCCCGGACTACTGCACCGAGGAGGTAGCGGCCCACTCCGTCTCGCTGCTCCTGGCCTGCCTCCGGTCGCTGAAGTCGTACGACGACGACGTCGCCGCCGGCGGCTGGAGCTGGGAGATCGGGCGGCCGGTCCGCCGCGTGAGCGCGTCGACGATCGGATTCGTCTCGTTCGGCCCGATCGCTCGGCGCGCGGCCGAACAGCTCGGCGGATTCGACGCCGATCTCGTCGCCTACGACCCGTTCGTCGAGGCGGGGGAGATGGCCGAGTACGGCGCGGAGAAGGTTTCGTTCGACGAGCTGTTCGACCGCGCCGACCACGTCGGCGTCTACGCCCCGCTGACGGAGGCGACCCGGGGCATCGTCGACGCCGACGCGCTCGCTCGCCTCGGCGAGGACTCGGTGGTCGTCAACGTGGGGCGCGGGCCGGTCGTCGACGCCGACGCGCTGCTCGACGCGCTGGAGTCGGGCACAATCAAGGGCGCCGGCCTCGACGTGCTCGCCGAGGAGCCGCCCGAGGACGACCCGCTTGTCGGGCGCGACGACACGATCGTCACGCCGCACGCGGCGTGGTACAGCGAGGAGGCCCGCGACGACTTGAACCGGAGCGGCGCCGCCGACGTGGCCGCCGTGCTCAACGGCGAGACGCCGGCGGGGAGAGTCGATCCGAACGCCGACTGGCTCTGAGCGGGCGAGACGGGGAGCCCGAACCGCGGCTACAGCCGGTCGAGCGCGTCGAAGCCGTCCTCGTCGGCACTGTCCCCATCGCCGTCCCCCGCGTCCTCGCCGCCTCCGCCGCTGCCGCCCGCGCCGCCGTCGCCGGTGTCACCCGAGCCCGCCTTGGCCGCGTCCAGCGCGCCGTCGTCGAGGCCCGCCGCGAGCCCGGGGCCGAGGTCGTAGGTGTCCCGCACCGTCTGGGCCAACACGCCCTCGCGGTCGAAGACGACGTAGACGGCGACGAAGTCGTGCGCGGCAGGGCGGAGGACGAACACCTCACGGGGCTCCTCGTCCCCCCGCGACTCGTTGACGCGCGCGACGAGCGGTTCGATCGGGAGCCGCCCCGCTCGGAGGTCGGCGAACGCGTCGCTTCCGGGCGCGTCGGCGAACAGGTACAGCGCGCCGTTCGGGTCCCCGTCGTTCGAGCGCGTCGTGACCGAGCCGACCGCCTCGCCCGCGGACCGGATCTGGTCCCACGCGTCGACGGCCGCCTCGAACATCCCCTCCACGTCGTCCGCGAAGCGGAACCGGCTCTCGCGGACGACCTCGAGGTCGGCGAAGCGGGCCGACCCGTCGGTCCACGCCAGCGTCGCGTCGACGACGAAGCCCGGCTCCAGCGACGTCACGCGGTCGGCGAGATCACCCTCGTACCCCTCGGCGGCGGCGTACAGCGGGTCGAACCGGTCCTCGGCGTCGGGGTCGCTCGGGTCCACCGGTCCCTCCGGGTGCTCGACGAGGACGAACTCCTCGAGGGGGTCGGACGGGCCGGTCCCGTCGATGTCGGGACGCGGGCGGCGGTCGTGGACGCGGAAGCGGCCGCTCGTCGTCGGTTCCATACCGCACGGTCGGACGGGCAAGCGGAAAAGCCGGTCGGAACGCGGGAGCTGCCGAGGCGCCGACCGCACCGGATCCGTGTCGTTATGGGGCGGGCGACCCAACCGATCGGTAAATGGGGATCCTCGAGGACAAGTCGAACGCCAGGGTGTTCTACAAGTACCTCTCGAAGGTGTACGACAAGATCAACTGGTTCAACTGGAACGAGGAGATGCGCGCGGAGGCGCTCTCGTGGCTGGAGTTCGGCGACGATCCGAAGGTGCTCGACGTGGGGTGTGGCACCGGGTTCGGGACCGAGGGGCTCCTCGAACACGCCGACGACGTCCACGGGCTCGATCAGAGCGTCCACCAGATGGAGAAGGCGTTCGAGAAGTTCGGGAAACACGACCGCGTGAACTTCTACCGCGGCGACGCCGAGCGGCTCCCGTTCCGCGACGACACGTTCGACGTGGTCTGGTCCTCGGGGTCGATCGAGTACTGGCCGAACCCGATCGAGGGACTCCGGGAGCTCCGACGCGTCGCGAAGCCGGGCGGACAAGTGCTCGTCGTCGGCCCCGACTACCCGCACAACCGCGTGTTCCAGCGGATCGCCGACGCGATCATGCTGTTCTACGACGAAGAGGAGGCCGACCGGATGTTCGAAGCCGCCGGCTACGAGACGTACGAACACCACATCCAGCAGTCGACGCCCCGGAGCCCGCGCGCGATCACGACGGTCGCACGGGTCCCCGACGAGTAGCGACGCGGCGCTCGGACGACCCCCCTCGTCCTCCCCCTATTCCGACTCGACGACCGTCTCCAGCGTCGCGACCGGTCGCCCGTCGACCGAGACCTCGACGGTAACCGTTCGGCCGGGTTCGAGGACCGGGTCGTTCGTCCCCGCGACCCGGAACGACGCCGTGCCGCCGACGCGCAGGTCGCCGTCCGTCGCCGCGTTGAACGCGCCCGTCGGTCCGGGGCGGAACCCCGCCGCGGAGAAGAACGGGACCGGCGGCTGTCGGGCGAGCGGCTCGCCGTCGACGCGCACCCGGACATCCAGTTCGCTCGCGTTCAGGGCGTCCCCGCCGCGGTGCGTGACCGCGATCCGGTCGTCGGTCGCCGACAGCGACAGGGACGCCGTCGGCGCCGGCTCCGGCGGGGCGCCGATCGCCGCGGTCACGACGCCGCCGGCGAGCACGACCGTGACGGCGAGCAGCAGGACGCCGGCGACGGGCGCGAGCCCGCGGGCGGACCGGGCGGAACCGGAGGCCGTCGGTGTCGCCTCGATCGGCGCACTCGTCTCAGTCGGCGTGCTCGTCCCAGTCGGCGTGCTCGCCGTCGTCGACACGCTCGTCTCGTCCGGGGGATCGGTGTCAGTGGCCACGGGGAGACTGCCGCGGTATCCGGGAAAAGCGTCGGGGCGGCGCGAGCCCTACTCGCCGTCGTCGCTCTCGACCGGGTGCGGCGTCGCGATGGGTTCGAGGTCGTCGACGAACACCGCGCGGGGCTCGTCGACGACGGTGACCCGGTAGGATTCCGCGGGGGAGAGCGTCCGGACCGTGCCGTCCGCGTCGGTGGTGCCGATCGCTCGGCTGTCGCCGTCGCCGACGCTCTTCGTGACGGTGACGTCGGGGACGGGCTCGCCGGTCTCGTCGTCGCGGACGGTCACCGTCACCAGGCCGCCGGCGTAGCTGCGGTCGACGGTGACGTTGAAGCCGTCGCCGGACTCGGAGACGGACTCGGTGTCGGGGAACGCGTCGAGCGCGATCCGCTGGTGCTCGACGAACACCCGCTCCGTGCCGCCGCTGACGAAGGTGCGCAGGAGCCCGTACTCGTGGGGAATGGTGATCCGCTGGACCGAGCCGGCGCCGAAGGCGTCGGGCTCGCGGAGCGACGCCGTCTCGGGATAGGCGGCGGACGTGACCTCGATCGCCTCGTCGTTGCCGATCGTGCCGCCGCCGCGGTCCCAGCGGTCGATCCGGAAGACCTCGCGGACGTACTCCCCGTCGACGATCGTCGCTAACACGATCGACCGGTCGCTCGACTCCACGTACACCTCGCTGGCCGACACCTCGCCGCGCGCCGCCGAGAGCGCGATCTCACGGACGGGCCCCTCGTACACCTGCAGCGCGACCTGGAGCTCGTCGAGCCGGGTCGGTGAGCTGAACCCGTCCGTCTCCTCGGCGAGCGCGTCGAGCTCGTCGAGCCGCTCGTCGTACTCGCGGGCGGTCGCGGCGATGCGGACGAGCTCGTCGAGGAGCTCCCGGTCTGATAGCTCGCCGGCGGCGTGCGCGCTGAACGCCTCCGCCTGTCGGCTGTTGAGCGTCACCTCGTCGCGTTCGACCTGGTTGATCGCCGCGAGGATGCGGCGCTGCCGTTCCGTGCTCGTCTCGGCGGCCTCGATCCGCTGGACGACCGCCGCGGTCTCCATGGCGGCGTCGGTCTCGTCGACGGCGAAGCCGACCGACGATCCGAGGTCCGCGCCGCGGGCGGCGGCGCCGACGCGCGTGTCCGCGTCGGTCGGCGCGGACAGCGTCCGGAACGTGAGGTTCGCCGCGTCGACCTGCGATCGGTCGGGGTCGACGCCGTCGAACGCGCCGACGCGATCGGACGCGACCGGATCGGACGCGACCGGATCGGCGACCGCCCCCGCAACCGCCGCCGGCGACACCGCGCCGGCGATCGGCGCGAGCAGAAGCAGGACCGCGAGGGAGATCGGGAGGGCTCTCATACGTCTCGGTTCGCGCCAGGATATAAAAAATCCACCTCAACGAGCCGACGGAACCGATCGGGAGCGCGGCCGATCCGCCCGTCGCGACCTCGTTCGAAGGCAAAACGAACGATGGAAAGCGTTTTGCCCGGCGCCTGAGTGCCCTGATCTGTATGCGGAACGCCCCGCCTCGCGCTCTCCTCGTCGGGCTGATCGCCGTCGCGCTCGTCGCGAGCGGCGTCGTCCCCGTCGCGGGAGACGCGCCCTCGCCTTCGCCCTCCATCGACGCCGACGCGGCGGCCGCCGGTTCGTCGACCGCCGGTCCCCCGGGAATCGGCTCAGCGACCGTCGGTCCGGCAACTGTCGATCCGGCGACGGTCGAACAGATCGGCGAACCGTTCGACCCGGATACGGCGACGCGGATCCGGATCGAGCCGACGCCCGACAGGGACGCCCGGTGGACCGTGTCGGTGAGGTACGCGCTCGCCGACGAGACCGACCGCGCCGCGTTCGACGCGACCGGCGACCGGTTCCGCGACGGGGAGATCGGCCCCGACGCCGCCCTGTTCGAGGGATTCGCCCGCGAGGCGAGCCGGAACGTCGACCGGACGATGCGGATCGAAGACGTCGAGCGCGATGTCGTCGTCCACGACGACCCCTCGTCGTTCGACGTGGCGGGCGACGAGACGACGGCGGTCGGCGAACTCCGACTGACGTTCGTCTGGACCGAGTTCCTCGAAGCGGACGGCGAGAACCTGGTGTTGGGCGACGCCCTGACCACGCCGAACGACGGGACGTGGCTGCTCTCGCTGGAGGAGGGGCAGACGCTCGAGGTGGCGACGCCGGAGGGGTACACCGTCACCGGAACCCCGGGCGCCACGGTCCCGCTGCGGGACAACGCCGTGATCATCGAGGGGCCGCGCACCTTCTCCGAGGGAGAGCGGGTCGCGGTCGTGTACGCTCCCGCGGGCACGACCGCGCCCCCGTGGACGATGCTCACCGCCGCGATCGTCGTCGCCGCGGTGCTCATCGCCGGGAGCATCGTCGGCTACCGGCGCCGGACCGACGGGGAACACGACCCGGTCGCGGGCGCGAGCGCCGACGAGGGAGCGGTCGACAGCGACGGCGGAGAGCCGACCGACGGCGGGCCGCGCGGCGGCGCGGACGGGAATGCGGACGGCCCGGATCCGACGGGCGAGGACACGGGAGCCGACGACGCGACCGGCGGAGCGGGCGACGGGGAGGACCTCTCGCTGTTGTCCGACGAGGAGCGCGTCGAGCGGCTTCTCGAGGACAACGGCGGGCGGATGCGACAGGCCGACATCGTCGCGGAGACCGGGTGGTCGGACGCGAAGGTGTCGCAGCTGCTCTCCGCGATGGCCGATTCGGGGCGGGTGGAGAAGCTCCGACTGGGCCGCGAGAACCTGATCTCGATCCCGGACGACGACGGCGACGGAGACGGCTCCGACGCCGAAGACGGCGGCGACAGGGTATCCGGGGCCTGAGTCGACGGCGGCGACGGGGGATCCGATATCAGAGTCCGACGGCGACGACAGGAGATCCGAGAGTCGAGGCCGACGACGAGGCGAAAGGGAACGGCCGACTTCGGCGAGGGAGAGGCGGAAACCGCGAGCCCGCGGTGCGGCGTTCCGAAAGCTCTTACAGGCCGAACGACGGAGTATCGATCATGAAAGTTCTGGTGACAGTCAAGGAGGTTGCGGAGCCGGACGACGACTTCGCGATCGAAGGCACGGACATCGCCGCGTCCGACCTCGAGTACGACCTCAACGAGTGGGACGACTACGCGGTCGAGGCGGCGGTGCAGCTGGCCGAGGCGGGGATCGCCGACGAGGTCGTCGCCGTCACCATCGGCCCGGAGCGCGCGGAGGAGACGATCCGGATGGCGCTCGCGAAGGGGGCGGACCGCGCCGTGCGGGTGTGGGACGACGCCTTCGAGGCCGGCTTCGCCGACGTCGCCGCGAAGGTGACGACGCTCGAGGCGGTCGTCGAGGCGGAGGAGCCAGACCTCGTGCTCGGCGGGGTACAGGCCGCCGACACCGGGTTCGGCGCGACGGGCGTCGCGCTCGCCGAGCGGATCGGCTTCGAGCACGCCGCCGTGGTCAACGACCTCGAGGTCGACGCCGACGGCGGCGTCGCGCACGTCCATCGGGAGCTGGAGGGCGGCGTCGAGGAGCTGACGGAGGTGGACCTCCCCGCCGTGTTGACCGTCCAGACCGGGCTCAACGAGCCGCGGTACGCGAGCCTCAGGGGCATCCGACAGGCGCAGCGCAAAGAGATCGACGCGAGGGATCTGGCCGACCTCGGGCTGTCGGCCGCCGACGTCGAGAGCGCGCTGACGATCGCCTCGATGTACGAGCCGGAGAGCGAGTCGGACGCCGAGATCATCGAGGGCGACGCGGGGGAGAGCGCGTCGCGCCTCGCCGAGGTCCTCCGCGAAAAGGGGGTGGGCGCGTGATGAGCGTGCTCGTCGTCTCGGAACACCGGCGCGGAGAGCTCCGAGACGTGTCCCGCGAGGCGATCACGGCCGGCCGGGAGCTCGCCGACGCGCAGGGAGGCGACCTCCACGTTGCGGTGATCGGCGGCGACACCGACCGGTTCGCCGAGGACCTGAACCGCGAGGGCGTGGACGCGATCCACGCGGTCGCCAACGGCGAGGAGTTCGACCACAACGTCTACCAGTCGGCGGTCGAGGCGCTGCTCGAGACGGTCGACGCCGAGACCGTCGTGATCCCGAACTCGGTCAACGGACTGGACTACGCGCCCGCCGTCGCCGAGGCGACCGACCGGAGCCTGGTGACCGACGCGATCGGCTTCGAGTCCGACGACGGGCTGACCGTCACCCGCGAGATGTACGGCTCGAAGGTGGAGACGACCGTCGACGTGGCCGACGACCGCTTCGTCCTCACCGTCCGCGGCGGCGAGTGGGCGCCGGCCGAGGGCGTCGGCGACGCGACGGTGGAGTCCGTCGACGTCGATCTCCCGGAGTCGGGCGCGCGCGTCACGGGCTTCGAGGAGGTCGGCGGCGGCGACGTCGACATCGCCGACGCCGACGTGCTCGTCTCTGTCGGCCGCGGGATCGAGGAGGAGGAGAACCTGGAGCTGGTCGAGGGACTCGCCGACGCGCTCGGCGCGACGCTCTCCGCCTCCCGGCCGATCGTCGACAACGGCTGGCTCCCGAAGAACCGCCAGGTCGGGCAGAGCGGGAAGGTCGTCACGCCGGACGTGTACATCGCGATCGGCATCTCCGGCGCGGTCCAACACGTCGCCGGCATGAAGGGCTCGGACACGATCGTCGCCATCAACACCGACCCGAACGCGCCGATCTTCGACATCGCCGACTACGGGATCGTCGGCGACCTCTTCGACGTGGTGCCCGAGCTCGTCGACGAGTTCGCGTAGTTAGCGTCGACCAGGTGCCGGTCCCGCGCCGGCAGCAACCTCTTTGACCCCGGGTGAGTACCGGACGGTCAGACGGGCCCGCCGTCGCTCACGATGACCCCGATCCGCGCCACCGTCCCGACCGCCGAGGAAGCGAGAGCGCTGCTCACCGGGATCCGGCGGACCGCCGGTCCGGGGGTCGACGCGGTCGCCGCGGACCTGGCCGCCGACGAGCCGGACGCGGCGCTGCTCGACCTCGTTACTGCCCCGTTCGCGTCCGTCGACGACGTCGACGAGCGGCTGGCGCGGACCGAGTCGTACCTCCGCGAGCGCGGCGACCGGCGGGCGGTGTTCCTCACGGTGTACAGCCGGATGACGGCGACCGTCCGGACCGCGATCGACGACGGCGCGTTCCTCGATCCCGAGTGGGCCGCGTCGTACCTCGTCGCCTTCGCGGAGCGCTACCGTCGGGCGCTGGTGGCATTCGAGCGGCGGGCGTTCGAGGCGCTCCCGCGGCCGTGGCTGATCGCCTTCGCCGCCGGGGCGCGCGGCGAGACGCTCGTCGCGCAGGACGCCCTGCTCGGCATCAACGCCCACATCGTCTACGACCTCGCGTACACGCTCGACGACGTGGGTATCGACCCGGATCGCGACGCCAAGCGCGAGGACCACGACCGCATCAACGCGATCCTCGCCCGCCTGGTCCAGACCGTGCAAGACGCGCTCGTCGAGACGTACGGCGCGGTCGGAATCGACGGGATCGACCGGGTGCTCGATCCCCTCGACGACCGGCTGGCCCTGCTCGGACTGAAAGGCAGTCGGGAGTTCGCGTGGCGCAACGCCGTGTTGCTGGCGGACCTCCCGGCGTGGCTCGCCGATCGGTACGTCGGCTGGCGCGCCGAGACCGTCTCGACGGGCGCCGCGGCGGTCGTCCTCGCGCCCGACATCGACGCCGAGGCGAAGGCGCACCTGCGGGAGTCGGAGGCCGAAGCCGACGCGGCGGCGGCCTTCCGCGAGGGGATCCGACGGCGGATGTGAGCGGTTTCGAGGGAGAAACACCTATCACGGTCGTCGCGGATGTGACGACTATGCCACACATCCGGGGGACGATCCACGGCGTCGCCGCGATGGTGACGCTCGTCGTCGGATCGATGCTGACGAACACGATCCGCGAGGAGTACGAGCTGTTCGCGCAGGTCGCCGCGGCGACGACCCACCTGCTCGTCGAGGTCGCGGAGCTGCCGGTCTCGCGCGAGATCGCCGAGGTGGTGGTTCCCGTGGGCGTGTTGATGGGGATCTGGGTGTTCGCGTACGAGCTCCAGCGGCTCTCGCGGGCGGACTGAGGTTCGGACCCGCGGCGCGAACCGCCCGCTTCACCTCCCCGACGCGGCCCGGTCTCGGGGCGTTTATGACCCCGCCGACCCTCCGATCCGGCATGAGCGAGGCCGACGAGCAGACGGCTGCGACCGCGACCGGCCGGGAGATCTGGATCGAGAAGTACCGGCCGCAGTCGCTCGACGACATCCACGGCCAAGAGGAGATCGTCGAGCGGCTCCAGAGTTACATCGAGCAGGACGACATCCCGCACCTCCTCTTCAGCGGCCCTGCCGGCGTCGGAAAAACGACCGCCGCCACCGCGATCGCTCGACAGGTGTACGGCGAGGACAACTGGCGCGGCAACTTCCTCGAACTCAACGCCTCCGACCAGCGCGGGATCGACGTGGTGCGCGACCGGATCAAGGGGTTCGCGCGCTCGTCGTTCGGCGGCGACTTCCGGATCGTGTTCCTCGACGAGGCGGACTCCCTCACCGACGACGCGCAGTCGGCGCTCCGCCGGACGATGGAGCAGTTCTCCGACAACACCCGATTCATCCTCTCGTGTAACTACTCGTCGAAGATCATCGACCCGATTCAGTCGCGGTGCGCCGTCTTCCGCTTCTCGCCGCTCTCGGACGAGGCCGTCGCCGCGCAGACCCGCGAGATCGCGGCGGCGGAGGGGATCGAGGTGACCGACGCCGGCGTCGACGCCCTCGTGTACGCGGCCGACGGGGACATGCGCCGCGCGATCAACTCGCTGCAGGCGGCGGCGACGACCGGGGACGTAGTCGACGAGGAGGCGGTGTACGCGATCACGGCGACCGCGCGCCCCGAGGAGATCGAGTCGATGGTGACGAACGCGCTGGAGGGGGATTTCACACGGGCGCGGGCGACCCTCGACACCCTCCTCACGGAGACCGGGATGGCCGGCGGCGACGTGATCGATCAGCTCCACCGGTCCGTCTGGGAGTTCGATCTGAGCGAGCGCGAGGCGGTCGCGCTGATGGAGCGGATCGGCGAGGCGGACTACCGGATCGCCGAGGGGGCGAACGAGCAGGTGCAGCTGGAGTCGCTGCTCGCGTCGCTGTCCTTGGAAGAATAGTCGATCTCGGACGATGCCGGGATCGGTTGTAGGGGTGCTGGCAGACTGACGGCGAACGCCTTCGAGGCCCCGATAGCCCGGCGATACGTGATCGGCGTTGCTGCGGTGAACAGCTTCAAAGCCCCAGCCGCGACGACTCGCGCGCTTTGCTGCGCTCCTCAGTCGCTCGTTTCACTCGCTCCTTGCGGTGCTTGCAGCAGCGTGCTTCGTCCTCGCGGCAGCGAGGCGCTTCGCGCCTCTGGCAGCCGGCGGCTCCGCCGCCGGCGACTGCCCCTTTGAGTCCCGCCCGACCGCACAGCACCGCAGCCTCACGCCTCCCCAGCCTCGCCGCGGCCGCCACTGGCGGCCGCGGGCTCCCTCGCGCGTGCTCCTCGCGCCCGCTGGGCGCTCGGAGGCACGCGCCACCGCATACACGCTCAAGTGTGAGTCGGCGTCGACGCCGGGCGCGATTTTTAAGCCGGACGCGAACCGACGGCGAGTATGCTCGTCGTCGTCTCGGACACCCATTCGCGCGAGGAGACGAAGCTGCAGGGCCGGACCGCGGAGGCGGTCCGCGAGGCCGACCTCGTCGTTCACGCCGGCGACTTCTACCGCGAGCCGGTGCTCGACGCGTTCGAGTCGACCGCGCGGAGCCTGCGGGCCGTCTACGGCAACAACGCCGACCCGGCGATCCGCGACCGGCTGCCCGAAATCAGGACGGTCGAGTACGAGGGAGTCCGGTTCGCGGTCACGCACCGACACCGCAGCGGCGACACCGGGCTCGTGATGCTCGGCCGCGAGCGCGACGCCGACGCCGTGATCTGCGGCCACAGCCACCGTCCCCGCTTCGACGACTCGGGGGCGCTCCCGATACTGAACCCCGGAAGCCACGCGCAGCCCCGCGGGAACCGACCGGCGCACGCGGAGCTCGAACCGGTCTCCGGAGGGGAGCGCGCGCTGAACGGACGGCTCGTCACGCCGGACGGCGACGTCTTCGAGGAGTTCCGGATCGCGCACTGAGTCGGAGGAAGGGTGAAACGGTACCGCCCGCCGAACCGGGAAGGGGGGAGGGATCGGCGGGCGAACGCGACGCCCCGCGTGGATCGGTCGGACCGGGAGGCGGGCGTGGAGGGAGGGAAGGGGGCTGAGCGGGGAGGGTGGTAGAGACCCGAGCGGGTGCGGGTCGTGTGCCGTCGCAGCTCGCCGGTCGGCGACCGATCGTGGGGAGAGGGCCGAAGCGGGGGTCGCATCGACACCTTGCGCCGGTGATAGCTTATAGGTAGCTTATGGACAAAGGCGCGTTTTAGTCACCGGGCGACTCCGGTCGGGAGCGACGCCCGAGATCGACGCCCGAAACCGGCGGCCGGGAGCGACGCCCGGAACCGGCGGACTGAACCGGCGGTCCATCGCCTGCCGAAACGCATAACACCGTGCCGACGGATTCGAGTGTATGCTCCCGGTCGAACCGTTGTTCGTCGTGATCCTCCTCGTCTTGCTCGGGTTCTTCTTCTTCGCGTTTCTGCTGGTCCGGCGCACGCTGACGGGGCTCCGCGAAGGGTACGAGGACGGGCAGCGGTAAGATGGTCGTCGCAACTGTCGCCACCCTCGGGGTCGCCGCCGCGGCCAGCCTCTTCATGGCGTGGTCGATCGGGGCCGGCTCCTCCGGGTCGACCCCGTTCGCGCCGGCGGTCGGCGCCAACGCCATCTCCGTGATGCGCGCGGGGCTCGTCGTCGGGGTGTTGGGCCTGCTCGGCGCGATCCTGCAGGGCGCGAACGTGACGGAAGCGGTGGGGACCGAGCTGATCGGCGGCGTCACGCTCACCGCCGGCGCCGCCATCGTGGCGCTGCTCACCGCGGCCGCGCTCGTCGCGATCGGGGTGTTCGCCGGCTACCCGATCGCGACCGCCTTCACGGTCACCGGCGCGGTCGTCGGCGTCGGGCTCGCGATGGGCGGCGACCCGGCGTGGCCGAAGTACACCGAGATCCTCACGCTGTGGGTGCTCACCCCGTTCGCCGGCGGCGGGGTCGCCTACGTCGTCGCTCGCGGGCTCATCGGCGACGCGCTCCCGGAGCGACCGCTCACCGCCGCGCTCGCCGGGCTCGTCGGCGCGATCGTCGCGAACGTCGGATTCGCGCTGCTCGGGCCGGCGGGCGAGCAGGCGTCGCTGTCGGAGGCGCTCGGTCCCGGGCTCGGGCTCGGCGCGATCGGGACGCCCCTGATCACGGCCGCGGTCGCCGCGATCGTCGCGGTCGCGGTGTACGCCGACCTCGGTCGCGACCGCGAGGGCGCTCAGCGCCGGTTCCTGCTGGCGATGGGCGGGCTCGTCGCCTTCTCGGCCGGCGGCTCGCAGGTCGGCCTCGCGATCGGCCCGCTCGTGCCGATCTTCAGCGACGTGGGCGTCCCGCTGTGGGCGCTGCTCGTCGGCGGGGGCGCGGGGCTGCTCGCCGGGTCGTGGACCGGCGCGCCGCGGATGATCAAGGCGATCTCGCAGGACTACGCCTCGATGGGACCGCGGCGGTCGATCTCGGCGCTCATCCCGTCGTTCGCGATCGCACAGACCGCCGTCGCGTTCGGGATCCCCGTCTCGTTCAACGAGATCATCGTCTCCGCCATCGTCGGCGCGGGCTACGCCGCGGGCGACGCCGGGGTGAGCCGGGCGAAGATGGGGTACACCGTGTTCGCGTGGATCGCGTCGCTCGTCGGGTCGCTGGCGCTCGGGTTCGGCGTGTACTCGGCCGTGCAGTTCGTGCTGTAACGATCACCCGGATCCACGAGCGGTGAGTCTCCAGTTATATAGATTAACAGCGGATCGGTGGTGAATACCTCCAAAGCCCCAGTCGGCTCCGGTCGAGGGGCTCGCTCGGGGCTCCCTCCGGTCGCCCACTCCGCTCACCGCTCCCTCGCGCGTGCACCTCGCGCCCGTATCAGGGCGCTCGGCGGCACGCACCGACCGCAAAGCGACGGTGGGAACTACTCGTCGCTCGGGTACGTCGGCAGCCGGGCGGACTGCGCGCTCCCTCTGACGGAGGGGAACGGGAGGTCGGCGCGGGTCGCCGGCACCTCCTCGCCGTCGACGCGCACGGTGGGGTCGGCGAGGTCGGCGTCGAACCTGACGAGCGCGAGGGCGATCGGGTCGCCGGCGGCGGGACCGACCGCCGCGCGGGTCACCTCGCCGACCGCCTCGTCGCCGTCGAAGACGGCCGCGCCGGGATCGGGCAGGACCTCGTCGTACCCCTCCGGATTCGCGTCGCCGTCGATGTCGGCGGTCGCGTCGGCGAGGCCGCCGAGGTCGAGCCCGACCAGCCGCCGGCTCGGTCGCCCCTGGTTCTCGACGCGGGAGACAACCTCCTGGCCGACGTAACAGCCCTTGTCGAAGTCCAGGGCGTTGCGGAGCCCGAGGACGTTCGGCACCGTTCCCTCCAGTTCGTACTCGAAGAGGGGCGTGCCGGCCTCGAGCGAGAGCGCGTCCCACGTCCGGTAGCCGAAGGGGGCCGCGTTGAGCCCGCGGTTGAGCAGCGTGTCGAGCACCTCTTCGGCGTCCTCGGCGGCGCAGACGACCTCGTACCCCTCCTCGCCGAGGGGCGCGTCGGTCGCGATCACGGTGACGCCGGCGTCGACCATCGACCCGCGGACGAAGGAGAGCGGCTTCTCGGGGGCCCCCGGTCCGCCGAGCACCGAGGCGATCTTCTCGGTGGACTTGGGACCGTGGACCCCGAAGACGCCGAGCTCCTCGGAGACGTCGTCGATCGCCACGTCCTGGATGAACACCTTGCTTGCCCAGTCCTCGGCGACCGCCTCGGCCCGCTCGGGCGGGAGGAAGACGAGCAGGCGCTCGTCGGCGTTGTACACGTACATGTCCGTCTCGATGCCGCCCTGCGGGTCGAGCAGGAGCGCGTACACCCCCTGTCCGTCCTCGTCCGGCACCCGGTTGGAGACGGCGTTGTCGACGAACTCGACGCGGTCTTCGCCCGTGACGGCGAGCACGCCGTACCCCATCTCGATCGCGCCGACGACGTTGCGGACCGCCTTGCCGACGCGCTCGGGCTTCCGGTAGTGGTCGACCACCTGACGGCCGCCGCGGTCACGGTACACCGCGCCGTGGGCGCCGTGAGTGTCGGAGACGAGAGTCATACCGGTACGGAGTCGGGCGAGCGGCAAAAGGCCGCTGGCTTCGGCGGACGCGGGGCGATACCCTGCCGCCCCCGCACCTCGCGGGTGCGTTTCGTGTCGTTACGTCCCGATCCGGTGTCCCTACAGACCGAGCCGGTCGCGGACGGCGTCGACGAGGGAGCCCGCTCCGTCGTCAATCTGGTCCTCGGGGTCGGGGATGACGCGGTCGTGCGGGTACACGCGGACCCGTTCCCGACTCTCGACGGTGATGAGCGAGTCCTCTTTCAGCGCCGACAGCGCCTCCTCGACGGCGTCGATGTCGGCGTCGACGGCCGCGCGCAGCTCCAGCACCGTCATCCCCTCGTCGCCGCGGTCGACGAGCGCGTCCAGCAGCGCGACCTCGACGTCCGGCCGGTCGCGGTACTCCGGCTTTGCGGCCATACACCGCAGTTAGACAGGATACGGTTTACGTCTACCGGCGGCGGGGAGTCGCCGACGGAGCAGCGAGACGTCTACCGGACGAGCCGCGAACAGGAGCCGCAGAGGTTCTCCTCTTTCACGTCGACCTCGCGGACCGTCGGCGAGAAGGACATGACGCACTTGCTGTTGTCGCAGTGCTCCAAGCCGAGCGTGTGGCCGATCTCGTGGACGACCTCCTTGCGGACGCGGTCGGAGAACACGTCGACCGCGGGCTTCGTCGAGACGCCCCCGTCGGAGGAGGTGCGGAGGCGATGGGTCGAGATCACGGAGCCGCTGCCGTTGAGGTACGCGAGCCCGAACACGTAGTTCCGGCGGCGGTAGTAGAGGTCGCGTGGGGTGATCCCGATGTTCTTGTCGCCGCCCCCGACGCGACCGACGGTCTCGATGAGGTCCTCGGCGCGGTACTGGTCGCGGTCGCCGTCGTAGGCCGTCTCGGGGATCGGCTGGTCGTCGTGGACGGTCACGTCGCAGTCGTACACCGAACGGAGCGCGGCGGAGGCCTCGCGTTTCACGCGGGGGGTGACCTCCCCGACTGGGACGATGTCCACGAGCATGGAACCGCTTATGACCGCCGCAATCATAAAGCCCGCGCCGTGGTCTCATCCACCCGTCGCGCGCTGGTCGAAGAAATTGCGGGACACGACCGCCTCGTCGAGGTCGGCGTCGGCGACCGACCGGGGGTCGCGCGAGCGCTCGCGGAGCGGGGGTGCCGGGTCGTCGCCGTCGACGTCGAACCGGGAGACCGGACGCGGGCGGCCGCACAAGAAACCGAGAGCGAGGAGGTTGCGGGGTCGCTCCGCGTCCGGCGAGGGGACATCCTCGCGCTCGCGGACGGGAAAAGTGAACGCGACGGCGATCCCCTCGCTGACCCCGACGACGACGCGGACGGCCGCACCGCGGTCGACGCGGTGTACGCGTGTCACCTTCCGGCCGAACTGCAGAGCCCGACCGTCGCGCTCGCCGACCGGCTCGACGCGGCCTGCGCGTTCACCACCCTCGGGTTCGAGGAGCCCGTCGTCCCGGTGCGGCGGCGTTCCGTCGACGGAGCCGTGCTGTACGTCGCACGGGACGGGGAGCGCGGGGGACCGCCGCCAGGCCCGGAATGAGCCGACGGGAGCGAAACCGAACGAACCCGACCGGATCGACGAGAACCCGAACGTTCTTTCCCGTTCCTGCCGGCGTACGGGTATGCAGGTCGACGCAGTCGTCCTCGACATCGACGGGGTGTTGGTCGACGTGGCGGACTCCTACCGGCGGGCCATCATCGAGTCCGTCGAACGGGTGTGTGACAAGACGATCGATCGCGACGCGGTCCAGTCGTTCAAGGACGCCGGCGGGTTCAACAACGACTGGGAGCTGACGAACGCGGCCGCCCTCTACGTGCTCGCCCGCCGCGAGGGGCTCGGGATGGACGTGGAGACGTTCACCGACCGAGTCGCCGAGGAGGGCGGCGGGCTCGACGCCGCGAAGGCGGTCGTCGGCGACCTCCCCCGCGTCGCGCAGGCGCGCGTCCGCGACCAGTGGGACACCGACCGCCTCCGCGAGACGTTTCAGGCGCTGTACCTCGGCGCGGACCTGTACCGCGAGCTGGAGGGCGGCGAGCCGCCGCTGTCGGCGCCGGGATACATCCACGACGAGCCGACCCTGGTCGATCCCGAGACGATCGCCGACCTCACCGACCGGTTCGACGTGGGCGTGTTAACCGGGCGGCCCGCCGCCGAGGCGGAGATCGCCTTGGAGCGCGTCGGCCTCGACGTGCCCGAGGACCGGCGGTTCACGATGGACGACTGGGAGGAGGGGAAGCCGCACCCGCGGGCCCTGGTGACCCTCGCGGAGCGGTTCGACGCCGACCGGGTCGCCTTCGCCGGCGACACGCTCGACGACGTGCGGACCGCGCGCAACGCCGACGACGAGGACGCGAGCCGCGTCTACTACGGGATCGGCGTCCTCACCGGCGGCCTGACCGGCGAGGATGGGCGTCGGAAGTACACCGAGGTCGGTGCGGACGCGGTCGTCGAAGACGTGAACGAGCTGGTGACGCTGTTGGAGTAGAAAACGAGAAAACGGGAGATAGAGGATGGGCCTTGCCGGATTTGAACCGGCGATCACTCCGTTATGAGCGGAGGGCTTTGAGCCAGACTAAGCTAAAGGCCCGACAGATCCGGGATATACGAGGCACGTTCTTTAGCCTACCGCATTACCCCGATCGGAGGCGATCGAGGACCGTGTCAAGCCGGTACTCGGTGTGCCAGTTCACGTTCGCCCGGTTGTTGTTCGCGGCGGGTTCGTACCGGATCGTGGTCGCCGTCGATCCGGCGTCTTCGATCGGGACGAGATAGATCTCCTCGTTCGTGACGTTCAGGGCTGCGAAGTAGTCGATCTCGCCGTCGTATCCCTCTCGTTCGTACCCCTCGCTTTTCGTCCGAACGCTTCGGGTCCGGAACTCCACCGCACCGTCGCGTTTGCCGTCGAACGCGGTCTTGACCTGTATCCGGTGAAAGCTGCCGTCGATCTCCATCACGAGGTCGTATGGTTCGTTATCGTACGCCGGGGTGAGGACGGAGACGCCGCGAGCGATCAGCTCCGCCGTGACGATCGCTTCCGTGGCCTGTCCGCGCTTCTGAGGTTCGCCGAGTCGGTCGTACTGCTCGGAGCGCGACATACGACGCCCTGCGTCGGTTTCGTACAAAACGCGTGGTCGTCATCAAGACCGTATGAAAGAAGCGCCGAAGCCAGGACTCGAACCTGGGACCGCCTCGTGACTGTGACGTCCGGGGGGAAACCCACCGAGCGTCGTAACAGCGAGGCGCTCTACCAACTGAGCTACTTCGGCTCATCTCCGAGTACTCGACTCGTTTTGATAGGGCTTTCGTTTCCGCCCGACGCGAGTGCGATCAGTTGGCGCGGCGCAGTCGAACCCGCCCCTCGTCTCCCGATCGCGATCCCGATCACCGCTTTCGCGCGGCCACCGACACGTTTTCGGCCGGACCGCGAGAAGCCGACTCCATGGACGATCTCGAGGCGGTGCTGTCGCGCGTTCGCGACCGGGTGGTGCCCGAGCCGGCGGAGCGCGAGCACCTGCGAGCGGTCGCCGCCGATCTCACCGAGCGGACCCGGGAGGCGATCGCCGACCTCCCCGTCGACGCCGACGTGGTGCAGGTGGGGTCGACGGCGCGGGGCACGTGGGTCTCCGGCGACCGCGACATCGATCTCTTCGTACGGTTCGACGCCGACCTCGACCGCGAACAGCTGGAGGAGTACGGGCTCGCCGTCGGCCACACCGTCCTCCCCGACGGCCACGAGGAGTACGCCGAACACCCCTACGTGAAGGGCACCCACGAGGGGTTCGACGTGGATCTCGTCCCCTGCCACGACGTGGCGACCGCCGGCGACCTCGTCTCCGCCGTCGACCGCACCCCCTTCCACGACGCGTACCTGTCCGCGCGGCTGGACGAGGACCTCGCCGACGACGTGGTGCTCGCGAAGGCGTTCCTGAAGGGGATCGGCGCGTACGGCAGCGACCTCCGCACCGAGGGGTTCTCGGGGTACCTGACCGAGCTGCTCGTCTTGGAGCTCGGCGGGTTCGTCCCCCTCGTGGAGTCCGCGCGGAGCTGGCACCCTCCCGTGGAGTTCGACCCTGAGGGCCACGCCGAGCGGACCTTTGACGACCCGCTGGTCGTGGTGGATCCGACCGACCCGACGCGGAACGTCGCGGCCGTGCTCTCGGCGGCGAACCTCGCGCGGTTCCAGCACTACGCCCGCGAACTGCTCGCGACGCCGAGCGAGGAGCCGTTCGAACCCGAAGCGCTGACGCCGCTCGGCCCGGGCGACGTTCGCGACCACCTCGACCGGCGAGAGACGACGCCGGCCGCCGTCGTGTTCGACGCGCCCGACGTGGTCGACGACCAGCTGTGGCCACAGCTCCGGCGGTCGCTCGACGGGGTCGTCCGGGGACTGAACGAGCGCGGCTTCGACGTGCTCCGCGCGCAGGCGATGACGGACGCGGCGGACGGGGCGGACAACGGAGGCGACGGTAGAGACGACAACGAGTCCGGCGCCGAGCGCGCAGCGCTGTACGCCGAACTGGAGGTCGCGACGCGGCCGGCCGTAGTGCGCCACGAGGGGCCCCCGGTCGCGGTGCGGAAGCACGCCGCGAGCTTCTACGAGTCGTACGCCGACGACGTGGACCCGGAGACCTACGGCCCGTTCATCGACGGCGACCGGTACGTCGTCGAGCGAGAGCGGGAGTTCACGACGGTCCGCGAGTACCTCGAAAGCGACGCGGCCGGGGACGTGGCGCTCGGCGCGCAGGTCGAGCGGGAGTTCGCCGAGCGCGACGTGCTCGTCGGCGACGCGGTGGCGACGCTCGCGCCCGCGTTCGGAGTGCCGCTCAGGGAGTTCTACGAGCCGCATCCGTAGTGGCACGGAGGGGTCCGAGAGCGCGGCCGAGAACTGCGACCGGAGAACCGCGGCCGAAGAGCAGCCTACCGCGAGAGCCGATCCGAGACGAGGTACACGAGCGCGACGAGCGCGAGCAGGACGGCGCCGACCGCCGACATGAACGCCGCGACCCGCGGGAAGACCAGCCAGAAAGCGACGTAAAACGAGAACGCGAACGCGAGCAGACCGGCGATCACCACCCCGCGGGTCGGGTTCTGGACGGCGGCGACGAACGCGCGCTGCGGGAGCGAGAGATCCCCGAAGTCGACCGGCACGTCGGGTTCGTCGGCGTCGTCGGGACTCTCGCCCGGAGCCTCGGTGGTCGAGGCGTCGATCCGATCCTCGGCGTCGTCGGTCACGCAAAGCGGTAGGGTCCGGACCCGCCTGTACCTGTCGTTCCCCGAACCGCGGTCAGGCGAGCGCGCCGCCGACAGCCGCCCCGACGAGGAACGCGAGCAGCGCGACCGTCAAGTTCGCGGCCGCGAACCCGACCGCGGCTCGTCGCTCGCCGTCGGCCGCGGTCGAGACGGTTTCGACGGCGAACGAGGAGAACGTCGTGAACGCGCCGCAGAACCCGACGGCGGCGAGGAGCGTCGCCTCCGAGCCGATCGGCGCGGCGAGGAGGACGCCGAGCGAGAGGCTCCCGAGCGCGTTGACGACCACGACCGAGCGGCGCCCCTCGACCCGGAGGCCGACCGCGTGCCGGGCCGCGGCGCCGGCCGATCCGCCGATTCCGACGAGGACGGCCGCAAACAGCGGATCGGTCACAGTCGCCCCCCGACGAACAGCCCGGCCGCGGCGGCCGCGAGCCCGGCGACGTAGCTCGCGGCGACGTACGCGGCGCCGGCGGTCGTTCCGAGCGACGCGGCGTCGGCGACGAAGGTGCTGTAGGTGGTGAACGAGGAGAGCGCGCCGGTCCCGACGAACAGCCGCGTCCGGCGGCTCGGTGCGCACGCGAGCAACACGCCGAGCGCGAAGGAGCCGAGGACGTTCGCGAGGAGGGTCCCGACGCCGGTCGCGTCGCCGGCGGCGACGTCGACCCCGTGTCTGGCGACGGCGCCGACGAACCCGCCGAGCGCGACGAGGAGGAACCCGAGCGGCGTCCGTTCCATACCGCGTCGTCGTCCCCGCTTATCATGGGTCTTCGGACTTCGCGGCGGCGCTCGCGGCCGCCTCGGTCCCGCTCGCGCACGGGCTCCCGCCGCCGTGCGGGGTCCGGCGCTCGCGGATCCGGACGGTGTGGGCCGTCTCCGTCGCGTCGTCGACGACGAGCGCCTCGCCGGTCCCGGCCGGGAGCCGCGAGGCGAGGTCGCCGGCGAGGTAGGTCGCCTCCGCCTCGGCAAGCCGGTCGAGGTCGCGCTCGGCGGTGAGGCGGTGGGCGACGAGCAGGTCGGACTGCGAGACGGCGACGCTCGGCAGCGCGCCGGGACGCTGCGTCGCACAGACCAGCGAGACGCCGGGCGCGCGGCCGCGCGTTAACAGCGTCCGGAGCGCGGGGTCGGCGACGCCGCCGAAGAAGGCGTGCGCCTCGTCGACGAGCAGCCACGGGAGTCGGTCGAGCGCGCCGCGTATCCGGGCGTCGTAGAGCCCGCGAGCGACCGCCCTGACGACCGCGGCCGCGGCCGCCTCCGGGGTCCCGGCGAGGTCGAGCACGGTAGGCGCGCCGTCGGCGGCGAGCCGTTCGACGGGAGACGCGTCCGCGTCGAAGACCCCCCACGACTCCGCGAGCCGCAGGTGGTTCGCGGCCGCGCGACGGTCGGCGGCGGGCGCGTCAGCGGCGGCGACGCGCTCGCGGATCGCCGCGAGCGAGGGCGAGTCGCTCGAACGCTCCGACCCGCCAACGGCGGCGTCGACGGCGTCGGCGACGACGCGCCAGACAAGACTTCCCGGCCCGCCCGCCGAGTCGAGGCCGAGCAGGTCCGGCCAGGCCTCCGGGGGGATCGCCGTCGGGCGGATGCGCGGTTCGACGACCCGTCCGCCGGCCGACTCCAGACCGCCGAAGACGCCCATCGGATCGACCACGACCGGAGAGACGCCGCGGGCCGCCCCGAGCCCCTCCGCGAGGACGCCGAGCGTGTACGACTTCCCGGTGCCGCGTTTACCGAAGACGACGCCCGCGTGCGGGCCGTCGGCGTCGACGCCGACCGCGGCCCCGGCGCTGCCGTCGCGCGCGAGGAACGAGCCGAGCCGGACGGTCGGGATCCGGTCGCCGCCGGACCCGTCGTTCGCGCCGTCGGTGATGGCTCCCTCGTCCGAACCGAAGTGGCGTCCGAGCACGTGCATGGGCGCGGTGGCCGCGGTACCGCACAAAAAGGTCGGGGCGCGACGCGCCGGCCGATCCCCCCGACCCGCTCGACTCGTCCGATCCTTTATCAGTGATACCGCGGCCACCGGCCATATGCCGCACTCGAAACGGGACGGACGCACCGCGAACCGCCGATCGTTTCGCTCGGACCGTCGGGCGATCGAGGGCCTACCGGTCAGGCTGGTCATCGCGCTCGTCGTCGGCGTCGCGAGCCTCAGCGTGATGATGGGGATGATCGGCGACATCGACGGGCTGGCCGCGACGGAGGTCGACGCGCAGCCGCAGCCGGAGGTGACGACGCCGGGCGAGCAGTCGCTCGACGTGGCGGTCCTCGATCCGGACGGGTCTCGGGTCGCGGACGCGACGGTGATCGTGCGAAGCGGATCGGCGCAGATCGACGGCGTCGCCACCGCGACCACGGGATCCGACGGCACCGCGACCGTCGACGTCGACCCGGAGCTCGGACCGAACCAGCCCGACGGGACCCTCACCGTCGACGTGAAACCGCCGGCGGAGGGCGACTACGTCGACGAGCGCGGGAACACCGAGGTGCTGGTGGTCGCGGAGTGATCAGAGCTGGTCGTCCCAGTCGATCCAGTCCTGCTCCCAGCCGTGGCGCGCGAAGTGGCCCTGCTGGGCGCGCTCGGCGTCCTCGCGGCGCGTGCGGTTCCGCTCGACGCCGCGCTGCTCGCCGTCGGCGAGCATCGGCTGCAGCCGCGTCGGGCCGGCGGTCTCGACCGTCCGGAACCCGGTCGGCGCCTCGTCGTCGGCCGGCTCGTCGGACGGCGCTCCCTCCGAGTCGGGTTCGATCGCGGCGATCGTCTGGACCGCGGTCCCCCGCGGGTAGACGATCCGACCGCCCGCAGCCAGCTGTTCGCGGAGCGCGCGCGGCGGCTCGACCACCCCGGCTTCGAGGAGGATCCGGTCGTACGGGGCGTACTCCGGGAGCCCGTTCGCGCCGTCGCGCCGGTCGACGAGGACGGCGTCGTATCCGGCCGTCGAGAGGTTCGAGCGGGCGAGCGCGACCGCCTCGCGGTCAATGTCGACCGCGTGGACGCGCTTCGCGCCCGCGATCTCGGCGAGCAGCGCGACCGAGTAGCCGACCCCCGCGCCCACGACCAGCACCTCGTCGCCCTCGCGAGCGTCGAGCGCGGAGATCAGCCGCACGACCGTCGCCGGCGCGAGCGACCGGTCCCCGTTCCCGCCGTCCCCGCCTCCCCGGCCTGTCTCGGCCCCGACCGTCGAGGCGTCGTCGACGAACGGGTCGCGGGAGACGCGCTGGAGCGCCGCCAGCACGGGCTCGTCGAGCGTCTCGCCGATCTGATGTTCGAGCCCCTCGATCATGTCGGCCCGAAGCGACGCCTCGTCCATAGCCGGACTCGGTGCTCGGCCCTCTAAAAGCGCTCGCTCGTCGTCGCACGGTTCGCCACCGGTCGGCTGCCGCCGTACCGCTCGTCACTGCATCGGAACGAACCGGACGCCGCCGTGGTCCTCGCGGTCGAGGCCCTCGTGGCCGACCGTCAGCCTGACGAGCCGCTGTGCGCCGGCGCGACCGACCGGCGCGACGACCCGGCCGCCCGTCCGTACGCGGTCGACGATCCGGTCCGGGACGCCGTCGCTCGGCGCGCAGGTCAGGTACGCCGCGTCGAACGGCGCCTCCTCCGGAAACGCCGTCCGTCCGTCGCCGGCTCGAACGGTCACGTCGTACCCGAGCCGCCGGAGCCGATCGCGGGCCGCCTCGGCCAGCTCCGGGACGTACTCGACGCTGTAGACGTTTCCCGGACCGACGACCTCGGCGACGACGGCGGCGTGGTAGCCGCAGCCCGTGCCGACCTCGAACACCTTGTCGCCGGATTCGACGTCCAGCAGATCGGTCATGACCGCGACCATGTGCGGCGCGCTGATCGTCTGATCGTGGCCGATCGGGAGCGGCCGGTCGGCGTAGGCGCGCGACCGGTGGCGCTCCGGGACGAAGGCGTGTCGCGGCACCGCCTCGATCGCCGCGAGCGTCCGCTCGTCGACGTCGAGGCGGCGGCGGAGCCGGGCGACGAGCTCGCGGCGCGCCGCCTCGTGATCGGCGTCGTCCATGCGTCGGCATAGCACGCGGCGCGTGGAGAAAGTGTCGGCGGGGTGGAAAACGGGGTTGAATCGGGCCTACGCCACGTCGATCCGGTGGCCGTCGGCCGCCTCGTCGACGGCCTTCGGGAGCGTGACGGTGAGCACGCCGTGGCGGTACGTCGCGCTCGCGTCCTCGTCGACGACGTGTCCCGGAAGGTCGACGGAGCGAGTGATCGACTCGTGGCGGCGCTCGCGTCGGAGGTACCGCCGGTCCGCGTCCTCGCTCTCCGCGATCTCGGGATCCGCGCCGCGCTCGGCGGAGATCGTGAGCCGCCCCTCCGTCGCCCGGACATCGATGTCCTCGCGGTCGTATCCCGGGAGGTCGGCCATGACGACGAACTCGTCGTCGTACTCGGCCACGTCGATGTCGGTGGTCCGGAGGTCGCGCCCCCACATGCGGTCGCCGCCGAGGGTGGTGCGGCCGAGGAACTGCTCGATCTCGTCGAAGGGGTTGGTTCTGTTCATGATACTCACCTCATGGACGCACTCTGTGGTATTAAAGACGACAGGATAGGTGATAGCTCGCGGCAGTCGGGTCGAGAAGTGCGGAATGACGGCGACGGGGGACCGATCGCGGCCGATCAGTTCACGTCGATGCTATGACCGGCGGCGTCCGACGGCGACCGCTTGGGGAGGGCGACGGTGAGCACGCCGTCGTCGTACGAAGCGGTCGTCCCGTCGCGTTCGACCGGCTCGGGGATCGGAATCCGACGCGACACCGCGCGACGGCTTCGCTCGCGGCGGTGGTAGCGAACCTCCCCGTCGCCTGCCGCGTCGCCCTCGGCCGCGTCGCTGTCGCCGACGGTCGCCTCCGCGTCCCGCGTCTCCTCGCGGGTGGCCGCGATCGAGAGCGCGTTGTCGCGGAGCTCCACCTCGATCTCGTCGGCGTCGAAGCCGGGGAGGTCGGCGAGCACGGTGATCGCCTCGTCGTCCTCGATCACGTCGACGGCGACGTCGCGGGCGCCCGGGAACCCCGGGACGCCGGAGTCCGGCGCGTCGAGCGTACCGCCGAGCTCCTCGAACTCCTGACCCATCCGTTCGAGCAGGTCCTCTATCTCGGTGAAGGGATCGCGTCGCGTCATACAGGTCAGGATTCGAGTCGGAGGGACTTGAACGTACGGGCGGATGTCGGCGAGCGGGGGAAGCGAAGGCCGAAGCGGAGGGCGAATCGGCCGATAGGACCGTTGAGTCGGGCGCTCAGAGGAACGGCCGCCAGTAGTACGGGCTCACGAATCCCTCGATGAACGCGGCGACCGCGATCAGCGCGCCGACCCCGATCAACACCCAGAACGCGTTCTCCAGCGCGTCGGCGAACGCCTCGCGGGACAGGCTGCCGCGGAACGTCCGCCACGAGACGATCCCGAGGTGGATCCCTAACGCGCCGGAGACGAACAGGGCGGGGATCTCGAGGATTCCGTGGGGGACGACGAACGCGACCAGCGCGGCGAGGTTCTCCTCGAGCGCCGCGGTGGCGCCGAGGGCGAGCCCGTTGAACGCGATCGACGAGAGCGCGGGGACCACGAGCGCGGTGCCCGCGAACGAGGTCGCGATCGCGACCGACCAGTTGTTACCGAAGAAGTTGAGCGCGGCCGTCGGCGGGAGGTGACCGACCAGCCGCGACTCGATCGAGGTGGTGACCGCGCCGACGAAGGGGTCGACGGCGAGCCATCCGACCACACCGAACCCGACGCCGACGAGGACGGTGACGAGGTGGAGCCCCGGCGTCCGCCGAACGAAGCCGACCATCTCTCTCCAGCCGCGGCGGAGGCCCCCGACGAACTGGTCGCGGATCCGGGCGTCGACCGGCTCGACGGGCGCGACAACGCCGCGGTGGTCGCCGTACAGGAGGGTCTTGAGTAGGTCGAGCGCGGGGGCGGCGACGACCGCGCTGGCGAGCGCGACGGCGGCCCCGCCGCCGAGGAACGCGAGCGCCGACGCGGCCGAGGAGATCGCCACGAGCACGCCGACGGCGACGACGAGGTACGCGAGGGCGTCGACGGGGTTCCTCCGGATGAACCCGCCCGCTCCCTCGACGGCGCCGACCACGCCCGTCTCGTCGATGACCACCGCGGCCGGCGCGAACGCGAACACCGCGCGGACGAGGAGCAGGACGACCAGCCCGACCAGCAGCGCGACCAGCGCGACCGCGGCCCCGAGGAAGGGGTTGACGAGGAACCCCCCGGCGACCGCGAGGCCGGCGAGCAGCGTCACCCCGACCCACAGCAGGAGTTCGGCGACGTAGAGGCCGAGGAACGTGAGCCAGCGCTCCCGGACGCCGGCGATCCCGGCCGTGAGCCCGCGACCGCCGCGAACGCGGCCCGCGACCGCCGACATCTGCCCCGCGGAGACCGCGGCGTACGTGAGGATCGCCAACAGGAGGGTCACGGCCATGCCGACGGTCACGAGGAGGAGCGCGGTCGGGGACGCGAGGGGTTCGAGCGCGGGCGTCACGCTCTCGGTCCACGCCTGAACCGCCTCGGGGTCCTGCGCGTCGGGCGGCGTCAGGTCCAGCTCGGCGAGCGCCCGGCGCGCGTCGGCGAGTCGCCCGGTCAGCTCGTAGTGGAGGTACGTCCCGGCGAGCGCGACGAAGAGGCCGATCCGGGCGACGACGGGGACGGCCGTGCCGAGGAGGTAAAACGGGAGCAGGTCGGCGGGGCGCCGCCGGAGGGTCGAGGCGGCGGCGGAGACCGCGGATGACAGGTCCATGCGAGTCGGTTCGGCCGTCCGGTACTTAAAAACCCGAGCGGTCCGGAGGCTCACTCCGAGGCGCGGTTGGGCCGATCCTCCGACGACAGTTCGGCGCCGGCGGCATCGGACGACTCACCGTCGGCGGCATCGGACGACTCACCGCCGGCGGCATCAGTCCCCCGCTCGGCCATCATCGCCGCGGCGCGGTCCGCCCAGCCCGAGTAGCGGAAGCCGGCGATCACGACGAGCGCCATCCACGCGTACGCGAGGAACACGCCGACGTACGCCCCCTGCGGGCCGAGTCCGGCCGTGCGCCCGAGCAGCCACGACGCCCCGAGGAAGAGACCGAACATCCCGGAGACGCGGGCGACGAGGGGGATCCGGGTCTCGCTCGCTCCCTGTAGCGCCCCGGAGAGCGCGGAGAAGCAGACCAAGACGGTGCCGGCGAGCCCGTAGACCCGGGCGAAGTCGACCGCGTACGCGATCGTGGGGCCGTCGTCGGTGAAGATCGGGACGAGCCGGGGCGCGAGCGCGACCAGGGCGAGCCCGATCGATCCGACGGTGAGCACGCCCAGCCCGGCGACCGCCCAGCCGTTGAACCGGGCCTCGCCCGGGTTGCCGGCGCCGAGCGACTGGCCGACGAGCACCGAGGCGGCGACGTTGTACCCCCGCGAGAGCGGCCCGGTCACCTGCTGGTACACGCGGCGTCCGATCTGGAACCCGGCGTTGACCGACTCGCCGAAGCCCAAGAGGAGGGCGTTGAAGGGGAACTCGGCGATCTCCGAGCCGAACCCCTCGAGGACCCGTGGGGCGCTCACCCGGAGAAGCTGGCTCGCGATCGTGAGGTCGCGGGGGCGCGCAAACGACGCCTCGGTCCACGGGCCCCGGATGGCGAGACACAGGAGCCCCGCGGTGAGCACGTTGGCGCCGGCGGTCGCGAGGCCGACGCCGACGACCTCCAGCCGCGGGAGTCCGAAGAGGCCGAGCCCGAGGGCGACCGAGCCCGCGATGTTGACGGAGTTGGCGGCGACGTTGACGTACATCGGGGTGCGGGTGTCGCCGGTCCCCTGCAGGGCGCGGGCGGCGACTAAGGCGACGTGGCGCGCGGGGGCGGTCGCGAAGACGATCGCGAGGTACGTCGAGCCGAGGTCGACGACGGTCGGGGAGGTCCGCTCGCCGACGAGCCGGCCGAACACGTCGATCGCGTACTCGCCGAAGAAGAGCCCGAAGAGCACGAACGGGATCCCCGCGAGCGCGCCGACGAGGATCGCCTGCGTCACCGCCTCGTCGCGCGTGTCCGTCGCGCCCGCGCCGGTGCCCTGCGAGGAGAGCGCGATCGCGCCGCCGCCGAGTCCGAGCCCGATCCGGAGGGGGAACCGGGCGTAGAGGTCGGCGAGCCCGATCGCGACCACGGCCGCCGGCGAGAACAGCGCGGTGACGAGGACGTCGGTCGTCCGCATCGCGGTGCGGAACGTCTGCTCGGCCATGACCGGCCACGCGAGCGAGAAGACGCGCGTCCAGACGCGCCGGAGCCGCGGAAGGTCCATCTGTCACCGCGGAGGGACGCGCGGGGCTTTTGCGTGTCGGAGGCGGCGGCCACCGCCGGATGCGACCCGCCGGACGGAGGTCGCTCTCGGGCCGTAGCGGTCGTCCGCCGCCCGAACGTTGAAGCGTGCGAACGACGCACACGGACCATGGACGTCTTCGTGTACGGAACCCTCACCGAGCCGGAGCGGGTCGCCGAGGTGCTCGGCTCGTATGTGTACGTCGGGCCGGCGACGCTGTTCGGCCTCCACCTCGTCGAGGGGCGGTACCCGACGCTCGCGCCGGGCGGCGAGACCGCGGGGCGGCTCCTCCGCACCGAGGAGGTGGGCGCGCTGGACGAGTACGAGCGCGTCGGGGAGGAGCTGTATCGGCGCGTGTCGGTCCCGCTCGACGCGCCCGACGACCACCCGGACGAGGCGGCGGTGTACGTCGGCGACCCCGATCGGCTCGACGCGGACGCGGCGTGGCCGGGCGACAGCGAACTCGGATTCGCCGAGCGGGTCGATCGGTACCTCGACCGGGAGGACGTTCGGGTGCGCCTGACCCCCTGAGATCCCGTCTGACGGAGCGATGACGGCCGCGCAGTCGTGCGGTTTCACTTTCACTCCGCTAGCCCCACCTTTTTGTGTTCGCGCCGTCTCGTTTCACTCGCACGTCACACGCGTGCATTCCCCCTTTCACAGACGGCGAGCCTTCGGCTCGGTCACGGACGGCGAGCTCGCGGCTCGCTCTCGACGCGGTCTCGACTCGCCCGTTCGCGCGTTCGTCGGCGAGAGGGAACGGACCGGAACCGATTAGCGCCCGGCGCGGCGATGTCCGCACATGATCAGCCTCTCCGACGTTCGCGAGGCGCGCGAGCGCGTCGGCGACGCCGCCCGACACACACCCTTGGAGCGGTCGCGGAGCTTCTCCGAGATGAGCGGCGCGGACCTCCACCTCAAGCTGGAGAACTTCCAGCGCACCGGGGCGTTCAAGATCCGCGGGGCGATGAACCGGATCGCCACGCTCTCCGAGGCCGAGCGCGAGGCCGGCGTGGTCACGGCGAGCGCGGGCAACCACGCGCAGGGCGTCGCCCTAGCTGCCGACCGCGCCGGCGTCGACGCCACCGTCGTGATGCCGAAGTTCGCGCCCGTCTCGAAGGTGAAGGCCACCCGCGGGTACGGCGCCAGCGTCCGGCTGGAGGGCGTCGACTACGACGAGGCGCAGGCGTACGCCCACGAGCTGGAACGCGAGGAGGGCCGGACCTACGTCCACGCGTTCGACGACCCCGTGGTGATGGCCGGACAGGGGACGCTCGGCTTGGAGATCGTCGAGGACTGCCCCGACCTGGACACGGTCGTCGTCCCGATCGGCGGCGGCGGGCTCATCTCGGGCGTCGCGGTCGCGATCAAAGAACAGCTCCCGGACGTGCGCGTCGTCGGGGTGCAGGCCGAGGGCGCGGCCTCCGCCGGTGAGTCCCTCAAAAAGGGCGAGGTCCACGAGATCGACAGCGTCGACACGATCGCCGACGGGATCGCCACCCGGTCGATCGGCGAGCAGACCCTTGAGGTGATGCGCGAGTACGTCGACGAGGTCGTCACGGTCGACGACCGCGAGATCGCCTTGGCGCTCACGCTCCTGTTGGAGCGCTCGAAGACCCTCGTCGAGGGGGCCGGCGCGGTCGCGCTCGCGGCCGTCCTCTCGGAGGCGTTCGAGTACGACGAGGGCGAGACGATCGTCGCCGCGCTCTGCGGCGGCAACATCGATCTCAACCGCCTCGGCACCGTGATCCGCCGGGGACTGGTCCAGATGGGCCGGTACCTCAAGATCACGATCGACCTGAAGGACCGCCCCGGCGAGCTGGAGCGCGTCTCCAGCATCGTGGCCCGCACCGGCGCGAACGTGTACGCGGTCCACCACGACCGCACCTCGCGGGACGTGGCCGTCAACGCCGCGGAGCTCGAACTGGAGCTGGAGACCGACGACGCCGAACACGCCGCCGACATCGTCGACGCCCTCGAAGCCGAGGGGTACGAGGTCGAGATACTCTCGTGAGCGCCGTTCTTTATAAATAGGGCGCGGTGGCGCGTGCCGCCGAGCGCCCGAAGGGCGCGAGGTGCACGCGCGAGGGAGCCCGCGGCCGCCAGCGGCGGCCGCGGCGAGGCTGGGGAGGTGTGAGGTGCGGTTGCTGTGCGGGGTGGGACTCAAAGGGGCAGCCGCGAGGACGCCACAGGCGACGCAAGCACCGCAGGGAGCGAACGAAGTGAGCGACCGAGGCGCGCAGCGAGCGTGTGGCGTCCTCGCGGCTGGGGCTTTGGAGGTCTTCTCCGCGCCGATCAGCGATTTATAAGCAATCGCATCGTCGTACAGCCGAGCGGCTGGGGCTTTGGAGGTCTTCTCCGCGCCGATCAGCGATTTATAAGCAATCGCATCGTCGTACAGCCGAGCGGCTGGGGCTTTGGAGGTCTTCACTACGGAGTCGTCGATCGTTTATAAACAACCGAACGCAAACGCATCCATCCTCCGAATATAAAGCCGCTACTCCTCGCCGAAGTCGTCCTCGCTGGCCGGGGTCGTACAGACCGGGCAGCCGGTGTCGAGGATCGTCTCCCGCATCTCCTCGTTGACCTCGATGGTCTGCGTGCAGTCCGAACAGGTGAATTGAACCGTGGGCACGCTTGCTCTCGTTGTCGGAGACGGCGGCGGGCGATATAAATGACCGGCTTCCGTTTCGGGACCCGGGAATCCGCGTCGAGAGCGGCCGCCTCAGTCCGTCCGCGGGACCGCGTACGCCCCCAGCGCGAGGAACGCGACGGCGAGCGCCGAGAGCACCGCCAGGTCGCCGAGCCACGGCCCCGGCTCGTGGACGATCGCCCGCGTCCCGCGGGCGAAGTACGTCAGCGGCGAGGCCGCGACCGCCGGGAGGAACCACTCCGGCAGCAGGGCCGGCGAGACGAACGTCTCGGAGAGGAACAGCAGGGGGAGCGCGACCGTGTTGCTCGCGGCGATCACGCCGTCCTGCGAGTCCGCGAGCGCGCCGAGCAGCGCGCCGAGCCCGCAGAACAGCGCGACGGCGACGGCGACGAAGACGGGCAGCGCCGCCAAGGCGGGCGAGACGACCAGTTCCGCGTCGGTCACGACCAGGACGAGCGCGAGGATGAGCAGGCTCGCCGCGCCGATGATCGCGACGTTGACCAGCGTGTGCGCGAGCAGCCACTCGGCCCGCGAGAGCGGCGTCGTCGCCAACTTCTCGAACCGGCCGCCGTCGCGGTGGCGGGCGATCTCGGAGCCGACCCGCGACAGCGGCGTGAAGAGGACGACGACCGCGAGGTAGCCGGGGATGTAGTAGCCGGCGGGCTCCGCGAACAGCCCGCCCCCGGTCGGTTGCGTCTGGACCAGCGCACCGAAGATCATCACGAGGATGACGGGGAAAAAGAAGGTGAAGAACACCGCCGTCCGCCGCCGGAGGAACGACCGGGACGCCGCGCTCGCCTCCGTCGCGATCCGGGCGAGCCGGCTCATCGGTCGCCCCCGTCGGCCGCGGTCTCGTCGAGGGGCCCCTCGCCGGGCGCCTCCGGTCGCGGCGAGTACTCCTCGCCCGTGAGCCGGAGGTACACGTCCTCCAGCGAGGGCTCGGACCACGCGAGCGACTCGAAGGCGACCCCGGCGGCCTCCAGCGCGTCGACGGCGTCGCCGATCCCCTCGGGCCGGACGCCCGCGATCCGGAGGCCGTCGCGGGTGGCGTCGACGGCGGGCGCCTCGTCGCCTTCCCCCGCCGACGCTCCGAGCGCCTCCCGGACGGCTTCGACCTCGGCCGCTGAAGCCGAGCCGTCGAGCGCGACCGCCAGCCGCGGCTCGCCCCCGTGTTCTTCGACCAGCTCGGCGGGGGCGCCGACGGCGACGACCGCGCCGTCCCGGAGGAGCGCGACGCGGTCGGCCAGCCGCTCGACCTCGTCCATCGCGTGGCTCGTGAGGAAGACCGTCGTGCCGCCGTCGGCGAGCCGCTCGATCAGGCGGTGGATCGAGCGCCGGCCAGCCGGGTCGATCCCCGTGGTCGGCTCGTCGAGGAAGAGCAGGTCGGGGTCGTTGACGACCGCGGTGGCGACGCAGGTCCGGCGCTGCTGGCCGCCCGAGAGCGTCTCGTACCACGCGTCGGCGTCGTCGGCCATCCCCACGTCACGGAGGACGGCGTCGGTGTCGCGGGCCGCGTCGTAGAGCCCGCCGTAGTAGTCGACCAGCTCGGCCGCCGTGAGCCGCTCCGGGGGGCCGAACGACTGCGGGAGCAGCCCGATCCGCTGCGGGTCGACCTCGCGCGGCGGGACGCCGAACACGCGCAGGTCGCCCTCGGCCTCGGTCGTCCCCGTCAGCGCGCGGACGAGCGTCGTCTTCCCCGCGCCGTTGGGACCGATGAGGCCGAACACCTCGCCGGGCTCGACCCGGAGGTCGACGCCGTCGAGCGCGACGACCTCGCCGTACGACTTGCGGACGCCCTCTCCGACGACGACCGGGCCAGAGTCGGCGGCAGTGGCGTCGGAGGCGTCGGTGGCGTCGCGGTCCGGTTCCCCGTCCTCGGCCGCGGACGCCGACGCGGCCGCAGTCTCGTTCATGCGAACGGGTCGGTGTGCCGCGCGCGTAAGGGTTGCTCTTCCGGGCGGACGAGGGGCCGGGCAGACGGGGGACCGGGACGGGCCGTCGAGGGAAGCCACGGCGCAGGGCCGCGATCGTCCCGGTCCGTTACGCCTAAGCGACGGCGAGCCGACCCACGGCGTATGCACTACCACGAGGCGGCGGCGTTCCTCTTCGACCTCCGCCGCTTCTCGGTGAAGCCGGGGACCGAACGGATCGCGGCCCTCCTCGATCACCTCGGGAACCCGGAGGAGGACGTGTCGTTCGTGCAGGTCGCGGGCTCGAACGGGAAGGGGAGCACCGCGCGCATGACCGAGTCGATCCTGCGCGAGGCCGGGCTCTCCGTCGGCCTCTACACCTCCCCGCACCTCTCCGCGCTCTCCGAGCGGATCCGCGTCGACGGACTGGAGATGACCGACGAGGCGATCGCCGACTTCGTCGCCGAGGTGAAGCCGTGGCTCGTCGAGCGCGCCGCGGCCGGCGAGCCCCTCACCTTCTTCGAGGTCGTGACGGCGATGGCGGTCCACGATTTCGCGCGCCGCGAGGTCGACGTGGCCGTCCTGGAGGTCGGGCTCGGCGGCGAGTACGACGCCACCAGCGCGGTCGACCCCGTCACGACCGCGGTCACGAACGTCTCGCTCGAACACACCGCGGTTCTCGGCGACACGATCGAAGAGATCGCCCGCACCAAAGCGCGGATCGCCGAGCCGGACGCACCGCTCGTCACCGCCTGCGAGGGCGAGGCCCTCTCGGTCGTCCGCGAGGTCGCCCGCGAGGCGGGCGCGCCGGTCGCGACGGTGGCGAGGGCGGGCGAGGACGCGGACGGGAATGCGGAGGGGGGCGACGGGGCCGACCCGGCCCTCTCCGTCGCCTACGAGGGACGCGTGAGCCCGACCGACGCCGAGGTGACGCTGTCCGGCGAGGTCGACGGGACCTACCGGATCCCGCTGGTCGGCGACCACCAAGCGACGAACGCGGGGATCGCGGTCGCGCTCGCCCGGCGCACCGCGGGGGCCCTCGGTGACGGGGACGGCGGCTCCGCCCCCGACCTCCCCGACGCCGCGGTCCGCGACGGCCTCGCGCGGGCGACGTGGCCCGGGCGGTTCGAGGTGGTCGACACCGCCCCGCTGACGGTGCTCGACGGCGCGCACAACCCGGCGGCCTGCCGGACCCTCGCCGGCACCCTCGCCGAGTACGACTACGACGACCTCCACCTCGTGTACGGCGCCATGCACGACAAGGACCACGCGAGCGCCGCGAGCGCGCTCCCCGACGCCGCCTCGGCGGTCACCTGTCGCCCGGACCTCGACCGCGCGGAGGACCCCGAGGTGTTGGCGGCCGCGCTCCGGAGCGCCGGCGTCGACGACGTGACCGCCGGCGACGACGTGGCCGCCGCCCTCGACGCCGCGGTCGAGCGCGCCGCCCCCGGCGACTGCGTGCTGCTCGTCGGCTCGCTGTTCGCGGTCGCCGAGGCCCGCGCGGCACGGGTGCGCACCGTGACGCCGCGATCGGTCGGCGGCGGAACGACCGGCCGCGAACGCGGCCCGCGCGCTCGACGCCGGCGGCGTCCCGCCCGAGACCGGAGCCGACTCGGCCGCGGACCGCACCGAGGATCGACCACCGCGTCCTCTCGCTCCGGCTCCGCGGCGACCGCGCGGAGCGGATCGCGGCCGCGCTCCGCGCGGTCGGGGGCGAGGCCGCGATCGGCGGGCTCGGCGGGGGCGAGGGACGCGTCCCCGGCGGCGAGCGCGTCCCGGTCACGCTCGCGGGGACGGTCGCGGAGTACCGCGAGCTGCTCGGCCGGCTCCGCGAGCGCGAGGGGTTCGCGGGGATCGCCGACGACATCGCCGACCGGGTCGGGATCGACGGGGGTGACTCGGGGTCCGGGAGCGGTTCCGGCACCGCCGAGTCCGCCTCAGACTCCTACCCCTGGACCGACGGCACCGCGGTCATGGGCGTGCTCAACGTCACCCCGGACTCCTTCCACGACGGGGGGCGACACGCCGCCCTCGACGACGCGGTCGCGGGCGTCGAGCGGATGGTCGAGGCCGGGGTCGATATCGTCGACGTGGGCGGCGAGTCGACCCGGCCGGGCGCCGAACCGGTGCCGGTCGACGAGGAGATCGACCGAGTGGTCCCGACGCTCGAAGCGATTCAGTCGGTGTCCGCGGTCGCCGACGGCGACGTGCTGGTCTCGGTCGACACGCGGAAGCCGGCGGTCGCGGAGGCGGCGCTGGCGGCGGGCGCCGATATCATCAATGACGTGACCGGGCTGGCCGACCCGGAGATGCGCGAGGTCGTCGCCGACGCCGGCTGCCCGGTCGTGGTGATGCACAGCCTCGAGGCCCCCGTCGACCCGACGAACGACCCCGAGTACGACGACGCCGTCGACGACGTGATCGCGGCGCTCCGCGAGCGGCTCGCGCTGGCCGAGACCGCCGGGATCGACCGCGAGAAGGTGATCGTCGACCCGGGGATCGGCTTCGGCAAGTCGGCCGCCGAGGCGTTCGAGCTGATCGACCGCGCCGGCGAGTTCGACGCGCTCGACTGCCCGGTGCTGATCGGGCACTCCCACAAGTCGATGTACGGGGCGGTCGACCGGGGACCGGACGACCGCGAGCACGCCACCGTCGCCGCGACCGCGCTCGCCGCCGACCGCGGCGCCGACATCGTGCGCGTCCACGACGTCGCCGAGAACCGCGCCGCGGTCGACGTCGCCGCCGCGGTGAACGGCTCCCTGCGCGGGGGAGATGGCGGCGGCGAGGCCGGCGAGGGGGGCGGCGACGATGGCGGCGGCGAGGCCGGCGACGATGGCGGCGGCGAGGCCGGCGACGAGAGCGACGACCGCGGCCCCGAGGTGGGCGCCGAGGCGGACGACCCCGACGAATGACGGCAGCGTTTTGCGTCGCGACCCCCTCGCGCCGGTATGGCCCGACGCCTGCTGCTCGGCTGTAGCGCGGTCGGGAACACGCTCGTCGAGCGCACCCGCGAGTCGCGCGGCGAGCTCGTGGCGATCACCGACGACACCGGGTGGGCCTCGACCCTGCGCGACCGCAACGTCGCCACCGTGGAGGCCGACCCGACCGACCCCGGGACGTACCCCGACAGCGCCGCGGTCGTGCTGGTCGCGAGCGACGACCCGGCGCGGAACGTCGCCGCCGCGGAGGCCGCGCGGCGCAGCTACCCGGACGCGATGATCGTCGCGCACGTCGGCACGAACCCGACCGCGGCCCAGCAGGACGCGCTGGGGGCGGTCGCCGACCGCGTCGTCGACCCCGTCGAGGCCGTCGCCGCCCGTGTCCGCGAGGCGACCGGCGCCGACGCCGACGAGGAGCCGGTCCGGCTGTTTGGGGCGCTCCGTGACCTCGCCGGCCCCCTGCTCGTCGTCGCGCACGACAACCCCGACCCGGACGCCATCGCGAGCGCGCTCGGGCTGGCGCGGGTCGCCGAGGCGGTCGGCGTCCCCGCGGACGCCTGTTACGGCGGCGAGATCGCCCACCAGGAGAACCGCGCGATGGTGAACCTGCTGGACCTCTCGCTGCAGTCCTTCGACGGGATCGACCTCGACGACTACGACGGGGTCGCGCTCGTCGACCACTCCCGCGCCGGGATCAACGACAGCCTCCCCGAGGGGCATCCGGTCGACGTCGTCATCGACCACCACCCGCCTCGCGGACCGGTGGCCGGGGAGTTCGTCGACATCCGGCCGGCGGTCGGCGCGACGAGCACGCTGATCGAGGAGTACCTCTCGCGGCTCGGGATCGAGCCGGACCGTGGGCTCGCGACCGCGCTCCTGTACGGGATCCGGATCGACACGAAGGACTTCACGCGGTCGACGTCGATCCCGGACTTCGAGGCGGCCGCGTCGCTGTCGCCCCACGCCGACGAGTCGACGCTCGAACGCGTCGAGAGCCCGAGCGTGAGCCCGGAGACGCTCCGGGTGCTCGCCCGCGCCATCGAGGAACGGGACGTGCGCGGCTCGACCGTCGCCTCCTGCGTCGGCGAGATCGGCGACCGCGACGCCCTCGCGCAGGCGGCCGAGCGCCTCCTCGATCTGGACGGGATCGCGGTGACGTTCGTCTTCGGCTACATGGACGGCGTGGTCTACGGCTCCGCGCGGGCCCGCGGCGCGGACCTCGACGTGGGCGAACTACTCCGGGACGCCCTCGACCCGGTCGGCTCCGCCGGCGGGCACGCGACGATGGCCGGCGCGCAGGTCCCGCTCGGCATCCTCCAAGAGGTGTCGGACGAGGAGTCGCTCGAAGACGTGGTCGAGGAGTTCGTCGCCGGGCGGTTCTTCGAGGCGCTCGACGACGCGCCCTCGCCGCCGACGGGGACCGTGCCGGAGTTCCCGACCGACTGAGAGCCTCCCTCGCGGTCTCGTCCGACCGCCGCAACGCACACCTTTCCGGCCGCCGATCCACCGACCGCATGAGCGACGGACTGTACGACGAGCACCCGGAACTGTACGACGCCGTCCAGTCCGACTGGGACTACGACCGCGACGTCGCATTCGTGACCGACCGGCTCGCGCGCCACGGGGCCGACGGCGACCGACTCCTCGAGGTCGGCTGCGGCACCGGCGAGCACGCGCGCCGGTTCGCCGAGCGCGGGTTCGCGGTCACGGCGATCGACAAGCACGGGCCGATGCTTGACCGCGCCCGCGAGAAGTGCGGGGGTCGGTCTCCCGACGACCGGGACCTCGACGTCGACTTCCGCGAGGCGGCGCTTCCGGAGCCGGACCTCGGCGGGACCTACGACGCGATCGTCGCGATCCGCGGGGTGATCAACCACCTCCCGCCCGCGTCCCTCTCGCCGGCGCTCGACGCCCTCCGGGACCGCCTCGCCGACGGCGGGCTCCTCGTCTTCGACAACTCCCCGCTCCCGCCCGGGGGCAATCGCCCGGGACTCGACACCGGCACGGTCGGCGGCGAGCGGTACGCCCGCGTCAGCCGACACGTCCCGGTCGAGGGCGGACGGCTCGACTGGCGCTCGGTGACGTTCGCGCCCAGCGGCGAGGTGTTCACCGACCGGCGTCGGATGACCCCGTTCGCGGACGACGAGATCGCCGCCGCGCTCGACCGCGCCGGGTTCGCGGTCCGCACGGCGGACGGCTACGGGCCGGGTGACGACCGGACCGTGTTCGTCGCGCTCGGATGAGGCGGGCGGGTCGCCCCGGGAGTCGTCGGGTCGCCTCAGGCGCCGTCGGGTCGCCGAGACGGCCGGCGCCTCCGGACCGTTCCGGTCTGCCGCGGCGCGCGCCCGAGGGCGCAACCTACATACTTCGCGGCGGCGAAGCGGTATCCATGACCGACGACGCCGACGAACACCGCCGGCTGATCATCGCCGGCACCGGGATCGCCGGGCTCTCCGCGGGCATCTACGCCGCGCGGTCGAACAACGACCCCCTGCTCATCGAGGGCGACGAGCCGGGCGGGCAGCTCACGCTCACGACCGACGTGGAGAACTACCCCGGCTTCCCCGAGGGGATCTCCGGCCCGCAGCTGATCAACGACATGAAAGAGCAGGCGACGAAGTTCGGCGCCGAGACCCGCAACGGAGTCATCGAGGACGTCACCAAGGAGCCCGCGGGCCACTTCCGCGTGGAGCTCTCTAACGGCGACGCCTACACCGCCGACGCCTTCATCGCCGCCTCCGGCGCCAGCGCCCGCACGCTCGGCGTTCCGGGTGAAGACGAGCTGATGGGGTACGGGCTCTCGACGTGTGCGACCTGCGACGGCGCGTTCTTCCGCGGCGAGGACATGCTCGTCGTCGGCGGCGGCGACGCCGCGATGGAGGAGGCGAACTTCCTGACGAAGTTCGCCGACACCGTCTACATCGCCCACCGCCGCGAGGAGTTCCGCGCGGAGGACGTGTGGATCGACCGCACGATGGAGAAGGTCGAGGACGGCGAGATCGAGCTCCTCCTCAACACCGAGCTCACCGAGATCCACGGCACGCCCGAGGACGGCGTCGACCACGTCACCCTCGTCGAGCACCCGGACGGGCACCCGAAGGAGAAGCTGGAGGACCCGGCGACCGCCGACGAGGTCGACGAGTACGACTTCGACGTGGGCGCCGTCTTCTTCGCCATCGGCCACACCCCGAACACGGACTTCCTGGAGGGGACGGGGATCGAGACCGACGACGACGGCTACCTGATCACCGAGGGCGGTCGCGGCGGGAATCAGACCGCGACCGGCGTCGAGGGCCTCTTTGGCGCGGGCGACGTGGTCGACTACCACTACCAGCAGGCGGCCACCGCCAGCGGGATGGGCGTGAAGGCCGCGCTCGACGTCGACGAGTACCTCACCGAGCGCGAGCGCGCCGGCGAGCTGTACGAGCCCGAGGCCGACGCCGCGGCCGCGGACGACTGAGCGACACCGGTAGCGACTCTTTATAAACGGATTCTGCGGTGGCGCGCGCCTCCGAGCGGCCGCCATCGGCGGCCGTGAGGAGCGCGTGCGAGGGACGCGGCGAACGCGAGCGGCGAAGCCGCGAGCCGTGAGCCGCGAGGCTGGGGAGGCGTGAGGCTTCGGTGCGGTACGGGTGGGACTCAAAGGGGCAGCCGCGAGACGGGCAGAGGCGACGCAAGCACCGCAGGAGCGAATGTAGTGAGCGACGAGGAGCCGCAGCGAGCGTCTGCCCGTCTCGCGGCTGGGGCTTTGGAGGTCTTCGTAGTTGAATCGACGACAACCGCGTCTAGCCGAGCGGCTGGAGCTTTGGAGGTCTTCACCGCCGATCCGTAGCTATCCATTTATAAACGAGCGGCTGGGGCTGAGAAGAAACGCACTGTGAGGCCACCGACGGTTTATAAGTAAACGACGAACTCCTACTCGTCGTCGCGGTCGACGACGACCGTGCGACCGGTGAGCCGCTCCGGTTCGAACCGGTACAGCTCGATGTCGAGGTCCGCCTTTCCTTCGGCCCAGATCTCGAAGAGGGGCCGTTGGGCCTCGCCGTACTGCGCGATCGTCTCGGGCGTGAGATCGGCGAGGTCGACCCGGTGGAGGGTGCCGACGCCGACGACGCTCGCGTACTCCTCGCGGTCCCCCTCGCCGCCCTCCTCGTACACCACGATCCGGGCCTGCGGGTCGGACGCGAGGAACTCGCGCTTCTCGCTGTCGGGCGTCGACACGAGCCGGAGGAAGGCGTTCCGCGACTCCTCATCGAACCCGTACGAGATCGGGATCGCGTACGGCGTCTCGTCTCGCGCGAGGGACAACACTCCGGTCTCGTGCCGGGACAGGAGCGCGTCGACCTCGGCGTCGGACATCTCGACCTCGCTTCTCGTCGCCATACGCTATCTCTCTGGATACGAGGGGATAAAGGACACGAGACTGAGCGAGGCGGAGCCGACGGCTATCGGTGACAGCGGTCCGCAATGGCGAGGAGCCACGCGGGGGCCGAGGGACTCGAACGGTCCGCAGGGGACGACGGTCGCTACGCGGTCTGGGGGTCCGCGATGTCCCCCTCGCCGATGGGGGCGCCGCAGACGACACAGCCCGCGTCGAGCAGCGTCGCCCGCATCTCGTCGTCCACCTCGATCGATCGGCGACACTCCGGGCAGACGAAGGTGTGCGTCCGTGGGCTCATGCCCGGAAATACGACACGGATCCACATGAAGGATGATTCGAATTCCGAGGCCACAGGAATCCGACGGATCACGGGACTCGAAGGCGAGCGAACGCCGGACGGAGGACGGGCGGAGACCGATCTAATCGAGCAGCGCCGAGAGCAGCTTCCGCTGTGCGGCCGCCACGTGCTCCGAGAACGTCGACCGATCGATGTCGAGCGACGCCGCGACCTCGCCGGCGTTGGCCCCCTTTGGATGGTCGAAGTAGCCGGCGTCGTAGGCAACGGTGAGCACCTCACGCTGGCGCTCGGTCAGCTCGCTCCGGTCGACGGTGACCAGGTCCGATTCCTCGGGCGTCGACGACGACTGGAGCAGCCGCAACACCTGCATGTCGGAGCAGGATTCCCGGAACTCGTCGAGCACGGCGCGGAGCGTCGGGAGATCGGTCGCGTGGAAGGTGACGAGCAGCCGGCCGTCCCGGATCGTCGTCTCCGAGGCGGGGACCCCGTGCCGGTCGAGCACCGCGAACGGTGACTCCTCGACGCACGGCGTCTCGAAGCGATAGGCGGCCTTGGCGCCGTAGTCGAACACGACATCGACCCCCTCGGGGACGGGGAGGTCCGCGTCGGCGATGAACTCGAAGACGACCGACTCCGGGTCGCCGGTCGAGGCGCTGCGCGCGACGCTGTAGATCGGCGTCGACCCGTCGACGACGCCCTCGAACGGGGAGGGCGCCGCCGTCGGGAGCGAGACCTCCGCCCTGATTCCGGATCCCATCTGCGTCCGTTCGTGTCCGCCGGCCGGCAAAACGTTGACGCCGTCCGGGCGTCGCCGTTCGGGTCCGCTTATAAAACACCCCACATATGCAGGGCCGGTGTTGGGGTGGACGGAGCCGTTACCTACATCCATGAAGCGAAACGCGCTGCAGGCGACCGGACCGACGACCGCGACGGAAGGCGACGAAACGCTCGACGACACGTTCGACGCGCTCGCCGACCCCGACTGCCGGGCGATCCTCGGGGCGGCCGACACGGCGATGACGACGAGCGAGCTGGCCGAGGCGTGCGACATCGCGCTCTCGACCGCGTACCGCAAGGTGGAACGGCTCAGCGAGACGCCCCTGCTGGTCGAGGGCGTCCGCTTCGACCCCGACGGCGACCACGCGGCGGAGTACACGCGGGGCGCGACCGACGCGACCATCGAGCTCGGCGAGGGCGGCGTCACGCTGACCGTCGACGACACCGAGACGGACGCGGTGAGCGCCGCGTTCGACACCACCGGCGTCTCGGCCGACTGATCGCTACTGGCGTCTCGACCGACCGCGGAAGCGAGATTTCCCTCGTGATAATCAGGCGATTAGCCTTATCAATCGCCTCGGAAAACGGGTACCCATATGGCCGAGTCTCCGGATCCCGCCGCCCTCCTGGATCTCGCCGGAGACAAGATCGCCGTTCTGGACGAGGACGGCGTCTATCGACACCTCAACGCGTCCGTCGCCGATCTGCTCGGGTTTCGGTCGGACGTGCTCGTCGGGACTGACGCCTTCTCGCGAGCGCATCCCGACGACGAAGAGCGGCTCCGCGAGACCTTCGCGCGGGTCGTCTCCGGAGAGCTGGGCGCCGTCGACTCGCTGGAGTACCGGTACCGAACCGCCGAGGGGGAGTGGGTGTGGCTCCGGTCGTCGGTGCACCCGCCCGCGGAGACGGGGATCGACGGCTACGTAGTGACCTCGCGGGACATCACGGTCGAGGTCGAGTCCCGCCGCCGGCTGGAGACGATCGCGTCGGTGTCGTCCGACGTGTTCTGGATGTTCTCCGCCGAGTGGGACGAGCTGCTGTTCGTCAACGACGCCGTCGAGGAGATATTCGGCGTCTCCCGAGACGAACTCGGGCGGTGTCCCCAGAGCTTCCTCGACGCTGTCCACCCCGACGACCGCCCGTACGTCGAGCGGGCGATGAGACGGCTCTCGAACGGTGAGTCGACGCGGATCGACTACCGGCTGGGCTCCGCCGACGGGACCACGAAGTGGGTCCGCGTGCCCGGGAAGCCGGTGACGGAAAACGGCGAGGTCGTCGCGGTCACCGGGTTCGCGCGCGACGTCACCGACGAGTACCGCCGCGAGCGACAGCTCGCCGTGATGGACAACCTCATGCGGCACACGATCCGCAACGACATGAACATCGTCGACGGGACTGCGGAGCGCATCGCCGACATCGTCGCCGCGTCGGACGCGTTCGACGCGGAGGCGCGAGACGGGGAAGCGATTCCCGGAGGCGACGACGATCCGACCGATCCCGACGCCCTCGCCGAGCTCGGCGCGGACCTGCAGGAGCACGCGGAGACGATCCGGCGGGTCGCCTCCGACCTGCTGACGACCGCGGAGAAGCAGCGCGGCGTGATCGACCTGCTTCGACAGCGCGGCTCGCCCCGAGCGGTCGAGGTCGCGCCGATCGTCGAAGAGGCCCTCGGCATGGTCGTCGACGGCTACGACGAAGCGGTCGACCTCACCTATCGCGATCCGGTCGACGACGGGGACGCGGCGGGGAGCGAGTCCGGAAACGAGCCGGGGGACGCAACCGAGGACACGGACTGGATGACCGACGGGACGGCGGCGAGCGCGGAGGTGGGAGACGAGGAGGCGGCGAGCGCGGAGGTGGGAGACGACCACCCGCCGCGGCCGCGGGTGTCGGTCTCGTACCCGCCGAACGCGAGGGCGTTCACGCATCCGGAGCTCGACTACGCGATCGCGGAGCTGGTCGAGAACGCGCTCGAACACGCGGAGTCGACGCCGCGGGTCCGGATCGACGTGCGCGCGGCCGACGAGGCGATCGAGGTGTCGATCCGCGACAACTGCCCGCCGATCCCGGTCGAGGAGCGGTACGTCATCACCGACCGGTGGGAGATGGACGACCTCCGTCACACCGGCGGGATGGGCCTGTGGCTCGTGTACTGGGTCGCGAACCGGTCCGGCGGCGACCTGACCTTCGACACCCACGCCGACGGGAACGTCGTGACCCTCACGGTGCCGAACGCGGAGACCGGCGCGGCCGACGAAAGAGCTCCCGGGGCAAGCCCGTCGAAGCGGCGAGGGACCGCCGCCGCGGGACGGCCTGACACGGAGATGCGAACGGACGGATCCGCGCCCTCGGATACCGAGGACGGCGACCGGGAGCCCCGGGACTCCGACGGCGAGGACTGACCGGGTGGGTCGAGTCTCGGTCTGCGGCGCGAGGACCGAGCCGATCGACGGATCGGGAGCCGAAGCGACGGAACACTGGACCGAACGGGAGATCACCTCTCCGGACCTCGAACGAGCCGGCGTCGATGCGATCGGTCGTTCATTAATATTCAGGATATGAGAACGCTCCCGTCGATCTTAAACCGCCGGTGCGTATAGTCACGTACCGATGGGTACGCTCAACGATCTGTTCGACCCGGACCGGGTCGCCGTGGTCGGCGCGACCACCCGAGAGGGGGCCGTCGGTCGCGCCGTCACGTCGAATCTGCTCGACGACTTCGACGGCGACACCGTTCCCGTCAACCCGAACTACGACGAGGTGCTCGGGACGCCCTGCGTCGACGAGGTGGGCGACGCCGACGCCGACGTCGCCGTGATCGTCGTGCCGCCGTCGATCGTGTTGGACGCGATCGAGGCGTGCGGCGAGGCCGGCGTCCGGAACGTCGTCGTGATCACCGCCGGGTTCGGCGAGACGGGAGAGGACGGGGCCGCGAGGGAGCAGCGCCTCGCGGAGCTAGCCGACGAGTACGACCTCGACCTCGTCGGCCCCAACAGCCTGGGGATCATGTCGACGCCCTCGGGAATGAACGCGACGTTCGGCCCGGAGAACGCGCTGCCGGGCGGGCTCTCCTTCATGAGCCAGTCCGGGGCGTTCGTCACCGCGGTCCTCGACTGGGCCAACGACAACGGGATCGGCTTCAAAGACGTGGTCTCGCTGGGCAACAAGGCGGTCTTAGACGAGACCGACTTCGTCGACCACTGGGGCGACGACGAGGAGACCGACGTGATCATCGGCTACCTCGAGGGGATCGAGGACGGCCGCGAGTTCATCGAGACCGCCCGCGAGGCGACCCAAGACACCCCGATCGTCGCCGTGAAGTCGGGCCGGACCAGCGCGGGCGCGCAGGCCGCCTCCTCGCACACCGGCACCCTCGCCGGCTCCGACAAGGCGTACGAGGCCGGCCTCGACCAGGCGGGGGTCATCCGCGCCGAGTCGGTCGACGAGCTGTTCGACTCGGCGGGCATCCTCGGGAGCCAGCCGCTCCCCGACACGGACAGCGTCGCGATCGTCACCAACGCCGGCGGCCCCGGCGTGATGGCGACCGACGCCGTCGGCGACGCCGACCTCGACATGGCCTCGTTCACCGGAGAGACGAGCGACGCCCTCGCCGAGTCGATGCCGGAGGAGGCGAACATCCACAACCCGGTCGACGTGATCGGCGACGCCGACGTGGAGCGCTTCCGCGAGGCGCTGGAGATCACCGTCGCCGACGACAACGTCGGCGCCGCCCTCGTGTTGGCCGCGCCGACCGCGACGATCGACTTCGACGAGCTCGCGGACGCGGTCCGCGAGGTGAGCGACGAGATGGACGCGCCCGTCGCCGCCTGCCTGATGGGCGGCGACCGGACCCGCGAGCCGAAACAGAAGCTCCAGGCGGAGGGGATCCCCTGCTACTTCGACCCCGCCCGCGGGATCGAGAGCCTCGCGACGCTCGCGGAGTACCGCGACATCAAGGCGCGCGAGTACGCCGACCCGATGTCGTTCGACGTGGACCGCGAGCGCGCCCGCGAGATCCTCGGGACGGTGCGCGACCGCGACGACAACCGCCTCGGCGTCGAGGCGATGGAGCTGCTCGACGCCTACGGCATCCCCACGCCTGCCGGCGAGATCGTCGACTCGCCGGAGCGCGCCCGCGAGGTCGCCGCCGACATCGACGGCGGCGTGGTGATGAAGATCGTCTCGCCCGACATCCTGCACAAGTCCGACATCGGCGGCGTCGCCGTCGGCGTCGAGGACGACGAGGTCGCCGACACCTACGAGGACCTGATCACCCGCGCGCGCAACTACCAGCCGGACGCGACCGTGCTCGGCGTGCAGGTCCAGGAGATGGTCGACCTCGACGACGGCGTCGAGACGATCGTCGGGATGAACCGCGACCCGCAGTTCGGTCCGCTGCTGATGTTCGGGCTCGGCGGGATCTTCGTGGAGGTGATGGAGGACACCACCTTCCGCGTCGCCCCCGTCTCCGAGCCGGAGGCCCGCGAGATGACCGAGGAGATCCAGTCGGCCCCGCTCCTCAGGGGGGCCCGCGGCCGCGACCCGGTCGACGTCGACGCCGTGGTCGAGACGATCGGCCGGCTCTCGCAGCTGGTCACCGACTTCCCGGCGATCTTGGAACTCGATATCAACCCGCTCGTCGCACTGCCCGACGGCGACGGCGACACGAACGCCGCCGCCGTCGACGTGAGACTCACCGTCGACCCGGAGGAGCTCGACTCGAACGACCCCGACGCGGCCGAACCTGACACGGAGGAACTCGACAATGTCTGACACCACCACCACACTCGTCACCGCGACCGGAGACAGCGCCGGAAAGACAGCGATCACCGTCGCCCTGGCGCGGCTCGCCGCCGACCGCGACCGCAGCGTCGGCTACATGAAACCGAAGGGGACGCGGCTCCAGTCGAACGTCGGCAAGACGCTCGATCAGGACCCCATGCTCGCCCGCGAGGTGCTCGACCTCGACGCCGAGATGCACCAGATGGAGCCCGTCGTCTACTCGCCGACGTTCGTCGAGGGCGCGATCCGCGGCACCGAGGACGCGGACGCGCTCCGCGACCGGATCCGCGAGGAGTACGAGGAGCTCGCCGCCGACCGCGACCACATGTTCGTCGAGGGCGGCGGTCGCTGGACCACCGGCGGCGTCGTCGACCTCACCGACGTTGACGTTGCGGAGCTCCTCGACGCGCGGGTCGTGCTGGTCGCCGGCTACGACTCGCCGAACGACCTCGACGAGGTGCTGGCGGCCGCCGACGCGTTCGGCGACCGGCTCGCCGGCGTCGTGTTCAACAAGGTCTCCGACGACGCGTTCGAGTCGCTCGACCAGGACGGGATCCCGTTCCTGGAGTCGAAGGGGATCACCGTGTTCGGCGCGCTCCCCCACGAGAAGGAGCTGGCCGGCGTCACCGTCGGCGAGCTCGCCGACGAGCTCGGCGCGGAGCTGCTCACCGACGCCCCCACCGACGGCTTCGTCGAGCGCTTCCTCGTGGGCGCGATGGGCGGCGACGAGGCGCTCCGGTACTTCCGGCGCGCCCGCGACGCCGCCGTCATCACCGGCGGCGACCGCGCCGACGTCCAGACCGCGGCGCTCGAGGCCTCCGGCGTCGCGTGCCTCGTGTTGACCGGCGGCCACCGCCCCTCGGGCGCCGTCTTGGGGAAGGCGGCCGACGCCGGCAAGCCCGTCCTCGCGGTGAACACCGACACGGTCACCGCGATCGACCGCGCGGAGGAGGTCGTCCGCGGCGGCCGCACCCGCGACGCGCGCACCGTCGACCGGATGGCGGAGCTGCTCGACGCGCACGTCGACGTGGACGCGCTGGTCTGAGTCGGAGCCGGCCGCCGAGCGAGGGAGATCCCCCAGCCCGATCCCCGTTCCGTCCCGCGCCGCGGGCGAACGTCTGACATACTGTTTTCAGGGAGGACGACGTAGGGCGCGTATGACCAGTCTCTCGGAGGCGTACGGCGGACGGGGGCGCTCCGAGGTCGACCCGCGCCGACTGTACCTGGGCGTGGGCTCGTTCGTCGCCGGAACGCTGCTCCTCGTCGCCGGACTCCTCGTAGCCGCGGAGGTCGTCCTCCCGAGCGGCTACAGCTCCGGCGAAGCGAGGCGTCTCGGCGGCGTACTCGGTGGCGTGGGCGTCCCCCTGGTGTTTCTCGGCGTGATGACCGTCCTCCCGGCGGACCGCAACACCCGCGTCGCCGCGGTCGTCGGGGCGGGCGTGATGTGTCTCGGCGTCGCGCTGTTCGCATACGCCTACCCGTACCACTGGGTCGGCGGCCCGCGTCCCGAGCTGACGGACCTGACGCTGCCGACCGCGGGCCTGTACTTCGCCGGCGCCGCGACGACGCTGTGGAGCGTGTTCGTCGGCGTCGCCAACTTCAAGACCCGGAACGACCCCGGCGGCACCGTCACGATGGAGGTGACCCACAAGGGGGAAACGAAGGTGATCGAGGTCGACCGCGCCGAGCTCAACCGCGGCGGCGGCGTCGGCCTGCTCGGGGGCACGCCGGACGGCGACGTGGAGACGCAGACGAACCGGCGCGGCGGGAGCGGCTCCGGTGCCGGTTCCGGCTCGCGATCCGGGTCGGTCCCGTCCGAGTCGACCGGTCCGACCGGATCGTCTCCCCCATCCGGATCCGCCGGAGCGTCCGGGTCGACCGGATCGTCCGGCGGATCGCGATCGAGCGGGAAGAGCCGGCCCGCCGGCGTGAGCGACGGCGGCGCGACCGCGAGCGACATCCGGTCCCCGCTCGACGGGGCGGGCGACGGGAGCGGTTCCGACGGCCCGTCCGGACCCGAGGGCCCGGTCACTCCCGGCGTCTCGCCCGCCGCGCGCGACGGCCCGGGCGACACCTACTGCGGGAACTGCGCGCAGTTCGACTACGTCCGCACGGAGCAGGGGATGCAGCCGTACTGCGGTCACTACGACGAGCTGATGGACGACATGGACGCCTGCGAGGAGTGGACGCCGCGGTGAGCCGGTCGGGGGACAGTCGCCCGCGTCGTCACCTTTTCAAGCCGGATCCGCCGACGGGAGCTGTGACTCCGCGACCGCGAACGCGAGCGTGCTCAACACCGCGGTGAGCGTCCCGGCCGCGAGCGCCATCGCGAGGTCGGGGAGCCCGAGCGAGGTCACGCCCGGCGCGGCCGGCAGGAAGAACCCGGAGACCGCGTACAGCACGACCGCGATCGAGAGGACGTAGAAGGGCGCGTTGAGGTACCGCCACCGGAACCGGCCCGCGAGGTACTCGTCGGTGATCTGGCCGAGGCTGGAGGTGACCCCGGCGACCGCGAGCCACTGGACGAACCCGTGGACGAACGCCGCGAGCGCGACGCCGGCGGTGACGCCGCCGCGGACCCCGCGGACGGTCTCGACCGTCTCCATCCCTTGGACCCCGCCGACGACGATCAGCGCGAGCGCGACGACGTAGGTGACGAGGGTCACCCGCCCGGTGTAGAGCACGTTGCGCACGGACGCGGCCACGCCGTCGACCGTGTCTTCGAGCCCGAGCCCGCGGAACAGCGAGTAGAGCCCGACGATCCCCGAGAGGATCCCGAGGACCGCCGCGCCGGCGACGTCGAACAGGTTGGCGACGACGACGAGCGGATAAATGAGGAGGAGCACGCCGAGCGGCACCAGGATCGTGCCGCGGGTCTCCGGGTCCGCGAGCACCTGCTTGATCGTGTAGTAGAGCGACTCGAGGTCCTGCGCCTGGCGGACGACGACGCGGCGCATCCCGTCGATCGGCATCCGCGACCGGATCACCGGGAGCACCGACTCGTCTTGCGCGCCGTCGGTGATGACGACGGCCGACACCTCCTCGCCGGTCGACAGCTCCGCGAGCACGCGGTCGACCTCCTGTCCCACCGCGCGGTTCGCCCGCACGTCGGAGCCGTCGACGCCGGTGACCGCGGCGACCTCGACCGCCTCGCCGCCGGCGGCCAGCTCGTCGTAGACGTTGACGCCCTGAAAGAGGACGTTCACGTCGGAGTCCTCCGGGTCGGCGGTCGCGAGCGCGACCGCGGCCTCGGTGACCTCGTCCGCGCCGATGACGGGGGTGGGGATCCCCGTCTTCCGGCCGAGGTCGTCGTCGAGGTCGACGCAGAGGACGAGCAGCATTATCGGAGTCTACGCGAGGGGTCGGCATATGTTTTCGGCTCGGCCCGGTCGTCGCAGATCCGTCGACCGCACCGTCTCGCACGGCAGACGGTCGGGGGGATCCGTCGGCCCCGCGGCTCGATCGCGTCGCTACGCCTCTTCGTGTTCGAGCCCGTTCATCATGGCGCGGACGTTCTCGCCGTCGCCGAACGACTCGGGGTACGCGGCCAGCGGGAGGACGTAGTCGTCGCCGACCTCGACCGTCTCCGCGATGTGGAACTCGAGCTCGACGCTCACGCCGGTTCCCTCGATCTCGCCGTCGGCCGAGTACACGACGACACCGGTGTCCGCGCCGAGTACCGCCGTGGTGTACTCGGAGCCGCGTTCGAGGTCGCTGACGCCCTCGTACCGGTCCGCGATCAGCTCTGCGCGCTCGTCGGCGTCGAGCTCGCCGACCGGGTTGAACGCCTCACCGAGCACCTCGACCCGCGGCGTCGCCAGCGCGGCGAAGACCGCCGCCTGGTACCGCTCGCCGAACAGCTCGACGGCCTTGTCGTACTCGGCGATGGTGTTCGTCACCCGGACCTCGCGCGTCTGTCCGGCGGCCTCGACCTCCCGGGAGACAGTCTCTTCGCTCACGTCGTTGAGCTCGTACCCCGTCTCGGAGAGCGTCGCGTCGGCGACCGTCGCCGTGCCCGAGGAGAACTCCGCGGGCTCGTCGCCGGTGACGACGTCGAGGGCGGTACAGCCGGCGAGGCCGGCGGCGCCGACCGCGCCGGCGAGCGCGAGCGCACGGCGGCGGGTGGTCGGGGCGGTTCCCGTGCGGTCCTCCGCGGCGGCGTCGGAACGCGGCTCGGGCTTCATACCCCATCCGTCCCGGCGGCGGGGGTACATACTTTGTGTTCGTATGTTCGTCCCGACCGATTTGACCCCCGTGACAACGTATCACCCGGAAACGCGCGGTTCGGACGCTTTTTGAGGCCGCAGCCGGTAGGAGGGGGTAGATGATCTCCAAGGGCTGTGAACAGTGCGCCAAGGGCGGGAAGATGGTGCTGTTCGTCTACGGCTACTGCGACCAGCGGGACTGCTTCTACTGCCCCCTCGGAGAGAACCGGAAGAACGTCACCGACGTGTACGCCAACGAGCGGAAGGTCGAGTCCGACGAGGACGTGATCGCGGAGGCCAAGCGCATGAGCGCGCTCGGCACCTCGATCACCGGCGGCGAGCCGCAGGAGGCGATGGCGAAGACGTGTCGGTACCTCGAACTGCTGAAAGACGAGTTCGGCGAGGACCACCACACCCACCTGTACACGGGTATCACGGGCGGCCGCGAGAACATGCGCCGCCTCTCGGAGGCCGGCCTCGACGAGATCCGCTTCCACCCGCCGCTGGAGGTGTGGGGCGACATGCACGGCACCGAGTGGGAGGAGATCCTCCACATCGCCCGCGAGGAGGGGCTCACCCCCGCCTTCGAGATCCCCGGCATCCGCGCGGAGCCGGAGTTCCTGGAGTTCTTGGACGAGGGCGCCGCGGAGTTCTGTAACATCAACGAGTTCGAGATGTCCGACGGGAACTACCGCCGGATGCAGGAGGAGGGCTTCGAGCTGCAGGAGGGGCACATGTCCGCCGTCGAGGGGTCGAAGGACGACGCGATCGTCTCCGAGATGGCGAGCCACGAGAAGGTGTACTTCTGTACCTCGGTGTTCAAAGACGCCGCCCAACACCGGAACCGGCTGAAGCGGATGGCGAAGAACATCCGCCGGGAGTTCGACGAGGTGACCGACGACGGGACCTTGGTCTACGGGAAGGCGTTCGCCGACCCCGAGCGCTTCGAGGCGCTCGGCGTTCCCGAGGAGTTCTACACCGTGAAGTCGGACCACGTCGAGGTCGCGTGGTGGCTCCTCGAGGAGATGGTCGAGGACGGCGACCTGGCGGAGGGTGAGATCGTCGAGCAGTACCCGACCGTGAACGGCACGGTCGTCGAGCGCACGCCGGTCGCGTAGACGCGGAGCGGCTCGGAGACCCTTATAAATCGCTGAGGGACACGGACACCGCCGAAGCCCCAGCCGCTCGGCTGGACGGTGACCCTTATAAATCGTTGATCAACACGAACACCGCCGAAGCCCCAGCCGCGAGGCGGGCGCACGCTCGCTGCGGTCCTCACTCGGTCGCTCACGCTGTTCGCTCCCTCGTTGCGGTCCTTACGTCGCCTGCGCCCGCCTCGCGGCTGCCCCTTCGAGTCCCGCCCCGCACAGCACCGCACAGCACCTCACGCCTCCCCAGCCTCGTCGCTGGCGCCTTATAAGGCGCCAGCGACTCCCTCGCACGCGCTCTCGCCGGCGGCGTCGCCGCCGGCTGTCAGAGAGACCTTCGGTCTCTCCCTACTCGCGCCCTTAAAAGGGCGCTCGGAGGCGCGCGCCGACCGCACAAAGTTGCTTGTCAACATGGACCATGATTTAAACCGACCCGGCGCGTATCCCCGCGCATGGCCTCCGAAGAACCCGTGTTCGCCGACGTGAGTATCGGCCAAGAGGTATACGACGAGGACGGCGGGCGGCTGGGGACGGTTCGGGGCGTCGACGACGACGGCTTCTACGTCTCGTCGCCGGCGGGCGCGGAGTCGCTGCCGCTCACCGAGGCGCGCGACGTGTTCGGCACCGCCTACGTGATGTGGCGCTGTTGGGAGTGCGGAGAGATGGGCGAGATCAGCGGCGAGCTCCCCGCGAACTGTCCGAACTGCGACGCGCCGCGCGAGGATCTGTACTACTGGGCCGAGGACTGAGCCCCGTCGGGGCGACCCGCCCCTCGGAGATCTCGGTCGCCGTCACGCTTTTGCGTACCGGCGCTAAACCGAGGGAGAGATGCCCGAACGAGACCGCGTCCTGCGGGTCGACCTCTCCTCGGAGACCGTCTCCCGCGAGCGCGTTCCGGAGGCGTGGCTCCGCCGCTTTATCGGCGGGAAGGGGCTCGGTGCCCGCTACCTCTACGACGGGCTCGACGCGGGGACCGACCCGCTCGGCCCCGACAACCTGCTGGGCTTCTGCGTCGGTCCGCTCTCGGGATACCTGCCGGGCGAGACGCGCTACGCCGCGGTGACGAAGTCGCCGCTGACCGGGGGCTTCCTCGACTCGTACGCCGGCGGCGACTTCGCGGACCGCCTGGTCGGCTCGCTCGACGACTGCCTCGCCCTGCTCGTGACCGGCGTCGCCGACGAGCCGGTCCGGATCGTCGTCGAGGGCGGCGACGCCCGCGTCGAACCGGCCGAGACCTGGGGCGCGGACACGGTCGAGACCGACGCGGCCCACCCGGACGCGGGCGTCGCCTGTATCGGTCCGGCGGGCGAGCGCGGCGTGGCCTACGCGACGATCGCCTCCGACGCGGGCGACCACCACGCCGGTCGCGGCGGCGCCGGCGCGGTCATGGGGTCGAAGCGGCTCAAGGCCGTGGTGGCCCGCGGCGATCCGCCCGGGGTCCCGCCCGCGCTGGCCGCCCTTCGGGAGCGCGACGAGCGCGCCTACGCCGAGGGCGACACGGGGCGCTGGCAGGCCGCCGGCGAGACCATCGAGAGCGTCGACTTCGCCAACGAGGTGGGCGCGCTCGCCACCGAGGGGTGGCAGCGCGACCGCTTCGAGGCGGCCGACGACATCGGCATCGAGGCCGCCCGATCCGCCGCGGTCGGTCGGGAGCGCCCCGACCGCGAGGTTCCCGGCGGCTTCGAGGTCGAGACCGACGCGGGGCGGTCGGTCCCCCGCGGCGCGGCGCCGATGACCCTCGGCGCCGGGCTCGGCGTCGCGGAGTTCGACGCCGTCGCGGCGCTCGGCGAGCACTGCGACCGCCTCGGCGTCGACGTCATCTCGGCGGGCAACGCCGTCGCCTGGGCGGTCCGCGCGGCCGAGGCCGGCCGCGTCGACTGCGAGGTCTCGTTCGGCGACCCCGAGGGCGCCCGCGCGCTCATCGAGGCGATCGCGACGGGCGGAACCGGCCCCTGCGAGCCGGGCGTCGCCGACGCGCTCGCCGGGGGCGTCGACGCCGCGGCCGACGCCTACGGCACCGACGACGCCATCCCGACGGTCAAGTCGATGGAGCTGCCGTCGTACGACCCCCGGGCGGCCGTCGGCATGGCGCTGGCGTACGCGACCAGCGACCGCGGCGGCTGTCACCGCCGGGCCCGCCCCATCGAGTGGGAAGCCGTCGCCGACGGGGCGTCGACGAGCGACCGGGTCGCGGCGGTCGTGACCGCGCAGAACACTCGGTCGGCGCTGTGGAGCTTCGTCGCGGACGACTTCGCCGGCGAGCCGCTGTGGGACGGGTTCGGCGCCGAGTGGTTCGACGCGCTCGGCTACGACCACGACGCCGCGTCCCTCCGGCTGGCCGGCGAGCGCGTCTGGAACCTCGTTCGGCTGTTCAACGCCCGCGAGGGGTTCGACCGCGAGGCGGACGAACTCCCGCCCACCCTGACCGAGCCCGTTACGGACGGCCCCGCGGCGGGCGACCGCGTCGAGCCGGCGGCCTTCGAACGCCTCCTCGACGCCTACTACGCCGCCCGCGGCTGGGACCGCGACGGGCTGCCGACCCCCGAAACGCTCGCCCGGCTCGACCTCGATGCGGTCGCCGACGCCGAGACGCCGGTCGGAACCCCGCCCGAGAACGACCCTCCGAGACACGACGATGACTGAACGGATCGACCTCGACGACATCGAGACGGACGGTGACGACGACTCCCGACCCGACCGCGACGCCTGGCTACAGCGGAGCGAGGACGGCGACGAGACCGGCGCCGACTCGGCCGGCAGCGGGTCGCCCGATACCGACTCGGTCGCCGCCGACTCGCCCGATTCCGACGCGGCTGATTCCGACGCGGCCGACGACAGCCCGTCCGGCGCCATCCCGCGAGTCCCGCGGGAGAACGACGACAAGCCCGCCGGCGTGCCGACCGACCGCGGCGGCTCCGGCGCGGGCGCGACGGTCTCGGAGGCGCCCGACGACGCCCGTCCGATGGGCGGCGGCCCGCACGGCGGCGGCACCGACGAGATGACGATGGCGTTGACGTACAACGCCTTGACCGCGCTCGCCGACCCGCGGCTGGTCGTCGCCTCCGCCCGCGAGTGGGCCGACTGGATCGGGATCGTCGGCGACGTGAGCGCCCCGGTCATCACGCGGTTCCAGCGCGATCACGGCGTCGACGCCGACTTCTTCAACGGCACGGGTGACGGGCCCGCCGAACGGCTCGCCGAGGTCGACGAGACCTCGATGTTCCACGCCGAGCGGCTGGCGGTCGTCGGGACGCCCGACGACGAGTGGATCGCCGAGGCGGCCGGCTGGGAGTTCGTCCCCCTGGAGACGGCGGCCGAGAAGGCCGGCTGGGACCTCGCGTAGCCGCGGGGGAGTCGCCCGCCGCTCGAGCGGTTCCGGACCGCTTGCCGGCACGGGGAACACTTTAGACCGTGTGGTGAAATATCACGGGCATGGGTCTTCGAACCGCGAGCCAGCAGAACGGACTGCTTCTGGCAGGACTGCTGTTGTTCATCGGATGGGGCGCGCTCACCGCGCTGAACGTCGCGACGAGCGCCGGACCGATAGCCGCCGACTGGTGGATCGGCCAACACGGCGTCGGCGCCGTCGTCGGGGCCGTCGTGCTGTTGGCCCTCGTCGGGTTCGCCATCGCCCTCGTCGGCGAGCTGAACGAAGATGGTCCCGCGCCGGACGAGTGGCCGCCGCAGTAGATGTACTACGAGTGTGCCGAGTGCGGGCTCGTCGACCGGGGGAACCCGCTGGACGAGCCCGTCGTACGCGAGTGTCCCGACTGCGGAGTGACCACGACGTGGGAACCGGCCTTCGAGGGGGCGCCGAACTCGTGAGCGACCCGATCGAGGTCCCGATCTCGGAACGGTTCCGCCGCGGGGCCGACCAGTGGGCCGAAGAGCGCGTGATGACCGAGGAGGCCGCCCTCGAGGCCAAGGCCGAGCAGGCGCTGCTGGAGATCGAACACCTCGCGACCGGCGCTCAGGAGGTCGACTTCGAGCTCGACGAGGAGGGGGAGATCATCCGATACGTCCCCAGCGGGGAGCTGCGGGCGTTCCTCGACGCCCAGGCCGAGGCGTCCGGCGTCGACCGCGAGACCGTGCTGCGGCTCCACGTCGATCTCTTCGCCGGCGCGTTCCTCGACTCCGACACCGTCACGCCGGAGTCAGTGACCCACGACTGAAGTCCTGTCTCTTACCCACAACTCCTATCGCTGTAGTTCGCCGAGAAAGAGGCCAAGATGCAGAGTGGTTCACAGAACCGGCGGTCTGACGTAGACGATGAGAGTGAGCGATGTGAGACAGATGTCTCTGGCAAGGTTCGTGAGGAGTTCCAGTCTGCTGAGTTTGGTGACCAACGGCTTACGAAGCGATTGATAGAGGTCGGAGATCGGCTCGGCAGGGCACCTGCCGAGTCGATCCCAAACGCGTGCGAAGACTGGGCCTCCACAAAGGCTACGTACCGATTTTGCGACAACGAGCGTGTGGATCCGAACGAGATTCTTGATGCACATAAGCGAGCACAACGGTCACGAGTGCAGGACAACGACGAGCTCTTGGTCGTCTCCGACACCACTGAACTCGTCTTTCCGAGACATCCGTCGAAGGAAGGGCTTGGCGACATCGGCAACTCCAAGACAGATCTTGAAGGCGTCAAAGTTCACTCGACGATTGGACTTGATCCACAGACTCACCGCATGACGGGGGTCATCGATCAGCAATCGCTGATCGAGGACCAGCAAGCCAGCACGAAGCACGATGCGAATGGAAAGAACGATCCAGTCGAATTAGAGAGTGAACAGGAAAAATGGATTCGGGGAGATAGACAAGCCAGCGACTGGCTTGCCGAGGAGGTTCGGCCGATATTCATCCACGACCGAGGAGCTGACGCATTTGCCTTCTACCGCGAAGTTACAGACGACTTGGACGCTGGATTCGTCGTCCGTGCGAATCAGAACCGGTGTATTCAGACGCCGTCCGGAACGGACGGCCGTCTGATTGACTGGAGTGAAGACCTTCTTGAACAAGGTCGCACGTCTATCGAGATTGACCAAGGGAGCGGAAGAGAGGCCAGAGAAGCTGAGCTACTCGTCAAAGCCGGTTCATGTGAGTTACTCCCTCCAAAGAACGATTCAACTCATACGGATCCAGTTGAGGTAAACGTCGTACGAATCGACGAACTTGGAGAACAAGATGACCCGATTCAGTGGGTGTTACTCACCACTGAATCGGTCGATACGTTCAGTGATTCGCTGAGGGTGGTAGAGTCCTACCGCGCCCGGTGGACGATCGAAGACTGGCACAAGGTGCTGAAAACTGGATGCCGAATCGAGGAACGCCGGCTAGAAACATGGGAACGTATGGAGGTCTTGTTGAGTGTCTACTCGGTAATTGCGTGGAAGGTGCTGGAGTTGCGGGAACTTGCTCGGGGAGAGACATACTACTCACCTGATGTCCTCCTGAGCGAGACTGAACGGTCAATTCTGGAAACGAAATTTCCAGAATTGACCGACAATGGGGATCAAGCGTACGCAATTGCGGTTGCGAAGATCGGTGGCTACCTTGACCGAAGTTCCGATCCACCGCCTGGTTGGGAGACGATGTGGAAAGGTCTCAAGAAACTTCAGACCTGGGCGGAGGGATACGAACTGCACTCCTGAGACTTATGGGTAAGAGACAGGACTGAAGTCGTGGGCTTCCGCCTCGTGCCTCTGTGAGCCGTCGGCTCCCGTCCGTTTCGCCTCGCCGCCGGACCGAGAAAACGCGGTCGAGGGGAAGCTATTTGTCCGTGCACGGGTATGACAGTCGTATGCACGAAGACAGCGGATGGCGTCCCGACACCGGCTGTCAGCGGTGTAACGGTCACGAGACGTGGACGCACAACGCGGCCCACGAGATAAACGACGGCCAGCGCGACCCCGACGAGATGGACCTCGGACTGACCGAGGACGACGAAGACGACGAGTAGGGCGCCGGAAGCGGCGAACGCCCAGCCGGCCGGTCAAGTCATCTGACTCGCGATCTCCTCCTCGAAGGCGACGTACCCCGACAGCAGGTACGCCGCCGCCTCGTAGAACGGCTCGTCGGTGTTGTCCAACACGTCCCGCGCGCAGTCGTCGATCCACTGCGAGAGGTGTTCGTCGTGGAAGACGCGCTGGAACCCCAGCGTCTCCTCGTCGCCCGCCCGCTGGCGCTCGATCAGGTGCCGGAGGAACGCCAGCTCGACGGCGATGTGGTCGTTCTCCTCGGGGTAGTCGTCGGGCGGCGACCAGCCCGCGGCCCCGTAGCTGGCCTCGACCTTCGCGAGCCCCTCGCCGCGGAAGTCGGTGTCGTCGCGGTAGTGCGTCTCGTGGGGAAGGACCGGCGGCCGCGGGCCGACGAAGACGCGGGTGTACTCGCGTTCGAGGTCGTCGCGGACCGCGTCGACGTCGCGCCCCTCGTTGTCGGCGGCGAACGCGCGGAGGCGCTCGAACCCGGCGTCGAGGTCGTCCGAGACGGCCTGCTCTGGGACCTCGAAGTCGCCCGAGAGCAGCCGTTCGAGCAGCTCCTCCGGCGGGTAGTCGGCGAAGGCGTCCACGAGGAACCCCGAGAGCTCGAGGCGGGTCTCGTAGAGGGCGGTCTGGTCGAGGCTCATCGGTCACCCCCCACGTCGCCGCTCCCGTGGAGGAGCCGCACGCGGCAGTCCGGACAGTAGTCGAAGACGTTCTCGTCGCCGGCGGTGAGCCCCTCGACGAGCCCGCCGACCTCCTCTTGGATCTTGCTGGCCGTGCCCTCGCTGGCGAAGGGCGTCCCGCAGTTGGCGCACTCGCGCATCTCGCCCTCGAAGGCCGTCTCCCACGACTCCCCGTCGCGGTTCTCCGGGAGCCGGTCGAGGTGGATCCCCGGATCGAGCTCGATCGCGTCCTCCATACACCCCTCCTCGCAGAGTCCGCAGTTGACGCACCGCTCGTGGCTGAACTGGAGCTCGGCGCCGTCTCGGCGGAGCGCGTCGGTCGGACAGAGGTTCGAACACGTCGGCGTCAGCGCGCAGTCGTCGGACACCTCGACGGCCGCGAAGTCCTTCAGCCCGCGGATCACGTCCCGCTCGGGGTCGACGTGGTCGAGGATCGTCCGGACGCTCTCTAACGTCCAGTCGTGGCTGTTGAACGCGGGGTTCGGGCGCTCGCCGCCGCTCGGCTGGGCCGCGATCCCGCCGTCGGTCAGGGCAGCGCCCGCCCCGTCCCTCCCGGCGCCCGGGTCGACGAGCCGCCCCGTCGCCTCGTGTTCGCCGGCGGGGACGGGCGACGGGTCGAGCGACTCGACGAACGCGTCGAGCTCGTCGACGAACGGCCCGTGGTCGGCGAGATTCGGCGCGAAGAAGGCGACGCGCTCGCCGAGGCCGAGGTCGGTCGTAGCGCGGTTGAGCCGGTCGACTAACTCGGCCTTGGGGTCCGGTCCGGAGTGCAGGCAGTCGTCGCCGCAGCCGACGACCGCGACGCCGTCCGCGCCCGCGGCGAGCGCGTGGGCGACGTGCGCCTCGCCGACGGTGTCGGTGCAGTTGACCCGGACGGGGAGGATCGGCGGGTACTCGACGCCCGGCCCGATCTGCGAGCGGCGGCCGTACTCGGAGAGCGCCTCGGCGGCGCGCTCCGAGCAGACGAACGCGACGACGGGCGTCTCGATCCCGTCCGAGCCGCGGTCGAAGAGCCAGCCGCCCGAGTCGTCCGTGGTCGGGCGCAGCAGGGCCTCCACCTGTCGGGCGATGCGCTCGTTGTCGGGCTCGCTGAGCGTGACCGCGCCGGTCGGACACGAGCTGGTGCAGGCGCCGCAGTTCCGGCACGCCTCCTTGAAGAAGTCCACGTCGTCGACGCGGGGGCGCTCGACGGCGCCGTGGGGGCAGGCGTCGACGCAGGCGGTACAGCCCTGCTGGCCCGACTCGCCGGCGGCGCAGACGTCCATGTCGAGATCGAGGTGGTCCGGACCCTCGTAGCCGCCGAGCATGGACTCGATCGCCGAGACCGCCCCGGCGTCGACGTGCGTGTAGAACCCGATCCGACCACCGCGGGTGTCGGCGTCGGCGCCGGGGTAGACGACCTGGTCGACCTCCAGCTCGCGGGCGACGCCGTCGGTGTCGATGGCGTCGACGGGACAGCAGTCGGTCCACGCGCCGTCGGGCGCGTCGGGGTCGATGTCGACCGGCCTGGTCGTGACCATCCCGTCGGGTCCCCGTCGGACGCACTCCATACAGGAGATGCAGTCCTCGGTGACGCGGGCCTCGAGCGTCAGGGTGAACTCGCCGAACCGCCCCGAGACGTCGGCGACGCGGCCGCGCTCGACGGTCACCTCGTCGAGGTCCGCCTCGCCGGCCAGCTCCCGGCCGTCGGCGACGAGCGTCACGTCGGCCGTGTCGGCGAGCGCCGCGGCGGTCTCGGCGTCCCCGACGACGGCGACCCGGTCGCCTGCCTCGCGGGTGTGGACGCGCTCGACCGGCTCGTGGTCGAAGCGGGTGGCCGCGGCGTTGGCCAGTCGCGCGGTCTTGTCGGTGGCGGCGGACTCGCCGTGGACCCAGCCGGCGCCCTCGCGCTGGTCGACGAACTCGATGGCGTCCGGGTGGAGCCCGTGGTCGACCGCCTCCTCCCGGAGCGACTCCTGGACGCCGGGCTCCGGACAGGTGACGACGAGCTGGTCGAGGTCGTGCTCGTCGATGACCGCCGACATGGCATCGCGGCCGTCGCCGCAGAGCATCCGCGAGCTCGCGGCGACGTCGACCCCCTCGATGCCCTCTCGGGCCTCGGCGAGGTCGACGTCGCAGGTGTCCGCACAGGAGCAGACGAAGGTCCCCGTGTTCATGCGAACCGGGTTATGGCCGGAGTGTCAAAGGGCTTGCTGCGAACCGAACCGGATCCGGTCAGAACCGCCGCGACCGCCGGCACGGATCGGGCCGCGACCCGCACGTGGGTCTGTCCCGGGCACAGATCAGTGTCCCGCGCCGGACTCGGAATGCGTCACCGCTCGCACCGCGCGTCCGCCGATCGCGGGCCGGCGCGCGCGAGCGATATCCGCGCCAATCGGTAGCACATTCATCGCCCTTCGTCGGAGGGTTTAAATACTATAAATAGATTTTCCGCGTTCCAGCGGTCTGAAAAGTAACTATAATCATAAATACAGGAAGATCTGGCCGGTTCTGTCGGAAGTTTCTTTTGATTACGGTCGTGGGCCCATGCTGTATGCCGATCCGGCGTGCGGGACACGTGGGGTTGGGCACACGGAGCGGCAACCAATGAGCGAGCCCGTAACACTCGACCTGGACAGGCGGTCGTTCATGAAGGCCTCCGCGCTGGCGGGCGCGGTCGCCTTCGGGGGCGGCGCGACTGGACAGGTCCTCGGACAGGAGGAGGAACCGGACGGCGTCGGCGACGACGCCGAGACAGCGAAGGTGATCTGTAACTACTGTTCCATCGGCTGCGGCTTCAAGGCCGTCAAGGACGGCGAGGCGTTCGTCGGCCAGGAGCCGTGGCACGAGAACCCGCTGAACAACGGGTCGCTGTGTTCGAAGGGGGCCGGGATCTTGGAGACCGAGCACTCCGAGCGGCGGCTCAAACACCCGATGCGGAAGGAGGACGGCGAGTGGCGGAAGATTTCGTGGGACGAGGCGTACAGCGAGATCGCCGAGACCTACGAGGAGACGGTCGAGCAGTACAGCCCGGAGAGCGTGATGCTGCTGGGATCGGCGCACCACTCCAACGAGTCGGCGTACGCCTCCCGGAAGTTCTCCGCGTTCCTCGGCACCAACAACATCGACCACCAGGCGCGTATCTGCCACTCGACGACCGTCACCGGCCTCGCGAACACGTGGGGCTACGGGGCGATGACCAACACGATCAACGACTACCGGAACTTCGACCTCCTCATCATCATCGGGCAGAACCCGGCGGAGGCGCACCCGGTCGTGATGCAGCACATCTTAGAGGGGCAGAAGCGGGGCGGCACCATCGTCTCTATCGACCCCCGGTACACGAAGACGTCGGCGCACGCCGACCGCTTCCACCGGATGCGCCCGGGGACGGACGTGGCCATCATGATGGGCCTCATCAAGTACGTCCGCGACCAGGGCGAGCTCGACGAGGAGATGCTCGACGAGCGGACGATGGGGTGGCCGGACGTCGACGCCGAGCTCGACCAGTACGACCTCGAGACCGTCGCCGACATCTCCTGGATAAGCGAGGAGAGCCTCCAGGAGATCGGCGACCTCGTGATCGAGAACCAGCCCAACATCCAGATCGAGTGGGCGATGGGCGGCACCCAGCACAACAACGGGACGCAGAACATCCGCTCGTACGCGCTGGCGTCGCTGGGGTGGGGGTCGGCCGCCCGCTCCGGCGGCGGCCTCCAGGTCATGCGCGGCCACGCCAACGTCCAGGGGGCGACCGACCTCGGCGTCGAGTCGTCGATCCTTCCGGGCTACTACGGCGTCGGCGGCGCGGGGTCGTGGGAACACTGGACCAACGTCTGGAACCAGAGTCCGTGGACCTCGGGGTCGATCACGGCCGAGGAGCTCCACGACGACTACTTCGCCACGATGGACGACGAGCTCTTCGAGAAGATCAACGGCGGGCCCCCGGGCGACGACCGGGACACGAGCTGGCCGGACACCGCGGGCAACATGATGTTCCGCGAGGGGCTGACCGTCGCCCGGTGGTACGAGGCCGCGCTCGACCAGAGCGACCGGCTCAACGAGTCCGACCTCTACCAGCCCGACCCGGTGAAGATGGCCTTCTACTGGGGCCACTCGGCGAACTCCATCTCGGAGATGGACAAACAGCGACAGGCGATGGAGGCGCTCGACCTCCTGGTCGTGGTCGACGTCTTCCCGGCGGTCGCCGGCACGCTCCCGAAGGAGGACAACGTCCTGCTACTGCCCGCGTCGAGCCAGTACGAGCACGTCCGGACGCTGACCAACACCAACCGCTCGGTCCAGTGGTCCGAGCGCGCCTCGCCGCCGGCGCACAACTCCAAGCCGGACCTCCAGATATTCATGGAGCTGGCCCACGAGCTCGGCTTCGGCGAGCACTTCGACTGGGGCTCCGGGAAGGGGATCTACAACGGCCGGTCGACCCACGAGGACGTCGTCCGCGAGATCAACCTCGGGACGCGCTCGATCGGCTACCAGCAGCCGCCGGAGAAGCTCCAACAGCACGTCGAGTACGACTACCTGTTCAACACCGACACGCTCCGCGCCGACGCGCCGGGCACGCCGGTCGACGGGGAGTACTGGTCGCTGCCGTGGCCCTACTGGGGCGGCGACCACCCCGGGACGCCGATCATCTGGACCTCCGAGCTCGACCCGCGCGACGGCGGCCACGACTTCCGGACCAGCTGGGGGACGCAGGCCCCCACGCCCGACGAGTGGGACGACATGGGCGTCGACAAGCCGTACCCGATGTCCGAGACGGTCGCCGAGGAGGGCGAGGCGGACGGCCTCGACCTGCTGCGCGACCCCTTCGAGCCCGAGTGGTGGGACGACACCATCGAGGGCGTCCCGCAGTATCCGGCGTTCACGACGACGCTGCCGGACGACGTGACCGAGCCGCACCAGCAGTCGCTCCCGCAGGAGTACGCGCTCCGCGAGGACCGCTCCGCGTTCGACGCGGCACAGGAGCTCAACGAGAACTACGGTCACGACCATGACCTCGACTTCTGGGCGCAGTTCGACAACAACCAGCCGGACCCGCCGACGGGACGCGGCAAGGCCCGCGCGGTGGCGTGGAACTTCCTCGACACCGTCCCGGTCCACCGCGAGCCGATCGAGAGCCCGCGCCCGGACCTCGTCGAGGAGTGGCCCGCGAACGGCCAGCAGCACAACTTCTGGCGGCTCGACCAGAACAACGCGACGACACAGGAGAACGCGATGCAGGAGGTGCAGTCGGCCCAAGCGGAGATGCCCGACGGCGCCCAGCAGCTGATCCTCACCTCGGGGCGACAGGTCGAACATCAGGGCGGCGGCGCCGAGACGCGCAACAACCCCCTGACGGCCGATCTCCAGCCGCACATGTACGCGGAGATCCATCCGGACGTCGCCGAGGAGATGGACCTCCGCGGCGGCGAAGACCACGTCATCGTCCACCCGACCGCCTCGGAGAAGAGCTCGATCCTCGTGAAGGCGAAGGTGACGGAGCGCCCGAACACCGAGGAGATATTCCTGCCGTACCACTGGGGCGGGGTCTTCAGCGGCCAGAGCCAGGCCGACGCCTACCCGGAGGGGACGAAGCCGCTGGCGATCGGCGAGTCGGCGAACATCGTGACGGCCTCCGGGTTCGACGTCGAGACGCAGATGCAAGAGACCAAGGCGGGGATCGTCGTGATGGAGAAGGCGACGGAGGCGCGCGTCGAGGAACTCGACATGGAGTTCATCGACTACCCGCAAGACGAGGCCGGCATCGGCCGCCAGAAGTCCTACGACACGCGCGACTGGGACATGGCACAAGAGAGCTTCGGTGACGACTAATGTCAACACACAACCAAAACCGGATGAGCGACGGCGTGATGTCCACGGGCGAGGGGATGCGCATCTTCCCCGACGTGGAGGCCTGCATCGACTGCGGGGCCTGCGTCGTCTCGTGTAAGCGCACGTGGGACGTACCGAACACCGAACAGCGCATCGAGATATCGACCATGCTGGAGGGCCGCGAGGGCGACGAGGGGTACAACCACCGCCAGACGGCGGCCCTCGCGGAGGGACAGAACCCCGGGGAGACCAGCCTCCCGATGCAGTGTTACCACTGCGAGAACGCCCCGTGCGTGTCGGTGTGCCCGACCGACGCCCTCCAGAAGGAGGACGACGGCTTCGTGACGGTGTCGGACGACCTCTGTGTTGGCTGTCAGTACTGCCTGTCGGCCTGCCCGTTCGGCGCCCCGCAGTTCCCGGACGGCGAGGGGACCGTCAGCTCCGAGGTGTTCGGCACCGGCGGCGTGATGGACAAGTGTACCGGCTGCCGGTCGCGCCAGAAGGCCGGGAAGGGACCGGCGTGCGCCGAGGAGTGCTCGACGGACGCCATCCTCGTCGGCTCCGCCGGCGACATCGCGGACGAACTCGAACAGCGCGGGAGCGGGTCGTTCTTCAACGACACCGCCCTAGAGATAATCTTCGGCGACGACGCCGACATGGTGAGCGACGCATGAGCGATCCCGACCCGACCGACGGCGACACGAGCGACGAGGAGCCGGCGACGACGGAGGCGTCGGGGGCATCGAGCGGCGGCGACCGCGCCGACGGGCTCGTCTTCTGGGCCTGTGCGGTCTTCGGCCTCGCGCTGGCGACCGGGTCGGTGTGGTTCTTCAGTTCGCAAGGGATCTGGCACGAGGCGCTGATGCGGGTCCACCCCACGCTGAGCGGCGGCGGCGTCGGCGCCAGCTGGGAGGCCGGCGTCACGAACACGGTCCTGACGTTCCTGATCGACTTCATCCACGTCGCGGACGTCGTCATGGGGATCTTCATCCTCCTGTTGATGCTGATCCACTGGACGGCGTTCCACCGGCTCGCGAGCCGGATGCGACCGCCGGCCGGGACCGGAATGGAGACGGAGGCGCCCGTCGCCGACGGCGGCGAACCGAAGGGAGGTGACCGCGAATGACGAACCTCGACCACGGTAAGTTCTCGCGGGTGACGACCCTATTCCACTCGATGCTGGCGCTGACGGTGTTCCTGCTCTTCTTCACGGGCTACGCCGTCGCCTTTAACACCGAGCTGTGGTGGCTCGTGGAGCTGATGGGCGGAAACGCCGGGGTGTTGGTGGTCCACCGCGCGGCCGCCTTCGCGCTCATCGCGCTGACCGGCTTCTGGGTGCCGTACATGCTGTTGAGCCGGACGAACGGCGGCGGGATCCGGTCGCTGTTACCGAGTAAGGGCGACGTCGACGCGTTCGTCCAAGACGTCCAGTTCGCCCTCGGTCGGGCGGACGAACGCCACCCGAACGCCCGCCAGTTCGCCGGCTACAAGGCCGACGAGGTGCCCCTGCTCTCGTACATCGGCAAGGGCGTCGTCGCCATCTTCACCGTCGAGCTCCTGTTGCTGATGGTCACCGGGCTGCTCATCTGGCAGAAGTCGTGGCTCATCGGGATCTACAACACCCAGTCGGCGGCGATGGCGTTCGTCGCCTTCCACGGGCTGCTCGGCGTCATCATGCTGATGGGGGTCATGTTCCACACCTTCGAGCACGGCTTCCATCCCGCCTTCTTCCCGGTCGAGATGAAGGCGTTCCTGCCGAAAGACGACACGCCGAACTTCCACGGCGACCCGGACGACCACGAGACGACCGGCATCGAGCGGCTCCGCCGGAAGAAGTCGTGGCGGTGGGCGACCAACGTCGTCGGCGCCCTCACCGTGCTCGGCATCGTCAGCGTGATGCTCTCGTCGGTCTCGTACGGCGGCTACCCGGTCCCGAGCGAGCTCGCGTTCAACGAGGGGAGCCTCCTGCGGACGATCGGCATCAACGCCGGGTTCCTCGTGCTGTTCATCGGACTGACGCTGTCGATGTACGGCAACGTCCTCCGAGCGCGGTACAAGAAGGAGCGGCAGACCGAAGAAGTCCCGGCGGCCGCCGCCGACGGCGGCGAACCGCGCGAGGACTGACGCCGGCCGCCCGCTCCGCCCGACGCTCTCTTGTTCTCGCTTCTCGTCGAGTCCGTTTCGAGAAGCGCCTTCCCTCGTCGTTACAGCAGCTCCGCCGCCTCGGGAGAGAGGTCGACGGTCACGTCCTGTCGGGTCTGTTCGGCCATCTGGTCGATGTTGCGGGTCAACACCTTGAGGATGTCCTCCGGTTCGGGGTAGACTAACATGTTGCCGTCGGCGTCCTCCATCACCAGCTGCGTGTCGGAGAGCTGGATCTGGTTGTCGCCGATCGAGGCGACGATCGCCGGCAGGGCCTCGGCGCCCCCGGTGTCGCCCTCCTCGACGTAGGTGATGTACAGCGAGTCGATGCCGATCAGGTCCTTGTACTCGCGGATGCGCTCGGCGCATTTGACCATGTCCCGCGTGATGGCGGTCTTGTGATCGTTTCCGTGCTCGCCGTTGTGACAGTGTTTGCACACCCGCAGTTCCATCCGCATACACGCCGCAAGGGCGAGGACGGAAATATACCTTGGCACGCCGGTTCCGTCGGCCGGAACCGCGGCGTCGGGAGCCGGGGACGGAACGAGTCGTCGCCGACCGGGGCCGAACGAGGGCCCCGCCGAGACCGCGGACGAACTTTCAAGAGGCGGGCCGCCCATGCGGTGATATGGCATTACTCACGGACGCGCTGGCCGTCCTGATGGTGGCAGTGGGCGTCGTCGGCATGCTCGCGGTCGCGTTTCGCGCCCGCGAGTACGACATGATCGGGAGGGCAGACGGCGCCGTCGTCGCCCTCGGCGCCGCGATGTCCGTCGCCATGACGGCGACGGCCTTCCTCTAGCGGCGACCGGCCCCACCACGACCGGTCTCCGGCCGCGACCGCCGGACGGATCACCCCGCGTCGACGAAGTCCCCGAGGTTCGCCTGCAGGCCGGCCGCCATCGTCGACTTCCGCCGGAGGCGACCCAGCGAGACCGGGAGGTGCTCGGCGACGCCGCGGACCGCCTCCCCGAACGTCTCGGCGGTCCCGCGCTCGCCCTCGAACGCGTTCCGGACCGCCTCGCGCACCTGCCAGACGCCGACCGGCCCCCAGTAGTCGTCGGAGACGTGACGGAGCACCAGCGCCTTCGCCTGTCGCCCGCGGTCGTCGAGGTGCTCTAAGACGCCGAGCCGAGCCGCGTAGTAGGCGCCCGCGGTCTCCTCGACGTAGCCGGTCCGCCCCTCGCGGCCCTCGCTGGCGGCCGCGAGGTAGACGCCCGCCTCGGGGTCGGGGTTCCAGATCGAGCCGGGCGACTTCATCTCGACGAGCTCGTACTCCCAGCGTCCCGGGACCAAGATCACCCAGAAGGCGTTGCCGAGGTACTCGTTGCGGTGGACTTCGATCCGGTCGACCGTCGGGTTGTCGCGGATCGAGCCGCGGAGGAACTGCCCGACCGTGTCGTCGACCGCCGTGATCGACCAGCGCGTCGGGACGAGCCGCCGGTTCTCGCCCCGCCCGAGCGCGCCCGCGGAGAGGATCGTGTTGATCTCGTACACGTCGAACCCGCGCCGGTAGAGGTACGTCATCGCGCCCTCGGCGCGCCAGTCGTCGTCTTCGAGGGTCTTTTTCACCGGTCGCGGGACGTGCGGGTTCTCCCCCAGGTCGGCGGTCCGGGCCGCGGCGCGGGGGCCGGTCGGCGTCTTGATGTCTTCCGTGCCGACCTCGAAGTCGAGGTCGGGGGTGCCGTCGAGCCCGATCTCCACGTCGACCGGCCGGTCCGCGATCGCGACCTCGCGTTGCACGCCGAGCCAGCCGTCCCACGCGTCGTGGACGCTCTCGGCCGGACCACCGCCGGCGCTGACCGACTTCACGCCGCCCGTCGCGCCGGCGTCCGCCACGTCGACCCCCCGCGTCGAGTTGAGCAGGCTCGTGCGCCGGTCGAACACGTCGGCGATGGAGACGCCCTCGTCGTACCACGCCGCGGAGGTCTCGAACGCCGCCGCGCGATCCTCGCGGCCGACCGGCGAGAGCAGCCCGGTCGAGACGTTCGGGTAGTTCGAGCGCCCGACGAAGATGGAGGGCGAGACGCTGCCGACCACGGCGTCGTCGGAGACGTGCTCCTCGAAGCGCCGCTCGAAGGAGTCGAGGTGGTCGAGAATCCCGTAGTCCTTCTCGGCGGCGAGGCGCCGCCGCTCGGCGCGCTCGTTCGCCTCGAACTCGATGAACTCGTCGAGCCGCATTCGTCGGCCGTTGGCGGCGCGGCGGCTTGAACGTTTCCGGCGCGGGCGACGAAACGCGCGACCGACGGCCCTCCCGCGAGGCCTAGCTGTGGATCCCCATCGCTTCGATCTGCTCTTGGTACCGGTTGCGGATGGTGACCTCGGTGACCTGCGCGACGTCGGCGACCTCGCGCTGGGTCTTCTTCTCGTTACAGAGCAGGGAGGCGGCGTAGATCGCGGCGGCCGCGTATCCGGTCGGAGACTTCCCGGAGAGCAACCCCTGATCGGCCGTGGTCTCGATGATCTCGTTGGCCTTCGACTGGACCTCCTCGGAGAGCTCCAGCTCCGAGGAGAAGCGGGGGACGTACTTCTTCGGGTCGACGGGGCGCATCTCTAAGCCGAGCTCCTGAGAGATGTAGCGGTAGGTGCGCCCGATCTCCTTGCGGTCGACCCGCGACACGTCGGAGATCTCCTCCAGCGAGCGAGGGATCCCCTCCTTGCGACAGGCGGCGTAGAGGGCGGCGGTGGAGACGCCCTCGATCGAGCGCCCGCGGATGAGGTCCTCGTTGAGCGCGCGTCGGTAGATGACGGAAGCGACCTCGCGGACCGATCGGGGTACCCCGAGCGCGCTGGCCATCCGGTCGATCTCGGAGAGCGCGAACTGAAGGTTGCGCTCGCCCGCGTCCTTCGTCCGAATCCGCTCCTGCCACTTGCGCAGCCGGTGCATCTGCGACCGCTTCTTCGAGGAGATGGAGCGCCCGTAGGCGTCCTTGTCCTTCCAGTCGATCGTCGTCGTCAGCCCCTTGTCGTGCATCGTCTTCGTCGTCGGGGCGCCGACGCGCGACTTCGACTGGCGCTCCGAGTGGTTGAACGCGCGCCACTCCGGGCCGGGATCGATCTGCTCCTCCTCGACGATGAGTCCCGTCTCCTCGTGTATCAGCTCCCCGTCGGCCGTCCGGGTGAGCTCCTCCGGGTCGAAGTTCTCGGGGTCCAACTCGTCGGCGTCGACCCCCTCGACCCCCTCGGCGTCGGTTTCGGTCTCGTCGGCGTCCTCGTCCCGCACACGCTGCCGGTCGTGATCCCGTTGCCGGGTTGGCCGTGTCATCGCATTTATATACTATCCAAACGGATTGACTTAAAAGTTCGTGAGAGTGTGAACTCGCCGCACGGGATCGAACGGACGAACGTGTTCGGTCCCCAGGCGCGCTCTCGGCCGGAATCTCACCACGTACCTCGCTCCTCGTATTCTCACACACGGTCGGCGTTTCGACTGCCGTCCTCGGACGGACAGCCATTAGTCCGGCGGGCGCGGAGACCGGACGAATGCCGACGATCGACTGCGATCCGGCGACCGCGCGGACCCGCTTGGAGGACGCCGGCGTCCGGATCGACGGGGGGAACACCCCTCACGAGCGGTGGCGCGCCGAGCGCGACGGAGCGGTCGCCGTCGCCTACGACGACAAGGTCGTCGTGCAGGGGAGCGATCCGACCCGCCTGACGGCCCTCCTGCGCGAGGGCGGCGGACGCGCGCACGTCTACTTCGACGGCGCCTCGCGCGGGAACCCCGGCCCGGCCGCGGTCGGCTGGTGTCTGGTCACCGCGGACGGGATCGTCGCCGAGGGCGGCGAGCGGATCGGCCGCGCCACCAACAACCAGGCCGAGTACGCCGCGCTGATCCGGGCGCTCGAGGCCGCCGACGAACACGGCTTCGACGAGATCGACGTGCGCGGCGACTCCCAACTGATCGTCAAGCAGGTGCGCGGCGAGTGGAACGCCAACGACCCGGAGCTTCGGGAGAAGCGGGTCCGGGTCCGGGAGCTGTTAACGCGGTTCGACCGGTGGTCGATCGGCCACGTTCCGCGGGAGATAAACGAGCGCGCCGACGATCTGGCGAACGAGGCACTCGATGACCCGAACTAACGACGAGCCCCCGGAGTGGGCGAAAGAGCGGGCCCGCGAAGTGATGGCGGCGGAGACCGGCGACGGGGAGCCGGAGGGAGTCGACGGCGAAGGGGCGGCGGACGCCGCCGACGGCGACGACCGCGTTCCCGACGTGCCGGCCGCGGTCGTCGACGAGGCGGAGCGGCTCACCCGACTCGCCCGGCAGACGGAGGACGAGGCGGCGGCCGCGTTCTACCGCGACCGCCGCGACGAGCTGGTCGAGAGCCACGACTACGTCCCGCGGCTGCGCGACGAGGACGACACGCTCGTGTTGTACCCCGGGGAGTGGATGGACGACGGGACGGTTCAGCTCGACCGGATCGAGACCACCGACCGGGCCGTCGAGGTGTCGCTGTCGGGGCCGGGCGACGCCGACCGCTACCGCGAGGTCGCCGCGTACAACGACGCGGTCGCCGACGCGGTCGCCGAGGCGCACGGCGAGCCGCACGCCGACACCGCCCGGAGCTTCGCGGCGTTCATGAGCAATCACTACGTGCGCGCGGTCGACGACGCGACCCCGGACATGCGCGCGGAGTTCCGGGAGGAGTACTTCCCGCGGAACGGCTGGCCGAGCGACGAGCAGCTGGCGGCGCTCGACGAGTCGCTGGCCGTGATCGAGTCGGTCGCGGCAGACGTGGACGGTCCCGAGGAGTAACGGGCGACGAGGCCGCCGCTAGCCGTGCGAGCGTGCGCGGCTTTCGCCGCGCGCGTGTGCCAAAAGTGTGGTCGCCGCCCGGGACGCCCGTGACGCGGTCGTCGTTACTCGCCGAGCAGGGCGCGGACCTCGTCCGCGCGCTCCTCGTCGGTGACGAACCGGTCGAGGACCCACTCCAGCTGGCCGAGAACGGCGTCGTGGCCCGCCTCGGTGAGCTCGTACTGGTTGGTTCGCTTGTCGAGCTCGCTCTTCTCGACGAGCCCGTCCTCGACGAGGTCGTCGAGGTTCGGGTAGAGCCGCCCGTGGTTCACCTCGGAGCCGTAGTACGACTCGAGCTCCCGCTTGATCGCGAGCCCGTACATCGGCTCCTCCGCGAGGATCGCGAGGATGTTCTGTTGAAACGCCGTCAGGTCCGCCGCCGTCCGTGTCGTCGGGTCATCAGTGACTGATTGTGCCTCTGACATAGTTAGGTGGAAGGTGCCCGAACTTATAACCTTTCTCAAGGTTCACGAACGTTTTAATACTTCATCACGAGTAAATCCGGAAAATCGAGCCGTTACCGGTGAGAGCGGTGGCAAACACACCGATCCGGCGGAACGTCGTTCCCGAGCGATCTCCGGCTTCAGCCGGGGATACACGACAGATCGTCGACGGAATCGGGATCTTCGGGCCGAATGTGTCACCCGATATATCGGAGGATCTCGCCGGAAGACGCGCCTCGCCGAAAAGCGAAGACGACCGAACGATCAGGAGTGACGGGGAGAAACCGGTCGTCGAGGCGGACGACAGATCGAGGCGGGCAACGGAGGGAGGCGGGCAACGGAGAGAGGCGGTGGCGTCGGTCGCCGCGGCGGGAACCCGAAAGGACTTTGCGACCGATGGACGGAGTACCCCGTACATGGCCAACCTCTGGGAAGATCTCGAGACGGGACCGAACGCGCCGGACGAGATCTACGCCGTCGTGGAGTGTCTCAAAGGCGAGCGGAACAAGTACGAGTACGACAAGGACATCCCCGGCGTCGTCCTCGACCGCGTACTCCACTCGAACGTCCACTACCCGTACGACTACGGCTTCATCCCGCAGTCGTACTACGACGACGAGGACCCCTTCGACGTGATGGTGCTCGTCGAGGACCAGACGTTCCCCGGCTGCGTGATCGAGGCCCGCCCCGTCGCGCTGATGAAGATGGACGACGACGGCGAGCAGGACGACAAGGTGATCGCGGTGCCCACGGAGGACCCGCGGTTCGACCACATCGACGACCTCGAGGACATCCCCCAGCAGATCCGCGACGAGATTGACGAGTTCTTCTCGACGTACAAGAACCTCGAAGCGGGCAAGGAAGTCGAGACCCTCGGCTGGGAGGACAAAGCGGCCGCAAAGGACGCGATCGAACACGCGCAGGACCTGTACGACGAGAATTTCCGGTAGACGGAGGGCGGGTCGGACGGCTCCGACTCCCCGCGACCCATAACCGTTGGGCATACCCACCCGCACCGGGGATGCGTTATGCCCATGGGTAATTTTTAGAGAGTGGGTCGCCTACGTACGGATAGAGCCATGAGCGCACACAGCCAGCCGTCCGTCGGCATCGATCACCCGACGGTCGTCCCCGCCAACTTCGATCCCGACGACGAGTCCGACGACGCTTCCGAGGACGGAGCGGATACGTAGCGACGACGACACGCATCCGACGTCGGCGCGTAGCCGACATCCGCACGTAGCGACGCTGAATCAGGCGTTCTCGACGACCGCGGAGAGGCATTGCGCTTCGGCGACGAACGACTCGAACCGCTCGTCGACCCACTCGACCACGGCCTGATCGGTCGATTCGAGCACGCAGCGGGGGTTGTTTCTGCGGTCGTAGGCGGTCACGCACGCGAGGTCGTCGTACCGGAAGATCCCGTACTCGAGCGACTCCGGGGAGACGTACACCGTCGCGCCGTCGTCGTGGAGCGCCCGGTCGGTCGCGGGGCCGAACTCCGCGATCGACTCCTCGACCACGTCGCGGTCGATGATGAGCTCGATCTCGGCGCCGCCGTCGAGCGCCTCCGCGGCCGCGTCGTTGAACTGCTGGATGACGACGGGCGAGACCGCGCGGATCTCCGAGCCGCGCCCCTCGCGCAGCAGTTCGGTGAGTCGGTCGACCGCGGCGAGGGGGTTCCGGTCGGCCGCGACGGTCAGCTCCCCGGCGTCGATCGCCGCGGGCGGGAAGTCGGCGCCGACGCGCTCGAGGTCGGCGGCGAACCGCCCGTACCGGTCCGCGACCTCGACCTCGTCGAGCAGCGCCTCGTACGCGTCGTGGACCCGTTTCCCGGTCGGCGTCACGTGGTAGGCCGCGCCGCGCTTGACGACCCAGTCACGCTCGCGGAACCCGGAGAGGATCCGCTGGACCGTCGTCCGCGTCGCGTCGACCGCATCCGTGAGGCCGGCCGGGCGGCGCGGTTCCTCTCGGATCGCCCGGAGCATCGCGACCCGGACGGGCGACCCGGCGAGGTACTGTGCGCCGTCGTGTCCGTCGTCGACCGTCATCGTCTGAGACGCGTGTACGAACACCGTACGGTTAATCGTACCGCGTCACACGCCTGCAAGGCGGCGTGCGGCGTCGTTCGGGCTCGCGACCACCTCACGGCCGGTACCGGAACGAGACGACGGTCCCGATGGTGTCCTCGCCGTCGATGGCCTCGGTGGTGACCGTCGCGGCGACGACCGCGTCCGCGCCGAGCGCCTCCTCGATCACCGCGGTGAGCGCGTCGGGGTCGGCACCCTCCTGGAGCACCGGTACCCGAACCTGTCGCCGGTTGACGGCGACGTCGCCGAGGTCGTAGTCGGTGTGCTCGAACGCGTCGCGGATCGCGGCGTGAACGTTGGTCATACGTCCACCTCCGCCGGGGAGGCTGAAAAAACGGTGGGGCGACCCCCGAAACTGGCATCAGGGCGGCGGTTGTCGATGGTGACGGAGTGGCTGAGGTGCGAACGTTGTGCGCTGAGATATTAATTTATTATTTATGAGTATTTAAATATGTGAAAATAGTTGCCGCAAAACGGTATTGATGTTAATATCACGCGATATTTTGTGCAATATGCACGAAAGTGTTGCAGACTACGTGGCAGAGCACCCGAAGATGGCCGGCGTCCTGTTCACCGCGCTGTTGCTGATGACGCAGGCGGCGCCCGCGGCGGCGAACGTTGGCGGTGCAAACCCAGGCCCCTAATCTAAAGACAAATTGTCACTCCAGACTAATTCACCATCATAGAAAACTGGAACTAATTCAAGGTCAAGTAAGCTGGATAGACTAGTACTACTAACATCTTCAAAGGAAACATCTGAGGGAACGTAATAGTTAGAATCCGCTATATCGATATTAAGCCACGAAAGTGAGCCAATTCCGTGGTTCCCGTTTGGATAGAGTTCGCTCGATAAGTACCACACGTCTTTTGAGTCTTTATATAAATTGAAAATAACAGCCATGCCACTTCGGCATTGACAAATGGTTGCCCCTCCGTCGCCGACGACGATGTACTGGTGGCCGGTGATGAGTTCCCGCTTGGCGACGTGGAGCGCGGTGCGGAGGTTGAACCCGCTGTTCATCAGGCGGGCGATGATCCGGCCGAGCTGGGTCGCGGGCGAGTTCGCCACGTCGGAGAGGGTGACGATGCCGCCGCGGGATCCGCGGTGAACGAGGGCCTCGCCCTGCTGGTAGGACTGGCAGGCGTTGAGCAGGAAGGCGCTGACGCCGACGTCGAGGTCCTCGGCGGTGAGGTCGAGGTACTCGTCGGTGCACTGCATCCCGCGGTCGTCGACGTGGCCGATGTAGTGGAGGAAGTCCACGTCGGACCGCAGGGCCTCGCGCATCTCCTCGCGGGTGAGGTCGTGGCGCACCTCGATGTCGAACTGGACCATGTCGCGGAGGCCGTAGAGGTCGGCGACCTCCCCCTCCTCGCGCATCTGCTCGTCGTTACAGACCACGAGCACGGAGATCCGCGACTGCTCGACCGCGCCGGCCTCCAGCCGCCGGTGGTACGCGTCGAGGGTGGCCTTGTTGGCGTCGAGCGGGACGCCGGCGCCGACCCACGCGTGCTCGACCGTGTCGACCGGCTCGGGCCGCACGAAGTCGGCGTCGGTCGGCACCGCGCCGCGCTCAGACGAGGCGTCGGCGCCGCGGGTGGAGTCGAGTGACTCGGCGGGAGCGGCGGGCTCGCTCTCGGCGGCGCCCCGGACGAACTCGTCCGGACCGAGGGGCGCCGCCTCGGTCGGAGGGTCGCCGGCGCCGGTCCGCGGACCGCGGAAGAACCCAAGCCCGTCGCCCTCGCCGGCGGCCGCGGGGGTCACCGTCTCCGGAGACCGGACGATCGACAGCTCGCCGGCCACGAACGGGAGCAGCTCCACGTTCTCGGGGTCGGGGCGCACGTCGGTCGTCAGCGTCCACTGCGGGAGCTCCGGCTCGACGCGCTCGAAGGGGACCGCCAGATACTCGCCGAGCCGCTCCGCAAGCGGGAGGTCGTACAGCCGACCCCAGTCGAGGTCGAGGTCGGTGGTCTCGCGCTCGTGGAGGTCGACCGGGTATAACCCCTCCGTGCGCGCGAGACAGTCGAAGTGGAACGCCTGCCGGAGCACCTCAGCGGTCCGGCGCTCGAAGTCGGGCTCGAGCGAGTGGGTCCAGCCGTCGCCCTCGATCCGCGGTACGTCGCCGGGGACCACGTCGGCGGCGAAGTAGTACGCCAGCGAGACCACCGGGTAGAGGTATCTGTACTCCGGCGGGACGACGATCCGAACGCCGGAGTCGAGCGGCTCGACCCGGTCGGGGACGCGGAGCTCCTCGCTCGGCTCGATCAGCGGCGGATGTCCCCTGAGGGTGGGGAACGACCGCTCCGGGCTCGTGGTCTGGAGCGCGGAGCCGAGCAGGGAGACGGCGTCCATCAGCGACTCGGGGTCGGTCGGCGTCTCGATCGTCCCCGCGGGCACCTGGTGGAGCGACCGGAACCCGAGCGTGACCTCGGCGGGGGTGTCCAGATCGATCCGGGTCGTCCGCTCCGTCGTCGACACGGAGAACGGCGCCGAAAACGAGAGGTACAGCTTCGTCGGCGCGGGGTCGATCCCCACGTGGTACGTCCCCGCGGGCATCGCGTAGGAGTCGCCGCGGGTGAGCAGGCTCCCGTCGCCGGAGCGGGTTTCCACGACCGCGACGCGGGGGATCTCGATGACACCGGTCTCGACGGTCACGCTCGCGTCGACCGGGAAGTAGTGGGCGTCCTCGGGGCTCGCGGTCGGCTCGACCGACCGGTCCGTGTACACCTCGAACTGCGTGTTCTCGATGTGGTCCGTAACGGTGAGCCCGGCCGCGTCGGACAGCGGGTCGATGTCGATGCTCATGAGGGTGGACCGCGCGCGATCGGCGCTCGGGGCGCCTCGCGGGGAGCGACGCGGTCGTCGTTACCGACTTCTCGGGCGAGACGGCGATAAAGGTTGTGTCGGGGGATCGCCGCGGACCGAACGGATAAAGGGGCGGCCGGCCCACGTTGGCGTAATGATCACGCTTGGAACGGCTCGCGCCTCCCCTGGAGAGGCGGACACGGGCCGTCTCGAGGTCGGCGAGACGCGGGACGGGAGTCCCGTCCGGCTGCCGGTGGCCGTCGTCAACGGCGCCGAGGACGGCGAGACGCTGTACATGCAGGCGGTCAGCGACGGCGACGAGCTCAACGGGCTCGGCGTCGTCAACCGCGTCGTTCCCCGGCTCGATCCGGCGGAGCTGTCCGGGACGGTCCTCGTCGTCGGCGTCGTCAACTACTTCGCGTTCCAGGTCGCCGAACACCGGAACCCGATCGACGACCGGAAGATGAACCGCGGCTACCCCGGCGACGAGGACGGAACGACGAGCGAGCGCATCGCCCACGCGACGTTCCAGGCCGCAAAGCGGGCGGACCTCATCTTGGACCTCCACCAGGGGTCGACCAGCCGGATGATAAACGAGACGCGGGTCCGCTGCGGGATCCGCCACCGCCTCCACGGCGAGTGCCTAGAGCTGGCGAAGGCCTTCGGCTGCGGCCACGTCCTCGACATCAAGGGGCCCGACGGACAGCTCGCGCGCGTCGGCCCGGAACACGGCATCCCGACCGTCGACCCCGAGCTCGGCGGCTGCGTCGGCTGGGACGAGGAGTCGATCCGGTACGGCGTCGAGGGCGTGTTCAACGTGCTCCGCCACTACGGCTTCCTCGAGGGCGACGTCAGTCTGGAACGCCAGACGAGGGCGCGCGGCTTCGACCAGTACGGGTCGCCGGCCGGCGGGCTGATCCGGTTCGAACGCGAGCTCGGCGAGCGCGTCTCCGCCGGGGACGTCCTCTTCGAGGTCACCGACGTGTTCGGCGAACTGAAGGACCGCGTCACCGCCGACGACGACGGCGTCTTCTGGCGCACGCGGCGGCTCCCGCAGGTGGCCGCCGGCGAGTACGTCTGTTCGGTCGGGACCAGCGTCGACAGCTACTGATGTCCGCCGGCCGCGACCCGGAGGACGGCGGCGCTCCCCCGAGGCAGCTCGCCTGTCCCGAGTGCGGCGCGACCGTGCGGGACCGGTGGCGCTGCGAGTGCGGCGCGCCGCTGGAATTCGCCGACCCGCCGGTTCCGGAGGAGGCCGGACCGGAGTCGGTCGACCTCCGCGGCGGGCTCTGGGCGTTCGACTCGCTCATCGCCGTCGGCGACGACCCCGCCGACCGGGTGACGCTCGGCGAGGGGATGACGCCGCTTGTCGACGCGGACGGGAGGGCCGCGGGCGGCGAGGCGGAGGCCGACGAGTGGAACGCCGCGTTCAAGCTGGAGTACGTCTTTCCCACCGGCTCGTTCAAGGACCGCGGCGCGACGACGACGCTCACCCGGGCGCGCGAACTGGGCGTCGAGCGCGTCGTCGAGGACTCCTCGGGCAACGCCGGGGCCGCGATCGCGACCTACGCGGCGCGCGCCGGGATCGACGCCGCGGTGTACGTCCCGGCCGACGTCAAGGAGTCGAAGCTCCGCGCGATCCGCCGGGCCGGCGCCGAGCCGGTCCGGATCGAGGGCTCCCGCGCGGACGTGACCGAGGCGTGCGTGGCCGCGGTAATCGGAGACGGAAGGAGCGGGGGCGAAACCGGAGGCGGCACTCGGGAATCCGCGTGGTACGCCAGCCACGCGTGGAACCCGGCCTTCTTCGAGGGGACCGCGACCGTCGCCTACGAGATCGCGGCCCAGCGCGGCTGGGAGGCCCCCGACGCGGTCGTCACCCCGCTCGGCCACGGCACCCTCTTTCTCGGCGCCTACCGCGGCTTCCGCCGGCTGGAACGCGCGGGGTGGATCGACGCGGTCCCGCGGCTGTTCGGCGCGCAGGCGGCCGGGGTCGCGCCGATCGTCCGCGAGCTCCACGGCGCGGACGCGGCGGACCCGGAGGGGCGGGTCAACGCGATCGCCGACGGGATCCAGATCGCCGAGCCGGTCCGGAAGCGGGAGGTCCTCGACGCCGTCGCCGACACCGACGGCGACGCGCTCGCGGTCACGCGGGCGGCGGCCGAGCGGGAGCTCGACCGGCTCCACGCCGCGGGCTTTTACACCGAACCGACCTGCGCCGTGGCGCCGGCGGCGCTCCGCGAGCTCCGCGAGCGCGGCGTCCTCGCGCCCGACGCCGACGTGGTCGTCCCCCTGACCGGGAGCGGGCTGAAGGGCTGAACGGGCGGAGGGCCGTCCCACCGCCATCTCTTTTCGGTCTCGTCCCGTGGGGAGGCGTATGGAGGTCCTCGTCTACGGCGCCGGCGCGCTCGGGAGCCTCGTCGGGGGGCTGCTGGCGCGGGCGCACGAGGTCACGCTCGTCGGCCGCGACCCGCACATGCGACGGGTCCGGGAGGACGGGCTCCGGATCGACGGCGCGGTCGACGCCCGCGTCCGCCCCCGGGCGCTCACCGACGGGACGCACCGGACGGCCGACCTCGCGGTGGTCACGACGAAGGCGTACGACACGGACGCGGCCGCGCGGGCGCTCGCGACCGGCGAGTACGACGCGGTCTGCTCGCTCCAGAACGGCTTCACGGAGGAGCGGCTGGTTGCGGCGCTCGACCCCACCGTGCTCGCGGGCACCGCGAGCTACGGCGCCCGGTTCGCCGAACCCGGGCGGGTGATCTGTACCGGCGTGGGCGAGGTCGTCGTCGGGGCGCTCTCGGGGGGGACCGACCCGCTCGCGGAGCGCGTCGGGAGCGCGTTCGAGGAGGCCGGGATCGAGACGACCGTCGCCGCGGACATGCCCCGGCGCCGGTACGAGAAGCTCGCGGTCAACGCCGGGATCAACGGTCCCTCGGCGCTCGCGCGGCTCTCGAACGGGGAGACCCTCGGCGGGCCGGGCGGCGAGGCGGCCCGCGAGGCGGCCCGCGAGGTCGCGCGGGTCGCGCGGGCCGACGGGATCAGCCTCGGCGACGACGAGGCGGTCGCCGCCGTCGAGCGCGTCGCCGCCGACACCGCCGCCAACCGGTCGTCGATGTGCGAGGACGTGGCCGCCGGTCGCCGGACCGAGGTCGACGCGATATACGGCGCCGCGACCGAGCGCGCCGACCGGTTCGGCGTGCCGGCGCCGACGTGTCGGACGATCGCGTCGCTGATCCGGGCGTGGGAGGTCGGAGAAGGGGTCCGCGAGTCCGGGTGACGCGCGGGATCGGCGAATCGGCAACTCTGCGAATCAGCGAATTCGCCGAGGCCGACGCTCAGCTGTCGGTGGTCGGCGACCGGCTCAACACCACTCCTCGAGGACGGTGGCGTCGGTCTCGTCGACCGAGACCCACGCGTTCTCCCGAGAGACGTCCGCGATCACGAGCTCCGGTCGCGACGACGACGAGTCGATGGACGCCATCACGTCCGGCGAGTCGTCGGCGTCGAGGGCCGGATCCGTCGGCAGCGCCGTCCGGCGGTGATCGGGGTCCGGGTCGTCCCATGGAGTGGAACTCCGTGACATGATTGTGAATTGTTCACAGTACCTATAAGCGTTCCGGACCGAGAGCGTCCGCCGTCGGCGGATCGGCGTTTCGGGCCGATAATCGGGGACGAGAGGCTTTGTCAATCGTCGATCACGGGGAAATTATCCGAGTAGAGCGCCGATCCGACGAACAGATCGGCTCGTTGTCACGGGCGCCGGTTCGGGGCGGCGAGCGGCGGGTGACCCGCGGGGGATGTCCGGCGACTCCCCGGATTCCGTCGTCGCACGCCGGAAACGGCTCGCGGACCACCTTCGCAGTATACAAGAGGTGGCACGCTGAAAGACGGTGCATGAACGTATCAGACGCCATGACGCCGCGGTCGGATCTCGTCGTCGTCGAGATCCCGGGGAGCCGGAACGACGTGCTGGAGTACATCCAGGAGTACGGCTTCTCGTCGGTGCCGGTCGTCAAAGACGTCGACGGCGACGAGGTGTACCGCGGGCTCGTCTCCCGCGACGACCTGATCGAGCAGCCGGACGAGGACCAGCTCGCGCTGCTGATGCGCGAGGTGCCGACGGTGGGCGCAGAGGACGCGATCGGCGACGCCGCCGCCACGATGGCGGCCGAGGACTCGCGCCGGCTCCCGGTCGTCGACGGCGACGAACTCGTCGGGATCATCACCGTCACCGACGTGGTGCGGGCCATCGCCCGCGGCGAGATCGACGGCGACACGGAAGTGGGCGGGCTCGCGACCCGCGCGGTCAACGCGACACACACCGAGACCCCGCTGCCGGTCGCCGAGCGGGAGATCGGGTTGGCGAACGTCCCCTACGCCGTGGTGCTCGACGACGACGCCGGGCTCGCCGGCATCCTCACCGAGGTCGACGTGCTGGAGGTCGCCCGCGTCGTCGAGGGCGAGGCCAGCACGGGCGACTCCATCGCCGAGCAGGACTCCGAGTGGTCGTGGGAGGGGATCAAGGCGACCGGGGCCCGCTACCTCCCGACCCGGAACGTGGAGCTGCCCGTGGGAGCGGTCCGCCACTTCATGACCGCGGACCTCGTCACCGTCAGCGGCACGCGGACCGCCAAGGAGGTCGCACAGGAGCTCATCAGCAACGACATCGAGCAGGTGCCGCTGGTCAACGGCACCGACCTCGACGGCATCGTGCGGGACGTGGACCTGCTGGAGGGCTTATAAATGGCGTCCGAGGAGATCGTCGAGCTGGCGAAGCGGCGCGGGTTCTTCTTCGGCTCGAACGGCGCGTACGGCGGCACGGCCGGCTTCTACACCTTCGGTCCGCAGGGCGCGGCGCTGAAAAAGAACGTCGAGGACGCGTGGCGCGACCGGTTCACCATCCGGGAGGGGAACCGCGAGATCGAGGCGCCGACGATCATGCCGGAGCCCGTCTTCGAGGCGTCCGGCCACCTCGACACGTTCGACGACATGCTCGTCGAGTGCCCCGAGTGCGGCGAGTCCCACCGCGCCGACCACCTCGTCGAGGAAGTCACGGAGATCGAGGACGCCGAGGCGCTCCCCGGCGCGGAGGTCGAGGAGCTCATCGCGGACAACGACATCGCCTGCCCGTCCTGCGGCACCGCGCTCGCGGGCGTGACGGTCGAGGACTTCAACCTCATGTTCGCGACCGACATCGGTCCCGGCGACGCCCAGCCCGGGTACCTCCGGCCGGAGACGGCCCAGGGGATCTTCGTCGAGTTCCCGCGGCTGAAGGAGTACGCCCGCGGGAACCTCCCGTTCGGGATCACCCAGATCGGTCCCGCCTACCGCAACGAGATCTCGCCGCGCGGCGGGCTCCTCCGGCTGCGCGAGTTCACGCAGGCCGAGTTGGAGCAGTTCATCGACCCCGAGGAGGACGAGCCGCCGCTGGACCGCGTGCGCGACGTCGAGGTCCGGCTGTACCCCGCGACCGAACAGCAGGCCGAGGACGGCGAGTACGTCGAGACCACGGTCGGCGAGGCGGTCGACGAGGGGATCATCGGCTCGCCGTGGGTCGGCTACTACCTCGGCGTCGCGAAGCGGTGGTACGACCGGGTCGGCGTGGACCTCGACCGCTTCCGGTTCCGCCAGCACCTCGCGGGCGAGCGCGCCCACTACGCGTCTGACTGCTGGGACGCCGAGAGCGAGGTCGACGGCGACTGGATCGAGATCGCGGGGTTCTCGTACCGCTCCGACTACGACCTCTCGAAGCACGACGCCTACGGCGACGACGCGTTCACCGTGTTCAAGCGCTACGACGAGCCGAAGACGGTCGAGCGCGCGACCGTCGACCCCGACATGTCCGTGCTCGGCCCCGAGTTCGGCGGGGACGCCGCCGCGGTCGCCGAGGCCCTCGAGACGCTCGCCGAGCGCGACCCTGACGCGTTCGACGGCGAGACGGTGTCGGTCGAGGTGGGCGACGGCGACGACGCCGAGACCCACGAGGTCGACGCCGACGTGGCGAACTTCTCGGTCGAGACGGTGACCGAGAACGGCGAGCACCTCACCCCGCACGTCGTCGAGCCCTCCTTCGGCGTGGGGCGGACGGTCCAGACGCTGCTGGCGCACGCCTACAGCGAGGACGAGGTCGACGGCGAGGAGCGGACGTTCCTCTCCTTGGAGCCCGAGGTCGCGCCGCAGGACGCCGCGGTGTTCCCGCTGGTGACCAACGACGACCGGCTCACCGAGCTGGCCGACGAGGTCGCCGCGGACCTCCGCGAGGCGGGGCTGGCGGTCGCGTACGACGACTCCGGCTCGATCGGGCGGCGCTACCGCCGACAGGACGAGATCGGCACCCCGTTCTGCGTCACGGTCGACCGCGACGGGGTCGAGGGCGACGGGGAGGACACCGTGACCGTCCGCGAGCGCGACTCCGCGGCGCAGGTCCGGGTCCCGGCCGCGGAGCTGGCCGCGGAGCTGGCCGCGCTCCGCGCGGGCGGCGACTTCGACGACCTGGTGGACCGCTACGAGACAGTCGAGACCGACGTCGAGACCAGCTAGTCCCGTGTCCCTTCCGGCGGCGGAGTGGCGGGCCGAGGTGGAGTTCGAGCGGCGGCTGGTCCACGCGAGCGGCACGCTCTTCCCGGTCCCGTACCTGCTCGGGTGGCTCACGTGGACCGAGACGGCCGCGGTCCTCGCCGTCGGCGTCGCGGTCGTCGGTCTGCTGGAGTTCCTCCGGCTCGTCGTCGGGCTCGATCACGCCGTCTATCGGCATCTCACCCGGGAGTACGAGTCCGACAGCGTCGCCGGCTACGCGATGTATCAGATCAGCACCGCGGCGGTCGCGGCAAGCGCGGTCCCCGCCCTCGGGATCCCCGGCATGACGCCGACGCTCGCGGTCCCCGCGATCTGGATGGTGTCGCTCGGCGATCCCGTCAGCGGCGCGCTCGGGGACAACGACGCGACCGAGTCGAAGCGACCCGTCGCGTGGATCGCGATGTTCGTCGTTAGCCTCGCGCTGGCGCTCCTCTTCACCGTGCCCGCGTTCGGGCCCGGCGTCGGCGTCGCCGTCGCGCTCGCCGGCGCGGTCCCCGCCGCGGTCGCCGACGGACTGCCGCCGGTGATCCGGGGCGTCGCCGTCGACGACAACCTCACCATCCCGCTCGCCGCGGCCGGCGGCATGCTCCTCGCGGTGACGGTGTTGGCGTAGGCGTTCGACGGTGTTGGCGTAGGCGTTCGATCGACGCGCACCGGTCGCTCCGGAGGAGTGATCTGCAGGAGAAACGAGGGGCGGTCGGCGACCGATCTACGCCGCGCGGCGTTCCTTCGCCTTGGGGCGAAGCTTCGTGTAGCCGCACTTGCGGCAGCGGTTCGCGTCCGGGGAGTTGCGGGCGTTACAGCGCATGCAGATGTGTCGGTCGAGGTTGCGGCGTTCCGCGGCGTCGAAACTGGCCATACCCCTACTGTCGGGCCGACGCTGTAAAAGGTTGCGAGACGCGACGGGTCGTGGTGGTCGCTTCGAAGCGCACCGAGCGCCCGTGATTCACCTCAGAAGACCGTGGTTCGGCCGTTACGCGCCCGCTTCCGAGAGCGCAGCCTCGATGTCCTCGCGCTGGGTGACGCCGACGAACCGGTCGACGACGCCCTCGTCGTTCTCGATGATGAGGGTCGGCAGCGATCGCACCTGGTACTGGTTGGCGACATCCTGCTCCTCGTCAACGTTCACCTTCTGCAGCTCGAAGGCGTCGCCGAGGTCCTCCTGGATCTCCTCCAGAATCGGGTCCTGCGTCTTACACGGGCCGCACCAGTCAGCGTGAAAATCCAGCAGTCGAACAGTCATTATCCGGCGCAATCTACCGCCGGGCGGCGCATAAGGGTTTCCCACTTGTGCACGCGCCGGCTGGAACCGCGGCGGTCGGGCCGGCTACGCGCCTTCGCGCGACCGCGACGCCGGACGCCTCGCGGGCGCGTCGTTTCGGTCCCGAACGAAACGTTTAGAATGCCGCGAGACGCACCGTCGGGTATGAGCAGCGGTTCCAACTCCGGCGGGCTGATGTCCAGCGCGGGCCTCGTCCGCTACTTCGACAGCGAGGGCCGGGACGCGATCTCGATCGACCCGAAGACCGTCCTCGCGTTCTGCATCCTCTTCGGCGTGTTCGTACAGATCCTCTCGCTGACGGTCGCGTAGATCGGCCGATCGGGGCTTTCGGTTCCTCACACCTCACTACATTCGTCAGCGGTTCGCTTTCTCGCTCCGTAGCGCGCCCTTTTTGCCCGTCCCACCCCGACCGGTTCCCATGCAAGCAGGCGTCATCGCCGTTCAGGGGGACGTGGCCGAACACGCCGCGGCGGTCGAGAACGCCGCGGCCGCGCACGGCGAGCCCGCGGAGGTCGTCGAGGTCCGGGACGCAGGGATCGTCCCCGACTGCGACGTGCTCCTCATGCCCGGCGGGGAGTCGACGACCATCTCGCGGCTGATCCGGCGGGAGGGGATCGACGAGGAGATCCGCGAGCACGTCGCGAACGGGAAGCCCGTGTTGGCCACCTGCGCGGGACTCATCGTCTGTTCGCGGGACGCGAAGGACGACCGGGTCGACGCGCTCGGGCTCGTCGACGCCTCCGTCGACCGCAACGCGTTCGGCCGGCAGAAGGACTCTTTCGAGGCGAAGGTGCCCGTCGACGGCCTCGACGACCCGTTCCACGCCGTGTTCATCCGCGCGCCGCTCATCGACGAGGTGGGGGCGGGCGTCGAGGTCCTCGCGACCGTCGACGGCCGCCCGGTCGCGGTCCGGGACGGGCCCGTCGTGGCCACCGCGTTCCACCCCGAACTCACCGACGACCCGCGGATCCACGACCTCGCCTTCTTCCCGGAGCGGGAGGTGGTCGCGTGAGCGAGCCCGACGCGGGCGGTGACGACGACTCCGCGCACGCCGCCGACAACGAGGTCCGCGAGGCCGTCCTCGACGAGCTGTTCGCCACCATCGAGTCGCGGAAGGAAGAGCTTCCGGAGGGGTCGTACACCGCCTCGCTGTTCACCCACGAGAAGGGCGAGAACGCCGTCCTAGAAAAGATCGGCGAGGAGTCCACCGAGGCGATCCTCGCGGCGAAAGACGACGAGCTCGACGAGCTCACCGCGGAGAGCGCGGACCTGGTCTACCACCTGCTGGTGTTGCTCGCGATGAAGGACCTCGACCTCGACGACCTGCGCGGCGAGCTCCGGGACCGGTTCTGAGAGTCGCCGGCTCCCTACCGCTCCCGTTCGATCTCCCGATCGATATCGGCGAGCTCCCGATCGATGTCGTCGAGCTCCTCCGTCTCCAGTTCGCTCGCGATCCGGCGCTCGAACTCCGCCTCGCTGATCTGTCCCTCGACGTACTGTCTGCGGAGCCGATCCTGCCGGCTCTCCGAGCCGCTACCGGTCGACGACGCCGAAGACGAACGCGACCGCCCGAGCGACTCCCCGGCGGCGTGGCTCGCGTCGTCGCCGAACGCCCACGCCCCGGCCTTGTAGAGGGCGTAAACGACACCGACGAACACGGCGAGCGAGACGATCCCGGTGGCGATCGCCCACACGAGGCTCAGGAACCACCAGGCGACGGATATGAGGACGCTGACGCCGATGAAGACCGCGATCGCAACTGCGCCGTAGTAGAGGGCCTTCTTCCCGTCCATACCGGGAAATCACTCGGCCGGGCGCAAATACCTTAGCCCGCCGTTCAGATCGGCAACCGTCTCGGGTCTCCGTCAGAAGACTTATTCGCCGGTGTGTGCGTTACACGACGAAATGAGTCCGGAACCGCGAACACGACCGAACCACGTCGGCGTGCGGTCCGACGGAGGCCGAGCGTGACCGAGGAGTCGGATCGCGGAACCGTCGACCGGCGGACCGTCCTCGGCGCGCTCGCGGGGGCCGGAAGCGCCGCGGTCGCGGGCTGTTCGGGCTCCGGGTCCGATTCGATACCGAGCGACGCGGCCACGGAGGACCTCGATCCGGACACGCTCGACGAGCTCGCCGCGCGGTTCGCGCCGACGCTGTACTTCGATTCCGCCGAGCCGTGGTTCCCGACCGACCCGCGTCCGTACGCCGTCGAGGAGGACGGCGAGACGGTCGTCGACGGGTTCGAGGCGTTCGACGGCTACCACGAGCGCTACGACGAGGCGGGCGAGCCGCCGGACCCGACGGTCTTCTACAACGGGGTCCGGTACGAGGACTCGCCGCTCGCGGTCGTCCAGTTCTGGCTCTACTCCGCGTTCGACCAGTTCACCGCCAACTTCCACTGGCACGACTGGGAGGTGCTCCACGTCTTCGTCGACCTCGACGCCGGCGACCCGCAGCTGTACGTCGCCAGCTCCCACTCCCGCAGCGTGCCGAACAACGAGTTCCTCGATCCGGATCCCGACGCGGTCCCGCGGATCCTCTCCGAGCTCGGCTCGCACTCCAGCACGCTCTCGGTCAACGAGATCCCCGACCGGTTCCAGCGCGTCGGCGAGGAGGGGTTACTGGCGGACATCACGAACGCGACGATCGACACCGTCGAGGACCTCCTCGGGGTCCCCATCGCGTACGGGCTCCCGCGCGACGAGGGGACCCGGCTCCCGTTCGTCGTCCCCGAGTACGAGGGCGCGCCGATCTACGAGCACCCGGACCTCCCCTCGGTCACCTCCGAATCGCTGGTCGACGGGGCGCTGACGGTCCGATCGCTCGACGCGCTGGGGTCGCCGCCGACCGACCTCCCGCTCCGGGAGACGGGGATCGCCTTCCGGCACGCCGACCGCGAGGACGCGGCCGCGGACGAGACCGCCGAGGAGGTGATCGAGTACGAGCTGGTCGAGAGCGCCGAGCTGGAGGACATCTCGGCGTTCACCGGCCCGCAGCTGAGCTTCGAGTTCGCGGTCCCGGAGGCGGTCGAGGACGCCGTCGCCGGTCACCTCACGACCACGGGCGTCCCGTGGGAGCAGCCGCGCTACGGGAACCCGGCGCTCGACGTGACCGCCGGCAACCACCGGTCGGATCTCGCCGCGCGGTACGACGCTATCGCTGACGACGAGTCGTTCGGCGACGCGGCGGCCGAGGGGCTGGACGGGGTCGTCGCCCGCGTCACCCGAGCGACGGAGAGCGACGACGCCCCGGAGGGCGAGGGGCTGACGACGACGGACGCGGTCACCGAGTCGTTCGTCCTGATCGAGAGCGACCCGGAGGCGGTGCCGACGTTCGCCGGCGGGGTCGTGGTCGCGAACGGGGTCCCCGAGGGCGACCACCGGCTCACCGTCAACGGCGCGGGGCAGGCGCCCCACAGCGAAGGGCTGACGGTCTCGGCGGACGAGCCCGTGACGACCGCGGGCGTCGACGGCGAGATCCCCCTCGTCGCCCGCGAGAACGCGACGAAGGTTGAGCTGTCGGACGCCGAGAGCGACGTCGACGTGACTCGGAACGCGATCGAGGACGACTTCGCGGGCCGGATCTACGACTCGGCGGTCGACGGGAGCGACGCGGTGTACGTCCACGCGGGCGGCGCGTACACGAACGAGGTGCGCGACGCCGACGGCGAGATCGGCGCCAGTCGGGTCAACCCGGACCCGGCGGCCGGAGGGGACGGCTCCGACGGAAACGACCCGATCCGGATCGACCGGCCCGAGACGGGCGCGGCGTCGCTCGCCGGGTTCGTCGCCGACGTGGCCGAGGAGACCCGGGCGGAGGTGGCGGCCGCGGCGGCCGAGGGCGGGGGCGACGACGATGACGGGAGCGACAGCGACGACGACGGAAGCGACGGCGACGACGGTGACGACGGGGACTCGGGCGGAGGCGGATCCGACGACGGCGGCCCGTCGAACGCGGTGAACGGGCTCGAACGCGCGCTCGCCGCCGCGGTCGACCACGCGGAACGGGCCGAGCAGCGCGCCCGCGAGGGCGACGGCGAGGGGACGGAGCGCCAGCTGGAGAACGTGCTCGATCGGATCGCCCGAATCGAGGAACGGCTCGCGGCGGCGCGAGACGGGCTCCCGCCGGGCCTCGCGAACGCGACCGGAAAGCGGGTCGAGCAGGCGACGCGGCGCGTCGAGCAGGCGCGGGAATCGGAGAAGCTGTAGGCGGGAATCGGAGAAGCTGTAGGCGGGAATCGGAGAAGCTGTAGGCGGGAATCGGAGAAGCTGTAGGCGGGAATCGGAGAAGCTGTAGGCAGGAATCGGAGAAGCTGTAGGCAGGAATCGGAGAAGCTGTAGAGGGGGCGCGGGCGACGAGCCGCTTTTTCGCGCCGCGAGCCGCTGCGTGAGGGTGTGCCACGCCGCACCACTGGATGGAAAGCTATACGACGCCGACCCGACCACGAGTATATAAGCAGATGTCTCAGGAGGGTTACGACCACACCGCGGTCGAGAAACGGTGGCAGGAGGCGTGGGAGGACGCCTCCGTGTATCGCACGCCGGACGAGGTGGACAACCCCACCTACGTGCTGGGGATGTACCCGTACCCGTCCGGGAAGCTCCACATGGGCCACGTCCGCAACTACACGATCACGGACGCGTACGCCCGGTACCGCCGGATGCGGGGCGACGACGTGCTCCACCCGATGGGGTGGGACGCGTTCGGTCTGCCCGCCGAGAACGCCGCCAAGGAGCGGGACACGAACCCCCGCGACTGGACGTTCGACTGCATCGACACGATGCGCGGCCAGATGAAGTCGATGGGGTTCGGCTACGACTGGGACCGCGAGGTCACCACCTGCACCCCCGAGTACTACCGGTGGAACCAGTGGCTGTTCCGGCGGTTCCACGAGGCGGGGCTCGTCGAGCGCCGCGACGCCGAGGTGAACTGGTGTCCGTCCTGCGAGACCGTCCTCGCCGACGAGCAGGTGGAGGGCGACGACGAGCTGTGTTGGCGCTGTGACACCCCCGTCGAGACGCGGGACCTAGACCAGTGGTTCTTAGAGATCACGGAGTACGCCGACGAGCTGATCGACGCCATCGACGAGCTGGAGGGGTGGCCCGACTCCGTGCGCCAGATGCAGCGCAACTGGATCGGCCGCCAGCACGGGAGCGAGGTGGACTTCCACGTCGAGGGTCACGGCCCTGTCACGGCGTTCACGACGCGGATCGACACGATCCACGGCGCGACGTTCTTCGCGCTGGCGCCGGACCACCCGATCGCGGAGGAGCTGGCCGACGAGGACGACGCGGTCCACGAGTTCGTCCACCACGAGGCCGACCCCGAGGGCGACGAGCCCAACGGCGTCGAGACCGGGCTCACCGCCACGAACCCCGCGACGGGCGAGGAGATCCCCGTCTTCGTCGCCGACTTCGTCCTCTCCGACGTGGGGACGGGCGCGCTGATGGCGGTGCCCGGCCACGACGAGCGCGACCACGCGTTCGCCGAGAAGATGGGGGTCGACATCGAGCCGGTGATCGCGCCGGAGCCCGACGACTGGGACGGCGAGACGGTCCCGGACGCGCCCGACGTGAGCGAGGCCGCGTTCACCGACGACGGCGTCGTCATCAACTCGGGCGAGTACAGCGGGCTCGACAGCGAGACGGCCCGCGAGCGGCTGACCGAGGACATTGAGAGCGCCGAGGCGACCACCCAGTACCGCCTGCGCGACTGGGGAATCTCCCGACAGCGCTACTGGGGGACCCCGATCCCGGTCGTCCACTGCGACGACTGCGGCTCGGTGCTGGTGCCCGAGGAGGACCTGCCGGTCGAGCTGCCGGAGTTCATCAACACCACCGGGAACCCGCTGGACGCCGCCGAGGAGTGGAAGGAGACGACCTGTCCGGAGTGCGGCGGCCCCGCGACCCGCGAGACCGACACGATGGACACGTTCGTCGACTCCTCGTGGTACTTCCTGCGCTACGTCTCGCCGGGCGACGAGGCGGTCCCCTTCGACTTAGAGCGCGCGAACGACTGGATGCCGGTCGACCAGTACGTCGGCGGCATCGAGCACGCCGTGATGCACCTGCTGTACTCCCGGTTCGTCACCAAGGTGCTGGCCGACGAGGAGGGGCTGGAGCACCGCGAGCCGTTCACGAACCTGCTGGCGCAGGGGATGGTCCAGCTGGAGGGCGAGAAGATGTCCAAGTCGGTGGGGAACACGGTCTCCCCCCAGCGCATCGTCGACGAGTACGGCGCCGACACGGCCCGGCTGTTCATGATGCAGGCCGCCCAGCCCGAGCGCGACTTCGACTGGTCCGAGGAGGGCGTCAAGTCGACGCACCGCTTCCTGGCGCGGCTGACGGACCTCGTCGAGGAGTACGCCGCGGGCGACGCGTCGCTCGCCGGCGACGGCGACGCCGAGGGCGCCGACCGCGACACGGTCGACGACTACGTCGCCGACGAGATCGACGCCGCCGTCGCCATCGCGGGCGGTGAGTACGACGACCTCACCTTCAACGTCGCGCTGCGCGAGGCGCAGGACCTCGTGGGGACGCTCCGGAGCTACCGGGGGCACGCCGACCCGCACCCGGAGACCTACGAGCGCGGGCTGGACGTCGCCGTCCGCCTGCTCGCGCCGGTCGTCCCGCACCTGGCCGAGGAGCTGTGGGAGACGCTTGGCCGCGACGGGTTCGTCGTCGAGGCCGACTGGCCGACCGCGACGGTCGACCGCGAGACGGTCGAGAAGCGTCGCCGGTTGGTCGCCAACACCCGCGAGGACGTGCGCGACATCGTCGAGGTCGCCGGTATCGAGGACCCCGAGCGAATCGACGTGGTTGTCGCGCCCGACTGGAAGTACGACGCCCTGTCGATCGCGATCGACAGCGACGCCGACAACCTCATCTCGGAGCTGATGGCGGAGAGCCACATCCGCGAGCGGGGCGACGACGCCGCCTCCTACGGACAGGACCTGCAGGCGAACCGCGAGGCGCTCCGGGAGACCCTGTCGGGCGACGAGGAGTACGAGGCGCTGCGCGCGGCCTCGTGGCTGATCGAGCGCGAGTTCGACGCCCCGGTCCGCGTCGAGCGCGCGGCCGACGCCGACGACTCGGTGGTTCGAAAGGCCGAGCCGGGTCGCCCGGCGATCGATATCGTCGAGTAGCGGCCCGACCATTTATAAACAGATCCGGCGGCCCGGAAGGGCTTAGTCGCCGGCGGCGTCCCCCCGTGTATGGACGATTCCGACGCGGCGAGCGGCGAGTCCGGGGGCCCCTACGCCCCCGCCCGCGACGCCCTCGCGGGCGAGGGTCTCGGCGCTGCGGACGGTGGGGGCGCGGCCGACCCCGACCCCGCCGTCCTCGCCGCCCGCCTCGACGACGGCGACCCGCTCTCCGGGTTCGCCGACCGGTACCACGTGCCCGACGGCGTCTTGTATATGGACGGCAACTCGCTCGGCCCCGCGAGCGACGCCGCCCTCGCGAGCCTCGACCGCGTCGTCGACGAGTGGCGCGACCGGCTGATCGGCGGGTGGACCGACGCCGACCCGCCGTGGTTCGAGGTCGGCGAGCGGCTCGGCGACGCGCTCGCGCCCATCGTCGGCGCCGAGCCGAGCGAGGTCGTCGTCGGCAACTCGATCACCGTCAACGTCCACACGCTGATCGGCACCTTCCTCGACGAGCTGCTGGCGGGGAACGGCCCGGATCGGGAGGAGTTCGAGGCGGCCGACGGGACGTGGGAACCGGACGGCGGCCCCGACACCGAGCCCGCCGTCCTCGTCAACGAGCTCGACTTCCCCTCGGACCACTACGCGGTCCGCGCGCAGCTCCGCCAGCGCGGGATCGACCCGGACGAGAAGCTCCGCGTCGTTCCGAGCCGGGACGGCCGGACCATCGACCCCCGCGACATCGAGGCCGCGCTGGCGGCGCACGACGACGTGGGGATCGTCTGCATGCCGACCGCGCTGTACCGCTCCGGCCAGCTGTTCGACGTCGCGCGGATCGCCGATGCGGGCCACGAGGCGGGCGCGTACGTCGGGTTCGACGCGGCTCACTCCGCGGGGGCGGTCCGGCACGAGTTCGGCGACGCCGGCGTCGACTTCGCGGTGTGGTGCACCTACAAGTACCTCAACGCCGGCCCCGGTTCGATCGGGGCGCTGTTCGTCGCCGAGCGCCATCACGGGCTCACGCCCGCACTGGCGGGGTGGTGGGGCCACGAGAAGGCGACCCAGTTCGAGATGAACATGGAGTACACGCCCGCGGAGTCGGCGGGGGCGTGGCAGATCGGCACCCCGCCGCTGCTCGCCGCGGCGCCCCTCGAGGGGTCGGTCGAACTCCTCCGAGAAGCCGGGATCGACCGGCTTCGAGCGAAGTCGCTCGCGCTCACCGACTTCCTGATTGCCTTAGTCGACGCCCGGCTCCCGGCGGTCGACGTCGGAACGCCGCGCGAACACGCGGCTCGCGGGGGCCACGTCGCCCTCGAACACCCCGACGCGGAACGGCTGAGCGAGGCCTTAAGAGACCGCGGCGTGGTCGTCGACTTCCGGCCGCCGAACGTGGTTCGAGTGTGTCCGGCGGCGCCGTACACCGGATTCGCCGACGTGCTGGAAGTGGTCGACGAGATCGAGGCGATCCTCAAGTCGGGGGCGCACGAGAGCTACGCGACGAGCGAGGGCGGGGTGACGTAGCGGTCGCGTCGATCTGGTCGCGTCGCGGCCCGTTAGAGTCCGAATTCGAGCACCGACATCCGCACTCTTATCAGCCTATTAATCCTATCTGGTGCTAAGAGAACCGATGGGCGAGAATGCACGTTCAACCGACGACGCCAGCTCGTTCGACGTGACCGGCGAGGGCGTCGACAGCGTTTACGAGGCGATCTTTCGCGAGATGGACGACGCCGTTTTTATCGTTGAGGTCGGCCGGACCGGCGACGGCTACAAATTTACCTTTGGACAGAACAACACCGCACACCAGGAGCAGACGGGCCTCTCCGAGGACGCGATGCGGGGTCAGACACCGAGGGAGTTCCTCGGCGACGAGCAGGGTGCGGCCGTCGCCGCGAACTACCGCCGTTGTGTCGAACGCGGAGAGACGATCGAGTACGAGGAGTGGCTCGACTTTCCGGGGGGCACGAACTGCTGGCAGACGAAGCTGACGCCGATCACCGAGGACGGAAGGGTGACGCGGATCGTCGGCGTCGCGCGGGATATCACCGAGCAGAAGGAACAGGAGCGGGAGCACCAGCGTACGCACCGCCGGTTCCAGACCGTGTTGGAGACGATGTCGGCGGCGGTGTTCCTCAAAGACGCCGACGGTCGGTATCTCCTGATGAACCAGGCGTGCCGCGATCTGCTCGACGTGGACGACGACTCCGTCGGGATGACCGACAGAGACCTCTTCCCGCAGGAGAGCGCGGAACGGACCCGGGCGGACGACCAGCGAGTCCTCAACAGCGGAGAGCAGATCGAAATCGAAGAGACGATCCCGACTTCCGCGGGGGAAAGCGTCCGCCTCACTCGGAAGTCACCCGTGTACGACGACGAGGGGGAGATCGTGGCCGTCTGTGGCGTCTCGACGGATATCACCGAGCAGAAGGAGAGAGAACGGACGCTTCAGCAGCTCAAAGACCGCCTCGAACTCGCGGTCGAGGGCGCCCAACTCGGGATCTGGGACTGGGACATGACCACCGACGAGGTCGAGTTCAACGAGCAGTGGGCGCGGATGCTCGGACACTCCGCGGACGAGATCGAACCGCGCCTCGAGGAGTGGGAGCGCCGCGTCCACCCCGACGACCTCGAGCCGGTCGAAGACGCCCTGTCGGAGCACATCGCCGGCGAGACGGCGTACTACGACACGGAACACCGGATGCGTACCGCGTCCGGCGAGTGGAAGTGGATCCGCGACGTCGGGAAGGTCGTCGAGCGCGACGGGGAGGGAGAACCGGTTCGGGCCGTCGGCATCCACCTCGACGTCGACGATCAGAAGCGGCGAGAACGGGAGTTGGAACGCACTCGGGCGCTCATCGAGCGGACCCAAGAGAGCGCGTCGATCGGGTGGTGGGAGTTCGATCTGCTCGACGGGTCGCTCACGTGGAGCGACGAGGTGTATCGCATCCACGAGGTGCCGATGGACGAGTCGGTCGAGCTGGAGGACGCCATCGAGTTTTACCACCCGGCCGACCGAGAGACAATCGAGGCCGCCTTCGACCGGCTGATCGAGGAGGGCGAGTCGTACGACCTCGAACTGCGGGTCGTCAGGGAGTCCGGGCAGACCCGGTGGGTCAGGGCGATCGGCGATCCGCAGTTCGACGACTCGGGGGACGTGGTCGGCGCGTTGGGGCTGTTCCAAGACATCACGGAGCGGAAGGAGTACGAGGTCGCCCTCGAGTCGACCCGCGAGGAGCTTCGGAAGATCATCGACCTCGTCCCGGACCTAGTGTTCGCGAAGAACCGCGACGGCGAGTACCTACTGGCGAACAAGGCGACCGCGGAGGCGTACGGAAAGACGCCCGAAGAGGTCGAGGGACGCTCGGAGGCCGACATCATTCCCAACGTCGACGACTCGGCCGAGTTCCGACAGGACGACTTGGAGGTGATCGAGTCGGGCGAGCCGAGATTGATCGGGGAGGAGATGCTGACGACGGCGGACGGCGAGACGCGCATCCTGCAGACGACGAAGATCCCCTACAAGGTGTCCGAGACGGGGGAAGACGCCGTGCTGGGATACGCCCGCGACGTGACCGAACTCAAGGAGTACGAGCGGACGCTCGAGCAGCAGCGGGACAGCCTCACCCTCCTCAACCAAGTCGTCCGCCACGACATCCGGAACCAGCTGATGGTCGTCGAGTCGTACACCGAGCTGCTCGTGGACTCGCTGCCCGACGACCAGAGCCGGACGTACGCGCGGACGGTCATCGAGGCGGCGAAGCAGGCGACGGAGATCACGGAGACGGCCAAGGACGTCACCGACGTGCTGCTACAGGTCGGCAGCGACCGGTCGCCGGTGAACCTCCGCGACGAGCTCTCCGATCAGATCGAGCGGGTCCGCGCGGATCAGGACAGGGCGAGGGTCTCCGTCGACGGGGACATCCCCGACGTGACGGTGTTGGCCGACGACCTGTTGGAGTCGGTGTTCCGGAACCTGCTGACGAATGCGGTCGTCCACAACAACGAGGACGTGGCCGAAATCGCGGTTTCGGCGCGCGTTGACGGCGATTGCGTGCGCGTGTCGATCGCCGACAACGGTCCCGGTATCGAGGATAAACACAAAGAACAGATCTTCCAAGAAGGCGAGAAGGGCCTCGAGAGCGGCGGGACGGGGGTCGGGCTCTACCTCGTCAAGACGCTCGTCGACAAGTACGGGGGCGACGTCTGGGTCGAGGACAACGAGCCGACGGGCAGCGTGTTCATCGTCGAACTGCCTCTCGCCGACTGACGGGACGCGACTGCCTCTCGCCGACTGACGGGAACGCGAGACGTATCGCGGCCGCGGGCGGCGCTGACCTGTCGCGCAGACCTCGCACAGCGACGGGCTTAATCGCCCGAGCGCCCAATGTCCGACGATCAGAGAATGCCGGAACCGTCGGGCATGGACGCGTTCGCGCACCTCGGGAGCGAACTGCGCGAGGCGCTCTCCGAACAGGGGTTCTCCACGCCCACGGAGCCCCAACGCGAGGCGATCCCGCCGCTGGCCGACGGGAAGAACGCCCTCGTGCTCGCCCCGACGGGCACCGGGAAGACGGAGACCGCGATGCTCCCCGTCTTCGACGCGATCGTCGACGCTCGGGATTCGCCGGGCGACCAGCCGCGCGAGGGGATCTCTGCCCTCTACATCACCCCCCTCCGCGCGCTCAACCGCGACATGATGGACAGACTGGAGTGGTGGGGCGACCGGCTCGGCGTCGAGGTCGCGGTGCGCCACGGCGACACCACCCAGTACGAGCGGAGCAAACAGGCCGACGACCCCCCGGACGTGTTGATCACGACGCCGGAGAGCCTCCAGGCAATCTTGACCGGCTCGAAGATGCGGGTCGCGCTCGAAGACGTCGCGCACGTCGTGATCGACGAGGTCCACGAGCTCGCCTCGGCGAAGCGCGGCGCCCAGCTGACGGTCGGGCTCGAACGCCTCCGCCGCGTGGCGGGGCCGTTCCAGCGGGTTGGGCTCTCCGCGACGGTCGGCGACCCCGAGGAGGTCGGGCGGTTCCTCGTCGGGTCGGGGACACGCGACCCGAACCGCGAGGGGGACCGCGAGTTCGAAGTCGTCGAGGTCGCGGCCGGGACGCGCACCGACGTGCGGGTGCTCGACCCGCCGATTACGGACCGCGATTCGACGCTCGCCGGCGAGCTGGCGGTCGACGAGACGACCGCGAGCCACGTCCGGGCGATCCGCGAGATCGTCGCCGACCACGAGTCGACGTTGATCTTCGTCAACACGCGACAGACTGCTGAGGCGCTGGGCTCGCGGTTCAAGACGCTCGCGGAGCGGGAGGAGCGGGAGGGCGTCGCCGACCCCACCGAGATCGAGGTCCACCACGGCTCGCTCTCGAAGGACGTGCGGATCGACGTGGAGGACCGGTTCAAGGCGGGCGAGCTCGACGGGCTCGTCTGCACCTCCTCGATGGAGCTCGGGATCGACGTGGGGCGCGTCGACCACGTGGTCCAGTACGGGAGCCCGCGCGAGGTCGCCCGCCTGCTCCAGCGCGTCGGGCGCGCGGGGCACCGCCGCGACCTCGTCTCCGAGGGGACCGTCGTGACGCAGGGCGGCGACGACACGCTCGAAGCGCTCGCGATCGCGCGGCGCGCCGGGGAAGAGCTGGTGGAGCCGGCCGCGATCCACCACGGGAGCCTCGACACCGTCGCCAACCAGATCGTCGGGATCGTGATGGACGAGGGCGAGGTTCACGCCCGACGGGCGTACGATATCGTCACGAACGCGTACCCGTTCGCGGACCTCTCGGAGCCGCAGTTCCAGGAGGTCGTCCGCGAGCTCGACGGCAACCGCCTGCTGTGGCTCGACGAGGAGTCGGACACCTTAGAGAAGTCGGGCGGGACGTGGCAGTACTTCTACGCGAACCTCTCGATGATCCCCGACGAGTCCACCTACGAGGTGTACGACATGTCCTCCCGTCGCGGGATCGGCACCTTGGACGAGCGGTTCGTCGTCAACTTCGCGGGGCCGGGCGAGACGTTCATCCAGCGCGGCGAGATGTGGCGCATCACCGAGGTCGACGAGGAGGAGGAACGGGTGAACGTCACGCCCATCGCCGACCCCGCGGGAGAGGTTCCCTCGTGGATCGGCCAGGAAATCCCGGTCCCGAAGCCCGTCGCGGAGGAGGTCGGCCGGATCCGCGGCGAGGTCGCCGATGCGCTGGAAGCGGGCTCGACGCCCGAGGCGGTCGCGGGTGACCTGGCCGAGCGTTACCCGGCGGACGAGGAGACGATCGCGACCGCGCTGCGGCCGGTCGTCGACCACGTCGACGCCGGCCACCCGGTCCCCACGGACCGCCGGGTCGTGATCGAGGGGAGCGCGCGCACCGTCGCGGTCAACGCCGCCTTCGGCCACGAGGTCAACGAGACGCTCGCGCGCCTGCTCGCGGCGCTCGTGGGGCAGCGCGCGGGCTCGTCGATCGGGATGGACGTGGATCCCTACCGGGTCGAGTTCGAGGTCCCGCACGACGTCGACCCCGGCACGTTCCGCGAGGTGCTGGAGACGACCGACCCCGACCGGCTGGAGGCGTACCTCGAACTCGCCCTGAAAAAGTCCGACGCGCTCAAGTTCACCCTCGCGCAGGTCGCCGCGAAGTTCGGCGCGGTCAAGCGCTACCGCGAGGGACGGGGGCGCTTCGGCGGCGACCGACTGCTCGCGGCGCTGGAGGACACCCCCGTCTACGACGAGGCGCTCCGCGAGGTGTTCCACGCCGACCTCGCGGTCGGGGAGACCGCCGCAGTGCTGGAGGGGATGCAGGACGGTTCGATCGAGACCGCGATCGCCCGCGAGCGGACCCCGCTCGGGACCGCCGGCCGGTCCTCAGGGACGGAGTTCCTCGTCCCCGAGAACGCCGACGCTGACGTGATCGAGACGATCCGCGAGCGGATTCAAAACGACCGGGTGATCCTCTTTTGTCTCCACTGCGCCGACTGGACGCGCACCACGAAGGTCCGGCGCGTCCCCGACGAGCCGGAGTGTCCCGAGTGCGGCTCGACGCGGATCGCGGCGCTGAACCCGTGGGACGACGAGACGGTCGCGGCGGTCCGGGCGTCGGAGAAGGACGAGGAGCAGGAGCGGCGGACGGAGCGGGCGCATCGGGCGGCGAGCCTCGTCCAGACGCACGGGAAGCGGGCCGTGATCGCGCTGGCGGCGCGCGGCGTCGGGCCACACAACGCCGCGCGGATCATCAACAAGCTGCGCGAGGACGAAGACGAGTTCTACCGCGACGTGCTCCGCCAGGAGCGCGAGTACGCGCGGACGCAGTCGTTCTGGGACTAGATCGGGACAGCGATTCGGCTGACTAATTGCGAGGGACTGACGGCGCGGTCAATGCGACCAACGCTCTAGCCGCTCGTTTATAAACGGTTGACTGCGGATCGGCGGTGGACACCGCCAAAGCCCCAGCCGATCGCTTATAAATGGTCAGCTGCGGATCAACGGTGAACACCGCCAAAGCCCCAGCCAGGAGGACGGCTTACGCTCGCTGCGCTCCTCACTCGGTCGCTAGCTCCCTCGTTGCGGTGCTTGCGTCGCCTAAGCCGTCCTCCTGGCTGCCCCTTTGAGTCCCACCCACAGCACCGCAACCACAGCCTCATTCCTCCCCAGCCTCGCGGCTCGCGCCTTAAAAAGGCGCTCGCCGCGTCCCTCGCGCGGCGCTCCTCGCGGCCTACCGGCCGCTCGGAGGCGCGCGCCACCGCACATCCCTTATAAATAGCCGCAGACGTTTCCCACCCGATTCGTTCGCTACTCGTCCGGGTACTTCGGCTCGCGGCGCTCGGCGCGCTCGGTCGCGCGCTCGATAACCTCGCGGACCGTGTCGGGGCCGTCGCTCGCGCGGTACACGTCGCCGTGACCGGGGTACATCGCCGTCACGGTGTCCGGGAGCGCGTCGAGGATGGCGTGCAGGCTCTCGATCAGCGCCTCGCGCGATTGCCCCGCCATGTCGGTGCGGCCGAACGAGCCGTCGTCGAACGCGCCGTCGTTGTACACGACCACGTCGCCGGAGTAGAGCCGCTCGTCGCCGATCAGGGCGACGTGATCGTCGGCGTGACCGGGGCTCTCGACGACCTCGCAGGGCTCATCGCCGACGAGGATCTCGTCGCCGTCGCCGATCGCCACGTCGCTTCGGGGGTGCGAGGCGTTGGCGTAGAGGGTCGCGTCGAACCGGTCGAGCACCGCGTCGAGCTCGCCGACGTGGTCGTGGTGCTGGTGGGTCAACACGACCCGGTCGAGCCCGTCGACGCCCGCGTCGGCGAGCGCGTCGGCGATCACGTCCTCGACGCCGGGCATCGTCCCGGCGTCCACGAGCGTCGGCGCCTCGTCGGGCACGAGGTACGCGTTGCAGGTGAACTCCTCCGCGTCCGCGGTGACGGTGATCGGCTCCATACGCGCACGAAGGCCGCCGAACGGGTAAAAGCGTGCAGTCGCCGGCGGGCGGGTCGCCGAACCCCCCCGAGCGCCCGGGGATTTATCCGTCGCGGCGTGTTAGCTACACTCACATATGGGCTTCGGAAGCTACGACGAATCCGAACAGGAGAACCAGGACCTGGACGCGGATTTCGACGACGACGACGGAGTCCGAGCCGCGGAAGAGGTACACGAGGGCTCCGTCGACTACGAGCCCGGCGCGTCGAACGACGAGCTTCTCGACCGGCTCCAAGAGATCAAGTCCGAGGAGACGTAACGGGGTGACCCCGCCGAGCCGGACGCTCGGAATCGCGTTCTCAGACGGCGACCGGACCAGCCGCCTAGCCGGGGCCGTGGTCAGATCCGACGGCACGCTCGACGGGCTCGGGTTCGAGGCGTGTACCGTCGGCGGAACCGACGCGACCGACGCCGCGATCGCGCTCGTCGACCGGCTCGGCCGCGAGGACGTGCGTCACGTCGCCGTCTCGGGGATCGCGCCGGCGTGGTTCAACCTCCTCGACCTGCCGCGCCTCCGCGACGCCGTCGACCGACCGGCCTACGCCGTGAGCTACGAGGCGAGCCCCGGGCTCGAACCGGCGCTCCGCGAGGCGTTCGACGGCGAGGCGCTCGCCCGGCGGCTCGAGGTCTACCGGTCCCTGCCGGACCGGGTTCGGGTGGTACCGGACGAGTCCGGGGACGCCGCGGACGCGACGGACGAGGACCCGCAGCCCCTGTTTGTCCGCGCGGTCGGGATCGACGCGGGCGAGGCCGCGGCCGCAGTCCGCGGGCTGGTCCGCGAGGGGTTCCGCCGTCCCGAGCCGCTCCGGATCGCCGCGATCGCGGCGAGCGCCCATCGGGAGGCGGCGGAGGGGTAGTCGGCACCCGGTTCTGGCCCGAGCCCCCGGCCGAACCGCGGGCAACGGCCCGCGCCGGATATATACCGGTCCGCCGAGATCCGCCGGTATGAGCGACGACCGCGGCGTGCGGTTCCGCGACCGCGAGCGGCTCGCGCGGACGCGGACACACGAGACCGCCCTCGACTGCCTCGCGGCTGGGATCGAGGCCGCGCTCCCGGAGCGACTGGTCCGCGACGCCGTCTCGGTCCGGGACGGGAGCCTCCGGATCGAGGGTGGCGACGGCGAGACCGGCGAGTACGACCTCGACGCGTTCGACCGGATCGTCCTCCTCGGGGCGGGGAAGGCGTCCGCCGAGGTCGCCGCCGCGCTTGTCGCCCTTCTCGAGGGCGGCGGGCACGGCGGACACGGCGTCGCCGAGGGCGTCGTCGTCACCGAGGACCCGGCGGACCGACCGTCCGCGGCCGGACTCGCGGTCCTCCCCGGCGACCACCCGATCCCGAGCGAACGGGGCGCCGAGAGCGCGCGGCGGGTGCTCGACGCGGCGGAGCGCGCCGGGCCCGACGACCTCGTGCTCGCCGCGATCACCGGCGGGGGGAGCGCGCTTCTGGCCGCGCCCGCGGACCCGCTCTCGGTCACCGACCTCCGGGCGCTCACGGAGGGGCTGCTCGCGTCGGGCGCGTCGATCGACGAGATCAACGCGGTCCGGAAGCACTGCTCGGCGGTGAAGGGCGGGCAGTTGGCTCGCGCGACCGCCCCCGCGACGACCGCGACGCTCGCGGTCAGCGACGTGATCGGCGACCCGCTCGACACGATCGCGAGCGGCCCGACCGTCCCCGACCCCTCCACGTACGCGGACGCGCTCGCGGTCCTCGACCGGTACGACCTCGACGTCCCCGCCGCGGTGCGCGAGCACCTCTCGACGGGCGCCGACGGCGACCTCCCGGAGACCCCGACCGCGGGCGACCCGGCGTTCGACCGGACCGCGGCGTTCGTCGTCGGCAACGCGCGGACTGCGCTCGACGCGGCCGCGAGCGCCGCGGCGGACCGGGGGTACGAACCGCTCGTCCTCTCCGCGAGCGTCCGGGGCGAGGCGCGCGAGGCCGGGACGACCCACGCCGCGATCGCCGAGGAGTGCGCCGCCCGCGGGTCGCCGGTCGAGCCGCCGGCCGTGCTGCTCTCCGGCGGCGAGACGACCGTGACGCTCGCGGACGCGGCGGACCCCGGGACTGGCGGCCCGAACGCGGAGTTCGTCGCGAGCGCCGGCCTCGCGCTCGCGGCGGGACCGCTTGGGGAGGAAGCCGTCAACGGCGACCCCCGGGTCGTCGTCGCGAGCGTCGACACCGACGGGATCGACGGCCCGACCGATGCCGCCGGCGCCGTCGCGGACGCGACGACGCTCGACCCCGACGCCGCCCGCGACGCCCTCGACCGGCACGACGCGTACCCGCTCCTCGACGACGCGGGCGCGCTCCTGCGGACCGGGCCGACCGGGACGAACGTCAACGACCTGCGGGCGATCGTGGTCGAGAAACGGGACTGAGCGTCGGAGACGCGCCGATCGCTTATAAACGGCATGCAGTGGCGCGTGCCTCCGAGGCCGCTTCGCGGCCGAGGAGCACGCGCGAGGGAGTCGCTGGCGGCGCTAGCCGCCAGCGACGAGGCTGGGGAGGCGTGAGGTGCGGTACTGTGCGGGGCGGGACTCAAAGGGGCAGTCAGGAGGCGGACAGAGGCGCAGTAAGCACCGCAGGAACGAGCAACGCGAGTGACGAGGCGCGCAGCAAGCGTCTGTCCGCCTCCCGGCTGGGGCTTTGGCGGTGTTCGCCGCCGGGTCACTGTCAGTAACCGTTTATAAACGTCCGACACCGGCCACGCGATCGAGACACCACCCGATCGAACCGTCGTCGCGAGGCGGACGGACTTATGTCGACCCCGCCCACAGACCGATCCATGACCGAGAACGGGGACGACGGAGACGCGCCTGGCGGCGACGCCCTCGACGGAGACGCCCTCGACGAGGACCTCCGAGTGCCCTCCTGCGAGCGCTGCCCGGCGCTCGTCGAGTCGCGGAGCCGGATCGTCGACGGCGTCGGCCCGGCCGACGCGGACCTGCTGTTCGTCGGCGAGGGACCGGGGGCACAGGAGGACGAGAAGGGCGAGCCGTTCGTGGGCCGGTCCGGCGACGTGCTCGACGACGCGCTCCGTGACGCCGGGCTCGCGCGGACGGACGTGCGGATCACCAACTGCGTCCGGTGTCGCCCCCCGGACAACCGAGACCCGAAGAAGGGGGAGTTAGCGAACTGCCGCGGTCACCTCGAAGGCGAGATCGACCGCGTCGATCCGGAGCTGATCGTCACCCTCGGGAAGGTGCCGAGCGAGCACCTCCTCGACCGGTCGGTGGCGATCACGTCGGAGTCGGGCGACGTGGTGGACGCGCGGATTGCGGGGGCGTCGCGCCGCGTGCTGCTCTCCGTCCACCCCGCGGCGACGCTGTACGACCGGAGCCAGCGCGACGGGTTCTTCGAGACGATCGCGCGGGCGGGCGAGCTGAGCGGCGTGGCCGGCGCCGAGTCGGGCGGTCAGTCGCGGCTCGGCGAGTTCTGAAACGAACGAATAGCGGGCAAAAGCCGTGCGAACGTCCGCCACAGTAGCTCTAGGTATGAAACATAGAAAATAATATACCATGCGAGTCGAACCCACAACCGTATGTCCGACAACAGGTGGTCGGCGGATCGGCGAACGTTTGTCAAAACGGCCGGCGCGGCCGGGGCAGTCGGGCTCGCCGGGTGTTCCGGACTGGGCGGTTCCGGGAGTTCTGCGACCGAGGTCACGTGGGTGATGAACCCCGCGGAAGAGGAGATCGACATCCAGGTCCAGTATCAGCCGCTGTTCGAGTACATCGAGTCCGAGGCGGAAGTCGAGATCGTCGAGCAGCCGACCGCGAGCTACTCCGGGACGGCACAGGAGCTCCGGCGCGCCGAGGAGGGCGACCGCCTCTTCGCTGACACCTCACCGGGCGCGGTCGCGCAGATCCCCGAGGAGCTCGACGTGACCGGGATGCGGGTGGCGTTCGGCGCCGAGCGGTACTTCTCGCTCATCACGACGACGCCCGACAGCGACATCGAGGAGCTGGCCGACATCGAGGGCGAGGTCTTCGCGTCGGCGGCGCCGACGTCGGTCTCCGGGACGCTGTTCCCGCTGTTCATGCTCAGCAACGCCGGGCTCGACATCGGGAACGCCCCCTCGGGCTCGCCCGAGGACTTCGAGCTCCGGACCTCCGATCACACAACGGCCCGCGAACAGCTCATCGAGGACGACCGGATCGCGGCCGCCGGGACCGGCGCGTTCTCGACGGCCTCGCACGTCCCGCAGGAGCAGTTCGACGAGATGTCACAGGAGTTCGCCGACATCTCCGTGGAGTATGACGGGGCCGGCGAGGACGACCCCGAGCTGCAGCTCCTCGCCGTCTCCGACCCGATCCCGCGCGCGCCGATCGTGAGCAACGGCGCGTGGGAGGAGTCGCTCAAGGACGACATCCGGCAGCTGATGATCGACGCGCCACAGGAGGCGTTCGAGCACGACTCGCAGGCGGACATCGCCGAGGCGCTCAACATCGACCCCGAGATCCTCGACATGGAGGAGTCCGAGCTCAGCGAGGAACAGCAGGACGACCTCGATCTGGTCGAGGCTCACGCCCTCTGGTTCAGCGGCGTCGAGCCGGCGACCGAGGAGGACTACCAGCCCGTCGCGGACCTCGGTCGAGAGCTCGGGCTGGAGTGGAGCGAACTCTAGGCCGCGCGGCGATCTACACTCTCTCCTCATGACTTACATCGAAGTAGACGGTCTGACGAAGCGGTTCGGCGACACGGTCGCGCTCGACGACGTGTCCTTCGAGGTCCCCGCCGGCGAGTTCGTCATCGTGCTCGGCGTCTCCGGGTCCGGGAAGTCCACCCTGTTGCGGACGCTGAGCGGACTGCTCTCGCCCACCGAGGGCGAGATCCGGATCGACGGCGAGCCAATGATCGAGCCCCGCCCGGAGGTCGCGATGATCTTCCAACAGCACAACATCATCGGCGACATGACGGCGTACTCGAACTCGCTTTCCGGCGGCGTCCACCGCTCCGGGTTCCTCTCCAGCGTCCTCCAGCTACAGGACGAAGAGGAGAAGCACCGCGCCCTCGACGCCCTCGACACGGTCGGGCTCTTGGACGAGGCCGAACAGAAGGCGCGACGGATGAGCGGCGGCCAACAGCAGCGCGTGGGGATCGCCCGCGCGCTCGTTCAGCAGCCGAACGTCTTGCTCGCCGACGAACCGGTCGCGAGCCTCGACCCCGGCAGCGCACAGAGCGTGATGGACTACCTCCGGACCGCCTCGGACGACCGCGATCTGACGACCTTCTGTAGCCTCCACCAGGTGAACATCGCCCGGAAGTTCGGGCACCGATTCATCGGCCTGAGAGACGGGAAGAAGGTGTTCGACGGCTACCGAGACGAGCTGACGATCGACGTCATCGACGACCTCTACGGCGACATCGACACCGAGGGGATGTTCGTCCGCGACGACGGCGACGCCGACGCCGCGACCGACGAGGTCGCGACGTCGTGACGGGAACGGAGCTGATCTACGAGTGACAACAGACACAACGACCTCCGACGGGACGGTCGGATCCGACGCGGTCGACGACGAGGGGTCCGACGTTCCGAATCGCATCGCCGAACAGTTCGAGAACATCAGGCAGACGCGTCGCCGCCGAGCGCTCGGGTGGACCGGCCTGCTGGCGTTCCTCGCGTTCGCCACGGTGCAGGCGTTCGCCGCGACGGAGCTTCTGAACCCGGACGCGCGCCTCGAGACGTTCACCGACTCGCTCACCGGCTTCTTCCCAATCACGAGGCACTTCGGCGTGATCCCGTTCCTCGATTTCGGCCAGTACGTCGCGTTCATCAGGCAGGAGAACCTGCTGTACGACCCCGAGATCGGCGGACTGCTGTTCCAGTTCCCGCCGAACCTGGCGGACATCTACGCGTTCTTCTTCCTCGAGCTCGGGATCTTCCAGATATTCGGCGAGGCCGGCATCACGCTCGCGATGGGGTTCGTCGGGACGGTCCTCGGGTTCCCGTTCGCGCTGGTCTTCGGGACGCTCGGCTCCGAGCGCGTCACCCCGTTCCCCTTCAACTTCATCTTCCGCGGGACGATGTCGTTCATCCGGGCGATCCCGGCGATCATCTGGACGCTCATCTTCATCCCGTTCCTCGGGCTCGGCCCGGCCTCGGCCGCGATCGCGATCGCGTTCGACACGATCGGGAACCTCGGCCGGCTGTTCGTCGACGAGCTCGAAGAGATCGAGGACGGGCCGATCGAGGCGATGCGGACGACCGGGGCGAGCAAGCCCCAGATCGTCTTCTTCGGCATGCTGAGCCAGGTCCGGACCGCCTTTATCGCGTGGACGCTGTACATCTTCGAGATCAACGTCCGGATCGGCGTCACGGTCGGCGTCATCGGCGCCGGAGGGCTCGGCTACGTCCTCACCTCCCAGCAGAACCTGCTGCGGTTCACCGAGATGATGGCGACGCTGCTCGCCATCTTCCTGCTCATCATCTCCGTCGAGCTGTTCAGCCAGCGGCTCCGGTCGCGGCTGCGCTCCGACGACGTGGAGATGGGCATCTGGGAGCTCATCGCCGGCTTCCCGCGTCGGATGGCGGACTCGATGCTGAAGTAGTCGGCCGGCGTCCACCGCGGACGCGGTCCGTCGCCTCCCGACTGTCACAAGGGAAACCGACTTTTCCGTGCCCCTCCGAGGGGACGTATGAGCACCTTCGAACCGCCCGCGGAGACGCTGGCGGACGTGGTTTTAGTCGACTACGGCCTCGGGAACCTCCGGTCCGCGACCCGCGGCCTCGAACGCGCCGGCGCGTCGGTCGAGATCACCGACGACCCCGAGGCGTTCGCGGCCGCCGACGGCGTCGTCCTCCCCGGCGTCGGCGCGTTCCGCGAGGGGATGGAGAACGCCGGCCCCCTCCGGGAGGCGCTGACCGACCACGCCGACGCCGGCCGTCCTCTCTTCGGGATCTGCCTCGGGATGCAGATGCTCCTCACGTCCAGCGAGGAGGCCGACCACGAGGGGGAAGGCGAGGTGACCGGCCTCGATCTGGTCCCCGGGACCAACGTCCGATTCGACGTGGACCGCAAGGTCCCGCACATGGGCTGGAACGAGCTGTCCGTCGAGCGCGACCACCCGCTGGTCGAGGGGGTCGACGGGGAGTACGCGTACTTCGTCCACTCCTACTACGCCGAGCCCGACGACCCGGACGCGGTCGTCGCCACCGCGGACTACGGGGTCGACTTCCCCGCCGTCGTCGCCAACGAGGCGGGCAACGTGTTCGGCACGCAGTTCCACCCCGAGAAGAGCGGGGAGACGGGGCTCCGCATCCTGCGGAACTTCGTCGAGTACTGCGCGGACCGGTAGTGACCGAGGATGGCCGACGACAGCCCGACCGTCAGGCTCGGCGTCGACGTGGGCGGCACGTTCACCGACGCCGCGCTCGTCGTCGACGGCGACCTCACGACCGCGAAGGTGCCGACGACGACTCCCCAACACGCCGGCGTCCTCGACGGGATCCGCGAGGCCTGTGACGCGGCCGGGATCGCCCCCGCCGACGTGGACGCCTTCGCCCACGCGACCACGGTCTCCGTCAACGCCCTCCTCGAACGCGACGGCGCCCGGACCGCGCTCGTGACGACCGCCGGCTTCCGGGACGCGCTGGAGATCGGCCGGCAGACCCGGCCCGCCCTCTACGACCTCGACGCGGAGAAGCCGGCCCCGCTCGTTCCCCGGCGGCGCCGGTTCGAGGTCGACGAGCGCGCGACGACCGACGGGGTCGAGCGCGCGATTGACCCCGACGAGGTCCGCGATCTGGCGGCCGAGATCGCCGAGAGCGACGCCGAGAGCGTCGCCGTCTGTCTCCTGCACGCGTACGCGCACCCGGAGAACGAGGCCGCGGTGGCCGAGGGCCTCCGCGAGGCCCTCGACGTCCCCGTCTCCGCCTCTCACGACGTGCTCGCCGAGTTCCGGGAGTTCGAGCGCACGGCGACGACCGCCGCGGACGCGTACCTGACGCCGGAGCTCGACGACTACCTCGGGCGGATCGTCGCGGGCGCCGCGGACCTGGGACTCCCCGAGCCGCGGGTGATGCGCTCGAACGGGGGCGTTGCCGACGCCGAGACGGTCCGGCAAAGCGCCGTGACGACGGTGCTGTCGGGGCCCGCCGCCGGCGTCGTCGGCGCGGCCGCGGTCGCGGGCGGCGCGACACTCGCGGGCGCCGCCGAGGACGATGAGACCGGCGATGAGACCGGCGAACCCACCGCCGCCGTCACCTTCGACATGGGCGGCACGTCGAGCGACGTGAGCCTCGTGCGCGACGGCCGGGCCGAGCGGGCCGCGGACACGACGATCGCGGGCGTCCCCCTCCGGACCCCGACGGTCGACGTGGAGACGGTCGGCGCGGGCGGGGGGTCGATCGCGTGGACCGACGCCGGCGGCGCGCTCCGCGTCGGCCCGGAGTCCGCGGGCGCGGAGCCGGGACCGGCCTGCTACGGGCGGGGCGGGACCGAGCCGACGGTCACCGACGCCGACGTGCGCTTAGGGTACATCGGTCCAGACGCGGCGCTCGGCGGCGACCTCTCGCTCGACGCCGACGCGGCCCGCGACGCCCTCGACCGGCTCGCCGACGAGGCCGGGATCGAGGGCGACGACGGCCTCGACGCCGCGACCGCCGCGGCACGGGGCGCCTACCGCGTCGCCAACGCGACGATGGCGCGGGCGATCCGGTCCGTCACGGTCGAGCGCGGCCGGGACCCGCGCGCGTTCGACCTCGTCGCCTTCGGCGGCGCGGGGCCGATGCACGCCGCCGCGCTCGCCGACCGGCTCGGGATGGAGCGCGTGCTCGTCCCGGGCCCGGCCGGCGTGCTGTCGGCGTACGGGCTACTCGCGGCCGACGAGACCCACGACGCGGCCCGGACCGTCCGGGTCACGCTGGGGGACGGAACCGGCGAGGGAGACGAGACCGGCGAGGAGCTCACGGCCGCCTTCGCGGAGCTGACCGACCGCGTCCTCGCGGACGTCTCGGACCCCGAGGCGGCGGTCGAGCTGGCCGCCGACTGCCGATACGTCGGGCAGAGCTTCGAGCTCACCGTCGACGCCGGGGGCGGAGAAAGCGAGTCCGGCCGGAGCGCCGCCGCCGCCGCCCCGGCCGACCCCGCGACCCTCGCCGAGCGCTTCGCGGCGGCCCACGAGCGCGCCTACGGCTACCGGCTCGACGCCGCGGTCGAGGCGGTCACGCTCCGGGCGACGGCGACCGTCGCGGTCGAGGCCCCGACCGTCTCGCGGTCCGGCGCTGTCGACGCGAAACGGGGGGCTCGCAGGGTCGTCTTCCCCGACGCCGGCGCGGTCGAGGCGGCCGTCTACGACCGCGACGCGCTCGGGGCCGGAGCGACCCTCGACGGGCCGGCGGTGCTCGAAGGCGCCGAGAGCACGACCGTCGTCCCGCCTGCGTGGGGCGGTCGCGTCCGGCGGGACGGGACGGTCGTGCTGGAGCGGGAGGAGGGGGCCGCGGGACCGACGGGGGGTGACGGCCGATGACCGGTCGCGGACCGGACGCCGACGGCGGGGACGCCACCGCCATCGACCCGGTGACGCTCGAGGTCCTCCGCAACCAGCTGGAGGGCGTCGCCGAGGAGATGGGAACCGTGCTGATCCGCGGGGCGTACTCGCCGAACATCACGGAGCGGCGGGACTGCTCGACAGCGCTCTTCGACGCTGACGGCCGGATGGTCGCGCAGGCGGAGCACATCCCGGTCCACCTCGGCGCGATGCCGGAGGCGGTCGCGGCCGTGCGGGAGCGGGACCCCGCCCCCGGCGACGTCTTCGTCCTCAACGACCCGTTCACCGGCGGGACGCACCTCCCCGACGTGACGCTCGTCTCGCCGCTGGCGCTCGACGGCGACGTGGTCGGCTTCGCGGTCTCCCGCGCGCACCACGCCGACGTGGGCGGGATGACCCCCGGGAGCATGCCGGCCGGCGCCCGCGAGATCTACCAGGAGGGGCTCCGGATCCCGCCGATACGGCTCGTCGACGGCGGCGACCGGGTCGAGGACGTCTTCGACCTGATCTTCGCGAACGTGCGGAACCCGGCGGAGCGGCGCGCCGACTTCGAGGCGCAGGTCGCGGCCAACGAGCGGGCGGGCGACCGGCTCCGCGACCTCGCCGCCGAACACGGCCGCGACCGGCTCGAAGCCGCCTTCGACGCCGTGATCGACTACTCCCGCGAGCGGACGACCGGCGCGATACGGGAGCTGCCGGACGGGACGTACGAGGCCGAAGACGCGCTGGAGGGGGACGGCGTCACCGACGCCGATATCCCGATCCGGACGAGGGTGACCGTCGACGGCGGGTCGCTCGCGGTCGACTTCGCGGGGAGCGCCGACCAGGTCGCGGGGAACTGCAACGCCCCCTTCGCGGTCGCGAAGAGCGCGGTCTACTTCGCCGTGCGCTGCGTGACGGACCCGTCGATCCCGCCGAACCACGGATGTTACGAGCCGGTGTCGGTGTCGGCGCCCGAGGGGTCGATCCTGAACCCCGAGCCGCCGGCGGCGGTCGTCGGGGGGAACGTCGAGACCAGCCAGCGCGCGGTCGACGTGGTCCTCGCGGCGCTCGGCGAGGCGGCCCCCGATCGGGTGATCGCCGAGGGGCAGGGGACGATGAACAACCTCACGATCGGGAGTCGGGGCGGAGGTGGTGCCGGTCGCGGCGAGGGCGGCGACCCCGCGGGCAACACCCGAGAGTCGTTCACCTACTACGAGACGATCGGCGGCGGGTTCGGCGCGCGCCCCGACGCAGACGGGATGGACGGCGTGCAGGTCGGGATGACGAACACCCTCAACACCCCCGTCGAGGCGCTGGAGGCGGCGTACCCGCTCCGGGTGGAGCGGTACGCCTTCCGCCCGGACAGCGGGGGGGACGGGCGCCACCGCGGCGGGCTCGGACTGGAACGGACCGTCCGCGTCGAGACCGCGGCGACGGTCTCGCTTTTGACCGAGCGGCGGCGACGCGCCCCCGCGGGCCGCGAGGGCGGCGAGCCGGGGGCGGTCGGCGAGAACCTGATCGACGGCGAGCCCGTCCCCGCGAAGGCGACGGTCGACGTGGAGCCGGGGACGACGGTGACCGTCCGGACGCCGGGCGGGGGCGGGTACGGCGACCCCGCGGAGCGCGACCCGGCGGCGAGGAAACGGGACCGGACGGACGGGAAGACGACCCGAGACGGTCCGACCGAGGAATGAGGAGCCGCCGTCCTACAGCCCGTCGTACGGGCCGGGCTTCGCGGCGGTGAGCCGGTCGACCTGCTCGTCGGACAGGTCGATCTCGGCGGCCGCGAGGTTCTCCGCGAGCTGGTCGGTCGTGCGCGCGCCGACGATGGGCGCGGTGACGCCGTCGCGGTGGGCGAGCCACGCGAGGGCGGTCTGCGCGGGCGTGGCGTCTACCTCGTCGGCGACCGCGTCGAGCTCGTCGTGGAGGTCGAAGTTCTGCTCCGTGAGGTACGCCTCCTGGAAGCGGCTCGACTCGGCGGCCTTCGAGTCGTCGGGGAGGTCGGCGTCGCGGTCGTACTTCCCGGTCAGGAAGCCTTGTCCGAGGGGGCTCCACGGGGAGACGGCGAGGTTCCGCTGGCGCGCGAACTCAAGGTAATCCCCCTCGACCTCGCGGTCGACGAGGTTGTAGCGCGGCTGGAGCACCTTGAACGGCTCCCAGCCCTCGTTGCGGGCGATCTCGTTGGCGCGGGCGACCTTCCACGCGTTCGGGCGGAGCGTGGAGGCGCCGAGGTAGTGGACCTTGCCGGACTCGACGAGCCCGTTGAGCGTCTTCATCAGCTCGCGGGCCGGCGTCTCGTCGTCCCACCGGTGGATGTAGAGCACGTCGAGGTAGTCGGTGTCGAGCCGGTCCAAGAGGGCGTCGACGCGGTGGCGGACGTTCTTGCGGTTCGTGCCGCGGCTGTTCGGATCGCCGTCGCGGATCTGCCAGTACACCTTCGAGGCGATCGTGTAGCGCTCGCGGTCGCGCTCGGCGAGCCAGTCGCCGATCCAGCGCTCGCAGTCGCCGCCGCCGTACACGTCGGCGGTGTCGATGTAGCGCCCGCCCGCGGCCTCGTACCCGTCGAGCAGCTCGTGAGCCCGGTCCTCGTCGATCTCCACGTTGCCCGCCTCGGTCACGCGGCCGAACCGCCACGTGCCGAGCTGGAGCTCGCTCGTTCGGAGGCCGGTTCGGCCGAGCGGGACCGTATCGAGGTCGATATCGTCGAGTTCGGGAGTCATCGATCAGGCGGTTGTGCCCGTCGCCGCAAAAACCTACAGCAAGCGGATGTACCGTGTGAACGTGGGGCGAGAAGACTGGTCGCGACGCGCGTGCCGCGACGCCCCTACCACGGCTCGTTCCTCACTACCACGGCTCGTTCCTCACTACCACGGCTCGTTCTTCAGTCCGAGCGCGTAGGCGCCGACGTTGGTGACGACGTGGAGGACGGGCGTCATCACGAGCACGACCGCGAGGACGGACGGGGTGAACACCGCGAGCGCCCAGTCGGTGTCGACGACGAAGACCGCCGCGAGCGCGCCGACGACGAAGTCGAGCTGGTCGAGCCCCGGGAACGCCGCCCCGCGCTCTCGGCCCGACCGGCGCTTGAGGAACGAGGCGCCGATGTCGCCGCACATCGCGCCGAACGCGAGCGCGAACGCGGCCGGGAGCGCGAACGTCGGGAGGTCGACGCCGAGCGCGGCGCCCGCGGGCGCCGCGAGGCGGTTGAGGGCGAGCGCGAGGAGGACGCCGACGAGGGTGCCGACCGCGGTCCCGCGCCAGGTCTTCCCGTCGCCGAGGACGCGGGCGCCGCGCCACTCGCGGCCGCCGTCGATGGGGCGGCCGCCGCCGGCCAGCACCGCGGCGTTGTTCGGCACGTAGGCGGGCAACATCGCCCAGAACGCGGTCGCGACGAGCGAACCGATCATACCTGCGTCGTCGCCCGTCTGGGGTATATAAATCCCGGATCGCGTCGGTCCCGAAAGCGTCGGCGTCGGCAACAATCAAGTCGCTACCGCCGCGAGTAAGGCGTATGATCCCTCCGATCGCGCGGCGGTTCGTCGCCGGCGAGAGCGTCCCGGAAGCCATCGAGCACGCCCGAACGTGTAACGAGGACGGCGTCGCCGTCATCCTGAACCTGCTCGGGGAGCACTACGACGACCCCGCGGACGCCCGCGCTGACGCCGACGCGTACCTCGCGCTGTTAGACGACATCGCCGACAGCGGGCTCGACGCCTGCGTCTCGGTGAAACCGTCGCAGATCGGGCTCGACGTGTCCGACGAGCTGTTCGCGGAGCACTACCGCGAGATCGTCGCCCGCGCCCACGAGCTGGACGCGTTCGTCTGGTGCGACATGGAGGACGCCGACACCACCGACGCGACGCTCGACGCCTTCGAGTCGATCGCCGCGGAGTACCCGTGGAGCGTCGGGCAGTGCGTCCAGTCGAACCTCAAGCGCACTCGCGAGGACCTGGAGCGCCTCGTCGACGTGCCCGGTTCGATCCGGCTCGTGAAGGGCGCGTACGACGAGCCGAAGTCGATCGCGTACACAGAGAAGTCGCGCGTCGACAGGGCGTACCGCGAGGACCTCGAGTTCCTGTTCGAGCGCCGCGACCGCGGGGTGGCGGTCGGCTCCCACGACCCCGCGATGATCGCGCTCGCCGACCGGCTCGCGCGGGAGCACGGGACCGACTACGAGGTCCAGATGCTGATGGGCGTCCGCGACGAGGCCCAGCGCGACCTCGCCGCGCAGGGGGTGGACGTGGCCCAGTACGCCCCGTACGGGAACCGGTGGCTCTCGTACTTCTACCGGCGGGTCCGCGAGCGCAGGCAGAACCTGACGTTCGCGGCGCGGGCGGTGCTCGGGCGGTGACCGAGGACCGCGATCCCGCGGGCGTCCGCCGAGGCCGCCCGGTACGTAGAAGCCCCTTTAAGGATTGCCGACAGATACGGACTCGATAGATGTCCACGTGGAAACGCGACTTCGCCAGCGGTCTCATCGTGCTGGCCCCGCTTTTGGTGCTCCTCTTAGTCCTCCAGTGGATCTACCGGTACATCGCCTCGATCCCGCTGATCGACGAGCTCCAGCCGCCGATCATCCCCGGGCCGCTGGAGCCGGTCTCGCGGGTTATCATCGCGATGGCGGTGTTCGCGACGGTCGTCCTCGCGGTCGGCTACTTCATGCGGACGACGCTCGGCCGGCTGGCGGAGTCCACCGTCGACGGCGCCATAAACCGGATCCCGGCGCTGCGCGTGGTGTACAACGCCTCGAAGCTCGCGATCGAGACGGCCGTCTCCGGGACCGACGAGCTCCAGAGCCCCGTGTACATCGAGACGTGGCCGGGGATCCGCATGACCGCCTTCCGCACCGGGCGGAAGACCCGCGACGGGAAGATCGTCCTGTTCATGCCGACCGCGCCGAACATCACCACCGGCTTCGTCATCGAGGTCGAACCGGAGCGCGTCGAGGAGACCGGCGAGACCGTCGAGGAGGGAATGACGCGCGTCCTCTCCGCCGGCTTCGCCGAGTCCGCGCATCAGGTGCCCGTCGAGGAGGAGGCGCCGTCAGACGGGACCACCGGACAGCCCGGAGGCGTCGGCGGGGTCCGCACCGACGGGACGCCCGGGGAGTCGGACCGGTCGTCGACGGACGGCGGAAGCGACGGCGACTGATCGGCGACAGCGGAAGCGACCGATCGGCGACGGCAACGTTGACGACGGCAACGGCGGCGACCGTTCGGTGCCGATGACGACGGCGACCCGCTTATAAGTAGGTAAACCAGTCGTCGTGGTCGTCGGTCCGCCGCTCGACCAGATCGAAGAAGGCGCTCTGCAGCTCCTCAGTCACCGGGCCGCGGGTGCCCGCGCCGATCTCCGTGTCGTCGACCGACCGGATCGGCGTCACCTCGGCCGCGGAGCCGGTGAAGAACAGCTCGTCGGCGGTGTACAGCTGTCCGCGGGAGATCATCGCCTCGTCGTGGACGGTGTAGCCGCGCTCCTCCGCCAGTTCGATGACCGTGTCGCGGGTGATCCCCTCGAGGATCGACTGCGCGGGACCGGTGGTGTAGATCTCGCCGTCGTTGACCATGAAGATGTTCTCGCCCGGCCCCTCGGCGACGTTGCCTTCCTTGTTCAGGACGATGGCCTCGACGTAGCCGTTGCGGCGGGCCTCCTCGCCCGCGAGCATGGAGTTGACGTACAGGCCTGTGGTCTTGACGTTCGTCGGCACCTGCGAGGAGGCGTGTTTCCGCCACGAGGAGACCATCACGTCGACGCCCTCCTCGAGCGCCTCCTCGCCGAGGTACGCGCCCCAGGGCCACGCGGCGAGGACGAGGTCGGTCGGGCAGTCCTTCGGCGAGACGCCCAGCGAGTCGTAGCCGTAGTAGGCGATCGGCCGGATGTAACAGGACCCGAGGTCCTGCCGGTCGAGGAGTTCGAGGGTGGCCTCGGTGATCTCCTCGCGGGAGTGCTCGATGTCGAGGTCGTACATCTTCGCGGAGTCGAACAGCCGGTCGAGGTGCTCGTCCCACCGGAAGATCGCCGGTCCCCGCTCGGTGTCGTAACAGCGGACGCCCTCGAACACGCCGCTCCCGTAGTGGAGCGCGTGGGTCAGAACGTGAGTGGTCGCATCCTCCCAGTCGAGGAACTCACCGTTCTTCCAGATCGTGTCGACATCCATCTCGTCGAATCCCATACTACAGCGGTCGTGACCTCCCGGCTTAAATCTGTGACATGCGGAGAACGCGGCGACCGTCGGCGACCCGCCCACCTATAAACAAGCTGCTGACGGACCGACGGTGGATACCCCTGAGTCCGCGGTCGCCCGTTTATCAGTGGCTCCACGGGAACCGACGCGAACGCCTCCGAAGCCCCAGCCGCTCGGCTGTACGATGTTTATAAACCGACGATCAGTACGGACACTTCCAAAGCCCCAGCCGCCAGGCCGCCAGACACTCGCTGCGCTCCTCACTCGTTCGCTCCGCTCACTCGTTGCGGTGCTTGGCGTCGTCTCTGGCGGCCTGGCGGCTGCCCCTTTGAGTCCCTCCCCGCACCGCACAGCACCTCACGCCTCCCCAGCCTCGTCGCTCGATCGGGCTCCCTTCGGTCGCCCGCTCGCGACTCCCTCGCGCGGCGCTGCTTCGCGGTCGCCGGAGGCGACCACTCGCAGGCGCGCGCCGGATCGGCTAGTCAGGAGCACTTCGCCGAGAGAAAGCGGGTCGGTCGTCTGTGCCCTCGCGGCGTCAGCGCAGCGCCTCGACGAGGGCAGCGCCCTCGACGTAGGGGATTCCGCGCCGGCGGGCGTACGCCTCGGCGTCCGCGGGCGCCAGCGCGGCGCCCGTCTCGTCGTCGAGCATCTCGCAGACCACGGCGGCGGGGGCGGCGTCGACGGCCGCCGCCATCGCGAGCCCGAGCTCCGTGTGACCGGTCCGGCCGCGCAGCCCGTCGCGGGCGCCCCGGAGCACGTGGACGTGGCCGGGCGCGCGGAACTCCGCGGCGAACTCCTCGGGACCGTAGCTCGCCGGGTCGGCGCCGGCGGCGGCGGCCGCGTTCGCGAGCTCGACGATGGTCCGAGCGCGGTCCTCGTCGGTGATCCCCGTGAACGTCTCGCGGTGGTTCACCGGGAGCGAGAAGGAGGAGCGGTCGTCGTACTCGGGGTCGTCGTCGACCGCGGGGTGGTCGAGCGCGTCCGCGAGGAACGGGAGCCCGAACGCATCCGCGACCGGGTCGGAGACCGCGACGCAGATCAGCCCCCCCGCGTCGTTGCGCATGTGCGCGACGGCGGCCTCGTCGACCGCGCCGGCCGGGTAGACGATGTCCGTCTCGCCCTCCCGGTCCGCGAAGTCGTGGACGCAGACCGGATCGCCCGCGCGGAAGGCGTCGAGGGCGCGCCGGACCGAATCGGCGTCGGAGCCGGAATCGGCGTCGGGGACGGGATCCGAGTCGGAGTCGGAGACCGCCTCGGCGTCCGCGGGCGCGGCCTCCGCCTCGGCGTCCACGTCGGCGTCGGCGCGCATCAGGCGACCTCCGTCTCGACGGCGTCAGCGGGACTCTCGCCCTCGTCGTCGTCTTCCGGCGACTCGGACGCCGCCTCGCTTTCGGGCTCGTCCGCCCGGCTCGTGGCGGCCACGCGGACCTCGACCGCGTCGCCGTCGTCGAGGTCGAGCGCGTCGCGGAGCCGCTCGGGGGCGATCAGCTCGAGCTGGTCGTCGTCGTGGTGGGTCCGGTCGGGGACGATCGCGTGGACCTCCTCGTAGCGCTCGTCGCCGGCGACGAGGGTGACGCCGTAACAGGAGGCCGCGCCGTACGTGCGGTCCTCGCCCTCCCACGCGTCGATCGGGACCGCGTCGATGCCGGCCATCTCGCCGCGCCGGCGGACGCTCTCCTCGGAGAGGTCGACGTTGAGCGTACCCGGGAACGGCTCGTAGCCCAGGCGCGCGCGGAACTGCTCGGCGTAGCCGGGCAGGGTGATGTAGTGTCGCCCCTCGCCCATCCCCCCGGTGACCGCGCCGCGGAGCACGAGCTCCACGTCGGTCTCGAACAGCCGGCGGTAGTCGGCGTACTCCGCGCGGAGGGCCGCCTCGCCCGCGTCGGTGACGCGCACCCACTGGCCGTCGCCGACCACGTCGCGCTCGATGTACCCCGCGGATTCGAGGGTCTGAAGCCGCCGAGAGGCGGTCTGCGTCGAGGCGTCGAGCCGGTCGCCGAGGGCCGCACACGACACCTTCGTCTCGGTCAGGCCGCCGACGAGCCCGACGTGTTTCAGGGCCGCGATCGCGGCCGGGTCGGGGTCCGCCGTCGACGTCGCTTCTGCCATGTCCGGATCTGGGTCGTCCGCACGCAAAAGAGTAACGGAAATGAGATGCATCCCAGAAACGTTAATCGGGTGGAGAGTGGGAACCGGCGGCCGAAGTCACCGAAGTCGCGTCCGAAGGTACTGAACGTCGTGGCGCCCCGTACCTAACCCCATCGGTATCGGCGGTCGTCGTCGCGAGCTGTGACGCCGTCGAGCGTGCGGGGCGACGGCGGCGGACGCCGGCGCGAGAATACGGGACGCCGGCGTGGGAGTGCGAACCACCCGCGTGCGGGTCGCCGAAAGGTAAGGTACAAATACGAACGGCGATTGGTTCCGGGTGCGGGCTCGTAGATCAGCGGCAGATCGCTTCCTTCGCAAGGAAGAGGCCCGGGGTTCAAATCCCCGCGAGTCCATAGCAGTCCCCGTTTCTCGCGAAGGTACCCAGACCCAATAGAGAAGACGCCTCGCTGTCGTTTCGTCCGCGGGACTAACGGAACGAAGACGATCGCCGATCAGAGTTCACCCCGACGCCTCTAGATCCCCTCGCCGTCCGGCGAAGGAAATGCGGGGCGTCCGGAGCGGAACGACGCCGTCCGGCGACCCAGACACCTTATATACTCCGAGTCAGATCGACCTCACATGGGCATCTCCGAGTTCCTTGAGGGCCAGAACCTCACGCACCGGCAGATGGGGGCGATCATGGTCGGGTGGATCCTGCTGGTCACGATCGTCTCCGTCGGAATGCTGCTGTACACGGCCTCCACGTAACCGATCCGGTGCGTAGAGCCGCGAACGCAACCCTCTTTTAGCCGTTCGTTGTCGGGGGCGGTATGGCACGCGACAGCGACGCACACGGCGACGAGGAGAGCGATCGCCGGCTCGTCGGCGGTTGGGAGGGGCGCTACTACGAGGACTTCGCGGTCGGCGACGTGTACAAACACCCGTACGGCCGGACCGTGACCGAGACGGACAACGTCTGGTTCACGAACCTCTCGATGAACCTCAACCCGATGCACTTCAACGAGGCGTACGCCGCCGAGACGGAGTTCGGCGAGCGCCTCGTCGACGGCACCTTCGTCATCGCGCTGGCGGTCGGGATGAGCGTCATCGACGTGAGCGCCAACGCCACCGCGAACCTCGGCTACGACGACATCCGCCACCACGCCCCCGTCTTCCACGGCGACACGCTGTTCGCGGAGTCGGAGGTGCTCGACAAGCGGGAGTCCTCCTCGCGCGACCACGTCGGGATCGTCACCACGGAGCTGCGCGCGTACAACCAGAACGACGAGCTCGTCCTCTCCCTGGAGCGCACGCCGATGGTGCTCAAGCGCTCGCACGCCGAGCCGAGCGCGGCGCAGCCGACGGGGTGGCCCGAGGGGATCGGCACCCAGCCGGAGGACCTGGAGTGACGCCGTCCCCCTCCGGCCCCGCGGCGCCGACGCTCGACGACCCGGTCCCCGAGACGCGGCTCGGCGGCGACCTGCCGATCGCGACGCCCGAGAAGGCGGCCGCGCTGGTCCCCGAGACCGCGACGCTGCTCGTCTCCGGCTTCGGCGGCGTCGGGTACCCCAAGCTCGTCCCGGAGGCGCTGGCGGCGGCCGACGAGGAACGCGAGCTCACGGTGGTCTCCGGCGGGGGCGTCGGCGACGAGATCGACCGCGACCTCGTCGAGTCCGGCGACATGGCCCGGCGCTACCCGTTCGTCCCGAACGAGACCTCGCGCGCGGCCGCCAACGACGGCCGGATCCAGTTCCACGACCGCCACATCTCGCGGCTGGCCGACGAGGTGCGGTTCGGCGGGCTCCGCGCCGGGATGCGGGGCGAGACCGTCGCGGTCGTCGAGGCGGTCGCGGTCGGCCCGGACTGGCTCGTCCCCTCCACGTCGATCGGCCACACCCCGGCGTACGTCGGCGCGGCCGACCGCGTGATCGTCGAGGTGAACCGCGCGCAGCCGGTCGAGCTCGCCCGCGTCCACGACGTACACGTCCGGGACGACCCGCCGAACCGGAGCCCGATCCCCCTCGACGACCCCCTCGGCGAGACCGGCGGCCCGGCTGTCCGGTTCGACCCCGCGAAGCTGGCGGCCGTCGTCGAGACCGACCGGGCGGACGACCCCTACGAGTTCCGCGAGGTCTCCGCGACCGACGAGGCGATCGCCGACAACCTCGGCGCGTTCCTGGAGGCCGAGCTGGAGCGCAACCCGCTGTTCGACGAGGCGGCGAACCTCCAGTTCGGCGTGGGGAGCCTCGGGAACGCCCTGATGGGCGCGCTGGCGGACGTCGACTTCGGCGACCGACCCGTGTCGTACGTGGGCGAGGTCGTGCAGGACGGTCTCCTCGACATGCTCGACGCGGGGGACCTCCGCGGCGCGAGCGCGACCTCGCTGGCGCTGTCGGCGGAGGGACAGGAGCGGCTCTTTGACGACGTGGAGCGCTACGCCGAGGACGTGGTGTTGCGGCCGGCGGACGTCTCGAACGCCCCGGAGCTGATCGACCGGTTCGGCGTCGTCGGCGTGAACAGCGCGGTGGAGGTCGACCTGTACGGGAACGTGAACGCCACCCATATCGGCGGCACTCGGGTCGTCAACGGGATCGGCGGCGGCGGGGACTTCGCGCGCAACTGCCGGCTGGGGATCGTCGCGCTGCCGTCGACCGCGGTCGGCGGCGACGTGTCTCGGATCGTGCCGCTGACGCCGCACGTCGATCACACGGAACACGACGCCAGCGTGATCGTCACGGAACACGGCGTCGCCGACCTCCGCGGCCGCTCGCCGCGCGAGCGGGCCAAGGCGCTCGTGGCGGTGGCCGATCCCTCGTTCCGTGCCGACCTCGACGCGTACCGCGAGCGAGCCGCGGACGACGGCGGCAACACGCCGCACGACCTCGAGACGGCGTTCTCGTGGGAACGAGATGACAGTTGAGACCACCATGTAGAAGGTTTCATCCGGGACCACAGAGAAATAACTCTTAGTTGACTCGCCCCGTAGTAAAAAGCAGCACATCGGCCGGCAGCGGCGGCGAAATTCTCCCCTGCTACGACACGCTTTTACTAATCGGCGCTCAGAAGTGAGCTACATGATAGATGGTGACAAGACGACTCGGCGCGACGTTGTAAAGGGCGCGGCCACGCTGGGCGCGGTCGGTCTGGCCGGCTGTTCCGGCGACGGCGGCGACGGCGGTGACGGCAGCGACGGCGGTGACGGCGGCGATGGCGGCGACGGCGGTGACGGCGACGTCACGATCACGATCGGCGGCACGTCGACCGGGAGTTCGACGCAGGCGGCGGGCCAGGCGCTCGCCCGCGCGGCACAGCAGCACAGCGACTTCCTCAACATCTCCGTCCAGGAGACGCAGGGGTGGACGGCGAACCTCTACGAGTACGACGACGACCAGATCCCGGCGATGGGCGTCGACAACAACTCGCTGGCGAAGGCGCTCAACGACGAGGGACCGTTCGCCGACGACCCCGTCGACACGCTCCCGAACCAGGGGTTCCTGTTCACGTCGCTGCAGATCCACTGGGTCGGTCTCGACGGGAGCGGCGTCGAGTCCGTGTCCGACCTCCGCGAGGGCGGCTACACGATCTACCCGATCCAGCCCGGCTTCGGGACGCGGCTGCTCACCGAGGAGATCCTGAAGGAGGCCGGAGTGTGGGAGCCGAACGACATCCTCAACGTCGACACCGGCGACATCCCGGGCGCCGTCGAGGAGGACCGCGTCGACGCGCTGTGTCTGTACGGCGCCAACGGCGTCAACCTCTCCGGCTGGTGCCAGGAGGTCGACGTTCGCAGCAGCGAGCGGCTGAACCTGCTCGAGGTCGACGACGACTTCCGCCAGGTCATCGAGGACCACCCCGGCGCGATCCTCGAGGAGGTCGAACCGTACGGGTACGAGCAGGACGTCACCGAGTACACCGACACTCTGACGGCCTGGTCGCTGGCCGGTCAGTGGGCGTTCAGCCCGGACATCCCGGCCCGCGCGACCCGGGAGGTCTGCCGGCTCGCCATGGAGCACGAGGAGACGCTGCGGGAGTCCGACCCGACGACCCTCGAGTACTCGCCCGAGGCGATGACGCAGACGGTCATCCCGGAGATCGACGTCCACGCCGGCGTCGCGGACTTCTTCGAGGAGAACGACGTCTGGGACGACTCCTGGAACCGCGGCGACGAGTAGTACCGGTCGCCTGACCGCCCGAACACCCCTATATTTCACGACGGATGGCCACCAACCCCGATAACACGACCGATCCGATCGACCCGACCGAAGACTCCGGGGGCGGACTGCTCGACGACGAGGAGTCGCTCGAACTCGCCCCCGGCGACCGCGGTCGCAGACAGCTCTGGCTCTACCTCCTCTCGCTACCGTTCTGGTTCCTCGTCATCTTCCTGCCGACGCTGATCGTCCCGAACTTCCTGTCGGGGGCGTACGGCGCCTCGCTCCCGACGCTCCTGTTCGACGATCCGGCGGGGCTCGCGACCGCGATCGAGGAGTCGGCGACGACGATCCTCGGCGTCGGCGCCGGGCTCGGCGTCGCGGGCGTCTCGGCGCTCATCCTCCGGCTCGGGTCCGGGATCGAAGAGCGGCTCCGGATGGCGCTCGTCTCCTTCTCGATCCCGTTCTGGATGATCGTGATGTGGTACTCGTACACCCAGCTGATGCCCCGCGGGCAGTACGCGGTCGCGTTCCTCGGCGGCATCCTCGCGCTGTACGTGATCTCCGAGCTCGACGACCCGCTCATCGAGGGCAACTGGGTCGAGGTGGCGCTGCTGGTCGGGTCCGGGCTCGTCTCGCTCGGGACCAGCGGGTACCTCTTCGTGAACTACCAGTCGGTCGCGATCGACACCGTCGGGCGCGCGACCGAGCCGCAGCTCGCGATGGCGTTCGCGTTCACGCTCGCGATGATCTACCTGACGTGGCGGTCGTTCGGGATCACGTTCCTCGCGGTCGTCCTCGTCGGGATCGGGTACGGGTTCGCGGGGCCGTTCATGCCCGGCGCCCTGAGCCACGGCGGGCTCTCCGGGACGCGCATGCTCCGGATCCTCGTGGTGAGCGTCGACGGGTTCTACGGGTTCCTCACCCGCCTCGTGGCGGCGTGGATCGCCCTGTTCCTGCTGTACGCCGGCCTGCTGAAGGCGTACGGCGCGTTCGACCTCATCCTCCGGATCGCGGTGCGCTCGGCGAAGTACGTCGACTCCGGGATCGCGCAGACCGCCGTGGTCGCCAGCGCGGTCATCGGCTCGGTCAACGGGAGCCAGACCGCAAACGCCGGCATGACCGGCTCGTTCACGATTCCGCTGATGAAGGAGAACGGGATCAAACCGGAGACGGCCGGCGGCATCGAGGCGGTCGCCTCCACGTCCGGACAGGTGCTCCCGCCCGTGATGGGCGCCGGCGCGTTCATCATGGCGAACCTCATCACCGGGATCACCTACGTCGACGTCATCGTCTCCGGGCTGATCCCGGCGGCCATCCTCGTCGTCTCCATCGTCATCGCGGTCCACTACGTGGCCGCCCCGCAGATCGAGAACCCGGAGATGGACGGGCTCATCGGCGACCAGATGGACCGGCGGACGATGGTACTGGAGTCGGTGAAGTACGGCGTCCCGCTGTTCATCCTGATCTACGTCCTCGGCATCCTGCAGTACACGGTGATGACCGCCGCGCTGTACACCGCGGTTTCGATGGTCGTCTTCGGGGTCGGGGTCCCGCAGATCCAGGCGGCGCTCGACGGCGAGAGTCACAAGGAGACCCTGTTCGACACGCTGAAGCAGACGGTCGACGGGTTCCGCGAGGGCGTCATCGTCGTCGCGCCGGTGACGATCATCCTCGCCGCGATCAACGGCGTCGTCGACATCCTGATGGCGACCGGCGTGCCGACGGCGATCTCGCTCACGCTGCTCGATCTGTCGGGCGGAATTCCGATCGTCGCGTTCGTGCTGGCGATGATCATCTGTATCCTGCTCGGGCTCGGCATGCCGACGACGGCGGCGTACACCGTCGTGGCGCTGCTGGTCGCGCCGACGCTCATCAGCCAGTTCCTCGTCCCGGACATCGCGGCGCACTTCTTCGTGTTCTACGCCGCGATTCTGGCCGGGCTGACGCCGCCGATCGCGACCTGCGTCGCGGTCACCTGCGGCATCTCCGGCGGTGGGTTCTGGGGCAGCTGTAAGGAGGCGTTGCGCATCTCCGCGCCGCTTTTCGTCCTCCCGTTCGCCTTCGTCTACCACCCCGAGCTCGTCTCCGGGACGTTCAACTACGCGTCGCTGTCCGCGGGCGCGATCGCGATGGTCGGCGCGCTGGCGATCATCCACGGGATCAACTACCGGTTCGTCTTCGGCCGCGGCCAGACGTACGGGCTCCGCGTGGCGTTCTTCGTCGCCGGGGTGCTGGCGATGGTCCACCCGAGCCAGATCGTTCAGATCGGGTCGATCGCGGCCGTCGGCGCGCTGTACGCCCTGCAGATCGTGATCGGGCGGCCGAACCCGCTCGGCGCCCTCCGCGGGGCGGCCGGTACGCTCTCCGGGCGGAAGCGGTAGGCGTCGTTGCGGCGGCGATCCCGCCGCGATCGGGCGGTTCCGAAAATCGTATTTAGCGTTCTCGACCGAAGAGCGCGTCGTGACCCGATCCCGGCGAGGCGCCGCTTCTCGCGGCGGTCGGCGCGTTTCGGACGCCGTTCAGTACGACCGCGGGAGTCCGAGCACGCGCTCGCCGAGGTAGTTCAAGGCGAGCTGTTGGGTCACCGGGACGAGCCGGGTGAGCCGGGCCTCGCGGAGGTACCGCTCCACGTCGTACTCGCGGGCGACGCCGAACCCGCCGTGGGTCTGGACGGCAGCGTCGGCCGCCTCGAACGCGGCCTCGGCCGCGAGGTACTTCGCGACGTTCGCCTCGGCGCCGGCCTCGGTCCGGTCGAGGTCGTCGAGGCGGTCGGCCGCGTCGTAGATCACCTTCTTCGCGGCGAGCAGGTCGGCGTACGCCTCCGCGAGCGGGTGTTGGATCGCCTGGTTGGCGCCGATCGGCCCGCCGAACACCTCGCGCTCGTTGGCGTAGTCGATCCCGCTTTCCAGCGCGGTCTCGCCGAGTCCCAGACACTCCGCGGCGATCACCAGCCGCTCCTCGTTGAGGCCGTCGAGCATCTGGTAGAACCCCTCGCCCTCCTCGCCGACGAGGTTCGACGCGGGCACGTGCACGTCGTCGAAGTAGAGCTGGTAGGAGTGGACCGCCCGGCTCGCCGTCTTCGGGATGCGCTCGATCTCTAACCCGTCGGCGTAGGCGTCCTCCAGATCGACGAGGATCATCGAGATGCCCCGCGTGCGCTTCTCGACCTCCTCGCGGGGGGTCGTCCGCGCCATCAACAGCAGGTAGTCGCTGTCCTCCACGCGGGAGATCCACACCTTCTCGCCGTTGATCACGTACTCGTCGCCGTCCCGCCGTGCTCGGGTCTCCATCGCCGTCGAGTCGGAGCCGGCGTTCGGCTCGGTCAGCCCGAACGCCTGGATGGTCTCCTCGCCCGCGGCGACCTTCGGGAGCAGCTCCGCTTTCAGCTCCTCGTCAGCGTACTTCACGATGGGGACGGAGTTGTAGATCCCGCCGTGGATCGACTGGGGGGCGGCGAACCCGCCGCCGCTTGCCGCGATCTCCTCCATCATCACCACCGCCTCGCTGGTCGACATCCCCACGCCCCCGTACTCCTCGGGGATCAGCATGCCGAGCCAGCCGTCGGCCGCGAGCTGGTCGACGAACGCCTGCGGATAGGTGGCCGTGCGGTCGCGCTCACGCCAGTACTCGTCGTCGAACTCCGAACAGAGGTCGCGGATGCTCCGCCGGACGAGCGCCTGCCGTTCGGAGAGATCGACCGAGTCGCGCCAGTCTCGTGGCATGCGCTGACGTGGGCCGCGGCGTCGCATAAGGATTCGCGTCGTGGCGATCCGTGCTCTGACCGGTCGGGGACCTTCGGTCCCGGATATCCGCCGGCCCCCGCGGCCGCCGCTTGCCGAGAGCGGACCGCTTATGAATCGGGATGCGGTGGCTGACGGTGAATGGATCGCGCCTACTGGCGGACGGTGTCGCTGGTCACGCTGTGGCAGGTGTCGGCGAGCATCTGTTACTACACCGTCTTCGCGGCGACGCCGTTCTTCCGCGACGAGTTCGGGCTCTCGCGGTTCAGGGTCGGGATCGTCGTCACGACGCTCACCCTCGGGTACGCGATGTTCCTGCTGCCGGTCGGCGCGCTCACGGACCGGTTCGGCGAGCGGCGGACGCTCTCGCTCGGGCTGGTCGGGCTCTCGGCCGGGATGGTGCTCGTCGCCGGCGCGCCCACGTACGCGCTGCTGCTGGCGGCCGTCTTCCTGCTCGGGTCGGTGTACAGCACCGCGATGCCCGGGACGAACAAGGCCGTGTACGACAGCATCGCGCCCGGCCGTCAGAACACCGCGATGGGGATCAAACAGGTCGGCGTCACCGGCGGCAGCGGGATCAGCGCCCTGCTCGTCACCGGGCTCGCCGGCTACTTCTTCTGGGAGATCGGGTTCCTCATCGCGGCCGCGCTGGGGGTCGTCGTCGCCGCCGGCTTCTACGTCCTCTACCGCGGCGCGGGCGGCGGGACGAGCAGCTACCCGGACCTCCGCGGACTGGCGTCGAACCGGCCGTACGTGCTGTTGGCCGTCTCCGGGCTGTTCCTCGGCGCCGCGCTGTTCACGACGACGGGGTACACCGTGCTCTACGTCGAGGAGTCGATCGGCGCGTCGGTCGCGTTCAGCGGCGTCGTGCTCGCGGTCGTCCAGCTGTTCGGGAGCGGCGGGCGGCTGCTCGGCGGCTGGCTCTCCGATCACCTCCCCGGCGACCCCCAGACCCGGATCGGCGCGATCCTGCTGGTGCAGACGGTCGCCAGCGCGGTCCTGTTCCTCGTCGTCGCGCGGACCTCGACCCCCGCGAACGCCGGGGTCGCGTTCGCGGCGCTCGGCTTCTTCGTGCTCGGCTTCACCGGCGTCTACTACTCCTGTATGGCGACGCTCGTCCCCTCCGAGCAGATGGGGAGCGCGACCGCGGGGTGCCAGCTCGCCCTGACCTCGGGGGCGCTGTTCGCGCCGCCGGCGTTCGGCTACCTCGCGGACGCCTTCGACTACCGGGCGAGCTGGACGCTGCTCGCCGGCGTGTGTCTCGTCGCCGCCGTTCTCGTCGTCGCCGTCATCCGGTCGGACCCGCCCGTCGGGGAGACGGCGATGGCGGAGTGACCCCTGCTCCTGCCCCCGCGCCCGCACCTCGACCGGCCGCCTGCGCCCGTCGTCCGCCCTCTCGCGGCAACGGCGGCGGGTACCCCCGGACCTTTCACGAGCGACGGAGAACGCTCCTCCAATGGACTCCGCCGAACGACGGATCGTGGCCTTCACCGCCGGCTCCCACGGCCTCGTTCACACCTACGAGCTGTCGATCCCGATCCTGTTGACCGTGTGGATCGGGGAGTTCTCGACGACGGCGGCCGCCCTCGGGCTCGTGGTGACGGTCGGCTACGGGCTGTTCGGCGTCGGGGCGCTCCCCGGCGGCATCTTGGTCGACCGCTTCGGGTCGAAGCCGCTCATCCTCGCGTGTCTCGCCGGGATGGCCGGCTCGTTCCTGCTCGTGAGCGTCGCCCCCAACCTCCTCACGCTCGCGGTCGCGATCGCCGCGTGGGGGGTCACGGCGAGCGTCTACCACCCCGCGGGGCTGTCGCTGCTCTCGAAGGCGGTCGACCAGCGGGGGACCGCGCTCGGCTACCACGGGATCGGCGGGAACCTCGGGATCGCGTTAGGGCCGCTGGCGACCGCGCTCCTCCTCTTGGCATTCGACTGGCGGCTCGTCGCGGCCGCGCTGACGGCCCCCGTGGCCGTCGTCGCCGCCTACGGCGCGACCGTCGACGTCGGCGACGCGATGCCGGACAGGGGGAACGACGCTGGTGGCGGCGACGGCGACGGAGGAGGCGGCTCCGGCGGCACCAAAGGCGAGATCTCGGCGTCGACGATCGTCGACGACACCCGCGTGCTGCTCGCCGGCGGCTTCCTGATCGTGTTCGCGTTCGTCACGTTCAGCGGGCTCTACTACCGGACGTTCCTCACGTTCCTGCCGGACCTCCTCGGCGACGTGCTCGGCGGGCTGATCGACGTCCAGCTCATCGACCCCGAGAGCCCGTACGCGGAGGAGTTCGACGTTGGTCGATACCTGTACGTGGCGGTCCTCACCGTCGGCGTGCTCGGGCAGTACCTCGGGGGACGGATCGCCGACCGCATGGCCCCGGAGCGGGGGCTGATGGTCCTGATGGGAATCTTGGCGGCCCTCGCGCTCCTGTTCGTGCCCGCCGGGCGGACCACGGCGACGTTCGTCGCGGCCTCGCTCGCGCTCGGCGTCGCGCTGTTCACGGTCCAGCCGCTCTCCCAGGCGACGGTCGCGGCCTACTCCCCGAGCGAGGCGCGGGGCATCTCGTTCGGCTACACCTACCTCGGGATCTTCGGCGTCGGGTCCCTGGGCGCCGCCCTCGCGGGCGCCGTCCTGACGCGGGCGGGGCCGCGCGAGCTGTTCGTCGTCCTCGCGGGCATCGCGACCCTCGGCGCGCTGTCGGCCGCCGCGGTCACGCGGTTCGCGACGCGACAGGACTGACCCGCCGACGGGCGCTTTTAAGACGGCCCGTGATGAACCGTGAGATATGTACCACGTCCTGTTGCCCGTCGACATCGAGTCGAAGCGCGCGCTCTCGCAGGTGGACATCCTCGAATCGCTCCCCGTCGATCCGGAGGCGATCGAGGTCACGGTGTTACACGTGTACGAGTCGGTCGACGCGCCGGCCGACGAGGCGGGGTCGACGGTCATCGACGACATCAACGAGTCGATCGAGGAGCTCCGCGGGATCCCCGACTCGCTCACCGACGTGGAGGACCGGCTCGACGCGCTCGGGATCGCTCACGACCGAGAGCTCCACGTCGGCGACGCCGCCGAGGCGATCCTCGAGGTCGCCGCCGACCGAGACGTGGACGCGATCGCCCTCGGGATGCGCAAGCGGTCGCCGGTGGGGAAGGCGCTGTTCGGCAGCGTCAGCCAGACCGTCCTGCTCAACGCCGACCGTCCGGTGATCGTCGGGAAGCCGAACGAGGACGAGTAGCGCTCCGGACGGCGCCGCCACGAACGAACTCCGCTTTTCACGCCGTCGCCGCGTCCACCAGCTCCCCGAGCGACCGGTCTCCGAGCGACTCGACGACCGCCGTCAGGCGGTCGGCGTCGACGCCGGTCCCGGCGAGCAGCCCCTCGGCCTTCGCCCGGGTGTCGGCGTCCGACATCGGCTTCGCGGGCTCGCCGAGGGGGACGCTCACCGAGCGCTCGCGGGTCTCGCCCCCGGCGGTCACGGCCACCTCGGCGCCCCACTCCTCGGGGAACCGGCGCTCGATCGCCTCGTCGGTCGTCACGCTCGTGGCGTCCATCAGCCGGCGTATCACCGGGTCGTCCCAGCGCGGCGGGTCGTCGAACCGCCCGACGGCCCGCAGGAACTCTTCGGCGCCGGCCGACCCCTCGATCAGCGTCAGCGCGGCGGCGAAGGGCGCCGAGAACTGACAGTCGACGAAGCTCTCGGGGCGCCGCTTCGCCGCGATTGGGTCGCCGGTGAGCCTGACGCCGGCGCTCGGGATCGCGATTTCGACCGATTCCACCTCGTCGGGGTCGACCGCCGGCGCGATTTCCCGGAGGCCGTCAATCGCGGAGTGCAGGTAGCGGCAGCAGGGGTACGGCTTGCGCCCCGTCTCCGCGACCGCGTCGCGCTCGCCGAGCCGGTCGAACGCCGCGGGGTTCGGGTCGTCGCTGTACCCCGCAAAGAAGCCGTGCTCGCCGTCGAGGGGGTCGGCCGCGCCGACGACGCCGGCGGCGGCCAGATCGGTCGCCTCGATCGCGCGGCGGGCGGCGAGCCCGGGGTGGAGCCGCTTGTTCCACGCGCCGTTCGCGAGGAACTGGAGGGAGCCGGCCGCCTGACTCCCGGCGATCCCGAGGGCGTTCCGGAGCGCGTCGGCGTCGAGGTCGCGCGCGACGCCGGCCGCCGCGACCGCGCCGAAGGTCCCGCAGGTGGCGGTCACGTGGAACCCGCGGTCGTAGTGGGAGTCGGGGCCGACCGCCTCGCCGACGGTACAGGCCACGTCGTAGCCGGCCGCGACCGCCGCGAGAAATCGGTCGGCGCTCGCGTCGGCGCCCTCGGCGGCCGCGAGCGCGGCCGCGACCGTCGGCGCGCCCGGGTGCAGCGAGGAGGGGAGGTGCGTGTCGTCGAAGTCGAGGCTGTGCGCGAGCGCGCCGTTGACGAGGGCCGCGTCCGCGGGGGTCATCGCCTCGCCGGTCGGGAGGACGGTGGCCGTCTCGTCGGTCGCCGGGTCGGGGGTCGGGCCCGCGATCCGGTCGATCCCGTCGCGGATCGCGGGCGAGGAGTCGGCGTGCGCCGCCCCGCCGACGGCAACGGCGAACCAGTCGAGGAGGTGCGCCGGCAGGTCCGGGCGGTCGCCGTCGACGATCGCGCAGTGGTCGACGATGCGGTCGGTTACCATGCCGGTCGGTGGGCGGGCGACCGCATCAAGGTTCGGCTGACGGCAGGCGGGGTGCGGGACGGAGAGAGAAAGAGGAGCCGGCGTCTCCCGATCAGACCGTGTGCTTCGCTTCCTCGGGGTCGTCGACGACCTCGACGCCGCGGTTGTTGACCGCGTGGGGGTCGAGGCCGACCTCCTGGAGGAACTGCTTGTAGAGCCGCTCGGCGGTCTCGCCGTCCTTCTGCTTGTCGCTGGCGTGGTCGCAGAGTTCGACGAGGTTCTCCGGCACGTCGTTCTCGTGGACGATCCAGTGGTTGATCGTGTCCGAGAGCCGGCGGATGGGCGATGTGAAGTGGCCGTAGATGTCGAAGTTGAGCGCGTGGTGGCCGCCGAACGGGTCGTTCATGTACTTCGCGCGGGGCATCACCTTCAGCACGGCGCGCTGGATCTTGTTGAGCTGACGGCCGGGGGACTCTTCGAGGGCGGCGTTGACCGCCTTGCGCGGGTCGTCGCCCCACGCGTCGCCGGGGATGGAGACGCCGTCGAGCTCCTGGATCTCTTTGAGCGCCTCGCTCCACTGATCGGGGGTCGGCTGCGGGTGGACGCGGTACATCGCCTCGACGCCGCGATCCCACATCAGCGTGTGCGTCACCGCCTTGTTCGCCTTCAGCATCGACTCCTCGATGATGGTGTGCGCGCGGTCCCGTCGGGGGTTCAAGACGAGCGAGCCGTCCTCCTTGCGCTGCTCGTGCATGCTGTCGGCGAGCTCGAAGGCGAGCGCGTTCTCCTCGCCGAGGGGGAGCGAGGGGTCCTCCAGCCGCTCCTCGCACTCGCTGTAGGTGAGCCGCTCGTCGGAGTTGATGACGGACTTGTAGATGTCGATGTCCTCGAACGAGAGCGTCTCCTCGTCGATCTCCATCTCGACGGTGTGCGCGAGCCGGTCCTCGTTCGGGACGAGCGAGCAGACGGTCTCGGCGAGCACCGGCGGGAGCATGTGGATCGTGTAGTCGGGCAGGTAGACGGTGTTGGCCCGTTCGACCGCCTCTTCCCACATCGCGGTGTCGGGGGTGACGTAGTGGGTCACGTCGGCGATGTGGACCCACAGCCGGTAGGCGCCCTCCTCCCGCTTAATGGAGATGGCGTCGTCGAAGTCCTGCGCGTCGACCGGGTCGGTGGTCCACGTCGTGAGATCGCGGAGGTCCTCGCGCTCGTCGATCTCGGCTTCGATCTCCTCGTACACGTCCTCGGTCCGGGCCTCGGCCTCGCGGAGGACCTCGCTCGGGAATTCGTCGCGAATCTCGAACTCCTCGAACAGCTCCTCGCGCTTCTCGGCGAGGCGGTCGGCCAGCTCCGGCGTGATCGTCACGGGACCCTGGTCCTCCGCGGACCCCGGTTTCGGCTCGTCGTCTGACATACGGTGACCAACGCGTGTCCGTTAGAAAGGCCTGTCGGGGCGGGGAAGGGGCGGCGCGCGACGGAGCGGAAATAGGGGCGGGTAGGGGCGAGTAGAAGCAGGTAGGGGAGAAGGGGTAGGGGTCCTATCGGTCGCGTTCGGAGCGCTCGGGCGACTCGCCGGCGTCGGCGACGGCGTCGGCGTAGCGGTCGAGGAACTCCTCGCGGGAGAGGCCGTCGGACTCGATCGAGAGGAGCAGCGATTCGAGCCCGTCGCGCGGCTGGTGACAGATGTCGTCGTCGCAGTCGGTACAGAGGTACTCGAACTCCTTGTCGCGCCGGTTCCAGCGGTCACCCTCCTTGTCGTACTCGCGCGCGTCCTCGCGCAGCACGGAGTCCCCGCACGCGATGCAGATCACCGTCCGCCGGTCCCGGCTTTTCCGGGAGCGCCACATGTCCGACCCCTCGGACCGTGTGCACTTAGCGTTTGGTGCGCGGCAGACGCCCGTCGGACGGGATTCCGGCACGGGACGGTCGCGCCGGCCCGAACTACAGTACTAAGACCGTGGCCGCGCTTTGCCTCGGTATGACGATTAGCGAATCCGACCTCCCGGGCGTCGGGAAGAAGTTCGAGATCGACCTCGGGGACGAGGAGATGATCGTCGTGATCCACAACACGGGCAAACGCGAGGTGTTCCGCCGCAGCGACCCGGACGCCGACTCCGAGAAGGTGTTCGCGTTCGGCGACGACCTCGCCCGGAAGATCGGGTCGATCATCGAGGGGGCGTACTTCCAGCCGGTCGAGCCGGACACGCAGGAGACGACGCTGCCGGGCGGCATCCTCCTGGAGTGGTACGAACTCCCGCCGGGATCCCCGCTCGTCGGCGAGACGCTGGAGAGCGCCGACATCGGCAACCGGACCGGGCTCGCGGTGGTCGCCATCCAGCGCGGTGAGGAGGTGATCGACAGCCCGGGCGCCGAGACCACCCTCGGCGAGGGCGACACCGTGATCGGGGTCGGGACGCCCGAGAACTGCGAGGCGTTCGAGGAACTGCTCACCGGATGAGCGGCGGCCCCGTCTCCGTCGTATCCCTCTCCGCGAGGGAGCTCCGCGGAGGTGTCCGTTAGTGGCGCTGCTCGACGTGGGGATCATGTTCGCCGCGGTCGCGGTCGTCGGGATGGTCGCGGACCGGCTCGGCCAGTCGGTGATCCCCTTCTACATCCTCGCCGGCATGTCGCTCGGCGAGTTCGTCCTCGGTCGGCTCTCGCTGCCGGTCGTCGGGACCGCCTACGTCCCGGAGACGGAGTTCATCGCGCTCGGCGCGGAGCTGGGGATCGTCTTCCTCCTCTTTTTCCTCGGATTGGAATTCAACCTCGACCGGCTCCTCGCCCGGCGGACCCAGATCGGGACCGCCGGGACGATCGATCTGGCGAACTTCGGCGCGGGGCTCGTCCTCGGCTGGCTCGTCTTCGGCGCGTTCCTCCCGGCCTTCCTCGTCGCGGGGATCGTCTACATCTCCTCGTCGGCGGTGATCACGAAGTCGCTCATCGACCTCGGCTGGATCGCCAACGACGAGGCGGAGCCGTTGCTCGGGACGCTGGTGTACGAGGACCTGTTCATCGCCGTCTACCTCGCGGTCGCGTCCGCGCTGGTGCTCGGCGGCGGCGACGTCGCCGCGGCCGCGGTCGACATCGGGATCGCGATCGGGTTCATCCTCGGGCTACTGCTCTTGGTCCGGTTCGGAACGCCGGCGTTCGACCGACTGGTCGCGACTGACAACCGGGAGTTCGTGGCGCTGCGGTCGATCGGGACGGTCGTGCTGGTCGCGGGCGCGGCGCTCGCGCTGGGCGTCAGCGAGGCCGTCGCCGCCTTCTTCGTCGGGATGGCGTTCTCGTCGACGGCGCACGCCCACGATATTGAGACGCTGTTAGAGCCCGTTCGAGACACCTTCGCGGCGGTGTTCTTCTTCTGGATCGGGCTCGTCACCGACCCGACGCTGTTCGGCGGCGTGGCGGCCCTGATCGCGCTCGCGGTGGTCGTGACGACGCCGACGAAGCTGGTCACGGGGTACCTCGCCGGGCGCGCGTTCGACCTGGACACCCGCCGGTCGACGCGCGTCGCGCTCGGGATGACCACCCGCGGGGAGTTCTCGCTGATCATCGCGACGATCGCGGTGACCGGCGCGGACGCCGGGGCGTTCGACCCTGCGCTCGCGGCGACGATCAACGCCTTCGCCGTCGGCTACGTGCTCGTGATGGCGGTTCTGGGCACGACGCTGATGCAGTACTCCGGGCCGTTCGAGTCGATCGCGGTCTCGTGGCTGGATCGCAGCGCTGGTGACGGCGGGAGTGATCGCTTATAAGTTGCTCCTGAGAACTCGTCGGTGAACACCTCCAAAGCCCCAGCCGCTCGGTACTATGTGATCGATGACGCTGCGCTGAAGGTCTACAAAGCCCCAGCCGTGAGGCGGGCGCACGCTCGCTGCGGTCCTCACTCGGTCGCTAGCTCCCTCGTTGCGGTCCTTGCGTCACCTGTGCCCGCCTCACGGCTGCCCTTTTGAGTCCCGCACAGCACCGCACCTCACGCCTCCCCAGCCTCGTCGGGCGCGTGCTTCGGGCTCCTGTCGGTCGCCCTCGCCGCGCCCGACTCCCTCGCGCGTGCTACTCGCGCCCTTATCAGGGCGCTCGGAGGCACGCAGGGCGAGAGCTCCGCTCTCGCTTGCAGCCGGCGGCGGAGCCGCCGGCGACGCCACCGCCTTTGTTCCTTTATAAGCGTCTGTCGTCGCTGTCAGGATTCGTTATAAAACCGCTGACGACGGTCGCCTACTCCTCTAGCTCCGCGAACACGGCGTCGACCATCTCGCCGGTGTCGCCGATGATCGCGTCCATCTCCTCGTCGTCGGTCGGGAGGCCGAGCAGTCGGGCGATCTTCATGATCGAGACGTGGTACACCTCCTGGGTGCCGGGCTCGACCTCGCGGATGATCATGTTACAGGGGAACAGCGCGCCGATCCGCTCGTCGGTCGCGTCGAGCGCGCGGTTCGCCATCTGTGGGTTGCAGGCGCCGAGGACGTAGTAGGGGTCGCGATCGGCGTCGACCTTCTCGTTGAGCAGTTCCGACGGTGAGAACTCGACCGGGACCCCGAACCCCTCGTCGAGGCACACCTCGCGGACGCGTTCGATCGCCGACTCGTGGTCGGTTTCGAGCGTCGTCCGCGCTTCGCCGTACTCCTCGGGGTCGAGCTCGTGCGGATCGAACGGGAGCGTCATACCGGGAGTCGGCGTCGACCGGACAAAAAGCCCGCGACGGGGACGAGAGGAAACGGTGGCGGGGCGGAGCGACGGGGGAACGGGGAACCCCTACTCGGTCGCGACCGGACCGCGGCCGACGACGTCCTCGATCTCGGTCACGAACTCGCTCCGGCTCTCGAACAGCGGGACCTCGGACTCGTCGAGCACGTCGCCGAGGTTTCGGGCGCCCTCGGGCGTCCGGATGGTCGCGTCGCCCTCCTGGGCGCGCAGGTCGCTGCGCTTCGCGGGCCACGTGAGCCGGGACGCGACGCGGGCGATCGGCTCGCCCGCCACGTCCGGCCCCTCGCCAAGCTCGACGGCCGGCTCCTCCGCCTCGGCCTCGTCGGTGTCGCTCATACCCCGCGCTTTCGCTCCGGCGACACTAATGGTTTCGATGCGAACCGGGAGCGCCGGGCCGAACCGGGGGCGTCGGCCCGAACCAAAGACGCCGGACCGGGGACGCCGGACCGGACTGAACCGCGAAGGAGATCCCGCGGCGTCCGCCGCGAGGGCACCGGATCGGGACACCCGAAATAATTCGGTGGAGAGATTATGCATTCCGGCAACAAGTTCTGGTTGGGATCACGCACACGATTCCCGCGATCGCGCGCCCGGAGGGCGCGTGAGTTCGTGAGTTCGTCGACCGCTTTTCAGTACGTCTCTCCCGTGCGCCAGCCGCGGTCGGTGTCGTTCAGCCGCTCGCACCCGTCCTCGGTGACGACGACGAGGTCCTCGATCCGACAGCCGAACCGACCGTCGAGGTAGATCCCCGGCTCCACCGAGAAGACCATTCCCGGCTCCAGTTCCCGGTCGTTGCCGGCCACGACGTACGGCTCCTCGTGGACGTCGAGCCCCACGCCGTGACCGGTGCGGTGGAAGAACGCGTCGCCGTAGCCGGCGTCCTCGATCACCCCGCGGGCGGCCCGGTCGACCGCCTCGGCGGGGACGCCCGGTTCGACCGCTTCGACCGCGGCCGCCTGCGCCTCCCGGACGGTCTCGTGGACGCGCTCGTACTCGGCCGGCGGCTCGCCGTCGAAGACGAGCGTCCGGGTCTGGTCCGAGGGGTACCCGTCGACGCGAGTCCCGAAGTCGAGCACGACGGGCTCGCCCGCCCGGACCTCGCGGTCGCCGCACCCGTGGTGGGGTTTGGCTCCGTTCGGGCCCGCGCCGACGATCGTCTCGAAGGCGGTCCCGTCGCCCCCGTGGGCAGCGAGCCGGTCCGCGATCCGGTCGGCGAGGTCGCGCTCGGTCATCCCGACCGCGTCGGCCCCGAGCTCGCGGAGGTCCCGGACCGTCGCGTCGGCCGCGGTCGCGGCCGCGCGCATCGCGTCCAGCTCCGCCTCGTCCTTCCGCACCCGGAGGTCGGCGAGCACCTCGCTCGCGAGCCCCCACTCCGCGTCCGGCGCGGCGGCCCGGAGGTCCTGTGTGAACGTCGCCCACATCGTGTCGTCGACGAGGAGGCGCCCATCGCGGAGCCCGAGGTCGGCGAGGAGCTCCCGGACGGCCGCGGTCGGGTCGTCGCCGTCGGCCCACGTCCGCACCGCCTCGACCGTGGTCTCCTCGCGGACCTGCGCCTCGTAGAGCGCCGGAACGAGGAGGGTCGGGCCGTCGCCGCGGTCGTCGGAGGGCGTTCCGGCCGCCGGGACGACGAGCAGGAGGTGTCGCTCGCCCGGCTCCTCGGCGAATCCGGTGAGGTACTGGAGGTTCCGGCTGGGGAAGCAGACCGCCCCGTCGGCGCCGGTCTCCCGGAGCCGCGCCGCCGCGCGCTCGCGTCGTTCCGCATGGACGTCTTCGGTCACGGTCGAACTCGGACCGGCGATCGCTTATAAGTAGGGAGTCGTTGCGGGGCGGCAAGCGGCACATAACGATATGTGAAGCGCTCGCACGGACAGGTATGAGCATCCAGCCGGAGTCGACGTTCGACTGCCCCGAGTGCGACGTGACCGCCCCCTCGGCGTCGGTGCCGTACGACGCCCTCGGCTACGCCGTCTGTCCGGTCTGTTCGCACGCGACGGCGCCCGCGGGCGACGGGGCCTGACCGGGCGAAACCGAACCGCCGCCGAACCGCGTCGCTTTAGCCGCGTCGCGCGCGCTCTCCGGTATGCCCTGGGCACTTGGACGCGAGGACGACGTGATCACCGAGTGGGAGCGCTCCGACGGCTACGCGACGGTCCGGATCCGCGAGCGCGGCGACGGCGGGTTCGTCGCCCGCCTCGACGTGATGGAGCAGGCGGCCGACGAGTCGGCCTACGAGCGCGAGCGGTTCGACGACCGCGAGGCCGCGCTCGACCGCGCGGCGGCGTGGCGCGAGGAGCGCGACATCGACGGCTGACGGTCGGGCCACCGGTCCGGCTCCCGAACTCCGACCGCCCGTCAGGGGAGCGACACCGCCTCGTCGAGGAACGCCTGACACTCGACGGTCCGCCCGTCTGGGTCCTCGGCGAAGAACTGGTAGATGTCGTACCGCTCGTTCTCCCGCGGCTCCTCGATCGCGTCCGCGGCGACCGACCGGCGGAGCTCCGCGTGCATCTCGTCAACCGCCTCGCGGTCCGAGTAGACGAACGTGAGCGTCCCGCAGTCGTCGGTGTGACCGCGCTCGCAGAACCCGAACAGCATGTTGTCGTACCGCAGTATCGTGCAGTCGGGCTGTTCGAGCCGCACCGTCGCACCCATCGTCTCGCGGTAGAACTCGACGACCGCGTCGTGCCGCTCCGTCGCGTGGAAGGCGATTCCGGACATGGCCCGGTGAACGGGGACGGGCCACTTCACGGCACCGGGCGACGGCCAGATCGGCCCGGCGTCCGACGCCGCGGGGAGGTGACCGTCGCCCGGCGGCGGATCAGTCGCGCGAGCGCGGCGCCGAGGAGCGTGGCTTTTTATTCTCGCTGCGGGTAGGGGACCACCATGACCGAACGAACGCGTCGCGACTGGCTCCGGGGCCTCGGCGCCGCGAGCGCCGCCGGCGCCGCGGGGCTGGCCGGCTGTTCCGCCTTCGACGCCGGCGGGTCCGACGAGGACGACACGTCCGGGAACGGGGGGTACGGAGACGGGGGCGACGGAGAGGACTCGGACGGGAGCGACCGCCCGACCGAAGCCCCAGACGACGGGGTGAAGACGCAGTTCCGACACGGACTCTTGAACACCGGGTACGTCGACGCGACGATACCCGAGTCGGTCGAAACCGCGTGGGAGGTGCCGGCGAACCGGGGCGACCACTCGGCCTCGAAGGGGAGCCCGGTCGTGGCGCCGAACGGGGCGATCGTCCTCGCCGACGACACGGGGCGGGTGCAGTCGATCGCGCCGGACGGCTCCGTGAACTGGGCGAGTTCGATCAGCGACCACGACCGCGGCAGCCACGGCACGCCGGCGATCGCGGACGGGCGCCTCTACGTCGGCTCGTACGACGGCGTGGTCTCGGCGCTGGCGCTCGACGACGGCGAGATCCTGTGGCAGACCGATATCGGCGGCTCGGCCGCCGCGAGTCCGACCTACCACGACGGGAAGCTCTACGTCGCGGTCGAGTACGCGGACCCGAGCGGGGGCCTCGTCAAGATGGACGCTGAGAGCGGCGAGGTTGAGAAGCGAGACGACCGCCCCACCGACCACCCGCACTCGACGGTCGCGATCGACCGCGAACACGGGCGTCTCATCTTCGGCTCCAACGACGGCCACTGCTACGCGTGGTCGTTCCCGGACCTGGAGCGCGAGTGGGCCTACGACACCGGCGGCGACGTGAAGCTCCCGCTCGCGATCAGCGAGGGGATCGCCGTGGTCCCCTCGTGGGCGGGGACCGTCACGGGGCTCGACGTCGAGGACGGCTCGATGCTGTGGGAGTTCGAGACCGACGGCGGCGAGACGTCGAAGGGCGACCCGTCCCCCGGGAGCACGGGCGGCGTCATGTGCGCGCCCGCGGTCCACGACGGGGAGGTGTACGTCGGCAGCCACGACAGCAACGCCTACGCGATCGATCTGGAGACCGGCGAGAAGCTGTGGTCGACTCCGACGGGGGGGTGGATCACCGGGAGCGCGGTCGCCACGAACGACCACGTGCTCGTCGGCTCGTACGACGCGAAGCTGTACGCGCTCGACCGCGACGACGGCTCGGTCACCTGGACCGCTCAGGGCCGCGGCGACGTGACCAGCGCGGCGACCGTGACCGACGACGGGATCTACTACGCGGAGCGCGCCCCGGAGGACTCCGACGCGGCCGGGATGTGCTACAAGCTGGTCGAGAGCGAGTAACGGCCGCCCCCAGGGCCTCGTTCCGCCCGGCTCACCGCACCACCGACTCACCGTTCTACCGGCTCACCGCTCCGGGTGCGTCGGCCCGTCGAATCCGCCCCGAATCAGCGGCTTCGCGACGTGTCGTCGGGCGCTCGGCGGGACCTCGTACCAGCCGATCTCCAGGTCCCGCTCGATCGGAACCTCAACCTTTCCGGGCGCATCGGTGCCGCAGTCGCGACAGCGGTACCCCTGCCCCCGCCCCGCCGAGGACATCGACCGCCCGCAGTCGGGGCAGGTCGGCACGGCGGGTGCCGTCTCGACGCGGTCGCGCACGGCGAACTTCTCCAGTTTCAGCGTCGCTTCGAGCGCGCCCTCGACCGACCGGACCTCGTGTTCGCCGCACAGCGTCACCCGGTCGCCGGGGCGGAGCGCGCGCACGCGGTCCCGAAAGCGGCCGGTCGGCTTGAACGCGACACATCGGAGGCGCGGAGAGGGGGCGTCACCGGTCGTCGCGTCGGTCGAGTCACCCGACGCCGCCACGTCGACGTGGACGTGGCCCCCGCGTTTCGTCTCCGGGTCGCTCGCGACCACGCCGTCGACGCGGTAGCCCGCGCCGTCCCGGAGGTCGCCGATCGCGCCGGGCGCGAGGTGTGCGTCGGTGCCCTGGTTCGTCAGGAACGTCGCGGCGCGCTCGACCGGCTCGGAGTTGATCGCCGCGGCGACCGCGCGGCACGCGTCGGCGTCGTCGCCGCGGATCCCGTGGAGGATCGGTCCGGGGGCGTTCGGCACGCAGACAGCCTCGCCCGTCCCGCGATCGACGGTGTCCCAGACGGTCGGGTACCCGCGGTCGGCGGCCGCGAACACGCTCTCGACGTCGACGTCGCGGGGGGTGCCACAGCGGTCGAGCTCGCGGTAGGAGATGCGCTCGACGGTCCAGTCGTCGAACGCGGCGGGGGCGCCGACAGCCGCGAGCGCGCCGATCCGGCCGCGTCCCGCGACGGCCTCCGCGTCCGTCTCCCCGCCGGACCCGAACGCCGCGTGGCGGAAGCCGTGTTCGTCGGCGAGGTTGAGGGCCTCGTCGAGCGAGAGGCGGCGTCGGAGCGCGCGGCGGGCGAAGTCGGCGACTTCGGAGGGGATCGGCGCGCCGTCGGACGCGGTCGGGTCGAGGCCGTCGGCGTCGAGGCCCCCCGCGTCGATATCGGCGGCGACGACCCCGGGCGAGGTCCGCGGGTCGTCGGCCGCGGCGAACTCCCGGACGGTCTCCGCGGCGAGGTCGAAGGCCGCCTCGGCGTCGACGCCGGAGACGTGGAGCGCGACCGCGGCGTTGCCCCGGGTCTTGTGTTTCACCGCGGGGTTGAGCCGGACGAGGAGCCGGCGGCGGACGCGGCCGCCCGCCGCGTCGAGCCGCTCGGTCAGCCGCGCGCCGACGTACGTCGTGCACATCCCGCGCTCGCGGGAGTCGGTGTCGTCGACGGCGACGATGGGCATACGCGCCCTTTCGCGCTCCCGGACAAACCGGTTTCGGGGCGAGACGGAGGTCGGAGGAGGGCTGAGCCGACGAGCGAGTATATAACTGCATCGGCGCCCGGATCGGGAAAACCGCAGGCTGGCAGGGAGTTCGAGCGCGTACGACTGACACAACGCATATATACGGCGAGCCGCTTATCTCGACCATGTCCCGGACTGCGCTGATCGAGAACGTCACCGCGATGCTGGAAGACGCGGGCTTCCTCGTCAGCGACCGGTGTGCGGTCCGGCCCAAGAGCTTCGACGTGGCGGCCCGACGCGGCGACGACCTCGTCCTCCTGAAGATCCTCGGGAACGTCGACGCGCTCGACGCGGAGACCGGCGCGGAGATGCGCCGGCTCGGCGAGTACCTGCAGGCGACGCCGATGGTGATCGGGATCCGGACCCGCGACGAGGAGCTGAAGCCGGGGGTCGTCTACTTCCGGCACGGCGTTCCGGTGATCAACCCGGACACGGGGTACGACCTGTTCGTCGAGGAGATGCCGCCGCTCATCTACGCGGCCCCCGGCGGGCTCTACGTCAGCCTCGACGGCGACCTGCTGGCCGACGAGCGCGAGGAGCGCGGCTGGTCGCTCGGCCGCCTCGCCACCGAGCTCGGCGTCTCCCGCCGCACCGTCTCGAAGTACGAGGACGGGATGAACGCCTCCATCGAGGTGGCGATCCAGCTGGAGGAGCTGTTCAACGAGCCGTTCTCCAGTCCGGTCGACGTGCTCGACGGCGCCGACGAGGTCCGCGACGCCGAGCCCACGCCCTCGGCGCCCGAGACCGACCCCGACGACGAGCACGTCCTCCACGTGCTCACGAACGCGGGCTTCACGGTCCACCCGACCGCCCGCGCGCCGTTCAAGGCCGTCTCCGAGGACGAGGGGAGCGCCGTGACCCGGGTGCTCACCGGCCACTCGACGTTCACTCCGGCGGCCGAGAAGCGCGCCCGGATCATGTCCTCGATCGGTGAGGTGGCGCAGACTCGCTCGGTCTACTTCACGGAGGGAGACGAGGAGCGCGAGTCGGTCGACGGGACCGCCCTGGTGTCCTGCGAGGAGCTCGCCGGCATCACCGACCCCGAGGAGATCCGCGAGCTCATCCGCGACCGGGCGAAGGCGCCGTCCGAGGCCTGAAGGGCCTCCGATCCGCGTCCCATATCGGACGTCTCGCAACCTGAACCCGGAGAAAGCTCGGTTCCTACCGACCGAGCAGTCGACTGAAGAAGCCGCCGTTCTCGTCTTCGTCGTCCTCGTCGTCCTCTTCCTCCGAGAGCACGGTGTTCATCGTCCCCGTGTCGTCGTCTCGGAACGGGACGCTGCCGGCGAGCTCGTCGTCCGGGTCGGGCTCGGACCCCTCGCTCGGCGCCGGCGCGGATTCCGGTTCCGGTGCGGTCTCCGCGTCCGGCACGGATTCCGGTTCCGGCGGGGAGCTCGGCTCACCGCCCGCTTCGGGCGCGTCGCCGCGTGACGGCTCCGCGGGACTCTCCTCCGCGGGGCTCTCGGTCTCCGCCGGATCGGTGGCGGTCGCGTCCTCGGCGGAGTCGGTGTCAGCCGCCCCGTCCGTCGGTCCGTCGCCCGACGACTCGCCGCCCGGGGTCGGCTCGGCGGGCTCCTCGTCGAACTGCTCCGCGTCGAGGTCCGACTCGATCATCGCTTCGAGGTCGTCGCCGTCGACGTGGCCCTCGCCGACCGTCTCGGTCTCGCCGTCGACGGCGTCGACGTCGCCGGCTTCCGTTCCGCCCGCGACGACCGCGTCGCTCGTGGCGTCGGCCTCCGCGTCGGCCGCCGAGCCGCTCGACGCCGGTTCCGCGTCGGCGGTCTCCGGTTCCACGCCAACCGCGTCGTCATCGGTGGGCTCGGCGAATTCATCGGGTTCGTCAGATTCGCCGGGCCCGACGGGCTCTGCCTCGTCGACGCCGTCGACGGGCGATTCGTCGGCGACGATGATGTCCTCCTCGTCGCCCGGCTCGCCGAGCCCGGCCCGCTCGGAGTCGGCGACGATGATGTCCTCCTCGTCGGGCGCGGTCTCGTCGCCCTCCGCCTCGTCTATCTCGGTCGAGTCGGCCGGTTCGGCCGGCTCGTCCGGATCGTCTGAACCGTCGGCGTCGGCGACCGACCCCTCGGCGTCCAGCTCCTCGTTGGCGGCGTCCGTGGAGGAGTCGTCCTCGCTCGCGGCCGTCCCCTCCTCCGCGGCCACGTCGGCGGCGGCGAGTCCGGGCCCCTCGATCGGCGCGCCGGTCAGGGCTCGCGTCAGGTCCCGGTACGCGCGGGTCGCCGGGGCGTCCGGGGCGAAGACCGGGAGGGACTGGCCCGACTCCACCGCGCGCAACACCGCGTCGTCCTCGGGGATGCGCCCGATCACCGGGGCGTCGAGGGTCCCTTCGACCGCCTCGATCGGATCGTCGCTTGCGGCGGTCGCGGGGTCGAGGCGGGTGATCGCGGCGCCCGCGACGGCGCCGCCGAGCCGCTCCGTCAGCTGGCGCGTCTTCTCGGTGTCGCCGAGGGCGCTCCGCTCCGCCGTGGAGACGAGCAGGGTCTCGTCCGCGAGGCCGAGCGGGAGCGTGGAGTCGTGCGAGAGCCCCGCGCCGGCGTCGACGAGCACGTAGTCGGCGTCGTCGAAGGCCTCGGCGACATCGCGGAGCCCGGAGGGGTCGGCCGCCGCGTACGCGTCGAGGTCCGCCGCGCCGGGGACGACACGGAGGCCGGCCGGCCCCTCGTGGACCGCGTCGAGGGGGTCGGCCGCCCCCGCGAGCACGTCGTGGAGGGTGATCCCGCCGGGGGGCACGCCCACGGCCGCCGCGAGGTTCGCCATGCCGAGGTCGGCGTCGATCGCGACGACGTCGGCGCCCGAGTCCGCCAGGAGCGTCGCCACCGCCGCGGTCGTGGTGGTCTTCCCGACCCCACCCTTCGCCGACGCGACCGCATACACCGTTGCCATACGGTGAGGGTCCGGCGACTGCTACTTAAATGTAGGCGGCGACGGTCCGATCGAGGCGGCGTTTCGGCGCGATCGACCGTCCGAGCCGGCGGAAGCGCGCGGGCACTTTCGCAAACACCTTATACGTCGCTTGTGGAGTTTCAGGCGATTAGTAGCATGGCGAGACCAGAGGTGCTCAACGCGATCAAGCAGGCCGAACGGGATGCGGACGAGACCATCGCCGAGGCGGAATCGGACGCCGACGAGCGCCTCGCCGAGGCTCGAGAGCGCGCAGACGAGATCCGCGCCGAGGCCGAGGAGGAGGCGGAATCCGAGGCCCAAGAGCGGCTCGAAACGGCCCGCGAGGAGATCGAGGAACGCCGCGAGGAGATCCTCGAATCGGGTCGTGCCGACCGCGACGAGCTCGAACGCGAGGCCCGCGACCGCGTGGACTCGGCCGTCGACTACGCCGTCGAACGGTTCGAAGAAGCGGTGAACCAACAGGCCGAGGAGGCGGTGGATGCTCAGGCCTGAGCGGATGAGCAAGGTGTCGGTGACGGGCTCGAAGCGCGTCATCGACGACGTGATCGAAGCAACGTACGAACACCACTCCCTGCACGTCACGGACTACGACGAGCGCTACGAGGGCTTCTCGCCCGGCGAGTCGCTCGACGGCGCGGAGACCGTCAACGAGAAGCTCGTCACGGTGCGCTCGCTGGAGAGCATCCTCGACATCGAGGGCGACGAGGTCGACGGGGCCCGTCCGCTCGGCGACGAGGAGCTCGAAGCGGAGCTCGCCGACGTGCGCGAGCGCGTCAACGATCTCAACGACCGGCGCGACACGCTCCAGGCCGAGATCCGCGACCGGCAGGAGGAGATCGACCGGATGGAGCCGTTCGCAGATCTGGGCATCGAGCTCGATCTGCTCGGCGGCTACGACTCGCTCGAGGTCGTCGTCGGCGAGGCGAAGCCGGACGCGGTCGAGGCGACGCTCGCCGACGCGGACGGGATCGAGGCGTTCGAGGTGTTCGCCGGGGGCGACGTCGTGGCGATCTTCGCGCGTCCCGCGGACGGCGCCGAGGAGGGCGTCCTCCAGGACTCGCTCGTCGGCGTCGACATCGCGCTGCTGGAAGTGCCGGACGCGGACGCCAGCCCCGGCGAGTACGTCGCGGATCTGGAGCGCGAACGCGAGGTGCTTGAAAGCGACCTCGACGAGGTCGAGGCCGAGCTCGCGGCGGTGAAAGAGGAGGCGGCCGGCTTCCTCCTGCGCGCCGAAGAGCGGCTCACCATCGAGGCCGAGAAGAAGCAGGCGCCGCTCTCCTTCGCGACCACCGAGAACGCCTTCATCGCGGAGGGATGGGTCCCGACCGAGACGTTCCCGGAGCTTGAGGCGGCCATCACCGACGCCGTCGGCGAGCACGCCGAGGTCGAGGAGCTCGAGCGCGCCTCCTTTACCCCGGACGGCGACCACCACACGGAGGCGGTCGCGGACGGCGGCGCCGGGCGCGAGGCGGCCACCGACGGCGGCCACGCGGCCCACGGCGGCGACGACCCGCCGGTCGTTCAGAACAACGGGAGCGCGGCCGGCCCCTTCGAGCTGCTCGTGCAGGGCTTCGGGCGGCCGAAGTACTCGGAGTTCGACCCGACGCTCCTCGTCTTCCTCACGTTCCCGCTCATGTTCGGCTTCATGATCGGCGACGTGGGGTACGGCGTGTTGTACGCCGCGATCGGCGCGTTCCTCTACAGCAGGTACGACGGGACGTTCCGCGAACTCGGCGCCGTCGCGCTGTGGGCCGGCGGCTTTACGATCCTGTTCGGGATCTACTTCGGGATCGACGTGTTCGGCTACCACGCCTACCAGCTGCTGCCCGGCGACATCCACTGGCCCGTCGACGGGAAGGGCCTCTCGCCGGCCGACATCGACTGGGCGCTGTCGTTCCTGGTCGCCAGCGTGCTGTTCGGGCTCGTGCACCTGAACGCGGGGCACATCCTCTCGTTCGTGAGCAACTACCAGCAGCACGACCTGAAGCACGCGCTGTACGAGGGCGGCTCGTGGCTGCTGATCCTCAACGGCGCGTGGATCTGGATCTTCAGCCAGCACCTCCCCGGCCCGAAGCCGGACTTCCTGTTCGAGTCGTTCTCGATCCTCACCTTCGGGGCGGTGTCGTTCGCCGGCTTCCCGGTCGCGGTCGGCTACGCCGCCATCGCGGCCATCCTGCTCGGGGTCGTCCTGCTCGCGATCGGCGAGCCGCCGGAGCTCGCCGAGGTGCTCTCGCCGATCGTCAACGTCATCTCGTACGCCCGGATCATGGCGGTGCTGCTCGCGAAGGGCGGAATGGCGCTGGCGGTGAACCTGCTGGCGTTCGGGGCGTACATCGGTGAAGGCGGCGAGGGGAGCTTCCACTTCATCTTCTCCGCCGAGTACCTCGAGTACATCCGGAGCCACCCGGAGGAGTACGAGCTCGTCTTCGCCGGGATCACGACCGCGTTCGACCCGGCCTCGATCGGCCTCGTCGGGATCGTCGCGCTCGTGGGCGGGATCGTCGTCGCGGTCGTCGGGCACATCGTCGTCCTCGCGCTCGGGATCACCTCCGCCGGCATTCAGGCGGTGCGTCTCGAGTACGTGGAGTTCTTCGGGAACTTCTACGAGGGCGGCGGGGACGCGTACCTGCCGTTCGGCTACGACCGGCAGTACACCGCCGACGAGGACTGACGGTCGCGGCGCGGTCCGCGATCGTCCTCTCGGACGCCGCACCGGATCCGAAATTTGGCGTCGTTAGTCGGATTTTTATCCCGCGTCAGGGGCGCTCTATTCGGTCGTTTTGGGAAGCTTTATGACTACTGTGGCGGCAACTAGCAACTGTTCGGAGACGAGCAACCGCAACTACTACCAATGCTTGAAGCTACCAACGAACTCGGGAACGTCGCACTGCAGGCCGGTGGAACGCTGACTGACGCCAACGCTGCGGCAGCACTCGCCGTCGGGCTGGCGGCGCTCGGCGCGGGCTACGCCGAGCGGGGGATCGGTTCCGCGGCCGTCGGCGCGATGGCCGAAGACGACGATCTGTTCGTCAACGGGCTCATTCTGACGGTCCTCCCCGAGACGATTGTCATTCTCGCACTCGTCGTCGTCTTCATCGTCTGAGCGGCACCCCCTTTCCACACCAATGAGTTTGGACACTGTCGTTGAGGACGTTCGAGACGAAGCCCGCGCGCGTGCAGAGGAAATCCGTGAGGCGGCGGAGTCCGAGGCGGACGAGATCGTCGCCGAGGCGGAGGCCGACGCCGAGCGCATCCGCGAGGAGCGGCTCGCCGAGGTCGATCGACAGATCGATCAGGAGCGCGAGCAGACGCTCTCCTCGGCCAAACTCGAGGCCAAGCAAGAGCGGCTCGGCGCCCGTCGCGACGTCTTAGAGGACGTTCACGACGACGTCGAGGCCGCCATCGAGGGGCTCGACGGCGACCGGCGCCACGAGCTGACCGAGACGTTGCTCGACGCGACGCTCGCGGAGTTCGACGACGACGAGGAGGTCGCCGTCTACGCCCGCGCCGAGGACGTCGACCTCGTCGAGGAGCTCGTCGAGGGCCGCAACGCCGCGGTCGACGGCGAAGTCGACTGCCTCGGCGGCGTCGTCGCGGAGAGCGACACCTCTCGCGTTCGCGTGAACAACACGTTCGACTCGGTCCTGGAGTCCGTCTGGGACGACGAGTTGAAGAACATCTCGGAGCGACTGTTCGACCAATGAGCGCCGTCGGGAGCTCGAACCCAGAGTACGTCGTCGCGCGGGTTCGTGCCCGCCGCGGCAGCCTCTACGGGGACGAGGAGTACCGGAAGCTGACCCGGATGGGCCCGGCTGAGATCGCCCGGTTCATGGAGGAGTCGAGCTACGGCGCGGAGATCAACGCCTTGGGGAGTCGCCACGGCGGCGTGGACCTGATCGAGTACGCGTTGAACCGGAACCTCGCCGAGCAGTTCGACGACATCCTCGACTGGAGCGAGGGCGCGCTGTACGACCTGATCGCCCGCTACCTCCGCAAGTTCGACGCCTGGAACGTGAAGACCGTCATCCGCGGCGTCTACACCGACGCGGACCAGTCGGCCATCGAGGTCGACCTGATCCGCGCCGGCGAGTTCGACGACCGCCGGATGCGACGGCTGCTCGAGGCCGACTCGATCGACGCAGTCGTCGAGGTCTTAGAGGACACGATCTACGGCGATCCCCTGCGCGAGGCGTACGCCGAGTACGAGGAGACGGACACGCTGGTGCCGCTGGAGAACGCCGTCGACCGCGCGTTCTACGAGCGGCTCCTGTCGGGGCTCGGCGGCGGCGAGCCGACCCGTCAGTACGAGGCGTTCCTCAAGGCGGAGGTCGACTTCCGGAACGCGACGAACGCCCTCCGGCTCGCCCGGTCGGGCGCCGACATCGACCCCGCGGCGTACTTCATCGAGGGCGGCGAGCTGTTCACGCGGGGGTCGCTCGCGCGGCTCGCGCGGAACCTCGACGACCTCGTGGAGTACATCGCCGACAGCCAGTACGGCGAGGAGCTCGGTCCCGCGCTGCGCGAGCTCGAGGAGGCGGACAGCCTCATCGCGTTCGAGCACGCGACCGACGCCGCCCTGCTGGCGTACGGCGACCGGCTCGGCACGATCCACCCGGTGTCGGTGACGCCGGTGATCTCGTACATCCTCGCGAAGGAGCGCGAGGTCGAGAACATCCGGGCGATCGCCCGCGGGAAGGAGGCCGGGCTGTCGGCCGACGAGATCGAATCGGAGCTGGTGATAACATGAGCCAGGAGATCGCCGTCGTCGGGAGCCCCGAGTTCACCACCGGGTTCAGGCTCGCCGGCGTGCGGAAGTTCGAGAACGTACCGGACGACGAGAAGGACGAGCGGCTCGACGACGCCGTCGAACGGACCCTCGACGACGAGGACACCGGCATCATCGTGATGCACGACGACGACCTCGACCACCTCTCGCGGGGGACCCGCGAGTCGGTGGAGGGGAGCATCGAGCCCGTGCTCGTGACGCTCGGCGGGTCCGGCGCCGGCAGCGGCGGGCTGCGCGACCAGATCAAACGAGCCATCGGGATCGACCTGATGGAGGAGGACGACTAATATGAGCAAAGCAGAATCCACGGAGACCACCCCAAGCGAAGACGGTGTTATCCAAAGCGTGAGCGGTCCGGTCGTGAGCGCCCGCGACCTCGACGCCCGCATGAACGACGTCGTCTACGTCGGCGACGAAGGCCTCATGGGGGAAGTGATCGAGATCGAAGGCGACATCACGACCATTCAGGTGTACGAGGAGACCTCCGGGGTCAGCCCCGGCGAGCCCGTCGAGAACACGGGCGAGCCGCTGTCGGTCGACCTTGGTCCGGGCATGCTGGACGCCATCTACGACGGCGTTCAGCGCCCCCTGGACGTGCTGGAGGGCAAGATGGGCAGTCCGTACCTCGACCGCGGGGTCGACGCCCCCGGCATCGACCTCGAGAAGGAGTGGGAGTTCGAGCCCACCGTCGAGGTCGGCGACGAGGTCGGCCGCGGCGACGTGGTCGGCGTCGTCGAGGAGACGGTCACCATCGACCACAAGGTGATGGTGCCGCCGGACGCGCTCGACGAGGGCGAGACCACCGAGGTTACCGCCGTCGAGTCGGGCTCGTTCGACGTCACCGAGACGGTGATCGAACTCGCCAACGGGACCGACGTCTCGATGCACCAGGAGTGGCCCGTCCGCGAGGCGCGCCCCTCCGCGAACAAGAAGACCCCCCGGACGCCGCTGGTGTCCGGGCAGCGCATCCTCGACGGCCTGTTCCCCATCGCGAAGGGCGGGACGGCCGCGATCCCGGGCCCGTTCGGCTCCGGGAAGACGGTCACACAGCACCAGCTCGCGAAGTACGCCGACGCGGACATCATTATCTACGTCGGCTGCGGCGAGCGCGGCAACGAGATGACCGAGGTCATCGAGGACTTCCCCGAGCTGGAGGACCCGGCCAACGGCAACCCGCTGATGGCCCGGACCTCGCTCATCGCGAACACGTCGAACATGCCCGTCGCGGCGCGTGAATCCTGCATTTACACGGGGATCACGATCGCCGAGTACTACCGCGACATGGGGTACGACGTGGCGCTGATGGCCGACTCCACCTCGCGGTGGGCGGAGGCCATGCGCGAGATCTCCTCCCGGCTGGAGGAGATGCCCGGCGAGGAGGGGTACCCCGCGTACCTCGCCGCCCGCCTGGCGCAGTTCTACGAGCGTGCCGGCTACTTCGAGAACGTCAACGGGACCGAGGGATCGGTCTCCGCGATCGGCGCGGTGTCGCCGCCCGGCGGCGACTTCTCCGAGCCGGTCACCCAGAACACGCTGCGTATCGTGAAGACGTTCTGGGCGCTCGACGCGGACCTGGCGGAGCGCCGCCACTTCCCGTCGATCAACTGGAACGAGTCGTACTCGCTGTACAAGGATCAGCTGGACCCTTGGTTCGAAGACGAGGTCGCCGACGACTGGGCCGAGAAGCGCCAGTGGGCGGTCGACGTGCTCGACGAGGAGACCGAGCTGCAGGAGATCGTCCAGCTCGTCGGGAAGGACGCCCTGCCCGACGACCAGCAGCTCACCCTGGAGGTCGCCCGCTACCTGCGCGAGGCGTACCTCCAGCAGAACGCGTTCCACCCGGTGGACACGTACTGCCCGCCGGAGAAGACGTACCTCATGCTGACGACGATCGAGACGTTCAACGACGAGGCGTTCGACGCCCTCGAGGCGGGCGTGCCCGTCGAGGAGATCGTCGACACGGAGGCCGCACCCCGGATCAACCGGATCGGCGTCCAGGAGGACTACGAGGAGTACGTCGAGGAGCTCAAAGCGGAGATCACCGAGGAACTCCGGAGCCTCTACTAACATGAAAGAGTATCAGACCATCACCGAGATCAGCGGTCCCCTCGTGTACGCCGAGGTCGACGAGTCCATCGGCTACGACGAGATCGTCGAGATCGAGACGGCACAGGGGGAGACGCTGCGCGGACAGGTGCTCGAATCCTCGGAGGGCGTCGTCGCCATCCAGGTGTTCGAGGGCACCTCCGGTATCGACCAGAACGCGTCCGTCCGCTTCCTAGGCGAGACGATGAAGATGCCCGTCACCGAGGACCTGCTCGGGCGGGTCCTCGACGGCTCCGGCCGCCCGATCGACGACGGCCCGGAGATCGTCCCCGAGGAGCGACAGGACATCGTCGGCGCGGCGATCAACCCGTACTCCCGGGAGTACCCCGAGGAGTTCATCGAGACGGGCGTCTCCGCCATCGACGGGATGAACACCCTCGTGCGCGGACAGAAGCTCCCGATCTTCTCCAGCTCCGGCCAGCCGCACAGCGAACTGGCGATGCAGATCGCCCGGCAGGCCAGCGTGCCCGAAGAGGAGGAGGGCGACGACGAGGAGAGCTCCGAGTTCGCCGTCATCTTCGGCGCGATGGGGATCACCCAAGAGGAGGCCAACGAGTTCATGGAGGACTTCGAGCGCACCGGCGCCTTGGAGCGCTCCGTCGTCTTCATGAACCTCGCGGACGACCCCGCCGTCGAGCGGACGGTCACCCCGCGGATGGTGCTCACCACGGCCGAGTACCTCGCCTTCGAGAAGGACTACCACGTCCTCGTCATCCTGACGGACATGACCAACTACTGCGAGGCGCTCCGCGAGATCGGGGCGGCCCGCGAGGAGGTCCCGGGTCGCCGGGGTTACCCCGGGTACATGTACACCGACCTGGCGCAGCTGTACGAGCGCGCCGGGCGGATTCAGGGCCGTGAGGGGTCGGTCACACAGATCCCGATCCTCACCATGCCGGGCGACGACGACACTCACCCGATCCCGGACCTGACCGGGTACATCACGGAGGGGCAGATCTACGTCGACCCCGACCTGAACAGTCAGGGCCTCCAGCCCCCGATCAACGTCCTCCCCAGCCTGTCGCGGCTGATGGACGACGGGATCGGCGAGGGGCTCACCCGAGAGGACCACGCCGACGTGAAAGACCAGATGTTCGCGGCGTACGCGGAGGGCGAGGACCTGCGCGACCTCGTGAACATCGTCGGTCGCGAGGCGCTCTCGGAGCTCGACAACAAGTACCTCGACTTCGCGGACGCCTTCGAGTCGGAGTTCGTCGACCAGGGCTTCGACCAGAACCGCGACATCGAGGAGACGCTGGAGATCGGCTGGGACCTGCTCTCGATGCTCCCGAAGGACGCCCTCAACCGGATCGACGAGGAGTTCATCGAGGAGTACTACCGCGAGGACGACTCCGAGCGCGAAGTCGTCGAAGCGGCCGACTAACGCGGCTTCTCTACTCTTACTCTTTCACGCGCAATACGACGAGCGGCTGCGCCGGTCAGTCGGTGTCGTCCGAGCCGTCAGAGTCGTCGGAGGTGTCGGGGTCGACCGGATCGTCAGCGTCGGCGAGGTCGATCACGTTCTCGCGGCCGATCCGGAGCTTCTCGACCTCCCCGGCGTCGGCCATCCGCGAGAGCACGCGCGAGGTCTTCGACTTCGACCAGTCGAATTCCTCGACGATCGCCGACTGCTTCATCCGGCCGCCGCGCTCGCGGAGGGCGCGCCTGACCCGGTCCTCGTCGGTGAGGAGTTCGGGGTCGATCGCGTCGGTCCCGTCGTCGGCGGTCTCGGCGACTGTGGCGGCGTCCTCGGGGTCGGAGTCCGAGTCAGTGTCAGCGGACCCAGCCGTCCCGGCCGCCGATCCGCCCGCCGCACCGGCGTTCGCCGCCGGTGAAGTGGGGTCCGGGCCGTCGCCTCCCCGCCCGTCGTCGTCGGTCGGGCCGCCCTCGGGTTTCTCCCCGTCGTCCGTCTCCGCTCCCCCGAGGTCGATCCGATCGGACCGCACGGCGTAGGCGCCGACCCCGACCGCCCCGACGAGGAGGAGGGCGCCGAGCCCGGAGAGGAGGGGCGGGCCGCCGACGTCCGGAGCGCTTTCGCCGTCAGTGCCGGTATCGTCGCCGCTACCGCCGGTCGCCGGCACGGCGCGGACCCGAGGCCGACCGTCGCCGAAATCCTCGCGGCCGCGCCACTCGACGACCCCGTCGCCGGCCTCGTCGGGTTCGGGATCGGCGGACTCGACCGCGTACCCCTCCGGCGCAGAGACGGCCAGCGCGTCGTCGTCGTCGATGAAGAACCCCCCAGCGAAGACGTCGCCGGCGACCACCGCGTCGCCGTCGACCGCGGCGAAGCCGGTCCAGGTGAACCGGAAGGTGACGACGCCCCAGCGGCGGGGGACCTCCTGGATCCCGGTCTCGGCCTCGAACTCGGTCGCGCGCATCTCGCGGTCTGCGGAGTCGTTCGCGGCCGAAACGACGCCGGACATGCGCTCGGCGAACGGGTCGAGGTAGCGGCTCGTGTTCGATCGGAACCGCTCCTGGAACCGCTCGTACTCCGCCACGTCGGAGTCGTTTTCGAGGCGTGTCCGGAGGGTGACCTCCCACGTCGCCGAGCCGTCGGCGGCCAGATCGATCCGGGTGATCGTGTTGTCCGGAGAGGGCTGGTCGTCGGTCTGCGGGACGGCGGGGGACTGCGCGCCCGTGGGAGCGGCGAACCCGACGGCCGCCACGCAGCAGGCGGCGACGAGGAGGGCGAGGACCGCACGCGCGTTCCGATCGCTCGGTCGCATCGGACGGGGATACTCCACCGTTCGGGTTAAAGCCACAGATGTCCGTCGTCGTCGCGCCCCCGGAGTTCGGGCGGTTCGTCGACGCGCCGGGTCGAGCCGCGTGCAACGCGGCGAAACTGGCCGAAACGGTGCGACACGAACGACGCGATATATGTGTTCGGCGTGCCACTACGCCGACGATGAACGGCACACGGATCCTGACCGTCCTGGTGGCGCTGGGGCTCGTCGTCGGGTCGGTCCCCGGCGGCGCGCTGGCGGCCGGAGCGGCTCCCGGCGGGGCGGCGGTCGACGCGAGCGACGCGTCGATCCGGTCGGCCGACGCGTCGAACTCACCGGTCCAGGCGGACGACGGAGGAACCGCCGCGGGAGAGGGGGGAGACGAGAGCGCGGTAGGGAACGCGAGCGACGGGAACGCGTCGCGGGCGGCAGTCGGCCAACAGCTCGCGACGGTGATCACCGTCACCGACGACGAGGTGAACGACGGCGTCGCGGCGTCGTCGCTCGAGGCCGCGCTGGAAAACGGCAGCGAGGCGGAGCGCGCCGCGGTCCTCGCCGACCGGGCGGCCGAGCTCCGCGAGCGGGCCGACGCGGTCGTCGCCGACCACCGCGAGGCGCGCGAGGCGTACGAGGCGGGAGAGCTCGCGCCCGAGGCGTTCGCCCGGCGGCTCGCAGTGATCTCCGGGCGAGCTGGGACCGTCGACCGCGGCTTCGAGCGCCTCGACGACCGCGCCGCAGCGGTCTCCGCGCTGGAGCTGCGTGCCGCCGGCTACGACCGGGGGGCCAACGAGGCGGCGCGCGACCGGCTCGCCCGCGCGACCGGCTCGGGAGCGAACGCGCTGCTCGCGCAGTACACCGGCGAGCGCGCCGGGGAGTTCTCGATCGATGTCGACGAGGGCGTCTCGATCGAGGTCGAGTCGGACGACGGGGAGCGCTCCCGCGAGTTCGAGCGCGACCGACCCGGCAACGGGACGTTCCGGGTGACTCACAGCGAGGCGCTGGCGGCCGCGAGGGAGCCGCTCTCGAACGGGAGCGACGGCGAGTGGACGCTCCGCTCCGTCGAGCGCGACGACGACGGCTACTACGGGTTCGAGTTCGGCCTCCACGGCCCCGCGGCGACCGGCGAGGCCGCGGTGAGCGTCGACGGCGAGACCGGCGCAGTCTTCGAGTTCGAAGAGGAGATCGAGCCGCGCGAGGGCGCATCCGAGCGCGACGACGACGCCGACGAGGTGCCGCTGTCGATCGGCATCGCCGACGGCACCGCCGAGCCCGGGGCGACCGTCACTCTCCGGGTCACCACCGCCGGCGAGCCGGTCGAAAACGCGACCGTCGAGGTCGGGGACCGGGACGCCGGAGCGACCGATTCGGACGGCCGGATCGCGGTGCGGCTGCCGGACGAGGACGAGGTCGAGGTCGATATCGAGGCGGGCGACCGCGAGGGAGAACTGGAGCTTGCGCTCCGATCGAGCCCGCCCGAGGTGGCCGAAGACGAGGCGATCCGCGAGCGCCTCGACGCGAGCGGGACCGTCGACAACGGCACCGTCACGGTCTCCGTGACGTACGACGGCGAGGGCGTCGACGGCGTGGCCGTCACCGCCGGCGGCGAGTCGGTCGGCGCGACCGGCCCGGACGGGACGCTCTCGTTCGACGCGCCCGGGACCGACGACGGCGGGCTGGAGATCGGGCTCGCGAAGGGGAGCTTCGAGGCCGAGATCGAGTTCGCGGTCGGGGACGGCGGCGCCCTCGAGGCGGAGAACGTCGAGATCGACGGCCGCGAGGCGGACGACGACTCCGATGAGTCGGACGATCCTGACGAAGACGACTCTGACGACTCCGACGATTCGGACGACCCCGACGACTCGGATGACTCCGACGACCCTGACGACTCGGATGACCCTGACGACTCGGATGACCCTGACGACTCGGATGACCCCGACGACCCTGACGACTCGGATGACCCCGACGACCCTGACGACTCGGATGACCCCGACGACTCCGACGACCCTGACGACTCCGACGACCCGGATGACCCCGACGACTCCGACGACCCGGATGACCCCGACGACTCCGACGACCCTGACGACCCCGACGACAACTGACGGAGAGCCAAGTCCGATCCGCCGTCGCCGCGCTCCGTCGGGAGTCCGTCGACCCGCGAAACGCTGACCGCGGCGACCCGTGGAACGCTGACCGCGCCGGCGCGCCGGGCCCGGGCGAGTGCCGTTTCCTCCCCCATTTGACCCCGTACGTTTTGGTCGTCCGACACCGTATGTAACTATGACACGCCGGGAGTTCCCGACCGACCCGGAGCCTGAGCGGTCGGAGCGCGCGGACCGTTCGGCGACGTCGGCGAGCACCGACGCCGTCGACGAGGCGCTGAAGACCCGCGCGATGGACGAGGCGCCCGTCGGGATCACGGTCGCTGACGCGACGCGGCCGGACATGCCGTTGGTGTACGTGAACGCCGCGTTCGAGCGGATAACCGGGTACTCGACCTCGTACGCGATCGGCCGCAACTGCCGGTTCCTGCAGGGCCAGGCGACCCGGGAGCGCCCGGTGAGCCGGATGCGCGCCGCCATCCAGCGCGGGGAGCCCGTGACGGTCGAACTCCGCAACTACCGGCGGAACGGCGAGCTGTTCTGGAACGAGGTGACCCTCGCGCCGCTCCGGGACGACGCGGGCGAGATCGCGTACTACGTCGGCTTCCAGCAAGACGTCACGCGCCGGAAACGGGCCGAACAGGCCGTCGCGGACCGGGCGGCGCGGATCGAGCGCGAGCGGGCCGCGCAGACGCGTCTCCTGGAACGGCTCGACGGCGTCGTCGCCGACGTCACCGAGGCCGTGGCGCTGGCGTCGTCGCGGGAAGAGCTCCGACGCGAAGTCGTCCGGAGCATCGCGGACACGTACGCCGGCGCGTGGATCGGGACGTACGACCCGGCGACCGAGACAGTCGAGCCGCGAGCGGCGGACGGCGAGGTCGCCCCGGAGCCCGAACCGATCCGCGTCGGAGCCGCCGACGCGGGCGAGCGTCCGGTGACGCTCGCCGTCGCGACCGCTGTCGAGGAGCGGGACGTGCGGTTCGAACCGATCGGCACGGACGGCCCCGACGGGGCGGGAGAGGCGGTCGCCGGCGTGCCGCTTCACTTCGGCGAGGCGACGTACGGCGCCCTCGCCGTCTACGTCCAGACCCGAGAGTTCCAGGAGTACGAGCGCGACGTGCTGGCGGCGGTGGGGCGGACCGTCGCGATCGGGATCAACGCCATCGAGAGCCAGCGGACGCTCCGCGGGGACGGGGTCGTCGAGTTCCGGCTGGCGCTCGGCGATCACCCGTTGGCGTCGTTCGGCGAGGCGCTGTCCTGCTCGCTCCGACACCTCGGAACCGTCGGCGACCGCGGCGAACGGTCGCTCCTGTTCGAGCTCACGGATGGGGACGGCGCGGACGAGGAGGCGATCCGGGCCGCCGGCGAGCGCGCGGGCGTCACGGTCCACGGCGTGCTCGCGTCGACGACGGCGACGCCCGTCGTCGAGGTCGGGGTCGAGGAGACGGCGTTCGAGGAACTGCTCAGGGAGTACAGCGGCGACCTGTGCGGGTGGGCCGTCGAGGACGGGGTCGCGATCGCGACCGTCGAGGTCGGCCGAGAGACGCTCGCCCGGTCGCTCGCGTCCGACGCCGTCGAGGAGTTCGCGCACGCGGAGCTCCGCAGCTATCGCCGCCGCGAGCGGGACCACGAAACCCGGCGCGAGTTCGTCGGCGACATCGAGACGCAGCTGACGGAGCGTCAGCTGGCCGCGCTGCTCCGCGCCCACACGAGCGGGTACTTCGAGTGGCCGCACGAGACCACCGGCGACGAGATCGCCGACTCGATGGGCATCAGCCGGTCGACGTTCCACCAGCACCTGCGGGCGGCACAGCGCAAGATCGCCGCGGCGATCTTCGACCGCTGAACGGATCGGAGAGGGGTGGAACCGGTGGAACGGCCCCTGTCGTCGACGGCGTCGCGTCCGGAATCGGCGACCAAACCAGTTGTGTACGTCCCTTAGTACAGACTACGCCGTATATATACGCGCGTCATGATGGCACAACCCGGCAGCGAAGCGATATGGCTGTGGATCGGGACGTTAGGCATGTTCCTGGGGATGCTGTACTTCATCGCCAGGGGCTGGGGCGAAACGGACAGACACCGCCAGGAGTTCTACATCGTCACGATCTTCATCACCGCCATCGCGTTCGTCAACTACCTCGCGATGGCGCTCGGGTTCGGGGTGACGACGGTGAGCCTCGGCGGCGAGGAGCTGCCCATCTACTGGGCCCGCTACACCGACTGGCTGTTCACGACCCCGCTCCTGCTCGTCGACCTCGGCCTCCTGGCCGGGGCGACGCGGAACCAGCTCGCCTCGCTGGTCGGCCTCGACGTGCTGATGATCGGCACCGGCGCGATCGCGACCCTGTCGACCAGCGCGGCCGTGCTCTCCGCCGGCGGGACGCGGCTCGTCTGGTGGGGCGTCTCCACGGGCTTCCTGCTCGTGCTCCTGTACATGTTGTACGGGTCGCTCGACGAGAAGGCGTCGCAGCTGTCCGGCGAGGCCGCGTCGACGTTCGGCACCCTCCGGACGCTGATCGTCGTCGTCTGGCTCGTGTATCCGGTGTGGTGGCTCCTCGGGACCGAGGGGCTCCGGATCCTCTCGCTGAACGTCGAGACGGCCGGCTTCATGGTGCTCGACCTGGTGGCGAAGGTCGGCTTCGGCTTCATCCTGCTGTCGAGCCGCGAGGTGCTCGACGCCGCCGGCTCGGCGATGGCCGGGACGAGCGCCGCCGACTGAGCGGGCCCCGAGCGACCGCGCCCCCGGCGCGGTTCGGAAGGGATTGGCCGCCGGAAAGCCCGGGAAACCGAGAACGACTGACCCCGAACAAACGGCGCACAGACCGCCGCGCGCGGCGCCTCGTCGACGAACAGTAAAAGGTTAACAGGCTCGGCTCTCTACGTCCGGACAAGATGGCCAAGGACGTCAAGCCGACGCGCAAGAACCTAATGGCGATCGAGGACCGCATCGAGCTCTCGGAGCGCGGTCACGACACGCTCGAACAGAAGCGTGACGGCCTCATCATGGAGTTCATGGACATCCTCGATCAGGCGCAGGACGTCCGGTCGGACGTGTCCGAGAACTACGAGACGGCCCAGCGCAAGATCGACATGGCTCGCGCGATGGAGGGCGACGTCGCCGTCCGCGGCGCGGCCGCGGCGCTGAAAGAGCACCCCGAGATCACGACCCAGTCGAAGAACATCATGGGCGTCGTGGTCCCGCAGATCGAGTCCTCGAAGGTGAAAAAGAGCCTCGACGAGCGCGGGTACGGGCTGCTCGGCTCCTCCGCGCGGATCGACGAGGCCGCCGACGCCTACGAGGAGCTGTTAGAGAAGGTCATTCTCGCCGCCGAGGTCGAGACGGCGATGAAGAAGATGCTCACGGAGATCGAGACGACCAAGCGCCGCGTGAACGCCCTGGAGTTCACACTCCTCCCGACCCTGTACGAGAACCAGGAGTACATCGAGCAGAAGCTCGAAGAGCAGGAGCGCGAGGAGATCTTCCGCATGAAGAAGATCAAGGCCAAAAAGGAGGAAGAGGAGGCGGAAGCCGAGGCCGAAGCCGCCGCTGAGGCCGCCGCGACCGAGGAACCGGAGCCCGCGGACTGAATCGCTCGAAACGGTCCCCGCTCGCGTCTCTCGATCGCACCTCTCTCCCTCGATCCCACCTTTCCCCCTGATCCCACCTTTCCACTCGATGTCCTGTCCTCACTGCGATGCCCCCGTCGTCGCGTTCGCCGTTCCGCCCGCGCTCCGCGAGCACGCGCCGGACTCGTCGAGCGCGATCTGCACCCGTTGCCTCCGGACGTTTCCGGCGGACGACGTCCCGACTGACGAACCGGCCACCGCCGATGCCCCCGACTTCACCGCGGTCGACCCCGCGTTCCCCGCCGGGGAGGCGGGCGTCGCCCTCGCGCTCGCCTGCGGCCAGTTGGAGTCGCTCGCGCTCAACCGGGCGTCGATCGAGGCGCTCGTCGAACACGCGGAGCGGTCCGGCGCGGACGCCTTCGCCTTCTTCGAGCGGCTCGACGCCCCCGACGCCGCGTTCGACCTCGAACGGCGGCGGTCGGCGCTGCTCGACATGGTGTAGCGACCCGTTGCGGTCCTCGGGACGTGAGCCGTTTCGACCCCGCGACCGGTACGGACGACGTTACGACCGATAGCGGGAGTGAGTCTCGCACATTGGTGGAGGTGTTGTTTATAAGTGGATTTGTAGTGGTGCTGTCGGCTGTTTATAAGTGATCGACAACGCTCCGGTGAAGATTTGCAAAGCCCCAGTCGCTGCGGGCGGCGCACGCTCGCTGTGCGCCTCACTCGGTCGCGATGCTCCCTCGTTGCGGTGCTTGCGTCACCTGCGCCGCCCGCAGCGACTGCCCCTTTGAGTCCCCACCCGACCGCAGACCGCAGCCTCACGCCTCCCCAGCCTCGTCGGTCGCCCTCCGCGTCGCTCCGGGCGACCGACTCCCTCGCGCGTGCTCCTCGGCCGCGAAGCGGCCTCGGAGGCACGCGCCACCGCACCGTTTTATAAGTAGTCGTCGCCGTCGCTCACAGCCATTTAAATATCGTATTGTCAGCACCGCTCTGCGAGACCCACTTCCGTTATCGATCGGGAAGCGCAGTTCGCCGGCCAGCTGTTTCACGCGAGAACAGGTCCGAAGACGGGGTGGTAACAGCACCAGTGCAGCCGTCCCGACGTGGTCCCTCAGCGGTCTCTGTCGTCGTCGATTTCGATCCCGTCCGGGTCGTTCCACTCGTCGTCTCCGTCCGCTCCGTCCTCGTCGCCGTCGGCGGCCTCGGTCCCGGCCGGGCCGAGTCGCTCCTCTCCGCGCCGCCGCTCGTGGACAGCGAGTCCGGCGGTGCGGGCGTCGCTCCCCGGCGCGTAGGGGTCCTCGGACGGGTCGTAGTCGCGTTCGCCGCGCTCGAACACGTACGCGAAGAAGCCGAACAGCGGGACGAAAAACGCGATGAGCGCCCACTTCCGCCGGTCCATGCCGTGGTTCGGCGCGTCGAGGTAGGCGTAGGCGGCGAACGCGACGAGCCACGCGAGCGGGACGCCGACGAGGATGACGGCGACGAGGGGGTCCATACCTCCCGCTTCGACCTCGACGACATAAGCGCACGGGTGGATTCGCCGGGTCGACGCCGAGCGACCGCCGAAGGACACTATCCGGCGGAGCCCGTATCGAGTCTATGCAGCTGTTCTGGCACCGACGCGACCCGCGAACGCGCGACAACGCCGGGCTCGCAGCGGCCGCGCGGGCGGGGACGACGGTCCCCGTCTTCGTCTGCGACGCCAACCTGTTCGAGGCGACCGGTGCGCGCCAGCGGGCCTTCTTCCTCCGGCACGTCGAGCGACTGGCGGAGCGCTACCGGGAGCTCGGGAGCGACCTGATCGTCCGCGCGGGCGACCCCGAAAACGTCCTCGTCGAGCTCGCGAACGAGTACGGCGCCGAGAGCGTCTTCTACAACGAGTACTACCGCCCCGAGCGGCGGCGGCGACAGCGAGCGGTCGAGGAGGCGCTCGCGGACGCCGGCGTCGAGACCGACGCGCGGACCGACGCCGTGCTGGTCGATCCCGGCCGGCTGGAGGAGCGCTACCCGAACCACGGTCGGTTTCGCGACGACTGGGCGGCGGTCCCGAAGTCCGAGCCGTACCCGGAGCCCGAGCCGGACGCACTCGCGAGCGTGCAAGACGAGGGCGTCTCCGGTTCCGACCTCGGCTCCGGATCCGACTTCGGCTCCGACTCAGGATCTGGCCTCGTCGACTTCGCCGACCTCGATCTCGACGCCGAAGCCGACATCGACCTCCCGGAACCGGGCTACCGCGCCGCCCGCGAGCGGTTCGACGGGTTCCTCGACGGCGGGATCCGGTCGTACGCCGACACGCGCGACGACCTCTCGCGGGCCGTCGAGGCGCCCACCCTCGCGGTCTCCCGGATGTCGCCGTACCTCGCCGTCGGCGCCATCGGGATCCGAGAGGTGTGGGCGGGCGCGACCGACGCGTTCGAGGCGGCGACGGGCGACGAGCCCCGCAACGTCGACAAGTACCGCGACGAGCTGTCGTGGCGCGAGCAGATGTACCACCTCCTGTACTACAACCCCGACCTAGCCGCGGCGAACTACAAGTCGTTCCCGAACGCGATCGCGTGGCGAGACGACGACGCGGCGTTCGAGGCGTGGACGGCGGGGCGGACGGGCTACCCCCTCGTCGACGCCGGGATGCGCCAGCTGAACGCAGAGGGGTACGTTCACAACCGCCCGCGACAGGTCGTCGCGAGCTTCCTGACGAAACACCTCCTGGTCGACTGGCGGCGCGGGGCGCGCCACTTCGCGGAGCGGCTGATCGACCACGACCACGCCTCGAACCACGGCGCGTGGCAGTGGACCGCCTCGACGGGGACGGACTCGGTGGACGTGCGCATCTTCGATCCGGTGGCGCAGGCGGCGAAGTACGATCCGGACGCGCGGTTCGTGAAGGCGTACGTCCCCGAACTGCGGGACGTGCCGGCCGAGACGGTCGTCGACTGGCCGACTCTCTCACGGCGCGAGCGGGAGTCGCTCGCCCCCGACTACCCGCACCCGATCGTCGACCGGGACGAGGGGTACGAGCGCGCGCAGCGCGTCTTCGAGGAGGCGCTCGGCAAGCGGTGAGCCCGGCTCGTCCCCGGGTCATTTTTCACCCGCTGTGGTGAACACCGTCGTCATGTCCTCCGTCACGATCGCGGACGTCGAGGCCGCCGCCGACCGACTCGAACCGGCGGCGATCGTCCAGCGCACGCCCGTCGAGCGCAGCCGGTCGCTGAGCGAGCGGTGCGGCGCCGACGTACGTCTCAAGATGGAACACCTCCAGCGAACCGGCTCGTTCAAGACGCGGGGCGCGTACAACGCGATCTCGCGGGCGGTCGAGGGGGCCGCGGACGGGACCGACGGGCCCGATATCGACCGCGTCGTGGCCGCGAGCGCGGGCAACCACGCGCAGGGGGTCGCGTTGGCGGCCTCCGGCGCGGGGATCGACGCGACGATCGTGATGCCGGAGTCGGCGCCGGCGGCGAAGATCGAGGCGACCCGCGGCTACGGCGCCGAGGTCGTGCTCCGCGGGAGCGCGTTCCCGGAGGCGATGGCGCACGCCCAGACGCTGGTCGACGACCCCGGGACGCGGTTCGTCCACGCGTTCGACGACCCCGACGTGGTCGCCGGGCAGGGGACGCTCGGGTTGGAGGTGATAGACCAGGTCCCCGATGTCGACACCGTCCTCGTCCCGGTCGGCGGCGGCGGGCTCGCCGGCGGGGTCGCGACCGCGGTCAAGGCGCGGTCGCCGGAGACGCGGGTCGTGGGGGTCCAGACCGAGGGGGCTTCCACGCTCTCGGAGAGCCTCGCGGCCGGCGAGCTGGTGACGCGCGAGGAGCCGGACACCATCGCCGACGGGATCGCGACCGGCGGGCTGAGCGAGCTCACCTTTGGCCTCCTGAACGAGCACCTCGACGACGTGGTCGTCGTGAGCGACGACGACGTGGCGGCCGCCATCCTGCTCCTCCTGGAGCGCGCGAAGCAGATGGTCGAGGGCGCGGGCGCGACCGCCGCGGCCGCCCTCCTCGACGACGACGCGGTCGACGAGCTCGATCTGGCCGGCGAGACGGTCGTCCCCCTGCTCTGCGGCGGCAACATCGACGTGACGACGCTGAAGGAGGTGGTGACCCACGCCCTGGTCGAGCGCGGCCAGCTGATCGAACTCTCCGTCCGGATCGACGACACGCCCGGGACGATGGGCGAGATCAGCACCCTGATCGGCGCGGAGCGCGCAAATATCCGGACCGTGCGCCACGAGCGCAGCCGACCGGACCTCCCGGTCGGCGACGCAGACCTCGTGTTCGAGGTGGAGACCAACGGCCCCGCGCACGTCGACCGCGTCCTGAAGGCGGTGCGCGAGGCGGGGTACGAGGTGGCGTGGACGACCCGGGAAGCGTGAGGTACGGGGGCAGTTGCTTATAAATCGAACCGCGGTGGCGCGTGCCTCCGAGGCCGCTTTGCGGCCGAGGAGCACGCGCGAGGGACGCGGTGAGCGCTCGCAGAGCGCGAACCGCGAGGCTGGGGAGGTATGAGGCGCGGGGCTGTGCGGGGCGGGATTCGAAGGGGCAGCCGGGAGGCCGGCGCAGGCGACGCAAGACCGCAGCGAAGGAGCGACAGCGACTGAGCGAGGAGCACAGCGAGCGTGCGCCGGCCTCCCGGCTGGGGCTTCGGGAGTAGTCGTGTCGATCAACGGTTATAACAAACACCGCACAGTCTTGTGGTGGTGCTTCGGAGATGGCTATCTCCCCGCCGCGGTTTTCCACTTATAAACAAGTAATTCGGGACGTGAGAGATCGGTTACTCGATCCAGCCGACCACTATCCATAGTAATGTTATATGATAGAAAATATTATCAGTAAACAATAAACTATCGCAGATATGGGTAACAGTTCCAAGACGGATCTGCAACGAGACATTCTCCTCACGTGGTGGGAAAACCCGAACGCGACGAATCAAGAAATTGCGGACGCGTGTGACTGTTCAGCGTCGTACGTCAGCCAAGTCAAGAATCGGTTCGACGACTACAACGAATTCGAGGCGATGATGGACAGACAGGACGCGGAGTTAGAGCAGATGTTCGGAGAAGGGATCTTCGGAAATAGTAGGACAGCACCGGCGGCAGTCGATCCGGAAGGACCCGGGATCGCAGAACAGTGGAACGAGATCCCGAACAACATCCCGGGGCTGTTGATCAAGCTCATTATCGTGATGATACTCGGATACGCGGCGGTCCAAGTCGGCATAACGCTCTTTCTCTGACTATTTAAGAGTCCAAAACCGGAGAACGGGTGGCTTCAGTCTGCTCGATCCGACGGTTTAAAACTCTCACCGTAGCAACGACCCGGTAATGAGTCTCGTCGTTACCGACACCCTGGAAGACGAGCGCGTCGAGTTCACAGCCGACGGCGACGTCACGCTGTACGTCTGCGGCCTGACGGTGTCGGACGACCCCCACCTCGGACACGCCCGCCTGTGGTTCCACGCCGACGTCCTCCACCGGTGGCTCGAACACGTCGGCTACGACGTGCGCCACGTCGAGAACGTCACCGACGTCAACGAGAAGATCACGGCCCGCGTGGGCGAGCGCGACGACTGGACCGCAGAGCGCGACGTGGCCGAGACGTTCACCGCGACCACCTTCGACGCGATGCGCGGGCTGAATCTTTTGCGGGCCGAGGTGTACCCCCGCGTCACCGAGCACGTCCCGGAGATAATCGACCTCGTCGAGACGCTGGTCGAGAAGGGGTACGCCTACGAGTCGAACGGCTCCGTCTACTTCGACGTGACCGGCTTCGACGAGTACGGGAAGCTCTCGAACCAGGAGGTCGAAGAGCTCGAAGCGCAGGGCGAGCCCGACGAACGGTCGGAGAAGCGCAACCCGGCGGACTTCGCGCTGTGGAAGGCCGACGGCGTGAGCGAGACCGCCGCGCGCGAGCACGCGAAACACGACCACGGCGCCGAGACGCCCGCGGGCGAGACGTGGGAGTCGCCGTGGAGCGAGGGACGGCCCGGATGGCACGTCGAGTGCTCGGCGATGTCGACGACGCACCTCGGCGACACCCTCGACATCCACATGGGCGGCCGCGACCTGGTCTTCCCGCATCACGAAAACGAGATCGCGCAGTCGGAGGCCGCCACCGGCGAGACGTTCGCGCGCCACTGGCTCCACGTCGGCCTCCTGGCGATGGACGGCGAGAAGATGTCCTCCTCGATCGGCAACTTCTGGACCGTGCCGGACGCCTTAGACGAGCTCGGCGTCAACGTGGTCCGCACCTTCTACGCCGGGGCCGCCTACCGCTCCGAGCAGGCGCTCACCGAGGAGACGATCGCCGAGGCCGAGGAGCGCTGGGAGCGGCTCTCCCGCACCTACGACCGCGCGGTCGACGCGCTCGACTCCGTGGACGCCCGCGCGAAGGCCGCGGACGACACCCTCCGCGAGGCCGTCGACGCCGCGCGCGACGACTTCGCGGCCGCGATGAACGACGACCTGAACCTCCGGGAGGCGACCGCAGCGCTCCTCGATCTCACCGACGCGGTGAACCGGCACGTGGACGGGGCCGACGACGCGGACGGAGCCGCCGACGCGACGGCAGCCTACGACTACCGCGGCCTCCGCGAGGCCGTCGAGGCGTTCGAAGCGCTGGGCGGCGACGTGCTCGGCCTCCAGTTCGAGTCGACGACCGACGGCGACGTGGACCTGGCCGGCGAGCTGGTCGAACTCGTGTTGGACGTGCGCGAGGCCGAGCGCGAGGCCGGCAACTACGAGCGCGCCGACGAGCTGCGGGACGCGCTCCGGGAGGTCGGCGTCGAGATCGAAGACGGGCCGGACGGGGCGTCGTACCGGTTCGAATAGCGTCGGGACGACGAATTCTCCGGGAACTGCTTGTCAATCGTTGCCGGCACGACCGCAGCGAACGCCTCCGAAGCCCCAGCCGCTCGGCTATACGTAGGTGCCGTCGACGACACGGATGAGACCTCCAAAGCCCCAGCCGCGAGGGCGGCGCACACTCGTTGCGCGCCTCGCTCGTTCGCTTCGCTCACTCGCTGCGGTGCTTACGTCGTCTGCGCCGCCCTCGCGGCTGCCCCTTTGAGTCCCACCCGACCGCGCAGCCCCGCACCTCACGCCTCCCCAGCCTCGTCCCTGGCACCCTCCGTTTCGCTTCGGGAGCCAGCGACTCCCTCGCGCGTGCTCCTCGCGGCCGCCTTCGGCGGCACGCTCGGAGGCACGCGCCACCGTCGCGTTTCTTATAAGTAACTGTCCCCGTGGTGTCTTACTCCAACACGTGCTCGGTGTCGTACGACCCGAGCACCTTCACCCACCCCTTGTCGGCGATCGCCTCGATGTCCCCCACCGCCTTCGCCATGTGTTCCTCGTAGAGGCCGGCGTCGACGTCGAAGTGGAACAGGTAGTCGCCGAGGCGCTCGCCGCTCGGGCGCGACTCGATCCGCGAGAGGTTGAGGTTGCGGTCGGCGAACGCCTCCAGGAGCTCCAAGAGGAGTCCGGGATAGTTCGCGTTCGGGTAGACGATCAGGGTCGTCTTGCCGCCGGCGTCGGACTTGGCGGACTCGGGCGCGACGACGAGGAACCGGGTCGCGTTGGAGGTGCGGTCCTGGATGTCCTCGGCGAGGATCTCGAGGTCGTCGCCGGCGTTGTCCGGATGCCCGATCCCGGCGACGCGCGCGTCCTCGCGGGCGCGCTCGACCCCGCGGGCGGTGGAGGCGACCGCTTCGAGGCCCGCCGACGGGTAGTTGGCCTCCAGCCAGTTGCGACACTGCGCGAGCGCCTGCGAGTGGCTGGCGACGACGTCGAACTCCGACCCCTGCGCGAGGAGGGCGTGGCGGATCGGAGTGACGACCTCGCGAGTGACCGCGACGTCGTGGTTCGCGAGGGCGTCGAGGCTCTCCGTGACGGAGCCCTCGATGCTGTTCTCGATGGGGACGACTCCGCGCTCGAACTCGCCGGCCGCGACGGCGTCGACGATGGCGGTGACCGACTCGCGGAACGACACCTCGGCGGCGACGGCCCGCGCCGCACGGTGCGAGTACGTGCCGGCGGGGCCGAGCGTGACGGCGTTCATCGCTCCTACCTATCAGACCGCGTTAGAAAAACGTGCGGGGTCGCGCGGATATTGGCTGGAGGGGCCGGGAGGACCGGGACTCAGTCCCCGCCGTCGGTCGGCACCGCCGCCAGCGCCGACTCCGCGGTCCGGACCGCGGTCGCGCCGTCGCGCCGCCCCACCACGACGACGAGCGTCTCCCCGGCGACCCCGCGGCCTCGACCGCGACGCCGGCGGCGGCGAGCCGGCGGAGGACCGCCGCGAGCGCCGCGGCGTCGACCGCGCCGGTCGCGAGGATCGCGGTGTCCGTCCCCTCCGGCACGACCGCCGCGCCGCCGACGCGGAGGAGGGGGCCGGCGCCGTCGATGTCGGCACCGTCGCCGTCGACGTCCTCCCCGTCGACGACGCCGACCCCGCTCCGCATCGACACGCTGGCGGGTCGGTCCGCGGTCGCGTAGTCGGACAGCTCCTCGCGGAACCGGCGGAGCGCGGTCGCGATCGCGTCGGGATCGCCGTCGAGGCCGGCCTCGTCGGCCAGCCACGCGGCGGCGGCGCTGTGGTTGAGGACGCCGGCGCGGAGCGCGTCGAGGACGAAGGGGCGCGCGCGGGCGGCCTCGCGGGTCTCGGCTGCGAGCGACATGGCCGGACCTGCGGCGCGGGGCGGCATGGCGGTTTCGGTCGGGATCCAGGGTTCTCGCGTTGGCCGAAAGAGCCGCCACCGCGTTCCCGCGCGCCCGAACCCTCCGAAGTCCCTAAGAGCGGCGCGCCCCCAGCAGGCGTATGCAGTCGCTCGTCATCGTCGCACACGGCTCACACCTCAATCCGGGGTCGAGCGCGCCGACGTACGACCACGCGGACACGATCCGCGCGACCGGCGCCTTCGACGAGGTGCGCACCGGCTTCTGGAAGGAGGAGCCGCACTTCCGCGAGGTGCTCCGCACCGTCGAGGGCGACGAGGTCTACGTCGTCCCGCTGTTCGTCTCGGAGGGCTACTTCACCGAGCAGGTGATCCCCCGCGAGCTCCGGCTCGACGGCTGGGACGTCTCCGAGTGGGACTCCGACGGCCTCTCCGCCGATCAGGCAACCCTCGTCGCCGAGGACATCGGCCGCGAGGTCCACTACTGCGGCCCGGTCGGGACCCACCGCGCCATGACCGACGTGATCGTCCGGCGCGCGGAGTCGGTCACCGGCGACCCCGACGTGGGCGACGGGTTCGGCCTCGCCGTGGTCGGCCACGGCACCGAGCGCAACGAGAACAGCGCGAAGGCGATCGAGTACCACGCCGACCGGATCGCCGAGCGCGACCGCTTCGACGAGGTGAAGGCGCTGTACATGGACGAGGATCCCGAGGTCGACGACCTCCCCGAGCACTTCGAGAGCGACGACGTGGTCCTCGTTCCCCTCTTCATCGCCGACGGCTACCACACCCAAGAGGACATCCCGGAGGACGTGGGGCTCTGTGAGGACCACACCGAGGGGTACGACGTGCCGACCGAGGTGGACGGCACCCGGATCTGGTACGCCGGCGCGGTGGGCACCGAGCCCCTGATGGCCGACGTAATCCTCGAGCGCGCCGCCGACGCCGGCGCCGACCTCGGGACCGCGCTCGACGACGTGCGCGAGACGACCCGCGTCGCCACGGGGGACTGACCGTGCCGGAACCCACCGCCGATTCGGCCGACCCGCCGCAGGAAGACGACCCCGAGCCCCCCGAGATCGACCTCCCGAGCGACGCCTTCGACGCGGTCCTCGACGCGCTCGCCGAGCGCGACCCCGGCGACCCCCTCCGGTTCGAGGGGTTCAGCGTCGCGCGGGGCAAGGAGACCGACGATGAGAGCGACGGCGAGAACCCCCCCGGCGACTACGTCCTCGCCGACGGCGACCGCCCGACCCGACTGAGCGAGCGCGAGCTCCACGCCGCCCTCTCCGAGCGCGCCCCCGCGGTCACCGACTGGTACGTCTTCGAGCGCGTCGTCGGCGAGTTCGGCCCGCGCCGCGCGTTCCTGCGCTGGCTGGAGGACGCCGACGGCGCGACGGTGGCGGCCCGGTACGCCGCGCTCGCGGAGGGGATCGAGCGCGCGTGGGGCGAACTACGGATTACGGCCACCGTCACCGACCGCGGCGAGCGCCGGTACGACGTGCGCCACGCCGACGACGCCGGCGTCCCGGTCGACGAGCTCGACGCGTACGACGACCCCCTCGACGCCCGCGATCTGGTGACGTTCGACGAGAAGGGCCGGTACCGGCCCCTCAAGACCGCGCCGTCGCTCGCGGGCGGCTGGGTCTTCCCCGACCTCGGCCCGCGCGACGCGTACGAGGCGGTCGAGACGATATACCCCGCGACGGTCGCCAACTGGCACCGGGAGCGCGAGGGCGAGCTCGACGTGACCCACTGGCGCGAGGCGATGGAGCGCCAGTCCGGCATCTACGGCGTGATCAAGACGTGGGACCGCGGCGAGGGGTACGAGCACGTGAACTGGGTCGCGGAGGCGTGCTGCGACGACTCGCAGTGCCTGAAGCGCCGCGAGTGGGAGTACGACGACGAGACCGACCTCGACGTCGACGGCGGCGACGGCGTCTTCCCCTGCCGGGAGCCCTGCTCGGTGGTCGTCTCGGCCGCGCGCAAGTGGACCCGGCTGGAGAGCGAGGTCCCCCGGACCTACGAGTTCGAGCTGACGCCGAGCGAGAAGGAGCAGGTCGAGGACATCATCGACGCGGTCGCCGACGGCCGCACCGACGAGATCCGCGAGGCCGACACGAAGGAGGGGGCGAACCGCTACCGCGCCCGGTTCCTGCGCGCCAAGCTGTTCGACGACGAGGGGAACCTCGGCGGCGTGCCGACCGACCCGGACGAGGAAGACGAGGAGTAGCGGGGGTCGGCGCCGGGCGGAGGCGCCCGTTACGCGACCCGTTCAATTCTTGGACCGCCCGGCTCCGCGAGCCGTCCTCAGATCGGGTACTCGCGCGGTTCGTGCTGGATGGAGATCCACTTCGTCTCCGTGATCTCCCGGAGGAACGCGTCGCTGTTGTACTCGCCCACGCCCGAGGCGCCGATCCCGCTGAACGGGACGTGCGCCTCGTCGTTGATCGGCTGGTCGTTGATGTGGACGTTCCCGGTCTCCATGCGGCCGGCAATCTCCTTCGCGACCGCGAGGTCGCCGGCGTGGACGGCGCCGGAGAGCCCGTACTCGGTGTCGTTGGCGATCGCGACCGCCTCGTCCACGTCGGAGAACGGGATAACCGGCGCGATGGGACCGAAGTGCTCGTTACACGCCGCCGCCATGTCGTTGGTCACGTCCGAGAGGACGGTCGGCCGCACGACGAGCGAGTCGTCGACGCCGTCGATCTCTGCCGTCTCCCCGCCGGTTTCGAGGGTCGCGCCGGCGTCAACCGTCTCCTCGACGTACGCCAGCATCTCGTCGCGCTGCGACTCGTCGATGATGGGGCCGACGACCGTGTCGGGCTCGTGGGCGCTCCCGACGGCCAGCTCCTCGGCGCGCTCCGTCAGCTTCTCGACGTACTCGTCGTAGACGTCCTCGTGGACGATGTGACGGTTGATCGAGATGCAGACCTGTCCCTGGTGGACGAAGGAGCCGAACGTCGCCGCGTCGACGGCGCGGTCGACATCGGCGTCGCTCGCGACGACGAACGCGTTGTTGCCGCCGAGCTCCATCGCCGGCACCGCGAGGTTCTCGCCCGCGAGCCCCGCGACGTGCTGGCCGACCTCGGTCGAACCGGTGAACGAGACCACGTCGCTCTCGGGATGGCTGGCGACCCGGTCGCCGATCTCGGAGCCGCGGCCGGTGACGACGTTGATCACGCCCTCGGGGAGGTCGGTCTTCTCGAAGAGCTTCGCGAACAGCAGCCCGCCCGTGATCGGGGAGTTCGTCGAGGGCTTGAGGACGACGCTGTTCCCGGCGGCGATGGCGGGGAGGACGGCCCGCGCGCTCAGGTTCAGCGGGAAGTTCCACGGTGAGATGACCGTCACCACGCCCTTCGGGCCGCGCTCGACGATGTTCTCCTTGCCGGGGATGTTCGACTCCGCGTGCTCGCCTTTCATCCGGCGCGGCAGCGTCGCGGCCTCGCCGGCGTGGTCGGACGCGATCTGGATCGAGGTCTCGCCCATGATCGCCGAGCCGCCGGCCTCGTGGGCCAGCAGGTCGACGACCGCCTCGTCGTGCTCCTGGAGGGCCTGCAGGAACTGCTGGATCACCGCCGAGCGCTGCGCCGGCGGCGCCTCGGCCCACTCCTCCTGCGCGGCGGCCGCGGCCTCGTAGGCGGCGTCGACGTCGCCCTCGGTCGCGCTCGGCACCTCGGCGACGACCTCGCGCGTCGAGGGGTCCTCGACGGCGATGGTCTCGTCGTCACCGGCGGCGACCCACTCGCCGTCGATGTACTGTGCGCTCCAGTCGGCGTCGATGGACAGGTCGGTCGACATCTGTGTTTTACCAAATGGTAGAAAAACGGATAAGGCGGCCGATAGGAGTGAAATCGCCCGGATCACAGCTCGTCGACAGGTCTCCGGAGGCGGCTTTCGCCCGTCGTCGATCGGTCGTCAATCCCGTCGTCGATCGGTCGTCGGCTGGCGGATCGCGCGCTCGCGTGCGTGCGATCAGGCGTCGCGAAAGCTTTAGACGGGGGAACGGCCTACGTCGGGGCAATGAGTCGCGGCCCCGAGCTGATCATCACGGAGAAGGACAACGCGGCGCGTCGCATCGCCGACATCCTGAGCGGCGAGTCCGCGACGGCGGAGCGGGAGAACGACGTGAACGTCTACAAGTGGGGCGGCAAGCGCTGTATTGGCCTCTCTGGCCACGTCGTCGGGGTCGACTTCCCCGCCGAGTACAACGACTGGCGCGACGTGGAGCCCGTCGAGTTGATCGACGCGCCGGTCACCAAAGAGCCCACGCAGGAGGGGATCGTCGCCGCGCTCCGCAAGCTCGCGCGCAACGCCTCCCGGGTCGTCATCGCGACCGACTACGACCGCGAGGGCGAGCTGATCGGCAAGGAGGCGTACGAGCTGGTGCGCGAGGTGAACGAGGACGCCCCGATCGACCGGGTCCGCTTCTCCTCGATCACCGAAAACGAGGTGCGGGAGGCGTTCGCGAACCCCGACGAGCTCGACTTCGATCTGGCCGCCGCCGGCGAGGCCCGACAGGTGATCGACCTGACGTGGGGGGCGGCGCTCACCCGGTTCCTCTCGCTGTCCGCCCGCCAGCTCGGCGACGACTTCATCTCGGTGGGCCGGGTGCAGGGGCCGACCCTCAAGCTGATCGTCGACCGCGAACGGGAGATCCAGGCGTTCGACCCCGAGTCCTACTGGGAGCTGTACGGGAACCTGACCAAGTCCGGGGGCGACCCCTTCGAGGCGCGCTACTTCTACCTGAACGACGAGGGCAACGAGGCCGAGCGCGTCTGGGACGGCGACGTCGCCGAGGTGCTCACCGAGGCGCTCGACGCGACCGACGAGGCGGTCGTCGACGACGTGCGCCGTCGCACCCGCACCGACGACCCGCCGACCCCCTTCAACACCACGGCGTTCATCCGCGCCGCGGGCTCGCTCGGCTACTCCGCGCAGCGCGCCATGTCGCTCGCGGAGGACCTGTACACCGCCGGCTACGTCACGTACCCCCGGACCGACAACACGGTGTACCCCGACGACTTAGAGCCCCGCGAGCTGATCGAGGAGCTCTCGGCGGCCTCGACGTTCGGGAAGGACGCGAAGTCGCTCCTCGAACAGGAGGAGATCGAGCCCACCGAGGGGGACGAGGAGACGACCGACCACCCGCCGATCCACCCGACCGGCGAGCTCCCCTCGGCCTCGGACCTCTCGGAGGACGAGTGGGAGGTGTACGAGCTGATCGTCCGCCGCTTCCTCGCGACCTGCGCCGAGCCCGCGACGTGGGAGCGGCTCCGCGTCGTCGCCCTCGCGAACGACGCGGCGACGGAGATCGCCGAGCGCGCGGACGGCCTCGCCGCCCTCCGCGACCCCGAGGAGGCGTCGGGTCCCGCCGACCTCGTCGCCGACGGCGGGCTCCGGCTGAAGGCGAACGGCAAGCGCCTGCTGGAGGCCGGCTACCACGACGTGTACCCGTACCGCTCCAGCGACGAGCGGATCGTCCCCGACGTGGAGGTCGGCGAGACGCTCGGGCTCGCCGACCGGCGGACGGACGCGAAGGAGACCCAGCCGCCCCGCCGGTACGGCCAGTCCCGGCTCATCGAGGAGATGGAGAAGCGCGGCGTCGGCACGAAGGCGACCCGCCACCGCACCTTAGAGAAGCTCTACGACCGCAACTACATCGAGAGCGACCCGCCGCGGCCGACCCGGCTCGCGGAGGCGGTCGTCGAGGCGGCCGAGGAGTTCGCCGAGCACGTCGTGAGCGAGGAGATGACCGCCCAACTGGAGCGGGACATGCAGGCGATCGCCGCCGGCGAGAAGGGGTACGAGGAGGTGACCGAGGCGTCCCGCGAGCTGCTCGACCGCGTGTTCGACGACCTCACCGAGTCGCGCGAGGCGGTCGGCGACCACCTCCAGAAGTCGCTGAAGGCGGACAAGACGCTGGGTCCCTGCCCCGAGTGCGGCGAGGACCTCCTCGTCCGGAAGTCCCGACAGGGGTCGTACTTCGTCGGCTGCGACGGCTACCCCGACTGCGAGTACACGCTGCCGCTCCCCTCCACGGGGAAGCCCCTCATTCTCGACGAGACCTGCGAGGACCACGAGCTCCGGCACGTGAAGATGCTCGCGGGCCGGAAGACGTTCGTCCACGGCTGCCCGCAGTGCAAGGCCGACGAGGCCGACGAACAGGAGGACGAGGTGATCGGCGTTTGCCCCGAGTGCGGAGAAGAGCACGGCGGCGAGCTCGCCATCAAGCGGCTCCGCTCCGGCTCCCGGCTCGTCGGCTGCACGCGCTACCCCGACTGCGACTACTCGCTCCCGCTCCCCCGGCGCGGCGAGATCGAGGTCACCGACGAGACCTGCGAGGAACACGGCCTGCCGCACCTCCGGGTCCACTCGGGCGACGAGCCGTGGGATCTCGGCTGCCCCATCTGCAACTACCGGGAGTTCACCGCCCGACAGGAGGGGTCGGAGCTCCAGACCGTCGAGGGGATCGGCGAGAAGACCGCCGAGAAGCTGCAGGACGCCGGCGTCGACGGCGTCGACGACCTCAAGTCGGTCGATCCGGACGAGCTGGCGGCCGACGTCGACGGCGTGGGCGCAGACACGGTGCGCGACTGGCAGGCGAAGGCGGACTGAGGCGAAGACGGACCACCGCCGCACGTCGGGGCTCGCGGAGCCCCGCCGTCGGGGGGTTCCCTCGCTGTTTATAAGTTCAGAGCCCGTCAAGCGGAGTATGGATGGATCGTGACGGCGAGTCGACACCCCGCGTCGTGCGGGCGTTCGTCGAGGCGGTTCCGACCCCGGCGATAGCCTGCGATCCGGAGACGCACGCGGTCCGGGCGGCGAACGGTCCGGCGGTCGCGCTGCTCGGACAGGACCGCGGAACGCTGACGCTGATGGGACTCACGGACCTCGGCGAGGCCGACGAGACGGTCGACGGCGAGTCGGTGACCGCGGCCGTCGAGGCGGCGGTCGACCGGGAGGGCGTCACCGAGTTCGAGTGGGAGACCGGCGGGGAGCGCGGGCGTCGGCGGCTCTCGCTGTCGCTTCACACGACGACGATCGGCGACGAGCGGTGGCTGATCGTCGGGCTGACCGACGTGACCGACCGGATCACGGCCGAGGAGGAGCTCCGGTCGCAGCTGCGGGTCGTCGACGCCGTCGCCTCGACGGTGCCGTCGGCGCTGTTCCAGTGTACCGCGGAGGGGACGCTCGCGCGCTGGAACGACCGGCTCGCGGCCGACGCCGAGCGCGGCGGCGAGGAGCTGTCCGGGACCGACCTGACGGCGCTGTTCGACGGCGAGACCCGCGGCGCCGTCGCCGGGGCGCTCCGGCGCGTGTACCGCGACCGCGAGCCGGCCGACTGCGAGGCGACGCTGCTGACGCGGTCCGGCGAACGCGTTCCCTACCGGCTCGCGCTGGGACCGATCGTCGACGGGGACGAGGTCGTCGGCGCGATCGGCGTCGGCGAGGACCGAACGGAGGCGTCGCTCCGCGAGGAGCGCCTCGCCGTCCTGACGCGGGTGCTCCGGCACAACTTCCGGAACGACCTCAACGTGGTGACCGGGTTCACGGAGCGGGCCATCGACGCTGTCGAGGACCCGGAGCTGGCGACGGAGCTCGAACGGGTCGTCGACACCGCCGAGCGCCTGCTCCGCGTCGGCGAGACCTCCCGGCGCGTCGAGCGGCTGCTCTCCGACCGGCCCGCCCCCCAGTCGATCGACCTCGCCGACGCCGTCGACGAGGCGCTCCGCTCGCTCCCGCCGGAGCTCCGCGAGGGCGCCGACGTCGAGGTCGACGTGCCCGAGGGGATCACGGTGTCGGCGATCGGCTACCTCGCCGAGGCGATCGCGGAGCTCGTCGACAACGCGATCCGGCACAGCGACGCCGACCGCCCGCGCGTCGAGATCACGGCCGCCGAGCTCCCGAGCGAGTCGTGGGCGTCGCTCGTCGTCGCCGACGACGGACCGGGAATCCCGCCGGCCGAGCGGTCGGTGCTCACCGGCGAGGAGACGCCGCTGGAGCACGCCAGCGGGCTGGGCCTCTGGTACGTCAACTGGATCGTCACCGCCGGCGGCGGGGGGTTCGACATCGGGGACAGCAAGGCCGGCGGGACGCGGATCGAGATGGAGCTTCGGACGCCGAACGGCGGGTGAGCGACGGGGAGGGGGGTCCGAGCGCCGCCGTCACTCGACGAGCCGGAGCTCGTCGCCGACCGCGACCGAGTCGGCCGCGCCGGCCGGGAGCTCGATCACCGTGTCCGCGCGGCCGCGGCCCAGCCCGACGAACGGGGCGAGCCGCTTCGTCTTCTGTACCTCGCCGTCGACGAGCCAGACGGCATCGATCGCGAAGGGGACGAACAGCATGTGGAGCCACTGCGTGTCGGGCGCGTCGAAGGGGAACACCAGGGCGTAGCCGTCTGGGATCGACCGCCGGAACATCAGCCCGCGGCCCTGTTCGAATGCCGAGCGCGCCACGTCGACGTCGCTCGCGAGGACGATCTCCTCGGAGCCGCCGGACCGGTCGCTGCGGTGGACGAGTCGCACGCTCCGCACGTGACGGGCATCGGATAAATAGCCTCGCGATCGGCCGGCGTCGTCGGCGTCAGCTGCCGAGCTAGCTCGCGTCGCCGTACGTCTCCTCGAGGTACTCGACGATGTCGTCGCTCTCGGGCATCCCCTCGATCCCGTTGGCCTCGTCGACGAGGACGGGGACGCCGGTCTGGCCGGAGACCGCCTCGACTTCCGTGCGCTCGCCGTGCGAGCGCGGCACCATCACCGACTCGTACTCCAAGTCGAGCTCGGCGAGCTTGGTCTTCACTTTCGCGCAGTACGGGCAGCCTTCCAGTTCGTAGAGCGTCAGGTCCGTCATCACCGGCGGGTAGGGGACAGACGCGTAAAGAAGTACGGTGGGCGGTCGCGGCGCGCGCACGGGCGGCGGGGGTAACTGTGAGACCGAGAGACTGAAAGACCGCTTGTACCCTCTGGAAAGCATATATCCGTGCCGAGCGGACGTGGGGGTATGAACCGCCGTACGCTGCTCGCGGGCGTCGGAGTCGCGTTCGCGTCGTCGCTCGGCGGCTGTCTCGACGGCTCGGTCGGGGACGGCGACGGCAGTGGAGGCGGCACCGGGGGCGACGGCGACCGCCCCACCGAGCTCCGCGACGCGACGTTCACGACCGGGATCGAGGGCGCGCCGGCGGCCGACGAACCGCCCCGTATCGCGTTCGACGAGGCGGCGTCGCGGGTGACGGTGGAGGGAACAATCAGCTACTCGTCGAGCTCGTGCGGCGAGGTCGCGCTCGACCGCGCGACGTACGACGCGGCGGAGAGCGCGGCCAGCGTGCGGGTGGTCGGCCGCCGGGACGCCGAGGCGGGCGAGGAGTGCACGGACGACATCGCGGCCGACTCCTACCGGGTCGAGCTGACGTTCGACGGGGGCGTCCCCGAGACGGTCGAGGCGGTCGAGGACGGGGAGTTCGACGAGTTCGTCGTGACCGCGCCGTAGCGGCGGCGAACGGAGAGAGAAGGCCGAGCCGCGTTTGGACCGACCGTGCTTAGAGGATGACGCCGCGCGTCTGCAGCACGTAGTAGAGCGCCAGCAGCGCCGCGATCACGTACTGGCCGAGCGCGACCTCGTCGTACTCGCCGACCGCGACCTTGATCAGCGGGTAGGCGATGATCCCGGCCGCGAGCCCGTCGGCGATCGAGTAGGCGAACGGCATCACGGTGACGGTGAGGCCGGCGGAGACGGCCCACGCGGGGTCGTCCCAGTCGACATCGACGAGCCCCTGCAGCATCATCACGCCGACGACGATCAGCGCGATGAAGGAGGCGTACGCCGGGATGGCGGCGACGAGGGGGATCACGGCGAGCGACGCCAGGAACAGCAGCGCGACGACCAGCGCCGTCAGGCCGGTGCGACCGCCCTCCTCGACGCCGGTCGACGACTCGATGTACGTCGTCACCGTGGAGGTGCCGAGCACCGCGCCCGCGGTCGTCCCCACCGCGTCGGCCATCAGCGGCTTGTCCATGTCGGGGAGGTCGCCGTCCTCGTCGAGGAAGTCGCCGAACTGCGAGACGCCGATGAGCGTCCCGGCGGTGTCGAAGAAGTCGACGAAGAAGAACGTGAACACGACCAGAACGAACGTCAGGGGGTCGATCTGTCCCAGCCCGTCGACGAACGCGCCCGCGAGCGGGGTGATGTCGTACTGGGCGCTCGGGAGTGACTCGGGCGTGATCGCGCCGCGCTCGAAGACCCCGGCGAGGGTGAGCCCCCAGCCGGCCAGCGACGTGGTCACGATGCCGATCACGATCGAGCCCGTGATCCCGCGGGCCCAGAGGCCGAAGGTGAACGCGAGCCCGAGCAGGCCTAAGATCGCCCACGGGTTCCCGAAGACCCCGCCGAGCGTGACGAGCGTCGCCTCGTCGGGGACGACGATCTGGAGCTCCTGGAAGCCGATGAACAGCAGGAACAGCCCGATACCCGCTCCGACCGAGCGCTTCACCGGCTCGGGGAACAGCCGGATGACGTACTCGCGCGCGCCGACCGCGGTGAGGATCATGAACAGGACCCCTTCGACGAACACCGCGGCCAGCGCCGTCTGCCACGGGATTCCGAGCCCCAGCACGACCGTGTACGCGAAGAAGGCGTTGAGGCCGAGCCCCGGCGCGAGCCCGAACGGCCGGTTGGCGTACAGCGCCATCACCGCCGTCGCGATCGCCGCCGAGAGGATCGTGGCGATGGCGATCATCTGGAAGACCTCGTTCGGTCCGTACCCCTCGATCTGGATCGCTTCGGAGAGGATCGCGGGGTTCACCACGATGATGTACGACATCGCGAGGAACGTCGTGAGCCCCGCGACCAGCTCCGTCCGAGCGTCGGAGTCGTGCCCCTCCAAGTCGAACCGCGCAGCGAGCGTGTCTGTAAGCCCCATTGAACGGGTGAGTGTACCCCGGGATCGGGTGATAAGCTTTGCTGAACGCCAGCGTCTAGTGTACAAGATGCTGCATAAAAATCCGCCTCTAACCGTTGGATCTCCGAGGGAAATGCGCGAACGTGATTACTCGAACGTCGTCAGCGCGCCAACTGGGGCGTCGGTGATCGCCCGCGCGCGGTCCATCCCCTCGTCGCCGACGGCGATGAGCGTGAACACGCCGGTGACGTCGGCGTCGGCCTGCAGGGCGATGTCCAAGAGGAGCTCCTGGGTCTCCCCCGACCGGATCAGGTCGTCGACGACGAGGACCGTGTCGCCCGCGTCGATCGCGCTCGCCGGGAGGTAGTAGGTGAGCTCGATGCCGGAGGCGAGCCGCTGGCGTGACTCGATGAACTCCTCGACGGCGGTCTCCTTCGACTTCTTGGCGTACGCTAAGCGGGCGTCGAAGAAGGAGGCCATCGCCGCGCCGAGGGTGATCCCGTCGGTGGCGGCGGTGAGCACCACGTCGGGCGACTCGAACTCGAACGTCTCCGCGGCGACGGGCGCGACCAGGTCGAGGAACGACTGGTCGAAGACGACGCCGGAGTTGTCGACGTACCCCTCGTCGTCGAACTCGACGCGGGCGAGCAGCTCGTCCGCGAGCGCCTCACGGCCGACCGCCTCGACGACCTCGCTCGCGCGGTCGGTGCCGGGGAGCACGTGGCCGTTGACGTACCGGTTCAGGTCGCCCGCGGGCAGCCCCGTCACGTCGGACAGCTCCTCGTAGGTGCGCGTCTCCTTCAACATCCGCAACACGGCGACCGCCTGCAGCTGGAGGGCGGCCTTCTCTGCTCGGTTCATGCAGATGATCGTGATCGCACAAGTATGAATACGTCGAAGTCGTCGGGGGAGCCGATCGCCACGAACGTGGGTCCCACGGGAGGACGGGCGGCGCGGCCGGCGTTACTCCGGCGGATCCCGGAAGAAAATCTCCGGGTCGTCGACGGCGAACTCGACGCGGTCGCGGTCGTCGAGCGGGCGGAGTCGGATCGTCACGCGGCCCGCGTCGGCCGCGGCCGCTTCGAGCGCCTCCCCGTCCGAGTCGAGAACGAACGTCGGGACGCAGACGGCGATCTCGTCCGTCGCGTTCTCCGCGACCACCAGCCGGTAGATCGCCGTCTCGCCCGGCGCCGCGTACACGCGGACGGACTCGATCGTCGCCCCGGAGAGCAGGTCGTTGGCCTCGTCGAACTCCGATCCGGGCAACAGGACGTGGAGCCGCGCCTCGTCGACGATCGGGTTCACGTCGCCGGGGTGGAGCGCGAGCGCCTCCCACCCGCGGTCGCGGTACTCCGCCGCGGTCGCCTCGGTGTCGTCGAACACGCGCTGCCACCGCTCGCCGAGGTCGGCTCTGCTCATAGGGGGGAGCGACGCCGCGGGAAGGTAAACCTTCTCGCCTCTCCGTCGCGGATCGCCCGAGGCGAAAATCGGCCGCGAGCGCCGGTTTGACGCCGTCGACACTGTGCTATGTGACCACAGATCTTATAACCTCCGGTAGTATTGAACCGCCTATGCCACGCGATGACTCGGACGTGAACCGCCGGACGTACCTCAAGTACGTCGGAGGCACTGCGGCCGCCGTCGGGCTGGCCGGCTGTTCGGACGACGGCGGCGACGGAGGGGACGGAAGCGACGGGAGCGACGGCGACGACGGGTCGGACGGGATGGACGGCTCCGACGGGGAGGACGGAGACGACGAAGAGCAGCTCCCGGAGCCGGAGACCCGCGAGGAACACCTCCAGCGCGCGAACCTGCGGCTCAACGAGCGCGCCCCGTGGATCTTCCTCAACCGGCAGTACAGCGTGTACGGCATCGCGAGCCGGCTCGACTGGGACGCCCGCCGGGACGAGCGGATCGAGGCGCAGGCCATCTCGGTGACGGAGGGCGAGCCGTCTGTCACGATCACCCAGTCGTCGATGGACTCGGGGCTCGACCCCCACGACCACCGCGAGACGCCGACCGACAACATCGTGGTGCAGGCCCACGACGGCGTGCTCGGCCGCAACGCCGACGGCGACATCATCGATGCGCTCGCGACCGACTACGAGCGGCTCGAAGACGGGCGGGTCCGGTTCGAGATCCGCGACGGCGTCACCTTCCACAACGGCGACGAGCTCCAGCCCGCGGACGTCGCCTACAGCGTCAACCGCGTCGTCGACCCCGAGGTCGGGATCGAGAGCCCGCAGAGCGACCAGCTCGCCGGCGTCACGGGTGCCGAGGTCGTCGACGGCGGGGTCGAGGTGACCTCCGACGGGATCAACCCGATCGTGTTCTCGCTTTTCGCCTCGTACTGTAAGGTCGTCCAGCAGGACTGGATCGAGTCGCGCGAGTCCTCGGAGATCAACTCCGACATGAACGGGACCGGTCCGTTCCAGGTCGTCGAGTACGAGCAGGACGTGGAGATCGTCTACGAGCCCTACGAGGACTACTGGGGCGACGCGCCGGAGATCGATGAGCTGACGATCCGCGCCGCCAGCGAGTCGAGCACGCGGGTCTCGGAGCTGCTCGCCGGCGAGACGGACCTGGTCGTCAACGTGCCGCCGCAGGAAGTGAGCCGCGTCCGCGACGAGGACAGCACGGAGGTCGCGGCGGTGCCGAGCACCCGCGTCATCTTCAACGCCATGCGCTACGACGTGGAGCCGTTCTCCAGCCCGGAGTTCCGGCGGGCGCTGAACTACGCGATCGACCTGGACAGCATCATCGAGAACATCTTACAGGGGTTCGCCGACCCGACCGGCCAGCCCACCCTCGAGGGGTTCGTCGGCTACAACGAGGAGGTCGACCCGTACCCGCAGGACGTCGAGCAGGCCGAACAGCTCGTCGAGGACTCCGGCCACGCCGGCGCCGAGATCACCCTCGAAACGCCCGTGGGACGGTACCTCCGCGACGTGGAGATCGCGCAGGCGGTCGCCAGCCAGATCGACGAGCTCTCGAACGTCTCCTGCGAGGTCGAGCAGCGCGACTTCGGCTCGCTCGCGGGCGAGGTGACGAGCGGCAACATCGAGGACATGCCGCACTTCTACCTGCTCGGCTGGGGGAACACCACGTTCGACGCCAGCCAGACGATCATCCCGCTTCTCACCTCCGACGGGGCGCTCTCCAGCTACCGGGAAGACGAGGAAGTCGACGAGCTCATGGCGGACTCCCAGAGCCTGCCGGGCGGAAACTGAGGCCCGATGGCGCTGGGACGGTTCCTCCTGAAACGCGGGATCCAGGGCGTGCTGGTCGTGTGGGGGGTCGTGACCGCGGTGTTCCTGCTGCGGTTCATCACCCCCGGCGACCCGGTGACGTTCGTCGCGCCGCTGGACGCGAGCCCGGAGCTTCGCGCGCGGATAGCCGCGGAGCTGGGGCTCGATCAGCCGCTGTACGTCCAGTACGTCGACTACGTCGGCGGACTCCTGCAGGGGGACATGGGGTACTCGTACCTCCGCGGGACGGAGGCGAGCACCATCGTGTTCGCCCGCGTGCCCGCCACCGTCGAGCTCGCGGTCGCGGCGACGGTCGTCGCCGTCGTCATCGCGATCCCGCTCGGCGTCATCAGCGCGACGCGCCGGCGCGAGCCGGCGGACTACGGGGCCACCCTGTTCTCGCTGGTCGGCATCTCGACGCCGAACTTCTGGCTCGGGATCATGCTCATCCTGGTGTTGTCCGTGGAGTTCGGGCTGTTCCCGACCAGCCGGCGGCCGATCGGCTTCTTCGAGGCGTTCGCGTTCCTCGTCACGGTCGAGAACGGGCTCGCCGCGCCGATGGACGTCGGCGCCTTCCTCGACGGGCTGGGGACGTGGCTGTGGCACATCGCGCTGCCGGCGGTGACGCTCGGTACGTACTTCACCGCGCTCATCACTCGGCTCACCCGCAGCGGGATGATCGAGGAGCTCGGACAGCCGTACGTCCGGGCGGCGCGCGCGAAGGGACTCCCAGAGTCGCTGATCCAGTACAAACATGCGCTTCAGAACACCCTCATCCCGATCGTCACCGTGCTGGGGCTCCAGCTCGGGACCCTGATCGGCGGCGCGGTGATCACCGAGGCCGTGTTCTCGTGGCCCGGGCTCGGCACGCTCGTGATCGACTCGATCAACGTCCGCGACTGGCCGCTGATCCAGGGGTCGCTGATCGTGATCGGGACCGGCTTCGTGCTGATCAACATCTTCGTCGACGCGCTCTACGCGTACCTCAATCCGCGGGTGGTCCACTGATGACGAACCGATGTCTCCCCGTTCTCTCGGGCGGTGTCGAGCGTCGCACGGGCGACTCCCGAACGACCGAGGCGTCGCGCGGGGTCCCTCCCGTTACGATTCCGGGGGTGATCCTCGGGTGATCTCTCCGCGGACGCTCCGGAACCTCCGGAGCGAGCTCTCGCGGAGCCTCCTCGCGAAGCTCGGGATCGCGATCCTCGCGGTGATCCTCTTTACCGCGCTGTTCGCCCCGCTTCTGGCGCCGCACGACCCGACGGACCAGAACCTCGACAACGCGAACGTCCCGCCGCTCGGGTTCACGGCGACCGAGAACCAGACGACCTCGCAGATGGTCGACGGCGAGGTGCAGATCGTCGAGGAGGAGGTCGTCGTCAACACCACGGCCGAACACCCGCTGGGCACGGACTCGCTCGGCCGCGACGTGCTCTCCCGCACGATGTTCGGCGCGCGCACGTCGCTTCTGGTCGGCCTGCTCGGGACCTCGATCGCCGTCGTGCTCGGCGTCACCGTCGGGATCACCGCCGGCTACTACGGCGGTCGGATCGACGACGCGCTGATGCGCTTCGCCGACGTCATGCTCGCGTTCCCGTCGCTCGTGCTGGCGATCGCGCTGATCGGGCTGTGGGGGCAGGCGTCGTGGCGCATCCCCGATCCGCTGGTCGCCCTCGGGATCGCCTCCTCGGAAATGCCGGAACACGTCGTGTTACCGGGGACCGTGATCGTCGTCGTCGCGCTCGTGAACTGGGTGTGGTTCGCCCGCGTCGCGCGGGGGGAGGCGCTCTCCGTCCGCGATCAGGAGTACGTGAAGGCGGCGCGATCGATGGGCGGAAGCGATCTCCACGTGATACTCAAACACGTGCTCCCGAACAGCCTGACGCCGATCTTAGTGCTCGCGACGATCCAGATCGCCGCGATCATCCTGTTAGAGTCCTCGCTGTCGTTCCTCGGCTTCTCGGGGGCGCAGCTCTCGTGGGGCTTCGACATCGCGCAGGGCCGGCAGTACCTCTCGTCGTCGTGGTGGATCGCGACCGTCCCCGGACTGGCCATCGTCGCCGCCGTCATCGGGATCAACCTGATCGGCGACTGGCTCCGCGACGCCCTCGATCCGGGCATCGAGGGGCAGGGGGGTGCGCCGTGACCGACCTGCTGCGCGTCCGGGACCTCTCGACGCGCTTCTTCACCGAGGAGGGCCAGATCAACGCGGTCGAGAACGTCTCCTTCACGGTGGAGGCCGGCTCCGTCCTCGGCGTCGTCGGCGAGTCCGGCAGCGGGAAGTCCGTCACCGGGCTCTCGCTCATCGACCTCGTCGAGTCGCCGGGGCGGATTACGAGCGGCGAGATCTGGTACAACAACGCCGACCTCGCGGAGCGGGTCTCCGGCGACCGGCCCGAGGCGGTCGACGGCGACTTCGTCGACCTCCGCCGGCTCTCCGAGGCGGAGCGCCGGTCGCTCCGCGGCTCCGCGTTCAGCATGATCTTCCAAGACCCGATGAGCAGCTTCAACCCCTCGATCACCGTCGGCGAGCAGATCGCCGAGGCGGCCGAGGTGCAGCGCCGCGCGAGCGCGAACCCCCGCTCGACCCGATCGCGGACGCAGGGGTACGGGCTGGGGAAGCTGCTCCTCGACGGCGTCCTCCCCGACCGCTCGTACACCTCCGCGGAGAGCTGGGACCGCGCGGTCGAGCTGCTCGAGCGCGTCGGCATCCCCGACCCCGCCGAGCGCGCCGAGGAGTACCCGCACCAGTTCTCCGGCGGGATGCTCCAGCGCGCGATGATCGCGCAGGCGCTCGCCGGCGACCCGGACCTGCTCGTCGCGGACGAGCCGACGACCGCCCTGGACGTGACCATCCAGGCGCAGATCCTCGACCTCCTCGCCGACCTCCAGGAGACCATGGAGATGAGCGTCGTGCTCATCACCCACAACCTCGGTGTCATCGCCCGCGTCGCCGACCGGGTGAGCGTCATGTACGCCGGCGAGGTGGTCGAGCGCGGCACCCTCGAAGACGTGTTCGACGACCCGGTCCACCCGTACACGAAGGGGCTGTTGGGCTCGGTGCCGGACATCGACCGCCCGGGCGAGCGGCTCGAACCCATCGCGGGCAACGTGCCGGACCTCGTCGACGCGAACATGCCCGACCGCTGTTACTTCGCCGACCGCTGTCCGAAAGCCATGACCGACTGTCTCACCCGACCGCCGGAGTACGACGTGAGCGAGGGGCACCGCGCCCGCTGCGTCCTCGCCGAACGCGAGTACAGCGAGGCCGACGCGGTCCCGGAGGGGAGACTCTCGGGCCCGACGGACGACGCGGGGACGCCCGGGGGCGGGTCGGTCGGCCCCGGCGAGTCGGGTGCCTCCGACCGGTCCAGCGAGACCGACGCGGAGGTGAGCGATGACTGACCCGCTCGTGACCGTCGACGGCCTCGAGAAGTACTACTACGAGAACAACACCCTGCTCGACCGGCTGACCGGCGCGGAGCGGGAGGCGGTGCGCGCGGTCGACGGCGTCTCCTTCGAGGTCCGCGAGGGCGAGACGCTCGGCGTCGTCGGCGAGTCCGGCTGCGGGAAGTCGACGCTCGCGGAGACGCTGATGCGCCTCCGCGAGCCCACCGGCGGCTCCGTGACGTTCGACGGCGACCCCGTCTACGAGCTCTCCGGCGACGACATGGACGCGTTCAGGCGGCGGGCGCAGGTGATGTTCCAGGACCCGTTCTCCAGTCTGGACCCGCGGATGACCGCCGGCGAGATCATCACGGAACCGCTCGCGATCCACGGCGTGGGAACCGGCGCGGAGCGGCGCGAGCGCGCCGAGACCCTCCTAGAGGAGGTGGGGCTCTCCGCCGACCAGATCGACCGGTACCCCCACGAGTTCTCCGGCGGCCAGCGCCAGCGCATCGGGTTCGCCCGCGCGCTCGCCATCGATCCGGAGTTCGTCGTCCTCGACGAACCGGTGAGCGCGCTCGACGTGAGCGTGCAGGCGCAGGTGCTGAACCTGCTCGCCGACATGCAGGCGGAACGCGACCTGACGTACCTGTTCATCGCGCACGACCTGTCGGTGGTGCGGCACATCAGCGACCGGGTCGCCGTGATGTACCTCGGCGAAATCGTCGAGATCGGCCCCACCGAGGAGATCTTCGAGGACCCGCAACACCCGTACACGAAGGCGCTTCTGGAGTCCGTCCCGCGGGCGGACACCGACGAGCGGGACCGCGTCGTCGAGACGATCCGCGGCGACGTGCCCTCGCCGCGGGACCCCCCCTCGGGCTGCTCGTTCCGGACGCGGTGTCCGGAGCTTATCCAGCCGCCGTGGCTGGACGCGCCGCAGGCGGCGTTCCGCGAGATCAGCGAGTTCAGGACCCGGATCGAGAACGGCGACATCGACGTGGACACGCGGTGGGAGCAGGTGGGCGACCCCGACCGCGAGGACCGGGCGGCGTTCGTCGACTCCCTGTACGCCGAGGCGTTCGACGAGGACCTCCCCGACGACGACGAGGGGACGGTCCGCGAGGCGATCCGCGCGCTCGCCGACGGTGACCGCGAGGCCGCCGCGGCGACGCTGCGAGAGCGCTATCGGTCGCCCTGCGAGGCGGTCGATCCCGCGTTACCGGCTGGGGAACACCCCTCCGCGTGCCTGTTGAACGAGCAGCCGGACGACGTGGAGGCGGCCCGCGAGGAGTGGGAGGCCGACCGCGACGCTCCGGGGGTCGGCGCGTCGTCGCGGTAACGGGACCGATCAGCCGACCGCGGTTCCGACGATCGGCGCGACGAGCATCATCCCGGCGCCGAACCCGCCGATCCGCGCCATCGCGCGTCGCGACCGGCGCTCGGTCCAGCCCGAGTCCGCGTCGAGATGCTCCTGAGCCGCTTCGATCGCTCGACCGGAGGCGACGGAGCCGGCCCAGCCGAGGAGCGCGAGCCCGAACCAGAGACCGCCGAACGCGAACGCCGTCTCGGCGGCGGAGAGCGGAGCGAATCCCCCGACTGCGACCAGCCCGATCACGAGGACCGGCGTCGCGACGGCGCCGACGGCGGCGCCGCCGGCGACGAGCCGCCCGCGATCGCGGACGGCCGACGGCACCGGCGACATCGGTCAGTCGACCGCTTCCCGCATGCGGGGGTCGAGCGCGTCCCGCATCCCGTCGCCGAGCAGGTTGAACCCGAGGACGGTCAACGCGAGGAACAGGCCGGGGAAGAACGACCACCACCAGACGCCGGTGAGCAGTCCCTGGCTCACGCCGTTCGAGAGCATGAGCCCCCACGAGGGCGTACCGGCCGAGGCGCCGAAGCCGAGGAACGACAGGGCGGCAAGGTCGATGATCGCCAGCCCGAAGTTCAGCGTCGACTGGACGGTGATCGGCGCGAGGCAGTTCGGGAGCACGTGCCTGACGAGCACCCGCGGGTCCGTGGCGCCGAGCGCGACGGTCGCGTCGATGTACTCGTTCTCCAGCACGGTGAGCGCGGCCCCCCGGACGACGCGGGCGAACCGCGGCGTGTACACGAGCGTGAGGGCCGCGACCGCCCGCCACAGCCCGAGCTCGTCCGGGAAGATGGAGACGAGCGCGAGCGCCAACAGCAGCGAGGGGAACGCCAACAGCACGTCCATCGTCCGCATGATCACGTTGTCGGTGATGTCGCCGTAGTAGGCGGCGACGATGCCGAGGCCGACCCCGAGCACCGTCGACGCGCCGACGGTCACCGTCCCGAACAGCATCGCGTACCACGCGCCGTACGCGACCCGCGGGAGCAGGGCCCGCGCCTGCCCGTCGGTCCCGAACGGGTACTCCAGGCTCGGCGCGGCGCGGTTCGGGTTCGTGCCGAGCTGCGAGCGGGAGATGACCTCCAGATCGAGCGTCAGCCGGGCGAACACCGCGATCACGATCATCGCCAGGATGATCGCGAGCCCGGCCAGCGCGAGGCGGTTCGACAGCAGCTGTGAGAGGAACGGCGAGGCGCGGACGCGGTCGACGAGCCCCCGGCTCGCCGTCTCCGCCTCTCCGTCGGTGAGTGTTTCGGTGCTCATTGTTGGATCCTCGGATCGAGGTACGAGTAGGTCACGTCGACGACGAGGTTCACCAAGGTGAACAGGAACGCGAACGTCAGGACGGTTCCCTGAACGATCGGGTAGTCGCCGACCTCGATCGCCTCGACGAGGAGGGTACCGATGCCACCGATCGCGAACACGGTCTCGGTCAGCACCGCCCCGCCGAGGAGCCCGCCGAACTGGATCCCGATGATCGTGACGACCGGGATCAGCGCGTTACGGAACCCGTGTTTCAGCACGGTGATCTTCGCGCCCTGCCCCTTCGCGCGGGCGGTGCGCATGTAGTCCTGCCTGACGACCTCCAGCATCGACGAGCGCATCATCCGCGAGATGAGCGCCATCGAGTACACGCCGATCACGAGCGACGGCAGAAGCATGTGCCTGACCGCCGAGCGGAACATCTCCCAGTCGCCGGCGATCAGCGTGTCGATCGTCACCATCCCGGTGACCCGGATCGCGGCGACGTTGTAGGTCGACGAGATCCGGCCGCTGGTCGGGAGGATCCCGAGCACCTGCGCGAAAAGCAGGATCAGCAGCGGACCGCTCCAGAAGATCGGGACGCTGATTCCGGTGAGCGCGCCGACGCGGGTGGCGTGGTCGGTGATCGTGTCCTGTTTCACCGCGCTCAACACGCCTAGCGGGATGCCGAACAGGATCCCGAACAGCTGGCCGTACAGGGCCAGTTCGAGCGTGACGGGCAGGGTGTCCGCGAGCACCTCCCGGACGGAGGTGTTCCGGTTGATGACGTACGACTCCCCGAAGTCGAACTGCGCGACGTTGCCGAGGAAGTCGATGTACTGGACCCAGATCGGGTCGTTGAGCCCGAGGTCGGCGCGGATGCGCTCGACGAACTCCTGGCTCGCGCGCTCCCCGGCGATCGTGAGCGCCGGGTCGCCCGGCGAGAGGTGGAGGATCGAGAAGACCAGCGTCGCCACTCCGATGAGCACCGGGACGAGCAACAGCAGCCGCTTGAGTACGAATCGCTTTGGAAACATCGAGGGGGTGAAGTGGCCGGTCGGCTACTCCAGCGAGACCAGGTTCAGGTACGGACCGCTGATCGCGGCGATCTGGAACCCGCTGACCCTGTTCGCGACGCCGCGGAGCTCCTCAGCGTAGTCCATGTACACCCACGGCGCCTCGTCGTGGGCGACTTCCATCGCGTCGTTGTACAGGTCGACGCGGTCGCTCTCGTCGGTCGTCTGCTGGGCCTCCTCGACCAGGTCCATGTACTCTCGGTTCGCCCACGCCGAGCGGTTGCTCGTGTTGTACCCCTCGGCGTCGAAGCTCACCCAGTCCTCTCCCTCGGTGAGCTCGCTCTCCTCGACCTGCGGGTGGAGGAGGACGTACGCGAAGTTGTCCGGGTCCGCGTTGTCGGTGTACCACCCGAGGAAACACGCGTCGTGACGGCCCTGCGCGGTGTACTCGAGGTACGGCGAGAACGACTGCTGGTTGATCTCCACGTCAATACCGATCTCACCGAGGTTGGACGCGACGGTCTCGGCGGTCTGGATCGGCGAGGGGTTGTATCCGCGGGGGTTCTGGAACGTCGCCAGCTCGAAGGAGAACCCGTCGCCGTAGCCGGCCTCCTCGAGCAGGCTCTGGGCCTGCTCGGGGTCGTACTCGTACGGGTCGAGGTCGTCGTTGTGCCCCAGCACGTTCGGCGGCAGCGGCTGGCTGGCCTCCGTCGCGAATCCGGAGTAGATCTCGTTGACGATCGCCTCGGTGTTGATCGCGTGGCTGATCGCCTGCCGGACGCGGCGGTCCTGGAACTCCTCGACCGCCGCGATGTTGAACGCCATGTAGCCGATGTTGATCCCCTCGGTGCGGACCAGTTCGGCGTTGTCGTAGCCGTCGACCTGCTGAGAGGACTGCGCGCCGAGCCCGTCGATGATGTCGAGCTCCCCGCTTCCGAGCGACTGCGCCCGGGTGGAGTTCTCGCCGACCGTGACGAACACGACCTCGTCGACGTTCGGGCCCTCGCCCCAGTAGTCGTCGTACGCGGCGAGCCGGACCTGCTCGTTGGAGTCGTCGAGCGTGTCGAGCTCGAACGGCCCCGTCCCGACCGCGTTCTCGGAGAGGTCGGTGCCGTACTCCTCGATGGCGGCCTCGGAGTGGACCGCGGCCGCGAACATCGCCAGGTTCCGCAGGAACGGCGCGTACGTCTGGGTGAGCTGGATCGTCAGCTCGTAGTCGCCGTCGACCTGGATCTCGTCGATCCAGCTGCCGAGCGTGAAGGGGCCGTACGCGGAGACGTAGTCGTCGCCGGCGTAGTACTCGTACTCAGAGTCGACGAAGCGGCGGTACGTCGCCACGAAGTCCTGTGCGGTGAACTCCTCGCCGTTGTGGAAGGTGACCCCCTCCTTCAGCGTAAGCGACGCCGTCTGGCCGTCGAGCGAGTAGTCGGACGCGAGCCCGTCGGTGAGCGTCGATTCGCCCGGCTCGAAGTTGATGAGCGTGTCGTAGATCTGCTCGGTGACCTTGGCGACCTCGCCGCTCGTGCTGTTCTGGAAGTCCAGCGTCGGCGAGTGGCTCCCCCGGCCGTACCGAAGCAGGCTCGTTTCGTCGCCGCCGTCGGAGCCGTCCGACCCGTCGGAGCCGTCCGATCCATCGGACCCGTCGGAGCCGTCCGACCCGTCCGAACCGTCAGAATCGCCGTTTCCGGAACACCCGGCGAGACCGACCGTAACCGCGGCGCCACCGGCGGCACCGAGGAACTTACGCCGTGAAACGTTCGTGTCGCGGGATGACATAGATCGAATCTGAACACTTGCCAGTATAAACCTACCGAACGAACCGGCAGGAATATTCCGATTCGAACTATATCTGACCTTACGGTTTCGATCCGGGTTACCCGCGAGCCGTCCGGCTCGTCAGTCTCGTCGTCGCCTCATTCGCCATCTCGCCACGTCGCGCCGCCGAGCAGCGCTGGAACGGATCGATCGAGAGCGTGACAGATCTGTCCGGCGGTAAAATTTACTCGATCAGGTGGCACGCGGCCGGGTGATCGCCGTCGGGGAGCTCGGGGTCCCTTCGCTCGCAGACGCTCGCGAACGTCTCTTCGAGGACGTCCGCCGCCGCCTCCCACTCGCCGGCGATCACCAGCCCGATGGATCGGTCGACCACTTCCGCGGCGCGTCCGTCCGGGAACCGGTCGAACTGCGCGTCGCGGACCGCGTCGACCGCGCCCGGCGGAACCGAGTCGTCTCCGGACGAGGGGGCCGACGCGGTGCCGCCGTCGGCCGCGACTCGCTCGGCCGACTCGCCGGCTCCGTCGAGGATCGTCTCGACATCGATCGCCCGTCGTTCGACGCGCTGTCGGTAGTCCATCACCTCGCGGTACGTCTCCTGTTCGATGTCGAGGTCGTCGGGGGGGATCACCGACGGACACCGGGTCCGGAAGTGACACCCCGAGGGCGGGTCGATCGGCGACGGGACGTCCCCTTCGAGGATGACGCGGTCGTCGGTATCCGCCGTCGGATCCGGCTCGGGGATCGCGGAGAGCAACGCCTTCGTGTACGGGTGTTGCGGGTCCGCGAACAGCTCGTCGGTGGTCGCGACCTCGACGATTTCGCCGAGGTACATCACGGCGACCCGGTCGCTGATGTGCCGCACCACCGACAGGTCGTGCGCGATGAACAGGTACGTCAGGTCGAACCGGTCCTGGAGGTCCTCCATCAGGTTGAGGATCTGCGCCTGCACGCTCACGTCGAGCGCGGAGACCGGCTCGTCGGCGACGATGAACTCCGGATCGACCGCGAGCGCGCGAGCGATGCCGACCCGCTGGCGCTGACCGCCCGAGAGTTCGTGGGGATACCGGTCGTGCTGTCCCACTTCGAGCCCGACGGCCTCCAGCAGCTGGTGAACGCGGCGACGCCGTCGGAGCCGATCGGTGTCACCGGGGGAGACGGTGACGGAGACCCGCTCCACGTCGCCGGCGTCGGTGCGCTCGACCGTTCCCTCGACGCCGAGGTGTTCGCGCACGTCGACGTCGACCTCGCCGTCGGCGACCGTCACGTCGACGTGCGCGGTCGCCACGCCGTCGCCGGAGCCGACGACCGCGTCGATCTCGTCGTCGACCGTCACGTCGACGCGATCGCGAGCGATTCCCGAAACGGTCACCTCGGCCTCGGTCGCCACCGCCGGATCGCTCTCGGGCAGGTCGTGGATCGACAGGGGCTCGCGGATCGTCTGCCCGACCGTCTGGCGCGGGTCGAGCGACGAGAGCGGGTCCTGGAAGATCATCTGGAGGTCCTTCCGCCGCTCTCGTAGCGCCGACCCGTCGAGGTCGGTGAGGTCGGTCCCGGCGAACACCACTCGGCCGTCGGTCGGTTCGGTGAGGTGTAACAGCGCCCGGCCGGCCGTCGACTTCCCGCAGCCGGACTCGCCGACGAGCCCCAGCGTCTCGCCGCGGTTGATCGTGAAGTCGATCCCGTCGACCGCCTTCACGCTGCGGTCGTCGGCGCCGAGCACCCTGTCGAGCACGCCGTCGGCCTGGTCGTAGTACTTCCGGAGCCCGTCGACCTCGACCAGCGGTTCGCCGATCGACCGGTCGCGCCCCGGAGCGACCGCGTCGTCGCCGTACTCGTCGGTGTCGAACGACTCCATGATGCACTTCGACCGGTGATCCACACCCTCGCCGCCGTGCTGGAGGAACGGGATCTCGCCGCTCGTACACTCCTCGGTCGCCCACGGGCACCGCGGCGCGAAGTGACATCCCGTCGGCATGTCGATGAGGTCAGGGACGTTCCCCTCGATCGGGGTGAGCCGCTCCTTCTCCTCGGTCGGGAGCGACTCCAAGAGGGTGTAGGTGTACGGGTGCGAGGGGTTCCCGAAGATCTCCTCGACGGGACCCTCCTCGACGATCTCGCCCGCGTACATCACGGCGACGCGGTCGCACGTCTCGGCCACGACGCCAAGGTCGTGGGTGATCATCAGCACCGACATCCCCAGGTCGGCCTGCAGGTCGTCTATCAGGTCGAGGATCTGCGCCTGGATGGTCACGTCGAGCGCGGTCGTCGGCTCGTCCGCGACGAGCAGTCCCGGCTGACAGGCCAGCGCGATCGCGATGAGGACCCGCTGGCGCATGCCGCCGGAGAACTCGTGCGGGTACTCGTCGACTCGCGCTCCCGGCTCCGGGATGCCGACGTCTTCGAGCACCTCGATGGTCTCTTCGCGCACTTCTTCGTCCACGTCGCGGCTGATCTTCGGGAGGATCTCGCGGACGGCGCTGAACCACGAGTCCTTTCGACGCCCGCCGTACTGGTGGAGTCTGAGGCTCTCGGCAACCTGCTCGCCGACGGTCACCGAGGGGTTCAGCGACGTCATCGGGTCCTGGAAGATCATGCTTATCTCCCGACCACGGATGAGCCGGAGCGCCTCTTCCGGGGCGTCGGTGAGGTCGATCGTGTCGCCGTCGACGAACTCCGCGGCGTCGAACCGATCGCGGAGCTCGTCGGCGAGACGGGCGTCGGTCAGCTCGACCGTTCCACCGGCGATCTCGCCGGGATCGTCGACGAGTCCCATGGTCGACAGCGCCGTGACGCTTTTTCCGGACCCGGACTCGCCGACGAGTCCGACGGTCTCTCCCTCGCGGATCTCGAGGTCGATCCCGTCGACCGCCTTCACCTGCCCGCGCTCAGTCGAGAACTGGGTGTGGAGGTCAGAGAGTGAGAGTAACGGAGGCATGTGGCGATTTTCTGACCGTCTATGGATATACTTTTGCCTTCGGTCGTCGACCGATCGCCGGCCGTCAGGAGGGAACCTTTACCCGCCGTCGACCGCCTACGCCGTGCATGGACGTCGAAGAGCATCCGCTCGCGGACGACGACGACGCGTGGACGACGGTCATCGAGGAGTGCCGCGCGACCGCCGAGGAGTACCGGGAACGGGGGTGGACGGCGTTCGCTCCGATCCCCGGCGACGTGGTTCCGCTCCCCGCGCCGGGCGACTCCGCCGACGAGAAGGTGGGCCTCGACGTGTTGCTGTCGGGCGAGGAGTTCGACCGCCTCGCGGAGCTGGTAGAGGCCGACGAGTTCGACGAGTTCGAGGCGTTCCGGGCCCACGAGAACGGAATCGTCTATCTGACGCTGGTGTTCCGGGCGACGGCGAGCCAGACCGCGCTCTGTCTCCCGCTGTACTACCGGGTCGTCGAGGCGGACCGCATGCTCGATCGCGTCCGGGCCGGCGACGCGATGACCACGTACGTCCACCCCCTCTCCGGCGACGAGCGGCTCGAGTTCGACCACGAGGATCCCACCCCGCTGTTCCCGCCGCAGGACACCGGGGACGCCTAGCTGGCCGTCGCTCTCCTACCGCTCGCGGACGACCACGAACTCCGCCAGGTCGCGGAGGTACTCGATCGCCTCCGTCTCCGGCGGGTCGGCGTCGTCGAGCGCGGCCAAGGCGAGCTCGGACTGCTCGCGGGCGCGCTCGTCGATCTCCTCGGGCGACAGCGACGTGACCTGCAGGACCGAGGGCCGGTCCATCTCCGCGTCCTGCCCGGTCGGCTTGCCCAGGTCGTCGGCGTCGGCGGTCGCGTCGAGCACGTCGTCGCGCATCTGGAAGGCGACGCCGACGCGCTCGGCGTACTCGCCGAACGACTCGACCGCGTCGGGGTCGGCGCCGCCGGCGATCGCCCCCAGCTCGGCGGCCGCCCGGAACAGCGCGCCGGTCTTCCGGCGGGCGAGTTCCATGTACTCGGCCTCGGTGGTGGGACGGGCGGCCAGCTCGGTGGCCTCGCCCTCTCCGAGCTCGACCAGCGCCTCGGCGACGGTCCGCATCGCGCGCGGCTCGGCGGAGAAAAGCGCGAACGCCTCGCCGAGGAGCCCGTCGCTGGCGATGATCGCCGGCCCGTAGCCGTACTCAGCCCACGCCGAGGGCGTGCCGCGGCGGACCTCGGAGCGGTCGATGATGTCGTCGATCACGAGCGACGCGTTGTGGACGAACTCGACCCCGGCCGCGAAGTCGACGGCGGCGTCGGGGTCGCCGTCGAACGCCTCGCAGGCGAGGATCGTCACGGCGGGGCGGACTCGCTTGCCGCCGGCGAGGACGACGTGGCCGACCTCCGCGGACAGCTCGTCGGGTTCGACCTCGTCGATGACGGCCTCCAGCCGGTCCTCGACCAGCGCGACCCGGCGCTCCAGGTACTCCATCTATTACCCGGAGGGACCCGCCGCGCAAAGGCCTAACGGAACGTCGACCGGCCTCGGATCACTGAAACTCGATCCCGAGGTCGTGAAGCCCGTCGTTGTGCTCCGCGACGTTGATCAGAAGCGGCGTGAGCGCCTCGATCTCGGGGGCGTTGGCGACGCCGCCGGCGTCGAGCGCGCGCAGCCCCTCGATCCCCTCGGCGATGTCGGCCACGGTCGCCTTCGCGTCCTCGTCGTCGCCGATCACGAGCGTGTCGATCCCGAGGTCGGCGTCGAGGTTCGCGAGGCGGGCGGCCGCGAGGTTGTGGAACGCGCCGACGACGGCGACCCCCTCGGGCGCGGCGTCCGCCGCGATCCGCGTCACCGAGCCGGCGCCGGGCCTGTGGTAGTGGAACCCCTCGTCGTCGCGTTTCATCCCGGTGGCCGGCGAGACGAGCACGTCGCCGGGGTCGAGCTCGTCCGCGATCGCCTCGACGGTGTCGCCGATATGGTACGGCGGGACCGCGAGCACGACCACGTCGGCCTCGGCGGCGACGACCTCGTTCTCGGCGCCCTCGACCGCGGCGTCGAGGCCGCGGCTGTCGAGCTCGGTGGTGTACTCCTCGGCCTTGGTCTCCGCCTTCTCCGCGTCGCGCGACCCGATCGCGACCGCGTGGGGGGTGTCGGCCGCGAGCCGGAGCGCGAGCCCCTGCCCGATGTCGCCCGTGCCGCCGAGTATCGCGATTTGCATACGGTCAGTCGGGTCGCTCGCGACTTCAGGGTTGCGTGACCGGCCGTCCTCGCCACCGCCTGAGCGGTACGCTCTTGCGGGAGCGCGCAGAGGCGACGCCCATGGACGAGCAGGACCGCGTGGCCGCGTTCGTCGACGAGCACGACCTCGACGCCGACCTCCCGTACCGCGTCCTCGACCTGGAGAGCGAGGTCGGGGAGATCGCCAAGGAGGTGACGGCGTCCACCGACTACGGCGCCGCGCCCGCGGAGGTCTCGATCGCGCCCGACGAGATCGGCGACGCCCTCTTCGCGCTGCTCGCGCTCGCGGACGCGACGGGCGTCGACGCCGGCGACGCGCTCGACGAGTCGCTGGCGAAGTACCGGTCTCGGATCGACGAGTCGGGCGACGCGGGCTCCGGACGCTGACCGGACCGAGCGTCCTGCGCTCCCGTCTCAGTGACCGATCTCCCGTCTCAGTGGCCGAACCCCCGTACCGCGATCACTCCGCCGCCTCCTCGCGCCGATCGAGCGCGCCGTTGATCGCCAGCGGCACGACGACCCCGCCGCCGAGAAGCAGCGCGAGGGGCGCCCACTCGGGAGACGACGCGTTCAGCGACTCGAGGAGGAGGGCGGCGGCGAGCGTGAGGGCGATACACGTCCCGATGACGGCGTTCTCGCGGGAGACCATGCGCGGTCCGTCGGTCGCGTCGACCAAATCGGTTCCGCCCGATCGGCCGTGATCAGCCGCGGTCGCCGAGCGCGAGGGCGTCGATGCCGAGCGCGTCGAGCTCGACGTTGTCGGCGACGAGGTCCGCGGCCCGGTCGTACGGGGAGCGGTCGTCCGCCTCCGCGGTCGCGTCTCCGTCCCCAGCGCGCGATCCGGCCGCGGGGCGCGATTTCCCCGCGGCCGCGAACGCCCGTTCGACGAACGCCTCCCGGACCGTCTCGTTCTCGAAGATCCCGTGGAGGTAAGTCCCCAAGGCTCGGTCGGTCGCCGCGCTCTCCGGGCCCACCGGTCGGGCGACCGACTCCGCCGGCGACGACCGGCCCATGTGGATCTCGTAGCCGGTCGCGGTCCCGGTCGCTCCCGCCAAGGGACCGATTCCGTCGACCGATCGTGTCACGCGCTCGACGCGCTTGTCGGGCGAGAAGTGGGTTTCGACCGGGAGCACGCCGACGCCTTCGACGGTTGAGCGCGATCCGGTCCCCTCGATGTCGGCGCCCGTAATCTGCTTGCCGAGGATCTGGTAGCCGCCGCAGATCCCGACGATCGGTCCCTCGAAGCGTCTGATCGCCTCGTCGAGTCCCGCTTCGCGCAGCGCGAGCAGGTCGTCGACAGTGTTCTTCGAGCCGGGAAGCACGACCGCGTCGGCGTCGGCGAGGGGGTCGCGGGCGGAGGCGTCGAGCGGGACGTACGCCACCCGGACGCCCGGCTCGCGTGCGAGCGGTTCCAGATCGGTGAAGTTCGAGATCCGCGGGAGCCGCGGGACCGCGATCCGGACCACCTCCGCGTCGGGGACCCCGTCGTCCGCGCCCAGGGCGGCTCTGCTCCCCTCGCCGCCCCCGCCGCCGGCGTCTCCCGCGTCCGGCAGCGAGAGGCTGTCCTCCGCCGGCAGACCGGGGTCGTCGTGGGGGACGACGCCGACGATCGGGACGCCAGTCCGGTCCTCGATCTCCGCGATGCCCGGTTCGAGGAGGGACGGGTCGCCGCGGAACTTCGTGATGACCGCGCCGGCGACGCGCTCGCGCACGTCGTCGGGGAGGAGTTCGAGGGTCCCGTAGAGGCTCGCGAAGGCGCCGCCGCGCTCGATGTCCACCGCGATCAGGATCCGGGCGTCGGCGAAGCGGGCGCACTCCACGTTGGCGAGGTCGCGGTCGTGGAGGTTGATCTCGGCGATGCTCCCCGCGCCCTCGGCGACGATCACGTCGTGGTCGGCCGCGAGGCGGCGGTGGGCCGCGACCGCCGCGTCCCGGGCGGTCTCCCAGTGCGACTCGTAGTACTCGCCGGCAGCAAAGTGGCCAACCGCCTCGCCGTCGATCACCAGTTGGCTCTCGCCGTCGCCGCGCGGCTTGAGGAGGACGGGGTTCATGTCGGTCGTCGCCGGGACGCGGGCCGCCCGCGCCTGCACGTGCTGGGAGACGCCGATCTCGCCCCACTCGCCGTCGGGCGCCAAGGCGACCCGGGCGTTGTTGCTCATGTTCTGGGCCTTATACGGCGCCACCGAGACGCCCCGGCACGCGAGGAGCCGGCAGAGCCCGGCCGCGAGCGTGCTCTTGCCGGCGTGGCTCGCGGTGCCGGCGATCAGGACGGTCTCCGCCGTCTCGCCGGTGTCCGTCGTCTCGCTCACGGCCTCAGTACTCCGTCCCCCGCCGGGCGCGGTGGCCCGCGTCGAACGGGTGCGCCACCTTCCGGACGTTGGTGATCAGGTCGGCGACACCCTCCAGGTACGCCGGCTCGGCGTGGCTCCCGGTGAGGACGAGTTCGAGGTTCTCGGGCTTCGACTCCGCGAGCGCGACGACGTCGTCCGGGTCGACGAGCCCGCGGTCGGCGGCGTACAGCACCTCGTCGAGTACCAGCATGTGGACGCCCTCGTCGGGGTCGCCGTTGAGCGGGAGGGGCTCGGTCAGGTCCGCGTCGCCGGCGCCGGCGACGAGTTCCTCCGCGCGCTCGAACGCCGCGCTCGCCTTCGCCGCGTGCTCGTCGTCGCCGGAGCCGTCGAGGAGGCCGTGCCAGCCGTAGTGGCCGGCGTTCTCGTAGGAGAACCCCGGCATGGCGGCGATCGCGTTGTACTCCCCCCTGACGCCCTCGACGCTGTCGGCGCCGCCCTTCATGAACTGGAGCATGTGGACGCGGTAGCCGTGGCCCGCGGCCCGGAATCCCATCCCCATCGCCGCCGTGGTCTTCCCCTTACCGTCGCCCCACCACGCCTGCACGAGCCCGAACTCCTCGGGCGCGGCGGGCTCGATGGGCTCCGGTTCGGGGGCGGCGCCGCCGCCGGGAGTGCGCGCCCGGTTCGCCGCCGACTCGTCGCCCTCGGCCGATGTCGCCGTGGTCTCGTCGCTCGATGCCGCCGCGTCGCCGTCGATGGTGTCTGTGTCGTCAGTCGTCATGGTTCGAAGACCTCCGCCCGGTCGTCGGCGACGACGCCGTGCTCGGCGTCGGCCGGCGGACCGGGGTAGTCGCCGTCCGGGTACCGCGACCGCAGGCTCGCGCGGACCGCGTCCCGGACGCAGACGCGAGCCGCCGCGCCGACCGGGGTGGCGCTGCCCGAGAACGCCGCCGGATCTCCGGTCGGGTCGTCGCCGACGACCACCGCGTCGCTGGTGGTCCCCGGCACGCCCGCCGTCGCGAGCAGCGTCGCCGCCTTCGCCTCCGCCGCGACCGCGACGAGATTCTCGGCCGCGCCGTCCGCGAGCCGGCGCGTCGTGCCGACGATCAGGTTGACCGTGCCGGGGCGGTCGGGGCGCGCCGTCGGTTCCGCGGGGGGCGCCTCGCCGGACCCGTCCGCGTCGCGCTCGGCGTCGTCGGGGGCGGCCGCCGTCGCTCCCGCCGGGTCCATCGGGAGCATCGCCGGGTTCGACAGGCCGGCGGTCGCGTACGCGACGACCGGCCCGCGACGCGCGCCGCGGGCGTGATCCATCGAGACGCCGGTAAAGAGGGTCGGCGGCTCGCCTTCGGTTCCGAACTCTGCCCGAGACAGCCGCTCGTCGCGGTACGCGCCGAGGTCGGTCCGGTCGAACCCCTCCGGCACCGAGACGTTGTAAGCGGCCGCCGACCGCGATCGACCCCCGTTCCAGCCGGTCGAGAGCCAGCGCGTCCCGGGCCGGCGCAGGCGGAGCACGCCCTCGCGGACGGTCGCGTCAAACACGCGAATCCGCCTCCGGTTCCCCGTTCACGCCCAGCGCCGCCAGCAGCCGATCGTTCTCGGCGGGCCGGCGCACGGCCACCCGGACGTGCGAGTCGAGCCCGCGGAAGGTGGTCGCGTCCCGGACCGCCACGCCGCGGTCGCGGGCGTCGGCGACGACCCGGTCGACGGACCGGCCGCTCCCCGCCACGTCGAGGAGCAGGAACGGCGCCTCGGAGGGCGTCACGTCGTAGCGCTCCGCGAGCGCCGCCGCCATCCGCGAGCGCTCCGCCCGGACGCGGTCGCGGGTCTCCCGGACGAACGCGTCCCGTCGCATGCAGTGCGCGCCGGTCGAGAGCGCCGGGACGCTCACGTTCCACGGGCGCCGGGCGCGCGCTAACGCCGCGCCCAGCTCCCCCGTCGCGACCGCGAACCCCGTCCGGATCCCGGGGAGCCCGAACAGCTTCGTCAGCGACCGGGCGACGACGACGCCCGCGGTCCCCGCGAGCGAGGGGCGGTCGGTGAACCCGCGGAACGCCTCGTCAATGAGGAGGACGGTGTCGGCCGCGCGGCACCGCGCCGCGAACCGCTCCAGCTCCCCGATCTCGTAGTCGGTTCCCGTCGGGTTGTTCGGGGCGCAGACGACCGCGAGCGCGTGGTCTTCCGGGTCGGCGTCGAGGATATCGTCGGCCGAGGCGAAGGCGGGGTCGCCGCCTTCGAGGCGGACCTCGCGGGCGTACTCGCCGAAGCTCGGCGCCGGGAGCAGGGCGGTGTCGCCCGGATCGACCGCGAGCCCGATCGCGGCCCGGATCGCGGCGAGCCCGCCGGGCGAGGGAACGACCGCGTCCGGGTCGCAGTCGACGTACGCGGCGGCGGCCTCGCGGAACGACTCCGGGGGCTCCGCGGGGTACGACCGCGCGGCCGCGAACGCCTCGCGGTACGCCTCCTCGACCCCCGGTGGGACCTCGGGGTTGGTGTTCGCCGAGAAGTCAAGCAGGTCGGGGTCGTCGCTGCTTCCGTGCGGTTCGCGGTCGAGGCCGAGCGCGCTGTCGAGGTTCATGGGTCGGTGGGGTGTCGGTCCGGTCCGTCGTCCGTCAGCAGCCGTTCTGCCGTCCGCACGTCCGACGGGTAGTTGACGTTGACGGCGAGCCGGGCGTCGTCGGTGAGGTGGACCGCGCCCGCGTCGCGGTCCGCCGACGCTTCGCCTTCGTCGTCGCCCTCCGCGTCACTCTCGTCTCGCGCCCCGCCGCCGACGACGTTGATTCCGGCCGGGACGACCTCTCGCCCGTCGATCTCGGTCGTCGCGTCCGCGCTGACGCCCAGGTCGCGCTTCCGGGCCGCCGGCACGCAGACGGTGAGCGAGTCGCCGTCGGCGGCGCGGGCCGCGTCGAGGACCGCGTTCACCGCCGCGGCGTCGAGCAGCGGGAGGTCGGCGGCGACGGTCAACAGGGGGTCTCCGCCCGCGTCGACCGCCTCCATCGCGTGCCGCAGGTCGGCGACGTACCCGTTCCCGGGCGCGTCGACGACCGACAGGGACGGGACGTCGCTCGCGCGCTCGGCGAGGCGCTCTCGCGTCCGCGTCGCGTGCGGGGAGACGACCGCGTGAGTCGCCTCGATCCGGCTCGCGGCGAGCGCGTCGAGCACGCGGTCGACCATCGGGCGCCCCGCGACCTCGCGGAGCGGCTTCTCCGCCTCGCCGCCGAGGCGGGTCCCCCGGCCGCCGCACATCAGAAGCGCGTCCACGCGATCACCCCCGCGTGCAGCGCGGCGACCCGTGCGACCTCGGTCGTCGCCCCGAGCACGTCGCCCGAGACGCCGCCGAGCCGCCGGCGGGACCACAGCCGGATCACCGGCGCCGTCGCCAGCGCGGCGAGCACGGCTGCGAGAGCCGGCAGGAGCCGCGGCCACGCGAACAGCGCGGCGGGCGCCGCCAGCGCGAGGACCGGGAGCGCGGCCCGAGCCGACGACTCGCCGGTCAGGGCGGAGCCGAGCCCCTCGTGGGGCGCGTCGCCGACGCAGACCAGCGTCGCGGTCGCGGCCTTCGCGCCGACCTCCGCGGCGACGACGAGGCCGAGCGCGGCGAGGGGGACGCCGCCGCGCGCGGTCGCCCCGACCTCGACCAGTCCGAGCGCGGCGGTCGCCAGCCCGAGGACGACCAGCGCGAGCGCGACCGTCCCGCCGACGCCGAGCTGGGAGTCCTTCAACACGCGCCGGCGCTCCTCGCGGTCCCCGTGGACGACGGCCGCGTCGCCGAGGTCGGCCACGCCGTCGAGGTGACCGATCCCGGTGACGGCGTAGACGGCGAGCACGAACGCGAGCGCGACCGTGGGAGCGGGGACGGACGCGGGCGGCGAGGCGAGCAGCAGCGGCAGGGCGACGAGCCCGCCGACGAGATACCCGACGACCGGGAACGCCCACGGCGAGCGCGCGAACGCGTCCCACGCCGCCTCGTCGCGGCCGACCGGGATCCGGGTGAGGAAGCCGACAGCCCCCCGGAGCGCGGTCAGGGCCATCCGACCACCCCTGATGGGGACAGGATCCATCCAACCGCCGCCAACCACCCCGCCGCGAGCGCGACCGCGACCGCGCCGGCGACGCCGACGAGCCGGACCGCCCGCTCCGCGTCGGCGACGCTCGGCGGGCTCGCGTCCGGGTTGAGGACGTAGTGGCCGGGCTTCTCCAGCCGGGCGTCGAGCGCGGCCGCCGCGGTCGCCATCGGCCACCCGGAGTTCGGCGACGACGGCTCCTCCGCCCACGAGGTCCCTCGGCGGAGCGCGTCGAGAGAGCCGGCCGCGAGCGCCAGACACCCGGCGGTCGCGCGGGCCGGGAGGAACATGATCGCGTCGTCGAGGCGCGCGCTCGCCCAGCCGACCGGCTTCGAGCGGTAGCCGAGCATCGAGTCGAGGGTGTTGACGGCCTTCACCCAGACCGCGCCGGCGGTCCCCGCGGCGAGCGGGAGGGCGGATCCAGAGGGCGCCACGGGGGCGGCGGACCCCGCCATCGCCCCCGCCGCGAGTCCGACCGCCGCTCCGAGCGCGAATCCGCCCAGGGGCGCGACGAAGCCGTCGGCGAGGTTCTCGGCGGCGCTCTCGACGGCCGCGCTCCGGATGTCCGCCGGCGAGAGGTCGGTCGCGTCCCGGCCCGCGAGCGCCCGGAGCGACTCCCGGGCCGCGTCGGGAGCGGTCTCGGTCAGCTCGACGACCTCCGCGGTCGTCTCAAGCAGCATCCGGAGGCTGACGCTCGCGAAGAGGAGCGCACCGGCGACGAGGACGGGGGAGACGGGGAACCCCCCCGCGGCGGGGAGACCGCCCGCGGCCGCGACGGTCACGCCCGCGACCGCCGCGGCGGCGAGGGGGAGCCCGACCGCGACTGCGAGTCCGACGAGTCGGGGACGCGACCACGTCCGGTCGAAGCGACCCACGACCGACCCGAACAGCGCGACGGGGTGGAGCCGCGTCGGCGGCTCCGCGAGCGCGAGGTCGAGCGCGACCGCGATCGCCAGCGCGGCGAGGGACAGGAGCGCGGGGCCGAGAGGAGTTGCGGAGCCGAGGAGCGGGAGCGCGGTCGCCATCGCGGTCACAGCCCGTCGAGGAACGCGTCGAACGCCCCGCTCTCCGGGTGGACGTGACAGTACGTTCCGAGCGTTCGGTGTTCGGTCAGTCCGTCGTGTTCCCCGTCGATCCCGGTCCCGCGCTCCACGTCGAAGGCGAACCGGGCGTCGCTCGCGGCGTCGGCCTCCGAGTAGTGGAACTCGTGGCCCCGCAGGGTCGCGCCCGCGGAGGCCGTCGGCGCGTCCCGCCCCGCCCGCAGCTCGACGTGGTCGAGCGCCTGATACCGGTCGCGCATGGCCACGTCCGCCGGGAGGACGCCCGCCATCGCGTGCGTCTCGCCCGCGACGGTCGTCAGCGACTCGGCGAGCGCCATCAGCCCGCCGCACTCGCCGAGCACGGGGGTCCCCTCGGCGGCCGCGCTCGCGATCTCGTCGAGCGCCGGGCTTTCGGCCAGCTCCGCGGCGTGCAGTTCCGGATAGCCGCCGGGGAGGTAGACGCCGTCGCAGGGCGGGAGGGGGTCGCCCGCGACCGGGGCGAACGTCTCGACCGTCGCCCGCTCGCGCAGGCGTTCGATCGTCGCCGGGTACGCGAACCGGAAGGCGTCGTCGCGGGCGACCGCGACGCGGGGGCGGGCGGCGGGCGCCTTGGCCGTGCTCCGCGCGCCGTTCGGCTCCGCCCCGCCCGCCGGCTCCCGGGCGAGATCGACGAGCCGGTCGGTCCGGAGCCCCTCCGCGGCCGCGTCGAGCGCGTCGTCGGGCAGGGGCGACTCGTCGCCCATCTGGAGCCCGAGGTGGCGGTCGGGGACCGTCAGGTCGTCGTTCGGCGGGATCCGACCGAAATACGCGAGGTCGTCCGGGAGCGCGTCGCGGATCCCCTCGGCGTGTCGCCCGCCGTGCGCGCGCTGGGCGATCACCCCGGCCACGTCGATGTCCCGGCCGATCCGGTCGGCGTAGGTCCGGAAACCGAGCGCGGTCGCCGCGACGCTCTCCATGCCGGCGCTCGCGTCGACCACGAGGACGACCGGGAGGTCGAGCGCCTCGGCGACCGCGGCGGTGCTCGACCCGTCGCCGTCGTACAGCCCCATCACGCCCTCGACGACGCAGACGTCGCCCTCGCCGCGGGCGTAGTTCCGGCGGAGGCCGCCCTCGCCCTGCAGCCACAGGTCGAGCGTGCGCGACGGGCGCCCCGCCACGCGCTCGTGGTGGCTCGGGTCGATGAAGTCGGGGCCGGCCTTCGCCGGCTGCACCGCGTGCCCGGCGGCTTCCAGCGCCCGGATCGTCGCGAGCGTCGCGACCGTCTTGCCGACGCCGGAGGCGGTGCCGCCGAGGACGAGGCCCCTCATCGGGGGTCACCTCCCGCCGCGCTCCCCGCCTCCCGCTCGGCCAGCAGGCGGTCGGTGAGCGCGGTCACGCGCTCGCGCACGTCGCTCGCGGGGACGCCGGCGCGCTCTGAGAGCGCCAGCGCGCCCCCCATCCCGACGCCCTCCTTCGCCTCACCGCGGGCGTACGCCGCCGTCGCCGGGTGGTCGCCCTCGCCGAACGCCGGGTCGGTCGCGGCCAGCCGCAGGTCGAGGTCGTCCGCGAGCGCCGCCACGTCCGCGGAGGGGTCGTCGGCGACGAACGAGGTGGTCGCGAGCGGGAGGCGGCGCTCGACGCCCGCGTGTCGCGCGAGCGCGGCGACCGCCGCCAGCTGGGTCCCGCCCGCGAGCGTGACCGGCACGCCGCGCTCGACCGCCCCGACCGCGAGGCCGGCGGCCGCGGCGAGCACGGGGTCGCCCATCAGCCGGAGCGCGTCGAGGGGGTCGCCCGCGGCGTCGCCCGCGGCGATCCCGCTTTCGGCCAGCCCCTCCTCGACGACCGCGCGCTTGGTCTCGAGGGGGTTCGCCGCCAGCGATGAGGAGACCGCCGGGCGCTCCCCGAGCGCGGTGAGCACGCCGAGCGCGGTCGTCGTGCCGCCGGGGATCGTCTCGGCGACGAGGAGCTCGGGGTCGGCGTCGCTCGCCTCGGCGGTCGCTCGTCGTTCCGCGACCACCTCCGGCACCAGCCCGCGCGCCGCCTCGAAGACGGCCGCGGCGTCCGGAACCGGCTCCGCGTTCCGCACGTCGCCGCCGGGCGCGGCGCCCGCGTCGAGCACGGGTGCCTCGGTCGGCGCCGTCGGGACCGCGAGCCCGGCGTCGACCCCGACGAAGTCGAACCCGACGACCTCCCGCACGGCGCGGGTGACGACCGCCGGCGTCGGGCAACCCGAGGGACTCACCGGGACGACCGAACTCGGGGCCGGTCGCCCGTCGGCGACGATCTCGAGGTCCGCGCTGGGCGTGTGTCTCCGCAGTTCGGGGTCGGCGCCCGCGGCGCTAATTCCGTCGATCGCGGCGGTCGCGGTCGTCCCCGCGACGACCGCGAGGATCGCGTCCGTCACGCGACACCACCGCCCCGTCGCCTCAGTCGGTCGGCGGTCCCGTCCGACCGATCGCGTCCGTCGTCCGCCCTATCGATGACAACCACTAGCGGTTGATTAGCACAACCGGACTTTAACTGATCGGGATGCCGGACTCGCGGCGAGGTGGCTCACGATCTTCGGCGCGGCGCGTCTCGTCGTCCTCTCCGACCGAGACGGCGCCTAGACGTACCCGTCGACCATGTTCTCGACGTACTTCGCGATCACGTCCACTTCGAGGTGCACGGGGTCGCCGACCGACTTCTGCGAGAGCGTCGTCAGCCGGTAGGTCGTCGGGATGACGGCCACGTCGAACTCTCCGTCCCGCTTCTCGGCGACCGTCAGCGAGATGCCGTCGAGCGTCACGGACCCCTTGTCGACGAGGTAGTCGGCGTGGCCCTCGGGGATAGAGAAGCTGAACCGCCAGTCCTCGCCGACGCGCTCGATCGCGGTCACCTCTGCGACCGTGTCGACGTGACCCTGCACGACGTGGCCGTCGAACCGGCCGTCGGCGGGCATCGCGCGCTCGACGTTGACCGCGTCGCCCTCGCGGACGTCGCCGAGGTAGGTCTTCGCGACGGTCTCGCTCGCGAGGAACACCTCGAACCAGTCGGCGTCGTTCGAGGCGCCGTCACCCTCCTCGCCGTCACCCTCGCCGCCGTGGCCGTACTCCTCGACCGTGAGACAGACGCCGCTGACGCTGATCGACTGGCCGTGGTGGAGGTCGTCGAACCCCTCGACCCCGTCGACGGCGATCCGGAGCCGGAGGCCGTCGTCGGTCGCGGTCCGCTCGCGGACGGTTCCGGTGTCCTCGACGATGCCGGTGAACATACCGGATCTGGGCGCGCGCGACACATTATCGGTTCGGTGTTCGGTCGGAGCGATCGCCGCCGACCGCGACGCGGACGCGCTCCGCCGACGCCGCGCCCCTTTTGACCCCCGGGAGCCAATCCGGTCGCAATGAGGCTCGGACTGACCGACATGATCGGGCTGGCGGCGTCGCTGATCTTCGCCATCCCGCTCGCGAACTACGCGGTCATCCGGCTGTTCGCCGGCGAGGTGGCGCTCGGTGTCGGCCTGCTCGTCGTCGCCGCCGCGATGGTCGTGCTCCCGCAGTACTTCCTCGACCCGGGGCGGATCGTCCGGGGGCTGCTCGCGGGGCTCCTCCCCCGACAGCTCCGCGGGCTCGCCGGTCTCGATCCCGCGGACGAGAGCCCGTCCGACGCGGACTCGATCGACGGAGAGCAGACCGAGGCGACGCCCGAGGACGCGACCGCGGTCGAGAAGTGAGGGTTCCGCCGGAGGCGCGAGCGCCGTCTTTCACTCGCGCGCGGCCGGCGCGATCCCGAACGGATACTCGGCCAGCACCTCGTACCCGTCCTCGGTGACGGCGACGAGGTCCTCCAGCCGGACGCCGCCGATCTCGGGGTCGTACACGCCCGGCTCGACCGTCACGACGTGGCCCGGCCGCAGTTCGCCGGCCCCCGACAGCGACGGCGACTCGTGGAGGCTCACGCCCACGCCGTGGCCGGTGCCGTGGGTGAAGCCGACCTCGCCCTCCCCCGCGTTCGGGTCGAACCCGTACGCGCCCAACTCGGCGGCGGCCTCGCCGTGGACCGTCTTGGCCGGCACGCCCGGCTCGATCTCGTCGAGCGCGACCTCGCGGGCCGACTCGACCGCGAGGTGAGCCCGCCGCTCCCAACCGCCGTCGCCGTCGACGACGAACGTCCGGGTGAGGTCGCCGCGGTAGCCGTCGGGCCCGCGCGGCGAGACGTCGATCAGCACGGTCTCGCCCGGCCGGATCGGGTCGTCGCCGACGTAGTGGAGGTCGGCCGCCGACGGCCCGGCGCCGATCGCGGTGTCGCCGGCGTCCCGGACGCCGCGGGCGGCGAGCGCCGCGTTCACGGCCCGGCGCAGGCGCTCGGTCGTCAGGGGCGCACCCTCCCAGCGGAGGGGCGGTCTGCGGTCCGCGTCGGGAGCGGTGTCGGCGTCCCGGTCCGCGTCGGGATCGGCGTCCGCGTCGGGATCGGCGTCCGCGTCGGGATCGGCGTCCGCGTCCCCCTCGACGACCGCGCTCTCGGCCAGCACGGTCTCGGCGCGGGCCATCCCGGCGACCGCCCCGCGCTGGACGCGCCGGAGGCGCTCGATCTCGGGGTCAGTCTTCCGCGCTCTGGCGGTCTCGACCGCGTCGGTCGACGCGAGCGCGTTGCCGGCGCGTTCGAGGTACACCGCCGCGTCGTGGGGGATCGACGGGGGAACGAGGAGGGTGGGATCGTCGTCTCGCTCGGTGGCGGCGGCTCGGCCGTCCCCGTCGCGCTCCCCACCTCGGAGCAGGTCATCGACGACCGCCGCGGCGCGCTCGCCCGCGTGGTCGCCGACGCGCTCCGTCCGCACCTCGCGGACGACGCCGTCGTGGAACACGGCGCCGTCGGCGCCCTCACCGCCGTTTCGAGTGCGCGCGCCGGCGACGAACTCCCGGTGGGCCTGCTCGCGGAACAGGGCGGGGGCACAGAGCGCGGCGCGGCCGGCGGCGTGGGCGTCGCGGTCGCCGCTCTCGGCGTCTCGGTCGTCACTCTCGGCGTCGCGGTCGTCATCCGGAACGATCACCAGCGCGTACGCCCGGTCCGGTCCGGAAAAACGCGTGAGGTACCGAAGGTCGTCGTCGAACCGGTCGCCGACCGCGACGAAGGCGGCGGCGTCCGCGGCCGCGACCGCCTCGGCGATCGGGGCGAGGTCGGTGCGGAGCGGGGAGAGTCGGTCGGAGTCGGACGAGCCCCCGCCCGCGTCGTCGCTCCCGTCGCTCACGGCTCGGGCTCGGGGACGGCCAGCTCCGCCTGCACCTCCTCGACGAGCTCCTGCGGGGGCTCGTCGCGGAGCTCGTTGAACAGGAGGACGCTGATCGGGAGCGTCGGGGCGCCGCTGATCAGGCTCTCCATGATCACGAGCCGCTCGCGGGCGCGGGACATCCCGACGTAGAACACGCGGCGCTCGTTGTCCGTGAGGACGGGGACCGGGCTCGTCGTCTTCGTGAACTCCTCGACGCCGTCCACGTCGGTCGGGTCGTCGATGGAGGCCGCCATCTGCTCGACCACCTTCTCGGTGAGGTCGGTCGCGACGAACACGTGGTCGGCCTCGCGGCCCTTCGCGGAGTGGATGGTGCCGACGCGGACGCGGGTCGGGTCCATCCCCTCGTAGTCGCCGCCGAAGTACGCGCCCATCGACTTCCGCTGGAAGCTCGTCACCTTCCGGACCATGTCGTCGGCGCTCGACGCGTCCGGCATGAAGGGGATGAACTCGTCGAGCTCGTCGACGGTCACCTCGATCTGGGCGACGTCGTCGGCGTCGGCCGCCTCCTCGCGGTCGTCGAGGAAGTCGTAGAACTCGTCGCGCTCGTGGGTGCCGAACGCCGAGTCCTGCAGCATGTCGGCGAGGCGCCGGGCCTCGAGCCCGTTCACGGGGTCGCCGGCGTCGGCCTTCTCGATGGCGCTGACGTAGTCTTGCACGCGGTCGGTCCACATCCGACCGTCGGTCAGCATGGTGAAGGGGATCCCGTGGTCGATGAACTCGTCGATGAAGTCGAACATCTGGTAGCGCGCCCGGAACAGGCACATCACGCTGCCTTCGTCGTCCTCGACGGTGTACCGGACGTTCCGGACGAGCTCGAGCATCGACGGCGACTCGATCGCCTCGACGGTGCCGCCCTCCTTGCGGGGGTGGAGGTCCTTCTCCTGCCGCTTGTCGATGTGGCGGATCTCGGCGTTGACGACGTTGAGGATCTCGGAGGGGAGCCGGTAGGAGTTCGGGAGCACCACGTCCTCGTCGACGTCGGTGTCCAAGAGGAGGTCGGGGTCGGCGCCCTGCCACGCGTAGACGACCTGGTCGTCGTCGCCGGCGATGAGCACCTTCCGCATGTGGGGTTCCCACTCCTCGAAGACGTTGTACTGCAGCGTCGTGATGTCCTGGAACTCGTCGATGATCAGGTACTCGACGTTCGGGACGAGCGAGCGCTGGGCGACGCGTTCGAGCATGTCCGCGAAGCCGACCAGGTCGTGGTCGCCCTTGTAGCCGCGCCACGCGCGGATCGTCTCGGGGATGTCGATCCGGTCGTCGTCGGAAGGCCAGGTTGGCGTGTACTTGTTCCCCTGCTGGGCGTTGGGGTCCTCCTCGGGCGGGAGCCGGACCTCCTCGACGTTCCACTGGAAGGGCACGTCGTACCAGTCGGCCACGTCGCGCTCGGTGCGCTGGAGCCACTGCGAGGTGGCGATGATCTTGTTGCCGATGGTCGTCGACCGCGCGGTCCGGCGGCCGGCGCCGCCATGCTGGTCCTCGAACTCGATGCCGTACTCCTCGCAGAACGCCTCCTTGTCGTCCTCGCCGACCACGTCGCCGCGTGAGAGGTCGAGCAGCTCGTACGCCTTCGCGTGCATGGTACAGACGTTCCCCTGGAGGGTGCGGGGGGAGATGTCGAGGCGCTCGGCGAGGCGCTCGCGGATCTCGGCGGCGGCCGCGCGCGTGTACGAGACGACGAGCACGTCGCGGACGTCGGCGTCCTCGTCCTCGAGGATCCCCTCGACGCGGTCCAGAAGCGCCGTGGTCTTCCCGCTGCCCGGACCGCCGAACAGTCGCGTCACCGTGGGATCGGTCATTGTCTACTCCAGAGTCCGACTCTCCTTAAACGCCGTGGCTCGGCCCGTTCCGGAGGGAACGCCGCGTCGGGCCGTCTCGCCGTCTTCCGTCGGGGGGTCGACATGGGCTCAGTCGGGTCGCCGGCGCGCTCAGTTGCTCCGCGTCGCCCGCGCCTCTCGCACGTCGGCGCCGTCGCGGACGAGGTCCTCGCAGGCGGGGCAGACTCTGGGCCGATCGACCTCGTTCGGCGTGAACACCCGAACGTAGTCGGTCGTGACGAACGAACCGCAGTTCTGGCAGGTCGGCATACTCGCCACTATCGATTGATACCACATAATACTGCCGCCGACTATCGTCGAAAGAAAACCGCTAACCGGTCGTGCGACGCCGTCGGCGTCAGGTCGGACGCCAGTCGCACACGTCGCACTGCGCGGTTCCCTCGGGGTGTAGCGCACCGCACTCCGGACACTGAAGCTTGTTATAGGATCGCTCCCAGCGTACGATCTCCGTCTCGTGGCCGCGATCGGACAGGAACTCGTCGAACACGTCGTCGTCCGCGCTGGGTGCACTACTAGACATGCATGCTAGTGAATGCCACGCGAGTATAAATATCTTGTTGTGGCTCTATCAATCTGCGAAAACGGCAACGAACGATCGACGATCGACGACAGAACTGTGCAAAAGCTATCCCGCGAACCGACACCCACCTGCGGCGGCGGCCCCGTCTCCGCGGCGGCGACGTCCTTCTGCGACGCCCCTTTCACGTCCGGGCGTGTGGGGGCCGGCATGCCGACCGTCAGCGACACCTACATCGAGAACCGCCAGCGGGTCCAGCCGACCCACACCAACAACTACGAGTCGGCCCACGGGGGAAACGTCGTCAAGTGGATGGACGAGATTGGCGCGATGTCGGCGATGCGCGCCGCCGGCGAGACCTGCGTCACGGCCAAGATCAACGGGCTCGACTTCAAGCGGCCGGTCCCGCAGGGCGACACCTGCATCGTCGAGTCGTACGTGTACGCGGTCGGGCGGACGAGCCTCCGCGCGCGGATCCGCGCGTTCCGCGAGTCCCCCCGGACCGGCGAGCGCGAGCTGACGACGGAGTCGTACTTCGTGTTCGTCGCGGTCGACGCCGACGGGGACCCGACGCCGGTCCCGGAGCTGACGGTGGAGGGCGAGCGCTGCCGGGAGCTACGCGACGCCGCGCTCGCGGCCGAGCCGGACGGGGACCGCTGAGCGGTCGGACGTCGAGCCACCGCCCCGCCTCAGTAGTCCCCGAGCACCCCGAGCCGCCGCGCCCGTCGCGTGGCGTAGTGGAAGACGACGTAGCCGCCGAGGAGGTAGCCGACGGCGACCCCGACGAGGAGCGCGAGGTCGGCGAGCCCGAACTCCCACAGCCGAACGCCGTCGACCATCGCGCGCTGGAGCATGGCGCTGCCGTGCGCCAGCGGGAGGACCCGCGTCCACGGCGCGTCGAGGACGGGCGCGGAGATCAGCGCGACGAACCCGAACTGCAGCAAGTTCAGCCAGTTGCCGATCCGCTTGTACAGCACCGTCACGCCGCCGGCGGCGAACCCCAGCCCCAGCACCGACGTGATCGCGAGCCCCGCGACGGGGACGACCGTGATCGGGTCGAGGCTGAGCCGGGTCCCGGTGAGCAGCAGCATGGCCGCGAGCACGACCGCCGAGGTGAGGAACGTCCGGACCACCTTCGCGACCCCCTTCAGCAGGGCGACCGGCGCGAACCCGAACGGGGTGGTGATGTGTCGCTCTAAGGTCCCCCACTGGACCTCGCTGCCGATGTCGTTCGACACGGAGGAGTACGCGCCGACCGACAGCGTCCACAGGAAGTAGCCGACGATGATCCCGGACAGCGAGTCCGTCAGCGCCTGCCCGGCCAGCAGCCGCCCGCCGTAGAAGAGGACGCCGAAGAAGAACAGCGCGACGACGATCCCCCCGATCGCGTTCGCCGGGTACCGGACGAAGATCAGGTACTCACGGTAGAGGACGGCCCGCGCGAGGTGGGAGTACGTGGCCGGCCGCGGGTCGTCGACGGGGTCGGCGGGGTCGGCGGGAGCCGAAGACCGGGCGCGCTCGGACCCGGACGCGGCCGAGCCGTCGCGGCTCACGGCGACCGCCCCCGCGGCTCCGCGCCCGGCTCCGTCCCGGTGAGATCGACGAACACGTCCTCCAGCTCGGGACGAACGGTCTCGATCGCCTCCACCGTGACCCCCGCCTCGCGGAGCGCGTCCATCAGCTCGTACAGGGCGTCGCCCGCGGCGGCGACCTCGACGGCCGTCGAGCCGGGTCGGTCTCGTCCGCCCTCACCGAGACCGGTCTCGACGCCCCGCACGTCGAACCGCTCGTGGAGGCTCGCCGCGAGGGCGTCGTCGATGTCGGCGCTGACGACGCGGACGACGTCGCGGTCGGTCCCCGTGAGGAGCGCCGCGACGGTGTCGTCGGCGACGATCCGTCCGTTCGCCATCATCACCACCCGGTCGCAGACGTCCTCGATGACGCCCATGTCGTGGCTGCTGAGGACGATGGTGAGTCCTTCCTCGCGGGCGAGTCGCCGGAGCTCCCGTCGGAGCGTCCGCGAGCTCTCGACGTCGAGCCCGAGCGTCGGCTCGTCGAGGAAGACGAGCTCCGCGCCGCCCGCGAGCACGCTCGCCAGCGACACCTTCTGTTTCATCCCCCGCGAGAGCTCTCGGACCGGCGTGTCGGCCTTCTCGGTCAGCTCGAGCCGGTCGAGCAGCCGGTCGTGCCGGGCCCGGACCGAGTCCGGGTCGACGCCGGCGATCGTCGCGAAGTACCGCAGGTTCTCGCGGACGGTGAGCCGCCAGTAGTCGTTGCGGGCGCCCTCCAACATCGCGTCGACGTTCGCGTAGGCGGCCCGGCGCCCGTCGCCGACGTCGGCGCCGAACACCCGGACCGAGCCGGCGTCGGGCAAGACGATCCCGAGCGCGCACTTGATCAGGGTCGTCTTGCCGGCCCCGTTCGGGCCGAGCAGGCCGACGATCGAGCCGCGCTCGACGGTCAGGCTGACGTCGTCGACGGCGAGGACCGAGTCGTCGCCGTCGCCGAACCGCTTCGAGACGCCCTCGATCGCCAGCGCCGGCGGGGAGGCGTCCGCCTGCTCGTTGTTGGACCGGGAATCGTCGAACCGGGACTCGTCGCGCCCGCGGGGACCACCGCGTTCGCTCGCCGCGCTGCGTGCCATCACGGGACGGTACGTGCCGAGCGGGGATATATCCGCGCTCGGGAAGGTCCCGGGGCGGGACGGTCTCGGACGCGCGGACGGGTCCGGAGAATCGATCGCAGACGGAGACGATATGAAACTTACATTTTATAACCAATGACCGTGATGTACCTCGCGTCGCATGTGGGTGGTAACCTGTCACATGAGTCGGGGACGGAATCGAGTAGTCAATCATAACGAGGGGGAGGAACGATGACGACCGGGATCGACGTGGCGGTGGCCGCGGTCCCGCTGCTTCTCGCCGGCGTGCTGCTGGTCGGGTTCCTCTGGCCGGCGACGCGAGCGATGCCGCTGGCGTGGGTCGCCGCGCTGGTGATCGGGTACACCGCGTGGAGCATGCCGGTGAACTGGCTGGCCGCGGCGTCCGCGGTCGGCGTGATGACGGCGATCGAGATCCTCTGGATCGTCTTCGGTGCGCTCGTCCTCCTGTACACCCTGATGGAGGCCGGCGCGTTCGACCGGATCAACCGCGGGTTCGCGACGGTCAGCGACGACCGGCGCGTACAGATCGTGTTGATCGCCTTCTTCATGGCGACGTTCATCGAGGGGGCCGCCGGCTTCGGGACGCCCGCCGCCGTCGTGGCGCCGCTGCTCTTGGGGCTCGGCTTCCCGGCGCTCGCGGCGGTCGTCGCGGCGATCATCGGACACATTATCGCGGTCACGTACGGCGCGGTGGGGACGCCGATCGTGGTCGGGATCCAGAGCCCGTTGGAGGACGTCGCGTTCACCCGCGACGCGATCGAGGCCGGCGGCATGACCGTCCAGGACTTCTCGGTCGAGGTGGCGGCGTGGGCCGCGACGTATCACGCGTTGGTCGGGTTCGTGATGCCGCTGTTCGCGGTCGGCATGGTCGTGTACTTCTTCGGCGACCCCGACGAGCGCTCGCTGGCGCCGGCCTGGGAGGTCGCGCCGCTGTGTATCGCCTCGGGGATCGCGTTCGCGGTCCCGTACTGGGTCTCGGCGTGGTACCTCACGGCCGAGTTCCCGGCGCTCATCGGCTCGATGGTCGGCGGCGCGATCATCCTGAGCATCCTGCGTGCGGGGTACCTCCTGCCCGACGAGGAGTGGGACTTCCCCGAGCGCGACCGCTGGGAGGACCACTGGGTCGGCTCGATCGAGCCCGGGCAGTCGAACGGGTCGAACGCCGGCGGCGCGGAGAGCCGCGGCGGCGTCTCGCCGGAGACCGAGTCGACCGACCTCAGCGGCGGCGAGGAGATGTCGCTCCTGAAGGCGTGGTCGCCGTACGTCCTGCTCGTGGTCCTGCTGGTCGTGACCCGCGCGGTCGGACCGATCTCCGATTTCATCAACCGCGACATCTTCATCGTCAGCTGGAGCGACATCCTCGGGACCACGCTCGGCGGGAGCGTCGCGTGGATGAACGTGCCGGGCTTCTGGCTGCTCGTGAGCGCCGTGCTCGCGATCCCGATCTTCGGGATGTCCGGAAAAGAGGTCGGTGACGCCTGGAAGGAGGCCGGCCGGAAGATCGTCTCGCCGTTCATCGCCCTCGTCTTCGTCATCGCCATGGTGCAGGTGATGCTCCAGTCCGGCGCGCATCCGGGCGCGCCCGAGGTCGGCAGCATGATCGTCCTGCTCGCGCAGACGACCGCCGACATCCTCGGCGTCGCCTACCCCGCGTTCGCCTCGCTGATCGGCGCGCTGGGCGCCGCGATGGCCGGTTCGAACACCGTCTCGAACATCACCTTCGGCGCGTTCCAGTTCGAGGCGGCGACGCAGCTCGGGCTCCCGCGGACGATCATCGTCGGCGCGCAGGCCGTCGGCGGCGCCATCGGGAACCTGGTCGCGATCCACAACCTCGTCGCCGCGCTGGCGACGGTGGGCCTCCTCGGACAGGAGGGGCGGGTGATGCGGCTCAACCTCATCCCGCTGCTGTACTACGCGACCGGCGTGGGACTGCTCTGCCTGCTTTTCAGCTACGTGCTGTTCCCCGGCGTGTTCTGAGCGCGGGAGCCGCACCGCTGCGCGGTCTCTTTATAAGCGTCGACGGCGACCGGCGAGCGGTGCGGCCGGTGGTCGGGGAACGGTGCGGTCGGCGGTGGGCGAGCGAATCGAATCGGCTACCGGTTCAAAAGTGAGCGTCGCTCAGGCGCGCAGCCACGCCAGCAGGCGCGCGGCCGGGCTGGTCGTCGCCTCGAGGTCTTCGGGGCGCGGGGTGTCTTTCAGTCGCGCGGCGTCGTTTTCGAGGATCGTTTTGCTCTCTGCCATAACAATGACTGATCGTGGCCATACGCGGATAAGCAGCTCGGAATCGTACCGTATCGTGGAGAATAGTTCATTATGCATCAATTATCTGTCCGCGACTTTCGTGAAGGTTCAGACGCGGCTCCGTCTCCTTCGAGCGATCAGCGCGATCGGCCCGAAAACGCTCCGCGGGCGGTGACGGCGTCGTTCGCGTTGCGAGCGCCCGGGGGTCGGTTCAGTCGTCGGCGGCCGCCGGTCCGGTCGCCTCGGCGGCGCCCGCGTCGGCGACGGCGTCGGGGTCGGGGCCGGTCACGGCGCGGGCGACCTTCTCGATCGGGTGCGGGGGGTTCTCCGCGTCGGCGTCGCGGTCGCCGAGCTGAGAGCGGCAGGACGCGCCGGGCGCGGTGACGGTCTCCCCGTCGCTCTCGTCGACCTGATCGAAGAGGATCCGGCCGATCGCCTTCGAGAGGTCGTAGTGCTCCGACTCGTAGCCGAACGAGCCCGCCATCCCGCAACACGACGAGTCCAGCGGGTCCACGTCGTAGCCGGCGCGCCGGAGCACGCCGACCGCGTGGTGGTCCTTGTTCGTCGCCTTCTGGTTGCAGTGGCCGTGGTAGGTGAGCGACTCCGCAGGCGCGTCGAACGCCAGCCGCTCGTCGACGCGGCCGGCGTCGAGGTACTCCAACACGCCGTACGCCGCCGCCGACACCGCCTCGACCTCCTCGCCGTCCAGCAGGTCGAGGTACTCGTCCTGGAACATCACCGCGTCCGACGGCTCGACGAAGACCACGGACTGGCCCTCGCGGACGCGCGGGGCGAGCCGCTCGACGTTGGTCGCCGCGCGCTCACGAGCGTCGTCCAGAAAGCCCGTCGAGAACGCCGCGCGGCCCGACGGTGCGAGGTCACCGGGAACCTCCACGCGGACGTTCGCGGCCTCCAACACCTCGACCGCTGCTTTGCCGGCCTCCGGGTAGCTGTAGTTGGTGTAGGTGTCGGGGAACAGCGCGACCGTGTCGACCGCCTCCCCGGGGGCGACCGTCGACCCGCCGCGGGCCTCGAACCACTCCTCGAAGCTCTCCGAGCGGAACGTCGGCAGCTCCCGGTCGGGCGCGATCCCCGCGACCGCGTCCATCACCTTCCGGGCGCCCGGGATCTTCGTCGCCGCGTTCGACACCGGCGCGAACGCGCTCCCGAGCGCCGAGAACCGGTCGATGTCGCGGAAGATCCGCTCGCGGAGTCCCGCGCCCTCCTTCTCGTGGTGCTCGTGTTTCACCTCGGCCTTCAGCTTCGCGAGGTCGACGCCGGTCGGACAGTCGCTCTGACACCCCTTACAGCCCACGCAGAGCCCGAGCACCTCCTCCTGGAAGCGGTCGGAGTGGATCTCGTCGTCGTCGAGCTCGCCGCTGATCGCGGCGCGGAGCATGTTCGCCCGGCCGCGCGTCGCCTGGATCTCCTCCTCCGAGGCGCGGTAGGTCGGACACATCACGCCCGAGTCGGTCTCTCGGCAGGTGCCACAGCCGTTACAGAGTTCGACGAGGTGTGAGAACCCGCCCTCATCTTCGAAGTCGAGTTCGGTCTGGGGTTCGATCGACTGGTAGGTGGGGCCGTAGCGGAGGTTTTCGCGCATGTCCGTGTCCGCGGCCGTGTCCGGGTACCCCCGCTCGGCCGCGGTGTCGCCGTCGACGTACACCACCTTCCCCGGGTTCATCCGCCACTCGGGGTCGAACGTCGACTTCAGCTCTTGGAACGCGCCCCAGAGCGCCTCGCCGTACATCTTCGGGTTGAACTCGGTGCGCGCGAGGCCGTCGCCGTGCTCGCCCGAGAACGCGCCGTGGTGCTCGATCACGAGGTCGGTGACGTCGTCGGCGATCGAGTGCATCTTCTCGACGCCCTCCCCCTCTTTGAGCGACAGAATGGGACGGATGTGGAGCGTTCCCGAGCCGGCGTGCGCGAAGTACGCCGCGGAGGTGTCGTGGGCGTCCAACACGTCCTCGAACTGGCCGACGTACTCGGCGAGCTCCTCGGGCGGGACGGTGGCGTCCTCGATGAACGGGTACGGTTTCGGGTCGCCCCGCATGCTCATCAGGAGGGGAATGGCCGCCTTCCGGAGGTTCCAGAGGTCGGCCTGGGCCTCCGGGGTGTACGCCTCCAACACGTCGAAAGCGTCGCCCTCGTCGACGAAGTGGGCGTTCGTGTCGGCGATCGCGGCCTCGAAGTCGTCGACGAGCTCCGAGTCCCACTCCAGCATGAGCGCCGCCGTGGCCCGGTCCGGGATCGGCTCGGCGTACTGGGCGAACTCCTGGGAGTTCGCGGCGAGCGCGAACACCTCGTCGTCCATCAGCTCGACCGCGCTCACCGGGAACTCCAGGGCCTCCGGGACGGCCTTCATCGCGTCGACCAGCGAGTCGAACGTGTACAGCGCGAGCGCCGTCTCCTCGGGGCGGGTGACGAGCGACACCTCCGCCTCGACGATCGTGCCGAGCGTGCCCTCGGCGCCGACGAACAGCTTCGAGAGGTTGATCACCTCCTCGCCGTCGTCGTTCTCGTAGATCACCTTGTGGAGGTTATAGCCCGACACGGAGCGCTTGAGGTTCGGGTACTTCTCGTCGATCTCGGCCTGGTTCTCCTCGACCAGCTTCCGGGCGGTCTCGTAGAGCGCGGCCTCCCGGTCGTCTCTGGAGACGATCTCCTCGTACTCCGGCGAGTCGAGGACGACCTCCCGAGTGTGGATCAGCGAGCCGTCTGCGAGGACGACTTTGAGTTCCTCGGTGTAGGCGTCGGTGATCCCGTACCGCACCGAGTGCGCGCCCGTGGAGTTGTTGCCGATGCCGCCGACGACGGTGGCCCGCGCGGAGGAGGCGGGGTCGGGCGCGAACTTGAGCCCGTCCTCGGCCAACCGGTCGTCGAGGTGGTCCTGAACGACGCCGGGCTGGACCACCGCCCGGCGATCGTCGGGCCGGACCTCGACGATCTCGTCCATGTACGTCGAGAAGTCGAGGACGACACAGCCCGGGCCGACGCTCTGCCCGGCCAGTGAGGAGCCGGTTCCGCGGGGGATGACGGGTACTTCGTGCTCGGCCGCGACCTCCATCGTGGCCTGCACGTCTTCGACCGACCGCGGGATCACGACCCCGGCCGGCCGCGCCTGATAGATGCTCCCGTCGGTGGCGTACAGCACCTGCGCGTACTCGTCGAACTGCACGTCGCCGGCGACGCGATCACGGAGGTCCTCCGCCAGCGCCCGGTAGGCGGGCACGTCCGGCCGGTCGTGGCCCAGCGCGGCCGCCGACGTGTCCGGGTCGGGCGTGTCACTTCCCTGCGTGGGCTCTGTTGCCATGACTTTACTCCGGGTCGAAAAGCGAATAAAACCTTTGTTAATGACAGTTCTCGGGCCGGTCGTCGCCGCTCGCCGGGATTTATTGGGTCCGGGTGAGACTTCGGCGCATGGAGATACTCCACACGTGTCTCAACGTCGAGGACGCCGACCGCACCGCAGACTGGTACGTCGAGCAGCTGGGGTTCGAGCGCTCGTGGGAGTTCACGACCGCCGACGGCGACACGCGCAACGTGTACGTCGCCGACGACGCCGGCGTCGAGTTCCAGCTGTCCGACACGGACGGCGAGGTGCCGAGCGCCGACGGCGACCGCTACGACCACGTCGCCGTCGGCGTCGACGACGTCGACGAGACGTTCGAGGCGATCGACCACCACGGCGTCGTCAAAGAGCCGGGCGATCAGCCCGAGGCCGGCGCGCGCACCGCGTTCGTGAAGGACCCCGACGGGCACGCCGTCGAGCTGATCGAGCCCTTATAAGCGGAACTGACGGGCGATCTCGGGAGTACGTGAATCACTGTTGTGAGTCGGTTGTTTATAAGTGGGGTTGTGGTGTTACTGCCGGCTGTTTATAAGTGATCGACGACGCTACGGTGAGGGTCTACAAAGCCCCAGTCGCTGAGGCGGGCGCACGCTCGCTGCGGTCCTCAGTCGCTCACTCCGTTCGCTCCTTGCGGTCCTTGAGTCGCCTGCGCCCGCCTCAGCGACTGCCCCTTTGAGTCCCACCCGACCACAGACCGCAGCCTCACGCCTCCCCAGCCTCGTCGCTGGCGGCGACAGCCGCCAGCGACTCCCTCGCGCGTGCTGCTCGGCCGCAAAGCGGCCTCGCAGGCACGCGCCACCGCACCGTTTTTATAAGCGATCATCGCCGTCGCTCTTGGGTGTTTAAATACCGGATCACCGCCACCGATCTGCGAGACTCACTCCCGCTATCAGTCAGAACACGGCGGTTCCGCGACGTTAAAAATCGGATGTCTGAGGAACGCGGGTCGAACGCGATCGCGCGATCGGCCGACTACAGGATGCCGGCGGCCTCAGCGGTCTCGACGATGTCCTGGGCCATCTTGTTGGTGGCCTCGTCGACCATCTGGCCGTCGACGCTCACGGCGCCCTTGCCCTCCTCCATCGCCTCGGCGTAGGCGTCGACGATGCGCTTGGCGCGTTCGGCGGTCTCCGGGTCGGGGGCGAAGACCTCGTTGCCGATCTCGATCTGCGAGGGGTGGATCGCCCACTTGCCGTCGCAGCCGATCATGTTGGCGTTCTCGGCGGACTCGCGGAACCCTTCGGGGTCCTCGATGTCGGCGTAGGGGCCGTCGAGACACGGGAGCCCGGCCGACTTCGCCGCGGAGTTACACTCTGAGAGGGCGTGGTGCCAGTAGTGGCCCGGGTACTCGGGGAACTGGCCGATGTCGAGGCCGGGCGTGCCCATCGCCGCGGAGTAGTCGCCCGGACCGAAAATGATCGACGAGAGCCGGTCGGAGGCGTGCGCGATGTCGTGGACGTTGTGGATCCCCTCGCCGTCCTCGATCTGGGGTTCGAGGCCGATGGCGCCGACCTCCAACCCGTTGTTCTCCTCGACCTGCGCGAGCAGGTTCTCGACCGTGTGCACGTCGCTGGCGGACTTGACCTTCGGAACGATGATGTCGTCGATGAACTCGCCGGCCTCGCCGACGACCGTGATCAGGTCGTCGTACCACCACTTCGTGTCGATCCCGTTCATCCGGAAGCTGAGGACCTTGTCGCTCCAGTCCTCCTCGCGAGCGGCCTTGATCAGGGGTTCGCGCGCGTCCGGCTTCGCGTTCGGCGCCACCGAGTCCTCCAAGTCGAGGAACACCTCGTCGGCGTCGCTGTCGGCCGCCGAGTGCATCATCTTCTCGTCGCTCGCCGGCGTCGCCAACTGCGTCCGTCGCAGTGTAACGTCTGACATGTACGAGTCTATCATGCTTATCCCTGAAGATAAAGATACCTTACGCGGGGGTATTTTCTCTGAGTCGGAATCGAGTAAACGCGAACCGAGAGCGGGCGCGTTTCGCCCCCGCGTTCAGCGGTCCACGCGCCGGACCGCGGCCACGACGAGCAGCGCGAGCAGGAGGGCCCCGACCACTGCGCCGATCGTCGTCGGCGAGGCGAGGCCGGGCTCTTCGACCGCGCCCGATCCGGCGTCGGTCGATTCGACCACGATCGTCGCTCTCGCGGTGTCGGTCTCGCCGGCGTCGTTCGTCACGACGAGCTCGACGGGGTACTCGCCCGGCTCCGCGAACGTCGCCTCGGCGGTGATCCCGGCGTCGGCCTCGCCGTCGATCACCCAGTCGTAGGCGACGATCTCGCCGTACTCGTCGGTCGACTGCGCGCCGAAGAGCGAGACGGTCTCGCCGGTCGTGACGGAGTCCGAGCCGACCGTGATCGCCGCGTCGGGCTCGCTGACGGCGGAGACCGAGAAGACGGAGAAACCCGGCGTCTCGGCCGCCAGTACGACCGCCTCGCCGTCGTCCTCGACGACCGACGTCTCCAGCGCCTGCCACTCGCCGTCGGCGTGCCGGAAGAGCCGGAGGTCCTCGGCGTCGGCGTCGGACGCGGCGAGGCGGTCGGCGCCGATCCGCGTGCGGACCGTCGCCGACGTGTCCCGGGCCGCCTCAGGGACCGAGATCTCGACCACCGAAACGCCGGCTCCCGGCGGCCGACCGGTCGCCTCGGGCGCCCCGTCGAGTTCGACGACTCCCACGTCGCCCTCGACGACGCCGTCGAACTCGATCCCGTCGACCGCGGTCTCCCCAGTGAACGCGACGCCGCTCGACGCGCCGTCCGGGTTTGCCTCGACGCTCGCGACCTCGCCGCCGGCCGCGGTCGCGCCCGCCGGCACGTCGACCACGTCCTCGACGGCCGGGCCGTCGCCGGGCCCGTCGTCGGAGCCGCCCGTACCGCCCGCGCCGCCGACTCCGCCGACGGGACCGGAGCCGCCGTCCCCGCCGTCGCTCGGGCCGGCGTTCGAGCCGTCGTCGCCGTCGCCCGGATCGATGCCGTCGCCGCCGTCGCCGCCGTCAGCACCGTCACCGCCGTCGCCCGGGTCCGACGGCGCCTCCTCGAGCTCGAGGGCGACCTCCTCGTTCGCGCCGGACTCCCACGCGGCGGAGCCGGCGTCGGTCCCCTCGACGCGGAAGGTCACGTCGCCGTCGACCGGGCCCTCGACGGTGAGCTTCTCGTCGAACGCGCCCGGACCGCCGAACGAGCCGTCGGCGTCGGTCTCGATGCTGTCGCGGACCTCGCCGTCGACGACCGCCTCGACGGTGACGCCGTCGACCGGCTCGCCGCCGGTCACCGTCACCTGTCCGTAGTAGGACGCGGGCGTGGACGGCGGGCCGTCCTGCGCGGCCGCGCCGTTGACGACCCCGCCGACGGCGACGAGCGTCGCCACCAACACGATCAGCGCGGTCATCCCGAGCGCGTGTCTGACGTTCATCGTTCAGTTCCCCGTCAGGGTGTCCTCCTCGTCCTCCTGGGTCGGTCCGACCGGAACGGTCGCGCCGAGCTCGCCGTCGGCGGTGGCGAACACCCAGTACCCCTTGAACGGGCTGACCACGTCGGGGTTCGACACGTCGCCCGAGGCGTCGAGCCCGTACGGCGTCGTCTCGGCGTTCGGCCCGGTGACGAGGTCCACGACGCTCGTCACGTCCGCGGTCGCCGAGGCGAACGCGTCCTCCGAGGGCGCGTCCCCGGACGGCGCACCGACGAAGTTCCAGCCCGCCTCGAGTTCGGCGGTCGTCATCGACGGGGGCGTGTCGGCGTCGGCGCCCGCGTACTCGAACGCGATCCGCAGGTCGTCTTCGCCCTCGTCGACGGAGACCGCGAACGCGTCGAGCGCGCCGATCTCCTCGTCGGCGACGTCGTCCCCGGACCGCCACTGGGAACCGTCGTACGCGTAGACGGTCCCGTTGAACTCGCCGAAGACCTCGTCGACGGTCCCGTCGACGGGCGACGGGAAGGCGACGGTGTGGGTGTCGCCGTCGGCGGGCACGACGAGGTCGTGGCCGAACTGCGTCGTCTCGCTAAGCGAGTCGGCATCGACCTCGTCGGGTTCGACCGTCAGGAAGGGGTCGTAGGTGACGTTACCCGCGACGGTGGGCGTGTCGTCACCGAAGTAGTTGAACGTGGCATCGAGGTTTTCAGAAGCTCCATTTACTATGTCGACGGGAGCTAAGAACGAGTTCCGAGAGACAGAGAGGCTGTCCGCATCCACCCGATCGCTACTAACAGTGAAGCCGGTGGCCGGCGCACCGTCGGCGGAGAGGCTCTCAAACGTGTTCCGCTGGACAACAACGTTTTCGGGGTTCGCATCTGAGTTACTGTCCGTTCCACTCACCGCTGCTGCGAGGAGATATCCATCCGAGGAGAGATCACGCAGGGTGTTGCCTTCGACTATCGCATCGCCGATCTGTCCTTGGACGTGGATCCCGTAGAGATTCCCGTAATCAGTTCCGAATTCACCGTCCAGAGCCTGCGAGCTTCCCAGGTACGTGATGTCCTCAACGCTGTTGTTGCGTATCGCGACATCAGTCAGTTCCGTGTTCGCCTCGTACACTTGGATTCCCTGAACAGAATTCGCCGAAATGTCGGTTATATTGACCTCGAAATCGGCCACGCGAGTGTTCTGAACGGTGGTGTTCGATTCAGAGACGGTTACTGCGGCAGCGGGTGTCTCTTCGAACGTCTCCGTGTTCGGCGAGACCTGTACTCCACTGACAGTCGTATTCGGTGCGCCGACATCGATTTGACCGGCGATAACCGCCTCGTCGGTACGGGAGCTACTGATTCCGTCGTGGTCGGCGTTGGGGCCTTCGATAGTCAGCCCTTCGGTGTCGATGGCGACCGACTCGTTGTACGTGCCGGGGAGGAGTGTAAGGACACTGTCGGTCGAAGCCGCGTTCTGTGCGTCCTGAACGCTATTGAAGACAATATTTCGGGTGTCCCCGTCTACGTTAGCGCCTTCGACGGGCGTACCCCGATCCAGCGTATTGCTGTCCACAAAGCCGGTCAGATCGACTGTAGCGGTCTTGTCTTCGAACAGGAGTTCCGTGTCGCTCAGGCTGTTCTCTTCGAAGGTTACGTCGCTCGCGTCTCCCGACTCCAGACCGAGTCCGACGCCGGACGTGTCTGATTCGGGATTCGACAGTACGGAGGAAACATCGTTGTCGACGACGCTAACCTCGGTCGGCGTTTCGCCGTGGTTGCCGGTCCCGCGGACAGTTACTCCAAACGCCCACGTCGTCTCTCTTTGGCCGATATTACGCACAGTGTTGTTGTTGATCTCTGCGCCCTCAACGTTGCCTTGGACGGAGATGCCGGCGACACCGCCAGCGGTCGACCGTCCGGACACCCCGTCAACGAGGTTTTCAGAAACCGTGACGTTACTGACAGAGTCATCAGCCTCTCCGCCGAAGAGATTGATCCCGTCCACTCCTATCCATTCAGGGATTCCGTCCTCGCTGAAGTCGCGAACGACGTTGTTCCGGATCACGACATCGTCAGCGGTGCCGCTCACTCGGAGAGCTTCTGCGTTGTTATTGGTAGTCGCGTTTGGCGGCGACACTTCGAACCCGTCGAAGACGACACCGTCAGCGGAGACGACGACCTGACCGTTGATTGTCGCTTCCTCGTCTCTGTCGTCGGCGTCACCGGCGATTCCCGCGTTCGGACCTTCGATCGAAAGCCCCCCGACACCGACAGTCACGTTTTCGGCGTACGTGCCGGGAGCAACTGTGACAGTCGCCTCGGATTGGGAATCGTCCACAGTGGCCTGAACCGAGGCATAGATGATGTCATTGGTGCTCTGAGCATCGGTGGAGAAAGCGGCGTTGTCGAACGTGTTTTCGGTGAAGACAGATTCACCGTCGACCTCATTCGAGTTGTCGAGGTACTGTACGGTGTTGTTCTGGAAATCGTTGTTTGTGATATCGAAGTTTCCGGAGAAGCCATCGTCGGTCGTAGCGGCGAACAGTCCGTGTTCGAAGCCTTCGATCGAATTACCAGTCACCGTCGCACCGTCAAGCTGTCCCCCGTCGTTTGGGTCTATGAGACCGATACCGACGCTTGTGATGTCGTCGTTGTCGCCCCCGACGAAGGAGATATCATTATCCGTGAGTTCGACACCAGATCCTCCTGAAGCTTGGAATCCACCTACCTTGATTGCTTGCGCGTAACGGTTATCACCGTCATACACATCGTTCGTGTCGAGTTCGACGGTGAATCCGCTGATTGTGACATCGTCGGCCTGCACGTCGAACGTCGGATAGCCGGGATTTACCCCCGGCGCTTCTTCGTCCGGCTGTTCGTACCGGACCGTGACATCGCCGTCCGCGACGATGCTCACGTCATCAAGAGCGGTTCCGGAGGCGTTCGTGTCGACGATGATCCGGTTATCGGGAGAGGTGATCACCTGATCGGCTTGTACCTGTATCGTATCACCGGGAGCGGCCGCGTCGAGTGCGGCAGGGATAGACGCGTATTCACCGTCGCCCGGATTATCCGTGACGACGATAACGTCTTCCTGCGCCGCCGCACCCCCTACAAACCCGGCCCCCATGGCGACCACGGACAGTACCATGATCGCGGCGAGGGTGACCGCACGAACCTGTGAGCGTGTCATCTATCGATCACCGTCTGCCGTTCCGTCTTGCGTGAAACTGCTGTTAGCATAAGCATAATCGCGGAACTCCGTCGTGGAGATGTTCTCACGAAGGGGCGGCAGAGGGGTAGTATTTCTCCGCCAGAACCGTCGTTGCGGAATTCTAAAACATCTTCAGGAACACCCTGAAACGGGAGATAAGCCGCTCTGCCACGGGGTTCCGGTTCTGGACGCACGGCGATGTCGACCGCGAAAAATCGTCGGGGTTCGAGGCGGAGTCGGCCCCGGCCGCGTCAGTCGTCGGCCGGGGTCCGCGGTTCAGCCGGGGGTTCGCGCTCCTCGGGCTCGCCCGCCGGATCGTCGACGGCCTCGGCGTCGGGGACCTCGTCAAGCCGTTCGTCCGCCTCCTCGGACCGGTGGCGCTCTCGGATCGCCTCGATCGAACGCGCCTCGATATTGTGGTGGCACATGACAACAGGTAGCACGGATTGTCGGCTGATAAGTATTGCGCCGATACCGGTGAGAAGACGGCTGCAGAGACAGTTCTACGGCTTCACAAGCACCTTGATCGCTTCCCGTTCGTCCATCATGCGGTACCCCTCGGCGACCTCGTCGAGCCCGACCGTCTCGGTGAAGATCGGCGCGGGATCGAGCGTGCCCTGGAGCACGTCGTCCATCAGCTCCTCGGCGTAGGCGCGGACGGGGGCGACGCCGCCGGCGAGGGTGACGTTGTCGCCGAACATGCCGAACACGTCGAGCCCCTCGTCGTCGACGCCGTAGGGAACGCCGACGTAGCCGACTGTGCCGCCGGGACGGACGGCGTCGATCGCGGTGTTCATCGCGCTCGCGGCGCCGACGCACTCCATCACGTGGTTCGGCCCGCCGTTGGTGAGCTCGCGGATCCGCTCGACCGCGGCCTCGCCGCGCTCCGAGACGGTCTCGGTGGCGCCGAACTCCGCGGCGAGGTCGAGCCGGTCCTCGTGGTGGCCCACCGCGACGATCCGCTCGGCGCCGAGCCGGCGGGCCGCGAGGACGCCGCAGAGGCCGACCGCGCCGTCGCCGATCACCGCGACCGTCGAGCCGGCCTCGACGCCCGCGCTCACGGCCGCGTGGTGGCCGGTGCCCATCACGTCGGTCAGCGGGAGCAGCGACCGGAGCGCGTCCTCGTCGTCGGCGAACCGGTCGGGGACCCGGACGAGGGTCCCGTCGGCGTGGGTCGACCGGACGTACTCGCCCTGGCCGCCGCCGTTGTCACCGCCCCACGAGTCGCCGTTCTCGCAGGAGGTGTGGAGCCCCTTCCGACAGAACTCGCACTCGCCACAGGAGATGGCGAAGGGGGCGAGCACGCGGTCGCCGGGGTCGACGGAGGTCACGTCGTCACCGACCTCCTCGACGATCCCCATGGGTTCGTGACCGACCGGGGATCCCTCCTCGCGGTCGCTGTCGCCGCGGTAGAACCAGAGGTCGGAGCCGCAGATCGCGGTGTGGGTCACGCGGACGATCGCGTCGGTCGGGGCCTCGATCTCGGGGCGTGGTCGCTCTTCGACGCCGATGTCGCCGGGGCCGTTGAAAATGGCTGCGCGCATACGATCGCTACCGACGGGCGGGACAAAAGGACGGGGGTCGCGGCGGGGTCGTGCGGGAACGCGGTAGGGCCGTGCGGGAACGCGGTCCGATCGGTTCGGGTTCCCGCGATCGGATCGAGGGCGCGTCACGCCCGGGCCCGCGTCCCCACGCAGCTACGACAGTCGGACGCGTCCGGTGCGTTCACCCCGCGACGGGACCTGATACCGGGCTCGGAGCCGCGCTCCGACGGCGCGGTCCGACACCAGAGTTATGTCGTCTGACCAATAGGTGGAGTGTATGCTGGGAGGATCGGTGTTGTCGGAACCGTACCTGGGGAGTACGATCCCCCAATATCTCCTGTTTTTCGCGATCCTCGGGGCGGGGGCGCTGCTGGGTCGGTCGCTGGGGTTCGTCTACCGCCGCCGGCTGAAGGCGAAGACCGAGGCGACCGAGACCGAGATCGACGACATCATCGCCCACGCGCTCGGGCGGCCGGTCGTCCTCCTGGGAGTGGTGCTGGCCGCCGCGGTCGGCCGAGAGGTGTTGACGCCGGTCGAACCGCTCCGGTCGGTGGTGAACGCGTCGGTCGAGATTCCCGCCATCGCGGCCATGGCCTGGGTCGCCGTCCGGCTCACCGACGGCCTCATCGAGACGTACATGGTGGAGTACGCCGAGCGGACCGAGTCCAAGCTCGACGACGAGCTCGTGCCCATCGTCAGCCGGGTCACCAACATCGCCATCGTCTCCATCGCCCTCGTGGTCATGCTGGACACGATCGGCTACGACGTGACGACCGTCATCGCCTCCATCGGCGTCGGCGGCGTGGCGCTCGCGTTCGCCTCCCGGAAGACCGCCGCGGACATCTTCGGCGGGGCGCACATCCTCACCACCAAGCCGTTCCTCGTCGACGACACCGTCGCCGTCGGCGACGTCGAGGGGACCGTCGAGGAGATCGGCCTCCGGTCGACCCAGATACGCGACTTCGACGGGCGGATCGTCACGGTCCCGAACGCCACCATCGCCGACGCCGAGGTGACGAACATCTCCTCGGAGCCGACCCGGCGGACCGTGACGTATCTCCGCCTGACCTACGAGACGACCCCCGAGGAGATGGACGCGGCCCTCGATCTGATCACCGAGACGATAAACGCCGTCGACGGCGTCGACACCGAGCAGACCGGCGCCTGGTTCTGGGGGTACGAGGACGCCGCGCTGCGCGTTCGGGTCGAATACCACATCGCGGACCGCGAGCGCTGGAAGGAGGTACGGGACGCCGTCAACCGCGACCTCCAGGCGGCGCTCGACGAGGCGGGCGTCGAGATGGGGCTGCCGACCAGGGCCGTTCGGTTCGAGGGCGACGAGGGAGGCCCCCTCGACGTGGGCGTCGGATCAGACGGGTGAGCGTCTCGCCGCGAGTCCCGAACCGGACGGCTGAGCCTCTCGACGTGGGTCCCGGCCTGGGCTCGCGCGGCGGGAGACGCGACTCAGTCGGCGCCGACCGCCGGCTCGTACTCGGAGACCGGCTCGCCGTCGATCCGGGTGAAGAGGGTCGCCAGCGCCGGCCCCGAGACGTTGTGCCAGACGCTGAACAGCGCGGGGATCAGCGCCGCGATGGGGTCGAAGAAGGCCGTGGCGAGCGCGACGGCGAGCCCGCTGTTCTGGAGGCCGACCTCGAAGGCGCACGCCCGCGCCCGGTCCTCGGCCATCCCGGTCAGCTTCCCGACCCCGTAGCCGGCGCCGAGGCCAAGCCCGTTGTGCAGCACGACGGCGACGACGACCAGCGCGCCGGCGGTGAGGATGTTCTCGACGTTGAGGCCGACGACCGCGGCCACGATGGCGACGATGGCGACGACGCTGACCGCGGGGAACACCGAGAGCCCGACCTTCGCCACGGTCGGCGCGTAGCGGTCGAGCAGGAGCCGGAGCGCGAGCCCTGCCACGACTGGCACTAAGACGACCCAGACGATCGTCTCGGAGAGCTGCGCGAAGGTGACGGAGATCTGCTCGCCCGCCAGGGCGACGATCCACGCCGGCATCACGAGCGGGGCGGCGATCGTGGTGACGGTCGTGATCGTCACCGACAGCGCCACGTCGCCGCGGCCGAGGTACGTCATCACGTTCGAGGCGGTGCCGCCCGGCGCCGCACCGACGAGGATCAGCCCGATGCCGACCTCCCACGGGAGCCCGAGCGCGACGACGAGCGCGTACGCGAGCGTCGGCATCACGAGCCACTGCGCCGCCGCGCCGATGGCGACGTCGCGCGGGCGCTCGACGATCCGCTTGAAGTCGTCGGGCGTGAGCGTCAGCCCCATCCCGAGCATGATGATCCCGAGGAGGGGCGTGATGTACTCGGCGATGGGCGTGAACGCCGTCGGCGCGTACAGCGCGGCCCCCGAGGCGACGAGGACCCAGAGGACGAAGTACTTGCTCGTGACCTGTCCAACCCGTTCGATCCGGTCCAGCATGCTCATCTCGTCCGCGTTCGCCCGAGCCGTTGAAAGGGCCTGTAGTTCGGGCAACGTTCTCCGTCTGTCTCTCAGCGGGGATCGTCGCCTTCGGTGTCGCCGTCGCCTTCGGTGTCGCCGTCGGCTTCCGCAAGCGCGTCGCCCTCGGGCACGCCTTCCGTCCCCTCGACGCGCTCGAACCGGATCCGGACCACCTGCCCCGCTCCGGTCGACTCGAACGCGAGGTCGGCGTCGGACCGGTCGACGACCCACTGCACGAGCCACAGGCCCAGCCCGTCCGTGTGGCGCATCGACGTCTCGTAGCCGCGGCGGATCGTCTCGACCGTCTCATCGGGGATCCCCGGGCCGTCGTCGACGACGCGGAGCGCGGCGCCGCCACCGACGCGGCGGACCGAGACCGAGACCCGCCGCGCGTCGCCCTCGTTGTGCACCACGGCGTTCTCGATCACCTCCGAGACGACGACCTCGGTGAGGGGATGCGCCCGGACCCGACAGACCTCCGCGGCGGGCGCGTCGAACGCCGCGTCCGGGTGTTCGGCACGCAGTCGCTCGATCACGCCGTCGACGACCTCGACCAGGTCCACGACCGCCTCGACCCCCTCGTCGGCGCCGTCGTCGCCGATCACCGCGCCGATGTGACGGGCGTGGTCGCTCACGGACAGCAGCCGGTCGACGTTCTCTTCGACGACGGCGGCGTTCTCGTCGCCGCCGTCGGCGCGCTCGCGGAGCATCTCGACCCGTCCGCTGACGACCGTCATCGCGTTCCGGATGTTGTGTCGGAGCACGCGGTTCAACACGGTGAGCTGGGCGTTCGAGCGTTCGAGCTGGTCCTGCGTGCGCTGCTGTCGCGCGTCGGTCAGCCCGAACGCGAGCCCGAACACCGACCCGACCGACGCCGCGCCGGCGATGGCGACGAGCAGCCCCTCCGGCGGCGGCCCCTGACTCGTCTCGTAGGCGACGAAAAGCAGCGCGACCGCGGCGAGCGTCAGCGCGCCGAGCGCGCTCCAACCGGTGATACGGAGAGTGTACGTCGGCGAGAGGGGAGACCGGGCGACCGGCACCGTCGCGGCGACGACGAGCGCGCTACACGCGATCGGGACGAGCGCCCCGCTCACGATCGCGACCGGGTCGCTCATCGCCGACAGCGAGGTCAGGTGGTGTCCGAGGGGAACGAGGCCGACGGCCGCGAGCAGCCCCAGCTCGGCGGCGGTCCGGATCCGTGTCGTCCGCATCTGTTGGTCGGTCTCCGTCGCCGGGATTTAACGGTTCGCGGCTCGGTATCAGAACGGAGAACTCCGCGGCGACGGGGGGGCTGATCGGAGCCGAGCGTCACGAGCGGGAGCCGAGCATCACCGGAGCGGGAGCCGCGTCTCGACGAAGCGGGACGCGGCCGGAGTCGCCCTTGCCGGTATCGGCGACACGCCGTCGCTTCGCCGATCCGCCCTCGAAGCGCGGCCGACGGCTCGCTCGCTCCGCCGCTACCGCGGTCGCTCGCGCCGCTGTCGGAGCGCTGGCCGCCGACAGTCCGATTCGCGTCGACGGGCGGAAGACGGGTTTGGGGCGACCGCCGCGTCACAGATCGCTTCAACTGTGGTCCGTAACGGAGGCGTTTCCCCCGCGGATTCACACCCGTCGATATGGCCAGCCTCATCGGATCACTGTGGCGTCGGTATCGGTCGGTACCGCTCATCTACCGCATCGCGGTCGCGTTCCTCCTTGGATCACTCGCCGGTGCGGTCTTCGGGGAACGGATGGCGGTCGTCGAGCCGTTCGGCGACCTCTTCTTGCGGCTGCTCAACATGCTCGTCGTCCCGATCATCGTCTTCACGCTTTTGACCGGGATCAGACAGCTCTCGCCGGCGAAGCTCGGGAAGATCGGCGGCGCGACCGTCGGGCTCTACGCCGCGACGACGACGATCGCCGGCGTGATCGGGCTCGCGGTCGCGAACCTGCTCCAGCCCGGGCGCGGCGTGGAGTTCACGGGCGGCGAGGCGCAGTCGCAGGCGCCGCCGTCGCTGACCGAGGTCGTCCTCGGGATCGTTCCGAGCAACCCGGTGGCCGCGATGGCCGACGGGAACCTGCTCGCGACCGTCTTCTTCGTGATCGTGTTCGGCATCGCGCTCACCTACGTCCGGGCGCAACAGCCGGAGCTCGGAGAGCGGGTCGACGGCATCTTCGCGGCGTTCGAGACGGGCGCCGAGGCGATGTTCGTCGTCGTCCGCGGCGTGTTGGAGTACGGGGTCGTCGGCGTGTTCGCGCTCATGGCGGTCGGCATCGGCACCGAGGGCGTCGGCGTGTTCTCCTCGCTCGGCGCGCTCGTGCTGGCGGTCGCCGTCGCGGTCGTCGTCCACATCGCGTTCACCTACCTGTTCGTGCTCATGCGCGTCGTGGTCGGCGTCTCCCCGATCGCGTTCCTCAAGGGGGCGAAGGACGCGATGCTCACCGCGTTCGCGACGCGCTCCTCCAGCGGGACGCTCCCCGTGACGATGACGAACGCCGAGGAGGACCTCCGGATCGAAGAGCGGGTGTACTCGTTCGCGCTCCCCGTCGGCGCCACCGCCAACATGGACGGCGCCGCGATCCGACAGGCGATCACCGTGATGTTCGCGGCCAACGCCGTGGGCCAGCCCCTCGCGATCACCGAGCAGCTCCTCGTGCTGGTCGTCGCCGTGCTGATCAGCATCGGGACCGCCGGCGTCCCCGGCGCCGGACTCGTGATGCTGACCGTCGTGTTGAGTCAGGTCGGCCTCCCGCTCGCGGTCGTCGGCTTCGTCGCCGGCGTCGACCCCATCCTCGGGCGCATCGCGACGATGAACAACGTCACCGGCGACCTGGCGGTCGCGACCGTGGTCGGCAAGTGGAACGACGCCGTGGACTTCGACGGCGGCGCGTGGGCCAAGTAGGGCGATCGGTGGCAGGGTCGTCGGATTCCGGCTGACCGTCACGGACGACGCGGCACCGGCTCTTTTGGCGAATGTTTTCGAACGCTGAAATTATGCAATACTGACAGAAAAGAACCCTTAAACCGGCCCGTCGATCACCCGCCGGATCGCACGATGACACGCAGCCGTGACGCCGACGCCGCGACGAACCGACCGACGCGGAGCGCAGAGCCGTGAGCGACGGGCCGACGCTCCGGATCGTCGACGACGCGGACGACGAGCCGGGCGGCGCGGTCCCCGCACCGGTACCCCCGGACGACCCCGAGGCGTGGTACGCGCCGGACGTGCGCGCGCAGTACGAGTCGGAGCCGGGAGTCGTCGCGACCGTCCGCGAGCGCGACGGCGGCCGGTTCGGGTACGACGCCCGCGAGCCCGCTCTGTCGGCGGCCGACGAGCGCGCGCTCGACCGCGTCCGCGACCACTTCTCCGGGGTGCGCCACCGCCGCCCGCTCACGCGCGTCGGGGTGAACGAGCGGGCCGAGGCGGGGTTCGAGCCGAAGTACGAGCGCGCGCTCGACCGGCTGCTGGACGCGAGCGCGGCGGCGCGCCGCCGGATCGGCTACCACGCGCTGCGCGACCTCCGGCTGCTCGGCGACGTGACGCCGCTCGCCTTGGACGACCGGATCGAGGTGGCCGACGTGGGCGACGAGCGCGAGCTGGTCGTCCACACCGAGACGTTCGCGCCCGTGGAGACCGGGCTCGACGCCGACGCGGAGTACGTCGAGCGCGTCGCCGCCGAGCGGCTCGCCCGGTACGCGGTCGGCTTCGCCGGGCTCTCCGTCGAGGTCGTCGTCGCCCGCGAGCGGCTGCTCGGCTCCGACGCGTTCGAGACGAAGTACGCCGTCCGCGAGCCCGACCTCCTCCCGGGCGACGAGGCGCTGATCGAGGAGTGCAAACAGCGCATCTGGGAGACGACCGTCAACGGCGTGGTCGACGACCGGGAGGCGTTCGTCGCCGAGCACGCCCGGCGGTTCCTCTCGCGGCGGCTCACCGCGCGCAACACCCGCGCGTGGCTCGGCGCGGCGGCCCACCGCGCCCGCTCCGCGCTGGCCGACCGCGGGCTCGCGGTCCCGCCGGTCGACTCGCGGTACGCCCACGACCGGCTCGACGACCTGGCATACTACGTGCTCCGCGACTTCGTCGGCGAGGGGATCTTGACCGTGCCGATCCGCGACCCGAACCTGGAGGACGTGGAGGCGAACCGCGTCGGCGAGCGCGTGAAGGTGGTCCCGCGGACCTCGGTCCTGCGGGGAGCCGAGGAGGGGAGCGCCGAGCAGACGGGCCGGCGCGTCCCGACCAACCTCGCGTTCGACGACGAGACCGCGTTCGTCAACGTCGTCACCGGGCTGGCCGCCCGCGACGGCACCGAGCTCAACGCGTCGACGCCGTCCGCGAAGGTGAACCTCGACATCGACGGGGTCGACGAGACGATACGGTGTGCGGTGGCGCTCCCCGTCATCTCGGAGGGCGGGCCGCACGTCTCGATCCGGAAGCAGAGCGCGGACACGCTGACCCCCGTCGACCTGGTCGATCGCGGAACGCTCTCCGCGGATCTGGTCACCCTGCTGTGGCTGCTGTACGAGCACCGCGGGGTCGTCCTCTTCGCCGGGCCGACCGGCGTGGGGAAGACGACCCTGCTCAACGCCCACACCCCCTTCATCCCGTTCGACGACCGGCCGGTGTCGATCGACGAGGGGTCCCGCGAGGTCCGGCTCCCGCACGAGACCGGGGTGTCGCTCACGACGCGCGACCACGAGGACGCGTACAAGTCGGTGAGCATGTCGGAGCTGATGGCCGAGGCCAACTACCTGAACCCCGACGTCGAGGTGATCGCCGAGATCAACACGCCCGCGAGCTTCGAGACGTTCGCGGAGACGCTGAACACGGGCTAAAGAGCGAATATGCTAATACGAAACGCCGGCCGACCGCGCTCCCCGAAAGCACGGTGCGACTTGTAGCCGATGTAGCCGACCCCAACCGGAAACCTTCTTTCCTACACTATCCACAGGCACACCGCTTCTACTCCACGCTTTCACGACTTTTCTTCACCCATAGGCTACATAGGCTACAATCCGTTTCACGGCTTGTCGAAACGCTACCGCGCGCCGGTGTGGGATCGGTGTCTACTGAACCTGTGACTGTAAGACGGCCTTACACTTGTGGTGAGGGACCCAGTGGTCCATCCGCTCGGGGGTTCCGCCCTCATCGGCGTATTCCTCCGCTTTCTCTCGAAGTAGTTCCTGTAGTTCGCCCAAAGAAACCGGATCGTCGCGGTCCGTGGTCGCCTCTTCAACGTCGGCACAGATCGGCGAGCACGGTTCATCACCGACGGTCCATTTGTACGACATCGGTATGTCTATGCCCCGCTTTCCACGCACGTCGTCGCACTTTTGGACCGAAGAGCGTTCGGTCCATAGTATTTCTCCCGCGCGCTCATGGTCTAACCCCGTCCGTTCCTCGATCCGGGAGCGTGCGTCGTGCTTTCGCAGATCGTATGATTCGACGTATTCCTTCACCGTCTCGGCGATGAACCGCGCGTCGTCTGTGTTCACGTCGTCGTAATGCGTATCGATGATTTCCGCCCGACGGTCGACGTTCACCTTCCCCTCAAGAAGTTCGGGATCGAGGAGTATGTCCGATTCCTCCGGGTTCTCGATGTGGTCTTTTGCCGTCTCGCCCGGCGGATCGTTGTCGTCGTCGCCTCCACTCCCGAAGAGCCGATCGAAAATACCCATGTGGCGAGATTTTCCCACGACCGGTTAAATCCCGGTCACGAATCCGTCATACTTCGGGGAAGGTGATTTCCAAGTCCTCGTTCCATGAAGCATCCACCTGAATATCTTCTAACGGCTGTATGGAGAGGGTGAACGACGTTGCCTCACTATCGGCAACTAATACGATCCACTCGTTGAACTCGCCACCCGCCGGCACCTCTGTGCTCAAGCGTGAGCCGTCAATAAGAACGGACCATTCCGCTTCATTTCCAGCGTCGTCGGTTGCGATCACAGTACCGCCTGCGAAGGAGTATGGCTCACTTCCTGTGTTCTCGATGTGTGTTTGTAACAGTAGGAACACCTCACCCGACTGGGGTTCCCAAAACTGTTCCCCGTCGACCAATTCAGTAAACGCACCGCCATAGAACTCGGCGGTGAGTGTCGTCGACTGGTTATCCACATCGGTGTTCTCAACCTCGAATGTAGGCTGAGGATCGGCCGGAGTTCCAAAAGACGCCAATCCGGACGGTTCCTCTTCGGATTCCGTACCGTCGTCTGAACCGTCCGCACCGCCCGTGCCGTTCGTTCCTTGTCCTTCACCATTCGCGCCCGAGTCGCTTGTGTCCGATTCGGTTCCGTTGGAACCGTCGCCGCCACACCCCGCGATCGATGTGACCAGTGACGCCCCCACTACCGCAGAGTATTCGCGGCGGTTCATGGTTCATCAATCACCGCAATTGACAAAAGGGTGTGGCTGCGTCTCCCGTCGGACCTTACACGGTACCGAAGATATCCGACGGGTCCGGGATCGACGTGTCGGTCCGGCGGTCGGTGTGTATGGCGTAGCGGCTGGCGTCGAGACAGTGGTCCTCCGCGGCACTGGTCCCGACGTGTTCGGCCTTGTACCCGAGGAACTCCCGGATGAGGTTTTCACACTGGTCGGAGATTAACAGCCCCGGCTCCCCGTCCTTCACTTCGAGGCGTTCACGCACGTCGGCGATCCCGGCGTCGATCGACTTCTCGGCACGGACCGCGTCGAACTCCCGCGGGTCGTACTCGGGGACCGCCTCATCGCCGGTGTCGAACGTGTCGATATCGCTCGGTTCGTGTTCCGCGTAGATCGTCCCGCCCGGCTTGTCGTGCGCGGCGAGCCACCGGAGCACCTCCCGGACGTGAGTGTCCGTTCGGTAGAACTCATCGAGCACGACCAGCTGGCCCGTGTGTGTCTTCCCGATCTCGATGAGCACGCGCGGGTCGCCCCACCCGGCGTCGTATCCGTAGATCCGCCAGTCGTTCGTGTCGTCGACGGCGTCGACGGCGTCGGCGTGCGTGACCACGTGGGTATCACGGGAGAATCCCGAGTAGACCAGCCCCGACGCGGCAGCGAACCCACCGTGAAGCGCCTGTTCCTCACGGCCGGTGCCGGCATACTGCCGCTCGAAGCGGTCCTTCGTGGCGTCGTCGAGATACGGATTCTCAAGCGTGGAGGCACGGACCACCTCGATACCGAGGCCGATCGGGTCGCCGTCGGCACCCTCCCGCTTTTCGAGGATTTCCCACGCGGCGTTATACCCGTTTCCGGTGAGCGTCCACATCATCGTTTTCGGACCAGCGACGCCGCGGAGCCGCGAGCCGATCATTTCCAGTAGGTCGTGGAGGTCTTCGCCGTAGTGTGACGGCTCATCGAGCCACACTGCGCCGTACTCGTCGCCGGCGTACCGGTTCCACTTGTCGGCCGACCCGAGCTTAATCACGGTGTCGTTGACCAGCGTGAGCCGGTGTTCCGCGCGGTTGTAGTCGGCGACGATCGGCGACGTTTCCGGTCCGTTGTAGCTCGATGTGACCACGCCCGTGCGCTCGCCCGGCAGTTGCTCGAAGAGGATCCGGAACGTGGTATCACGCGCCTTCGCGAAGTCGATCCCGAGCGCCAAGAAGCGACTGCCGGGGTGTGTGATCGCGTTGGCGATGAGCCACCGCGCGCCGGCGACGGACTTCCCCGTCCCGTACCCGGCGAGGAACGCCACGATATCGTGGTCCGGCTCATCGAGCGCGTCGAGTGTCTCCCGCTGAGCCGCCCATACGTCGTAGGTGAGCGTGTTCGTCTCCGGGACCCACGTCATACCGTCCGGGCGGTGCTCCGGGTCGGCAGCGCCCCACAGGACCGTGACGCCGTCGGCCTGTGCCTGTGCGTCGGCCCGCTGGTCACGCAACCCCTCGATCTCTTTCTGTAATTGGTGTGGTGTGGTCATGTGTTTCGTTCGCGTATCTCCGCGCCGTTTCTGATGAGGTCACAATTCGGGCACGTCCGGGGTTCGTCGACGCCGCGCGGGGTGAGCACGCGGGCGTACCGCTTCGAGACGTGGCCGCCACAGTTTTGACACGTCGGCATGGTCACGCCCCCGTGTCGAGTCGGTCCGCGTCGTCGACGGCGGGGCGGCCGCGGGCGAGGTACACGATCGCGACGACGATCGCGACGACGGGGACACACGCCGCGGCGATCCACGGCCACGTGACCCGTCGGTCGGGACGGAAGTAGCCCGCCGCGATCCCGCTCGGCGTGAGCACCCACGCGAGCATGACGATCGTCCCCCACACCAGATCGGTACTCCACAGCGTCGGGATCGCCAAGAGCCACAGCCCGAGGCCGGCCACGACCAGCGCCTCACCGCGGGTGGGTCGCGCCATGTGTTAGGCCCCCCTGTCGGAGAGTTCTTTCTCGAACTCCCGAGCGATGTTCTGGCCGTCGATCCGACTGTCGCCCGACCCCTGAACCATGATGTTCACGGTGTCGACCGTGACGGTGTCGCCGCCGGTCGGCTGGGGACCGCGCTCGCGCACCTGTGCCGCCGGCATGATACGCTCGCCGGCGTGGAGCATCGCCAACCCGTCGCTCGCGATCCGGCCGCCTGTGTCGAGCTGTGGAAGTGAGAGGTACCCACCGCCGACGGTTCGCGATCCACCGCCGAGGATGTCCGGGATGTTGATGGACACACTCGGGATCGAAATCACCGACGGGATGAGGTCGTTAAATCGGTCTTTGAACGCTCTCGCCACGCGTGAGGCCATGCTACGGAACGCGTCGGCGAGTTCGCCGGCGCGCTCACTCACCCCACGTGCGAGGCCGCTAACCCACGCTCGCCCCTTCGCTGCCATTTCACGGGCGAGGCTCAAGAGTTCCAACACGCGGGTGGTCATGTCTGTGATCCGTTGGACAACCGCGTCCCGGATCTGGATGGCGACTTTCACCGACCGCTTTCGCCACGCGAGTAACCGCTCGATGACGCCGGCGACCATCTGCCGGATGAACAGCAAGACTTTCTGTCGTGTCTGTGCGCCGGCGAGCCACAGGTCACGAAGCCCCAACCGTGCGAGTTCAAGCGCGCCGCCGAAATCGCCGGTAAGCAGCCGCCCGGCCGCGCCGACGAGTCGCCGGAACCCGGAGACAACGTCGCTCAAGTCGATCACCGCATCTATCACTTCCAGCGTTTTCGTCCGGATTCCACGGAAGTCGGTGATGAACGCGACTGCGAGCGCACCCACAGCCACGATCAACGCGGCGATCGCAGCGACGGTCGACACGGCGACGCCAGTGATCGCCCCGATCGCGACGGCTGCCGTTTTGGCCGCGGCGACGGCACCCGACAACGCGCTCCCGACGGCGACGGCAGACTTAATGAACGCGGCGATCACGGGGAGGAGGCCGACGATCGCCCCGCCGACAAGCACGATCGCACTTATCGGTCGGCGTATCGATTCATCGAGGCTACGGAACCGATTCACGAGGTCCAATGCTACCGACGCCAAGTTCGTCCCACCCGGGAGAACGTCGGACACGATTGTGTGGGCGAGGAGCGTGAACGACGCCCGTATGCCCGACAGGGCCGCCCTGAACGACGGTGCCGCCGAGAGGATCCCACCCACGGCCGCGAGCGTGGCGACCGACACCGCGTTTATCGCCTGTTTATTCCTGCTCATCCATCTTTGTACTTTTCCAGATTCGCGCTCGGCGGTGCGGCCCGTGCGCTTGATAGACTCCCTCACGCGACGATCCTTTTTCGCCACACTCCGGGCACCTGATTCCTTGTACTCGAAGATCAGCTCGCGGACACTCACGGCATGAACACCTCATCCAGATCGATGTGGCTCATGTCCGGGTCCGGATCGTCGAACGCGATTCCCACATCCTGTAGTACCTCCCGCACGTCGACCGGGTCCTCCGGGTGGGTGTGGAAGTGGTTCATCACCGTGACGATCGTGTCGTCGTCATGGTCGCCGTCGCGCTCGTCGATCGTTTCGAGCACGAACGCAAACTTCCGCTGTTCACGCTCCGGGAGCCGACGGTTGTACCACGCCGACACCTGTTCGTCACTCATCCGGTTTTCCGCCGGCGGGAAGGGGTAGGTCGGTTCGACCATTAGCGACCCCCCTCCGCGTCGGTGTCCGCTTTCAGCGCCTCGATCTCTTCGGCCAGCTCTTCGAGGTCGCGGTCGTTGGCCACCTGCCGCCGGATGTTCACGGTGTACGCGAGCGCCCGAATCCACTTGATCCGGACTTTCTCATTCTCGGCGTCGCGGACCCGACCGTCCTCGATCTTCCGGCGCGCCTCTTCGATCGCCACATCGAGGTCCGCGAGCATCTGATCGTAATCGCTCACGACCGCGTCGGCGTCGGCGTCGTCGGCCACGGGCGGCGACGTATCCGCGCTCATGCCGTCTCACCCGCGAGCGTCCGGAGGTGGTACCCGTCTAACGTGAGGTCCGGTGCGTCCCCCGGCAGTTGGCGGTACTTCTCGGCGATTTCCAGCGCCTCCCGCTTCTCGTCGTCGCTCGGGCGGTACGCGTCCCGCCCGCCGTGTTTGACACGGTTGGCGAAGTCGCTCACCGACTCATGGCCGCCCGTGACCGCCCGCGACGCGAGGTAAGACGACGGCCCGTCCCAATCGCTCATCGAGGGCTTGTCCGTCGCGTCGTTGTACTTCTCGACCACAGCCCGCCGGAACCGTCCCCGCTTGAAGCCGACCGGCGCGTCCGCGTTGATGACCGCACGGAACAGCCCCGCGTCGGCGTCGACGGTCACGTCCGCGATCTCATACGCCACGCCGCGCCCTTCGATGACCGCCCGCACGGCGTGTTTCCGTGCCAAGTCCGCGAGCCTCTCGGGATCGTCACGCGGGTGGTCTAACGGTCGGCCGAACTCTACAGTCACTTCGTATCGGTGAGTGTACATTACTGGAAACCTCGAAACTGGTCGCTGGTCGGTTGCGTGTCGGTACTGTCGTCGACGGCGTCGGTGCCGGTGTCGTCGCTGGCGATGTGGTCTTCGAGTAGCTCGATCCGGTCGTTCATCACGTCGAACCGCTCTTTGACCACATCGAGCGATTCAACCACCTGTTCGGTCGCTTCGGTGAACGTGAACTCGGAGTCCTCACTGTCGCCGCCGGCCGCCTTCGCGGCGTCGTCGACGAGTCGCTTTTTGACGGCGTCGGCGAGCGCGTCGAGCTGTTCGTCGGTGAAGTCCGCCGGCAGCGCGTCGTCGGCGTCGCCAGCACGCTCAGCGTTCTCCACACTCTCCGCGTCGGTGTCGGCGTCGCTGCCGCTCATGCCGGGACAACCCCCGGGGTTTCGGTGCGCTTCGCCCGGAATCGGGCGGTTCGGTGCGTCGTTCGTTGGTTTGGTGTCTTCATTATCGTCGTCTTATCTGCCAGTTAGTCGGTGATCGATACGTCCGGAATCGCCACGGCAGGGGGAGGGATTCCACGCGCCACGGACGGGAGAACGGCACCGGCCGCACGGCGACCGCCGGGAGAATGTAGCCTATGTAGCCGACCCTGATCGGAAACCTTCTTTTCTACAGTATACACACGGCACTGCCGCTCACTCTCTCCTTTAGCACGACTTTCCGATCCCCATAGGCTACATAGGCTACAACGAAACGGAAGTGTGGAATCCGGGGAGTAGCGCGGCTGACTGTGGCGGACGGATGTAGCCGGGGGTGTGACCGATGTAGCCGACCCGATCATTGTCCGAAGGAATCGAGGCCGGTGCCCATCGTCCCATCATCGTCGTCGGTGTCGTCGCCGTCGTCGTCGGCGAGCACCGCGTCGAGATCGGGGGCGTCGTCGGTCAACCCGAACGCCTTGTACCCACCGCGCGGCGACCGGTGCCGTTTCGTCCGGACGCTGGTCTTGTACCCGAGATCCACGTCCGACGCCTTCGCGGTGTTCGTGAAGTCACGCTGTCCCGTGGCGTCCTTCCCCTCCCGCCGGCACCACTCCTTGTAGACTTCCCACGCTTCGCCGGTGGTGACGTTGGTCGCGCTCGGGTCCGTCTCGACACACTGCGAAAGGAACTCATCGGCACTGTCGCCCCAGCTCTGCCAGAGCCGCCGGGTTTCGTCGGGCGTCGTCTCGATGTTGGTGAACGCCCCCTGTTCCATGAGGCGGCCCCAACCTTCGATCGCCCAGTTGAGCACACCGGAGAGGTGCGCATCGGAGGTGAGCGTCCCCTCAAGCGTCGGGTCCCGGTCCCGCGGCGGGAAGTAGTTCGGGAACTGAACGATAACCCACCGCCGCCAGAACGCGGTGTCGTTATCGCTCACGATGTTACTCACATCGGGCACCTGATTACACGCGTAGAGGTGCTTAGCGGCCGGCTCGAACGTGAAGGCGTCTTCATATAGGTGCCGACCGGTCACGCGATCGTCGCCGACCAGCCGCTTGAACGTCGCCAGCCCGCGCGACGACAGCGACCCTTCGGAGAGGTCGGCGTCGATGTTCGCGAGCTTCCCGTAGAGGTCGGCGACGGCGTTGTCCTTGTCGAACTTGTGAACGGGTTTCGTCTCGGTGTTCTCCGGTCCGAGTAACTGCCGAACGACGTTCAGGAACGTACTCTTCCCGTTGGCACCGGACCCCACAAGTAGCAGCGCGCGGTTGAACGGCATTTCCCCGCGGTGGAGCGTGTACCCGACGTATTCCTGTACGGCGTCGATCTTCTCCGATTCGACCACGTCGCCGACGAACTCCCGCCACGGCGCACTGGTCGCGTCCGGGTCGTACTCCACGGGGAGTTTCGCGAGCGCGTAGTCCTCCGGCTCAAGCGGTCGGAGCGCGTCCCCGTCGCCGTCGCCGGCCGCCGCCCGGAGGTCGACGTATCCGTTCTCGACGGCGACCGCGCCCGGCTCAAGTCCGAGCGTGTCGTCGTCGATCTCGGCGTAGGGATCGGCACGCACCTGTGCCTTGAGTTCGTTCAGGAGGTTCGCACCGTAGTTCTCCGGATTGACCGCCTTCCGCGCGGCGAACTGTAACGTCCGCTCGCCGTTCGAATCCCACACGCCGCTTTCATACGCCCACAGCGCGCCCGTGTCACGGTGCGCGCGGACGTGGTACTCATCGGACCGCTTGATGAGCCGCCACGTCGCGGCCGCTTTCTGCTTGTCGTTCAGGTCGGAGATATGCTCGCCTTCGGAGGGGCTGATCCCCGCTTCGGCACAGAAGTTATCCGGCGTAACGACGGCCGCCCCGTCGTCGTCGACAGGGTCGCCTTTCTCGTCGGTCAACCCCTTGGGTTCGGGTGGGGAAGACCCGCCTTCTCCGGGTTCGTACTGGTCCGAAACGGACGTGATCGCCGTGTCGATCGTCAGCTCGCCGTAGGTCTTGGCCCCGCGGTCCTCGTCCCATTTCTCACGGTGGAGGCCCGACTGTCGGAACAGCCGATCCATCCGGTTCCGGTCGCCGCCGGTCCAGAACGCCAAGTAGTTACACAGCGCTTGGTCCGCCTCACTGTGGCTCGGGTAGCCCGCGGTGTTTCCGTTCCACAGCTGTGCGAACTTGTCGCCGTTCTCGGCGTTCTTGGCCGTCTCGATGAGGTCGGCGTCGTCGATATCTTGGATTTCCGACGGCGTCGACGACGCGCCCGCGCCGTCACCACTGTCGCCGGCGTCGTCGCCCGCGACGTACTCCGCGTGGAGGTCCTTCACCACGTCCGGCGCGGGGGTGACGTTGCCGGGCGTCGTCCCCACATGGTCGCCCGTGACGGTGAAAAACCGCGTCTGGTCGTACATCTCGATGTGCGACGATCCGGTGTCCATGTCGCCGCGGCTCCCGTCGTCGGGAATCACCCCCTGAGTGAACACGTGGTAGCCGGTGCCGGAGGGGCTGACTTCGGTCCATGAATCCAGCCGCTCGATAATCGAGCGCGCCTCATCGGTCGGCTCGCCGGTGTCCGGGTCCCGACAGTCGTCGAGGTCGACCCCCACGATCATATCGGACTTGTCGAACACAAAGCCGAGTCCCGCGGTGTCGCTCGCGCTCCGGCGGTGGTACTCGGCGGCTTGTGCGAAACTGGTCCATGTGTCGGGATCGGTCGTTTTCGCGAATCCACCCGTCTGTGGATCGACCGGGACTTTCGTCCATTCGTCGCGATCGTCCTTCCAGTCGAACCGCCAGCAGATCCACTGGTCACGCGGCGTGAGCGCGTCCGGGATCGCACCGGGGGAGAATCCGACCGTCTCCGGCTCCGGCGGCGAGTCCGCGCTACTCATCGGCCACCTCGCGGAGTTCGACGCCGTCGGTGGTCACGTCGTACTGAACGCGATCCGTGGTCGACGGGTCGATCCCGAGCGTTTCGAGGTCCGATCCGGAGAGGAAGATCCCCGCGCCGGAGTCGCCGACGTGCGCCTCCCGGTCGCTCATCGGGCCACCTCATCGAGCGTGACGCCGTCGGTCGCGTCGGACCGGTCGCCGCCCGCGTCCGCCGGCTCGATGCTGGTCCGGCATCCACACGCGGCGCAAACGCCGCGCCAACCGGTCGAGAGGTCGGGGAAACGGTTTTTACGCTGTGGGACGAACTCACGCACGGACGTGAACACCCCCCGTGGGTGCGTCGTCGTCCTCGTCGTCTTCATCAAGGATTCCGCGGCCGCGTCCTCGCGCGGCCGTGCTGTTCCGACGCATCGTTAGGCGTCGCCCTCGTATGCGTCGACCATCTTGCGAACAACGCGGTCGTAACTTTCTCCGCCTCGCTTGAGCGATTTCACCAAGTCACGGGTTTCTGGCGTGACCGGTATCGTCGTGTATTCTGTCGCGCTCATAACTCCAATAAGGGTAACAACCTATAAGTCGCTCCGACCGTAACACATTATCTATGAAGATACCTCATGCGGAACTGGTCGACGGCGATCGGAGCGCGTCAATCCTCACGAACACGCAGCGTGACTTCTTGACCGGCGAAAAATCGCCGGCGCACGAACGGCAGTTTCGGAACCGTATGCGCGACAGAATCCGCGATGGGTTGATCGACGGTGTGTACTTCCAGCACATCGGGGAGAACGGGCGAAAGAACATCTTTGAACCACTGAACGACGGCCACGGGGACCAGCAGTCGCTTATTGAGGCACACACGCAGCGTGGCGAGAGAGACAACTGGGACGGCCTTCGTGAATTAGACCCTGAGAAACTCCGACTCACTCAAGAAATCCAGATGGGTGCTCAGTCGTGGCTCGGGTTCTTGTACGCCGCGATCACCGACGCAAGCCCCGTTATCACACAGACAGACGCCGCAACCCTACCGACCGAAGAGGATATCGAACGCGCGGAGGAAAGTTACGGGGAGGGGGTTGTGAAGGAATACTTCCCGGAGGAATACACCAACCCACAGCCGAGGATCCACTTCCACTTTGAAACGATGCTCCGGGAGGCCGTGGAACAAGTCGCAGAACAGCGCGGTGAGCGCGTCACCAACTTCGAGCTAACAATCGAGACAGAACCGGTGGAAACTCCGAGCGACGATCCCGATATCGACGAACTTGAACGGCGATATGAGAACGGCGATCGTTCTCTTACGATGGACCAACTTCACACGCTGCGAAGGAACACCGATATTACTGGAGAGGATCTTCAGAATTGGCTTCAGGAAACGATGGAATGAGCGACGACGGCCCTCACACGTTCAGCTTGTAAATCTCTTCTCGGTAGATATTCTCGATATCCTCAAAGTATGTGTGGATGTACTCGTCGATCGCGCCGCGGTCCTCGATCGTCGACGATCCCGCGGTGTCGCCGCGCATATACTTGATCTTCTCGCGGTTCAGGTCCTTCTCCACGCGCCAGAAAGTCGTGAAGTAGTGTCGCCCGAAGTGCGAAGTCACGGCACGGTGTTCGTCCGTCTCGGCGTACTTCGGGTGGAACGCCGCCTTCCAGACTTTATTGATATCGTTCTTCCGGAGCTGTGTGCGGGCGTTCTTGGAGAGGAACAGCCACGGCTCGCCGGTGTCCGGACGGATCAACAAGTACCGGACCAGCGCCGCCCGGAGTTCGTCGTCGAGCGGGAGCAACCGCGGCCGGCGCGACTTGTTACCGTCGCGATCGTGGGGGATATAGATCGCGTTCTCCCGCCCCTGTAGTTTGGTGGAACTCCCGAGTTCGTCGTAGTGGTCCTGTAGGTCCGGGTGCTTGATGTGGAGTTCGCTCAGTTTGATGTTACAGACTTCCGTCGCTCGCAGCCCGAGCTTCAACTGAATAAGCACAAGTGCGCGGTCCCGGATGTGGGTGATATCACGGAGTTCGTCCCGGAGTTCAGCCACGGTCAACCGCGGGGGTTCCTTCGGCTTCTCCCCTTGGAGGTTCACCGCGTCTTTCGCCAAGTCGAACGGGTTGTAATCGGTCGGGTGGGGAAAGGCGGCGTCGTCTTGCCAATACTTGTACGCGTTGTTCAGGTACATGAGCCGGTTTTTGATCGTCGACGCCGCGTTCTCACGCTCCGCACTCAGGTACTCGATGAACCCCTTCACGTGGTCCTCGTTCGGACACGCCGGGTGTCGATCCACCCGACTCATGTAGGTACGCCACTCCCGAAACGATCGGTGGTACTCCCCGATCGTGGCGTCGGCGAGGTCCTTGGTCGCGAGCCGTTCGTCCGCGTACACGCCGAACGGATCGATATCGGTCGTCTCGAAGGTGTCGGCGAACTCCGCGAGCGGATCGAGGTTTCGGTTGAACGCCTGTGCGAGTTCCTGCCGTGCGTCGGTGTCAGTCATTTGCTTTCTCGATTTTCCGGGTCCAGATCGTGTACGCGCTACTCTCGGTGTCGGCCGCGGCCATGTGGAACGGGTTGTAACTGTGCCGGTGCTCGGTATGCCACATGAGCCACGCGTAGAACCCCTCGATAACGTTCCAGTGTTGGTACGCCCGATCGCGGGAGAACTGGTCTAACAGCCAGCCCGACCACGTCTCCACGTCGCTCGGGCGCGCGAGCGCGTGGTGCCGCCCGCGGTCGGTAGTGTGGTCTTTCCAGCGACGGGCGAACCGCGCCCACTCTTCACCCATCCGGTCGCCCAATTCGACCGTCGCGCGGTACTCTCCCCACACGTCGCGGTCGGTGTACGCGCTCGAAAAGCGTTCTAAGCGACGCCGCTCGGGAACGTCCGACAGGTCCTTGAACACACCAAGCCGGTCGTGGGGCGTCCGTGCGCTCGCCATTAGCTATCCTCCACGGGGTAGCACGCTTCACCGTCGACGGTCACGGCGACGCCTTCGAGCGCGTCGAGGTGCGCGTCCAAGCGCTCGGGGATCGTGTCGGCTAACTCTTGGCCGATCTCCCCGATCGTCGCGCCGGGGTTGTCCTCCACGTACTGTTTGATCTTCTCGCGCTCACTCCGGTGGAGTTGCGTTTCGAGTTCCTCCACGCGGGCGCGGGTGTGTTCCAGCTCGGCTTTCAGGTCGTTCCGTTGCTCCCGGAGTTCCTGAGCCGATTCGTCCGGTTCGATCGAGGCGTCGAACTTCTTCCGCCCCGCTTCAACCATCGCCTGTATCCATTCGGACACAGACATGTCCATGTCGGCGGCGTCGGCCTTCCACTGTTCGTACTGGTCGACAGTGGGGTAGGTCATAGCCGCCTGTGTTTCGGTGTCGCCCATTTCCCTACGCACACGTTCTCATGTAGGTACTAATAGATTAGTGCTTTACACGGGCCACGGCGTGATCGGGACCACCCACGCCGAGGACGTGGAGGCGCTCGTCAACCGCGTGATCGAGCGGGGGCTCCCCGCGTACCTCCTCCGCGAGGTCGACCTGGTCGTCTTCCCGCGGCAGGTCGACGGCGAGCGCTACGTCTCGCGGGCGGCCGAGCTGCTCTCCGAGGCGGAGTACGAGGCCCTCGACCCGGAGGCGAAACGCAGCCCGACGGGGAACCCCAAACACGGCGGCGCCGGCGTCGTCGACAAGGGATCAGAGGCGGTGTACTACAACACCGTCGCGTGGCGGGACGCCGACGGCGAGTTCCGGTTCCCGGGCGCTCCCGGGAGCGACGCGCCGGCCGTGGCCGGTGACGGGCGCCGCCTCCACGCGCTCGCCCGCGTCGCGGACAACACCGACCGCGACGTCGACGCCGTCGAGGCCGAGTTCGCGTCCAAGCGCCGATACGTCGAGTACCTCGTCCGCGAGGGAGTCGACGACTTCGACGCGCTGTTCGAGTTCCTCGCGGACCTCCGGACCGACGAGGCGGCGACCGTCGAGCGCGCCGCCCGCACGGCGGACGGGGAGGGGCGGCCGTGAGCGGAGACGCCCGGACGGGGGGCGACGCGCCCGGCGGCCGCCGCGCCCTCGACGCGGCCGAGGCCGACGGGTTCACGCGGGCCGGCGGCTCTTCGGTGGTCGACCGCGTGCTGTACGCCCTGTTCGCGCGCCACGCCGGCGACCGCCGGCACGACGCCGACCGGAAGCGGTACCGCGGCACCGCGCTCGACACAGGATTCGAGACGCACCTGTCGCGGGTGTACGGGCTCTCGTGGGTCGTCTGCGTCGCCGTCATCGTCCCCGCGCTGCTCGTTGCCGCCTCGGTCCTTCCGGGACTCCTCGCGGCGGCCGACGCCCGAATCGGCGCGCGCTCGCCGGTCCCGATCGCGTCGCTGTCGGCCGACCGCGTCGCGGTCGTCGTCGCCGGGGTCACCGGATTCCTCGCGAAGCGCGCGACGGTGCGGCTCGGGGGGCTCCATCTCCGCTGGCTCACGGCGACGCGGCGGACCGACATCGAGCGCACCCTCCCGCCCGCGGTCCGCTACCTCGAACTGCTCGCGGCCGGGAGCGACGGCCCCCGCGAGATGGTCGAGAAGGCCGCCGCGAACGACGCGTACGGCGGCACCGCCGCCTCGCTGCGGAAGGCGATAAACGCGGCGCAACTCGCCGGGAGCCTCGACGAGGGGCTGCGCCGGGTCGCCCGCGACACGCCCTCGCGGGAGCTGCTCGCGCCGTTCCTGCTGAAGTTCCGCAAGCACGCGGCGACCGGCGACGCGGCGCTCGCGGAGTACCTCCGGACCGAGCGCCGCATGTTGGCCCACCGGCAGGACCGGGCTCGGAAGCGCGCGAGACGGTTCTTGGAGCTGCTCACGGAACTGTTCGTCGCCGTGCTGGTGTTGCCGGCGCTGCTCGTCATCGCGGCGACCGCGCTCACGGTCGTCGTCCCCGAGCTCCTCCCGCCGGTCGACACCCCGGTCGGCGTGGTGCCGACGCGGGCGGTCGTGCTCTACGGCGCCGTCGCCTTCCTCGTCGCCATCGGCCTCGCCGGCGCCGTCGCGGTCGGCACGCTCCGGCCGCCGAGCCAGCGCGCGAGCTACGACCTGCCGGCGACGCCCCGCGGAATCGTCGCCTCCACCGGGCGCAACCCGGCGAGCGCCGCGGTCGTCTGCGCGCCCCCAGCGGCGGCGCTCGCCGCCGGGCTCGCGCTCGCGGGGTACACCCTCGTCAACGTGGGGCTCCTCTCGTACGCGGCGTTCGCGGTGCCCGTCGGCGCCGTCGCGGGGAGGCGCACGCGGATCGACGACGCGAAGGACCGCGAGCTGGCCGACTTCGTCCACGCCGTCTCGGGCCACGTCGCGCAGGGGCGGCCCTTCCCCGCGGCGGTCGAGGCGGTCGCGCGCGACGCGGACCTCGGCGTCCTCGACGACGACGTGGCCGACCTCGCGTTCGCGCTCCGGTCGACGACGGCGGCGGAGCGGTCCGGCGGAGAGACCGAGGGCGCGGCGGACGTTCGCGCCGCCGCGATCGACCGGTTCGTCGACCGGGTCGGGACCCCGCTGGCAGAAGGGACGCTCGGGCTCGTCACCGACGCGCTCAACGCCGGGAACGACGCCGACGCCGTCTTCGAGACGCTCCGGATCGAGGTGGGGCGGCTCTACAGCGAGCAGCGCGCGCTCCGCTCGTCGATGCACCCGTACGTCGCGGTCGGCTGGGCGGCGGCCGCGCTGGTCGCGGCGGTCGTCGCCGTCGTCAACACGCAGGTGATCGACGCCGCGCGGCTCGCCTCCCTCGCGGGCGCCACCGACCTCGTGACCGAGCCGGAGACCGTGCTCCCCGACCTCGAACGGTTCCGGCTGTACGCCGTCACGCAGGCGACGATGCTCGCGTCGGGGTGGTTCGCCGGCACCGCCTCCCGGGGGCGCTACGCCGCGCTGTTCCACTCCGGGCTGCTCGTGGCGATCTGCTACGCGGTGTTTACCGTCGGCGGGCTGGCGTAGGGGGAGCCTTCAACGCCGGTCCGGAACCCCCGAACAGCAATCCTTATCAGATTCTCGGCGAAACCGTCGTCCATGGCTGGTCGGTACGGCAACCTAGACTACCCGACGATCACGAAACGCGGCGTCCTGCTCGGACTCGGGCTGTTCCTGATCGGGGCCGTCGGCGAGGCGTACATCCACATGACGGGCGCGCAAGTGCCCGGCTGGGAGGAGCAGCTCCTCCTCGATCTGGAGTTCCTCGGCACCGCGATCGCGCTCGTCACGCCGTTCGTCTTCGGGGTCTTCCTCCCGCTCACCGAGTAGGCGAGAGCGGAGAGAATTACGAGACAGAGAGAAGCGGCCGCAAGCGGTCGGTCGGCCGCGTTCCGCGAATCAGGCGTCCTTCGCGCCCTTCACCGTCTCGCGGACCGCGTCGACGCCCTCGTCGTGGAGCAGGTCGCCGACGACGATCACGTCGCTGTGCGCGGCCATCTCGTTGGCCGACTCGTAGCCGTGGATCCCGCCGCCGTAGAAGAGGGTGGCCTCGTCGAGCGCGTCGTGGGCGGCGGCGACCTTCTCCGTGTCGCCGAAGGTGCCGGAGTACTCGACGTAGACGATCTCCTGACCGAACATGCGCTCCGCCACCTTCGCGTAGGCCCCCACGTCGTCGGCGCTGAGGTCGCAGTCGGCCTCGGTCAGCTGGGCGACCGACGCATCGGGGTTCATCACGATGTACGCCTCGGTGTGCGTCCGGCCCCAGTCGAGGTCGTCGATGCGGACCCACTCCTTGTGCGCGCCGGTGATCCAGAACGGGCCGCCGGCGTTGAACACGGTCGGGATCAGGTAGCCGTCGAGGGCGGGCGAGTCGATGACGACGCCCGGGTTCGACGGCTCCTGGTAGAGCGGCACGTCGTACTCGGCGGCGGCGTCGACGACGCGGGTCATCTTCTCCGCGGTGACGTCGAGGGTCCCGCCGATCTCGATCGCGTCGGTTCCGGTCCGGCAGACGTCCTCGAAGGTGTCGTCCCCGTACAGCTCCTTGTCGGGGTCGACCTTCAGGACGTGGTCCCAGTCGTCCCACGGGTTGTTCATCGGAAGCGACTCCACCGGCGGGAACCAAAAAGGTGCGGAACCTGTCTCGCCGGCGCCCGGGCCGCGGAGACGGCGCCTACAGCAGGTCGTCGGTCTCGGCGCCTACAGCAGGTCGTCGATCTCGTCGTTCTGGAACGCGTCGGCGGGGTCGGGCTGCTCCTCCGGTTCGTCCCGGACCGCCTGCCGCGCGCGTTCGAGGAACTCCTCGACGCGGCGCGAGCGCTCGACGCCGCCGAGGAGGACGAGCGCCGCGACCCGCTCGGAGTCCAGCGGGAAGTCCCCGCCGCGCACCTGCATCGAGCCGGTCTCCTCCTGCAGCCACTCGCGCGCCTTCTCCGCGCCCTTCCGGGAGATCCGGTCGGGGTCGCCCGCGATGGCGACGAGGGCCGCGTCCGCCTCGGTCGCGTTCGGGAGCGACATCCCAGTCATCACCGCGCTCCGAACCGTGCTCATCACGGTCGTGACGTTCTCCTCGGGGTCTTCCGCGGCGGGCGCGGACGCGAACCCGACCGCGGCCATCCCGCCGGCGCGCAGCGTGTTGATCACCTCGCTCGTGTCGACGACCGACTCGGCGACCCCCTCCACCGACTCGCCGGCCGCGAGCAGGAGGCCGACCCGCTTGGCCATCGAGGCGTTGATCGCCGCGTAGCCGCCCTCGACCGACTCGCCGGAGGAGCGCCACGCGTCGTTATCGAGCAGGACCGTCGCGTCGGCCTCGCGGACGAGCGTCTTCAGCGAGCGGCCGGCGTTCACCTGATACATCGCCCCCTCGTCGCGGCCGGGGAGGACCCCGAGCGCGTACACGGGCACGTCGTACACGCGGCTCAGCTCGCGGACGAGGATCGGCGCCCCGCCGGAGCCGGTGCCGCCGCCGAGCCCCGCGACCACGAAGATCGCCTCCGCGTCGGCGGTTATCTTCGACGCGAGCGCGTCCAACACCTCGACGGCGTCCTCTTCCATCACCTCGGCGCCGAGCTCGTTGTCGCCGCCGACGCCGTGGCCGTTCACCCGAGACTGTCCGACGAGGACCGTGTCGAGCGGGAGGGGCTCTAAGTCCGCCGACGCGGTGTTCACCGCGAGCGCGTCGAGCACCGCACCGTAGCCGGCGTCGGCGTCGAACTCGGCGAGCGCGGTCGTGAGCTTCCCGCCCGCCTGTCCGACGCCGAGGAGGACCGCTTTCATGATCGTTAGATAACCGATCCGGTGGTAATACCTTTTCCCCCGAGGTTTAAGTGCGGAACCGGGGGCACTCGGCCGCGTGACCGACGACACTCGCGACCGCGACCGACCGTTCGCCGGCGGCGGGGAGCCGATCGAGAGGACGAGCGACGGCAGCCCGGGAGAGGCATCCCCGTTCGGGCGGGCCGGCCGCTCGCCAGCCGGAACCGCCGGAACGACCGAACCGACGGGGTCGGGGACGGGGCGTTCGACCGTAACCGATCGGAACGGAACGTCGACCGAAGACGCGAACGCCGAGCCGGACGCCGAACGGAGGACCTCCTCGAACACCGAACGAAGCGGCGAACGGGGGCCCGCTCCGAACGTCGGCCAGAGCGACGACCGAGTCGAAGCGCGACTCCGCGCGGTCGAGCGGGCGCTGACCGGAACCGACGACGCCGTCGCCGACCTCGGCGACGAAGCGAGCGCGAGCGCGGAGCGCGAGGCGCTGTCGACGCGGCTCGACGACCTCGAAGCGCGGGTCGAGGAGCTGGAGGCGGCGACCCAGGCGATCAGGGGGTACGTCGGATCGATCCGGTCGGTGAACGAGGCGGTCGAGCGCCGCGCCGACCTCGCGCTCGCGAAGGCGACCGAGAACGCCGACGCGACCGGGAACGGTGGGACGACGGCAAGGAACGGCGAGCCGAAAGCGAGAGACGGCGGGTCCGCGGGCGAAGATCCGGTTGGCGGCGCGACCGCCGGCGGTTCGCCCGACGCCGGCGTGCCGAGCGAGGCCGACCTCGACGCCGCGGTTCCGGCGGATCGGCGCCGAGGGAACGGCGCGGAGCCGCCGTCCGGATCGGCGGTCGACCATTCTGAGAGGGACGGTTCGAGAGCGGACGGCGAGAACGCCGACGGCTCGTGGCGCGCCGGCGCGCTGGATCGGCTCCGTGACTCGCTGTAACCGACGCCGTGTCACGGGGGACGAGGCGTGATCCGCGTCGTCCTCACGGTCCTCGTCGCCGTCGCGCTCCTCGCGGCCTCGATGCCGGCGCTGGAGGACGCCCGCGCCGCGACGACCGACGAGCGGCTCGGGACCGAGTCCGAGCGCGTCGAGCGCGCGATCGGCGGGCTCGCAGCCGGGTCGATGAGCGTGTCGGACCCCTCGCTCGCCGCGCGAACGACCGTGACGATCCACGCGCCGAGCGGGGTCACGGCCGCGCGGATCGACCGGCTCGCGCTCGTCGAGCCGGAACGCTCCGAAAACGCGTCCGGCGCCGCGCTCCGGTACCGAATCGCCGGCGGCCGCGACCGAACCGTCCCGATCGCTCCCGGGGCGACGGCCGCGACCGTCGAGGTCGTCGACGGGCCGATCGAGCTCCGGACGCGCGGCGAGAGCCGTCTGGAGCTCCGTCTCGTCGACGACGGCGGCCCGACCGTCGAGGTCTCGCGGGTCGGGTGAGGGTTTATATGCGATACCGCGGCCACGCCCGCCATGAGCTTCGATCTCCCCTCGCTGTCGTCGCTCGGGGCCGACGACGCGGCGCTGCGCTCGCTCCCGTGGGTCGACGGCGACGCCGGCGACTGCCGGTGTGACCCGTCGTTCAGAGAGCCGGTCGGCACCGGCGTCGACGACCGCGTGGTCCTCGCGGTCGACGCCGGCGACTGCCCCGGGCGCGGGGACCTCGCTGCGAGTCCCCCCTGTCTCGCGACGGTCGTGGAGGCGCTGACGGAGCGCGACGCCGACGTGGTCCGGACCCGCCACGCGGGCCGAGAGCGGACCTACGCCGGGCGGGCCGCCGCGTGTCTGATAGCCGCCGGGCGGTTCCGCGAACAGGTCGAGTTCCACGAGACGCGACTCGCGGACCGCGTGACCCGAGAGCCGATCGCGGCGGCGCGAGAGGCCGGCGGCCGCGAGGGACCGCCGAAGCGGATCGCCGTGGAGACCGGGCTGTCCGAGGCCGTCGCGAACGCGGGAGAGACCGGCGAGGTGCTCCGAGCGCACGCCGGGCCGACGATCGCGGCCACGCGCGTCGCGTCGTCACCGCCGCCGGGCGCGGCCCTCGTCGACCGGTGGGAGGTCGACACCGGCGCGACGGTGCGGCTGTACGAGGGGGCGGGACCGCTGCGGACGTACCACCTCACGCCTCCGTCGACGCGGCTCGACGACGAGGCCGTCGAGCGGCTCGCCGCGGCCAAAGACCGGCTGCTCGACGATCCGACCGGCGGGGACAGGGCGCCGGGGCGGGCGGTGCGATCGGTGGCCGCGGCGGGCGACCCCGTCTCGACGCTGGTCGACGTGCTCCGCCGACACACCCGCGGGTACGGCGCGCTCGAACACGTGTTCGCGGACGACCGCGTGAGCGACGCGACGCTGTCGGCGCCCGTGGCGGAGAACCCGCTCCGGGTCGTCGTCGACGGGGAGCGCTGTCGCACGAACGTCAGGCTGCCGCCCGAAGGCGCGGCCACGCTCGCGTCGCGGCTCCGACGGACGAGCGGACGGGGATTCTCCCGCGCGAGCCCGACGCTCGACGCGACGATCGAGGCCGAAGCCGGTCGCGTTCGGGTCGCCGCGACGACCGCCCCCGCCAGCGACGGCCTCTCCTTTACGTTCCGCCGCGGCGATCCGGACGCGTGGACCCTCGCGCGGCTCGCGGACGTCGGGACGATCACGCCGGCGGCCGCCGGGCTCCTCTCGGTGGCCGTCGAGCGGGGCGTGACCGGGCTCGTCGCCGGCGGCCGCGGCGCGGGGAAGACGACGGCGCTCGGCTCGCTCCTCTGGGAGCTACCGGCCGAGACGCGCTCGATCCTGATCGAGGACACGCCGGAGCTGCCGGCCGAGGCGGTGACCGAAGCCGGGCGAGACGTCCAGCGGCTCCGCGTGGGCGACGGCGCGGAGCCGTCGCCGAGCGAGGCGGTCCGGACCGCGCTCCGGCTCGGCGGCGGCGCGATCGTCGTCGGGGAGGTCCGCGGCGAGGAGGCGGCGGCGCTGTACGAGGCGATGCGCGTCGGCGCGGCGGGCGAGGCAGTCCTCGGGACGATCCACGGCGAGGACCCCGACGCGGTCCGGGAGCGTGTCGTCAGCGATCTCGGCGTCTCTCCGTCCTCGTTCGCCGCGACGGACCTGATCGCCGTGCTCGACGAGCACCGCGTCGAGACGATCGCCGAGGTCGTCGGGCACGACGGCGGGTCCTCGTTCGAGCCGCTGTTCGAGCGGACCGGGTCCGGGTTGGTCCCCACGGGGCGGATCGACCGCGGCGAGAGTCGGCTCGTCGAGTCGCTCGCGGAGACCGGTGAGGCGTACGCGTCCGTCCGCGAAGCCATCGATCGGCGCGGGAGGCGAATTGCTGCGGCCGCGAGATCCGGTCGAATCTCGCCGGAGCGCTACGTCGACTGCGACGGCGGCGATTCGCAGACGAGCGACGGTCGACTGGGGAACGACGGCTTCGGCGGTGCCGACCGATGACGGGTCCGGACGGGGATGTCGGCGGGACGCCGCGAGGCGGCACCGCGGACGATGAAGGGTCGGACGAGCTCCGGCGCGCGATCGCGTTCCTCGGCTGGGACGCGACGGCCTCTCGTGTTATCGAAGCGGGATACCGGGTCGGCGTGGGCGTCGGCCTCGCCTGCGCCGTCGTCGCCGCGTTCGTCGCCGGACCCGTTCCAGGGGTGCTGTTCGGACTGGCCGGCGGGCTGGGCGCCACGCACGCCGCCCATCGGGGACCGGTGTGGCTCGCCTCGCTCCGGCGGACTCGGGCCCTCGGGGCCGCGCCCGGACTCGTCGGCCGGCTGGTGTTGCGGATGCGGTTGGACCCCTCGACGGAACGGGCCGTCCGGTTCGCCGCGCGGACCGGCGACGGGCCCCTCGCCGACGGCCTCGCGCGGCGCGAGCGGGCGAACGCCGACGGGCCGACCAGCGGCCTCCGGGAGTTCGCCCGCGAGTGGCGGCCGTGGTTCCCGGCGATCGACCGGGCGGCGGCGCTCGTCCGAACGGCGGCGTCGGCGCCGCCGGAACGCCGGGGACGGTGTCTGGACCGCGCGCTCGATGCGACGATCGCCGGAACGACCGACCGGCTCGCCGCCTTCGTCGGCGAGGTCCGCGGTCCCGTCTCGGCGCTGTACGCCTTCGGGGTACTGCTTCCGCTCGCGCTCATCGCCCTCCTGCCGGCGGCCGCCGCGGCCGGTGTCCCGATCGGTCCCGGCGTCGTCGCGGCGCTGTACCTCGGGGTGCTCCCGGCGGGGTTGCTCGCGGCGTCGGCGTGGCTGCTCTCCCGCCGTCCGGTCGCGTTCGCGCCGCCGAACATCGACGGAGACCACCCGAATGTTCCGGAGCGGAGAGTTCACGCCGCAGGCGCCGGACTGGGGACCGGGGCCGTCGCCGCCGCCGTCGCGGCGCGGTTCGTCGCCGGGTGGGCCGCGCCGGTCGCGGGAATCGGAGTCGGCGCCGGCGTCGCGCTGCTCGTCGCCGTCCGACACCGCAGAGCCGTGCTGTCGAACGTCCGCGACGTCGAGCGCACCCTTCCCGATGCGATGACGGTGATCGGCGGCGACGTGGCCGAGGGCGTCGCCGTCGAGACGGCGATCGCGAACGCCGGCGAGCGGCTCGACGGCGCCACCGGGGAGCTGTTCGAACTCGCCGGGCGCCGGAGCGACACGCTCCGCGTCGGCGTCCGCGAGGCGTTCCTCGGGCGTGGCGGTCCGGCGGTTCCGGTGCCGTCGCCGCGGGTGCGAGGCGCCGTCGCGCTGCTCTCCGTCGCCGCGCGAGAGGGGCGGCCGGCGGGCGACGTGCTGCTCGAGCTCGCCGACCAGCTGGAGGACCTCCGCGAGCTCGAGGGCGACGCGCGGCGACAGCTCGCGACCGTGACGGGGACGCTGACGAACACCGCGGCGGTGTTCGCGCCGCTCGTCGGCGGGGCGACGGTCGCGCTCGCCACCGGCATCGACGCGGTCGACGCCGGGGGGCTCGGCGCCGGAGCGACCGCCGGTGCGGACGCGCTCGGCGTCGGCGGTGTCGGCGACACCGGCGCTTCCAGCGCCGGGACCGCCGGAACAGCCACGGAATCGTCATCGGGATCGGCCGGCGGAGCGCTCTCGATACCGGTGCTCGGCCGGATCGTCGGCGCGTACGTGCTGATCCTCGCGGCGCTGCTCACCGCGTTGGCGACCGGCCTCGAACGCGGGTTCGACCGGACGCTCGTCGCCTATCGGGTCGGGATCGCGCTCCCCACTGCGACCGCGACCTACCTCGTCGCGTTCCTCGGTGCGGGAGCGCTGCTGTAGCGAGGCGAGGGGGATCTCCGACCGTCTCTCGGGGCGATCCTTTAAGTGCGAAGCCGCGGCCAGCCGCCCCGTGTTCGAGACCCACCTCGACGCCACGTACGCGTGGCTCGGCCTGGCGCTGGTGAGCGTCGCGACCGTCGGCGTCGCCGCCGCGCTCCCGGCCTCTCCACCGCCGGACGCGAGCGGCGTCGCCCACACGATCGACTCGGTCGCCGACGGCGAGCATCCCGCGACGGCGGAGCACGGACTGGCCGCGGACCGCATTCGCCTCACGAGCCGATCGGTCGCGCTCGACGGCGGCGGCGGAACCGCGCGGGCGGCGCTCCGAGCGCCGCGGATAACTCCCGTGCCGACCCCTCGGGGCGGGACCGCCGACGCCGGCGGGCTCCGCCGAGTGCTCGGCGGGGTTCCGGCGGACGCGGCGTTCGACGATCCCGAGACGTTCGAAGCCGCCGCCGAGCGCGCCCGGTCGGGAGACCGCGAGTGGCGCCCGGCGCCGGATCGGCTGACGGTGAGACGCGTTCACTACGGAGGGGTCCATGTCACGCTCGTCGGGTGAGGAGTTCCTCCGCGGCGAGGGGAGCGAGAGCCGCGCGGCGGTCGAGCCGATCGCCGCCCTCGTCGCCGTGCTCGCCGTCGGCGCGGCGCTCGGGCTGTACGCGGCCGCGCTCGACGACGCGGCGCCGGACCGGGAGCGCCCGATCGCCGAAGCGACGCTCGATCGGGTCGAGCCGGCGGTGACGACGGGCGGCGTCGTCGATCCGGAGCGGCTGGGAAGCCTCGACGCGCCCCGGTCCGGCGCGACCGTCGCGATCGAGGCCGACGGCGAGCGGTGGGCGGTCCGGTCCGGCGACGGCGCGCCGGAGGCGGCGAGCGCCCGAGACGCGGTCGCGGTCGCCGAGCGCCCGGTGACGGTCAAGGTCGGGCCGGGACGGAACGTCCGCGGAACGCTTCGGGCGGTGGTGGCCCGGTGACTAGCACCGTGCTCGACGTGACGGTGCTGCTCCTCTGCGTCTCAGCGAGCGTCGTCGCGCTCGGTGCGGCCGGTGACGACCGCGCGGCGGCGGGAACCGAGGCCGCCGAGGTCGCCGATCTGGTCGCGACGGAGACGGTGACGGTGACGTACGCGTCGACCGAGGCGCCGAACGGGACCCGGACGGTCCACGCGACCCGCGCCGAGCTGTTGGGACTGGTAGCGGCCGGAGGCGGACGGGACGGTGAGGGACACGCCGCGAGAGCAGCGTTCGAGTCCGAAACGCTGGCGGCCGTCGAACGCGGTATCGGACCGCGGACGCGGATCGACGCGGAGGTCCGGGAGCCGAATCGGGACGCGAATGAGAGCGGCGGCGGAGCGGAGGAACTCCCGTCGGACGCCGCGGCCGGAGCGCCGCGCCGGAATCCGAACGAATCCGCGCTGCCGGCCGGACCCGGAGCGTGGGAGGTCGGTTCGGACGGAATCGGTCGAGATCCGGCCGGAGCGGCCGGCACTGGCGTTCCGTGGCGGCTCGGTCGGGAGGACGACGGCGACGAGAGCTCCGAAGCGGAGGGGCGGGGGACCGGGGCCGAGCCCCCGGAGCCGATCGCCGTCGGGAGCGAGCCGCCGCGGGGCGCCGACGTCACCGTCGCCGTGATCACGCATCCGGGGCCGAACGGCTCGGATTCGACCGGAACGGTCAGGATCGTGGTCAGGAGGTGGTGAGCGTGCGAGACCGGTCGCCGACCGGAGCCGCGCCAGACTGCGGATCGCGGTGTCGATCCTTCACCGTCGACGAGCGCGCTCGGGTCCCGTTCGCGCTGATCGGCGTGCTCCTGCTGGTGACGAGTTCGACGTACGCCGCGGGGATCGCCGATCAGGGGCTCGTCGGCGAAGACCGGAGCGTGGAGCGCGCCGTCGAGCGGGTTGACGCCGATTCGACCGCCGCGCTCAGGGCCGCGGCGCGTCGGGCGGCGCACGACGCCGCCGCGGAGCCGGTGACGCGGGCACCGACCGAGACGGCCAGCGATCCGGGAGGCGGACACGCCGCGACCGCGGTCAGAGACGAGTCCGCCTTCGAAGACGCGTTCCGGATCCGACTCGCCATCGCCGGCGCCGAAGCGCTGTCGGCCGTCGACGCCGATGTCGGCGGCGTGACGGCGACGGCGTCGCTCCCGGCGGTGGACGACCCGAGCGAGCTGGCGGCGGCGCGCGACCGGGTCCGCGTCGAGCCCGCCGCGAACGGAACGGCGACGCGCGTGACGTTCGAGGGGGTGGACACGACCGCGACGCGGAACGGACGCACGGTCGTGGAGCGAACGGAGGACCGGACGGTGGTGGTGGCCGTGCCGACGCTCGCGGCGCACGAGCGGACGGAGCGGTTCGAGGACCGGCTCGGTCGGGGACCGACCGAGGGACCGGGGCTGGGCCGCCAGCTCACCGCGAGCCTCTACCCGATGACGTGGGCACGGGGGTACGCCCAGTACGCCGGCGCACCGGTCGAGAACGTCCTCGCGAACCGCCACGTGGAGCTGTCGACCAACGCGGGGATCGTCCGGACGCAGCGGGACGTGTTCGGCGCGAGCGACCCGAACGCGCGCGGCGGAGTGGCACGCGCGACGGCGCGGACCGGAGCCACGGACCTGCTCGAACCGACCGGTGTCGACGAGGGGTCGTGGACGAAGGCCGTGCTCGACGCGCCGACGCCGGGGGAGACGGACGGCCCGGACGAAAGGGATGGTCCGGACGAAAGGGATGGTCCGGACGAAAGGGATGGTCCGGACGAAAGAGACAGTCCGGACGAAAGAAACGGTCCGGGCGGCCGACCGAGCGAGGACGCCGCGTTCCGAGACGAGGGCCCGACGGAGGAGCAAACGCCGGTCCCGATCGGCCGTGCGGCCGACGAGGGAGCGACGCGCGTCTACGACGATCTGGACGCGATCCTCGAGGACGCGTACCGAGTCGAGGCGAGCGTCGAGACCTCGACGACGCGGATCCACGACGGCGGGCGCCCGACGCCCCCGACGCCCGCTCCTTCGGAGTTCACCACCACCGGCGACTGGGAGCGCGTCGACCTGACGCGGACGGAGCGGTCACCGGTCGTCAGCGGGTCCGGCGTGCCTGAGGGCGTTCCGTCCGGGACGGTCGATCCCGGTGAGCGCGTCTCGTTCGGCGGCGCGACACGCGAGGCGACCGTCGAGCGCGTCGCGGTCGCGGAGTGGGAGCGGGTGTTCGTCGAGCGGGGGCCGAACGGGAGCGTCGTCGACGAACGGGTCCTCCGGACGACCACGCGCGACGCAGTGACCGACCGCTACCGGGTGCGGCTGTCGGTGTCGGGGGAGCACGCGCCGACCGACGAGGCGCCCGACCGAGCCGCCGCGACGTTCGGCGCGGGCGACGCGGCCGACGGCCCCGACCTGCGCGACGCGCCGCCGGCCGCTCGGAGCGATCTGGGCGTCGACACCGAGGGCGGCGTCGACCGGATCGCCGCGGACGCGGTCGGCGGCGGCGACGTTCGCGAGTCGACGACCGTCGTGGGGTCCCGCTCGTCCGGCGATCGAGACGCCGTCGCGGCCGACGTGGCCGCGCTCGCGAGCGACGTGCGCGACATCGAGACCGAGGCGTCGATGGAGGATGCCGCAGTCGGCGAGGCGGAACCGTACGTCGACCTCGCGGACGCGATCCGCGATCGGCGCGCGGAACTCGTCGACGCACCGCGGACGTACGACGGTGCCGTCGATCGGGCCGGCACCGCCGCCCGTGCCGCGTACCTCGACGCCGTGATCGACGAACTCGAAGGGGCCGCAGACGACCGTGAGCGCGCGACCGACGGATTCCTCGACCGCGTGAACGGCGCGTTCGACGGGCCAGACGTGGGCGACGCGCTCGCCAGTCGCGAGGCCGCTCGCGACTCCGGGACGTACGCGGTCGGCGAGGACGGCCCCGGCGGCGAAGTGACGTTCGCGCCGAACGGCTCCCCGGGGTACCTCCCGCGGACGACCGTCGACGGCGAGACCGTCGACGGGGTGGACGGAACGACGACCCGCCCGCTCGCGGTCCGGAACGTGAACTACGTCACCGTGCCGTACGGCGAGGTGTCCAGCGGCGTCGTCGATCGGATCCTCGGCACCGAAGACACGGTGCGGGTCGGCACCGCCGGTCGGTCGCTCCTGGTGGCGAACGACGCGCTGGGGGCCGGCGACGATCCGGACCTGCGGGCGGACCGAGACGCGCTCGCCCGACAGGTGAGTGGATCGCTGGACGAGGTCGACCGGGAGCTCCGATCGACGCTCCGCGTCCGGACTTCGCTGTCGCGCGACGAGCGACGCAGGGCGCTCGACGAGGCCGCCGCGAGCTACGGCTCGACCGGCGAACGCGCGGTCGCCGTCGGGAACGGGTCCTATCCCGATCGAGTCGCCGCCGAGGCCGCGGCCGTCGGGTCGCTGTCGCGGGCGACCGAGGAGGCGCTCGCCGCGAACCTGCGCGTCGCGACCCGGTCGGCGGCCGGGCGGGACGCGGTACGGGTTCCGACCCGGTTCGTCGACGAGACGACGAGCGGCGCGCGAGTGCTGCTCAGAGACCGGATGGAGAAGGCGATCGAGAGGGAGGCGGCGCGGGCGGGCGAGAAGGCCGCCGGGAGAGCGAGCGAGAAGGCGGTCGAGGAGCTGGGCGAGAAGTGGTCGCTGAAGCCCGCCCGGACGGTCGGCGCGGGGCTCCCGGTCGCGCCCGTGCCGGGGTACTGGGTGACGACGGTGAACGCCTGGCGCGTGCAGGTCCGGGGGGAGTATCCGCGGTTCGCGCTACGGGCCGACATCGGCGCGCCCGGAGAGCGCTTCGCGTACGTCCGGAGCGAGGGCGACGTGACCGTCGGCGTCGGCGGGGAGACGGTGCGGCTGGGCGAGACCGAACCGGTGGCGTTCGAGACCGAGACGGTGGTCGCCGTCGCGGTCCCGGCCGGACCGCCCGGCGTCGGCGACGTGGACGGGACCCGCGACGAGCGGTCCGGCGGCTGGCCGTGCCCCGGTGCGATGGGGGAAGCGACCGCGGGCGGCGAGGGCGAGTGTCGAGAATCGTGACCCGACCGCAGCCGTTTTGAGACGCCGCGACCGAGGGCGACCATGTTTCACGAGGTCGTCGCCGACGGCGCGACGGGAGCCGAACGCGACGCGGACGAGGTGACCGCGGCGGCGCTGCTGGCGTCGTTCGACGCGCTGGTGAGCGAGGCGCTCGCCGAGGTCGGACGAGATCGGATCACCGAGGAGACCGGGGTCGACGGCGCCGTCCTCGACGCCGTCGCCGACGGCAACGCAGCGGGGATCCGGCTCGAGGACGGGGCCGCGATCGTCGCCGTCCCGACCGACCGCGGCGGCGACGCCGTCGTCGCCGAGGTCCGCGACCACCTGCTGATGGGGATGGCGACCGCGGTGCTCGACGTCGACGCGATCGCCGCCGCGATCGACGCGGACCTCACGGGACAGGAGGTCCAGCAGGCCCTGGAGGGGCGCGCGCCGATGACGCTCGGCCAGCTCGCGGAGATCATGGCGGTCATCGAGCGGCGGAAACCATGAGGGTCGTCGTCGTCGGCTGCGGTTACGTCGGCCTCGAACTCGCCCGCCAGCTCGCCGAGCGCGGCCACGACGTGACGGGAGTGCGGCGGTCCGACGCGGGACTGGACGCGATCGAGTCGGTCGGGGAAGGGATCTCTGACGGCAAGGTGGACGCGGTCCGCGCGGACGCGACGGAGCCGGCGTCGCTCGACGCGCTCCCCGACGCGGACGCGGTCGTGTTCGCGGCCAGCTCCGGCGGCCGCGGCGCCGCGGCCGCCCGCGAGGTGTACGTCGACGGGCTCCGGAACGTGATCGAGGCGTACGGCTCGCGGACGGCGACGCCGGACAGGCTCGTCTACACCTCGTCGACGGGCGTGTACGGCGACCACGACGGCGCGTGGGTCGACGAGGAGACGCCGATCGAGCCCACGACCGAGAAGACCCGCGTCCTCGCCGAGGCGGAGCGGACCGCGCTGGAGACGGCGGCGGAGTTCGGGATCGACGGGACGGTCGCGCGCTTCGCAGGGCTGTACGGCCCGGATCGCTACCGACTCGACCGCTACCTGGCGGGCCCGGTCACGGCCGGCTATCTCAACATGGTCCACCGCGACGACGCCGCCGGGGCGGTGCGGTACCTCCTCGAAGCCGACCGCGCCCGCAGCGAGGCCGTTCTCGTCGTTGACGACGAGCCGGTCGATAAGCACGCGTTCGCCGACTGGCTGGCCGACGCATGCGGCGTGCCGCGTCCGGAGAAGCGGTCGAAGGCCGACCGGATCGCGGCCGGCGACCTCTCCGCGGCGGCCGAACGCCGGATCCGGACCAGCAAGCGCTGCTCGAATGACCGCCTGCGGACGCTCGGCTACGCGTTCGCCTACCCGACCTTCCGCGAGGGATACGGCGACGCGGTGCGGGCGTTTCGGGCGGCGAGCGAGTGAGGTCATCGCCGGCCGCGATCGGTCGGGGGCCGTCCGACGCGTCGTTGTCGCCGGGACGGAACGGTAACGAACCTTGATGTACCGGGAGCGAGTCGACCGGCACGTATGTGGTCCCTGAGCGTGGCCGACGACCGGCTCTCGCAGGCCGAGGCGCTGGCCCGGGAGAATCCGGAGCTCGCCGTCGTGGCCGCGATCGTCGCGCTGGTCGCGGCCGTCGGCGCGTACGTGCTGTTCCGCGCGCGCAGGACGCCCGGCGTCAGGTTCCGACGGCTGCTGGCCGACCGCGACGAGATCGCGGTGTTGATGCACCCGAACCCGGACCCGGACGCGATGTCGGCGGCGCTCGGCGTCGCCTCGCTCGCGGAGCAGCTCGACGTCGAGGCGACGGTCCAGTACCCGGGGCAGATCCGCCACCAGGAGAACCGGGCGTTCCGCACGGTGCTCGACCTGGAGCTGGACCCGATCGAACACGTGACGGATCTGGCCGCCGAGTCGGTCGTGCTCGTCGACCACAACGAGCCGCGGGGGTTCGCCGGCGCCGACGGCGTGCTCCCGCTTGCGGTCATCGACCACCACCCCGGCGACGGCGCCGGGGAGGCGTTCACCGACGTGCGGACCGACTACGGCGCGACCGCCTCGGTGGTCGCGGAGTACTTCCAGCAGAACGACGCCACGCCGGTCCCACCGGACAAGCACGCGAGCGAGACGGACAGCGACCTCACGCTTCCGACCGACACGGCGACCGGGCTCTTGTACGGGATCCTCACCGACACCAAACACCTCACCGTCGGCGCGAGCGAACCCGACTTCGCGGCCGCGGCGTACGTCTACCCCGGCGTCGACCAGGACCGGCTCGACCGGATCGCCAACCCCGCGGTCGACGCGGAGGTGTTGGAGGTGAAGGCGCGGGCCATCGCCGGCCGTCGGGTCGAGGGGTCGTTCGCGGTGGCCGACGTGGGCGGCGTGAACAACGTCGACGCGATCCCCCAAGCGGCCGACGAGCTGATCCAGCTGGAGGGGGTCAGCGCCGTCGTGGTGATCGGGGAGCGCGACGGGACGATCCACCTCTCCGGTCGGTCGCGGGACGACCGCGTCCACATGGGCAACGCCATCGACGCCGTCCTCTCCGACCGCGACAACGGCAACGGCGGCGGCCACTCGCGCATGGGGGGCGGGACGATCGGTCCGACGATCGACCCGACCGGCGAGGAGGGACCGGAGAGCGTGGACCGCGACGCGCTCGCCGACGACCTGTTCCGCGCGATGGCGGGCGACGTGTGACCGGCGGGCGACGTGTAACCGGCGGGCAGCCGATCGGACGGGAGCGATCCGACGGATCGGCCACCGAAAGTTAAGTCGACGGCGGCGAAGCCACGGGTATGAGCCCCGACATCCCGCTCCGGAACCTACCCACCGACGACGGCTGGCGCGCGCTCGCCGGCGTCGGCGTCGGCTACGCGATCGCGACCGGACTGATCTTCGCACTGCTCTTCGTCGCGCCGTACCTGGTGCTGCGAGCGCTGTAGTGACTGGCGATTAGCGACGAGTTCGAACGACCGGCGAGCGCGCAGAAAATCAAAACCCGGTAACTCGGAGGTCGGCGACGACGGGCCGCGTCAGGCGAACGCCAGCGAGTCGTCGGCGCCGGACTCGTCATCCGTCTGGAGCTTCTCGTGGGCGCCGAGGAAGTCGTCGAGGGTGACCTCGGTGCGGTCGTCGCGGATCGCGAACATCCCGGCCTCCGTGCAGATGGCCTTGATGTCGGCGCCGGAGGCGTCCGGGGTCATCTCGGCGAGCTCGGTGAAGTCGATGTCGCTCGCGAGGTTCATCTTCCGGGTGTGGATCTGGAAGATGATCTCGCGGCCCTCGGTGTTCGGCTTGGGCACCTCGATGAGGCGGTCGAAGCGGCCCGGGCGGAGGATGGCGGGATCGAGCATGTCGAAGCGGTTGGTCGCGGCGATGATCCGGACCTCGCCGCGCTCGTCGAAGCCGTCCATCTCGGAGAGCAGCTGCATCATCGTCCGCTGGACCTCGGCGTCGCCCGAGGTCTTCGAGTCCGTCCGCTTCGAGGCGATCGCGTCGATCTCGTCGATGAAGAGGACCGCGGGCTGGTTCTCGCGCGCGACCTCGAACAGGTCCCGGACCAGCTTTGCGCCCTCGCCGATGAACTTGTGGACGAGCTCGGAGCCGGCCATCTTGATGAAGGTGGCGTCCGTCTCGTTGGCGACCGCCTTCGCGAGCATCGTCTTCCCGGTGCCCGGCGGCCCGTACAGCAGGACGCCGCTCGGCGGCTGGATGCCCACGTCCTCGAACATGTCGGGGTGTTCGAGCGGCATCTCGACGGTCTCGCGGACCTCCTGCATCTGGTCTTCGAGCCCGCCGATGTCGGCGTACGTGACGTCGGGGGAGTGCTCGACCTGCATCACGCGGGCGCGCACGTCCGTCTCCTTCTCCAGCTTCTTGACGACGGACAGCGAGTTGTTCACCGCGACCCGGTCGTCCGGGTCGAGCTTCTCGCGCATCTCGGCGGTGATCTCCGTGAGCGCCTCCTGGTTGTTCCCGTGCTGTTTGATGACGGCGCCGTCGGGCGTGATCTCCTGGACCGTCGCCACGAACAGCGGGGACTGCTTCAGCTTCTTGTTCTCGTGGGTGAGCCGTTCGAGCTTCTGCTGGTACTTGTTGTTCTCGGCGTTCGCGTCGAGGAGCTTGTCGCGCATCTCCTCGTTTTGGGACTCGAGCTCGTCGAGCTCTTCCTGGAGAGACTCGATCTTCTCCTGTCTCGACGCCGACCCCTCGTCGTAGGGCAGCTCGACGTCGTCGACGGTGTCTGTCATTGTGCGTAATAAAGCGTCTCGCGGGTAAGAGGTTTCGGGTGGGGGAGAGATACCGGGGTGCATGCGTCTACTTGATGCCTAGTAGTAATAAAACAGGATAGTAAATATTATCTAACGGCATGAATAAGGAGGAACCACGCATGAGTGCCACCGACGCCGTCACCGCCGACGAGGACATCATGGATCGCTGGAGCGCCGTCCGAGACCTGCCGCCGAGCGCGAAGCTCGTCGCGAAGGTCCTCGACTACAACGACACGCTCACGCAGAGCGAGCTGGCCGAGGAGACCCTGCTCCCGCCCCGGACCGTCCGGTACGCGCTCTCGCGGCTGGAGGAAGAGGACGTCGTCGACTCCCGGTTCTCCTTCGCCGACGCTCGGAAGCGGCTGTACACCCTCTCGGTGTAGACTCCGGGCCGAAGCCGTCACGTCCCCCTCGTTTCTCTCCCTCCGCGGAGCCACCGCTTATCAGCGATAGCGACCCCAGCCCGCCCATGGTCTCGACCGTCGCCGTCAAGCGGGCGCTCTCCGCGCTGGCGAGCCGCACCGACACCGCGACCCGACCGTCCGTCGCCGTGATCGACGAGGCGGACGCCGCGCGCGCCGACCTCCGGCGGGCCGCGGCGTTCGTCGACGCCGACGGCCTCGACCGACTGGACGACGCGATCGCCGCCGCCGAGCGCGACGGCGACGAGGCCATCGCTGAGCGCGGGCGGGAGGCGCGCGCGGCGTTCCGACGGTTCCGCGAGGCGGCCGCCGACGGCGGCTCGGGCGAGGGTGGCGACGGGCGAGCCGACGGCGTCGCTGGCGACACCACCGAGTAACCCGCCGGACCACTTCCGCCCCGCCCCCGGAACCCCTAAACCCGATACCGGCCAAGACCCGGCCAGATGACACGGGTGATCCACACCGGCGACACCCACGTGGGGTACGCGCAGTACCACTCGCCGGTCCGACGGCAGGACTTCCTCGACGCGTTCGCGGCCGTGATCGACGACGCGATCGACGGGGAGGTCGACGCGGTGGTCCACGCCGGCGACCTCTTCCACGACCGGCGGCCGGAACTCGACGACCTGATGGGAACGATCTCGGTCCTCCGCCGGCTCGACGACGCCGGGATCCCCTTCCTCGCCGTGGTCGGGAACCACGAGTCGACCCGGGGCGGCCAGTGGCTCGACCTGTTCGAGCGGCTCGGGCTCGCGACGCGGCTCGACGACGAGCCAACCGTCGTCGGCGACACCTCCTTCTACGGGCTCGATCACGTGCCCGTCTCGCGCCGCGACGACCTCGACTACGCGTTCGCCGAGCACGACGCGGAGTACGCCGCGCTCGTCGCGCACGGCCTCTTCGAGCCGTTCGGCTACGCGGACTGGGACACGGAGGAGGTGCTCGCGGAGAGCGACGTGGCGTTCGACGCGATGCTCCTCGGCGACAACCACACCCCGGACTCCGCCGAGGTCGCGGGCACGTGGGTCACGTACCCGGGCTCGACCGAGCGCGCGAGCGCGAGCGAGCGCGAGGGGCGCGGGTACAACCTCGTCACCTTCGACGCCGACGCCGCCGGCGGCGACGACCGCGTGGAGATCCGGCGACGCGCGCTCGACACCCGCCCGTTCGTCTTCGTTGAGGCCGACCTCCGCGAGGGCGAGGGCGCGGCGCGGGTGCGCGAGGCGGTCCGCCAGCACGACCTCGACGACGCCGTCGTCCTCGTCGACGTGACCGGCGAGGGCGATCCCGTCACGCCGGCCGCGATCGAGGAGTTCGCGACCGACCAGGGGGCCCTGATCGCCCGCGTGACCGACCGCCGCGAGGTGGAGACGGACGCCGAGGTCGACGTGAGCTTCGCGGACCCCGAGGACGCGGTCCGGGAGCGCGTCGAGGAGATGGGGCTCACGGAGGCCGCGCTCGACGTCGAGGAGGCGGTTCGCGCCGACACGATCCCCGACACGAACGTCAGGGAGACCGTGAAGCGCCGGATCGAGGAGCGGGTGGACGACCTCGACGACCTCGGCGCGTTCGACCCGGGCGAGGCCGGAGGCGCGGCCGGCGGCGACGACGCGGGTGACCGGGAAGCCGAGGAGACCGAGTCCGAAGCCGACGACGACAGCGAATCCGAGGGCGCAGACGACGAGGCGGCAGACGGCGAAGCGACTGGTGACGGGACCGGCGACGAAACGACCGACGACGAGACCGACGGACAGGTCTCCATGGAGGACTACCTGTGAACTTCGACCGCATCCGGCTCACGAACTTCAAGCCGTACGGCGACGCCGACCTCCGACTGACCGAGGGCGTCACGGTCATCCACGGGCTCAACGGCAGCGGGAAGTCCTCGCTGTTGGAGGCCTGCTTCTTCGCGCTCTACGGGTCGAAGGCGCTCGACGGCACCCTCGGAGACGTGATCACGAACGGCGAGGAGGAGACCGAAGTCGACCTGTGGTTCACCCACGACGGCGTCTCCTACCACGTCGAGCGACGGCTCAAGGAGTACGACGGGCGGATCGACCACCAGTGCACGCTCGAGGCGACGGACGGCAGCGACGTGACCCGCGACGGCGCCCGGGCGGTGCGGGAGTTCGTCACCGAGCTCCTCCGGATGGACGCCGAGGCGTTCGTCAACTGCGCGTACGTCCGGCAGGGGGAGGTGAACAAGCTGATCAACGCCACGCCGCGCGAGCGACAGGACACGATCGACGACCTGCTCCAGCTCGGGAAGCTCGAGGAGTACCGCGAGCGCGCCGGCGACGCGCGGCTCGGCGTCGAGGACGTGCTGGAGAACCGCCGCGGGCGGTTCGACCAGCTCGATGACCAGATCGCGGAGAAGGAGGAAAAGGACCTCCACGACCGGCTCAACGCGCTGGAAAGCGACCTCTCGGAGGTCGAAGACGAGATCGACCGCTACGAGGCGCAGCGGGAGCAGGCGAAGGAGACCCGCCAGGCCGCCGCGGAGACGCTGACGACCCACGCGGAGAAACGCGAGCGGCTGGAGTCGGTCGAGTCGGAGATCGACGAGATCGAGGAAGCGATCCGCGGGACCGAGCGCGAGCGCGACGACCACCGCGACGCGATCCGGGAGGCCCGCGAGCGGATCGCGGAGATAGAGTCCCGAATCGACGAGCGGCTCGACGACGCCGGACTCGACGCGGCGAGCGACGAGGCCATCGCGACCCGGCGCGCCGAGCTTGACGACCGGGAGAGCGAGATCCGCGAGGAGCTCGACGACGAGCGGGTGAGCGCCGAGGCGTTCCGCAACCAGGCGACGAACCTCGCCGGGAAGGCCGACGACCGGATCGAGCGCGCCGCGGAGGTCGAGGCGGAGGCCGACGACCTCGCCGACGAGGCCGAGGCGGCCGAAGACGGGGCCGAAGAGCGCGAGTCCTCGATCGAGGAGCTCCGCGAGGAGGCCGAGGGCCTGCGCGAGCGGTTCGCGGCCGCGGACGCCGATGTCGACCGCGACGGCGCGGCGGACGAGCGAGAGGCGCTCCGCGAGCGGCGCGGCAAGGTCCGCGAGCGGATCGCGGAGCTGTCCGCGGAGCTGAAGAACGCCCGCGAGCGCGTCGAGGAGGCCGAGGAGCTGCTCGCGGCGGGGAAGTGTCCCGAGTGCGGCCAGCCGGTCGAGGACTCCCCGCACGCGAGCGGGATCGACGAGGACCGCGAGCGCGTCGCCGAGCTGGAGACGGAGCTGGCGGACGCCCGGGAGCGCGAGAGCGACCTCGACGACCGGATCGCGGAGCTGGACGAGCTCGCGAGCGCGGCGGACCGGCTCGACGAGATCGACGAGCGGATCGAGGCCCTCGAAGAGCGGGCCGAAGAGCAGCGCACGGAGGCGGAGCGGAAGCGGGAGGCGGCGGCGGAGAAGCGCGAGCGGGCCGCCGATCTCCGCGAGGAGGCCGAGGAGACGCGCGAGGTCGCCGCCCAGAAGCGCGAGGAGGCCGAGGCGGCCGCAGCGCGCGTGGAGGAGCTGGAAGACGCGCTCGCGAGGGTCGAGGACGCGCGGGAGGCGGTGACCGCGATCGAGGAGCGACTATCGGCGATCGCGGACGCGGAAGACGAGATCGAACGGCGCCGCGAGAAGCGGGAGAATCTGGCGGAGGTGAACGACGAGCGGCGCGACCGGCTGGCCGACAAGCGCGAGCGGCGCGACGATCTCGCCGACGCCGTCGACGAGGACGCGGTCGAGGAGGCGAGGGCGAAGAAGGAGCGGGCCGAGGAGTATCTCGAGAAAGTCGAGGATGAGCTCGACCGGCTCGGGGAGCGGCAGACGGAGCTCCAGAACGCGATCGGCGGAGTCAACGGCGAGATCCGGGAGTTAGAGAACCTCCGCGAAGAGCGAGACGAGCTGGCCGATACGGTCGCGGCGCTCGAAGACCTCCACGAGGAGACGAGCGAGCTGGAGGCGATGTACGGCGATCTCCGGGCGGAGCTCCGCCAGCGCAACGTCGCCGAGCTGGAGCGCACCCTCAACGAGACGTTCGAGCTCGTCTACGGCAACGATGCCTACTCGCACATCGAGCTCGACGGCGAGTACGTCCTCACCGTCTACCAGAAGGACGGCGAGCCGCTCGACCCCGAGCAGCTCTCCGGCGGCGAGCGCGCCCTGTTCAACCTCTCGCTGCGGTGTGCGATCTACCGGCTGCTCTCCGAGGGGATCGAGGGCGCGGCGCCGACCCCGCCGCTCATCCTCGACGAGCCGACCGTCTTCCTCGACTCGGGCCACGTCTCCCGGCTCGTCCGGCTCGTCGAGGAGATGCGCGGGTTCGGCGTGCGCCAGATCCTCATCGTCAGCCACGACGACGAGCTGGTGGGCGCGGCCGACGAGCTGGTGACCGTCGAGAAGGACCCGCGCTCGAACCGGTCGACGGTGCGTCGGGAGGACGCCGCCGCGCTCGACGTCGCTGAACTCGCCGACGACTGATCGGGCGACCGCTTCACCGGCGCCATTTGTGGACCCGACAGTCCGCGTCGGCGCGCCCGCGAGGTCGCCGGCGGCTCTGCCGCCGGCTGCCAGAGAATCTCCGATTCTCGCTGGAGTCGGTCGCCTGGAGCAACGCGGAAGGCGACCGACGAGGATGGGGAGGCGCGAGGCACACGCTCGGTAGATTGGGGGTGTGAGATGCGAAGGGCCGCGAAGACTGCGGAGCGCGCTTACTGCCCAATTACTCGCCGTCTGTAGTCCCGGCACGCAACAGCTCCATCGCGTCGACCGCGACCGGAGTCGCCTCGTAGCCGCGCCGCCCCGCGACATCGACCTCGTCGATCAGGCCGGCGGCCCGGAACTCGGTGATCGCGCCGTGGATGTCGGACTCGCACATGTCGGTCGCGTCGAGGAGGTCGATCGCGGCGATCGGCCCCTCGTCGACGACCACGGCGAGGAGGCCGAGCGACCGGTCGTCGCGGACCGCGCCGAGGGTCCGGCGGACCGGCGCCGGAACCCCCGAGGCCGCGGTCGCGAGCGGCGACTCGCCGTCGACGACCGAGAGCTCCTCGTTGTCGACGTACCGCTCCTCGCCGGTGGCCGGATCGCGCACCCGACTCGACTCCGCGGAGCGTTTCACGAGGAGGTACGTCTCGCCGGCCGCGTCACGAACCGTCTGCATGGATCGGAGAGAGCGGTCGCGGGGCCATTACGCTTCCGGGGGCTCGGCGTCGGACTCGGGGTCGGCGTCGGACTCAGGGTCGTCGGGTCCGGCTTCGGCGGCGGAGGACGATTCGTCCCCGTCGTCGTCGGAATCCGACTCCTCGTCGTCCCGCGATCGCTCCCACGACCGATACGTCTGGTAGGTCCGGACACCCGCGAGGAGGCCGGCGACGAACAGGGCCGGACCGAGTCGCGACCGGCCTTCGAAGAACCACAGCATCGGGCCGAGCGCGACGAGGAGCACGGCGGCGTTGGCGTAGATGACCGCGACGACGAACGCGCGGAGCGTCCCCGAGTCGACGTCGCTCGCGCCCTCGAAGTCGCCGTCGTCGTCGAACCGCTTCACCGAGGGCGCCTTCGGGATGTCGGGCGTCATCTCCCGCTCGGCGTCGGAGCTCTCGCCGACGGAGATCTCGCCCTCGTCGTCCTCGTCGAGGCTGAACACGCCCGCACGTACGAGGGGGCGGGGCAAAGGGGTTCCGTCCCGCCCGATCCGCGAGCGGCGGCTACGGAGCTGCGGGAAACGGAACGGAAGGAACCGCCGCCTCAGAGCGCGTCGGCGAGCCGCACCGTTCGGCTCGCCTCGACCCACGCGAGGGGGTTCGCGGCGTCGAAAAGCACCACGTTCCCGTCGTCTTCGTACACCTCCACCTCGGCGTCGACCTCGTCGCGATCGGCCGGGCGAGCCACCTGGGGTTCGGAACGTGGGTCCGAAGGCATGGACCGTGGTAAGTCATCACACATTATATGCCTTTCCGTGGCGGGAGACCTCGCCGCACCCGAAAGCCGAGTTTTTTAGCCGGGTGCGCCGAAGCACTGGTATGACTCAGTCGGGGCTGTCTGACTTCTCGTCGTCCGGAGAGTCGGGCGACGGGGCGGAGGACGGCACGGAAGCCGAACGGGAGGAGCTGGCCGCACAGGAGGCGGCCGTCGTCGCCGGCGGCGGGCGCGGCCACGTCAGCGACGTGGTCGACGTCGACGAGGCGAAGTTCCCGGAGTCGACCGGGACCGTCGAGCTGATGATCACCCAGATCGACTACGCCGTCGAGGGGTACGGGAACGACGAGTACCCGGTCGTGCACGTGTTCGGCCGGCGGCCGGCGGAGAACGCCGAGGGGGCCGACCACGACACCGTCGAACACCTCCGCGTGCTCGGCGTCGAGCCGTACTTCTACGTCCCCACGGCCGACCTCGACCGCGACCCGGTCGAGGAGTACGACGTGGTGATCGGCACCCGCGAGGAGAACGCCGAGGGCGAGCCGTACGAGAGCATCCGCGGCGAGCCGCTCACCCGGATCGTCACCCGAACCCCCCGCGACGTGGGGAGCATCCGCGACGACTTCGCGACGACGTTCGAGGCGGACATCCTGTTCCCGAACCGCTTTCTGATCGACAACGGGCTCAACGGGGGCATCCGCGTGGAGGAGCGCCGGCTCGACGACGGGGACGGGACGATCCAGGTCCACGAGGGGATGCTCGAACCCGCCGCGGTCGACGCCGAGATGCGGGTGAACACCTTCGACATCGAGGTCGACGACCGACGCGGCTTCCCCGAGGACGGCGAGGAGCCGATCATCTGTCTCACCAGCCACGACTCCTACGACGACGAGTACGTCGTCTGGCTGTACGACGCGCCGGAGGCCGAGATTCCGCCGCCCGAGGACCTCCCGGACTACGAGGGGATCGTCGACGAGGGCGCCGATCTCGACTTCGAGGTCCGGACCTTCGACGAGGAGGCCGCGATGCTCGACGCGTTCGTCGCGTACCTCGACGAGACCGACCCGGACCTGCTGACCGGGTGGAACTTCGAGGACTTCGACGCGCCGTACGTCCTCGACCGACTGGAGGTGCTCGACGACGGGAGCCAGTACGACCTCTCCGTCGACCGGCTCTCCCGGATCGGCGAGGTGTGGCGCTCCGGCTGGGGCGGCCCGGACATCAAGGGCCGGGTCGTCTTCGACCTGCTGTACGCCTACAAGCGCACGATGTTCACGGAGCTGGAGTCGTACCGGCTCGACGCCGTCGGCGAGCGCGAGCTGGGCGTCGGCAAGGAGCGTTACACGGGCGACATCGGCGACCTCTGGGAGCAAGACCCCGAGCGGCTGCTGGAGTACAGCATCCGCGACGTGGAACTGTGCGTCGAGATCGACCGCGCGCAGGACGTGATCGCCTTCTGGGACGACGCCCGGAAGATCGTCGGCTGCAAGCTGGAGGACGCGACGACGCCGGGCGACGCGGTCGACATGTACGTGCTCCACATGGCGTACGGCAACTTCGCGCTCCCCTCGAAGGGCCAACAGGAGGCCGAGGAGTTCGAGGGCGGCGCGGTGTTCGACCCGATCTCCGGCGTCCGCGAGATGGTGAGCGTGCTCGACCTGAAGAGCCTCTACCCCATGTCGATGGTGACGATCAACGCCTCGCCGGAGACGAAGGTCGACCCCGAGGAGTACGACGGCGAGACGTACCGGACCCCGACGGGCGTCCACTTCCGGAAGGAGCCCGACGGGATCATCCGGGAGATGGTGAACGAGCTGCTCGACGAGCGCGAGGAGAAGAAGGCGCTCCGAAACGAGCACGATCCGGGGACGGAAGCGTACGAACAGTACGACCGGCAGCAGGGAGCTGTCAAGGTTCTGATGAACAGTTTGTACGGCGTGTTCGGGTGGGATCGATTCCGCCTGTACGACCGCGAAATGAGCGCGGGCGTCACCTCCACCAACCGCGAGGTGATCGCGTTCACCGCGGACGTGACCGACGAACTTGACAGGGAAGTTACATATGGAGATACTGACAGCGTCATGCTCTCTCTCGGTGATTTGTCGAAAGAAGAGGCCATCGACACCTCCTTCGAGATAGAGGACCACATCAACGACCGCTACGACGACTTCGCGCGCGAGGAGCTGAACGCCGAGGATCACCGCTTCCAGATCGAGTTCGAGAAGCTCTACCGGCGCTTCTTCCAGGCGGGCAAGAAGAAGCGGTACGCGGGCCACATCGTCTGGAAAGAGGGGAAAGACGTCGACGACATCGACATCACCGGGTTCGAGTACAAGCGGTCGGACATCGCCGGGATCACCAAGGAGGTCCAGCAGAACGTCATCGAGACGATCGTCACGGGCGACGACATCGACGAGGACCTCGAGGAGGTGAAGTCGTACCTGGTGGACGTGATCGCGCGGGTGCTCGACGGCGACGTGGACGTCGAGGAGATCGGCATTCCCGGCGGGATCGGCAAGAAGCTCGACGCCTACGAGACGCCGACCGCACAGGTGCGCGGCGCGAAGTACGCCAACCTCATGCTCGGGACCAACTTCGGCAGCGGGTCGAAGCCGAAGCGGCTCTACATCGAGAAGGTCCACCCCGACTTCTGGACGCGGATGGAAGCGGAGGAGGGGCTCGACCCGCAGCGCGACCACCTGTACGGGGAGTTCAAACGCGATCCGGACGTGATCTGCTTCGAGTACGCCGATCAGGTCCCCGACGAGTTCGAGGTCGACTGGGAGAAGATGTTGGACAAGACGCTTCAGGGACCGATCGAGCGCGTCATCGAGGCGCTCGGGATGTCGTGGGAGGAAGTGAAGACGGGCCAAGAGCAGACCGGACTCGGATCGTTCATGTGAGCCGGAACGGCGGCGGGCCCGAGTTCTTGAAACCGCTTTTCGATCGTTGAGAAAATTTCTTTTCGATTTCGGGATATTCTACGGGAGATGCGTAACCATTAACCCGCCGAGAGACCAGTGTACGGACACGAGGCACGAGAATACATATGGCAACTCTCGAAATCAACGATCTCCACGCGCGGGTAGCTGAAGAGGACGGCGAACGCATTCTTCGCGGGGTCGACCTGACCGTCGAGTCCGGAGAGATCCACGCGCTGATGGGTCCGAACGGCTCCGGGAAGTCGACGCTCGCGAAGGTCATCGCCGGCCACCCCGCCTACGAGGTCACCGGCGGCGAGGTCCTCCTGCACCTGGACGAAGAGGACGTCGCCGACATCGACGCCGAACTCGACGACGAGGACTACCACTGGGAGCTGTTGGAGCTCGAACCCAACGAGCGCGCCGCGCTCGGGATCTTCCTCGGGTTCCAGTACCCGGCGGAGATCGAGGGTGTCACCATGACGAACTTCCTCCGACAGGCGCTCAACGCCAAGGCGGACGAGCGCGAGGAGCTGTTCGAGGAGGAGGACGAAGACGAGGAGGCTGAGGCCGACGCGGACGACGAAGGCTACGAGACCTCCCCGATGGAGGGTCCCGCGGACGACGGCGAGATCGGCGTCGCCGAGTTCCAGGAGATCCTCTCGGAGAAGATGGAGCTGCTCGACATGGACGAGAAGTTCATGCAGCGGTACCTCAACGCCGGCTTCTCCGGCGGCGAGAAGAAGCAGAACGAGGTCCTGCAGGCGGCGATGCTCGAGCCCGGGATCGCGGTGCTCGACGAGATCGACTCCGGGCTGGACATCGACCGGCTCCAGGACGTCTCGAAGGGGATCAACGCGCTCCGCGACGAGCAGGGCACGGGCGTCCTCCAGATCACCCACTACCAGCGGATTCTCGACTACGTCGAGCCCGACCACGTCCACGTCATGCTAGACGGCGAGGTCGTCAAAAGCGGCGGCGCGGAGCTCGCCGAGAAGCTCGAGGACAAGGGGTACGACTGGGTCCGCGAGGACGCATTCGAGACCGCGTAACCGAATCCGGGCACGCGATACACGTAAACACGAGAATCCGTAACAAGATACTATGAGCTCACAACAGGACGAACTGAAGGAGACAGACACCGAGGCCCGCTTCGAGTTCAAGAAGGAGGAGAAGTCCGCCTTCCAGACCGACAAGGGCCTCACCGAGGAGACGGTCCGCGTCATCTCGGAGGACAAGGACGAACCGGAGTGGATGCTGGAGCGGCGCCTGCGCGCGCTCGAGCAGTTCCAGGAGATGCCGATGCCGACCGACTGGCCCGGACAGCCGGACCTGAGCGAGGTCGACGTCGACGAGATCATCCCGTACATCCGGCCGGACGTCGACGTCCGCGCCGGCGTGGACGACTGGACCGAACTTCCGGACGAGATCAAAGACACCTTCGACAAGCTGGGCATCCCGGAGGCCGAGAAGAACGCGCTCTCCGGCGTCGGCGCGCAGTACGAGTCGGAGGTTGTCTACCAGAACATGCAGGAGCGGTGGGAGGAGAAGGGCGTCATCTTCTGCAACATGGACGAGGCCGTCCAGGAGCACGAAGAGCTCGTCCGCGAGCACTTCATGACGAAGTGCGTTCCCCCGAGCGACAACAAGTTCGCGGCGCTCCACGGCGCCATCTGGTCCGGCGGCTCGTTCGTCTACGTGCCGGAGAACACCACCGTCGACATGCCGGTGCAGGCGTACTTCCGGATGAACAGCGAGGGGATGGGCCAGTTCGAGCACACGCTCATCATCGCCGAGGAGGGCTCCGAGGTCCACTACATCGAGGGCTGTTCCGCCCCGAAGTACTCGGCCTTCAACCTCCACTCCGGCGGCGTCGAAGTGTTCGTCGGCGAGGACGCCCACGTCCAGTACTCCACGGTGCAGAACTGGTCGAAGAACACCTACAACCTGAACACGAAGCGCGCCATCGCCGAGAAGGGCGGGCGCATGGAGTGGATCTCCGGGTCGATGGGGTCGAAGGCGACGATGCTGTACCCCTCGACGATCCTGAAGGGCCGCGGCGCCTCCGACAACCACATCACCATCGCCTTCGCGGGCGAGGGGCAGGACATCGACACCGGCGCGAAGGTGTACCACAACGCGCCCGAGACCAAGTCGACCATCGAGTCGAAGTCGATCTCGAAGGACGGCGGCCGCACGAACTACCGCGGGCTCGTCCACATCGCCGACGGCGCCGAGAACTCCTCGACCGCCGTCGAGTGCGACGCGCTGATGTTCGACAACGAGTCGACCTCCGACACCATGCCGTACATGGAGATCAACGAGTCGAAGGTCGACGTCGCCCACGAGGCGACCGTCGGGAAGATCGGCGACGAGGACATCTTCTACCTGCAGTCGCGCGGTCTCGACGACGACGACGCCAAGCAGATGATCGTTTCGGGCTTCATCGAGCCCATCACGGAGGAGCTGCCCATCGAGTACGCCGTCGAGCTCAACCGGCTCGTCGAGCTCGAGATGGAGGGCTCGCTCGGATAACATGAGCACGCAAGCAATCGAGAGCCTCTCTGAGGACACGGTACGACGCATCGCCGACGAACGCGACGAGCCCGAGTGGCTCCTCGAGACCCGTCTGAACGCGCTGTCGGCGCTGGAGACGGCCGACCTCCCCGACGTGATCCAGACGCCCGGGCGTCGCTGGACCGACCTGGAAGCGCTCGACTTCGAGTCGCTGGTCGATCCGCTGAACCAGTCGGACGCCACGGAACGGTCGGTCGGCGACGACGAGGTCGTCGTCCTCCCCTTCACCGAGGCGTTCGAGGAGTACGGCGACGTCATCGAGGCGAACTTCGGCTCGGTACTCGACCCCGAAGAGAACTACCTCACCGCGCTGTCGGTCGCGCTGTTCACGACCGGCACGTTCGTCTACGTCCCCGAGGGCGTCGACGTCGAGGACGTGACGGTGCGCGCGGAGATGAACTCCCGTTCGCTGTTCAGCCAGACGCTCGTCGTCGCCGAGGAGTCGTCGTCGGTGACGATCCTCGAGTCGATCGAGTCGGGTGACAGCGAGGCCGGCGACGACCGGTACTTCTCGAACCTCGTCGAGATCGCGGCGGGCGAGAACGCGAGCGTCCAGTTCGGCTCGCTCCAGAACCTCGACGACGACACGTACACCTACTCGCTGAAGCGCGCCGACGTGGGCACCTACGGCACCGTCGACTGGATCGAGAGCAACTTCGGGTCGAAGCTGACGCGCTCTGACGTCGAGTCGGAGCTGAACGGCGACGGCGCCGAGAGCCAGATCGTCGGGACGTTCTTCGGCACGGAGGACCAGCACTTCGACATCAACGCCCGCGTCTGGCACCAGGCCGAGCACACGACCGCCGACCTGGTCACGCGCGGCGTGCTCGACGACGTGGCCCGCTCCGTCTACGAGGGGGTTCAGGACGTCGGCAACGACGCGTGGAACACCTCCAGCTACCAGCGCGAGAACACGCTGATGCTGTCGGACGACGCCGAGGCGGACGCGTCGCCGAAGCTGATCATCCACAACCACGACACCGAGGCGTCGCACTCCGCGACGGTCGGGCAGGTCGACGCCGAGGACCTGTTCTACCTCGAAAGCCGCTCGATCGACTCCCGCACGGCGCGGAACATGCTCGTCGAGGGCTTCTTCGTGCCCGTCCTCGAAGAGATCGCCGTCGACGAGTTCCGCGACGACGTCGAGGAGCTCGTCTTCGAGCGCCTGCAGTAACGGCCGCGTTCGGTTCCCGTTTTTTGACGCAGCGCAACCGAGAGCGCCGGCTGCGGCTACAGACGAGTCTCCGACGGCTCGTCGATCAGTGAGGGTTCGAAGAAAAGGGCCCGTCCGGCGGCTACGGGGAAGGGTTACGCGTCGGCGTCTTCGTCGTCGGCATCTTCCTCTTCGTCGTCAGCGTCTTCCTCTTCGTCGTCCGCATCTTCATCCTCGTCGTCAGCGTCTTCCTCTTCGTCGTCAGCGTCAGCCCCCTCGTCCTCGTCGTCAGCGTCCGCATCGGACGCGACGTCGCTCACGGCGTCACCGAGGTCGTCGAGCTCGCCGTTGAGGTAGGCGCTGATCTGCTCGTGGATCTGACTGACGTGATCGGGCGCCTGATCCGGCAGGGCGGACGGCGGGCCGCGGTCGCCGGACGCCTCACTGGCCGCGCCGTCGTCGTCCTCGGCGTCGTCGCCGTCGGCCGCGTCGTCCGCGGGCGCGTCGGACGGAGCGTTCTCGTCGGCCGCCGTCGCGTTGTCGTTCGCCTGTGCGTCTGCGGGGGCGGCGGCGCCGACCGCCGCCACGCCACCGATCAGGACGGTCACGGCGAGCGCGACCGTCGCGAGTGTTTTCGCGTTCATCGCGTCTTCCCGTATCGACCGCCGGGAAATAAGGGGTGGAAGCGCTCAACCCGATTTTATCCGAATTCGTCGGCGTCGTTCCGCGTTTATTCCGATTTAACGCGGGATAATTCGGGATAACGGGTCTCTCGGCCGCGAACCGATCCGGACGGCGGGTTCGGTGCGCCGACCGCCCACTGCCCCCGCCAGCGCGCGGAGACGGACCGAACCGTGAGAGGGAACACCTTAAGTCGGAGAGGCTCGGAACTGTTGACGTATGCGACGCGTATCGGTCCGTCTCGGGTGGTCGTCGTGAGCGTAAGCCAGCGGGTCGCCTCGGACGACCAGCTCGCGCGGCTGCTCCAGATCGGAATCGTGCTCGAAGAGGTCGTCGAGGCGCGGACCCACCGGCACTACCAGCAGCTGGACGCCGAGCTCGACGAGGAGGTCGAACAGCTGCTCGCGGACGCCGCCGAGGAATCGGCGGCCCACCGCGAACGGTTAGAGACGCTGATCGAGGACCTCGGCGTCGACAGCGTTCCGTTCGGCGAGATCGAGTCGCTCGTCGACGCCCGGTACGGTCGGACCCGGCCGGAGGACTTCGACGACGTGCTGTACGACCAGCTGTGTAACGAGGAGACGGCCTACAAGTTCTACGACGACCTCATCGGGGCGATCGAGGACTCGGACGTCGAGTTCTCGATCGACCGCGAGGAACTGGTCGCGACCTTGACGGCGATCCGCGACGAGGAGGCCGAGGGGGTGCGCGAAGTGACCGAGGTCATGGAACGACGATGAACCGAACTGAGGAGCAGCCGACGAGTCCCGACGGAGGGGAGCCGTGAACACCGCAGACCAGTACCTCAAGACGATATACGTCGTACAGGACCAGGAGGACGGCCCCGCCTCGACTGGATCGATAGCCGACGCCCTCGGCGTCAGCCCGGCGAGCGCGAACGAAATGATCGGGAAGCTCGAGGAGCGCGGGCTCGCGGAACACGAGAAGTACAAGGGCGTCACGCTCACGGACGACGGGATCGTGCGTGCGCGAGACGCGCTCCAGACCTACTGTATCATCGAGCGCTTCCTCGCGAACGTGCTCGCCGTCGAGGACTTCCAAGCGGAGGCCCGCGAGCTGGAGGCGGTCATCGACGACACCGTCGCCGAGCGGCTCGACACGATCATCGACCGGGAGCCGGAGTGTCCGGACTGTTTCGACCCAGAGACCGACGCCTGTTCGTGTCTGGAGATCGCGGCGGCACCGGTCGAACCGGAGCAGTAGAACCGGAGCAGTAGCGGAAATACGCCCGTAGAAGCCGTTTCTAGACGCCCGTCGAGTACCGCAGAATGCCGGCGATACCGCCGAACGCGTCGAGCAGCTGCTCGCCCTTCTCGAAGTCGGTGGAGATGAACTTGGTGTCGGTGCCGCGCTGCTCGGCGATCGCCATCAGGTGTTCGATCACGTCCTCGCGCTCGTCGACTTCCGCCTCCTCACCGCACTCCGAGCACTCGTGGTCCGGGGTCGAGTGTCGCGAGTCGATCACCTCGTACTCCTCGTGGCCGTTCGGACACTCGTAGACGACCACGTCGGAGCGGAGGTCCTCGGAGATGAGCAGGCGGTCGACCGAGCCCATGATGAGGTTCCGGCGGGTCTGATCGAAGCCGTAGGTGGCCTCGTCGCCGGTGTTGAGGTTCTCGAAGAACGTCTCCATGTGGCGTTTGTCCTCGACGATCTCCTGGTCGGCGAGCGCCTCGCTGGCGTTGTCGACCAGATCCTTCAGTCCGGACTCGTCGGTGTACGCCACGTCGAACTTCCCGAGCACCTTATCCTGCAGCTCGTGGTGCAGGTAGTCGCCGTCGAGGAACTCGTCTTTGGTCGGGGAGGGGCCGCCGACGAGGATGCCGTCGAGCTCGTGGCGCTTGTCGACGAACAGGTCGTTGGCCATCCCCGCGACCTCCTGGTAGAAGTTGTCGATCGCTTCCAGCCGCAGGCGGGCGAACCGCTGTGCGGACTGACCCCCCTTCCGCTGTTTGCCGGGGACGAGCGAGGAGGCGGACTTGACGGCCTCGACCCGCTTGCCCTTCAGCCAGCCGACGTTCGCCTCGCGGCGGTCGAGGACGATGAGCCCGAACAGTCCGGAATCCTCCAGCATGTGTTCGAGCGGCTCGGTGAGGAACTCGGAGTCGCAGTGGTACCGGAACGACTCGACGGGCTGGGGCGGCGACTCCAGCGTCCGGGTGACCATGTCGGTCTGGCCGCCGCCGGCGTCGATCGCCCCCGAGAAGATCACCATCCCGTTCTCCGGCGGGAAGGTGTCGTAGTAGCGGAGGCGGTCCTTGATCGAGGTGAGCGCGTCCTGAACGGCCGTCCGCGTCTGCTTGGACTTGATGTTGGACGCCTCGCTGTGTTCCTGCGTGACGTGGGCGACCACGTCGGAGATCTGCCGATCCTCGGGGATGTAGATGGTGACGAGCTGCGTGCCGGAGCCCTCGAAGTCGCGGAGCTCCTCGATGACCTTGCGGAACTCGTACTTCCGCCGGTCCTTGCTCGTCTCTTGGGCGTCGCTACTCATTACCCAAACTACGGCGGCGTGCGTGTAAGTAAGCTTTGACCTTCCCGCCGGCGCGGCGGTACCGCGTCGCATGGACCGTCGATCGCGGGATCTTTTATAAATGATCTGCGGTGGCGCGCGCCCGTGAGCGGGCCTTCGGCCCGCGAGCGGCGACGCGCGAGGGAGTCGGTCGTCCGGAGCAACGCGGAGGGCGACCGACGAGGCTGGGGAGGCGTGAGGTGTGGTGCGGTGCCGTGCGGGTGGGACTCAAAGGGGCAGCCGGCGAGGCGGGCACAGGCGACGCAAGCACTGGAAGGAGCGCACCGCGAGCGACTGAAGCGCGTGGTTCGAGAGAGCGAAGCTCTCTCGTCATCACGAAAGGGGCGGAGCGCCTTTCGAACGACAGCGAGCGTGTGCCCGCCTCGCCGGCTGGGGCTTTGGAAGTGGTCACCGCTGATCTGTCAAAATGCTTATAAGTGAGTCGACGACCCCTCAACCGGAAAGCGACGAGTCGCCGCCCCGCTCCTACATCGACTCCGGCGCCTCGACCCCGAGCACGTCGAGGGCGTTCGCCATCGTGTGCTTCGCGGCCGCGACGACCGCGACGCGGGCGGCCCGCAGCTCCGCGTTCTCGGCGGACACCACCGGACACTCCCGGTAGAAGGCGTTGTAGGCGTCGGCGAACTCGCGGGTGAACGTGGCGATTGTGTGCGGCTCCAGGTCGTCGGCTGCCGACTCGATCGCGGCCGGGAACCGGGCGACCTCGCGGAGGAGGTCGCGGGCCTCCGCGGTCTCCAGCGCCGAGGCGTCGACATCGAGCGGGTCGCCCGGTTCGGGAACCGCGATCCCGGCGTCGGCCGCCTCGTCTAAGATCCCGCAACAGCGTGCGTGGACGTACTGGACGAACGGGGCCGACTGCCCCTCGAAGTCGAGCGCGTCCTCCCACTCGAAGGTGATCGCCTTCGCGGGCTGTTTCGAGACGATGTCGTACCGGACCGCGCCGATCCCGACCTGATGGGCGATGCGGTCCACGTCCTCCTCGGACAGGTCGTCGTCGCGGATCCGGTCGTCCATCCGGCTTTCGACGGCCTCGCGGGCGCGGTCGATCGCCTCGTCGAGCAAGTCGTCGAGCATCACGCCGGTCCCCCGCCGCGTGGACATCTTCCCCTCGGGGAGATTCACGTACGAGTAGATGACGTGACCGAGCCGGTCGGTGTCGTTGCCGAGGAGTTCGAGGGTCGCGTCGAGCTGGTCGGCCTGCAGCTTGTGGTCCTCGCCGAGCACGGTGACGGCGCGGTCGTAGTTGTCGAACTTCCACTCGTGGTGTGCCAGGTCGCGGGTGGTGTAGAGGCTCGTGTCGTCGGAGCGGAGGAAGACGAGGTTCTTGTCGATCCCCCAGTCGTCGAGCTCCAGCTGCCAGGCGTCCTCCTCGTAGACGGCGTGGTCAGTCTCCTTCAGGCGGGCCGCGATCTCGTCGGTCAAGCCGTCGCGCATGAACCGCGTCTCCTTGACGAACTCGTCGAACTCCGCGGGCAGGCGGGCGAGACAGTCTTTCATCCCGCCGAGCACCGTATCGACGACCTCGCCGACGCGCTCGTACGTCTCCTCGTCGCCCGCTTCGAGGCCCTGGAGGATCGCGGCGATTTCGTCTTCCGCGGCCTCGACCGCGTCGGGGTCAGCATCCTCCAAGAAGGCGTTCCCCTTGCGGTAGTAGCGCACCAGGTCGTACTCGGCGCGGTCGCGGGCAGGCTCGGCGTCGAGGTCAGACTCGTCGAACCGCTCGTACGCCCACGTGAACACCGCCATCTGCCGGCCGGCGTCGTTGACGTAGTAGTGGCGGTCGACGTCGTAGCCGGCGTATTCCATGAGGTTCGCGACCGCGTCGCCGACGATCGGGTTGCGCGCGCGGCCGACGTGGACCGGACCGGTCGGGTTCGCGCTCGTGTGCTCGACGACGACGGAGGTGTCCCGGTCGGGGAGCGCCCCGTAGTCAGCGTCGGGGGCGGCCGCGTCGAGCGTGTCGGCGAGGTATCGGTCGTTCGCGTGGAAGTTGACGTACGGGCCCGCGGTGTCGACATCGGCGACGTAGGCCGTGTCCGTCACGTCGACCGCCTCGGCGACATCCGCCGCGACGTTCGGGGGCGCGTCGCCGACCTCGCCCGCGAGCCGGAAGGCGACGCTGGAGGCGAGCGTCGCGTCCATGTCGTCGGGCGGGCGTTCGATGCCGAGGTCGTCGGTCGGGAGGTCCAGGGCGTCGAGCGCGTCGCCGAGCGCGGCCTCGACCTCCGACCGGAACTGCCGGAACATACCGTCCGTTCGTGGGTCGGCCTAAAAGGCCCTTCCGAAGCGGCGCCGGGGCGAAACGGTTTCTCCGAGACAGCGGGTCACCGGTCCGCGCTCGCCTCGGCGTCCGTCTCGAAGGCGACCCACTCGGCGTGAGCGTCGGGGTCGTCGGGGAGGTACGTCCCCTCGGTGCCACACTCGGTGACCAGTCGGCAGACGGAGCGCTCCGGCGGCCAGACGACCTCGACGCCCGCGGCGTCTCCGATCTCCGCGTCGCCGTCACCGCCGGCTTCCGCGGCCCGGACCGTCGCCTCCTGCCGATAGGTGAACGTCGAGCCGGTGGGATCGACGAGCGTCACCGTCACGATCGCCTCGTCGCCCGCGGGGTCGAACGGGACGGTCGCGTTCGGCGCGCCCGCCAGCCGGACGCCGTCGGGACCGATCGACCAGTCAACCGAGAGCGAGCCCGCCGGATCGTCGACGACGTAGCGCGCGAAGTCGTCTCCCGTAGTCGACCCGCCGGTCCCCGTACTCTCCCCGTCAGCGCCGCGCACGGTCTCAACCCGGACGTGTGCGGTCTCGACCCGGTCGGGGACGCCGACGTTGGTCGTCGCCTCGATACGCGCCCCCTCGCGAACGTCGAGCGGTTCGAGCTTCGGGGCGACGTGGCGGGTCGGATCCGGCGTCCATTCTCCCTGATACGCGTACCGGTAGAGGTCGCGGTCGGGATACGCGTCGATCACCGCGAAGTCCTCGGCCGGGTCGCGGTCGAGCGCGTACACCACCTCGCCGTCGAGGCCGGGATCGTTCCGGAGCGACTGGAACGGGTGGTTCTGCCACTCGCCGTACGGCGTCGGAATGAAGACGAGGTCCTCGTCGAACTCGGTCGCCTCGATCGGCTCGTAGGCCGTCTCGTACTTGTCGGCGAGCGGCGCGTTCCGCTCGATCGGCGTCGAGACGGCCGCGGCGCCCGCGACGCCGGCAGTGACCAGTGCGAGGGCGACCGCGACCGCGACGACCGCGCGAGCGGACCGCGGCGAGAGCGCGTCGGCAAGCCGCCGGCGGACCGCAGGGAGCGCTCGCCACGCGGCCGCGACCGCGACGCCGCCGAACACCGACAGCGGGACGAGCAGGTCGAAGTGGTAGAACGGGCCGAACTGCGAGACGAACCCGTCGGTCGGGTCGGAGAGCGTCGCGAGCGCGTTGTGCGTCCCCCAGAAGAACAGGTTCCCGACGGCGACGGAGACCGCGACGCCGCCGACGAGGAGCCCGGCGGTGCGCTCGAACCGGGGATCACCGGGCGCCGCCGAGTCGACCGCGTCGCTCCCACCGGCGCCCCGGACGCCGCCGACCGCGCGCCGTCCCGACAGCCAGCGCCGCGCGGCTAGCGCGCCCCCCGCGAGCGCGAGCGCGGACCCGATCGGACCGCCCGCCACCCACCGCGTCAGGAGGAACCACAGCGCGTAGCCGTTCGAGCGCGCCGCGAGCTCGGGGGTGTAGTCGGCCGAATGGCCGAGGAGCCGACGCTCGCCGAAGCCGGGGCCGTCCATCGGCGCGAACGCCTCGTACGGGAACGTGAGGGGCGACCCGGTCATCCGGAGGTTGTACGCGAGCGTGACCCCGACGAACAGGGTTCCGAGCAGCGCCGTGAGCCCGTGACGGCGCACGGCGCCGGGGAGCGGAAGTGGCAGAACGCCGGCGTCTCGGACCGCGACACCGACCCGGACCAGCGCGTGGCAGATGAACGGCGCGGCAAACAGCACCGCCGTGAACGGCCGCGCAAAGAACGCCACTCCGATCGCGGTCCCGGCGACGCCGGCCGCCGCGATCGACTCGTCCCGCACGCTCCGGAGGTACGCGACCGCGAAACAGAGGTTGAAGAACGTCGTGGGCGCGTACGGGAGGAAGACCGCGGAGGAGGCCACCGCCATCGGCGAGGCCGCGAACAGGACGGCGGCCGCGAGGCCGACGCGGCGGTCGAAAACCGTCGCGCCGAGCAGGTACACGAGCGCCGCGTTGCCGGCGGCGACCGCCGCGAGCGTCACCCGCGGCTCGCCGAACAGCGCCATCGAGACCGCGTACATCGCCGCGGGAACGGGGCTGTACTTCGGGTAGAGCCGGCCGCCGTCCTCGACGAAGAACCACGGGTGGAAGGCGTCCGCGAGCGCGCCGGCGTGCAGCTCCAGCTGCCCGGAGCGCAGCATCGCGGCCTGCATGAGGTACACCCCCTCGTCGTGGTTGGTCGAGTGGTACGCGAAGACGGTCGCGGCGACGGCGAAGACGAGGACGCCGGACGCCGCGGCGACGACGCCGGCCACGAGCGTGAGACGGTCCGCGCGGGCGACCCGAGCGCGGCCGCGGCTCGCGAGTCGGCGCGCGAGCGAGCGCGGAGAAGAGGGGTCCGGACGGGGCGACACGGGAGTCAGTGAGAGGTGGCCTCAGACCTCGACGCCGGCGTCGCGCATGAGGTCGATCGTCGTTTCGAGGTCGGACAGCTCCGCCAGGTCGATGTCGGGGACGTCGAGCTCGTCGATCGTCGGCAGGTCGCCGACCGGCTCGACGCCGGGGATGAGCGGGTACTCGAACGTCGACCGGGCGAAGTAGTCCTGCGCCTCGGCCGACAGGAGGTGGCGGACGAAGTTCCCGGCGAGCGTCGCGTCGCTCGCGGTGTCGACGACCGCGGCGCCGGCGACGTTGAACACCGCGCCGGCGTCGCCGCTGGTGAACGCGGTGTCGATCGACGCGTCGGGGTTGCCGTCGAGGACGCGCTGGATGTAGTAGTGGTTCGTGAACGCCGCGTCGATCTCGCCGTCGGCGATCCCCTGACAGGCGGCGAACTCGTTGTTGTACGGGGTGATGCCCGACTCGACGACGGCCTCGAGCCACTCGCGGGTGGCCTCCTCGCCCTCGATGAGCCGCATCGCGGTGACGAACGCCTGACAGGATCCGTAGGAGGGCGCCCAGCCGAGGTCGCCGTCGAACTCCTCGGGGTACGCCATGATGTCGTCGGGGAGCTCGTCGTCGGAGAACGCCTCCGTGTTGTACGGAACGGTGCGCGCGCGCCCTGAGGTGCCGATCCACTGGTCCGTCCGGAACTCCTCACGGACCAGCTCGGCGACGTCGTCGGGGACCGCCTGCGTGCGTCCCTCGTCGGCGAGCGCGCCCAGCGCGCCGGCGTTGACGGAGTAGAACACATCGGCGGGCGACCCCTCGCCCTCGTTGGCGATCTGGTTCACGAGGTCGGTGGCGCCGCCGTACCGGACCGTGAGGTCGAAGTCGTCGTACTGGTCCTCGATGTACCCGACGAGCTCGCCGACGAGGAACTCGCCGCGACCGGAGTAGACGGTGAGTTCGCCCTCCAGGTCGGGCATCTCGGCCATCGGGGTGCCGCCGGGGGCGTCGCGCCCCTCGCGTCCGGAGCCGATCTGTCCGACCGACTCGCCGTCTTCCCCGTCGCCGTCTTCGCCGTCTTCCCCGTCGCCGCCGTCCTCCTCGTCGTCGCCCATACACCCGGCGAGGCCGACGACGCCGACGCCGCCGGCCGCGGCGAGGAACCGTCGTCGGTCGACGCCGTCTCGTGCGTGTCTCGTCATGTGTTTTAGGCTAACCTAAATGCTTTTAGTCGTGTCGGTTCAGTCGTCCGCGACCGCCGGCGTCCGGGCGAGCGCGTCGAGGCAGTCGAGCCAGTCGCGCATGTACTCGCCGCAGTGGTTGAGGAACGCGCCGTTGTTCCACTCGTCGAAGTCGCCCTCGGCGAGCGCGTCGGCCATCGCCGCGAACACCGCCTCGAAGGAGTCCGCGTCCTCGCCCGCACCGTCGACGACCTCCCAGACGTGTTCGTTCAGCTCCAGCCCCGCCACCTCGTTCGCGAGGTCGTCGAACGTCGAGCGCGGCGCCTTGTTGTGCTCGCACAGCGGGCCGCCGTTGTAGATCCGCTTTCCCAGCACGTCGGCGGCGCGTTTTAAGAACAGCCCCGACCAGATGTCGTCGAACCGGCCCACGTCCCACTCGTTGTCGTCCATCGGGAGCTGGTAGAACGCCGGGATCACCTCGCGGCGGAACGCGAGGTTCATCGAGCAGACGGTGAGGTAGTTGCCGCGCGCGGCGACGAAGTCCTCGCCGAAGTCGTCGGCGGTCGTCCGCGTCTGCGCCTGCCCCTCTAAGTCGCCGTCCATCAGGATACGGACCGCGTCGAGGTCGGGCACGTTCGTCCACAGGCCCTGCGAGGCGACGACCTCGCCGGACGCGACGTCGACCGCGTCGGTCTCGACGGTCTCGTCCATCGCCGAGTACGGGTAGCCCCGCGGGTAGAGCCCGTGCTCGTCGGCGTTCTGGTAGAGGACGTTGACCCAGTCCTCGTCGGAGCTGACGCGCTCGATCTCGCCGCCGAACGCGAGGTTCTCCATGTGACGGCCGAAGTAGTCCGCGTCGTCGTGCGGGAGCGTGTCGTCGTCGATGAAGATCCCGTACTCGAAGGCGTCGTCGGCCCACATGTAGAGGAGCCCGAAGCTCGTCTCGGCGTGGCTCGCGGCCGGGACGACGTGTCCGTACTCCGCGACCCCGTTGGCCTCGTACCACTCCTCACGGCGGCTGCCGTCGAACACCTCGCCCGACACGTCGAGGTCGTCGAGCATGGCGCGCATCTCGTCGACGTCACAGAAGTCCTCGGTGACCAGGACGAAGTGGAGCCGGGAGACGTCGAACCCGTGTTCCCGGGCGTTCGCAACGTACTCGCGGAGACACTCGTACTCGCGGATCGTAGGGACGATAACGCATATGTCCCCGCTCGCGGCGGCTGAGCGGCGTTCTTCCATACCTAGAAGTTTTTAGGCTTGCCTAAAAGTTTGACGGTCCGGAATTCGACGGCTCCCGCTCGCCGTCGGCGGCCTCGTCGGAGGGCGCCGACGAATCGTCGACGACGCTCCCCCCGTCCGTCTGCACCGACGGGGCCGGCTCCCCGTCTGCCGCGGGACCCGCCCTCGGCGAGAGGCCGAGCGCGAGCGCCGCGACGCCGCCCCCGGCGAGGGTGACGGCGTTCTTCAGGGCGTGGTCGAGGATCGCGGCCGCGAGCGCCGTCTCGACCGGCATCCCCGTCGCGCTCACGACGAGCCCGGTGAACGCCGCCTCGTACAGCCCGATTCCCCCCTGCGAGAGCGGGAGCACCTTCGCGAGGTTGCCGACGCTGACCGCGAGCGTCCCGACGACGAGCAGCGTCGGCGTCGGGACGAGCCCGCCGACGCCGCCCGTGAGCGCTTCGAGCACGAGGACGGCCGTGAGAACGTCCAGCGCCCAGACGACGAGGCTCCAGAGGAACACCCCGCCGAGACGCCGGGGATCGGCGGCGACGACCCGAACCGAGGCGCCGAACCGAACGACCGCGTCGACGAGCCGGGAGAGGCGCGGCCGCGCGACCCGAGCGCGGAGCGCGGGCCCGAATCGGCGGTCACTCCGGGCGACCGCAACGGCCGCGATCGAGAGGGCCACGGCGACGGCGGCGAGGCCGGCCGCGGCCGCGAGGGCGGTCGACGGCGCGACGGCGCCGACCGACTCGCCGGATCCGGGCGATCGACCGGTCAAGAGTAGAACGCCGAGCGCGGCGCCGCCGAGGACGCCGATGGCCACGAGGTCGAACGCGCGCTCGACCGCGAGCGACGCGACCCCGGTCGGGTACGGAACGTCCCGGCGCTCCTTGAGCAGGTACGCGCGGACCCCGTCGCCGGCCCGCGCCGGAACGATCAGGTTCGCGGTCTGGCTCGCGAACACCGCCGCCGTGAGGAAGCCGACCCGACAGCGCCGCCCCATCGCCGCGAGCACGTCGGCGTACCGGCGCCCGCGGACCGGCCACGAGAGGGCGTAGACGGCGAGGGCGGCGCCGAGGAGCGCCGGGTCCGCCGCCGTCACCGCGCCGACGACCGCGTCGGCGTCGAGGGTGCGGACCGTGACGGCGACGCCGACTGCGAGGACGAGCACCGTCCCGAGGACCGTGAGTCGCTCCCGCGAGAGGTGCCCCCGGAGCCGGTCTCGAACGCGGCCGTCAGTCATCGGTTCGGCGGCGTTCGAGGGGTCGTTCGGCGCGCATACGTTGATTTAGGTTAGCCTAAATTACTTAACGCTGACGGTCCTGCCCGCCTCGGGCGCCCCCTGGCACCGCCGGAACTCGTTTGTGCGTGGCGGCCGGAAGCGGCACGTGACCGACGCCGATATCGACGCCGACGGCGAGCGCGTCCGGATGTGGCTCGTCGAGCGCACCTACTCCGACGACGAGCAGAACATGGTGATCCTCACGTACGCGACGCCGGACGGCGAACGGTACTTCCGCAAGGAGCGGGCGCTCACCTCCTTCACCGACGTGCGCGACACGACCGCCGCCGTCGACGCCGACCCCGAGAACGTCGGCGCGGTCGACGACCCGGCCGACCGGGAGCGATACGCGGCCGAGGTCGAGCGGATGGCCCGGGCCCACG